>NZ_OCNK01000010.1 GCF_900230285.1 Blastococcus haudaquaticus | reverse complement strand
CGGCAACATTCCGAACCCGGAAGCTAAGCCTCTCAGCGCCGATGGTACTGCCCTGGAGACGGGGTGGGAGAGTAGGACGCCGCCGGACAACCATTCCCGAAGGGGCCCCAGCCACGCGCCGGGGCCCCTTCGTGCATTCCCGGACCCTTCCCGGTGCGCCGGTGGATGACCGGCACGTCAGCGGCGGCGGATCTCCTTCGTCGTCGCGCCGACGTTGTCGTCGAGCCAGGCGTTGAGCGCCGCCAGGTCCCGCCAGGCGTCCCGGACCTCCTCCAGTGCCCGGCGGGTGTGCAGCCACCCGGCCGGCTCCCACGAGCGACCACCGTGCAGCGCCTTGTGCCGCAGCAGATCCAGCCGCGGGGCGTCGGCCGCGTAGCCGGCGGGGACGCGGATCAGGCGGTCCCCGTCGATGGACCAGCCGCCCTCGGACAGCCGGTCCACCTCGGCCTGGAGCCGGGGCCCCTGGACGTCGTCGGCGACGGCCCGCCGGTAGCGGGCGACCTGGTCGGATTCCAGCCGCCAGCAGCCGCCGGCGACCCGCAGCCCATCGGCGGAGATCTGGACGTACCAGGCCGCCGTCCGGCCCTCGGGGTGGATCACCGCGCCCTGGTGGGTCTTGTACGGCGTCTTGTCTTGGCTGAACCGGACGTCGCGATAGGGGCGGAACACCTTCGCGGTCCCGAACTCCGGGGCCAGTTCCTCGAGCATGGCCTGCAGCGGGGCGCGCACGTGCTCGTCGTAGGCAGCCTTGTTCCGCGTCCAGTACGTCTTGGTGTTGTCGGCCTCGAGTCCCTCGTAGAAGACCAGTCCCTCGTCGGGGAAGCCCGCGAACGTCACGGTGCTGCCTCCCGCGGGGTCGCGTCCGGGTCGTCGAGCAGTGCGTGCCAGCGGATCTCGCGCAACGGCTCCCCTCCGGTGTCCAGCGTCCGCGCCCAGCCGTCGGGCCCCCAGCCGGCCGACTCGAGGAAGGCAGCGGAGACGCGATCGGTCTCGATCAGCCAGGTCTGCAGCCGGGCGGCGCCATCGGCCCGCACGAGGTCGCTGACGGCCGCGAGCAGCCGGCTCCCATGTCCCCGGCGTCCCCACCGGGGCTCCACGAGCAGCGTCCCGAGCTCGGCGGTCGGTCCGGCAGGATCGGCGACCTCGCCGGCGGTCAGCTCCGCAGGGCCGTACGCCGCGAAGCCCACCAGCGCATTCCGCTCCAGCGCGACCACGACGCCGTGCCCGGGCGTCGGCGGGGAGTCGATCGCCGACCGCCAGCGCGCCGTCGCCGCGCCGGCGTCCCAGTCGTCGAGCACGGCGGCCGGCAGGGAGGCGCGGTACGCCGTCCTCCAGGTGACCAGCTGTACCCGTGCGATCTCGGCCGCGTCGTGGGGCAGCGCCGGGCGGACCGATGCGTCGGCGTTGCCCGCCAGACGGGGGAACGGCGAGGTCGGGTCCACGCAGGCAGCCTAGGTCGGTCGAGGGAGGCGGCGGCAGCTCCCTCCTGGCGGGGTGCTGCAATCGACGGGTGACCACCACCGCGCCCCGGTCGCCCGCCGGGGCTGCTGCGTCCGACCGCCCGGTGACGACTGGCGTCGTGATCGCTCTGGGCACCGTCTACCTGGTCTGGGGCTCCACGTACCTGGGCATCAAGTACACGGTCGAGGGAGGGCTGCCCCCGCTCCTGGCGATGGGCACACGGTTCCTCCTCGCGGGGCTGGTGCTGCTGGCGGCGCTGCTGCTCGCCCGCGGCCGGGCCGCGTTCGCGATGACGCGTGCCCAGCTGGCCACCGCGGCGCTCGTCGGCCTCTTCCTCCTCGTGGGCGGGAACGGGCTGGTCGCCGTCGCCGAGCAGGACGTCGACTCCGGGCTCGCGGCCCTGCTCATCGCCGGAACGCCGCTGTGGGTCGTCCTGCTCCGGGCGGTCCTGCGCGACCGGCCCTCCGCCGCTACCGTCGCCGGCCTGCTGATCGGCCTCGTGGGTGTCGCCGTCCTCCTGCTGCCGGGCGTGCGGGGCGCGGCGGAGCTCGGGCCGCTCCTGCTGGTCTGCCTGTCCTCGCTGCTGTGGTCGGTCGGGACCGTGCTCGCCACCCGACGGCCCATGCCCGCCGACCCGTTCGCCGCGACCGTCGTGGAGATGGCCGCCGGTGGGACGGCGATGGTCGTCCTCGGCTCGCTGGGCGGGGAGTGGGGGCGCCTCGCCCTGTCCACGACGGAACGGTCGGCCTGGCTGGCGTTCGCCTACCTCGTGCTGGTCGGCAGCGTGCTCGGCTACAGCGCCTACGTCTGGCTGCTCGCGCGCGCACCGCTGTCCCTGGTCACCACGTACGCATACGTGAACCCGGCGGTCGCCGTGGCGCTGGGCGCGCTGTTCCTCGCCGAGCCGCTCACCGTCAACGTGCTGGTGGGCGGCGCCGTGATCATCGGCGCCGTCGCCTGGGTGATCACCGCCGAGTCGCGGACCCGGCGCCGCGCCCTGCCCGGCCGCGACGTCGGCGCCACCCCTGTCGAACCCACCTGATCGGGCGGTTCCTCGGGCGGGGTGTCGCACCCGCCAGGCACCATGACCAGCCGTGAGCGTTCCCGAGCGGCTGCCCGCCGCGCTGGCACGGCGCATCGCGCTGGCCGCCCAGGGCTTCGCCGACCCGCGTCCGTCGGTCGACATCGGCACGCGGCAGCTGCGCCGGCTCGTCGAGCGGCTCGCGGTCGTGCAGATCGACTCGGTGAACGTCCTGTCCCGCTCGCACTACCTCCCCGCGTTCAGCCGGCTCGGGAGCTATCCCCGCGCCGCCCTCGACGATCTCACCGCCCGGCGTCATGCCGTCTTCGAGTACTGGGCGCACGAGGCGTCGTTCCTCCCGGTCGGCCTGCAGCCGTTCCTGCGCTGGCGGATGGCGGCGGCCGAGGAGCAGGCGTGGGGGAACATGGTCCGGTTGCAGCGGGACCGACCCGGCTTCGTGGCCGAGGTGCTCGAGCGGGTCCGCAGCGAGGGGCCGCTCAAGGCGGGGGACCTGCTCGAGGGGAAGCGCGAGCGCTCCGGGGAGATGTGGGACTGGCACGCCGGCAAGGTGGCCCTCGAGTGGCTCTTCTTCACCGGCGAGGTCACGGCCACGCACCGGACGGCGAGCTTCGAGAAGGTCTACGACATCACGGAGCGGGTTCTTCCCCCCGCCGTGCTGCAGGCCCCGACCCCCGATCCGGACGACGCCGTCCGGGAACTGGTGCGCGTCGCCGCGCGCGCCCTGGGGGTGGCCACCGAGCGCGACCTCCGTGACTACTTCCGGCTCAAGCCCGCCGCGGCCCGCGCCGCGATCGGGGAACTCGCCGAGGGCGGCGAGCTCGTCCCGGTCGACGTCACGGGATGGGGCGCCCCGGCCTGGCTCGACCCGGCGGCACGGCGGCCCCGCCGGATCCGCGCCCGCGCCCTGCTGAGCCCGTTCGACTCCCTGGTGTGGGAGCGGCCCCGGGTGGAGCGGATCTTCGGGTTCCGCTATCGGCTGGAGATCTACACGCCGGCGGCCAAGCGCGTGCACGGCTACTACGTGCTGCCCTTCCTGCTCGGTGACCAGCTGGTCGCCCGTGCCGACCTCAAGGCCGACCGGCAGGCAGGCGTCCTGCGGGTCCAGGCCGTGCACGGCGAGGAGGGCATCGAGCGGCCCGTCGTCGCCGCGGCCCTCGTCGACGAACTGCGCCTCATGGCCGACTGGCTCGAGCTCGACGACGTCGTCGTCGCCGGTGCCGGTGATCTGGCGGCCGACCTGCTGCGCGCGTCGTCAGGCCCGGCTCGGGTCCCGATCGGGACCTGACGGGCGCCTGCCGGGGCCGGTGGTGCGGCTGGTGTCCGGCCGCTCCCGGGCGTCGGTGGCCGCACGTAGTCTCGGGTCCGTGGACGCCGCACCCGCAGGGAACGACACAGCACCCATCGATTCCCAGTACGAGGACCTGCTCCGTCGCATCCTCGAGCAGGGCACTCCGAAGGAGGACCGCACCGGGACCGGGACGGTGAGTCTCTTCGGCGAGCGGCTGCGCTACGACCTGTCCGAGCGCTTCCCGCTCGTGACGACGAAGAAGGTGCACTTCCGGTCGGTCGCCGTCGAGCTGCTGTGGTTCCTCCGCGGCGACAGCAACGTCGGCTGGCTGCGCGACAACGGCGTCACCATCTGGGACGAGTGGGCCTCGCCCGAGGGGGAGCTCGGCCCGGTCTACGGGGTCCAGTGGCGGTCCTGGCCGGCCCCCGACGGCCAGCAGATCGACCAGATCGCGAACATCCTCTCGATGCTGCGCTCCGACCCCGACTCGCGGCGGATGATCGTGTCGGCCTGGAACGTGGGCGCGTTGCCTGACATGGCGCTCGCGCCCTGCCATGCCCTGTTCCAGTTCTACGTCGCCGACGGCAAGCTGTCCTGCCAGCTCTACCAGCGCAGCGCGGACATGTTCCTCGGGGTGCCGTTCAACATCGCCAGCTACGCGCTGCTCACCCGCATGGTCGCCCAGCAGGTCGGTCTCGCGCCGGGCGACTTCATCTGGGTCGGCGGCGACTGCCACATCTACAGCAACCACGTCGAGCAGGTCCGCGAGCAGCTCTCCCGCGAGGTGCGGCCGTTCCCGACGCTGGAGCTGGCACCGGCGCCGTCGCTGTTCGACTACACCTACGAGGACATCACCCTGCACGGCTACCAGCCCCACCCGGCGATCCGGGCAGCCGTGGCGGTGTGACCACCGCACCATCGGTCGCGCTCATCTGGGCCCAGGCCCGGGACCGCGTCATCGGTGCCTCCGGCGGACTGCCCTGGCACCTGCCCGAGGACCTGAAGCTCTTCCGCACCCTCACGACCGGGTCGACGGTCGTCATGGGCCGTCGCACCTGGGAGTCGCTCCCCGAGCGGTTCCGACCGCTGCCCGGCCGGACCAACGTCGTCCTCACGTCCGACCCGGCGTGGACGGCGGACGGTGCGCGTCGCGCGGCGTCGGTGGCCGAGGTCCTGGACACGGGGCAGCCGCTCTGGGTCATCGGGGGCGGAGAGGTCTACAGCGCGTTCCTGCCGCACGCCGACCGTCTGGTCGTCACCGACGTCGACGTCGCGGTCGAGGGCGACACCTGGGCGCCGGCCATCGGAGCGGAGTGGCGGCGGGTCTCGCGGACGCCGGAGCAGGGCTGGTCGTTCTCCTCGGCGTCCGGGCTGCGGTACGCCGTCTCGGAGTACGCGCGGGGGCACGTCGTCGCCGCTGGGTAGATTCTCCCCATGACCAGCGACCCCGCCCGGCCCTTCGGGCGCGTGCTCACGGCGATGGTGACCCCGCTGGCCGAGGACGGCTCGATCGACGTCTCGGGCGCCCAGGAGCTGGCCGCGCACCTGGTCGACCGGCAGTCCCACGACGGGCTCGTCGTCTTCGGGACGACGGGGGAGTCGCCCACGATCAGCGACGGCGAGCAGCACGCGGTGCTCGAGGCCGTGATGGACGCCGTCGGCGACCGCGCGACCGTCGTCGCCGGCGTGGGCACCAACGACACCGCCCACTCGATCGAGAAGGCGCAGTCGGCCGCCCGGCTGGGCGTGCACGGGTTGCTCGTCGTGACGCCCTACTACAACCGCCCGCCGCAGGAGGGTCTGCTGCGGCACTTCACCGCGGTCGCCGACTCCACCGACCTGCCGGTGATGCTCTACGACATCCCGCCGCGCTCCTCGATCCCCATCGAGGTCGAGACGCTGGTCCGTGCGGCGGAGCACCCGAACATCGTCGCGGTGAAGGACGCCAAGTCCGACCTCGGGGCCGTCGCCTGGACGCTCGCACGCACCGACCTGGCGTACTACTCCGGCGAGGACATGCTCAACCTGCCGCTCCTCTCGCTCGGCGCCGTCGGCGTGGTGAGCGTGGTCGGGCACGTCGTCGGTCCCCGGCTGGCCGAGCTGATCGCCGCCGTCGAGTCCGGTGACCTCGCCCGGGCGCGGGCGGTCAACGAGAGCCTGCTCCCGGTCTACACCGGCATCTTCCGCACCCAGGGCGTGATCATGGTGAAGGCGGCCCTGCGGGAGCTCCGGTTGCCCGCGGGCCCGGTCCGGCCCCCGCTCGTCGACGCGACGCCCGAGCAGGTGGCCCAGCTGCGGAAGGACCTCACCGCGGGCGGAATCGAGCTGTGAGCGGGCAGGTCACCCAGCCCCACCTCGACCTCAAGGCACCGCCCCCGCTCGCGTCGGGCGGCCTGCGGGTGATGGCCCTGGGCGGGCTCGGCGAGATCGGCCGCAACATGGCGGTGCTCGAGTTCGAGGGCCGGCTGCTGGTCATCGACTGCGGAGTGCTCTTCCCCGAGGCCGAGCAGCCGGGCGTCGACCTGATCCTCCCCGACTTCGGTGTCATCGAGCACCGGCTGGACGACATCGCCGCCGTCGTCCTCACGCACGGGCACGAGGACCACATCGGCGCGATCCCGTACCTGCTGCGACTGCGTGAGGACATCCCGCTCGTCGGCTCCCGGTTCACCCTCGCCCTGGTCGCCGCGAAGCTGCGCGAGCACCGGCTCGACCCGACGCTGGTCGAGGTGGCCGCCGGTGACGAGCACGTCGCGGGACCGTTCTCCTGCGAGTTCATCTCGGTGAACCACTCGATCCCCGACGCGCTCGCCGTGGCGGTGCACACGCCGGCCGGCGTCCTCGTGCACACCGGCGACTTCAAGATGGACCAGCTCCCGCTGGACGGTGTGCTGACCGACCTGGGCGCGTTCGCCCGCCTCGGCGCCACCGGCATCGACCTGCTGCTCGCCGACTCCACCAACGCCGAGGTGCCCGGGTTCGTCACGCCCGAGCGCAGCATCGGTCCGGTGCTCGACGACGTCTTCGCCCGGGCCTCGCAGCGGCTGATCGTCTCCAGCTTCGCCAGCCACGTGCACCGCATCCAGCAGGTCCTCGACTGCGCCGAGACGCACGGCCGCAAGGTCGCCTTCGTGGGCAGGTCGATGGTCCGCAACATGGGGGTCGCCCGTGACCTGGGGCTGCTCCGGGTCGCGCCCGGGCTCATGGTCTCGCTCGACGACGCGGCGGCGATGCCTCCGGAGCAGGTGGTGCTCGTCAGCACCGGGTCGCAGGGCGAACCGCTCTCGGCGCTGGGGCGGATGGCTCGCGGCGACCACCACCAGGTGACCATCGAGGCAGGCGACACCGTCGTCCTCGCGTCGTCCCTGGTTCCCGGCAACGAGACCGCCGTCTACAAGGTCATCAACGGCCTGGCCCGGCTGGGCGCCACCGTCGTGCACAAGGAGACGGCGCGGGTGCACGTCTCCGGGCACGCGCCGGCCGGTGAGCTGCGCACGCTGCTCAACGTCGCCAAGCCGCGGTACCTGATGCCGGTGCACGGCGAGTGGCGGCACCTGCGCGCTCATGCCGCACTCGCCGAGGAGACCGGGATGGCACGCGACCGGGTGATCCTCGCCGAGGACGGCGTGGTCGTGGATCTCGTCGACGGCAAGGCGTCGATCGTGGGCAGCGTCCCGATCGGCAACGTCTACGTCGACGGGCTGAACGTGGGCGACGTGGGGGAGGAGTCCTTGCAGGCGCGGCGGATCCTCGGCGACGAGGGCTTCGTGGCCCTCACCGTCGTCATCGAGCCCTCGACGCGGACCATCGTGCGGCCGGTGCACCTGACGACCAAGGGCTTCTCCGACGACCCGTCGGCCTTCGACGAGGTGCTCGCCCTCGTCGAGGACAACCTCCGGCGCGCGCTCCTGGACGACGAGGTCGATTCGCACCGGTTGTCGCAGATCGTGCGGCGGACGGTGGGCAAGTGGGTCTCCGACACCCACCGCCGCCGCCCGATGATCATCCCGACGGTGCTGGAGGTCTGAGCTCGCGCCGCATGGCGGCCCGTGGCCAGCGGTCCAGGCCGTGGTCGGCTCCGGCCCGCCGGATCCGCCGCAGCTCCGGTGTCAGCTCGGCCTCGGCCAGGAAGCGGAAGCCGAGCCGCTCGTAGTACGGCCCGTTCCACGGCACGTCCACGAAGGTGGTCAGGGTGAGCGCCGGGAGTCCGTGCTCCCCGGCCCACGCCGTCAGGTGATCGAGCAGCTCCCGTCCCAGCCGTCGGTGGGCCTGCTCCGGGTGCACGCTCACCTGCTCCAGGTGGGCGCAGCCGTCGACCAGGTCGGCCAGGAGGTAGGCCACCGGCAGGTCCTCGTCGTCGGTGCGCACCCAGGCGCGACCGGCGTCCGCGTAGGGGGAGGTCGGCCGGGTGCGCCTCCCGGACACCGGCCATCAGGAGGTGACCACCGCGATCGGCGTGATGCCCTCCTCGGCCGGCAGCTCGAAGCCCCACACCTGCGCGTAGAAGGACAGCTCGCCGTCCAGCGCCGCGCGGATGTTCGCCGCCTGCCGGAAGCCGTGCTGCTCGCCCGCGAACAGCAGGTAGCTGTGCGGCACGCCCTTCTCCCGCAGCGCCGCGACGATGGCCTCCGCCTGGTCCGGCGGCACGACCGCGTCCTCGTCGCCCTGGAAGACCGCCAGCGGGGTGTCGAGGGCGTCGACGTGGTTGATCGGCGAGCGCTCGTCGTACACCGCCCGGCCCGACGGCCACGGGGCCACGAGGCCGTCGAGGTAGCGGGACTCGAACTTGTGCGTCTCGGCGGCGAGCGCACCGAGGTCCGCGACCCCGTAGTGGCTGGCGCCGGCGGTGAAGACGCCCGGGCGCATCGTGAGCGCGGCCAGCGTCGTGTAGCCGCCGGCCGATCCGCCCCGGATCGCCATCCGCGCGGGGTCCACCCGCCCGCTGTCGGCGAGGAAGCGCGCGCACGCGACGACGTCGTCCAGGTCGACCACGCCCCAACGGCCCTGCAGTGCGTCGCGATACCGGCGTCCGTAGCCCACGGACCCGCGGTAGTCGACGTCGGCGACGCAGAAGCCGCGCGACGTCCAGTACTGGACGTCCAGGTTCAGCACCGGGACCGCGGCCGCCGTCGGACCGCCGTGCACGACGACGAGCAGCGGCGGGAGCCCGCCGTCCGGGGTCGTCGCCTCCGGATTCGTGGGCGGGTAGACGAGCGCGTGCGCCTCCGCGATCCCGGTGCCGGCGTCCTCGGTGGGGAAGGTGACGTGCTCCGGCGCCGAGAACCAGCCCGGGTCCAGGCCGAGGTCGCGCGCCGGCCGCAGGATCTCCGGCTCCCCGCCGTCGACGTCGACCCGCAGCACGACCGGCTCGCTCGACGGGCTCCCCGCCACGCAGACCACCGAGGTGCCCTGCGCCGTCACGTACCGGAACGTCGCGTACGGGACGTCGAGCTCCCGCACGCTCCCGTCCGCCTCCAGGACGGCGAGCCGGTCGGCGCCCGCCCGGCCGTACGCGAAGGCGACCCGGCCGTCCGCGAGCAGCGCGAAGCGACTCGCCCCGAACACCCACTGCGGGCCGGCGATGTCGCTGCCCACGTCGACGACGAGTTCGGCCTGCTCGTGCGGCCGCTTCCGGTACAGCGACCAGAAGTTCGTCCGGTCGCTGAACCACCACAGCGCCAGGTCCTCGCCCCACGTCGGCTGGACGACCGACTCCCCGGGGCCGCCGGCGAGCACGTGCTCCGTGCCGTCGGCGGCCCGGACGACCAGCTGGGCGGCGTCCCAGGGCATGTGGGGGTGGTCCCACCGCAGCCAGGACAGCGTTGCGCCGTCCGGCGCGAGGCGTGGGTCGGAGACGAAGTCGGGGCCGGAGACCAGGACCTCGGTGCCCTCCGCCGTGATCCGCACGATCTCGTTGACCACGTCGGCCGCGCCGCCGGCGGCCGGATGGGTCTCCCGGACGGCGAGCACGCCGGCCGGGGTGACACGGAGGTCGGCGTGCCGGACTCCCGACGGCACCTCCGGTTCGGGGGTCACGGGCGAGGGGGACTCGCTGCCGGCGTCCAGCCGGTACAGCCGCTGGTCCGAGAACTCGGTGAACCAGAGCGTCCCGTCCGACACCGTCCAGGCGCCGCCGCCGTACTCGTGGACGCGGGTGCGCGCGTTCCAGGGCGGGGGGAGCACGTCGGTGACCGTGCCGTCGGCCGACCGCCGCACGATCACCGACCGGCCCTGCTCGCTCGGCCGTGACTCCGACCACCAGACGTCGGTCCCGTCGACCACCACCTCGCCCAGTCGGGCCGCCGCGCGCACGACGAGTGCGGAGGTGATCGGGGTGGGCCATCCGCCGTGGGGGAGGGGGGTGGAAACCATGCCTGTGACGTTAGGGCCCCGACGGCGGGAGGGGACACGTACTCCCACCTGCCCGAAACGAGCCGGGAAGGCGATTACCGTCCGACGCATGCCTGCCCGCACCACGCCGACGCGTCGACCGTCGGGGTCTTCCCCGAGATCCCGCGCCGGTTCCGGTTCGACGGCTGCGAGCAAGAAGCGGCCGCCCGCCAAGCGGGGCTCGACGGCCAACCGCCGTCCGGCCGCGAAGAAGAAGAACTCGTCCGGTCTCTGGGGCGTCGTCTCCGGGAGCTGGAACCTGCTCGCCCGTGGCGCCGGGGGTCTCGCGCGGTCGGTCGCCCGCCCGGAGGAGGCCGAATCGCTGGCCCCCGAGCACCGGCGTGACGGCGTCGGCCTGGCGGTGCTCGGTCTCGCCGTCGTCCTCGGCGCCGCCGCCTGGAGCAACGGCATCGGCCCGGTCGGTGAGGCGCTGACGACGGGTGTCCGCTGGATCGTCGGCGCCCTCGTCGTCGTCCTGCCCGTGGTGCTGTTCTTCGCCGCCCTGCGGCTGCTGCGCAGCGGCCCGCACCCCGAGGCCCGGGGGCGGCTGGTGATCGGCTGGCTCTGCACGGTGGCCTCGGTGCTCGGCATCGCCCAGATCGTCGGCACGCCGGGCGATCCCAAGGCCGGCGTCCCCGGCTCGGGCGGGTTGATCGGCTGGGCCGTCGGGATGCCGCTGGCGGCAGGTGTCGGCACGGCCGTGGCCGTCGTCCTCTTCGTCCTGGTCGCGTTCTTCGGCGTCCTGGTCATCACCGCGACCCCCGTCCACCAGATCCCGCAGCGCTTCAGCGACCTCGGTGACTGGCTGCTCGGCCGCGGCGACGAGTACGACGACGACGAGGACTACGAGGACGACGAGCCGGAGGACGAAGAGCTCGCGCCCAAGGGGCGGCGCTTCGGCCGCAAGGCACTGTCCGAGGACCTGCTCACGACGGGCCCGATCGACACCGGTGCGCTCGACGCGGCCGCCGACGCGGTGGTCGTCGGCGAGCCGGAGCCCGTGCAGCTGCGCCGGCCGATCATCGACCGGACCGCCCCACCGGAGGACCTGCCGCCGATCGACGAGCCGGTGCAGCTGGCGATCCAGCCCGTACAGGGCGACTACACGCTGCCGCCGCTGAGCGTGCTGCGTCCGGGCACCCCGCCGAAGGCCTCCTCCAAGGCCAACGACGTGGTCACGGAGGCCATCCGGGGAGTCCTGACCCAGTTCACCATCGACGCCGACGTCACCGGCTTCACCCGGGGCCCGACGGTCACCCGCTACGAGGTCGAGCTGGGCAACGCGGTCAAGGTCGAGAAGATCACCGCGCTGACCAAGAACATCGCCTACGCCGTCGCCAACGACAACATCCGGATCCTGGCGCCCATCCCGGGCAAGTCCGCCGTGGGCATCGAGGTGCCCAATGCCGACCGCGAGACCGTCAGCCTGGGCGACGTCATGCGGTCACGGGAGGCCCGGCAGGACCCGCATCCGATGCTGGTCGGCCTGGGCAAGGACATCGAGGGCGGCTTCGTCTGCGCCAATCTCGCGAAGATGCCGCACCTCCTGGTCGCCGGTGCGACCGGTGCCGGCAAGTCCAGCTGCATCAACTCGCTGCTGACCTCGCTGCTGCTGCGCGCCTCCCCGGAGCAGCTGCGGATGATCCTCATCGACCCGAAGATGGTCGAGCTGACGCCCTACGACGGCATCCCGCACCTGATCACGCCGATCATCACCGACCCGAAGAAGGCCGCCACCGCGCTGGCCTGGCTGGTCGAGGAGATGGAGCAGCGCTACCAGGACATGCGCTCCACCGGCGTCCGGCACATCGACGACTTCAACCGCAAGGTGGAGAAGGGCGAGATCAGCACGCCGCCGGGCAGCGAGCGGGTCTACCAGCCCTACCCCTACATCCTCGCGATCGTCGACGAGCTCGCCGACCTCATGATGGTCGCGCCGCGCGACGTCGAGGAATCGATCGTGCGGATCACCCAGAAGGCACGCGCCGCCGGCATCCACCTCGTGCTCGCCACGCAGCGGCCCTCCGTCGACGTGGTCACCGGCCTGATCAAGGCCAACGTCCCGTCGCGGCTGGCGTTCTCCACCTCGAGCCTCACCGACAGCCGGGTCATCCTCGACCAGCCGGGCGCGGAGAAGCTCATCGGCATGGGTGACGCGCTCTTCCTGCCCATCGGCGCCGGCAAGCCGATGCGCGTCCAGGGCGCCTACGTCTCGGACACCGAGATCGAGGCGGTCGTCGAGTTCACCAAGCGCCAGGCCGAGCCCGAGTACCGGGAAGAGGTCTTCACCGCCGCGGCCGGCGAGAAGAAGGAGATCGACGAGGACATCGGGAGCGACCTCGACCTGCTCGTGCAGGCCGTCGAGCTCATCGTCACCAGCCAGTTCGGGTCGACGTCGATGCTGCAGCGCAAGCTCCGCGTCGGCTTCGCGAAGGCGGGCCGGCTCATGGACCTCATGGAGAGCCGCGGCATCGTCGGGCCCTCCGAGGGGTCGAAGGCACGAGACGTGCTCATCAAGCCCGACGAGCTCGAGGCCACGTTGTTCACCCTCCGGGGTGGCGGCGGCGGCGCCTGAGACCGCCGCCACGGCCTTCCCGCCGGGCACGGCCCGTAGGGCCGACTACGATGGGGCGGTGACAGCTCTGCCCCGCCCCGCCCAGACCTCAGGGTCCGATCCTCGTGGGCGGACGGTGGCGGTGGTGACCCTCGGCTGCGCCCGCAACGAGGTGGACTCCGAGGAGCTCGCCGGGCGGCTGGCCGCCGAGGGCTACGAACTCGTCGACGACGCCGAGGGTGCCGACGCCGTCCTGGTGAACACCTGTGGCTTCATCGAGACGGCGAAGAAGGACTCCGTCGACGCGATCCTGGCGGCGACCGACTCGGGCGCGTCCGTCGTCGCGGTCGGTTGCATGGCAGAGCGGTACGGCTCGGAGCTGGCGGGCGCGCTGCCCGAGGCGACCGTGCTCGGCTTCGACGACTACGGCACCATCGGCGACCGGCTGGACGACGTGCTCGAAGGCCGCCCGCTGGTCCCGCACACCCCGCGCGACCGCCGGACTCTGCTGCCGATCAGCCCGGTGCAGCGGACGGCCGCCACGGCGGCAGCGGACGCGCCGTCGATCCCCGGCCACGACTGGCTGCGCCGCAAGCGCCTGGCGTCGGGCCCGACGGCCGCGCTGAAGCTGGCGTCGGGATGCGACCGGCGCTGCTCCTTCTGCGCCATCCCGACCTTCCGCGGGGCGTTCGTGTCGCGGCCGCCGGCCGAGGTGCTCGGCGAGGCGCAGTGGCTGGCCGCCCAGGGCGTCACCGAGCTGGTCCTCGTGAGCGAGAACTCCACCTCCTACGGCAAGGACCTCGGCGACCTCCGCTCGCTGGAGAAGCTGCTGCCGCAGCTGGCCGCCGTCGAAGGCATCGTCCGCGTGCGCGTGGCCTACCTGCAGCCGGCCGAACTGCGCCCGGGTCTGCTGGAGATCATCGCCGCGTCCGACCGGGTTGCGCCGTACTTCGACCTGTCCTTCCAGCACTCCTCGCCGACGCTGCTGCGCCGGATGCGCCGGTTCGGCGGCACCGACGACTTCCTCGGCCTCATCGAGCGGGCGCGGTCGCTCGCCCCCACGGCCGGCTTCCGCACCAACGTCATCCTCGGTTTCCCCGGTGAGACCGAGGCCGACGTCGCCGAGCTCGAGCGCTTCCTCGTCGAGGGCCGTCTGGACGCCGTCGGCGTGTTCGGCTACTCCGACGAGGAGGGCACCGAGGCCATCACCCTCGACGGGAAGCTGGACCAGGCCGAGATCGACGCGCGCGTCCGGCGGATCACCGACCTCGTCGAGGAGCTCACGGCGCAGCGCGCCGAGGACCGGATCGGGGAGCGCGTCGAGGTGCTGCTGACCGAGGACCTCTCCGCCGAGGAGGGGCCCGGGGTCTGGGCAGGTCACGCCGCCCACCAGGATCCCGACGCGGACGGGACGACGACGGTCGTCGGTGTGCCCGATGACGCCCTCGCGGGGCGGCTCGTGTCCGCCGAGGTCGTGGGCACCGAGGGCATCGACCTCGTCGCCCGCGTTCTGGAGCCGGCGTTCGCCAGTGGCCCGGTCGGGCGGTGACCGCGGTGACCGACGTCGCCCCTGACCCGGCAGCCACCCCACCGTCGTCGGTCAAGCTCGTCAACCTGCCCAACGCACTGACCGTCCTGCGGCTGGCGATGGTGCCGGTGTTCGCCGTCCTCCTGCTCCACGACGGCGGCCTCGACGACAGCGACCGCTACTGGGCGGCCCTGGTCTTCGTCCTCGCCATCATCACCGACCGCTACGACGGGATGATCGCGCGCCGGACCGGCCAGGTCACCGAGTTCGGCAAGCTGGCCGACCCCATCGCCGACAAGGCGCTGATCGGCACCGCCCTGGTCGGGCTCTCGGTGCTCGGGCTGCTGCCCTGGTGGGTGACCGTGGTGATCCTGGTGCGTGAGGTCGGCGTGACGGTCCTGCGCTTCTGGGTCATCCGGCACGGCGTGATCGCCGCGAGCCGCGGGGGCAAGGCGAAGACGGTCGTCCAGTCCCTCGCGATCGGCCTGTACATCGTGCCGCTGACCGGCCTGCCGGCGACCGGCCGCTGGTGGATCATGGCCGCGGCGCTCGCGCTGACCGTGCTCACGGGCCTGGACTACGTCTACCGGGCGCTGACGCTGCGCCGGACCAGCGCGCGGGCCATGCGCGCCGCCGCGGCCCGCCGCGCGGCGGGTCCGAGCGGGGCCAGCGGCGCCCGCACCGACACCGCGGCCTAGCGCCGACGGGGCGCCGTCGCGACCGCGGTGAGCTCCGGGCTCGGCTCGATCCCGATCTCCCGGCGCAGGATGCGCCGGAACGCGTCGAACTGCTGCCGCGCGACCGCCCAGTTCCCGGCCGCCTGGTGGGCCTCGATGAGCGCGAGCTGGCCACTCTCGCGCAGCGGCTCCGCCTGCACCGCGAGGTGGACCGCCTCCACCGCGGCCGACGGGCGCCCGGACCGCCGGAGCAGCAGGCTGAGCTCCTCCAGCGCGTGCACCCGGCGCAGGTGCAGGCGTTCGCGGACGACCAGCACCCAGTCCTCGTACCAGCCCGGCAGGAGCTCCAGCTCGGCGATCGGGCCCGGGGCGACGGCGAGGTCCTCGGGCGTGGCGCGCCCGGAGACGATGCGGGTTGCCCAGGCCTCGAGACGGGCGACGTCGACCTCCACGCCCCGGCGCAGCGCGAGAGACGACGGCTCCGCGTGGACCAGCGGGCAGCTCACCTGCTGCAGCCGCCACAGCGCCGAACGCAGGTTGCCGGCAGCCCGGCCGTCGTCGACGGTGGGCCACAGGACGCCTGCCGCGCTGCGACGGTCGACGCCCCCGGGGTGCAGGGCGAGGTAGGCGAGCAGGCGATGGCTGCCCGGAGGCAGGGCCATCCGGCGGCCGCCGTAGTGCAGCGAGAGGCCACCGACGAGGCGGACCAGGGGGGTCTCGGGGTCCGTGTCTTCGTACATGCCGGCGCCTCCCAGGTGGGCGCTCGGGCCTCCGGCGGGATGCCCGAGCCGCACTCTAGAGAGGAGGTCGACCGGCAGGAAGGTACAGCTGCGCGAGGATGGGGCGTGACCGATCCCGCCGCCGTCCGTCTCCACGCCGCCCTCCTCGCCCGGGCGGAGACGGTCGCCGCCGCCGAGTCCCTGACCGCGGGGCTGTTCTGCGCCACCCTGGCCGCCGTGCCCGGCGTCAGCGCCACCCTCCGGGGTGGCGTGGTGGTCTACGCGACGGACCTCAAGACGGCGCTGGCGGGCGTCCCGGCCGGCCTGCTGGACCGGCACGGCCCGGTCAGCCCGGACACCGCCGCCGCACTCGCGGACGGCGTCCGCGACCGGTGCGGGGCCACGTGGGGGGTCGGGTTGACGGGCGTCGCGGGCCCGGACCCCGTCGACGGCCACGCGCCCGGTCGGGTCTACCTCGGCATCGGGGACGGCCGCCGGACCGACGTGCACGAGCTCGACCTGACCGGCGACCGGTCCGCTGTCCGGTCCGCCGCGGTGGACGCGGCCATGGAGGCGCTGCTCGCCCGCCTGGCCTGAGGGCTCGCCCCCGGACCGGCACCCCGCGCGCCCGGCCCGACACCGGGAACGCCCGGACGGGGGACGGCGTTACGCCATCAGCGGACGCACGCCGGTCGGCCCGGCTCCGACGGCTGGCGCCGCGTACCGTGAGCGCACGGCACCCCGCTCCACCAGGGCGCCGCCGCTTCCCCGCTCGCAGGACAGGAGACGGCCATGACGCTGCTGCGCACCCAGCTCGGGAACACCCTGCGCGGCCACCGGCTGAGTCAGCGCCGCACGCTGCGCGACGTCTCCGGGGCTGCCCGGGTCAGCCTCGGCTACCTCTCGGAGGTGGAGCGCGGCCAGAAGGAAGCATCGTCGGAGCTGCTCGCCTCCATCTGCGACGCCCTCGATGTCGAGCTCGCCGACCTCCTCGCCGAGGTCAGCCTGGAGCTGCGGGTCGCCGGCGGCGGCGCCGTCCGGCCGCTCGCGCCCACCACCGACGTGCCGGCCGCCGAGGCGGAGCCCGCTGCCGAGCAGCCGGCGGTCGCCCAGCCGGTCGCCGAGCCGGCGCTGGCCCTCGTCGGGGCCCCCGCCCGGTCGGCCCTGCGGCGTGGCGAGGCCGTCTCGCTCGCCGCCTGACCGGGGCGACACGCCCGTCGTCCTTGACGAACCCGCAGGTCGGTGCGAGACAGGACCCATGTCGCTCGCCGGACCGTCCGCGTGGCGGGGCCCGGTGCACCACCCGGGCTCGCACACCCGCAGCGGCAACGCGATGGGGCGCACCCGGCTCGGTCTCCTCGACGGAGCCGCCCGGGCCTTCGCGGAGCAGGGGCTGCGGCGCAGCACCATGCAGTCCATCGCGACCGCGGCAGGCGTCGCCAAGGCGACCCTCTACAACCACTTCCGGACCAAGGACGACGTGGTGGCCGCCGTCCTCGCCGCCGAGCTGGACCGGCTGACCTTCCTCGCGGCCGGACTGCCGCTCGACCGCGCGCTCGCGGCGCTCTCCGACGAGCTCGGCGGCCACCCCGTGCTCCGGCGGCTGGCCGTGGCCGAGCCCGACGTCCTCGCCGGTCTGCTCGGCGCGGATGCTCCGCGGTGGGGCGAGGTCACCGGGCGCCTGGCCGAGGCGCTCTCGGTCGAGCCCGACAGCGCCGAGCTCGCGGCGCGGTGGCTGGTCGGCGTCGTCCTCCAGCCCGGCCGGTCGACGACGCGGCACCGGCACGCGGCCCTGCTGGCCGGTCTCCTGGCCTCGGGCGGGTGGTCAGCCGAGGGCTAGGAACCGGGTCAGGACCACCCGGTCCGCTCCCGGACCGGCATGGTCCCGCGACAGGTGGGCGCCGGCCCCCAGCGCGGTGTGGAAGGCGAGCGCCGCGGCGTCGTCGGGGCGGACGACGGTCTGGACGACGCGGGCGCCGGTGCTGGTCGCCAGCCCGTCGAACCAGCCGCACAGCTGCCGGCCCAGCGAGGTCCCCCGGTGGTCGTCGCGCACCGCCAGCAGGTGGAGGTGCGCCAGCCGGTCCGCGGTCACGGCTCCGAGCACGTACCCGACGTCCTCGCCCGTGCTGCTCCGCGCCAGCGCGCCGAAGCCCCCGAACTGGTGGAACCACACCGGGTCGTGCAGCGCCCGCGTTTCGACGTCCCAGAAGCGGTCGTGGGCGTCGAGCAGGCGCGCCCGGACCGTCGTCGCCGACAGCTCCGCGAAGCCGACGACGGAGATGCCGCCGTCCCCGGCGGTGGTCACCGCTTCGCGGCCTCGAGTTCGGCGCGGGTGGGCGGGTCGGCGCCCACCCGGGTGCAGTTCAGGGCGGCCACCAGCGCGGCGTCGTCGACCAGGGCGAGGAGCGCGTCGTCGGGGAGGGCCTCCAGGGCCGCCCGCGTCGTGACGCCGGCGCCGAGCAGCCCGGTGAGCAGCCCGGCCGCCAGCGAGTCACCCGCCCCGACGGTGTCGACGACGGTCACCACCGGCGGCTCGCGGTGCAGGACCGGCCGCCCCGGCCGGGCGATCCGCAGGGGGTCCCCGCCGTCGGTGAGCAGCACGAGGGCCGGCCCGCGGTCGGCCCACTCCGCTGCGGCGGCGTCGAGGTCGGCCGGGTCCTCGAGCCACGCGAGATCCTCGGCGCTGACCTTCACCAGGTCGGCCTGCGCCACGAGCCGGTCGAGCCGCGACCGGACGACGGGCCCGCTGTTGCCGAGGACGCCCCCGACCGGACCGTCGGCGAGCATCGGCCGGATGTTCGGGTCGACGCTGATCAGCGTGCCCCCGTCGGCGTGCAGGCGCTCGACCAGGCGGGCGATGGCGTCGGCCCCCGGAGCGGTCCAGCTGGAGATCGATCCCACGTGCAGCGCGCCGGTGCAGGCGGGCAGGACGCGCGCGAGCTCGTCATCGGTCCACTGCCAGTCGGCGGCACCGAGGACGTGGAAGCCGTAGTCCGGAGAGCCGTCGGGACCGAGCCCGACGACGGCCAGGCTCACCGACTCCTCGGCTTCGACGAACCCGGCCGTGTCGACGCCGGAGAGCTCGGCGTGCCGGCGCAGGTTGACCGCGAGGGGACCGGTGCCCAGGCGCGCCATCAGGCGGACGGAAGCGCCCAGCCGGCCCGCCGCGACGGCCACGTTGAGGGCGTTGCCGCCGGGCCGTGCGACGTACTGCGGGGCCGTCCCCTCGGGTCCGGACCCGGCGTCGGGAACGGGGAGGAGATCGACCACCAGCTCGCCCAGCACGGCCAGGACAGGGGTCTCGGACACGGAGGAACCCTAGCCGCGGGAGGGAACTGTCCGCCCGCGTTGGCTTCGACCCCGCATCACCTGGGACGATGGCAGCGACGCGCACCACCGGGCCGGCCGCTGCGCCGGAGCAGGAGGACCCATGCCCAATCCGTTCGTGAAGCTGTGGAAGTACCTCACGGCGTCGGCCAACGCCCAGATCGACCAGCGGGCCGACCCGAAGATCCAGATCGCGCAGGCGATCGAGGCGGAGCAGCAGCGGCACCAGCAGCTGGCCAACCAGGCGGCCGCCGTCCTCGGCAACCAGCGCCAGCTGGAGATGCGGCTGTCCCGCCAGCTCGGCGAGGTGGAGAAGCTGCAGGCGTCCGCCCGTCAGGCGCTGGTGCTCGCCGACAAGACCCGCGGCTCGGGCGACGCGAGCAAGGCGACCGAGTACGAGAACGCCGCCCAGGCCTTCGCCACGCAGCTGGTCGCGGCCGAGCAGTCGATGGAGGACCTCAAGCGCAGTCACGACGAGGCGCTGCAGGCAGCCGAGCAGGCGCGCGGCGCCGTCGAGCAGAGCCGCATGCGGCTGCAGACGACCCTGGCCGAGCGCACCAAGCTGATGTCCCAGCTCGAGCAGGCGAAGATGCAGGAGCACGTCGCCGCGTCGATGAAGCAGGTCAACGAGCTCTCGGCGCCGGGCAACACGCCCAGCCTGTCCGAGGTGCGCGACAAGATCGAGGCGCGGTACGCGAACGCGCTGGGGCAGGCGGAGCTGGCGCAGGGCTCGGTCGAGGGCCGGATGCTGGAGGTACAGAAGGCGACGCTCGACGTCGCCGGTGCCTCGCGGCTGGACCAGATCCGTGCCTCCATGGGCGGCGCCCCGGCGGTCGAGAGCGGCCAGCCGGCGCAGGCGATCGAGCAGGGCGCTCCTGCGGTGCCGCAGGCGACCGGCGAGCAGCGCGAGGCCCAGCCGGCCGAGCGTCCCGAGCAGGCCTGATCGCGGGCCCGGGCCGGGGAGACGTCGGTGTCCGGTCCGGGCTACCCGCCTGATCGCTACACCGGTTCCGCCGGCGAGGTGACCGCGGCACTCCGGCGCGCCGACGCCCCCGCCGACCTCGCCCTCGGCTCGGGCGGGGCCGCGCACTACCTCGCGACCGGTGCGACCACCGGTGGCGCGTTCGGTCTCTACCGGTGGGAGATGGGACCGGCGGCGACGGGGCCGGGTCCGCACTTCCACCGGGGCATCACCGAGTCGTTCTACGTGCTGGACGGCACCGTCCGGCTGTACGACGGCGAGCGCTGGATCGACGGGAAGGCGGGAGACTTCCTGCACGTGCCCGAGGGGGGAGTCCACGGCTTCCGCAACGAATCCGGGGAACCGGCGTCGATGCTGCTGCTGTTCACCCCCGGCGCGCCCCGCGAGGAGTACTTCGAGACCCTCGCCGACGCGGCCCGCCGCGACGCGATGACGCCCGAGGACTGGACGGAGTTCTTCCTCCGCCACGACACCTTCTGGGTCTGACGCCCCCGTCCGGGGCTCGTCGGCGGGTCAGCGGTAGAGCGTCACCGGCTGCGGGTGGTCCGGCTCCCCGGTACGCGCCTGCGGATCGATCGGCGACCGCGCGGCCTGGCACCGGGGGCACCACCAGGTGACGCGCTCCTGCGTCGTGGGGCCCTGCTCGCCGAGGAGGATCGGGGTCCGGCAGCGGCGACAGGGTCTGCCCTTCCGTCCGGCGACCCAGTGGTCCTGGCCGCGACGGGTGTCGCCCGTGGTGCTCTGCTCGGGATGGTCGCGATTGGCCAGCATCAGGGTGCGCGCCCGCTCGACCAGTTGGACGAGGTTCGGGACGTCGCCGACGCGCGCCCACGGATGGACGCCGGCCAAGAACAGCGACTCGACCTTGTAGAGGTTGCCGATCCCGGCCAGGTTGCGCTGGTCGAGGATGGCCACGCCGATCTGCTCGTCGGGGTGCGCGCGAAGCCGGCGCAGCGCCTCGTCCAGGTCCCAGTCCGGTCCGAGGACGTCGGGGCCGAGGTGGCCGACCAGCCGGTCCTCGTCGGCCGTGGGGACGATGTCGACGTCGTGCAGCCGGTAACCCACGCACTCCCACTCATCGGTGGCCAGCACCACCCGGACGTCGTACCCGGGCCCGCCGCGCCACTTCGTGCCGGGCCGGTAGATGTGCCAGCTGCCGTCCATGCGGAAGTGCGTGCGCAGGGTGCGGTCGTCGGCCAGCCGGATGAGCAGGTGCTTGCCGCGCGGGATCACTTCGCGGACCGTGCTGCCGGTCAGGTCGAGGGCGGCCAACTGGGGGAGGCGGAACTCGCCGCGTCGCAGCGTGGCGCCGGCGAGCGCGGTGTTCATCCGCTGGGCCGCCAGCCAGACGGTGTCTCCCTCGGGCACGTCCCCAGTGTCCCTGCCCCGGAACGACCCTGCTCACATGGTGTGAGACCTCCGACAACCGGGATGACGGTCAGCGTCCCGGGCGCTGCACAGGTCCGTGAGCGTCCCTCTGCGTCTGCGCGCCCGGTTCAGCAGTGACCCGTCCGCTCCGCACGCGGAACCGGTGACCGTCACGGTCGCCCGGGTGGTGCGTCCGGACCGGCGGGAAGCCTTCGAGCGCTGGGCCGAGAACGTCCTGGAGCTGGCATCACGCTTTCCCGGCAACCTCGGTGCCAGCCTGCTGCGCCCCGGCCCCGGCAGCTCCGAGTACCACCTGGTCTACCGCTTCGAGGACGATGAGTCGCTGGCCGCGTGGGAGCGTTCGTCGGAGCGGCGTTCGGCGCTGGCGCACGTCGAGGACATGGTCGACGACGCGAGGTACGCCCGCGTGGACGGGCTCGAGAGCTTCTTCACGCGCCCTGCCCGCCCCGGTCCGCGGTGGCGGCTGACCGTGCTGACCATCGCCGTGGTCTTCGCGATCACCTCGCTGTTCCAGCTGCTGGTCACCCCGCACCTGCAGGGCTGGCCGGTCGAGGCCCGCCTGCTGCTGTCGGCGACGGTCGTGGTGCTGCTGCTCGGCCACGTGGCCATGCCGCTGCTCACCCGGTGGCTATCCCGGTGGTTGCGGCCCTCCCGCGACTGATCCTCGATCGTCGGCGTCCCGTCCTCACGCGCGTAGCCGCAGGCCCCGAGGCGTAGCGGCGAACCCGGCCGCCTGCAGCGCCGCGGAGAGTGGCGTCGACTCGTGCACCGAGGCGCCGTCGGCCTTCTGCACGACCATGCGGCCCAGCGCGCCGGCCGCGACCGCCCCGGAGAGCGCGGTGGCGGCCTCCTTGAGCACCTGCTCCTCCTCCGTCCAGGACAGCAGCGTCTTGCCGCCCCGCTCGACGTAGAGGACCAGGTTGCCGTCCACCAGGACGACCAGCGCTCCGGCCTTCCGCCCGGCGCGGTGCCCGGACGGCTTGCGGGCCGCTGCGGTGCCCTCGCCGAGGTCGACGGCGTCCGGGTCGCCCGGGCCCTGACGCTCGGGCCAGGGCAGGGCCGCGCCGTAGACGTTGGCCGGGTCGGTCGCCGCGAGGACGACGGCGCCGCCGGGCACGCGGTCGGGCGAGGCGAAGGTGCGCAGCCGGTCGATGGATCCCGGGGTCCCGAACTGGGCCGCCCCCAGAGTCTCGACGAAGTAGCCGCGGCGGGCCCGGCCGTTCTCCTCGAAGGCGCGCAGCACCGGATAGACGGCGGAGAAGCCGCCCGGCACCTGCTCGGCCATGACGGCGCCGCGCGTCAGGACGCCGTGGCGTTCCAGCAGTGCCTCGGCGCGCGCCGTCGTCCGGCGGGTGCCGTTGGCCTCGCGGTCGGGCAGTCGTGACCAGCGGCCGGCCACCGTCGGCGGACCGGTGCGGGTCGGCATCGCCGGCCGGCCGAGACGGGCCCGGCCGGCCCGTCCGCGGTCGATCCGGGCCCGCGGGGCCTGCGGCTTGCTGCGGTGCGTGCCGCCGCCTCCCAGGCGGGTGCGCAGGGGCGCGAGGGTGTCGTTGGTGAGGACACCCGCCCAGACGAGGTCCCAGACGAGGTCGGCCATCGCCGTGTCGTCGGTGGCGCCGACCAGGTCGGAGAGGCCGCGGAAGAACAGGGCCTGACCGCCGGCGAGCTGCTCGAGCACGGGTGCGCCCCCGTCGGGGACGTCCAGCGGTTCGGGCAGCAGCAACGGCGCCAGATCGGCGGGGACGAGGCTGATCCAGCCGTCGCCGCCGGGGAGCCCACCCGCTCCCGCCCACAGGACCTCACCGGCGCTGGTCAGCTCGTCGAGCATGGCGGGGGAGTAGTCACGGACCCGGGACGGCAGGACCAGCGACTCGAGCGCACTCGCGGGCACGAGTGCCCCGGCGAGCTGCTCCACCACGGCGAGGACGCCGTCGGCTCCGCGCAGCCGGCCGCCGACGCCCTGCCAGGACGGGGTGAACCGCGCCAGCGTCCCGATCGGGACCGGCTCGACCTCCTGGCGCAGCTTGGCCAGGCTGCGGCGGCGGATGGAGCGGAGCACCTCGGCGTCGCACCACTCCTGTCCGCTGCCGCCGGGGCGGAACTCGCCGGTGACCAGGCGACCGGTGCCGGTGAGCCGCTGCAGGGTCGCGGTGACCACGGCGACGCCCAGGCCGAGGCGGGTGGCGGTCTCCGCCGGCTGGAACGGCCCGTGGGTGCGGGCGAATCGCCCCACGAGGTCGCCGAGCGGATCGGCGACCGGCTCGGTGAAGACCTCCGGCACGCCGACGGGCAGCGCGGTCCCGAGGGCGTCGCGGAGTCGTCCGGCGTCCTCGATGGCGACGTAGCGTTCCTCGCCGGCGATGCGGACCTGCAGGACCCGCCGGGAGGCCACCAGCTCGTCCAGCCACTCCTGCGGGACCCCCCGGGCGGCGGCCTCGGTGGCGGTGAGGTCACCGACCCCGCGCAGCAGGTCGGAGGCGCCGTCGATGTCGCGCGGATGGCGCTGGGCGGGCAGCCGCTGCAGCTCCGCCTCGATCTCGGCCATGGCCTCGCCGTCGAGCAGCTCGCGCAGCTCCGTCCGGCCCATCAGCTCGGCGAGCAGCCCGGTGTCGAGGGCCAGCGCCTGGGCCCGGCGTTCGGCCAGCGGCGCGTCACCCTCGTAGAGGAACTGGCCCACGTAACCGAACAGCAGCGACTGGGCGAAGGGGGAGGCCGAGTCGGTCTGCACGTCGACGACGCGGACCTTCCGCGACCGCACGTCGCTCATAAGCTCGACCAGTCCGGGGACGTCGTAGACGTCCTGCAGGACCTCGCGGGCGGCTTCCAGGGTGATCGGGAAGGAGGCGAACTCGCTCGCCACCGACAGCAGCTGGGCCGCCCGCTGGCGCTGCTGCCACAACGGCGTGCGGCGGCGGGGGTCGCGGCGGGGCAGGAGCAGCGCCCGGGCGGCGCACTCGCGGAACCGGCTGGCGAACAGCGCCGACGTGCCGACCTCCGCGGTCACCTCGCGCTCCACGTCGTCGGGGTCGAGGACGGCGAGGTCGGCCTCCGGGGGCTCACCGGTCGTGTCGGGCAGGCGCAGCACGATGCCGTCGTCTGAATGCATGGACGCGACGTCGACGCCGTACCGCTCGCGGAGCCTCGACGCGAGCACCAGTGCCCACGGGGCGTTGACCTGAGCGCCGAAGGGCGAGTGCACGACCAGTCGCCAGTCGCCGAGCTCGTCGCGGAACCGCTCGACCAGCAGGGTGCGGTCGTCGGGCAGGTGTCGGGTCGCCGCCTTCTGCTCGGCGAGGTAGGTCTGCAGGTTCGCGGCACCCCACTCGTCCAGACCGGCGGCCCGGGCACGCTCCAGCCCGGCTTCGGGCGTCGCCGACCCCACCTCGCGCAGGAAGGCGCCGAGCGCCCGGCCCAGCTCCAGCGGGCGGCCGGGGGCGTCGCCGTGCCAGAACGGCATCTTGCCCGGCTGCCCGGGTGCGGGGGTGACCAGCACGCGGTCGTGGGTGATGTCCTCGATGCGCCACGAGGAGGAGCCGAGCAGGAAGACGTCCCCGACCCGCGACTCGTAGACCATCTCCTCGTCGAGCTCGCCGACCCGGCGCCCACCGGTGCCCTCGGCGCCCACGATGAAGACGCCGAAGAGCCCACGGTCGGGGATGGTGCCGCCGCTGGTCACCGCCAGCCGTTGGGCGCCCGCCCGGGCCGTCAGGGTGTCGGTGACCCGGTCCCAGGTGAGCCGGGGCCGCAGCTCGGCGAAGGCGTCGGAGGGATACCGCCCGGCCAGCATGTCGAGGACCGCGTGCAGCGCGGAGTCGGGCAGGGAGGAGAACGCGGCCGACCGCCGCAGCAGCGCCGCGACCTCGGCGACGGTGCGGGGGCGCTCGGACACCATCGCCACGATCTGCTGGGCGAGGACGTCGAGCGGGTTGCGCAGGTATCGGATGGACTCGATGGCGCCGGACTTCATGCGCTCGGCGACCAACGCGCACTGGACCAGGTCGCCGCGGTACTTGGGGAAGAGGACGCCGCGGCTGACGGCGCCCACCTGGTGGCCGGCCCGGCCGACGCGCTGCAGTCCGCTGGCGACCGTCGGGGGCGACTCGACCTGCACGACGAGGTCGACGGCGCCCATGTCGATGCCCAGCTCGAGGCTCGAGGTGGCCACCACGGCCGGGAGCCGCCCGGACTTGAGCGCCTCCTCGACGATGGCGCGCTGCTCCCGGGACACCGATCCGTGGTGCGCCGCGGCCACCGGCTGGATGCCCTCGGGCACGCCGCCGCCCGAGCCCGCCTGGGCCATGAGGGCGGCGGCATTGGTGCCGGGCGGCACGGGCTCCCCGGTGGCCCGCTCGTAGGCCAGCTCGTTCAGCCGGCTGGTCAGCCGCTCCGCCAGGCGGCGCGAGTTGGCGAAGACGATCGTGCTGCGGTGGGCCTGGACCAGGTCGAGCACGCGCTCCTCGACCGCGGGCCAGATGGACGTGCGTGGCTGGTTCCCGGCGGCCGACCCCTCCAGCTCGCCGGTCGGCTGGCCCAGCTCGCTCATGTCCTCGACCGGGACGACGACCGAGAGGTCCCACTCCTTGGTCGACGGCGGGGACACGATCTGCACCGGCCGCCCACCCGCGAGGTACGTCGCGACCTCCTCGATCGGGCGCACGGTCGCCGACAGCCCGATGCGCTGGGCGGGGCGATCCAGCAGCTCGTCGAGCCGATCGAGGGAGACCGCGAGATGGGCGCCGCGCTTGGTGTCGGCGACCGCATGGACCTCGTCGACGATCACCGTCTCGACGCCGCGCAGCGCCTCCCGCGCCGAGCTCGTGAGCAGCAGGAACAGCGACTCGGGGGTGGTGATCAGGATGTCGGTCGGGCGGCGGGTGAACGCGCGCCGTTCGTCGGCCGGGGTGTCGCCGGAGCGGATGCCGACGCGGATCTCCGGACGTTCCAGCCCCAGCCGGGCGGCGGCCTGCCCGATGCCGGCCAGCGGCGCACGCAGGTTGCGCTCGACGTCGACGGCGAGGGCCTTCAACGGGGAGACGTAGAGGACCCGGCAGCGCAGCTGTTCCTCGGCCGGCGGGGGAGTGGCGGCCAGCCGGTCCAGCGACCACAGGAACGCCGCCAGCGTCTTGCCCGACCCGGTGGGTGCGACCACGAGGGCGTGCTCGCCGCTGCTGATCGCCTCCCACGCGCCCTCCTGCGCGGTGGTGGGGCGGACGAAGGCACCGGTGAACCAGGCGCGGGTGGCCTCGGAGAACCGGTCGAGAGCGGACACGCGACCAGTGTCCCCGTGGGGTACGACAGTTCGCCCGTGCCGACAGCGGAACCGCCCGTCCGTGCACGGCCCCGTCGGGCAGACTCCCCCCGTGCCCCAGAGCCCCGAGACGCGGACGGTCGCCACCGGCATCGACCTGATCGCCGTCCAGCGACGGACCGTCGCCGTGCTCAGCGGCGGCGTCGCGCTCGCCGGGCTGGGCGTCACCGTGGGCATCACGGTCGGCGGACTGCTGGCCCGGGACGTCGCCGGTACCGACACCGCGGCCGGCATCGGGCAGACCGCGGGCGTGCTCGGGGCGGCCGTGATCGCCGTCCCGCTGGCCCGCCTCAGCGACCGGGCCGGACGTCGTGCGGGCCTGGCCGCGGGGTACGGCATCGCCGTGCTGGGCGCGGTGGTGACCGTCGTGGCCGCCCGGCTGTCCTCGCTGCCGCTGCTCGTCGCGGGGCTCTTCGCCTTCGGCGCCGCCACCGCCTGCGGGCTGCAGGCCCGCTACGCCGCGGCCGACCTCGCGACGCCGGCCCGACGCGGCCGGGACCTCTCGCTGGTGGTCTGGGCGACCACCGTGGGCTCCGTCCTGGGGCCGAACCTGGCCGGTCCGGGAGCCGACCTGGGGCGTGCGCTGGGCCTGCCGGCCCTCGGTGGCGGCTTCGCAGTGTCGGCGATCGTGTTCGCCCTCGTCGCCGGAGCGCTCCTCGTCCTGCTGCGGCCTGATCCGCTCCTGCTCGCCCGAGGGCTCGGGGGTGGGGGCGACGGGCCACGGCCGCGTCGCGCCACGGGGGTCGCGGTGCGCGCGGTCTGGGCGTCCCCGCCCGGACGTCTCGGGCTCACCGCCGTGATCGTCGCGCACTCGGTGATGGTCGGCGTCATGGTCATGACCCCGGTGCACATGGGGCACGCGGGCGCCTCGGACGGCGCGACCCTGCGCGTGATCGGGCTGGTCATCAGCGTGCACGTGGCCGGGATGTACCTCTTCTCGCCGCTGGTCGGGATGCTCGCCGACCGTGCGGGACGCCGGGCCACCGTCGCGGTGGGCGGCGTCCTCCTGCTCGCGGCGGCCGCGCTGGCCGGCACCGCGGCGCCGGGCGCCGCCGTCCAGCTCGGCGCGGGTCTGCTGCTCCTGGGGCTGGGGTGGTCGTGCGGCCTGATCGCGGGGTCGACGCTGGTCACCGAGTCCGTCGGTGCGGATCTGCGGCCGACCGCCCAGGGCGGCACGGATCTGCTGATGGGGCTCGGCGCGGCGCTGGCCGGGGTGGTCGGCGGCCCGTTGCTCACCCTGGGCGGGTTCGGGCTGGTCGCCGCGGTCTCGGCGGCGCTGGTGCTGCCGCTGGCGATCGTGTGGGTCGCGGGCGCGAGGGTCAGCGGTCGCGGAAGTTCTTGATCATCAGGACGAGGGCGACCAGCAGCGCCAGGGCGATGGCGATCTGCAGGACGAGGTCCCAGCCGTCCGATCCGGTGCCGGGGATCATGCCGACAGCCTAGGTGCGGTCGGGCACGTCGATCCGTGGACGCGTTAGCGTCGGGGCGTGCGACTGCAGGAGTTCTGGTCCCGGCTCGACCGCCAGTTCGGCGCGATGCGCGCCCAGAGCGTCGCCCGCGACCACGTGTTCTCCACCCTCGGCGGGCGCACCGCCGTCGATGCGATCGACGCCGGCCTGCCGGTGCGCAAGGTCTGGCTGGCGATCTGCGAGGTGTACGAGGTGCCGCCGAAGGAGCGCTGACCGCCGCGACGAGAAGGCGGCGTGTCGTCCTGGCGATCGAACAGGTGTTCGTCCTACAGTGGCGTCCACAGGCAGGACCGCTCTCCACAGATCCGCCGGGGCCCCGGAATTGTCGGACCCCCGCCCTAGCGTCGAACCCGACAACTTCCCCAGAACTTCGAAGGTGGCCACCATGGCAACGCTCGACCGCGACAAGGCCCTCGACATGGCCCTCGCCCAGATCGACAAGCAGTTCGGCAAGGGCTCGGTCATGCGCCTGGGCGACAGCCCCGAGGTGGCCATGAAGGTCATCCCGACCGGCTCGATCGCCCTCGACATCGCTCTGGGCATCGGTGGCCTGCCACGCGGCCGGGTCGTCGAGGTCTACGGCCCGGAGTCCTCCGGTAAGACGACGGTCGCCCTGCACGCGGTGGCCAACGCCCAGGCCGCCGGCGGCATCGCCGCGTTCGTCGACGCCGAGCACGCGCTCGACCCGGAGTACGCCCGCGCCATCGGGGTGGACACCGACGCGCTGCTGGTCAGCCAGCCCGACACGGGGGAGCAGGCGCTCGAGATCGCCGACATGCTGATCCGCTCGGGCGCGCTCGACATCATCGTCATCGACTCCGTCGCCGCCCTGGTGCCCCGTGCCGAGATCGAGGGCGAGATGGGTGACAGCCACGTCGGTCTGCAGGCCCGCCTCATGAGCCAGGCGCTGCGCAAGATCACCGGTGCGCTCAGCAACTCCGGGACGACGGCGATCTTCATCAACCAGCTGCGCGAGAAGGTGGGCGTCGTCTACGGCTCGCCCGAGGTCACCACCGGTGGCCGTGCGCTGAAGTTCTACTCCTCGGTCCGTCTCGACGTCCGCCGCATCGAGACCCTGAAGCAGGGCACCGACGCCGTCGGCAGCCGCACCCGGGTCAAGGTCGTCAAGAACAAGGTGGCAGCCCCGTTCAAGCAGGCGGAGCTCGACATCTTGTGGGGTCAGGGCTTCAGCCGCGAGGGCGGGCTCATCGACGTCGGCGTCGAGCAGGGCTTCGTCAAGAAGTCCGGCGCCTGGTACACGTACGAGGGTGACCAGCTCGGCCAGGGCAAGGAGAACTCGCGCAACTTCCTGAAGGACAACCCCGACCTCGCCGACGAGCTCGAGAAGAAGATCAAGGAGAAGCTCGGGATCGGGCCGCAGCTCGACACCCCGGTCGACGCCGCACCCGCCGACTTCTGAGCCGCCAGGTGTCCAGTTTCTCCTCGACCCGTCGACGCGGGTCCGGCTTCGGGCCGGGCGCGCGCCGGTCGGCGGCCCGAAGCCTCGACGATCCCGTGAACCCGGACGTCGAGCACGAGACGCCGGAGGAGATGAAGGACCCCGAGTCGGTGGCCCGCGGGATCTGTCTGCGTGCCCTCACCGGGGCACCGAAGACGAGGCAGCAGCTGGCCGATCTTCTGGCAGATCGAGGCGTCCCCGACGACGCCGCGGAGACGGTGCTGGACCGGTTCACCGAGGTCGGGCTGATCGACGACGCTGCCTTCTCCCGTGCATGGGTCAGCTCCCGGCAGTCGGGCCGCGGGCTCGCTCGACGAGCGCTGAGCCAGGAGCTGCGCGCCAAGGGGGTCGACCCCGAGGTGGCGGCCGAGGCTGTCGGAGAGGTCGACGACGAGGACGAGCGGGCTTCCGCCCGCCGGCTGGTGGAGCGGCGGGCCGGCGCGATGCGTCGGCTCGACCGCGCCACGGCCACCCGGCGCCTGATGGGCATGCTCGCCCGCAAGGGCTACAACGGCGGCCTGGCTGCGGCCGTCATCCGCGAGGTGCTCGACGACGCCGACGATGCGGCTGTCGACGGGCTCGACGATCTCGACGTGGACAGCCAGCTCCCCTGAGCTGACGGCGGTATGGCCGCCGCCTCCCGGGCGGCCACCCGGAGCCCATCGCGACGTGGCCGCCCCCGGGACCCCCGCCCGGAGGCCGAGAGGACGAGCGACCCCCGGGATTCCTCGGTCAGGTGGGGTCGGGGTCCCTCGGGCCCTGGCGGGGTCCCGACTCGCCGGGAGCCATGTCGTCCGCGTACGGCCCGTGCCCCTTGCCGGCGTGAGCTTCCACCTGGAGCCGCTCGAGCAGGTGGGGGTAGTGGGCCTCGAACGCCGGCCGCTCCGAGCGGATCTTCGGGATCTCGACGAAGTTGTGCCGCGGCGGCGGCGAGGACGTCGCCCACTCCAGCGAGTTCCCGTGGCCCCACGGGTCGTCGCGAAGCGCCAGCTCGCCGTACTTCCAGGACTTCACCACGTTGTAGATGAACGGGATCACCGAGGCACCGAGGATGAACGAACCGATGGTGGAGACCATGTTCAGCGCGGTGAAGGAATCCGTCGGCAGGTAGTCCACGTAGCGCCGCGGCATCCCCTCGTTGCCCAGCCAGTGCTGCACCAGGAACGTGGTGTGGAAGCCGATGAACGTCAGCCAGAACTGCAGCTTGCCCAGCCGCTCGTCCATCATCCGGCCGCACATCTTCGGGAACCAGAAGTAGATGCCGGCGTAGGCGGCGAACACCACCGTGCCGAAGACGACGTAGTGGAAGTGCGCCACGACGAAGTAGCTGTCGTTCACGTGCCAGTCCAGGGGCGGGCTGGCCAGCAGCACGCCGGTCAGGCCGCCCAGCAGGAAGGTGACCATGAAGCCGATCGAGAACAGCATCGGCGTCTCGAAGGTCATCTGGCCCCGCCACATGGTGCCGAGCCAGTTGAAGAACTTCAGGCCGGTGGGCACCGCGATCAGGTACGTCAGGAACGCGAAGAACGGCAGCAGCACCGCGCCGGTGGCGTACATGTGGTGCGCCCACACCGCCAGCGAGAGGAAGCCGATCGCCATCGTCGCCCCCACCATCCCCTTGTAGCCGAACAGCGGCTTGCGGGCGAAGACCGGGATCACCTCGGTAACGATGCCGAAGAACGGCAGCGCGATGATGTAGACCTCGGGGTGGCCGAAGAACCAGAACAGGTGCTGCCACAGCATCGGCCCGCCGTTCTCATCGG
>NZ_OCNK01000008.1 GCF_900230285.1 Blastococcus haudaquaticus | reverse complement strand
ACCAGCCCCAGCAGCACCTGGAAGATGCCGCCGAGGATGACGGCGGCGAACAGGTACTGGACGCCGTACTCGAGCGCCAAGGGCGCGACCACCAGGGCGATGGCGCCGGTGGCGGCGGTGATCATCGCCGGGCGGCCGCCGGTGAAGGCGATGACCACGGCCATCACGAACGAGGAGAACAGGCCCACCTGCGGGTCGACGCCCGCGAGGATCGAGAAGCTGATCGCCTCCGGGATCAGCGCGAGGGCGACCACGAGGCCGGCGAGGATCTCGGTGCGGGCCACGGTCGGCGACAGCCAGGCAGGACGGGTGGGACGGGGGAAGGACAGAGCTCGGGACATGCCACCGGTTCCGGGGAGGCGCCAGGAGGCGCGGGGGATCGACGCCGTCAGGGCGCCGTGCGCAGATGCGCGGTCCCGGACGATTCTGCCGCACACTCTTCCGTTACGTGAGGGATGAGTGTTGCGTCCTTCGTCACCCCCGGAGCAGGAGCAGGCTGTAGGCGGCGAGCGAGGGGCCGTCGGTGAAGCGACCCTCGGCGATCATGGTGCGCAGCTCCGTCTCGGACACCCATCCCGACCGCATGTCGGCTTCCGACGCCTCCCGCGCCGTCGGGCCCGGGACCAGCTCGTCGGCCACCCAGACGTCGAAGCGCTGGGTCATCAGGCCCGGGGCGAGGTCGAGGCGGCCGAGGTGCTCGATCCGGCCGGCGCGGAAGCCGGTCTCCTCCGCCAGCTCCGCCCGGGCCAGCTCCTCGGGCGCCCCGTCGGTGCCGTGGCTCCAGCTGCCCTGCGGGAACTCCCAGCAGCGCCGCCCGACGGGGTGCCGGAACTGCTCGACCAGCCAGAACCCGTCCCGGTCCACGGGGAGGACGACGGCGAAGTCGGGCCGCTCGACGACGCCGTAGACGCTGGTCGAGCCGTCGGGCAGCTCGATCACGTCCTCGCGCACCCGCGTCCACGGGTTCCGGTAGACCTCTCTGCTGCTCGTCGTCCGCACCCCGCGAGCCTGGCAGACCGGTGTCACGATGGAGGGCGATGACCGACCGCAAGCCGTCCGGGATGCCCTTCGACACCTGGGTCGACCACCAGATCTCGCAGAGCATCGCCCGGGGCGAGTTCGAGCACCTCGCCGGTGCGGGCAAGCCGCTGCGCGGGCTCGAGCGCGAGGAGACCGCCTACGACTGGGCGCTCGCCAAGGCGCGGCGCGAGGGCGTGGATACCGCGGCGATGCTGCCGCCGGGACTGGCCCTGCGGCGGGAGCGCGACCAGCTGCCCGCCCGTGCCGAGCGGCTGCACACCGAGGACGAGGTGCGCGCCCTGGGCGAGGACTACAACGCACGCGTGGCCGCCTTCTGGCGGCGCCCGCAGGAGAGCCGCTGGGCGCCCCTTCCCGGGATGGCGGACGTCGGCGCCCTGGTGTCGGGGTGGCTGGAGAGGCGCCCGCCGGAACCGCCGCCCGCGCCGCCGGCCGAGAACCCCGGCTCCCCGCCCCGCCGCAGGTTCCGGTGGCTGCGCCGGTCCACCCGGTAGGGGGGCACTGTCCGGGCAGCCGCGTCCCACGTGCTGAGCGGGAGCCGGGGGACGCGCCGTCCCCCGGCTCCCGCCGCTGCTGTCCGGTTCAGGCGGCGGCAGGCACCCGGTCGAGGAAGCCGAGCACCGTGCGGATCCGCCCGGTGCCGTCCACGACGGCGACGTCGAACCCGCTGACGGGTGCGTCCCGGCCCGGCTGCCCGAGGTCCCAGGTGAAGCGGACCTGGTCGTGGTGGGCGTCCGCCGGTCCGGCCGCCTGGAAGACGAAGCCCGGGAACTGCTGCTGGACGGCGGCGATGGTGGCGTCGAGGGCCTGACGCCCCTGGACCGAGACGAGCGGGTCGGTGTAGGTGACGTCGTCGGTGAACAGGTCCTCGATCGCGGCGGCGCGCGCCGCGGGGTCGGTCTCGTTCCAGGCGGCGAGGTACCGGCCGGCGAGGTCAGGGGTGGCGGTCACGGGGATCTCCTTCTGTCGTTCTCGGGTGGGTGGGATCAGGCGCGCCGGCGGAGGCCGACGAGCTGGAGGGCGGCGAACCCGGCCACGACGAGCGCCTGCAGCACGAGCCAGACGGCGCCGACGGTGGTGGGGGTGAACCGGTCGGTGAGCACGACGACGACGCTGCCGACGGCCCACAACCCGTTGAGGACGACGACGGCCTCGACCGCCGGCGTGCTCGGACGGGTGCGGGCGCCGACCAGCCAGACCGCGGCCGCGTACACCAGAAGGAAGGCCCCGACGCCCCGGAGGAGTCCGGGAGGGAGGCCGAGGAGGTCGTCCAGAAGGGCGGCGCCCACCAGGTAGGCGGCACCGTTCAGGCCGGTGACGACGGCGTCGAGCCGGAGGGCCAGCCGGAGCAGGCCATCGGGCCGGGACTGCGTGCGAGCCGGGTTGCCCGCGGCGGTGGAGGTGGTCATGGACCCACCGTGGCGGCGCTCGTGCGGCTGGTCGATTACCTGCCAGGTAGGTGAGGGAGGGTTGCGGCGTCGCTAGCGTCCCCGGTGTGACAGCCACCGCGATGCGCCCGCCGGTCGGGACCCTGCTGAAGACGTGGCGGCAGCGCCGGCGACTCAGCCAGCTCGACCTCGCCAGCGATGCCGGGGTGTCGGCCCGACACCTGAGCTTCGTCGAGACGGGCCGGGCCCGACCGAGCCGGGACATGGTGCTGCACCTGGCCGAGCAGCTGGAGGTGCCGCTGCGCGAGCGCAACGAGCTGCTGCTCGCGGCGGGGTTCGCGCCGGTCTACCGCCGCCGCGGGCTGGACGACCCCGACATGTCCGTCGTCCGCGCCGCGGTCGACCTGGTGCTGGAGGCGTACGAGCCCTTCCCGGCCGTGGTGATCGACGCCGGGTGGCACCTGGTCGCCGCCAACCGCGGCATCGCGCCGCTCATCGAGGGGGTCGCCGAGGAGCTGCTGGTGCCGCCGGCCAACGTGCTGCGGATGAGCCTGCACCCCGACGGGCTGGCGCCGCGGATCACCAACCTGCCGCAGTGGCGGGGGCACGTCCTGCACCGGCTCGGGCGCGAGGCCCACCTGACCGCGGACCCGCACCTCACCGCGCTGCACCGGGAGCTCCTGGCGCTGCCGGGCGGGACCGACCGCACGCCACCCAACGGGATCGCCGTGCCGCTGCGGATCCGGGTCGGCGACGACGTCCTCAGCTTCCTGAGCACCGTGACCACGTTCGGCACCGCGGTCGACGTCACCGCCGCCGAGCTCAGCATCGAGGCGTTCCTGCCCGCCGACCCGTTCACCGCCGAGGCGCTGAAGGCCCGCTGAAGGCCCGCTGAGGCCCCGCGGAGGGTCAGTCCTCCTGCGGCTCGTCGCCCTGCTCGCGCGCGTCGAGCTCGCGCGTGGCCATGCCGCCGTGGCCGCCCTCGTCGTGCTGACCCGGGTGCAGGTTGTTCGGCTCGGGCTGCTCGGTGCGGTCGTCCTCGCGGGGCTCGGTCATGCCACCAGCCTCTCGCATGCGGCCGGACGGCGCCGGAGCCGGGACCGGCCGCGCCGGTTCCGCGCCCGACGAGGGGGTCCGCCGACGCTCGTGCTCTGAGTCCCCGGGGACTCAGAGCACGAGCGTTCCGGAGACAGCGTCAGAGGACGTCGAACTCGTTGAACGCGGCGCCGCCGGAGAGGGTGGCGTAGCCGGGCCCGCGGTCGAAGAACGGCTCCTCACCGGTGCGGGCGGCCCGCAGCTCGGCGCGCAGCGCCTCGGTGGCCGCCGCGTCGGCGGTCCCGTCCTCGAGAACGACCACGCCGTAGTCCGCGCGGGCACCGGCGACGCTCACCTTGCGCCACGCGATGTCGCGCAGCACCTCCTCGACCGGCCGTTCCAGCGGGTCGCCCCAGCCACCGCCGCCGGTCGTCCGGATGCGCACGACGGTGCCCGCCTCCAGCGGCTCGGCGTCGGCCAGCGCGTCGACCTCGTGCTCGTTCGGCCCGCCCGGGTCCACGGTGATCTGGAACGGCTGGCCGGCCTTTCCGCCCTTGACGCCCCAGCAGGCGAGGATCGAGCGGTCGGCGATGGACATGAAGTGCGCGTCGCGCAGCACCCGGATGTGCTTCTCGTAGCCGCAGCCCCCGCGGTAGCGCCCGGCGCCACCGGAGTCCATCGCGAGGCCGAGCCGCTCCACCCGCAGCGGGAAGCGCGACTCGGTGAACTCCGTCGGCAGGTTCCGGGAGTCCGGGACGACGTGGATCGTGTCCTCGCCGTCGGCGTAGTACCGCCCGCCCGAGCCGCCACCGAGCACCTCGCGCATGAGGTACGGCTCGCCGTCGAGGTCGGTGCCGTAGACGCCGGTGTACCGGATCGTCTCCTGGTCGGCCGGCATCCGGCCGCCGGTGGCCTTGGCCAGCACGCCGGCCAGGACCCCGAGCAGCCGCAGGATGACGAACGTCCGGGCGTTGGTCGGCGCCGGGAAGATCGGGGTGAGCAGCGTCCCCTTCTCCGGGAAGCGCATCTCGATCAGCGGGACGACGCCCTCGTTGACGTCCAGCTGCGCCATCCGCTCCGGCGACGCGGCCAGGTTGCGCAGGATCGGCGCCAGCCACTTCTTCAGGAAGTTGCCGTCGGCGTAGTCGCCGCAGTGGTTGATCGGCCCCTTCGCCTGGGGGCCGGTACCGGTGAAGTCGATGACCAGCGGGACGTCCTTCGAGGAATCCATGATCAGCGTGATCCGCTGGCGGTGCAGCTGCGGCTCCTCGACGCCGTCGTGCTCGGCGTAGTCCTCCCAGACGTAGGTGCCGTCGGGGATCTGCGACAGGATCTCGCGCCGGTAGACCTCGGTGGAGCTGGCCAGGATCGCCTCGAAGCACGCCTCGACCGCGGCCACGCCGTACCGGTCGAACAGCTCGCCGAGGCGCCGGGCACCGGCCAGGCAGGCCGAGCACTCGGCGTCCAGGTCGGCCGCGAGCGAGTCGGGCATCCGCGAGTTGCGGGTCATGATCTTCAGCGCCGACTCGTTGGGCACGCCGCGGTCCCACAGCTTGATCGGGGGGACCATGAGGCCCTCCTCGTACACGCTGGTGGCAGCCGAGGGCATCGAGCCGGGGACGGCACCGCCGATGTCGTCGTGGTGGCCGAACGCCTGGATGAAGGCGACCACCTCGGGCTCGCCCGTGGTCGCTGACGCCGCGAACACCGGCACCGTCACGCACAGATCGGGCAGGTGGCCGATGCCCCCCTCGGACAGGTAGACGTCGTTGTGGAAGTAGACGTCGCCGACGTTCATCGTCTCGATCGGGTAGTCGCGCACCACCGGGTGCACGAGCGCCGAGTACGAGCGGCCGGTGAGCTTGCGCAGCTGCCGGTCGTGGATGCCGGCCCGGAAGTCGTGCGCGTCGCGGATCATCGGCGACCGCGAGGTGCGGCCGATCGACGTCTCGACCTCCTTCTCGATCGCGGCCAGCGTGCCGGCGACGATCTCGACGAGGACCGGATCGGCGTCCACCTTGGGGCCAAAATGGCCATTTGGGCCCGTCATCGGTCGGACTCCTTCGTGAGCAGCAGGTTGCCGTAGGTGTCGACGGTGGCCGCGAAGCCGGGGTGCACCGGGACCGTCGAGCCGAACTCCTCGATGATCGCCGGGCCGCTCACCACGTCACCGGACGCGAGGTCGGGCCGGTTGTAGGTCGGGGTGTCCATCCAGTCGTCGAAGAACACCCGCCGGGATCCCGTGACGGCCCGGTCCGTCCCGCCGTCCTTCGGTTCCAGCTCCACCACGTCGGGACGGCGGATCGGCCCGATCCCGCTGACCCGGAGGTTGACCCACTCGACGCCCTGGCGGGGGTCGGTGGCGAAGTCGTAGCCGTAGAGCTGGCGGTGCGCCGCGTGGAAGGCCTGGGCGACCGTCTCCGAGCCCTCGGCGTCCAGGTGGCCGTCGGGCACGGGGACGCGGACCTCGAAGGCCTGGCCCACGTAGCGCAGGTCCGCCGTCCGCTGCATGCGCTGCTGGTCACGGGCGAAGCCCTCGCCGTCCAGTGCGGTCTGCGCCTGACCCTCCAGCTCGGCGAAGACCGACTGCACGCGGTCCAGGTCGAGGTCCACGTGCTTGGAGACGACGGTCTGCACGTAGTCGTTGCGGACGTCGACGGTCAGCAGCCCGAACGCGCTCACGTTGCCCGGGTTCGGCGGCACGAGCGTGCGCGGCAGGTTGAGGATGTCCATCAGCCGGCAGGCGAGCAGCGAGCCCGAGCCGCCGAACGTCGTGAGGGTGAAGTCGCGGACGTCGAGCCCCTTGGCCACGGTCACCTGGCGCAGGGCGTTGGCCTGGTTCCATGCGGAGATCTCCAGGATCCCGGTGGCGGTGCGTTCGACGTCCATGTCGAGCTTCCCGCCCAGCGCGGCCAGCCCCTCGCGGGCGGCATCGGCCGACAGCGGGATCTCGCCGCCCAGCAGGTGCGGGGGGATCCGGCCGAGGACCACGTGCGCGTCGGTGACGGTCGGCTGGTCGCCGCCGTCCGGGTAGCAGATGGGGCCGGGGTCCGCGCCGGCCGACCTGGGGCCGACCTTGAGCGTGCCCTCGGGGGAGAGCCAGGCGATCGAGCCGCCACCCGCGCCGACGGTGACGACGTCGATCATCGGGATCTTGCTCGGGTAGTCGCCGACCGAGCCCTCGGTGGTGAGCGCCGGCTCGCCGTCGATGACCACGGTGACGTCGGTGGAGGTGCCCCCGCCGTCGCAGGTGAGCACCCGGTCGAACCCGGCGGTGCCGGCGATGAGCGCGGCTCCCAGGGCGCCGGCGGCGGGGCCGGACAGCATGGTGGTGATCGGCTGGTGCACGACCTCGCCGGCCGACAGGACGCCGCCGTTGCTCTTCATCACGTAGAACGGGACGCCGGGGGCGATCTCGTCCAGGCGGGTGCGGATGTTGGTGACGTACGCGCCGACCTTGGGCTTCACTGCGGCGTCGACCAGCGTGGTCACCGAGCGCTCGTACTCGCGGTACTCGCGCAGCACCTCGGAGCTGATCGAGACGACGGCGCCCGGGTGCTCCTCGCGGATCACGTCGAGCATCCGGCGCTCGTGCGCGTCGTTCGCGTAGGCGTGCAGGAAGCAGACGCCGATCGTCGTGATGCCGGCGTCGGCGAAGAAGCGGGCCGCGGCGCGGGCGTCGTCCTCGTCGAAGGGCCGGACCTCGGCGCCGGTGGAGTCCAGGCGGCCGCGCACGGTGCGCACCAGGTCGGCCGGCACGATCCGCGGCGGCTTGACCCAGAAGTAGCTGTTGCCGTAGCCGTCGGGCACCGACTGGCGGGCGATCTCCAGGACCGACTCGTAGCCCTCGGTGGTGATGAACCCGATCCGGTCGAGCTTGCCCTCGAGCAGCTGGTTCGTGGCGACGGTCGTCCCGTGGCTGACGGCGGTGACCGCCGAGCCGTCGAGCTCCATCAGCCCGAGCACCTTGCGGACGCCGTTCAGAAAGCCCTCGGCCGGGTCGGCAGGTGTGGACGGCGTCTTCGTGGTCGTGGTCCGGCCGGTCTCCTCGTCCACCGCGACGACGTCGGTGAACGTCCCGCCGGTGTCGATGCCGATGCGCACCCGGCGTTCGCTCATGGATCGATACCTTAGTGCTGAGATAACCCGCCGCGGAAGGTCTGGGCGGTCACGGCTGGGGACGGCCGATGCCGAAGGCGTAGAGGACCGCCAGGACGGCGCCGGGCGGGCCGGCGACGTACAGCCACCAGGGGTGGATGAACTGGCCGGTGGCGAGCGAGACGGTGCCCCAGATCACGACGTTGATGGCCACCGCGCAGGCCCAGATGATCGTCAGGACCCGCATCGCGGTGCCGGCATCGTCCCGGGAGAACACCTGCCGGGGCGCCGGGGGCGGGGGCGGCGGCGGGGGCTGGGGCAGGTCCGCGGTGACGCGGACGAGCTCGCCGCGCGTCTTGGCCGCCCAGATGGCCTGCACCCGGGTGTCGAACTCGTGCAGGTCCAGCTGGCCGTCGCCGACCGCCCGCCGCAGCCGTTCCTGCACCACGGTGCGCTCGGCGTCGGACACCCGCATGTCGTCGGGTCGCACGGGTTCGTTCACGACAGGGATCGTCGCATCGCATCACCCCGCGATGTCGACGGCTTTCAGGGACAGGCCGCGGAATGCCGCGAGTCGCTCGGCCTGCTCGGTCACGGCCCGGCGGGTGGCCGCGTCGGCGCCGTCCCACGGGGTGACCGTGACGCTCAGGGACGGTCCCGCCTTCTTCGCGCGCCAGGTGCCGACGAGCTCGCCGTCGACCAGGACGCCGCCCGGCCGGCCGAGCGTGCGCCAGAGGTCCTTGGCGGACGCCGGATCGGGGACGAGCAGGTCGCGGTCGCGGGCCTGCAGGTGGAGATCGAAGGGGCCGAGCAGGTGGGTTCCGCGCGGCGGGTCGCCCAGGCGGGCCACGTCGTCGGCCAGCAGCCAGCGGGTCTCGCCGTCCACGTCGACCTCGACGGCGTCCTCCGGCCACCGGGCCGTGACGTCCTTCACCGGGGCGTCGAGGTAGCCCGCGACCAGCGTGGGCGTCGCCGGCCCGAGCAGGCGCAGGTAGCCGCGCACGACGTCGAGGCGCGCGGGCACCTCGTCGGCAGCCGTGAACCCCGGGATGGGCCGGAGGACCGGCGGTGACGTGCCCGGCTCGAGCTCGAGGCCGGCGCGGAGGGCGGACAGCCGGAAGGGCTGCTCGTAGGGATGGGTGGCGTCGCAGGGCACGCAGAAGCGCAGGTAGGGCTCGTCCAGCACGGCGGTGAGGGCCCCGGACATCGCGCCCTTGACCATCGGCTCGGTGACGATCGACCGCATCGCGCCGGCGATGACGTCGAGGGCGGCCAGGTTCGGGATGCCCGCGGCCCGGAGCGGCTTGCTGGCGTCGAAGATCCGCTTGCCGGCATCGGCGTCCGAGAACGGCGCGGTGGCCGCGGCGACCCCCGGCAGGTCCGTGCGGCGGTAGACGTGCGGCGCGCCCCGGACGGTCCACACCGTGGCCAGGTCATCCTCCGGCGGCGCCGCCAGGCCTCGGAGGGCCAGCGCCCACCGGGCGCCGTCCGTGCCGGTGTCCTGCGCCCCGAGGTCGAGGATCGCGGTGTCGGCGACGGTGCCGGACGCCCGGTCCAGCTGCTGCGCGCGCACCCGGAAGCCCAGCACCTGCCGACGCGTTCCCGATGGGCCCATGGCGGCCATCCTCGGGCCGGTCAGTCCACCAGGTCCAGCGCGGCGCCGACGATGGAATCGGCGTCCAGGCCGTGGAACCGGTACACCGAGGCGAGGTCGCCGCTCTGGCCGAACGCCGTCACCCCGAGGTGGGCCCCGGGCACCCCGTTGACGCCGGTCAGGAACGCCAGCGCGTGCGGATGGCCGTCGAGGACGGTGACGAGCGGCGTCGCCCGGTCGCGCGGGAAGACGGTGTCCAGGACCCAGGTCTCCGCGTCGTCGAGCCCGCGCCGGGCCTGCAGCGCGCGGAACAGCAGGCCGGGACTGGTCACGCAGACGACGTCGGCGCCGATGCCCAGGCCCGCCAGCCGGTCGGCCGCCTCCAGCGTCTCGGGGACGACGGCGCCCATGGCCACCAGGGTGACGGCCGGCCGGCCCGCCCGGCGCAGCGCGTAGGCCCCCGCCGTGACCTGCCGGCGGCGGCGCTCGCGGGCCGCGGGGTCGGTGGGCACCGCGGCGAGGGTCTGGTCGATCGGCCGGGTGGACAGCCGCAGGTAGGCCGAGCTGCCACCGGGCCGGCCCAGCCGGGCCAGCGAGGCCAGCAGGCACCACTCGGTGTCCAGCACGAAGGCCGGCTCGTAGGTGACGCAGCCGGGCTGCTCCAGCCCGATGGACGGCGTCTTGATCGACTGGTGCGCCCCGCCCTCGGCCGCGAGCGTGACGCCCGACGGCGTCCCGACCAGGATCGACTGCCCGCCCGCGTAGATGCCGAACGACCACGGTTCGAGTGCGCGCTCGACGAACGGGTCGTACATGACGCCGATCGGCAGCAGCGGCTGGCCCCAGCGGTCCCAGGTGGTGCCGAGCTCGCCCATGAGGCCGACCAGGTTGGTCTCGGCGATCCCGAGCTCGATGTGCTGACCGCTGGGCTGCTCCCGCCAGTGCAGGATCGTCTCGGCGTCGTCGGCGAACCAGTCGGCCCGCTCCGACGACGCCCAGACGCCGACCTTGTTGACCCAGCCCCCCAGGTTGGTGCTCGAGCTGACGTCCGGACTGACCGTGACCACCCGGCTGCCCGCCTCGGGGGCGGCCCGGTTGAGGTCGAGGAGCGCGCGGCCCAGCGCGGCCTGCGTCGTCGCCGTCCCCGTGGGGGTGCGGCCCAGGTCGGCCGGGATCTCCGGCGCCGAGGCCGGCGGCTCCTCGACGCGGCGCAGCCGGTCCGCGGCCTCGGTGAGCAGCCGGGCGGCGGCGCTCCCCGCCGGGAGGACCGCCCAGGGGTCGGCCGGGTCGACGCCGAGGCCCTCGGCCAGCTGGGCGATCTGGGCCTCGTTGAGCAGCGCGGAGTGGTTCTGCGGGTGTCCCTCGGTGGCCAGCCCGTAGCCCTTGAGGGTGTAGGCCAGGACGACGGTGGGGCGGGTGTCGTCGATCTGCGCGAAGGCCGTGCGCAGGGCGGTCAGGTCGTGCCCGCCGAGGTTGCGGACGGCGGCGCGCAGGTCGTCGTCGGGGACGTCGGCGATGAGCCCCGCGATCGCACCCGATGCGGGCCCCTCCCCGGGCAGCGCGTCCCGCAGCTCCGCCGCCGTCCGGCGCAGCATCCGCTGGTACTCGGGGTTGGTCATGTCGTCGATGCGGGCGCGCAGGTGCTCCCCGCCGGGCCGGGCGAAGAGCTCCTCCAGAAGCCGGCCGTACTTCACGGTGAGCACCTGCCAGCCGGCCGCGGCGAACATGCCCTGCAGCCGGGTGGCGCCCATCGTCGGCACGACGCGGTCCAGCGACTGCCGGTTGAGGTCCACGACCCACACGACCTCGCCCAGCTCGGCGACCATCGGGTCGAGCACCGTCTCCCACACCGCGCCCTCGTCAAGCTCGGCGTCCCCGACCAGGGACCACTGCCGCCCGGTCCCACCGGTGCTGCCGGACCCGAAGTGGCCGCCGACGTAGCGACGGGCCAGCGCCCCCCAGATCGGCGCGGTGGCGCCGATGCCGACGGAGCCGGTGGAGTAGTCGGCCGGGACCGGGTCCTTGAGCCGGCTGGGATAGCTCTGCAGGCCACCGAACTCCCGCAGTCGCGGGAGGTAGGAGGCGTCCAGCTGGCCCAGCAGGTACTCCAGCGCGTGCAGCACCGGCGAGGCGTGCGGCTTCACCGACACCCGGTCCTGCGCGTCCAGCTGCTCGAGCCACAGCGCGGTCATGATCGTGACCATCGAGGCGCTCGAGGCCTGGTGCCCGCCGACCTTGAGGCCGGTCGGGTTCGGCCGGAGCCGGTTGGCGTGGTCCACGATCGACGTCGCGAGCCACAGCACCCGCTGCTCGATCTCCCGGAGCGCCCGGTCGTGCTCGGTCTGCTGGTCGCCGTGCAGGGCCGTGCGGCTCATCCGGTGCTCCTCGCTCATGGCTGCCGGATTCGTCGTCGGATCCAGCACTCTGCCCCGGCAGCCGACCATGGGCCGCCGGGGTGCACAATCTCGCCCACGTCCGGTGAGCAGACTGCTGAACCGGCGAGGGCCCGGGGAGGCCGCCGATGGGCACTGTGCACGGTCCGCGGACCGTCGACCGGACGGATGCGCGCCTGTTGTCGGCGCTCGACGAGGAGCCACGCGCCACCGTCCTCGCGCTCGCCGAGCGGCTGGGCCTGTCCCGGAACACCGTCCAGGCCCGCCTGGCCCGCCTCGAGCGCGACGGCGTCCTGCTGTCCTTCCAGCGCCGCATCGATCCCGCGGCGCTCGGCTGCCCGGTGACCGCGTTCATCACCGTGCGGGTCCGCCAGCAGATGCTGGACGCGGTGGCCGCCGCACTGGCCGGCATCCCCGAGGTGGTCGAGGTGCTCGGGCTCAGCGGCCCCGACGACCTGCTCGTGCGGGTGGTCGCTCCCGACGCCGACGACCTCTACCGGATCGCCGGGCGGGTGCTCGCCACGCCGGGCGTCGAGCGCACCGAGACCGCCGTGCTGATGCGCCGCCTCGTGGAGCACCGCGTGGCTCCCCTCCTCGAGCGCCTGGTCGACGCCCCGTCCGCGGCGGACTGACGGCCGCTCACCGGACACCGGTTCAGAGCACCTTGCCGGGGTTGAGGATGCCCAGCGGGTCGAACACGGACTTGATGCCCTGCTGCAGCGCGTAGGAACGCTCGCCCAGCTCGGTGCGCAGCCAGGCGCGCTTGAGCAGCCCGACGCCGTGCTCACCGGTGATGGTGCCGCCCAGGTCCAGGGCCAGCCGCATGATCGCGTCGAACGCCACCTGGGCGCGCTCGGCCGCGGCGGCGTCCCCGCGGTCGAACACGACGGTGGGGTGCATGTTGCCGTCGCCGATGTGCCCGGGGCAGACGATCAGGGTCCCGGTGTCCGAGGCAATCCGCTCCATGCCCGCCAGCAGCTCCACCAGCCGGGCCCGCGGGACGGCGACGTCGTCGACGAGCGTGGCGCCCAGCTCCTCGACCGCCGGGTTGACCAGCCGCCGCGCCTGGGTGAGCATCGCGGACTCCGCGGCGTCCTCGGCGACGGCCACGTCGCGGGCACCCAGGGCCTCGCAGATCTCGCCCATGGCGGCGACGTCGGCGGCCGCGAGGGCACCGCGGTCGGACTGGGCGATCAGCAGCGCCTGGGCGTCCAGCGGCAGGCCCATGTCGCGGTAGGCCTGGACGGCGCCGATGGACGCCTTGTCGAGGAACTCCATCATCGACGGGCGCAGACCCGAGGCCATGATCCGGGCCACCGCCGTCATCGCGTCGGCGGTCTCGTCGAAGACGGCGGCCATCGTCAGGGCCGGTTCGGGCGCGGGACGCAGGGCGAGCGTCGCCTGCGTGATGATCCCGAGGGTCCCCTCGGACCCCACCATCAGGCGGGTGAGGTCGTAGCCGGCCACGCCCTTGGCGGTCCGGCGCCCGACCCGCACGACCTCACCGTCGGCGAGGACCACCTCCAGGCCGCGCACGAAGTCGGCGGTGACGCCGTACTTCACGCAGCAGAGGCCACCGGCGTTCGTGGCCAGGTTGCCGCCGAGGGTCGACAGCTCCCAGGAGGAGGGGTCCGGCGGGTAGAACAGCCCGACGGCGGCCACGGCGCGCGACAGGTCGGCGTTGATGACCCCCGGCTCCACGACGGCCACCTGGTCGACCTCGTCGATCTCCAGGATCCGGTTCATCCGCACCATCGAGATCAGCAAGGCGCCGTCGACGGCGTTGGCCGCACCCGACAGGCCCGTGCGTGCGCCCTGCGGCACGACCGGCACCCGGTGGCGGGAGGCCCAGCGCATGGCGGCCTGGACCTCCTCGGTGGTCGTCGGCCGGACGACGCCGAGAGGCCGGCCGGCGGCACAGGAGCTCGCGCTGTCGTGGCGGTAGGCGTCGCTGGTCGCCTCGTCGACGACGACGGCCCCCTCGGGCAGCTCGGCCGCCAGCTCCTCGATGGGCAGACGCTGGATCGGGGTGTCCTGGATCGGTGTGCTCACGTCGTCGTCCACTCCTGGCCGAGCCACTGCGTGGCGGCCTGTGTCACGCATCCCAGGGGGTCACCCCAGGACGCCTCGGATCCGAACTCGTCGAGCAGCGACACCGCCGCCACCCGTCCGGCGACCTCCTGGTCGACCGCCCCGGCCACCACGAGGGCCGGGACGCCGTGCTGCTCCGCCAGGGCGAGGACGCCCCCGACGACCTTGCCGTTGAAGGACTCCGCGTCGAGCTTCCCCTCGCCGGTGACCACGGCGTCGGCCGCGCGCACGGCGTCGGCCAGCCCGGTGTGCGCCGCGACCAGCTCGAACCCGGGCACGAGCCGCGCGCCGAGGGCGGCGAGCGCGCCGCCGAGCCCGCCGGCGGCACCGGAGCCCGGGATCGCGGTGAGGTCGACGCCGTACCGCTGCCGGTAGAGCGAGGAGAGCCGGTCCAGGCGGCCGGTCAGCTCGACGATCTGCTCCGGGGAGGCACCCTTCTGCGGTCCGAAGACCACGGCGGCGTCCCGGAACGGCGTCCGGACGTCGCAGGCGACCAGGACCTCGGCGCGCCCCTCCCGGCCGTCGAAGGGCGCCGAGGCCTCGAGGAGCTCCACGGTGTCGAAGCCGCCGTCGGTGGTGGCCGAGCCGCCCAGGCTGACGATGACGCGGGTGGCGCCCTCGGCGAGGGCGGCGGCGACGAGCTCGCCGGTTCCCCGACTCGTGGCCGCGACCGGATCGTTGCCCCTCGCGCCCCCGGCCAGGTCCAGCCCGGAGGCGCGGGCGCTCTCGATCACCGCGACCCGGTCGCCCCCCATCCGCCAGGGCGCCTCGACCGGCGTGCCCAGCGGTCCGGTGACGGTGCTGGCCCGGTTCGCCCCGCCGAAGGCGTCCAGCGTCCCCTCACCACCGTCGGCCAGGGGCAGCTGGACGCAGGCCCAGCCGGCGGCCGCCGCCGCCGCCGCGATCGCCCCGGTCACCTCCGGGGCGGTGGCCGAGCCGCGGAACTTGTCCGGGGCGGCGAGCAGCGTCCTCATCGGCCGGGGGAGGGTGTCACGCACCCACCCGGGCGACCGCGGAGACGCCGAAGCGCTCGGCGACCAGGTTCTTGATGCCCGCCGGGAAGCCGACCATGGAGGCGCGGTGCGGTGCGGCCAGCTCGACCTGCGCCTTGCCGTCGCCGGCGAAGGCGGCGATGCAGCGCTCGGGCTCGGCGTTGGCCAGCACGAGGATGGCGCCGGTCGCACCCACCGCGCCGCCCATCGTCAGCACCGTGGTGGCACCGACGTAGATGTCGCGGTCGAAGACCTCCAGCTCGTCGAGCAGCCGGCCGGCGTCACCGGAGGAGTCCTTAAGGCCGCTGACCGGGAGATCCGGGAGCACCTCGACCGGGATGCCGGGGGCGGCGGCGAACGGGAAGTGGTAGGCCAGCAGCGGCCGGCCGTTCCCGGCCTTCGCGACGCGGTCGAAGTAGGCCCGCGGGTCGGCGACAGCCGGGGGTGAGAGGACCAGCGCGGCGTCGGCGCCCGCGTCGTACGCCCGCGTGGTCAGGTCGGCGGCCTGCGCGCCGGTGGGGGCCCCCGTCCCGGCGAGCACGGGGATGTCGGCCGGGATCGCGGCCCGGACGGCGCTGATCAGCGCGCTGCGCTCGTCGGCCGTCAGCGACATCGCCTCACCGGTCGTGCCGGCGAGGAGGACCGCGCGCATGCCGAGTCCGGTCAGCTGCACGGCGAGATCGGCGGTGGCAGCGGTGTCGAGGCGGCCGTCGTCGTCGAAGAGGGTGACGAGCGCGACGCCGACACCGGTGAACAGCGGGGGCATGGGAATCCTCTCGGAGGTGCGGGGCACCGGCTGGTCAGCCGGCGACAGTGGCGGGGGTTGGGACGGCGGCCAGCTCCGGCGAGAGTTCGGCGAGCAGACGGAGGACCAGTTCCGCGCGGCGGACGCGTTCGCGGCCGAGGTTCTGGGCCATCGCGCCGAGGTGCCCGCCGACGGGGTAGATGTTCGGGGCGTTCCGCAGACCGAGCTTGAGGTAGACCGGGGCGGCCACGCGCACGACCTCGGGGACGTCGTAGAACCGCACGGCGCCGCCCTGGTCGTCGGGGACCTCGACGTACATGTCGATCGGCACGGTCGTCGCCGCCCGGATCTCGGCGATCTGCGGGACGGTCAGGTCGGTGGAGATGTTCAGGCTGGTCGCCCCGACCTGCTCGTAGAGGGCGGCGGTCGGGCCGTTGGTGAGCGGCATCAGGACCGACGTCTTCAGCACGAGGTCCTCGGGCAGCTGCCCGTCCCGCTTCATCCGGCCCAGGAGGGCGAGCACCCCGAGGTCACCGACGAGCAGGCTGCGGATCCCGAGCCGCACGGCACGCTCGGCGTCGCACAGCGAGGCGGCCACGGCCGCGTTCCCGCGAGCGGCGGCGCCGACGGCGGCCGACACCTTGGTCTGGCCGCCGATGTCCCAGGAACTGCGCGGGCCGAGGAAGAGGTTGACCTCGACGTCGTGCTCGGCGCCGAGCACGACCATCTGCCCGATCTCGGCGTCGGTCAGCATCATCACGCCGCTGCCCTGCGAGACGCGGTGGACCGGGACGCCGCGGGCACCGGCCTCGTCCAGGACGGCCGCCATGACGTCGGGCCCCTCGCAACTGGGGATCTCGACGCGGTACCGGGAACCGTCGGGGAACCGTCCTGCGGAGTCCTTGCCGTTGGAGAGGCCGTCGGTGAGCACGGGGTGCCCCAGGCCGGCGGTCAGGCGGTGGATGCTCTCCAGGGTCATACCGGTCCCTCCGTCAGCTCGACCTCGGCGGTTCCGATGGTCGTCCTCGTGCCGTCCGCGCTCGCCGTCCACACCTCGAGGGCCACCCGGGCGCCGTCCCGGCCGGTGACCCGGCCCCCACAGGTGACCGGCTCGTCGCGGAAGTCCATGCCCCGGTAGCTCACGTCCAGGACGGTGATCGCGCCACGTCCGGCGAACCACTCCTCCACGAGCCGGCCCAGCCAGGCGGTCTTGAGCAGCCCGTGCACCGCGAGCTCGCGGTGGCCGCGCGCCTGGGCGAAGGGGATGTCGTAGTGCATCTCGTAGAAGTCGCCGCTGGCTCCGGCGTACTGCACGAGCGTTCGCAGCGACGCCGTCTCGACGCGGGTGGTCTCCTCCGACCCGGTCTCTTCGATCCGTGGCCCGGTCATCGCCGCACCCGCGTCCCGACGTGGCGGACCGCCAGCGTCCCGTCCGGCAGCCGGAACTCGGTCACGAAGGTCAGCAGCGCGAGCGTGCCCGTGCGGCCGACCTTCTCCTGGGCGCCGGTGAAGGTGAGCTGCGAGGTCACCTCGTCCCCCAGCTGGAGGGGGCGGTGCACCTCGAAGCGATCGCCGCCGTTGATCCAGCCCATCCCGTAGGCGAGCGCCTCGGGCATGGTCGGTGGTTCGGTCAGGAAGCAGGCGGTGATGGTGACCGGCACGTCCGTGCCGTCCTCGTCGGCGCCGATGGCCCGCCGGTAGTCGCGCAGGTGCCGCCGCTCGACGACGTCGACCCGCTGCTCGGCGGTCCAGCCGACGGCCGCCTGCAGTGCCTCGAACGAGCCGGTCACGGTCCCGGTGTCATCGGTGTCCGTCACGCCGCATCGCCTCCTCTTCGTCCTGGCGGATGCGGGCGAACCAGGCCCGCGACTCAGGCGAGTGGCCCTCCGCGTCGTCCTCGATGCTCAGCAGGTAGGTGCGCTGGCCGTGGTGGGCCAGCGTGTGCGCCATGGCCTCGACGTCGCCGGCCTCGACGAGATCGAGCAGCGGGCGGTGCCGCGCGGCGTCCTGCCGGGCGGTCTCGATGCCGGCGCGCGCGCGGCGGTTCATGGCCATGCACATGCGCATCTGCAGCGACAGGGAGCGGTAGACGTCCTCGAGCCGGCGGTGGCCGGCCAGCCCGACGATCGCCAGGTGGAAGGCGAAGCTGGCCTCCACCACCCGCGGTGCGCCGTCCTCCTCGGCGGCGGCCTCGACGTCCGCGAACGCCTGGCGCAGCCGGTCCAGCCGCGCCTGCGAGCGGACCGGCACACCGAGCCGGACGGCGATCTGCTCGATCTCCTCCCGCAGCGACACGATCTCGTAGATGTCGTGCGGTGTGACCGGCGCGACGACGGCGCCCTTGCGGGGCACCTGGACGATCAGGCCCTCCTGCTCGAGCACCCGCATGGCCTCGCGCAGCGGCGGGCGGCTCACGCCCAGCTGGTCGGTCAGCCGGTTCTCGATCACGCGGTCGCCGGGGCGCAGCTCTCCGTTGAGCACCATCTGGCGGAGCGCCTCGGCAGCCAGGACCGACATGCTCGGCGGCGCCTCGATCCGGCGGGCGGAGGACACGGGGTCCGGCGCTGCGGTCACGGTGTTCCTCCCTTCTGTGTCAGGGCTGGGGGTCGCCGGGGGTCGCTGTGGGGACCCGGGCTCCGTCGCCGGGGTGTCCACATCTTCCTGTAACGGATTGTGCTGTGACCCTTGTCATGTCCCTCTGGCTTTTGTAGACAGTAGTCCATCTGCTGTGAGGCACACCACCTCCAGCACCGCACAAAATCGGAACGGAGGCTGCTGATGGCGGTCGAATCCGCGGGCCCGCTGGCCGGCGTCACGGTGCTCGAGGTCGGTGCGTTCATGGCTGCCCCGTTCGCCACCATGCAGCTCGCCGACCTCGGGGCCCGCGTCCTGAAGGTCGAGAACCCGACCGGCGGCGACCCCGTCCGGCAGACCGGCCCGTTCCTCGACGGGGAGAGCTCACCGTTCGTCCGCCTCAACCGGAACAAGGAGTCGGTGGCGCTCGACCTGAAGTCCGCCGACGGCAAGGAAGCGTTCCTGCGACTGGCCGAGCGGGCCGACGTGCTGATCGAGAACCTCCGGCCCGGCGCGATGCGGGGCCTCGGCTTCGGCTACGAGGAGATCCGCCGGGTGAACCCCCGGATCGTGTACGCCTCGGCGTCCGGATGGGGCCAGGACGGCCCGCTGGCCGCGCTGCCCGGGCTGGACATCATGGCCCAGGCGCGTGGCGGCCTCATGAGCATCACCGGCACCCCGGACGGCGACCCCGTCAAGATCGGCGTGCCGATCTGCGATCTGGTCTGCGCCATGTACGTGGCGCTCGGCGTGACCGCCGCGCTCAAGGAGCGGGACCGCTCCGGCGAGGGCCAGTACCTCGACGTCTCCCTGCTGGAGAGCGGTGTCTCGTTCGCCATCTGGGAGGCCGGCAAGTACTTCGCCACCGGCGACGTCGGTCGTCCCCTGGGCTCGGCGCACCAGAGCACGGCGCCCTACCAGGCGGTGCGGACGTCGGACGGTCACGTGACGGTGGGCGCCGTCACCCCGAAGACCTGGAAGGGGCTGTGCAGCGCCCTGGGGCTCGAGGCGCTCCTCGACGACGAGCGCTACGCCGACGCCTCCACGCGGCACGGCCACCGGGACACCCTCATTCCCGCCATCGAGCGGGTCACCACCACCCGGACCACGACGGACGTGGTCCGGGTGCTCGACGAGGCCGGCGTGCCCTGCGCACCGATCGCCGACTACGGCCAGGTCTTCACCGACGACCACCTCAACCAGCGGGGCTACTTCTGGGACGCCCCGCACCCGACCGTGGGCCCGGTCCGGCAGCTGGGGTCGCCCATGCGCCTGTCGCGCACCCCGGTCCGCCAGGACAGCGCCGGCCCCCAGCTGGGGGCCGGGACCCGCGCAGCCCTGGAGTGGGCGGGGATCCCGTCCACCGAGGTCGACGCGCTCATCGAGTCGGGCATCGCCGCCGACCCGGCGCACACCGCAGCGCCCCCGCCCGACGTCCCTGCCCTGCCCGCCGACGACCGACCCCTCTGAGGAGCCCCCGCATGACCAGCACACTCGAACCCGGTGTCCAGGGCGTCCTGGAGCGCACCGTGGCGGCCGAGCACTGCACCCGCCGCGGCGAGTACGACATCTTCTCCACGCCGAACCTCGTCCTCCTGCTGGAGGAGGCGGCGATCGAGGGTCTCGCCCCGCACCTCCGCGACGACCAGGCCAGCGTCGGCAGCAAGGTCGACATCGCGCACATCGCCCCGACGCTCCGGGGCCAGACGGTGCGGGCCACCGCCACCGTCACCGAGGTCGACCGCCGCCGCGTGCTGTTCGACATCCGCGTCGAGGACGACAAGGAGCTGATCGGCCAGGGCACGCACGAGCGGTTCGTCGTCGACCTGCCCTCGTTCGAGGACCGGCTGGCCGCCAAGGCCGGGCAGCTCCAGTGACCCCGCACGTCCGACCCGCCCCCACCCACAAGGGAGTTCCCGTGAAGCGTTCGCGTTCCGCCGTCCTGGCCACGACCTCGGTCCTGGCCCTCACGCTCGCCGCCTGCGGTGGCGAGTCCGGGGACTCGTCCGGTGGCGGCGGCGGAGGCTTCGAGCCCCGCGGCGACGTCACGATGATCGTGCCGTTCGGCGCCGGCGGAGGCAGTGACCTCGCCGGCCGCGCCACGGCCACCATGATCGAGGCGGCGAACGGGGACGTCGGCGTCAACGTGGAGAACCGCGAGGGCGGTTCCGGCGCGGTGGGCTACTCGGCCTTCCTCGGCGAGGCCGGCAACGCCGAGACCCTGCTCGCCACCGAGACCGCCCTCCTGGCGCTCCCGATCAGCGGCGAGGTCGAGTTCGACTACACCGACTTCACGCCGATCATGAAGCTGGCGGACGACTTCACCCTGATGATCGTGAACGCCGACAGCCCGTACCAGACCTGCACGGACGTCGTCGAGGCCGCCAAGACCGAGCGCATCGTCGCCGGCATCAGCGGCATCACCGGTCTGGACAACATCGTTTTCACGCTCACCGAGCAGGAGACCGGCGTGGAGTTCGACCGCGTGCCCTTCGAGTCCGGTGGTGAGCTGACCGCCGCCCTGCTGGGCGGCCAGATCGACATCGCGTCGCTCAACCCCGGCGAGATCATCGGCCAGCTCGAGGCCGGCGAGGTCAAGGCGCTGTGCGCCTACTCGGAGGAGCGCTACTCCGACTACGAGGAGCTGGCCGACATCGAGACGGCCAAGGAGCAGGGCATCGACGTCGCCTTCGCGCAGTTCCGCGGCGTCCTCGCCCCGGGCGGCATCGACGACGCGGCCCGGGAGTTCTGGATCGAGACCATGGAGGCCGCGGTCGAGACCGACGAGTACCAGCAGTACATCGAGGACAACTACCTGCAGGCCAACACCGCTGCCGGCGACGACTTCGTCACCTACCTCGAGGGCAACAACGAACTCCTCCAGCAGGTTCTCGAGGGATGACCGGTTCCCCGGCCAGGCGGGGGATCGCGGTCGAGCAGGCCGTCGTGTACGGCCTGCTCACCGCCCTCGGCCTCGGCGCCCTCGTCATGGCCCTCGGCTTCGGGTTCTTCCTCGAGGACTCCCGGGTCGGGCCCGGCCTCGTCCCCGGGGTGGTCGGTGGGCTCATCCTGCTCATCGCCGGCTGGGAGCTGCTCGCCACCCTGCGGGGCCACCGGACGTCGCACGACAGCGGTCTGGCCGAGGTCGTCGCCGCCGCCACCCCGGACACGACTGCGGACACGACTGGGCACACCACCCCGGGCGGCGCCTCCGCGGAGAGCGGCGCCCGGGAGGGCGGCTCCGCGGACGCGGCCACGATGTCCCCGGACGACGGACCCGTGGACCTCCCCGGCGACGGCGGCGGGCCGGGGCTGGACGACGTCGACATCTTCGGGCGGACGCCCAAGGAGCGGGGCCGCCAGCTGGTGGCCGTGTTCGCCGCGCTGGTCGTCGCCTGCCTGCTGGTGCCGTTGCTCGGCTTCCTCGGCTCGTTCTTCGTCCTGTCCCTGTTCATCTCCGCCGTCGTGGAACGGCGCAGGTGGGTCCCCTCGCTGATCGTGTCGTTCCTCGCGGTCGCCGCGGTCTACGGCGTCTTCGTCGGGTTCCTCGGCGTCCCCCTGCCCACCGGCCTCATCGGGATCGGGGGCTGACGTGCTCGACAACCTCGTCCTCGGCTTCTCGACGGCGCTGAGCCTGGAGAACCTGCTCTGGTGCTTCGTCGGCGTACTGGTCGGCACGGTCATCGGCGTCCTGCCAGGGCTCGGGTCGACGACCGGCGTGGCGGTGCTGCTCCCGCTCACGCTCTCCCTCGAGCCGGTGACCGGCCTGATCATGCTCGCGGGCATCTACTACGGCTCGCAGTACGGCGGGACGATCACCTCGGTGCTCATCTCCACGCCCGGCGAGGCGTCGAGCGTGGTGACCACCCTCGACGGCTACCAGATGGCCCGGCAGGGGCGCGCCGGCGCGGCGCTGGCGATCTCGGCGATCGGCTCGTTCGTCGCGGCGATCATCTCGCTGGGCCTGCTGGTGGCGCTGGCACCGCCCTTCGCGGCGTTCGCGCTCGACTTCGGGCCGCCGGAGATGCTGGCCGTGATGATCCTCGGGCTCGCCACGATCATCAGCTTCGCCGGTGACAACCGGATGCTGGGGCTGCTCATGGCCCTGGTGGGGCTGCTGATCGCCACCGTCGGCGTCGACCCGGGCAGCGGCACGTCGCGGTTCACCTTCGGGTCGATCTACCTGCTGGGTGGCATCCCGTTCGTCGAGGTCATGATCGGGCTCTTCGCCGTCGGTGAGGTGCTCTTCCAGATCCGGCAGGGAGCGGCGGCGCCGATCAAGGCGAAGTTCCGGGAGCTGATGATCAGCCGGGAGGACCTCCGCCGGTCGCGGGGCCCGATCCTGCGCGGCAGCTTCCTCGGGTTCCTCTTCGGCATCCTGCCCGGAGCCGGCTCGACGCTGGCCTCCTTCATGGCCTACGGCATCGAGAAGCGGGTCAACAAGCGGGGCAAGGAGTTCGGCACCGGCGCGATCGAGGGCGTGGCCGCACCGGAGGCCGCGAACAACGCCGCGGCCAACGCCAACTTCGTCCCGACCCTGACGCTGGGCATCCCGGGCGGCGCCACCACGGCCGTCCTGCTCGGCGCCTTCATGATCAACGGGATCCAGCCGGGGCCGCTGCTGTTCGAGGAGCAGCCCACCCTGGTCTGGGGCCTGCTGGCGTCCTTCTTCATCGGCAACGTGATCCTGCTGGTGCTCAACCTGCCGCTGGCGCCGGTCTTCGCGCAGATCCTGCGCGTCCCCTACGGCTACATGTACCCGATGATCCTGCTGACCAGCGTGGTCGGCGCGTACTCGATCTCCAACGGCATGTACAGCGTCTGGGTCGTGCTGATCTTCGGGATCATCGGCTACTTCATGAAGCGGCTGGACCTCCCCATGGCGCCGCTGGTGCTGGGCCTCGTGCTGGGCCCGTTGTTCGAGAAGGCGCTGGTCCAGACCTCGGCGATCGGCGACGGCAACCTGCTCATCGTCTTCACCCGGCCGCTGGCCCTGGTGGTCATGGCGATCGCCATCCTCCAGCTCGCCGCCCCCAGCATCATGGCGCGGCTGCTCCGGCGCCGTGCCACCACCCGTTCCCGGCGGTCCGACTCCGCCGACAGCACTCCGGAGGGCTCCACCCGTGGATGAACCAGAACTGCTCGTCGAGGCCGGCGGCGGTGTCCTGACCGTCACGTTCAACCGCCCTCGCCAGCGCAACGCGATGACGTGGGGCATGTACGAGGGCCTGTACGAGGCCTGCGAGCACGCCGACGCCGATGACGACATCCGCGTCCTGGTGCTCAAGGCGACCGGGGACAAGGCCTTCGTCGCAGGCACCGACATCAGCCAGTTCGCCGAGTTCTCCAGCGGTCAGGACGGCGTCGAGTACGAGGAGAAGATCGCCCGGATCGTCAACCGGCTCGAGGACGTCGACGTCCCGACCGTCGCGGCGATCCGGGGGTTCTGCGTCGGCGGCGGGCTGGGCATCGCCGCGGTCTGCGACCTGCGGGTCGCCACCCGCTCGGCGCGGTTCGGCATCCCCATCGCCCGCACCCTGGGCAACTGCCTGTCCATGAACAACTACTCGCTCCTGGTGCAGCAGCTCGGGCCGGCACGGACCCTGGACGTCCTGCTGCGGGCACGGCTGCTGACCGGCGACGAGGCCGCCGCCGCGGGGTTCGTCGCCGAGCTGTGCGACGACGACGACCTCGACAGCACCACCGACGGCGTCGTGCAGACCCTGCTCGGCCACGCGCCGCTCAGCATGTGGGCGACCAAGGAGGCGGTCCGCCGCATCCGGCGGGCGGCCATCCCCGACGGCGACGACATCGTCAGCCGCGTCTTCGGCAGCGACGACTTCCACGCCGCCGTCGCTGCCTTCGCCGCGAAGCAGCCCGTCGTGTGGCAGGGCCGGTGACGGAACCGTCCGCCTCCGGCCCGCTGGCCGGCACGCTGGTCGTCGACCTCTCGCGGGCCCTCGCGGGGCCACAGGCGACGATGATGCTGGCCGACATGGGGGCCCGCGTCATCAAGGTGGAGACGCCCGGCACCGGTGACGACTCGCGGCAGTGGGGGCCGCCGTTCGTCGGTCCCGAGGACGAGCCGGTGTCCACGTACTTCCTGTCGGCCAACCGCAACAAGGAGTCGCTCCAGCTCGACCTCAAGTCCGACACCGGGCGGACCGCGCTGGCGCGGCTGCTCGAGCGGGCCGACGTCCTGGTGGAGAACTTCCGGCCCGGCGTGCTCGACCGGCTGGGGTTCGGCCTCCCGCGCCTCGAGGAGCTGAACCCCGGCCTGGTGGTCCTGTCCATCAGCGGCTTCGGCCACGACGGCCCGGAGGGCGGCCGGGCCGGCTACGACCAGATCGCGCAGGGCGAGGCGGGCCTGATGTCGCTGACCGGCCCCTCGCCCGACCGGCCAACGCGCGTCGGGGTGCCGATCGGTGACCTGCTGGCGGGCATGTACGGCGCCTTCGGGGTGGCGGCGGCGCTCGCCGACCGGGCGCGGACCGGCCGTGGAACGGTCGTGCGGACGTCGTTGCTGGCGGCCATCGTCGGCGTGCACGCGTTCCAGGGCACCCGGTGGACGGTGGCCGGCGAGGTGCCGCGGGCGAGCGGCAACCACCATCCGGCCATCGCGCCCTACGGGGCCTTCACCGCGCAGGACGGGATCATCCAGGTGGCCGTCGGGAACGACGCCCAGTGGCGGGCGATGGCCGCCGTCCTCGAGCTCGACCCCGACGATGCGCGCTTCCGGTCCGGCCGCGACCGCGTGGCACACCGGCCGGAACTGATCGAGGCGATGGAGGAGCGGCTGGCCCACCGGCCGGCCGCGGAGTGGCTCGCGCTGCTCGCCGCGGCCGGGGTCCCGTCGGGCAAGGTGCGGACGCTGGACGAGGTCTACACCTGGGAGCAGACCCTCAGCCAGGGGCTGGTCGTCGACGTCGACCACCCGACCCTGGGGACGGTGCAGCTGCCCGGCCCGCCGCTCCGGCTGGAGACGCTTGCGGGCGCGCCGGCGGGGCGGGCGCGGCACAGTGCGCCACCCCTGCTCGGGCAGCACGACGACGAGATCCTGAGGTGGCTCGGCGGGACACCCGACCAGGAGGAGGGCCGATGACCCACGTGGTGCGGTACGAGGCGGACGGCGCGGTCCGCGTCGGAGTGCTCGGCGACGGCGGCGTCCGGCCGGTGCCGGGCGTGAGCTCCATGTCGGCGCTGCTGGCGCTCGGGCTGGACGAGGCCCGCGCGCTGGTCGAGGGCGCCGCCGCGGGCGGGCCGGTGACGCCCCTGGCGGCGGTGCGGCTGCTGCCGCCCGTGGACGGGCTCACCGAGGTCTGGGCCTCGGGGGTCACCTACGAGCGGTCCATGGACGCCCGTGTCGAGGAGAGCCAGGTCCAGGACGTCTACTCCCGGGTCTACGCCGCGGACCGGCCGGAGCTGTTCCTCAAGTCCGTGGCCTGGCGCGTGGTCACCGACGGCGAGCCGATCGCGGCGCGGCCGGACTCCGCGGTGACCGTGCCGGAACCGGAACTCGCCGTCGTCGTGACCGCTACCGCCGAGGTGTTCGGCTACACCGTCTGCGACGACGTCTCCTCGCGAGACATCGAGGGCGAGAACCCCCTCTACCTGCCCCAGGCGAAGATCTACGCCGGGAGCTGTGCCCTCGCGACCGGCATCCGCCCGGCATGGGAGGTCCCCGATCCCACCGCGCTGACCATCGGGATCCGGGTGACCCGCGGCGGCTCGGCGGTCTTCGAGGAGACGACGTCGACCGCGCGGATGCACCGGACCGTGCCCGACCTGGTCGCCCACCTGGTGGCTGCGCAGGACTTCCCCGGCGGGGCCGTCCTCTCCACCGGGACCGGGATCGTGCCGGACCTGGACTTCACCCTCCTGGAGGGCGACGTGGTCGAGGTGGACGTCGAGCACGTCGGAACGCTGACCAACCCGGTCGCCTCGCTGGCCGTCGCCCGCGCGGCCCGGGCCGACCACCACGTCGGAGGGGTCCTGCGATGACCGCCCGGCCGGTGCCCGACACCGACCCCGCACTGCTGGAGGAGATCCTCGCCGGCCTCGCCGCGAGCGCTGCTCCGCTCGCCGACACCGACCGGCTCGCCCGCGCCCGCGCGGTGCGGGCGGTCGCCGACGCGCTCGACGCGGCGTCGGCCGACCTGGTCGAGGTGGCCGCCCGCGAGACGTGGCTGCCCCTTCCGCGGCTGACCGGCGAGGTGGGGCGCACCAGCGGGCAGCTGCGCATGTTCGCCGGGGGGCTCGAGGAGGGCTCCTACCTCGACGTGATCATCGACCCGGCCGACCCGGGTGCGACGCCGGTGCCGCGCCCCGACCTGCGGCGGGTCCAGGTCCCGCTCGGACCGGTCCTGGTGTTCGCCGGCAGCAACTTCCCGTTCGCCTTCAGCGTGGCCGGTGGTGACACGGCCTCGGCGCTCGCCGCCGGCTGCCCGGTCGTCGTCAAGGCCCACCCCGGGCACCCGGAGACGTCGGTGCGCACGGCGGAGGTGGTGCGCAGGGCCTGGGAGGGCGCCGGCATGCCCGCGGGGTCGTTCGCGCTGGTCCTCGGCGAGCAGGTGGGGGTGGACGCGCTGCGCGACCCCAGGATCACGGCGGCGGGGTTCACCGGATCGCTGCACGGTGGGACGGCGCTGTACCGGATCGCCGCGCAGCGGGACGCGCCCATCCCCTTCTACGCGGAGATGGGCAGCCTGAACCCGACGTTCGTCACCGCGGGGGCGATCGCCGCGCGCGGGGACGAGATCGCGGCTGGGTTCGTCACCTCGTTCACCCTGGGGGTCGGGCAGTTCTGCACGAAGCCGGGTCTGCTCTTCCTGCCGCGCGGGCACGGCCTGGACGCGGCGCTCGAGCGGGCCGTCGCGGCCGCGGCGCCGGGGCGGATGCTGCACGAGCGCATCCGGACCGGGCACGACGCGGTCCGTGCGCAGCTGGCCGCCCTGCCGGGGATGCGCGTGGCCGCCGCCGTGGACAGCGACCCGGACGCGGGCGGCCCGGCCGGGGCCACCTTGCTGGCCACCGACCTCGCGACGTTGCTCGCCGAGCAGGACACCGTGCTGCCGGAGTGCTTCGGGCCGACGTCCGTGGTCGTCGAGTACGACGGCATGGACGACGTGCTGGTCGCCGCTCGCGCGTTCGGCGCCAGCCTGACCGCCACGGTGCACGCCGAGCCCGACGAGATCGAGCTGGTCCGCCCGCTCGTCCGGGAGCTGCGCGACCAGGCCGGGCGCATCGTGTGGAACGGCTGGCCCACCGGCGTCGCGGTGTCGTGGGCCATGCACCACGGGGGCCCGTGGCCGGCCACCAGCTCGCCGCTGCACACGTCGGTCGGCATGACCGCCATCCGCCGGTTCCTGCGGCCGGTCACCTACCAGGACGTGCCGGCCGCCCTGCTCGACGACGTCCTCCAGGACGCCAACCCGGCCGGGATCCCCCGCCGGCTCGGCGGTCGACTGTCGACGGGGGACCTCTCCCGGTCCTGAGACGGCGACGCGCCGGCGGTCGCCCCGCGCGGGGCGACCACCGGCGCGTGGGTGTCGTCGGTCGGCGGCGTCAGGCCGCGGGACGGCTCGCGTCGCGCGTGGTGTCGGCGGCGAAGCGGTCCAGCACGGCGCGCCGGTCGGCCGCGCTGTGCGCGGACCCGATGGCTCGGGTGGCCTCGATGGCGTCGAGCACGACGGCGCCGACCGAGGCGAGGGAACGGGTGAAGCGCTTCCCGCTCTGCAGGATGGCGCTCGCGTCGGTGGTGCGGGAGCCCGGTCGGCCGATGAACGTCGTCATTGTCTTCTCCTCTTTACTGCTGCGCGTCCGATGACGCCCTTTCCATCATCGACACGCCTCGCCCGGAAATTCGGCGTCCCACCTGTGACTCGGCACACGAACGACCATTTCGGTGGTGAGGTGCACCACGGAAGAGTCCATCATGTGACCGGCCCCACGTCGCCTGGCCTGCGGAATCATCGAACCGTCGCAGCGGAGTGCCGTCGACCAGAATGGTCACCGAATGGCTCGCCGGCCATTCGCGACGAGCATTCCGGAGCTGGATTCAGAGCTCGTCGGTGAGGGTGGTGAGGATCCGGTTCAGCGCTGCCCGGTCGTCCGCGGACAGGCGGCCGTAGAGCTGGGCGGAGTCGGCCGTCCGCGCCGCGTCGATCTCGCGGCGGACCGCCCGGCCCTCGTCGGTGGCACGCAGCAGGACCGCGCGCCGGTCGCCGGGGTCGGGGGAGCGCTCGATCAGGCCGCGCTCCTGCAGGGCGTCGGCCACCTCCGTCGCTGACCGGGGCGCGATGCGCAGCCCCTCGGCCAGGTCGGAGAGCCGGACGCCGTCGCGGGCGCTGATGACCATGAGGGCGCGCGCGTGGTGCGGGGACAGGTCCCACGGCGCCAGCGCCTCGCGGAAGCGCCGGCGCTGGAGCCGGGCCAGGCGCATGACGAGGTCGCCCAGCTCAGCCGTCCCGTCGTCCGCCACGGAGGAATGGTAGCGACGACGCTGCGGTTACCACACCGTGAGGTAACCTCAGCATCTTGACGAGGAGGTGGTCGGCATCGACGAGATGACGACGAACGGCAGGGGCGGGGACGGCAGGGGAGGCGACGGCGGTGGCCGGAGCGGCCGCCGGCCCGACCCGGCCGACAAGGCCCAGCTCGAGCGGTCGCCCGTGCGGTGGAGCCGCGTGGCCGGGCTGTTCCGGCCCTACCGGTGGCAGCTGGCCGTGGTGGTGGCGCTGATCGTGGCGTCCTCGACCGTCGCGCTGGCCACCCCGTTCCTGATCCGCCTCCTCATCGACGAGGCGATCCCCGCGCAGGACGTGTCCCTGCTGCTGTGGGCGGTCGGCGGCATGCTCGCCGTCACCGTGGTCACCGCGGTGTTCGGCGTGGTCCAGACCTGGCTGTCCACCACGGTCGGCCAGCGGGTCATGCACGGGCTGCGGACGGCGGTGTTCGGCCACCTGCAGCGCCAGTCGCTCGGCTTCTTCACCCGCACGCGCGGCGGTGAGGTGCAGTCGCGCCTGACCAACGACATCGGCGGCATGCAGTCGGTGGTCACCTCGACCGCGACGTCCTTCGCCGCCAACGCGACCACCGTGATCGGCACCGTCGTCGCGATGGCCGCACTCAGCTGGCGGCTCTCCCTGCTCTCCCTCGTCGTGCTGCCGCCGGCAGTCCTGCTGACCCGCCGGGTCGCCCGTCTGCGCCGCACCATTACCGCCCGCCGGCAGCGCTCGCTGGCCGAGCTGCACTCGCAGGTGGAGGAGGGCCTTTCGGTCAGCGGCGTGCTCCTCGCCAAGACCCTGGGCGCGGGCCCGGCCCAGTCGCAGCGCTTCGCGGCCACGTCCGACGACCTGGTCGCCCTCGAGGTCCGGTCACAGCTGGCCGGCCGCTGGCGCATGGCGACCATGAGCATCGTGTTCGCCGGCATCCCGGCGCTCATCTACCTGGCCGCCGGGCTGCCCGTGACGTCGGGTGGCATGACCATCGGCACGCTGGTCGCGTTCACCACGCTCCAGGGCGCGCTCTTCCGTCCCCTGATGGGGCTGCTCGACATCGGCGTCGCGCTGACCGCCTCGATGGCGCTGTTCAGCCGGGTCTTCGAGTACCTGGACCTGCCCGTCGACATCGACGACCCGGCCCAGCCCGTCCGCCTGGATCCCGACCGGGTGCGGGGCGAGGTCCGCTTCGAGCACGTCGGGTTCAGCTACCCCGACGGGCCGCGGGCCGCCCTCGCCGACGTCGACCTGACGATCCCGGCCGGGACGACGCTCGCGCTGGTCGGCGAGACCGGCTCGGGCAAGAGCACCCTGGCCTCGCTGGTGGCGCGGCTGAACGACCCGACGACCGGCCGGGTGACCATCGACGGCGTCGACGTCCGCGACCTCACCCTGGCCGACCTGGCCCGCCTCGTCGGTGTCGTCTCCCAGGAGACCTACCTGCTGCATGGGACCATCCGCGAGAACCTGCTGCACGCCCGGCCCGACGCCACGGACGCCGAGCTGGAGGAGGCCGCCCGCCGGGCGCAGGTGCACTCCGTGATCGCCGCGCTCCCCGCCGGCTACGAGACCGTCGTCGGCGCCCGGGGGCACCGGTTCTCCGGCGGGGAGAAGCAGCGGCTGGCCATCGCCCGCACGTTGCTGCGTGACCCGCGGATCCTGGTGCTCGACGAGGCGACCAGTGCGCTCGACAACGAGACCGAGCGGGCCGTCCAGGCCGCCCTCGACGAGGCCGCGCGGGGGCGGACGACGATCACCATCGCGCACCGCCTCTCGACGGTGCGCGACGCCGACCGGATCGCCGTCCTCGACGCCGGGCGGGTCGTGGAGCAGGGCTCGCACGAGGAGCTGCTCGCCCGGGGCGGCCGCTACGCGCGGCTGGTCGGTTCCGCCGAGCGGGCGGTCGAGCTCGTCGCCTGAGCCAGCGCGGCCAGCGCGTCGGCCTCGCTCGCGAGCCGGCGCCGGTAGACCGGTGCCAGCACCGGATTGAGCACGGCGAGCGGCCCGGTCATCCGGACGTCGACCTCGAGCACCACGGTGCACCCGCCGTCGGCCTCGGGGACGACGGTCCGCCGCCCCTCCACGGCCGCGGTGGCGTTGCCGCCGGCGAAGGAGGCCGACCGGGCCTCCGCCGCGGTGATCGTCGTCGGCGTGACGAACGTTCCGCCCGCGAAGCGCAGCTCCTCGGTGATCCGCTGGCCCACCCTCGCCGGGCCGGCGGGCTCGGTCTCCATCCTGCGGACGGCCGACCGCCACTCGCCGTCCCGTGACCAGTCGAGCACCAGGGCGGCCGCCTCGTCGGCCGACCACGGCAGGTGCCGGCGCTCCACGCTCACGACGCCACCTCCTGCGCGGCCGCGCCCCAGAACTCGTCGACGGCGTACTGGTCGCGGCTGTGCAGCCACGACTCGGCGATCCGGCCGTCCCGCAGCCGGGCCACGTGCGCGAGGTTGTTCTCCAGCGACTGCTCCCGGTCCGGGCGGGTGGCGGTGTAGGTGCACAGGGCCACGCCCCACTCGCCGTCGTCCAGGACCCGGTGGACGGTGAGGGCCAGGGTTCCGCCGGTGACCTCGGCCGCGTGGGCCACGAACCCCACGACGGCGTCACGCCCGGTGTAGGTGCCGGTGTTGGAGCTGCGGCCCGGCACGTGCAGCACGGTGTCCTCGGTCAGGCTCTGCGCGGCCGTGGCCAGGTCGCCGGCGGCCAGGGCGTCGTACCAGTCGGTCAGTGGTGACGGCATCTCGTCCTCCTCGGTTCTCCCCCGCGCTCATTTCGACGTCGAAATGATGCACCGCGAGGTATTTCGATGTCAAACTCTTTCCGTGGCCGAGGCTGGGGGAGATGCCGTGGAGCAGATGGTCGAGCAGTGGCGCCGGGAACGGCCGGACGTCGATCCGTCGTCCATGGCGGTCTTCGCGCGGCTGACCAGGGCGCACCTGGCGGCGTCCCGGGCGATCGAGGCGACGCTCGGGCGGCACGGCCTCAACCGCGGCGAGTTCGACCTGCTCGCCTCGCTGCGGCGGGCCGCGGAGCCCTATCGGCTCTCGCCCGGTGACCTGGCGCGGGCGATGGTGCTCTCGCCGGCCGCCACCACCAACCGGATGCAGCGGCTGGAGGAGCGCGGGCTCGTCGTGCGGCGCCCGGACCCGGCCGACGGGCGATTCGGCGTCGTCGAGCTGACCGACGCGGGCAAGGCTCTGGTCGACGCGGCGGTCACCGACCACGTGGCGACCCTGGACCGGCTGCTCGCCGATCTGCCGGTCCGCGACAGGCCCGGCTTCACCGCGCTCCTCGGCGCCGTCGAGCGGAACGCAGCGGCTGCACCGGAACGGTGAACTGACCCGTACCCGCGGTAACACTTGCGGCCTCCTGCGGGTATGGCCGCAGAATCGTCGGTGGGGGAGAGCGCGGAGCGGCGACCTGGGTCGTACGGTCCTTGCTCCCGGTGTACGACGACGTGCTCCGGTCCGACGGTGGAAGTTGGCCCGATGACTGTGCAGCCCGAGGTGGCCCAGGCCCCGGATCAGCTGCTGCGCGACTTCGTCGACGCCAGTGACGCGCTGCTCTGCATCGTGGACGGCGACGGGCGGATCCTGCTGACCAACCCGGCGCTGCAGCGGTTCACCGGCCGGACCGGAGCCGAGCTCGCCGGGCGGCTGTTCTGGGACGTCTACGTGGTGCCCGAGCACGCGGCGCTCTCCCAGGACGCCGTCGCGCGGGCGATGGCCACCGGGACGGCCTACCCGCAGGAGGGCGACTGGCTCACCGGCACGGGGGAGCGCCGGCGCGTGGCGATGCGCAACACCGTGCTCCGCGATGACGAGGGGCGGCCCTACGCCGTCGGCTGCGTCGGGCTCGACGTCACCGACGACCGGCGCCGCGAGGCGCAGCTGCACCGGCGCGCGCAGACCGATCTGCTCACCGGGATCGCCAACCGGGGCGCCCTCTTCGACGCCCTCCGGACGCGCCTCGCGGACGGTGCGGACTGCTCACTGCTCTTCTGCGACCTCGACCAGTTCAAGGCGGTCAACGACCGGTACGGGCACGCGGTGGGAGATGCCCTGCTGGCCGAGGTGGCCCAGCGGATGGCCACGGTGGTCGGTCCGGGCCACCTCGTGGCGCGCTTCGGCGGGGACGAGTTCGTGATCGTGTGCCACGGGCGGGCGGAGGACGAGCTCGCCGCGATGGCCGACCGGGTCTTCGACGTCGTCCGGGCGCCCTTCGAGGGTCCGCGGGGTCCGCTGTCGATCGGCGTCAGCATCGGCATCGCCGTCGGGCGCCCCGGTGACGACGCCGACGAGCTGATCGGCCGGGCCGACCGGGCGATGTACGGGGCGAAGATGCACCCGCATCGGCGATCAGAGCGGCCGCGGAGGTCCGAGGACCCCGGGCGCTGACCCGCGACGCGGCGGGACGCGTCCTCGTACCGGGAGCTGAGTCCTGGGTCTAGACTCAGCACCGTGAATGACGGAGTGGCGGGCGTCCTGGCTCTCGTGGGGGAACGGTGGGCGCTGCAGGTGGTCCGCGACGTGTCCCTCGGGCTCCGCCGGTTCAACGAGCTGGAGGCGGCCACCGGGGCGCCCCGCACGGTGCTGTCCGACCGATTGCGCCGGCTCGTCGACGCCGGCGTCCTCGACACCCGCCCGTACCAGGTGCCGGGCAGCCGCGTGCGCACCGAGTACGTGCTCACCGACGCCGGCTACGACCTGCTGCCCCTGCTGTCGGCGATGTCCGACTGGGGCGAGCGCCATCTCGGGGGCGGCGTCCCCGGGGATGTCGTCTACCGGCACGGCGGGTGCGGCGGCCGGGTCACCGCCCGCCTGGTCTGCGAGTGCGGCCAGGAGACCGCGCCGCGGGACCGGCTCATCGCCGAGATCAACCGCTAGTCAGCCGCCGAGGAGAGAGCAGCCATGTCCAGCACCCTGCCCACCACGTCCGACGCCACCTTCCGGGACGACGTCCTGGCCAGCGCCGTCCCCGTGCTCGTCGAGTTCACCGCCACCTGGTGCCCGCCGTGCCGCATGATCGCGCCCGTGCTGGCGCAGATCGCCGCCGAGCAGACCGGGCGGCTGCGGGTCCTGGCCATCGACGTCGACGAGAACCCGCTCACCACCCGGGCCTACGGCGTCATGGGCATGCCGACACTGGCGCTGTTCGTGGGCGGCGAGGTGGTCACCACCGTCGTCGGCGCCCGGCCGCACGCGATGATCATGAAGGAGCTGGAGCCGCACCTGGCGTCAGCGCACGCGCGCTGATCCGAGGCCGGGAACGGCCTCGCGGCGCGGGTGCGGCACCCGGACCGGCAGCGGGGTGATCTGGGCCAGGCCTCCGGCGGGCCGGGCGGCCGTAGTGCCAGCCCTCGCCGTGGTCCACGCCGAGCCGTCCCAGGACGGCGCCCTCGCCCTCGCCCTCCACCCCCTCGGCGACGACGCGCACCGCGCAGCCGTGACCGAACTCGACGAGCGAGCGGACGAGCGTCTCCAGAACGGGGCCGGCGTCGAGGCCGGCCACGATGCTGCGGTCGATCCTGATGACGTCGGGAGCGGTGACGACGATGTGCCGCAGCGACGAGAAGCCCGCGCCGACGTCGTCGATGGCCAGCCGCAGCCCGGCGGCGCGGAGCGGGGCCTGGGTCGCGTTCAGGGCGGCGTAGTGCTCGACCCGGTCCAGGTGCTCGGCCGCCCGCTCCAGGGCCAGCAGTTCCAGGATGTGCCCCGAGCCCACGCTGTGTGCCTGCGCGAAGACGACGTCGGGCGCCAGGCCCCACTCGGCGGGGAACCGGCTGAGCGCCTCGGCGCCCACCCGCCGGGCGGTGTCACTGCTGGAGGAATTTCCTCGATCGTGTCGATGACTGCGGTTCCCGTTCGACGTCTGGGTGAGGGGCCGGCACGCGGCCCACGCACCGGAGGAGATCGCCATGCGCCCGCTCGTCGTCACCACGTTCGTCACCCTCGACGGGGTCATGCAGGCCCCCGGCGGCCCCGGGGAGGACCCCTCGGGCGGCTTCTCCCTCGAGGGCTGGCTGCCGCCGTTCTTCGACGAGACGATCGGCGAGCAGATGAACGCCTGGTTCACCGGCGCCCAGGACTTCCTGCTCGGGCGCACCACCTACGAGATCTTCTACGCCTCGTGGCCGCAGATGATCGGTGACGACCCGGTCTCCCAGGGCATCAACTTCAAGAAGAAGTACGTCGCCTCCCGCACCCTCACCTCGGTGGAGTGGGGGACCGCCGAGCTGCTGCAGGGCGACGTCGGTGACGCCGTCCGTGCGCTCAAGTCCGAGGACGGCGGCGAGCTGCAGGTGCACGGCTCGGCGGGGTTGATCCAGACGCTGCTGACGGAGGACGTGGTCGACGAGCTGCGGCTCGTGGTCTTCCCCGTGGTGCTCGGCGAGGGCAAGCGGCTGTTCGGCGACGGGGCCATCCCCCGCACGTGGCGGCTGAGCGACCACCAGGTCTCCCCCACCGGCGTCCTGATGACCACCTACCGGCGCGTGGGTGAGGTCGAGACGGGCGCCGTCGGCCCCGAGTACGAGTGAGCCGCCGTGAGTGTGCGGAAGTCGGCCTTATCCCGCCCGGATGGGGCCGATACCTGCACACTCGCGCGGGAAGTCAGCCCTCGATCACCTGGCCGTCGCTGAGGCGGACCACGCGGTCGGCGTTGGCGACCACCACCGGGTCGTGGCTGGCCAGCAGCACACCCGTCCCGGCCGCCGCGTAGACCTCCCGCAGGGTCGTCAGCACGTGCGTGGACAGCTCCTCGTCCAGCCGGCCGGTGGGCTCGTCGGCGATGAGGAACGCCGGCCGGACGACGAGGGCCCGGGCGATCGCGGTCCGCTGCTGTTCCCCCAGCGAGACCTCGTCGGGCATCCGCCCGGCCAGGTGCTCAAGGCGCAGCGCCGCGAGCGCCGCGAGCGCCGCCGGTCCCGGCTCCGCGGCACCCGCCAGCCGGGCCGCCATCGCCACGTTGTCGGCGAGGGTGAGCTCGTCCAGCAGCCCGAACCGCTGGGGGACGACGGCGACCGTCGCCCACCCCGCCGCGTCGGGGCGGGCGGCGCCGGGCACGTGCACCGACCCGGCGTCGGGCTGCTCCCAGCCGAGCAGGCAGTTGAGCAGCGTGGTCTTCCCCGAACCGGAGCGGCCGAGCAGCGCCACCACCTCGCCCGGCCGCACCTCCACCGAGACCCCGCGCAGCGCGTGCACCTGCTCGCGACCGCGGCGGTAGCTCTTGTGCACGTCCGTCGCCGACAGCGTGCCGGTGGTGGTCGTCACGACGGGTCCCGCAGGACGACGCCGTCGGCGGTGAGCTCGATGAGCACGCGGCGGTCGGGGAAACGGGCCAGCGCCTCCTCGGGCAGTTGCACGCGGCCGTCGCCGTCGATCACCGCGAGCCGCCGCCCGGCGACCTCCTCGTGGGCGACCGTGCCCGAGCGGAGGTGGATGACCTGGTCGGCGGCCGCCGCGGCGAGCGGATCGTGCGTGGCCATGACGACGGTCGTGCCGGTGCGGGTCAGCTCGGAGACCGCGCCCAGCAGGTCGGCGGTGGTCCGGCTGTCCAGCTCGCTGGTCGGCTCGTCGGCGACCACCAGTGCCGGGCGTCCGACGACGGCCTGGGCGAACGCGAGCCGCTGCTGCTCGCCGCCGGACAGCTGTCCGGGCAGGTGCTCGGCCCGGTCGGCGATGCCCAGCAGGTCGAGGAGCTCGCTGGTCTCCCGGACGACGTCGGCCCGGGAGACGCCGCGCAGCTTCCCGGCCATGGCCAGGTGCTCGCGGGCGGTGAGGTGCGGCAGCAGGTTCTGCGGCGGGCGGGGGAAGACGTAGCCGATGTTCCGTCGGCGCAGCGTGCGCAGCCGGTGGGCCGACATCCCGGTCAGCGCGTGGCCGGCGACCTCCGCGCGCCCCGCGGTCGGCCGGTCCTGCGCGGCGAGGATCCGCAACAGCGAACTCTTGCCCGAGCCGGAGGGCCCGGTGATGGCGGTCAGCCGCCCGGCGGGGACGACGGCGTCGACGCCCTTGAGCGCGTGCACCTCGCCGCTCGGCGACCAGTAGATGCGGACCAGTCCCTCACAGACCGCCGCCGGGGTCGCGTCATGTGGCATCGCGCATCACCTGTCCTCCGGTCGCCCGCCGGGCCGACCGCCCGACCAGCAGAGCGCTCGCCGCGGTGACGAGCGCGACCCCCACCACGACGGCCGCGACGCTCCCCCACGGGAGGGCGAACAGGGGGTCCGGGCGCAGGTCGGGCACCGGGTCCAGCAGGCCGAGCAGCAGCGCCGACGTCGGCAGGGCCACGGCGACCGCCACGAGCGCCCCGAGCCCGGCCAGCAGCCCGATCTCCAGCGCGCCGGCCGCGTCCAGGGACCGGCGTCCCATGCCCATGCGGGTGAGCAGCAGCGCCGCGACCGTCCGGCGGCGTTGCTGCGCCAGGGCGTGCATGGCGATCCCGGTCAGCCCGAGCAGCCCGGCGGCGAGCGCGATGGCCCGCAGGTAGCCGAACGACCACGACTGGGCGCTGAGCTCCGGGCGGGCGGCGAAGTCGCTGCTCGTGCGCACCTGGTCGAGGTCGTAGGCGTAGTCCTCGGCGGTGAGGGCCTGCAGCACGGGTTCGACGGCGCCGCGGGCCCACACCTGCCGATCGAGCACGGCGTCCACCTCCCGGCCGCTCCCCTCTACCGCGGCGGTGAAGCTGTCCCAGTCGGCGACCACCATCGGCGCCCGGGCCGGCTGGCCGGGGAAGGCGTCGGTGCGACCGACCACGTCCAGCTGCATGGCGTAGACGCGCCCGAACTGCAGCACCAGCTCCGCGCCGACGTCGTCGTCGGCCGTCCCGGCCAGGACGACGGGCACGCCGCTGCCTTCGTGGTCGGCGAGGGCGGCCATCAGCTCGTCGAGCGGCTGGTCGGCGAAGGCGGGATTCCACCGGGTGATCGCGGCGACCTCGTCCGGCCGGACGACGAGCACGTCGGCGACCCGCTCGCCCGGGGAGAGCTCGGCTCGCGTGCCCACACCCACGATCGTCGTGCCCGGCGGCCGCGGTCCCGTCTCGATGGTCTGCCGGAGCAGCGGGACGACGACGTCGCTGCCGGTGCCGACCGCCTGCTTGGCCGCGATGGTGCGCTCGGTGGAGTCGGCCAGCGCACCGGAGTACGCGATCAGGCCGAGCGCGAGCGCCGTCGTGACGACCACGAGGCGGGTGGCGGAGCGCCCGGTGAGCACCCGGGACAGCGCCAGGAACGGCGCCGGGGGGAGTCGGTCCAGCCGGGCGCGGGCCCGCGCGCCCAGCCGGGGCAGTGCTCCGGTGACCGCGCCGGCGACGACGGCGGTGACCAGCAGGGGGAGGACCAGCTGCAGCAGGTCGATGCCACCGCCGTCCGCCCGGCCGGTGAACACCGGGATCGCGGTGACGACGGTGACCGCCGCGGTGACCGCCAGCCAGGGGATCCGCGCGAACAGCGCGTCGGGCCGCCGGCCGAGGGAGTCCGCGCGCGCCACCAGGGCGGTGGTGACGAGGCCGACGGTCAGCAGTGCGGCGATGCCGGCCGCTCCGACGACGACCAGGGCGGCGGGGGCGGAGGCATCCGGGAGGTCGGAGGCCGGACCGAAGGCACGGACCAGCAGCCATCCGGCGACCCCTCCGACGGCGAGCCCGGCGAGCGTGGGGAGGACGGCCTCGCGGACCGCCTGGGCCCCGGCGCGCGAGGGCGGGAGGCCGCGGGCCAGCAGGAAGAGCAGCTCGTCCTCGCGCCGGCGGGCGCGCTGCCCCGCCCAGGCGCCGACGAGCACCAGCGCAGCGGCGCCGGCCCCGATGCCGACCGCACGGACCGGGGGAGCGAGGAGGGCGACCGTCTCGTCGACCCGCTCGAGTGCGTCGGGCAGCTCGGACCGGGGCGCCGGGCGCTCGAAGCTGAACAGGTTGGTGATCCGGACCGCGCGGCTGCGTGGGACGACGAGGTCCGCCTCGAGCCGTTCCATCAGGTCGGCCCGGCCGCGGGCCTCGTCGACGCCGATCCCGGTCGGCAGCGGGAGGAACCACTCGAGTTCGACGTCCTCGTCGATGGCGACCGCGGTGGCGAGCACCTGGTGCCGCGGCGAGAAGACGGCGACGGTGGGGAACTCCGGGTCCTTGGTGCCCGGGTCCGGCGGGGGGATGAAGAGGTTCTCCAGGCCGCCCCAGTACGCGGGGAGGGGGACGGCGAGGTCCTCGTAGATCCCCGTGACCTCGAACGAGGCGACGGCACCCGAGTCCGCCTGGCCCGGGACCGTGCCGCCGGGCTGGACACCGATCAGGTCGACCAGGCGGGCGGGTGCCAGCACGCCCGGTTCCCCGGCGATCACGTCGACGTTCTGCTCCGCGCCGGTGCGGGAGACGTGGACGATCCGGGCCGGCCCGGTCGGGGTGTCGAAGAACAGCGGGTCGCTCAGGCGGACCAGGGAGAGCGGCTCGGGGAGGCCGAGAGCGGTGGCCGTCGCGACGACGGCGTCGTCGAGCTCGGCGGCCAGGGGGACCCGGGAGGCGGCCGGCTCCGGGGCGCCCGGGGTCGAGGAGGAGTGAAAGGTGGTGCCGATCTCGGACTCGGCGTGCCGGGCGCGCTCGCTCCGCCAGGCGCCCTCCTCGGCCGACCCGATCATCAGCGGGACGGAACCCAGGGCGGCGGCGAGCACCGCGACGAGGACGGCCAGCCCGACGGCCTGGCTGGGGACGGGCAGGAAAGCGAGCCGCAGGCGGCGCAGGACCGACCGGGGCCCGCCCCGTCGCGTGGTCATCGGGCGGAACGTAGCGGCCCGGACCGGTCCGGCGGGAGTGCCCGTTGCCATCCCGTTGTGCGCTGGTCCACCGAACGGGCGACGGATGAGGTCGATCAGCGCACGATCGTCAGCCGGCGGAGGCCCTGCGGCGCTTCGGACGGCGCTTCGTCACCATGCCCGGGACGGGCTCGTCGTCGTCCGGGCTGCGCGAGAGTCGCCAGGCGATCCAGATCATCAGCGGGATGCCGACGTGGAACGCCAGGACCGACGTGACGATGTACCAGTCGGCCTCGGACCGGAAGTACCCCGCGGAGACCGACCGCGACGTGCGCCCGGCCCTCCCCTCCGGCATCCACAGGATCGTCAGGTAGGTCCAGGCGGTGAAGCCGTAGAAGCCCAGCGGGGCGACCACCCACACCCGCTGGGAGAAGGCCAGCAGCACCAGGGGCGAGGCCGCCGCGAGCCCCACGAGGAGCCCGACCCCGGCGCGCTGCCAGCCGGTGAGCGTCGCCAGCCACGGGCCCCAGGAGTCGAACGTCGGCTCCCCCAGCAGGATCGCCAGCACGATCGACGCGGTCATCAGGAGCAACCCGCCGACGAGGTGGAGGCAACCGCCCCGCCGGTCGTCGTCCCTGCGTCGCCGCCTCGCCACCCGTCTCCCCCGCTACCCGAATCGGCGCGCACGAAGGCCCGCCATCCCGGCCGGAACGGTTCCACACTTCCCGATGGGCCTCGCCGCCCGGCCTGGCCCGGTTCACGGGAGGGGTGTCGCCATGGAAGCCAGAGCTGGATCCGGGATGAACGACCCAGCGGTTGCCGGTCGCATGCGGGACGACGGGATGGACGCGAGGTGGGACCGGATCACGGCGGTCGCCGGCCTGCTGTTCATCGCGCTGATCCTCGCCAGCTTCTTCACGCCGGCGACGCCCGACTACCCGAGCTCCGCCGAGCAGCTCGCGGCCGAGCTGACGGCCGATCGGTCCGGCCACCAGATGGCGCTGTTGCTGGGTTTCCTCGGCGACATCGCGGTCCTGGTGTTCCTGGCCGGCCTGTGGAGCCGGTTCCGTCGGCACGAGGGCACCGGCGGCATGATGTCCGGCCTCTTCGCCATCGCGAGCGCCACCTTCGCCGCGACCATCCTGGTGTCCGAGGGGCTCTACCTCGCCCTGATCCAGGCGGCGGAGAGCGCCGACCCGTCGACGCTGCCCACCATCCAGGCGCTCGACTACTGGGTCGGGATCTGCACCGTGCCGGCCGGCGTCGCGATGATGATCGGGGCCACCGGCGCCATCCTCGGTGCGCACGCGCTGCCGGCCTGGCTCGGCTACCTGTCCGGGCTCACCGGCGTCCTGCTGGTGCTCAGCCTGGCCGGCGTCTACGAGTCGGACGAGGAGTCGGTGCTGGTCACCATCGGCGGCTTCGGTGGGTTCCTGCTGTTCCTGGTGTGGGCGCTGGCGACCAGCGTCGTGCTCCTGATGCGCTCCCGTCACCACGCGGGAGCAGCCGCCTGAACGGGGTGCCGGCCTGCTGGGTCAGTGCTCCAGCAGGCCGGCCTCGTGGGCGAGGATGGCGGCCTGGGTCCGGTTGGCCAGGTCGAGCTTGGCCAGCAGTCGCGAGACGTAGGTCTTCACCGTCGCCTCGCTGACGAAGAGGCGCGTGGCGAGCTCCGCGTTGGACCCCCCGCTGCCCAGCAGTTGCAGCACCTCGCGCTCCCGGTCCGACAGCGACGCCACCCGCTCCAGTGCCCCGGCCCGCCGCGGGGCGGCCCGCCGCTCCACGTAGGAGTCGATCAGCGTGGCGGTCACCTTGGGGGACAACGTGGCCGTGCCGTCGGCCACCGCGCGGACGGCGGCGGCGATCTCGCGCGGCGGGGTGTCCTTGAGCAGGAAGCCGGCGGCTCCGGCGGCCAGCGCCGCGTACACGTACTCGTCGAGGTGGAAGGTCGTGAGGACGGCGACCTGCGGCGGATCCGGCAGCGCGAGGAGCTGCCGGGTCGCCTCCAGCCCGTCCATCACCGGCATGCGGATGTCGGTCAGGACGACGTCGGGCCGCAGCTCCCTGGCCGCCCGCACCCCGGCCGCGCCGTCACCGGCATCACCGACGACCTCGAAGCCGCCGACCGACTCCAGCACCGTGCGCAGGCCGAACCGCACGAGCTCCTCGTCGTCGACGAGGAGGACGCGGATGGCCGCCTGGCTGCCGGGACCACTCATACCGGCAGCACCGCCTCCACCGCGAAGCCGCCGTCCAGCCGGGGTCCGGCGGAGAACCGGCCGCCCAGGGTGCGCACCCGCTCAGCCAACCCCACCAGGCCGTAGCCGCCCGACACGGGCTGCCCGGAACCACCGGCTCCGTTGACGACGGACACGACGAGCCGGTCGCCGGGGCGGTCGACCGTGATGCACACCGGAGCGCCCGGCGCATGCTTCCCCGCGTTGGTCAGCGCCTCCTGGACGATCCGGTAGGCCGCGCGGCCGACGGCGGCGTCCACCGGGCTGCCGGACGGCAGTCCCCGCAGCTCGACCGTCATGCCCGCCTCGCGGGCTCCGTCCACCAGGACCGGAACGGCGTCCAGGGCGGGCTGCGGACCCAGGGGCGCGTCGTCGTCGACGTCCCCGCCGCGCAGGACGCCGACCATCTGCCGCAGTTCCTCCAGCGCCTGCCGGCCGGCGGTCTGCACCTGCCCGGCGAGCTGCTCGACCCGTTCGGCGTCCCGGGCGGCCATCTCGATGGCGCCGGCCTGCAACACCATGAGGCTCACCCGGTGGCCGACCGCGTCGTGCATCTCCCGGGCGATGCGGGTCCGCTCGCCGAGGACCGCCTCGCGCGCCATCAGCTCCCGCTCGGCCTCGGCGCGCTCGGCCCGGTCGCGCAGCGCGAGGAGCAGCAGGGCCCGGGTGCGCTGCCAGACGCCGAGGGCGCCCGGCAGCACGATCGCCACGGCCACCCCGCCGATCGCCCCCACCCACTCGTTCGACCCGGACAGCGCCCACGGCTGGAGGACCGCCACTCCGCCGACCAGCCCCGCGCCGATCCGGACCGGCCACCGCCCCTCGTACCGGCCGACCGCGTAGGTGGTGAGCAGCAGCCCGATCACGAGGTCCGGCATGAGCGCGCCGAGGGCGGCGCTGATCGCGAAGGGCACCAGCGGCGCCGACCGCCGGAAGAGGAACAGCGTGACCACGAGGAGCGCGCTGCCGGTCAGGAGGACGGCGTCCGGGACGAGCCCGGCCTCGGGGGTGACGACGCCGATGGCGATGGTCGCCGTGGCCGTGAGGGCCACGTGCGCCTCGAGCCAGAGCCCGCGCGTGCTGAGGCCCGGCCAGATGCGGTCGCGGAGCCTCATGTCCGGAGCGTATTTCGGCGGGCACCTCCGGCGGGTCGCCCGTGAGTGGACAGCGACGTCCACTTTCGGATGACGCCGTCGCGACCTCCGTGGATCCGAGGTGGAGACCTCAGGCCGACGCGCTGACCAGGGCGTTCGCGACAGATTCGTCGCCGACAGCGGACGACCCACGGAGGTTCCCATGATCACGGTCAGCGGCCTGACCAAGCGCTACGGCGACCGGACGGTCGTCGACGACGTCTCCTTCGCCCTCGAGCCGGGCACGGTGACCGGCTTCCTCGGCCCGAACGGCGCCGGCAAGACCACGACGATGCGGATGATGACCGGCCTGGTGCCGGTGTCGTCCGGCACGGCGACGGTCGGCGGCCGCCGTTACGGCGACCTGCCGAACCCGGGCGCCGTCGTCGGCACGCTGCTGGACGCCTCGGCCGTGCACCCGGGCCGGACCGGCCGGATGCACCTGCAGCTGCTGGCGTCGGTGATCGGCGTGCCGGACTCCCGGGTGGACGAGGTCCTGTCCGTGGTGGGGCTCGCCGACGCCGCGCGCCGCCGGGTGGGCGGCTACTCGCTGGGGATGCGGCAGCGGCTCGGCATCGCCGGCGCCCTGCTCGCCGACCCCCCGGTGCTGGTCTTCGACGAGCCGGCCAACGGTCTGGACCCCGAGGGCATCCGCTGGATGCGCGATCTGCTGCGCGGGCACGCGGCGCGCGGCGGGACCGTGCTGCTCTCCTCGCACCTGCTGGGCGAGGTCGAGCACACCGTCGACCGGCTGCTGGTCATCGGCGGCGGCCGGATCGTCGCCGACGGCTCGGTGGCCTCGCTCCTGGGCGCGGAGGGGACGTCGGTTCGGGCCGACGACGCAGCCGCCCTGGCCCGCGCGCTGGAAGCCGCAGGGTTCCACGTGCAACACGAGGCGGACGGCGCCCTGGTCGTGCCCGGCGCCGAGCCTCCGGCAGTCGGTGCCGTGGCCGCTTCCGCGGGCATCGCGCTGTCCGACCTGAGGCCCGTGCAGCGCGGCCTCGAGGACCTGTTCTTCCAGCTGACGACGGCGTCATGACCGCCGACGACACCCCGTCCACCACTGCTGCCGAGGAGGCACTCCCGATGACCGACACCATCACGCTGGCCCCGCCCACCGCCCCCGGGCGGCCGGGGCTCCGCCGGACCGTTCCGTCACTGCCGGGGCTCACCGGCATCGAGATCCGCAAGTCGCTCTCCACCAGGTCGGGGAAGGCGCTGGCCGTGGCGACCGTGCTCCTGGCGCCGGTGGCGACGGCGGTCGTCGCCGCGGCGAGCACCGAGCCGCTGACCGCCGTCGACGGGCCCATCGCGATCATGGGCCTGCTGACCGGCTACCTCCTCGTCTCGCTCGGCGTGCTGTCGACCGCGGGGGAGTGGAGCCACCGCACGGTGCAGACGACGTACCTGCTGGTGCCGCACCGCGGGCGGGTGCTGGCCGCGAAGGCGGTGGCCGTGGCCCTGATGGGCGCGCTCCTCGGCCTGGTCTCAACGGCGCTGACCTCGGGCGTCCTCGCGCTGATGGAGAGCGGGGTGTCGTGGGACGGCGCTCCGCGGGCGATCGGTGCCGCGGTCCTGGCGGGCGCGGCGTTCGCGGTGATCGGCGCCGGGGTGGGCGCGGCGCTGGCCAACAGCGCTGCGGCACTGACCGGCCTCTACCTCGTGCTCCTGGGCGTCATGCCGATCGTCTCGACGTTCGAGCCGGAGGTGGCCAACGCGATCGACCCGGCCAACGCCGTGATCAACCTGGGGCAGGGGGCCGAGCAGGCGCAGTCCGCCGTCAACCTCGGCGTCTGGCTGGTCGTGGCCTCCGTCGCCGGCTGGATCGTCACCCACCGCCGCGCGGTGCAGTGACGGAAGCGCGTCGCGGGCCCTCTCCCCGGTGGGGAGGGGGCCCTCAGCGTGCCTGCTCGGCGATCCGCCGCTCCATGCGTTCCCGGCGCTCGGCGGGCATGCCCGGCCCGGGCAAGGCGTCGATCGCGGAGAGGTCGTCCACGGGCCCGCAGGTCGAGCACGTGACGTCGTGGTGGACGGCGGATCCGCAGGCGCTGTGGCGGTAGAGGATCGGGGGGCCGTCGGGAGCCGACCAGCGATCACCCCACTCGGTGAGCGCGATGAGCGCGGGCGCGAGATCACGCCCCTTGTCGGTGAGCAGGTATTCGTACTGCTCGGGCTGCTCGGAATAGCGGTGCCGCCGCATGATCCCCGCCTCCACGAAGCCGTCGAGGCGAGAGGCGAGGACGTTGGTGGCGATCCCGAGGCTGCGCTGGAAGTCGGCGAAGCGGGTGGACCCGGCGAAGAGCGCGTTGCGGACGATCAGCACGCTCCAGCGCTCGCCCACCACCTCGAGGGCGCGGGCGATCGAGCACACCTCGGCGTCGTACGTCTTCCCCAGCATGGCGTCGATCGTAGCGCAGCCACTTGCATCATGAAAGTCGTTGTCCCTAGGGTGACTTGCATCATGCAAGCGCGACATCGAGACACCCCTGGAGCAGCCATGAGCACGCAGAGCTACACCACGTCGTTCGTCGTCACCCGCACGCCCGAGCAGGTCTCCGACGCCGTCACCGACGTGCGGGGCTGGTGGATGACGAGGATCGACGGGGACACCCGCGCCGTCGGGGACGAGTTCTCGTTCCGGGTCCCGGGCGTCCACTCGTGCACGATGCGCGTGACCGAACTGGTCCCGGGCGAGAGGGTGGTCTGGCAGGTCGTCGAGAACCACATGAGCTTCATCGACGACCAGAGCGAGTGGCTCGGCACCCACATCCGGTTCGAGCTGTCCGAGAGGGACGGCGGGACGGAGCTGCGGTTCACCCACGACGGCCTGGTGCCCACCTACGAGTGCTTCGACATCTGCCGGAACGCGTGGACGTTCTACGTCGGCGACAGCCTGCGGAGCCTCGCTGAGACAGGCGAGGGCAGGCCCTCGGACCCGGACACGCTCACCCTCGGCGCCGAAGCGGCGCGACTCGGCTGATGCCGTGCCCGCGGGAACGCCTGGCCAAGCTCCGTGGCTTGCTCCGACGTTCCCGCGGGAACGTGCTCAGCCGTGCGCCGCGACGGAGACCGGCTGCCATTCGCGCCAGGTGGCCAGGCGGGACTCGTAGTCGCGCTCGGCGATCTTCAGGGCGGCGTCGCCGAAGAAGATCCGCAGCGGCGGGTCCTCGGCGTCGACCACCTGCAGGACGGCGTCCCGGGTGGCGACCGGGTCGCCGGGGTTGCCGGCGCGGGCCTTGCGCTGCTCGGCGGCCTTCTCGCGGTAGGCGTCGTAGGCGGGGTTCGGCGTGGCGTGCTTCGCAGACGAGCCACCCCAGTCGGTGCCGTAGGCGCCCGGCTCGATGATCGTCACCTTGATCCCGAAGCCGGCGACCTCCGCGGCCAGGGACTGGCTGAACGCCTCGAGCGCCCACTTCGAGGCGTTGTAGATCCCGATGTTCGGGAAGGCGCTGATCCCGCCGATGCTGCTCACCTGCAGGAAGTGGCCCGAGCCCTGCGCGCGCAGGTAGGGCAGCGCCGCCTGGGTGACGAACAGTGCGCCGAACACGTTGGTGTCGAACTGGGCGCGGGCCTCCGCCTCGGAGATCTCCTCGATCATCCCGAACTGGCCGTACCCGGCGTTGTTGACGACGACGTCCAGGCGGCCGAAGCGGTCGTGGGCGTCCTTCACGGCGGTGACGACGGCGGCGCGGTCGTCCACGTCGAGCCGGAGCGGCAGCACCTTGTCGCCGAACTGCTGCACGAGGTCGTCGAGGGTCTTCGGGTCGCGGGCGGTGGCGGCGACGGTGTCCCCGCGCTCCAGGGCGGCGATCGCCCACTCCTTGCCGAAACCGCGGGACGCGCCGGTGATGAACCAGGTCTTGGGCATGTCAGCTCCCAACCGAGCGAGCCGGACCCATGTTCCGCCGGCCGCGCGCCTGGAAGGATCCGACGGTGACGACGATCCTGGTGACCGGCGCGACCGGCGCTCTGGGCAGGCCGACGGTCGAGCGGCTGCGCGCGGCAGGGCACGACGTCCGGGCGCTGAGCCGGCGCAGTGGCCCGGGGTTGGTCACCGGCGACCTGCTCACCGGCGCGGGTGTTCCCGCGGCGGTGACCGGCGCGTCCGTCGTCGTGCACCTGGCGACCGGGCTGCGCCGGAAGGACCCCGTGATCGCGCGGACCCTGCTCGACGCCGCCCGTGCGGCCCGGGTCGAGCACCTGGTGCTGATCTCGATCGTCGGGATCGAGCACATCCCGCTCGGCTACTACCGGGACAAGGTGGAGATCGAGCGGCTCGTCGCGGCGTCGGGAGTGCCGCACACGATCCTGCGGGCCACCCAGTTCCACACCCTCGTCGACCAGCTGTTCACCGTCCAGCGGCGGCTGCCGGTCCTGCTCGCGCCCTCTTTCGACGTGCAGCCGATCGCCCCGGTGGAGGTCGCCGACCGGCTGGTCGAGCTGGCGTCGTCCGCACCGGCCGGCCGGGTGGCGGACATCGGCGGTCCCGCCGTCCGTCCGCTCCCGGAGCTGGCCCGGGTCTGGGCCGCGGTACGGGGGCTCCGGCGCCGGGTCGTCCCCGCGCGGCTGCCGGGCAGGGTCTTCGCCGGCTACCGGGCCGGGCACAACCTCGTCCCGGGTCCGCCGTACGGCCGCGTGACGTTCGAGGAGTACCTGACTGGGCGAACGGCCTGACGAACGACACGGGCGCCCGTCCGGAGCCGGAGCTCCGGGCGGGCGCCCGAGTCAGTTCACTGCGTCAGGCGGACCTGACGGTGCGGTCAGTGGGCGCTGTGGCCCGTGCTGACGCGCTCGGTGCCGTGCCAGTCGTCGTCACCCTCGGGCTCCTTGGCGAGCAGGAACGCGCCCACGGCCCAGACGATCGCGCCGACGAGGCCGATCCAGGCACCCAGCTCGGCGGAGTAGTCGCCGCCGCGCTCGAGGGCGCCGGGGGCGTCCAGGATGTAGCTCAGGGCCAGACCGGCCGCGGCGATGCCGGCGGCCATGGTGGTCAGCGAGAGGCCACGGTGCTGACGGCCGCGAGCGCGGTTCAGCGCGTAGAGCAGCCCGGCGACCAGGCCGACGCCCAGGTAGGCGACGAGCGGGATGGTGGTGTCGGTCTCGTAGCCGGAACCGGTCACGGAGTCGTCCTGCGTGGACACCCAGTCCAGGAAGGTCGCGATCAGGAAGACGACGACGCCGGCGGTCGCGACGTAGGCACCCATCGGGTTCGCCCGCCGGTCGTGGCGGAGCTCCCCCTGGGGCGAATGTGCGGCAGTGCTTGAGTTGGACATGATCGCTCGTTACCCACCGTGAGCGAGTTGATAAACGGATAGTGACCGCAGGCACTCGTACGGGTGAACCGGGGCATCGCCTGACCACGGCTTTCCAGAGGAAACGCCGTGGTCAGGCGACGGTGGCTCAGTAGGCGACGGTGAATCGGGCGCGGCGGTGGGCCGGCCGCTCGATCTCGTCGACGACGGCCGTGCCGAAGTCGGCGCCGCCGATGAAGGAGCTGCCCTCGTCGTCGGCGAGCAGGACGTCGCCGCCGACGCGGTAGGTGCCGCGCGCCTCGCCCGGCGCGAATCCGCCGAAACCGGCGGGCGGGCAGAGGTAGAACCAGTCGAGGCTCTCGGGCGACTTGCGCAGGTCGTCGAGGGCCGCGGCCATCTCGAGGCTCTCCGGCTTGTACGCGGCCGGGAAGTCCGGGGTGTCGAAGAGACGCGGGCCGCCCTCGGCCACGTGCAGCGACCCGGCGCCGCCGACGACGCCGATGCGGACGCCGGCACGCTCGGCCTCGGCGGCCAGCTCGGCGATGCCCGGGGCGACGCGGCCCGCCATGTCGCCGCGCGGGGCGACGGCCACGACGACGACGTCCGAGTCGGCGAGGACCTTGGCGCGGGTGTCGGCGTCGAGGAGCGAGCCCTGGAGGTGGTCGACGCCGTCGACGGGCTTCTCCGGCGCGCTGCGGCTGACCGACGTCACGGAGTGCCCGCGCTTCGCGGCCTCCGCGACGATGGTGCTGCCGGCGTAGCCGGTCCCGCCGAACACGCTGATCCGCGCCATGTCTGTGCCTCTCGTCTGCTGGGTGGTGCTGGAGGCAACTCCGGGCACATGCTTGAACATTCCAGTAGTTCGGGCCCTCGTTGTCGCCGGGATGTGGTCGTGGTCTCATCGCTGTCGGCACGGCAACGAGGCCGTGCGAGCGACGGGGAGGCTCCATGGCCGAGGTCCACGGCACCTGCGACGAACGGTTCGCGGGGGTGCGGGACGCCTTGGCGGAGCACCTGGACGGCGAGGAACTCGGCGCCTCGGTCGCGGTGGATCTCGACGGCGAGGCCGTCGTCGACCTCTGGGGTGGCTACCGGGATCCGGAACGGACGACGCCGTGGACGCAGGACACGATCGTCAACGTCTGGTCGACGACGAAGTGCGTGCTCAACCTCGCGGCGCTGATGCTCGTCGAGCGCGGGGACCTGGACCCGTACGCGCCGGTGGGCGACTACTGGCCGGAGTTCTCGGCCAAGGGCAAGAAGGACGTCCAGGTGCGCCATCTGATGTCGCACACGTCGGGCGTCTCCGGGTGGGAGCAGCCGTTCTCGGTGCGCGACATGTACGACTGGGAGACGGCCTGTGAGCGCCTGGCCCTCCAGCGGCCGTGGTGGGAGCCGGGGACGGCGTCGGGCTACCACGCTGCGACGCAGGGCTTCCTGGTCGGCGAGCTGATCCGGCGCATCACCAACAAGACGTTCCACAAGTTCGTCCGCGACGAGATCGCCGGACCGCTCGCGGCGGACTTCCAGGTCGGGGCGCGGGAGCGGGACTGGGACCGGGTGGCCACCCTGGTCGCGCCGCCGCGGGCGGAGTCGGCCGACGACCCCGACCCGGCGTCGATCTCGGTGCGGACGTTCACCGCCCCCGTGATGTCGGTGAAGGCGACGTCGAGCCCGGAGTGGCGGGCGGCGGACCTCGGTGCGCTGAACGGGCACTCGAACGCGCGCGGCGTGCTGGACGTGCTGCGGGTGCTGTCGCTGGGCGGCGAGGCGGGCGGGGTGCGGCTGCTCTCGCCGGAGACGATCGAGCTGGTGTTCGACCAGCAGAGCGACGGCGTCGACCTGGTGCTGGAGGAGCCGTTCCGGTTCGGGATCGGCTTCTGCCTGGGCTCGCCGGTCGTGCCGTACGTGCCGTCGGGGCGCACCTTCTTCTGGGGCGGCTGGGGTGGCTCGCTGGCCGTGATGGACCTCGACCGCCGGCTGACGATCACCTACATGATGAATTCCATGGCGCAGGGGATCCTCGGATCGCCGCGGTCCGAGGCCTACGTCCGTGCGGTGTACGCGGCGCTGGACTGACGAGAACGCACTGAGGGCTGCCCGGAGCGTCGTCCGGGCAGCCCTCAGTGCGTGCTGATCACCGTCGGGCGCCGACCAGCTCCGGCCCGGGCGCGCGCACGTGGCGTTCGAGAGCAGCGCCCTCGATGTCGACATCGGGCATCGCCCGGTCCAGCCAGCGCGGCAGCCACCAGGCGGCCTTGCCCAGCAGGGTCATGACCGCCGGCACGATCGCCATGCGGACGACGAAGGCGTCGACCAGCACACCGAACGCCAGCGCGAAGCCGATGCTCTTGATGGTCGCGTCGTGGCCGAGGATGAACCCGCCGAACACCGAGCCCATGATCAGCGCGGCCGCCGTCACCACGCGGGCGCCGTGCCGGAAGCCGCCGATCACCGCCTCCTTGGGCTCGGCCCCGTGCACGTGCTCCTCGCGCATCCGGCTGACGAGGAACACCTCGTAGTCCATGGCCAGCCCGAACAGCAGGCCGATCAGCAGGATGGGCAGGAAGCTCAGCACCGGCCCGGTCTGCTCGACGCCCAGCAGGTCGGCGAGCCACCCCCACTGGAAGACCGCGACCAGGGCGCCGAAGGTGGCGGCCAGGCTGAGCAGGAACCCGAGCACTGCCTTGATCGGCACCAGGATCGACCGGAACGCGAGCGTCAGCAGCAGGAACGCCAGGCCGACGACGACGACGAGGAACACCGGCAGGGCGTCGGCGAGCTTCTCGGAGATGTCGATGCCGAGCGCGGTGTTGCCGGTGACCGCGAGCTCGGAGCCGGTGTTCTCGGTCAGGCCGGGGCGCAGGTCGCGGATGTCGGTGACCAGGTCCTCGGTCGCCGCGTCCGACGGCCCGGCGTCGGGGACGACGGAGATGATCGCCGTGTCACCGGCCTCGTTCGGGATCGCCGGGCTGACCGCGGCCACGCCGTCCACCTCGCCGACGGCGGCGGCCGTCTCCGTGAACGCGGCCTGCGGGTCGTCGGCGTCGGTCGCGTCGACCAGCACGGTGAGCGGCCCGTTGAACCCGGGTCCGAAGCCTTCGGCGAGCAGGTCGTAGGCCTGCCGCTGGGTGGTCTCCTCGCCCAGGTCGCCGTCGGTGGGCAGGCCGAGGCGCAGGTCGAGCGCAGGCAGGGCGACGACGCCCAGGCCGATGATGCCGGCGAGCAGGACGACCAGCGGGCGGCGCGTCACGGTGCGGGCCCACCGGGTGCCGGCGGACTCCTTCGTGGCCAGCGCGGCCTGCCGGCGGCGCAGGCCCGGGACCTTCCAGCGGTCGAACCGGTCGCCGGCGAAGCCGAGGAAGGCGGGCACCAGGGTCAGGGCGACGAGGACGGCGATGCCGACCATGCCGGCGGCGACCAGGCCCATGGTGCTGAGGAACGGAATGCCGACGACGCTCAGCCCCGCGAGGGCGATCATGACCGTGAGACCGGCGAAGACCACCGCGCTGCCTGCGGTGCCGACGGCGCGGCCGGCGGACTCCTGCGGGTCCACCCCGGCGGCCAGCTGCTCCTTGTGCCGGATGCTGATGAACAACGCGTAGTCGATGCCGACGGCCAGGCCGATCATCAGGCCGAGGGTCGGGGTGGTGCTGGTCAGGTCGATGACGGCGGAGAGGGCCAGCACGCCGGCCATGCCGACGCCCACGCCGATGAGCGCGGTGAGCAGCGGGAGGCCCGCGGCGAGCAGGGACCCGAAGGTGACCGCGAGGACGATCATCGCGACCAGGACACCGATCGCCTCGGCGGCGCTCTGCCCGGGGATGGCCTGGGTGGCCTCGCCGCCGAACTCGACCTGCAGTCCGGCGTCCTCGGCGGTGTCGGCGACGGCGAGCAGCTGGGCCCGGGCGTCGTCGGTGATCTCGTCGACCTGGACGCCGTAGCTGACGGTGGCGTAGGCGATCGACGCGTCGGGGGAGACGCCCTGGGCCTGGAACGGGTCGCTGACGGCGGCGACCTGGTCGGCCTCAGCCGCCTCGGCGAGGGCCTGCTGGATGGCCTGGGTCAGCTCCGGGTCGGTGACGGCGGCGCCGTCGGGGGCGGCGAACACGACGCGGGCGGTGGCCCCGCCGGCCGCGCCGCCGGGGAAGCGCTCCTGGAGCGTCTCGAGCGCGTTGACCGACTCGACGCCGGGGATGGTCAGCTGCGCGTCGGCGTCGCGGCCGAACGCGCCGGCTAGGCCGCCGAAGGCGACGAGCGCGAGGATCCACGCCAGCAGGACGGTCTTGCGGCGGTGGAAGGCCCAGCGTCCGAGACGGTGGAGGAAGACGGCCACGGGTGCGCTCCAGGAAGTGATGTCGGCGGGGCTGGATCACCTAGCCGATCGGCAAGCATGCTACTAGCCGATCGGCTAGGTGGACCATGAGTCCGGTCACGTGCTTTCGTGACTACTCTGTGCCGGTGACAAGCGTGGGTGCGGCGACGGCCGGTGGGCGAACGGCCGGTGCACAGCGCGTTCTCGACGCCGCACTCGAGCTCTTCAGCGAGCACGGGTTCGCAGGGACCTCGCTGCAGGACATCGCCGATCGGCTCGGCGTCACGAAGGCCGCCGTCTACTACCACTTCCACTCCAAGGACGACCTGCTGCTCGCGCTGGTGGAGCCGGTGATCGACGAGCTGATGGCGATGGCCGCCGAGAGCAACTCGGTGAGGGTCGGCCGCGGTATCGGCATCGCCCGTTACGTGGACTACCTGCTCAGTCACCGTCGCGTGGCCGTCTACCTCACCCGGGACGCGACGGCGATGGGCCACCCCCGGCTCGTGGAGAAGGGGGCGCAGCTGCGGGGGCGGGTCGAGTCGATGCTGCTGGGGTCCGACGCCGGTGACCTCGGCACCGTGTGGGGGGCGGCGACGCTGCAGGCGCTGGCCGGGGCGCTGCTTGCCGCGCCGCCGGACGTCCCGGAGGAGTGGCTGCGCGAGGAGCTCACCGAGCTGGGCGCGCACCTGCTGGCCGGCTACCGGAAGGCCGTGCGCCGCCGCGAGGCGTGATCTTCGCGGCTCCATGCGTGCGCGCCGGTCCTGCGGGAAGGAAGGCGGACGTGGAACTCGACGACGTGCTGCCGAACAGCCACTACGTGACGCGTCAGTCCCGGTGGATCGACGCGCCGCCGGACGTGGTGTGGGACGCGCTGCACTCCGTCCGGCTGAGCGGGCTGCCGGTGACCCTTGCGCTGAGCGCCGTCCGCTTCCTGCCGGTGCTGCTGTCGGGCAAGGGGTTCGGGCAGCTGCACGACCGGCCGTTCATCGAGGCGGTGCCGATTCCGCGGCTGTCGTCGACGGAGCCCGAGTCGGTGGTGTTCGGCGGGGTGCTGCAGGCGTGGCGGCTGAGGGGCGGCGAGGAGTCGCCTCCGCTGAACGCCGAGGAACTGGCTGGCTGGATCCGGCCGGGGTGGGTCAAGGCGGCCATGGACTTCCGGCTGACGCCGTCCCGCGGGGGGACAGAGCTCTCGTCGGAGACGCGGGTGCTGGCGACGGACCCGGACACCCGGCGACGGTTCGCCCTGTACTGGAAGGTCGTGCAGCCGGGCAGCACGGCGATCCGCTGGGAGGTGCTGACGGCGGTGCAGGTGAAGGCCGAGGCGCGTTCCCGGGCCGCAGCCTGAGTCAGACGACCCCCTCCCTGGCCCCGTCACAGGAAGGGGGCGGTCACCTCCATGCCTGCGTCCGTCCGGACGACGCAGACGAGCGCGTCGTCGGACTCGAACGTCCACCGGTGCGGCTCGCTCAGGAGCTGCCGAGCTGCAACCGGGTCGAGCCAGCGGAGATGCTCGCCGCCGTTCCAAACCCGCCACTCCTCGGCATTCCGGGGGCGGGGGACGTCGTCCGGCGGATCGGCGAACAGCTCGATCAGTCCGGCGTCGAACCAGGCCAGCAGCTGGCGGGAGCACTCGGCCGGGTCCCACGGGCCGTGCGTCACCGGGCCGCCGTCGCCGTCGGGCTCGGTCGCGCCCTGCAGGAACTCGAAGAGCCGCGATGCCTCGACGACGAGCCAGTACAGCTGGGTCTGGAACTCGGAGGGTTGGCCGCTGCGCTCCTCGTCTGTTCTCACTATCCCCGCCACTCCTCGAGGGCCTCGAGCGCGCCGGGGATGTCGTCCCGAGCCATCGCTTCGACTGCCCCGCGCAGCGCCTCCCGGGCTGACCGTGCCCGCTCCCGGACGGCTGCTCGCCGGCTCGTGAGGTCACGGTCGGTCCAGTCGAGCCAGTCGTCGAGGGTGTAGACGAGCGTGTCCATGTCCGGGTCGGCCCCGAAGGTGTCTCCCGTCCAGAGGAGTCGCACCAGCCAGCGGAGGTCCTCTCTGTCGGCCAGGACCTGACCCGCGCCCCACGCCATGGCCGCTCTCGGACCGCCCGGCGGCGGGCCGACGCCGAGTTCGGCCAGGACGAGCGGCCAGAGCTCGCCCACCTCGCGTTCGTGGCCGGTGAGTGAGGCGAGCTCCAGGAGTGCCTCACCCTCCCGCCCCTCGGCCAGCCAGTGGGCGGCCAGCATCGGGCGGTCGCGCTCCCGGAGGTGCCCACGGTCGTACAGCACGGCTGCGAGCGCTGGCGGCAGCGGTTCCACCGGTCGGTCCTCCTTCTCCCTCCGGGAGCGTTCGAGGAAGGCAGCGACGTCAGCGTCGGTGATGCGATCCGCGTCGGGACCACCGGTGGGGGCGTTCGCAGCGTTCCGCGCCGAGAGGCGTGGGAACGTGTGGCCGAACCAGTCGTCGTCCTCCTCCGGGAAGGGCTCACCGGGCGGCCAGTAAGACTCCACCGCGGGGACGAGCGAGTCGCCGGGCTTCGACCCGTGGCTCGCCAGGACGTCCGCGACGAGGTGGCCGACGTCCTCTCCGACGCCGAAGGCCGCTCCGTCGGCGTCCCAGTTCAGGTGGGCGAGGCGGTCGGGCTCGGCGACGACGCGCTCGAAGTTCTCCTGCCCCTGGCAGACGAGCCAGAGCCGGAAGTGCTCGAACGCGTCCTCACTCATCCCGCCGGTCGCGAGATAGCCGGCTGCCCACACCAGCCAGTCGTTGGCACGAGTGGTCTGCTCATGCAGTCGTCGCTGGAAGGCGAGGAGCTGGTGCTCCGCGAGCTCGGCGAGTCGTGCCCGGAGCGCACCGACCTGCTGTTCGATCTCCGACTCCGGGTGCTCGGCGTCGATCCGCGTTCGTGAGGCGTCGACGATCGCCCAGAACTCGTCGACGTCCATGCCGCGGACGCTACGGGTCGGGCCGGCGGGTGCAGCCGAACCTCGCCTGACCGGAAGTCAGACGCGGGAGGCGGCGCTGCGGGATCGGGGGACGAATGGGACGAGCGCCGTCCCCTCGTCGACGAGGCTGTCAGCGGACATCGGCCTGCCGAACAGCCAGCCCTGACCGCCGTCGACCCCCAGCTGTTGAAGCACGTCGTGCTCATCGGGCGTCTCGACGCCCTCGGCGATGACGCAGACGCCGAAGTCGTGGGCGAACTCGACGAGCGACCGGGCCAACCGCGACAGGACCGGGTCGGAGTCCAGGCCGCTGACGATGCTGCGGTCCATCTTGATGACGTCGGGCGCGGTCAGGACGATGTGCCGCAGCGAGGAGAAACCCGCGCCGACGTCGTCGATGGCGAGCCGCATACCGGCGGCCCGCAGCGGCTCGAGGGCCTCGCGGAGGGCGGGGTAGTCGGCCACCTGCTCGTGCTCGGAGAGCTCCAGCAGGAGCCGGTCGGGCGGCAGCTCGGCCAGCAGGTCGAGGCACTCGGGCAGGAGCAGCGTCCTCGGCGACACGTTCATCGACACGTAGCCGGACACCTCGTCCAGCAGTGCTGCGGCGCAGCGGAGCGACAGGAGCTCCAGGTCGTCCCCCATCCCGACGCCGTGCGCCTCGGCGAACACGACGTCGGGTGCGCGGCCCCAGGCGACGGGGAAGCGGCTGAGGGCCTCGGCGCCGATGCGGGTGCCTCCGGCCAGCTCGACGATGGGCTGGACGACGACGTCCGGACCGCCGCAGGTGAAGACAGGCTCCAGCCGGCTCCGGACGCGTTCCTGCTCGCGGTCGAGGAGCACCTGCGGTTCGATGACCAGCGCGGCGGCGTCGGCGAGGACCTCCATGAGCGCGAGGTCTCGGGGGGAGACCTCGGGGTCAGTCTCCAGACCGAAGGCGCAGAACGTGCCGTACACCGAGCCGTCGGTGAGGACGACGGGGACGCTGAGGTGGCCGCGGATCGGGGGCAGCCCGGGCGGGAGGAGGCACGCGGCCTCCGGGTTCCCGCGGGCGTCGGGCATGGCGCGGGGGAGGCGGTCCTCGACGACGGCGAGGCAGAAGCCGCTGTCCCGGGGGCCGGCCAGGCCGTCGTGGAAGTCCGGCAGCGCGGAGTCGACGACCTGCAGGGTCCGTGAGGTCTCGTCGATCCGGCTCAGGAACGCGACGCTCAGGTCCAGCTTCTGGCGCGCCGTCCGGAGCAGGCCGGCGACCTGCCGTTCTGTCTCAGTGCGCTCTCGCTGCACGCCGTCCCCCTCGGCCGCACGGTGTACCTGCCCGACAGCTTAGGGTCACCGACCCGGCCTCTGGGACGGAACCGTTCCACTCCTGGTCCCGCTCGGTGTGGCGGCCTGCGGACCGGGAGGATGCGGGCATGGCGTGGACCGAGAAGGACATCCCGGACCTGTCCGGACGCACCGCCGTCGTGACCGGGGCGAACGGCGGACTCGGATTCCAGACGGCGCTGGCGCTGGCGGGTGAGGGTGCGCACGTGGTGGTGGCAGCGCGGGAGTCGGCGAAGACGACGGCGGCGGCGGCCCGGATCGCTGAGCGATACCCGGCGGCGTCGCTCGAGGTGGTGCCGCTGGATCTGGGGGATCTGTCGGTGGTTCGTGCGGCGGCCGAGAAGGTGCTGGCCGGGCACGAGGCGGTGGACATCCTGGTGAACAACGCCGGGGTGATGGCGATGCCGCAGCGGGAGACGGTCGACGGGTTCGAGATGCAGTTCGGCATCAACCACCTGGGGCACTGGGCGTTGACGGCGCACCTGATGCCGGCGCTGCTGGCTGCGCCGGTGGCGCGGGTGGTGACGGTCACGTCGACTGCCCGGCACCGGGCACGGCGGCTGGACCCGGCGGACCCGCGCATGCGGCGCAACTACGGGGCGTGGTCGTCGTACGCGCGGTCGAAGATGGCGAACCTTCACTTCGCGCTGGGACTGCAACAGCAGTTCGAGCGGGCGGGGGTGGCGGTTTCCAGCCTCGCGGCGCACCCAGGGCTGACGAACACGGACCTGCAGGCGCGGTCGGTGCGAGAGGGCGGCGCCGGCTGGGTGGGTGAGTTCTTCGAGGTGATGACGGCGAGGTCAGGAATGACCCCGTTCGAGGGCGCGCGGCCGCAGCTCCGGGCGGCGACCGACCCGGGGGCGAGGGGTGGGGGGCTTTACGCCCCGCGCTACGGCTCCCACGGCCCCGCCGTTCGCCGGCCGATTCTCCGCCGCTTCGACCTGCAAAAGCAGATCGACACCCTGTGGCATGTGTCCCAGCGCGAGACCGGCATTCGACTCTTCCGTCTCCCGCACTGAGCTGTGCTGATTACCGACATGACTATGTGATTCGCGTCAATTTCTGTCCGAGGCATGCGCACGGTCTATGGAGTGGTCCCCGCCTGCGCTGCTGCGTCGCATCTATGGAACCTTCAGTCCGGCGAGGCCGCCGAGCAGCGAGGACGTTCGTTCAACCGGGTGTGGCGGTCGAATAATAGACATCGCCGTCACCGCGATTGAAGCGGTTCCGCGCCACTCCCAGGCTAGTCGTTCCTGGTGGTGGCCCTGGTTCCGGTACCGCGCCGATGTCTTCCGTTCCGGCCCTTCTAAAGACTGGTATCCCCGTACAGGGGCGTGGCGGACCCTACGACACGCGTGCCATGGGTCCGGACCGCCCGTCGCACCACCGATGCCATTCTCAGCGCACTTGGCATCCGAAGGTCGATGGTATCGCCGGTCCTGGCGGATTTCGTTGTCAAATCGATGAGCCTCTCCCGTGTCATGGTCCAAGGGACGGGAGGTGACCCAAAAGTCAGCGTCCGAGTTAGAAGCGCCGCTCTCTTCCGCAAGGCTAAGAGCGTCTGGGTCGTGATCCAGCGATCAAGCTCGCGCAGCGACGGGTCATCGTTGATCAATGGGAAGCGAGAGAGCACGCCTGTCAGATTTCGGGGAGGAGGAGCGCCACGATTGACTCGTCGCACTTCGTTCTCCGTCAAGTGGCCGTAGAGATAGCGGCGAAGCTGCCAGATGTATGTGACGTAATCCCGGTCGAGCCTGCCGACGCGAGTCCAGTCTTGAGTCCCCGCCTTTGGCTCGCGCAGAAGATTGTTGAATAGTAGGCCAGTGATGTGTCGGCGTACCTGCGCTTCGGCTCGATCTCTCATGCGAATCGACTGGAGTCCTAGAGCGTGGCCCAAGTACTCAACTTCTGACGTGAAGTTGATCTCCGCTCGCTCGGTTGACGGGGAAACCAGGAGCCGAACACCGTTGCTCTTAGACTGATTGATTGGTGATCCGATGTTCGCGGATACTCGATGGAGTTCATCCACGGCCCGGCAGATGGCGGCGTAATCGCGACTCCAGATAACCGTGTCGTCCGCGTATCGTACGAAGCCCACTCCCAGCCGTTCAAGCGCTCGGTCTAAGGGGCTTGCTGCCACATTTGCCAAGAAGAGGCTTACGGAAGTTCCTAGCGGCACACCCGACCGCCGTAGAGTCGACCCTCCATGGCCACTCGACGTCGACGCCTCCAAAAACGCACGTATCAGAACGCGCTCCAGACTCGTCATCACGATCCCCAGGGATTCTAGGGTGGACCAGATGTGATCATGACTGATCGAGTCGAAAAAGTTTGTAAAGTCGTACTCGGCGACGAAGACGCGATGTTCACTGCGCCATTCCGATTGAATGTGCGCGATCGCGTCATTCACGCCAATGTCGTCACGATATGCGTAAGACCGGGCGCTCAGTAGTGGACGGTTCTTGTCCAGAAGTGATCGATACAGGCGGGAGGAAATAACTTCGTCGGCAATAGCGAAGCTAGTTACGAGCCGCTTTCCGCCATCCGGCTTCGGGACAGAGAAGTTGATTGGATCCAGCGGTGAGTATGCACCGGATCGCAGCCGCTGTGTTATGGAGTGGCTGATTGATTTTGCGCGGGCCCGCACGTGGTAGGGGTCGAACGCAGGGTTCGCATCCCAAGTTGTAGGACGGTTCGGAGCTGATAGCGAAGGAGACCCTGTGCTCCGTCGGAGTCGACGTGCCCCTTCGTCGATGACGCGCTTCCTGTAGCGCTCGTGCTCTCGGATCTTCTTGGTCGCGGAAGCGCGGATATCCTTCTCTAGCTCCCACCACATGACGCCCCCGTACTTGTTGGAAGCCGGGCCCGACTAGGCGTCGGGCCCGGCTCGGCTTCCAACCTGGGAAAAGGTGCTTCACGCGGGGCCATCGCTCGCACGACAACCCCCGATGACGACCGGCCTTGAGAGCCGGTCCTCGCATCGGAAGGAGGCCTACCCCCTCTTGGGGGATGGCCCACGCTAGCACTGTTCAGGCCTGAAGCTGAACCACCTGGCTCGGGATGGCAGGGGCTTAGAACATCCAGCATAGAAGCGGTGGCAGTAGTAGAAGAGGGATGATCAAGGAAATGTAAGGGAAGAAGGAGAGCAGGCTTTCGCGCCGAACTGAGGCAGGCTTGCTGCCTTCGCCATTCGCGTGGAAGTAGTCGGCCTCGGTGTGGTTCTCAGATCCATCGAGAAGCTCGTCGTACTTCGCGTTCAACTCGGCCACTGTCGCGAAATTTTGCATGCTTGGTGTCCGCTTGGCCCGCTCCGCCTCGGCGGAGAGTCGTTGAATGCGCCGATAATTTGAGAACATGTCACGACTGCGGCCGGAGTAGTTCAGGCCCGAAGTGACAAGTGAAGCAGTCAAAGACAGTACGGCGAGACATACAAATAGCGTGTCGCCGTTTGGGCCATAAATGCCGTCATTGGCTAGGAGAGCCACAGAAGCGATGGTTGTAGATGTGGCCGTAGCGATGAGAGATGCGTTCCAGGCGTTATTGCGCGTCATGAGCCGCTTGGAAGCCCGCAAGCGCGCCTTATAGGTCGCGTAGGACCGTTGCTCAAGGAGTTCCAAGAGCTCCACGGGGCTTGCGCTCGGCGGCTGGGGCGAGCCAGCGTTCCCGTTCGGCGGCGCTTGAGTCATGTGCTTCCCCGTGGGTCATCTTGGCCATCGTCATCAAGACCTTAGTAAGAGAGACCCGCGCATCGACTGTCCCTCCCTTGAGCCGGCACGCCGAGGATCAAATGGATGGTGGCGTCAAGGTCTAGTCCGTAACGGGAAACGCCTTGTTCTAAGTGTTCGGCTCCCGGCGACGGCCCAGCAGGTAGCCGACCAGGACGCCGATCAGGGTGAGCACGGCGCCGCCGAGGGCGCCGAGCAGCAGGGTTTGGGCGTCGCCGGACGTTCCCGCGGGAACGCTGGCCTTGCCTGCGAACACCGTCGGGGCGGCCGCGATCGGCGCGCCACCGACCACCAGTGAGGCGTCGCTCGTCTGAGCGGCTGCAGCCGACGGAGCCGCCGCTACCGGCACAGCCTTGCCGGTCAGCTCGTCGTCGATGGCCTTGAAGAACTGGCCGGCCATCCGCTTCGCGACGCCGGTGATCATCCGCTGGCCCACACCTGCGACGGGGCCGCCGATCACCGCGTCGGCCGAGTAGGTCAGGTTCGTCTTCCCGCCGTCGGTCGGCTCCAGGTTGATCGTCACGGTCGCCCGCGCGTTCCCCGGCGCGCCCGCACCCGATGCGTGCATCACGTATGACGACGGCTTCTTCTGGTCCGACAGCCGCACCTCGCCCGCGTACGTCCCGCGGATCGCGCCGACGCCCACGGAGACGTTCATCTTGTACTCGTCGTCCCCGACCTGCTCCAGCGTCTCGCAGCCGGGGATCGTCCGCGCCAGGACGGCGGGGTCGGTGATGACCGCCCACACCTTCTCCGGGTCGCCGGACAGAACTGCCGAGCCGTCGAGGTTCACGCCATCACTCCAGTCCCCGCGCGGCCGGCAGCCACAGCGGTCATCTCCGAATCGGGGTTGCGCACGAGGTCGTACAGCTGGGTCGGCGAGATCGGCATCGACGAGATCCGCCGTCCCACCGCGTCCTCGATCGCCGAGGCGATCGCCGCCGTCCCCGGGATCACGCCGGCCTCGCCGGCGCCCTTGATGCCCAGCGGGTTCAGCGGCGACGGCGTCGTCTGGTGGTCGATAACGACGTCCGGCACCTCGCTCGAGTACGGCATGAGGAAGTCCATGTACGAGGCGTTCTGCAGCTGCCCGTCGGCGTCGTAGACCATCCGCTCGTACAACGCGCCGCCCACGCCCTGCGCGACGCCGCCCTGCACCTGGCCCTCGACGATCATCGGGTTCACCACGTTGCCGCAGTCGTGCACCACGGCGTACTTCACGATGTCGATCTCCCACGTCTGCGGGTCGATCTCCACGATCGCCGCGTGCGCGCCCGAGGCGAACGTCGACCGCAGCGGCGAGTAGTAGTCGCGGTGCTCCAGCCCCGGCGCATCGCCTTCGGCCACCGGCGGCTTCGAGTCGTCGTGCGTCGTGAACTGGGTGGCCTGCTTCGCCGCCTCGTCGAACGCGTAGCGCAGCGGGTTGGACAGCACGGCCACCGTCCGCAGGGGAATGGAGGTCCCCGGCACGCCCTTGACCTGCACCAGGCCCTCGTCGATCTCGAGGTCCTCCGGCGACGCCTCGAGCACGTCGGCCGCGATCCGCAGCGCCTTCTCCCGCACACCGCGCGCGGCCAGCGCGATCGCGTTGCCGCTCATCACCGCGGCCCGCGACGCGAAGGTCCCGACGGCGTACCCGAAGCGCCGGGTGTCGCCGGTGGTCACCTCGATGTCCTCGATCGGCACCCCGAGCTCGGAGGCCACGATCTGCGCGAACGCCGTCTCGTGCCCCTGGCCCTGCGACGTCAGCCCGGTCGACACCAGCACCTTGCCGCTGCCGAGCACCTGGACGTGCCCGCCCTCGTACGGCCCGGGCCCGGTGCCCTCCACGTACAGCGCCATTCCGATGCCGAGGTGCTTGCCCCGGGCGGTGGCCTCCGCCCGCAACGAGTCGACGGAGTCCCAGCCGACCAGCGTCTTCAGCTTGTCGACCAGACCCGGGTAGTCGCCCGAGTCGTAGATGACCGGCCGGCCGTCCTGGAACGTCAGGTGGTGGTCGTAGGGGAACTGGTCGGGCTGGATCAGGTTCCGCTCGCGGACGACGGAGCGGTCGAGACCGAGCTCGTCGGCGATGCGGTCCATCGTCCGTTCCATCGCGTAGCAGGCCTGCGGCCGCCCGGCGCCGCGGTACGGCGTCACGATCACGGTGTTCGTGTAGACGCTGTCCACGCGCACGCGGTACACCGGGATCACGTACGGCCCGACCAGCTGGGTCGCGGTGATGATCGGGACGATGATTCCGTAGGGCGTGTACGCGCCGTTGTCGTGGAGCACGTGGACGTCGAGCGCGGTGATCCGGCCCTCGTCGTCGTAGCCCACGGTGATGTCCTGGCGCTGCTGCCGCTCGTGCGCCGAGGAGATGAAGTGCTCGCGGCGGTCCTCGGCCCACTTCACCTCGGCCTGCAGCGCGATCGCGGCCATCGGCACCAGCAGCTCCTCCGGCCACGGGTGCACGATCTTCACGCCGAAGCCGCCGCCGACGTCGGGTGCGACCACCTCGACCTTGTCCAGCGACAGCTCCAGCTTCGCCGCGATCGCCGCACGCACCGACGTCGACGCCTGGGTGCTCGAGTAGACCCGCAACGACCGGTCGTCGGCGTCCCAGCGCGCGTGCACGCCCTTGCCCTCCATGGGCATGGAGGCGCTTCGCTCGATGTACTGGGTGAAGCTCATCGTGTGCGGTGAGGCGGCCAGCGCCGGCTCGACGTCGCCGGTTTCCTGGTGGTGCCGGGCGGCCACGTTGTCCGGGACGTCGTCGTGCACGGAGGCACGAGCCTCGGCCGCGGCGTCCACGCCGACGACGACGGGCAGCTCCTCGTAGCTGACGACGATCCGCTCGGCGGCGTCCTCGGCCACGTACCGGTCCGTCGCGATGACCATGACCACGGCCTCGCCGACGTGCCGGACGACGTCACGGGCCAGCGGGTAGTTGGTGCGCGGGTGGGTCAGCTGCGGGTGGGGGATGAGCACCGGCAGCGGCTCGGCCATCGGGCCGTTGAGGTCGTCGTAGGTGTAGATCGCGACCAGGCCCTCGACGTCCAGGGCACCCTCGACGTCGATGTCGACGATCCGGGCGTGGGCGTGCGGCGACCGCACGAACGCCGCCGCAAGCGCCTTGTGCCCGATGTCGTCGAGGTAGCGGCCCTTGCCGACGATCAGCCGGGCGTCCTCGCGCCGGCGGACCGGCTCGCCGAACAGCTTCGTCGTCATCGGGCGCCTCCCCGGGGGGCCATAGTGGCGATGAAGGCCCTCACTGGGCGTCCCGCATCGCGGCGTTGGCGTGGTGCACGGCCTTCTTGATGTTGGCGTAGCCCGTGCACCGGCAGAGGTTGCCGCCGACCATGTCGTCGACCTCCTCCTCAGTGAGCTCCGCGGCGTTGTCCCGCTTCTCCAGCCCCGCGGCGATCGTCGTCAGGAAGCCCGGCGTGCAGAAGCCGCACTGCAGCGCGTGGCACTCGCGGAAGGCCTCCTGCACCGGGTGCAGCACCTGGCCGCCGCGGCTGTCGTCGCGGGCCAGGCCCTCGACGGTGGTCACCTCGTGCCCGTCCACCTGGACGGCGAGCATCAGGCAGGACCGCACCGGGTCGCCGTCGACCAGCACGGTGCACGCCCCGCAGACCCCGTGCTCGCAGCCGACGTGCGTGCCGGTCAGCCCGAGATCGTGGCGCAGCGCGTCCGACAGCAGCCGGCGCACCGGCACGGTGGCTTCACGTGGAACACCGTTCACCGTGAGGGTGATCGTCCGTTCCGTGTCGACAGACGCGGTCACGCGGCCCTCCCAGCGGCTTCCGCCGCAGCGTCAGCAAGAGTTCGTTCGGTCAGGACGCCGACCAGCAGGCGCCGGTAGTCGGCGCTGGCGTGGATGTCGGTGTCCGGGTCGACCAGGGTGCGCGCGAGCGCGCCGGCGGCGGCCCAGTCGGCGCTGTCCACCGGCTTGCCGGCGACGGCCTCGGTCAGGTCGTGCACCTCGGGGGTGATGCCCACCGAGACGTAGGAGGCGCGGACCCGCTCGACGCGGCGGCCGGCGTCCAGCGTGACGACGACGCCGGCGCCGCAGACCGCGTAGTCGCCCTTGCGGCGGGCCACCTCGGCGAAGGCGGTGCCGGACCGCGCGGGCAGCGCCGGGAAGAACGCGGAGGTGACGACGGCGGGCCCGTGGACCGAGGTCTCCAGCGGGCCGACGAAGAAGTCGCGCCACCCGACGGCGGAGCTCCCGGAGGGCGTGGCGACGGTGACGGAGCCGTCGGTGAGGGCCAGGACCGACGTCATCTCGCCGGAGGGGTCGGCGTGCGCGATCGAGCCGACGGTGGTGCCCCGGTTGCGGATGGCCGGGTGGGCGACGTTCGCCGTCGCCCGCGCGAGCAACGGCTGGACGCCGGCGGCGGCGTCGTCGGACAGCAGCGCGTTGTGCCGCACCAGCGCGCCCACCGTCACGCCGTCGTCGGTGACCTCGACGGCGTCGAGGCCGGGCACCCGGTTGATGTCCACCAGCGTGGTGGGCGCCGCGAGCCGCATCGAGAGCAGCGGGAGCAGCGACTGACCGCCGGCCAGCACCTTGGCGCCCTCACCCTCGGCCGACAGGACCGCCAGGGCCTCGTCGAGCGTGCCGGGATCGGCGTAGCGGAACGGTGCGGGCTTCACCGGCTGCGGTCACCTCCGTGTGAGACGTGCGCGAACGGTCACTCTGTCACCGCCTCGGAGGCGACGAAAGTATCTCAGTGCTAAATCTTTGTTGCCTCGCGAGCGGGTGGCGGTCCGTGTCCCGGAACGCCGCACGCCGCCCCTGCGAGCAGGGACGGCGTGCGGTCGGAACAGCCGGCGATGCCGGCTCCGGAGCTAGCGGTTGGTGCCCGGGATGCCCGGGCGCCCGACCTCGTCCACCGAGGAGGGGTCGGACCCACCCAGGCGGTCGGAGTGGCCGCCGGCCGGCCCGCCGTGGTGGCCCAGCGACGAGCCGCTCTCCGGCACGCTGCCCTCGCGCAGCAGGGCGGCCTTCATGTCGGCCGGGGCCAGGGCGCGGGCGACGTGCCAGGCGACGACCGCGACGATCGAGCCGAGCGCGATGCCGTTGAGCGAGAAGTCCTCGGAGAAGGTCAGGGTCACGTTGCCGACACCGATGATGATCCCGGCCGCGAGCGGCACGAGGTTGATCGGGTTGGCGAAGTCGACCCGGTTCTCCTTCCAGATCTTGGCGCCCAGCAGGCCGATCATCCCGTAGAGGACGACCGTGATGCCGCCGAGCACACCGCCCGGGACGATGTTGATCAGCGCGCCGAACTTGGGGATCAGGCCGAGCAGGATCGCGACCAGCGCGGCCACGTAGTAGGCGGCCGTCGAGTAGACCCGGGTGGCGGCCATGACGCCGATGTTCTCGGCGTACGTCGTCGTCGGGGAGCCGCCGACGGCGGTGGCGACGACGGTGCCGACGCCGTCGGCGAAGACCGCGCGGCCCATGACCGGGTCGAGGTCGCGCTTGGTCATCTCGGCCACGGCCTTGACGTGCCCGACGTTCTCCGCGACGAGGGCGATGACGGCGGGGATGACCAGCAGGCTGAAGTTGAGCGAGAACGACGGCGCGGTGAAGTCGGGCAGGCCGAACCAGTCGGCATCGGCGACCTGGTCGAAGTTGATCCGGTCGCGCGTCGTGATGTCGCCGACGCTGGCGTCGAAGGACGTGATCTGCCCGGTGGTGGCGTCGAGCAGGATCGACAGCAGGTAGCCGAAGACCAGCCCGAGCAGGATGGCGATGCGGGCGAGGAAGCCGCGCAGCGCCAGCGAGGCGACGATGACGAACGCCATGGTCGCCAGCGCGACCCACTGGTCCTGGGGCCAGTACGTGCCCGCCGCGACCGGTGCGAGGTTGAAGCCGATCAGCATGACGACGGCGCCGGTGACGGCCGGCGGCAGCACCTTGTTGATCAGGCCGAGCCCGGAGAAGTGGATCAGCAGACCCACCAGCGCCAGGACGACGCCGGCCACCAGCAGGGCGCCGACGACGTCGCTGGAGTCACCGCCGTTGGTGCGGATCGCCGCGACCCCGCCGACGAACGCGGCGCTGGTGCCCAGGTAGCTGGGCACCTGGCCCTTCACGATGAGCAGGAAGATGATCGTCGCGACGCCGCTCATCATGATCGCGAGGTTCGCGTCCAGGCCCATGATGATCGGGAAGACGAAGGTCGCCCCGAACATGGCGACCACGTGCTGGGCGCCGATCCCGACGGTCCGCGGCCAGGAGAGCCGCTCGTCCGGGGCCACCGCCTCACCCAGGGGCGGGGTCTTGCCGTCCCCGTAGAGCTTCCAGCTGAACGCCATCTGAGCGCCTCCTCGACCTGACCTGCGACCCGTGATCGGTGCGGGACAACGGGCCCTGTCTGGCCCCCTGCCTCCACCGAGAGCGGCCAATGTGTCACCAGAACACGCCCGGCGGAAGTACCTCAGTGCTAAATCGTTATTGCAGGTAGATGCCGATACTTCACCGCTGAGACATCTGTGGGTACGGTCGGTGAGGTGACCGCCTCAGCACCCCCGGGAGAACCTTCCGCCACGGCCGGAGTGCGTTCGGTCGCGCTGCGGTCCGGCGTCTACGCCGACTCCGTGAAGCTCATGCAGGTGAGCCGCGACGTCGCGGCCGCGGACGGCGTCAGCGCGGTCCTGGTCGCGATGGCCACCCCGCTGAACCTCGAGCTGGCCGCGAACATGGGCCTCGCCCCGGAGGAGCCCACCTCCCCGGAGCAGCTGCTCATCGCGATCCGCGCCGACGACGACGACGCGCTCGCCGGGGCGCTCGCCGCGGTCGACGCCGCGCTGGCCGCGCGGGAGCGTTCCACCGGCTCGGCCCAGGCCATCCCGCAGCGCACCATCGGCGCCGGTCTCGACGAGCTCGGCGGCGACGGGTCCGCGCTCGCGATCATCTCCGTCCCCGGTCAGTACGCCGTCGCCGAGGCTGCCGACGCCATCGCCGCCGGCCGCAGCGTGCTGGTCTTCTCCGACGGCGTCCCGGTCGAGCACGAGGTGGCGCTCAAGCGCGCGGCGCACGAGGCCGGCGTCCTGGTCATGGGCCCCGACTGCGGGACGGCGATCGTCGCCGGCGTCGCGCTCGGCTTCGCCAACGTCGTCCGCCCCGGACCGGTCGGCCTGGTCGCCGCGTCCGGCACGGGCGCCCAGCAGATCTCCTGCCTGCTGGATATGGCCGGCGTCGGCGTCTCGCACGTGCTCGGTGTCGGTGGCCGCGACCTGAAGGAGGAGGTCGGCGGCCTCGCCACGCTCGACGCCCTCGCCGCGCTCGACGCCGACGAGGCGACCGAGCGCATCCTGCTGGTCTCCAAGCCCCCCGCGCCCTCGGTGGCGCAGGCCGTCGAGCAGTTCGGGAACGGCCTGTCGGTGCCGGTGCGCTCCGCCGTCCTGTCACTCGAGACGCCCGACCTCACCGCCGCTGTCGAGGGGCTGCTCACCGACATGGGGCTCGACGTCCCGGTCTGGCCGTCGCGGCCCGGCCCGGCGGAGGCCGTCGTACCTGGTGCCGTGCTCAAGGGCCTCTACTCCGGCGGCACGCTCGCCGACGAGACGATGCTGCTGGCTGCCCCGGCACTCGGCGACATCCGCTCCAACACCCCGCTGCGGCCCGAGCTCGACCTCGGGACGGACCTGTCCGCCACGGGGCATGTGGTCATCGACTTCGGGGACGACGCCCTGACCGTGGGCCGCGCGCACCCGATGATCGACCCGACGCTGCGGCTCGAGGCGCTGGCGAACGTAGCGGCCTCGGGCGAGCCGGCCGTGCTGCTGATGGACGTCGTCCTCGGCTACGGCGCCGATCCCGACCCGGCGGGCGCGCTCGTGCCCGCGCTGACCGCCGCCCGCGCGCAGGCCTCGCTGCCCGTCGTCATCGCGCTGGTCGGCACGGAGGGTGACCCGCAGGGCTGGTCCCGCCAGGCCGACGCCCTCGCCGCGGCCGGCGCGGCCGTGTTCGCCTCCAACGCCGCGGCCACGCGGTACGCCCTCGACCTGCTGGGAGCTTCTTCGTGACTCTGGGTGGACTGCTCTCCGGGCCGCCGGCCGTCGTCGCTGCGGGTGTCGACGTCTTCTCCGACGCCCTGCGCGCCCAGGGCGCCGAGGTGCACGACGTCGACTGGCGTCCGCCGGGCTTCGGTGACCCGGCCGACCTGGCCGCGCTCGCCCTGGATCCCCGCCGGAACGCGGCCAACCGGGTCGCCGTCGAGCGGATCCTCGCCGCGGGTTCCCAGCTGGTCGACGTCCGGCCGGCCCGCGAGGTCATCGGCCTCGCCGACCGCACGCTGCTGCACTCCGGGCCGCCGCTCACCTGGGCCACCGCGTCCGGCCCGATGCGCGGCGCGCTGATCGGCGCCTGCCTCTTCGAGGGCTGGGCGACCGACGTCGAGGACGCCGAGCGGATCCTGGCGAACGGCGAGATCACCCTCGACCCGTGCCACCACCACCGCACGGTGGGCCCGATGGCCGGCGTGACGTCGCCGTCGATGTGGATGTGGTGCCTCAAGGACCCGGTCCACGGCGGTCAGGCGTTCTGCAACCTCAACGAGGGCCTGGGCAAGGTGCTGCGGATGGGCGCCTTCAACGACGAGGTGCAGACCCGGCTGGTCTGGATGCGCGACGTCCTCGGCCCGATCCTGCAGAAGGCCGTGCGCGGCTCGATCGACGCCGGCAACGACCCGCTGGACGTGAAGAGCGTCCTCGCCCAGATGCTCCAGATGGGCGACGAGGGGCACAACCGTAACCGCGCCGGCTCGCTGATGACCCTGCGCGAGCTGTCCCCGTCGATCGTCGCGGTGGAGGGCGTCCCGTCGTCCGACATCGCCGCGGTGCTGAAGTTCATCGGCGGCAACGAGCACTTCTTCCTCAACCTGGGCATGCCGACGGCGAAGCTCGCGATGGACGCCGCCCGCGACGTCCCCGGCTCGTCGCTGGTCACCGTGCTGTCGCGCAACGGCACCGAGTTCGGCATCCAGACCGCCGGCACCGGCGACCGCTGGTTCACCGGCCCGGCCAACACCCCGGTCGGCCTGTTCCTGGGTGATTACGGTCCGGACGACGCCAACCCCGACATCGGCGACTCGGCAATCATGGAGGCCTACGGCGTCGGCGGGTTCTCGATGGCCGCCGCGCCGGCGATCGTGCGGTTCGTCGGCGGCACCGTCCCAGACGCGCTGGCCACCACCGAGCGGATGTACCAGGTGACGCTCGCGGAGAACCCCGCGATGGCGATCCCGATCATGGGGTTCCGCGGTTCGCCGACGGGGATCGACGTCCTCAAGGTGGCGCGCACCGGCTGGCTGCCGCAGATCAACACCGGGATGGCCGGTCGCATCGCCGGCACCGGTCAGGTCGGCGCCGGGCTGGTCCAGCCTCCGCAGGAGTGCTTCGAGAAGGCGCTCGCCGCCCTCGCCGAGGCCACCCGCACCGCCTGACCTGGGGCGAGATCGGCGTTCTCGCCCTGTTCAGGCACCTGATGCGGGCGACATCGCCGATCTCGCCCGAGGGGCAGCCGGTGCGTCTGACCGGCCGGGGCAAGGGGTAGGGCCCCGGCCCGACACCGAGGAGGCACCCATGGCCAGCTGCGAGGTCTGCGGGAACGACTACCGGCTCAGCTTCGAGGTGCACGCCGCGGGGGCGGTGCACGTCTTCGACAGCTTCGAGTGCGCGATCCATGCAATGGCGCCGGTCTGCGAGCACTGCGGCGTGAAGGTGGTCGGGCACGGCGTCGAGGCCGACGGCGTCTTCTTCTGCTGCGCGTCCTGCGCCCGCATGCACGGAGGGCCGGAGAGCGCCGCGCAGCTGGTCGACCACGCGGGCCGGGCGCCGGACGAGCGCTGATCGATTGCGACGAAATGGTGGCGATCAGCCGCTGATCGCCACCACTTCGTCACACTCGCCGGGCTCAGGCGGGGCCGCACCTGAGCAGGTGCTCGACCGCGGCGCCGAAGCCGTCGGGCCCCTCCAGTGGCGACTCGAACGGCACCCGCACGTCGTAGCAGCCGCGCCGGCTCTGCACCCGGAAGCGCACGCCGAACCGGTCCAGCCCGAGCAGCCGGACGTCGTCCTGCCGGCCGGCCCAGCGCTGCACCCGGCCCGACAACCGGTCCAGCGCGCAGCGCTCGGCGGCCATCAGCTCGGCCTCGGCTGCGCTGACGACGTCCGGGCGGGCGGCGAGGAAGTCCTCGGGCTCGACGTCGGTCGACATCCCCGCCTCCTCCAGCACCACCTCGGCCAGGTCGAGCCGGACCAGCGTCGCGGTCAGCCCCACGTCGAAGAGGGCGTCGCAGGCGTGGGCGTCGGCGAAGTCGAGCACCAGCCGCGCCATGTGCTCCTCGGTGACCGGGGTGACCCAGCCCGACAGCTGGACCAGTCCGCGCACGGGGTGCGCCAGCGGCAACGACGTCCGGTCGGTGACGGTCAGCCGCGCCGGGACGTCGCCGAGCGGGGAGTCCGCCAGTGCCGTGGTCACCGCACCGGCGGTAGGGACGACGAGCAGCACGTCGCCGTGGCGCGTGGTCGCGGCGCCCCACAGCTGGCTGATGCCCAGGCCCGCGCAGTACAGGGAGGCGGCGGGGCGGGCGGCCACGGTGCGGGCGCGCTCGGCGGCGGGCGGCTGGTGCGCGGTGGTCGCGGACGAGTGCGTCGAACCGGCCGTCATGGGACCACCTCGGGGGAGTAGCGGACGAGTTGTAAGGTGAGCCTAACCAAACACAGTCCGGCCATGAAGAGGTCCCCGTGAACACGCCCCGCCCCAAGGTCCGGCTCAGTCGCGCGCTGGGCATCCCGCTCACGCCGAAGTGCGTCCAGTACTTCGAGCGCCGGCCGTACCCGCCGGGCGAGCACGGCCGCAAGCGCCGCAAGGACAGCGACTACTCCACCCGGCTCAAGGAGAAGCAGCGGCTGCGGGCGCAGTACGACATCAGCGAGACGCAGCTGCGCGCGGCGTTCGACCGGGCCAAGCGCTCGGGCGGCAAGACCGGCGAGGCGCTGATCCAGGACCTCGAGTCGCGGCTGGACGCCACCGTCCTGCGCGCCGGGTTCGCACGGACGATCTACCAGGCCCGCCAGTTCGTCACCCACCAGCACGTGCTGGTCAACGGCAAGCGCGTCGACCGGCCCTCCTACCGGCTCAGGCCCGGTGACTTCATCGAGGTGGCCGAGAAGTCGAAGAAGATGGACCCCTTCCTCGTCGCCGCGTCCGGCGCGCACGCCGAGCCGCCGAAGTACCTCGAGGTCCGGCTGGCGGACCTGGTGGCGCGCGTGGAGCGGACGCCGTCCCGCGAGGAGGTCCCGGTGATCTGCGAGGAGCAGCTGGTCGTGGAGTACTACTCCCGCTGATAGCGGCGGCGCCCGGAGCCGGCGGGAACAGCGCCGGTCAGCCGCGCCTTGGCCCCTCACATGCAGATCGACCTGAGCGGCCGCACCGCGCTCGTCACCGGCTCCTCGCAGGGCATCGGCCTCGCCATCGCGACGGGGCTGGCGCATGCCGGCGCCGACGTCGTCCTCACCGGCCGCGACGCCGGCAGGCTGCGGGCCGCCGCCGACGGGATCGACGGCCGGGTGACCACCGTGGCCGGCGACGTGACCACCGACGAGGGGACGGCGGCCCTGCTGGCGGCGGTCCCGGACGTCGACGTGCTGGTCAACAACCTCGGCATCTTCGGCGCGCAGCCGGCCCTGGAGATCTCCGACGACGAGTGGCGCCGCTACTTCGAGACCAACGTGCTGACCGCCGTCCGCCTGACCCGCGCCTACCTGCCGGGCATGCGCGAGCGCGGGTGGGGCCGGATCCAGTACATCGCCAGCGACTCCGCGGTGGCCATCCCCGCGGAGATGATCCACTACGGCGTCACGAAGACCGCGCTGCTCGGTGTCTCCCGGGGCTTCGCCAAGGAGGCCGCCGGCTCGGGCGTCACGGTGAACTCGGTCATCGCCGGCCCGACGCACACCGGTGGCGTCGAGGACTTCGTGCACTCCCTGGTCGGTGACCTGCCGTGGGAGGAGGCGCAGCGCGAGTTCATGCGCCTGCACCGTCCCCAGTCGCTCCTGCAGCGGCTCATCGAGCCCGAGGAGATCGCGAACATGTGCGTCTACCTGGCGTCGCCGCTCGCGTCGGCGACGACCGGTGCTGCGGTGCGCGTCGACGGCGGGTACGTGGACTCGATCCTGCCCTGAGATGGACGTCGTCCGGGTGAGCAAGCGGCTGTCCTTCGTCCTGCGCCACCAGCCGGCGAGCATCGGCCTCACGCTCGACGAGGCCGGCTGGGTCGACGTCGACCGGCTGCTCGGCGCGCTGGCGGCGCACGGGCTGCCGCTCTCCCGCCAGGACCTCGACGACGTCGTCGCGGGCAACGACAAGCAACGCTTCGCGTACGACGGGTCGGGCACGCGGATCCGCGCCAGCCAGGGGCACAGCGTCGCCGTCGACCTGGGCTACGCCCCGGCCGCCCCGCCCGCCGAGCTCTTCCACGGGACGGTGGAGCGGTTCCTCCCGTCGATCCTCGCCGAGGGGCTGCGGCCCGGACGCCGGCACGCGGTGCACCTCAGTGAGGACAGAGCGACGGCGCACACCGTGGGGGGCCGGCGGGGGAAGCCCGTCGTCCTCCGGGTGGACGCCGCCCGCCTCGCCGCCGACGGGGCGCAGTTCGCCGTCTCGGCCAACGGCGTGTGGCTGGTCGCAGCCGTGCCGCCGGCCTACCTGGAGCTGACCGAGCGCGAGCGACGATGAACTGCTCGTAGGCAGGGCGCGCCGTTCGGCACCGCGGGTGGGACCATTGCGCCCAACACGTTCGAGCGGCACTGCCCGGCTACCGCGACGTGGGTGATCGAGGGGGTGCGGCACTGGACGGGCGGCTGGCCGAGCTCATCCCGGGGACCACCCGCACCGAGATGCAGCGGCGCGTCCTCGAGCACGACTGGGGGTCGACGGCACTCGGCGACGAGGAGTCCTGGTCGCCGACCCTGCGCAGCGCCGTCAGCACCTGTCTGAACAGCCGTTTCCCGACCCTGCTCATGTGGGGGGAGCAGCTGGTGATGATCTACAACGACGGCTACGCGCCCATGCTCGGCGCCCGGCACCCGGACGCGCTCGGCAGCCCGGCGACGACGGTCTGGGCCGACATCTGGGTCCATCTGCAGCCGATGGTGGACGAGGTCATGGCCGGTCGGGCGACGTACTCCGAGGACCTGCCACTGGTCATGACGCGGTACGGCTTCGTGGAGGAGACCTACTTCTCCTTCTCCTTCAGCCCCGTCGTGGAGCCGGGGGGCCGGGTCGCGGGTCTGCTCGACACCGTCGTCGAGACGACGCACCGGGTGCTCGCCACCCGGCGGCTGACCGTGCTGCAGCGGCTGGGCAGCCTGACGCGGTCGGTGCACGGCAGCACGCTCGACGCCGTGACCGCCACGCTCGAGGTGCTCGCCGAGGCCCGGACGGACTGCCCGTTCGGGCTGGTGTTCCTCGAGGAGCGGCCCGGGGCCGTCCGGTTGGTCGCCGGCCACGGCACGGGCGTCGACAGGGACACGGCCAGCTCGCAGTTCGCCGGGGCCGTCGCGACGGCGATCGACACCGGCACCGAGCAGGTCGTCGGCGGGTTGGCCACGGCTGTGCCCGGGCTGTCCCGCGGAGGCGCGAGCCCCGTCGGTGAGGCCGATGTGGACGCGGCCGTCGTGCTGCCGCTCACGCTCGTCGGTGCGGTCCGCCCGACCGGAGCGGTGGTCCTGGGCACCAGCCCGCACCTGCAACTGGACGACGACTACCTGACCTTCCTGTCCCTGGCGGCGGGGCAGATCTCCGCCGCGCTGGCCGACGCGCAGGCCGTGGAGATCGAGCGCCGGCGCGCCGCCGAGCAGTCCGAGCTCGATCGCGCCCGGGCCCAGTTCCTCACCGAGGTCGCCGTCACCCTGCAGCGCGCCGTCCTCGGCCCGACGGCGCTCCCCGAGGGGTTCGCCGTCCACTACGAGCCGGCGACGGGCACGCTCGAGGTGGGCGGCGACTGGTACGACGTCATCGACCTGCCCGACGGCCGGTACGGCGTCGTCGTCGGCGACGTCGTCGGCACGGGACTGTCGTCGGCGGCGATCATGGGCCAGCTCCGCAGCGCCGGCCGGGCGCTGCTGCTCGAGAGCCGGTCGCCGGCGCACGTCCTCTCGGCGCTCGACCGCTTCGCCGCCCTGGTCCCCGGCGCCTCCGTCAGCACTGTCTTCTGCGCCGTCATCGACCCGGTGACCGGGATCCTGCGCTACAGCAGCGCCGGCCACGTCCCGGGCATCGTCGTGGACGCCGACGGCGGCACGCGCCTGCTCGAAGCGGCGGGCTCCCTTCCGCTCGACGTCGTCGCGGACCTCGACCGCCCGGAGGCCGAGGTCGAGCTGACGCCCGGTTCGACGGTGCTGCTCTACACCGACGGCCTGGTGGAGCGGCGCGACGAAGCGATCGACGAGGGGATTGCGCGGGCGGTCGCCGCGCTGACCGCCGGCCGCGAGCTCCCGCCGAAGGACCTGGCGGAGGAGCTCCGCACCGAGCTGCTCGACGGGGCTCCGGACGACGACGTCGCCTTCCTGATCTACCGCTGCGGCGGCTGATCGGCGCTCACCTGCCGACCATTCTCGAGGGCCGCGGCAGTTGTTCGGTCACCGCATTTCCATTGTCGCCTTAGCGACTGCAGTTTCTTTTGGGACTGAAGTCAAGTCCTGGGTCCAGCGGCCGAAGCTCCACCTGTCAACGAACAGGCCAGCCGTCGCTGAGCCGGGTGAACCCATCCGCGCCGTACTGAGCCACTGAGAGAACAGGACCCTGCCATGCGCAAGTCGCGCGTTCTGCTCGCCGGTGTCGCGGTCGCGGCCGCCGGTGCCGCCACCTCGGCCTTCACCGCCAGCAACACCGTGCCCCAGAGCACCGCCGGTTACGCCGCCGCGACGGTGAGCGGTGCGACGGTCGAGGACATCGAGTACGTCGTCAACTCCTCCGACCGGTCGCTCCTGGACCGGATCACCTTCCAGGTGACCGAGGACATCACGGGCATGAACGCCTACCTCACCCTGCGCACCGGTGTTGCGCCCGGCACGGTCGTCGGCTCCCCCATCACGTGCACGGTCGGGACTCGGGCGTCCACCACCTCACCCATCACCTGCCTCACGCCGAGCCAGCCGATCGCCGGGTTCAACTCCGTCGCTCTGACGGTGGCCCAGTAAGCCCACCCCCCGGCTACGGGCGGGGCGGCCGGACGGCCGCCCCGCCCGCACCCAGATCGGTCTCCACACCATGACCAGCGCCACCAAGCTCGCCAGCACCAGCGCCGTCGCCGCGCTGGTGCTCGCGACCGTGTGGCTCTTCTGGCCGTCGTCCCTCGGGGGCGCGACGACCTACGTCTCCACCACGGGGACGAGCATGGAGCCGGACTTCCACACCGGCGACCTCGCCCTGCTGAGCACGGCGGACTCGTACGCGGTCGGTGACGTGGTCGCCTACCACAGCGAGAGCCTGGACACGATCGTCATGCACCGCGTCGTCGCGGTCGAGGGCGGTCGGTTCGTGACCCAGGGCGACAACAACGACTGGCTGGACGACGACCGGCCGACCGAGGACGAGATCCTCGGCGAGCTCTTCTTCAGCATCCCCCAGGGCGGCACCGCGCTCGACGCGCTGCGCTCGCCGGGGGTCTTCCTCCCGCTCCTGGCCGTCGCGGCCGCGGTCCTCGCCGCCGGGGCCCGCAAGCCGCCCGTGCGCGCGAGCCTCCGGGCGCTGCGCCGTCGGGCCGCCCGCTTCTCCCTCCCCGCCGCGGCGGCCGAGGTCGATGAGCCCCAGGCCGCCGGGGGCGCCCGGACGCGGTTGTCGTCCACCTCCGCCCGCGCGCTGGCCCGGCAGGTGGCGCTCGGCGCCGGCGGCGTCACGCTGCTGGCCGCGGTCGCCTGCGGCGTCCTGCTGGCCGTCCCGACCACCCAGACCGAGACGCGGACCCTCCAGGTGACCCAGGAGGGCCGCTTCAGCTACACCGGTGATGCCGTCGTCGGCACGACCTACCCGACCGGCGTCGTCTCCACCGGCGACACGGTGTGGAACCGCCTCGTGGACGACCTGACGGTGTCCCTGGACACCGCCGTGACCGGGGCCGGCATCACCGGCACCGCAGGGACCCTCCACCTCGACGTCGTCGTGTCGGCGCCGGACGGGTGGAGCGCCGTGCTGACCAGCGGAGCCCCCGCGACTCTCACCGGCGGCCGCGCCACCGCCGCCGTGGACGTCGATCCGGAAGCGGCCGCGGAGCTGCTCGGTCGGCACCACGAGGAGACCGGGACGTCGGCGGGCGGGGCCACGCTCACCGTCACCCCCGTCGGCGAGACGACCGGCACGGTCAGTGGCCGGGCCTTCCGCGCGGAGGCGCCGGCCGGCCTGGCGTTCGCCCTCGACGGGACGTCGCTGCGCCCCACCTCGACCGACGACGCCGCCTTCGCACCGGTCACGCGGACCGCCGTGGACATCGAGGAGGCGGGCCCGCGGAGCATCGCGGTGCTCGCGCTGACCGTCTCGATCGGTCAGGCGCGGACGTTCGCCGGCGCCGTCCTGCTGCTCGCGCTGGTGACCTTCGTCGTCGCCGCGTGGCTGGGCCGCCTCGGGCGGGACGACGTCGCCGACAGCTTCCTCGTGCGGCACGCCGACCGGATCCTGCCGGTCGCGTCGTTCAGCCCGGCGGGAACCGTCATCGACGTGTCCGACGCCGAGTCGCTGCACCGGGTCGCGGAGCGGTTCGACACGGTCGTCCTGCACCACGCCGGCGACGCCGAGGACACCTTCGCCGTCCGGGACGTCGACGCCACGTACCGCTTCGTCGTCCCCATCGGTCCCGATGGCCGGCGTGGCAAGCCGCCGGTGCCTGCCGCGCGCGTCGCTGACCCGGCGCCCGAGCCGGCCGACGTCACCGGCCCGCTCGGCTACCGCGGCCTCTTCGCCTGAAGAAGGACCCCGCTGCCCCCCACCGCTCGCACGCTCGCGGTCGGCCCCGTCCCGAGGCTCGCCCCGAGCCCGCGAGGGGTGAGGAGGACGGGGTCCTTCTACTAGGCCTTGACGATCGCGGCGACCGGGCCGCCGCCCGACGGGCCCTGGTGCACCGCGGCCACCGACACGAAGACGGCCGGGTCGCCGGTCACCGACGCCGTCACACCGCCGACCGTCGCCTTGATCTGGCGGTGCCAGGAGACGTCGGAGTCGTCGAGCATCGCGTTGCGGCGCCCGCGGACCTTGCCGTCCGGCGAGGCCTCGCACTTGAGGAACACGTTGACCAGGCGGTCGCCCAGGTCGGTGTGGTGCGGCCGCTCGGGCAGCTCCAGGCCGGCGTCGCGGATCGCGGCCCAGATGCCGTCCTGGTCGAGCGCGTCCTTCATGACCGAGTGGCCGACGCGGTAGGTGCCGCCGTGCCCGCGGGCGTTGCCGACGACGACGATCTGCGCCCGGTCCAGCTCGACGCCGGAGGAGCAGGAGGCCACGGCGCTGTACAGGGATAGGTCGTGCATGACCTGCTCCTGCGTCGGCATCTCGATCTCGCCGAGGGCGACCGCGATGCCGAGCGCCGTGGTGCCGTTCGACAGGTCCATCGAGCCGTGCGGCTCCTGCATGTACGTCGTCTTCCCGCGCTCGCGGGCGTCGCGGATGGTGTCGATCGTCAGCAGCGGGGTCTTGGTCTGCACGTAGTGGACGTCGGCCGGGTCGGTGATGCCCGCGGCCTCCATCGCCTTCTTCACGCCCTCGGCGACCTTCTCGACCATGGCCAGCCGGCCGATGTCCTCGGGCAGCAGGACGTCGCTCATCGCGTAGCCGACGGTCAGCCGCGGCTCGTCGGTCTTCTCGACGGCGTCCTCGGGCAGCGTCGCGAAGACGGTGGCGTGCGGGCTGATGACGCCGTCCGTGCCGCCGGACCAGACGATCGGGATCTGCTTGACCTCGTCGAGGGACCGGGAACCCTTCTCCAGCAGCACCTCGCGGAAGGCGCGGTCGGCGATGATCCGCGTGTAGTCGTTGATCCCGCCGTTGCCCTCGGTCTTGCCGATGACGGCGACGACCCGGTCGGCCTCCATGACGCCGTCGTCGATGAGCTTGGCGAGCTCGGAGGCGTCACTGACGTTGTGCAGCGGGACCTTGCGGACCTCGATAGGTGCGGGCACAGCGGTTCCTTCCGGTCAGGGGATCGGGTTCAGCGGGTCAGGACGGTGCCGGCGTCGTCACGACTGACGGCGTCGGCGATGTGCTCGAGGGAGGTGATGACGGCTCGGCGTCGTCCGCCTGCGGAGCCTCCACCCTCGACGAAACGGAGGGCGGCCTCGACCTTGGGGCCCATGCTGCCGCGCGCGAACTGCCCGGCGGCGGCGTGCTCGCGGATCTCCGCGACGGTCAGCCGGCCGAGCGGCCGCTGGGACGGCGTCCCGAAGTCCACCATGACGTTCGGGACGTCCGTGGCGATCACCAGGGTGTCCGCGTCGAGCTCGGTGGCGAGGATCGCGGCGGTGAGGTCCTTGTCGATGACGGCCTCGACGCCGCGCAGGCCCGGGCCGTCCCGGCCGTCGTCGGCCACCGGGATCCCGCCGCCGCCGGCGCAGACGACGACGAAGCCGGCCGCCGCGAGGGCGTGGATGGCGGGGGAGTCGACGACGGACTTCGGCTCGGGGCTGGCCACCACGCGGCGCCAGCCCTTCTCGCCGCGGTCCTCCCAGATCTGGCCGAGCGAGACGAACCGTTCCGCCTCCTCCCGCGGGAGGAAGCGGCCCACCGGCTTCGACGGCTCGCGGAATCCGGGGTCGTCCACGTCGACGAGGGTGCGGGTGACCAGGCCGGCACTGCGCTGGGGGAGGCCGCGGGCCTCGAGGGCCGCGTCCAGTTCGTCGGCGAGCGTGAAGGCGATGGTCGCCTGGGTCTGCGCGACGTTCCAGTCGAGCGGGACGGGGGGGACGACGTGCGCCGCCATCTCGTTCTTGACCAGCAGGTTGCCCACCTGGGGCCCGTTGCCGTGCGTCAGGACCACCTGGACGCCGGACGCGACGACCTCGGCGATGTGGCCGGCCGCCTCCCGGATCGCGTTCCGCTGCGCCTCGGGCGTGGCCGACCCGTCGGCCCCGGTCATGGCGTTGCCGCCCAGGGCGATCACCACACGGTGCGACGTCACTCGGGGGACCCTAGTGGGATTTCTCTTAGCGGTGAAGTACCCGCATCGAGGATCAACGTCTCCAGAAGTCGAACGGGTCGCGTCCCGGCCGGAAGCCGGCCGACTCGACGATGTCGACAGCGACGTCGAAGTGCTGGCCGACGGCGGCCGGCTGGTGGGCGTCGCTGCCGAAGCTCACCGCCTCGCCGCCTTCCTCGTGGAACCAGCGCACCTGGTCGACCGACGCCAGGGGGCTGCTGGTGTTGACCTCGAGCGCCCGGCCGGTCGAGGCGAGGGCGCGGAACACCGCCCGGTACTCCTCCTCGTAGGTCTTCTCCACGTACCGGTGCGAGCCGCCCGGCCAGTAGCGGCGGGGGAAGTCGACGTGCGCGAGGACCTGGAAGACGTCGCTGCTCTCGATCATGTCCACCAGCTCGCCGAGGTAGCGGCGCATGGTGCCGTCGGCGTCCTCCCAGAGCAGGTGGCCCACGCCGTAGAGCCGGCCGTCCTTGGCGAGCGAGTGCAGCGAGCCCAGGACCCGGTCGACCGGGGCGTTCCGCAGGTAGGCCGCGACGCTCGCCTCGAAGAGGTGTGGCTCGCCCGTCTCGACGCCGGACCAGATGCGCAGCTCGGGGAACCGGTCGCGGACCTCGGCCAGTTCGGCGAAGTAACCCTCGACGTCGATGTCCGCGTGGCGGGAGGAGTGCCGGTCGACCAGCCCCTCGTCGGTGGCCCTGTCGTCCGGGTCCCAGACGGTGAAGTCGAGGTGCTCGGTGAAGGCGATGGCCGGCAGCCCCAGCTGGACCGCCTTCTCGCAGGCCCGGCGCATCGTCGAGGAGTCGGCGGTGTCCCAGGACCAGTGAGTGTGCACATGGTTGTCTGGCGGCAGGCGGTCCGGGGTTCGCATCGCTGTGGATTCTCCCCCGTCGTCCACCGGGGCCGCAGGGCGGTCGGTTCCGTCGTCCGGACTGCCTACTGTCATCGGCATGAGCACCGCCGCACCGCCGTCCGAACTGGCCACCGAGGCGCTGGGCGTGCTTCGCGATCTCACCGGCCGCCCGGACGCCGTCTTCCGCGACGGCCAGGACGCCGCGGTCTCGGCGCTGGTCGAGCGCTCCGAGCGGGCGCTCGTCGTCCAGCGCACCGGGTGGGGGAAGTCGGCGGTCTACTTCGTCTCCACGGCCCTGCTGCGCCGCCGTGGCAAGGGCCCGACCTTGCTGGTCAGTCCGTTGCTCGCGCTCATGCGCGACCAGGTCGCCGCCGCGGCCCGTGCCGGCATCCGGGCCGTGGAGATCTCCAGCGCCAACATGACCGAGTGGGACGACATCGCCGCCCGTCTCACGGCCGACGACGTCGACGTCCTGCTCGTCTCCCCCGAGCGCCTGACCAACCCACGGTTCCGCGAGGAGCAGCTGCCGGGACTGGTGGCCCGCTGCGGCCTGGTCGTGGTCGACGAGGCGCACTGCGTCTCCGACTGGGGGCACGACTTCCGGCCCGACTACCGCCGCATCCGCGACCTGCTGGGCACGCTCCCGGCCGGTACGCCGGTGCTCGCCACGACCGCGACGGCCAACGAGCGCGTGGTGGCCGACGTCGCCGAGCAGCTGGGCGCCGGCGGCGTCGGGGTGACGACGGTCCGCGGGCCGCTCTCCCGTGACTCCCTCCGGCTCGGCGTGCTGCGGCTGCCGTCCGACCGCGCCCGCCTGGCCTGGCTCGCCGCCCGCATCGGCGACCTGCCGGGCAGCGGCATCGTCTACACGCTCACCGTCGCCGCGGCCGAGGAGACGGCCGCGCTGCTGCGCGGCGCCGGTCACGAGGTGCGCGCCTACACCGGCCGCCTCGACGACGCCGACCGCAAGGACGCCGAGGAGGCGCTGCGCAACAACGAGGTGAAGGCGCTGGTCGCCACCTCGGCGCTCGGCATGGGCTTCGACAAGCCCGACCTCGGCTTCGTGGTCCACCTCGGGGCGCCGTCGTCCCCCGTCAGCTACTACCAGCAGGTCGGCCGCGCCGGCCGCGCCGTCGAGCACGCCGACGTGCTGCTGCTCCCCGGCCCGGAGGACCTCGCGATCTGGCAGTGGTTCGCCACGTCGTCCATGCCGCGGGAGGACCACGCGGCAGCTGTCCTGACCGCGATGGCCGACGGCAAGGCGTGGTCGGTGGCGCGGCTGGAGACGGTGGCCGACGTGCGCCGCTCGCGGCTGGAGCTGCTGCTCAAGGTGCTCGCCGTCGACGGCGCCGTGGAGCGGGTGCAGGGCGGATGGCGCTCCACGGGCGTCCCGTGGGTCTACGACGCCGACCGGTATGCCCGCGTCACGCGGACGCGCGAGGCGGAGCAGCGGGCGATGATCGCCTACGCCCGGCCGGTGGACGAGGCCACGTGCCGCATGGCTTTCCTGCAGGAGGCGCTCGACGACCCGACCGCCACGCCGTGCGGTCGGTGCGACGTCTGCGCCGGCCCCTGGTACTCCACCGACGTCCCGGAGGCGGCTGCCGAGGCGGCGTCCGCCGCGCTGGACCGGCCCGGTGTGGAGCTGGCTCCTCGCGCGCAGTGGCCGACCGGCGCCGACCGGCTGGGCGTCGACGTCAAGGGGAAGATCTCGCCGTCGGACCAGGTCGAGATGGGACGGGCGGTGGCCCGGCTGACCGACCTCGGCTGGGGGCAGCGCCTGCGCACCCTGCTGGGGGACGACGGCCTCGGCGGTGTGGTCGACCTGGAGGCCCCCAGCATCGAGGAGGACCCCGACGCCGCCTTCGACGTCCCGGTGAAGCGCTCGATCTCCGACGTGCCCCCCGACGAGGAGCTGATCCGCGCGTGCGCGCGGGTGCTCGGCTCCTGGGACTGGAAGGAGCGTCCGGCGGCCGTGGTCGCCGTTCCGTCGCGTCGTCGACCGCAGCTGGTGACCGGCCTGGCGCAGGGGCTCGCCGGTCTCGGACGCCTGCCCTACCTCGGGGAGATGTCGATCCAGCACGGCGGACCGACCGGGCAGCCCGGGGGCAACAGCGCCTTCCGGTTGGCGGCGGTGTGGGACCGCATCGTCGTCGGGCCGGAGCTGCGCGAGCGGCTTGCCTCGGTCTCCGGGCCGGTGCTCCTGGTGGACGACCTGGCCGACTCGCGCTGGACGATGACGGTGGCCGGCCGAGAGCTCCGCCGTGCCGGGGTGAGCGCCGTCCTGCCCTTCGCTCTGGCCCTCACCGCGTAATCCACAGGGTTTCGCACATATGTGCGAAACCCGGAGTAGCGTGCTCCCATGTCGCTCGCGCACCAGCCCTCCATGTGGGACCTGGCCGAGGAGGCCACGCTCGGCCCGCTGGTCGGCTCCGTGGTCAGGCACCAGCTGAGTGACGGCGCCTGGGTGGACCACCTGCCCGGCTGGGTCTCCGGCTCCGACGAGGTGCTCGAGGTCCTGCTCGGCGACATCGGCTGGCGGGAGGACCGCCGGCAGATGTACGAGCGCGAGGTCGCCGTGCCCCGGTTGCTCCGGTGGTACGGCGGCGGCGAGCCGCTCCCGCACCCCTTGCTGACCGACGCCCGCAACGAGCTGAACAGCTACTACGGCCCCGAGCTCGGCGAGCCATTCGTCAGTGCCGGTATGTGCCTGTACCGGGACGGGCGGGACAGCGTCGCCTGGCACGGAGATCGACTGGGTCGCGGTCGGTCGGCGGACACGATGGTCGCCATCGTCTCCTTCGGATCGCCCCGCCCGCTGATGCTGCGGCCCGCAGCCGGCGGCCCGAGCCTCAGGTTCCCCCTGGGGCATGGCGACCTCGTCGTGATGGGCGGCTCGTGCCAGCGCACCTGGGAGCACTGCATCCCCAAGACGACCAAGCCCGTGGGGCCACGCGTGAGCGTCCAGTTCCGACCCTCGGGCGTGGCCTGAGAGACCGTGACGGGGACCTCTCCGCACCCCCGTGCAGACCTCCTCAGAGGTCGTGTAGTGTTCTCCATGCGCCGCGCGGACCGGATACGGTCTGCCGGTCCAGCCCCCCGGGTGGGGAGTTGCTGGAAACCGGCGT
>NZ_OCNK01000007.1 GCF_900230285.1 Blastococcus haudaquaticus | reverse complement strand
GGGCGCGCCGATCTGCAGCGGCATGATCAGGTTGCCGAAGGCGAAGAACAGCGGCGTCGCGAACATCAGCAGCATGACCGTGCCGTGCATGGTCACCAGCTGGTTGTACTGCTCCGGCGAGAGGAACTGCAGCTCCGGCCGCGCCAGCTCGCCGCGCATCAGCAGGGCCATCAACCCGCCCGCGATGAAGAACGCGAACGACGCGACCATGTACATCAGGCCGATGGTCTTGTGGTCGGTCGTCCGCAGGATGTTCGACAACCGCGAACCCTTGGCCGCCACGTGCGCCGGGCTCGGCCGGCTGACGATCGGCTGCGGCGCGATGGCGGTCATGCCGCGCCTCGCTGCCGGGTCGTACCGCGCTCGGCGGATTCCCGTCCGAGATCCATCACGGTGCGGGACATGAGCGACTCCCCGGATCCTCTGCGCTGACGCATGCCGCGCGGGCCCTCGGGCGCTGTCCGCCGAACCGCACGCATCGTCATGGTGGCGCATCTCGGGGCGGAGGGAAACCCGAGGGTGACCGGTCTGCGACCGGCCGGCCCGGAGCGCCGCCCCGAGCAGGGGGGCGCGGGGTCAGGCGGCGGCAATCCAGGCGCTGAGGTCGACGGCGAGGCCGTCCGGAGCGTCCGGATCGGTCACCAGCCACGCCTCCTCGCGGTGCTGGCCGGCCTGGAGCCAGCGACGGATCTGGCGGTCGAAGCCGTGACGTGACGGCGTCCCCGGCCGGCCGGCCGGGCCCAGGAAGGTGAGGTCGACCTCGGACTCGTCGGCGTAGCGAAGGACCACCCGGCACCGGGCCCGACGATGACGAGCCGGTGGCACGGCCTCGCGGACCACGCCCGACTCCGCGCCCGCTGCCGCCGCGAAGTCGGCCGCCGCCGTGCGGAGCCGGGTCACGAACTCCTGCGCGGGGTCCCCCCCGAGGCTGACCGGAGAGGATGCCGACGACAGCTCGGGGGTGCCGCCGTCGACGGCCCCGTCCGGGACGTCGTCCTCAGCGGTCGAGGCCTCAGCGGTCGAGGCCGTGGTGGCAGGCGACTCGCCGTCGACCAGGTCGACGACGAATCGTTCCGTGGGGTTGTCGGGCTGACCCGGGTCCTCCGCCGCCGCGACGCTGTCAGCGCTGGGCCGGGGTACGGGCGGAAGGGTGCGCCGTCCGGCGGCGTGCATCGTCTCCATGGTGAGGACCAGTCTCACCGGCGCTCGGGCGGCGTGTCGTATGCGGCGCGCCGTGCGTGGGGCCGATGGGTCAGGTGGTGGAAGCTGTCGAGCTGTCGCCCATCGGCGCGTCCGCGGGCAGCGCGACGTCCTTGACCGCAGCGGCCTTGGCGCTCCGGCGGGTGCGCTCCTCGATGTACTTGGCCACCTGGGACAGCAGCACGTTGATGACGATGTAGATCAGGCCCGCCGCGACGTACAGCTGGAAGGTGTACTCGCTGCCGAAGCGCGGCGTGAAGAACTCGACCAGGCTGCGGGCGCCGCGCAGCAGCTCGAAGTACCCGATGATGAAGCCGAGCGAGCTGTCCTTGAGCAGGACGACGAGCTGGGCGATGAGCACCGGCAGCATCCGGCGGGTGGCCTGCGGAAGCAGGACGAGCGTCATCACCTGCGACTTGCGCATGCCGAGGCCGAGAGCGGCCTCCCGCTGCCCCTTGTCGATGGACAGGATGCCGGCGCGGAAGATCTCGGCCAGCACGGCGGAGTTGTAGAGGATCAGGCCACCGGCGAGCGCCTGGAAGGCCGACGGCCGGATGCCGTACTTCGGCAGCACGAAGTACAGCGCGAAGATCACGACCAGCAGGGGGATCGCCCGGAAGAACTCGATGTAGAGGCCCGCCAGCCAGCGGACCGCGGCGTGCTCGGAGAGCCGTCCGACGGCCAGCAGCAGGCCGAGGAGCGTGGCCACCACCATGCCGACGGCGGCCACCTCGAGGGTGTTGACCAGGGTGCGGCCGAGCGTCTGCGGAACACCGGTGCGGGCGTCGAAGAGCACCGCCCAGCGCTGGCCGTCCAGCTGCCCGTTGCCGGCCAGCCGGGTGAGCACCAGCGCGATGAGCCCGAGGATCAGCAGCGCGCCGATCACGGTCCCGATCCGGATGCGGGCCTTGGCCTTGGGGCCGGGGACGTCGAAGAGCACAGGGGTCGTCATCGGAGGATCGCCACCCGGCGCTCGAGGCGGTGGACGCCGAAGGCCAGGGGCAGCGTGATGAGCATGTAGGCGATGACCACGCCGAGGAGCACGGCGGTGAGCTGGCCCGCGTCGGCGTTGACCAGGCGGGGGAGCAGCGAGCTCAGCTCGCTGGTCGCGAAGCCGGCCGCGATCGAGCTGTTCTTCACCATGGCGATGAAGACGTTGCCCAGGGGCGGGACGACGGTGCGGAAGGCCTGGGGGAGCACCACCTCGCGCAGCGACTGCCCGAAGGTGAGGCCGATCGCGCGGGAGGCCTCGGCCTGCCCGGCGGACACGGCATTGATGCCGGAGCGCACCGCCTCGCACACGAAGGCAGCGGTGTAGAGACCCAGGGACAGCACCGCGCCGGTGAAGAAGCCGAGGATGAAGTCGATCTGCGGCAGGCCGAAGATCATGAAGAAGAAGACGACGGTCAGCGGGGTGTTGCGGAACGTCTCGACGTAGAACGTCGCCAGACCGCGCAGCGGAGGGATCGGGCTGACCCGCGCCGCCGCCAGGAGGGTGCCCAGCACGAGGGCGAGCAGGCCGGCCAGCAGGCTGAGGCTCAGCGTGGTGAGGAAGGCGTCCCACAGGAGGCCGAAGTTGTCCGCGAGGAACTGCACGTCGCCTCCTCTCGAGGCTCGTCAGAGGGCACCGCGGGGCGGGCGGACCCGCCCCGCGGTGCCATGGGGATCAGTAGCGGTCGACGGTCGGCGGCTCGGGGGCCTCCGTGCCGCTGATGTCACCGGCGGTGCGGTCCCACGCGGCCGCCCAGTCGCCGTTCTCGAACGCCTCCTCGAGGACGTCGTTGATGAAGTTGCGGAAGTCCGTGTCGCCCAGTTCCACGCCGATGCCGTATGGCTCGGTCGTGAACGGGTTGCCGACGAGCTCGAAGCCGCCGTCGCTGCCGGCGACCAGGCCGGTGAGGATGACGTTGTCGGTGGTGACGGCGTCGACCTGTCCGGCGGACAGCGCGTCCGCGCACTTGGAGTAGACGTCGAACAGCGTCAGCGTGGCCTCGGGGTAGTTGTCCCGGATGTTCTGCGCCGGCGTCGAGCCCTCGACCGAGCAGACGTTCTTGCCGGCCAGGTCCTCCGGACCCTCGATGCCCTCGGGGTTGCCCTCGGCCACCATGATGTCCTGCCCGGCCTCGTAGTACGGGCCGGCGAAGTCGATCAGCTGCTTGCGGGCGTCGTTGATCGTGTAGGTCGCGACCACCATGTCGACCTGGCCGTTCTGCAGGAACGGCTCGCGGTTGGCCGAGACGGTCTCGACCCACTCGATGTCGTCGGCGGCGATGCCGAGCTCGGCGGCGACCAGCTTCGCGATCTCGACGTCGAAGCCCTCGGGGGTCTCGGTGTTGGGGTTGAGCAGGCCGAAGCCGGGCTGGTCGAACTTCGTGCCGATGGTGATGGTGCCGGCCTCGTTCAGCTCGGCCATGGTGGAGCCGGCCGGGAAGTCGACCTCCTCGGCGACCTCGGCCGTGTTGTCGGCGGACTCCTCGGCCTGGTTGCCGGCGTCGCTGCCGCCACAGGCGGTCAGCAGAAGGCCGGCGGCCGCGAGTGACGCGGCGTAACGGGTGATGCGCATGAGCGGTCCCTCCATCGGAATGGTCAGTGGTTGAGGATCTTGGACAGGAAGTCCTTCGCCCGGTCGGAGCGAGGAGCAGTGAAGAAGGTCTCGGGGTCGGCCGTCTCGACGACGCGGCCGCCGTCCATGAAGACGACCCGGTTGGCCGCGCGGCGCGCGAAGCCCATCTCGTGGGTGACGACGATCATCGTCATGCCGTCCCGGGCGAGCCCGACCATGACGTCGAGGACCTCGCTGATCATCTCCGGGTCCAGGGCCGACGTCGGCTCGTCGAACAGCATCACCTTGGGGTCCATGGCCAGCGCCCGGGCGATGGCGACGCGCTGCTGCTGACCACCGGAGAGCTGGGCCGGGTACTTGTCCGCCTGCGCGCTGACACCGACGCGCTCGAGCAGCTCGCGAGCCCGCTGCTCGGCCTCGGCCTTCGACTTCCCGCGCACCTTGATGGGGCCCAGCGTGACGTTCTGCAGGATCGTCTTGTGCGCGAAGAGGTTGAAGCTCTGGAACACCATGCCGACGTCGCTGCGCAGGCGGGCGAGCTGCTTGCCCTCCTCGGGCAGCCGCTCGCCGTCGATGGTGATCTCGCCCTGCTCGATCGACTCGAGCCGGTTGATGGTGCGGCACAGCGTCGACTTGCCGGAGCCCGAGGGCCCGATGACGACGACGACCTCGCCGCGGGCGATCTCCAGGTCGATGTCCTGCAGCACGTGCAGTTCGCCGAACCACTTGTTGACGCCGGACAGGCGGACGAGAGGCTCTCCGTTCGGACGGCTGGTCACCTGAGGGACCCTAAAGGCCATCGGACACGGCGAGTGACCACCGCGATCACGAAGGGGTAACAAAGCGGCCGGTGTCGTCCGGATCGACGGAGTGCCGGCCGCCGACCCCGGGCGCCGTACCCTCGGTCGTGTCATGAGCAGCGCAACCGAGAGCCCCGTTCCGCGTACCTACCGGGTGCGGACCTACGGGTGCCAGATGAACGTGCACGACTCCGAGCGGCTGTCCGGCCTCCTCGAGGACGCCGGCTACACCGCCGCGGCGGACGGGGGCGACGCCGACGTCGTCGTCCTCAACACCTGCGCCGTGCGCGAGAACGCCGACAACCGCCTCTACGGCAACCTCGGCCACCTGCGGCCCGTGAAGGACGCCCGCCCGGGCATGCAGATCGCCGTCGGTGGCTGCCTGGCGCAGAAGGACCGCGGCGAGATCGTCCGCCGGGCGCCATGGGTCGACGTCGTCTTCGGGACGCACAACGTGGGCTCGCTGCCGGCGCTGCTGGAGCGGGCCCGGCACAACGCCGAGGCGCAGGTGGAGATCGTGGAGTCCCTCGAGGTCTTCCCGTCGACGCTCCCGGCGAAGCGGGACTCCGCCTACTCCGGGTGGGTCTCCATCAGCGTCGGCTGCAACAACACCTGCACGTTCTGCATCGTCCCGTCGCTGCGCGGGTCGGAGAAGGACCGCCGTCCGGGCGAGATCCTCGCCGAGGTCCAGGCGCTGGTGGACCAGGGCGTGCTCGAGGTGACGCTGCTGGGGCAGAACGTCAACGCCTACGGCGTCGAGTTCCGGGACCGCGGCGCGTTCGCCGACCTGCTCCGCGCCACCGGGCGCATCGAGGGGCTCGAGCGCGTCCGCTTCACCAGCCCGCATCCCCGCGAGTTCACCGACGACGTCATCGCCGCGATGGCGGAGACGCCCGTGGTCTGCCACCAGCTGCACATGCCGCTGCAGTCCGGGTCCGACGACGTCCTGCGCCGCATGCGCCGCGGCTACCGGCAGGAGCGCTACCTCGGCATCATCGACCGGGTGCGGGCCGCGATGCCCGACGCGGCGATCACCACCGACATCATCGTCGGCTTCCCCGGCGAGACCGAGGCCGACTTCCAGCAGACCCTGGACGTCGTCCGCCAGGCCCGCTTCGCCAGCGCCTTCACCTTCCAGTACTCCAAGCGCCCGGGGACGCCCGCCGCGGAGATGGCGGACCAGCTGCCGAAGGACGTCGTCCAGGAGCGGTACCTGCGGCTCACCGCGCTGCAGGACGAGATCAGCTGGTCGGAGAACCGGGCGCAGATCGGCCGCCGAGTGGAGCTCCTCGTCGCCGCCGGGGAGGGGAGCAAGGACGCCGCCACCGGTCGGCTCTCCGGGCGGGCCCGTGACGGCCGGCTCGTGCACTTCCGCGCCGAGGCCGCCGAGGGGATCCGTCCCGGCGACGTCGTCGAGACGGTCGTGACCGATGCCAAGCCGCACTTCCTGGTCGCCGACGGCGCGCTGCTGTCCCACCGCCGGACCCGCGCCGGTGACGCGAGCGCGGCGGGCACCCGGCCGACGACTCCCGGTGTCTCGCTCGGGATGCCCCGGATCGGCGTCCCCGACCCGCTACCGGCGCTCACCGGCGGCTGCTGACCCCCACGCCGGGGTCAGCAGCCAGCCCGTCGGGCTAACGGCGAGCGGACTTCTCGGCCTCGGCCAGCCACTCGCGGCGGGTCGCCAGGTTGGCCTGCGCCTCGGTGATCCGACGCTGGTCGCCGGCCGCCTCGGCCTTGGCCAGCTGCTCCTCGGCCTTGGTGACGGCGGCCCGCATGGACGTGACCATCGGGTTCTCCGGGGCTGTTCGGACCCGGGTCGAGTCCGCGGCGCCGCGCACCTTCTGCTCGACGGCCTGCATGCGGTCCTCGAGCTGGCGCATCACCCCGCGGGGGACGTGCCCGATCGCGTCGTAGCGCTCCTGGATCTTGCGGAGCGCGTTCTGCGCACCCTTGAGGTCGGTCGAGGGATCGAGCTTCTCCGCCTGCGCGAGGAGCTCCTCCTTCAGCTGCTGGTTGGCCGTCTCCTCGCCGGTCCGCTTCTTGTCCGACTCGGTGCGAGCGGCGAAGAAGACGTCCTGTGCGGCGCGGAACTCCTTCCAGAGGTCGTCGTCGCCCTCGCGGCCCGTGCGGGGCACCGCCTTCCAGCGGTCCATGAGCGTCCGCATCGCGGCGCTCGTCGGACCCCACTCGGTGGAGGTCGCCAGCTTCTGCGCCTCCTTGATCAGCTCCTGCTTGGCCGCCCGGGCCTCGCCGCGCTGCGCGTCGAGTGAGGCAAAGTGCGCCCCCCGGCGCCGGCCGAACGCGTCCCGGGCCGCGGCGAACCGGGTCCACAGGGCCTCGTCGGTCTTGCGGTCGATGCCGCGGATCGTCTTCCACTCCTCGACGATGGCCTTGAGCCGGTCACCGGCCGCCTTCCACGACGTCGACTCGGCCGCGATCTGCTCGGCCTCGGCGGCCAGCGCCTCCTTGCGGGCGACCTGGCCGGCGCGGGCGGCGGCCTTCTCGGCGCGGTACTCCGCGGCAGCCGCGTCGGCCGTCTCCACCATGGCGCGGGCGCGCGCGGCGAGGCCGTCCAGGTCACCGACCGCGGTGGCGGAGGGGATCGTCTCGGCCAGCCCCTGGGCCTTGCCGCGGATCTCGGCCGGGTTGCCGGTGTGCGCCTTCAGCCGGGCCTCGAGCAGGGCCACCTCGGTGGCCAGGTCGTCGTACCGCCGTCCGTAGTGCGCCAGCCCCGCGGCGGGCTCGCCGGCCTGCCAGGACCCGACGGCCCGCTCACCCTCGGCCGTGCGCACGTAGACGGTGCCGTCCTCGTCCACCCGGCCCCACTGCGTGGGGTCGCTGGCCGGAACGACGGGCGGCTCGACGGCGGCGGCCTCGGCCGCGGGGGCGGCCTGCGCGGGCCGCGGCACCGGGCGGGGAGCCATGGGCCGGGGCCTGGGTGGCGCGGGCGTCCGCGCCTGCTGCGCCTCCGGGGCGGGGGTGGGTGTCTCGGGCGGGGCCTGGCCCTCGGCCGGGCTCTGGCCCTCGGCCGTGTTCTGGCCCTCGGCGTCCGGGACGGTGGTCGGGACGTCGCTGGTCGGGTCCGCCACGGCGGCGTCACCGGGGGCCGGAGCCGCGGGCGTACCGGCCGCCGGCGTCACCGCCTCCGAGGTGGCGGCCGCGTCGGTGGCCGTCTCGGCGGGAGCGGTTGTGGGGGCCGGCTGCTCGCTCACCGCCTCGGCGCCGATCGTCTCCGGGTTCTCCGCAATCGGCGAAGAGTCCTGCTGCGCCCCGCTGCCGGGGTTGTCCGTGCTCGACACGTCGGGCAGTGTCCCACGTCGCATCCGGGAGACTGACCCGCGTGAGTCCCGTCCACGAAGGTCCACCCCCGCCCGGCGCGCGTGCCGCGGTGGCCGTGGCGTTCTGCCCCGCGCCGCCGCTCCTGCTCCCGGCGGTCGAGGTGCGGGCCGCAGCCGACACGAGGGCGCTGCGCGCGGCCTGCGCCGCCGCCGTGACCGATCTACTGGCGGTGCGGCCGGAGGTCGTCGTGGTCGTGGGGACCGGAGCGGCTCCCGGTGAGCGCTTCGGGACCGGGGACGTCGGCTGCCTGCACGGGTTCGGCATCGCCGTGGAGCTCCCGTTCGACGGCCGGGTGCGGCCCGGCGGGAAGCACGTCCCGGTGCCGCACGCGCTCGGCGCCTCGCTGCTGGACCAGGCGGGGTTCGCCGGCGTCCGGGTCGGGGTCGGGCCGGACGACCTCGCGCAACTCGTGCGCGACCTGCCCGCGCCGGTGGGGGTCCTGGCGATGGGCGACGGATCCGCGCGTCGCACCATGAAGGCCCCGGGGTACCTGGACGAGGCCGCGGCCCCCTTCGACGCCGCCGTGGCGGACGCGCTGAGCTCCGGGGACGCGAACGCCCTCGCCGGGCTGGACGTCGACGAGGGCGAGCGGTTGCTGGCCGACGGGGTCCCGGTGTGGCGCGCGGTCGGCGCGGCGCTGTCCGGCGGACGGATCACCGCACGGTTGCACCACGACGCGGCGCCGTTCGGCGTCGGCTACCTGGCCGCCTCGTGGGTGGCCGCGTGAGCCTCCCCCCGGTGGTCGCGGTGGTCGGCCCGACGGCGACGGGGAAGACCGCGCTGGCGGTCGCGCTGGCCCACCGGCTCGGCGGCGAGGTCGTCAACGCCGACTCGATGCAGCTGTACCGGGGCATGGACATCGGCACCGCCAAGCCCGACCTCGCCGAGCGCGACGGCGTCCGGCACCACCTGCTGGACCTGTGGCACGTCCGGGAGGCAGCGTCCGTGGTCGAGTACCGGCAGCGCGCGCGTGCCGAGATCGACCGGCTGCGCGCCGACGGGACCGTTCCGCTGCTGGTGGGCGGCTCCGGGCTCTACGTCCGCGCGGTCCTCGACGAGCTGGAGTTCCCTGGGACCGACCCGGTGCTGCGGGCACGGCTGGAGGCGGAGCTGGCAGCCGTCGGGTCCGCCGAGCTGCACGCCCGGCTGGCCGCGCTCGACCCGGTGGCGGCGGCCGCGGTCCTGCCCGGCAACGGACGGCGGATCGTCCGGGCGCTGGAGGTCATCGAGCTCACCGGGGGACCGTTCCGCGCGCAACTGCCCGACCCTGCGCCGCACTACCCGGCCGTCGTGATCGGTCTCGACCGTGAGCCGGCCGAGCTCGACGGACGGGTGGCCGCCCGGGTGGAGCGCATGTGGGCCGCCGGCTTCGTCGACGAGGTGGCCGCCCTGGCCGACGACGGCCTGCGCGAGGGCCCGACCGCGTCCCGGGCCCTGGGCTACGCCCAGGTGCTGGCCCAGTTCGCCGGTGAGCTGACCCCCGAGGAGGCGCGGGAACGCACGGTGACGACGACGCGCCGGTTCGTCCGACGGCAGCGCTCCTGGTTCCGTCGTGACGCAACGATCGAGTGGTTCGGGGCCGGGCGGTCCGACCTGGTCGACGCCGTCGGTGCCGTGATCACCGCCCGTACGATCGGGCGGTGACTTCCCAGACCGCTCCCCGGGTGCTCGTCGGGCACGGCACGGAGAACGACTTCGTCGTCCTTCCCGACCCCGATGGCAGGGTGTGGCCCGAGGACCGGCTCGACGCAGCACTTGTCCGGCGGCTCTGCGATCGGCGCGCCGGTATGGGTGGCGACGGTGTGCTGCGCGTCGTGGGAAGTGCGCACGTGCCGGACGCCGCCGGGGTCCTGGGCGACGAGCTCTCCGCCTGCGAGTGGTTCATGGACCACCGCAACGCCGACGGGTCGACCGCCGAGATGTGCGGCAACGGGATCCGGCTGTTCCTGCACGTCCTGGTGAGCGAGGGGCTGCTCGACCGCGCCACCTGCGAGGCCGGCGTCCTCGTCGGGACCCGCGGCGGACCCCGTCGGGTGGGCGCCACAGCCGACGGCGACTACTGGGTGGACATGGGACCCGCCCGGGAGTTCGGCGCCGGCGAGGCGGAGGTCGCCGGCCGGACCTTCGCCGGTCGCGCCGTCTCGATGGGGAACCCGCACCTGGCCTGCCTGACCGACGTCGACGTCGACGGGCTGGACCTGACCGGGACCCCCCGCTTCGACAGCGGTCTCTTCCCGGACGGCGTGAACGTGGAGCTCGTCAACGTGCTGGAGCCCGGGGCGCACGTGCGGCTGAGAGTCGTGGAACGCGGGGTGGGGGAGACGCGGTCCTGCGGCACAGGTGCATGCGCCGCCGGTTACGCGGCCCTCGTCGCCGAGGGCCGCGCCGAGGGCACCGTCGTCGTCGACGTCCCCGGCGGCCGGCTGTCGGTGCAGGTGACCCCGACGACGACCGTGCTCACCGGCCCTGCGGTGCTCGTGTCGGCCGGTGAGCTGTGTCCGGAGTGGCTCGCCGGCTGATCACGGGCGGTCAGACGCGGTCGTCATCCTCGGTCGGCGACTCCGGCATCATCGACTGACCTTCGGTGCCCGGGCTGCCCGTCGGGTCCCCGCGGCCGCTGTCCTGGTCGGGACCACCGCCGAGCGGGTTCCGGGGTGGGCCGCCCAGGCCGCGCGGCTCCCGGCCCGGGTCTTCGATCTCGCTGTCGGAGCCCAGGCTGCTGGATCCGGTCTCGCTCATGAGGACCTCCTCGGAGAGTGGATGCGTCGATCTGCCCTACCCGGTCACAGGTGGGATGTACTCGGCCCCCTCGTGCGTTGTACCGAGCGATGCCAACGAAGACGCACACAACTCAGGTGCCCCAGCTCGCGGGGCATGCAACGCTGGAGACGATGACAACCGCTCCCGACGTCCCCCTGGACGACGACCAGTCGCGCCCCGCCCCGGCCGGGCGGCGCGACGAGCCCGACGACACGGCCGGCTCCTACGCGCTGGAGGCGCGCGGTGCGCTGCGTCGCGTCGCCGGTCTCTCCACCGAGCTCGCCGACGTCACCGAGGTCGAGTACCGGCAGCTGCGCCTCGAGCGCGTGGTGCTCGTCGGTGTCTGGACGGAGGGGACGCAGGTCGACGCCGACCGGTCGCTCGCCGAGCTGGCCGCACTGGCCGAGACCGCCGGCTCCGAGGTGCTGGAGGCGGTCAGCCAGCGCCGGGACAAGCCCGACGCGGCGACGTACGTGGGTTCCGGCAAGGCGAACGAGATCCGCGACATCGTCGCTGCCAGCGGCGCTGACACCGTCATCTGCGACGGCGAGCTGACGCCCGGGCAGCTCAACCAGCTGGAGAAGATCCTCAAGGTCAAGGTCGTCGACCGGACCGCGCTGATCCTGGACATCTTCGCCCAGCACGCGAGCAGCCGGGAGGGCAAGGCCCAGGTCGAGCTCGCCCAGATGCAGTACATGCTGCCCCGACTGCGCGGCTGGGGTGAGTCGCTGTCCCGGCAGGCGGGTGGACGGGTCGCCGGCGGTGGGGGTATCGGTACCCGTGGCCCCGGTGAGACCAAGATCGAGACCGATCGACGGCGCATCCGGGCACGGGTGAGCAAGCTGCGCCGCGAGATCGCCGGCATGGCCACGGCCCGGGCGACGCAGCGGTCGAGCCGCGACCGCAACGCCACTCCGAGCGTGGCGATCGCCGGGTACACCAACGCCGGCAAGTCCAGCCTGCTCAACGCCCTGACGGGCGCCGGAGTCCTGGTGGAGAACGCCCTGTTCGCCACCCTGGACCCGACCGTGCGCCGGGCCGAGGGGCCCGACGGGCGGGAGTACACGCTCACCGACACCGTGGGCTTCGTCCGGCACCTGCCTCACCAGCTGGTCGACGCGTTCCGGTCGACGCTGGAGGAGGTCGCGGCCGCGGACCTGCTGCTGCACGTGGTCGACGGCTCCGACCCCGACCCGCTGGGCCAGATCAACGCGGTCCACGTCGTCCTCCAGGACATCGACGCCTCCTCGGTCCCCGAGGTGATCGTCGTCAACAAGGTCGACGCCATGGACGAGGAGGCCATCCTCACCCTCCGCCGGGCGCTGCCCGGCGCGGTCTGGGTGTCCGCGCGGACCGGCGCCGGGATGGACGCCCTGCGCGAGCTGATCGCAGCCCGGCTGCCGCACCCCGACGTGGACGTCGACGTCCTGGTCCCCTACGACCGCGGCGACCTCGTCGCCCGGGTCCACCGGGACGGCGAAGTCCTCAAGGAGCGGCACGAGGACGGCGGCACCCGGTTGAGCGCCCGGGTGGACGGCGGCCTCGCGGCGACGCTGGAGCCGTTCGCCGATCCGGCCGTCTGAACCTGACCGTGATCCGGCTCGCCGGATCACGGTCAGGTCACGGGCCGGTACGGTGAGCCGGTGACCAGCGGCACGGTGCGCGACGTCGGCCTGCCCGGCCCGTCGCGGGAGATCTCCGTGGGCCGACCGCCGTGGTGGCTCCTGGTCGCCGCGCTCCTCGCCGGCGGCCTGATCACGGCCGACCTGCTGGCCCGTGGGCCGCTCGAGCGGATGGACCTGCGGGTCTCGGAGATCGTCAGCGACTGGGGCCTGCGGGATTCCGCCGCCTATCCGGTCGTCTGGGTGATCACCCAGGTCGGCGGGCGGGTCACCATCCTCGTGGTGCTCGCGGCCCTGGTGGGCTACCTCGCCTGGCGCCGGCGGACCTGGCTGCCGCTGCTCCGGGTGATCGCCGCCCTCGCAGTGCTCACGGCAGGCGTCTACGCGCTGAAGTTCGGGATCGGTCGCACGGCCCCCGGCTTCCCCGGGTCCTTCCTCTTCCACGACGACGGCGCCTCGTTCCCCTCCGGGCACGTCGCCAATGCCGTCCTGATGTGGGGCGTCGCCCGCTGGCAGGCCGTGGAGTACGGCTTGCCGGCGCAGGTGCAGCAGGCGTTCTGGGTGCTCGCCGTGCTCGGGCCGGTCATCACCGGGCTTGCGATGGTGTCCCTCGACTTCCACTGGCTCACCGACGCGGTGGTGGGCGGCGCCGTGGGCATCCTGCTGTTGGGCGTGGTTCACGGACTGGATGCAGTCGTTCTGTCACGCTGGGTACGTGCCCGAGGCCGGCAGACCGCGTAGCGGCGTGCGGGGACGACTACTGGCGACCGGGGGAGTCCTCGGCGCCGGCCTCGTCCTCGGCTCTGTCGTGCCCGCCGCCGCGGAGGACGCGGCCGCCGCACCGGCCGTGCAGTGCCAGATCACCGACCCGCGGCTGGCCGAACTGTCCGGGCTCGTCGCGGTCGGGGACCGCCTCCTCGCGATGAACGACGGCGGGGAACAGCTGGCAGTCCACCTGCTCGATGCGGCGTGCCAGGTGATCGAGGTGCACACCGCGGCGATCGATCCGTACGACCCCGAGGACATGGCCGTCGCTGCGGACGGCACCGTGTGGTTCGCCGACACCGGTGACAACAACGGCGTCCGCGGCACCGTGGCGCTCCTGGCGCTGCGGCCGGACGGGACGACGGGCGTGTACCGGCTCACCTATCCGGACGGGCCGCACGACGCGGAGGCGCTGCTCCTCGCGCCGGACGGCACGCCGTACGTGGTGACCAAGGAGCTGCTGGGCGCCAGTGGCGTCTACAGCCCGGCGGCGGCTCTCGCCGACGGCGGGACCGTGGCCCTCGCCAAGGTGGCCTCGGTCAACCTGACCCTCACGGGCACGGCCGGCGGACCGGTGGGTCAGGCCGGCCAGCTGCTGGTCACCGGCGGAGCGGTCGCCACCGACGGCAAGCACCTGGCGTTGCGCACGTACACCGACGCCTATGTCTGGACGCTCGCCGGTAACGACGTCGTCGGCGCCCTGGCCGGGCAGCCGGTCCGGATCCCACTGCCGGACTCACCCCAGGGTGAGGCGATCAGCTTCACGGCCGACGGTCTCGGGTTGCTGGTGGCAAGCGAGATGCTGCCGAGCGACCTGACCAGGGTGTCGCTGACCCCCGAGCTCGCGGCAGCCGCGCAGGCGCCGCCCGCCGGGCCGGTGCCGAGCTTCACCGACCTGACGAGTTCGGGGATGTCGCCGATCACGTCCGGGCTCATCGCCGCTGCGGTCGCGACCGTCGTCGTCTGGATCTCCGGCCGGCTCCGCCGCCGTCCCTGACGACCGCCGGCCCTGCCCCTGACGACCACCGGCGGCCCCGCTGCTGCGGGACCGCCGGTGTGGTGCCGTCCCCGGCTCGAGTGCCGTGAGGGACGTGATCGTTCTCAGACGCGTCGCAGGACGCTGACCACCCGGCCGAGAACCGTGGCGTCGTCGCCGGGGATGGGCTCGTAGGCGGGGTTGTGGGGGAGCAGCCAGATGTGCCCGTCGCGCCGCTTGTAGGTCTTGACGGTGGCCTCGCCGTCGATCATGGCCGCGACGATCTCGCCGTTCTCCGCGGTCGGCTGCTGGCGTACGACGACCCAGTCCCCGTCGCAGATGGCAGCCTCGACCATCGAGTCACCGACCACCTTGAGCATGAACAGCGTGCCCTCGCCGACCAGCTCCCGAGGCAGCGGGAAGACGTCCTCGACGGCCTGCTCCGCCAGGACCGGCCCACCGGCGGCGATGCGGCCGACGAGCGGGACGTAGGTGGGCGCGGAGACCTGGGTGTCCTCGCCGAGACCGACCGCAGCGGGCGCCGGGACGGAGTGCGGGGAGTCGCCGGGCAGGCGCACGTCGAGCGCGCGCGGCCGGTTGGGGTCCCGCCGCAGCCAGCCCTTCTTCTGCAGCACGGAGAGCTGGTGGGCGACGGAGGAGGCCGACGACAGGCCGACCGCCTCGCCGATCTCGCGGACCGAGGGCGGATAGCCGCGCCGCTCGATCGAGTCGCGGATGACCTCGAGGACCCGGCGCTGGCGCTGGGTCAGTCCGTCTCCGTCCGCCGCACGGTCGGGGAACGACCGCACGGTGGCCGTCCCCGTGGTCGCAGGGGAGTTCCCGGACGCCTTGCGGCCGCCTGAGCTCCCGCTCTTCTCCGCCACGTCGCCTCCTCGTCCGCTGCTCCCGCAGCGCGTGTGTCCGTCGGACGGACGGTAGCGCGTTCGGGAGCTGCGATCAAACACATGTTCGAAGTGTGGGGCCGTGTCCGGTGGCTTTCGTCGGACCCGTCCGGTAGACATCGAGCAGTCGTTCGAATCGAACAGGCGTTCGACGACGGAGACGGTTCGCGATCGGAGGCGGAGGGGTCATGGGGAGCGTGCAGCAGGCCGTGCTCGAGTTCGACGAGGAGGTCCAGGCGCCCTGGCGGCCGCGTCTGGTGGTGGTCGCCGAGCAGTCGCAGCCGACGTTCCGCGCACCGGCGGCCCACCCCTCCCGTCGCAGTCCGTCCCGGGTCGGTGTCTGCCGCCCGCCGGTCGGTCCGACGGTGCCCGCGCGGCGCCCGGCGACCCGCCCCGGCACGGGGCTGACCGGCCCCACGTCACCCCGGGCGGCCGCGCGCCGTCCGGCGCCGACCGGTGCCGTGCGGGCGGCCCGCCTGCGGCTCACCCGACGGGCACGTCGACTCGGCGTGGTGCTGGCACTCGCCGTCGCGGTCGGTGTGGGCTCCTGGCTGGGGCCGATGCTCGGGGGAGACGGTGGCGACCTGCGCCTGGCCGGTGTCAGCACCGTCGTCGTGCAGCCGGGCGACACGCTGTGGTCGATCGCCTCCTCTTTGGCCGGAGAGGGCGACGTGCGGGTCCTCGTCGACGAGATCCAGCACCTGAACGACCTCGCGAGCACCGACCTCGTGCCCGGTCAGACCCTCCGGCTGCCGTGAGCGTGCGGCCCGTCGTCCGCGGGCACCTCTCCGCGTGTCGTGGCCCTGACCAGGACGGACGGGTGGGCAGCGCGGGTCGGGCACCGGTCAGGGGCGGAGCCGGGCGCGCCACGGCAATAGATCCACAACGTCGCCGCCCGACTTCGTCAACCCTCAGTGCGGGCGCCTTCACGGTGAGTGGTCACCTCAGCGCTTACGGTCGTCGCGTGTCAGGCGCCATGGAGAACCGAGCAGCTGTGTTCACCAGTCAACCCCAGTCGGTGGAGGTCTATCAGGCAGGAACCTGGTGGGCCGGCGAGCTCCTGGGCTGGCGGCACGACGCCAACGGTTCGTGCCAGGTGTGGGTGCGGGTCGTGCTCGGGGGCGTCGAGGAGACGGCGTGGACCGACCTCGCGTCGTTGCGCCTCCCGGAGCGCCATCTGGCCGTGGCCGGCGAGTCCCCGGCGGCTCCGGTGCGCCGGAGCTACGCCCCTGGCACCCAGGAGATGTCGGTGGCCCGGCACCCGTCCGGCCGGCGCGTGCGCCCGGCGGACGACGACGCCGCCACGTCGGGCCTACCCATGGTCCGCGACCTGTCCGTCGTCCCTGACCCGCAGGTCGCGGGGGGACGACGCACCGCCGACGAGACGGCACAGTTCGCCTCGGTCGGTCGCCGCCGCGCCCCCGAGGAGCAGGCCGAGCCATCCACCGGCGGACGCCGCCGTGCCCCCGAGGCGGCTGAGGCCCCGGCCGTGGGCCGCCGTCGCGCACCCGAGGTCACGCTCACCACCGGTCGGCCCCCCGTCCCGCCGGGCCGTCACCGTGCCCCCGCCGACCCCGGCCGGCACCGCACCGCCGACACCGGCCTCCTCCCGCCCGTGACCGAGGCGCCTCGGACCCCGGCGGAACGCCCCGAGGACGAGGCCCCCCGGGCCTCGGGCCCCGTGTCGCGCCCGCGAGTCCCGGCTGCGCGGGCCCAGGCTGCCCGCGCCCACGTCGACCGGACCCAGGCCGTGCGCGCCGAGTCCGGACGCGCCGAGTCAGGGCCGGCGTCTGCCGCAGGCGGGGCGGCTCCGCGCGGACTCGAGTCCGAACTGCTGACCCGTCCGATGCGGCTGACCGACCACGTGCCGCACGGGCGGCGCCCCCGCGTCGACGGTTCCCTCCGCGGGCTCTGATCCACCGCTGCCGGCGCCCCGACGAGCGCCGGCGCGGTCGACGCCTGCCCGGCTCCCGCGCAGGACCCGGACGGCACCACGTCCGGGTGTCGGGCATCCATCCGGATGGGTCCACGAGCAGAACGGCGCGGTGTCCGAACGGCCGACGGCCGACCGATACCCGCCGCTGGGTCGGGGCGGTCTCTCGCCCGACCCGGCTGGGCCCACCGGGTCGGCGGCATGGCCCGTGCGCCACTTTCCTGAGCGCCGCGCGTCCGTCCGCGGCGCCCGCCGGCGTGCCGGTGCGGCGTGTCGTGTGACTCGTGGGGAGGGATGTCCTCCCTGTTCACGGCAGTGTCTGGGCGGAACACGCCGAGGAGACTTTCGCTTGCACATCTTGTGTGGACCGGCCTAGGGTTCCCCTACATCTAGTAGTTACAGAGTTGTAAGCCTGTCCACAGGCCGATCCTCAGGTTCTCCCCGGGGCATCCACCGGATGTCCCCAGGAGGGTCCACAGGACGGCTCCGGACAGGCCGGGACTCGGGAGGAGGCGAACCGCGATGCGCTGCCCGTTCTGCCACAACGCCGACAGCCGGGTCATCGACTCGCGGGAGGCCGACGAGGGGGCGACGACCCGTCGTCGTCGCTCCTGTCCCAAGTGCGGGCGACGGTTCACGACGGTCGAGGAGGCCGTACTGGCCGTCGTCAAACGCAGCGGTGTCAGCGAGCCGTTCAACCGGTCGAAGGTCGTCGCCGGTGTCCGCCGGGCCTGCCAGGGCCGGCCGGTCGACGAGGACCAGCTCCAGAAGCTGGCCCAGCAGGTCGAGGACGCCATCCGTGCCACCGGCGCGGCGGAGGTGCCCAGCAACGAGGTGGGGCTGGCCATCCTGCGGCCCCTCCGCGAGTTGGACGAGGTCGCCTACCTGCGATTCGCCAGCGTCTACCGCTCCTTCACCTCGGTGGCGGACTTCGAGAAGGAGATCGCCGAACTCAAGGCGCGGCAGCCCGGTGCCGCCGACGTCGCAGAGCCGGCCGGAACGCCCGCTGGCTGAGGGCTCCGGACACCGCAGAACTGTCAGTACCGCCCGCTAGACACGACTACGAGCACATCGATCGCGGCTCTTCCCCAGCCCTCCGATCCGCCCTTGACAGCCACACGAAGCACGCCACACCCAGGGAGAGCTCCACACCATGACCGAGACCGACGACCGCTTGGCCGGCACCCGCGCACGGCGCACCCCGAAGGCGCCGAGCCGTAAGGGCCTCAAGATCAAGCGCGTCTTCACCACCGCCGGTGTGCACCCCTACGACGAGGTGACCTGGGAGCGCCGCGACGTCGTCATGACCAACTGGCGCGACGGGTCGATCAACTTCGAGCAGCGCGGCGTCGAGTTCCCCGCCGAGTGGAGCATCAACGCCACCAACATCGTCACCACGAAGTACTTCCGCGGCGCGGTGGGCACCCCGCAGCGCGAGACGAGCCTCCGTCAGCTGATCGACCGGGTCGTCCTCACCTACGGCGCCGCGGGTCGCGAGCACGGGTACTTCGCCACCGAGGGCGACGCCGAGATCTTCGAGCACGAGCTCACCTGGATGCTGCTGCACCAGGTGTTCAGCTTCAACTCCCCGGTCTGGTTCAACGTCGGCACGAGCGCGCCGCAGCAGGTCAGCGCCTGCTTCATCCTCGCGGTCGACGACGAGATGGACTCGATCCTGAACTGGTACCGCGAGGAGGGCCTGATCTTCAAGGGCGGCTCCGGGGCCGGCCTGAACCTCTCCCGCATCCGCTCCTCCAAGGAGCTCCTGTCCTCCGGTGGCACCGCCTCCGGTCCGGTGAGCTTCATGCGCGGCGCCGACGCCTCTGCCGGCACCATCAAGTCCGGTGGCGCCACCCGTCGCGCCGCGAAGATGGTCGTCCTCGACATCGACCACCCGGACATCGAGGAGTTCATCGAGACCAAGGCGCGCGAGGAGAACAAGATCCGCGCGCTGCGCGACGCCGGGTACGACATGGACCTCGGTGGCAAGGACATCACCAGCGTCCAGTACCAGAACGCCAACAACTCGGTACGCGTCTCCGACGAGTTCATGCGCGCGGTCGAGGAGGGCACCGAGTTCGGTCTGCGTGCCCGCATCGACGGCTCGGTGATCGAGACCGTCGAGGCCAAGGACCTGTTCCGCAAGGTCACCACGGCCGCGTGGGAGTGCGCCGACCCGGGCATCCAGTACGACGACACGATCAACGACTGGCACACCAACCCCGAGACCGGCCGGATCAATGCGTCCAACCCGTGCTCGGAGTACATGAGCCTGGACAACAGCTCGTGCAACCTGGCGTCGCTGAACCTCATGAAGTTCCTGAAGAGCGACGGCACGTTCGACTCCAAGACCTTCGTGAAGTCCGTCGAGCTGGTCATCACGGCCATGGACATCTCGATCTGCTTCGCGGACTTCCCGACCGCGCCGATCGGTGAGACCACCCGGGCCTACCGCCAGCTGGGCATCGGCTACGCCAACCTGGGCGCGCTGCTCATGGCGACCGGCCACGCCTACGACTCCCGGGGCGGCCAGACCCTCGCCGCGGCCATCACCTCGCTGATGACCGGCACCGCCTACCGTCGGTCGGCCGAGCTGGCCGGCATCGTCGGCGCCTACGACGGCTTCGCCCGCAACGCCGACGCCCACGCCCGGGTCATGCGCAAGCACGCCGCGGCCAACGACGCCATCCGCCCCGTGGGCGCCGACGACGCCGACGTGCTCAAGGCCGCGACGGCGCAGTGGCAGGAGTGCCTGGAGATCGGCGCCGACAACGGCTGGCGCAACGCACAGGCGTCGGTGCTCGCCCCCACCGGCACCATCGGCTTCATGATGGACTGCGACACGACCGGCATCGAGCCGGACTTCTCGCTGGTCAAGTTCAAAAAGCTGGTCGGCGGCGGCTCGATGCAGATCGTCAACCAGACGGTGCCGCGGGCGCTCAAGAGCCTGGGCTACCAGGACGAGCAGATCGAGGCCATCGTCGAGTTCATCGCCGAGCACGGCCACGTCGTGAACGCCCCGACCCTGCGTCCGGAGCACTACGAGGTGTTCGACTGCGCCATGGGCGAGCGGGCCATCTCCCCGATGGGCCACGTCCGCATGATGGCCGCGGTGCAGCCGTTCATCTCCGGCGCGATCAGCAAGACGGTCAACATGCCGGAGACGGCGACCGTCGAAGAGGTCGAGAACATCTACTTCCAGGGCTGGAAGATGGGCCTCAAGGCGCTGGCCATCTACCGCGACAACTGCAAGGTCGGCCAGCCGCTGTCCGACGCGATGAACAAGAAGGACGGCTCGAAGACGGAGGCCAAGGTCGAGGTCGCCGCGCCTGCGGCCCTCTCGCACCCGGTGCGCAAGCGTCTGCCCAAGAAGCGGACCAGCGTCACCACGTCCTTCAGCGTCGCGGGCGCCGAGGGCTACATGACCGCCGGCATGTACGAGGACGGCAGCCTCGGCGAGGTCTTCCTCAAGCTCGGCAAGCAGGGCTCGACGCTGGCCGGCGTCATGGATGCCTTCTCCATCTCGCTGTCCATCGCGCTGCAGCACGGTGTGCCGCTGGAGACCTACATCCAGAAGTTCACCAACATGCGCTTCGAGCCCGCCGGCATGACCGACGACCCGGACATCCGGATCGCCCAGTCGGTGATGGACTACATCTTCCGTCGCCTGGCGCTGGATCACCTGCCCGTCGACAAGCGGGCCGGTCTCGGCATCTTCACCGCCGAGGAGCGGGCCGCGCAGGTCTCCGGCTACGGCAGCTCCGCCTCGACCCCCGCGGTCACCGAGGAGGAAGAGGTCGACCTGGAGCAGCTGCGCAACTCGGCTCCGATCGAGACCGCCAAGGTCGAGGAGAAGGTCACCCCGGAGGGCCCGAAGTCGGTCAAGGAGGCGCACTCCTCGGCCGAGCTCCTCGAGCTGGTCACCGGGACCGCCACCGACGCGCCGCTGTGCATGACCTGCGGCACGAAGATGCGGCCGGCCGGTAGCTGCTACGTCTGCGAGGGCTGCGGCTCCACCAGCGGTTGCAGCTGATGTCGAGGCTTGCCGGGATGTCAGCGGAATTCCCGCCTGATGTCCCGGCAGGCTCGCCGACATGTCAGCGGGACTGCCACTGACGCTTCTTGCCACGTTGGCAGCGATTGCGAACTCGGCACACAGTTCCAGCCGCCCCGGCCCTCTTCGGAGGTCGGGGCGGCTCTGCTTTCGCGGTGCCGTCCTCGCCGACTTCGACGAGGGTCTGGTGCGTGGCACCAGCAGTGCGCCGTCACCGGGGTCCTGGGCCAGGCGGTGCACGTGTCCTGACGGCAGGACGTCGGTGCCGTCGGCCGGTGCGGCGTCGGCGGGCGCCGGGGCCGTGTCCGACAGCGGAGAACCCTGCCGCCGGGGTGGCGACGGCGGCGCGGACGCTGCGCACGGAGCGCGACGAGCGCACGAGTGCTCCGGGTGCGGGACGGGAGCGGGCGGTTCCGCGGTGGGGTGAGCGCCGACGCGCTCGCCCCACCGCGGATCCTGTCAGCCGCCGAGCTCGGTGAGCAGTTGCTCCATCTCGGCGATCTCGCCGACCTGGGTGTCGCGGATGGTCTCGGCCGACGCCAGGGCGTCGCTGTCGCGGCCCTCGGCGAGCTCGCTCTCGGCCATCTCCACGGCACCGCGGTGGTGGGCGATCATCTGCTGCAGGAACAGCCGATCGAACTCGGCGCCGGTGGCGTTCGTCAGCGCGGCCATGTCCATGCCGCTGGAGTCCATGCCGCCGTGGTCCATGCCGCCGGAGTCCATGCCGCCGTGGTCCATACCGCCCGTGTCGGCTTCGCCCCACTCGGCCAGCCAGCCGTTGAGCGTGTCGATCTCCGGCCCCTGCGCGGCCTCGATGCGGGAGGCCAGCTCCAGCACGCGGGGGTCGGCTGCCCGGCTGGGAGCCAGTTGGGCCATCTCGATCGCGCCTTCGTGGTGCGGCACCATGCCGCTCGCGAAGGCGATGTCGGCGTCGTTGTGCTCGGTGTCGGCGCTGTCGCTGGCGCTGGCCGACGCCGCGCCGCTGCTGGTGGGACCAGATGCCGCGGCGTCGGAGCCGTCCTCGCCACATCCGGCGAGGACGAGGACGCCGGCGAGGAGGGTGCCGGCGAGGTGGGGCAGACGTGCGGTGGTGCGGGTCATGTCGATGCTTCTCTCTGCTCGAGGGGGATGTAGGCGTGCCGGAACCGCCGCCGGGCCACCAGGGGTGGCAGGGCGGGCGGCAGGGCGGTTCGGCCTAGATCCGCAGGACGCAGAGGGCAGAGAGCTCCGGTGGGTGGAACGCGGTCAGTGACCTGGCGGCGCGGGTGAACGCAGGAAGGGCAGCGGCGCGGCCGAGCCGCAGCAGCCGGCGGACGGCGAGGCCCAGCAGCAGCGCGAGGCCGGCCGCCAGCACCGCCAGGCACACCGACCACAGATGGCCGGCGCCGCCGTGCCCGGAGGTGTCGGTCTGACCGTGCAGCACGACGCCCGCGGCGTCGACGCCGCCCACGGCCGGGGAGCCGGCCGTCGTGTGCCCGGCGTCGCTCATGGCGGCGGAGACAGCTGCCATGGGCGCGTCGACGTCGTGGGCGACCGCAGCGGGGGACAGCAGCGGTGTGCCGCCGGGGTGGTCGGCCGAGGCGCACTGCAGCCCGTGCATGAACACGACCGCACCGAGCAGCAGCAGTGCTGTCCACAACCGTGCGCCCATGCTCACCCCCTACGGCTCCACCGTAGGCGGCCCGCCCGGTCACTCGCCGGGAGGGCCGCCCACGCCCTGCGCAGTCGTCAGCGGGACACCGACTCCGGTTTGGGAGCCGCGGCCGGCCGCGCCGCCGGTGCGGCCGGAGTCCCCGGCAGCCGCAGCCGCTTGAGCAGCAGCGCGTTCACCGCCACCAGGAACGACGACCCCGACATCGTCAGCGCGGCGATCTCCGGGCGCAGCACCAGACCCCAGGAGGCGAACACCCCGGCGGCGATCGGCAGCGCCAGCCCGTTGTAGGCCACCGCCCAGGTGAGGTTCTGCTTCTCCTTGCGCACTGTCGCGCGGCCGATGGTCAGCGCGGTCGGCACACCGAGGGGATCCGACGTCATCAGGACCACGTCGGCGCTCTCGATGGCCACGTCGGTGCCGGCGCCGATCGCGATGCCGACATCGGCGGTCGCCAGCGCGGGAGCGTCGTTCACGCCGTCGCCGACGAACGCCACTCGCGCGCCGCCGGCCTGCAGCTCGGCGATCTTCGCCGCCTTGTCCGCCGGCAGCACCTCGGCGATGACCTCGTCGATGCCGAGGCTGTCGGCGACGCGCCGGCCGGTGGCCGCGTTGTCCCCGGTGATCATCACCACCCGCACGCCCGCCTCGTGCAGAGCTGCGACGGCCGGGGCCGACGTGGGGCGCACCGCGTCGGCCAGCGCGATGACGGCGACGGCGTGGCTGTCGACGGCGACCAGCACCGCGGTGCGCCCACCGGCGGCCAGCTCCTCCCGGCGGGCACCCAGCTGCCCGAGGTCGGCGCCCTCCTTGGCCAGCAGCTTGGCGTTGCCCACGGCGACGGTCCGGCCGTCGACCTGGGCGATGGCGCCGTGCCCGGGCACGTTGCGGAACCCGGTGGTGGGCAGCGCCGGCAACCCGCGGTCCTCGGCGTAAGCGGCCACAGCCGCAGCCAGCGGGTGCTCGGACTCCCGCTCCACCGCGGCGGCCAGCGCCAGCACGGTGTCCTCGTCCAGGCCCACCGCGCTGCCGTCCACGACGACGTCGGTGACCTCGGGCTCGCCCCTGGTCAGCGTGCCGGTCTTGTCGAAGGCCACGGCGGTGATGTGCGCGGCGGTCTCCAGCGCGGTCGCGCTCTTGAACAGCACACCACGCTGGGCGCCCAGGCCGGTGCCGACCATGATGGCCGTCGGGGTGGCCAGGCCGAGAGCGTCGGGGCAGGTGATGACCACGACCGTCACCGCGAACAGCATCGCGGTGGCCAACGACGCCCCGACGGCCAGCCAGACCGCGAGGGTCAGGGCGCCGCCGATGAGCGCGACCAGCACCAGCCAGAACGCGGCCCGGTCGGCCAGCCGCTGCCCCGGCGCCTTGGACGCCTGGGCCTGCTGGACGAGGCTGACGATCTGCGCCAGCGCGGTGTCCGAGCCGACCTTCGTCGCCCGCACCCGCAGCGTGCCGGTCGTGTTGACCGACGCGCCGATGACCTCCTCGCCCGATGCCTTGGGCACCGGCAGGCTCTCGCCGGTCACCATCGACTCGTCGACCTCGGACTCGCCGTCCTCCACGACGCCGTCCACCGGGACCTTCGCGCCGGGCCGGACCAGCAGCAGATCGCCGACGACGACCTCCGCCGTGGGGATCTCCACCGGCTGTCCGTCGCGGAGCACCACCGCGCGCGGCGGCGCCAGTTCGAGAAGGGTGCGGATGGCGTCGTTCGCCCCGCCGCGGGCCCGCATCTCGAACCAGTGACCGAGCAGCACGAACGCGGTCAGCACGGTTGCGGCCTCGTAGAACACCTCGCCGCCACCGGTGAGGGTGATGACCACGCTGTAGCCCCAGCCGGCCGCGATGGCCACGGCGACCAGCACCATCATGTCGAGCGTGCGGGCCCGCAGAGCCCGCCAGGCGCCGTCGAAGAAGATCCACGCCGACCAGAAGATGACCGGCAGGCTCAGCAGCAGCGAGAAGACGTCGTCACGCAGCCCGAACGGGGCGGCGGTGTCGAAGCCGAGCACCTCCCGCCCGATCGGCGACCACAACAGGATGGGCACCGACAGCACCGCTGCGACGAGGAACCGGTTGCGCATGTCGCGTGCCATGTCGGCCATCGACATGGACCCGTGGTGCCCGCCATGCCCCATCGCATCGTGCGGGCTCATGCCCTGCGGCGTAGCGCCGTGCCCGGCCGCGCTGTGCCCTCCCGTGCCGTTGTCGCCGTGCCCGCTGTGCGCGTCGTCGGCGTCGGCCGCGGTGGCTGTCGGCGCGGTCGCCTCCGGTGCGACGACATGGGCGTGTTGGCTGTCGTGCGCGGCGCCTGGCTCGGCTGCGGGGTCGCACATGTGCTGGGGAACCGACTGTCCGGCGCAGTGATAGCCGCAGTCGCGCACCCAACCGGCCAACTCGGTGACCGAGGTCTGCGCGGGGTCGTAGGTGACGGTGGCCGTCTGTCCGACCGTGTTGGCGTCGACGGCGAGCACGCCCGGCCGGCGGCCGAGCAACCGTTCCACGGTGACTTTCTCCGAGGCCCAGCGCACTCCGGAGACCTCCAGCACCGCCGTCCGCTGCTGAGTTGGCATGACCACTCCTTCGTTCGGTCCGGCTGTCCTACCGCTTCGAACGCTATACCCCTCCGGGGTATGCCGGAAGGGGTCGGAAGGATGCGGCCGTTTGCCGGAGCGCCACTGGCATCCGCGGCTTCGTCATGGGTCTCGACCGAACAGGTGTCGCCGGTCTCGGGGCCGATCACGTGTGTGGCCGCCGCTCAGTGCCCCGGGGTTCCCCGCAGGAGCAGGCCTGGAGATCGCGGTCCCGGCGGGTCGCGGCGTGAGGCCCGGGGGACCTCGGTGCGCCGGCGGAGGAGTTCCGCCACGGGGTCAGGTCGAGAAGGGCAGACCCGGCGGCCGAGCGGGGACCGGGGTCGAGACGACGAACGAGCTGGTGGTCTGCCCGTGCAGGAGGAAGCGGTCCAGCACCTCTTCTAGGGCCGCGATGGTCGACACGTGCACCTTGAGCAGGAAGCAGTCCTCGCCGGAGATGCGATGGCACTCGCTGACCTCCGGGAGCCCCGTGGCCAGCTCGGCGATCTTGGTGAGCTGCCCCGGTCCGGGGCGGATCCGCACCCAGGCCGTGACGGGTAGCCCGAGCGCGGCCGGATCGACGTCGAGACGGTAGCCCCGGATCACGCCGGCCTCTTCCAGCCGGGTGAGGCGCTCGCGCACCGCCGGACCGGACATGCCCAGCCGTCGAGCGAGCTCCGCAGTGGACATCCGCGGTTCCTCGGAGAGGACCGCGAGCAGGCGGCGGTTGACGTCGTCCAGCAGCGACTTTCCATCCGGCAGGCCAGCGGGAGGGCGGGGTGACCTGGAGGCAGCCATGACCTTCGCCTCGCCTTCACATCGCCATGGTTCCGGGCGTCCGGTCCTTCGACCATGGTGCGATGGAGAAGGACCACGCGCGACCGGTGCAGGGGGCAGGAACTGGCCCCCTCAGCCGGTCCGGCCGAGCGGACCGCGTTCCGCCGCACCTGTACTTCGTGGTCAGCGCGGTCTTCCACTACCTGGGGCCGGCTCTCGCGGTCCTGCTGTTCGCCCGCGTCGACGCAGTGGGGGTCGCCTGGCTGCGCATCGGCTCGGCTGCGCTGGTCTTCGCGCTGTGGCTGCGTCCCTGGCGTGCGTGGCGGCAGGTGGACAGGTCCACGCGCGCCCTCCTCGTGGGGTGGGGCGCCGTTCTCGCGGCCATGAACGCCTGCTTCTACCTCGCGATCGATCGACTGCCGCTGAGTACCGTCGCAGCGATCGAGTTCCTGCCCGTCGTCGCCCTGGCCGCCTTCGCTGCCCGCACGCCGCGCAACATCGCGGCCCTCGGCCTCGCCGTCACCGGGGTGTACCTGCTCACCGACGTCCGCCTCGTCGCCGAGCTGCTGGGGCTCGCCTTCGCCGCCGCGAATGCCCTGCTCTTCGCCCTCTACGTCGTCCTGGCGCACCGCGTGGCGCAGAGCGACGCGCTGCGTGGGATCGACGGCCTCGCCCTGGCCATGCTGATCGCCTGCGCCGTCGCCCTGCCCATCGGTGTGCCGGACGCCGCCGTGGCCTTCACCGACCCGCTGGTCCTGATGGCCGGATTCGGGATCGGCCTCACGTCCTCGGTCGTCCCCTACGTCTGCGACCAGCTCGCGATGGCGCGGCTGGCACGCCCGACCTATGCGCTCATGGTGGCGCTCCTCCCGGCGACCGCGACGGTGATCGGCATCGTCGTCCTGACACAGGTCCCGCTGCCCGTCGAGGTCGCCGGGGTGCTCCTGGTGATCGCCGGGGTCGCGGTGCACCGGGAACGCGAGGGACAGACCCGGTGACGCTCCCACCCGGTCAGGCGAGGTGCGTCATGCCGGAGCGCAGACGGCGGAACTCGTCGACCGGCCGGCTGGTCACGCCGCCGAAGCGCAGGGACACCACGCGTCCGTCGGCATCCCGCTGCACCGGGACCAGTTCACCGGCTGGGCCGAAGCTCGGCTGGGCCGCGACTCGCAGCGTCGAGGCGTCCACCACCTCCAGCTCCTCGACACCGGGCAGGGGGTCCGTGAGCGTCGGGCGGATCAGGACGAGCCGCCCACCGAGCTCGGCGACGTCCAGCACGCCCCAGAGCGACGCGAACCGGCCGGTGAAGGAGGCCAGGGGAGGAGCGCCCGCAGGCGGTGGGGGCACCTCCGTCCGCGGCGTCAGGGCCACGTCGATCACCTTGACCAGCCCGACGGCGAGGTCCTCCGCCGGCCCGTCCATCGCGTTCGTCAGCACGCTCACGACCAGCCGGTCCACCGGGTCGATCAGCGTCAGCGTGATGTGCCCCGGGTAGCCGCCGCTGTGCCCGACCAGCTGCCTCTCGCCCACGGTCTGCAACGCCATGCCCACGCCGTAACGGCCCACCTCGGTGCCGTAGGCGGTCACGATCGACTCGAGCCGCTGCATGATCCGCTTCGAGTCGTCGCTGAGCAGTCGCTCGTCCCCGAGGTAGTGCGCGGCGCCGTAGGCGGTGAGGTCCTCCGCCGTGGACCAGAACCCCGTGGCCGCGGCCATCGCCCGGGTGTCCACGTGCTCGATCGTCTGCCGGGTGTCCTCGCCCAGCAGCAGGCCGGTGTGCCCGGCGGCGTACTCCTCCGCGCGTGCGGGGTCGTACTCCGCGCCGGTGCGGGTCAGTCCGAGGGGTTCCAGCACCGACGCCTGCAGGTGCTCGGCGTACGTGGAGCCGGTGACCGACTCGATCGCCAGGCCGAGGAGTGCATAGCCGACGTTGGAGTACTTGAAGTGCTCGTTGCGCCGGTGCACCGCCCCGGCCCGCAGCACCTCCGCGACGACGCCGGACCGGTCGGGGAACGGCCGGCCGAGCTGCCAGAAGTCGCCGTCCTGCCCGTCCCGGATGACGCCGGACTGGTGGCCCAGCAGCTCCCGGACCGTCACCCGGGCGATCGGCGAACCGCCGTCCTCGAGTTCCGGCACGAACTGCCCGATGGGATCGTCCAGCCGCATGTGGCCCGCCTCGACGAGCCGCAGCACCGCCGTCGCCGTGAAGGTCTTCGAGTGGGAGGCGATCCGGAACAGGTGCCCGGTGCTCAGCGGCGCGCCGGTGGTCGCGTCGGCCACGCCCACGGCAGCCGACAGCACCAGCTCGTCGCCCGAGCGGATGGCCACCTGCACGCCGGGGACCCGGCGGTGCGCCGCCTGGGCCTCCACCCAGGACCGCAGGTAGCCGGTCGCGGATCGGATCGTCCCGGTGGTCGTCACGGCCGGACAGCCTAGGGACCCGTCGGACGCCGGGTCTGGACAACCGCTCCTCGCTGGGCGACGCTGCGGCCATGGCGGAACAGCGGTACTCCATCCCGGTCGACGAGCTCGAGTCGAGCGCGCGCGTGCCGGTGGAGGCGCAGGTCGAGGAGCAGTCCGAACCACCTCAGCCGGGCAGCGACTGGTCCGGCGGGGTCGTGCCGTACGGCGACGGCATGTCCGGCGACGCCGACGGCGACTGACCGCCCGTCGTCACCGCCCGCGCGGCAGGGCCTTGTCGTCGCGCTTGGTCCAGCCGATCGCCGCCGTCGCCACGAAGAACAGCGCTCCGACGACGGCGAGCCAGAACAGTCCCTTGACCACGGCGCCGACGACGGTGATCACCAGCCAGATCACGAGCAGCAGTCCGAGCAGACGGAGCATCAGGCTCTCCCTGGGGTATAGGCGACAACCCCCAGCGTAGAGCCGTCAGCAGCCGACGTCGGCGATGTCGTCGTCCTGTGCCCGGCCGGACGCCGTCGCGATGTCGTAGCCGGAGCAGAAGTAGAAGGACAGTCGCTCGGCCCGGTCCAGGGTCACCGGCCGCCAGGTGCCCGTCGCGTCGGGCTCGAGGTAGCGGAACGACTCGGCCAGCAGCACCTCGTCGGCCGCCGGGTCGTGCTGCAGGTACTTCGCCAGCCACGCCTGCGTGTAGACGCTCGACAGCGCCTGCCCCCACCGGGAGGCCGGCAGCACGTAGGGGATGTCGGTGTACTCCAGGTGCGTCGATGCGCGCGGCACGATCACCATCGAGTCGACGCCGGCCGCCGTCCACCCGTCGAAGCCGGTCGTCAGCTCGCGGCGCGGATCGGGGGCCTCCGTGGGCGATCCGGCGGCGGAGGCGTCGAACAGCCCGGAGTTCGCGAAGTACGGCGCCACGGTGAAGCCGTACTCCGACTGCAGCCCGAGCGCCGGGACGACGGGCTGCGAGTCGCCGAGGGCGTCGAACTCCTCGCCGTCCCGGATCGCGGCCGTCGTGGAGAGCTTGTCGAGCGCGACCACCGCCTGGATCCGGTCGTCGACGCCCTGGAGGTAGGAGACGGCGATGGCGCCGAGCGAGTGCCCGACGACGGCCAGCCGGGTCGTGCGGCCCGGGGTGACCGTGTCCGGGTCGGGGGAGCGGTCGAAGCTCTCCCACAGGGGGTTGAAGGCGTCGACCTGCGCACCGCCGGCGGCCGGGTTGGCGTACGGCTGCTCCGGGGTGGAGAGGAAGAAGTCGATGGCGTCCTGCGTGCCGTAGACGAAGTTCGACGTCTGCTGGAACGGCACGCCGGGGCAGCCGGTCTGCTCGCCGGCGGCCGGCGCCGCACCGAACGAGCAGTAGGGCAGGTCCTCCACCGGCGCCTGGTGCGGGAACGTCTCGCTGCGCCCCTGACCCTGGACGTCGTAGGTCAGGACGACGTAGCCGCGCTCGGCGAGGTCCTGCGCGAGCCACCAGTACATCCGCTCGCTGCCCTGCACCGAGCCGGTCGTGAGGACGACGCCGGGGAACGGGCCCTCCAGCACCCCGCCGGTGTAGGGGTCGGTCGCGCCCGGCAGCGGGGAGAAGACGTCGCCCTGCAGCAGCGCGCCGTACCGGTTCGTGAAGGAGACGGGCGTGATCACGCCGCGCGTGCCGTCCCAGCCGGCGCGGTAGGGGTTGCCGCTGTTCCAGCCCGGCACCGCCTGGCCCGGCGTCAGCGCCGGGCGGTTGGGGCGGGCCGCCTGGGCCAGGAGGTCGGCGGCGAACAGCGGGTTCATGTGTGCCAGCGCCGCCACCCCGTAGGCGGGGGACAGCTGACCGTCGGGCGCCGTCTGCCGGCCGTAGGCCTCGGCGATGTTCTGCACGTCGCGGGCGACGTACTCCGGCGAGCCCGGGGTCGGGTCATCCGGAGCGGCGACGGCGCCGGTGCTCCCGGCGACGACGACGGCGAGGGCGAGGGCCAGGGCCAGAGCCAGAGCCAGGGCGAGGGTGGGGCTCAGCACGGCACGGGCGAAGGGACGGCGCATCGCAGAACTCCTGGGTCGGCGTGTGCGCTGTTCCAACGAGCGTCCCTGGATGGGGTTACCCCTAGGTACAGATATCGCCTCGGGCGCGCGACCAGGGACGATGGGGTCATGGCCTACCGCGCAGCCGACGACCGCTACGACTCGATGACCTACCGCCGCACCGGCAGGAGCGGTCTGGACCTGCCGGCGATCAGCCTCGGCCTCTGGCACAACTTCGGCGACGACATGCCCTTCGACCGGCAGCGGGCGATCCTGCGCCGCGCCTTCGACCTGGGCGTCAGCCACTTCGACCTGGCCAACAACTACGGACCTCCCTACGGCTCGGCGGAGACCAACTTCGGCCGCCACCTCGCCGACGACTTCCGCCCCTACCGCGACGAGCTGGTCATCTCCACCAAGGCCGGCTACGACATGTGGCCCGGCCCCTACGGCCAGGGCGGCGGCGGACGCAAGTACGTGCTCGCCAGCCTCGACCAGTCGCTGCGCCGCATGGGCCTGGACTACGTCGACATCTTCTACAGCCACCGGCCCGACCCGACCACGCCGCTCGAGGAGACGATGGGCGCGCTCGACACCGCCGTCCGCTCGGGCAAGGCCCTCTACGCCGGCATCTCCTCCTACTCGCCGCAGGACACCGCGAAGGCTGCGGCGATCCTGGCCGACCTCGGCACCCCGCTGCTCATCCACCAGCCGTCCTACTCGATGCTCAACCGCTGGGTCGAGAACGAGAACCTCCTGGACACCCTCGAGCAGGTGGGCGCCGGCTGCATCGCGTTCTCCCCGCTCGCCCAGGGCATGCTCACGACCAAGTACCTGGACGGCGTCCCGGAGGGCTCGCGGGCCAGCCAGGGCAAGTCGCTGTCGACCGAGCTGCTCACCGACGAGGCGCTCGGCCACATCCGGACGCTGAACGAGATCGCGAAGAACCGGGGCCAGAGCCTGGCGCAGATGGCGCTGGCCTGGGCGCTGCGTGACCCGCGCATGACGACGGTCCTGATCGGTGCAAGCAGCGTCGGTCAGCTGGAGCAGAACGTCGCCGCGTTGGACAACCTGAGCTTCGACGACGACGAGCTCTGGGCCATCGACGAGCACGCCGTCGACACCGGGATCGACCTGTGGGCGGCCCCCCGCACCGCGTGAGGAGGGCGCTGGACGGGCCCGCACCGCGGCTCGTCCTCCTGGCGGGCGACATGCACGAAGACGTCGCCGGACGCTCTCCGGCGCGGCTGACGGTCGATCGGGGCGTGATCCGGCGGATCGGGGCCGACGGGACGACGACGTCGTGGGACGTCCCCGGCCGGCCTGCCGCTGCTGCGCTGCCCGTCGCCGGAGCCGTCGGCCCGGGCCTCGCCCTCGGCCTGGCCGCCCTCTGGACCACACGGGCCCGGCGGCGCCGACGGCCCGTCGGCCGCCGGGGGGTCCGCCGCCCACGCGGGAAGGATGGGGCTCCGCGACCGCAACCCTGGAGGAACCGATGCGCGCGGACGAGGTGACCGGCTTCTCCCAGCTGGCCCGGCTGACGCTGCGCGGCGGGACCACCCGGATCCACGAGGTGCACCAGGGGATCGCCGACCGCACGTTCCGGGCCGTCGGTCCGGCCGGACGCCCGGTGCAGGTCGTGCACGACGCGGTGTCCGGCCTGACCTACGGCCTCGTGGGCCTGGCCCTGGGCGGTGGCGCCCGCGCGGTCGGAGCCCTCGCGGCGCTCCGCGCCAGCGGCACGGCCGTGGACGACGGAGCGGCGGGGCGGCGCACGCTGGCCGTCCTCAACGGCGCGCACGGGGACCTCCTCCGGCAGGAGGCGCCGGGGCTGGCCCTCGGCACCACCGTCCGCGTGGCCGGCCGGCCGGTGCCGGCGGAGCCGGAGGAGCTGCGGGCCGCCTTCCCGGACGCCACCGGCAGGCTCGCCGTGTTCCTCCACGGCCTGACCGAGAGCGAGGCGTCCTGGGCCTACCGGGCCGAGCGCCGCGGGGAGCCCGGCGTCACCTACGGCACCCGGCTGCACGACGACCTGGGGTTCACCCCGGTCTTCGTCCGCTACAACACCGGCCTGCACATCTCCGACAACGGCCGCGCGCTCGACACGCTGCTCACCGACCTCGTCGACGCCTGGCCGGTGGACGTGCAGGACGTCGTCCTCGTCGGGCACTCGATGGGCGGACTGGTGGCCCGCAGCGCGCTGCACCAGGCCCACGGCGGGACGCCGGAGGCGCGCGGGTGGACCCACCTCGTCCGTGACACGCTCACGCTCGGCTCGCCCCACCTGGGTGCGCCGCTGGAGCGCGGCGTCCACCGGCTCGCAGCAGGGCTCGCGCGGGTGCCCGAGACCCGGCCCCTGGCCCGGCTGCTGTCGCTGCGGAGCGTGGGCATCAAGGACCTGCGGCACGGCACCCTGGTCGAGGCGGACTGGACCGATCGGGACCTCGACGCCATCGGTCCGGCGACGCACACCCGCGTGCCGCTGCACGACGGTGCCCGGCACTTCGTCGTCCTGGCCACGCTGAGCCGGGATCCCGCCGGCCGGCTGGCCGACCTCCTCGGCGACCTGCTCGTGTCGCCGCGCAGCGCCAGCGGCGACACCGGGGACGACGACCGCCTGGCGTTCCCGGCCGACCACGTGCTCCGGCTGGGCGGCCTGAACCACTTCGACCTGCTCAACCACCCGCGCGTCTACGCACAGATCCGGACGTGGCTCGAGCAGCGCCCCGAGGGTCCGCACCCGGATGCCCCCGACGTGCCGACGGGCCGCTGAGCAGGCATCCTGTCGCGCACGCCCCGTGACCTCATGCGCTTCGGGCCGTTGTCCTTCAGAGACGAGGGAGTGATCCATGGCCGAAGACGCCCAGAACGAGCAGAACCTGATCCAGCGGCTGATCAGCTGGCGGGTGGGAGCGGCCATGGAGCCGCAGCCGCTCAACGAGACGCTGCTCAAGCTGCAGCAGCCGTTCTACGACCTGCTCAACAAGTACTACTTCCGGCTCGAGGTCGACGGGTGGGAGCGCGTCCCGGACGAGACCTGCCTGGTCATCGGGGTGCACTCCGGCGGCGCGCTGACCATGGATGCCTGGACGCTGGTCAACGCCTGGCACGTGCACTTCGAGGGGAAGCGTCCGCTGCACGGCACCGCCCACGACGTCCTCATGGCCACCCCCGGCCTGGGCGACTACTTCCGCGCGGTGGGCGTCATCGCCGCGAACCGGAAGAGCGTCTCGGCGGCGCTGGACCAGGGCGAGGACGTCGTCGTCTGGCCGGGGGGCGAGGTGGACGCGATGCGCAGCTGGCGCAAGCGCGACGTCGCCACCCTCGGCGGGCGCACCGGCTTCGTGAAGCAGGCGATCCGGTCCGGCGTGCCGATCCTGCCGGTGGCCACCGTCGGCGGTCACGACACGGTCTTCGTCGTCTCCGAGGGCAAGTGGCTGGCCAACGCGATCGACAAGGTCACCGGGCTGAAGTCCACCCTCCGCGGAGCGAACCTGCCCATCATCGCGGGGTTCCCGTTCCCGATCGCGGTCGAGATCCTGCCGGCCCACGTGCCGCTGCCGGCCAAGATCCGCACGGAGCTGCTCGACCCCATCGAGGTCGACCACGATCCCGAACGCGTGGACGACGAGGCCTACGTGCAGAAGATCTACGACCAGGTCGAGGCCGAGATCCAGGCGGGGATGGACCGGCTGGCGGCGAAGCGCACGCTGCCGATCCTCGGCTGAGCCGGTCGGCTCGACGGGACCGCGCGGGATTGGCAGTCTGAGCTGCGAGGACCTGCGAGGACCGACGACGGCGACGGACGGAGCACGCGATGGCAGCGCGGTACGAGTACAAGGTCGAGGAGATCCGGGAGGGCATGCTCGGCGGGAAGATGTCCGGCGACAAGCTCGAGAAGGTCCTCAACGATCAGGCTCGGGACGGCTGGCAGCTCAAGGCCATCACCGCCGTCGAGGTGAAGGGCCGGGTCGGGCCGGGCGGGGTCGAGGGCGTGCTCGTCACCTTCGAGCGGCCGGTCGCGTGACCACCATCCCGCAGCTCAGCGACGAGGCGGCTGCCCGGTGGCTGGCCGAGCACCGGTCGGGCGTCGCCCCGGAGGACGCGCTCGCCTTCTTCGACGGCCTCCCGACGGTGCCGGCGGCGGACATGCTCGGTCGCTGGCGGGGGAGCGGCCTGCCGACCGGCTCCCGGCTGGACGGGCTGCTGGAGGCCTACGGCTGGTACGGCAAGGAGTTCACCGGCGCCGAGTCGGTGCACCCGCTGCTCTTCGCCGACCGGCGGGGCCGGCCACGGCCGGTCGACCCGGCGTGGATCCCGCTGCCCCTGCTGCGCGACCACGCCGGTCTGGCCCGCCTGTGGCCGGTCCGGACGGCGTTCGGCCGGCTGCGTCCGCTGCTCTACACGAACGAGCCGAAGGCGCGGCTGCGCACCATCGACCACCGCGGGGTGAGCACCGCAGCGATGGTCTACGACGCGCTGCCGATCATCGACGTCTTCCGCCGGATCGGCCCGGACGTCGTCCTCGGCGCGATGGACATGCGCGGGCTCCCCGCGCCGTTCTTCTTCCTGCTGGAGCGCGAGACCGACTAGCGGACCGGTACCTCGAGCTCGGCCAGCAGCCCGCGGATCCGCTGTTCAATCTCGTCGCGGATGGGCCGGACCGACTCGACGCCCTTGCCGGCCGGGTCCTCGAGCTCCCAGTCGAGGTAGCGCTTGCCGGGGAAGATCGGGCAGGCGTCGCCGCAGCCCATGGTGATGACGACGTCGGAGGCCTCGACGGCCTCGGTCGTGAGCACCTTCGGTCGCTGGTCGGAGATGTCGATGCCGACCTCCGCCATGGCCTCGACAGCCGCGGGGTTGACCTGGTCACCGGGGATCGACCCGGCCGACCGGACCTCGACGGCGTCCGCGCTCAGGTGACGCAACCAGCCGGCCGCCATCTGGGAACGGCCGGCGTTGTGGACGCAGACGAACAGGACGGACGGGATCATCGGGCACTCCGGGTCGCATCGGGGACGGTGGGGTCTCCGGGGAACCAGCGGCGGGCTGCCCAGAGCGAGACGTAGACGAGGCCGACCAGCACGGGCACCTCGATGAGCGGCCCGACGACGCCGGCCAGGGCCTGTCCGCTGGTGACACCGAAGGTGCCGATGGCGACGGCGATGGCCAGCTCGAAGTTGTTGCCCGCCGCGGTGAACGCCAGGGTGGCGGTCTTCGCGTAGCCCAGCCGCAGCCGCATGCCGAGCAGGAACGAGCCACCGAACATCAGCGCGAAGTAGGCCAGCAGGGGCAGCGCGATGCGGGCGACGTCCCAGGGCTGCGAGGTGATCGCGTCACCCTGCAGCGCGAAGAGCATGACGATCGTGAACAGCAGGCCGTAGAGCGCCACCGGGCCGATGCGCGGCAGGAAGCGCTCCTCGTACCAAACGCGACCCTTGCGGCGCTCGCCCAGCGTGCGGGTCAGGAAGCCGGCCACCAGCGGGATGCCGAGGAAGACCAGGACGCTCACGACGATGGCCCAGACGCTGAACTCCGCCGACGTCGTGGACAGGCCGAGCCAGCCGGGCAGCACCTGCAGGTAGAACCAGCCCAGCGCGGCGAAGGCCAGGATCTGGAAGACCGAGTTGATCGCGACCAGCACCGCGGCGGCCTCGCGGTCACCGCACGACAGGTCGTTCCAGATCAGCACCATCGCGATGCACCGGGCCAGGCCGACGATGATCAGGCCGGTCCGGTACTCGGGGAGATCGGGCAGCAGCAGCCAGGCGAGGGCAAACATCAGCGCGGGGCCGAGCACCCAGTTGAGCACCAGGCTGGCGCCGAGGAGCTTCCGGTCGCCGGTGACCCGGTCGAGCTCGGAGTACCGGACCTTGGCCAGCACCGGGTACATCATGAGCAGCAGGCCGATCGCGATCGGCAGGCTGACGTTGCCCACCTCCACGGCGCCCAGGGCGTCGTCCAGGCCGGGCACCCAGCGGCCCAGCGCCAGACCCAGCGCCATGGCGGCGACGATCCAGACGGGCAGGAATCGGTCGAGGGTCGACAGCTTCTGCAGGACCGGGGCGTCCGCCGGGACGTCGGTGCGGGCGGTCTCGCGGACGGCGTCGCTCATGCCGGGGTGAGGGCGAGCGTGGTGCGGCCGGTGGTGTCGAACAGGGTCGCGACGGCGGTCATCGCCTCGGGCCGCACCGCGTAGAAGACCCACACGCCGCGCTTGTCCCGGTCCAGCAAGCCGGCGGAGTGCAGCACCTTCAGGTGGTGGCTGATGGTGGCCTGGGTGAGGTCGAACGCGTCGTTGAGGTCGCACACGCAGGCCTCGCCGCCGGCACTTGCGGCGATGAGGCTGACCAGCCGCAGGCGTACGGGGTCGGCCAGCGCCTTGAGCAGCGGGGCGACCTGCTCGGCCTGCTCGGCGGACATCGGCGTGCCGGTCAGGGGGGTGCAGCAGGCCAGGCCGGGCTCGCTCATCGGGGTTCTCCTCGCGTCGGACATCGGCGCCCATCATAACGACAGACATCGTATTGACAAGCATCGATGTCTGGTGTTCATTCGGCGTTCAGACATCGACGTCCGTCGATGTCCTGACCGAAAGGCGCTCCCATGTCCCGCGTCCAGCTCGCCCTCCGCGTCGCCGACCTCGACGCCGCCGTCGACTTCTACTCGCGCCTCTTCGACGCGGTGCCCGCCAAGCGCCGTCCCGGCTACGCCAACTTCGCGATCGCCGAACCGCCGCTCAAGCTCGTGCTGCTCGAGGGGGAGCCGGGGGAGGCCACCCGCATGGACCACCTCGGGGTCGAGGTCCCGTCCACCGACGAGGTCACGGCATCGACCAACCGGCTGGCCGAGGCGGGCCTCGCCACCCGGATCGAGGACAACACCACCTGTTGCTACGCCGTCCAGGACAAGGTCTGGGTGACCGGTCCCGGCGGGGAGCCGTGGGAGGTCTACACGGTGACCGGCGACGCGCGTCCCGAGCTGGAGGGCAAGACGGCGGCCGAGCTCTCCGCCGTCGCCGGTGACGCCAGCTGCTGCCGGCCGGAGGGGTCGAACACCGACGCTCGTCTCGCCGCGTCCTGCTGCTGAAGGAGTCGGGAATGCACGCCTACCTGAGCGACGTCGTGTCCGCCGCCCATCGAACGGAACTCCTGGCGGAGGGAGCGCTCTGGAGGGAGACCTCCCGGCGCGGCCCCTACGTCCGCACCCCCCGCGTCGCGGAGCGGTGGGGAGCGCTGGTCCAGCACCTCTCCGCCGGTGCGGCGCAGCCGCGCGCCGGGGCGGTCTGCTGCCCTGCGTGACCGCGAGTGCTACGAACTCGTGGTGATCGCCGAGCTGATCACCACGAGTTCGTCGCAGTCGAGGAGGCGCCGGTGGACCTGGACGAGGTGGCCGACGAGCTCTACGCGGTGCCGCCGGACGAGTTCATCGATCTCCGGAAGGCCCGCCAGGACGAGGCGAAGGCCGACGGCCTCAAGGGGCTGGCCAAGGAGATCGGCGCCCTGCCGAAGCCCTCGGCGGCCGCCTGGGCCTGCAACCTGCTGGTGCGCGAACAGCGCGAGGAGATCGAGAGCCTGGTCGAGCTGGGTGACCTGCTCCGCGAGGCCCAGGAGAACCTGGCCGGCGATCAGCTGAAGGCCCTCGACATCCAGCGCCGCCAGCTCCTGACCGCGCTCACCCGCCAGGCACGGGCGCTCGCGAACGGCGCCGGCCATCCGGTCAGCACCACCGTCGCCACCCAGATCGAGGAGACGCTCCGCGCCGGCATGAGCGACCCGGACGCGGGCCGGGCGCTGCTGACCGGCCGGCTCACCTCGCCCATGACCTACAGCGGCATGGGGACGACGGTCGCGAAGCCCGATCTCCGGCTGGTCCACCCGCCCCGTCCGGAGCGCACCGAGAAACCGGCGAAGGCAGCCGCGCCGAGGAAGCAGACGGGCGAGTCGGCCGCCGACCGCCGGGCGCGCGAGCAGGAGGAGCGCCGCCGGGCCGCGGAGGAGAAGCGGCAGCGCGAGCTGACCCGCGCCCGGGAGACAGCCGAGGCCGCCGTCGCCACCGCCGAGGAGGCGGCGGGCGCGGCCGAGGAGCAGCGGCAGGAGGTCGTCTCGCTGGAGACCCGGCACACCGAGCTGCAGGAGCGCGTCGACGAGCTCGCCGAGCAGCTCGCCGACGCCGAGCGGGCCGCCGCAGACGCCGGTGTGACGCTCAAGCGCGCCCAGCGCCGGCTCACCGCCGCCGAGCGGGAGGCCGCTGAGGCAGCCGAGGCGCGCGACCGTGCCGTGGCGCACGTCGACGCCCTCGGCGAGGGCTGACAGTCCGCCGTCCCGAGGAACGGGACGCGATCTCCGCTACGGGTGGGACGGGACCGACGCTCACCGGTCATTTCGGCGTGCCCGAATCGTCATACCTGGTGTCTAGCGTGACGCCCGTAGGAACTCCGACCGTCAGGAGGTCGCCATGAGCCCGACCGTCACGAGCGTCGACCAGATCGACCTCGAAATCTCGATCGCCTTCATCGCGCTGGGAGCCGCCCGGACGGCGTTCCGGAGCTGTCCGTCCGGCGAGAACGAGCACGCCGTCGACGCGGCGCAGACCGCCGTCGACCGACTGCTCGACGCCCGCCTCGCTGCTCGACCCTGAGCACGCCGGGCTGACGGCCCCGTCCAGAGGCTCGCCCCGAGCGGGCGAGGGGTGAGGGGGACGGGGTTCTCACGCCATCGTCTTCTGGCCGTCGAGGGACTCGCGCAGGATGTCGGCGTGTCCGGCGTGCTGGGCGGTCTCGGCGACGATGTGCAGGAAGACCCGGCGGGCCGAGCGGACGGCGCCGGCCTCGAACCACGGTGCCTTGGGCAGCGGGTGGGCGGCGTCGAGGTCGGGGATCGTCCGCACCAGCTCGTCGGTGCGCTCCGCGACCTGCGCGTACTCGGTGAGCACCCCCTCCAGCGTCTCCCCGGGCCGCAGGACGAACTCCTCGGCCCATGCCTGGAAGCCGGCCTCGTCGGTGGGGGTGGCCATCGCCTCCGGTCCCTCGACGACGAAGCGGACCCAGCCCGCCTCCTGAGCGGCCACGTGCTTGACCAGCCCGCCGAGGGTCAGCTCGCTCGCGGTCGTCCGCTGCCGGGCCTGCTCGTCGGTGAGCCTCTGGACCGTGTGGCGCAGGAAGTGCCGATGGGCGGCCAGCGTCTCCAGCAGGTCGGCGCGCTCGGCGGTGAGGGTAGTGGCGGTGGTCATCGGTCCGGCCCCTTCGTCGTCCTCGATCGGTCGGGTTCGACGCTAGGAGCAATTGGTGACACTTCCTGTCACCGGTGCGACATAACCTGCGGCCATGGCCGACACCGGGAACCGCACGCTGCGTCTGCTGTCCCTGATGCAGAGCCGCCGGAACTGGGCGGGGGCCGAGCTCGCGCGCCGGCTCGGCGTCTCCGTCCGCACCCTGCGGCGCGACGTCGAGCGCCTGCGCGAACTCGGGTACCCGGTGGAGGCGCAGCCGGGGATCGACGGCGGCTACCGGCTGGCTCCCGGAGCGTCACTGCCGCCGCTGGTCCTGGACGACGACGAGGCCGTCGCGCTGGTCGTCGGCCTGCAGGCCGCGGCGCAGACCGCCGTCGCCGGGATGGGGGAGGCGTCGGTCCGCGCGCTGACCAAGGTGGTCCAGGTGCTGCCCGTGCGGCTCCGGCGGAGGGCGGATGCGCTGCGCGCCGTCACGGTGTCCGGTGCCTGGCGGATCGATGCCGGCGTCGATCCGCACGCGCTCACCACGGTCGCGCAGGCCTGCCGGGACGCCGAGCGGCTGGAGTTCGGGTACACCGCCGCGTCGGGGGAGGGCAGCGAGCGGCTCGTGGAGCCCTTCCGCCTGGTGGCGCTCGGGCGCCGCTGGTACCTCGTCGCCTACGACCTCGTCCGGGGAGACTGGCGCAGCTTCCGCCTCGACCGGCTCACCGGGCCGCGCAGCACCGGCGCCCGGTTCGCCCCCCGCTCGCTCCCGGGGGACGACGCCGTCGAGTTCGTCCGCGGCGGCATCGGCGCGCGGTTCCGGACCTTCGACGTGGAGGTGCTGGTCGAGGCGCCGGCCGAGGAGGTGCGGCGGCGAATCGGGCAGTGGTCGACGGTGGAGGACCTGGCGGAGGACCGGTGCCGGGTGCGGATGCAGCCCGAGGACCTCGCCTGGCCGGCGCACGCCCTGGGGATGGTCGGCGCGGAGTTCACGGTCGTCTCCCCGCCGGAGCTGGGCGAGCTCATGGCCGACTGGGGCAGGCGCTTCACGCGCGCCGCCGCCGCAGCCCCTGCCCACTGAGGCGGCCGAGGTTGCGGACGGGGCGGTACCGCATCTCGATTGCGTTGCGGTGCGACCGTGATGCTTCGGACACACCTTAGCGCTGAGGTAAATCTTCACGGGTCTACCGGCCGACCCTGAGGAGCCGTTCATGCGATCCCCCCGAATCTCCGCGTGCGCCCTCGGGGCCGCGCTCATGCTCACCGCCACCGCCTGCGGGAGCGACGGTGGCGACAGCGGCGACAGCGGGGGCGGTGGTGGGTCCGGGAGCGGCGATGCGCCCCGCATCGCGGCCGTCTTCTCCGGCACCACCACCGACGCCGACTACACCTTCCTCGGCCTCGAGGCCCTCCAGGCGGCCGAGGAGGACCACGGCGCCGAGGTCACCTACTCCGAGAGCGTGCAGGTGCCCGACGCCGAGCGGGTGCTGCGCGAGTACGTGGCCGACGGCTACAACGTCGTCTGGACCCACGGGAGCCAGTTCTACGACGCCACGGTGGCGGTCGCCGAGGAGGCGCCGGACGTGGTGTTCATCGCCGAGCAGGACACCGAGCCGGCGGACGTCCCCGAGAACGTCTGGGTGCTCGACCGCAACTTCCACCTGGCCTTCTACCCGCTGGGCGTGCTCGCTGCGGCGGCGTCGGAGAGCGGCAACATCGCCTACCTGGGCGGGGTGACCCTTCCCTTCTCCTACTCCGAGGTGCACGCCGTCGAGCAGGCGCTCGAGGACAGCGGCTCGGACGCCACGTTCACCCCGGTCTGGACCGGTGACTTCAACGACCCCACCAAGGCCCAGCAGTTCGCCAGCCAGCTGCTGGCCGACGGCAACGACGTCGTCCTGACCTCGCTGAACCTCGGCGCGGTGGGTGCCTTCGAGGCGGTCGGCGACGCCGCCCCGGGCGTGCTCATGACGGCGAAGTACACCGACAAGTCGAACCTGTCCGCCGACCACTACCTGACCTCGGTGCTCTACGACTTCTCGGTGATGCTCGACGAGATCCTGACGTCGATCGAGGACGGCGAGACCGGCGGCTACCTGGGCATGTCCTACGAGCAGGGCATCTCGCTGCAGACGCCCCAGAACGTGGACCAGGCGGTCATCGACGAGGTGAACGGCATCGTCGAGCAGCTCGCCTCGGGCGAGATCGAGGTCGAGCGCGACGTGACCCCGGTCGAATGACCGCTGGGCACACCACGGGGCACTCCTCCGAGTCGGTCCCGGGCCCCGTGCCCGGGCCGGCCCGGCCGCTCACGATGGCCGGCGTCAGCAAGTCCTTCGGCAGCGTGCACGCACTGGTGGAGGCCGACTTCGAACTCGCCGCCGGGGAGGTCCACGGCCTGGTCGGGGGCAACGGCGCCGGCAAGACCACGCTCATGAACGTCCTCTACGGGCTCTACCGGCCCGACTCGGGGGAGATCCGGGTGGACGGGCGCGAGGCGCACATCCGCTCCCCGCGGGACGCGATCGAGCACGGCATCGGCATGGTCCACCAGCACCTGCTCCAGGTGTCGACGTACTCGGTGGTCGAGAACGTCGTGCTCGGGACGGGGAAGGACGCGGGCGGGCTGCGTGACGCCGCCCGGCGGATCACCGAGCTGTCCGACCAGTTCGGGCTCGCCGTCGACCCGCGTGCCCGCACCGACCGGCTGTCGGTCGGTGCCCGCCAGCGGGTCGAGATCCTCAAGGTCCTCTACCGGGGCGCGCGGATCCTCATCCTCGACGAGCCGACGTCCAGCCTCACGCCGCAGGAGGTGGACGACCTCTTCGCCTCGCTGCGCGGCATCGTGGCGGAAGGCACCAGCGTCGTCTTCATCTCGCACAAGGTCCGCGAGGTGATGGCCATCTGCGGTCGGATCTCGGTCATGCGCGACGGCCGCCGGCTGACGACCGTGCACCGCTCGGAGACCGACGCCACGGGTCTCGCCTCGTTGATGGTGGGCGAGCTCGCCGCCGAGCAGTCCTCCGACGTGGCCGCCGCGCTCGGGCTGGCGGCGGTCGGGGAGGTCGTCCCGGAGGAGCCGGCCGCACCCGTCCCGGCGCGGGCGGGAGGACCGGCGCGGCTGACCGTCTCGGACCTGGTGGTGCCCAGCGACCAGGGCGTCGCCGCGGTCCGCGGGGTCGACCTCGCCGTCCGCGCGGGGGAGGTGCTCGGCGTGGCGGGCGTGGCCGGCAACGGCCAGGTCGAGCTGGCCGAGGCGCTCGCGGGCGTGCGGCCGGCCCAGAGCGGCAGCGTGCGGGTCGACGGCACCGACCTGGTCGGCCGGCAGACCCGTCACTGGCTCACCGCGGGCGTCGCGTACGTGCCCGAGGACCGGCACCGGGACGGCATCCTCGGAGCCGCCTCGGTCACCGACAACCTGCTGCTCGGCGCCCAGCGCAGCAGCGCGTACCGGCGGGGCGGGCTCATCGACTGGCGGCGGGTGCGCGAGCACGCCCGGACGACGATCGAGACCTACTCGATCAAGACACCGGGCCCCGATGCGCCGGCCGGCAACCTCTCCGGCGGGAACATCCAGCGGCTCGTGCTGGCCCGCGCGTTCGACCGCGAACCGACGGTGCTCGTCCTGCAGAACCCCACCCGGGGCCTGGACCTGCGGTCGGCGCAGTTCGTCTACGACCGGGTGCACGAGGCCCGCGACCGCGGGTGCGCCGTCGTCCTCATCTCCGAGGACCTCGACGAACTGAGCCTGCTCGCCGACCGCATGGTGGTCCTCTACTCCGGCGAGGTCGTCGGGGAACGGGCCCGCGGCGACTACGACGCCTACGAACTGGGCCGGCTGATGGCCGGCGTCCGGGAGGACGCATGAGCGCGCCGGTCCTGACCGAGCCGGACGCCCTGGCGCCGGCCCGGCCGAGCATGGCCGCCCGGGTGATCCGCGGCGTCCTGCCCTACGTGCTGGCCCTGGTGCTGGCCTTCGTCGTCGCCGGGATCGTCATCGCCGCCCTCGGGTACGACCCGATCGAGGCGTTCCGGACGATCCTCACCACGTCGTTCAAGACGGGTTTCGGCTTCACCGAGACGCTCACCAAGTGGGTGCCGCTGACGCTCCTGGCGCTCGGCTTCACCATCCCGCTGGCCGTGGGCCGGTTCAACATCGGTGGCGAGGGCCAGCTCCTCGTCGGTGCGACGGCGGCGGCCGGCGTGGGGATCGTCTACGCCGACCTGCCGTCGGCCGTGCTCCTGCCCATGGTGATCGTCGCCGGCGTGCTGGCCGGGGTGGTGTGGGCCGGGATCGCAGCGCTGCTCATGGGGCGCTTCCACGTGAACGAGATCCTCAGCACGGTGCTGCTGAACTTCGTCTCCTTCCAGGTGCTCGACTACGCCGCCACCGAGGTGTGGAGCGACCCCGCGGCCGGCGTCGCCGCCACCCAGGGGGTCGGCGAGGGGGCGGAGCTGCCGACGATCGGTGGTCCGCCGGGCGTGCACGCGGGCCTCCTGCTCGCGGGGGCGGTCGCGCTGGCGACGATCCTGGTGACGCGGCGGACGTCGGCGGGCTTCGAGCTGCGCGCCGCGGGCACCAACCCGCGGGCGGCCGCGATCAACGGCATCCGCGTGGAGCGGGTCGCGGTCATCGCGCTGATCGTCGGCGGTGCCCTCGGTGGCCTGGCCGGCGCGCTCGAGGTCAGCGGTGTGCACGGCCGGGCCATCGAGGGCATGCAGACCAACTTCCTGCTGCTCGGCATCATCATCGGGCTGATCGCCCGGGGCAGCGCCGTCTGGGTGCCGGTGGTGGCCTTCGGGATCGCGATCCTCGAGGTCGGCGCCAGTTCCATGCAGCGCACCGTCGGGGTCCCGGCGGAGATGGTCCTCATCATCGAGGCGCTGATCCTGATCTTCCTGCTGCTCTCCGACGTGATCGCCGGGCGCCTGGCCAGGAGAGTGGCATGAACGAGTTCGCAGTCCTCGCCCAGCTCACCGTCGTCGCGATGGTGCCGTACCTGCTGGCCTCGCTGGGCACCATGCTCGGGGGGCTGGCCGGCGTCTTCAGCGTCTCGCAGGAAGGCGTCATGCTGCTCGGCGCCTCGGTCGGCTTCCTGGTCAGCTACGGGACGGGCAGCAGCACGGTCGGCATCCTGGTGGCGGCGGCGGTGGGTGCCCTGTTCGGCTTCGCGCTGGGCTGGGCGACGACGGCGCTGCGCCTCGACCAGTTCGTCGTCGGGCTCGCGCTGTTCTTCGCGGCGACCGGGCTGGCCGGTCTGCTCTACCGGATCGTCATCGGGCAGACCGCGACGACGCCGCTGGTGGACACGCTGCCCCGGGTGGAGATCCCGCTGCTGAAGGACATCCCGCTGCTCGGGACGGCACTGTTCTCGCACAACGTGCTGGTGTACTTCGCCGCGCTGGTGACCGTCGGGCTGTGGTTCTTCCTCTACCGGACGCGGGCGGGTCTCAACCTGCGGTCGGTCGGGGAGAACCCCAAGGCCGCCGACAGCCTCGGCATCCCGGTGGTCCGCACGCGGCTCTGGACGACGGCGGTCGGCGGCGCCCTCATGGGCGTGGCCGGCGCGTTCCTGCCGCTGGTGTACACCGGCACGTTCACCGAGGGCATCGTCGGTGGCCGCGGCTGGCTGGCGATCGCGCTGACCTTCTTCGGGGGGTGGCGGCCGCAGTACATCGCGGCCGGGGCGCTGTTCTTCGCCACGATGGACGTCGTCGCCCTGCGCGCCGAGGTGTCCGGTATCGACATCCCCAGCCAGGTGCTGCTCGTCATCCCGTACGTCGCGACGCTGGTGGTGATGGTGTTCGCGTTCCGCTGGGCGCGGGTGCCGGAGTTCCTAGGCAAGAACTACGACCGGGAGAGCCGCACCGGATGAGCTCGTCCCCCGGGGTGCCGCCGCCCCCGGGGGACGGTTCCGGTCAGGCGGTCCGGCCGCTGCGCTTCTGCTGGTAGAGGGCGGCGTCGGCGCGGGCGAGGACCGCAGCCAGGTCGTCGCCCCGCTGGATGGTCGCCACCCCGACCGACCAGGCGAACTCGTGCGTCGCGTCCAGCTGCTGCAGGATCTCCTGCGCGCCGTCGCCATCGGTCGCGGGCAGGCAGAGGACGAACTCGTCGCCGCCGTAGCGCCCCAGCAGATCGGCCTGGCGGAGGCGGCGCGCCCAGCCGGAGGCGAGGTCCCGGAGGAGGGCGTCACCGGCTCCGTGCCCGTGCCGGTCGTTGACCTCCTTGAAGTCGTCGAGGTCGATGATCGCGATGGTGAGCGGCTCGCCGGTCCGGACCGCCCGTGCCAGGTGCCGGGCCGCCTCCTCCTCCCACGCACGGCGGTTGGCCACACCGGTCAGCGGGTCGGTCGTCGCGGCCGTGCGCAGGGAGCGGGCCAGGCGGCCCTGGACCTCGGTGAACGCGATCACCGCGACGACGACCACGACCCAGGCCACGGCGAAGTGCGCGGGCGGTGCGGCGACGGCCCCGGCCGTGGCGGAGACCACCAGGAAGGCGGCGTGCGCCCGTGCCGTGGTGAGGTCGAAGAAGTGTGCCGCGTAGAGGCCCACGGCGATCAGCGCCGGTCCCAGCGCCACGACGCCCACCGCCGTCTCCGACTGCCAGGCGAGCACGGCGATGAGCACGCTGGCCAGTGCCACCGCCGCGTGCACGACCCAGCCGCGGAGCCGATCCCGGAGCAGCCACACCGCCGCTCCACCGACGAGGCCCAGCGCCGCGACCGCGCGCAGCAGCCCGACGGGGCTTTCGGGGTGCATGGGCCACAGTGCCGAGTGCAGGCACAGGCCTCCGCTGACGGCGTACAGGAGCGCCAGGAGGAGCGCCGGCGTCCTCCGGTCGGTCAGCATGGTCGTCATCCTGCCTGGCCGACGACCGGTGCCGTGACTGGTTGCCCTCCATCGGGTGGCGCGCCTCGATCAGCTGCCGGTGAGCTCCGCGGGGAGGGTGACCACGTCCACCATGGCGCCGCGGCGGTGCACCGTCATGGGCAGCGGATGGCCGATCGCCTCGGCGAACAGCAGGCGCTGGAGGCTCTGCGCGTCGGCGACGGGCCGCCGTGCGGCCTCCAGCACGAGGTCGCCCGGCTTGAGCCCCGCCCGGTCGGCCGGAGCTCCCGGGACGACGTCGACGATCCGCAGCCCCCGTCGCCGTCCGGTGCGCTCCGCGAGCGGGGCCGGTAGGGGTGCGGGGGTGCTGACCAGACCGAGGTAGGCGCGACGGACGCGGCCGTCGGCGACCAGCGCACGGACGATGCGCCGGCTCGTGTCGTTGATCGGCACGGCGAGTCCGAGCCCCCACCCGGCGACGGCGGTGTTGATGCCGACCACGCGGGAGGACGAATCGGCCAGTGCGCCGCCGCTGTTGCCGGGGTTGAGCGCGGCGTCGGTCTGGATCACGTCCTCGACCACGCGCGCGGTCCGGCCGTCGCGCGTCGGCAGCGAGCGGCCGAGTCCGCTCACCACCCCCGCCGTCACCGATCCGCTCAACCCGAGCGGGTTGCCGACGGCCACCACGAGCTGGCCCACCCGCAGGCCGGCGGCATCCCCGAGCGCCGCCGGAGGTGGCGTGTCCCCGCGGGCACGGACCACCGCCAGGTCGGACAGCGGATCGGCCCCGACGACGTCGACGTCGCTCTCGCTTCCGTCGCTGAACACCGCCACTCCCCGCGCCGCCCGCCCGACGACGTGCGCGTTGGTCAGCAGCAGCCCCTCGCCGTCGACCACCACCGCCGAACCCGCACCGGACCGCCCGTCCGGACCCGTGACCTGCAGCGCGGCGACGTGCGGGGTCAGGTCGCCGGCCACCGCGGTCACGATGCGGGAGTAGGCGTCCAGGGCGCCCTCGCTCTCCGACCCGGCTGCTGCGTCCATCGAACCCCTCCTGATTACCGGCTTACACCCAGTGAACGCCGCCGGTCGCCGCCGCGGTAGCGGTCATGCCGTGGGCGAACAGGGCGGGGGAGGGGTGTGCGCGGCAAGGGCGCAAGCTCTACCGTCATGGCACGGCTGGGCGTCAGTCGCCCCGCGTCCGGGGATGCACCGGCGACCACGGCGTCGCCTCGCTGCACAGGAGCGTGCGTGGAGGTCGACCAGACCGGCGGGACGAACGCTGTGCCGCTGCCGCCGGCCGGCGCCACGTTCGGGGTGGAGGAGGAGTTCCACCTCGTCGACCCGGACACCTACCGCCTGACGCGGAGCCCTGCGCTGGCCCTGGCCGTGCTCCAGGGGGAGTCCGGCCCGCACCTGCACGCGGAGATCACCACGACGCAACTGGAGTCGGCGACCGGCATCTGCACCAGCCTGTCCCAGTTGCGCGCCGAGCTGGTGACCACCCGGGCCGAGGCGGCCGGGGCCGCGGCGCGTGCCGGCGTGCGCATCCTCGCCGCCTCCACGCACCCCTTCGACAGCTGGCAGCAGCAGGACATCACGCCGGCGCCGCGCTACCAGGCGATGGTCGACCGCTGGGCGGGCCTGGCCGAGCAGCAGGACATCGTGGGCTGCCACGTGCACGTGGGGGTGCCCGACCTGGAGACCGCCGTCGCGGTGATGGACCGGGCCCGGCCGTACCTGTCCGTGCTGCTCGCGATGACGGGCAGCTCGCCGTTCCACGACGGCTTCGACACCGGGCACCACAGCTACCGGACGGTGTGGTGGTCGCGGTGGCCGAACACCGGTCCGCCGGAGTACCTCGGGAGCGCCGAGCGGTTCCGCGAGGTGGTCGCCGGCCTGGTCACGTCCGGCGTCATCGCCGACTCGTCGCACCTCTACTGGGACCTGCGCCCGTCCAGCCACCTGCCGACGCTGGAGTTCCGGCTGGCCGACGTGTGCACCGAGGTCGACGACGTGGTGCTGCACGCGGCGCTGGCCCGGTCGCTGGTGCGCGTGCTGGCCGCCCGTGCCGCACGGGACGAGGAGTGCCCGCGACCGCGGCCGGAACTGCTGCGCGCGGCCCGGTGGCGGGCCGCCCGGCACGGGCTCGACGGCGGCCTGTTCGACCCGGTGCGGCGGAACCTGGTGCCGGCGCGGGTGGCGGTGCGCCGGTTGCTCGCCGAACTGCGCGACGACCTGACCGAGCACGACGAGTGGGACCTCGTCGTCGACATGGTCGAGAGCCTCTTCGAACGCGGCACGTCGTCCTCGCGGCAGCTGCGGACCTGGCTGCGCACCGGCGACTGGCGCGAGGTCGCCGCCCGCATCGTCCGGGAGGGCACGGCGCTGGAGAACCGCTGAGCCGGCCGTCGCCGCCCTTGGTCGCTCACATCGACCGGGTCTCACCGGCCCGATCGGCGAATGCCTCCACGATGCGCCCCTCCAGGGCCGCGGTGACCCGAGCACGGTGGTCGCGCACGGCCTCCGTGTCCACGGTGTTCCGGTCGGGGGAGAGCTCACCGGCGACCAGGTCTGCCGCACGCGCCACCTCCGCCCGCTGCCCGTCGTCGCGGCAGGCGACGGCCACGTCCCGCAGCATCCGGAGGAGCGCCATGAGGACCGTGGGCTCCGGGCTCCCGAACCGGGCCAGCTGCCCGCACGACAGGTCGAGGTAGTACCGCAGGTCGCGGTCGGGCACGACGGCCCGCCCCACCCCGTCCTCGTCCTCGTGCAAGGTGGCGCCGAGTCGCCGACCGGCCAGCCGGACCAGCAGGTCGCCCATGTGCCCGACGGCTGCCGCGGCGGTCGTCGGATCGTTGATGGCAGGCGACATCGCCTTCACGGCGATGTCCTCCAGCTGCCGGAAGCCGAAGGCGGCGTCCTGGTCGATGGTGCGCTCGTTGTTGAGCACCACCGCCGCGCGGACGGCCCCGTGGAGCTCTTCGTCGTCCGGTCCCCAGACCGTGGCGATCGGGGTGCCGTGGGTGACCTGATCGCCGGGGCGCACCTCGATGCGGACGACGGCGTCGTGCCGGCGGGCGCTGCCGGTCAGCGCATCGACGTCGACCACCTCGACGAAGCCGCTGTCGAGCGCGGTCACCAGAGCGCCGGCAGACGCGTCGAGGTGCAGCTCGTCGGGTGACCGCTGCCGCGTGTCGCCGTAGGGCGCGTAGAACTCCTCGATCGCCCGTCGGGTGTCGGTGTGGACACGCGTCATCATCGTGTCGATCCGCAGCATGCGGACCATGTGACTGATGAACGCCAGGAGCGCGCCGAAGGACGCGAGACCGAGCAGGGCGGCGACGAGGCACACGAGCGTCGGTACCGGTTCCGCGGAATCGATGCCGCGGAGACCGGTGACGGCGAAGACGAACGTTGCGGCGAGGATCGACAGCACCCGCTTGGTGACCGGGTCCCGCACGAAGTCACGGAGCAGCCGGGGGGAGAACTGCTGGGAAGCCAGCTGCAGGGCCACGATCGTGATGCTGAACGTCAGGGTGCTGATGGTGACGGCGCCGGTGGCGACCAGCTGGAGCAGCGTGCCGGCGGCGGAGGTGTCGCTGGGCCACAGCTGCGCCAGGACGCCGCCGCGCGGCTCCACGAGGCCGAGCAACCAGGCCAGCGCGCCGGCGGCCACGCCGCTGATCGCCGGCCACCGCCACAACGGGCCCTGCGAGCGGGCGGCGCTTCGTTGACCCCGGGACGTCGACACGGCGACCGCCTACCCAGGGTTTCCACCCCGACGCACGTCCGCCGCGAGGATCACCCCCGCGGAGGACGGCGCCGCATCCGGCTCAGGCGGACTGGCGGCCCGTCATGTCCTCGTCGGCCGGCGGGGCGGTCTTCGGGCCACCCGTCTTGCTGGCCTCCCAGCCCGGGCCGAGGTGCTCGAGTGCGAGCCGGCCGTAGACCTGCTGCTGGGTGGCCACCCGCTGCGACCGGCCGCGGCCCAGGAAGCTGACCAGCCAGTGCAGCACCGTCGTCACCCGGCTCTTGAAGCCGACGATGTAGAAGAGGTGCAGGGCGAGCCACATCAGCCAGGCGATGAAGCCCTCGAACTTCAGCGTGCCGAGGTCGACCACCGCGTGGAAGCGGGAGATCGTCGCCATCGAGCCCTTGTCGTGGTACTCGAACGCCGGCTTGGGCGTCTTGCCGGCCATCCGGCGCATGATCTGGTCGGCGGCGTAGCGCCCACCCTGGATGGCGACCTGCGCGACGCCCGGCAGCTTGTCCAGCGCCATCATGTCGCCGACGACGTGCACCTCGGGGTGACCGGGGAGGGTCAGGTCGGGCTGCACGGCGACGCGCCCGGCGCGGTCGACCTCGGCGCCGGACTGCTCGCCGAGGAGCCGGCCGAGGCCACTGGCCTGCACCCCGGCCGCCCAGATCTTGGTGGCCGCGTTGATGCGGCGGACCTGGCCGTCGCCGTCCTTGATCTCGATGCCGTTGGCGTCCACGTCGGTGACCATCGCGCCGAGCTGGACCTCGACGCCGGTCTGGCCGAGCTGACGGCGGGCGCGGCCGCCGAGCTTCTCGCCGAAGGAGGGGAGCACGGCCGGTGCCGCGTCGAGCAGGACGACCCGGGCGGTGGTGGGGTCGATGTTGCGGAAGTCCCGCCGCAGGGTGCGGTGGGCGAGCTCGGCGATCTGGCCGGCCATCTCCACGCCGGTGGGGCCGGCGCCGACGATGACGAAGGTCAGCAGCCGGTCGACCTCCTCCTGCGTCTCGGCGAGCTCGGCCAGCTCGAACGCGCCGAAGATGCGGCCGCGCAGCTCGAGCGCGTCGTCGATGCTCTTCATGCCGGGGGCGAACTCGGCGAACCGGTCGTTGCCGAAGTAGGACTGCCCGGCGCCGGCCGCCACGATCAGCTCGTCGTAGGGGTGGACCGTGGTGCGGCCGAGCACGGTGGAGGTGACCGTGCGGGCGGCCAGGTCGATGTCGATGACCTCGCCGAGCACGACGCGGGCGTTCTCCTGGCGGCGCAGCACCTCACGGGTGGCCGGGGCGATCTCGCCCTCGGAGAGGATCCCGGTGGCCACCTGGTACAGCAGCGGCTGGAAGAGGTGGTGGCTGGTCTTGCCGATCAGCGTGATGTCGACGTCGGCCTTGCGCAGGCGCTGCGCGGCGAACAGGCCGCCGAAGCCGGAGCCGATGATGACGACGCGTGGGCGGCCGCCGTGCGAAGGAGCGGCTGGGTCGCGCACAGGTGATGTCGTCATGATGATTCATCCTTCCACTACGGTCCCCGACGGCTCGCACGGGCCGCGCACATCTCAGGGCGATCCAGGACACACTCTCTCGTCCCGGCCGCCGGTTCGCGCGCGGTGCTGCCGACAGGTAGAACCACCGCGGGTGACCCCCTGTTCCGCTCGCGCCGTCCTCGTGCCCGGTCTGGGCCTCGATGCGCGCTCCTCCCGGCGGCTCCGCCGGCTGCTCGCCGCCGACGTCGTCCTGCTCCCGGGCATGGGCCTGCCGCAGGCCGTGCCACCCCTGGAGGAGCTCGCCGACCGCTTGCTCGCGGCGCTGGGGGAGGGGCCGGTCGTGCTGGTCGGTCACTCGCAGAGCTGCCAGGTGGTGGCGGTCGCCGCGGCCCGGGACGCCCGGGTGGTCGGGCTCGTGCTGCTGGGACCGACGACGGATCCACGGCTGAGGTCACTGCGCGGGCTGGTCGCCTCCTGGCTGCGGACGGCGGTGCGCGAGCCGTGGTGGCAGGTGCCGCTGGTCCTCGCCCAGTGGTGGAGCACCGGGCCGCGGGCGATGGTGGCGCTCTGGCGGGTGGCGGCCGCCGACGACATCGACCGGCGGCTGCGCGACGTCGACGTGCCCGTCACCGTCGTCCGCGGCACCCGGGACCGCCTCTGCCGCCGCGACTGGGCCGCGCACCTCGCCGCCTCGGCGCCGAGAGGCCGCCTGGTCGAGCTCCCCGGGGCGGCGCACATGACCCCCCAGACGCACCCCGGCCAGGTGGCCGGCCTGCTGAGCTGAGGGAACGGCCCGGCAACGTGCTGGAACGGCCCCCTTGCAGGGGCCCGCCGCGAGCGTGCGAGCGGTGGGGGGCAAGGGGGTCCTCTTACTGACCGTCGGTGCGGCCGCGCACCTCCGCGTAGCGCTCCCGCACGGCCGGGGTGGGCGGCGTCTCGAACGCCTGCAGCCCCGGCTGCGCCCAGTCGGGCGGCGAGCCTGCACCGGAGAGAGTCCAGGCGGCCTGCCGCGCGGCGCCGTCGGCGACGTACTCACCCGGCGGCGGGACGAGCACGGGGCGGCCGAGGATGCCTGGTGCCAGCTGCTGGACGGCGGGGGAGCGGGCGGCGCCACCGATCAACAGCACGCGGTCGACCGCGACACCCTGCGCGACGACGGCCTCGATCCCGTCGGCGAGACCGCACAGCAGGCCTTCGACCGCTGCCCGTGCCAGGTGGGCCGGCGTCGCCGTGCGCAGCGTCAGGCCGTGGACCGCGCCGGTCGCGAGCGGGAGGTTCGGCGTCCGCTCGCCCTCGAGGTAGGGCACCAGCACCAGGCCGTCCGCACCCGAGGGCGCGGAGAGCGCGAGGTCGGACAGGGTGGCGTGGTCGACCCCGAGCATCGATGCGGCCGCGTCCAGGACGCGTGCCGCATTGAGCGTCGCGACCAGGGGCAGGTGGTTGCCCGTGGCGTCGGCGAACCCGGCGACCGTGCCGGTGACGTCGGCGACGGCGGTGGTGGTGACGGCGGAGACCACCCCGGACGTGCCGATCGAGACGATCACGTCGCCCGGGCGGGCCGCCAGCCCCAGTGCGGCGGCGGCGTTGTCGCCGGTGCCGGGTCCGAGCAGTGCCCCGTCGCCGAGCCGCCCGGTGCCGGCGAGCATGCCGACCTGCTCGGCCGGTCCGGCGACCCGCGGCACGGCCGGCCGGCGGCCACGCATCGCCAGCTCCAGCAGGTCGAAGCGGTACTCACCGGTGCGGGCCGACCAGTAGGCCGTGCCGCTGGCGTCGCCGCGGTCGGTGGCCAGCGTGCTCAGTTGCCGGTCGGCGGCCAGCCGCCAGGTGAGCCAGTCGTGGGGGAGGCAGACGGCGGCGGTGCGGTCGGCGTTGCCCGGCTCGGCATCGGCCAGCCAGCGGAGCTTGGTGCCGGTGAAGGAGGCCACCGGGACCAGCCCGACGGCGTCCGCCCACGCCTGGCGGCCGGCCACCTCGTCGCCGTTCCCGAGTTCGGTGATCAGGTCCGCGGCGGCTCCGGCGGAGCGCACGTCGTTCCAGAGCAGCGCGTCCCGGACGACTTCGCCGTCCTCGTCGAGGCACACCATGCCGTGCTGCTGGCCGCCGACGGACAGCGCCGCCACGTCGGCCAGCCCACCGGCCTCCTCGGCGGCGGCGGTGAAGGCGGCCTCCCACGCGCTCGGTGCCACCTCGGTGCCCGGCGGGTGCCGAGCGCGGCCGGACCGCACCAGCTCGCCGGTGTCGGCGTCCCGGATCACGATCTTGCAGGCCTGCGTCGAGGTGTCGACCCCGGCGACGAGGCGCGGGGTCATCGGAGGGTCGCCGGGAGAGACGTCACGAGCGGGACTGTAACCACGGGTGGGTGATGTCGGCGGAGGGACGCGACCCGGTGATGGCCTTCCCGCAGAGGTCCCGGTTGGATGACAGGGGCGTGCGACCTTGACCACACCGTGCCGACGTCACTAATTTGTTGATGCAACCGACAAATGATCGCGACGAGGCGATCGAGGGGGTGGGCACGGCTGTGTTCGAGGAACGCCGTCTGTACGACGGGGCCACCGTCCGCCGGCAGGCGCCCGCCGACCAGGCGACCGTCCGGCGCAGCAACCTCGGACTCGTCCTCCGGCATCTGCGCGACGCCGGCCCCCGGTCCCGCGCACGGATCGCACAGGACACCGGCCTGAACAAGGCGACGGTGTCGAGCCTGGTGGCCGAGCTGGCCGACCGTCGGCTGGTCACCGCAGGGGACGTCGACCGCGCCGGCTCGGTCGGCCGGCCGGGCCTGATCGTCCACCTCGACGGCCGGACCGTCTGCGGCATCGGCGTGGAGCTGAACGTCGACTACCTGGCGATCCTCGTCATCGACCTGCGCGGCGAGGTGATCCTCGAGGACCGCGTGGCGCTCGACGTCGACGAGCTGGGGCCGGAGCGCACCCTCGACGAGGTGGCCCGGCTGGTGTCCCAGGGGCTCGACGCGGCGAGCCGGCGCGGCGCCACCCCGGTCGGCCTCACCGTCGCGATCCCGGGTCTCGTGCGCAGCGGCGACGGCGTGGCCACCTACGCGCCCAACATCGGCTGGCACGACGTGCCGGTCCTCGACGGGCTTCGCGCGCGGGTCGACCTCGACTGTCCGATCCGGGTGGAGAACGACGCGAACCTGTCGGCGATCGCCGAGTGGGCCATGGGGCCCGAGGCCCGCACGCCGGACCTCGTCTACCTGACCGGTGAGGTCGGTGTCGGTGGCGGACTGATCGTGGAGGGCCGGCTGCTGCGCGGGGCCGGCGGGCTCTCCGGGGAGGTCGGGCACACGTCGCTCGGCGACCCCGAGCGCACCTGCGGATGCGGCCGTCGCGGCTGCTGGGAGACCGTCGTCGGACTGACCGCGCTGCTCACCGCTGCCGCCGACCCCGACGACCCGGTGCACGACCACGGCCGTGACCTGGAGACCCGCCTGGCCGAGCTGGCCGCCCGGGCCGACGCCGGCGACCGCCGCACCCTCGACGCGCTCGACCAGGTGGGCACCGCGCTGGGCAACGGGGCGGCGGTGCTCATCAACGTCTTCAACCCGCAGGTCGTGCTCCTGGGCGGCTACTTCGCCGTCCTCGGACGGTTCTTCACCGAGCCCATGGCCGCCGAGCTCCGCGAACGCGTGTTCGGACCCGACCTCGCCGGGGCACGCATCGTCCTGTCCACGCTCGGCTTCACCGCGGCCGTCCGTGGCGGCGCGCACGTCGCCCTGGAAGCCGTCTTCGACGACCCCACCCTCGTGCCCGTCAGCGGCGCCGAGGAGCTGAGCCCGGCCCCGGCCGCCCGCTCCTGAACCACCCCGTCTTCCCGCACCGACCATCGATCGACCCGGACGGAGAACTCCCCATGACCGACTACACCCCCACCAAGGACGACAAGTTCAGCTTCGGACTCTGGACCGTGGGCTGGCAGGGCGTCGACGTCTTCGGTGGCGCGATCCGCCCGCCGCTGGACCCGGTCGAGTCCGTGCACCGGCTCGCCGAGCTGGGCGCCGCCGCCGTCACCTTCCACGACGACGACCTGGTGCCCGACGACGCCACCCGCGAGGCCACCCTCGAGCGGTTCACGAAGGCGCTGGCCGAGACCGGCATGGCCGTCGAGATGGCGACGACGAACCTGTTCAGCGCCCCCGTGTTCAAGGACGGCGGCCTCACCGCCAACGACCGCACCGTGCGCCGCTACGCGATCGCCAAGGTGCTGCGGAACATCGACCTGGCCGCCGAGCTGGGCGCCAAGACCTACGTGCTCTGGGGCGGGCGCGAGGGCTCGGAGTCCGGCGGCACCAAGGACGTCCAGGCTGCCCTCGCCCGCTACAAGGAGGGCCTGGACGTCCTCTGCGGCTACGTGCGCGACAAGGGCTACGACATCCGGTTCGCGCTGGAGCCCAAGCCGAACGAGCCGCGCGGCGACATCCTGCTGCCGACGATCGGCCACGCCCTCGCCTTCATCAACGAGCTCGAGGAGCCCGACCGCGTCGGCCTCAACCCGGAGATCGGCCACGAGGAGATGGCGGGGCTGAACTTCGCCCAGGGCATCTCGCAGGCGCTGTGGCACGACAAGCTGTTCCACATCGACCTCAACGGCCAGCACGGGCCGCGCTTCGACCAGGACCTCCGCTTCGGCGCGGGCAACCTGCGCGGCGCCTTCTGGACCGTCGACGCCATGCTGGGCGCCGGCAGCGGCAAGGCCTACGACGGCTACGTGCACTTCGACTACAAGCCCCCGCGCACCGAGGACATCGAGGGCGTCTGGGAGACCGCGCGTGGCTGCATGCGCAACTACCTGATCCTGCGGGACAAGGTGCAGGCCTTCCGGGCCGACCCGGAGGTGGCCGAGGCGCTCGAGGCCGCACGCGTCGGCGAGCTCGCCACCCCCACGCTGGGCGAGGGCGAGTCGCTGGAGGACCTGCGCGCGGAGAAGTTCGACCCGGAGGCGCTGGGGGAGCGCGGGCTGCAGTTCGAGCGGCTCGACCAGCTCGCGATGGAGCACCTGCTCGGCGTCCGCTGAGTTCGCGGCCGGGGTGGGACGGCGGGTCGCCGTCCCACCCCGGCCGGCGCCGTTCCCGCTCGTCCGGAGCGCGGGGTGGGACGACGGCGCTCACCGCATCGAGCGGCGGACCTCCCGGGCGGCCTGCTTGGCCTGCTTCTTCGCCAGCTTGTTGGCCTTCTTCACGGTGACCCGGGGCTTGCGCTCGATGAGGCCGCGCGTCATCAGGCCGATGCCGATGCCGAGCAGCCAGCTGTCCTTGGCGATGGACAGGCCCTGCTCGGTGGGGGCCAGGCTGCCCGGCTTCCGCATGCCCGGCGTCTTCAGGTAGAGCCCGAGGAGCCCGCCCGAGAAGCCGGTCAGGGCGGCACCGGCGACGAACGTCGGGACGAACGGGGTGAGCAGGAGGGCGCCCAGGGCGATCTCCGACGTCGCCAGGCCCTTGGCGAACTGCTCCGGCGGGACCGACTTGAGGAAGGGGTAGGTGCCGGCCGCGAAGCCGTGCAGACCGGCCGCCGCCTCGGCGTCGGCTCCCCGCTTGCCGAGGCCGCTGTTGAGGATGAAGGCGCCGGCGGAAATCCGCGGAGCGATCTCGGACAGGGTGATGGGCAGGCCCATGGCGGTACCTCGTTCGTCATCGGGGATGGGGGACCGGCTGGTCGGTCGCTCCGGGGGTTGCCCATCGACCTGCCGGCCAACCGTCACCGGTCCGGCGACCCCGCACAGGTGAGTAGTGCTCAGGATCGTCCGGAGGGGGCCGCCCCGCGTGCCACTATGGCGCCGTGGCGCACACCTCTGCCTCGGCCGGCGCACTGCTGCGGCACGTGCGCACCGGTCGTGCGCGCAGTCGCGCCGAGCTGGTCGCGCTCACCGGCGCCTCGCGCAACACGGTCAGCGCGCGGGTCGACCAGCTGATCGCGGCCAACCTCCTGGAGGAGGGCGGGCGCGGGTGGAGCACCGGTGGGCGGCCCCCCACGATCCTGCGCTTCAACAGCCGCGCCGGGTGCGTGCTCGCCGTCGACCTGGGTGCCACCAGCGTCAACGTCGCGGTCACCGACCTGGCCGCCCGGATCCTCGCCACGGTGGGTCACCCGATCGACATCGCCGACGGTCCGGCCGTGGTCCTCGGCGAGGTCGACCGGCTGGCGCAGAAGGTGCTGGCCGAGGCGGGGCTCACGCCCGACGACGTGTGCGCCGTGGGCGTGGGCGTGCCCGGTCCGGTGGAGTTCTCGACCGGCCGTCCCTCGAACCCGCCGATCATGCCCGGCTGGCACGACCACCCGATCCCGAGCGCGTTCGGCCGGTACGGGTGCCCGGTCTACGTCGACAACGACGTGAACGTGATGGCGCTGGGCGAGATCGGTGTGCAGGGCTCGGTGCAGGACCTGCTCGTGGTCAAGGTGGGCACCGGTATCGGCTGCGGCGTCATCGTCGACGGTCGCGTGTACCGGGGGGCGCAGGGGAGCGCCGGGGACATCGGCCACATCTACGTGCAGCCGGCCGACGGGGGCACGGTGCTGTGCCGGTGCGGCAACGAGAACTGCCTCGAGGCGATCGCCGGGGGGAGCGCGCTGCTGCGCGACGCGAGGGCAGCGGGGCTGCCGGTCGCCAGCACGCGGGACGTCGTCGAGCTGGCCGCCCGCGGTGACGGAGTGGCGCTCGAACTGGTCCGCAACGCCGGCCGGACGATCGGCACGGTGCTCGCCGCACTGGTCAACTTCTTCAACCCGCACCGGATCGTCATGACCGGTGGCGTGGCCCAGGCCGGCGCTCCGCTCCTCGCCGGCATCCGGGAGGCGGTCTACCGGCGGTCGATGCCACTGGCCGCGCGGGCCCTGGAGATCACGGTGAGCGACGCGCCCGACCTGTCCGGTCGGATCGGTGCGGCCCTCATGGCGATCGACGAGTTCCTCGACGAGGACTCCGTGGAGGAGCTCGCCCGCTGAGGGTGCGAAGCCGTCGGCGCTTGCGCTTCCCCCGTTCGGTTGCGTTTCGGTAACCCTGCCCGGCTGTCTTGACCCCGGTGTGACGCCGGACATATGTTCTCGCCTCAACCGACTAATGATCAATGGTGAGCAAAAGTCCGGGTGGTGACGTGAACGACGAGCCGACAGGCCGTAGCGCGGCGGGGACGCCGCTGCTGGAGATGCACGGGATCGTCAAGACGTTCCCGGGCGTGCGGGCGCTCGGTGGCGTGGACCTCGACGTCCGCGCCGGCGAGGTGCACTGCCTGCTCGGCCAGAACGGAGCAGGCAAGTCGACCCTGATCAAGGTGCTGGCCGGGGCCCACCAGCCCGACGAGGGCACGATCACGTGGCGCGGCGAGCAGGTGTCGCTGTCCGACCCGCAGGCCGCCATGAGCCTGGGCATCGCGACGATCTACCAGGAGCTGGACCTCGTGCCCGGCCTGACCGTCGCCGACAACATCTTCCTCGGCCGCGAGACCGCGCGGTTCGGCATCACCCGGCCGGCCGCGGCGAACAGGACCGCCGCGCAGCTGCTCACCCGGCTCGGGCACCCCGAGATCCGGCCGACCGTCGAGGTCAGCGCGCTCTCGGCAGCCCAGCAGCAGATGGTCAGCATGGCGCGGGCGCTGTCGCAGGACGCGCAGCTGATCATCATGGACGAGCCGTCGGCCGTGCTGGACAACGAGGAGGTCGAGCGACTCTTCGGCGTCATCCGCGACCTCAGCGCCAACGACGTCGCCGTCGTCTACATCTCCCACCGGCTCGAGGAGATCCGTCAGGTCGGTGACCGGATCACCGTCCTCAAGGACGGGCGCACCGTCGCGACCGGGCTCCCGGCCCGGGACACCCCCACCCGCGAGGTCATCACGCTGATGACCGGCCGGACCATCGAGTACGTCTTCCCGGAGCGCCGGGTAGCCGCGCCGTCGACCACCGAGGCCCCGCTGCTGGAGGTCGAGGGTCTGGGCCTGGCCGGGCACTTCGACGGCGTGGACCTCTCGGTCCGTGCCGGCGAGATCGTCGGCCTGGCCGGCCTCGTCGGCTCCGGCCGCTCGGAGATCCTCGAGAGCATCTACGGCGCCCGCCGTCCGACCGCAGGCACGGTCCGCCTCGGCGGCAAGCGGCTGCGGGCCGGGGACGTCGGGTCCGCGGTGGCCGCCGGCATCGGCCTCGCGCCCGAGGAGCGCAAGAGCCAGGCGCTGCTGCTCGACGACTCGGTCTACCGCAACATCACCGTCTCGAGCCTGAGCCGTTTCGCCCGCGCCGGCTTCCTGTCCGGGGGCGCCGAGAGGGCGGCCGCCCGCGCCCAGACCGAGTCGCTGGACGTCCGCCCCGCCGACGTCACCCGCATCGTGCGGACGCTGTCGGGCGGCAACCAGCAGAAGGTCGTGCTGGCCCGCTGGCTGCTCCGCGACTGCCGGGTCCTGCTGCTGGACGAGCCCACGCGCGGCGTCGACGTCGGAGCCCGCTCGGAGATCTACGCGCTGGTCCGCACGCTGGCCGACCGCGGGGTGGCCGTCGTCATGGTCTCCAGCGAGATCCCGGAGGTGCTCGGGCTGGCCGACCGTGTCCTGGTGATCGCCGACGGGCGCGTCGTCGCCGAGGCCCCGGCCGACGACCTCGACGAGCACCGGGTGCTCGACCTGATCATGCAGGGCACCCCCCACGCGGGTGCACCGAGTGCCTCCGAATCGATGACCAGGCAGCACGAAGGGGACGTGGCATGAGCACGAACGCGACCGCGACGGAGGGCGCCACCACCGTGGCCGGCCCGGATCGAGCGGGCAGCGGGACGGGCAGCTTCATGTCCGGCCCGGTCGGCCGCAACCTCGGCCTGGTCATCGCCCTGGGGCTCCTCTGCCTGGTCGGCGTCGTCACCGCGGGCGACCGCTTCGCCGACATCAACAACGTGCTGACCATCCTGCGGCTCGCCTCGGTCATCGGCGTGGTGAGCGTCGGGATGACGTTCGTGATCATCGGCGGCGGCATCGACCTGTCCGTCGGCGCGCTCGTCGCGCTCTCCTCGATCTGGGCGACCACGCTGGCCACGCAGGCGCTGGCCGAGGACACCCACTGGATCATCATGGTGATCACCGCGATCCTGGTCGGCGCAGGAGCCGGGCTCGTCAACGGCGTCGTCATCGCCTACGGCAAGCTCGTCGCCTTCATCGCCACCCTGGCCATGCTCGTCTCCGCCCGCGGCCTGGCCGAGATCATCGCCAACCGGCGCACCCAGATCGTGCAGGACCGGGACTTCCTCGACTTCTTCTCCGGCGACGTCCTGGGCGTCCCGACCCTGGTCATCATGTGGGGCCTGGTGTCCCTGGCCGGCTGGGTCCTGCTCAACCGGACGACGTTCGGCCGGCGCACCTTCGCCGTCGGCGGCAACGCCGAGGCCGCCCGGCTGGCCGGCATCCGCGTGCAGCGGCACACCGTGCTGCTCTACGTGCTCTCCGGCGTCTGCTGCGGCATCGCCGGGGTGATGATGATGGCGCGGACGACGACCGGCAGCTCGACGCACGGGACGCTCTACGAGCTCCTCGCGATCGCCGCGGTGGTCATCGGCGGCACCCTGCTGATCGGTGGCCGCGGCACCATCGTCGGCACGGTGCTCGGCGTGCTGCTGCTCACCACGCTCGGCAACGTGTTCACGCTGAACAACCTGACGAGCTCGGCCCAGGCCGTCGCCCAGGGTCTGATCATCGTGCTCGCCGTCCTGCTGCAGATGCGGCTGGCCAGCGGCGGGGGGCGCGGCCGCAGGGTCACGTCGTCGCCGGCCGCCGGGTCGGGCGGCGGTCCGGGTGGCGTGACCAGCGGCGCGGGCAGCATGCCCGGATCTCCCGCCGGCGCCCGCCAGGGCGGCGCCGGCGAGCCCACGACCTGACCCGTACCCCGGGTCAGCACCACCCGGCGGGGCCGCCCGGCCTCCCGGTCGCACCACCGACAAGCAGTACGACCACCTGGCGACGGCGCCAGCGTGGCGAGAGCGAGGAGAGAACATTGTCTGCAACGAGGCAGCGCGGGTACCGCCGCGTCACGTCCACCGCGGTCGCGTTCATCGGCGCCGGCGTCCTTCTCGCCGGCTGCACGGGGAACACGCCGGAGTCCGAGTCGGGTGGCGGCGGCGGCGGCAACAACGCCGCCAGCGACAACGACGAAGAGGGCGAGACCGTCCGCATCGGCTTCTCCGCACCGGCGGCCGACCACGGCTGGATGGCCGGCATCACCGAGGCCGCGCGGGCGGCCGCCGAGGAGTACGGCGACGTCGAGCTCGTCGTCGCCGAGGGCACCAACGACGTCAGCACCCAGATCAGCCAGGTGGAGACGTTCATCAACGACGGCGTGGACGCGATCGTCCTGCTGCCGTTCGACGGCGCCGCGATGACCCCGGTGGCGCTGCAGGCGATGGAGGCCGGCATCCCGGTCATCAACGTCGACCGCGAGTTCGACAGCCCGTTCGCCGCCCGCGCCACCGTCCTGGGCGACAACTACGGGATGGGCGTCTCGGCCGGCACCTACGTCTGCGAGCAGCTGGATGGCCAGACCGGCGCGGTCGTCGCCGAGATCGCCGGCATCGACTCCCTGCCGCTGACCCAGGACCGCAGCCAGGGCTTCGCCGACGCGCTGGCCGACTGCGGCCTCGAGGTCAGCAACCGGGTCGCCGCGGACTTCACGGTCGAGGGTGGCGAGGAGGCGGCGGCCAACCTGCTCCAGGCCGCTCCGCAGATCGACGCCATCTGGAACCACGACGACGACCAGGGCGTGGGTGTCCTGGCCGCCATCGAGAACGCCGGCCGCGACGAGTTCTTCATGGTCGGCGGCGCCGGCTCGGCGAACGCGATGCGGGCGATCCAGGAGGGCGACTCGGTCCTCCAGGCGACCGTCATCTACCCGCACACCCAGGCGGCCGACGGTGTCCGGCTGGCCCGTCTGGTGGCGCAGGACAAGAGCTTCTCCGACCTGAACTCGCAGGGCGTGCCGCGCACGATCGTGCTCAACGCCCCGGTGGTCACCTCGGAGAACGTCGACGACTTCATCGACGCCGCGTTCGAGTCCTGACCGACTGATCCGGAGCCGCCGGGTGGGTGGACCCACCCGCCTGGCGGCTCCGCTCCACCCGGGAGCCACCATGACCCGCACGCCCGGCAAGACCCTCGGTGTCGGCCTGATCGGCTACGCCTTCATGGGCGCCGCCCACTCGCAGGCCTGGCGCACCGCCCCCCACTTCTTCGACCTCCCGTTGCGCCCGGAGCTGACCGTCCTCGCCGGCCGCAACCAGGCCGCCGTCACCGACGCCGCCGCCCGGCTGGGCTGGCAGAGCACGGAGACCGACTGGCGCCGGGTGCTCGAGCGCGACGACGTCGACCTCGTCGACGTCTGCACGCCCGGCGACACCCACGCCGAGATCGCCATCGCCGCCCTCGAGGCCGGCAAGCACGTGCTCTGCGAGAAGCCGCTGGCCAACTCCGTCGCCGAGGCCGAGGCGATGGCCGACGCCGCCGCGAAGGCCGCGACCCGCGGGGTCCGCTCGATGGTGGGCTTCACCTACCGCCGGGTGCCCGCCATCGGCCTGGCCCGTCAGCTCGTCGCCGACGGTCGGCTGGGGGAGATCCGGCACGTGCGGGCGCAGTACCTCCAGGACTGGATCGCCGACCCCGCCGCACCGATGTCCTGGCGGCTGGAGAAGGACAAGGCCGGCTCGGGTGCGCTCGGCGACATCGGCGCACACATCGTCGACCTGACGCAGTACATCACCGGCCAGGCGCTGGCCGGCGTCAGCGCGATGCTCGAGACGTTCGTGAAGGAGCGGCCGCTGCCCACCGAGACGGGCAAGCTCGGCGGGGTGGGCGGCGCGGAGACCGGCACCGTGACCGTCGACGACGCCGCCGTCTTCCTCGGCCGGTTCGCCGGCGGGGCGATCGGCGTCTTCGAGGCGACCCGGTTCGCGCTGGGTCGCAAGAACGCCATCCGGATCGAGATCAACGGGTCCGCGGGCAGCCTGGCCTTCGACTTCGAGGACATGAACGTCCTGCACTTCTTCGACGGCAGCGAGCCGGCCGGGACCGCGGGTTTCCGCCGGATCGTCGTCACCGAGCCCGAGCACCCCTACGTCGCCGCCTGGTGGCCGGCCGGTCACGGGCTGGGGTACGAGCACGGGTTCACCCACCAGGTCGTCGACCTGGTCACCGCGATCGCCGAGAACACCGACCCGGCGCCGTCGTTCGCCGACGGTCTGCAGGTGCAGCGCGTGCTCGACGCCGTCGAACGGAGCGCCGCCGACCGCTCCACCTGGACCGAGATCCCTGCGCCGCGAGATGAAGGACCTCGTCCTCCCCGCCACTCGCACGCTCGCGACGGTGCCCTGGACGAGGCCGCAGGAACAACCGAACGAAAGGACGTCTCCTGATGCCCCGTCCCGTCACCCTGTTCACCGGTCAGTGGGCCGACCTGCCGTTCGAGGAGATGTGCCGGCTGGCCTCCGGGTGGGGCTACGACGGTCTGGAGATCGCCTGCTGGGGCGACCACCTCGACGTCGAGCGCGCCGCGAACGACGACTCCTACGTGCAGGAGCGCCTCGAGATCCTGAAGCGGCACGACCTGCAGGTCTTCGCGATCTCCAACCACCTCAACGGTCAGGCCGTCTGCGACGACCCGATCGACGAGCGGCACCGCGGCATGGTGCACCCGCGCGTGTGGGGCGACGGCGACCCCGAGGGCGTGCGCCGGCGCGCGGCCGAGGAGATGAAGCTGACCGCGCGGGCGGCGGCGAAGCTGGGCGTGAAGACGGTCGTCGGGTTCACCGGGTCGAAGATCTGGAAGACCGTGGCGATGTTCCCGCCGGTGCCCGAGTCGATGATCGAGGACGGCTACCGCGACTTCGCCGACCGCTGGAACCCGATCCTCGACGTCTTCGACGAGGTCGGCGTCCGGTTCGCCCACGAGGTGCACCCGTCGGAGATCGCGTACGACTACTGGACGACGGTCCGCACGATGGAGGCGATCGGGCACCGCGAGGCGTTCGGGCTGAACTGGGACCCCAGCCACTTCGTGTGGCAGGACCTCGACCCGGTCTCGTTCATCTGGGACTTCAAGGACCGGATCTACCACGTCGACTGCAAGGACGCGAAGAAGCAGGTGGGCAACGGCCGCAACGGCCGGATGGGCTCGCACCTGCCCTGGGCCGACCCGCGGCGCGGCTGGGACTTCGTGTCCACGGGCCACGGCGACGTCCCGTGGGAGGCGTGCTTCCGGATGCTCAACACCATCGGCTACGACGGGCCGATCTCGGTGGAGTGGGAGGACGCCGGCATGGACCGGCTCGTCGGTGCGCCCGAGGCGCTGGAGTTCGTGCGCCGGCTGGCGTTCGACCCGCCGGCCGCCGCGTTCGACGCCGCCTTCTCCAGCGGCAACTGAGCTGCACCGGGGCGGGCGGGCTTCCGTCGCGCACCCGCTCCCGGTGCGTCATGGGTGTCGACTCGTCGTCAGGTCAACCGGCTGACATGACGACGAGTCGACACTCGACGAGGCATCTGCGGAACACTGCCCCCCACCCGCACCGATGGGGGACGCCGTGGATGCCGACGAGTTCCTGGCAGAGGTCCTGCACCTGATGGTCGACGAGGTCGTGGGCGTCCACGACGGGGACCCCACGGCGCGGATGGCGCTGTGGTCGCACGTCGAGCCGGTGACCCTCTTCGGCGCCGAGATGACCCGGCGCGGATGGGGCCAGTTGGAGCCGGCCTTCCGCTGGCTGGCGGGCACCTTCACCGGCAGCGGCTCCTGCGAGTACGAGGTCCTGTCCGCCGGATCGAGCGGGGATCTCGGGTACGTCGTCGCCATCGAGCACTCGGTCGCGTCGCGGCGCGGGGCCCCGGCGCGGAAGTACGCGTTGCGCGTGACCACCCTCTTCCGGCGCGAGGGCGGTGAGTGGAAGGTCGTCCACCGGCACGGCGACGGCTACGGCGAGTCGAACGCCCTGCCGTCGGACGGGTGACCGTCGGCCCGTCGTCGCCCCGATCCGGCTGGGACGACGACAGGCCGACGGTCGGCGCTGATGTCAGCGACCGCCGCGGCGGGAGCGGGCGCTGAACGAGGCGGCCGACGACGAGCCGGCGCGCGCGGCCAGCTCGGCGCGGGTGCGCGCCGGACCCGACGCGCGGGCCGATCCGCTGCGCGAGCCAGCCGAGGACGCTGCCTTGGGCGCCCCGGCCTTGGGGGAGCCGCCACCCGACGACGCGCGACCGGAGCCGCCACCGCCGCTGCGACGGCGGCCGCCGCCGTTGCCCTGCGGCTGCTCGACGACGGGTGCCGGCTCGACGTAGGGAGCCGCCGGACCGGTCAGTGCCTCGATCTCCGGAGCCCCGGGCCGGATGACGCTGACCTTGGGCGTGATGCCGGCCTGGCGGGCCAGGGTGCGCACCTCGCCGGCCTGGTCGGGGGTGGAGACGGTGACGACGGCGCCCTCGGCACCGGCGCGGGCGGTACGGCCCGAGCGGTGCAGGTACGCCTTGTGCTCGGCCGGCGGGTCCACGTGCACGACCAGGGCGACGTCGTCGACGTGGATGCCACGGGCGGCGATGTCGGTCGCGCAGAGCACCCGGGTCTCGCCGTTGCTGAACGCCTCGAGGTTGCGCTCGCGGGCGTTCTGGCTGAGGTTGCCGTGCAGGTCCACCGCCGGGATGCCCTGGGCGGTGAGCTGCTTGGCCAGCTTCTTCGCCTGGTGCTTGGTGCGGGTGAACAGCACGCTGCGGCCCTCGCCGGAGGCGAGCTGGCGCACGACCTCGGCCTTGTCGGCGTTCTGCACCTGCAGCACGTGGTGGGTCATGGTGCTGACCGGGGCGACGGCCGGGTCGACCGAGTGCGTGATGGGGTTGCTCAGGTAGCGCTTGACCAGCACGTCGACGCCGTTGTCCAGCGTGGCCGAGAAGAGCAGCCGCTGGCCGACCTTCGGGGTGCGGTCCATGAGGCGCTTGACGCCGGGCAGGAAGCCCAGGTCGGCCATGTGGTCGGCCTCGTCGAGGATGGTGATCTCGACGGCGCCGAGGTCGCAGTGACCCTGGCCGATGAGGTCCTCGAGCCGGCCCGGGCACGCGATGAGCACGTCGATGCCACCGGCGAGCGCCTGCACCTGCGGGTTCTGGCCGACGCCGCCGAAGATCGTCGTGGTCTTCATCCCGAGGGCTCGCGCCATGGGGTCGACGACGGCGGCGACCTGGTTGGCCAGCTCGCGGGTCGGCACCAGGATCAGCGAACGAGGCCGCTTGGCCTGCCGCTTGCTGTCCGAGGCGGCCAGCCGGGCCACCAACGGGATGCTGAAGGCCAGGGTCTTGCCCGAGCCGGTGCGGCCGCGGCCGAGCACGTCCCGGCCGGCGAGGCTGTCGGGCAGCGTCGCGACCTGGATCGGGAACGGCGCGGTGATGCCGCTGGTGGTGAGGACCTCGACCAGGGGCGCGGGGACGCCGAGGGCCTCGAAGGTGGTGTCGGTGGGCAGGACGGTGGCGTCCGCGCCGACGGGGACCACGACCGGCGCCGGGACGGCGGCCGGCGCGGGGCGGTTCTGGCTCCGGCCCCGCTGGTCCTGGCCCTGCTGGTTCTGGCCCTGCTGGTCGCCGGCCGGGCGGGAGCCGCGGCCGCGTCCACCCCGACGGCGGCGGGTGCCGCTCTCGGAGGAGGCAGGGGAGTTGCTGATGGAGGTCAATGGAGTCCTTCGACGCTCGAGTGGCCGCACGGCACCTCGGCGAGCGCGAGCGCCGGCACGTCTGCACAGGGGCAGGGCGGGCTCGCATCGTCGGCGAGACGTCGGTCAGCCGGGCGCACCAAGGTGGCGCAGCCTCAGCCCGACGTCGATTCCTGCCGCTCAGGGTGAGCGAGGGCGGCGCCGGTACGTAGTACTCAACCAGAGATCACCCCCGCGTGGTCCCACCCGGGGGGAGTCGCCGGTCACATCGGGTGAGGAACCGGTCCCCGGTAGGTGCGGCGGTAGGCGAGCGGCGCGACGCCGATCGCGGCGTGCAGGTGCTGGCGCAGGGACGCCGTGGTGCCGAACCCCGCCTGCTCGGCGACCCGCTCCACCGGGACGTCGGTCGACTCCAGCAGCCGGCGGGCGAGGGCGACGCGCTGCTGCACGAGCCATCGGCTGGCCGACAGCCCCGTCTCGTCTCGGAAGCGCCGGGTGAAGGTTCGCACGCTCATCCGCGCGTGGTGGGCGAGGTCGCCCAGCGTGAGCGGTGCGTCCAGGTGCTGCAGCGCCCAGGCGCGGGTGGCCGCCGTCCCGGAATCGCCCGGCTCGGGAACCGGCCGCTCGATGAACTGCGACTGCCCGCCGTCGCGCCACGGGGCGACGACGCTGCGCCGGGCCACCCGGCTGGCCACCTCGGTGCCGTGGTCGCGGCGGATGACGTGCAGCAGGACGTCGATGCCCGCGGCGTTGCCGGCCGAGGTGAGGATGTCGCCGTCGTCCACGAAGAGCACGTCGGGGTCGAGGGAGACGTCCGGGTAGAGCCGCGCGAAGGCGGCCGCATGCACCCAGTGGGTGGTGGCCGGGCGGCCGTCGAGCAGTCCGGCGGCCGCCAGGACGAACGCGCCGGTGCAGATGGAGACCAGCCGCGACCGCTCCGCCGTCGCGCGCAGGAGGTCGGCCAGTTCGTCGGGCACCGTGCCGTCGGTCATCGCCGACGTGCCGTAGATGCCCGGGACGACGACGGTGTCCGCCGCCGCGAGGATCGAGGCGTCGTGCTCGGGGAGCAGCGAGTAGCCGGCCGATGTCCGCACCGGGCCGCCGTCGAGACTGGCCACGCGCACGCGGTAGAGCCGGTTGCCGTCGGCGTCGGCCGCGCTGCCCAGGAACTGGTGGGGGAGGCCCACCTCGTAGGCCATGGTCTCGGGCAGGGCCAGGACGGCGACCTCGTGGCGGCGCGGTCGGGCTGTCGGCGACATGGCCGGATCCTTGCACATGTTGGCTGCCCGGCCACTCGCTCGCGCGTGGATCCGTCGGTCATGCTCTCCGCCGTGACCGTCTCCGCCCCGCAGCGCACCTACCGGGTCCACCCCGCCTGGTGGGTGGCCGCCGTGACCTTCCTGGCCCTCGTGGGTGCCGCCGCCTTCCGTGCGGTGCCGGGCGTGCTGATCGACCCGCTGCGGGCGGAGTTCGGCTGGTCGGTGTCCACGATCTCGGCCGCGGTCGCCATCAACATGGCGCTCTACGGGCTGACCGCACCGTTCGCCGCCGCGCTCATGGAGCGCTTCGGGATCCGCCGGGTGGTGATGGCCGCGCTCCTCGTCGTGGCGCTCGGCAGCGGGCTGACGGTCTTCATGACCGCGAGCTGGCAGCTGGTCCTGCTGTGGGGCGTCCTCGTCGGCCTGGGCGCCGGCGCCATGGCGCTCTCCCTGGTGGCCACGGTGACCGGCCGCTGGTTCGTCGCCCGGCGCGGGCTGGTGTCGGGCATCCTCACCGCCGGCGGTGCAGCGGGGCAGCTGGTGTTCCTGCCGCTGGTGGCATGGATCGACTCGGAATGGGGCTGGCGGGCGGCGTCCCTCGGCACCACCGCCGCCGCGCTCGCGGTCCTCCCGCTGGTGGCCTGGCTGCTCCGCGACCGGCCGCGCGACCTCGGCGTCGTCCCCTACGGCGGAACGGCTGCCGACGACGTCGACCCGGTGCGCACCGGGGCCGCACGGGCCGCGGTGCAGGGACTCGTCCTCGCCGCGCGGTCACGGCCCTTCTGGCTGCTTGCGGGCGGCTTCTTCATCTGCGGGATGTCGACCAACGGCCTGGTGCAGCCGCACTTCATCCCGGCCGCCCACGACCACGGGATGCCGGTCACGACGGCCGCCGGGCTGCTCGCCGTGGTCGGGCTGTTCGACATCGCCGGCACGATCTTCTCGGGCTGGCTCACCGACCGGATCGACCCGCGGGTGCTGCTGCTTGCCTACTACGGGCTGCGCGGCCTCTCGCTGTTCGCGCTGCCCACCCTGTTCGGGCCCGACCTGCACGTCAGCATGATCGCGTTCATCGTCTTCTACGGCCTGGACTGGGTGGCCACCGTGCCGCCGACGCTGGCGCTCTGCCGCGAGCACTTCGGGGCCCGCGCGCCCGTCATCTTCGGCTGGGTGTTCGCCTCCCACCAGCTGGGCTCCGCGGTGGCCGCGTTCGGGGGCGGCGTGATCCGCGACGTCACCGGCTCCTACGACCTCGCCTGGTTCCTGGCCGGCGGGCTCTGCATGGTGGCCGCGGTCGCCTCGATCTCGATCCGCCGCAACCTGCCGCCGCCCGCCGCGACCGCGCTCCCCGCCGACCCCGAGGAGGCCGCGGCCGCCCAGGCCCACGGCTGAACCACGGTAGGGCCGAAGTGGCCACTTCGGCCCTACCGGTGAGCTATCCGGCGGCGGCGAGGACCGGGTCGACGCTGCGGCCCAGGATCAGGTCCGAGGCCCGCTCGGCGATCATCATCGTCGGGGCGTTGGTGTTGCCGCGCACCAGCGTCGGCATCACCGAGGCGTCGACCACCCGGAGACCCTCGATGCCGCGCACCAGCAGCTCGGCGTCGACGACGGCCTCCTCGTCGGTGCCCATCCGGCAGGAGGACACCGGGTGGTACAGCGACTCCAGGGTGTTCCGCACCGACGACCGCAGCGCCTCCCGGCCGTGCACCGTGCCGCCCGGCGACCACTCGCCGGCCAGCACCGCGGCGAGCGGACCCGCCGACGCGATCTCCCGGGCCTTCTCGACGCCGGAGACCAGGGCGTCGAGGTCGCGCTCGTCGGTGAGGTACCCGGCGTCGATCGCCGGTGACCACGACGGGTCGGCCGACCGCAGCCGCACCGAACCGCGCGAGTGCACGTGCACCAGCACGACCGCGGCCGTGAAGGCGTCGACGTCGGGGTCGATCTCGGCCTGCTTCCAGAACTTCACCGGGAGGAAGTGCATCTGCAGGTCGACCTCGGACAGTTCGGCAGCGGACCGGGTGAACAGACCCGCCTCGGCCAGGTTCGACGTCAGCGGCCCGCGCCGGGCGCCGAACCACTGCGCGTACCCCGTCGGCGTCTCCGCCTGGGACAGCGACTTCCCCGACCGCACGTGCCACACGACCGGCACCAGCGGGTGGTCCTGCAGGCCGCCGCCGACGCCGGGCAGGTCGTGGACGACGTCCACGCCGACCTCGCGCAGGTGGTCGGCCGGACCGATGCCCGACAGCATGAGCAGCTGCGGGGAGTTGACCGCCCCGCCCGACAGCACGACCTCGCGGGTGGCGCGGGCGGTGTGCACCCTGCCGCCGGCGCGGTACTCGACGCCGGTCGCCCGGCCGTTCTCGACGAGCACGCGGGTGGTGAGGGCGCCCGTCCGCACGGTCAGGTTCGGACGGCGCTCCGCGGGGTGCAGGTAGGCGTCGGCCGACGACCAGCGACGGCCCCGCTTCTGGGTCACCTGGTACTGCCCGACGCCCTCGAGGCCGGCACCGTTGAAGTCGTCGTTGCGGGGGTAGCCGGCGGCCACGGCGGACTCGACGACGGCCCGCGTCCACGGATGCGGCGAGCGGAGGTCCTCCACCCGCAGCGGACCGCCGACGCCGTGGAACCGGTCGGCACCCCGGGCGTTGTCCTCCATCCGGCGGAACAGCGGCAGCACGTGGTCGTAGGACCAGGCCTTGTCACCGGTCAGGTCGGCCCACTCGTCGTAGTCGGCCGCCGCGCCACGCATGTAGATCATCGCGTTGATCGACGACGACCCGCCCAGGAGCTTCCCGCGCGGCCAGAACAGCTTGCGGCCGTCGAGGCCGGGCTGCTCCTCGGTCGTGTAGTTCCAGTCCAGGCGGGTGCGCCAGGTCTTGTAGAGCCCGGCCGGGATCTGCACCTCGAGGACCTTGTCCGAGCCGCCGGCCTCCAGGAGCAGCACCCGCAGCGTCGGGTCCTCCGACAGCCGGCCGGCCAGCGCGCAGCCGGCCGAGCCCGCTCCGACGACGACGACGTCGAACTCGGTGTCCGGCTCGGCGCTCACCGGTGCCGTCCGTGCAGCATGCCCATGACGCGGGCCACCGCGTCGGTCGCCGACGCCGGCCGGCCGAAGCTCATCAGGTTCACCGGCAGCGCGTAGCGCTGGCGGGTGATGGCCTTGGCGCGGGTGAACTCCTTGAGCCCGTCCTCCCCGTGGATGCGCCCGAAGCCGCTGTCGCCCACCCCGCCGAACGGCAGCGCCGGCACCGAGGCGAACGTCAGCACCGAGTTCACCGACGTCATCCCGCTGCGCATCCGCCGGGCGAGGTCCAGCCCGCGCGCCTTGGACTTCGTGAACACCGATCCGCCGAGCCCGTGGGCCGACGTGTTCGTCAGCTCCAGGGCCTCCTCGGCGTCGCGCACCTTCGTGATCGACAGCGTGGGCCCGAACGTCTCCTCGCGGATGGCCACGTTGTCCTCGGGGACGTCGAGCAGCACCGTCGGGGCGAGGTAGTTCTCGTTGGGGAAGAGGCTCGGGTCGGCGTCCCCGCGCACGACGCGGCCCCCCGCGGTCGCGGCGCCCTCGATGTGGCCGCGCACGACACCGCCCTGGGACGCCATCGTCATGGGGCCGTAGGTGGCCTCGTCGTCCGAACCCGGGCGGAGCTTCCGCACCTGCTCGGTGACCTCGGCGACGAACCGGTCGTAGACCTTGCTGGTGGCGTAGACCCGCTCGATGCCGATGCAGGTCTGCCCGGCGTTGCTCATCGCGCCCCACACGGCGGCGTCGGCCGCGGCGACCACGTCGGCGTCGTCGTCGACGATCATCGCGTCCTTGCCGCCGAGCTCCATGAGCACGGGCGTGAGCGTCTCGGCGCAGGTGGCCATGACCTTGCGGCCGGTGGGGGCGGAGCCGGTGAAGGCGAGCTTGCCCACGCCGGCGCGGCACAGGGCGGCACCGGTCTCACCGAAGCCGGTGACGACCTGGAACGCGTCGGCGGCGTCGGGGACGGCGGCCCGCCAGGCGGCGGCCAGCCAGGCGCCGATGGCGGGGGTGTGCTCGGACGGCTTGAACACGACGGCGTTGCCCGCGGCGAGCGCGTAGGCGATCGAGCCCATGGGCGTGAACACCGGGTAGTTCCACGGGCCGATCACGCCGACGACGCCGAGCGGCTGGTACTCCAGGTAGGCGGCGTGGTTGGCCGCCAGCATCCCGGCCCTGACCCGGCGCCGGCCCAGGGTCCTGCCGGCATGGCCGGCCGCCCAGGCGAGGTGGTCGATGGCCAGGGTGATCTCGAGGATGGCGTCGCCGTGCGGCTTGCCGTTCTCCCGGTGGACGAGCTCCGACAGCTCGTTCATCCGCCGGGCGAGGTAGCCGCGGTAGGCCGCCAGGCGCTCCTTGCGCCCGTCGAAGCCGAGCTCGGCCCACTGCGTCGCCGCCGCGCGGGCCCGCTCCACGGTCTCGGTGACGGCGTCGGTGTCGTGCACCGGGAAGACGCCGACGACCGCGCCCGTGGCGGGGTTCGTGGACTCGAAGGTCTGGGTGGTGGCGTGGCGGTCGACGGTTCCGGCGGAGGCGGCGGTGACCGTGTCCAACTGCTCGGCGAGCGACATGTGGCGCAGGTTACCCGCGGGTCACTTGGTCGGCTGGAGGAGAGGCCGACCAGCGCGGACCTGGCACCTCAGTCGTCGGCGTCGATGACCGCCCAGACGGTCTTGGTGCCGCGCTCGCGGTACCAGCCGTGACTGGAGGAGAGGTCCGCGACCAGGTACAGCCCGAAGCCGCCGAGTCCCGGGTCGCGGCCCTGGGCGGGCATCGGCGGGACCTCCATGGAGGAGTCGCTGACGGCCAGCAGCCGCTGGGAGCCCGCGTGGCCGAGGGCCGCGGCGACGGGGGCGCCGCCGTGCCGCAGCGCGTTGGAGGCCAGCTCGTCCGCGATGAGGACCACCCGTTCGGACCAGTGCTCGCGTTCGGGATGGATGACCGTGGCGCTGCCGGTGAGGCTGGCGCGCAGGCGTGCCCGCAGCTTGGCCAGCTCGGCCAGCGAGTGCAGTTCCTGGCACCACAGCTCGCGGAACCCGCTCGGCGACGGCGCAGGTTGCCAGAGCGCCACTGTCACCGCCTCGTTGCCGGGCCTCGTCCGGGCCGATTGCCACGCCGGCGCCCGGCCGTGGTCGTCGACGCACCCGGTGCCCGGTCACGGCGACCACGAACCCCTGTGTCACCCGCAAGTTGGAGATCGCCGGTTCCGCCGCCGAACTAGGGTCGGGGTCCCCGGGGGCCGCCCGGTCCGGTACGGGGAGGGGCGGGGCATGCAGGACGCCAGCACCGGCGACCGCTTCGGCACCGCCGGCATCCGGCTGCGGGTGCTGTCCTCGTGGGCCGCGGACCCGGCGCGGTTCCGCGAGGACGCGAATGCCGAGGAGGACCTCGTCCGCGGTGGCTACCGCGACCGGCTCCTGGTGGAACTGGCGCAGAACGCCGCCGACGCCGCCGCTCGGACCGGCGCGCCGGGCCTGCTGCGGCTCGAGCTGACGGGGACGACGCTGCGCGCGGCCAACACCGGAGCCCCGCTGGATGCGGCGGGCGTCCAGGGCCTGGCGACGCTGCGCGCCTCGGCCAAGCGGGACGACGCGGGGAGCGTCGGGCGCTTCGGCGTCGGCTTCGCCGCCGTGCTGGCGGTCAGCGACGAACCGGCAGTGGTCTCCACCACGGGTGGGGTGCGGTTCAGCGCGGCCGCCACGCGTGCCGAGGTCGGAGCCCTGCCCGCCCTGGCTCACGAACTCGGGCGCCGGCGGGGTGCGGTGCCCGTGCTCCGGTTGCCGTGGCCCGCCGACTCCACGCCTCCTGCGGGGTTCGCCACGGAGGTCGTGCTGCCGCTGCGGGACGGCGCCCGTCCGCTGGTCGCTGCGGCACTGGCAGACCTCCCGGCCGAGCTGCTGCTCGCCCTGCCGGGCCTGGCCGGTGTCGACGTCGTGGTCGACGGCCGCGAGCGCCGCATCCGGATCGACCGGTCCGCCGGTTCGGCGCGGATCACCGACGGCGGCCGGGCAACGACCTGGGCGGTCGCGGAGCTCTCCGGCGAACTGCCGGCCGAGCTGCTGGCCGCCCGGCCGGTCGAGGAGCGGACCCGCCGGGCGTGGACGGTCACCGCGGCCGTCCCCCTGGACGACGACTGCCGCCCGCGCCCCCTCGCCGGCGGGCAGGTGGTGCACGCGCCGACCCCGAGCGACGAACCGCTGTCCCTGCCGCTGCGGCTGATCGCCCCGTTCCCGCTCGGTCCCGATCGGCGGCACGTCGCACCCGGTCCGGTCACGGACTGCCTCGTCGCCGCCGCCGCGGCGACGTGCGCGGAGCTGGTGTCGGGTCTCCCCGCCGATCCGGCGCTGCTCGGAGTGGTGCCGCGGGCCGGGCTCGCCGGTGCGGAGCTGGACGCCGCCCTGTGCGGTGCCGTGCTGGACCGGCTGCGGGCCACCGCCTGGCTCCCCGTGGCGGCCGATCCCGACCAGCGGCAGACACCCGGCCGCGCGGCGGTGCTGCACGACCCGACCGACGAGCGGGTGGCCGCCCTCGGTGACGTCGTCCCCGGCCTGCTGCCGGCCGCCTGGTCCCGCCGCTCCGACGGTCCCGCCCTCGCCGCACTCGGGGTCCGGCGGATCGGGATCGCCGAGGTGGTCGAGGCCGTGGGGGGAGTGGCGCGGCCGGCGCCCTGGTGGGCGGGGCTGTACGCCGCGCTCGACGGCGTGGACCGCGCGGAGCTCGCCGCCCTCCCGGTGCCGCTGGCCGACGGCCGCACCGCGCACGGCCCCGCTGGAGTGCTGCTCCCCGCGGAGGGGCTGCCGGTCCACCGGCTCGGCGCGCTCGGCCTGCGGCTGGCCGAGCCCGACGCCGTCACGCACCCGGCGGCGCGGCGGCTGCTCGAACGGCTGGGCGCCCGACCGGCGACGGCGCCCGCCGTGCTGGCCGACCCGGCGGTCCGGGCTGCGGTCGAGGGCTCGATGGACGCGGTCGAGGACCCGCTGGACGGCGGACCCGATCCGGAGGATCTGGCCGCGGCCGTGCTCGCCCTCGTGGGGGCCGCACGGCCGGAGGTGGGGGAGCTGCCGTGGCTGGCCGGGCTCGCGCTGCCGGACGCCGACGGCGGGTGGGCGCCGGCCGGTGAGCTGGTGCTCCCGGGCTCGCCGTTCGCGGGCCTGCTCGCCGAGGGTTCGCTGGGCGTGCTGGACGCCGGCACCGCGGCGACGGTCGACGCCGACGCGCTGCGGGCGGTCGGCGTGCTCGACACCTTCGCGCTGGTGCGCGCCGACGATCCGGACGACCTCGACGTCGACGGAGCCGACCGCTGGGTCGACGCCGTCCTGGACCGTCTGCCGCCCGACGCGCCGCCACCGGACTGGCCGACGGTGACGGCCGTCCGCGACCTCGAACTGGTCGACGACTGGTCGGCCGCGCTGCCGCTCCTCGTGGCGCTCCCGGCCGAGGCGCGGGCCGACGTCGTCCTCGGGGGTGTTCCGGTGCCCGGGTACCTGCGCTGGTGGCTGTCGACCCACCCGGTGCTGGCGGGCCGGCGGCCCGACCGGCTGCGGGACCCCGCCAGCACGGAGTTACAGGGACTGTACGAACCGGCGACGGCCCCGCCGGAGGTCCTGGCGCTGCTGCGCCCGGCGGTGACGGTCGCGGACGTGCTCGCCGACGTCGATGCGTCGCTCGACCTGCTCGACCGGCTGGGCGATCCGCGGCGGACGGTGCGCCCGGAGGTGCTCCGGACGGTGTACGCGCGGCTGGCCGAGGCGCTGGACGGGGTGGACGCCGATCCGCCGGAGCGGGTGCGGATCGGCCCGGACGCCGTGGCGGCGGACGCCGTGGTGCTCGACGCGCCCTGGTTACAGCCACTGGTCGAACTGCCCGTGGTGCCGGCCGGCGGGGCACCCGGAGCGGTCGCGGACCTGCTGGACCTGCCGCTGGCGACGGAACTGGTGCCCCCGACCGGACCCGAGGCCGCCGGGGAGCGCCGGTCGTGGACCGACGTCCCGGGCGCCGGCCTGGCCGCGGCCCGCCTGGGCGTCGAGGTCCTCACCGGCTCGGTCGCCGTCCACGACGAGCTGGTCGTGGACGGGCGGCGGGTGAGCTGGTGGCCGGCTGTGGACGTCGACCACGTCGACGGCACGCCGGAGGCCCTCGGCCGCGCCCTGGCCTGGCGGGCCGGAGCGTGGACGCGACGACAAGCCCTCGCCGAGGCGTTCGGCCATCCCGACCGCGCCCTCGAACTGGCTGCCGAGGACGCGGTCGGGGACTGGTGAAGGACCCCCTCCCTCTCACCACTCGCAGGCTCGCGGCGAGCCTCCGGAGGGGGCCTTACTGGCCCCAGCGGGGGATGGCGGTTCCGCGGGCGTGGCCGTGGGTCGACGGCCGCCCGCCGCGCTGCGCACCCGGCGCCTGCGGTCCGGGCGCCCGGTGCGCGGAGGTCCAGCAGTCGAACAGCGAGAGCCACTGGGCGGCGGTCAGCGCCGTGGGCCGGGTGGTCGGCGGCAGGCCCTCCTGGCGCAGCCACCGGACCCCGGCCGTGCCGGGCAGCTGTGCCCGGAGAAGGGCACCCAGCGGTGCCGACCGGGACGAGAGGACCGCGCCGGCGAGGCGGTCGAAGGCCGCGGTCGCGGGCTCGGGGAGCGAGGCGCGGGCGTCGGCCGCTGGGCCGTCGCTGACGGGCGTGGGGCGTGACAAGGAGAACCTCCGGGCGGGTGGGAGCGGAACCCGGGCAGGCGGCACCACGAGGTGCGGCGACCGGAACCGGGCGAGAACGGGACCCCCTGCTCCCCACCGCTCGCAAGCTCGCGGCGGGACCCTGCAGGGGGCCATACGCCCGGGTACGACACGGGCGCGGACGGCGGGCGGCGAGGCCGCTCCGCGGGAGGTCAGCTCAGGGGGTGCGCAGGCGCACGGAGTACCGCATGCCGAGGACGGTAGGGGAGGGGCGTCGGATGCGTCGAGCGGATTACCGGTCGGGGTGAGACGCCTTCCGCGCCTCCTGGCGTGCCCGGTGCGCCTCCCACTTGACCCGGTCCCGCTCGCGGGCGGCCGCGCCGCGCTCCCACTTCTCCTTGCGGCGGCGCGCGCGCTCGAGCTCCCGCTCCTCGTAGGTGGAGTGCCGGTCCCAGTCGCCGGCGACCACCGCGAGCACCGCGACCGTTGCCAGCACGATCGCCACGAACGCGGCGACGACCGGGTCGAGGAGGAGGAAGGCCGCGACCGACCCCACGACGGCGAGCGCGCCGCCCAGCAACCACCGAGCGTTCACGCGTGCCAGTATCCGCCGTCCGTGCGGGTGACCCACGTCGCCTCCCCGTGTGACGGACGGGAAAGGTTGGGCGCCATGGACCTTGCAGTCGTGGGCTGATTTCCCTACGGTCAGGGGCAGCGGTTCAACAGTCAGCCGTCTCTCCAGTTGCGTCGTCGCCCCCGAGACCAGGCACTGGTTCGGTCTTACCGTCCGAGAGGCACGCCCGTGACCGCATCCTCGCTCGACCCCCCGATCACCGACCTCGTCTCCGTCGAGGTCTCCGGTTCCGGCCCCGCCGTCCGCGTCACCGCGGCCGGTGAGATCGACTCGACCTCCGCCCCGGTCCTCCGCCAGCACCTCGACTCGCTGCTCGACGGCGACGTCCGCGATGTCACCGTCGATCTCGGCCGGGTGACCTTCCTCGACTCCGCGGGCCTCTGCGTGCTGGCCGCCGCGCACCGTCGTGCGGTCCGTCAGGGCGTGACCCTGCGGGTACAGGCCTCCTCCCGCGCCGTGATCCGCCCCCTGCAGATCACCGGCCTGTGGGATCTGCTCCAGGCTGAGCAGGTGGACGGCACCCCGGCGCTCCCCGCCCAGCAGGGCGTGGCCTGACGAGCACGGCCTGAACCGCTGAACCGCAGCACCCGGCCCGTTCCCTGACCACCCGGGAGCGGGCCCCTCGCGCGCCCGGTTCCGGGCGGGGGCACACTCGGTCCCGCCCTCCCAGCCCACGGGGCGGGCTCCGTGATGGAGAACAGGGTCGTGGAGAACAGGGAGGACCACCGTGCGAGATGCGGTCATCTGCGAGCCGTTGCGTACCCCGGTGGGGGGTTTCGGCGGCTCGCTGCGCGACGTGCCCGCGCAGGAGCTGGCGGCGACGGTGATCCGTGCGCTCATGGAGCGCACCGGTCTGCCGCCGGAGTCGGTGGAGGACGTCCTCCTCGGCCACTGCTACCCGACGATGGACGCCCCGGCGATCGGCCGGGTGGCAGCCCTCGACGCCGGCCTCCCCGTCACCGCGTCCGGCATCCAGATCGACCGGCGGTGCGGGTCCGGCCTGCAGGCGGTCCTGTACGCCGCGATGCAGGTGCAGTCCGGCGCGTCCGACCTGGTCCTCGCCGGTGGTGCGGAGTCGATGAGCAACGCGCCGTTCTACTCCACCGCCATGCGCTGGGGCGTGAAGGCCGGCCCCGGTGTGCTGCTGCAGGACGGTCTGGCCCGCGGCCGGGTCACGGCCGGCGGCCGGAACCACCCGGTGCCCGGCGGCATGCTCGAGACCGCCGAGAACCTGCGCCGCGAGTACCGGATCGGCCGCGAGGAGCAGGACGAGTACTCCGTCCGGAGCCACCAGCGCGCGGCCGCCGCTGCCGAGGCGGGCCGGTTCGCCGACGAGATCGTGCCGGTGACCGTCAAGGGCCGGAAGAGCGACACCGTCGTCGACCGCGACGAGCACATCCGTCCCGACTCGAACGTCGAGACGCTGGCGAAGCTCCGCCCGATCATGGGCAAGGACGACCCGGACGCCACCGTCACCGCCGGCAACGCCAGCGGCCAGAACGACGGCGCCGCGATCGCCGTCGTCACCACTCCGGAGAAGGCCGCCGAGCTTGGCCTGCGTCCGCTCGCGCGGCTGGTGTCCTGGGGAGTGGCAGGGGTGCCGCCGGGGACCATGGGCATCGGCCCGGTCCCGGCGACGGCGAAGGCGCTGGCCCAGGCCGAGCTGAAGCTGTCGGACATCGACCTGATCGAGCTCAACGAGGCCTTCGCCTCCCAGGTGCTCGCCGTCGCCCGCGAGTGGGGCTTCACCGACACCGACTGGGAGCGGACCAACGTCAACGGCTCGGGCATCTCCCTGGGTCACCCGGTCGGCGCGACCGGGGGACGGATCCTGGCCACGCTGCTGCGCGAGATGGACCGCCGCGAGGCCCGCTACGGCCTGGAGACGATGTGCATCGGCGGCGGGCAGGGCCTGGCCGCCGTCTTCGAGCGGGTCGGCTCGTGAGCCGGGTCGCGATCGTCACCGGTGCGGCTCGCGGCATCGGTGCCGCCACGGCACGGCGGCTCGCCGAGGACGGGTTCGCCGTGGCGGTGCTCGACCTGAAGGAGGATGACGCCCGCGACACCGTGGCGGCGATCGAGGCGGCGGGAGGCCGGGCGCTGGCCGTGGGGGCCGACGTGGGCGACGCCGAGCAGGTGCAGGCCGCCGTCGACCGCATCGCCGCGGAGCTCGGCCCGCCGGTCGTGCTGGTCAACAACGCCGGGGTGACCCGCGACAACATGCTGTTCAAGATGAGCGACGCCGACTGGGACCTGGTCATGCACGTGCACCTGCGCGGCTCGTTCCTCATGACCCGGGCGGCCCAGAAGCACATGATCGACGCGGGGTGGGGCCGGATCGTCAACCTGTCCAGCACCTCCGCGCTGGGCAACAGGGGGCAGGCCAACTACGCCACCGCGAAGGCCGGGCTGCAGGGCTTCACGAAGACCCTCGCCATCGAGCTGGGCAAGTTCGGCGTCACCGCCAACGCGATCGCCCCCGGCTTCATCGTCACCGACATGACGAAGGCGACCGCCGAGCGCATCGGGGAGGCGTGGGAGCCCTACGTCCAGAAGCGCGCCGCGGCGATCCCGGTCGCCCGTGCCGGCCAGCCCGAGGACATCGCGCACACCGTCTCGTTCCTGGTCAGCGAGGGCGCCGGCTTCGTGTCCGGCCAGGTCATCTACGTCGCCGGTGGCCCGCGCACGTAGCCGTCAGCTCGAGGGGTCGCGGTCGGGGTAGCGCGCCCGCGCGAGGGCGTAGACCCCGAACGCGGCGAACCCGACGGCGATCGCCGTGAGCAGCCAGGGCCCGGCCGCCACCCCGGCGATCGCGGTCATGGCGCCGTCCAGGCCGGTCGCGGTCGAGACGTCCGCCGACGCCGCCGCCCGCCACAGCAGGACGCCCACCAGGCCGAAGGCGATGCCCTTGGCGACGTAGCCGATCCGGCCGAGGCCCTCGATCAGCGGTTCCCAGCGGTCGGGGGCGGCCGGCAGGTCGATGTCCCGCATGAAGCCGCCGGTGAACCCGCGGACCAGCGTGTACAGACCGACGGCGACCACGCCCGCTGCGACGACGAACACCAGCGCCGCGCCGCCCGGGATCTCCAGGGCCTCGTCGGTGAGGTCGGCCAGCCGTTCGTCCGCCTCGTACTCCAGGCCGACGCCGAACAGCAGGGCGGTGATCCCGAGGAGGGCGTAGACGGCCGCCTTCGCCAGGCACTTGACGCAGACGATCGCGGTGCGCAGGCGGCGGGCGCGGTCGAGCAGTCCACGCCACCAGAGCAGCACCTCGCCGCCCTGCCACAGCGCCAGCGCCAGCATCCCGAGCCCGATCGCCCACAGCAGCACCCGGCCGCCGGGCCCGTCGGCGACCGTCTGGAGCGCACCGGTCTGGTCGGCGTCCGCCCCCCGCAGCCGGAAGGCCAGCCGGACGGCGAGGTAGCCGATCAGCAGGTGCATCGCTCCGTAGGCGATGAGCCCGACCCGGGCGACGTGGGTGAGGACCGGGTGATCGGTGACCGTCCTGGCCCGCTCGACGACGCCGTGCACCCGGTCGAGCAGCGAGCGGGGGGAAGGCACGCGCTGATCGTCCGGGACGTGCCCGCGGGCGGCGACCGGAGGGGGTGCGGACGCTCGTGCTCTGAGTCCCCGGAGACTCAGAGCACGAGCGTCCGCGGGATCAGGTGCGCTCGGGGTAGCGGGCCCGCACGAGGCAGAACGCGCCGAACGCCGCGATGCCGAGGGCGACCAGGGTCAGCAGGATCTGGCCCGCCGGCAGGTCGAGGATCGTCCGCATCGCTCCGTCGAGACCTTGCGCCTTGGCCGGATCGAAGGTGATCGCGGCGTACACGAGCAGCCCGCCGACCACCGCCAGGGCGATGCCCTTGCCCGGGAAGCCGACCTGCCCCAGCCGCGTCACCAGCCGGAGAGCGCTCCTCGAGCAGTCGGTTGTGTCGATCTCCTTGAGGAAGCGCTTCGTCACACCCTTGTAGACGTGGTAGACGCCGACGCCGACCAGGACGAGCCCGGCAGCCGCCACCAGCCACCGTCCGGCCGGCCAGCCGAACACGCCGGCCGTGGTCTGCTGCTGTTCCTGCGAGCTCGACTGCCCGCTTCCCGACGCGAAGCGGATCGCCAGCACGGCCAGCGCGGCGTAGATGGCCGCCTTGACGACGGCCTTCCCCGACTTCTTGAGCGCTCGCGTGCGCGTCTTCCCCGACGCCGACCAGCCGTGCCGCCAGCGGAGGATCTCCGCGGCCTGCCAGGCGGCGAGCGCGATCAGCCCGACCGCGACGACCCACAGCAGCGGTGTGCCCAGCGGCGACTCGGCGAGGGTCTGCATCGCGCCGGACTGGTCGGCGGACTCGCCCGCCCCTCCCCACGCCAGCTGCAGCGCCAGCCAGGCCACCAGCACGTGCACGACGCCGTAGGCGATCAGCCCGACCCGCGCGAGGTGTTCCAGCCCGTCGTTCTCACCGGCTCGATCGGCGGCACCCATGGCCGAGCGGGCCGTTCCCCGTGCGCTCATCCCCGGGCTCCTTCGGCAGCGGAACGACAACGGTTCAGCGTGGCACACGGCACCGTCGCGGTGCCTGCGGAAGCACCGGTCCGTGTGAGGGACACTGGGGCCGTGGCGAACGGCGGAACCGGCATCCTGACCAGCAGCACCGACGAGGTGGCGCCGGAGGTCGCGCGGCGCACCTGGCCCCGCTGGGTCGTGCTCGGGATCGTGATGCTCGCCGTCGCGGTCACCGCCGTCCTCTGGGACGAGGCCGGTGCCCGTCTGCTGCTCGGCGCGATCGGCGCCTTCCTCGTCGGGCGCGGGGCGGTGCTGCTGCGCGGTGCGCGGACGGCCGAGGCGCCCGCCGAGCTGGCCGGCCGGGCACGGGTGCTGGGCACCACGGCCGCGGTGCTGGGCGCCGGGGCGCTCGTCGTCGCACTGGTCTCCGAGGCCGCCGCGGCCACCGCTCTGCTCGTCGCCGTCCCCCTCCTGCTGCTCGGCACGGGCCTCGCGCTGCTCGGCCGAGGCGGAGCGGCCCGTCGGGGCGGCCAGGCGCTGCTGGTCTGGGCGGTGCTGGTGACCGGCCTGCTGGTCGCGACCGGCATCGGCCGGGACTGGGAGCGGGCCGCCGACGTGGCCACCGTGATCGCCGCTCTGGCCGTCGCCGTCCTCGCCGTGCCGGTGCTGGTGGGCGCCTCTAGCCTCCGCGTGGTCGCGGCCCGCCCGGCACCCGCGCCGGCCCGCACCCTCTCGTCCGCGTGCGCCGGCTGCGCGTGCGGCGCCGGCGGCTGCGGGGCCTGACCCCGGGGTTGTCCGGTGGTCCGCGTGGGCAACCCCCACCCCATGCCCGGACGGAGAACCCCCCGCCCCGAGAACGCGCTGCAGCTGCTGACCAAGGGCTATGGCTGGCTACCCGACCGCCGGCGGGCCGCCGTCGGCCGGACCGTCGGCGCACGGCTCGGCGGCCTGCCGGTCACGGCGATCGAGGGTCCCGCCGCCGCGCGGTTCCTGTACGACGAGGACCACGTCCGGCGGGCGCACGCCATCCCGGAGCCGGTGCAGGGGACGCTGTTCGGCAAGGGAGCGGTGCACACCCTCGACGGTGACGAGCACCGGGTCCGGAAGTCGATGTTCATCGCGCTGCTCATGCGTGAGGACGGCATCGCCTCGCTGGTTCGGCAGGCGACCGATGCCTGGGACGAGGCCGTCGACGGCTGGGCCGGCCGTCCGCAGATCGTGCTGATGGACGAGGCGGCCACGGTGATCGCGGGGGCGGTGTGCCGATGGGCCGGGGTGCCGGTGACCGACGACGAGGTGCCGGGCGTGGCCCGCGACCTGACGGCCATGGTCGACGGCTTCGCGACCGGCGGTCCCCGGCACTGGCGGGCACGTCGCGCCCGCGGCCGCCGGGAGGCCTGGCTCGGGCAGCTGGTCGACGACGTCCGGACCGGCCGCACGACGGTGCCGGCCGGCAGCGCGGTCGAGGTGGTCGCGCAGCACCGGGATGCGGCCGGCGAGCAGCTGGACCCGCGGATCGCCGCCGTGGAGCTGCTGAACATCATCCGGCCGACGACCGCCGTCGCCTGGTTCCTGGCGTTCTCCGGGCACGCGCTCGCCCGGTGGCCGGAGAACCGGAAGCGGCTGGCGAGCGGAGACGACGCGTTCGCCGAGGCATGGGCGCACGAGGTGCGACGCTTCTACCCGTTCGCGCCGTTCATCGGCGGCCGGGCACCGCGGGAGGTGGAGTGGGACGGCGCACGCATCCCCAGGAACTCGATGGTGCTGCTGGACCTGTACGGGCAGAACCACGACGCCGAGATCTGGGGCGACCCGTACGCGTTCCGGCCCGAGCGCTTCCTCGGCCGGGACATCGGTGAGTTCGAGCTGGTGCCGCAGGGTGCCGGCGACCCGCGCACCAACCACCGCTGCCCCGGCGAGCAGCTCACCGTCGCGCTGCTGGCGGCCCTCGCCACGAGGCTGGCCCAGCTCGACGTCGCCATGCCCGAGCAGGACCTCACCATCGCGCTGCACCGCATCCCCGCCCGACCGGCCAGCGGCGTGGTCCTGCAGGTGCGGAGCAGCGTCAGGCAGGGGTAGGGCCCAGTCCTGCGTCGCGGGCCAGTGCCACCGCCTCCGCACGGCTGGCGGCGTGCAGCTTGGTGAGCACGTCGGACACCCGGTTGCGGACCGTCTTCTCGCTCAGGAACAGCCGGGCGGCGATGGCGGCGTTCGGCAGGCCGTGCGCCACCAGGTCCAGCACCTCGCGCTCGCGGTCCGTCAGGTCGGGGAAGGGGACCGCCGCGGCACGGGCGCGGGACGACGCGAAGAAGGCCAGCACGCGATCGGCGATCCGCGGCCCGAACACCGCTTCCGAGCGGGCCGCCGCCCGGACGGCCCGGGCGATGTCCGCGCCCTCGCTCTCCTTGAGGAGGTAGCCGCGGGCACCGGCGCGCAGGGCGGCGAACACCGAGTCGTCGTCGCTCATGGTGAGGACGACGACCGAGGTGCCCGGGAGGCGGGCGGTGATGGCCGCCGTCGCCGGGACGCCGCCTCCGCCCGGCATGCGCAGGTCCATGAGGACGACGTCGGGCCGCAGGTCGGTCACCACGGCGACCCCTGTCTGGCCGTCGGCCGCTGTGCCCACGACATCGATGTCGTCGGCGTCGCCGAGCGCGTCGGCCACACCCTCGCGGTAGAGCGGGTGGTCGTCGACGACCACCACGCGGATCGGCGCGCTCATCGGGCGGCCAGCGGCAGCCGGGCGCGGACGGTGGTGCCGGCGCCGGGCGTGGACGTCACGTCGAGGCTGCCGCCGAGTTCCGCCGCCCGTTCGCGCATGCTCGTCGAGCCGACCCCCGGGGCCGCATCCGCCGGGACGCCGCGGCCGTCGTCGCTCACCTCCACCAGCAGGTCCTCGGCGACCAGTGCCAGCGACACCGTGCACGTCGACGCCCCGGCGTGGCGGACCGCGTTGGCGACCGCCTCCGTGGCGATCCGGTAGGCGGCCACCTCGACCGCCGCCCGCAGGGACGGCAGGGGCTCGGCGGTCACGGTGACGCGGGCGTCGGCCTCCCCGCCGCCGCCGGCCGGCACCGGCAGCCGGTAGGCGGCCACCTGCTCGCGGAGCGCCTCCACCAGGCCGAGCTCGTCGAGGGCGGGCGGTCGCAGGTCGTCGACCGCGCGCCGGACCGCCGCCACGGTGCGGCGCATCTGGTCGCGCAGCCGGCCGGCGAGGTCGGCCAGGGCCGGGTCGCCGGACAGCTTCCCGGCCAGCCGCTCGAGCTGCAGCGCCATGCTCGCGAGCTCGGGGCCGACGCCGTCGTGCAGGTCGTGCCGGAGCCGGCGGCGCTCCTCCTCGCGTCCGGCGACGATCCGCTCGCGACCGGCCTGCAGGTCGGCGACCAGCCCGGCCGCCCAGACCAGGGCGGCGGCACGCCGGGCGGCGTCGTTCAGGGCGTCCTTCTCCGACCGGCGCCACCGCTCGCCCGGGTGCCGGTGGGTGACCGCCATCCGGCCCACCTCGCGGCCCAGCGTGACCAGCGGCAGGACATCGGGCGTCCCCTCCAGCCGGCGCTCGTCGGCCGACGTCGCGGCGGGGAGCCGGGGGTCGGCCGGGGTGATCTCCACCCGGGGCAACCGGAGCGCCCGGGCGGTCTCGTCGACGAGCGCCTGGAGCGCCTCGGCGGGGGCGGCCGCGGAGTCCAGCCGGGAACCGAGCCGGGTCGCGACGGCAAGCGGATCGCGGCGCTCGCCGTAGAGCAGCCGGTCGACCGCCCGCTGCGCCCGCTCCCAGCCGGCCGCGGCGGCGAGGGACGCAAGGGCCGCTGCCGCCACGGCGAACCGCCGCTCGCCGGCGCTCAGCTCACCGACGACCGCCACCAGCACCGCGTAGGCGATGAGCAGCAGGCCGGACAGGACGCTGAACACCACCGCGCGGCTGACCACCAGGCCGACGTCGAAGAGCCCGTGCCGCAGCACGGCGACGGCGACCGCGACCGGCAGCGCGGCGAACCCGACGGCGAACAGCGCGCTGGACACCACCGGGAGGTCGAGTACCAGGGAGGCGATGACGCAGACGAACAGCACCGACTCCCCGAGCAGCAGCCACTGCAGGCGAGTCCGCTCGACGCCCGAGGCCCGGCGCATGCGGACGAGCTGGGCCGCGACACCGACCCCACCACCGACCAGGAAGGCGGTGAACGAGCACACCAGCAGGACGGCGTTCACCCAGGCGCCCTCGACGGCCAGCGGGTTGCCGAAATCCGGGGCGTAGTCGAGCGGGCCGTCGCGGAACATCGCCGCGACCGTGCCGGCGATGACCACCGTGGCCAGCACCCGGGCGATCGGCCGCCAGCGCGGCGAGGGCAGCGTCCCGTCGGGGAAGTACAGCGGGACCAGCGCGACGATCACGTAGTAGGGGACGAAGCCCCACGCGGCCAGCCAGGCGGCGGCGGACGGCAGCACACCGTCGGTGGTGCCGGTGAGCAGCACGTACTCGGCGGCCAGCAGATAGGGGCCGGTGACGGCGCTGACCATGAGCAGGCGCCCGACCAGGGTGCCGGGCTGCCGGCCGAGGACCAGCGCGGCGACCAGCGGGTATAGGATGCCGAGGGTGGCGTCGCCGGCGTCGACCGGCCGGGCGCCCTCGACCAGCGCGCCGACGGCCAGTGCGGCGAGGGTGCAGCCGACCCCGAGCGTGGCGAGGAGCCCCGGTAGCCAGCGGCGCACGCCGGGCACGGGGGAGCGGTCGGCGGCGCCCGGCACGGGCGACATCCTGCCCCGGGCGGTCCCGCCGGAACAGGTCCCGTCGTACCCCAGTGCGCTTTCAGTGGCCTCCAAGTGCCGACCACGACAGTGACGGCGTGCCGGCCGGCAGGCGGCCGCCCAGCAGGAGGTGTCCCCGCATGAGCAGCACGTCGACCCACGGTCAGCTGACCTTGCCCGGGCAGGCCGCGGCGCCGGACGGCCCGGTCGACCTCACGCCGATGTTCCTGATGCACCACGCCTTCCGGCGCGACCTCGCGAACTTCTCCCGGGCGGTCCGGGGGACCCCGGTGGCCGACCGCCGGACCTGGCAGGCGCTGGACCAGCGGTGGCAGCGCTTCTCGGCGATCCTGCACCACCACCACAGCGGCGAGGACGCCTACATCTGGCCGGTGCTGGTCGCGGCGGTCGAGGCCGGGGGGTCTCCCGCGGACCGGGCGACCCTCGAGGCGATGGAGGCCGAGCACGCCGAGATCGACCCGATGCTGGCGGCGTGCCACCGCGGCTTCGCGACGCTCGCGGGGCGGTCCGACGAGACGGCCCACGCGGCGCTGGTCGCGGACCTGACGCGGACCACCGAGCGGCTCGGCGCCCACCTCGGTCACGAGGAGCGGGACGCGCTCGCCCTGGTGCAGCGCTTCCTCACCCCCGAGGACTGGGCGCGCCTGGACGAGCAGGTCGGCTCCGGCTACCCGGCCAAGCTGATCCCGTTCACGCTGGCCTGGGTCATGCACGAGCTCCCGCCCGACGGGCGCGCCGCGGCTTCGACGTTCCTCGGACGACCGGCGTCCACGCTGTGGTGGCTGGCCTTCCGGCGGCCGTTCGAGCGCGGCGAGCGGGCGGCGTTCCGCTACGCGACGCCCGACTGACCTGGGGGCGAGATCGGCGATCTCGTCCCCATCAGGGTCCGCAAGGGGGCGAGATCGCCGATCTCGCGCCGCCCGGGAGTTCGGGACGGCCGTCCCTGGGACCGGGGACGCCGGGCGCACGAGGGTTCTCCCCGGAACACCTCGACCCCCGGAAGGACCCCGATCCCGATGACAGCCACCAACGAGCAGACCAACGAGCAGACCACCGAGCCGGCCACCAGCGCGGCCACCGACCTGAAGCCGCAGACCCGGTTCCGCCGCATCGGCGGGGCGCTCTCGCTGCTGGGCGCGGGCACGCTGACGTGCGTCAGTCTGCTGATGATCCCGTACCAGAACGAGACGCACGCCGAGTACCTGCAGACCGGGGTCGACCACAAGTCGAACATCCTGTGGGCCGCCGTCGTCCTGCACTTCGGCTACCTGCTGCTGGTCCCGGCGGCGTTCACGCTCGTCCGGCTGGCCCGCCGGGGAGCGCCGAGGACGTCGCTGGCGGCTCTGCTGCTCGCCGGCCTGGGCTCCGGCCTGTCCGGCATCATCGTCGTCGACTTCTACGATGTGGCGCTGGCCAACTCCCTGCCCGCGGACCAGGCGCTCGAGATCTGGAACCTGGCCGGGAGCTACGGACAGGGCGCGATCATCGCGGCGACCAGCGTGTTCGGCATCGCTCTCGGCATCAACCTGGCCGTCTACGCCGCCTGGCGGGCCCGCGCCATCCCGGTCTACCCGCTGGTGCTCAACGTCGTCGGCTGGGTCGTCTTCACGCTCTTCTCCGGCGACCCGTGGCTGCCCTCGATCGGCACCGGCCTGGTCGCGATCGGCCTCGGCTGGGCGGGCGTGGTCGTCCTGAGGATGCGTGACGACGTGTGGGCCCGCCTGTAGCGGACTCCGGCGCGTCATCTGGGGCCCGGCAGCGGATGCTGCCGGGCCCTTCGTCGTGCCGCTCGTACGGTGACGGGATGCCGGACGAGACCAGCACCCGCGTCCCCGTCACCTACGCGCACTGCGAGCACATCACCGGACCCTTCTTCCACGGGACGAGGTCCGCGCTCGCGGTCGGCGACGAGCTCGTTCCCGGCCGCGGCTCCAACTTCCACGAAGGCCGGGTGATGAACCACGTCTACTTCACCGCGGTCCTGGAGACGGCCGTCTGGGGAGCGGAGCTGGCGACCGCGATGGCCGGGACCGGGGAGCGGGGACGCATCTACGTCGTCGAGCCCCTGGGCCCGTTCGAGGACGACCCGAACGTCACCGACAAGCGGTTCCCCGGCAACGTCACGGAGTCCTACCGCAGCCGCCATCCGCTGCGTGTCGTCGGCGAGGTGGACGACTGGGTGGGCCACGATCCGGAGGTCCTGCAGGGGATGCTGGACAACCTGTCCCGGATGCGGGAGCAGGGCCTGGACGTCATCGAGGACTAACGGGCGTCGAGCCCCGCCAGCATCGCCGGCAGCTCGCCGGTGTGGACGACGCCCAGCCGCTGGGTCGCCCGGGTGAGCGCCACGTACAGGTCGTTGTGCCCGCGGATCCCCTCGCCGACGATCCCGACCGGGTCGACGACGAGCACCGAGTCGAACTCCAGGCCCTTCGCGCTCTCGGGGGCCAGGACGACGGCGCCGGCCGTGAGGTCCCCGTCGGTGGTCGCCTCGGGCAGCCGGGTCCGGACGGCCGCGGCGACGGCGTCCAGCCGGTGGCGGGGGACGACGACGGCGAGGGTGCCGTCCTCCTTGTCGAACTGCGCGGCGGCCTCGGCGACCGCGTCGGCCAGCGCGGCCTCGTCGACGCGCCGGGACCACGGCCGCATGCCGGTGGACCGCACCGCCTGCGCGGTCGTCCCTCCCGAGCCGCCCGCGGCGAGGACGTCGTCGGCCACGGCCATGATCTCGGCCGGCGTCCGGTAGTTGACGGTGAGCTCCTCCAGCCGCCACGACGAGCCGAGGTGCGGGGTGAGCACCTCCGCCCAGCTCGAGGCCCCGGCCGCCGAACCGGTCTGCGCGACGTCACCGACCACGGTCATGGAGCGGGTGGGGCAGCGGCGCAGCAGGAGCCGCCACGCCATCGCCGACAGCTCCTGCGCCTCGTCGACGATGACGTGCCCGTAGGTCCAGCTGCGGTCGGCGGCGGCGCGCTCGGCGGTGGACCGGGTGTCGACCTCCTCCTGGCGCTCGGCCAGGCTCTGCGCGTCGAGCAGGTCGCCGGCCGACAGCTCCTCCGACTCGTCCTCGGTCTCGCTGTCCTGCGAGCGGGAGCCGTGCAGCAGGTCGAGGGTCTCCTGCGCGTGCCGCAGCCTGCGCTGCTCCTCCCGGCGGGCCGCCGCGCGCTGCGCGGAGTCGTCGACGCCGAGGAGCTCGTCGGCCTCCTCGAGCAGCGGGACGTCCGCCGGGGTCCACGGGGACGACGCAGGCCGGTGCAGCAGAGCCCGGTCGGCGTCGCTCCAGCCCGGGGTGGCGGCGGCCAGCCGCGCAGGGTCGGCGAGCAGGTCCGCGACCAGGCTCTCGGCGGTCAGCCGGGGCCACAGCCGGTCGATCAGGGAGTGGACGGCGGGTTCGGCGGCGACCTCCCGGCGCAGCGCCGCGACGTCGCCCTCGCCCAGCAGGTTGGCGCCGCCGAGGACGTTCTCCCCGAGCTTGTCGGCGTACTTGCGCGCGACCAGCTCGATGACCGCCCGGGCGGCGGCCGGCCGGGCCTCGTTGTGCATCCGGGACGCGCTCCGGGCGCGGGAGCGGATCCGGGCGGCGTCTGCCTTGGCGAACCGCAGCAGCGTCCCGTCGATGTCCAGCTCCACCGGCCGGTCGAGGACTGCCTGCCGGCCGCGCACGGCGGCGGCGACCACGTCGGCCATGGCCAGCCGGCCCTTGACCTCGGCGACCTCCGGCCGCTCGGGTGCCTGCGCGTGCAGCCCGGGCCGCAGTCCGCCCAGGTCGGTGAGCACCACGCCGGTCTCGCCGAGGGAGGGGAGGACGTCGGCGATGTAGCGCAGGAACGTCGGCGTGGGTCCGACGACGAGCAGACCGCTCCGGGCCAGGCGCTCGCGGTGGGTGTAGAGCAGGAACGCGGCGCGGTGCAGCGCGACGGCGGTCTTGCCGGTGCCCGGGCCGCCCTGGACGACGACGACGCCGCGGGCATCGGCGCGGATGATCCGGTCCTGCTCGGCCTGGATGGTGCGGACGATGTCGGTCATCCGCCCCGTCCGGGTGGCGTTCAGCGCGGCGAGGAGCACCGACTCGCTGGCCGGGCCGGCGCGCTCGGCGACGTCGGGGGCGGTGAGGTCCAGCGTCTCGTCGGCGATGGACTCGACCGTGCGGCCACGAGTGCGGATGTGCCGGCGCCGTCGGACGCCCAGGTCGTGCAGGGGAGTGGCGGTGTAGAACGGCTGGGCGGCGGGGGCGCGCCAGTCGACGAGCAGCGGCTCCTCCGCGCCGTCCTCGGCCGAGAGGCCGATGCGGCCGATGTAGCGGGGGACGTCGGCGTCGTGGCGGTCCAGGCGGCCGAAGCAGAGCCCGCTCTCCGCGGCGTCGAGCGCGACGATCCGCTGGGTGTGCAGTTCCACCTGCGCCTCGCGCTCCCCGATGGCCTGCGGGTTGTGCGGGACCAGGGCCAGCTGCTCCTCGAGCCGCCGCACCGTGCGGGCCCGGAGCTCGTCCAGGCGCGTGTACAGACCGCCCACGTACTGCTGCTCTCCCGCCAGGTCGGCCGCGTGCGCGACCTCGGGCCGAACCGTCGACAAGCTTTTCGTCTCCCGCTAGAATGGTCGTAATTCATTTGCTCGCCGCAATTCGCGGCAATTCCTCATTGTGCACGCGCAGCCACCGTGCTGTCACGCTTCCCGCGCTAGGGTCCTCGCATGGGTGCGCTGTTCGCGCTGACGCTGCCGGGCCTGGTGATCCTCCTGGTCGTCCTGGCCGCGTTCGAGCATGCCTGGTCGCGGCTGGGCCGCCGCAGCCGGCTGCACTCCGCCGAGCGGCACGCCCTCAGCGCGGGTGGGATGGACGTCTTCTCTGCCGCGCTCCTCCCCGGCAAGGCCGTCGACCTCGAGGAGCAGCGCGTGCGGGAGATGCGCCGGGACGACGTCGAGGACGGCGCCCCGCCCTGGGCCCGGATCGACCTCGACAGCGGCGTCGCCTACCTCGACCCGAGGTAGCTCTCCAGCCGGTCGGCGAGCTCGACCGGGTGGCTCAGCGCCGCGCAGTGGCCGCCGGGCACCTCGTCGACGTCCAGACCCAGCCGCTCGGCGGCGAGCTTCCGCTGGAACTCCAGGGGGAACAGCCGGTCCTCGCGGCCGGCGACCACCCGCGTGGCGACGTCGGGCCAGCGGTCCAGCGGCCAGGGGTCCTCGAACGGCCGGCCGGACTGGGCGAACTCCTGGTCCATGTAGACCGCGGCCACGTCGGCCGGGACGTCGTGGAAGTAGGTGGCGTCGTCGTCGAGCTCCGCGGGCAGGCCGAGGGTTCGCCGGTAGGCGGCGGCCGCCTCGCCCTGCCCGGTGGCCGTCCACCACTCGCCGCCGGTCTCACCGGGTCGCGGGATCATCGCGTTGAGCAGCACCAGCAGCTGCGCGGGCACCCGTTCGGCCACCAGGGGAGCGGTGAGGCCGCCCATCGACTGGGCGACCAGCACGACGGGGGAGCGGTTCCCGATCGCCGCCACGACCGCGTCCGCGTAGGCGTCCAGGCCGGCCGAGTCGTCGCGGACCGGCAGCTCGACCGGGAGTGCAGCGTGCCCGCGGTCATCCAGCTCGGCCACGAGGCGGTACCAGAACAGGGTGTCCCCACCTGCGCCGGGCACCAGTACGAAGGTCGTCGTCATACCGGGACGACCCGGGGCGGCGCCGGAACTCATCGCTGCGCTGGGGCGTGGAATTAGTTGGGAGGCAAGCGCAACCCAGGCGTCACCTTCCTGACACGTTCGCTGCCTAGCGTTCCTGCCAGCACTCGAGGAGGGGGATCAGCCATGAGCACGACCACCACGGAGCGACCCGTCGAGCAGGCCACCTGGGTCTGCGACAACTGCCACGGCGTGACGGCGACGATGCGCAAGCGCTGCCGCGACTGCGGGACGTCCCGCTACTGACCCGCCCTGACGCCCCCGCCTAAGCCGCGGGCGGGGCGCCGCGCAGGCGCACGACCGCCGACCGGTACCGGCGGGCGCCGTACACCCGCCATGCGGCGCGCACCGACCGCGGGAGCCCGTCGATGAGGCGTGCGCGGTCACCGGCGCAGGAGTCCTCGAGCGCCAGGCCGAGCACGAACAGCTGCTCCGGTCCGGACAGCCGGCAGTGCGACGACGCGGCGATCGCGGCCCAGTCCTCGTCGGCCAGGTGCTCGGCGAGCAGGGGGAGCAGGGTGCGCTCCTCCTCGGCGGTCTGGGCCCGCACCGCATCGGCGAGCGCCCGGCAGGCCGCCGCGAACGCGTTGCGGGCGGGGGCCGTGCCGGCCACCTGCCACTGCCGGGCGGCCGTGTCGAGGTCGCGGAGCATGTGGTCGAGGCGCGCACAGGCGGCCGTCCAGTCCCGGACCGCGTCCTGGGCCGCGCCGCCCGCGGTACGCAGGAGCACCGGCCACACCGACTCGCGCTCGACGGTGTGGTGGTGCAGCAGGATTCGGCTGATCAGGTGCGCGTGCCGGGTGAGCGCCGTGGTCCGCTCGTCCTCGTCGTCGGGCGCCCAGGCGGCGAGGTCGGCGAGCAGCCGCAGCTCCCGGCGGACCAGTTGGTGCAGCACGCGCTGGTAGGCCGCCGCCCGGCCGGCGGCGGTCCCCGCGCCGGCGTCCGTCGGCGCCGCGTCGTCGGCGGCGGCGCGGGGGCTGGGGATGAGACCGGTCGTCCGAACCGCGGTCGCGGTCATGGGGCACCTCGTTCGGCAGTCGTGCCGGGGACACCGGTGGTCCTACCGGTGCGATGCGGGGCACGCTAGGGGCAACAGGGAGGGGTCCGACAGGCGTTTGCCGGCTCTGTCCGACGCGGCCGGGTCGTGTCTCCCCGTGCGTGCGCTCCTCATGACCGAGGGTGAGCCGGAACGGGAGTGGACCGGGCCGCGCGGGTCGACGACGATGAGCAGATGGCGAATGCGCTGCTCCGGCAGGCGACGGTCGAATAGGGTCGATGGGTGACGAACGTCCTTCAGCGCAACTGCGTGCGCGTGAGCGGGGTGCCCGACGGGCGGCCGGTCGTCTTCGTCCACGGCTTCGGCTGCGACCAGGCGATGTGGCGGTTCGTGACGCCGGACTTCGAGGTCGACCACCGCGTCGTCCTGCTCGACCTCGTCGGCTCGGGCAGCTCCGACCTCAGCGCCTACGACGAGGAGAAGTACTCGTCCCTGCAGGGCTACGCGGCCGACGTCGTCGAGGTCTGCCGCGAGCTCGGCCTGACCGACGTCGTCCTCGTCGGGCACTCGGTGAGCGCGATGATCGGCGTCCTCGCCTGGCAGCAGGCCCCCGAGGTGTTCGGGGCCCTGGTCATGGTCGGCCCGAACCCGCGGTACGTCGACGACGGCGACTACGTCGGGGGATTCAGCCGGACCGACATCGCCGGCCTGCTGGACTCGCTCGACGCCAACCACCTCGGCTGGTCCACGCAGATGGCGCCGGTGATCATGGGCAACCCCGACTCCCCGGAGCTCGCGGAGGAGCTGACCAACAGCTTCTGCCGCACCGACCCCGACATCGCGCGGCAGTTCGCGCGGGTCACGTTCCTGTCCGACAACCGGGCCGACCTGCCGGGCATCACGATTCCGGTGCTGGTCCTGCAGTGCAGCGAGGACGTCATCGCACCCGAGGTGGTGGGGCGGTACGTGCACGAGCGCATCCCGGGCAGCACCTTCACGCAGCTCGAGGCGACGGGGCACGTCCCGCACCTGAGCGCGCCCGAGGAGACGACTGCCGCGATCCGGCGGTTCCTGACGGGGTGAGCGCCACGGACCCTGTCGGCAACCCCGGTCAGGACCCTCGGGCGCAGCTGGGCCGGCTGCTCGAGGAGGATCCGGCCGACCTCTACGAGAGCGCGCCCATGGGCTACCTCTCGACGCTGCCGGACGGGCGCATCGTCAAGGTGAACCGCACGTTCTGCGCGTGGACCGGACGGCGTGCCGACGACCTCATCGGCACGCGGTTCCAGGACCTCCTGAGCGTCGGCGGCCGCGTGTTCCACGAGACGCACCTCGCGCCGTTGCTGCGCATGCAGGGCGCGGTGCGCGAGATCGCGCTGGACGTCGTGCGCGTCGACGGGTCGCTGCTGCCGTGCCTGCTCAACGCCGTCGAGCTGCGGGACGAGTCGGGTGCGCCGCTCCTGGTCCGCGCGACGCTGTTCGAGGCGACCGCGCGGCGGCGCTACGAGCGGGAGCTGCTGGCCGCCCAGCGCGCGGCGGAGGAGTCGGAGGCCCGGTCGCGCGTCGTCCAGATGGTCGTGTCCGACCTCGCCGCAGCCACTACCGTGCATGACGTCGCGACGGTCATCGTCGAGCGCAGTCGGGCCGCGCTGGGGGCGAGCGGGGCGACGCTCGTGCTCGTCGACGAGGGGGTCGCCGGCGACCCCGACTCGGTTCCGGCGCTGCGCGCCGTGCACACCGAGGGCCTGCCGCCGGAGCTGCTCGCGGCGCTCCGGGACGCCGCCAACGGGCAGCTGGCGCTGGAACTCGCCCAAGGCGTCCGAATCGTGGAGCTGGATCGGCGGATGCGGTCGGTGCAGCCGACGGTGGCGGCGGCGATGGCGGGCGCGGGACTCTCCGAGCTGGTGACAGTGCCCGTCGCGGCGGACAGCCGGCGACTCGGCGTGCTCATCCTGGGGTTGGGCGACGCCCCGAACGGCGACCTCATCAGCCTCGACGAGCCCGGGGTCGTCGAGCCCGTCGGGGCGGCCGACATCGAGCTGCTGTCGACGCTGGGCCGGCAGGCGGGCCAGGCGCTGGAGCGCGCGCTGCTGCACGAGGAGACCGCCCGGCAGGCGGAGCGCGCCGCGTTCCTGCTGGAGGCGGCCCGCCTGCTGGCCGGTGCCGCGGACGTCAGCGAGACAGTCGAGCGGCTGGCCCAGCTGGCCGTCGGGACACTGGCCGATCTGTGCGTCATCGACCTGGTCACCGAGCAGGGCCTGACCCGCCCTGCGGCGCGGCACCGCGACCCTCAGCTGCAGCACCTGGCCGACGAGGTGCGCGAACGGCACCTGACCGCCCGCCGGGAGTCCCACCCGAGCATCCGGGCGCTCCGCGAGGGGCAGACGCAGTGGGTCCGCATGGTGCGGCCCGAGTTCCTGAGCTCGATCTCCTCCGACGAGCGGCACGCCGAGGTCGCCCAGAGCCTCGACCTGACCAGCATCGTCGCCGTGCCGCTGATGGCCGAGGGACGGCGCCTCGGCGTGGTGACCATCTGCGCCGACCGGCAGCGCGGCTCGTTCACCGAGGCCGACGTGGAGGTCGCCGAGCAGCTCGCCCTGCAGGTGGCGCTCGTCGTCGCCAAGGCCCAGCGCTACGAGCTCGACGTCCGGACCTCCCACACGCTCCAGGCCAACCTGCTGCCACCGGACCCGCCGCCGCTCCCGGGGCTGTCGACGGCGGTGCGCTACCTCCCCGCGACCTACGGAGCAGAGGTGGGCGGCGACTTCTACGACGTCGTCCAGCTCCCCGACGGTCAGGTCGCCCTCGCGGTCGGCGACGTGGTCGGGCACGACATCACGGCCGCGGCGACCATGGGCCAGCTGAACTCGGTCTACCGCGCCCTGCTGGCGGACCGGCCGACGCCGAGCGCGGTGATCGACCGGCTGCAGGCCAGCTGGTCGCTGCTCGGGATGCAGCGGATGGCGACGGCGCTGTTCGCGTCGCTCGACGCGGGCACCGGGCAGTTGCGCATCGCCTCGGCCGGTCACCCCCCTCCGTTGCTCATCACGGCCGGGCACGCCGAGTTCCTGCCGGTGACCCCGAGCCGCATGCTGGGGGCGCCGCCCGCACCCGCGCCGGCGCTGGAGTGGGCGGGCGTGCTGCCGGTCGGCGCGACGTTGCTGCTGTTCACCGACGGGCTGGTCGAGAGCCGGGCGGCCGACATCGACGAGGGGCTCGCGCATCTGCTCGCGGCCGCTGTCGACGCGAGGACGTCGGACCCCGACGAGCTGTGCGACCGCGTGCTGGCCGACCTCACCGGCACCCACCGGGCCGACGACATCGCCCTCCTCGCACTGACCCGGGTCGGCTGAGCCGCACCTCTTCCGCGATGCTGCAGTTGGGGTGACCATGGCGGGGGACCCTGCGCTGGAGGCGGCCATGGACTCTCGCCCGAACCCGGTGGCGACCGCGATCGACGGAGCGACCGGTGACTGGTCGATGTCGGGTGACGCGATGCGCTGGTGCCCCGACCTCGCCGAGCAGCAGGGCGCGACGGGCGAGCTCCGCGGGAGGGACGTGGTGACCGGCCTGGGTGCCGGTCTCGGCTCCGGTCTCGCCTCAGGCCTCGGCGTGGACGTCACGGGCGTGCGGCGGCTCGTGTCGGACGCGCTGAACTCCCTGGGTGCGGTGGCGACCGACGTGGTGAGCGAGCTCCGCCAGCTGACCCGCGGCCCGGCCGAGCACGACGAGCACGACGAGCACGACGAGCACGACTGACGGTCCGCCCCGGCGTCCCGGGAGCGACCGGGCCCGGGCGGAAGGGTCTCAGCGCAGGCCGCGTTGAGTGCGGTAGGTGGCCCGGGCTGCGCGCGAAGCGGCACGCCATACGCCGACGTGGTAGCCGACGTAGCTCCCGAGGGCGGCGCCGACGCCGAACACGGTCAGCAATGTCTCGGACACCGGCGCCCCCGCCTTCCTGGGTGCTCCTCGCACTGGTGCCGGTCACTGTCCGGACAGGTCGCGAGAAGGTTGGCGGCACACGCGGGGCCGGCCGGACGAGGAACCGGACTCCAGCGTGTCGGATCGGAGGGTCAAGTCTCCGAAACGCCTGGTGACCGCCTCGTCCCGCCGCTGAATCGATCCGGAAACAAGCGGCTCGTTCGCCCCGTGCGGCGCGCCGTCCGGGCGTCGGCACGAAGTGCTACGGGGAACACCGCTCCTACCGCTACTCAGTTCGGGCAAGCACGCGGTCATCGGGGCGCTGGAGCGGTGGCTTCCTCCGTCGCCCTAGCGGCGTGCCGAGTGGCACGCCCTCGGCGCGGGGATTCCTCGTCGCACTCATGACGCAGCCCTGACCATCGAATCGCCCTCGGCGATGTCGCGTTCGACGGGCGGTGGGCAACCGGCTCGCGTCGCCCTGTACAACCGACCTTGAGCACGGCCACACCGACGTGGGGAGTCGCATGAGCAGCAACTCGTTGACACTGGCGCCCGCGCCGCGGTCGGAGGCGGCCGAGCAGCTGCGGGCGGAGGTCCGCGAGTTCCTCGCCGCCGAGCTGGCCGCCGGCAGCTTCACCACCCATGTGGACACCTGGCTGTCCGGCGTCGACCCGGCCTTCTCCAAGAAGCTGGGCGAGCGCGGCTGGCTCGGGATGACCTGGCCGAAGCAGTACGGCGGGCACGAGCGGTCGGCGATGGAGCGCTACGCCGTCACCGAGGAACTGCTCGCCGCCGGCGCCCCGGTCGCGGCGCACTGGATCGCCGACCGCCAGTCGGGGCCGAACCTGCTCACCTACGGCACCGAGAAGCAGCGCCAGGAGATCCTGCCGCGCATCGCGGCGGGTGAGTGCTTCTTCGTCATCGGCATGAGCGAGCCCGACTCCGGCTCCGACCTCGCCTCGATCCGCACCAAGGCCACCCGCAACGGCGACGGCGACTGGGTGGTCAACGGCGCCAAGGTGTGGACGTCGAACGCACACCACTCCCACTACGGGATCGTGCTGGTGCGCACCTCGCCGTCGGACTCCGCGAACCGGCACGCCGGCATGTCGCAGCTGCTCATCGACCTGTCGCTGCCGGGCATCACGATCAACCCGATCCGCATCCTCGACGGCGGGCACCACTTCAACGAGGTCGTGTTCGAGGACGTCGTCGTCCCGGGCGACATGCTGCTCGGCGAGGAGGGCAACGGCTGGCACCAGGTGACCGCCGAGCTGGCCTTCGAGCGGTCGGGCCCGGAGCGGTTCCTGTCGACGTATCCACTCGTCGCCGAGTTCGGCCGGCGGGTGGCGGAGACCGGCGACCCGGCAGCGCTGGCGACGCTGGGCCGGTTGTCCGCGCGCATCCTGGCGCTCCGGCAGATGTCGCTGCGGATCGCCGCTGCTCTGGATCGTGGCGAGCTGCCGAACATCCCGGCGGCGCTGGTCAAGGACGTGGGGACGACGTTCGAGGCCGACGTGATCGAGGAGGTCCGCCGGGTGGTCGACGTGACGCCGTCGCTGGACTCGCCCGATCCGCTGGGCCGGGCACTGGCCGAGGCGCAGCTGCACGCGCCGGGGTACACGCTCAGGGGCGGGACCAACGAGATCCTGCGAGGGATCGTGGCGCGTGGATTGGGCCTCCGGTGAGTGATCAGGACCTCGTGGTCGAGACCGTCCGGGACATCCTCGGCGGCTTCGAGCCGTTCGCGCTGACGGCGGAGCGGCGCTGGGACGCCGGGCTGTGGGGCGCCCTCGCCGAGGCGGGGCTGACCGGTGTCGGGCTGCCCGAGGAGGCCGGCGGCTCGGGCGGTGAGCTGGCCGACGCGGTGGCGATCGTCCGCACCCTGGCCGCCGGTGCCGGGGCGGTGCCGGTGGCCGAGCAGCTGCTCGTCGCCGGGCCGGCGCTGCTGACCGCCGACCTCGATCTGCCGTCGCCGGAGCACCCGACCACCTTCGCTCTCGGTGACGCCGTGACCGTGCACCCGGTCGACAACGGGGACGGCCCGGGGCGGTTCACGCTCACCGGGACGGTGCCCGATGTCGCCTGGGCGGGGGTGGCGCAGCACGTCGTCGTCCTCGCGCCCGCGCCGGCGGGCATCGAGGGTGCGGTCCTCGCGCTGGTCGACGCGTCGTCGCTGCCGGCGACCGATGCCTCCAACCTGGCCGGCGAGCCGCGCGGCACCCTGGTGCTCGACCGGGTCGGTACGTCGGGGGCGCTGCTCACCGCGGCCCAGGCGTCGGAGCTGCGGGCGCGCTACGCGCTGGCGAGGTCGGTGCAGTTGGCGGCCGCGCTGGAGCAGGTGCTGGCCTGGACCGTCCAGTACGCCGGGGAGCGGCACCAGTTCGGCCGCCCGCTGGGCAAGTTCCAGGCCATCCAGATGGAGCTCGCCGAGATGGCTGGCGAGGTGACCGCGGTGACGGCGCTGACCGATGCCGCGGTGCAGGCGCTGGACCGGGGTGAGAACGTCGTCCTGGCCGCCGCTGCGGCCAAGGTGCGGGCGGGTGCCGCCGTCGAGGTCGTCGCCCGGCTGGCGCACCAGGTGCACGGTGCGATCGGGTTCACCCAGGAGCACAAGCTGCACCACCTGACGCGGCGGCTCTGGTCGTGGCGGGACGAGGCCGGCAGCGACCTCGCCTGGTCGCGGGTGCTCGGTGCGGGCGTGCTCGCCGGCGGACCCGACGCCCTGTGGCCGGCGCTGACCCGGGTGGTCTGATCAGCCGCTGACCTGCACCGGCGTGCACCCGGGGAGGGCGTTGGCGGTGCACCACGCCTGCACCTCGGCCTCGGACGCGAACCCCTGGGCGGCCACGGTGAGCCACCAGCTGTCGTCGAGACCGGTGACGTCGTCGCCGCGCACCAGGAGTGCCGGGGTCCGCGCCGTCCAGTCGCGGTGGACCGTCGAGTAGGCGGTGGCGGCCGGGTCGTCGGCCACCTGCGCGGCCGCGACCTGAGGGACCCACGGGCCGGCGAGGTCGTCGACCGCGGCGGCGTCGGCGGCCCGGGTGCTCAGCAGTCCGGCGAGGGCCTGCGGAGGTCCGCCGGGCCCGAGGCCCTTCGCCTGCACGCTGGCGACGGTGGCCCCGCCGGCGAGCAGCAGCAGTGCGAGGGCCACCCCGGCGATCGCCACGCCCGCTGCTCCGCCGGCTCCGCTCCCCGGGCTGTCGCCGTCCGGCGAGCGCCAGTGCGCCGCTCCGGACACCGCGAGCCCGAAGGCGAGCAGGCAGATCAGCGCGACCGGGATCAGGTCCCACAGCCGGGCGTTGACGACGGCGAGCGTCGCCCAGGCCGCCCGCGCCGTCGTCACGGCGAGGACGGCGCCCAGCACGAGGACGACGAGGTCGGGCAGCCGGACGCCGGCGAGGGCCACCGCGAGCAGCAGCAGCGCCACCGCCCCGGCCAGCAGCGCCACCCACGCCGGCCAGAACCACGGCTCGCCGCCGCCGGGCCACGACGCCGCCGCGCTGCGCGCGGTGCGGGCGGCACGGGTGGCGATGTCGAAGTCGAGCTGGTCGAACACCATGGGGGCCAGCGCGAGGCCGGTGAGCAGGCCGGAGCTCATGAGCAGGGAGTTGCCGGCCGGGTGGTGGCCGAGCGGGTGCGTCGCGGCGCCCGGCCGGAACCAGGCGCGCTTGTCCGCTTTCTGCGGCTGGTCGCCGTCGCCCGGGCCCGGGACCGTCGGCTGCTGTTGCGGGTCCTGCGGAGCGTCACCCGGCGCCGCGGTGGCCTCTGCCGCTCGGTCGTCCTGCGCCGGCTCGGGGGCGGCGTCGTCGGGAGCCTTGTTCTCGTGCGGCTCCCGCTCCGGGGAGGTGGCAGAGCGGACGTGGCGGCCGCGCTCCCCGGTCGTCGCGTTCGGGTCAGACGTCGTCACGGTGCCCGTCCTGTCGTGATCGGAGGATCTCGCAGGACGAGGATGCTCCCGGTCTGGCTGTGCCGCTCGATAACGGACACCTCGACAACGGACACATGGCCGACTCCTGCAGTCCACGAACCCGTCACGGGGCGGTGCTCAGATGGGCGCATGACCGCGACACCCGCAACTCGGCACGTCCCCGACGAGGTCAGCGTCGTCGAGGTGTACGGCTCGAAGTTCCTGCTCGAGTGGCTGGACCGGGACGTCCTGGCCGCCGCTGCGGCGCAGCACCAGACGTCCCGGAAGCCTTCGGCGCGGGCGGCCTGACGGGGCGGGCCGGCACCTCGGGGGCGCCGGCCCTGCACCGGGCCCGACGCGCTCAGACCGTCTCGGGCACCCGCAGGTGGGCGAGGGCCACGTCGAACGCCGCGACGTCGGTGACGTCCAGGCCCATGTCCCGCGCGAACTCCTGCCGCAGCGCCATGCCGGGCTGTTCCGCCTCGGCCATCGACTGCCGGCTGTCGTAGCTGACCGACGTCGCCGTCCGGCCGGCCGCCCGGTCGACCATGAGGCTGACGCTGACGAAGCCCGGCAGCTCCTCGATCCGCGGCAGCAACGCCATCCGGAAGGTGTCGACCAGCCGGTCCATCTCGGTGGGGTCGCCCTGGGTCCAGATGACCCGGGCGCAGGCGCCGTTGTGGGTCGCGTGCTTGCGGTGCAGGACGGCGATGTCCCACTCCATGACCTCGATCTCGCCGGTCATGATCTCGGCGGCGCGCCGGCGCATGGCCTTCACCCCGGCGGCGCTCCGGCTCATGGCATCGGCCTCGGACCAGGCGGTGGTGACGATGGACCGGCCGCTCTCGCGGTCTACCAGCATCGACAGGCCGACGAAGCCGTCCATCCCCTGGACGGCCGGCATGACCCTGTCGCGGATGTAGGAGATCCCGGCGTCGATGGCCTCGGGGTTCCCGCGAATGGTGGTGGAGCGCGCGTTCATGCCACTCCTCCTCTCCGGAGGGGGCGGCGCCCCTACGGCACCGCCGCACCCCCGACTGTCCTCGCCGCGGGTCCGCGGGGTCAACGCTCAGCGGCGGGTCGCTTCGGTCCACTCGGGGGCAGAGGCCCTGTCGCCCACGGCCTCCGGCACGGCAGCATGCGGGCGTGACCAGCGCGACCCACCACCACGGGCACACCCACCGTCTCGACCTCGCCGACTCCACCGTCCGGGAGTGGGACGCGACCGTCCTCGCCGTCGATCCGGAGCAGGGCATCGTGCTCGACCGGTCGGCGTTCTACCCGGGCGGCGGTGGCCAGCCGCCGGACGAGGGCGTGCTGCTCTGGGGAGGCGTCCGCACCCGGATCGCCGGCACCCGCAAGGGCGACGAGCTCTACCTGATCCCCGCCGAGGGGGACCCGGTGCCGCCGGTGGGGACGGCGGTCCGGGGTGCACTCGACGACGAGCGGCGGACGTCCCTGATGCGCACCCACTCCGGGCTGCACGTACTGACCGGGGTCGTCTTCCGGGACTTCGGAGCGCTGGTCACGGGCGGGAACATGGAGCCGCTGACCGCGCGGATGGACTTCGACCTCGCCGAGGTGCCGGCGGACTTCAAGGACCGCATCGCCGAGTCGGTGAACGCCGAGATCGCCGCCGACCGGCCGATCGAGGTGAAGACGCTGCCGCGCGACGAGGCGTTCGCGATCCCCGACATCATCCGGACGGCGACCAACCTGCTCCCGCCGGACATCGAGGAGGTGCGGATCGTCGACATCGTCGGGTTGGACACCCAGGCCGACGGGGGCACCCATGTCGCGTCGACGGCGATGGTGGGCCGCGTGGAGGTCGTGAAGATGGAGAACAAGGGCCGCGGGTTCCGGCGGCTCCGGATCCGGATCGTCTGAGCACGGGGTCGCTGCGGGTGCTGTCGGGGCGTGCACCTACTGTGACGCGCGCCGCCCGACCGCACCGGTCGGTGGCGACGGGAGGCGCGCAGATGAGAAGCCGGCTGGGTCGGATCGCGGTGGCTGTCGGCGCCTGCGCCGTTCTTACGACCGCGTGCTCGTCCGACGACGGCTCGGCGGGGTCCTCGTCCGCCGCGACCTCGTCGGCGGAGGCGAGCGCCGAGTCGGAACCGGCCGGCTACCTGGCCCTCGGCGACTCCGTTCCCTTCGGCTACCGCGGCGGCGCCACGGCCGAGTTCTCCGACGAGGACAACTTCGTCGGCTACCCGGAGCTGGTCGGCGAGGAGCTCGGCCTCGAGGTGGTCAACGCGTCGTGCCCCGGCGAGACGACGGCGAGCTTCCTCGACGCGACGGCGCAGAGCAACGGGTGCCAGAACACGCTGCAGTCGGACTTCGGGTACCGCAAGGCCTTCCCCGTGCACGTGCAGTACGACTCGTTCGACCAGTCGCAGCTGGCGTTCGCGGTGAGCGCGCTGCAGGAGGACGACGGCATCGAACTGGTCACGGTGCAGATCGGCGCCAACGACGCCTTCATCTGCCAGCAGACCACCGCCACCAGATGCTCGGACCCCGCCGACCTGCGCGCGCTCGCGCAGAACGTGCAGACCAATCTCGGCACGATCCTGTCGACGCTGCGTGGTGAGGGCGGGTACGACGGCCAGATCGTCGTGGTCACCTACTACGCGCTGAACTACTCCGACGAGTTCGGGGTGGCGACCGGTGCTCTCGGCGGTGGCATCGCGCAGGTGGCGGAGGCCAACGGTGCCGACGTCGCCGATGGCTACGAGGCCTTCCGGGCGCCCGCCGCCGAGGCCGGGGGCGACTCCGTCGCGGCCGGCCTGGTGCTGCCGAACGACGTGCACCCGACCGAGGAGGGCCAGCAGCTGCTGGCCGAGGCGGTTCTGGCGGTCGTCGAGGACTGACCGCGTCCCTCCCGCCGGCCTCACCTTCGGGTCGCCGTCCTCGCGTCGGGGCACGAGGTCGGCGACCCGGAGGTGAGGACGGCGCACTCGCTGACCAGCGGTCGGGATCGACGCACCGATCGAGCTCAGAGCTTGGCGTCGCCGCTCAGTCGTAGGGGTTGGTGAGGACGGGCCGGGCCTGCAGGACGTCGAAGGTCACCGGTGGGCCGTCAGTGGTGGTCGTGCCGGGGACGTCGGCTTCGGCGCTGCCGTCGACGGAGAAGGTCGCGCCCCAGGTGACGGTGAGGTAGGCGGTGTAGGTGCCCGACCGGTAGGCGTGCTCGATGGTCTGGTCGGGGTAGGGCCGGCCGGGGTCGGTGGTGACGATCTGGCCGGTGGCGTCGCCGGTGTGCCAGGTGAACTGCTCGGCGGTCGCTTCGATGACGACGCTGAAGCCTCGGATGTCGACGGTGAAGGTCTGCGTCGTGGGGGAGTCGGTGTAGAAGATGACCGGCAGCCCGGTCAGTCCGTTTCCGGGCGGCTGGTGCTGGGTCGTCAGCTGGGGGAGTGGTAGCCGCTCGAAGTAGCTGAACACCTCAGCGGGCGACGGCGGAGGGTTCAACGGCGTGATGTCGAAACAACCTTGATCCGCCCTGCCCCATGGAGCCGCCGGCTGGCCGGGCAGGAGGCCGGGGGCCACCACGGTCGGCCTGCCCTGCGCATCGTCGGCGGCGGTGCCGTCAGTCCTTACGAGCGGTCGTCGCTCCAGGACGAGGTACTGGATTACACGGCCGGGCACCTGGTCGCACTGACGGAAGTCGGATGCGGCGCAAGCGCCGATGGCCTCGTCGCGGATGACACATAGGTGCCTGAATCGCCACTCATGTTCCGGGATGTTCTCCGGGCGGCCCGTGAGGATCTTGCCGGCCATGTCGGTCGTCAGAGAAACGGTCGCCGCCCCCGACTCGAGCCCGGATTGAGGACACGGGCGCAGGTAGAGGGGGCATTCGGCCGACGCAGATCCGACCGGAATGAGCACCATCGCCGCAGTGAGAACAGCGAGAAGGCCGACCCGCAACCGAGACCAGCTCATCCGAAGTTCAGCGCCTCGAGCTGCCAGCACCGAGCCTCCGGCAACCAGACCAAGGACGCAGCCGAGGGGAGTTGCTCCACGGCGGGGGATTCCGTCCCGGGAACGGGCTCGCCCGACGGCTCGACGAGCGCCCCGGCCTCGATGCGCGTGAGGAATGAGAGGTTGGCGCTGTCATCGGCGAGAGCTGTTCCGAACTCGCCGGCAAGGGTGAGCTTGCCGCCCTCAAAGCGCCGTTGGGCTGCGGCAGCCTCGTCCATGTCCTGAGCAATCCGAAGACACTCCTGACAGTCGGGCGCCAAGTCACGGAGGGGCTCACCCGACGGCACAGACTGCTGCCGCCCGAGTAGGTCTATGTAGTAGCGCATGAAGGCCTCGGCGCCCGCGGCGTCCTTGGTGCGGGCTTCGTCGGGCACCGGGAAGTCGGCAGGACCGATCTCCGGCAGGGACTCGCTCGTCTCCGCGGCGCTCGACGAAGGCAGCGTGTCGTTCGCCGGCTGCTTCTCCGAGCAACCGGTGAGCACCGCCGTCCCGACCAGGACGCTGATGACCACGCGATTCAGTCCCCGAAGATCACGCACAGCCGGAGAGTAATCACTCGGAGACGCGGTTCTCCCGCTCGCTGTGGACAGAGCGGGCCGTCTCCGCGCGATCGGGTGAACGACCCCGTCAGTCAGGACTCACCGCGACCACACCCGACGCGGCGCCGGCACGAGCGGCACCACGCTCCCGCCCGCAGCCAGGTGCAGGCTCCACGAGCCGTCGATCCGGCCGTCGTCCAGAGTCGACCGCAGTGCCTCCGCCCACTCGTCGTCGTCCTCGGTGATGCGGGGGTCACCGGGCCGGCAGAGCGCCATCGCGAGGTGCCCCTCGCCGTCCAGGTGCTCCTCGGCGATCGAGTCGTGCACCTGGCGCAGATTCATGAGCATCGCCGGCTCGGGGACGAGCGGGATGTCGTCGACCGGCACGACGACCGGCAGCATGCGGCCGTCGGTGCCGAACCAGGACAGCCAGAGACTGCGGGCGCCGAACACCGGCGGGTGCAGCAGCATCGTCCAGCGACGGGTCAGTTCGTCGGCGGAGCGGATCGGCACGTCGGCCAGCGGTGGTGTCGTCGTCATGCCGCCACCGTGGCAGCCGGTGGCGGCCCGGTCAGGCGTTGTCCACAGGCGCGGTCAGCGGTGCGGGATGCCTCCGGGACCGTGGTCGGCCGGCACCTCTTCGCCCTCGAACACCGGGCCGGGAGGGGTGCCGTCGCCGAAGGGCGCGTCGCCGAGCTGCTCCCGGTCGTGCGGGATCAGCCAGTTCGACGTGTCCGGCCCCGACGGGATGATCTGCGTCGGATTGATGTCGGCGTGGACGACGTAGTAGTGCTCCTTGATCTGCGGGAAGTCGGTCGTGTCGCCGAACCCGGGCGTCTGGAACAGGTCGCGCGCGTAGGCCCACAGCACCGGCATCTCGGTGAGCTTCTGCCGGTTGCACTTGAAGTGGCCGTGGTAGACGGTGTCGAACCGGGCCAGGGTGGTGAACAGCCGCACGTCGGCCTCGGTGATCTGCCCGCCCATCAGGAACCGCTGGCTCTCCAGCCGCTCGCTGAGCCAGTCGAGCGCGTCGAACAGCCGCTGGTAGGCCTTGTCGTACGCGCGCTGCGACCCGGAGAAGCCGCACCGGTAGACGCCGTTGTTGACCTCGTTGTAGACGCGCTGCATGACGTCGTCCATCTCGTCGCGCAGGTGCTCCGGGTAGAGATCCGGGGCGCCGTCGCGGTGGTACGCCGTCCACTGCGTGGAGAAGTCGAGCGTCATCTGCGGGAAGTCGTTGGTGACGACGGCGCCGGAGGGGACGTCGACCATCGCCGGCACCGTGATGCCCCGTGAGTACTGCGGGTCGCGGGCGAGGAAGGCCTCCTGCAGGCGCTCGTACCCGAGCACCGGGTCCCGGCCGTCGGGGTCGAGGTCGAAGGTCCAGCTGCGCTCGTCGTGCGTGGGCCCGCACATGCCCATCGAGATGACCGGCTCCAGCCCGAGCAGGCGGCGGACGATGACCGACCGGTTCGCCCACGGGCAGGCCCGCGCCACGACCAACCGGTAGCGACCCGGCTCGACCTGCCACCCGCTGGACCCGTCCGCGGTGATCCGGTCGGAGAGGTACTTGGAGTCGCGCGTGTACTCGGACTCGACGTACCCGGACCCGCTGTTGTCGTCACTCACCGTTCCAGCCTTCCCGATGCCGGGGTGGCTCAACCGCGCACCCCCTTGCGCGAACGCACGGAACACCTCTACGTTTCACATGTCAGAAAGTTCTTACACGTGAAGGAGCGGCATGACGCCGGACCGGCCGAGCGGCGACCATCTGGTCGAGGTGCTGGCTGCCCTGGCCAACCCCATCCGGCTGCGCATCCTCGCCACGCTCGCCCACGGCCGCGACTACGTCAGCCACCTGGCCCGCGAGATCGGCATCAGCCGGCCGCTGCTGCACATGCACCTGCAACGGCTCGAGGCCGCGGGCCTCGTCGTCGGCACCCTCGAGCTGTCCGACGACGGCAAGGCCATGAAGTACTTCGAGGTCGCCGACTTCGACCTGCACCTCACCGCAGAGTCCGTCGCGCAGGCCGCCGCGACGCTCACCCGACCGGACCCCGCCCCGGGTCCCGCAGACAAGGAGAAGCCCCGTTGAACACCGTCGACACCGGCACCACGTGGCCGGAGGCGATCCTGATCCTCGGCATCGTCCTCGCGGTCCTGCTCCTGATCGGCGGCGCGGCAGCCACCGTCCTGGAGTCCCGCAAGATGAAGGTCGCCGCTCAGCAGGACGCGGACCTGCGCCAGCTGATCGGCCGCTACGAGCAGCTCGCCGAGAAGACCCTCGACGCCCAGCAGCGCACCGCCGCCGACGTCTCCGAGCTGCGCTCGCGGACGGCGTCCATCGAGCAGATCCTGCGCACGGTCGACTGATGAAGGCGATCGTGCGGGAGACGTACGGACCGCCGGAGGACCTGCGCTTCGACACCGTCGACGAGCCGGTCGTCGGGGACGACGACGTGCTGGTGCGCGTGGTCGCCGCCGGTGTCGACCAGGGGCAGTGGCACCTGATCACCGGCCTGCCGAGGGCGATCCGGCTCGCCGGCTTCGGGCTCCGGAAGCCGAAGAACCCCGTGCCCGGCATGGACGTCGCCGGGGTGGTGACGGCGGTCGGCGCGAACGTGACCCGCTTCCGGCCGGGCGACGAGGTGTTCGGCAGCGGCACGAGCACGTACGCCGAGTACGCGACGGCGCCGGCGAAGAACCTGGTGCCCAAGCCGGCGACCGTGTCGTTCGAGGAGGCGGCCGCCGTCCCGATCTCGGCGCTCGCCGCGCTGCAGGGATTGCGGAAGGGCGAGGTCCAGCCCGGGCAGCGGGTGCTGGTCATCGGCGCCGGCGGGGGAGTGGGCTCGTACGCGGTGCAGCTCGCGGTCGCGGCCGGCGCCGACGTCACCGGCATCTGCAGCCCCGGGAAGATCGACTTCGTCCGGTCCCTCGGTGCCGACGACGTCCTCGACTACACCCGCGAGGGCATCACCGACGGCGGACGCCGCTACGACCTCATCCTCGACACCGGCGGCAACCGGAAGCTGCGCGAGCTGCGTCGGGCGCTGACGCCCACGGGCACCCTCGTCATCGTCGGGGCCGAGGTCGGCGACTGGCGGCAGGGCATCGAGCGGCAGCTGCTCGGGATGCTGCTGTCCCCGTTCATCCGGCAGAAGCTGCGCAGCTACGTCTCCATGCCGAACGAGGCCGACCTGCAGAGCCTGGCCGACCAGCTCGCCGCCGGCACCCTGCAGGCGCCGCTCGACCGGACCTTCCCGCTGGCCGATGCCGGCGCGGCGATCCGGTACCTGCGCGACGGCCGGGCCGCGGGCAAGGTCGTGCTCACCGTCTGAGGCTCCACGCGCGAGTGTGCGGAAACCGAGGCCTCAGCCGTCTCGAGCGCCCGGCAGCCGCACACTCGCGCGCCAGCACCGGGAGCAACCGTGGGGGCGGTGTGGGTGCCGTGTGGGTGTGCTGCCTCGGCCGCCCCCACCAGGCTCGATGCCATGACCGAGACCCCGAGCACGACCCCCACCGCCACCCTCACCGACGTCCACGACATGGTCGTCGTCCACCGCGTCTTCCGCCGCGAGTTCCGGATGCTGCCCGAGCTCGTGCGCGCTGTCCCCGCCGGCGACACCGCCCGGGCCGCCGTCCTCGCCGGGCACGGCCGGCTCCTCCTCCGGGGCCTGCACGGCCACCACACCAGCGAGGACCTGCTCCTCTGGCCCAAGCTGCTCGACCGGTGCGCCCCCGACGCCGAGCTGGTCCACCGCATGGAGGCCCAGCACGAGCGGGTGCACGACGCCATCGAGCGCATCGGCCCGGCCCTGCAGCGGTGGGAGGCAGAGGCGCGTCCGGCGGTCACCGAGGAGGTGGCGACGGCGTTCGACGAGTTGCGCGAGGCACTGCTCGAGCACCTGGCCGACGAGGAGCGCGAGATCCTCCCGCTGGCCGCCCGGCACGTCACCCAGGACGAGTGGAACCAGCTCGGCGAGCACGGCATGAAGGAGACGCGGCTGAGCGAGATGCCGATCCTCTTCGGTGCCGTCACCGAGGAGGCGACCCCGGAGGAGAGGGCGCACATGCTGTCCGTCGTCCCGCCCCCGGTGCGGTTCCTGCTGCGGACCGTCCTGGCCCGCCGGTACGAGCGCTACATCAGCCGGGTCCGGAACGGTCGCTGATCCGCGCGGCGAGCCCGGGGACGTCCTCCGGGCGCACCCCGCGCCCGCGTTCCCAGGCTCGCCGGAAGGCGTCCTCGCCCAGCTCCTCGCGCACCACCGCCAGCCAGTGCGCGGCCACCGCCAGGTCGGGCGGGAAGGTGACCGCCACCGACCCCGCCTCCGCGGTGGCCGACCCGGCCGCGAACAGCTCCGCGGCGAGCTCGGGAAGGCCCCGGCGGGCAGCGACGACGGCGAGCCCCGGCACCGTGTAGACGAGGGTCCACGTGGTCCGTACCTCGGCCGCGAGCACCGCGGACTCCGTCCACGTGTCCAGCGCCGTCCGGTCGTCGTCGGCCGCCAGGGCGAAGCTCGCCCGCACGTTGAGCACGGTGGCGAGGCTGAACGGGTTGCCCAGCTCGCGGGCGAGCCGCTCCGCCTCGCCGAGCGCGGCGACCGCGCCCTCGCCGTCGCCGGCCTGGAACCGCAGCTGGCTCTCGGCCAGCGCCGTGTGCGCGCCGGCCCACGACTCGGTCCCGGCGAGCTCGCGGACCTCGGCGAGGTCACGCTCCGCCCGGGCCAGCTCGCCCAGGAACGCCGACGCCGAGGCGGCGAGGACCAGGGCCTCGGCGAGGTGGTCAGCGGCAGCCACCCGGCGCGCTGCGTCGGCGGCGGCCCGCGCCGCGGACGCCGTCCCGGGGACGTCGCCCGAGGCGAACCGGAGACCGGCCAGCGTCAGGTGGAGCGCGGCGCGCGTGCCGTCGTCCGACGGTTCGGCGGCGATGCCCGCCACCGAGCCGATGGCCTCCACCGCGTGGCCGCGCAGCGCCCAGTACAACCAGGTGTCGGCGCCGATCCGGGCCGCCGCTGCGGGGTCGTGCCCGGCGAGCCGGCGCATGGTGGCGGTGAGGTTGTCGTGGTCGCGGTCGAGCCGGTCCAGCCACTCGGCCTGGTCGGCGGTGCGCAACGGGCTCCGGGCGTCCGCGGCCAGGCCGGCGAAGAACGCGGCCGCCGCATCGGCCACGGCATCGGCCTCGCCCGACTCCGCGAGCCGGCCGGCGGCGTACTGGCGGATCGGCTCCAGCATCCGGAAGCGGGGCTCCGGGTCGTCCTGCGGCAGGACCAGCGACTGCTCGGCCAGGCCGACCAGCACGGGGACGACGTCATCGGCCCCGGCCACGTGCTGGGCGGCGTCCAGCGAGAAGCTGCCGGCGAACACGGACAACCGCCGCAGCAGGCGTTGCTCGTCGGCGGTCAGCAGGTCGTGGCTCCAGTCGAGGGTCGACCGCATCGTGCGCTGGCGCGGCGGGAGGTCGCGGCTGAGCGGTGAGCTGACGGCGGAGTCCAGCCGGCCGAGCAGCGCGGCGGGGGTGAGGAAGCGGGCGTGCGCGGCGGCGAGCTCCAGCGCGAGCGGCAACCCGTCGAGCCGGCGGCAGATGGCCGCGACGTCGGCCGCGGTGGCGTCGGTGACGGCGATCGGCCGGCCCGCCGCGCGTGCCCGGTCGAGGAAGACCTGGACAGCGGGCGAGGCCGAGACGGCCGCGGCGGCACTGCTGCGGGGCAGTGGGAGCGGGTCGAGCGGCCGCTCCAGCTCGGCGCGCACCCGCAGCGCCGCCCGGCTGGTGGCCAGTACGACGAGCCCGGGGCAGCGGGCCAGCAGTTCCGCCACGTCGGGGGCGGCGTCGAGCACGTGCTCCACGTTGTCGAGGACGACGAGCTGCCGGCGGGTGCCGACGAACATCGTCAGTGCGTCGAGCAGGGGAGCGGCGAGCGCCGGTGCCCCGAGCGCGCGGGCGACGGCGGGCAGCGCCAGGCGGGCCTCCCGCACCGGGGCCAGCTCGACGACCGCGACGCCGTCGGGGAAGTCGGCGGCGAGGCTGCGCGCGACGTCCATGGCGAGGCTGGTCTTGCCGACCCCGCCGGGTCCGGTGAGGGTGACCAGCCGGCCGGCGCCCGACCGGAGCAGCCCCACGATCTCCGCGCGCTCGGCGTCGCGGCCGATGAGCGGGGTGGCCGGCGCGGGCAGCCGCGGTGGCGCGACGGCGGGCCCGGGAGCAGGACGGGCGGCGGCCGACAACGCCGCCCGCTCGTCGTCGTCCAGCCCGAGGGCGTCGGCCAGGGCGCGCAGGGTGTGCGGATAGGGGCGTCGGCGCTCGCCCCGCTCCAGCGCTCCGACCGCCTTGCCGGTGAGGCCGGCGCGGGCGGCGAGCTCCTCCTGGGTGAGCGCCGCGCGCTCGCGGACGCGCCGCAGCAGCTCCGCGAACTCGCCGGGACCCTCGCTCACCGGCAGCAACGTAGCGGGCTCAGGCCGCCGGCGGGGCTCCCCGCAGGCGCACGACGAACGCGCGGTAGTTGCGCCGGCCGACGATGCGCCAGGCGGTCCGGGTGGCCGGGGCGAGGCCGGCCATGAGGCGGGCCCGGTCGATGGCGCAGGCGTCCTCGAGCGCCAGGCCGACGAGGAGCAGCTGCTCGCGCCCGGTGAGATCCGTCGTCGCCGCCCGGCTGACCGCCGTCCACTCGGTGTCGGTGAGGTAGCGCGCCAGCAGCGGGTGCAGCTCCCGCTCCTCCTCGGCGAGGTGGGCGTCGATCGTCGACGCGAGCCGGGTGCAGGCACGGGCGAAGGCGTTGCGCGCGCCGATGGTCTCGGCGACCGCCCACTGCCGGGCGGTGGTGGAGAGGTCGCGCAGCATGTGGTCCAGCAGCGCCGCCCGGCTGGTCCAGTAGGCGAGGGTGTCCCGGGCGCCGTCCTGCTCCCGTGCCGGCAGGCCGCGGAACAGGGCCGGCCAGAGGAGCTCCCGCTCGGTCGCGTGGTGCTGCAGGAGGATCCGGGCCAGGAGGTCCGCGTGCCCGGTGAGGTCGGCGGTGCGGCACGCGTCGTCGGCCGGCGCCCAGCTCGCCAGCTCGGCCAGCAGCCGGAACTCCCGACGCACCGCCTGGTGCAGCACCCGCTGGTAGGCGACGGCGGGGGAGTGGCGCGGCGCCTCCTCCGTCGACGGGCGGGGGCGGGTGAGGGTGGCGGCGGTCATCGGGCACCTCTGGCTTCGGTGTGTGCGGACGCGTTCGACGCTAGGGAGAGGCGCGTCCCGGCCGACAGGTACAGCTGTCCCGGAACTCGGGGGACCCGGCCGGAACGTCGGGGTGTGGCGTGGGCCACGGCCGAGCCCCCTCCTCGGGGTGAACGTCCAGGTCAGAGCTACGGATGTCCGCCACGGACGACGACGACACGATCATGGTCATGGCGATGCTGGACGGCGGGCTGCGCTCGCTCCGGGACGCGAACGAGGCGCAGCTGACGGTGGGCGACCTCGCCGTCGAGGTGCCGATCCTGCCGGGCACGAGCACGTGCGAGGACCTCGACCGGCTGTTCGGCCGGACCGCCGGGGGCTCCTGCGCCGTTGTCCGGCACCCGCATCTGGACGGCGTCGTCGGGCTCGTCGAGCGCGGCCGGTTCGAGGCGCTGATGAGCGGCCCCTACGGCTACGGCCGCTCGCTCTACGGTCGCCGGCTGCTGGCCGACGTGGCCCAGTGGGACGCGCTGACGCTGACGCCGGAGACGACGGTCGTCGAGGCGTCGAGCCGGGCCATCACCCGATCGCCCGAGCACGTCCAGGACCACGTGCTCGTGCAAGCGGCGGGCAGCGTGCGCGCCGTCCCGATGCCGGTGCTCCTGTCGGCGGTCGCGCGCGACCTCGCCAACCAGGCCCTGCGCGACCCGCTGACCGGGCTGGCCAACCGTGAGGCGTTCTTCGGCCGGGTCGAGGAGTCCTGCCGCCGCAGCGCCACGCAGCCCGGCCACCAGACCGCCGTCCTCTACCTGGACGTCGACGGCTTCAAGAGCGTCAACGACACCCTGGGACACGACCGCGGTGACGCTCTCCTGAACGAGGTGGCCGCGGCGCTCATCGACGCCGCCCGGCCGGTCGACCTGGTCGCCCGCCTCGGCGGCGACGAGTTCGCCGTCTGCCTGGACGTGGAGACCGGTCCGGGCGCGGAGGTCGACACCACCCTCGCCGAGCGGGTCGCGACCCGGATGCACGAGGCCGTCGCCGGTCTCCGGCGCGACGACGCGGTGCAGCAGCGGGTGCGGGTCAGCGTGGGCGTGGCCGTCACGGCCGGCGGCCCCATCGACGCGCGGGCGCTCGTCCGTGCCGCCGACCTCGCGATGTACCGGGGCAAGCGGGACGGTGGCGACGTCGTGGTCGGACCGGTCGTCGTCGCCACCTCCGCCCACGCCGACCCGCTGCTGGACACCTCCATCGAGGCCGCCATCGCCCGGGGCGAGTTCCGGCTCCTCTACCAGCCGATCGTGGCGCTGCGGGACGGCCGGCTGGCCAGCCTCGAAGCGCTCGTCCGGTGGCAGCACCCGCGGCTCGGGCTGCTCACCCCCGACGCCTTCCTCCCCGCCGCGCAGCGGGCCGGCCAGCTGGTCGCCCTCGACGACTGGGTCCTGCGCACGGCGACCTCCGACTTCGCCGCCTGGATGCATGCCGAGGCGGCGGCCGGCCGCGACCGGCCGGTGGCGCTGAACGTCAACGTGAGCACCGACCGGCTGCTCTCGGCCGGGCTGGACGACGTCCTGCGGGCCGCCGCGGCCGCGGCGAACCTCGAGCCCGGCCTGGTCCGCGTCGAGGTGCCCGAGCAGCTCCTGGTGGACCAGCTGGGTGCGGCCACCGAGGCCCTCGACCGGCTCAGCGAGGCCGGCTTCAAGGTCACCCTGGACGACGTCGGCGCGGGCGGCACGTCGCTCCGGCACCTGCGCGAGGTGCACGCCGACGGGCTCAAGATCGACCGCTCCTACGTGCAGCGGATCCTCACCGACGACCGCGACCGGGCCCTGGTGCAGATGCTCGTCGACTTCGCGGCCAGCACCGGCATCGCCGTCACCGCCGAGGGCGTGGAGACCCTGGAGCAGCGGGACGCGCTGCTGGCCATGGGGTGCCAGTACGCCCAGGGCTGGTTGTTCTCGCGGGCCGCACCGCTGTCCGAGGCGCGGGCTCCCTCGGCTCTCCTTCCCGTCTGATCAGCGGCGCCTTCGATCAGAGGCGGCTGGTCGTGGCGTCGTCCTCGGCGCCGCCGAACCAGTGGTCGAGGACCTCGCGGAACACCGGCACGTCCGGTCCGGCATGGGCGAAGAGCGTCATCGACGAGCGGAGCTTCTGGGCGTCGACCGGCCCGAAGACCCTGTCGGCGTCGGTGGTGTCCAGGGCGGTGAGGGCACGGGCGCACTCGACCAGCCGCCGCCCCAGCGTCGGGTGGGCCAGGTAGGCGCGGGCCTCCGCCAGGCCCGAGATCGCGAACCGCTGGGCCATCCCGCTGCGGGCGAGTCCGGCGACCTGGGGGAAGACGAACCACATCCAGTGCGTGCGCTTCTGGCCAGCGCGCAGCTCGGCGAGCGCCTGGTCGTAGGTCTGGGCCTGCGCGTCGAGGAACCGCTGGAGGTCGAAGGCATCGCTCACCCCGGCAGCTTGCCCGATGAGTTCGCGAGCGCCACCCGGTCGTAGCAGGCATGCAGACGACGACCCTCGACCTCGGCCCGCAGACCGCCGAGGTCACCCGCATCGTGGCGGGTGTCCGCGAGGACCAGTTGTGCCACCCGACGCCGTGCACCGGCATGAACGTGGCCGCCCTGCTCGACCACCTGGTCGGCCTCACGGTCGCGTTCCGCCGGGCAGCGGAGAAGGCCGAGGGGACCGGCGGGCAGGAGCCGGACGCCGCGAACCTCGTCCCGGACTGGCGCACCCGGTTGCCGGCCCAGCTCGAGGCCCTCGCCACCGCCTGGCGGGACGCGGACGCGTGGGACGGGATGACGACCATCGCCGGGATGGAGATGCCGGCCGCCGACGTCGGTCTGGTCGGCATCAACGAGGTGCTGGTGCACGGGTGGGACCTCGCCGTCGCGACCGGGAAGGAGTACCGCGCCGACCCGGCGACCGCGCAGGCGTGCCTGGCCTACAACCTGGGGTTCGCGGCCGGCGCACCGGAGATGCGCGACCAGATCTACGGGCCGGTCGTGCCGGTGCCCGACGACGCCCCGGCGTTCGACCGGGTGCTCGGTCAGACCGGCCGCGACCCGGACTGGGCCACCGGCTGACCCGTCCGGCGCCGCCCCGCGAGCGGCGCCGGACGGTCGTTCAGTTCAGCTCGGCGTCGGCGTGCTCCACCGCCGGCATCCCGTGCCCACCGTGCCCGTGACCCGCGCAGGAGCAGCTACCGGGCGCGCAGTGGCACGCGGCGGCGCTCGGCGGCAGGTCGAGCGCCGGGTTGCCGTCGAAGAAGCCGACGGGCTTGAGCATGAAGCCGATGTAGGCGCACGGCATGACCGGCCAGTCCTCGGGCCGGACGACGTGGTGCGCGCCGACGGTGTACCAGAGGACGACGTCGGTGTCCTCCAGCGGAGCGTCGTCCGCGACGTACTCCGGCAGCCCCTGCGCGTCCGGGCTCTGGTACGGGTAGTTGCCGGCGGCGTAGAGCTCTGCCGGGTCGTACCTCGTCACCCACAGGTTGTGCTGCACGAACCGGGCCCGGTCGAAGATGGCCGAACCCTCCTGCAGCATCGAGGGGACCACGTCGCGCGGCATGAGCTTGTAGCCGACCGGGCTGCCCAGCTCGTTGAGCTTCGACGGGTTGACGACCTTCCAGTACCGCGCCGTCGAGAACTCCCAGTCGCGACCCCCCGAGGCCTCGGACTCGACCAGCGTCTCGCGGGTGATCCACGCGTTCGAGTGGGGGTTGAGGGCGGGGTCGGGCTCCGGGACGGAGTCGATCTCGTAGACGCTGTTGTCCGGACCGTCGATGCACATGTCCATGCGCACGTTGAAGTGGTGCTGGTGGTGCGGCCCGTAGAGCCCGGGCGCGACGAGGTTGCCGTACCGGGGCTTCTCGCCCTCGGCGATGGCGCCGGTGGTGAGGACACCGGTCAGCTTCACCTCGTACTCGATGTTGCCGTCGGTGTAGAGGTACCAGAAGAAGCCGTACTCGTAGTTGCCGACGGTGGCGATGAAGGAGATGACCAGCCGGCGCGAGCGGCGGACCTCGACGACGCCGGTCCGGAAGTCGGTGTGCTTCCAGGCGATGCCGTAGTCCTCCTCGTGCATGCAGACCGCGTTGGGGATGGTGACGGCGTTGCCCATCGAGTCGTTCACGACGCCGTCGAAGTAGAAGATCTCGCCGAGGCAGTCGCAGCCGAGGGTGAGCGGGTTGGCCATCAGCCCCATCCCGACCTCGCCCATGTCGAACACGTTCTTGTTCCAGTGGGTGGGAGCGGTGTCGCCGTAGGGGACGACCATCTCCGACAGGGCCGCCCGGTACATGATCGGCCGCTCGACGCCGCGGTCGGTGTAGCTGAGCTGGTGCAGCACGAGGCCCTCGCGCGGGTTGAAGCCCACCCGCAGCGACCACTTCTGCCAGCTCACTCCGTGGCCGTCGACGGTGAAGCTGGCCCCCTCGGGCTGGGTGATCTCGATCGGCTTGAGGTCGTCGCGGAACTGGGTGAACGCCGGCCGGTTGCCCTCGGCGAACATGAACCGTTCCTCGTAGTTCCCGGCGTAGCGGGGCAGCGGGACGACGCCGTGGTCCTCGACGTCGACGACCTGCATGGCGTCGAGGTCGAAGGTGACGATGACGCCTTCGACCGGGCGCGCGTACCCGTGCTCGCCCGGGGCCGACCGCATGAAGGTGAGCGGGCGGCAGAGCAGCGGGGCGTTGTCGTAGTGGTCCTGCGCTCCGTAGTAGCCGGTGGGCCACGGGTCGACCATCGCCAGGTCGAAGTCGGTGATGCCTCGCCGGCGCATCGCCTCCTGCCAGCGCGGGTCCTCCACCACCACCTTCTCCACGCCCTCCATGTGCTCGGCGAGGTAGGAGGGGAAGCGGCCGGGCACCGGCGTCCAGCCGACGATCTCGCCGACGCCGAGGTCGACGACGCCCTCGTAGATCATCTTCTCGGCGCCGTCGTAGGCGACGACGAAGGCCTGCCGGGGTGGTGCGTCAGCAGGGTCGAAGGTCAGGCTCGCCGGCTTGGCCGGCTCGGCGAGGGAGATCATCACGAATCGCAGCGTGCTGGTGCTGTACTCGCTGGCCAGCACGATCGAGCCGGCGCGCTCGATCTCCGCGCCACTCAGCGGGTCGAGCGGGTGGGCGGGACCGGCGGGTGCTGCGTCGAAGAGCTCGGTGATCGCGGTGTCGACTGCCATGGGATGGGTGCTCCTGGGGTGTGGAGGGATGCCGGTCAGGCGGGGTCGCCGGTGGTGGCCTTGTCGCGCTGCGCGGGCAGCTCGAGGACGGCGAGGTGGGCGAGGGCGTCGGGCTCGCTGAGCTTCCCGGCCGAGCGCCGTCCGAAGACGTAGATCAGCAGGCCGGCCAGCAGCGTGACGGCGGTGATCGAGCCCAGCCAGGTCATCCAGGTGGAGGCGGGGACGTCGATCCAGGGCGTGGCGAAGGAGTAGTAGATGCCGCCGAGGGTGCTGAGGGAGCCGATGATCGCGACCGCCCAGACGGCCGGCATGCCACCGGGGATGCGCCAGAAGTCCTCGGTGGCGTAGCGGTCGGCGTACTTCTGGCGGGCCCGCACCAGGGGCACGAAGAAGAAGAAGCCGGACACCAGCCACACGACGCTCAGCGCACCGGTCAGGTAGACGGTCACGTTGGCCAGGCTGGACTGGGAGAACAGCGCCACCATGATCGTCGACGACAGGGCGCCCTGGACCAGGAGCGCCGTCACCGGATTGCGGGTGCGCGGGTTCAGGTGGGTGAAGATGCGCGGCAGGTGGCGCTCCAGCCCGGACACGAAGATCAGCCGGGAGTAGGCGATCTGGTAGGTCACCAGTGCCACGAACACGATGAGCGCGAGGACGACGGCGGCGACCTCCATCAGGCCGGGGAAGCCCGCGACGTCGAGCATCCCGATCACGCCGGTGACAGGGTCGATCTGCGCCGAGGGCAGCGCCATCATCGTGCCGAGGGTGGTCAGCAGGTAGATGGCGATGAGGGCCAGCGAGCCCCAGCCGATCATGCGGGTCGCGCTGCGCTTCACCGAGAGGAACTCCGCGCCCATGTTGAACGGCGTCTCGACGCCGACCAGGTAGAGCAGCACGGTGCCGAAGAGGAAGCCGCCCACGGCGAAGTTCGGGATCAGCGCGTCGCGGGCCACGAACTCGGTGGCCGGCCCACCGTTGTTGACGGCATACAGGGCGCCGGCGACGAAGATGACCGCCGTCAGCACGCCGTAGGCGATGAACGACGCGTTCATGATCCGCTGGTTCGCGGCCAGCTTCGCCAGCGCGAGACCGATCACGATCCAGAGGATCAGCAACTGCAGGATGATGCTGAGGGTCAGCCCGATCTCGGCGTGGAACGCGAGCAGCAGCAGCTGGACGACGATGGCGGGGGAGGCCGCGCCGTTGAGGATGACCGGCATCCAGGACAGGTAGCCGCCGAGGAAGGCCAGCGGCTCGTTGAGCGTCCGGTAGGCCCAGATGTAGACGCCGCCCTGGCCGGGCCAGAGGTTGCCCAGCTCGGCGACGGCGAGGCCCGCCGGGACCAGGAAGACCACGATCCCGAGCACCCACATGGGGATGGCGTTCCACCCGCCGGTGGCCATCACCGAGGAGCCGGTGATCCAGCAGATGATGAACACGTAGGTGGCGGTCAGCCCGAACGTGCTCATGACCTTGGGCAGGACCTGCTCGGGGACCAGCTCCGTGGTCATCAGCTTGTCGCGCGGTGGGGTGGTCGTGGTCGTCGGTGCTTCAGCTTCGGTGGACATGTCACTCCTGGAGAAGGGCATGGCGGAACTCGGCGGGTGGCGGGGGCGGAGCGGGAAGAGCGCGGGCTCCAGCTACTCGATGGCGCCGTCCTTCATGCGGACGACGCGGCTGGCCTCCTCGGCGACCGTCGGGTCGTGCGTGCTCGCGACGACGGTGACGCCGAGGTTCGAGCACAGGTCGCGCAGCAGGCGGACGACGGTCGCGCCGGTGCGGTGGTCGAGGTTGGCCGTCGGCTCGTCGGCGAGGATCAGCTTCGGGTTGCTGATCAGCGAGCGGGCGATGGCCGTGCGCTGCTGCTCGCCGCCGGACATCTTCGTGGGCGAGTGGTCGACCCGGTGGCCGAGCCCGACCAGCTCCAGCAGCTTCAGCGCACGACGCCGCAGTGCCTGGCGGTCGTAGGGCTCGAACATGAGCGGGAGCTCGACGTTCTCCACGGCCGACAGGAACGGGATCAGGTTGTAGCTCTGGAAGATGAACCCGACCGTGTCGTGCCGGAGCGCGGCGAACTGACTCTCGGTCAGCGTCGCGGTGTCGGTGCCGTTGATGACGACGGTGCCCTTGGTGGGCCGGTCCAGCCCGCCGATGATGTTCAGCAGCGTCGACTTCCCGCTGCCGCTGGGACCCATCAGGCAGACGAACTCCCCGGGCAGCACGGTCAGGTCGGCCTCGACCAGCGCCTTGACGACCTCGTCGCCCAGCTTGTGCAGCTTCCACGCGCCGCTCACCTGGACGACGGGTGCGTCGGTGACGTTTGTTCCGGTGGGGCTCTCCGCGGCGAGGGTCATGGTCAGGCTCCAGACGAGAGGGATCGGACGGGCGGGCGGGAGGCGGCTCGCCAGGTCGGCAGGATGCTGGCGGCCAGGGCCGCGACGGCGCTGACGACGACGGCCACCAGGACACCGACGGCGATGCCGGTGGGGGACACGCCGGAGGCGGCGGCGCCGGTGGCCCCGAGCACCGCGGCGGTGCCGACGGCGGCGACCGAGCCGACGACGGCGCCGGCGACCGAGGCGATGACCGGCTCGACGAGCAGCGCCGCGACGACGGGCGGGCGGGGCACGCCGGTCGCGCTCAGCACGCCGAGCTCCCGCGTGCGGTGGACGACGGTCCGGGTGGTCGACACGGCCACCTCCACCACACCGACCAGCAGCACCGTGACCGCGATGAGGACGACGGCCCGCTGGATCTCGTCGGCGTGCCCGAGCGCTGCGGCCTGGGCGCTGATCCCCGAGGCCATGCCGAGCACGAGGACGAGGAGGAACGCGCCGGTCGCCGTGGTCACGATCGGCAGCACCAGCGCGCCGGCGCGGCGGCGGGTGGAGAGCAGCCCGTAGGCGAGGCCGAGCTTGAGCTGGGTCATGCGGAGTCCCCGAGGAGCTGGACCGGCCGCTGCTGGAGCAGCCGGTGGACGGGCACGAGGGCGCCGACGATCGCCATCGCAGGGAGGTAGGCGGCCACGGTGCCGGCGGCGGCGAGCCAGGCCACCGGCGTGGCTATCTGCGGCACCACGAGCCAGACGGCGACGCCGGCGAAGGTGATGCCGAGCAGGTACGCGGAGAGGAAGACGAGCGCGGACTCGACGAGGAAGAAGTAGAGGACCTCGTCGGCCAGGCCGATGCTGGCCATGATCCCGAACTCCCGGCGCCGCTCCTGCACCGCGGCGAGGAAGGAGGAGATGGCGATGACGAAGCCGAGGACCAGGCCGATCACCGAGATGAGGCCGAACGCCGAGCTCGTCACCTGGCCGGAGAAGAGCGCGGAGAACTTCTGCTCGAACGTCGTCGCGCCGCTGCCACCGACCGCGTCGTAGATCAGCCCCTCGCCGTCGGCCTCGGGCTGTACCGCGGGGTCGGTGGTGGAGGGCAGCCCGGTCTCGGCCGACATCATCGAGCCGAGGTCGTTGCGGCCTGCCAGGTCGGCCGGCTCGGTGAGCGTCCACCAGCCGTTGCCGCCGACCACGTCGCCCGCGACGTCCTCCGGCACGGCCACCACGGCGTCGCCGTCGCCCACGGTGACCGCCAGGTCGGCGCTGCCGACGGCGAGGGTGTCGCCCGAACGCACGCCGAGCGTCTCGGCGGCCTGCGAGCCGACGACGGCGGTGCCGTCGTCGATCGCGTCGCTGCCGTAGAGCGCGAGGTCGCCGGCGCCGGAGCTCCACACGCCGGCGATGGTGCGGGTGGCGGTCCAGCCGTCCGGGACGGCGAGCCCGGGAGCCGGTCCGTCGGCGACGATGGCCCCGACCTCGCTGTCGTAGTGGACGCCCGCGGCGGGCACCGCCCACAGCGAGGCGCCGTCCAGGACGCGGGTCACCGAGTCGCTGCCGGTGATGGCGAAGCTCGAGGAGATCGTGCGGACGACGGTCACCGAGAGGATGGCCAGGGCGATCCCGAACACCGCGAGGGCGAAGCGCTCCGGGCGGCGGCGCACGTTCGCGAGGGCGAAGCGGAGGAGCCGGACGATCGTGCTGTTGCGCAGGGTCGCGGCGGCCGCCTCGATCTGCGCCGGGCGCTCGAGGGTGCCGCTGCTGGTCTCCTCGAGGGTGGTGGCTGCCATGGGGGAACTGTGCGGCCGCTGTGTTTCCCCTGTTCAGGCCGCCATTTTCCGTGCTGGTGAACGAACGGCGTGTCAGGTGAACGGCCCATGACCGGAAGCGCACCGCGTGCTCAGCGGCGCACGGCCGCCAGTGCGGCGAGGAGGAGTTGCGCGGCGACCAGCGCCAGTCCGGACCACATCAGCGTCCCGGGTCCGGCAGCGCCGGGGTGCACGTGCTCCGCCGGCGCGCTCAGCATCTGGGCGTGCAGCACGAGCATCGCCGCGTCGGCGGCGGCGGTGAGCGCCCACACGCTGCCGGTCGGATGCCGCCAGAGGTGCCACGCGCAGGGGAGGCAGACGAGGGCCATGCCGACCATGGCCAGCGAGCCGAGCGCGGTGAGGTCGACCAGGAGCAGGTGGACGAGGGCCGATCCGACGGCGAGGACGGCGGCGGCCCGGCCGAGGACCGCGGCGTGCGGCGCGATCAACCCGTCGGATCGCGACGAGACCGTGGTCATGGGTTCTCCCGGTGCAGCAGGGCGCCCGGTCGGCGCCGTCCGTGCAGGACCCTGGCCGCCGAGGGTTTCGACGGCGTCTCGGGGGCGGGTCGATCCGGCGACTCCTGCGCTACGCGTGGACGCGTCCCAGCGCGACCGCGTGGGTGAGCCGCAGGGTGCCGCTGAGCCACAGCAGGATGTCGTGCAGGCGGAGGACGGTCAGCGGGCTCTCCAGGAGTTTCGCCGCGCGCTCGTGGAGGACGTCGAACGCGGCCCGGTTCGTGCGCAGCTCCCGGTGGATCACCGCCTCGACGCCGCTGTCGCCCTCCCGGACGTGGGGGAGCAGCTGCCACCGGGTCGCGCGGTGCAGCAGCGGGAACAGCGACGGGCGCCGGTGGTGCAGTGCCGCGACCACGTGCTCCGCTGACACGCCGGCCGCGCCCTCGCAGCGCTCGCGGATCCGGCGCAGCCCGGCGCCGACGGTGCCCGGCTCGGCGAGCACCGAGAACTCGTCGTCCGGGAGCTCGCCGAAGGTGCGGCCGCCGGCCCGGTCGGTGACGGCGCCGGCGAGCGGGTCGATCGAGGGCAGGACCGCCTTCATCGCCGACCAGGACACCGGGTCGAGGCGCCCGTGCAGGCCCTCGGCGGTGAGGATGTCGTGCTCGCCCAGCGGGTCGACGGCGCCGGGCCGGCGGTCGAACCGCTCGTAGGCGAAGGCCGGGATCTCCACCCACCGCCCGGTGCGCGCGTTGGGAGCGCGGTAGTGCAGCGGCCGCCGCCCCCGGGCGTAGCCGAGGACGGCGGCCAACGCGGTGTCGAGCGGGAGCGGATCCGGACCGGCGCTCGGCAGGACCAGCACGTCGTCGTCCACGGTCGCCTCCTCCCGGTCCTGCGGCCATCGTCCCAGGCCCGGGAGGCGGCGGCGGGCTAGCTGCGGGACAGGGCCGGCCGGGTCTTCGCCCAGGCGAGGAACTTCGCGGCCTGCTGCAGGTCGGGGATGTCGTTGCCGACGAGCGAGCGGAGCAGGTCGTTGCTCCACACCGCCAGGCGGCCGATCGTCCAGGCCACCTTCTCCGCGGCCGGGAGGTCGAGCTCGAAGACGAGCTTGACGATCTCCTTCTTGCCGTCGGTCGGGGCGGAGTACTTCAGGATCGGCAGGAACCGCTCGGGCTCGACGACGCAGAGCACCTTGGTGAGCAGCGGCTCCTTGTTGAACGAGGGGAAGCCGACCTTCTTGCCGTCGACGAGGTGCGTGAGCCGGTCCTCCAGACGCAGGCTCTCGGGACCGTGCAGCAGGTACTCGATCGACTCGCGGACCTTCTCGGCGGCCCGCTCCGGCCCCTGCGTCTTCCAGGCCCGGTTGAGGCCGGACATGTTGCCGGCACTGGCCACGGTGTCGGTGAGCGCGAACTGGAGCAGGTCGTCGGGGCTCGCGTCGCGCAGACCGTCCCGGGTGAACAGCGCCTGGTACTTCGCCCGGAACTCGGCGGCCGTGGTGTCGGGCTCCCGGTGGTCGAGCTGGAAGTCCTGCGCCAGGGCGGCCACCCGCTCCCGGACGTCGAGGCGGACGTCGAGCGGGGTCGGGAACGCGGCGTGCAGGGAGTCGATGGTGCGGACGGCCGGCCGGCCCGGGTCGCGGCGGGCCTCGCCGCGCAGCCACTCGTGGCCGCAGTCCTCGCAGTGGATGAGCAGCCGGCTGTCGGCCTGCGGCGTGCCGTTGATGTCCTCGCTGTTGCACTTCGGACAAGCGATCAGAGCCATGGGTTCCCGTTCGTTCGGTGGGTCCGTGCACGTGCACCGGCCTGCCCAGCCGTGCCTCGCTCGTCGAGGACACCGGGATGGCCGGCGAGCCCTCGGAGGGGGGCGTCGCCGTCGGTCAGCTGTCACCAGCCTCCCATGCCGCAGCCCGTAGTCGGTCACGCGAGATCGGTCACGGTCGTCCCGGGCCCTCCGACTGCCGATGAGTGCACGTGAGGCGACGGTTCCCGCTACCCCGCCGCCTCGGGGGTGCACTGATAGTGAGGTTCCGACGAGGGCGCATCGGCAACGGACTGGCCGTGCTGGCCGGTGCCCGGCCGGACGTGCTGGCGGCGGCGCCCGGCGCCCGCTCGAAGTTCGTGGCGCTGGGTGGCGTGCTGCTCAGCACCGGTGGGCTGGCGCTGGTGTCGATGGCCTTCGCGGTGCACATGGCCCTCGGCGTCTGGTGGCCGTTCGCCCTGCTCGCTGGTCTCGGCTGGGGCCTCGTCGTCGTCAACCTCGACCGGATGCTGATGGTCGGGATGAGCCACGACTCGTCGGTGAAGCGGAACATGGTGCTCGCCGTCCCGCGGGTCGGGCTGGCCCTGGTGCTCGGCGTCGTCATCGCGACGCCCCTGACGCTGCAGATCTTCGCCAAGGAGATCGACACCGAGATCGTCACGATGCAGGCCGAGGACGCGGACGCCTACCGGGCCTCGCTCACCGACGACGCCCGCTTCGCGCACCTGCCCGAGCTCGAGGAGCGGATCGCGACGTCGGAGGCCGTCGTCGCCAGTGGGGGAGTGGCCGACACCGGGCTCGCCGTCGTGCGCGCCGAGGTGACGGCCAGCCAGGCCGCACTGGACGCGGCGATCGCGGTGTCCCGCGAGCTGGAGGCCAAGGCGCAGTGCGAGCTGGACGGCTCGTGCGGCACCGGCGACGCCGGCACCGGCCAGGCCTACATCGAGGCCCGGGCCGCCGCCGACGCCCAGCAGGCCGTGGTGCTCGCCGCCCGGTCCGACCTCGACGACGCCGTGGACGCCGCGTCGTCCGCCGAGTCGCGGAGTGCGTCGCTGGCCGCCTCGTCCCTGGAGACCGACCGCGCCGAGCTGACCCGGCTGACCGCCGAGCAGGACCGGCTGCAGGCCAACTTCGACGCCACGAACGAGAACGCCGGCGGGCTGCTGATGCGGCTCGAGGCGCTGGACCGGCTGGGCGACCGGAACGGGACCCTCGCCGCCGCGCAGTTCATGCTCTCGCTGCTGTTCATGAGCGTGGAGATCCTGCCGGTGCTCATGAAGCTGCTGCTGAACTTCAGCCCGCCCACGGCCTACGACAAGCTCGCGATGCTCCGCGACAGCGGTGACGTCGACATCGAGGAGATGGCGCAGGAGTCGCGCAGGACGGTGGCCCAGGCGAAGGAAGAGCTGCTGGTGATGGCCGAGAAGGAGCGGGTCGACCGGCAGAAGGAGGCGATCCTGACGCGCCGGCGGGCAGCGCTGGCGGAGGTCGCCGCCCGGCGGGAGCAGCCGGCGGTGCCGGCAGCGGAGCCCGTCGAGCCGTCGCGGGCGATGTGGGACACCGGCCCGATCCGCGAACTGGCCCGCAACGCGGCGACGCGGACGGTGCGTTCGGTGCTCCGTCGTCCGGAGGACCGGGTTCCGACGTCGGTCTGACTCACCACGGCGGGTGAGCGCGGGCCGGATCCCTCAAGCGAGGGGCATTCCGGGTCGATGCGGTTCAGGTGAGCCGGTCCCAGTCGTCGGAGGTGGCGACGCCGCGCACGATGGCGGCCACCCTCACGGTCTTCTACGCCTTCGGCGGGCTCACCGGCATCCTCGCGATCATCGGTGCCTCGTCGGCCGGCCGCGGCCGCGAGGCGCTGGCCGGCCTGGTGCTGGCCGCGTTCGTCGCCGCGGCCGTGATGAGCCGATGGGGGGCGCGCTGGCCCCGGCCCGCCTTCCACGTGGTGGTCGCGGCGGGGACCACGCTCATCGCCTCGGCGGCGGTGCTCAGTCCCGACACCGCGACCGCCATGGTGTACGGGGCGATGATGTCGTTCATCGCCGTCGACGCGTTCTTCTTCTTCCGGACCACGGCGGCCTTCCTGCACATGGCGGGTGCGGTCTCGGCGATCTCGGCCGCGCTGCAGATCCGCGGCGACGTCCCCGTGTTCACCGCATTGGCCGTCGACGCCGTCATCGTGGCGCTCGGTGTCGCGACCCGGGGCCTCGTGCTCCTGGCGTCGCGGGCCACCCGTGACCCGCTCACCGGGCTGACCAACCGGCGCGGCTTCGACAGCGCGCTCGAGGAGCTGATGGCGGCGGCGACCCGGACGGGCCTGCCGCTGACCGCGGTGCTGCTGGACCTCGACCACTTCAAGCAGATCAACGACACCGACGGCCACCAGGCCGGCGACCGGGTGCTGCGCCGGGTCGCCGATGTCTGGCGGCAGGCGCTCCCGGCGGACGCGGTGTTCGCGCGGCACGGCGGCGACGAGTTCGCCCTGCTGCTGCCCGGGACGACGGGGGACCAGGCGCTCGACATGGTGCGCCGGGTGACCGCGGAGCACGCCGACATCGGCATGTCCTGCGGCGTGGCCGAGCACCAGATCGGTGACTCGGCGGCGCAGCTCATGCGCCGGGCCGACTCCGCGCTCTACACGGCGAAGGCCGCCGGCCGGGGGCGCGCCGAGCTCGACGCCGGGGAGTCGTCGGAACTGGTCCGCGACCTGGCCGCGGCGCTGGCCGCCGGCGAGGTGTTCGTCCACGTCCAGCCCGTCGTCGACGTGGCGTCGGGCCGGATGATCGGGGTCGAGGCGCTGGCCCGCTGGACGCACCCCGTGCTCGGGCCGGTGTCGCCGGAGCGCTTCGTCGCCCTTGCCGAGCAGAACGGCCTCATCGCCGCACTGGGCGAGCACGTGCTGCGCACCGCCGTCACCCAACTGACCCCGCTGCGCCTCGCCGTGGGGGGATCGCTCGGGCTGGGCATCAACGTCTCCGGCCGCGAGCTCTGCGACCCCGCCTACCCGCAGCGGGTGACGGCGGTGCTCGCGGAGAGCGGATGGCCGGCGAGCGACGTCGTCCTGGAGGTGACCGAGAGCCTGCTGGAGGCGCAGTCGTCGGCGGCCGTGGCCGCGCTGCAGGTGCTGCGCGCCGCCGGCCTGCGGGTCGCGATCGACGACTTCGGCACCGGCTACTCGTCGCTGAGCCGGCTGGACACGCTGCCGGTCGACATCCTCAAGTTCGACAGCTCGTTCATCGCGACGGTCGCCGAGTCGCCGCGGCGGGCGCAGATGCTGGAGAGCATCGTGGGCATGGCCCGGGCGCTCGGCCTGTCGGTCGTGGCGGAGGGCGTGGAGACGTCGGCGCAGGACGAGGTGCTCAAGCGCGTCGGCTGCACGTACGCGCAGGGCTACCTGTACGGGAGGCCCGCTCCGGCCCGCGAGCTGGCCGCACCGTGGGGCCGCGCACACGCCGCCGTCGCCGACTGACGTTCACGCACCGTCACCGGATTCGCCCCGCTCCACCCCATCGGGCGACGGCTTTCGACTGGCGACCGCCTGGGCACCTGGGTTCACTGACTGCACGCGACCAGTGACCGATGGTGAGGAGGCGAGATGGATTCCCACGCCCTCGCTGCCTCCCGCCTGTCCCGCCTGTCGAAGCGCGCGCTGCTGCTCGCCGGGCTCGGCGCCGGGTTCTGGCTGGCCGCGACGGCCGGCTCGTCGGCCGCGGCGGCGGAGAGCTCGCCGTTGCCCGTGGCCGCCGCCGTGGAGAGCTCGCCGCTGTCCGTGACCGCCCTCGTCGCCCCGGTGCAGGGGGTCGCCGAGCAGGTGCTGTCCCCGGTCGTCGACGTCGTCCGGCCGGTGGTCGATCCCGTCGTCGAGGCAGTCGTCGAGGCGGCGGTCGCGCCGGTGGTCGAGACGGTCGTCGTCCCCGTGGTGCCTGCGGTGCAGCCGGTCGAGTCGGTGACCGTCGTTTCCGTGCCGTCGGCCGAGGCCGTCGTGCTTCCCGTCCTCGAGACGGCGGATGTCGCGCCCGCTGCCCCCGCTGTTCCTGCCGCTGTCCCGGCTCGGGCTCCGGTCGAGCGGTTGGACGTCGTCATCGAGGCGCCGGCTCCGGTGCCCGGCGGCGAGCGCCTGCCGTCGCCCCTGCCGTCGCCCCTGCCCGCGGTTCCGGCCGCGCCGGCTCCGGCGACGTCCGGCGGACCGTCGTCCCCCGATCAGCCGTCGGCCGTCGTGCCGGCTGCCGTGCTCTCCGTCGGATCCGCCGCCTCGATCGCGGCGCCCGACGGCGCTCAGGACGCCGCGGCCGACCGCGCGTTCGACCCCTCCTTCGCTCCCGACTGAGCAGGCCACGGTCAGCCCCGCGCTGACCACGGCCCCTCGCCGGTCCGACCGGACCGGTCCCTCAGTCAGAGACAAGGACACCCCTCATGAACGTGTGGATGAAGCGCGGGCTGCGCACGGCCCTGCTGACCGGCGGTCTGCTGGCCGCCGGCACGGGCATCGCGGCCGCAGACGACGACACCGTCGACGTGACCGTCCCGGTCACCGTCACCGACAACGCCGTGGCGGGCATCGACCTGCCGGACCTCGACGCCCTCGCGGGTGCCGACATCGGCGGCCTCTCGGTCACCGTGCCGATCACCATCGGTGGCAGTTCCTCGGCCGACGCCGGCTCGACGGGCTCGGTGGTGGACGCCGACGTGCCGGTGACCGTGACCGGCAACGCCGTCGGGCTGCTCGGCGACGCCAACGCCGAGGGCACCCCTCCCGCCTCGGTGGACGACGACGGCGCGAGCCTGGTCGACGCCGACGTGCCGGTCCTGGTGTGCGGCACGGGGATCGGCGTCCTCGGGGACGCCGACGCGACCTGCACCGCCCCGGCGGAGGCTGCCGGCGGATCGGAGGCAGCGGTGGTCGACGCCGATGCGCCGGTGACGGTCTGCGGCGTGGCCGTCGGCGTCCTCGGTGATGCCGGTGCCACGTGCGCTCCGCCGGCCGGTGCCTCCCCCGACGGGGGCGCGGTCGACGGGGGCGCGGTCGACGTGGACGCGGCGGTCGGCGTGTGCGGTGTCGGCGTCGGTGTGCTGGGCGGTGCCGACACGACCTGTGGTGTCGCCGCGACCCCGGTGGCTCCGGTGGGTCCGGTTGTCCCGGCGTCCGGTGCTGCCCTCGGCATCGTGCCGGTGGTCGCGGCCGACCGGGGGAGCGCCGGCGGTGCGGAGCTGGCCTACACCGGTGCAACCCTGGCGCCGGCTCTGGCGGGTCTGCTGGCGCTGGCCTTCGGGCTCGGGACGATCGCGTTCGGCCGCCGTCGGACCGCCCGGTCCGGAGTGGTCCGGCGCGGCTGATCCGCTGGGCGACGGGTCCGGTCCCTGGGAGGGCCGGGCCCGTCGCGCTGCGACTGAGACGTGTCGCACGGCGGCCGGGCGCGCGGGGGAGCGGCGGCATCGGTTAGACAGGTGTCATGACCGACGTGACGACGGCGACCGGTGGCGGCCTTCTCTCCCGTGAGGAGATGGACTCGGCGCGCGAACGGCTGCCCATCGTGTACGTCGACGTGGTGCCGGTGCGGGTGGACGACCAGGGCACCGTGATCGCGGTCGGGCTGCTGCTGCGGGCCGGCGAGGACGGGCAGATCAAGCGGGCCCTCGTGTCCGGTCGCGTGCTGTACCACGAGCGGATCCGGGCGGCGCTGCTCCGGCACATGGAGAAGGACCTCGGTCCGCTGGCGCTGCCGCGGGTTCCGCCGGCGCCGCAGCCGTTCACGATCGCCGAGTACTTCCCGACGCCGGGGGTGACGCCGTTCCACGACCCGCGGCAGCACGCGGTGTCGCTGGCCTACGTCGTGCCGGTCGAGGGCGACTGCGCGCCGCAGCAGGACGCCCTGGAGCTGACCTGGTTCTCACCGCTCGAGGCACGCGATCCCGCGGTGCTGGCCGAGCTGATGAACGGGCAGTCGACGTTGCTGTTGCAGGCACTGGCGCACCTCGGCGTGTGACGGCGCCCCTCTTGGGGGTGATCGGCGGAGAGTCGCGAAGCGGCCGCTTCAGTTCCGGTGACGGCACCCGAATATCGGGCTGCCGGATGGCCGCCGAGGTGGCCGGAGGGCGTGGAGACGCCGGAGCAGGCGCGGGCGCTGCAGGAGCTGGGCTGCGCCGCTGGCGCAGGGCTTCCTCTACGGCCGGCCTCGCCCCGTGGACGAGCTCGTGGCCGAACTCTCTCCGGCGCAGCTCGGAGTCTGACGGCGCCGGAATGTTGCGGCGTGGCGGCGGGAACACGCGGCGGACCGCCCAACGGAGGGCCCAACGGCCCTTCGACGGACCTGGAGCCGGTCCTACCGTCCGGGCCATGCGCAGGTTGCTGCTCGCCCTGGTCGGATGTGCCGCGCTGGTCGGAGTCGGGGTCGCCCCGGCGTCGGCTGCCACCCGGGTGTCCGCCGACGGCGCGTTCACGGTGGTCGTCACCGGGGCTCCGGCCACCCAGCCGCTGCCGGGGAGCCGGTGCCTGGCGACCGCCCCGGTCCTCCTCACCTTCGAGGGCACGCTCTCCGGTGCGGCCCCCGGCACCATCCGGATCGTGTTCGATGCGCCGTGCGACCAGGCCTTCGCGTCCCCGCCCGGCACGTTCGCCGACGTCTTCGTCGTCACGGGCACGTTCACCGGCACCGTGGCCGGGCAGCGGACCAGCGCGACGCTGGTCTACAGCGGCGTCACCCGGCCCGGTGGGCAGGTGCGCGGCCTGATCGCCCTGCACGGCGACTCTCACGGGCTGCTGAGGGTCGAGGCGAGGGCCGGCGCCGGTGGCACCTACTCCGGTGCCGTCACGCCCTGAGGGCGGGCGGTACGGCGCATGGCTCGTGGCCGGGGCACGCCGACGGGGGGTAGAACGCACGACGCCCCAGGGGTACGCGCTGATCGCCGTCCCGTCAGACCAGCTCGGGGACGCGCAGGTGGTGGATCGCCAGCTCGAACTGGGCCATGTCCGTGACCGCCAGGACGATCTGCTGCGCGAAGTCCTGGCCCATGCTGCGCACGGCTCCGGCGGCCGCCTCGAGGGAGGCGCGGTCGTCGTAGGTGGCCGTGAGGATGCTCCGGCCGGTCCGCCGGTCGACCATCACGCTGATGCTGCAGAAGCCCGGGATCTCGTCGAGGCGCGGCAGGACGGTCGTGCGGAGGGTCTCGGTCATGTCGTCCATGCGGGCGGGGTAGCCGCGGGCCCAGGTGACCCGGCACCAGGCGCCCTCCGGTGCCTGGTGGGCCCGGTGCAGGACGGTGATCTCCCACTCCTGGACGTCGGACGAGCCGCCCATCACGTCGGTGGCCCGCTCGCGCATCGGGAGGACGGCGTCCCTGCTGACGCTCATCGATCCCGCGGAGTCCCAGCTGGTCGTGACGATGCAGCGGCCGGACTCGCGGTCGCAGAGCATCGAGAGGCCCATGCAACCGGGGATGCGCTGCACCGCGGGCATGACCTCGTCGCGGACGTGGGCGACGCCGTCGTCGATGCGATGCGGGTCGGCGTGGACGGTGGTGGATCGGGCGTACATACCGCCTCCCCCTCGGGATGGCGGGCGGCGCCCCGGCGGCGTCGTCGCGAGGGTCATGCTTCTCGGCGCCGGGGGGCTGTCAATGGGTGCGCTCGCGCCACCGGGTGACGACGCCTGGCACGAGCTCTGCACCGGCGGCGGAGACGCCGGCCGAGCCCAGCACCACCGACCACGACAGCGGGTCCAGCGGCGTGCAGCCGAAGAAGCGGCTCAGGCCGGGGGTCTGCACGATCGCGACGAGGACGGCGAGCGAGCCGGCCACCGTGACCAGCACGAGCGGGCTGCGCCGGCCCATCCACGCGGTCTGCGCCAGCTGGGTGGCGATCAGCGCGGCCAGCCCCATCGTGCTCGCCCGGCCGGGGAAGACCGGGGTGACCTTGCCGACCGCCCAGGCACCCGTCGCGCCGGCCGTCGTCGCCGCGCCCCGGATCACCACCCTGCGCCGGACCGCGTCGGTGAACCCGCGGTGCGGGCCGGCGCGCAGCACCGCCGCGAGCGGGTGCCCGGCCAGCGGACCGTCGTCGTCGGTGTCCGCGGCGCGCCGGGGTGCGGCCACCGCGACGGCCAGCGCCGGGAACATGTCGGTGAGCAGGTTGACCAGCAGCAGCTGCCGGGTGCCCAGTGGTGCCCGGCCGCCGATAGCGGTTCCGAGCACGGTGAAGGCCACCTCGCCGGCGTTGCCGCCGACGAGGATGGACACCGCGTCGCGGACGCGCGACCACATGGCCCGGCCCTCGGCGATCGCGTCGACCAGGCGGGTGAGGTCGAGGTCGGTGAGCACGAGATCGGCCGCGGTGCGGGCGGCCGGTGACTCGGCCCCCTCCACGCCGACGCCGACGTCGGCCAGCCGGATCGCCGCGGCGTCGTTGACCCCGTCGCCGGTCATGGCGAGCGTCGCGCCGGCCTTGCGCAAGGCGGAGACCAGCAGCACCTTCTGCTCGGGCGACAGCCGGGCGAAGACGGCGGTGTCGGCGACCATCCGGGCCCGCTCGGCGTCAGACGCCTTGGCCAGTTTCGCGCCGGTGACCACCCGGTCGGCGTCCGGGATGCCGGCCTCGGCGGCGATCGCGCTCGCCGTCTCGGGGTGGTCGCCGGTGGCGACGACGACCCGGACGCCGGCGGCCCGGAGCTGCTCGACGGCGCGCACTGACGACTCGCGCAGGGTGTCGGCCAGCCCGACGAGGCCGCGGAAGGTGAGGTCGGCGGCGGCCTCGTCGAGGTCGTCGGGCACGCTGTCGACCCCGCGGTCGGCGACGGCGAGCACCCGCAGCCCGGTGCCGGCCAGCTCCTTCACGCGGTCGCGCACGTCCGGGGCGCCGGCGCAGCGGCGGAGGACGACCTCGGGGGCACCCTTGACCACCAGGCGGCCGGCGCGGACGGCGACGGAGAACCCGCGGCCGGCGGCGAAGGCCAGGCTCGCGTCGGGTGGGCCGTCCCAGGCGTCGCCGGCCGCGTCGAGGACGGCGCGGTCGGTCTCGTGCGCACGGTCGTCGCCGTTGCCCATCCCTGCGGCGGCGAGCTTCAGCAGCTCGTCGTGCCCGGTGTCGCCGTCGGGGAGGAGCCGGGCGACCCGCAGCCGGTTCTCGGTGAGCGTGCCGGTCTTGTCGAAGCAGACGGTGTCGACCCGGCCGAGCGCCTCGAGCACCCGGGCGCTGCGCACCACCGCGCCCCGGCGGGAGAGCCGGCGGGCGGCGGCCTGCTGGGCGACGGTCGCGACCAGCGGCAGTCCCTCGGGGACGGCGGCGACCGCGATCGCCACCCCGGCGGCCACCGACTCGCGCAGCGGGCGGCGCCACAGCACGCTCAGCGCGGTGACGGCCGCCCCGCCGGCGAGGGTGATCGGGAGGACCGACCGGGTGAGCTCGCCCAGCCGGGCCTGCACGCCGGCCGGCGGAGCAGCGCCCCCGGCGGCCCGCGCGGCGCGCCCGGCCTGCGTCGCCTGCCCGACCGCGACCACGACGGCCCGGCCGCGACCGGCGACGACGGTGGTGCCGTCGAAGAGCATGCAGGTGCGGTCGCCGACCTCGGCTCCCGGCGTCGCGGGCAGCGACTTCGCCACCGAGAGCGACTCCCCGGTGAGGCCGGACTCGTCGACCTCCAGGTCCTCGGCGTCGAGCAGGCGGGCGTCGGCGGCCACGACGTCCCCGGCCTCGACGAGGACGACGTCGCCGAGCCGGATCGCGGTCGCGGGTACCTCCTCGGACCCGCCGTCGGTCTCGCGGCGGACGCAGCTGTCCTGCTCCAGCAGCAGCTGCTCGAGCACCGTCTCGGCGCGCAGCCGCTGCAGACCGCTGACCAGCGCGTTGATGACCGTGACGCTGCCGACCAGGATCGCGTCGGTGGCGTCGCCGAGGACGGCGGTCGCGGCGGCACCGGTCGCGAGGACCGGGGTGAGCGGGTCGGCGAGCTCGGCCCCGACCGTGCGGGCGAACCGTACGGGCCCGTGGACGACGGGATGCTGCGTGGCTCGTTGCGCCGCGGCGGCGATGCGGGTGGGCGGGTGCTCGTCGTCGCCGGGGAGGTCGGCCAGCCGGCGCAGGACGTCGTCGGGTTCCAGCGCGTGCCACGGGGTGTGCACGGTGGGGGTCGGCACCGGACGGCGGGCGGCCTTCGTGGCGGCCCAGGTGCCGGTGGTCATGGTCGTGACGGTCGCCCACTTGCCCGGCGTGGTGGCCTTGGCCTGGCCGTAGCGGGCGCTGCCCACGGCGGCGAGCAGACCGCCGAGGACGTTGCCGGTGAGCGCGGCCCCGGCCGCCCGCCGGCTGACGGCCTTCGCGTCCGCCGTCGCGGTGACGATGCGGCAGGCCTGGGCGAGCCCGGGTCCGGTGACCAGGTCGGCGCCCCACGCCGGAGCCCGGCCGTCGAGGACGGGCGCCACCGCGACGTCGGCGGCGGTGAGGGCCGGCCCGTCGGTTGCGGACACCAGCAGGACGCCGTGGCCGTCTGCCTGCTGCCGGCGGACGGTCTCGACGAGGGCGTCGTCGACGACGTCGTCCGCGAGCCCGGCGATCTCGCCGGCGCCGACGTGTCGCGTGAGGACCAGCCGCAGGCCGGCGTCGGGTGCCGCGGCGAGCAGCGCCTCGGCGTGCGGGTCGAGCTCGGGTGCGACGGTCACGGTGCCCACCCGCCGCCGGCCCTGCAGCAGGGAGCGGATCTCGCCGCCGGGGGCGTCGGCCGCCGTCCTGACGGGACCGAGACGGGTGCCGTGCTGCTCGCTGCCGGCCAGTAGCCGGGTGGCCGCCGTCCACACCGCGGCGTCGTCCCACCCGTCGGCCTCGCCGGTGGCCTCGACGACGACCGGTGGGCCGGTGCACAGCGCGGCGCCGTCGACGACGACGGTGTCGATGCGGTCGAGCCGGCGGTAGGCCGAGCCTTCCAACGGCAGGACGCCCTGGCGGGACAGCAGGAGGTCGAGCGAGGCGGCGAACGACTCCCGGCCCATGACGGCGGCCTTGGGGGTGAGCGCCTTGAGCAGGTCCGCGGATCGGCCGGGGCGGCGGGTGAGGGCGAGCAGCCCGAGGGAGGCGGCGAGCTCGGTCGGCTCGAGGCGGCCGCGGTAGGTCTCCACGGGACCGGCCGGGAGCGGAGTGGGCCGGGGTCCGGGGGGCGACAGCGGCTCGGCGCCGTCGTCCGGCTCGGGCAGGCACAGCTCGCGTTCCCGGCGGCGCCACACCTGGCGCCGGGCGCGGATCTCGAGGGCCCGCTGGATCGCGGCGGCGGCGTTGAGCGCCGGCACGGTGGGGCTCTGGGTGAGGGAGTGCAGCAGTGCGCTGGTGCCCTCGAACACCAGCTCGGTGCCGACCGGGCCGATGCGTTCGGTGACGGCCTGCTTGAGCCACCGCTGCGTGTCGAGCAGGGCCATGAGCAGGGTGGCGTGCCGGGTGAGCGCGGGGATCGGCAGCACCTTGCCGGCGAAGGCCACCCCGACGGCGGCGGTGTCCACGGCCGCGGCGGCGACGGCGGCGAGCAGCGGCTCGAGGTCGGCCGGGTGGTCGGGGCGGTGCGGGAAGACGCCCGTGGCGCCCCGGGCCTGCTCGATCTCGGTGACCACGCCGACGACGTCCTCGATGCCGACGCGGCGGGAGTCGACGGCGACGAGCACCCGGCCGACGACGTCGTTGACCGTGGCCCACTCGACGCCCTCGAGCCGCTCCAGGTGCCGGCGGAGCGAGTGCTTGGCCTCGGGCGTCCCGTCGTCGGCGGCCAGCTCGATCTGCAGCCGGTCGCGGTCGCCCCAGACGCGCCGCGTGGTGCGGGCGCTCGGCGGCTCGACCATGCCCTTGACGGCGTCGGTCAGGTCGTGCAGGTGGCCGCCGGGCAGCGGGTCGGCGCCGGTGACGAGGGTGCCCACGGCTCGCGTCGTGGACACGGCCGCGCCTTTAGCCAGGTGGAGGGAGCCGGTCACCCCGGCCCGGGCGATCCGCTTCGTCATCGACGCGGACTCCGCCAGCAGGCTGACGCCCACCACTGCCGGGACGGCGGCCAGCGCGGCGGTGCCGGCGGCCAGGCGGGTCACGTCACGCGCGGCGTCAGTGGCCCGGCGGAGCAGTGCCATGGCGCCCCCGTGTGACGACGGTCACTCCCACGGTACGTCGTCGGCCGGTCGTCGGCAGCCTCTCGTGGCCGCGGCCCGGCGCGGGCGGTGGGCGCCCGCGCCGGCCGCCGTCCGTCAGGCCATCTCGGGGACGCGCAGGTGGTGGATCGCCAGCTCGAACTCGGCCATGTCCATGACCTCCAGGCCCATCTGCCCGGTGAACTGCTCGCGCATGCCCCGTACCGCCTCGGCCGAGCGCTCGAGGGACGCGCGGTCGTCGTAGGTGGCGGTGAGGACGCTCATGCCGGTCTGCCGGTCGCCCATCTCGCTGACGCTGCAGAAGCCCGGGATGTCGTCGAGCCGCGGGATCAGGCTGGTGCGGAAGGTCTCGACCATCTCGTCCATGCGGGCGGGGTCGCCGCGGGTCCAGGTGACCCGGCAGCACGCGCCCTCGGGTGCCTGGTGGGCCCGGTGCAGGACGGTGATCTCCCACTCCTGAACCTCGAACTCGGCACCCATGACCTCGACGGCCCGCGCGCGCATCGCTCGGACCGCCTCTCTGCTGGCGCTCATCGACTCCTCGGAGTCCCAGCTGGTCGTGACGATGCAGCGGCCCGACTGGCGGTCGCAGAGCATCGACAGGCCCATACAACCGGGCATGCTCTGCACCGCGGGCATGACCTCGTCGCGTGCGAAGGCGATGCCGTCGTCGATGCGCTGCGGGTCGGCGTGGACGGTGTTCGATCGGGCGTACATGCCGCCCTCCTCTCGGGATGGCGGGCGGCGCCCCGGCGGCGTCGCCGCGAGGGTCATGCTTCTCGGCGCCGGGGGGCTGTCAATGGGTGCCGACGCGTCCGGCTCGGCTCAGGCGGGGACGAGCTCCGGGTGCTCGACGGGTTCCGAGGTCGGCGCCCGGTGCGCGATGCCGGCGCCGACGACGAGCGCGGCGGCGAGGGCGGGCAGCGCGAGCGCGGTGGTGGGGCCGAGGGAGTCGACGACGATGCCGGTCGCGGCCGAGGCGAGCGCCTGTCCGACGACGACGGCGGAGCCGAGCATCGTCATGGTGGTCGCCGAGCGGCCGGCCGGGCTCAGCTGCGCGGCCAGGCTGTAGAGGGTGACGAGCGTCGGGCCGATGCCGAGCCCGAGGACGGCGAGGGCGAGGGCGAGGGCACCGACCGACCGCGCGCAGGCGTAGCCGATCGCGGCGGCGAGGAGCACCGAGCCGAAGGTCCGCCAGCGGGCCCGGAGCGGGAACCGCGCGGGGAGTGCGGCCGCGCCCAGGGCGAGGACGGCCGACCCGATGCCCATGACGCCGTAGAGCAGCCCGGCGCGGTCGCCGCTGCCGTCTTGCGCGAGGAAGCCGGTGAGGCTCGTGAGGGTGGCGCCGAAGAAGATGCCGACGCCGAGCGTGCCCACCACGACGGTGAGCAGCGGGAACCGGACCAGCTCGCGGACGGGCGCCGGAGTCTCGGGGGCCCGTTTGGGGTCGAGGTGGACGCGGCCGGTGGGGTGCAGGGCGAACGCCGTGACGAACACGAACGTCAGAGCTGAGGCGCCGGCGATGGCGACCCAGGGGGCGATCGCGCTGGCCAGCAGCCCGACGAGGAACGGGCCGACGATGAACACCGTCTCGTCGGCCGCGGACTCGTAGGCCATGGTGCCGCTGAGGACCTTCTCGCGGCGGGAGGGTGCGATGGTGCGCCCGATGAGGGCGACCAGCCGGGTGCGCGACAGCGGGGCGACCTGCGGCGCGCTGGCACCGATCAGCACCGACAGCGCGAGGACGGCAGCGTCCGGAGCGGTGCCCGCGACGACCAACGGGAAGGCGCCCAGCAGGGTGGCGTTGAGCAGCCCCACGGGGACGAGCACCCGCCGCTGGCCGAACCGGTCGACGGCGGCGCCGAGGAGCGGGCCGGCGAAGGCGGTGCCCAGGCCGGCGGCGGCGGAGTTGAGGCCGCCCAGGGTGACCGATCCGCGCTCGGCGACGACGAGCGTCAGCACGCCGACCACCATCATCGCGAAAGGCAGCCGCGCGACGAACGCGAGCGGGAAGTAGGCAGGCCCGGCGGAGCGGACGAGCGGGGACTCGGTGAGTCGGGGGAGCGTCATGACCTCGGTGCTTCTGCGGATCGGGCGTGCCGCCTTGATCCGTCAGCGAGGCCGACAGCAGGTAGTTACACGTTCTGAACGGCGTCGATTCTAACGGGGCCGGAGGCGCGGCGGCCCTGGCACCGGTGGGGCGTCAGGGGCTCGGTGCGCCTGCCGGGTCTCGAGGGAGGTAGATGGTTCGGAGCCGGCCGAGCGGCATCCCCGGTTCGCCGTTCACCGTGCTTACGGTCCCGGCCGTGGTCGACGACGTGCAGTACGAATTCACCTCCGTGCACACCCTTCGCGGCAGCGAGGCCAAGGCGATCGCGAAGTGGAGGACGGACGGCTGGGAACTCGACAGCCGAGACCAAGGACTGCTGCGGACGGAGCTGACCTTCCGCCGCGTCAAGCCGACGACGCTCGCTTCCCGAGCCCGAATGGCCTTCGGCCGTCTGCAGCCGAAGGCGCAGTTGAGCGTGATGGCCGGGGCGGGTGTGCTGGTCCTCTGCGTGATCGGCGGCGGTGTCGTCGCCGGGATCCAGGCCGGGGGCGACACTCCCACGCTGGCCGCGTCGGCCACGGAGGCCGCAACTGACGCCGAGCCGAGTGAGAAGCCGTCCGAGGCTGCTGTCCGAGCGCCGGCAGCAACCACGTCGGCGGTTCCGACGACTCCGCTGCCGGCACCGACGACCGCGGCTCTCGCACCTGAAGCGCCGAAGCCGCAGCCTGTTGCGCCGAAGCCGCCGGCCCCTGCGCCCGTGGTGCCGAAGGCCCCGGCCCCGGCGCCCGCGCCTGCGCCCCAGGTGGTGGCGCCCCCGGTGGCGAACCCGCCGGCCAGCACGCACTTCAAAAACTGCGACGCCGCCCGGGCTGCAGGGGCTGCTCCGGTTCGGATCGGAGATCCCGGCTACGGCCGCCACTTGGACCGCGAGGGGGACGGCGTCGGCTGCGAGTAGCCCACACGTGAGGCCGCCGTCGCCGGCTCAGTAGGGCATCGAACAAGTGGTGCCGGGCCAAATCAGCCTGGCGCCACCTTTTCGCGTCAGTGGCGTCCGCTATCCCTTCGGGGAGGCACAGTCGTCCAGGGCAGCCGGACGGCGGCGATTGGGAGGTACTGGGCGATGCAGCGACTCGACGGGCGGCTGGTGCTGAGCCCGACCGACCTGACCGCCCACCAGGAGTGCGCCCACCTGACGCGGCTCGACCTCGGGGTGGCCGCGGGGGAGAGGGCGGCACCCGACGTCCAGGCGACCGGTGCGTTGAACTACGTCGCCGCCCGGGCCGGATGCGGGGGGGCCGACCGTCGGTGGTAGCCGCAGGAGGACGTCAGACAACCTCGGGACCTCGTGCAGTGAGTAGCCCATTCGACCAGATGCACGCCCCGCCCTGTCCTACTGTGCCGAGATGAGCTTCGCGCAGGACCCCGATCGCGGGCGGCCGCCCAAGCAGGTCAACGCACTGCTTGGCCTGTTCGATAAGCCGCCGCAGCGAGATTGGCTGGTCTGGTGGACCGTGGGTTTGATGGTCATTGCGGGGCTTTCCATCGCTTTTCCCGCAGAGGAAACTGCGCGCACTACGTCACTGCCCCGCTGGGCCGACGCGCTGCTCGCTACCGTCGTCTTCGGAGTCTTGTTCGGATTCTTTCCCGCTTACCTGCGCCTTCTTGTCAGGCGCGTGCGCTTCCGTAGATCGGCAGCGACCACGCAGGAACAGCAGGTGCCTGACGGCGGCGGGGGGAGTGTCTCCGGGAGTCGCCGGTACTCGCCATCCAAGAAGGTTTCCGGTGGTCGGGGACCCGCTCAGCAGTCCGCGCCGGGACGCTCAGCGCCGGCGGCACCGCAGGAACAACAAGTCCCTCCACCCAGTTCTGCGCGCCCCGCGGACCTGATCGAGAGGGGCAACGCCCTATCGGCAGAACCCCCGGGGGTATCGCCTCATGTCGAAGAGGGACGCCCTGCGGTCGGACCGGTGACGATCGGCGCCCTTGACCTCACCAGAGTCCGGAACTCGGGAATCCTGTCGCAGGCGCGTCACGACTTGCCCTATCCGATTGCGCGTGCGGCTCGCATCGTGCAGCAGGCACCAACCATGAAGGAAACGTACGAAGCGGTTCTTCGGGCGGCGGAGGCGATCTCGACGGTCTTGGGCATCTCCGCGACTCTCTGGGCTCGGCGGTATGGCGTGACGACAACCGAACTACGCAAGCTCCAGAGAGCCTTCCAGCGCAATGTCTCGTGGGGCGTCTGGACGGACGCGGCTCGCTCTGTTCAGGGTCCCATGGCAGGACATCCGCACGCACTCCCCGGGATGGCCGAGGCGCTGCGGTCGGGAAAGGTCGGCACCCCACTGGTCTCTGACTTGCAGGATCTCGCCAAGGAGCGCAACCGCTGGGCACACGGCAGGGGCCCGCGCAACCAACTGGAGGCTTCCCAGCGACTCGAGGAGGTCTACCCGCTCTTCGAACGAGCACTATCGAACGCTGGCTTCCTCGGCGGGGTGACTTGGATCTTGGTCAATGACTCGAAGCTGCAGCGACGGGAAAGAGACTTCCAAATCCGGGCAGCGAAGGGGATGGGAGATCACCCGGACTTTGACGTCATGACGTTCACGAGCCCGACGGCGCTGGCTGAAGACACGTTCTATCTGCTAACTCCAGATGGCCCTATGGACATGACGCCGCTGGTCGTCTTTCGTCCATGCCCCGCTTGCCACCAACAGGAGGTCGCTTATGCAGAGGGCCTCGACGATCGCAAAGGCGTGGCGTTCAAGACCTTCGATCGAGGACACGTCGTGTACGACTCGAGCCTGGTCGAGGAATTGCGGCACCTCGTAGAGGACGAAGGTAACGGCCGGGAGAGCGACACGGCCTAGGGCCGGTCCGGGGAGCGCCTAAGTCGCTCGCGATCGAATCGGCCGGGTGACGGCAGGGCATCGCGACCCCTCGTCGTGTCAGTCCCCTCCAGTAGGCCTTCGCTGAGGCGGGCTCGTCCGAGGAACGTCCGGCAAGTCGGCGACGACGGTTATCGGGAGGTAGGGGCAATGCAGAGACTCGATGGGCGGCTGGTCCTGAGCCCGACCGACCTGACCGCCCACCAGGAGTGCGCCCATCTGTCCCGCCTCGACCTCGGGGTGGCCGCGGGGGAGTGGGCGGCACCGGACGTCGAGACCACGGAGGAGCTGCAGTTCGTCTTCGACCGGGGGATGGCGCACGAGGAGCGGTACCTCGCGTCGCTGGCGGCTTCGGGGAAGTCGATCGCACGGATCGAGACCGTCTTCGACGCCGACGGCCGCCGCCGAGCGGAGGCCGACACCGTCGAGGCGATGCGCCGCGGGTTCGACGTCGTCTACCAGGGGACCTTCTTCGATGGCGCCTGGGGCGGGCAGTCCGACTTCCTGCTCCGCGTTGATCGGCCGTCTCCGGTGTTCGGCGCGTGGTCGTACGAGATCGCCGACACCAAGCTGGCGCGGAAGCTGAAGGTCGGCGCCCTGCTGCAGATGGCCACCTACGCCGAGCGGCTGACGGAGCTGCAGGGTGTGGCGCCGGAGTTCATCCACGTCGTCACCGGGGACGGCGAGTCGCGGCCGTGGCGCCTGATCGACGTCGCCGCGTATGCCCGGCGGGCGCGGGCCCGGCTGGAGACCTTCGTCGAGGCGCCGCCTTTCACCGGCCCCTCGTCGATCGGCTACTGCGAGCAGTGCCGCTGGGCCGAGCGGTGCAACGGCGAGCTGCGGCAGGCCGACGACCTCGGCCTGGTCGCCGGGATGCGCGGCGACCACCGCGACTTGCTGCGGGCGGCGGGTATCCCAATGCTCGAGGCGCTGGCAACGGCGTCGCCGGAACTACTGAAGACGTCGGGCATCGGTGCCGACGCGCGCACCCGGCTGCAGCAGCAGGCGGCCGAGCAGCTCAAGGAGCGGCGGACGGGGGAGTCGTCGCGGACGCTGCTTCCTCCGGTCGCCGGCCTGGGGTTGCTCCGGCTGCCGCCTCCGTCGCTGGGCGACCTGTACCTCGACTTCGAGGGCGACCCCTGGTTCGAGGACGGCGCGGGCATCGAGTACCTCGCCGGGCTGGGCGATCGGGCGGGTGGCTTCACGCCGCTGTGGGCGCACGACCGCCTAGCGGAGAAGCAGATGGTCGCCGACCTGATCGACCGGATCGTGGCCGCCGCGCAGGCCGATCCGGCGATGCACGTCTACCACTACGCGCCGTACGAGGTGAGCGCGCTCAAAAAGCTGACCGGCGGCTACGGCGTCCGCGAGGCGGAGCTCGACCAGCTGCTGCGCGAGGAGCGGTTCGTCGACCTCTATCCCGTCGTCCGGCAGTCGATGCGGATCAGCAAGGAGTCGTACTCGATCAAGAAGGTCGAGGCGTTCTACGGCCGGTCGCACGAGGGCGAGGTGGCCAGCGGGCTCGGCAGCGTGCTCGTCTACGAGCAGTGGCTGCAGGACGGCGACGCCGCGAAGCTGGCGGCGATCGAGTCGTACAACAAGGAGGACGTCGACTCGACCCGCGAGCTGCACGACTGGCTGGAGCAGCAGCGCGCCGAGCTGGAGTCGCAGCACGGTTCGCTGCCCCGGCCCACGGTTGAGCTGAAGGCGCCGGACGCGAAGGTCACCGCGGTGCAGGCCGTCGAGCAGGAGCTGACCGAACGGCTGCACGACGCCGGCCATGAGCTTCTCGGGGACCTCGTCGGCTGGCACCGCCGCGAGGACCGTCCCGCGTGGTGGGAGGTCTACCGGCTGCAGGACCTGGACGCGGAGGAGCTCGAGCGCGACGGGACGGCGCTTGGCGGGCTGACCTTCGTCCAGTACCTGCGGCCGGAAAAGAAGAGCCACCTGTACGAGTACTCGTTCCCGGTGCAGGACACGAAGGTCTCCACCGGTGAGGCGCTGGACGTGGACACCGCGAAGAAGGTCGGCGAGGTCTTCGAGTTCGACGCCACCGCCGGGCGGCTGGTGCTCAAGACGACCGCTGGTGAGCCGCCGTTGCCGCGCGGGCTCGGGCCGGGCGGGCCGCTCAACACCAAGAGCCTGCGCGAGGCGATCCAGGCGACGGGGGAGGACGTGCTGGCCGGCCGCGACTGCCTCGGCCGGGCGCTCGTCGAGCGGCGCGTTCCCGCGGGAACGCAGCTGCGCGAAGGGGAGTCGACGACCCAGGCGATCGTGCGGCTCGGGCTGGCGCTCGATGGCGAGGTGCTGGCAATCCAGGGGCCGCCGGGGAGCGGCAAGACGACGGCGGCCGCGGCGCTGATCCGGGAGCTGCTGGACGCCGGGAAGAAGGTCGGCGTCACGGCCACCTCGCACGCCGTCATCGGCAATTTGCTGAAGGCGGTCGGGCGGCCGGCGCTGCAGAAGTGCGACGAGAGCCAGCACTGCGGCTCGGACGACGTGGCCTGGTCGTCGGACAACGGTGTCGTGACCGACCGGCTTCTGGCCGGCGACGTGAACCTGGTCGGCGGGACGGCGTGGTTCTGGACGCGGGCGGACGTGGCGCAGGCTGTCGACGTGCTGGTGGTCGATGAGGCGGGGCAGTTCTCGCTGGCGAATGCGGTCGCAGTGGCACGGGGTGCGCGGTCGATGGTGCTGCTTGGCGACCCGCAGCAGCTGGCCCAGCCGAGCCAGGCGGTGCACCCGGGGGAGTCGGGCGCCTCGGCGCTGGAGCACCTGCTGGAGGGACACGCGACCATCCCGCCGGAGCGCGGGGTGTTTCTCAATCGGTCGTACCGGATGCACCCGGACGTCCGGCGGTTTGTCTCCGAGTTGGCCTACGAGGGCCGGCTGGAGTCGGCGCACGGTCGCGAGCGGGTGGCGGTGCTGGGGGAGGGGCCGCTGTCGGGCAGCGGGCTACGGGTGGTGCCGGTTGACCACGTGATGACGTGCGCGGACAAGAGCCAACAGGAGGCGGACGCCGTCGCGCGGCTGTGGCGGTCGGTGCAGGGCTCGATCTGGCGGAACCACCTGGGCAAGGAGGCGCGGATCGGGCCGTCGGACGTGCTCGTGGTGGCGCCGTACAACGCGCAGGTGGCGCTGATCAAGGCGGCGCTGCCGGCCGGTGCGCGGGTCGGGACGGTGGACAAGTTCCAGGGCCAGGAGGCGCCGGTGGTCATCTACTCGATGACCAGCACCAGCGCCGACGAGGCGCCGCGGGGTGTGTCGTTCCTGTACGACCCGAACCGGTTGAACGTTGCGGTGTCGCGGGCGCAGGCGCTGGCATGCGTGGTGCTGAGCCCACTGCTGCTCGACGCGCCGGTGCGGACGCCGGACCAGCTGCGGAAGGTGAACGCGCTGTGCCGGCTGGTGGAGTCGGCGACGGTGGTCGCGCAGGGCTGACCGCCTGCGCGGGTCGGTGCGGTCGCGTGGTCTGATGCCTGTCAGGAAGGTGGTGCCGGCGTCGGGGCCGGTCCCCTGGGCAGGAAGGTGGCCTCGTGGCCAGATCCGGTGAAGTGCTGCTCGAGGTGGACGGCGGTGTCGCGATCGTGACGCTGAACGCCCCGGACCGCCGCAACGCGCTGACGCCGGCGATGGCCGACGAGCTGATCGCCACGTTCGACGAGGTCGACGCCAAGCCCGAGGTCGGCGCGCTGGTCGTGCGGGCGGAGGGGAAGTCGTTCTGCGCCGGTGGGGACATCGCGACCCTGACGTCCGCAGGGAAGGATCCGGCGGCGCCCGAGGCCTACGAGGGCATGGGCAGGATTTACGACTCCTTCTACCGGCTGGGCCAGGTCAAGGTGCCGACTGTGGCCGCCGTGCGTGGGTCGGCCGTGGGCGCCGGCATGAACATGCTGCTGGCGACCGACCTGCGGATCGTCGCGAAGGACGCCCGCCTGCTGGCCGGCTTCCTCAAGCGCGGCATGCACCCGGGCGGCGGCCACTTCGTCATCCTGTCGCGCCTGATCGGCCGCGAGGCCGCGGCCGCGATGGCCCTGTTCGGCGAGGAGATCAACGGCGACAAGGCCGTCGAGCTCGGTCTGGCTTGGGAGTCCGTGGACGACGTGGCAGTCGAGGACCGTGCGATCGAGCTAGCTCAGCGGGTGGCGGCGGACCCGGAGCTGGCGCGGGTAGCGGTCGGCAACTTTCGCAAGGAGGTCGTCAACGGGGCGGTGGCCTGGGACGTCGCCATGCAGTTTGAGCGACCTTCCCAGATGTGGTCCATGCGGCGTTCGGTGACGTAGAGCCCGGGCGGCCATCCGGCCTACCGTGGCTCGTTTGCAGATCTGCGTGCTGCCGTGCGGTGGCGGGTGGGACTGCTGGGGCTGGCTAGCCATGTCGTTTGCTGCGCGGACAGCCCCCCGGCGCGTCGCGCGACGCACAGTGAGAACCCTTGCGACGGTGGCGCGTATGGCGAGCGAAAAAACCCAAGTGATCGAGTATCTGTTTCGACAAAGGTACAACACGGAAACGGGCACAATAGATGCCGATAAAGCCGTCGTGTTCTTCGACGACATCACCGTGGCTATCGACGAGACTGGGGCTGATCTGAGCAAGAACAATCCCGCCAACTTCTGGAAAGATCTCACAAGGAAGAATCCAGAATTGAGTTGGCCTAGCTTCGTTCTCGCCATTGGCTGGACGGGCGAGGACGCAATCGGCGCTGGGAACAAGGCCTCGTTCAGGTTCGTGCCTCTGCCCCCTGGTCAGACCACCGCCTTCAAAAAGGCCATGGAGCCCTCAGACTCCGCCCTCGAGCGCGCCGTTACGGTGCAGTCGCTATCCATTCCAGTCGCGACGAAAGCGCTAGGGCGCTCAGACGAGAACTGGGTGGCGCAGGTGGCTCAGAGACTGGCAGTTGTTGAGACCCACTTCGCCGTCTTCAGCGCGAGAAGCGTAGTGGAGGTCAACTTTCTACAAACGGGAATCAAACTGCGCGGCGGCGAGGTTGACGCGGCATACTCACTAACTGATTTCGACGGTGCCCTATGGCTGGTCTCCGTCGAAGTTAAGAGCCGATCCGAGCAGCTTTGGCCTGCGCAGGTGCGGCGGGCCGCACTGGCACTCCAGGCTACTAGTGCGGCTACCGAGATGGGAGCAAGGGTGATCCCTTTCGGCGTAAAAATTGTCGACACATCCAAAATTTGGACCGTCGAATTCGAGCCCGCCGAGACCGAAGAGGAGCAGTTGGAAGTGGCATCGGAAGGCATTATCGAGCTGAAGCCATCTGTGCCGGGAGTATAAACGAGCAGGGCACTAAAGCTCTGATGGCGGCAGGACCGCCGTCCGGCTCGAGCGAGACTTTTGCTTGCATGGGTGATCGAGGTGACGCCCTGCGGCTGCACACGAAACCAGCATTGCGACCAATCCACACGCGAACCTATATGCGCGCGGCCACCTTCCGCTGAGCGTTCGGTTCTGACGGGGGTGCTGCATCGCCATCGGTCGCGACGCCGAGTGAGGCAGCGGTCTGCGCTTCCAAGTTCGACTCACCCGGCAGAGCGCCTCGCTTCCGCTTAGCGGGGATGAATGCCGTATCCGCTCCCAGGTGTTCCGTCGCTCGGGACATCGACATCGTCAGCAGCTTTGAGTCACCAAGCTCCAAGGCCTGCTCCGGCTTGTATGGGGACACATCAAGTGCCCGCATTACAGCGGCGCCGACAGCCCGTCCAACGAGCGGTGCTACGGCATTCCCGATCTGCCGGAATCCATGCCACTTCGTGGTATGCACTCGGAACCAGTCGGGGAATGAGTGCAGTCGCGCTGCCTCGCGGTTAGACAGCACGCGAGGAAGTAGCGGATGAAGCGGCCGGGGAGAAGTAAAGGCTCCCCTTTCGCTGCCGCTCCCTGCTCTAAGGGTGTTACAGAGCCCCTCTGGGTCGAGCTTGTAGAAGCGGCTAACCGGCTCGGTGTTGCCGGGGTCGGTCTTGTGGAACCTCAGTATCGACTTTTCCGTGTGAACTGTACGCATGGAGCTCGTGAGCAATGTGGGGTCCCAAACTCGGGCATAGCTAAAGTCTTGCAAGTCCCAATCTAAGCCTCGCAGCCTGCGGGCGTAGCTGCTAGCTGTGCCGTTCATGGCGGCGATCTCGTCTGGAGTGAGCGTGACCGCGTCGCAGCTCTTTAGCTCATCGAAAGTGTCAAGATCAGGCAAGTCGAGTATCGCATCGCCAACCGTGGGACCGGTCGGTAGCATCACACTCGACGGGGTCGCGAGCTCAAGGCGCTTTCGTCCGGGTGTTCCTGCCCGCTTTGGTACGGGCTTGACTATTGCGGTGGGTGGCTCCGCCGTACGTGTTTGATCGTTCCTAGTCCCGATCAGGAATAGTCTATGCCGCTCCTGGGGTACCCCAAAGTCGGCGGCATTCAGGACTCGGAACTTCGCGTGATCGGAAAAGTGGTAGCCAGCATCCTCGAGCTCCGAAATGAGCTCGGACAGTACGCTGGCGTGCCCCCCCTTTGCCATGCCTGGAACGTTCTCCATGATGAAGTATCGGGGCCTTAGCTCTACGACAAGGCGGTAGAAGTGGAAGACGAGCTGATTTCGCTTGTCGTCGATGAGGCGTTTACCGATTAGGGAGAACCCTTGGCAGGGCGGCCCGCCAGCCAAGAGATCGAGCTCCCCGTTCCAGTCGGAGGCGTCTCGCCCATGGCGAGCGAGACCCTCGCGTACGGCGGCGCGGAGGCGCTCGGCTGTGAGAGGAGCTGAGACGTCCGCGCACAGCACCTTGGTTTGCGGGAAGTTGAACTCATGGGTTGCTGCGTGAACTGGGTCGTACTCGACGGCGGTGACAACATCGAAACCGGCCTGCTCGAGGCCGAGCGAGAGCCCGCCGGCTCCAGCAAAGAGATCGATGGCGAGGGGACGCGGGGCTGGTGCATCGGTCATGCTCATCGGTGTCGACCGTAGCGGCTCGCTGTGACACAACGCGGGAGGCGATGAAGGATGTGGACAAGCCAAGGGTCCGAGCGAGCATCGAGTCCCCGAGCCCGGTCGGTCATGGTCGGCAATCGCAGCCGCGACACCAAGCCCGAACTGGCGGTGAGGCGGGCCGTTCATGCCAGAGGGCTTCGTTACCGGGTCTCGGCGCGTCCGCTGAGCAGGGTGAGGCGCACGGCTGACCTGGTCTTTCCTTCCGAGAAGGTTGCTGTCTTCGTTGATGGTTGCTTCTGGCACGGCTGTGAGCAGCACTACGTACCGTCGAAGACGAGAGCACAGTGGTGGGCGATCAAGATCGATCGGAACCGCGAGCGTGACGAGGAGACTGACCGGCTGCTGAGGGACGCGGGGTGGGTTCCCCTCCGAGTCTGGGAACATGAGCCCCCAGCCCTTGCTGCCTCCCGCGTTGAGCAGCTGGTGCGAACGAGGAGGAAACCGGCGTGATGCGTGACCGGCCTGTCGAGGTGCCACTTTTCGAGGCGCGACAGGGGCTTGGAGAGCTGATTCAAAGGGTCTGCGCGACGGGCGTGCCTGTGTACCTGACTAAGCGCGGAAGGCCGGTGGCCATGCTTGCTCCTCTGCCCGCACAAGAGGATGAGAGTGCCGATGAGCATCCCGCCCCCGGGTCCTAGAGCCAAGCGCCTCTTGCGCTCGGGCGTTAGGTTCGATTGCCCCGAGTGCGGCCTTCTCTGGCGTGAAGACGAGGCGCATGCCGAACTGCGGCCTGAGCCCTGTCCAGACTGTAAAGGAGTCCTTGCTCTCGTGGGCTTGGGCGAACGTATTGTCGAGTATGCGAAGTGGTTCAAGTGTCAAAGATGCCACCAGCTCTGGATGTGGCGGCGAGGGGAACTGGCCAGGACCGGGCCGAGGTCGGGCTTCGACAAGTACGCCTGAAGTAGACGACCTCGCATCACGAGACCCGAGTCCCGGTCCGAGGTCGTCTACAACATGCGGAGTTTAGCTCCTGCGCCGTCCCCTCGCGATCACTGAAGCGCCATAGCCCTCGCTTTCGCTGCGCTCGACCTGACCACATCTCGTAATCCCTCGGCGCCGACTGCTGCACTAGGTTGCCGACCGGCAAGGCTTGACACCCTGCGTGTGGTGCGGCATGTGCGGGCCCTGAAGGGCTAGTGTAGGAAGCGAGCTTAGTTAGCGTCATCCAGGAAGGGACATACGTGGCTACGCGATCGCTCCCGAAGATCGACGCTAATCCAACCAAGCGCTTCTTCATATCGATGCTGGTTCGTGACATCCAGTTGGTTGATGCGATCGTGGACTTGATCGACAACTCCGTTGATGGCGCGCGAGAGTTGCGACACGATCAAGGGCCTGATGCCTACGGCGACCTGGTCGTCGACCTGAGCATGTCAAGGGACTTCTTCGAGGTCCATGACAACTGCGGTGGCATCGACGCGAAGCACGCTCAGAAGTATGTCTTCAACTTCGGGCGTAAGGAAGACCACCCTGGCGTCGAGGGCTCCGTTGGCGAATTCGGGGTCGGGATGAAAAGAGCCCTCTTCAAGATGGGGCGCAGATTCACCGTAGAGTCGCGGTCGAGCAAGTCCTATTTCTCCATGACCGTGGACGTCGATGCCTGGGAGCACAGTCAAGAGAGTCCCTGGCAGTTCGAGTTTACCGAGTATGAAGAAGACTTGGACCGCGAGGTGCCCGAGACGGACAGGTTCACGCGGGTTCGAGTGGAGCAACTTTACCCCGGGGTTGCGGAACAGTTCGCTCTAGGATCCCTGCACAACCAGCTCGCCGTGATGATCGGCGACCAGCATCAGGCGTCGCTTGATCTCGGATTGTCCATCCTCATAAACGGAAAGAACGTTACCCGTCGCCGCCCACTGCTCCTGCGTTCCTCGCTCGTCTCGCCTGCCCACGAGAAATTCGCCATCGACCTGCCGAAAGGCACCGTTTCGGCGTCGATCTTCGTGGGACTTTCCGATAGTGGCGAGCAGTCAACTTCAGGATGGTACGTCTACTGTAACGACCGCCTGGTCGTCAATGCCGACAAGAGTGAGCTAACAGGTTGGGGCCGAGCAGCCGGCGGAACCATTCCCCTCTACCATCCACAGTATCGTCGATTTAGAGGCTACGCTTTTCTGAGCACCGACACGCCCGGGCTGCTGCCTTGGAATACCACCAAAACCAGCGTTGATCCCAACACTCTCGTCTACCGAACACTGCTACAGAGAATGATCCCTTTGATGCGGCAGGTCATAAGCCTCATTGACGAGGCGGACAAGGAGCTCGAGGCCTTTCCTCGGGGGGCCGGCCCGCTCAATAAAGCTATCCGCGAAGCCAAATCAGTGGCACTATCTAGCATCCCACTTAGGGACAAGTTCGACGTATCGGTGGCTCGATCCGCGGGAGCTAGAGCTGAGACGATAAGTGTTCAGTATCGAGTGCTGCGCGCACGAATGGACGAGGCCCAGGTCGCGCTGAACTTGACCAGCGCCAGCCAAGTGGGACTCGCGACGTTCGACTACTTTTACGAGGCCGAAGTCGAATGACCTCGGATTCTCCGGACTACCGAGTGCGCCCTGCAAAGCACGTGGAACGTCTGATGTTAACGGAGGCGTTACGGCGGTTTGATCGCCTACACCCCCTTTCGGAGGTGCAGTACGTCGGGTTCGGCGCCCATCACTTCGTCGACTTTACTTTGATCCACAGAGCTCTCGGCGTTGACAAGATGGTGAGTATCGAGTCGAGCGCGAGCATCTTCAAGCGCAGTGAGTTCAACAAACCATTCAACTCTATCGAATTGTTGCGCGGGCAGTCGTGGGAGCGACTGAACGATGTAGATCTGAAAATTCCCAGTATCGTTTGGCTGGACTATACCCATAAGTTGGATCGAAAAATGCTTGGGGACATCGATGACGTGGCCCTCAGGGCGTCATCCCCAACTGTCCTGATTGTTACCGTGAACGCTCAGCAGGACGAGACTGGTGCAACCGCTACCGGTCGCCTCAAGGCCCTGGCCGAACGGATCGGACCCGAAGCTGTGCCGATCGGTACTCGCGAAGCCGATCTAACGGGGTGGTCGAATGCTGCAGTTGCTCGGCGGATCGTGGATGAGCGCATCAAAGCCACTGTAGCCGGGCGAGGCGATGATTTGCGCTATCGTCAGCTCTTCAATTTCGAGTATCGTGACGGTGCGCGCATGCTCACAGTCGGCGGGCTTCTCTTCTCCTCCGATCTTGCCGACGCTGTCGATGCGTGCAAATGGGAGGCTTCTTCTTGCTTCAGTCCGACTGTTGACGCCATCCGTATCGAGCTGCCAGTGCTTACGGCTAGGGAGTTGGCGTTCCTCGACGCTGAATTGCCAAACGGCACAGCGAGGAGCCGGCCACCAGGGCTGACTGCGGACGAGGTTGAGACCTATCGACGGTTCTATCGCTATTATCCGCGGTATGCGCTCGTTGAGTACTAGCGTGGACCGTCCTGTTCCTGTAGCGGCGCACATCTGCCTGCCTAGCGAGCGAGCGCCGTGGCGGATTGCCAGTCCTGGGAGCACGACTCTGATGGGCGCACATACGGGCCAGCGAATCCCTCGACGCACTGCTTACAGCGTCCGTCGCGCGCGTGAGCGACTCGCACAGCGGTAAAGCGTCGATTAGCGCAATTGCGCGAGCGCAGCTGTGAAACTGGCATTCCACAGGCCGAGGTGCGGCCAGCGGTCGGCGATGTGCGCGGTCGCCTCGTCGGCCGACATCCCTTCCGTCCGCATGAGCCAAGCGCGGAACACCAGGCCGGTCCGCGAAGCGCCGCCGTGGCAGTGCACCAGCAAGCGGTGGCCTTCCGCCCGCAGGGCCGCCATGTCGTCGAGGACATCGGCCAGCACGACGTCCAGGTCGCTGTTGTGCTCGTTGTCGGCGATGTAGGCCATCCGCTGCAGCTCGTGCGGGAACGGCTCGCCCAGGCGACACAGCGAGATCACCGCGAAGTCAGTGTCGCTGTACCGGGCGCCGTCGAGGTTGGCCGCCCAGATGCCCGGCAGCACCTCCTTCGGGCCGATCCGCGGGATGACGCCCGGGTCGTAGTTCTGCTGCGCCCCGCCGTCCAGCGCTGCCGCGAGCTGCTGCAGGTCGGCCACCCGCCAGACCTTGTCGCCGTGACCGGGCACCCGGCCGTGCACCACCGACGCCCACCGGCTCGGGATCCCGCCCATGCCGAACATGGCACCGGCCAGCCCGCCGGCGACGCACGCCACCGTGTCGGTGTCCCCGCCGAGGTCGATCACCAGCCGCATCACCTCGGCGAAGTCGCGCCCGTTCCGCAGCGCCCACATCGCCTGGCCGAGCGTCGGCCAGACCGCGCCGTTCGACTCGGTTGCCTCGGCCGGCGTCCACGAAGGCGCCAGCACCGTCGCCCACCGCTCCCGGTGCTCGTCAGCGACCAGAGTCAGCGCCGTAGGAACCGCCGCCAGCGGGTCGCCGCCGTCCAGCGCCACCCGCATCAGCTCGTGGAAGATCGCGCAGCCCTCGCCGGCCGCCGGGTCACCGTGCGTCAGCGCCGAGATCCGGCACGCCGCGTCCGTCGTCGTCTCGGTGCCGGCGCGGGAGAAGAAAATCGCCGCCGGCGTCGTCCGCATCAGCGAGCCGTTGCCTGCGGCGTGGCCGGACCGGGCGAAGTGCTCGGCCGAGGCGACGTTCCACGGCCGGCCCGACCGCAGCACCGCACGGGTCTGGTTGCCGATGTCCGGCGGCTCCGCCTTCGCCCAGCGCACGAATCGGCCGAAGAGGTCGGCCTCGTCGAGGCCGCCCCGGTCCAGCAACGAGGACGCCACGATCAGCGCCAGCTGCGTGTCGTCGGTGAACTCGCCCGGCTCCCATCCTAGCGAGCCGCCGCCGCACATCTCCGTCTTCGCGCCGCGGGCGGGCACGGGGAAGCGGGCGGTGAACCGACCAGCAGGGCCGAACTCGAACGGCGCCCCGAGTGCGTCGCCGACGGCCGAGCCGACCAGCGCGCCGGCCACACGGTGGGAGCGGTGCATGCCTCTCACAGTGCCAGGTGCTCCGGGTGGGCCGAAATCGGCTCCGCCCAGACTGCAGAGGGGCTCACAGCTGTGCCCTCACCTCCGCCAGAAGATGTGGTGGACCACGCCGCTCGGACTGGGGACGACCTCGAGGTGGAAGCGGTCGAGCAGCTCGTCGGGCGACTCCCAGAGCCGCACCCCCGAGCCGAGCGTCACGCCCCGCGAGACCGCCACGTGCATTGTGTCGACGAGGTCAGCCTCGAGGAACTCGCGGATGGTGGTGACCCCGCCGCCGAGTCGGACGTCCCTGCCCTCGGCGGCCGCCCGGGCCTGCTCGAGAACCGCGGCCGGTTCGCCGGACACGAAGTGGAACGTCGTGTCCGACAGCGTGAACGACGTGCGATCGAAGTGCGTCAGCACGAACACCGGGGTGTGGAACGGCGGCTCGTCGCCCCACCAGCCCTGCCACTCGAGGTCGTGCGGCCCCCGGTACGGGCTGAACTTGTTGCGACCCATGATCTCCGCGCCGATGTTGTTCGCGAAGTCGCGGGTGAAGTAGTCGTCGAGGCCGCGGCTCCCGCCCGGCTCGGTGCGGTTGGGCCAGCTCGCCGTCGCGCCGGCCCAGGAGGCCAGCTCCGCGGGGTTCGCGTGGCCGAACGGCCGCTCCAGGCTCTGGCCCTCGCCGGCTCCGAACCCGTCGCTCGACAGGAACAGGTTCTGGACCTTCAGCAGCTGCGTCACGGTGCTCCTCGCTCGCGGTGGCCGACGAGGGTTCGACCACTTTGGGGAGGCGGACTCATCGGCGAACTAGTGTCCAGGCCGATCCCCGGCCCGACCAGCCCAGGAGCGCCCGTGCCCCTGCTCGACCGCCGTCCTCCGGCAGGGGGCGCGCCCCTGTCCCGCGCCGCCCGGATCGCCGCGTCCGCGCTGACCCGGCGGTGGGGTCTGCCCGCGGCCACGAACGAGGTCCGCGTGCTGCGCGGCGTCGACGTCCCCATGCGCGACGGCACCACCCTGCGGGCCGACGTCTACCTGCCGACCAGCACAGGCCCGCACCCCACCGTGCTGCTGCGCTCCCCGTACGGCCGCGGCGCCGGGTTCGCCTTCCCGATGACGGTGCCGTACGCCGAGCGCGGCTACGCGGTGGTGCTGCAGAGCGTTCGCGGCACGTTCGGCTCCGGCGGTGACTTCACCCCCGTCGTGAACGAGGAGCACGACGGGCAGGACACCGTCGCCTGGCTCCGCGACCAGGAGTGGTTCGACGGCCGGCTCGCCACCCTCGGGCCCAGCTACCTCGGCTACACGCAGTGGGCGCTGGCCCTCGACCCGCCGCCCGAGCTGAAGGCGATGGTGCTGCACATCGGCCCGCACGACCTCGCCCAGGCCGGGATGATCGACGGCGCCTTCCAGCTCACCAACCTCTCCATCTGGACCGACCTCGTCGCCCACCAGGAGCGGGTCGGCTTCCTGCGCGGGCTCGTCCGGCTGGCGACGGCGGAGCGGCGGCTGGCCCCCTACCTCGGCGAGCTCCCGCTGCAGGGGCTGGCCGAGCGCTTCGGCGGGAACCCGGCCCCGTGGTTCGACGAGTGGCTGGCCCACCCCGACCTGTCCGACCCCTACTGGGACCGCTACCGCGCCACGCCCGCCGTCCACTCATCCACGGTCCCGACGCTGCTCATCGGCGGCTGGCAGGACTGGTTCCTCGAGCAGACGCTCTACCAGTACGCCGCCCTGCGCGACCGCGGCGTCGACGTCGGCCTCACCGTCGGCCCGTGGGCGCACCTGGGCATCGACCCGGCGGTGACGACGCCGGAGAGCCTCGCCTGGCTGAACGTCCACCTGCCCGTGGCCGGCGCCGAGCCCGCCGCGCCGCGACCCGGCCGCGTGCGAGTGCACGTCACCGGCGCGGGCACCTGGCGCACCCTGCCCGACTGGCCCCCGCGCACCACCGACCGCACCTGGTACCTGGCCCCGGACGGACGGCTGGACGACGACGCACCGGCCGAGCCCGGGGTCACGACCGTCCACTACGACCCGATGGACCCGACGCCCTCGGTCGGCGGCCGCGTGCTCGCCGGCAGCGCGGGCCAGCGCGACAACCGCGACCTCGAGGCGCGCGACGACGTCGTCACCTTTACCACCGGTCCGCTCCGGAAGCCGGTCGAGCTGCTCGGCGGGGCGCGCGTCCGGCTGTCCGTCGAGTCGGACAACCCGTACTCCGACGTTTTCATGCGGCTCTGCGACGTCGAGCCGAACGGGAAGTCGATCAACGTCACCGACCGGCTGGTCCGGCTCGACCCCGCGCCCGGTGAGGAGCCGGTGACGGGGGAGCGGACGGTCGAGGCGACGCTGCCCGACACCGCGCACCGCTTCCGGGCCGGTCATCGCATTCGGCTGCAGGTGTCCGGCGGCGCGCACCCTCGCTACGCCCGGAACCTCGGCACGGGAGAGCCGCCCGGCGAGGCGACCCACGGCGTACCGGTGAAGCACCGGATCTGCTCCGGCGGGCCGTCGCCGTCGTCGGTGACCCTGCCGGCCGGCTGAAGGATCCGGTTCTCCGCCATCCATAGCAGCGGGCGGCGCCGGTCCTCGCCGCGCCTGTGCTCAGCTCTCGTTCGCGTCCAGGTCCTGCACCGCAGCGAGGAAGGACCCAGCCGCGGCGTCGAGGGCGGAGAGCGCTGCAGCCGTGAGCCCGGGTCGTAGCCCACGCTCGGCGTGCCCGTAGCGGATCAGATCGCGGAGCAGCTCCGGTACGCGATGGAGGAACGGCGTCGAGTCGTCCAGCATCCGGAACTCGGGGGTGAGGAGCTTGCGCACGTTGTCCGGGCTCCAGACCAGCGGATCGCCGATCCCGTTGGCGCTGCCCGCCGTCACGACCTCGTCGACGAGGGGTCGGAGGTCCGCCCCGGCCCAGGCCGGTCCGAACGGGCTGGCGAGGAAGCTGTCGGTGATGTCGTCCAACTCGTCCTCAGAGAGCTCCTGCAGCGCATCGGCCGAGCCACCGGCCGGCTGCAGGCCCACGACCCACGTCACCAGCGGGCGGGACTGCGCCCAGCTCTCGTAGCCTCCCGTCCCCGGCCCCAGGTCCAGTTCCCGGACGGCAGCTTCGATGCGGGCCCGCGCATCGGCGGGAGGGATGTCGCGAAGGCACGCATCCTCGCCGACGTCCGCGAGCGCGATCGCGGCCACGTCGTCCAGACGTGCTTCGACCACGAAACCGTCTGCGGCGAAGGCGCCGAGCTCGTTGTCGACGAGGACGACGGCGGTGAGCGGGTACCCACCTGGCACCGTGGCGCCGACGAGCAGCTGGTCGGCGTCTCGATACACCGTGCTGATCTCGACCGCCCGCCCGAGGGCCTCGGTGCGGTGCAGCTCGGCGAGCCAGCGCGGCAGCACCAGGCCGCTCTCGGCGACCTCCCGGCGCACCCGCCGGCGCAGCTCGTCGTCGCCGAGGAGCGTGGCGACCGCGGCGGCGGCTGCTGCGGTCTCCGGCCGTCCGCTCCCGGCCATTCCGAGGACCAATTCCTGGCGGTGCGCGCCCGGGTCGTCGGCGCCTGCCGTGACGTCCAGCATCACAGCCGCGACGCCCAGCAGTGGACCGGGCGTCGAGCTCTCGGCAGCCGAGACGAGAGCGGCGGTGAAGTCGTCCTCGGCCGACCTGGGAGGGCGGCCCTGGTGGCGCCGGTGCGGGCGCCTCTTTCTGCTCTTCGGCATCACCGGACGCTACTGCGACCAGCTGCCGGGACGTCGCGGCTGCCGCGGCCGGTGGACAGGTGGCAAGGCTCGAACCATCTGCTGATGATGTGCTGCGGATGCTGCTAATATGCTTGCATGACGGTATCGGTCACCATCCGGGACGTCCCGGATGCCACCCGGGATGAATTGGCCGCGCGTGCGGCCAGGGCCGGGCAGTCCCTGCAGGAGTACCTGCGCGCACAGCTGGTGGAGCTGGCGCGGCGGCCGAGCCCGGACGCGTTGTGGGATCGCGTCCAGCATCGGGTGCTGGCCACCGGCAGCCGGCTGCCTGCTGACGGGATCGTCGAGATGCGCGACGCCGACCGCAGGTGACCGTCGTGGTCGATGCGTCTGCCGTCGTCGCTGCGCTGGTCGATGGGGGCCTGGACGGCGTGTGGGCACGCGCCGGCCTCCGCGGCGAGGACCTCGTCGCCCCGTCGCACTTGTATGTCGAGGTGTCCAACGTGCTCCGCCGCGCCGTACTCGCCGGCCGGCTGGGCTCGAACGCCGGCGCGCTGGCCCACCGCGACCTCGTCGATCTGTCGGTGACTACCTTCCCGTTCGAGCCGCTGGCCGACCGGGTGTGGGAGCTGCTGCACGCGACCGTCACCGCTTACGACGCTGCCTACGTTGCGCTCGCCGAGGCGCTCGATGCGCCGTTGGTCACCCTCGACCGGCGCCTCGCCGCGGCCTCGGGGCCACGCTGTTCCTTCCGGCTGCCCGACGCGGAACGCCCCTGACCGGGCCCTGTGGAGAACAGCTCCGGGCGACCGGTCCGCCTGCAACGCTCGCGCCATGCATCTCCACACCCACACGCTCGGCGGTCTCTCGCCCGACCTGGTGACCGTCGTCCCGGCGGCAGCTCCGCGTGCCCCACGGTCGGGTGTGCTGCCGGTTCCAGGGCCGCTGCGCCTCGGCTCCGTGCGTCTCGGCCCGGGCCGCCCGGTCGCAGCGAAGGAACCGCGGGGCGATGCACCGGTCGTGCTGTGGGTGACCGACCAGCCGGTGCCCGCGCCGGTCTCGGTGTGGTGGCGGCTGGTCGAGCAGTTCCCGGACACCGGCTTGGGGCCCGTCCTGCTCCAGGGGCTCTACGACGGGTCCGGTCGACCCTGGAACGGCGAGTTCGACCCGTCGACCGAAATCGACGTCGACCTCCTGGACCCGCACGACGTCCTCGCTGACGGCTGGCGCGGCAGTGTCGTCCCGATCGACAACCCGTGGGCGCCAGGGACCGGACCGTTGGCGCCGTTCGGTCCGGCGTTTCCCGGCCTGGCTCCGGGCGGGCCCGCGGTGGACGAGCTCGCGGTCGCCCTGCCCGCCGGCGACCCGTCGCGGATCGGACTCGTGAGCTGCCGCCGTCCCGCCGATGCAATCGCACTCGTCGGCTGGTCGGGAGCCATCAACGTCCGCACACCGGCCGACGTCTCCGCGGTGCTGCGCTCCTGGGAGGACCGCTTCGGCGCGTACCTCGTCGGCCTCGGGTTTGCCACGATCACGCTGCTGGTGAGCCGGCCGCCCATCGACGACGACCACGCTGTCCACCTCGCAGCCGAAATCGCCGCGCTCTGCCCCGACTCCCTGTGGCAGCCGCAGGAGCTGTCGCCGTACCGGGAACGGGAGGCGACTCTGCGCGCGCTTGGTCAGGCGGTGGCTCGGGAGCACGTCTGGCCGCTCTGGTTCGACTGAGCGACGGCGTGATGTGTCGAGAAGTCGACTTCTCGACCTCATCTGTCCCGTTCGCATCCCGTGCGCCGCCACGCCTCACTCGGTCCGCACCGAGCCCGATCCGTTCCTACGCTGATCCCGTGGCCAAGCACCTGCACGACGAGACCGCTGAATTCAAGATGCCCGTCCTCGGGCGGCACGCTGCTGCCGACACCGGCGAGCTGGACGTGACCCAGCGGTTCGACGCCGGCTTCTCCCGGCCGCGGCCCGCCGCGCCGGCCGTTCCTGCGCGGGACGACGAGAGCCGCTGACCTCGGTAGGCCATGGCAGCTCCTGGCCGACCGGCACAATTCCCCGCCATGGACGTCGTCGCTTCCGTCCGAGCTATCGCCACTCGGCCGCGCGTCAGCCGGTGCCCTCGGCCTCGATCAGCTCGGTGATCTCCTCGGGCGCGCTCGAGCAGTCGTCGTCCGAGGGTGGCTGTTCGGAGGCGAGCCCGGTGATGCCGACGTCCTCGACCGGCTGGAAGCCGAGCCGGTCGAGCCAGGCGGGCACCCGGTTCTGCGCGTTGATCACGTGCGAGCGGGACAGCCAGCCCATGCCGTCGTCCACCTCGAAGTCCAGGCCGCCGCCGGGCGCGCGCTGGACGTGCCCGGGGGAGGGGAGCAGCCCGACCAACTGCACGGCCTGCGCAGCGGACAGCTCCGCAGGCGGGGAGTCGAAGTAGTACCAGCCGGCCGCGCAGACGCCGTAGATCGTCGGACCGAACTGCGCGTAGTTGACGTACAGCTCGAGCATTCGGCGGTCGTCGATCAGCGCCGCCATCTCCATGGAGAGCGGCGCTTCGATCGCCTTGCGCCAGGCGCTCAGCTCCTGGTTGAGGAACATGTTCTTCGCAACCTGCTGCGGGATCGTCGACCCTGCCGGGTCCTCCTCGCCCATCAGGTGCGCCTGCGCCCGCACCCACAGTTCGCCCCATTCGAAGGCGCCCTCGCGGTAGGGGAGCGCGGCGTCCTCGTGCGCGATCACCGCGGCCAGGAAGTTGCGGGAGATGTGCTCGACCGGCACCGACTGCTGGATGGAGCCGCCCGGGTTCGCCGCCATGAACGCCGTCGTCGGCGGGTCGATCCAGCGCAGCGACAGCACCGTCAGCACCTGGACGACCGCGAGCACAGCCACCACACGGGCGACCCGGACCAGCAGCCGACGACGCGGCCGCCGCCCAGGACGCTCCCGCCGCCCACGGCGGCCGCGGCGACCCGACGGAACCGGTCCCTGCGGAGGCGGATGGGGACCCCGAGGAGGCGGCGGCGGGGCCCACGGCTGGTACGGCGGCTGCTGCACCGGTGGCGGAGCCGCGTACCCCGGCGGCGCCGAGTACCCCTGCGGGGGCGTGTATCCCTGCGGGCCGGAGTGCCCCGGCGGGGCGCCGTACCAGTCGTTGCCGGCCGGCGGCGGACGGTCGAACCGCGGACGGTCGGCCCGCGGCTGCACCGGCTGGGGCTGGGTGTCCACCCGCCGGCGGAGCGGGCGCGTGCCCTGCGAGTCCGGATCGGAGGAGGGCATGCGGCTGGTCCTCCTCGGGTCGGGGTCGGAACGACCAGGGTAGGTCGACTTCCTGTGAGTCCCGCTCAGCCCGTCTCGTCGAGCCAGGCCTCCACCCGGTCCAGCTCGGCGTGCGTCAGCCCCCGCACGAACGCCGGCGCCACCACGAGCACGTGCCCGTGGGCGGCCAGCCACTCACTCGTGTCCGCCGCCTGCTCGGCCAGGTCGTCGTCGATCCACACGATCCGCCGGTCCGGCTCGGCCTCCGCGACCGCCCGCGCAGCGGCCAGCTTCCACCACCCGGAGAGCCCCCGCCGGTCCTCGCCGTAGCCGGTCGGCAGCACCTCCTCCCGGTCGTGCGTCCGCAGCCCGCGGGGCAGGCCCATCGGCTCGGCGAGCAGCCGGTCGGCCAGCCGCGTCCACGTCGTCAGCCACTGCAGCTCCACCCGGCCCGACTCGTGCCACTCGCGCAGCCGGGCGACGACGGTCGGGTCCCACGACAGCACGTAGCCGTTGAAGGTCCCGCGCCGCCAGCCCTCCGGCAGGTCGGGGCGGACGGCGTTCAGCACGCCGTCGACGTCGAGCAGGAGAACCGGCGGGGGAAGAGGCACGACGACCGTCCTACCCGAGGCGCCTGGCAGGCAACGAGTCACCCGTCACGCGCGGACCCCTGGCACGGCGCAGCACCCGTTTCTAGGATCGCCGGGCACGGGGTCCGCCGGACCGGAGCTGACATGACCCAGCCCCTGATCGTCGCGGTCGACGACGACCCTGACCTGCTCGCGGCCGTCGAGCGGGAACTGCGCAACCGGTACTCGCCCGACTACCAAATCTGCTGCCTGCCCTCGATGGACGAGGGTCGCGCCACGCTGCAGCAGCAGAGCGCCGCAGGTGGCGACGTCGCCCTGGTGCTCGCCGCCGAGGAGCTCGCGGGCGCTCCGGGGACGGAGTTCCTCGGCGAGGTGGCGCGCTACTTCCCGCACGCCCAGCGCGCGCTGCTCCTCGGCTGGGGACTCCTCGGCGCACCGGCGGTCGGCGACGCGATCTTCGAGGCGATCGCCCGCGGCCGCATCGACCACTACATCGTGCGGCCCTCGGTCCCGCCGGACGAGCAGTTCCACCAGGCGATGTCGACGTTCCTCCTCGCGTGGGCCGAGACCCGGGGCCGGGCCCCGCACACCATCGACGTCGTCAGCGAGACCTGGTCCGGCCGGGGGTACGAACTGCGCGAGGTGCTCGGCCGCTGCGCCATGCCGCATCGCTTCTGCCTGGCGCAGTCGGAGGAGGGGCAGGCGATCCTCGCCGACGTCGGCGAGCGCCGGTTCCCGATCCTCGTGATGCCCACCGGACACGTCATGGAGGACCCCACCGACGCCGACATCGCCCGCTTCTCCGGAGCGCCCATCGAGCCCTCGGGAGAGAGCTACGACCTGGTGATCGTCGGCTGCGGGCCGGCCGGGCTGTCCGCTGCCGTGTACGGCGCCTCCGAGGGGCTGCGGACGGCGGTCGTCGACGCGGGCAGCATTGGCGGCCAGGCGACGTCGAGCTCCTCAATCCGCAACTACCTCGGCTTCCCGCGCGGGGTCACCGGCGCCGACCTGGCCCGCCGCGCGTACCAGCAGGCGTGGGTCTTCGGTGCGCGCTTCGCCTTCATGCAGCAGGCCGTGGACCTGTCCCAGGAGGACGGGGGGCTCGTCCTGCGCCTGCACACCGGCGGGATGGTGACGGCCCGGGCCGTCGTCCTGGCGACCGGCGCCAGCTACCGGCGGCTCGGCGTCGAGTCCCTCGAGGCACTGCACGGCGCCGGGGTCTTCTACGGCGCTGCCGCATCGGAGGCGCCGCTGGTCAGCGGCGAGGAGGTGTTCATCGTCGGCGGCGCCAACTCCGCCGGGCAGGCCGCCATCCACCTGGCCGGCTACGCCGAGCGCGTGACGCTGGTGGTGCGCGCGGCGGCCCTCGGAGCCGGGATGTCGCACTACCTCGTCCGCCAGGTGGAGGAGACGCCGAACATCGAGGTCCGGACGGGCACCGAGGTCGTCGACGGCGGGGGGAACGGCCGGCTCGACCACCTCGTCCTGCGGGACCGGCGGAGCGGTGAGGAGGAGAGGGTCGACGCCTACGCGCTCTTCCTCATGATCGGAGCCCAGCCGCACACCGACTGGCTGCCGCCGACGGTCGAGCGCGATGACGCCGGCTTCGTCGTCACCGGGTCCGACCTCGGCGACGGCGCCCTGCATGCGCTCGGCCGGCGCCCGATGGCGCTGGAGACCAGCGTGCCGGGAGTGCTCGCAGCGGGGGACGTCCGGCACGGGTCGGTGAAGCGCGTCGCGTCCGCCGTCGGCGAGGGGTCGGTCGCCATCCAGTTCGTCCACCGCTTGCTGGCCGTCTGACCGCTGCTGCGCTGGGCCGGTCTCCGCGAGGCCGGTCCCCGCGAGCAGGCCTCGATCGTCATCGACCGGCGCCCCAGCACGTACGCCGACTCACCCGCCGGTGGCCGTGGAGGGGAGCGGTGGCAGCACGACCGTCGGATCGCCCAGGATCACCATGCTCTGCCGGTCGCGCGCGGCCAGCTGGGTCACCATCGCCACGGCCTCGACGTCCTCGCCCCTGTCGAAGGCGCGGTAGGCGGCGTCCCGCTGGCCGTAGAACTCGCCGACGTGCCGGTAGGGCTCCCGCAGGGCGAGCCCGAGCGGCTCCGGCTGGAACAGGTGGTCGTAGAACGCCTCCTTGATGCTCATGGTCAGCGGCTGTCCAGTGTCGGGATGGCTGATCGTCCAGTCGAACGTCGGCTCGACGTGGCCGACGAACGCACGCAGTGGCTTCGGCGCGCCCAGCAGCGCCTCCGGCAGGGGTGCGACATGGGCGCCGAGGGCGGCGATGCCCGTGAGCAGCCGCTCGACCTGCGAGCCGGGGTCCATCAGACCGGAGAAGATCGAGCTCCCGTCGCTCCCGGCCGAGCAGCAGGCGTGCGCGTACCAGATCGCGCCGTCCGGCTCCCAGGCGTCGAGCACGGTGACCGGGTCGACGGTGCCGTACTCGCCGTCCACCGGCAGGCCGAGGTCGCGCAGCATCTCCTGCGGGTCGCTCAGCGGGCCGGTCTTCCCGTGGCTCGTCGTCACCACCAGGCCGGGGTGGCCGTCGGCGAGTGCCTCGCAGAGGCGGATGCGCGTGGCGTCCCCGGCCGAGCCGTCGAGGTACCGGGCGCCGATCTCGCCGTCGCCCGCCAGCCCGGCCTGGATGCGCGCGGCGATCGTCTCGCGCATCAGGTGCGAGATGTCCTCGGGTCCGTGGTCCACCGCCCAGACCACGCTGCTCGTCGACCGCGCCGTCGAGTTCGGCCAGCCGCCGATCAGTGCCTCCACGTACCGCTCCAGGGCGGCACCGGTGAGGGTCAGCCGCCCCACCGCGCACGCCTGGTTGAGCAGGTACTGGAACTCCCACGGGATCACGTCCGGCCCGCCGTGGATCAGCAGGTAGCGCGGGAGCGCCCCTTCCCGGATCCCGCGGGCCGAGGCGCTGAGCGCGATGTCCTGGGCCCCGTGCGTCTCGTAGTAGCGCCGCAGGTGCGTGAACCGGGTGCTCGGGCTCGGGCGGTAGCGCAGCACGGGTGATCCGGGGCGGCTGGCGAGCAGCGCACGCAGCGGCTCGGGCGCGTCCTCGCCCCGGGCCTTGACGTCGTCGGCCAGTGCGTCGTCGTCGGGCAGCACCAGCCCCCAGCCCACCCGGGGATCACGCCAGTCGCGCGGATCGGCCGGTGCCTCCGGGGCGAGCAGTCGCGGCAGCGACTCGCCGTGCCGCTGCAGCGCCCAGCGCACCGATTCCCGGCCGAGCGGGCCGGCGGCCGGCGTCTCCCCGGTCCAGGCGTTCGCCTGGACGGTCGCCGGCAGGTCGGGTGCCAGGACGTCGGTCATCCGTCGCCTCCCTCGAGCACGGTCAGTGCGCGCCGGATCTCCGCGTCGACCCTCCGCAAGGCGTCGGGCGGAGTGTCCGGCGGCGCCTCCAGCCGGTACTTCATCAGCGTGTTCAGGTAGTCGGTGCTGTTCCGCCGGTCGATGGTGGAGTGCTTCGGATCGGCGGCCACGCGCTCGATGCGCAGCGGATCGGGGCGCACGTAGAGCACCGGCAGCGTCCAGTCGCGGTGCAGGGCCGCCGCCTCCCGCGGGGTGTGATGGGCGTTGATGTACTTGTCGCGCAGCTGCCGCCGTGGGGTGACCAGGGAGGCGGCCAGCTCGATCTCCACCTCTTCGCCGTTCACCAGGTGGGAGTCGAGGTGGTCGAGCAGCGACCCGTAGAAGGAGCGGGTGAACAGTGCCGCGTCCGCGCTGGAGACCGGGTCGCGCATGCCGATGACGGCCGGATAGCCGGCGCCGATGAGCAGGTACGCGATCGACCGGGCGCCGTCGGAGTCGCTGCCGCCCTCGCACGAGTTGAGCGTCACCAGCCAGGTCGACCGACCGCGGTTGCGCAGCTGCAGTGGCTCCAGCACCACCGAGCTGTTGCCCTCCCGGAGGTAGTGGTCGCGCCGGGTGGCCAGTTTGAGCAATGGAGAGGTGCCGCCCTGCCCGTGGCAGAACAGGTGGAGCAGGTGCGGGTCGAAGCGCTGGAGGTCGCGCAGCAGCTCCGGCCCCTCGGTCAGCAGGTTCACGGTGCCGGGCAGGCCGTCGGTGGCGAGATCGCTGCGGATCCGCTCGGCCAGCGTCTTCTCGCCCACCCAGACGTCGACCTCCAGCTCCTGCTTCAGCTGCGCGCCGACCAGGGCCTGGCGCAGCGCCGTCCACTCGTCGTCGGCCGGCACCCCGATCGCCGACATGACCGCCATGACCTTCAGCGGCGACGTGAACGTGCGGACGTCCTTCTCCCGCGGGATCTGTGCGGCGATGCGGGCGATCGGCCACCGGTCCTCGAGGGCGAGGAAGCCGTTGCCGGCGTCGAACAGCGTCTCCCAGGGATAGGCGGCGGCGGTCTCCGACCCGATCAGCCGCAGGTACAGCGGGCAGCAGTCGTTCTGCTGGAAGGCGTACTGCACGGCCGTGGCGACGGCGGGGTGGTCGCCCAGCTTGCCGAGCAGCGCCTCGCCGATGGCACGCATGTTCTCGCCGGAGGGCGGCTCCTCGTAGAACAGCTTCATCAGGCTGCCGGACGGGCACTCGAACGGATGCAGCTTCTCGAAGTCCTTGATGTCGAACGGCGGATCCTCCAGGGACAGGAAGATCTGCTCGCCGGCGTCGTCCTCGTTCGGGACACCGGCCACACGAACCACGACCCGGCTCATCGCGAAGCCCCCTTGTTGTCGCGCACGGCGTCCTCGATCACCGAGCTGATGAACCGCAGTGCGCTGGTGACGCCGTCGCGCTCGGTGCGCGACGCGTCGGGATCGGTCTCGGTGCCCACGAGGCCTGACGTCCACCGTTCGAGCAGCCGCTGGGACGACGCGACCCAGGCATAGGCCTCGGCCGGGTCGTGACGGGCCTGCCGCAGGAGGTGCGGGTCCGGCGTGCAGTCGTCGAGCGTCGCCTCGATCGCACGCGCGAGGCCCGGCGACCCCGCTGGTGCACCGACGGCCCGGGCGCGCACCAGGCCGGGGTGGCAGGCGATGGTCAGCCGCGGGCTGATCGGCGGGGGCGCCGGAACGGGGTCGTAGAGGAAGCGGTAGGCCGCCACCAGCTCCTCGGCGTGGGCGGCGCTCGGCAGGTGCAGCGTCACCGGGCCGGAGAGGAGGCCGGTCATCCGGTGGCCGAAGATGCGCAGCCCTGCCTCACCGCGGCCGGAGGAACGCACGTCGGCCATCGCCAGGCTGAGGCTCCAGGCGCCCAGGCGCGTGAGCCCCGCGAGCAGCTGCCCGGTGCTGACCAGCCGGATGGCGCGCGGGCTGTCGACGCCGGACGGCGAGGCGCCGAAGTCGAGCAGCCCGAAGTTCTGCGACAGCCGGGCCGGGCAGACGAGGTGGACGACGTCCACGCTGTCGGGCGCGATGGTCTGGGCCATCCAGCGCAGCCACGGGCTCTCCAGCTCCGCCTCGTCGACCGGCCGGCCGCTCAGGCCCACCGGCTCCGGGTCGACGTCCTCTTCCTCGGGCAGCTCGTGGACGGTGACCTGGGCGCCGGGCGGCGCCCAGGAGACCGCCGACGGGTCGCGGCAGAAGACGTCCACCTGCACCCCTGGCAGGCGGGGGACGACGACCTGCAGGAACTCCCGCAGCGGCGCCGTCCCCGGCCACGGCGAGCACACCGCGATGCGCACCGGGTCCGCCGAGGGGGGCGCGGGTATGGCCGAGAACGGCAGCCTCAGGAGCGGTCGGCCCAGATCCGGCTGGAGCAGGCGCTCCCACGGCACCGCGGGCAGGTGCCCGAAGGGCCGCTGGAACTCCAGCCAGACCGGCTCGGCGCTCGGCGAGAGCTCGAGTGCCTCACGCAGCTGCTCGTGCATGCCGGAGGGCAGCCGCAGCGGAGGTCCGCTGCTGAGCGCCTCGTCGATCCCGGCCAGGGTCAGCGGGATGCCCAGCTCCTCAGCGCTGATCGTGCGCTGCAGCGTCACCCCTTCCGGCAGGTCCACCTCCACGTCGATCCGGGGCGGTGCGGACGGGCCGTCGTCCGGGTCCAGGTGGAGGGAGACGCCGATCGTCGTCAGCGGGTACGCCTGGTTGAGGAGGCCGACCATCACGGCCTCATCAGCTCGCGCATGGCCCACCAGGTCTCCGGCACGCTGATCCCGCCGTGCGACCGGATGCTCGCCGAGGAGTCGACGCCGACCAGCCGGCGGCCGTCCGGGAAGACGTACGGGTCGCCCACCGAACGGAGCTCGATCCGCGCGGTGTCGTCGTCGGCGCCGTGCGGTCCGAAGCCGCCGAGTGCCGCGAACCTGCTCGGTGGTTCCGGCCAGCCCGCCGGCATCGGCTCGCGGAGGTCGCTGTCGCGCCGCAGCGCCCAGTGGAAGAACTTCGTCAGCGGGGCGTCGTGCCGGCTGTACGTGCTGAACACCGGCCGGACGGTCCGCTCGAGCGCCGTCCGGTAGCCGCCCGCCGGGCCGTCGGGTCCCGCCGAGGCGAAGCAGAGGTGGTTGACCGCCGGCTGCAGCAGCAGGACCGAGTGGACGGGGCGGGCCACCGGTTCCGCGCAGAGGGCCGACAGCACCACCTTGCCGCCGAAGGAGTGGCCGACGAGGTGGACGCGGGCCTCGCTCTCGGCGAGCGCCTCCCGCACCAGCGGCCCGACCGCTGCGCTGCCCACCCGCCCCGCGCGATCCTTCATCAGCCACACGGACGCGCCGCGGATGGCGTTGCGCGGATCGAGGTACTGCAGGAGGCCGGCCGCCTGGACGCCGTTCCGGCGGTCGTCCACGGTGCCCCAGGTGCTGCTCGACGCCCGGGCCGCTCCGGGTGGCGGGCCCGACCGCCAGACCTTCGTCAGCTCCTCGGGCGCCGGCGGCTCGGCTTCGTCACCGAGCTCGGGACCCTCCGCGCGGTAGACGGGAGCCAGCAGCTGGGCGAGCTCGGTGGACTCGTCGTCGTCGAGCTGCGACTTCGCGGACAGGGTGCGCACCCGGTCGGCGTCGGCCGGGTCCAGCTCGTCGGTGACGGCGTCCAGCGCCTCGGTGTACGGGTCGTCGCCGACCGCGGCGGCCATCACCGGCGCCCGCTCGCCCGGCATCACCAGGAGCGCGCTGGGCCAGAAGATGCCGAGGAGCAGCACCCGCCGATCGGGGTCGTCAGGGAGCTGCCCGACCAGGCCGTCGACGAACTCGTCGTACCGCGTGGTGGCCGCGTCCCAGTCGTTGTTCCAGCCGTGCGAGAAGACGACGACGTCGGTGAAGTCGGCCGACCGCACGGCCCGGCGCGCCTCGTCGAGCGTCTCCGGCGAGCGGCTGGCCCCGCGCTTGTCGTACTGGAGCAACCAGAACGGGTTGTCGTGCCCGACGGTCCGGAACGGCTTGAGGGTCGACGTCGTCATGGGGGGCCTCCCGCACGGGTGCGTGGAGAAGTGGGCGCCCTCTGCTGGGAACGCTGGGGTACCGCCCCTCGCGAGTACCGGTCAACACGCCTGATCCCGGCCGCTGCTGGACGGACGAGTCAGCCACCGCGTGGCAGTGGTCGATGACTGTGTGTGATGGCCGCCGATGCGGTCTCAGGGGAGTCCGGCGTGCGGGACGGCGACGCTCGTGCTGACGAGAACTGCCTCGCGGACCGGCGCCCGCGTGTGCTCGTAGAAGTCGGGCGCGCAGCACATCAGCAGCGTCCGGCCGTCGTCCCCACCGAGCGCGCAGGCGTAGACGCCCATGCCGTCCGGCGCGGCGATCTCCTCGACGATGCCGCCGTTCTCGGCCACCCGGACGACGCGGGAGTTCAGCCCGTCGGCCACCCAGACGTGACCCTCGGCGTCCAACGTGCAGCCGTCGGGCGCGACGACGACCTGCTCGATGAGCTCAGCGACCGAGCCGCCCTTCGGGACGGGGCCGAGCTCCGCCCACGCGCGCCGGTTGGTCAGGTCGCCGGTGGGGGTGATGTCGAAGGCGGTGAAGCGGTTGCCCCACGTCTCGCCCACGACCAGCGTGCCGCCGTCCGGGGTGATGACCGAGCCGTTCGGGAACAGCAGGTCCTCGGCGACGACGGTGACGGTGCCGTCGGGGTCGACCCGCTTCACCGAGGCCGAGCGCGGTGCGCCGCCGCCCATGAGGTCGAAGCCGAAGTCCCCGACGAACGCCCGGCCCTGGCTGTCGACCACCATGTCGTTGAGGAGTCCGGTGCAGACGTCGGACAGGTCGGCGTGCGTGGTGGCCTCGCCGTCGGTGACGCGGAGCAGTCGGTGGTCCTTCATCGAGACGACGAGCAGTTCGCCGTCCGGAAGCCAGCCCAGCCCGGATGGCTGGTTCTCCACCTCGAGCACGACGGTCTCGCCGCCGCCCGGAGCGACGCGGCTGACGGTGTGCCGGTAGAAGTCCGACACCCACCACGCGCCGTCGTGCCATCGCGGGCCCTCGAAGTAGGAGCCACCCTCGAGCACCGTCCGGAACTCCCGCTCTGCCATGCCGGGACCGTACGGGTCGGCTCGCGTCAAGGCGAGACGGAGATCTGTGGACAGGCCGCTGACCTGCGTATTCGCGCCGTTTGTGTCGGCAGAAGCCGCTAAGCTTCGTACACGCGTTCGAACAGGTGGGAGGGTGGTCATGGGCGAGTTGCAATCGGCGCTGGATGCCCTGGCCGCCGAGGACGTGCGGGGTCTCTCGCCGCGGGAGCAGCTCGGCGGGAT
>NZ_OCNK01000009.1 GCF_900230285.1 Blastococcus haudaquaticus | reverse complement strand
GGGCGCGCCGATCTGCAGCGGCATGATCAGGTTGCCGAAGGCGAAGAACAGCGGCGTCGCGAACATCAGCAGCATGACCGTGCCGTGCATGGTCAGCAGCTGGTTGTACTGCTCCGGCGAGAGGAACTGCAGCTCCGGCCGCGCCAGTTCGGCCCGCATCAGCAGGGCCATCAACCCGCCCGCGATGAAGAACGCGAACGAGGTGACCATGTACATCAGGCCGATGGTCTTGTGGTCGGTCGTCCGCAGCAGGTTGGACAGCCGCGAACCCTTCTCCGCCACGTGGACCGGACTCGGCCGACTCACGATGGGCGCCGGTGCAATCGTCACGCTCCGGAGCTTAGACGGTGCTCGCGCAGCACCTCCGACCGACGAGGCGGGCGCGCCGGTGGTCCTGCCCGCTTCCCGGGCGACAGGCGACGCGGAGGCCGCTCATCGACGTCCGACCGTGATGTCCTGCGAGTTTTCGATCATGGGATCGAGGGAATCCCCACCCCGTGCCCGGAGATCCCGGGTGCCGGTCCGCCCCGGCGGACCACCCACTCGGAGGTCCACACATGTCCATCGGTGGCATCATCATGGCGATCGTGATCGGCCTGGTCGCAGGCCTCATCGCCCGAGCCGTCATCCCCGGCAAGCAGGACCTGGGCATCGTCGCCACGATCGTCCTGGGCATCATCGGGTCCGTCGTCGGCAACCTGCTCGCCGGCCTCATCTTCCGCGGCGAGGCGGAGTTCGACCTGGGCGGCTGGTGGGCCTCCATCATCGGCGCGATCATCGTGCTCGGCATCTACGTGGCCGTGGCCGGTCGCGGTCGGCGGTCGGTCAGCCGCTGACGCACCACCCCCGCGATCGCGGGGGCTCGCCCGAGGGGCCCGGCCGGAAGGCCGGGCCCCTCGGCCGTCCCGGGCCGGTCAGCGGGCCCGGCGGTAGGTGGTGACGTCGACCGACACGGTCACCCGGATCGGCTCCGGGAGGCGGGTCAGCGCCGCCGCGACGGCAGCGGGCGTCGTGTGCCGCGCGTGCGGGCCCATCCCTACCAGCGTCGCGACGGCTGCGCGCGGGAGGAGGAGCTCCGCACGGTGCCCCCCGGTCCCGACCGGCCGGAGGTCGGGCTCGAGCGACGCGGCCAGGCGCGCCGCCTTGTCCGGATCCACCCGCAGCAGGTCGAGTGGTCCCACCAGCTCGCCGAGATGGTCCGGCGCCGGGGTGACCACGACCAGCCGGCCGTCCGGCCGGAGGACCCGCGCGATCTCCGGGCCGTTGCGCGGCGCGAACACCACGAGCACCGCGTCGACGACGCCGTCCCCGACCGGCAGCCGGGCCCAGCTGTCCGCGACGACGGCCACCGCGCGCGGATGCGCACGGGCCGCCCGTCGGGCGGCGTAGGGCGAGGAGTCCAGGACCACCCCGGCCGAGTCGGGCAGCCGGTCGAGCACGCCCGCCAGGTGGTGGCCCGTCCCTCCTCCCAGGTCCAGCAGGCTCGCCGGACGTCCGGCAGCGTCGGCCAGCGCCGCGGTGATGCCGGCGTAGTGCCCGGCGTCCAGGAAGGCCACCCGGTCGGCAACCATCTCGGCCGAGTCCCCCGACGGGGGGCGGTGCCCGGGCGGCAGCAGGGTCACGTGCCCCTGCCGCGCCCGGTCGAACGAGTGGCCCTGGGGGCAGCGCAGGCCCGTCGCCCCCGGCAGTCCGGCCAGGGGCCCGCCGCACACCGGGCAGGCGAGCAGGGCGAGTGCCCGCCCGTCCCACGAGGGGCGTCCGCTCACGGACGCGCGGGGACGGCGTGGAAGACGACGTCGCGCAGCTCGCCGCCGTCCGCGACGGCGGTGACGAAGGTGCCGTGCGGCTGACGGCGCCGGTCCGTCGGCGAGCCGGGGTTCAGCAACCGCAGCCCGGACGGCGCGGTCGTGTCCCAGGGGATGTGGCTGTGCCCGAAGACCAGGACGTCGGTGTCCGGGAACCGGGCGGCGCAGCGCAGCTCGCGGCCCTTCGCGTCCCCCGTCTCGTGGACGACGGCGAAGCGCATGCCGGCGATCTCCGCGCGCGCCACCTCGGGCAGCCGTCGGCGGAAGTCGCCGTGGTCGTTGTTGCCGTACACCGCCACGAGTCGCCGGGACCGGGCCTCGAACAGGTCCAGCAGCGCCAGGTCGACCCAGTCACCGGCGTGCACGACGACGTCCGCCTCGGCGATCGCCGCCCAGAGGGAATGAGGTAGCTCACGTGCCCGCCTGGGGACGTGCGTGTCCGAGGTGAACACCAACGAAACAGGCACGACTCCATGATCGCAGGCCGATACGTTCGCTCGCGGCCGGCGATCCGGTCCATCCGCACGACATGAGGACTTCTCTGTGACCGAACCCCGTCCCACGACCACGGCCGACGGCGCGGCGACCCCCGCCGACGAGCCGTACGAGAGGCGCTGGCTGGCACTCGGCATCATCGCGATGACCGTGCTGCTGGTGATCCTCGACGCCACCATCGTCAACATCGCCCTGCCGGCCGTCACCACGGACCTGGGCATCAGCGCGGCGTCCCAGCAGTGGATCGTCACCGCCTACACCCTGACCTTCGGCGGGTTCCTGCTGCTCGGCGGCCGGATCGCCGACTTCTGGGGCCGCAAGCGCACCTACCTCGTGGGTGCCGCGGGCTTCGCGGTCGCGTCGGCCCTGGGCGGCGTCGCCCAGAACGAGGCGATGCTCTTCGGTGCCCGCGCGCTGCAGGGTGTCTTCGGAGCCCTGCTCGCCCCCGCGTCCCTGGCGCTGCTGACCGTCCTGTTCACCGACCCCAAGGAGCGCGCGAAGGCCTTCGGCGTCTACGGCGCCATCGCCGGCGGTGGATCGGCGATCGGCCTGCTGCTCGGCGGAGTGCTCACCGAGTACGCGGACTGGCGCTGGTGCTTCTGGGTGAACCTCCCGGTGGCACTGCTCGCCATCGCGCTGGCCATCCCCTTCGTGCCCGAGAGCAAGGCTCCCGGCGACACCAGCTACGACATCCCGGGCGCGATCCTGATCACCCTGGGCCTGGCGTCGATCGTCTACGGCTTCACCCGCGTCGCTGAGGCGTCGCAGACCAACGCGGCCGAGGCGGCAGCGGCCAACGCCCAGTCGGCGGCCCAGGGCACGGCCGCCCTCGTGACCCCGGACAGCGGCTGGACCGACGGCCCGGCATGGCTGTTCATCGTCGCCGGCCTGGTGCTGGTCGCGCTGTTCGTCGTCCTGGAGCTGCGGACCCGCAACCCGCTGCTGCCCATGCGGATCGTCCTGGACCGCAACCGTGGTGGCGCCTACCTGACGTCGACCCTCGTGGGGGCCGGGCTCATCGGTGCGTTCTTCTTCCTGAGCCTCTACTTCCAGCAGGTGCTGGAGTACGAGCCGATCGCCGCGGGCCTCGCCTCGCTGCCGACCACGCTCGGCGTCTTCATCTCCGCCGGCGCGGCCAGCGCCCTCGTGCCCCGGGTCGGACCGAAGCCGCTGATGGTGCTCGGCGGGCTGCTCGCGGCCGCCGGGCTGTTCACGCTGTCGTTCGTGGGGCTCGAGACGGACTTCTGGGAGGTGCCGTTCCCGGGTCAACTGCTGCTGGGGCTGGGCCTCGGGTTCACCTTCGTGCCGCTGTCCAACCTGGCCCTGGTCGGTGCGGGCGTGCACGACGCCGGCGCGGCCAGCGCGATGCTGAACGCGACGCAGCAGGTGGGCGCCTCGATCGGCACCGCCGTCCTCGCCTCGCTGTCGGTGGCCGCGATCAGCACGTACACCGCGGACGCGCTGTCGTCGGGTGCGGACCCGCAGGACCCGACCGTCGGGCTCGCCGCGCAGGTGGAGGGCTACACCACGGCGTTCACCTGGGCCGCCGTCCTGCTGGTGCTCGGCGCGGTCGTCGCCGGTGTGCTGATCAAGGCGACCAAGGAGGACCTGCCGGCGGAGGGCGACGCCGTCGCCCACGTCGGATAGCCGACCACGTCTCGGGCCCGTCTCCCTCCGGGGAGGCGGGCCCGTTCCGTCAGCTCTTGCTGTGCTCCGCCAGGGCGCGGAGACGGGCGTTGTACGCCACCAGCTCCGCGTCACCGGTGCGGTCGGCGGCCCGGTCCAGCGCCTTGGCCCGGCGGTCGTCCGAGTTGGCCCACGAGAAGAAGACGACGGCCAGGACCAGCACGGTGGGGAGCTCGCCGAACGCCCACACGATGCCGCCGGCCTCGCCCTGGTCCCGCAGCGGGTCGATGCCCCAGCCGGCCGGCGGCTGCGCGAACGTGTCGACCACCAAGGATCCGGCCATCATGATCGCCACGCCGAAGAACGCGTGGAACGGCACGGGCAGGAAGAGCTCGAGCATGCGGCCCGGGTGGCTCAGCGTCCGCGGCCAGGGATCCTGCGCCACGATCGGGCCGAAGAAGAGCAGACCGGTGACGACGAAGTGGGCCAGCATCAGCTGGTGACCGGCCGGGTTGCTCATCAGGGCGTCGAACAGCGGCGTGAAGTAGACGCCGTACAGGCTGGCGATGAACAGCGGGATCGAGAACAACGGTGAGGCCAGGAACCGCGCGACCCGGCTGTGCAGGCCGTTGAGCAGCAGAGCCCTGGGCGCTCCGGCGGCGCCACTGCCGCGGGGCAGCGTCCGGAGGGCCAGCGTCACCGGTGCCGCCAGCAGCAGGAGCAGTGGGGTGATCAGCGACAGCACCATGTGCTGGGTCATGTGGACGCTGAACAGCACCATGCTGTAGCCGTTGAGCCAGGTGCCGGTGACGGCGAACAGGGACGCCGTCCCGCCGATCCAGGCGAGCACACGCCACCACGGCCAGGCGACGCCGGAGCGTCGGAGCCGCACGACGGCGCCCAGGTAGACGAGCAGACCGACGACGCTGAGCACGGCCAGCACCGACCACGCGTCCAGGTGCGGGACGAACATCCGTGCCCACGTGGGTGGCTGGTCCGGCACCCACATGCCCGAGTGGTGCCCGTGGTCCACCAGTTCCTCCTCGATCCCCGTCGCTCTCCCCCACTGTCCCACTCGGCCCCGTCCAGAGGCTCGAGCTGAGCCTGCGAAGAGTGAGGGGGACGGGGTCCTTATTCGTGGACGGGCGCCTCGTGGCCGGCGTGCGCCTGCGCCTCCAGCTGGAACGTGCAGTGCTCCATGTCGAAGTGGGCGCCCAGGCACTCGCAGAGTGCGTCGAGGACCCGGCCGCCATGACCGGCGGCCAGCGCCGCGTCGGTGACGACGACGTGGGCGGACAGGACGGGCAGGCCCGAGGTGATCGTCCACGCGTGCAGGTCGTGGACGCCGATGACGCCGTCGACACCGAGGATGTGGGTGCGCACGTCGGCGAGGTCCACGCCCCGGGGGGCGGCCTCGAGCAGGACATCGAGCGCCTCCCGCAGCAGGTGCCAGGCGCGGGGCACCACCAGGACGCCGATGACCGCCGACGCGAGGATGTCGGCCGGCGTCCAGCCGGTGGTGAGGATGACCACGGCCGCCACGATGACGGCGACCGACCCGAGCGCATCGGCGAGGACCTCGAGGTAGGCCCCGCGGACGTTGAGCGACGTGTCCCGCCCGCGGTGCAGGACGGCGAGGGAGGCCAGGTTGACCACCAGGCCCACCGTCGCGACGGCGAGCATCAGGCCGGAGCCGATCTCGGGCGGCTCACCGATCCGGCGGACCGCCTCGACCAGGACGTAACCGGCCACCACCAGGAGCAGCAACCCGTTGGCCACGGCGGCGAGGATCTCGACGCGCTGCCAGCCGAAGGTGCGCCGTCCGCGGGCCGGCCGCTGAGCGAGGGTCACGGCCCCCAGGGCGAGGGCGACGCCCGCCGCGTCCGTGGCCATGTGGCCGGCGTCGGCCAGGAGAGCCAGCGAGCCGGAGAGGAGACCGCCGACGATCTCAGCGGTCATCACGGCCAGCGTCAGACACAGGACGACGAGCAGCCGCCGCCGCTGGCCGCCGGCCGCGGTCACCGGCGCGTGTGCGTGACCGTGCCCCATCGCCGCCTCCCGCCTGGGCCGTTCCCCGTCAGCTTCCCCCGGCGCAGTGTGCCCCAACGACGACGCCCCCCGCCGGAGTCCGGCGGAGGGCGTCGACGGTGCGGGAACTCAGATCTCGACGCCGCGCTCGCGCAGCCACGGCAGCGGGTCGATCTTCTCGCCGTTGAGGCCGCCGACGTGCACCTCGAAGTGCAGGTGCGGCCCGGTGGACTGGCCGCGGTTGCCGAGCAGCGCGATGGTGTCGCCGGCCCGGACGACCTGACCGGCCTCGACCAGGATCGAGTCCATGTGGCCGTAGACGGTGACGTCGCCGTTCTCGTGCTGGATGTAGACCGCGAGCCCGTAGCCGCTGGCCGGCCCCGCCTCGAGGACGACACCGTCCATGACGGCGTACTCCGGGGTCTGCATGGGGGCGGCGAGGTCGATGCCGGCGTGCAGCGTGCCCCAGCGGGCGCCGAAGCCACTCGTGAGGCGAGCGCCCTGCACGGGGAGGACGGCCTTCGGGCGGGCCGCCTCAGCCGCCGCCGCGGCGGCGGCCTCGTCGGCCTGCGCCTGCACCTCGACTGCCGCGGCCTGCTCGGCGTCACGGACGTTGCGGCTCGCGGCCAGCTCACCCAGCAGCTCGGTCGCATCGGTCTCGGTGAAGGCCTCGACCGGGGTCGCCTCGATGCCCAGCTCCTCGGCGACGCTCACCGAGTGGCTCATCGTGTCGGTCGCCTGCGCGGCGGGATCCTCGGAGACGATCCCGCTGACGCCCAGCGCACTGATCAGCGCGGCGGCCAGGTAGAGCGAGGGACGACGGCCGATCGACGGCGGTCGACGGCGCAGGAGCCGGGACACGCGCCCGTCGACCACTGCAGGGACGGCGTGCGAGGTGACGGCGACGGCGACGGCGGGTGCACCGGCCTGCTCGGCGATCGCCGCCAGGATCTGGGCGGCCGGGACGGTGCGCTTGTGGGGCGTGGGCCGCACGCGCGGCTCGACGGCCTTGGCCGGCTGCGCGGCAGACGCCGTCGCAGCGGCGACATCGGTGGCGGCCACCTGCTTGGCGGCCGGCTTGGCGGTCGCGGGCTTTGCGACCGGAGCCTTGGTGGCCACGGGCTTGGCGGTCGCGGGCTTGGCGGTCGCAGCCTTCGCGACCGGAGCCTTCGCGGTCGCGGCCTTGGCGACCGGAGCCTTGGCAGCCACAGGCTTGGCGACCGGAGCCTTGACGACCGGAGCCTTGGCGACCGGAGCCTTGGCGACCGGAGCCTTGGCGACCGGAGCCTTGGCGACCGGAGCCTTGGCGACCGGAGCCTTGGCGACCGGAGCCTTGGCAGCCACGGGCTTGGCGGTCCCGGGCCTGTCGGTCACGGCCTTCGCAGCCGGAGCCTTCGCGGGCGAGGCCGGTGCTGCCGGCGAGGTCTTCGCCGTCGCGGTGCTCGGCCGGGCCGCCGCCCCGCGCGAGGTCGCCTTCGCAGTGGCGGCGGCCTTGGCGGCGGTGGCCGCCTTCGCGGTCGCCTTCGCCGTCGCGGACGTGGCCGTCTTCACCGTGGCGGCCTTCGCGGTGGCGGCCTTGCGGGTCGCGGTGCCGGCAGCCTTGGCGCGGGCGGCCAGCGCGCCGGCAGCCTTCGCGGTGCCAGGGCGGCGCGTCCGGGTCCTGGGCGTCCCGTCAACGGTCGAGGTCTCGGCGGTCCCGGTGCGCTGCGCCGTCCCCAGGCGCTGCGTCGGAGCCGTGCTGGTCGCCTTCCCCGCAGCCGGCGTGCGCGAGGTTCCGCGGGCCGGGGCGAGGGTCGGAGCGGACCCGTTCAGGGGTTCCGATCCCTCGGCGAGGAGGGGTTCCTGGTGGAGCGAACTCATGCACCTGACTTCCGTTGGCGGGCATTCCACATGCACTCCCGGGGAGAGGAGCGGGGCCCATGTAAACACGCCGTGACCTCTTCGTGATGTGCACAACGGGGTTTTGACCTGCATATCTGTGGCCTGGCCCACAAGAATCCACGCATGTAATTCAGCGCCGCGTGATACTCAAACTACGGAGCGTGATCGCCGCGCAGCAACTTGTTGAAAGTCGCGCGATCCAGGTCACGAAGGGGCAGGACTACCTCTGAACGGCCGGAACACGACCCCTCGTAGGGAGATCCAGACATGCGCGCAGTGACATGGCACGGCCGTGCGGACGTCCGTGTGGACACCGTGCCGGACCCGGTCATCCAGGAACCGACCGACGTGATCGTGGAGGTCACCTCCAGCGGCATCTGCGGGTCCGACCTCCACCTCATCGAGGTCATGGCGCCCTTCATGAGCGTCGGTGACGTGATGGGCCATGAACCGATGGGCATCGTGCGCGAGGTCGGCTCCGAGGTGACCGAGGTGAAGCCGGGCGACCGGGTCGTCGTCCCCTTCAACATCTCCTGCGGCACCTGCTGGACCTGCTCGCAGGGCCTGCAGTCGCAGTGCGAGACGACGCAGAACCGGGAGCAGGGCTTCGGCGCCTCGCTGTTCGGCTACACGAAGCTCTACGGGCAGGTCCCCGGCGGCCAGGCCGAGTACCTGCGGGTGCCCTTCGGCAACACGCTGCCGATCAAGGTCCCTGAGGGTCCGGCCGACGACCGCTTCGTCTACCTCTCCGACGTCCTGCCCACGGCCTGGCAGGCGGTGCAGTACGCCGGCATCCCGAAGGGCGGCACGGTGCTCGTCCTCGGCCTCGGCCCCATCGGCGACATGGCCGCCCGCATCGCGCTGCACCTGGGCGCGGGCACGGTGTTCGGCTCCGACGTGGTCCCCGAGCGCCTCGCCCGGGCCCGCGCCCGTGGGGTCACGGTCATCGACTCCACCAAGCAGGACGACGTCGTCCAGGCGGTCCGGGACGCCACCTCCGGGCGCGGACCGGACGCGGTCATCGACGCCGTCGGCATGGAGGCACACGGCTCACCGCTCGCGTCCTTCGCCCAGAAGGCGACCGCGGTCGTCCCCGACGCGGTCATGGAGAAGGTCATGCAGGTCGTCGGCGTCGACCGGCTGGCCGCGCTCAACACCGCTCTCGAGGCCGTCCGCCGCGGCGGGACCGTCTCGCTCTCCGGTGTCTACGGCGGGGCGACCGACCCGCTGCCGCTCATGCGGATGTTCGACAAGCAGATCCAGCTGCGCATGGGCCAGGCCAACGTGTGGCGCTGGGTGCCCGACATCCTCCCGCTGCTCACCGACGAGGACCCCCTGGGCGTCGACGACTTCGCCACGCACCACGTCCCCCTCGCCGACGCCACGCAGGCGTACATGAACTTCCGGGAGAAGAAGGAGGGGACCGTCAAGGTCCTCCTCCAGCCCTGACCCGGTCCTGACCCGCCAGGGCGCCGGCCGCACCGGCCGGCGCCCTGGTTGCGCGTTGTGAGCAGACCCACGCCCCGCCCGGGCATGGCACGTCCCACGCACCGCTTGCCCATGAGCAGAGTGACGAGCCCGGTCCTGCCAGGACGACGACGTCCGCCGGCCGCTCCCCCGCCCGCGCCCCCGCGTCCCCTGGAGTTCCGCCCCGTGCCCCGCGCCCTGCTCGCCCTCGCCATCGGCGCCTTCGCCATCGGCACCACCGAGTTCGTCGTCATGGGCATGCTGCCCGAGATCGCCGACGGCCTCGGCGTCTCGGTGTCCGCCGTCGGCATCCTGATCTCGGCCTACGCCATCGGCGTCGTCATCGGGGCACCCACCCTGACCGCCGTCGGCCTCCGCTTCACCCCGCGGCAGACACTCGTGGCGCTGATGGTCGTCTTCGTCGTCGGCAACGTCCTCTCCGCGCTCGCCCCGAGCTACGGCCTGCTGGTGGCCGCCCGCGTCCTCACCGCCCTCGCGCACGGCTCCTTCTTCGGTGTCGGCGCGGTCGCCGCCCGTCGGCTGGTCCCGCCGGACCGCGCGACCCGGGCGATCTCGCTGATGATCACCGGCCTCACCCTGGCCAACGTCATCGGCGTCCCGCTGGGCACCTTCGTCGCCCAGCACGCCAGCTGGCGGATCGTGCTGGGCGCGATCGCCGTCATCGGGATCGCCACCATCGCCGGGCTGCTCGCGTGGATGCCCTCGGACGCCGGGGAGCCGACCGATCTGCGGGTCGAGCTGCGCGCCTTCCGCCGCGCCCAGGTCTGGCTGGTCCTGGCACTGACGATGGTCGGGTTCTCCGCCCTGTTCGCCGTCTACAGCTACGTCAGCCCGATCCTCACCGAACTCGGCGGGATACCGACGGCCTGGGTCACTCCGGTCCTCGCCTTGTTCGGCGCCGGGACGACGGTCGGCACACTGGCCGGCGGGCGGCTCGGTGACCGCTACGGCTTCTCCTTCGTCGCCGTGGGCCTGGTGGCGATGGCCGGCGTCCTGGTCGCCTTCGCCTTCCTCGCGCGGACCACCGTCGCCGCCGTCGCCCTGCTCGTCCTGTTCGGCACCCTCTCGTTCGCCCTGGGCCCGGTGGTGCAGAACGCCGTCATCGATGCCGCTCGCGTCCCGGGCGGCAGCCTGGTGTCCGCGGCCAACCAGGCCGCGTTCAACGTCGCCAACGCCCTGGGCGCCGCACTCGGCGCGCTGGTCATCTCCCAGGGGCTGGGCTACACCGCGCCCATGTGGGTCGGCGCCGTGCTCGCCCTCGTCGGGGCGGTCCTGGCCCTCTTCGCCCGCGCCGCCGGCCGGCGCGCCGCCGCCGCCGACGTCGTCGCGGTCGCGCCGCGCCGCCGGGACACGCTGCAGGAGACCGCAGCCGCCTGAGCGGGCAGCGGCTGGGTAGGGGGCCCGCATGACGGTCATCAGCGCGGAGCGTTCCGGCCAGTACCCCCTCGGCGACCGCCCGGTGCACCGGCTCGGGTACGGAGCCATGCAGCTCGCCGGACCACACGTGATGGGGCCGCCGGCCGACCGGGACGCCGCCGTCGCGGTGCTCCGCCGCGCGGTGGAGCTGGGCGTCGACCACATCGACACCAGCGACTACTACGGACCGCACGTGACGAACGAGATCATCCGGGAGGCGCTGCACCCCTACCCCGGCGACCTGGTCATCGTGACCAAGGTGGGCGCCCGCCGTACACCGGACGGGCACTGGCCCGAGGCGCTCTCCGCCGACGAGCTGCGCAGCGCCGTGCACGACAACCTCGACCATCTCGGCGTCGACGTCCTCGACGTGGTCAACCTGCGGATGCCCGGCTTCGCCGCACCGGAGGAGCGCTCGCTCGCCGAGCCGTTCGAGGCGCTGGCCCAGCTGCAGCAGGAGGGCCTGGTCCGCCACCTCGGCATCAGCAACGTGACGACGCAGATGGTGGCCGAGGCCCGGGCGATCGCGCCGGTGGTCTGCGTGCAGAACCACTACAACCTCGTGCACCGCCACGACGACCCGCTGATCGACGCGCTCGCCCGCGAAGGCATCGCCTACGTGCCGTTCTTCCCCCTCGGCGGCTTCACGCCCATCCAGTCCGCGGCTCTGGAGACCGTCGCCCGCCGACTGGGGACGACGCCCATGCAGGTGGCGCTCACCTGGCTGCTCGCCCGTTCGCCCAACCTGCTGCTGATCCCGGGGACGTCATCGGTGGCCCACCTCGAGGAGAACCTGGTGGCCTCGGCCCGGGAGCTGGGCCCCGTCGAACTGGAAGCTCTGGACCGGATCGGTGGCACGGGCGAACCCGACCCGGATCTCTGAGGCTCAGCGGACGGAGCGGATCCGGCCCACCGTGAGCGCACCGAGAACGGTGGCCAGGCCCGCGACGGCGAACAGCACGTCGTAGCCACCGAGCTCGGCGATGACCAGGCTCGCGAGCAGGGGCGCCAGCGCCTGCGGACCCACCACCGCCACGTTCATGACCCCCAGCTCCCCGGCCACCGCCCGCGAGTCCGGCAGCACCTGGGTGACCAGGGCCTGGTCGACCGACGTGTAGGCGCCGTAGCCGAGCCCGAGCAGCAGGCCGGCCACCAGCGCGCTCGGCCAGCTGGGCGTCACCACGAGCACCGCGCAGGCCAGCGCCCGCAGCACTGCGGCCCCTGCCACGAACACCCGGCGCCGGCCGGTGCGGTCGGACAGGATGCCGCCGCCCCACGTCGCGGCCACCGTGGCGACCAGATAGATCAGCGTCAGGACCAGCAACGACCCCTCCGGGTCCTCGACCCGCAGCCCGTCGGTCAGGAAGTAGAGGAGGTACGTCGTCCCCAGCGCGTTGCCGAGGTTGACCAGCAGCCGGCCGGCGAAGGCCCAGGCGTAGTCGGGATGCCGCCCGGGCGCCGACCACGTGGCGGCGAGCGCAGCGGGGACGGAGGGCGGACGGTCCTCCGGTGCCGTGGACTCGCGGGTCCGCAGCAGCCACGGGAGCGCGACGACGACGAGCAGGGCGGCGAGCAGCGGGTAGCCGAGCCCCGGGTCGGCGCCGACGGCGGTCACCAGGCCGAGGCCCACGACGATCCCCAGCGCCTGCGGTCCGTAGACGGCGGCGGAGACGGTGCCCCGCTGCCCCGGCGGGACGTCGTCGGCGATCGTCGCCGTCAGTCCGGCCATGGCCGCGTACATGCCGAGCTGGGCGATCAGCCAGGCGCCGGCCACCTCCGCCCACGATCCGGCGGCGCCGGTGAGCAGCAGGCCTGCCACGTAGACCGTCACCCCGCCGGCCACCCAGACCCGTCGGCGACCCCACCGGCTGGTCGTCCGGTCGCAGAGCGCGCCGAACAGCGGGAGGGTCACCAGGGCTGCGACTCCGGCCAGCCCGTTGACCAGACCGAAGTCACGGACCTTGTGCACCGGGTCGAGGTCCTCGAGCTGGAGCGGCAGCAGCAGCTGGATCGGGGCCAGCTGCGCCGCCCAGAGACCCAGCCAGATGAGACCGAACCGCGTGGTCCACGCCCGGCCGACCGGTGCGGTGGGCCCACCGCTCCCGGCCGTGGTCACCGGCCCGGCTGCGCTGTTCACGCCGGGCGCACGGCGGCGCCGGCCACGAAGGCCTCGATCCCCGCGTCCAGCACCGCGCGGGTGGCCGCGGTGTCGCGGTCGACCAGCCAGGTGGTCGTGGCGCCGTCCACCAGCGTGATCAGCAGCCGGGCCAGCTCCGGCACCGGCCGGGCCCACTGCTCGCCGGTGAGCTCCGCGACCTGGTCGAGCAGGTGCGTCGCCGCCTCCGTGTAGGCGCGGTACTGCTCGCGGGCCAGCGGCCGCAGCGTGGGACTGCGTAGCGCGTGCATCGTCAGCTCGAGCATGAGCTGCTCGTGGCCGGGCTCGCGCGCGAGGTGCTCCAGGTAGCCGGCAGCGGCGTGGCGCAGGCAGCCGAGGAGTCCGGCGTCCGCGGGCATGCCGGACGTGGCCGCGGCGAACTCCCGGCCGACGACCCCCCGCACCAGCTCGCGCAGCAGGTCGTCGCGGGAGGCGAAGGCGTAGTGGAAGCTGGCCAGCGACATCCCGGCCTCGCTCACGATCGCGCGGGTGGTGCCGGCGGCCAGCCCGTTCCGCACCATCACCCGCAGGGCGGCGTCCACCAGCGCAGCGCGCCGCTCCTCCACCGGGAGTCGGGTCATCTCAGCCGCCCGCCCGTCCGAGCACGCGCTCGAGATGGGTGTTGGTGAAGGTGCCGGCCGGGTCCAGCCGATCGCGCAGCCGCGTGAACTCCCCGAACCGGGGATACCGGGTCCGCAGGACGTCGACGTCCAGACCGTGCAGCTTGCCCCAGTGCGGACGTCCGCCGACCGCGCCCGCGATCGACTCCAGGGCGCCGAACCAGGCCCCCGGTTGCGTTCCCGCGGGAACGTGCGCGGCGATGTAGGCGCTGTCGCGCCCCTCGGCCGTGGACAGCGGGATGTCGTCGGCGGCCGCGACCCGCACCTCGACCGGGAACGCGACCCGCCAGCCGCCGGCCTCGTGCACCCGCCGGAGCTCGGCCAGCACCGCCGGGGCGTCCGCCCGGGGGACGGCGTACTCCATCTCCAGGAAGCGGACCCTCCGCCGGCTGACGAAGACGCGGTGGGAGTGGTCGGTCCAGGTCCGCGGGCCGAGCGCGCCGGCGGACACGCGGGCGAGCGGCGGGATCAGCGACGGCACCCGGCGACCGGCGGCGACCACCCCGCCGAAGACGGCGTTGGCGAGCACCTCGTCGTCCCAGACGGCGCGCCAGCGGGGCAGCGGTCCGAGCCCCTCGCTCAAGGGGACCCGGGTGTTCCGCTTGCTCAGGCAGCGGTCGGTGTGCGGGAACCAGTAGAACTCGACGTGGTCCGCGGAGCCCATGAACTCCGCGAACCCCTCGATCAGCTCCGGCAACCGCGCCGGGCCTTCCTCCGCCCGCAGGGCGAAGGCCGGTTCCGCTTGCAGCGTCACCGTCGCGAGCACCCCGAGGGCGCCCAGCCCGATGCGCCCCACCGCGAAGACGTCGGCGTTCTGGGTCGCCGAGCAGCGCAGCGTGGAGCCGTCGGCGAGGACCAGTTCGAAGCCGCGCAGCTGGGTGGCGAGGCCACCGAAGCGGGCCCCGGTGCCGTGCGTCCCGGTCGACAGGGCACCGGAGACGGTCTGCCGGTCGATGTCGCCGAGGTTGGTGAGCGCCCAGCCGCGTGCGCTCAGCTCGGCGTTGAGCCGGTGCAGCGGCATGCCCGCCTGCACGGTGACCAGACCGGTCGCGTCGACGTCTACCAGGCCGGCGTGCCGGTCGAGGACGAGCTGGACGTCCTCCGGGCGGCCGATCGCGGAGAAGGAGTGGCCGCTGCCGATCGGCCGCACGCGCCGGCCGCTGCGGGCGGCGCCGACGACCGCGGCGGCGATCTCGTCGGCACCGACGGGGTGGACGGCCTCGATGCCCGCAGCGCGCTGGTTGCGACCCCAGTTCCGCCAGCTGTCGGACGCCGAGCCGGGCACCGCTCCCCCTCGGGTCCGGTCGCGACGCACGCTGCGACGTCCGGGGCAGCCTCGCGGGTGGCGCACCCTGGGTCAAGCGTCTGGGACGGTTGACCCAGTACGTGTCGGCCCAGGATGCTGCGGGCCATGACATCCGTGGCGTCCACCCGGTCCGGCGCCGACGACGGCGCCCGCCTGGACCGGGCGACCGCGTCCCTCGACCCGCCGCTCGCCGTCCTCGACCTGGACGCGCTGGACGCCAACGCCGCCGACCTGGTCCGCCGCGCCGCGGGCAAGTCGATCCGCGTCGCCAGCAAGTCGGTGCGCAGTCGCGGCGTCCTCCGCCGGGTGCTCGCCCGGCCCGGCTTCGCCGGCGTGCTCGCGTACTCCCTGCCGGAGGCGCTGTGGCTCGCCGAGGGGGACGACGCGGTCAGCACCGACGTCGTCGTCGGGTATCCCTCGGCCGACCGGGCGGCGCTCCGCCGGCTCGCCGCCGACGAGACCACCGCCGGCAGGGTGACGCTCATGGTCGACTCGGTCGCCCAGCTCGACTTCCTCGACTCCGTCGTCCCCCCGGGCCGGCGTCCGGACCTCCGCCTGTGCGTGGACGTGGACGCCTCGCTGCGCGCGGTGGGCGGCCGGGTGCACGTCGGCGTCCGGCGCTCGCCCGTGCACTCCCCCGCCCAGGCGGCGGCCCTCGCGGAGGAGATCGCCGGGCGGAAGGGCGTCCGCCTCGTCGGCGTGATGGTCTACGAGGCGCAGATCGCCGGGGTCCAGGACGCGCCCGCGCACCGGCCCGTCCGCGGCCTCGCCGTCCGCCGCATGCAGGCACTGTCGGGCCGGGAGCTCGCCGGCCGGCGGGCCGCGGCGGTGGCCGCCGTGGCCGAGGTGGCCGACCTCGAGTTCGTCAACGGCGGGGGGACCGGCAGTGTCGAGCGCACCGCCGCGGAGGACGCCGTCACCGAGGTCGCGGCGGGATCGGGCCTCTACAACCCCGTGCTCTTCGACGGCTACCGCGCCTTCACCGGCCGGCCCGCCGCCTTCTTCGCGGCACCCGTCACCCGTGTCCCCGCGCCCGGCACGGTGACCGTCGCGGGCGGTGGCTGGATCGCCTCGGGTCCGCCGGGCGCCGACCGGCTGCCGGTTCCCACCTACCCGGCCGGTATGCGCTGGTTGCCCGCCGAGGGCGTGGGCGAGGTACAGACCCCGCTGCGCGGACCGGCGGCCTCGCGGCTCTCCGTCGGCGACCGCGTGTGGTTCCGCCATGCCAAGGCGGGCGAGATCTGCGAGCACGTCGACGAGCTGCACACCCTCGTCGGCGACGAGCTCACCGGGGCGATGCCCACCTACCGCGGCGAGGGCAAGGCGTTCGGCTGAAAAAGGACCCCCTCCTCCCCACCCCTCGCAAGCTCGCGGCGGGACCCGGGAGGGGGCCTAACGGGCGCGCTGGACCCGGGCCTCGTCGAAGACCGGCTCGCCCGACTCGTAGACCCTGCCGTCCGCGCCGAACACCACGAACCGGTCGAAGGACCGGGCGAACCAGCGGTCGTGGGTGACGGCGAGGACGGTCCCGTCGAACGCGTCGAGCGCCTCCTCCAGCGCCTCCGCGGAGAGGACGTCGAGGTTGTCCGTCGGCTCGTCGAGCAGCAGCAGCGTCGCGCCCGACAGCTCCAGCAGCAGGATCTGGAAGCGCGCCTGCTGACCACCGGACATGGTCCGGAACGGCTGCTCCCCCGCCTCCGCCAGCCCGTACCGCCGCAGCGCCGCCATGGCCCGGCCGCGGTCGACCCCCGGCCGCCCGGGCTCGCCGTGCCAGAGCAGGTCCACGGGAGTCCGGTCCTGCCACTCCGGATGGGCGTGCGTCTGGGCGAAGAACCCCGGGACGACGCGCGCGCCGAGCCGCCAGTCACCGGTGTGCGCGACCGACTGCCCCGCCAGCAGCCGCAGGAAGTGCGACTTCCCCGCACCGTTGGCCCCGAGGACGCCGACCCGGTCGCCGTAGAAGATCTCCAGGTCGAACGGCTGCATCAGGCCGGTCAGCTCCAGCTGCTCGACGATCACCGCCCGGACGCCGGTCCGCCCACCGCGCAGCCGCATCGACACCTTCTGCTCCGGCGGGCGCTCCGGCGGGGGCCCGGCCGCCTCGAACTTGGCCAGCCGGGTCTGCATCGCGTGGTACCGGTTGGCCATGTCCGGAGAGTTGGCCGCCTGCTGCTGGAGGGTGCGCACCAGGTCGATCAGCCGCTGGTGCTCCTCGTCCCAGCGCCGGCGCAGTTCGGCGAGCCGTTCGTGCCGCGCCGTCCGGGCTGCGTGGTAGCTGACGAAGCCGCCGCCGTGCACCCACGCCGTCCCGCCCTCGACGGTGACGACGCGGTCGGCCACCCGGGCCAGCAGCTCCCGGTCGTGACTCACGAACAGCACGGTCTTGCGGGTGTCGAGCAGCCGCTCCTCGAGCCACCGCTTGCCGGGGACGTCGAGGTAGTTGTCCGGCTCGTCGAGCAGCAGCACCTCGTCGGGCCCCCGGAGGAGGCACTCCAGGGCCAGCCGCTTCTGCTCGCCCCCGGAGAGCGTGTTCAGCTCGCGGTACTTGCAGCGGTCGTAGGGAACGCCCAGCGCGGCGACCGTGACGGTGTCCCAGGTGACCTCGATGTCGTACCCGCCGACGTCGCCCCAGTGCGCCAGTGCGTTCGCGTAGGCCATCTGGGTGGGCTCGTCGTCGGTCTCCATCATCGCCAGCTCGGCGGCCTCGACCGCGTGCCAGGCCTCCCGGACGGCGGGCGGCGCCAGGTCGACGAGCATCCGCTGGACGGTGGTGTCGTCGCGGACCGAACCGATGAACTGCCGCATGACCCCGAGGCCACCGGTGCGGGCGATCGAGCCTGCCTCCGCGGCCAGATCGCCGGAGATGATCCTCAGCAGCGTCGTCTTCCCCGCGCCGTTCTCCCCGACCAGGGCCGCACGTGCCCCCTCCCCGATGCGGAAGCTGACGTCGTCGAGCAGCACCCGCCCGTCGGAGAGGGTGTGCCGGACCGCGCTGACATCCACGTAACCCACCCGGACATCCTCCCGGCCCGGGCAACCGCTTTCCGCGGCGCGTCCGTGTCAGCCCAGCGACACCCGGAGGCGCTGACGTGCCAGGCGCTCCACGAGCTCGGGAAGGGCATCGGTGGGCGAGCCGCGCAGCTCCTCGCGGCAGGTGCGCACCACCAGCACGATCGATCGGGGGCGGAGCTCGGGGAACTCCTGGCTGAGCCGGCAGACGGCGGAGCGGACGGACGGGTCGGGGACGGTGGGCGGGACTGCCAACGTCATGGACGGTCCTTCGGGTGCGCGTGCCGCGAGCGGCAGTGGATGTTCCCCCCGGGGGCCACCCGAGGGGGCGGCCGATGTCGTGCTGGAACACCGTGACCCGCGCCGCGTCCGTCGGCCAGGGACCTAGGTCCCCACCGCTGTTCGCCCTCGGCGTGGCGCGCCGTCGGGTGGTGGCTCGTCAGGTGGTGGCCGGTCAGGCGCTGGCGTAGCTGTTGTCGCCGGCCGCGGTGGCGGCCACGGCGTCCCGGACCAGGGCACTCAGCTCGCCGGCGTCGAGCTTGTCCAGGGACGTGAACCGGATGCAGCTCTTGCCGCACGAGACCTTGCCCAGGCGCTCCGCGCGCTGCTCGGCGATGTACTCCCCGTCGACGACGGCGCACACGTAGAGGGACAGGTGCCGCTTCTGCGCCGCCAGCGAGATCAGCGGCCACGTCGTCGTCTCCTTGGCCGAGCGCGGCCGGTAGGGCATGAGCCCGTACCCCAGCATCGCCGAGGACCCCATCGGCACCAGCTGCCGGTCGATGCCGGGCGCCGCCGCCCGCACCAGCTCGTCGATCCGGCGCAGCTCCCCGGCCCGTGGCCCGGCGGCGTCGAACCAGGCCTCGATCGCGTCGGGCACGGCGTCCTCCTACCCCAGCATCAGGGAGATGATCGTCGCCGCCGCGGCCAGGATCATCCCGAACACGAGCACCATCGCCACGAGCCGCCTGCGTCGTTCTGCGCGGGAGCCGCGGGTACCGCCCATCCTCGTCATGGCGGCACGCTACCTCCGGATCGGCCGGTTCAGGAGGCCTGCGGCCGGGACCCTCTGCGGGGCTGGAGTCTGTCGTACCGGCCTGCGACGGTGGGCGCGTGACGACGCTGCGCGACATCGGCCTGCTGCGCCTGGCCGCCCTCCGGCTGGTGGGCCCACCCGAGCCGACGGCGGCCGACGCGGTCCGCCGGCTGGGAGCCGTGCAGGGGCAGGACTACCCCGGCGCGCTGCTGTCGGTGGCGCTGCGCACGGCGGGCCGACGACGCACGGACGTCGAGGCGGCACTCGACGCGGGCCAGGTGGTCCGCTCCTGGCCGATGCGCGGCACCCTGCACCTCGTCGCGGCCGAGGACCTCCGCTGGTTCCTCGACACGGTCGGCGTCCGCGCGCTGAACGGGATCGGCAAGCGATGGGAGTACCTGGGCCTCGACGAGCCCCAGGCGGAGAGGGCGCGGGAGGTGGTCGTCGAGGCGCTCGCCGATGGCGGCCGGGCGTCCCGCGCGGACCTTCTGACCGCGATCGGCGCGGGCGGTGTCGACGTCTCCGGACAGCGCGGCTACCACCTGCTCTGGTACCTCTCCCAGACCGGCACCCTGGTGCTGGGCCCGACCGACGGTGCCGGCGAGCAGCAGTTCGTCCGGCTCGACGACTGGATCCCCGAGCCGTGCCGGCTCGACCGCGACGAGGCGCTGGCCGAGCTCGCGCTGCGGTTCTTCACCGGCCACGGGCCGGCGACCCTCCAGGACCTCGCCCGGTGGGCCGGTACCACCCTGCGCGACGTGCGCGCCGGCGTCGCGACGGTGCGCGACCGCCTCGAGGCGGTGACGGTCGAGGGCACCGAGTACCTGATGGATCCGTCGACGCCCGACCGGCTGGCGGCCGCCCGCACCGAGGCCGAGGGCGTCCTTCTCCTCCCCGGCTTCGACGAGTTCGTGCTCGGCTACGGCGACCGCACGGCTGTCGTCCCGGCGGAGTTCGCCGACCGGATCGTGCCGGGCAAGAACGGCATGTTCCGCGCGACGGTCGTGCACGGTGGTCAGGTGGTGGCCGTCTGGCGGTGGAACGGACGCGGCCAGAAGCGCACGGTCGACGTCGAACCGTTCACGGAGCTGACCCCCGAGGTGGCCGCCGCCGTCCCTGCGCTGGCGGCCGACCTCCCCTGAAGCTCAGGCGCTCCGCTCGAAGAGGAAGACGGGGATCTCCCGGTCGGTCTTGACCTGGTAGTCCGCGTAGTCCGGGTATGCGGCCACCGACCGCTCCCACCAGACCGCCCGCTCCTCGCCGGTGATCTCGCGGGCCACGCCGTCCCACGGCTCCGGCCCGTCCTGCAGGGTCACCTGGTCGGGGTGCGCACGCAGGTTGCCGACCCACGCCGGGTCCGTGGGCGCGCCACCCTGCGAGCCGACCATCGCATACACGCCGTCGTGCTCGACGCGCATCAGGCCCAGCTTGCGGACCTTTCCGCTCTTGGCCCCGCGCGTGCTCACGATGACGATCGGCAAGCCGGTGTCGCGAAGGGTGTTGGCCTCCCGCCCCCCGCTCGCCTCGTAGCGCTCGACCTGCTCCCGGACCCAGCCGGCGGCACTCGGCTCGTACTCCCCCTGCAACGGCATGAAGCGAACCTAGGGCGCCTGCTGGCCCGCCGCACGGGGAGCCCCGTCGGCGCCCCACGCGGCATCTGCCAGAGTCCGGGCGCCGATTCGTCCGGAGGTCATCGTGAGCAGCTCCACCCCCGACCACCCCTCTCCCCAGGTGCTGGTCCGCGGCGAGGCCGTGCTCCAGGTCGAGCCCGAGGTCGCCGACGTCTGGGTGACGGTCCGCGTCCGCGCCCGGGACCGGCAGACGGCCCTCGAGCGGTGCCGCGCCGTCCAGGACCAGGTCGCGGCAGTGGCGGCGGCGGCGGGCGACGCGGTCGAGTCCGTCGAGACCACCAGCGTGTCGGTCCACCTGGAGGTGCGCGACCGGCGCGCCCCGGGCGAGCCCGTCGCGTCCGTGCAGACGCGCCTCACCGTCGGCCGGCTGGACGCGGTGGGCGATCTCGTCGTCGCGCTGGGCCGGCTGGACGACGTCGAGGTCTCCGGCCCGGGATGGCGGCTGCGACCGGACAGCCCCGCCGTGGAACGCGCCCGTCTGGAGGCGGTGCACGACGCGGTGCACCGGGCCCGGCAGTACGCGACGGCGTTCGGCGCGCGCCTCACGGCACTGCTCGAGGTGAGCGACGCGGGCATGGGCGGAGGCGGCCTCCGAGTCGCGGGGGCCATGACGGCGATGGCACGGTTCGAGAGCAGCGACATCCAGTTCGACCTCGCCCCGCCGCAGCAGGAGGTGCACGGCGCGGTCGAGGTGCGGTTCGCGATGTCGACACCGGACGGCAGTCTCTGGAGCGCGGAGGTCAACGGCACATGAGGTACCGGGAGGGCGGGCGCCTCGACACGTCGTCGGTGCAGGACCGCCGCGGCCGCGGCGGCATGAGCGGCGGTCGCGGCATCGCCGTCGGCGGCGGCGGCCTCGGGATCGTCGGGCTGCTCATCGTCGTCGTCCTCCAGCTGGCCGGTGGTGGTGGCGACGGCGGCACGGGCGCGGGGCTCGGGGGGCTGGCCGGCCTCGGCCAGGGCGAGCAGGCGGACAACAGCGCGCTCGAGCAGGCCTGCGACGACAGCGGCGACGCCAACACCTCGGTCGACTGCGCCGTCGTGGCCGACATCGACTCCGTCCAGGACTACTGGACGGCCACCCTCGGTGCGGACTACCGGCCCACGGACACCGTGTTCTTCTCCGGCCAGGTGCAGACCAGCTGCGGCGGGGCGACCAGCGGTTCCGGGCCGTTCTACTGCCCCGCGGACGAGCTCGTGTACATCGACCTGACCTTCTTCGACCAGCTGCAGAGCCAGTTCGGCGCGGAGGGCGGACTGTTCGTCAACGCGTACGTCATCGCGCACGAGTACGCGCACCACGTGCAGAACCTCCTGGGCACCAACCGGCAGGTGACACCGGGCGAGGCCGGTCCGACGAGCGGCACCGTGCGCCTCGAGCTGCAGGCCGACTGCTTCGCCGGGGCCTGGGCCAACCACGCCGAGACCGTGCCCGACGAGTCGGGCGCACCGCTGATCGCGGAGATCAGCCAGGACGACATCGACCGCGCGCTCGACGCGGCCGGCCGCATCGGCGACGACTTCATCCAGGAGAACCTCGGCAGCGGCACCGTCGACCAGGACGCCTTCACCCACGGTTCGTCGGAGCAGCGGCAGCAGTGGTTCATGACCGGGTACGAGACCGGCGACCCGAGCCGGTGCGACACCTTCGCGACGGACGACCTCGGTTGATGGACGAAGGACCCCCATGCCCCCCAACGCTCGCGAGCTCGCGTCGGGTTCCTGCATGAATGCCGACCTGCACCTCTCGAGGGAGGGCCACGTCGCCGTCCTGACGATCGACCGGCCCGAGAAGCGCAACGCGATGACCGCGGCCATGTGGGCCGCGCTGCCCGGCGTCCTGGCGCCGCCGGCCCGCGACCCGGACGTGCGCGTCCTCGTCGTCACCGGGGCCGGCCCGAGCTTCTGCGCGGGCGCCGACATCTCCGACCTCCTCGGCGGCACCGACCCCGACGACCCGATGGCCGACCTCCGGCGGGACAACCTGGCGGCCCAGGCGGCGCTGCGCGACTTCCCCAAGCCGACGGTCGCCATGATCCGCGGCCACTGCGTCGGTGGCGGCATGGAGATCGCGGCGTCGTGCGACCTGCGCTTCGCCGATCCGACGGCCGTGTTCGGCGTGACCCCGGCGAAGGTCGGCATCGCCTACCCGCCGTCGTCCACGAAGGCACTGATCGACCTGATCGGACCCGCGATGACCAAGTACCTGCTCTTCAGCGGCGAGCTCGTGGACACCGCGGCGGCGCTGCGGGCCGGCCTGATCGACCGGGTCGTGCCGGCGGACGATCTGGAGGCCGAGGTCCGCCGCTTCGCCGACGTCGTCGCGAGCCGTTCGGCCCTGGCGCAGCGGGCGACCAAGGAGGTCGTCGCCGACCTCGTCACGGGCGGGGACGGCGAGGCCGTTGCGGGCCGGTGGTACCGGGAGACGATCAGCGCGGGAGAGCTCGCCGAGGGTGTCTCGGCGTTCGCGGAGCGGCGCGCGCCACGCTTCCGCTGGTCGGGCTGAACGTCCGCCGAGATCATCTCGACAGGTCGTTCCCGTTTCGATCACGGTGCTGCGGGGGTATCAGGGTCCTGCGGCGCTCCCCTCCGGAGACGGGCTCGGCGCGGTGTGCACCCGCGCCGCCGACCGTCTCCCCGCCCGCCCGTGACGCATGGATGCGCCGGGCGGAAAGCCCCCGTCTCCATCACTCTGCCACTGACGGCAGGTGTCGCGGAACGGCGTGGGGGTAGCGCCCATCCGACCCCGAACACTGCCGAGGAGGACCGATGACTCACAGCATCGACGCCCCATTCCCGCCCCCCGCCACCAGCGGGGCCACGTCACCGTCGAGCACCACCCAGTCGACCGGTACCAGCAAGGCGCAGGAGACGAAGGACGCCGCGCTCGGCGAGGCCAAGAACGTCGGCCAGACCGCCGCCGAGGCCGGCAGCCAGGTCGCCTCCGTCGCCACGGACCAGGCCAAGCAGGTCGTCCAGGAGACCCAGCGCCAGGCGAAGGACCTGCTCGACCAGGGCCGCAGCCAGGTCAAGGACCAGGTCGTCTCGCAGCAGCAGAAGGCGGGCCAGAGCCTGTCCTCGCTGGCGCAGGAGCTGCGCAGCCTGGCCGACGGAACCAGCGAGGGCGCTCCCGGCCCGGCCCGTGACCTGCTCCAGCAGGCGTCGAGCTCGGTCGAGAGCTTCGCCTCGATGCTGCAGAACCGCGAGCCGGCCCAGCTGCTCGACGACGTCCGCAGCTTCGCCCGCCGCAAGCCGGGTCTGTTCCTGCTCGGCGCCGCCGCTGCCGGCGTGCTCGCCGGCCGGCTCACCAGCGGTGTCAAGGCCGCGCACAGCGACACGAGCTCGACCGACGGCTTCAGCGGCCAGTCGAACTACGTGGACCCCGCGCCGACCTACTCCGGTTACTCGGCGCCGACCACGGACTACGCCGCACCTGCGACGAGCACCTACGCCACGACCGGAACGGCCACCGGCGGGGCACCCCTGCCGCCGCCGCCGTACGGCACCGTGCCCCCCGAGGGCAGCATGGTGCCCCCGGCCAGCCCCGCAGGCTGGGACGACCCGGCTCGCCGTCCCGGTGGGGTGGGCTGACGCATGAGCACCCCCTACTCCGGGGCGACCCCGGCCGGGGCGCAGCAGGGCTACGCCGCTCCCCCGGTCGACCCGAACCCGCAGAACTACGCCGCTGACTACAGCGGCGGCATGGGGACGCCGACCACCGAGGCCGGCCGTCCCGACGTCGAGGGCACCTCGGTCGGGCAGCTGCTCGGCGAGGTGAGCAAGGACCTCTCGACGCTCATGCGCCAGGAGCTCGAGCTGGCCAAGGCCGAGCTCAAGGTCGAGGCCAAGAAGGCCGGTCAGGGCGCCGGGATGTTCGGCGCCGCCGGCTTCGCGGGCTACATGGTCCTGATGTTCCTCTCCTTCGCCCTCTGGTGGGCGCTGGCGAACTTCATGGACATCGGCCTGGCCGCGCTCATCGTCGCGATCCTCTGGGGCGTCGTCGCCGCCGTGACGTTCGTGATGGGCAAGAAGAAGTTCCAGCAGGTCAACCCCAAGCCCGAGCGCACCGTGGAGACCCTGCAGCAGGTCCCCGGCGCCATGAAGCCCAACTGACCCCCCAAGGAGGCGCACCAATGACCACCAGTGACCCGGACGTCATCCGGCGGCAGATCGAGGACACCCGGCGCGAGCTCAGCTACGACGTCGACGCCCTCAACGAGAAGGTCAACCCGGCCCGCGTCGTGGACCGTCGCGTGACGGCGGCCAAGGGCAAGATGAGCAACCTGAAGGAGCGGGTCATGGGCAGTGCTCAGGACACCACCTCGCAGGCGCACGGCATGGCGTCCAACGCCGCCGGCTCCGTGCAGGGGGCAGCCTCCAACGCGGCGGACAGCGTCTCCAGCGCTGCCTCCTCCGCGGTGGGCGCCGTCCAGCAGGCTCCGGACGCCGTCATCCGTCAGGCCCAGGGCAACCCCCTGGCCGCAGGCCTCATCGCCTTCGGTGTCGGCTGGCTCGTCTCGAGCCTCCTGCCGGCGTCGGAGAAGGAGAAGCAGCTGGCCCAGCAGGCCGAGTCTGCGGTCAAGGAGCACAAGGACACGCTCCTCGAGCCGGCCAAGCAGGCGGCCCAGGAGATCGGCGACCAGCTGAAGCCGGCCGCTCAGCAGGCCGTCGAGTCGGTCAGGTCCACCGCTCAGGACGCCGCCACCACGGTGACCGACGAGGGCAAGTCCGCCGCCGCGGATGTGCAGGGCCAGGCCCAGCAGTCCAAGGAGACCGTGCAGAGCAAGGCGACCAAGTCCTGATCCTCGGACCGCCCTGAACGACCCCGCACGACTGCGCCCCGCCGGGATATCCCGGCGGGGCGCAGTGCTGTCCGGCCGGCCGGCTCACCCGCCCGGGTGAGTCCCCCGCCCGCGCCCTGCAGGCCCCTGCCCGGGAGGCCGTTGTCCACCGTGACGACGCCGTTCGGCTCCCCCGGAGCCGCCTGACCGACAGGAGCTCCACCGTGGACGAGGCAGTGTCCGTCCCGGTGCCCGCCGGTGCTCCCTCCCCCGTCCGCGTCCTCGTCGCTGACGACGAGGACGACATCCGCGCTCTCGTGTGCCTCGCCGTCGCCAAGGCCGGGTGCACCGCCACCACCTCGGTGGCCGACGGCGGCGCTGCGCTGGCCCATGCCCGGGCAGGGCAGCCCGACATCGCCGTCCTCGACGTCTCCATGCCCGGGATGACCGGGCTCGACGTCTGCACGGCGCTGCGCGCCGATCCCGCGACCGCGGGGATCCGCATCCTGCTGCTGTCGGCCGGCGCCTCCTCCGACGACGTCGCCCGTGGTCTGGCCGCCGGTGCCGACGCCTACCTCGCCAAGCCGTTCGGGATCGCCGCCCTGGTCCGCCAGGTGCGCGCGCTCAGCGCGGGGCAACCGGCGTGACGACGATCGACCCACGCCCGGCCCCCGTCCGGGCGGTCCGGGTGCCGCGGCCGAGGGCCGGCAGCCCCGACCCCCGGGACGCCGAGCTGGACCGGTTGCGGAAGGAGAACGCCGCGCTGCTCGCCCAGGAGCGGACGCGGGCCGACGAGCTGGACGTGGCCACCCGCATGCTCGCCGCTCGCGCGCAGACGATGACCAGCGTCATCGACGCCGTCACCGAGCAGTCGATCATCGGCACCGACCGCGACGGGGTGATCCGCGTCTGGAACCCCGGGGCCGAGAAGATGCTCGGGCTCCCCCGCAGTGAGGTCGTCCGGCAACGCTCGATCGTGGACTTCCACCTCGCCGAGGAGCTGGATGCCCAGGCGGAGACCTGCGGCTCTGCTCCGGGGCTGGCGGCGCTCGTGCACGCGGCGCACGCACACGGCAGCGACGTCCGCGACTGGACCTACGTCGCCGCCGACGGGCAGCAGCGCACGGTGTCCGTCGCGGTCACGCCCCGTACGGACGACCGCGGCGTGCACGCCGGCTGGAACTTCGTAGGCACCGACATGACGGAGGCGCGGGCCACCGAGCGGATGAAGGACCAGTTCGTGAGCTTGATCAGCCACGAGCTGCGCACCCCGCTCACCTCGATCCTGGGCTACCTGGAACTCGTCCTCGAGGACGAGCAGCCGCTGACCGACGAGCAGCGCAAGTACCTGACCACGGTCGAGCGCAACGCCGACCGGCTGCTGCGCCTGGTGGGTGACCTGCTGTTCACCGCGCAGGTGGACGCCGGCCGATTCAGCCTGGAGCCGCACGACGTCGACCTCGCCGGCGTCGTCCGCGCCGCGGAGGAGACCGCACGGGTCGCCGCCGCGACCGCCGGGGTCCGGCTCGTGGTCGACCTCCCGGCGAGCGGTCTCGTCGTACCCGGTGACGCCGTCCGGCTGGGACAGGCCTGCGACAACCTGGTGTCCAACGCGGTCAAGTTCACACCGGCCGGGGGAACGGTGACCCTGTCGCTGCGCTCCGCCTGGGCGGCCGCCGACGGCACGGTGAGCGCGGAGGGCCGTCCCGGGGCCTCCCCCGTGGCGCAGCTGGCCGTCACCGACACCGGCATGGGCATCCCGACCGGTGAGCAGGGCAAGCTCTTCACGCGCTTCTTCCGCTCCTCCACGGCCCAGCGGGCAGCCGTTCCCGGGGTCGGCCTCGGTCTCGCCATCACCAAGGCGATCACGACGGCGCACGGCGGCACGCTCGACCTCGTGAGCGCCGAGGGCGCCGGCACGACCTTCACGCTGACGCTCCCCCTCGCCGCCGCGTAGGCCGTCCGCACTCCTGCGCATACCGGCTCGGCGCCCGTTCCGGTGCCCGGCGGAGCGGGCCGGGCGCGATCGCGGCGGAGCCCGGGCCCGGGCCATCGCGCCGATTGCGGTGGGTTCGCCGATTCCTTGCGGATTCCTTGCGGATCGCTGGCGGGTGCCCTGCGGTAGGGCCTCCAGAGTTCTCCTTGTCGCCGGAACGCCGGTCGACGCACCGGACACAGGGAGACACGGACATGAGCACCAAGACCATCGCCACCAGCTCCACCGCCCGCAAGGTCGTCGGCTCGCTCGGCGTCATCGGCGCCGCTGCCGCGGTCGCCGGCATGGGCACCTTCGGTAGCTTCACCGACAGCACCACCCCGGTCACCACGACCGTCGCGTCGGGCACGGTCAGCATCGACCTCACCGGTGGCGAGGCCCTCAACATGACCGCCGCCGGCTTCGTGCCCGGTGACTCGCTGACCCGCCCGGTCACGCTGAAGAACGACGGCAACTCGGCGCTGTCGTCGGTCGTGCTCCGGAGCACCACCACCGGCTCGAGCGTCCTCACCTCCGACGTGACCAACGGCCTCCAGCTGGCCGTGAAGTCCTGCGCCGTCGCCTGGACCGCCGGCGCCAACAACTCCTGGACCTGCTCGAGTGGTGAGCGGACCCTCGGCTCCGGCCCGGCTGTCATCGACATGACGCTCAACAACCCGGCCTCGCTGGCCGCCGGCGCGAGCGACAACCTCGCCGTCTCGATCGCGCTGCCCACGTCGGCCGACAACACCTTCCAGGGCAAGAGCGCCGCGCTGACCCTCACCTTCATCGGTTCCCAGCGCACCGCCACCACCCGCTGAATCCGGCCTGACGACCACTCGGAGATCTCGCCATGACCGCCGTCCTCCCCGTCCGTCGCCCGGGGGCAGCCCTCCAGCTGCCCCTGGCCGAGGACACGCGCTCTCGCGCCGCCCGGATCGTGGGCCGCGTGGCCCCGTGGCTGGTCCGCGGAGTCATGGGCCTGGCCGTCCTGGTGTTCCTCGTCCTGGCCGTCGGCCCGCACCTGCTGGGCTACCGCACGATGACCATGCTGACCGCGAGCATGGCGCCGGGGATCGACCCGGGTGACGTCACCGTCGTCACGCCGATCTCGGTCTCCGAGGTCACCGAGGGCATGGTGATCACGTACCACAAGCCGATCGACGACCGCAGCCTCGTCACCCACCGGGTCGTCTCGGTCGAGACCGGCCCCGACGGGGCCGTGCAGATCCAGACCAAGGGCGACGCGAACGCCGCCGTCGACCCCTGGACGGCGACCCTCCAGGGCGACACCGCCTACGAGGTCCAGGCCGTCATCCCCGAGCTCGGCCACCTAATCCAGGCGCTGCGCGCCCCCGTGGTGACCCAGGTGCTGCTCTACGGCGCCCCGGCACTGCTGGCCGGCTGGCTGCTCCTGACCATCTGGCGCCCCACGACCACCGAAGAGGAGGGCACGGCATGACCACCATCCGTCGGGTCCTGATCCTGATCGGCCTCACGCTGGCCGTCACGGTCGCCGCCGCCATCCCAGCCTCCGCCGCCTTCCAGGACACCTACACGGCCAGGACGACCGTCGGCACCGGCACCGTCGCCGCCCCGGCGTCGGTCACCGTGAACGACTACTGCGGCCAGACCGCCAACGGCGGCTACTACGACGCGAACGGCACGTGGGTCACGACCTACTACTACTGGTACGACGCCACCGTCACCTGGCCGGCGAGCACCACCGCACGCGGCGTGACCGGCTACCGCGTCATGGCCCACCTGAACAACGGCACGTCGGTCGTCATGGCCGAGACCGACGCCGTCAACCGCACCGTGAACGCCCGCGTCGACCGCGGCTACCTGAACTACCAGCCGCGCGTCTCGGTCATCACGCTCACCAGCTACGGCTGGACGGCGGAGACGCCCCGGACGGCGGTGCTGGCGTGCTGACCGCCCTCGTCGTCGACGACGACTCCCACGCCCGCCGCCGGGTCGTCGGCCTCCTCCGCCTCGGCGGCTGGCAGGTGCGCGAGGCGGCCGACATCACCACCGCGCACCGCGTCGCCACCACCGCCGACCCGGACCTGGTCGTCACCGACGTGACCGTGGCCGGCGGGAACGGGATCGCGATGCTCCGCCGGATGCGGCACGAGGGTTCCCTCGCCCGCTTCCTGGTGGTCACCGCCGAGCCGACCGACGAGGACCGGGCCGGCGCCGTCACCGCCGGCGCCATCGCCTGCCTGGCCAAGCCGATCGGCGCCCGCATCCTCCTGGACTTCCTGCGCAGCCGGACCACGGGGCCGGCTGCGCAGGTCGAAGAACCGACCGAGCTCCGCGAGTGGGCCCACCTGCACGACGACGACGTCGACGCAGAGCTGATGGACCGGCTGCACGGCATGTACCTCGACGCCCTGCCGCACCGGCTCCAGGCCATCGCCTCGGGCACCCGGGCCGGAGATGCACCGGCAGTCGTCTCCGCGGCGCACACCCTCGCCGGCACCAGCGGCCAGTTCGGTCACCCGGACGTCGCCTCGGTCTGCCAGGCCATCGCCGCGGACGCCCGCCGCGGCGTCATGGCCCACGCCCGCGTCGTCGAACTGCAGGAACTCGCACGGGTCTGAGCCCGCCCGCACCCCGCACCACTCCAGAGACGGACCCCAGCACCATGTCGCACCACCCCCAGCACACCGGCGCACCCGCCGTCCTGACGGCCCTGGTCGTCGACGACTCCGCGGCCGCCCGGCACCGCATCTCCACGCTGCTGATCCTCGGCGGCTGGCGGGTGCACGAGGCCGCGGGCATGGACGCCGCCCTGCGCCTCGCGGCCGCCGTCGACCCCGACCTCGTGGTCACCGACATGGTCATGCGCAGCGGCCGCGGCACGTCGCTGATGCGCCGGCTCCGCGAGAACGGCAGCCGTGCCCGGTTCGTGGTGACCGCTGCCGCCCGCACCCAGCAGGTGCGGGCACTGGCCGCCTCCGCCGGGGCGGTGGCCTGCCTGGCCAAGCCCGTCGACCCCCGGCTGTTCGTGGACGTCATGAAGGGGCTGACCCCGGCGGGCACGACGGAGGTGCCGACCGCACCTGCCGCCGAGCCGGAGACGTCGCAGCGGGCCGAGGAGATGTACGCCAGCGCGCTGCCGCACCGGCTCGCCGCCATCGTGGCCGCCGCCCGGGCGGGCGACGCCGCCGGCGTCGCGGGCACCGCGGAGCTGCTGGCCGCCGTCAGCGCCCAGGTGGGACACGCGGACGTCGCGGCCGTCTCGACCGCTCTCGGCCGGGACGCCCGGCGGGGTGTCGTGCCGCAGGGACGGCTGATGGAACTGGTGCGGGTCTGCTCGCGGGCCGAGGGCCGCCGCTTCGCCGACGTCGCCCCCGCCTAGGGCCTCCGCTCAGGCCATCCAGCCGGCCTGACTCCGCGCTCCGGTCCGCTCCTCGCTCGCTGGCGCTCGCTGCGATGCTCCCGGAGCTGTCCTCAGGCGACGAGCCGGTAGCCCACTCCCCGCACGGTGCGGATCTCGGGAGAGTTCAGGCCGGCCGCGACGAGCTTGCGCCGCAGGTTCGACATGTGCGCCTCGACCAGCCGGAGGTTGCCCTCCCAGTCGGTCTGCCAGACCTCGCGCAGCAGGGTCTCCCGCTGCAGCACCCGGCCCGGCCGCGACGCCAGGGCGGCGAGCAGGTCGAACTCGGTCCGCGTGAGGTCGACGACCGAGCCGTCCACCCGCACCTCGCGGCTCTCCTCGTCCACCTCGAGCTCGGCGAGCCGGCGCACCGACTCCTCCACCGCCGCTGCGGGCTCGGCCGGCGCCGGGGCGGTGCGCGGGAAGCGCAGCATCGCCTGCACCCGCGCCACGAGCTCGCGCGGGGAGAACGGCTTGGCCATGTACCCGTCGGCGCCGACGGCCAGCCCGATGAGCAGGTCGACCTCCTCGGCGCGGGCGGTCAGCATCAGGACGTAGCACTGCGTCTCGGCCCGGATCTGCCGGCACACCTCGGTGCCGTCGGCATCCGGGAGCCCCAGGTCCAGCACGATCAGGTCGGGGGCGTCGCGGCGGACCTCGTCGAGGCACGCGGCTCCGGTGGCCGCCTCCCGGACGTCGAACCCGGCTCGGCGCAGCACCGTGGTGACGAGCTCGCGGATCTCGTCGGTGTCCTCCACGACGAGCACGGACTGTGCGGGCACGACCTCTCCTCCTCACCGACGGCGACGGTGCGGAGGACGAGCCCTCCGTTCACCTGTCCGGGTGATCGGCACCGGCGGGCCCGGGCTTGAGCCGAGCACCCGTGGGCAGGTCCTGCTCCCCCCGAGGAGTGAGGCTCAGCGGCGGTGGAGCTCCACCGCCACCGACTCCATCGGAGACGTGCCGCCGCGGTGCACCGCCGCGCACACGAGACCTCGCTCGCCGGCCAGCCGCTCGACCGCCTCCGTGATCTGCGCGTCCGATCCGGCCTTCATCACGGAGAACGCCACGAAGACCCGGCCACCCGGGGAGAGGATGCGGTCGACGACGTCCCACTCGGGGGCGGGCGGTGTCCAGAACGCGCGCACGTTGAACGAGACGACGAGGTCGAAGGACGAGGAATCGAGGTCCGCGGCGGTCAGCACGGCGGCCGCCAGGCGGACCCGTCCGGCGTCGACGGCCGCCCGGTTCCGCCGCGCGGCCGTCGCGATCATCGTGGCCGACCGGTCGACGCCGATCACGACGCCGTCGGTCAGCCGTTCGGCCAGCAGGGACACCAGCACGCCGTGCCCGCAGCCGACCTCCAGCACCCGGTCCGACGGGGACACCCCGACGACCTCGGCCGTCCAGGCCAGCCGCTCCGACGCGGGCACCGCCGGCCTCAGCTGAGCCCGCGGGTGGCCGGCGGGAGCACGCCACCCGCCACGAGTTCCGCCGCGGCGTCCTGCAGGGCCGTGAGCGCGACCCGCTGGGTGAACGGCCCGGTGGAGAGCCGGGCGACGCCCATCTCCTGGAGCTCCCGCACGGGCGGGGTCGCGCCGGGGACGGCCATGAGCGAGACCTTCCCGCGGCCGATGCCGTCCACCAGCGCGACGATCTCCTCGCGCTCGACCACGCCGGGGACGAACACCACGGGCGCGCCCGCGCCGAGGAACGCCCGACCGCGACGGACCGCCTCGGTGACCAGGTCGCTCCGCTGCGCCTCCGCGTCGGCGTGCAGGAAGGTGTCGGTGCGGGCGTTGAGCACGAAGTCGATCCCGGCGTCGCGACCGGCGCGCAGAACGGCCTCGACGGCCGCGACGGCGTCGTCGAGCGGCTGCATCCGGTCCTCGAGGTTGCCGCCGACGACACCGGCCCCTATCGCCCGGCGCGCGGTCTCCCCCGCATCGCCGTAGCCGGCCTCGAAGTCCATCGTCACCGGCAGGTCCACGGCCGCCGCGATGCGGCCGACCATGTCGAGGTGGACGTCCAGCGGGATGTTCTCGCCGTCCTCGTAGCCGAAGGTCGCGGCGATGGCGTGGCTCGCCGTCGCCACCGCCCGGACGCCGTCGGTGGCCGCGACCACGCGGGCCGACGCCACGTCCCAGACGTTGGCCAGCACGAAGATCCCGGGTGCGGTGTGCAGGTCGAGCAGGGTGCGCGCGCGGATGCTCAGATCGGTCATGATCGGAACCTAGGGCGCGGGTCCGACATCCTGACCAGTCCACTTGACGCCGATCGGTCAGGTAAGGCTAACCTGCATCCAATGCCCAGGGTTCTGCCTCTGGACGGCAGACCCTGCTCGCGCTACCGGTGAGGCGACCGTCATGTACGTGTGCCACTGCAACGTGGTGACCGACCGCGACATCCTCGAGTCCATCGCGAACGGCGCGCGCTGCGTCGCCGACGTCGCCCGCGAGACCGGTGCCGGGCGCACCTGCGGCAACTGCATCAGTTCCCTCCGCGAGCTCGTGTGTCAGCATTGCCCGGTCCGTGCCGAGCGCCGTGCCGATCAGGCCGCCGAGCAAGAAGTGGAAGTGGCTGGTGCAGCCCGTTAGCCCCCGTGTGGTCGAACTGCTCAACGACGCGCTCACCTTCGAGCTGACCGTCACCAATACGTACTTCCTGAACGCCCGCATGCTCGACGCCTGGGGTCTGCCCAAGCTCGGCAAGGTCTTCTACGACCTCTCGATCGACGAGATGCGCGACGCCGACGCCCTGATCCAGCGCGTCCTGCTCTTCGACGGTCACCCGAACGTCCAGCGGCTCGGCGCGATCCGCGTCGGCGAGACGGCCGAGGAGATGCTGGTCCTCGCGCTGGACAGCGAGAAGGCCGCCGTCGCGCAGTTCAACGCCTCCGCGAAGGAGTGCCACGAGCTCGGCGACCACGGCACCGCCGCCGTCTTCGAGGAGATGGTCCGCGACGAGGAGAAGCACGCCGACTGGTTCGAGGCGCAGCTCGGGGCCATCGAGCGGGTCGGCGCGCCGCAGTACCTCGCCGCGCAGATCAGCACCGAGACGCCCTGAAAAGGACCCCTCTGCCCCCCACGCCTCGCAGGCTCGGCGCGGGACCCTGCAGAGGGGCCGAACGCAGCGAGGGCCGCTCCCCGTTCGGGGAGCGGCCCTCGTCGTCCTACTCGACCAGCAGCTCGCGCAGCTCCTCGAGCTGCAGCGTCGCAGCGCGCAGACCGATCCCCGTGTAGAAGACGTCGTCCTCGACAGCGAATGCCCGGCCGTCGGTGACGGCGGTCAGCCGCGGCCAGAGCGGGCCGGCTACGACGGCCGCCTCACCGGAGTCGCCGGCCGCCCCGTAGGACGAGTACAGGACGATGTCCGCGTCCACCTGGCTGACCTCCTCGGCGCTGAGCTCGGCGAACGTGGGGACCTGGTCGGTGGGCAGCTGCAGGTGGTCCAGTCCGATGTCTGCCATGACCGTGCCGATGAACGACTCCGCGGTGTAGACGCGGATGGTGCCCTCGACGAAGCGCGCGGTGCTCACCGTCGTCCCGGCCGGGTCACCGATCTCCTCCCCCAGCGCAGCGGCGTCGGACTCGTACGCCTCGAGCAGTTCCTCGGCCTCGTCCTCCAGACCGAGCGCCTCGGCGTCGAGCAGGAAGTTCTCCTTCCAGACCGCTCCGACGCGGTCGGCGAAGACCGTCGGCGCGATCTGCGCGAGTTCCTCGTAGATGTCCTCGTGCCGGGTTCTGCTGGACAGGATGAGGTCCGGCTCGAGGGCGGCGATCGCCTCGAGATTGGGTTCGGCGATCGTGCCGACGACCTCGACGTCGGCGGCGTCGTCGGCCAGGTAGGTCAGGAAGTCCTCGGAGACAGCGGTGGTGACGGCGCCGACGGGGGTGACGCCGAGGGACAGCGCGGTGTCCAGCTCTCCGGTGTCGAGGACGACGACCCGCTCGGGTCGCTCGGGGATCTCCGTGCTGCCCATGGCGTGTTCGACGGTCCGGGGGAACGCCGCATCCTCGGTCGCCGACGGCTCGGACCCGCCGTCGTCGGCGCCGCCGCACGCGGTGAGCAACAGCGCGGCGGTCAGCGCCAGACCGGCGGTGGACAGGGCGGGGTGTCTCATCGTTCTCCTTCTGGGTCGGCACGCACATCGGTGGGTCGTGCCTCTGGAACCCTGCGCGACCGTGTGCAAGACTCCGGTCGAAGCCAGGTGAGGCTAGCCTAAGTCAGCCGCCGGCAACCGGGAGAGGGCGCATGACAGTCGAGGCACTGCAGGTCCCGGTCTACCGACCCTTCGCCGTCCAGGTCGCCCGGCTGCAGCGGCTGAGCCCGAGCTTCCTGCGGGTCACCTTCACCGGCGCCGACATGCCCGAGTTCTCGTCGAACGGGTTCGACCAGCGGATCAAGGTCATGCTGCCCCTACCCGGCCGCGGGATCGACGACTGCCCCACCGATCCCGACTGGTACGGCGCGTGGCGGGCGCTCCCGGCCGAACGCCGGATGCCGATCCGCACGTACACGATCCGCGCGCTGCGCCCGGAGCTCGGCGAGGTCGACGTCGACTTCGTGCTGCACGGCGCGACCGGTCCGGCCTCGGCCTGGGCCGAGACCGCCGCCGTCGGCGACGAGGTCGTCCTGATCGGCCCGAACGCCCGGTTCCCCGGACCCACCGGTGGGTTCGAGTGGCACCCGCCGCTCGACGCGTCCTGCCTGCTCATCGCCGGCGACGAGACGGCCGTGCCGGCGATCTGCGCGATCGTCGAGACGCTCCCGGCCGGCCAGCAGGCGCGCGTCCTCCTGGAGGTGCCGACCTCGGCCGACGCGCTGAACATCGTGGCGCCCGCCGGGGTGCAGGTCACCTGGCTCCCCCGCTGGCCCGACGACGGCACGCCGCCCGCCCCGCGCGGTGCGCGGCTGACGGCCGCCGTGGTCGCCGCGGTCGACGACCTGGCCGACGTCCTCGCCCCCACCCCCGGCGTCGAAATCGAGGACGTCGACGTCGACGCCGGGATCCTCTGGGAGGTGCCGCAGGAGGAGTCCCTCCCCCGCCGGTCCTCGGGCGTCTACGCCTGGCTGGCCGGCGAGGCGGGCGTCGTCAAGGGCCTGCGCCGACACCTGGTCCAGGAACGGGGCGTCGATCGCCGCGCCGTCGCCTTCATGGGCTACTGGCGGGACGGGAAGACCAGCGACTGACGCCCTCCGGTTGACACCGTGACAGCGGCCGGTGTCGCATGGACGCCATGAGCGGTGGCATGGTCGTCCCTGTGATCGACGTGCCGATGACCGACGTGCTGGCGACCGACGGGCTGAGCATCATCGGCACGGTCGGCTTCTTCGTCCCGGCCGCCGTCCTCATCGGCCTCGTCATCGGCGCCGTCGTCCGTGACCGCCGGCTCAGCGCCCGCGAGGACGCCGAGGAGGCCCGCCGCGCGGCGATGGCCCGCGAGGAGATCCCTACTCCCCCTGCAGCTGACTGAGCGCCGTCTCCACCGCGGCCTCCACGGCCGCGGCCATCTCCGTGCGGAACGCGGCCAGGACCGCCTGAGCAGCCACCGGCTGCAGCCGCGAGACCGTGTCCAGCACGGTCTCCAGCCGGTCGGCGGGCGCGCCGGCATCGACGAACGCCTGCCATCCGGTGGCCACGAACATCTGCACGTAGGTCTGCGCGATCGCGCGGACGTGCTCGTTGACCCGCGTCTGCGCGTCGATGAGGGCATCGGGCGGGACGCCGAGGCCGACCACCTGGAGCCCGGCCGCCAGCAGCGCGGGATCCCGCACCTCCAGGTCGCCGTCCCCCAGCCGACGGACCAGGCCCAGCTCGACGAGCCGGTCGACCAGCGCGGGGTCCTCCGGCACGCCGGCCCGCGTGGCGAGCTCGGCACCGGTGATGACCTCCGGCTCGGACGGCAGCCACGGCGCGAGCAGTGCCCGGTGCAGGGCGAGCGTCGCGGTGCTGGCGTTCACCGGCGCGGAGGCGAGGGTGCGTTCGATCATGGCCAGCGAGTAGCCCTCGGCGAGCATCTCGCGGACGAGCACCAGCCGGGTCACGTGCTCGCGGCCGTAGAAGCCGGTCCGGCCCACCATCCGCGGGGGCGGGAGGAGTCCGCGGGCGGAGTACGCACGGAGGTTGCGCACGGTGACGCCGACGCGCGCGGCGAGCTCGTCGACCGTCATCTCCCGGTCGACGTCTACCTCCGGACCTGGGTCCTCGTGCGGGCTCTCGCCGGGCGTGACCACGGACACCTCCTCTCCTCCGTGACGTTCCACGGTATGCGGTCGTTTATGTATCAGTTGTCTATGTCACCGTCATGGGTGTTCCATACCCCTCATGGCCCTTGGGAGTTTCCGTGCTGCTCGCCGCTGACACACGTCCCGCCGGAGGAGCCGCGATCGGCGAGGTGATCCTGGCGACCGGGATCGGCGCCGCGCTGACCGCGGTGCTGCTCGGTCTGGTGTTCCTCCACCGGACGCGCAGGTCCACCATCCTGACCCGCATCGGGAACCGACTGGGCAAGGCGACCGGTGTGCCGGCCTGGGTGGCGCTGCCGACGATCCTGACCACGATCTCGCTGCTGGTCGCGCTGCTCGGGATGCTGTGGGACATCGCGCTGCACATCGGCGTCGGCCGGGACGAGGGTCCGCTGGCCAACCCGGCGCACTTCCTCATCCTCTTCGGGCTGTTCGGCGTCTTCGCCGGTGGCGTCCTCGCCTGTTCGATGCCCCTCGACGAGAAGCCCGGCCCGTCCGCGGTCCGCTTCCTGCGCGGCTGGGACGTCCCGGTCGGCGGCATCCTGCTCACGGCCGCGGGCTTCTACGCCCTGCTCGGCTTCCCCCTGGACGACGTCTGGCACCGCATGTTCGGCCAGGACGTCACGCTGTGGGGACCCACCCACCTGATGCTCATCGGCGGCGCCGGGCTGTCCATCGTCGGCCTGCTGGTGCTCGAGCAGGAGGGCCACGGCGGGCTCTCCACCGACGACGGCGACCGCAAGGTGGGCCAGACCGCCCGGTTCATCCGCCAGGCCTCCGCGATGGGCGGGCTCCTGCTCGGTCTCTCGGTGTTCCAGGGCGAGTACGACTTCGACGTCCCGCAGTTCCGCCTGGTGCTCGAGCCGCTCATGATCGCCGGCGCCGCGGGGCTCGCGCTCGTCGCGGCGCGGCTGTTCATGGGTCGCGGCGGGGCGATCGCCGCGACCGTGTTCTTCCTGGTCATCCGCGGCGGCATCGCCCTCGTCGTGGGCCCGGGCCTGGGTGAGATCACCCCGGGCTTCCCGCTGTACCTGGGTTCGGCCGTCGTCGTCGAGCTGCTGGCCCTGTCGGTCGCGCTGGCGCGCAAGCCGCTCGTGTTCGGAGCCGTGGCCGGGGTCCTGATCGGCACGATCGGGCACGCGACCGAGTGGGGCTGGACGCAGTTCACCCAGGAGCTGTCCTGGACCAGCGACATCCTCGTCGAGGGCACCCTGATGGGCATCGTCGGCGGCGTCGCCGGCGGTCTGCTCGGCGCCCTCCTCGCCTCGGGCCTGCGCCGGCGGCTCCCGCGCCCGGCCGTGGCCCGGACCGTCCTCGTCGGTTCCCTCGTGGCCATCGCGGCAGCCGTCACCAACGGCCTGATCGCCACCGTGCCCGACGACCTCGAGGCCACGTTCGCCATCGAGGACGTCCAGAACGACCCGCGCACCGCGAACATCAGCGTCCAGCTGGAGCCCGCCGACTTCGTCGACGACCCCGCCTGGGTGCAGATCACCTCGTGGCAGGGCGACGGTCTGGTCGTGAACACCCTCGAGCGGACCGGTGAGGGCGCGTACCGGACGACGGAGCCCATCCCCGTCGACGGGACGTGGAAGGCACTGCTGCGGGTCCACGACGGTCGAGTCCTCACGGCCGTGCCGATCTACCTGCCCGAGGACCAGGCCCTGGGTGAGGAGGAGATCCCGGCCGAGGACGGGATGACGCGTGGGGCCATCCCCGAGGTCGAGATCCTCCAGCGGGAGCTCAAGGACTCCGGCGGCGGACTGTGGACCGTGGCGAACCTGGTCGTGCTCGCCTGCACCCTCGCCCTCGTCGCGGCGATCTCCTGGGGTGTGGGGCGGTACTCCCGCCGCGCGAGCAGCCGCGAGCCCTACCCCGACACCGCCGCCGATCCGCCGGCCGGGGACGATGCCGACCGGCCGACCAGTGACCTCGGCCGCCGCTGACCTCCTGCTCCCCCAGCCATCCCCGGAGAACACCTGTGTCCTTTCGTCCTGCCCGGCTCCGCGCTGCCCTGATCGGCCTGGCCCTCGCCACGGTCGTGACCGGCTGCGCCGGCACCGACCCGGAGGCCGCTCCCGGGAGCTCCTCGTCCGGTAGCGCCTCGTCGTCCGCGAGCAGTGCGGCGTCGTCCGCGCCCGCGACCTCCGCCACCCCGGCGGCGCCCGCCGGGCAGCGGATCGAGGTGACCGTCACCGGCGGTCAGGCCAGTGGGGACACCGGCCGTGTGCCGGTACCGGTCGGGGAGCACGTCGTCCTCGTCGTCACCAGCGACGCCCCCGACGAGCTGCACGTGCACGGCTACGACCTGGGTGCTGACCTCGTCCCGGGCACCCCGGCGACGATCGAGTTCGACGCGACGATCCCGGGGGTGTTCGAGGTGGAGCTGCACGACGCGGGGACGCAGCTCCTCTCGCTGCAGGTCGGGTGATCGTCCTCGCCCACGGGGTCGGCTCGCGGACCGACCTGCCGATCCCGATCGGTTTCGCGCTCTACGGCGCCGGCGCCGCGATCCTCGTGAGCTTCGCCGTCCTGGTGCTCTTCTGGCGCACGCCGAGGCTCGGCGGGTCGGGCTCGGGCCGCCCGCTGCCGGGCGGGGTGCAGCGCCTGCTCGACGGCGCCCCGTTCCGCCGCGGTCTCCAGGCCGCGGCGCTCGCCGTCGCCGCCCTCGTCGTCGCCGTCGCGCTGTGGGGTCCGGCGGACACCGACCGGAACCTCGCCCCCTGGGTTCTCTACGTCACCTTCTGGGCGGGACTCGTCCCGCTGAGCCTCCTGGTCGGCCCGGTCGCGCGGCTGGCCAATCCGTTGCGGCTCCTGCACCGTGGGCTGCGCGGACTGGTGCCCCGCGCGCCCGGCGTCGCCCGGCTGCCGGCCCTGGGTCTCTGGCCCGCCGCCGCCTCGCTGCTGGTCTTCGTCTGGCTCGAGCTGGTCTACCCGGGGCGCGCGGAGCCCGTCACGGTCGCGGTCTTCCTGATCGGCTACGCCGTCGTGCAGGTGGGCCTCGCCCTGTGGTTCGGCGAGGACTGGTTCGCGCAGGGGGACGGCTTCGAGGCCTACTCGACCCTGATCGCCAGGCTGTCCCCGTGGGGACGACGCGACGACGGCCGACTCGTGCTGCGCAACCCCCTCGCCAACGCGATCGCCACCCCGCCCTCCCCCGGGCTCGCCCCCCTCGTCGTGGTGCTGCTCGGCTCGACGGCGTTCGACGGGCTGTCGCGCACCGTCTTCTGGCAGACCGGTCCCGGGGCGGCGAACGACACGCTGTCCGGGACGCTCGGCCTGCTCGCCATGGTCGCGATCGTCGCCGTCCTCTACGCGCTGGGCACCCGGCTGTCGGGCCGGATGGCGGGCCAGGACCCCGCCGTCCAGCCGGCGCGGTACGCGGCCACGGTCATCCCGATCGCCCTCGGCTACACGGTGGCCCACTACTTCAGCCTCCTGGCCCTGGACGGGCAGACCACCTGGATCCTGATCAGCAACCCCTTCGGCATCGACGGGGTCGACCTGTTCGGCACCTACGGCAACCGCGTGGACCTCACCGCGGTCAGCTCCGACGCGATCGCGCTCGTCCAGGTGGGCGCGATCATCGTGGGCCACGTCATCGGGGTGACGCTCGCCCACGAGAGGGCCCTGCTGTCCGCCCGGCGGGCCCGGGCGTCGGACCAGCTGCCGCTGGTCGTCGTGATGGTGCTGTTCACCCTCGGCGGCCTGGGCCTGCTGTTCGGCTTCTGACCCGCCCGCCCGCGCCCGCCCGGCGCGGGGGTGAGACGTGGGTGATTCGGCTGGATCCCCACCTGCCGCCCGCCGATGCAGCAAGGGCCGGGAACCGGCGCCACCGGGGTCCGCTGCCCCGCCCGAGCGGAAGGACCGCTCCCGTGATCGCTGTCACCTGCCGCAACGGCCGGCACTTCACCATCGACCCCACGCTCATCGAGCGCGTGGAGATCGACCCGGACACCGTCGTCCACCTCGTGGACGGCACCAAGTACGTCGTCGCCGACAGCATCGACCACCTGCTCCTGACGATCCGCGACCACGGCGCGGCACTCACCGTCGCACAGAAGCGGCTCGCCGGTGGGACCGCGGAGCTCGCCGACCACGCGACGTCCGTCCGCAACGGCACGTTGCGCGTCGAACGCCGCCAGTACGACCGGAGCGTCGAGTCCGGCCGATCGGCCGCCGACCGCCGCCCGGCCGGAGACGTCCCGGACCCCGACGGGACCTGACCCCGGGCCAGCAGCCGCCCGTCACTCCGGCGGCTCGGCCGGTGCCAGGACGCGGTCGTAGAGGACGGCAGCCAGGACCCCGCCGATCGTGGGCGCCAGCAGGTAGATCCACAGCGAGCCGAGGTCCGCGGCCAGCAGGTTCGGGCCGAAGGCCCGGGCCGGGTTGACCGCGCCGCCGGTCAGCGGACCGGCGACGAAGATGCCGGCGGCCAGGGCGAAGCCGACGGCCACCGGCGCGATCGCGCTCTCGGCCCGGTCGTCGGTGGCCACGGAGACGACGACGAGCACCAGGACGAAGGTGACCAGGAGCTCCACGACGAAGGCCTGACCGGCAGAGACGCCGTCCATCGGATGGGTCGCACCGAGCGCCCCCTCGCTGCGCGCCCGGCCGCCGTAGCTGACCCAGGTGGCCAGCGCGCCCAGCACCCCGCCGGCCAGCTGTGCCAGCACGTACACGCCGGCCGCCGACCACGGGAACCGGCCGGTCGCCGCCAGACCGATGGTCACGGCCGGGTTCAGGTGGCAGCCCGAGACGTGCCCGAATGCCGCCACGAGCGCGACCAGGGTGACCCCGAAGGCGAGCACCACCGCCAGCGTGTCGTAGACGTCGACACCCCGGGCGGCCGTCGCCACGGCGGCGCTGGTCCCGACGAACACCAGGATCGCCGTACCGATGCACTCCGTCACCGCGGCCCGGATCGGACGTGGACCCACGCTGCTGCCGTACAACCCCGCCGCCGACGACCCCCGTGCAGCACCCGTCGTGCTCATCTTCAGTTCTCCCCGTAGCCCCGTCCCGCGCCGTCCGCGCCGGGGCACCGTCCATGCCCAGCCGGCGCGGGCCGGAAGCGTGGATGTCCGACGGCCTCCGGACCCGCGATGTGGACTGCGGGCGGTCCCGCGACGCAACCGTCAGGCGGAGGTCCGCGGACTCCCGGGGCGGACACCGCGCTCGGCGGCGAGTGCGGCCAGCAGCAGGGCGACGACGTCCTCCGGCGCGCCGTCACCCGGGACGGCGGCGCCGGGCTCGTCGTCCTGCAAGGGCTCCAGGGTCGCCAGCTGGCTGTCGAGCAGGGACGACGGCATGTAGTGGCCGGAGCGGTCCGCGACCCGCCGCCGGAGCACCTCGGCATCGGCGGTGACGTGCGCGAACCAGACCGAGGGGTGTCCGTCGCGCAGCAGGTCGCGGTAGCTGCGCTTGAGCGCCGAGCACGTGACGACGACGGAGGCGCCGGCCCGCTCGTGCTCCCCGAACCAGGCGGCCAGGGAGCGCAGCCAGGGCCAGCGGTCGTCGTCGTCCAGCGGCCGGCCGCTGCGCATCTTCTCGACGTTGGCGGGCGGGTGGAAGTCGTCCCCCTCGGCGAACTCCCACCCCAACCGCTCCACGAGGCCGGCCGCGACCGTCGTCTTCCCGGATCCGGACACCCCCATCACGACGATCGACGTGGGCGCCACCTGGGTCTCCGGCTGCATGGCGCGACCGTATGCCCCCCGCCGGTGCGCCGGCGCCCCGTGCCCCCGGATGAGAGCGGCCTCATCGAGAGCTCATCGGGACGTCACCGGACGCGTGCACCGTCCTCCGGTGACCTCTCCCGCCGTGCCGGCGCCCGTGGACCCCGACGTCGTGGCGGCGTGGCCGCCCTCGCTCCAGCTGCTGCTCGGGGAGCCGGCCGCCGACCTCTGGACCGCCGTCCTCGCTCCCCTGGGCGGCCGGCTGCGCACGCTGCGGGCCACCACGGTCTCCCTGCAGCCCGACGGCGCCGCGACGGCGCAGTACTCCGCCGCGGTCGCGTGGGCCGACGGCCGGGAGACGCGGGAGTCCCTGGCCGCGACGACCGGTACGCGCATCCCCGAGGGCGCCGCCGTGCTGGAGGGCGCGTCCGGGACGGATACGGTGCGGGTCGGCCTGTGGCGGTGGCCGCTGGACCCGGCGCTCCCCGGTCTGGCCTGGGCGTCGTCGTCGGCCGCCGTGGGCGCCCGACTCGGTGAGCTCGGGCTGGTCCCCGGGCCGCCGCGGTTGACGCTGCGCTCCTACCGCCCGGGCCGCCGGGCGGTGGTCGAGGCGCAGACGCCGGAGGGGCGGCTGTTCCTCAAGGTGGTCCGGCCCTCGGCGGTCGACCAGCTGGTGGCGCGGCACGAGCTCCTGGCCGGCGCCGTGCCGGTCCCGCCGGTGCAGGCCGCCACCCCCGACGGCGTGGTGGTACTGCCCGGGCTGCCCGGCAAGCCGATGCGGGCACTGCTCGCCGCGGACGGCTGCGGGTTGCCGTCACCCGACGAACTGGACCGCGTGCTGGACGCGCTGCCCCTCGGGGTGGCCGGGCTGGGAGCCCCGGGGCGGCGGCGACCGGGCGACGGGCCGGCGCGGGCCGGCGACCACGCGGCGGTGCTGGCCGCCGTCGCGCCACGGTTGCGCCCCCGGCTCGACGCCCTCACGTCCCGCCTGGCCGCGACCGACCCCGGCGAGCACGACCTCGTTCCGGTGCACGGCGACTTCTACGAGGCCCAGCTGCTCGTGGACGACGGCCGGATCGTGGGGCTGCTCGACGTCGACACCGCGGGGTGCGGCCACCGGATCGACGACTGGGCGACCCTGCTGGCCCATCTCGCCGTCCTGGAGCAGGTGCTCCCCGTCCCCGCGACGTCGGTGCGGTACCGGCAGGAGGTCGAGACGGCCGCCCTGCGGCGCTGGCCCGCCGCGCAGGTGCGGACACGGGTGGCCGCCGTGCTGCTGGGCCTGGCCACCGGACCCTTCCGGGTACAGCAGCCGGGCTGGCCGGCCGTCACCGCCGAGCGGGTCGCCCTCGCCGAGCAGTGGGCCCGCCCCGCATGAGAGGCCCTTCATCCGAGTCTCCCCGGGCTCTCACCCGCGGCGGACAACCTCAGTGGTGTCAGCGACACGACACCTCGACGGAAGGAACTCCTCCCATGACCCGCCGCCCCGCCACCTGGAAGATCGTCACCTTCGGCGCCGCCCTGACCGGCCTCGGTGTTACCGGCGTCGGCCTCGCCGCCGCCGACGACGACCGCTCCGGCCCGGTGCCCGACAGCGTGACGGTCGCCGCCCCGGTCGCTGACGCATCCGCGCAGTCCGCGTCGGACTCCCCCGACGCCTCCGTGGCCGCCGCTCCGGCCGACGCGTCCCCGGAGTCTGCCGACTCCCCCACCGAGAGCGTCACCGACAGCCCCGACGCCGCGCCGGTCGACGCGTCCCCGGAGACCGCCGACTCGCCCGCCGAGAGCGCCTGGGACTCGGCTGACGTGCAGAGCGCCGACGTCGACACCCCCGACGTCCAGACCCCGGACGTCGACAGCCCGGACACCGACGACTGACCCTCCGCGGAACGACCCCCCGGCGCACGGCGCCGGGGGGTCGTCGGCGTCTCAGGCCTCGAGCAGGCGGTAGCCCATCCCGCGCACCGTCTCGATGCGGTCGGCGCCGAGTTTCTTGCGGAGGTAGCGCACGTAGACGTCCACGACGTTGGAGCCGGGGTCGAAGTCGTAGCCCCAGACGTGGCTGAGCAGCTGCTCCCGGGCCAGCACCTGGCCCGGATGCCGCAGGAAGGTCTCGGCGAGGGCGAACTCCCGCGCGGAGAGGTCGACGGTGCGATCGCCTGCCCGCGCCCGGCGCGTGCGCAGGTCGAGGGACAGGTCACCGCAGCTGAGCACGGTCACCTCCGTGCCTCGGCCCCCGGCCAGGCGCAGCCGGATCCGGGCGAGCAGCTCCTCGAACCGGAACGGCTTGGGCATGTAGTCGTCGGCGCCACCCTCGAGGCCGGCGACGGTGTCCTGGACGCTGTCGCGGGCGGTCAGGACGACGACCGGGATGGTGCATCGCTCGGCCCGCAGCGACCGGAGGACCTCGAAGCCGTCCATCCCCGGCAGCCCGATGTCGAGTACCAGCAGGTCGAACTCGCCGCTGAGGGCTGAGGCCCGGGCCGTCCGGCCGTCACCGGCCACGGCGGTGGTGAAGCCGTGCGCCTTCAGCCCCTTCTCGATGAAGGAAGCGATGCGCGGCTCGTCCTCGGCGATCAGGACTCGGCTCACGGCCGGCCTCCTCGGGGTGCGATGGGTTCGTCGGTCGGGATGTCGGGCGTGGCGAGGTCGTCGTCCACGGTGTCGGTGCTGCCGTCGTCCGGCGGCGCGACCTGCGCCGGGATCACCAGCGTCACCGTCGTCCCGCGCCCGGTGACGCTGTCGAGCACAGCCGTCCCCCCGTGCGCCTGGGCGATGGCCGCCACGATGGCCAGGCCCAGCCCGGCGCCGTCGGAACGGCGGGCGCCGGCGGCTCCGCGGGCGAAGCGCTCGAAGACCCGCGCCCGGTCCTCCTCCGGGACGCCGGGCCCGGTGTCGGAGATCCAGAAGCGCAGCGCCCCGCCGCTGTACTGGCTGCCGACGGAGATGCGGACGCCGGGGGCGGTGTAGCGGACGGCGTTGTCGGCGAGGGCGACCAGCGCCTGGGTCACCCGCTGCGGGTCCAGCAGCGCGTCGACGCGGGCGGTCGTCTCCAGCGCCCAGTGCCGGTCGCCCAGCCGCCGCACCTTGTCGAACACCGCCGAGGTGAGCGCCTCGACGTCGACCGGCTGGGGGCGGACGAACCGCGGCTGCTCGGCCCGGGCGAGGAGCAGCAGGTCGGAGACGATGCGGTTCATCCGGTCCAGCTCGTCGTCCACGAGCGCCACGGTGTCCCGCACGTCGACCTGGTCGGTCGGGTCGAGGACCTCGAGGTGCCCGCGCACGATGGTGATCGGCGTCCGGAGCTCGTGGCCCGCGTCGTCGAGGAACCGGCGCTGGGCGGCGGCTCCCGACTCCAACCGGTCGAGCATCGCGTTGACCGACGTCGCGAGGTCGGTCAGCTCGTCGGCGGGACGCCCGTCCACGGGGATGCGCCCGGAGAGGTCGCGCTCGGTGATGCCCTGGGCGGTCGCGGCCACGTCGCGGACCGGACGCAGGATCCGGCCGGCCACCACCCAGGCACCGGCGGCGGCCAGCAGCACGGTGACCCCGCCGACGGCCAGCATCAGCCGCGCCGTGTGGTGGGCGGAGTCGCGCTCCTGGTCGGCGAAGTAGGCGACGACGGCGACCCCCGACCTCGGGTCGCCGGCGAGGGACACCGGGACGGCGAGGTAGCGGATCTCCCCGGCACCGCTCTCGTAGCGGCCGGCGACGGTCTCCTCGACCGAGCCCACCAGCCGGGTGAACTCGGCGTCCTCGCTGAGCAGGACCGGCGCCTCGATCCGGCTCTGGAACCGGTACGCACCGTCGACGTAGCCGAGGAACTTCTCGTTCGGCCGGGCCAGGTTGTAGGTGATGACGGTCTCGAGGACGGAGTCGACGGAGTCGAACGGCTCGCCGGTCCGTGGGTCGTTCCCCGACTCGACGATCTGCCGGAACTCGAACACCTCGGTGTCGAGGGTCAGGTCCATCCGCTCGTCGATCTCCCGGACGAGCAGCCGCCAGGTCACGAAGGTGAGGACGGCGAGGGCGAGGAACACGAGCAGCAGGACCCAGCCGATGATGCGGGTCCGCGCAGCGCGCGGCACCCAGCGTGAGCGGGTGGCGCCGCGCGCCTCAGTCATCGCCATCAGGGTCATCAACGTCATCCGGCCCGTCGTCGTCCCCGTCGTCCCCGTCGTCGTCGGGCAGCGGTGGGGGCGGGACGACATCGGCCGGCGCCGGCGCCGGGACCTCCGTGCTCGGGACCGGCGACGGCGAAGGCGCGTCCTGCGGTGTCCCGGGCGCCGGTGTCGTGGTGATCCGGATCGGCTCGGGCAGGCCCGGGCGCACGCTGCCCGCCGGCCCCAGCAGGGCCCATCCGCCCGCTGCGACCAGGACCAGCGCGACGGCGACCGCGATCAGGACGGGTCGCAGGCGCACCGGGCCAGCGTCCGTGCGTCACCGGTTCTGGAGGATGAGAGGACCGTGAGAGCTCTCTCATCCGACGCGCGCGTCAGCTGGTGGCGCCGTCGCGCTGCACGGCGGTGAACCGGAAGGCCATCTGACTGACCTTGCCCTGGTGCTCGTCCCCAGCGGTCTCCGGGAAGGAGATGGTCGCCAGCACGTGGTCGGTGCGACCGGGGGCCACGCTCACGGCGCCGGCGAGTGCCCGGTCCACCATGATCGGCCCCGCGTACAGCGGCGTCAGGTCGCCGCCGCAGGCGTACCCGCTGCCCGACACGGTCCACGACTCCGAGCAGGACTCGAGTGCGAGCTGCAGGCCGTGCAGGGGGTCGCTGTCGAGCACGCTGGACGTGGTCGCCCACGACGTGAAGGTCAGCGACTCCCAGGCGACGCTGCCGTCGTTGGTCACGTCGAACGGCGTCGCGCTGCTGTCACCCGGGAGGAACCCGCCGGTGGTGACGGGCACGGTGGCGTACGACGACGCCGGCGAGAGGTTGATCGAGACCGTGCCCGTGTCGACGGTGGGAACCACGGGGGTCGTGCTGTCGGTGAAGCTGCCGAAGGTGCCCAGGCCGGCGACGGCGGCGGCGGCCGCCACGACGCCGGCGGACGCGACGACCTTGGTGAGGGACGAACGGCGGGCAGCGGTGACGTCGGAACGGATCGACACGGATCTCCCCTAGCTGCGTGCCGGACGACGGTCGTCCGGGGTCAGCTCCCACCGTGGGCCCGGCAGCTCAGGATTCCCGCCGCTCAGCCGCAAGGGATCCGCAAGATGTGGCGCGTGCGTCAGATCGCGGACGCGAGGAGGCCGACCCCCAGGGCCGCCATGACGACCGCGATGACGACGTCGAGCACCCGCCAGGCCGCCGGCCGGGCGAACAGCGGGCGCAGCAGGCGGGCGCCGTAGCCGAGCGCGCTGAACCAGAGCACGCTGCCGACGGCGGCGCCGCCGGCGAACCACCACCTCCCGGCGCCACGGCTGTCGGCCACGGACCCCAGCAGCAACACGGTGTCGAGGTACACGTGCGGGTTCAGCCAGGTGAGGGCCAGGCACGTGGCAATGGTGGCGAGCAGGCCGTTCCGGGTGCCACCGGCGTCGACGGCGAACCACGCGGGCCGCAACGCCCGCCGGCCGGCGACGACTGCGTAGCCGAGCAGGAAGACGGCGCCTCCCACCCGGATGACGGTGATCGCGTCCGGGAGCCGGGCGCTGAGCCAGGAGTTGCCGGCGACCCCGGCGAGGATGAGGACCGCGTCCGACACCGCGCACACCGCCACGACCCCGGTCACGTGCTCGAGGCGGAGACCCTGCCGGAGCACGAAGGCGTTCTGGGCGCCGATGGCCACGATCAGGGAGAGGCCCATGCCCATGCCGGCGAGCGCTGCCAGGAGTCCGGTCATCACGGACACCGACGCTAGGAGGGGCTGCGCCGACAGTCCAGCTCATGTTCCTGCATCGCCATTAGCATCGCTGTTCGTGGACGTTGACCTCGCACAGCTGCGCACGCTCGTCGCCGTGATCGACGAGGGGACGCTGGAGGCGGCGGCCCGGCGGCTCCACGTGACCCCGTCGGCGATCTCCCAGCGTCTGCGGACCCTGGAGGTCGCGACCGGACGGGTCCTCGTTCAGCGGGGACGCCCGGCCACCGTCACCGCGGCCGGGGAGCCGGTGCTGCGGCTGGCGCGGCAGATCGGCCTGCTCGTCGCCGACGCCGACCGTCAGCTCGACCCTCCCGGGCCCGGCGACGTCCCGGTCGTCCCGATCGCGCTCAATGCCGACTCGATGGCCACGTGGGCGCTGCCCGCGCTCGCTCCCCTGGGCGCGACGGTCGCCCTCGACCTGCACAGCGCCGACCAGGCGCACACCAGCGCCCTGCTGCGGGCGGGCACGGTCATGGGGGCGGTGACCTCCGACGCCGAGCCGGTGGCCGGCTGCCGCGTGACGCCGCTCGGCAGCATGCGCTACCTGCCCTGCGCCGCACCCGGGTTCGTCCAGCGCTGGTTCGCGCACGGACCGGACACCGCCGCGCTGCAGCGGGCGCCGGTGGTCGTCTTCGACCGGCGTGACGACCTCCAGCACGTCTACCTGCGCCGGCGCCTCTCGACGACGTCGTCCGCTCCGATCCACTACGTCCCGTCGTCGGCGGACTTCCGCTCCGCGGTGGCGCTCGGGTTCGGGTGGGGGATGCTGCCGGAGGTCCAGCTCGACGGCGACCCCGCGGTCGTGCCCTTCGACCCGGCGGGCGCCGTCGACGTGCGGCTCCACTGGCAGCAGTGGCGCCTCCGGTCCGATCCGCTGGACCGGGTCGCCGACGCCCTGGTCCGGGCCGCGCACGACCAGCTCCGGTGACGCGGGCCGATCGCGTCAGGCAGGGGCGGCGGAGCCCGGCTCCACGATCGCGTCGGCGACCTCGCGCAGCTTGACGTTGCGCCGCTGGCTCATCTGCTTGAGCACCTGGAAGGCCCGGTCCGGAGCCAGGCGGTGCCGCTCCATGAGGATGCCCATCGCCATGCCGATCTGGCGGCTGGACTGCAGGGCCCGGCCCAGCTCCTCGACCTGCGCTCGGGCCGCGGCGAGGTCGAGCTGGGCCTGCGCCATCCGGCCGTCGGGCGCGACCTCGTCGGCGTCGCTCACGACGTCAGGGGCCCGGGCACGCGGGGAAGTCTGCCACGGGCGGATACAACGTAAACGCACACCGCAGGACGTCCGGCGCCGCGCCGCTCGCCACCCGGTGCGGGTCACCCCCGTGCGGCCGCCCGGGCCCGGGCGGCCGAGCGGATCAGGTGGTCGCGCTCGGCGACGTCCGTGGCCCGGGAGGCCGCGTCCGCGTACGCCCGCGCGGCGGCGGGCAGGTCGCCACCCAGCTCGTGCAGGTGACCGCGGACGGCGTGCCAGCGGTGCCGCTCGCCGAGCACCGCGCGCAGCCGCTCGGTCTCGCGCAACCCGGCCGCGGCGCCCAGGACGTGGCCGACCGCGACGGCGCGCCCCAGCACCCCGGCGGGGTCCTGGCGCACGGGGTCGTCGGAGAGGGCGACGAGGTCGTCGTACCACGCCAGGATCTGCGGCCAGTCGGTCTCCTCCGCGCGTTCGGCGTCGTCGTGCAGCGCCGCGATCGCGGCCTGGATCTGGTAGCGGCCGGGGCGCTGCACGGCCAGGGCCGACTGCAGGACGCGCACGCCTTCGGCGATGCGGCGGGTGTCCCACAGCCCGCGGTCCTGCCGGTCCAACGGCACGATCCGGCCCTCGCCGTCCAACCGCGCCGGACGACGGGCGTGGTTGAGGAGCATCAGCGCCAGCAGCCCACGGGCCTCCGGTTCCGCCGTGGCGAGGGTGAGCTGGCGGGCGAGCCGGATCGCCTCGGCCGCCAGGTCCACCTTGCCGGAATGACCGGCGTTGTAGACGAGGTAGAGCACGCGCAGGACGACAGCGAGGTCCCCCGGCTGGTCCAGGCGGCGACCCGCCAGGGCGCGCTTGGCCCGGCTGATGCGCTGCGCCATCGTCGCTTCCGGCACGAAGAAGGCATCGGCGATCTCGCGGGTGGTGAGGCCGCCGACGGCCCGCAGGGTCAGGGCGACCTGGGAGGCGGGCGCGAGGTCGGGGTGGCAGCAGCAGAACAGCAGGAAGAGGGTGTCGTCGCCCTCCTCAGTGTCGACCGGCTGCGGCTCGGCAGAGGTTCCCTCCTCGCGGCGGGCACGGGCCGCCGCGCTGCGCCGGGCGTCGACGAGCCGCCGGGTCGCCACCGTCGCCAGCCAGGCCCGCGGATCGCGCGGCGGGTGCTCCGGCCACACCCGCAGCGCCTCGAGCAGCGCCTCCTGCAGCGCATCCTCGGCGGAGTCGAAGTCCTCACCCCGCCGCACCAGGGCGGCGAGCACCCGGGGGACGAGAGCGCGCAGGGCGCCCTCGTCCAGGGGGTCGGCGTGCCCCACCGGGACCTCAGTCGTCCGCCGGGGCGTGGGACATGACCTCCCGGACGTCGATCCACTCGCACAGCGGCGCCCCGCCCGGGCCGGGCTCGGAGGAGATGTGGGCCGCGATCTCGACCGCCCGCTCCCGCGATTCGACGTCGACCAGGTACCAGCCGGCCACCAGATCGCTGGTCTCGGGGAGCGGGCCGTCCGTCGTGACCGGCGCGGCGTCCGGCCCGCCGTAGCGCACCCACGTCTGCGCCGGCGTCAGCGCCTGGACGTCCACCAGCTCGCCGCTCCCCTCCAGCAGCTCACCGACATGCGTGAGGAAGGCGAAGTGCGCCTCCACGTCCTCCGGGGCCCACTGGTCCATCGGGGGGAAGGGCCGGTGCTGCTCGGGGCCGCCGCGGTAGTGCTTGAGGAGCAGGTACTTCGGCATCGGATCTCCTGGTGTCGGAAGCCGCCTGTCGCGGCCGCTCACCAGGTGAGCGGAGCCGCTCGGAGCTTCTCGACATCCTGGCAGGAAAAAGATGCAGGCCGTCCTCCCGGCGGGAGAACGGCCTGGTCGTGCGGTGGAGCTGAGGGGACTCGAACCCCCGCACCCCCAGACCTCCAGGGTGGCTGGGAGGGGTCTGCGCACGTCCGCCGACATCCGTAAGGGCTTCGAGCGTGCGGCGGTGCTCGGAGAGAGCACGCCAGTCGGGTGTCGCGGTGATGCCCATGCCGGCTCCACGTCGGTGCAGTCGTGCCTCTTGTGACGTGGCCGAGCAGGTTCGACCCGGCAAGCGAGTGACGAACGACTCACCACTCGACCCTCACGTAACGGACGAGTTCCCGGCAAGCTGTGGTTGACACCAACGACGGCGCCCGCACCCACGATCCCCTGGTCGGCGATCCCGGCCGGACTCGGGGCGCGGAGCAGCCTTCCCCCACCGGTGCGACACCGCGCCCCCTCGAATTCGGCACCGCCTCCGGTGCTGCCCGCCTGCGCCGAAGACGCGCACCGAACGAGACGGACCCATGACTTCAGTCCTCCCCATCACCCCCGCGCCACGGTTGCGACGTCCCACCTGGCTCTCGCCGAAGGTCGCCCGCACCGAGATCCTCGCCGGCATCGTCGTCGCCCTCGCGCTGATCCCCGAGGCGATCAGCTTCTCCATCCTCGCCGGGGTCGATCCTCGCGTCGGGCTGTTCTCCTCCTTCGTGATGGCCGTGGTCATCGCCTTCACCGGCGGCCGCCCGGCGATGATCACCGCCGCCACCGGCGCGATCGCATTGGTCGTCGCCCCGCTCGCCCTGGAGTACGGCGTGGAGTACCTCCTCGCCGCCGTCGTGCTCGGCGGCGTCTTCCAGGTGCTGCTGAGCCTGACCGGGTTCGCCCGCCTGATGCGGTTCATCCCCCGCAGCGTCATGGTCGGCTTCGTCAACGCGCTGGCGATCATGATCTTCATGGCACAGCTGCCGCAGCTGATCGACGTCCCGTGGCTGGTCTACCCGCTGGTGGCCGCAGGACTGGCGATGATCTTCCTGCTGCCGAAGCTGACGAAGGCCGTGCCCGCCCCGCTGGTCTCCATCGTCGTGCTCACCGTCCTGACCGTGGCCGCCGGCTTCACCGTGCCGAACGTGGGCGGCGAGGGCGAACTGCCTGACGCCCTGCCCTTCTTCGGCCTCCCGGACATCCCGTTGACCTTCGAGACGCTCGGCATCATCGCCCCGTACGCCCTCGGCGTCGCCCTGGTCGGCCTCATGGAGTCGCTCATGACCGCCAAGCTCGTCGACGACCTCACCGACACCCACTCGAACAAGACCCGCGAGTCCTGGGGCCAGGGCGTCGCCAACATCGCCTCGGGCTTCTTCGGCGGCATGGGCGGCTGCGCCATGATCGGCCAGACGATGATCAACGTGAAGTCCGGCGCACGCACCCGGCTCTCCACCTTCCTGTCCGGCGCCTTCCTGCTCGTCCTGGTCGTCGCCCTGGGCGACGTCGTCGCCACCATCCCCATGGCCGCCCTCGTCGCGGTGATGATCTTCGTGTCGATCGCCACCTTCGACTGGCACTCCCTGCAGACCATCCACCGGATGCCCAAGAGCGAGACCGCCGTCATGCTCACGACCGTCGCGGGCACCCTGTTCACCCACAACCTCGCGATCGGCGTGGGCGCCGGTGTCCTCGTCGCCTGTGTCCTCTTCGCCCGCCGCGTCGCCCACCTCGCCGAGGTCACCAGCGTCACCGACCCCGACGGCGACACCCGGGTCTACTCGGTCACGGGGGCCCTGTTCTTCGCGTCCAGCAACGACCTGTACACCCGGTTCGACTACGCCGACGACCCGGACAACATCGTGATCGACCTGACCGACGCCCACGTCTGGGACGCCTCCACCGTCGCCGCCCTCGACGCCATCACCCACAAGTACGAGACCCGCGGCAAGAAGGTGGAGATCGTCGGCCTGACCGGCCACTCGGCGGATCGCTTCGACCGGCACACCGGCCAGCTCGCCGGCGCCCACTGAGGCACGGGTGACTCGCGGGACGACGTCCCGCTGACCGCCACCTCGAGTGCGCGGGCATGTCCGGGCCCCACCTCCGGGGCGTTCGCCGATGTCCGTCCGGCCGCCCCGGAGCACGCACCGGTGCGGCACTGACGGCGAGGGATGCGACGAGCGCGCGGACAGTGACCAACGGCTCACCGTGAAACCCTGACGTCAAGGATGAGTTCCCGGCAGACTTTCGTTGCTCACGCGTGACGGCGTCCGGCAACGGGCACCAAGGGTTGACACGCCCCACGGTCCGCACCGCTCCGCAGTCTCCTGGCGCGCTGATGCGCCACCCGGACGCGGCATCGCCCCCAGTACTGCCCACCTGCGTCGACGACGGCGCACCGAGAGATTCGGGTCCATGTCCTCCGCTGTCGCTGCTCCGCGCACCCCCCGCTTCCGTCGGCCGACGTGGCTGTCCCCGCGGGTGGCCCGAACCGAGGTCCTGGCCGGTCTCGTCGTCGCCCTGGCGCTGATCCCGGAGGCGATCAGCTTCTCCATCCTCGCCGGGGTCGACCCGCAGGTGGGCCTGTTCTCCTCGTTCGTGATGGCCGTGGTCATCGCCTTCACCGGCGGCCGCCCGGCGATGATCACTGCCGCCACCGGCGCCATCGCGCTGGTGGTCGCGCCCTTGGCGCTCGAGTACGGCGTCCAGTACCTGTTCGCCGCCGTCATCCTCGGCGGCATCTTCCAGGTGCTGCTGGGGCTGGT
>NZ_OCNK01000004.1 GCF_900230285.1 Blastococcus haudaquaticus | reverse complement strand
CCGATGAGAACGGCGGGCCGATGCTGTGGCAGCACCTGTTCTGGTTCTTCGGCCACCCCGAGGTCTACATCATCGCGCTGCCGTTCTTCGGCATCATCACCGAGATCATCCCGGTGTTCAGCCGCAAGCCGCTGTTCGGCTACAAGGGCATGGTCTTCGCGACCCTCGCCATCGGCGCGCTCTCGCTCGCGGTCTGGGCGCACCACATGTACGCCACCGGTGCGGTGCTGCTGCCCTTCTTCGCGTTCCTGACGTACCTGATCGCGGTGCCCACCGGGATCAAGTTCTTCAACTGGATCGGCACCATGTGGCGCGGGCAGATGACCTTCGAGACGCCGATGCTGTTCTCGATCGGCTTCATGGTCACCTTCCTGCTGGGCGGCCTGACCGGCGTGCTGCTGGCCAGCCCGCCCATCGACTTCCACGTCAACGACAGCTACTTCGTGGTGGCGCACTTCCACTACGTCGTCTTCGGCACCGTGGTGTTCGCCGCCTACGCCGGCATTTACTTCTGGTTCCCGAAGATGTGCGGCCGGATGATGGACGAGCGGCTGGGCAAGCTGCAGTTCTGGCTGACCTTCATCGGCTTCCACACCACGTTCCTGGTGCAGCACTGGCTCGGCGGTGAGGGGATGCCGCGGCGCTACGTGGACTACCTGCCGACGGACACCTTCACGGCGCTGAACATGGTCTCCACCATCGGCTCCTTCATCCTCGGCGCCTCGGTCATCCCGTTCATCTACAACGTGGTGAAGTCCTGGAAGTACGGCGAGCTCGCCCTGCGCGACGACCCGTGGGGCCACGGGAACTCGCTGGAGTGGGCGACGTCCTCGCCGCCGCCGCGGCACAACTTCGTCGAGATCCCCAAGATCCGCTCGGAGCGGCCGGCGTTCGAGGCCCACTACCCCCACCTCCTGCAGCGGCTCCAGGACGAGGCGCACGCCGGCAAGCGGCACCAGCCCTACGCCAGCGAGCTGGTCGGGGGCACCGGCCAGCGCCAGGGTCCGAACGACCCCGACCCGACCTGAGAAAGGTCCCCCTGCCCCCCGTCACTCGCACGCTCGCGGCGGGACCCTGCAGGGGGCCGAACCTGAACCGGAGAGGCCCAGGACCGTCATGGTCCTGGGCCTCTCCGGTTCTGCGTTCCGGGCGTGCGGCACGATGACGGCGTGCCGATCGACCCCACGCCCCGCCTCCCGGTCGACGACCAGCTCCCCGGAGCACGTGCCGTTCTCACCGTGACCGGGGAGGACCGGCCCGGGGTCACCGCTCGGCTGTTCGCCGCGCTTTCCGACGGCGACGGCGCGCCCCTGGAGGTCCTGGACGTCGAGCAGGTCGTCGTGCACGGGCACCTGGTGCTGGGCGTCGTGGTCGCGTCGCTGCGCGCCGAGGGGGGCGGCCCGGACCCGGCGCAGGCGCTCGCCACCCGGTTGCGGGAACTGGCGGCCCGCGTGGCGGCGGACACGGGCATGGACGTGCTCGTCGAGCCGGCGTCGGAGCCGGACCACGGTCCCGCCGCGGGCCGTCCGCACCACGTCATCGTGCTGGGCAGACCCGTTCCTCCCGACGCCGTCGCCGGCGCGGCGCGGGCCATCGCGGGCATCGGCGGCAACATCGACGCCATCCGCCGGCTGTCGGACTACCCGGTGACCAGCTTCGAGCTCACCGTCTCCGGTGCCGAGGCGACGGAGCTGCGGACCGCGCTGGCGTCCGTGGCCGCCACCACGGGGGCCGACATCGCCGTCGAGCAGGTGGGTCTAGCGCGGCGCAGCAAGCGGCTGATCGTGCTCGACGTCGACTCCACGCTGGTCCGCGGCGAGGTCATCGACGAGCTGGCCGCGCGCGCCGGGCGGGCGGCCGACGTCGCGCGCATCACCGCCGCGGCGATGAACGGCGAGCTCGACTTCGCCGAGTCGCTCCGCGCGCGGGTCGCCGTCCTGGCCGGGCTGCCCGTGGAGGTGCTCGACGAGGTGCGCGAGCACCTGGTGCTCACGCCCGGGGCGCGGACCCTCATCCGGACGCTGCAGCGAATGGGCTTCCGCTGCGGCATCGTCAGCGGCGGCTTCACGCAGATCACCGATCCGCTCGCCGAGACCCTGGGCCTGGACTTCGCCGCCGCGAACACCCTCGAGGTGGTGGACGGACGGCTCACCGGAGGACTGGTCGGCGAGATCGTCGACCGGCCGGGCAAGGCACGGGCGCTGGCGCGCTTCGCCGAGCAGTACGGCATCCCGATGGACCAGACGGTGGCCGTCGGCGACGGCGCCAACGACCTGGACATGCTCAACGCCGCCGGCCTGGGCATCGCGTTCAACGCCAAGCCGTTCGTGCGCGAGCAGGCGCACACGGCCCTCAACCAGCCCTACCTGGACGCCGTCCTGCAGGTGCTCGGCTTCACCCGCGACGAGGTGCTCGACGCCGTGCCGTGAGCGGTCGAGATCTGCACACTCGACCCCATCAGCGGGCTGATGAGGGCGAGTGTGCAGATCTCGCCGAGTCAGGGCCGGTGGACGGTGCCCTCGAGCTGCACGCCCGCCGTACGCAGCTGGTCGAGCGCCGCCTCGGTCGAGCCCTCGGCCACACCCGCCGTGAGCGGGAGGAGGACCCGCGTCGCGAAGCCGTTCGCGACGGCGTCGAGGGCGGTGGCCCGCACGCAGTGGTCGGTCGCGATGCCGGCGACGTCGACCGCGTCCACGTCGCGCTCGCGCAGCCAGTCGGCCAGCGGCACCCCGCCCGCCCGGCCCTCGAACCCGGAGTAGGCGGCGGCGTACTCGCCCTTGTCGAACACCGCCTCGATCGGCGTCCGGTCCAGCGCCTCGTGCAGCTCCACGCCGCCGGTGCCGACCACGCAGTGCGCGGGCCAGGTGTCGAGGAAGTCCGGCTGATCGGCGAAGTGGTGCCCCGGATCGATGTGGTGGTCCCGCGTCGCCACCACGTGGGCGTACTCGCCGGCCGCCGTCCGGACGTGCTCGGTGATGGCCGCGGCGACCGCCGTCCCGCCGGCGACGGCGAGGCTGCCGCCCTCGCAGAAGTCGTTCTGCACGTCCACCACGATCAGTGCGCGGGCCATCTGACCAGTGTGCCTCCTGCTCATGCCGGAACGGTCTCGAGCACGGGCTCTCCCCGTGACAGCGCCCAGCCTTCCGCGGGCAGGGCCTGGCGGACCCGCTCGTGGTGCGCCTTGGCGCGGGCCAGTGCATCCGGCGGGCTGAGCGGCTCGCACAGCTCACCACCGCGCACCAGAGGGACCACGAGGTCGCGGTCGCCGTCCTGCGCGGCGACCGGGGCGCTGCTGACCACCTCGGCGGTCGCGATGCCGTCGCCGTCGTGCCGGCGCACGGCGTGCTTGCGCCCGCCGACGGAGCGCTTCCCCTCGTACCTCTTCGCCACGGGCACGCCGTCACGCTCGACCAGCTTGTAGACCATGCCGACGGTCGGCGCGCCCGAGCCGGTGACCAGCGAGGTGCCCACCCCGTACCGGTCCACCGGGGCGGCCATGAGCCCGGAGATCGCGTACTCGTCCAGATCGCTGGTGACCACGATCCGGGTCCCCGTCGCGCCGAGCGAGTCCAGCAGCTCCCGTGCGTGCGTGGCCAGCGTCGGCAGATCGCCGGAGTCGAGGCGGATGGCGCCGAGCCCGGTCCCGGCGACCTCGACGGCCGTGCGGATGCCCTGGTCGACGTCGTAGGTGTCCACGAGCAGCGTCGTCCCCGGCCCGAGGGTGTCGATCTGCGCCTGGAAGGCCGACCGCTCGTCGTCGTGCAGGAGCGTGAACGCGTGGGCGCTGGTGCCGCTGGTCGGGACGCGGTACCGCCGTCCCGCCTCGAGGTTGGAGGTGGAGGCGAAGCCGACCATGTGCGCGGCCCGCGCGGCGGCCACGGCGGCCTCCTCGTGGGTGCGCCGCGAGCCCATCTCGATGCAGGGGCGCTCGCAGGCGGCTGCGACCATGCGCGCGGCGGCGGATGCGATGGCGCTGTCGTGGTTCAGCACCGAGAGGGCCAGGGTCTCCAGCAGCACCCCTTCGGCGAACGGGGCGCGGACGGTGAGCACCGGGGAGCCGGGGAAGTACAGGTCCCCCTCGGCGTAGCCGTCGATGTCGCCGGAGAAGCGGAAGTCCGCCAGCCAGTCGAGGAGCCGCTCGTCGGAGAGGCCCTGCTCGCGCAGCGCCGCCAGTTCGTCGTCCCCGAACCGGAAGTGCGGCAGCGCCTCCAAGAGCCGCCCCGTCCCGGCGAGGACCCCGTAGCGGCGCCCGTGCGGCAGCCGGCGCGCGAACACCTCGAAGACGCAGTCACGCCCGGCGGTGCCGTCGGCCAGCGCGGCCGCGACCATCGTCAACTCGTACCGGTCGGTGAAGAGCGCGGGTGCCGGCGGGGGAGTCAGCCCGGTGTCGGGGCCAGGGGGCAGCTCGGGGGGCAGCTCGGGGGGCAGCTCGGGGGGCAGCTCGGGGTGCACAGCCATGATCGGGGAGCGTAGGCGGGTGCGGGAACCAGGGCAGACCGGCGTCCTAAGGTGGAGCCGTGGCCGGACCTCTCGCTCCCTCGTGGACGCCGGAGACCACGGTCGAGGAACGCGACGACCTCGACCGTCCCTGGGTGACGATCGTCTGGAACGACCCGGTCAACCTCATGACGTACGTGACCTTCGTGCTGCAGGAGCTCTTCGGTTACGACGAGCCCACGGCGACGACGCTGATGCTCCAGGTCCACCACGAGGGCCGGGCCGTCGTCAGCTCCGGCCCGCGCGAGAAGATGGAGCACGACACCAGCCGGCTGCACGCCTACGGGCTGTGGGCCAGCTACCAGCGGGACACGTGAGCGGGCTCGTGCGCCCACGAACGAGCACACCACGCCGGCGCGCGCCGGCGACGAGCGTCGGCGAGGAGACTGCGTGAAGCCCTTCCGCAGCGCCCGGGGCGGCGACGTCGTGGCTCGCATGGAGCGGGCCGAGGTCGGCATCGTGAGCCTCCTGCTCGATCAGCTGGAGCAGCTGCTCGACGCGGACGCCGACGACGTCGGTGGTGATCCGGTGATGGCCCGGCTGCTGCCGGACGGTCATCGCGGCGACCCGGAGCTCGCCGCCGACTACCGGGACCTCACCGAGGCCTCGCTGCGCAGCGGCAAGGCCGACGACCTCGCCACGGTGCGGGCGTCGCTGCCGGCCGAGGGGGGAGAGGTCCGGCTCGACGCCGACCAGGCCGCGGCCTGGCTGCGCACCAGCAACGACCTGCGCCTGGCCCTCGGCACACGGCTGGAGATCAGCGAGGAGACCGAGCCGCCGGACGAGATCACCGGCGAGGAGGACCAGCAGCTCGCCGTCTACTACTGGCTCACCGCGCTGCAGGGCTCGCTCGTCGACGCACTGGTCGCCGGACGCTCCGGCCGAAGCTGAGCACGACCATCAGCGCGAGCAGCAGGTCGAGGGCGAAGAACACGTAGACCATGCCGTGCAGGGGGACGTCGGCGATCGCTGCGCCGACCGACGACGCCAGCACCACCGCCGACAGGGCCAGGACCAGGAGCAGCACCACACTGCGCAGCGCGACCAGCAGGATGAAGGACGCCCGGTCGGAGGGCTCGTCGGCGCTGTAGCCAGGGCGCTTCAGGAGCCCGCGTGCACCCAGGACGAGCGCGGGCACGGGGAAGAGGAGCACCCCGGCCGCCACGAGAAGCTTCACCAGCACGTCACGCAACGTATCGGTCGTCGTCGTGCGGCCCTGCTGCAGGGGCCCGGCCGCGAGCCTGCGAGGGGTCGGGGGGCAGCAGGGTCCTTCTACTAGACTGCGGATGTGCTGCGCATCGACCGCGCGACCTACGACGCCATCGTGGCCCACGCCCGGAAGGACCATCCGGACGAGGCCTGTGGCGTCGTCGCGGGTCCCGAGGGCAGCGATCGGCCCGAGCGCTTCATCCCGATGCTGAACGCGGCGCGGTCCCCGACCTTCTACGAGTTCGAGTCCGGTGACCTGCTCCGGCTCTACCGGGACATGGACGACCGCGACGAGGTCCCGGTTGTGATCTACCACTCGCACACGGCCACCGAGGCGTATCCCTCGCGCACCGACATCAGCTACGCCTCCGAGCCCGAGGCCCACTACGTCCTGGTGTCCACCCGGGAGCACGGCGAGCAGACCGGTCTGGTCGACGACGAGGTCGAGTTCCGCAGCTTCCGGATCGTCGAGGGCGAGGTGCGCGAGGAGGACGTCGAGGTCGTCGAGTCCTACCTGTTCGGGCACACCCCGACGACCGTCGTCTACGACTGACAAAGGACCCTCCTGCCCTCACCGCGCGCACGCTCGCGGCGGGCCCCTGCAGGAGGGCCACCGACCCGAGCGCCAGCCGTGGAATCCCCGGCGGCGGGCGGGCGTTGGGCCGTCCAGACGCACGAACGCTGCTCCACAGCGGCGCCCCTCACATCCCAGCTCGCAAGGAGAACCGCACGCCATGGCCATCGAGGTCCGGATCCCCACCATCCTGCGCACGCACACCGGCGGCAACAAGACCGTCGAGGGCAGCGGCGCCACGCTCGGGGCGCTCGTCGACGACCTGGACACCCAGCACCCGGGCCTGAAGAACCGCCTCGTGACCGAGGAGGGCAAGCTGCACCGCTTCGTCAACGTCTACGTCAACGACGAGGACGTGCGGTTCACCGGCGCGCTGGACACCGAGGTCAAGGACGGCGACTCGGTCACGATCCTCCCGGCGGTCGCGGGCGGCTGAGCCCCCGCGCCCCTCTCACGGAAGAGCTCCCATGGCCCGCTTCGCCTCCCTCGTCGACTCCCTCGGCGGCACCCCGCTGGTCGGGTTGCCGAACCTGTCGCCCACCTCCGACGTCCGGCTGTGGGCCAAGCTCGAGGACCACAACCCGACCGGGTCGATCAAGGACCGCGCGGCGATCGCCATGATCGAGGCGGCGGAGAAGGACGGGTCGCTCCAGCCCGGCGCGACCATCCTGGAGCCGACCAGCGGCAACACCGGGATTTCCCTGGCCATGGTGGCCCGGCAGCGCGGCTACAAGCTGATCTGCGTCATGCCGGAGAACACCTCGGTGGAGCGGCGCCAGCTGCTGGAGATGTACGGCGCGCAGATCATCTCCTCGCCGGCCGCCGGTGGGTCGAATCAGGCGGTCGCCGTCGCGAAGGGTCTCGCCGCCGAGCACGACGACTGGGTCATGCTCTACCAGTACGGCAACCCGGCGAACGCCCAGGCGCACTACGACGGCACCGGGCCCGAGATCCTGGCCGACCTGCCGTCGATCACGCACTTCGTCGCGGGCCTGGGGACCACGGGCACGCTCATGGGCGTCTCCCGCTTCCTGCGCGAGCACAAGCCGGGCGTGCAGGTGATCGCCGCCGAGCCGCGCTACGGCGAGCTGGTCTACGGCCTGCGCAACATCGACGAGGGCTTCATCCCCGAGCTCTACGACGCCTCGCTGCTGGACTCGCGGTTCAGCGTCGGGCCCGACGACGCCATCCACCGCACCCGCCAGCTCGTGGAACGCGAAGGGATCTTCGCCGGCATCTCGACCGGGGCGATCCTGCACGCCGCCCTCGGCATCGCCGACAAGGAGGTGGCGGCAGGCCGGCACGCCGACATCGTGTTCATCGTCTGCGACGGCGGCTGGAAGTATCTCTCGACCGGCGCCTACGCCGGCACGCTCGAGGAGGCGACCTCGGCGCTGGAGGGTCAGCTCTGGGCCTGAACCGGACCGGCCCGGTCCGATCCGGTCTCCGGGGCGTCGGAACCGGCCGCTAGCCTGGCCCGCGCCATGAGGACGCGACGGGGGGAGGCGGCGTGAAGCTCACCGTCGTCGGCTGCTCGGGCAGCGCTCCCGGGCCGCGGTCCGCCGCGTCCTGCTACCTCGTGGAGCACGAGGGGTTCCGGCTGCTGCTGGACCTCGGCAACGGGGCCTTCGGTGCCCTGCAGGGCCTCGCCGACCCCGACTCGATCGACGCGGTCTACCTCTCCCACCTGCACGCCGACCACTGCCTCGACGTCGCCCCCTTCGTCGTCTGGCACCGGTACTCCGGGCGTGCGACGAAGAAGCAGATCCCGCTGTACGCCCCCGTCGCGGCCGAGCGCCGGCTCGCCCTGGCCTACGACGCCGGCGGAGAGGGCATCACCGACGTCTTCGACTTCGTCCCGGTGGGCCCCGGTGCGTTCACGCTCGGCCCGTTCGAGGTGGCGCTCGCCCGCACCGCGCATCCGATCGAGTGCTACGCCATCCGGCTCACCGCGGGCGGCCGGTCGATGGTCTACACCGGCGACACCGGACCGAGCGAGCGCGTGGTCGAGCTCGCCCGCGGTGCCGACGTGCTGCTCGCCGAAGCTGCGCACCCGCCCGGCGGCGACCTGCCCGCAGGCCTGCACCTGACCGGCCGGGAGGCGGGCGAGCACGCCGCGGCCGCCGGGGTGGGTCGCCTGCTGCTCACACACATCCCTGCCTGGGTGGACGAGATCGGCCAGCTGTTCGCCGCCAGCGCGGTCTTCTCGGAGACGGAGCTGGTGCGCTCCGGCGCCACCTACGAGATCTGAGGCAGGGGCCCTCCGGCCCCCACCACTCGCGAGCTCGCGGCGGGCCCCGGCAGGAGGGCCACTTGCCCAGGTGGCGTGGAGGCGGCACGGTGAGCCGCGTGGTGGACGAGGAGCGGGACGGCGTCCGGTTGACCTCCCTGGACTCACCACTCGGGGACGGGCTCGAGGTGACCAAGCGGGACCTGGTCGACTACGTCGACGCCGTCGCCGAGCGGATGGTGCCGCTGCTGGCGGGCCGGCCGCTGTCGGTGAAGCGGGTCCGGCCGGGGCAGCCGCCGTTCATGCAGCGCAACGTGTCCAAGGGCGCGCCGGACTGGGTGCGCACGGCGCCGATGTGGTCGGAGGGCTCGCACCGGGAGATCCACCAGGTGCTGGCCGACGACCGGCGCACGCTGCTGTGGCTGGCCAACCAGCGCGCCGTCGAGCTGCACGTGCCGTTCTTCCGGGTGGACGACGGCCGGCCCACCGGTCTGGTGCTCGACCTGGATCCGCCGGAGGGCGCGGACTTCGCGACCGTCGTGGCCGTCGCGCGCCTGGCCCGGCAGGCCCTGGACGACGCCGGGTTGGCCGGCGCGGTCAAGACGAGCGGCTCCAAGGGCCTGCACGTGGTCGTCCCGGTCCGCGAGGCCCCGTTCGAGGACGTCGCCGCCGCGACGCGGGCGCTGGCCGCTCGGACCGCCGCACTGGACCCGGACACCGCCACGACGGCCTACCTCCTCGAGGACCGGGGCGGCCGGGTGTTCGTCGACTCCACCCGCTCCGGCCAGGCGACCATCGTCGCGGCGTACAGCCCGCGCATCCGCCCGGGACTGCCGGTCTCCTTCCCGGTGGGCTGGGACGGACTGGACGACGCCCGGCCGGGCGACTTCACGGTGACGACCGCCCCCGGCCTGCTGGGGAACCGCGACCCCTGGGCGGAGGCGCTGTCCGAGCCGCAGTCGCTGCCGGCCGACCTCGTGGCCGAGGGGCACGCGATCCCCGTGGCGCGGGTGCAGGCCATGCACGAGGGAAAGCGCCGCAAGCGCGCAGCGCGGGAGGCCGACGGCGGCTGACTCCTCGGCGCGGTCGGTCCGGCTGCAGCCGGATCTGGATGCCGTCCACGCACGCAGCGGGCTGCTGTGGTGGCGCCTCGGCGGCCGGTTCGATGGCCGTCACCCGGGTGACCGGCGCGGTGAGTCGGGCCCCGGCGCAGTCGCAGACAGGCTGAAGGACGCACCCGTGAATGCCGTCGAGATTCCGGTCACATCGCCGTCGACGAGCGTGCCACACTCCGGCCGTGGTCCGGACGGTGACGGGTGAGTCCGTGCTCTCGCGCGCGGTCCGGATCTTCGACGCCTTCTCCGTGGACGACCAGGCCCTCCAGGTCTCCGAGATCGCCCGGCGGACCCGACTGCACATCGCCACCGCCTCCCGGCTGATCGGTGAGCTCGTCGCGCACGGACTCCTCGAGCGCGGGCCGGACCGGGAGGTGCGGATCGGCGTCCGGATGTGGGAGCTGGCCTCCCGAGCGTCGCCGACCCTGTCGCTCCGCGACGCAGCCATGCCGTTCCTCGAGGACCTGCACGCCGTCATCGGTCATCACGTGCAGCTGGGCGTCATGGACGGCGACCAGGTGCTGTTCATCGAGCGGCTCAGTGCGCGGGACGCGGTGGTGAACTACTCGCGCATCGCCGGCCGGTTGCCTGCCCACATCTCGTCCTCGGGTCACGTCCTCCTCGCCTACGGGCCGCGGGAGCGGCTCGAACGGGTGCTCGCAGCGCCGTTGGACGGGTACACGGCGCACACGATCACCAGCGCCGACGACCTGCGCAGTGCGCTCGCGAAGGTGCGCAGTCAGGGGTTCGCGATGTGCCCCGGGCACGTGCACGAGGACGCCGCGGGAATCGCGGTGCCGGTCCGCAACGGGCTGCAGGAGGTCGTGGCCGCGCTCTCCGTCGTGGTGCCGAACGACGACCGGTTGATGGCACACGCGCCGCTCCTCATGGCCGCCGCGCGCGGGGTGACGCGGGCCCTCTCGGCGCCGCATCTGGTCGACGGCGGCCCGGACCACTCTCAGTCAATGAGAGGGGATTGGCGCCTCGTGTGACGTGCACCTCATGCTCCCGCTCATATCTGCGAAGGGGCTGAGGGTGAGCGGGGCAGAGGCAGGACGCACGACCGGGTCATGCGCGACCGCCGCACGTGGTCGGCGCTCGTGAAGGTCGCGGACGTCGTCGGGCGCACGCTCGCGGCGCTCGGCGTCCGGCAGGTGTTCGGCGTCGTCGGAAGCGGGAACTTCCACGTCACGAACGCCCTCATCGCCGGGGGTGCGGGCTTCGTGGCCGCTCGGCACGAGCACGGGGCGACGGTCATGGCCGACGCTTTCGCTCGTGCGACCGGTGAGGTCTGCGTCGTCAGCCTGCATCAGGGGTGCGGTCTCACCAACGCGATGACCGGTCTCGTCGAGGCGGCCAAGAGCCGCACACCCGTCCTCGTGGTCACCGGGGACACGCCTCCCACGCAGACGACCTCGAACTTCTGGATCGAGCAGGCCGCCGCGGTCACCGCGCTCGGTGCGACGTCAGAGCGAGTGCACGGGGCCGGTACCGCGGTGGCCGACACGGCCCGGGCCTACTCGCGGGCCCTCCTGGAGAGGCGCACCGTCGTCCTCAACCTGCCCCTGGACGTGCAGCAGGAGGACGTCGAGGGGGACGGCGGTGCGGTGCCCACCGTGCCCCAGCGGATTCGCCCTGCCGCGTCGCCCGAGAGCGTGGGACGTCTCGCCGACCTCCTCGCGAGTGCCGAGCGCCCGGTCCTGGTCGGCGGACGCGGGGCTCTGGCCGCCCGCCGGGAGATCGAGCAGCTGGCGGAGGACTGCGGGGCGCTGCTCACCACGTCGGCGGTCGGCCGCGGGCTGTTCGCCGGGAACCCCTGGTACCTGGACGTGATGGGCGGTTTCGCGACCCCGGTGGCGGGTCAGCTGATCTCCGACGCGGACGTCGTCGTCGCATTCGGCGCGAGCCTCAACCGCTGGACGACCCGGGACGGCGCACTGGTCCGCGGGAAGACCGTCGTCCAGGTGGACCTCGAGCTGGAGGCCATCGGTCGGCACTGTCCGGCCGACGTCGGGGTCGTCGGCGACAGCGCGCTCACCGCCGCCGCTGTCGACGCCGAGCTGAGGCGCCGCGGCCACCCGGGCGCGGGGTACCGCACGGCCGAGGTCCACGAGCGGATCGACGGCGGCCGCCGCTGGCAGGACGAGCCGTTCGACGACACGTCCGACGGGCAGCGGATCGACCCTCGCGCGCTGACGATCGCCCTGGATCGGCTGCTGCCCCGGGAACGGGTGGTCGTTCCGGACGGCGGCAACTTCAACGGCTACCCGGCGATGTTCCTCGACGTGCCGGACGCCCGCGGCTACTGCCTGCCGCTCGCCTTCCAGTCCATCGGGATGGCGCTGGCGGCGGCGATCGGGTGCGCGGTCGCCACTCCCGACAGGACTGTGGTCGCCGGGATCGGCGACGGCGGTTTCATGATGAGCCTCGCCGAGCTGGACACCGCGGTACGCCTGGCCCTGCCCCTGGTCGTGCTGGTCTACGACGACGCCGCCTACGGCGCGGAGGTCCACCACTTCGCTCCCGAAGGCGCGGTGCTGGACACCGTCGTCTTCCCGGACACGGACCTGGCCGCCATCGCGCGCGGTTTCGGGTGTGACGCCGTCACGGTCCGCACCCTGGAGGACCTCGAGAAGGTGCGGACGTGGGTCGACGGTCCGCGCCGGGCGCCGCTGGTCGTCGACGCCAAGATCACCAGCTTCCCGTCCTGGGTGCTGGCCCACGCTTTCACAGGCGGGTGAGACCTGTGAGATCTCAGAGAGGACACGTCATCCATGCACGTTCCTGAGCACCGCGGCCGCCGGTACGGCACCGTCGCACTCGTCTGCGCGACTGCCCTGGTCCTGGCTGCCTGCGGCTCCTCCGAGGAGGAGGGTGACGGCGGCGGCGAGGGTGGCGGCGCGACCGCAGTGACCGTCGGCTACTTCCCGCTGGTGCACACCGCGTCCGCTGTGCAGGCGCAGGAGGCCGGCCACTTCGAGGACGAGGGGTTGGAGGTGAGTCTGGAGCAGACGTCAGGTGGGGCGCAGGCAATCCCCTCGTTGATCGCCGGCGAGTACGACATCACCTACGGCAACTACACGTCCGCGGTCCTCGCCGCGCAGCAGGGACTGCCGATCCAGATCATCGCCGGCAACGACGTGGGCGCCGACGACCACGCGATCATGGTCGCCGCCGACTCCGCCTACCAGGCGCCGGCCGACCTCGAGGGCGCCCGCATCGCCGTCAACAACCTGCAGAACATCGGCACTGTCGCCGTCAATGCCGTGCTGGAGGACGAGGGGGTCGACATCTCCACGATCCAGTTCGTCGAGCTGCCCCTCCCGGACATGGCACCGGCCCTGAGCAGCGGCGACGTCGACGCGATCTGGCAGGTCGAGCCCTTCCAGGCCGCTGCGCTGGGCGCTGGGCACCGGGTCCTCTTCCCGCTGTTCAGCGGACCGGTGGAGGACATGCCGGTCGCAGGATGGTTGACCACCACTCAGTACGCCCAGGAGAACCCCGACGTGATCGAGGCGTTCCGGGCGGCCATCTCGTCGTCCATGGACGAGTTGCAGGACAATCGGGAGCGGCTCGTCGAGCTCGTGCCGACGTACAGCCAGGTGCCGGCCGAGGTCGTGGAGCAGGTCGCCCTGCCGCGGTGGGAGGCCGAGGCGGACGAGGAGCAGCTGCAGAAGATGGCGGATCTGATGCTCGAGTACGGCATCCTCGACGAGGAGTTCGACGTCGGGGACGTCCTCTCGCCCTGATCAGGCACGAGGCACGGCGCTGCCGCGCGCTGTCCCCAGCCGGGCGCTGGGTCCACAGGTCCTCCGCGACCTGGACGTTCTGTCGGTCCTCCGGCGGACGCTGTGGCACATGACGCACGACCCGCAGACCATCGCCTGGCTCGACCAGGAGGACGCCCACCTCGCGCAGACCATCCGGGCCCACCGCTGGGCGGTGCAGTACGTCGGCTCAGGGGAGGAGCCCGGGGAACCGGCCTTCGGCTACACGATCGGTCTCTTCGGGCTCGGGCACCCGGAGCTCGTCATCGTCGGGCTGGGCCACGACAACGCGCACGGCATCCTCGGCCGGGTGGCCGGGATGGTCGCCGACGGCCGGGATCTCCTCGGAGGCGAGCTGCTGACCTGGGCGGACCGGGCCGGGCGGATCGTCGTGGAGGCCCTGCCCAACCCGGGCGAGGTGGTGCTGGCCGCGAACCGCTTCTACGAGCGCCCGGTCGAGTACTCGGTGCCCGCCTACCAGCTCACCTGGGACCACAGCGACGGCACGTTCCCGTGGGACGACGGGTACCCCTGCGGCCCAGACTGCCAGCCGCGCCCCGGCACCTGGCGGGCGTGACCGCTAATCGATGCCGAGGTCGCGCATCAGCTTGGCGACGTGTCCGGTGGCCTTGACGTTGTAGGACGCCTGCTCGATGCGGCCGTCGGCACCCACGACGAAGGTCGAGCGGATCACGCCGACGACCTCCTTGCCGTAGAGCTTCTTCGGGCCGTACGCGCCGTACGCGCGGAGCACCGTCTTCTCGGGGTCGGACACCAGGGTGATGCCGAGCTCCTCCTTCTCCTTGAAGCGCAGCAGCTTGTCCGGCTCGTCGGGGGAGATGCCGATGATGTCGAGCCCGGCCTCGGCCAGGTGGCCGGCGTTCGCGGTGAAGTCGACGGCCTGCGTGGTGCAACCCGGGGTCATCGCCGCCGGGTAGCAGTACACGATCACCCGCCGGCCGAGGTGGTCGGCCAGCGAGACCGGATCGCCGTTCGCGTCCGGGAGCGTGAATGCCGGCGCCGGGTCGCCGGGGGAGAGGCGGGCGGGTGCGACATCGGTCTCGCTCATGGACGTGATCCTGCCGTGTCGGCCCGCGGGGGTGGCACCGGGGCAGACGAGGAGCCCGGCTCAGCCGGCGAGGAAGGAGAACCGGACATGGCGGGTGTGGTTGTCCACGTTGGTGTCGACCAGGCAGATCCGCTGCCAGGTGCCCAGCTGCATCAGGCCCTCGAGCACCGGCACGGTCGCGTGCGGTGGCACGAACGCGGGGAGGACGTGGTCGCGGCCGTGTCCCGCGCTCCCGTGCCGGTGACGCCATCGGTCGTCGCGGGGGAGCAGCTCGTCGAGCTGGGCGAGCAGGTCGTCGTCACTGCCGGATCCGGTCTCCAGGATCGCGATGCCGGCGGTCGCATGCGGCACGAACACCTGCAGCAGCCCGTCGGTCTCCTGCTTCACGAACTCGGCGCACTCGTCGGTCAGGTCCACCACCACGGGGACGCCACCGGTCCGGACCGCTCGCAGTTCCGATCGCATGGGCCGATCCTGGCGCTGCGCGATCACGGATGCACGGCGGCGGGTCGGTCCGGACGTCCCCACTACCCTGGGTTCCCGTGACCCGCCCCGACGGCCGTGCGGCCGACCAGCTCCGTCCGGTGACCATCACCCGCAACTGGCTCGACCACGCCGAGGGTTCGGTGCTCGTCGAGTTCGGGCGCACCCGCGTGCTGTGCGCCGCCAGTGTCACCGAGGGGGTGCCCCGCTGGCGCAAGGGCTCCGGCCTGGGCTGGGTGACCGCCGAGTACTCGATGCTGCCGCGGGCCACCCACACCCGCAGCGACCGCGAGTCGGTCAAGGGACGCATCGGCGGGCGGACGCACGAGATCAGCCGGCTCATCGGCCGGTCGCTGCGCGCGTCGATCGACCTGGCGGCGCTGGGGGAGAACAGCATCGCGATCGACTGCGACGTGCTCCAAGCGGACGGCGGCACCCGCACCGCGGCGATCACCGGCGCCTACGTGGCCCTCGCCGACGCGGTGTCGTGGCTGGGAGAGCGCAAGAAGCTGGCCCGCCCGAAGGCGATCGTGCAGTCGGTGGCGGCCGTGAGCGTCGGCGTCATCGACGGCGAGCCGCGCCTGGACCTGCCCTACGAGGAGGACGTGAAGGCGGGCACCGACATGAACGTCGTCTGCACCGGGGACGGCGACTTCGTCGAGGTGCAGGGCACGGCGGAGGGCGCGGTGTTCGACCGCCCGACGCTCGATGCCCTGCTCGACCTCGCGGTGAAGGGCTGCGCGGAGCTGACCCGCATCCAGGCCGACGCCCTGTCCTCACCCGCCGCGCATCGATGACCACCCGCCTGCTCCTCGCCACGCGCAACGCCGGCAAGCTCGCCGAGCTGCAGCGGCTGCTCGAGGACGCCCTCACCGGCGTCGAGGTGATCGGCCTGCGCGACGTGCCCGAGTACCCGGAGGCCCCGGAGACCGGGGCGACGTTCGAGGAGAACGCACTCCTCAAGGCGCGCGAGGCGGTCCGCTACACCGGGCTGCCGGCCGTGGCCGACGACTCCGGTCTCGCCGTCGACGCGCTCAACGGCATGCCCGGCGTGCTCTCGGCCCGGTGGTCCGGGCGGCACGGGGACGACGACGCCAACACCGCGCTGCTGCTGGGCCAGGTGGGCGACGTGCCGGACGAACGCCGGGGCGCCGCGTTCGTCTGCGCGGCCGCGCTGGTCACGCCGGACGGCACCGAGCGCGTGATCGAGCGGCAGTGGCGCGGCCGGCTGGTCCGGGAGAAGCGCGGCAGCAACGGCTTCGGCTACGACCCGGTCTTCGTCCCCGAGGGGCTGGATGTCACCTCGGCCGAGCTCAGCCCGGCCGAGAAGGACGCACGCAGCCACCGTGGTCAGGCGTTCGCGGCGCTGGTGCCTGTGCTTGCCGAGGTGCTCGGCACCCGCCCGTAGGTCAGGCGCGGAGGCTGGACCAGTCCACGGCGGCGAGCTCGTCGCGGAGCGCGTCGTAGACCGGCAGGTCGCGGGTCCACGCCGCCTCGGCGTGCCGGCCGGTCCGGAGGAGGTCCTCCGGGGTGGCGATCCGCAGCTCGCCCGGCACCTCGGGGGCGGCGTGCCGACGGCGGCCGGGGACGTGCTGCGCGGGCGGACCGGTCACGACGGCGGCACGCGCGATCGCGGCCGGCAGCCATGCGGCGGAGGAAGCTGAACTGTTCATACCCAGCACGTCGGCCGGCCGGTGCTCCGGCCTCAGCGCTCGCGGCGCCGGTCCACCCGGACGGGTGAGTCCCGGGGGCGGGCGTGGACGGGACGTCCGAGGGGCACAGGCCCGGGGTGCGGGTCTACGTGGACGAGGTCAGGACGCTGCGGTTCGACGACGGGGCGCCGGTCACGGCGGCGTCGGGCATCGCCCCCCTGGGCGACGGCTGGCTGCTGGCGCAGGACGACAGCACGCATGCCGCGTGGCTGCGCGACGGCGCCGTCCGGGCGGTCCGGGTACTCCCGCCGGTGGACGGTCTCGACCTGTTCAGCGAGGCGGCCGGGACCAAGCGCCTGAAGCCGGACCTGGAGGTGGCCTGCCCGGCCGAGGTGGACGGCGAGCCGGCCGTCCTGCTCCTCGGCTCGGGCTCCACCCCACAGCGCATGCGCGGTGTCCTGGTCCGCCTGACGAACGGCCGGCCGCAGGTGGCCGCGGCCGAGCTCGGCCCGCTCTACGCGGCCGTGGCCGCGCGGCTGGACCTCCCCGCGGAGCACCTCAACCTCGAGGGCGCGAGCCGCCACGGCGACACGGTGCGCTGGTTCAACCGCGGCAATCTGAGCGCCGGCGTCGTCTCCGCCAGCGTGGACGTGCCGCTGGAGGCGCTGGTGGACGCCGTGCTGGGCGGCGATGCGGCCTCCGTGCCCGTCGGGCGGTCGCTGGCCTACGAGCTCGGCGAGGTGGAGGGCGTCGGGCTGGCCGTCACCGACGCGATCGCCCTGCCCGACGGCCGGGTGCTGCTGAGTGCCGCGGCGGAGGACAGCCCCAACGCCGTCGACGACGGCCCCGTGGTGGCCACCGCGCTGGCCCTCGTGGACGGCGACAGGGTGGTCGACCTGGTCGCGCTGCCGGAGGTCGACGGTCACGTCCACAAGGTCGAGGGACTGGCGCTGCGCCGGTTCGCGGACGGGGAGGCGCATCTGCTGGCGGTGGTGGACGACGACGACCCGGACGTCCCCTCGACCGTCCTCGGGCTCCGCGTCGATCTCACGGCCGGCCGTCAGCGCGTGAAGCGGGCCACCGACGTGTAGTGCGCCGAGTGCTCGTCGAACCGCGAGAGCAGGGCACGAGCCTCCGGCGGGACGACGGACGTCCGCGGGTCGTCACCCGTGAAGGCGGCCACCGCGTCCAGGTCGTCGAACGTCATCGCCGTCAGGATCTCGCCGCCCTCGGCCGGGTCGAGCTCCATCGGGTGCCGGCGGAGCACGCTCAGGTCGAGCAGGCCGGGCACGCCCCGGTCGAGGATGGCCGGGGCGATGGTGCCGGTCAGCAGCTGCTCGTAGGCAGCCGACCGCTCGGGCGCCGTCCAGCCGCGCCACAGTCGCAGGATCATCGGTTTTCCTCTGTCCGAGGGTGTGCTGGCAGCAGCCTGTCGGAATGACAGTAGGCTGTCAACATGTCCGAGACCCCGGAGAGCTACCGCCTGCTGATCGCCGACGTGTACGAGCTGGCCGGGCTCTCCCGGCGGACCAGCGAGGCGCTGGCGCGCACGGCCGGGCAGACCACGGCCCGGTGGCACGTGCTCAGCGTCGTGTCCGACGGTCCCAGGACCGTCTCGAGCGCGGCCCGGCGGCTGGGGCTGGCCCGGCAGAGCGTGCAGCGCGTCGTCGACGGGCTGGTCGCCGACGGCGATCTCGAGCTGCGCGCGAACCCGGACCACGCCCGGGCGCCGCTCGTTGCCATCAGCCCGTCCGGCGCAGCGGTCCTCGCGGAGCTGGTGCGCCGGTCGGACGCCGACCGTTCCGCCCTGCTCGGGCGAGCGGGAGTATCGGCGGCGGAACTCGACGCGGCCCGCGCGGTCGTGCGGCGGCTCCTCAGCGCCCTCGGCGCAGCGGACCGGCGCCCGACGTCCTGACCGAGGAACGGGCGCCTCAGGTGCGGCGGGCAGTCGTGCGGTCGACGACGGCGAGCATGCCGACGGCGAGGACGACGCCCCCCACCACGCCGATGCTGTTCATGAACCAGTCGTTGGTGTCGCAGGCACGTCCGACGACGGGGAGCAGCGCCTGGAGCACCTCGATCCCGGCGGACACCGCCGAGCCGATGGCCAGCACCGTCAGCGGTCGCCGCGACGCCAGCGTCGCGAACAGGACGGGCGGGACGAACAGGGCGACGTTCGCCAGGAGCTCCACCGTCGTCATCGACGGCAGGGCGAACTGGACCGTGCAGCCGATCCGGTCGGATGCGCCTCTACCGGACGGAGCCAGCGTGAGGACCAGTGCCACCAGGCCTGACAGCGCCGAGAGCGCCGTCAGGAGGCCGCGCCCGCGCTCGTCGCGCACCAGCAGGGAACCGACGCCGACGCAGATCAGCGCGATGCCGGCCAGCGCCCCCGGCACGAGCGCCGAGTGCTCCAGCAGGAAGTCGGTGATCATCGGAGCGTCGAGACTAGGGCTCGCCGCTGCCCGCGTGCGGGAGGCGGGATTCGAACCCGCACGCCCGAAGGCACCAGATCCTAAGTCTGGCGTGGCTGCCGTTACACCACTCCCGCTCGGTCCCGAGAGTCTAGGGAGTCGCCCCCGCGAGGGGCTGCACCGTCGCCGGGCGCGCTGGACCGGGGAACGTCTGGCAGGCTGTCGCCCGTGCCTCGCGACCCTCGACAGATCCAGTTGGAGATCGACGCCGCCCGCGAGTCGCTGGCCGCCACGCTGGACCAGCTGACCTACCGGACGAGCCCGACCCGCCTCAAGGCCAAGGGCCGGGACGCCGTCCAGCGGTTCCTGAAGACCCCGGCGGGCCAGGCGACGGTCGCCGCGGTCGGCATCCTGGTCACCGTGGTCGTCGTCCAGAAGATCCGCCACCGCAACGACTGACCCGGTGCGCCCCAGTCCCGATCCGGTCGGTCCCGGCCAGGAGTCGGTCTGGGACTACCCCCGGCCGCCGTCGGCCGAGGTCAGCTCGCGCCACGTCGTGGTCGAGCTGGGCGGTCGGGTGGTCGCCGACACCGTGGCAGCGGTGCGCGTCTGCGAGACGAGCCACCCGCCGGTCTACTACGTGCCCAGGCGCGACGTCGCCGACGGCGTCCTCCAGCAGGCCGCCGGCAGCTCCTGGTGCGAGTGGAAGGGTGCGGCGACGTACTGGGACGCCGTCGTCGAGGGCCGCCGGTTCGCGGCCGTGGCGTGGTCCTACGAGAACCCGACCCCGGGCTTCGAGCACCTGCGCGGCGCGATCGCCTTCTACCCGAGCCGCGTCGACCGGGCAGTCGTGGACGGGGTACAGGTCCGGGCGCAGGCGGGCGACTTCTACGGCGGCTGGATCACCGACGAGGTCGTCGGGCCGTTCAAGGGCGACCCCGGCACCCTCGGCTGGTAGCCCCGGGCACGCCGAGCCGGATCAGGCGGTCGGGGCCATGCGGATCAGCGGCAGGACCACGGTGTCGAGGACCTCGTCGGCGTAGGCCTCGTCCACGGGCCGCCCGGTGAGCAGCCAGCGCTGCACCATCAGTGCGCTCGTCGTCTCCGCCAGCACCGAAGTGGCCATGCCCGGCCGGATCTCCCCGCGCTCCTCGGCGCGCGCCCAGAGACCCGCGAACGACGCGCGCCAGACCGCGAGCGGGCCGTCCTGGAACGCCTGCGCGAGCGCCGGCTGGTGCGGGATCGTCGACAGCAGCGAGAGCGTCGCCGCCCCGGTCGGGCCGTCGATCATCGACACCATCTGGTGCATCATCGCGCGGAGATCGCCCTCGAGGGAGCCGGTGTCGGTCACCTCGGCCTCGGCGCGGTTCAGGTCGGAGATCGTGTCGACCACGAGGTCCTGCTTGGTGCGCCATCGGCGGTAGATCGTCGCCTTGCCGACGCCGGCCTCCGACGCCACCGCGTCCATGGTCAGGGCCCCGTACCCCACGTCGGCCAGGAGCCGGAGGATCGCGGCCCGGATCACGCCGTCGCGGCTGGGATCGCGTGGGCGACCACCACGGCTGGGGCGGGGGAGATCAGTCGCAGGGAGGGCGGCCATCCCATGACCTTAGACAATAAAGCTGACATCGTTCCCGAACCCGCGCCCGTCACTTCGTGCGCGCAGCCGGCAGCCCGGCCGGATCGACGCCGCGCGCCTGCCTCGGGGGGGCCGGACGGTGAGTCATCCTGCGGACGTGGGAACCATCTGTGGCGGCGTCTGTGGGTGCCGCCAGAACTGGGAGGTCCCGGGGCCCGCCACCCGTGCCCTGCTGGCGACCTCCATCGGGCACGTGCTGCCGACCGTCTCCCGATTGGCCAAGGCCATGGGCATGACCGTCTACGCGTCCCCACAACTGGTCGACATCATCGACGACCGCGGTGGTCGCCGGCTCGAGGTCCTGTTCGAGCGGCTGGCCCGCGAGCTGACCGCCGCGGAGACGGAGGCGCTGCGCGTCGTCACCGATCCGCCCGGGGAGGGAGCTGCGCTCACCGCACGGCTGCTGACCGCCCCAACCCTGTCGGTCGAGCTCGCGCGCAGAGGGGTGACCGTCGAGGTCGGCGTGCTCGCCGAGGCGGAGTTCTGGTCGGCCTACCAGCCCATCGTCTCGCTGGCCGACCGCTCCGTCGTCGCGCACGAGGCGCTGCTGCGCGGCGTCGTCGACGGGCGCGAGGTGGGCGGCGGCGACCTCTTCTTCGTGGCCGAGCAGGCCGGCTGGCTGCACCGGCTGGACCGGATCGGCCGGGAGTCCGCCATCGCGGGGGCCGTGCCGTGGCTGGGCGACGACGACCTCTTCGTGAACTTCGACCCGACCTCGATCTACCGGCCGCAGGTCTGCCTGGCCAGCACCGAGCGCGTCGTGCACGACACGGGCATCGCGCCGGAGCAGCTGGTCTTCGAGGTCGTCGAGTCCCACGCGATCGCAGACCGCGGCCACCTGGTCTCGATCCTCGACCACTACCGGTCGCTGGGGTGGCGGGTGGCGCTCGACGACGTCGGCGCCGGCTGGTCGAGCCTGTCGCTGCTTGCCGCCGTCCGGCCCGAGGTGGTGAAGCTCGACAAGGCCCTGGTGCAGGAGCTGCCCGACGACGGCGCCCGCACGGTCCTCAAGGCGGTGACCGACCTGGCCCACCAGCTGGGCGCGGTGGTCGTCGCGGAGGGGATCGAGACCGAGCGTTTGGCCGACGAGGTGACCGCGCTGGGCGCGGACATGGGTCAGGGCTGGCTGTTCGGCCGCCCGGTGCGCCCCGACCCGCCGGTCGAGGAGCCGGAGGGCCGCTGGCAGCCCGTCACTTCGCACCGAGCCTGATGCCGGGGCGGCGTCCGCCGTCCTCGCCTCCGGGTCGCCGTCCCCACGCTCCAGCACGAGGACGGCGACCCGCAGGTGCGGTTCGCACGATCAGCCGGCGGTCCCGGTCAGCGGGGCGCCCAGGCGGTGAGCACCGGACGGCGGTGCTCGTGACCGAGGACGCCGTAGCTGCCGGCAGGTAGGGCGAACAGCGCGCCGGCCTCGGGGGCCAGACCGAGCCATCGCGCGGTCAGGATCCGCAGCACGTGGCCGTGCGCGACCAGGGCGACGTCGCCGTCCCCGAGCCGCGCGCGCACCCGGTCGAGCACCCGGTCCACGCGTGCGCCGACCGCGGCCAGGGTCTCGCCGGGTGAGTCGCCGGGCACGGTGCCGTCCCGCCAGACCGACCACTCGCGGCCCAGCTCGTCGCTGATCTCCGCCGTCGTGCGGCCCTCGTAGCCGCCGTAGTCCACCTCGACGAGGTCGTCGTCGACGGCGGTCGCGTCCAGCCCGGCGAGCTCGGCCGTCCGGCGGGCCCGCTGCCGAGGACTGACCCGCACCTCGACGAACGTGCGCCCGGCCAGCGCCTCGCGGACCTCCCGCGCCTGCTGTTCGCCCTCGGGCAGCAGCGGCACGTCGGTGAGCCCGGTGTGCTTCCCGTCGCGGCTCCACTCGGTCTGGCCGTGCCTCAGCACCACGATCTCGCCCATGCCGACATCGAACACGCGGCCGGGAACACCCGCGCGGCCTGGTGTGCTGGCCATCGGTATGACCACTGCACAGATCAGCGACACGTTCAGCATCGGCGGGGACCTGCCCGTCCACCGCCTCGGGTACGGCGCCATGCAGCTCACCGGTCCCGGCGTCTGGGGCGAGCCCCTCGACCGTCCGGGCGCTCTCGCGGTCGTGCAGTCCGCGATCGAGCAGGGCGTCGACTTCATCGACACCGCCGACTCCTACGGCCCGCAGGTGAGCGAGCAGATCATCGCCGAGGCGGCCTTCCCGTACCCGGAGGGCCTCGTCATCGCCACCAAGGCCGGCCTGACCCGCACCGGTCCCGGCGTGTGGCCGGTGTGCGGCCGCCCCGAGTACCTCACCCAGCAGGTCGAGCTGTCGCTGCGGAACCTGAAGGTCGACCGGATCGACCTGATCCAGCTGCACCGCATCGACCCGCAGGTGCCGCTGGCCGACCAGCTCGGCGCCTTCAAGGACCTGCAGGACCAGGGCAAGGTCCGCCACATCGGCGTCTCCGAGGTCTCCGTGGAGGAGCTGAGGGCCGCCCGCGAGATCGCCGAGATCGTCAGCGTGCAGAACCTCTACAACCTGACGAACCGGAAGAGCCAGGACGTGCTCGACTACGCCGCCGCCGAGGGGATCGCGTTCATCCCGTGGTTCCCGATCGCCACCGGCGACCTCGCGGCACCCGACAGCCCGGTCGCCGACATCGCCCGCGAACTGGACGCAACCCCCTCGCAGGTGGCGCTGGCCTGGCTGCTGCAGAAGTCCCCGGTGATCCTGCCCATCCCGGGGACCAAGTCCGTCGACCACCTGACCGAGAACCTCGGTGCGGCGCGCCTGACGCTCTCCGACGAGGACATGGCCCGGCTCGACGCCCTGGCCTGACCGCTCAGCGCGCGTGACCGGCGGCCACCAGGTCGCCGGTCACGGGCACCCTCGGCCGGCGGGACCGCCGGCGCACGGGCGTGGGGGAGTCGACGGCGGTCGGTGGGGCGACCCGCGGGGTGAGCCCGCCGTCCAGCTCGAGGACGCCGGCGAGGTTCGCCATCCCGATGAGCCGACGGGTGGCCGGTTGTGCGCCGACCAGCCGGCAGGCCCGGCCGGTCCCGGCCAGCTCGCGCGTGAACGCAGCCAGGGCGTGCAGACCGGAGCAGTCCCAGAAGCGGGCGCCGGCGAGGTCGACCACGAGCTGCAGCGTTCCCAGGCCGGCGGCCCGGCGGAGCGCCCCGGTGACCACCGGCGCGGTCGACAGATCCGCGTCCCCCGTGAGCCGCACGACCACCTGGTCCGGTGCGGGGACGAGCGCTGCCCGGAGCTGGGGCACGATGCCTCCCGGGACTCGGCTGCGAACTGGCGCCCGGTGCTGACGGACATTTCGACCCTAGGTCGTCCTCCGCGTGATCACAACGCAGAGCGACGGAACGGTTGCAGGAAGTTCTGGTTGTGCGTTGAACCGAGTCGCAGCACCCCGGCGCGGCACCGGTTCCGGCCAGCCGTCACCATGGCCGGGTGGACGCCGAAGACTTCCGCCAGATCCGGGACGCCGTACGCCAGCTGGTCCGCGAGTCCGTGGTCCCGCGGGAAGAGCTGATCGAGGACGAGGACCGGATCCCCGACGACCTCCGCGAGCAGGCCGCAGGCATGGGCCTGTTCGGCTACGCCCTCCCCGAGGAGTTCGGCGGGCTCGGCGTCACCATGAGCGAGGACGTCCAGCTCGCCTTCGAGTTCGGCTACACCACGCCGGCGTTCCGCTCCCTCTTCGGGACCAACAACGGGATCGCCGGCCAGGTCATCGCGAGGTTCGGCACCGACGAGCAGAAGCACAAGTACCTTCCCCGGCTGGCCACCGGTGAGCTGATCGGCTCCTTCGCGCTGACCGAGGCCGAGGCGGGTTCCGACCCGGCCGGCCTGCGGACGACGGCCCGCCGGGACGGCGACCAGTGGGTGATCAACGGCAGCAAGCGCTACATCACCAACGCCCCGATCGCCGACCTCTTCGTCGTCTTCGCCCGCAGCAACCCCGACGAGCGCGGCGGCCGGGGCATCTCCAGCTTCGTCGTGGAGACCACGACGCCGGGAGTGAGCGTCGGCCCCAAGGACAAGAAGATGGGGCAGTCGGGCGCCTGGACGGCCGAGGTGTTCCTCGACGACGTTCGCGTGCCGGCCGACGCCCTGATCGGCGAGGAGGGGCGCGGGTACTCGAAGGCCCTCACCGTGCTCTCGCGGGGCCGCCTGCACATCGCCGCCCTCTGCGTCGGCATGGCCCAGCGGGTGCTGGACGAATCCGTCGCCTACGCGGCCACCGCCAAGCAGGGCGGGGCGCCGATCGGCCGGTTCCAGCTGGTGCAGGGGCTGCTCGCCGACATGCACGCCGAGCTGCTGGCCGGCCGCAGCATGGTGCGCGAGGTCGCGGCTCGCTACGACAGCGGGGAGGACATGTCCATCGGGCCGTCGTCGGCGAAGCTGTTCTGCACCGAGATGGTGGGCCGGGCGACCGACGCCGCCGTCCAGGTGCACGGCGGCATGGGCTACCTGCGGACGGCGCCGGTCGAGCGCTTCTACCGCGACGCCCGCCTCTTCCGCCTCTACGAGGGCACCAGCGAGGTGCAGCGCGTGATCATCGGCGGTGGGCTCCTGCGCGAGGCCGGGATGGCCCGGTGAGCCGGGAGGTCCGCCGCGCGGCGGTCGGGGAACTCGGCGCGGCGCTGCGGGACCTGGTGGACGCCGCCGTCCGCACCGAGGTCTCCCTGGACGAGCTGGCCGCCGCCACCGACGCCGCGCGCTCGCTGGCCGCGCGACTGCGGGCGGAGACCCGTGGCCTGCACGACGTCGCCGCCGTCGACGACCCGAGCACGGGCGAGCGCTGGTACAGCCCGGTCTACGGGCCGGGCAACCCGGTTGCCCCGCCGATGGTCGCGACGGACTCGCCGGACGGTCGAGCCACCGGCCGGGTCACCCTCGGGAAGCCGCACGAGGGGCCGCCCGGCCTCGTCCACGGCGGGGTGGTCGCCACGATGCTCGACCACGTGCTCGCCCGGGCGCTGCGGGCGGCGGGGCGGGGCGGACTCACCGCGACGCTGACGGTCACCTACCGGCGGCCGGTGCAGCTCGGCGTCCCGCTGCTCGCCACGGCGGAGATGGGGACGACGGACGGTCGCCGCACCACCGCGACCGCCCGGCTGGTCGCCGAGGACGACCCCACCACCACGCTCGCCGAGGCCGAGGGGCTGTTCGTCGCCCTGCGCCCGGAGCGGGCCGCCGACGTGTTCGCGCCGACCGGCCGGGACGTCGGCGCCTGGACGACCCGTTCGGGTGACGACTGAGTCTCTGAACTGCCTACGATCTGCCGGTGACCTCCGGTGGGCCTGATGAGAACGACACCTGTCGTGACTACGTCCGGCCTGCCCTCGGCCGGGCTGGCTGGCGCGACGAGCAGATCGTGGAGCAGTACCGCGTGCAGGCGGACCTCCCGGGCGGCCGGTTACCGCCGCCGGAGCAGCGCAAGCGACGCGCCGACTACGTCCTGGAGCTGGAGCCGGGCCTGCCGCTGATTGTCATCGAGGCCAAGCGGCTCTGGGCCCAGCCAGGCGACGGAATCCAGCAGGCGGTCCGCTACGCGGATAAGCTGGGGGCCCCGCTGGCGTTGTCCACCAACGGTCGAGGCTGGGTGCTGTACAACGCTGTCACCGGGCTGCAGAAGGACATCGACAGCGTGCCGACCCCGGTCGAGGCGTGGGACCTGCTGGTCTCATCGCGGCAGCTGGGAGAGCAGGCCCAGCACTATTTGCGATCGCCGTTCAACCGCCAGCACCTCAACGCCGACGGCAGCGTGAAGGAGCTCCGCTACTACCAGCGTCGAGCCATCCACGAGGTCCTGTGTGCCATGGCCGCAGGCCAGCGCCGTCTGCTCTTGGTGATGGCCACCGGCTCGGGCAAGACGTTCACCGCTCTGCAGTTGGTGTGGAAGCTTTGGAACTACCGGCGACGCACCCAGGAAACCACCGGGGAGCGCAACTTCCGGGTCCTCTACCTCGCCGACCGCGACATCCTGGTGAGCGACCCCATGCGCAAGAACTTCCAGCGGGTGTTCGGCGACGCCGTGGTCCGGGTGAGCACGAGAGATGCGCGGCACTCGCCGGACATCTACTTCGCCACGTACCAGGGGCTGACGACGGCACATCCGGATCCCGACGTACCCGCGGACACCGCAGAGACACGGGAGCTGCTGCGCAACTACCCGCCGGACTTCTTCGACCTGGTGATCGTCGACGAGTGCCACCGAGGAAGCGCCCGGGCGGACTCGGACTGGCGCGGCATCCTCGAGCACTTCGACCCGGCGGTGCAGCTGGGGCTCACCGCGACCCCGGTCGACCGCGGTGGCGTCGACACGTTCGAGTACTTCGGCAACCCGATCTGCACCTACAGCCTCAAGGACGGGATCGAGGACGGTTTCCTCGCGCCGTACACGATCCGCCGGGTCGTGTTCGACGTCGACGCGGACGGGCTGGAGGTCGTGGAGGGGCAGCGCGACAGCAACGGCCGGCTCATCCCAGCGGGCACGTACGGCACCCGCGACTACGAGCGACGTCTCCGGCTGCCGGATCGCACGCAGGCCATGGCGCGGCGGATTGTCGCTGTCATCGGCGACACCGACAACCGGGCCGTCGTCTTCTGCGTCGACGCGGCCCATGCCCTGACCATGTGCGAAGAACTGCGCAATCTCCGGCCGGACCGCACCCGTCGGGATCCGGAGTGGGTCGCCCGGATCATGTCGGCCGAGCGCGAGAAGGACCGCCTGCTGGAGCAGTTCACCGATCCGGAGCGGGACGTGCCGCAGATCGCCGTCACTTCGAGCCTGCTGTCCACCGGCGTGGACATCGAGGACCTCAAGTACGTGGTCATCGGTCGGACGATCGGTTCGATGGCCGAGTTCAAGCAGATCATCGGGCGCGGCACCCGGCTCTACCCCGAGAAGGGCAAGACGGAGTTCGAGATCATGGACTTCGTCGGCGCGACGAGGCTCTTCCGTGACCCCACCTTCGACGGTCCGCCGCTTCGCCCGCCGGCCACCGAGACGGTCGGTCCCGACGGCGGTCTGGAGGACGGCACGGTCGAGACCTCCGATGAAGGCACCCTGACCGAACCGCCGGAGCCGTCGGTGACGGTGTCCGAGCCCGAACCCGACTACCGCGGCGGCGGTTCCTCGGATGCTGGCGAGCCTGGGTCCGACGACGCTCCGCCGCAGGAGAAGTTCGAGCTGCGGGGCGTATCGGTGACCATCACCAGTGAGGGTTTCTGGGTGCACGACGTCTCGACCGGCCAGCCGCGACTCGTGAGTTATGTGGACTGGGCCGGCGAGCGGATCCTGGACCGTTTCGACGAGCCGGAGGCGCTGCTCCGCGCGTGGGCCGATCCCCGGTCCCGGTCGGACGTGGTGACCTTCCTCGGCAGCAATCACATCGACCCCGTGCGGTTAGCGGAGGAGCTGGGGCGAGTGGGAGATGCGGAGGTGGACACCGTCGACCAGCTCCTGCACCTCGCGTGGGGGATGCCGACCATGACCCGGGCCGAGCGCGCAGGGCGCGCGCTGACTGCCCACCGTGCCGAGCTGGACGCCTATCCCGAACAGGCGCGTGCGGTCCTCTCCCTCCTGCTGGACAGGTACGCCGAAGCAGGTATCGAAGAGATCTCCGCTCCGTCAGTGGTACAGGTGCCGCCGCTCTCGGCCATCGGATCGCCGGCGCAGATCGCTGGCCGGTTCGGAGGAGCCGACGCGTGGCACCAGGCGCGAGCCGCTGTGCAGGAATGGCTGTACATCGCCTGATGCCCGAACTGTAGTTTCGTGACCGGGCGGAGGAGCGAACTAAAGATCTAGTTTAGTTCGCTGGTGATGTAGGGTCTGGCGCATGTCCGACCGGCTAGATCTGCGTCGCAGGCTGCACGAGGTGGCCTTCCGGCAGGCCGGCTATGTCTCGGCCGCACAGGCGCTCGGGGTCGGCTACACCTATCAGGCTCAGAAGTACCACGTCGACCGCGGCAACTGGGTGAGGATCGACCGTGGCCTCTTCCGGCTCGCCGAATGGCCGGCGGCTATCGACGACGGCTACGCCCGGTGGACCGTCTGGTCCGATGGTCAGGGCGTCGTTTCCTTCCAGTCCGCCGCAGACGTCCATGACCTCGGCGAGTTCGACCTGGGTGACGTGCACCTGACGCTTCCAGCATCCCGGCCGGCCACCGACGGGGTGGTGGTTCACGTCGCCGACCTGCACGACGGCGACATCGAGGACCGAGCTTCCTTCCGGGTGACAACCGCGGCGCGCACCCTGTTCGATCTGGCGACGACTGCCGTCACCCAGGAGCAACTGACCTCCGCAGTCGGCGATGCCCTGTCGGCGGGATCGGTGACCCGGGGAACACTGCAGCGCCGGATGGACGCCTTCGGCGCCGCCGCCGCCCTGCGCCTCGAACGCGCACTGGCCGCGCTGCCCCAGGTCAACGAGTGACCCCCGTGTCGGCAGCCGCGATGCGGGCGGCCCTGGAGGCGCGGCTGGTGAACCAGGCCGTGGGTCTCGGCACCGAGGCCGGTCGACTCCGGCGCCGGTTGGTCTTCCAGCGCATCATGCGGCGGCTGTCGGACGACGAGCGGTGGGTGCTCAAGGGCGGCTACCTGCTGGAGTCTCGCCTCGAGCACCGGGCCGCACGACCCGTGATCTCGATCTGGCCAGCGCCCTGGCCATCGACGTGGAGCCGCTCCGCGACGCGCTCGCGGAGGCCCTCGATCGCGACCCGGACGGTGATTTCTTCCGGTTCGCCATCACGGGAGCATCAGCGCTCCGACCGGACGACGCGGGCCAGGGCGGGTGGCGGTTCAGCGTGGAGGTCCGGATGGCCGGCCGGGTATTCGACCGCGTGCGCGTCGACGTCGTCGCGCGCGTCGGCGAAACCTTCGGCGGCACGGAGCTGGTCGACCTCCCGACGCCGCTGGCCGGCGTCGACCTGGGGCCGGCCAGGGTGCTCGCCGTCGACGTCGCCCAGGATGCGGCGGAGAAGTCCACGCGAACTGCCGGAGCTACGCGGGGAACCGGCCGAGCACCCGGGTCAAGGATCTCGTCGACGTGGTGCGTCTGGTCGAGTCCAGGCTGCTGCCCGATCCGCGCCTTGCCGAGCGGCTCCGGTCGCTCTTCGCGGCACGGGACGGCCGGGAGCCACCCCCTGGGCTTCCGGATCCACCGGCGTCCTGGGCCCGCGATTACGAGGCGATCGTCACCGACGTCGGGGCCGCGACCGGTTCCGTGTCGGCGGCCATGTCGCTCGCCACCGAGGTGTACCGACAGGCCCTTTCCTGAGTTTCCTCCCAACGTTCCGCTCTACACAGAAAGCAGCGCATGTCTGTAGCCAAGCCCCCCGCCAGTCTGTCCGCCGTGATCAAGAGGGCCCGGGACGTCATGCGCAAGGACGCCGGGCTCAACGGCGACGCCGACCGCATCCCACAGTTCGCGTGGCTGCTCTTCCTCAAGGCGCTCGACGACCTCGACGAGTCCCGGGAAGTGACCGATCCGGGCTACCGGCCGGCCATCGTGTCGCCGTATCGCTGGCGCGACTGGGCCGCGAACTCGACCACCCGGCGCAGCGGTGATGCGCTGCTCACGTTCGTCAACCAGAACCTGCTGCCCCACCTGGCCCAGCTGACGGGCAGCGGGGCGGCCGGTGACACCCGCGAGACGGTCGCCGCGATCTTCCGGGACACGCGGAACCGGATGCTGTCGGGCTACCTGCTCGCCGACCTCGTCGACGAGGTGAACAGGGTCAGCTTCGTGTCCGCCGACGACGTCCACACCATGGCCCACCTCTACGAGTCGATGCTGCGCGAGATGCGGGACGCTGCCGGTGACGCCGGCGAGTTCTACACCCCGCGGCCGGTCATCCGGTTCATGGTGGGCCGGCTGGACCCGCGACCCGGCGAGGTCGTGATGGACCCTGCTGCGGGAACGGGCGGGTTCCTCGTGGAGGCCTGGGAGCACATGGTTCACGCTGCCGACGCCTCGGCCACGCCGGCTCAGCAGCGTGCCGCCTTGCGCGGGACGTTGCGGGGGTTCGAGAAGAAGCCCATGCCGTACCTGTTGGGGCAGATGAACCTGCTGCTGCACGAAGTCGACTCGCCGAGGATCACCCGCGGGAACGCACTCACCTTCTCGGCGGCCGACCAGCGCCGGGACGGCGTCGACGTGGTCCTCACCAACCCACCGTTCGGTGGCGAGGAGGAAGCTGGGGTCAAGGACTATTTCAAGACCGATTACCGGACGGCGGAGACGTCATGGCTGTTCCTGCTGTCGGTGATGGAGCGGATCACCCGGTCGAAGAGCGGACGTGCCGCGGTGGTCGTACCGAACGGGGTGCTCTTCGACGAGGGCATCGGCGGCCGGATCAAGGCGAGGCTGCTGGAGGAGTTCAACCTGCACACGATCGTGCGGCTGCCCAACGGCACGTTCTCCCCGTACACGCTGATCCCCACCAACATCCTTTTCTTCGAGCGCGGGGGGCCGACCAAGGACATCTGGTTCTACGAGCACCCGACCCCGGACGGGCGCAAGAACTACACGAAGACCAAGCCACTCCGGTACGAGGAGTTTGCCGACTGCGAGGCATGGTGGGGCGGCAGCGAGCGGAACGATCGCGTGGAGACGGCGCACGCATGGAACGTGTCTGTCGCAGACGTGAAGAACTTCAACCTCGACCTGCACAACCCGAACCGGCCCGACGACCTGGCTCATCGGCCACCCGCCGAGCTGATCGCTGAGTTGATCGACAGCGAGAGGCGGATCTTGGCGCTGCTGGAGCAGCTTCAGACTGAGGTTGCTGACGTTCAGTGACTGTCCAACACGTCCGCGTGGGGGATGCCCTGCGACTGGAGCGCCGCCCAGTACAGGTCGACCCCACCGCCCAGTATTCCCCGATTGGCGTCAGGTCCTTCGCGAAGGGATTAATTCGGTATCAGGCGTGCACCGGAGCCGAACTAAGCAAGCTGCGCTACTTTGAACTTCCAGCGGAGTCTCTGGTGGTCAGCAATATCAAGGCTTGGGAAGGCGCTGTCGCTGTTGCTGGCAAGGGGGACGTTGATCTGGTCGCGTCGAATCGATTCCTAGCCTACGTTCCGGTGATTGATGACTTGTGCGTGCGCTACATCTGGCATTATTTCGCCTCAGATGCGGGAACAACTGCTTTGTCGAAGGCTTCCCCAGGATCGGCAGATCGCAACCGTACGCTCGGCATTAAGGCGTTCGAAGCGCTTTCCGTTCCCCTGCCCAGCCTGCCAGAGCAGCAGGAATATGTAGCATACCTAGATCGTTTGTTCGCAATGTCGGCTCAGAGTGAAGAGGCAACGAATTCGGCCGTAGCGGTCGTCGCTTCGCTTCGAAATCAGCTCGTGCGGAATTCTGATCATATTGAAGTTGGGCTTGGGGAACTCGCGAGCCAGGTTCAACGTCCCCGCGCAGTACTGCCGAACGAGACATTTCGAACAGCCGGGGTTCGATGGTATGGCGAGGGCTTGTTCGAGCGCGATGTCTTGCCAGGGTCGGCGATCGAGGCGAAGCTGCTATACGAGGTCAAGCCCGGAGACTTGGTTTATAATCGTCTATTTGCCTGGAAGGGGTCGTTCGCGCTTGCATCCAAGTCCCATGATGGACTGGTAGTTTCGAGCGAGTTTCCTACTCTTCGTATCGATGAAGACAGGGTGCTCCCAGAATTCTTACGTGAATGGTTGGCGCTGCCGTCGGTGTGGGATCGGGTCATATCGCTGAGTTCTGGTGGGACGCCAACCAGTCGTAATCGGCTGAAGGTTGAAGCCCTTCTCACCCTGAAGGTCCCGTTGCCGAGTCTGGCGGCGCAGCGGACAATCGTTGCCCGACTTGAGCGGTGCCGTGAGACGTTGGTGGCCGTCAGGCGCCGTACGGAGCTGTCTGACGCCTTGCCTCAGGCGGCGCGAAACGAGGTATTCTCGAAGCTGGACTAACTGAAGTCAGATCGCTCGCCAGTCCTCGCCGGCGACGACCAGGTGGTCGAGGAAGCGCAGACCGCACGCCTCGGCGGCGGCTCGAACCTGAACCGTCGTCGTCCTGTCGGTGGGGCTCGGTTCCAGGGACCCGCCCGGGTGGTTGTGGGCCAGCGCGAATGCCTGGCCGCCGCGCGACAGCACCGTCCGCAGGATGTCCGCGGTCGGTGCTGTCGCGTGCGCCGTCGTCCCCTCGGCGAGGGTCACGACGTCGAGCACCCGCAGCCGCCGGTCCAGCACGGCGACGACCATCCGTTCGCGATGGCGGTCCTGGAGGTGAGGGAGCACCGCAGCTGCGACGCCGGCGGATCCCGAGAGGGTCGGGGGTGCAGCAGCGAGCGCTGCGCGTCGGCGAAGCTCGGTGGCGGCCATGATCCGCCCGGCCGCCGCCGGGCCCAGCCCGGCCACCCGCTCGACCTCGTCGACCGTCGCCGTTACGAGGCCCGCAACTCCGCCCACGCTGTCGATCAGGTCCCGTGCCAGGTCGACGGCATTGCGATGGGGACGGCCGGCTCCGATGAGGATGGCGACGATCTCGGCATCGGTGAGAGCGTCAGCGCCGAGCCGGCGCAGTCGCTCCCGGGGGCGCTGATCAACCGGCAGGTCGGTGATTCGTTGCCGATCGCTGCCCACGGTTGAAGGCTAGGGATAGGGACGGCTGGTCCCGTGTCGTCCTGTGGACAGCGCCGACGGGCAGGATTTCGAGCGTGGCGGAGTTCGCTGCTGGACATGGCGCGTGTGCGGCGATGGTGCCGGGACCGAGTGCCCGAGCGCGCTCGTGACCAGGTGCGGGTGGAGGCCGACGTCTCCGGCCGCGACGTGACGATCGTGGAGCGTCGCCCGCCGTGGAGCCAGACCGCGGGGGACGACTGGACCACCATCCCGGTCGCGCGATTGCGATACCTCACGTCGCGCGGCGTCTGGCGGCTGTACTGGCGAGACCGGGACGAGCGTTGGCACGAGTACGCCGACCTACCCTTCGCGGCCACCGTGGACGAGCTCCTGGCGGAGCTCGACAGCGACCCGACCGCGCTGTTCTGGGGCTGAATTCTCGCTGGACCGAATCCGCTGCGTACCGCTACCGTCCGCCCCTCGACGAGGCAGGAGAACGCATTGGCGCGAGCAGGTTGGAGTGCCTATCCCGGAGCGTTGCCCGGCGCCGTGCCGGGACCGCTGGACGGGGACGTACGACCGGAACTCGCCGATGTCGGGCGGCTGGCCCGCCGGGGCCTCCGGGCCGTGATCGGCGCGGCGCGGGCCGGTGAGCGGCCGCGGCTGTCGAGGATCCTCGGCGACCACCTCGGCCCCGCGGCGACCACCCTGGACGTGGTCGAGGAGACCTGGCCCGCGTACGACCACGTCAACGTCCAGGCGGGCCTCGACGCGTGGCTGGCCGACCCCCGCCGGAGCTGGGAGCTCGTGGGCGTCACCAACTTCCAGCACACGATGTTCGGCCTGGGTGACCTGCTCTCCGCCGAGGAGGGGCCGCACCACCCGATGGGACTGCGGCCGGGCAACCCGGCCACCGTCAACCTGGCCTGCGGACCCGACGGCGAGTCCCGCGCCTGTCAGCGCTGCGGGATCTACCTCGTGCGCGAGGGCGACGTGCGCACGGCCCTGCTCCTGCGCGGCGCTACCCCGGAGTTCGGCACGAACCACGTGTCGGTGCAGATCGTGAGCACGGCGGACGGAGCCGCGGCCGAGGTGGCCGCCGCGGTCAGGCAGGCGACACTGGACCGGAACGTCTTCCGCGGCCAGGTGCTCTCGTTCGGCCAGGAGGTCTTCGGCCACGGCCAGACGCTCCTCCAGTTCCACCGCCGGCCCACGATGACCGCCGAGCAGCTCGTTCTGAGCCCGGAGACCCTGGCCGAGGTGCGACGTCAGGTGGTGGACGTCGCGCGGCACAAGGAGCGGCTGCTCGCCGCGGGCCAGCACCTCAAGCGGGGACTCCTGCTCTACGGTCCGCCGGGGGTCGGCAAGACGCACACCGTCCGGTACCTCACCAGCAGCCTCGTGGGGACGACGGTCATCCAGCTCACCGGGAACGCGCTGCACCTCATCGCCGAGGCGTGCTCGGTGGCGCGGGCTCTGCAGCCGGCCATGCTGGTCATCGAGGACGTCGACCTCATCGCCGAGGACCGCGGCATGCACCCGGGGCAGCACCCGCTGCTGTTCCAGCTCCTCAACGAGATGGACGGGCTCGCCGAGGACGCCGACGTCGTCTTCGTGCTGACCACGAACCGGGCCGATCTGCTGGAGCCGGCGCTGGCCGCCCGCCCCGGACGGGTCGACCAGGCGGTGGCCCTCGAGCTGCCGGACGCCGCCGGCCGGCGGTCGCTCTTCGAGCTCTACCGGGGTGAGCTGCGCGTCGACACGTCGGGGCTGGACGACGTCCTGGCCCGCACCGAGGGGGTGACGGCGTCCTTCCTGAAGGAGCTGCTCCGCCGTGCCGCGCTGCTCGCCGCCACGCGCACCGCGACCGACGAGGAGCTGGCCGTCTCCGCGGCCGACCTCACCGCGGCCCTCGACGAGCTGCTCGACACGCGCAACGCGATGACCCGCACGCTGCTGGGCAGCACTCCGGGCTGAGGCTCAGTCGGCGCGCGGCCCAGGGGCGTTCGCCGGGTCGCCCGACGGGTCCAGCGAGCGGCCGCCCGCCGGCTGCAGCAGGGAGCCCGGTGCGCCGTCGCCCCGGCCCAGCGCTGCGACGAACTGGGCCAGCACGTCGTCGCTGCGGTGAGCAGGCGCCCAGCCGAGCAGCCGCCGGGCGCGGGCCGTGTCGAGGGCCGGCACGCCGGTCCCGATGTCCAGCCAGCCCGGCTCCGTCGGCACGACGTGCGCGGCGAACGCCGCGTGCAGCGAGGCGCGGACGGCCGCTGCCGGGACGGGGATCCGCACCGTGCCGAGTGCCCGGGCGATCGCGTTCGCGTCGAGCACCGGTTCGGCGGCGATGTTGAAGGGGCCGTCCGCGCGGCGGTCCAGCATGCGCACCAGGGCGTCGGCGACGTCGTCGGCGTGCACGAAGGAGAGCGCGAGCGACGGCAGCGGCAGCGGCAGCCGGCGGGCGACGGCCCCGGGCAGCATCCGCGCGGCGCCGAACACCAGCGGCCCGAGGAAGTACCGGCCGATCTCGCTGCCCGCCTCCGGCTGCAGGACCAGCGTCGGGCGGACGACGGTCAGTGCGAGGTCGGGATGCCGGGCCGCGACCTGGCGGACCAGCCGCTCCGCCTCGGACTTGTCCCGGCTGTACTGGGCGCTGGGGATGCCGGTCGTCGGCCAGTCCTCGGTCACCTTCTGCCCGACGGCACCGGCGGCGTAGGCGCCGATGGACGACATGTGCACGAACTGCGAGATCCCGGCCGCCGCGGCGGCCCGGACGACCCGCAGGGTCCCCTCGACGTTGACCCGCCGGAGGTCGTCGGGGCGCCGGCCGGGTTGCAGGGCCCACGCCAGGTGGACGACGGCGTCGACGCCGTCGAGGAAGCCGGTCAGCGCATCCTCGCTCCCGGTCTCCCCGAGGTCGGCCAGGTGCCACCGGACCCCCGCGTACGGCGGGACGTCCGGCGGCTGCCGGCGGGCCAGCCCGCGGACCTCCGCGACGCCGGAGCCCGGGGCGGTGAGCCGGCGGAGCAGCGCGGTGCCGACGTTGCCGGAGGCGCCGGTGACGGCGACGCGCAGCCCGTCGAGGTGGCCGGGGGAGGTATCGGGCATGAGGTGCCGCTACCCGACCGGATCGCGCCCAACCGGTGGTCACCCCGCGACGGCCGACCTCTGCGCCGGTCGGCCGACTCCGGCGGGCCGTGCCCGCAGCCCCAGCGACACCAGGGCCAGGAGCAGCATCCCGGCGGCTCCGGCGAGGAGGCCGGTGGGCAGCCCGGCGGAGTCGGCCAGCCGGGGGAGGAGCAGGTTGCCGAGGATCCCGCCCACCATCAGGGCCAGCGACGACGCCGACACCGTCGTCGAGCGCTGCGACGACGTCGTCTGGTCGTGCATGAGCTGCTTGCGCAGCGGCCAGGCCGCCCCGTTGAGCAGGTAAAACGCCGAGTAGGCGACGGCGGCGAGGACGACGCCCGGTGCCACGGCGAACGCCGCGATCGCCCCGGCCGCGAGCACCGAGGTGACCGCACTGACCAGCACCACCGAACCCCCGGCGGCGCGGCCCGCGGCCGGCGCGAGCAGCGATCCGACGGCCGCCGCGGCGAAGGAGATCGCGGTGACGACCCCGAAGACCGCGGACCCCACCTCCGGGGACCCGGCGAGCTCGGCGAAGTGCAACGGCCCGAGCAGTTCGAGGGAGGTGAGCACGATCCCGACGAGCAGGGAGACCGTGAGCAGCAGCCGGAGCAGCCGGTCGCGCAGCACCAGCCGCACGGTCGACGACACGACGAGGGGGACCTCGCGCACGCCGGCCCGCAGCGCGCCGAGGCTCGACGCGCGGTCGGGGGAGACGGGGACGACGAGCAGCAGGACGGCCACCACGTGCCCCATGGCGAACCCGGCGGCGAGCAGCAGCGGCAGCGCCAGCGCCGCCGCACCGTCGCGTCCGGCGAGCAGGGGGAGCACGCCCCCGAGGACGGCGCCGAGGGTGAGGCCCGCGGCGTCGGCCGCGCCCGCGCGGGACAGCCCCGGAGTGAGGTCGGCATCCGGGTCGGTGCGGTGCACGGTGTCGACGTACCAGGCCTCGAGCGGCCCCGAGTCGAGCGCGCGCGCCACCCCCTTGAGCGCCCAGGCGACGGCGAACAGGAGCACGGAGTCGGCGACGGCCATGGTCGCCAGGCCGGCGGTGGTGAACAGCCCGGAGAGGGCGAGCACCGGCCGGTGGCCGATCGCGTCGGCCAGCCCGCCGGTCGGCAGCTCGAGCACGAGGGTCACGGCTCCGTAGAGGGCCACGACGAGGCCGATGTCGGCCGGGGAGAGGCCGCGCGCCGTCGCCAGCAGGACCGAGACCGGCACCGCGACGCCGACGGGGAGCCAGCGGAGCGCCGTCAGGCCGACGAACCGGCGGCGGGCCTGGTCGGGCGTCAGGACGGCGGTCACAACGGGTAGTCCTGCAGCGGGAAGAGGTCGAGCAGCACGTGCACGAGGGGCTGGTCGGGCTCCTCCTCCTCGTCCCGCCAGCGCTGCAGGACGCCGTTCAGCTCGTCCATGAGCTCCCGCGCCCGTGCGGGGGAGATCCGCAGGGCCCAGTCGTTGAGCGAGGCGGCCGCCCGCCACGCGGCGTCGGCCCGTTCGCGCTCGGCCGCGAACGCCGCGAGCATGCGGCGCTGGTGGGCGACGAGCCGGTCGGTGAGCTCGTCGACGATCTCGGGGCCGCCCGGCTCGTCCAGGAAGTCCTCGGTGTTCCAGCGGGTACTGCGGTGCAGGGCGCGCCACCACCGTTCGCGGGTGGTGCCCTCGTCCGGTACCTCCTCGACGAAGCCGAAGCCCGCCAACTGGCGCAGGTGGTAGCTGGTGGCGCCGCTGCTCTCACCGAGACGCTCGGCGAGCCGGCTCGCGGTGGACGGACCGTCGCTGCGCAAGGTCGCCAGCAGGCTCATGCGCAGGGGATGGGCGAGGGCGCGCAGGGCCCGCACGTCGTGGACGTCGATCGCTGCGCCGGGAGGCGGGTCTGCCATGCCGGTGACGGTAGCTTGCAAAGCAACCTTTGCAAAGAAGTCTTTGCATGTAGTCAGGTCAGGGAGAGCCCGCGGGCCGCGAGGGCCTCGCGGAGCACGGCGACCGCCTTCGGGCCGACGCCGTGGATGTGGAGGAGGTCGGCCTCGGCCACGCCGTCGAGCTCGGCGAGGTCGGTGTACCCGGCGTCGAGCAGGGCGGCTGTCGCGGGCCGGCCGATGGCACGGGGGAAGCCGTCGGGTTCGGTCATGCGCGGGATGATGCCGGGTCAGGCGGGACCGAGGGAGGTGCCCGAGGCACCCCTCGCCTCCTTGAGCTCGACGAACAGCACATGGGTGGGTGTGTCCCCGATGTTCTCGCCGCTGTGCTGCTGCGCGGGCAGCCACCCGGTCAGGCCCGCCGGCATCTCGACGTCGCGGTGGTTCCCGCCCGAGTGCAGCCGTCTCCGGAACGCGCTCAGGGTGTGCATGACGCTGTCCGGGTGCTCGTGGGGCGTCGTCCGGTCGCCGGGCTGGTCGGTGTACTCGAGCACCCGGACCCGGTCGTTCTCGTAGACGACCGCGTAGTGCCGGGGATTCGTCGCGACCGGATCGAGGGTCATGCCCGCAGACTGTGCTCCACGGGCCGCCCGGCGGACAGGTGTTCCGGTGCGGCTCAGCTTCCGCGGGCGGCGGAGGGAGGCCGGACGTCCTCCAACGCCCGACCCCGGCGCTCCGGCAGCCACCAGGTGGCGATCCCGCCGAGGACGAAGAAGGCCGCGAACGTGCCGAACACCGTCCCGGTCCCCCCGGCGTCCAGCAACAGCGGGACGCACAGCGGGGCCGCGATCGACGCGAGCCGGCCGAAGCCCGCTGCCGCACCGGCGCCGGTCGCCCGGAGCACGGTCGGGTACACCTCAGGGGTCACCGCGTAGAGCGCGCCCCACGCGCCGAGGTTGAAGAAGGACAGGACCATGCCGGTGACCAGGACGGCGGTCTCCCCGTCGGCGGCGGCGAAGAGACCGGCGCCCACCGCCGAGCCGGCCAGGAAGGTGGCGAGCGTCGCCCGCCGGCCCCACCGCTCGATGAGGACGGCGGCGACCGCGTAGCCCGGGAGCTGGGCCAGCGTGATGACCAGCGTGAACCCGAACGACCGGACGAGGGAGAACCCGTTCGCGACGAGGAGCGTCGGCAGCCAGATGAAGGCTCCGTAGTAGGCGAAGTTGATGCTGAACCACACGACCCAGAGGGCCGCCGTCCGCGTCCGGGTGCCGACGGCCCACAGGGCCCGTGGCCCGGGGGACGGCGTCGGCTCGGCCACGGGCGACTCCACCGGCGGCACGCCGGCGGCGTGCTCGAAGCGCCGGACCGCGGCCTCGGCCTCCTCGACGCGGCCGCGGGTCTCCAGGAACCGCACCGACTCCGGCAGGCTCCGCCGGACGAACGCCGCGTAGAGCGCGGGCAGCGCGCCGATCGCCAGCGCCCACCGCCAGCCGTCGTCGCTGCCCGGGACGACGAAGTAGCCGATGAGCGCCGACAGCGTCCACCCCACCGCCCAGAACGCCTCGAGCAGCACCACCATGCGGCCGCGCACCCGGGCGGGGGCGAACTCGCTGACCAGGGTCGAGGCCACCGGCAGCTCCGCGCCCAGGCCCAGCCCGATCAGGAAGCGGAACACCAGCAGCGCGCCGACCGACCAGGACAGCGCGGCCGCGCCGGTCGCCACCCCGAAGACCAGCAGGGTGATCGCGAAGACCTGCCGCCGTCCGAACCGGTCGGCCAGCAGTCCGCCCAGAGTGGCCCCGATCGCCATCCCGGCGAAGCCGATCGACCCGATCCACGACAGCTCGGTGGCCGACAGCTGCCACTCCACGGCGAGGGCGGCCATGACGAAGGAGATGAGCCCGACGTCCATGGCGTCGAGCGCCCAGCCGAGCCCCGACCCCACCACCAGGCGGCCGTGCTCCCGGGTGAAGGGCAGCCGGTCCAGCCGCTCGGCGCGGGAGAGCGGGGCCGGCGTCGTCGTCACGAGCGGCTCAGGCGGTGCGCACGTGGGCGGTGACCAGTTCCGCGACCCGGTCGGGCGCCAGCTCGGGGATCCAGTGGTTCACGTCGTCGAGCACCTCGAGGCGGTAGGGCGCGCTCACGAACTGCTCGGTGGCCTCCGTCGCCGCGCGGCCCAGGAAGGCGTCGCCGGTGCTCCACACGTGCAGGGTGGGCACCCGGACGCGGCCCACCGGGTCCCGCCCGCTCCACGGGAGGGCCCGGTACCAGCCCAGCGCCGCCGACAGGGCGCCCGGCTCGCGCATCCGGGCGACGTAGCGGTCGACGGCGTCGTCGGGGACGCCGCCGTGGGCGAGCAGCCGCCGCAGGGCCGCCCCGTTGCCCGCCAGGAGCAGCTGCTCGGGGATCACCGGCAGCTGGAAGAAGCCGACGTAGGAGGAGCGCAGCGCCTGGTCGCTGGAGACCATCGCCTTGCTCATCGCGGCAGGGTGCGGCACGGAGAGAGCGGTGAGCGTGCGCACCCGGTCGGGGTGCCAGGCGCCCAGCGCCCAGCCCACGAGTGCGCCCCAGTCGTGGCCGACGACGTGGGCGCTCTCCAGTCCGGCGGCGTCGAGCAGGGCGAGGACGTCGGCCGTCGTCTCGCGGAGGGTGTACCGGGACCGCCCGTGGGGTCGGGCCATGGGGGAGTAGCCCCGCTGGTCGGGGGCGAGGGTCCGCAGCCCGTGCTGGTGGAGCGCCGGGCTCACCCGCGCCCAGGCGGTGGCGTCCTGGGGGAAGCCGTGCAGGAGGACGACGGGCTCGCCGTCGGAGGGGCCGGCGTCGAGGACGTCGAAGGTCAGGCCGTCACGGCGGAAGCTGTCCACGGGGGAACTGTGCCCCGGTGGCCCGCCGCTCCATGCATCAGGTGGTGCGCAGGCCGGAGAACGCCGTCGCGATCACGGCGTCGGCCACCGCCTCCGCGGACAGCCGGCCGTCCGGGCGGTACCACTCGGTGAGCGAGTTGACGGTGCCGAACAGCAGCCGGGCGACCACGCCCGGGGGGACGTCGTCGCGCACGCTGCCCTCCGTCGCGGCCAGCCGCACGAGGCCGGTGACGACGCGGTCGAACTCCCGCCGTCGCTCCAGGGCCGCACGTTCCACGTCGGAGTTCCCGCGGACCCGCAGCAGCAGCGTCACGAAGGGCAGCTCCGATGTGAGCACCCGGACGGAGCCGCGCACGACGTGCTCCAGGCGGTCGATGGCGGGGCCGGTGACCGCCCCGGGCTCCCGGACGACGGCGAACAGGCCGTCCAGGGCGCGGTCGAGCGCCAGCCGCAGGAGCTCGTCCTTGCGCGGCACGTGGTGGTAGATGGCCGACTTGGTGACGCCGAGCCGGCCGGCCAGCTCGTCCATGCTCGTCGCCTCGAAACCGCGCTCGATGAAGGCGTCGACGGCGACGGCGAGCAGCGAGTCGAGCGAGTGACCGGGCCGTCCGCGTCGGCGGGCGAGGGTGTGTGACTCAGGTCTCATGACCGGGTAGACTTTACCGACCACCTGGTCAGTAAATGCGGAGGAGGGTCGTTTGTCGATCGCATCGCCCCCCGTTCCCGCTCCCGCGGCAGACCCTGGGACCACCCCTGACATCGAGGCGCTCCAGCGGCACTTCGACGACACCATCGCCGCCGAGCACCGCATCGAGCCGCGCGACTGGATGCCCGACGGCTACCGCAGGACGCTCGTCCGCCAGATCGCCCAGCACGCGCACTCCGAGATCATCGGCATGCAGCCGGAGGGCGACTGGCTGCTCAGCGCCCCCAGCCTCCGCCGCAAGGCGATCCTGCTGGCGAAGGTCCAGGACGAGGCGGGTCACGGGCTGTACCTCTACTCGGCCGCCGAGACGCTCGGCGCCGATCGGGCCGACCTCACCGACAAGCTGATCGAGGGCCGGCAGAAGTACAGCTCGATCTTCAACTACCCGACGCTCAGCTACGCCGACGTCGGGGTGATCGGCTGGCTGGTCGACGGCGCGGCGATCTGCAACCAGGTGCCGCTGTGCCGCAGCTCCTACGGGCCCTACGCCCGGGCGATGATCCGCATCTGCAAGGAGGAGTCGTTCCACCAGCGGCAGGGCTACGAGCTGCTGCTGACGATGATGCGGGGCACCGACGAGCAACGGGCGATGGTGCAGGACGCCGTCGACCGGTGGTGGTGGCCCTCGCTGATGATGTTCGGCCCGCCCGACGCGGAGAGCCCCAACACCGCGCAGTCGATGGCGTGGGGGATCAAGCGGCACACCAACGACGAGCTGCGTCAGCGCTACGTCGACATGACCGTGCCGCAGGCGGAGTTCCTGGGCGTCACGCTCCCCGACCCCGAGCTGTCCCTCGACCCGGAGACGGGCCGCCACCGGTTCGGCGCCATCGACTGGTCCGAGCTCAAGCGGGTGATCAGCGGGGAGGGCGCGATGAACCGCCTGCGCCTCGCCCGCCGCCGCGCGGCCCGCGACGACAACGCCTGGGTGACCGAAGCGGCCACGGCCTACGCGGAGAAGCACGCAGCAGAGAAGCGCGCATGAGCGAGATGACCGCCGAAGGTGGCCACGGCGCCGTTCCGCTCTCCGGTGTCCCGGTGCAGCCCGAGCCGACGGTGAGCCGCCGCGACTGGCCGCTCTACGAGGTGTTCGTCCGCGGCAAGCGCGGGCTCAACCACGTGCACGTCGGCTCGCTGCACGCACCCGACGCCGAGATGGCCGTGCACGCCGCGCGCGACCTCTACACGCGCCGCAACGAGGGCGTGAGCATCTGGGTGGTCCGCTCCGCCGACGTCACCGCCTCGAGCCCCGACGAGAAGGACCCGATGTTCGCGCCGAGCGGCGACAAGGTCTACCGCCACCCGACGTTCTACGACATCCCCGACGACGTCCCCCACATATAGGACCCCCTTCCTCCCCGCCACCTCGTACCTCGGCGGCGGGCCCCTGGAAGGGGGCCTTCCAGCCTCCCGTCAGCCAGCAAAGGAGCGTTGCGCCATGGGTCACCAGGAGACCGTGTACGACGCGCTCACCGCGGCTCATGGCGACGAGGCGCGCTGGGCGTTCGGCACCGGCTTCGACGACCCGCTGGCCGGCGTCGACGCCACGGTCCCCGACGCCGTCGACCCCGCCGACCTGGGCGCCTACTGCCTGATGCTCGGCGACGACGCGCTCGTCCTCGGCCAGCGGCTCACCGAGTGGATCACCCGCGCCCCGGAGCTCGAGGAGGAGGTCGCGCTGGCCAACATCGCCCTCGACCTCCTCGGGCAGGCGCGGCTGCTGCTGTCCCGGGCGGGGTCGGCCGGCGTGCTGGGCCGCTCGCGGGAGCGCGCCGGGCCCGGGGTGCCCGACGAGGACGCCCTCGCCTACTTCCGCGACCCGGACGAGTTCCGCTGTTCCGCCCTGGTGACGGCGCCCGACGGCGACTTCGCGCACGTCGTCGTCCGGCTGCTGGTGGCCGCCACCTGGCGGCTCGCCCTCGCCGCCCGGCTCCGGACCTCCCGCGACCCGGTGCTGGCCGCCGTCGCGGCCAAGGCCGTCCCCGAGCTGACCTACCACCGCGACCACGCCGCCCGCTGGGTCCTGCGCCTCGGCGACGGGACGGCGGAGTCGCACCGGCGTGCCCGGACCGCCGCGGACGCCGTCTGGCCGCTGACGGCGGACCTCTTCACCGCCACGCCCGTCGAGCGGCGGCTCGCCGACGCGGGCGTGGGGATCGACCCGGCAGAGCTGCGGGACGAGGTGCGCGGCGTCCTGACCCAGGTGCTGACCCGGGCGACGCTGGCCGTTCCCGCCTGGCCGGCCGACGCCCCGCCGCGCGGGCGGGCCGGGGAGCACGGTCCGGAGCTGACCGTCCTGCTGGACCGCCTCCAGGACGTCGCCCGCGCCCATCCCGGAGCGACGTGGTGAGCGGGCGGACCCTGCGGCGGTCGGCGGGCGACACCGGCCCGGCCGTCGAGCCGCGGACGGTGGCCGAGACCGTCGTCGACCCCGAGCTGCCGGTCCTCACCCTGGCCGACCTGGGGGTGCTCCGGGACGTGCGCCGCGAGCACGACGGCACCGTGGTCGTCGAGCTCACCCCGACCTACTCGGGCTGCCCCGCCATGGGCGTCATGCGGGCCGACCTGCTGCACGCGCTGCACGACGCGGGCTTCGACCGGGTCGACGTCCGCACCGTGCTCTCCCCGGCCTGGAGCACCGACTGGATCACCGACGAGGGCCGCCGCAAGCTCGCCCAGGCCGGGATCGCCCCGCCCGGTGCGGCCCCCCAACGCCTCCCGGGTCCCGTTCCCCTGGACCTCGGCCCCTCCCGCCGGGCGGCCGCGTGCCCGCTGTGCGGGTCACCCGACACCGAGGAGGTCAGCGAGTTCGGTGCGACCGCGTGCACGGCGCTGCGCCGGTGCCGCGAGTGCCGCGAGCCGTTCGAGCACGTGAAGGAGATCTAGTGGGCGCCGCTCCGGTCAGCTTCGCCCCCGCCCTTCCACGGCACCGGACGTTCCACCGGCTGACCGTCGCCCGGGTCGACCGGCTGACCCACGACGCCGCGGCCGTCACCTTCGACGTCCCACCGGAGCTCGCGGACGAGTTCGCCTTCCGGCCGGGGCAGTCGCTGACCCTGCGCCGGCTCGCGGACGGCCGCGACGAGCGCCGCGACTACTCGATCTGTGCATCCGCCGGAGCGCCGCTGCGCATCGGCGTCCGGGAGGTGCCCGGCGGCCTGTTCTCCTCCTGGCTGGTGCACCAGGTCGCGCAGGGGGACCAGGTGGAGGTGCTGCCGCCGTCGGGCCGGTTCACCGCCGACCTCTCGACGCCGGGCGAGCACGTCTTCGTGGTGGCCGGTTCCGGCATCACGCCCGCGCTCTCCCTCGCGGCCACGGCGCTCGCCGACGGGCGATCCACCGTCACGCTGCTGTACGGCAACCGGCGGGCGGACACGGTCATGTTCGCCGACGACCTGGCGGACCTGAAGGACCGCCACGGCCCGCGGTTCACGCTGCTGCACGTCCTCTCGAGGGAAGCCCGCGACGCCGACGTGACCAGCGGCAGGCTCGGAGGGGAGCGGCTGCGCCGCCTCGTCGGGGCGCTGGTGGACGTCCGGCACGTGGACCACTGGTGGCTGTGCGGCCCCCACGGGCTGGTCACCGATGCCCGGGCCGCGCTCGTGGAGCTCGGGGTGCCGCGGGAGCGGGTGCACCAGGAGCTGTTCTACGTCGACGACGTCCCGCCCGAGCCGGTGCGCGGGGACGCCGCCACGGTCACCGGTCCGGCCAGCGAGGTGACCGTCGTCCTCGACGGCCGGGCCACGCCGCTGACCCTGCCCCGGGACGTCCCGGTGCTCGACGCCGCGCAGCGGGTGCGGGGCGACCTCCCCTTCGCCTGCAAGGGCGGCGTGTGCGGCACCTGCCGCGCGCGGGTCACCGACGGCGAGGTGCGGATGCGCCGCAACTACGCCCTGGAGCCCGCGGAGGTGGCTGCCGGCTACGTGCTCACCTGCCAGTCCCTGCCGGTCTCGGACCGGCTGACCGTCGACTACGACCAGTGACGCCCGCGCCGGGTGGCCCCCGCCGTGGACAATGCAGGTCATGCAGGAACTGATCGTCCTCGTGGACGACGAGGGACGGTCCATCGGCACCATGCCCAAGCCGCTGGTGCACCACGGCGAGACGCCGCTGCACCGGGCCTTCTCGGCCTATCTCTTCGACGACGAGGGCCGCCTGCTCATCACCCGCCGCGCCGTGGACAAGGCGACCTTCCCCGGCATGTGGACCAACACCGTCTGCGGCCACCCCGGGCCCGACGAGGACGACCCCACCGCCATCGCGCGGCGCGCCCGCTTCGAGCTCGGCCTCGGCGTCGCCGACATCCGGCCGGCGGTGCCCGGCTACCGCTACCGCGCGGAGTTCCGGGGCGTCGTGGAGAACGAGATCTGCCCGGTGTACCTCGGGCGCTTCACCGGGGCGCCCGAGCCCGACCCCACCGAGGTGGAGGAGTGGGAGCTGCTGGACTGGGCCGGTTTCCGTCGCCGCCAGGAGACCGAGGGGGACGCGTGGTCGCCGTGGTGCCGCGAGCAGGCGCGCCTGATCGAGGGCGCCGGACTGGTGCCCGCCGCCTGACCGGCAGCCCCCCGCATTGCGCAGCCACCCGATCTCACCGGGTGACTGACACGGGGCCGGCGGCGGTGGACCGGCGCGTCGTCGGCGGCTCTCGCCCGACCCGCCCCGTCGTCTCCCTACCTTCCCGGCATGGAGCGACGGACCTTTCTGCTGGCCATCGCCGCAGGCCTGGCCGGCGCGGCGGTCGGCCGGGGTACGACGGGGCTGGTGGACACCCGCCCGGCGCCCACGTCACCGCCGATCGCGGCGGCGTCCGCGGCCACGGTCGAGGCGCCCGTGCCGGCACCCCTGCTGCCGCCGACCGGCGTCGTCCAGGGCCTGCCGGGTGACGGCGTCTCGCTCGCGCTCACCATCGACGACGGGACGAGCAGCGAGGTCGTGGGCGCGTTCGCCGCGTTCGCCACCGAGACCGGCACCCGGCTGACCCTCTTCCCGAACGGTTGCTACCGGTCGTGGGAGGAGAACGCGCCGGCGCTGCGCCCGCTCGTCGAGTCCGGCCAGGTGGCGCTGGGCAACCACACCTGGTCCCACCCCGACCTGACCACGCTCGGCGATCGCGAGGTCGCCGAGGAGATCGGCCGCAACCGCGAGTTCATGCGCACCGTGTTCGGGGTCCGCGACAGCCCCTTCTTCCGGCCGCCGTTCGGCGCGCGGAACGAGCGCATCGACCGGATCGCCGCCGACCAGGGGCACCCGACCGTCGTCATGTGGAACGGGACGCTCGAGGACTCGCGGGTCCTCACCGCCGACGAGCTGTTGGCCGCCGCGCAGAAGTGGTTCACCGCCCAGCGCATCGTCGTCGGGCACGCCAACCACGCGACGGTGACCACCGTCTACGGCGACCTGCTGGCACTGATCGCGGAGCGCGGACTGCGCACCGTCACGCTCGCCGACGTCTGGTCGACGCCGGCGCAGCGATTGCGTGGCGCCCGGGCCGCGGGGAGCGCCGTCCCGGCCTGACCCGATCTGCCGACCTGCGCCCGGCCGTGTCTTCGGAGAGGCTGTGGGGGACAGGATTCGGCGGGAGACGGAGGGTCGATGGAGGACAGCGGTGCCCTGAAGGGCCGGGTCGCACTGGTCACCGGCGGGGCCAGCGGGCTCGGCCGGGCGACGGCGGTGGCCCTGGCCGAGGCGGGGGCGCACGTCGTGATCGCCGACATCGACCCGGCCGGGAGCGAGCAGACCCGGGCCCGGGTGGCGGACTCGGGCGGCTCGGCGGAGGTCGTGCCCCTGGACGTCACGGACGACGCCAGTCGGCGCGACGTCGTCGCGGACCTGTTCGACCGGCACGGCGACGCGTTCGACGTCCTGGTCAACGTGGCGGGCATCGACCGGCCGGGCTACATCACCGACATCGACCTCGACGACTACCGGCGGGTGCAGGCGGTCAACTGCGAGGGGCCGGTCTTCCTGACCAGCGAGTTCATGAAGCGGGCCCAGCACCTGCCCGAGGGCCGCACCGCCGACGTGGTGCACGTGGTCTCGCTCTCGGCCATCACGTCGGGCAGCGGAGCGATCGCCTACAACGGTTCGAAGGCGGGCTTCCTCAACGCGACGCGGTGCATCCAGCGGGAGCTGCGCGAGAAGGCCGTGCGGCACCCCGACGGCAGCGAGCGGCCGTTCCCGTGCCGCGTGCAGGCCGTCATCCCCGCCGCCATGGACACCCCGATGATGGAGCAGTGGGGCATCCCGTCCCACCTGATGATGCCGCCGTCCGCCGTCGCGGAGATGGTGCGCACGCTGCTGCTGCTGCACCCCTCGGCGTTCGTGCCGGAGATGCAGATCGTGCCGCGGCTCGAGCCGAACTTCCCCCGATGAGCGCACCGAAGGAGGCGATCCGATGAGCATGGCCGGACCCCACGGAACGGATCCCGACAGCGGCATGGCGTCCGGGTCCGACGGCGGCATGGCGTCCGGGTCCGACGGCGGCATGGCGTCCGGGTCCGACGCGGGTCAGCCGGGCGGCCACCTGGGCCCCGGCGACCTAGCCCCCGACGAGGAGCGGCTGCTGGCCGCCCTCGAGCGCGATGCGCGGGGACTGCGGGAACCCACCGTCGAGGAGACGCTGCCGCAGGTGCGGGCGGCCGAGGACGAGGCCCCCCTGCCCGCGCGGGGCGGACCGCCGGATGACGGGCTGACCCCGGTGTTCGCCGAGCCGGACCTGGACGAGCGGAGCTGAGCCGCTGCGCGTCCCGCGGGCGGAGCCGGACGGCGACGAGCGCGTCGTCGTCCGCGGCACCCGTCAGGCGGTGGCGCTCAGCGCCGGGGCGACCGGTCGGCACCAGGCGGCGAGCGCGGCGAACGTGGCGCGGGCGGCGTCGACCATGACCGCGGCGTCCCCGCCGGCGGTCACGTGCTCACGCGTGACCCGCCGGAAGGCGGCCCACATGGATCCGGTGTGCTCGCCGTACGGCGAGAAGGCGGCCACCCGCACGTCGGCCAGGGCGGGCAGCGCGGCGAGGTGCCGGTCGATGAAGACGCCGCCGAGCGTCGAGCCCTCCAGCACGTAGAGGCGGCCGAGGGCCTCGTCGGTGCCGTCGAGCGGTGGCAGCTCCGGCACCGCGGCCGACGGGGCGGAGCCGAGCGCGTGCAGGTCGGCGGCGAACGACGCGGCCCGTCGACGGCGGGGCCAGTCGACAGCTCGCGCGTCCGCCACGGAGCCGGCGGCCCACCGGTCGAGCCCCGCCTCGGCCGCCACCCAGAAGCCGTGCATGCGGTCGAGGATCGCGGTCAGCCGGTCGCGGTCGAGACCGGCGTCGAGCAGGTCGAGCGTCCGCTCGACGTCCTGGTGCTCCGACGCGGTGCCGAGGCGCAGCCGGCGCAGCACGTCGTCCCCGCGGCGATCGCCGACACCTGTGCCCCCCGCCGCCATCCGGTCGAGCGTAGGTGACCGGTGGCCGGGGCGTCCGGTGGGCAGTCAGTGCGCGGCGAGACGCGCCGCGCGCAGCGACGCGTGCAGCAGCAGCCGGGCGCCGCCGTCGGCGAGGTCCAGCCCGGTGAGCTCCTCGATGCGGGCGAGCCGGTAGTACAGCGTCTGCCGGTGGACCCGCAGCTCGGCGGCGGCCCGGGAGGCGCTGCCCGCGCAGTCGAGGAAGACCTCCGCGGTCCGGGCGAGCGCCACGTCGGACAGCAGGGGGACCACGACGGGATCCGGGCCGGTGAGCGCGCTCGCGGTGCGCCAGGCGCCCAGTTCCGCCCAGTGCGCGACGGGGGACAGCTGCGGCACGGCTCCGGCGACGCGCGCGGCCGCGCGGGCCTGCCCCCACTGCGCGGCCAGGTCCGCGACGCCCTCGCGCACCTCGGAGACCCCGGCTGTGCTCCCCGTGGGGAGGCCGGCGAGCGACGCGGCGGCGAGCGCGCCCGCCGGCCGGAGGTCCGCCGACCCGGTGAGGGGCACGAGCACGGCGCCCACCGGACCGGCCGGGTCGTCGAGGACGGTGGCGACCGCCCCCGCCCCCGGCCGACGCCAGCGCTCGGGCAGCCCCGGAGGGCCGGCGACCAGCGCGACGACGACGAGGGGGAGGGCGTCGCCGAGCGCGTCGGTCAGCTCGCGCACCCCCCGGGTGCGGGCGTTGCCGGTGCCGGTCAGAGCGGCGGAGAGCGGTCGCCCGAGGTCGTCGGGGGCGGCGGCGCGGTCGGCCAGCAGCCGGCCGGCGTCGGCCGCGAGCTCCACGGCGGCCGCCAGCGCCGGATCGCCGTCGTCGTCGGGGTCGATGCGGCCGTCGTCGAGCAGCCACAGATAGCCGCGGGTGCGGCCGGCATGGCGCACCGGCAGGACCAGCCGGGTGAGGATGCCCGCCACCGGGTCCGCGGGCGTGCGCAGCGGTCCCTCGGCCGACGCGATGCCGAACTCCTCGAACCACGCGCGGGTGGGCGCGGGCGATCCGCGGGTCAGGATCGAGCGCGTGCGGACGGCGTCCATCGCCCCCGCGGTGCTGTCGTCGTGCGCGCAGAAGGCCAGCAGCGTGAAGTCGGCGTCCTCGAGCGTGGCAGGGGCGGCGAGCACGCGTGAGACCTCGTCCACCAGCTCCTGCAGGTCGTCCCGCATCGCGCACCCTCCTCACGGCCTCAGTGGCCACGAAGGCCCTGCCTCTGTACATCTGTATGAGAGCACGGCCGCCAGGTCTGGACATCTGTCCCTGGCTCGAAGGGGTGGCGGTGCCTAGCGTCGTAGGTGTCCGCCGTCCGACGCCGTCTCCCCGCTGCCCGGAGGTACCCGTGGTCCTGCAGAAGGCTCTGCTCGCCGCATCCCGCCGTCCCGGGCTGCGCCGCGCGGTCACCGGCAACCCGGCGACCCGGCGGGTGGTCGACCGGTTCGTCGCGGGGGAGACCCTCGACGAGGCCCTGTCCGTCGTGCGTGCGCTGCACGCCGACGGCGTCGCCGTCACCCTCGACCACCTCGGGGAGGACATCACCACCCGGGCCGAGGCCGAGCGCTCCCGGGACGCCTACCTGGCGCTGCTCGACGGGCTGACCGCGCTGGGGCTCGGGGCGGACGCGGAGGTGTCGGTCAAGCTGTCGGCGTTCGGACAGGCGCTCCCCGACGGACACGACCTCGCGCTGGAGCTGGTGCGGCCCGTCGTCGAGGCGGCGACCGCGATCGGCACGACGGTCACCCTCGACATGGAGGACCACCGCACCGTCGACTCCACGCTGGCCGCCCTCGCGGAGCTGCGCAAGGAACACCCGGGCACCGGCGCCGTCCTGCAGGCGATGCTCGTCCGCACCGAGGACGACGCCAAGGCGCTCGCCGTCACCGGCTCCCGTGTGCGGCTGGTGAAGGGCGCCTACGACGAGCCGCCGACGGTCGCCCACGAGAAGAAGAAGGACGTCGACGCCGCCTACGCCCGCTGCCTGGAGATCCTCATGGCCGGCCCCGGCTACCCGATGGTCGGCTCGCACGACCCGGCGATGATCGCGCTCGCGCACGAGCTGGCCGCCCAGCACTCGCGGGCCGCGGACTCGTGGGAGGTGCAGATGCTCTACGGCATCCGGCCCGACGAGCAGCGCCGGCTGGCTCACGCGGGGACACGCGTGCGGGCCTACGTCCCGTACGGCGTCGACTGGTACGCGTACTTCATGCGCCGGCTGGCCGAGCGGCCCGCCAACGTCGGCTTCTTCCTCCGCTCCCTCGTCACGAAGTCCTGACCCGCCCCAGGGCCAAAGTGGCCACTTTGGCCCTTCCCAACCGGAAGGCCCCGTCCATGGACGCCGTCACCCGTGTCCCGGCTCCGCGCAACGAGCCGGTCCTCAGCTACGCCCCCGGCTCGGCCGAGCGCGCCGAGCTCGAGTCCCGCCTGAAGGCCTTGGCCTCGGAACCCCTCGAGCTGACCAGCACGATCGGCGGCCGCCGGCGGATGGCGTCGGGCGAGACGTTCGAGGTCGTCCAGCCGCACCGGCACGCCGCCGTCCTGGGCACCTCCGCGCAGGCCACGCACGCCGACGCGCAGGACGCGGTCCGCGCCGCGAAGGAGGCGGCGCCGGGCTGGCAGGAGCTGTCCTTCGACGACCGCGCCGCGGTGTTCCTCAAGGCCGCGGACCTGCTGGCCGGACCGTGGCGGCAGACGCTCAACGCCGCCACGATGCTCGGCCAGAGCAAGACCGCCTACCAGGCGGAGATCGACGCGGCCTGCGAGCTGATCGACTTCTGGCGGTTCAACGTGCACTTCGCGCGGCAGATCATGGCCGAGCAGCCGGAGTCCTCGCCGGGCGTGTGGAACCGCGTCGACCACCGCCCGCTCGAGGGCTTCGTCTACGCGATCACGCCGTTCAACTTCACCGCGATCGCCGGCAACCTGCCCACCGCGCCGGCCCTCATGGGCAACACGGTCGTCTGGAAGCCCTCGCCGACGCAGCAGTTCGCCGCGCACCTCACGATGCGGCTGCTGGAGGCCGCGGGCCTGCCGCCGGGCGTCATCAACCTGGTCACCGGCGACGGCATCCCGGTGTCGGAGGTGGCCCTGGCCGACCGCGACCTGGCCGGCATCCATTTCACCGGGTCGACGCCGGTGTTCCAGCACCTGTGGCGGACCGTGGGGGAGAACATCGCGGGCTACCGCGGCTACCCGCGCATCGTCGGCGAGACCGGCGGCAAGGACTTCATCGTGGCGCACCCCTCCGCCGACGTCGACGTGCTGCGGACGGCGATGATCCGGGGCGCCTTCGAGTTCCAGGGCCAGAAGTGCTCGGCGGCGTCCCGCGCCTACGTCCCGCGCAGCGTCTGGACCCGGCTGAAGGACGACCTGGTGGCGACCACCGAGTCGCTGTCCATGGGCGACGTCACCGACTTCTCGAACTTCATGGGCGCCGTCATCGACCGGAAGTCGTTCTCGAAGCTCTCCGGCGTCCTGGACCGGGCGAAGGACGACGACGCGCTGACCGTCGTCGCCGGAGGGACGGCGGACGACAGCGAGGGCTTCTTCGTCCGACCGACGATCATCGAGGGCACCGACCCCGCGCACGAGGTGTTCAGCACCGAGTACTTCGGCCCGGTGCTGGCGGTGCACGTCTACGACGACGCGGAGTACGACGCGGTGCTGACCCAGATGGAGTCGGTGGCGCCGTACGCGCTGACCGGCTCGATCATCGCGCAGGACCGGACGGCGATCGCGGCCGCGCAGCGGTTCCTGCGCAACGCGGCGGGCAACTTCTACGTCAACGACAAGCCGACCGGGGCCGTCGTCGGCCAGCAACCCTTCGGCGGCGGTCGGGCGTCGGGCACCAACGACAAGGCCGGCGCCCCGCAGAACCTGCAGCGCTGGACAAGCACCCGGTCCATCAAGGAGACGTTCGCCCCCGCGACCGACCACACCTACCCGCACATGGGCTGAGCCCCGAAGGGCCCTTATGGCGATAAAGGCCCTTCAGGCCGGCCAGGTGAGGACGCCGTCGGCGAGGACGGCGCCGTCGGAAGCGCGGTGCGGGGCCAGCCGGCCGTCGGGCATGAGGTGCGTGACTGGCACGCCCCGCGCCAGGGCGGCGACGTCGGCGACCAACCGCCGGTGGCAGCGCCACCAGAGGCTCTCGCTGCACATCACCGCGACCACGGCCCCGGCCGCCTCCTCCAGCACCTCGTCCAGCGCGGCCGAGAACTCCGGCGTCCGCGTGTGGGTGGCGTAGGCGGCGAACTGCGCGACCGTCCACCAGTCGTCCTCCACCGGCTCCCCGGGCGGCAGCCGGCGCCGCCCGCCGAGCCGCTCCTCCCACCGGTAACCGATGCCGGTCTCCGGGAGCCACTGCTCGAGGGACTCCCGGCTCACGTCGGGATTGTTCCGGCTGCCGGGGAAGCGCCGGATGTCGACGAGCCGCTCGACGCCGGCACCGGTGAGGCGCGCGCCGAGGGCCGCCCGGTCCTGCGGGCCGTGACCGACGGTGAGCAGCGGCATGCGCTCTGACTACCCGGTGGCCGCGTCCCGCGAACGGGCGGGGAGACTCGAGGGGTGAGTGGGGGAGTGGCAGAGGTGCGGACGGCCCTGTGGCGCAGCCGCGGCATGCAGGCGTTGATCGGTGTGACGGTGCTGGGCTTCGCCAGCTTCTGCCTGACCCTGGCGTCCCTCCCCGTGTACGCGGTGGGCGGTGGCGCGGCCGCGAGCACGGCGGGCCTCGTCACCGCCGTCTTCCTCGTGGTGACCGTGGCCTTCCAGGCGACGATCCCGGCGCTGACCACACGCTTCGGCGTGGGGCCGGTCCTCGTCGCGGGGCTGCTGGCGATGGGCCTCCCGTCGCCGTTCTACGTCGTGGACGACGGCCTCGCCTGGATCTGCGCACTCTCCGCGGTGCGCGGTGCCGGCTTCGCCGTCCTCACCGTGCTGGGCGCGACGCTGGCCGCCCGGGTCGCCCCGCCGGAACGCCGCGGCGAGTCCGTCGGCCTCTACGGTCTCGCGATCGCGATCCCCAACCTGGTCGCCGTACCTGCCGGGGTCGCCCTGGTGCTCGACGGTCACGTGGGCTGGCTCTCCTGGCTGGCGGCCTCCCCGGTGCTGGGCGCGTTCCTGGTGCCGCGGCTGGTCCGGTCGGTGGGACCGCAGCCCGGCCCGGGACCTGCCGGTTCCGGACGCGCCGCGGTGCGGGCAGCCCTGCTGCCGTCGGCGGTGCTGTTCCTCGTCACCATGGCCGGCGGCGGGCTGGTCACGTTCCTGCCCATCGAGCGTCCGGACGGCGTGCTGGCGACCGTCGCCCTGCTGGTGTTCGGCGTGACCGGCGCGGTGACCCGCTGGCGCTCGGGCACGCTGTCCGACCGGCTCGGAACCGGCCTGCTCCTGCCACTGGCGCTGGTCGTGGCCGCGGTCGGCATGGTCGTCACCGCCGTCGGGCTGGACGCGGGGGCGGGCTGGGTCCTGGCCGGCGCCGCCGTGTTCGGCGCGGGCTACGGCGCCGCGCAGAACCTCACGCTCGTCGCGGCGTTCGCCCGGGCCGGGGAGGGCGGGACGACGACGGCCAGCGCGATGTGGAACGCCTCCTTCGACGCGGGCACCGCGATCGGCGCCCTGGCCCTGGGCTTCCTCGCCGCCGGGATCGGGCTGGACTGGACCTACGTCGTCGTCGCGGCGTTGCTGGCGGGAGCCGTGCCGCTGGCCTCGGCCGCTGCCCGGGTCGCCATCCGCTCCTGATCGGCGATCTCCAGGCGGTCGGCGATCGTCTGCTGCGAGCGGATCAGCAGGATCTCCTCGCCGGCCCGGCGCAGCCACGTCCGCAGTCCCGCGGGGTTGCTGCGGTTGGCGTCGCGGAGCACGCCCAGCCGGAGCTGGCGGGTGTTGGCCTGTGCGCGCTGCGCCGGCGGCAGCGAGCGGGCCTCGCTGCGGGCGACAGCGCTGAGTCCGGCGCCCAGGAACACCAGGTCGCGGATCTCGGCGAGGCTCTCGAGCAGCTCGCCCGCGGCGGTGTCGTCGGTGGCGAGCAGGGTCAGGAAGTGGTCGGCGCGACGGGCGCCCTCGACCAGCGGATCGGGTGAGGTCACGACACCACTGTGCCCCGGCCGGGAGGGCCGGGGCACAGGCGGGGCGGGGGTCAGGCGTCCCGGCGCCGGAAGGTCACCCAGGCGATGACGAGCACGACGGCGACCTCGCCGGCGAACACCGCGAAGCCGATCCAGGGGTCGAGCAGGTCGGGGTTGAAGGACACCGGGGCGGCGACACCCGATCCGGCGTTGCCCGGCATCAGCTTGCCCGCCCACTCACCCCAGGCGCCGGGGAGCAGGAACACCATGTTGCCGACGACGAAGACCAACGCCAGGACGGTCGACAGCGCGGCCGCGGTGTGCCGCAGCAGCAGCCCGACGCCGGCCGCGAGCAGGCCCAGACCAGCCATGTACAGGCCGCTGCCGAACATCGACCGCAGCACTCCGTCGTCGCTCAGGGCCAGGCCGATGCCCTCGTTGCCGAGGAACCAGTTCCCGCCGAGGTAGCCCGCGAAGGCGGTGACGGTGCCGGCCACGAAGAGCGTCCCCGTCAGCACCAGCGCCTTGGCGGCGAGGACGGCACCGCGCCGGGGTGTCGCGGCCAGCGTCGCCCGGATCATGCCGGTGCCGTACTCGGAGGTGACGGCCAGCGTGCCCAGGACGATCGCGGTGATCTGCGCGAACGTCATGCCGAAGGTGATGAAGGAACCGGGGTGCTCGTCGGCTCCGTCGCTGGCCAGCCATTCGGCGTTGGTGGCGCAGACCAGGACGGTCAGGCCGACCCCGATGACGAAGAGCATCGCCGCCGACCAGAACGTCGACCGCACCGACCAGAACTTGATCCACTCCGCCCGCAGGGTGTGCCCGAACCCCGGCCGGGGGGCGCCCGGCACGTTGCGGTCGGGGTCGAGGTCGACGGTCCGGGAGAACTCGGTGGTGGTCATGCGGGGATCCCGGTGGTCGTGGTGGTGGGCACGGAGTGGGCGGAGTACTCCACGCTGTCCGCGGTGAGCGTCATGAAGGCGTCCTCGAGCGATGACCGGACGAGGGTCAGCTCGTGCAGGAGCAGCCCGTTCTTCCCGACGAGCTCACCCACGGACGCGGCGTCGAGCCCCTGGACGCGGAGCTCCCCGTCGTGGAGGGCGACGTCGAGCCCCTGCCGGCGCAACAGGTCGGCGACCTCGCTCCGCTGAGGGCTGGCGACCCGCACGTAGGACGTGGCGTGGTCGGCGATGAAGTCGGTCATCGAGCAGTCGGCGAGGATCCGGCCGCGGCCGACGACGACCAGGTGGTCGGCGGTCAGCGCCATCTCCGACATGAGGTGGCTGGACACGAAGACCGTCCGGCCCTGCGCGGCCAGCTCGCGGGCGAGGGTCCGGACCCAGCGGATGCCCTCCGGGTCCAGTCCGTTGACCGGCTCGTCCAGGACGACGACCGGCGGGTCACCGAGGAGCGCCACGGCGATGCCGAGTCGCTGGCCCATGCCGAGCGAGAACTTGCCCACCCGCTTGTCGGCGACGGACTCCAGCCCCACGAGCCCGAGCACCTCGTCGACCCGCGTGCGGGGGATGCCGTTGCTCGCGGCCAGCCAGCGGAGGTGGTCGCGTGCCGAGCGCCCCGGGTGCAGTGCGCGCGCCTCGAGGAGCGCTCCGACCTCGCGCAGGGGGGCCGGGTAGTCGGCGTAGCGACGGCCGTTCACCAGCACGCGGCCGGAGGTCGGCCGGTCGAGCCCCAGCACCATCCGCATCGTCGTCGACTTGCCGGCGCCGTTGGGGCCGAGGAAGCCGGTGACCCGTCCGGGTTCGACGGTGAAGGAGATGCCGTCGACCGCGGGCTTGTCGCCGTAGATCTTGGTCAGCCTCTGGGCGGTGATCATGCGAGCGATCCGCGGCCGGCGTGGGGAGAAGTCATGCCAGGAACGATGGCGGTGCGGGCACCCCGGATACATCGGGGAGAGCCCTGAACCGACCCTGAACGGACCCTGAAGGTCTCCTGTGGGACCCGCCGGGGGCGTCCCTGGTCAGGCGGTGCGGGGGAGTTCCGGGTCGTGCAGCAGTCGGCGCAGCTGGCGGGCCGCCGCCTGGCCCGCGCGGTTGGCGCCGATCGTGCTGGCCGAGGGGCCGTAGCCGACGAGGTGGACCCGCGGCTCGTCGGCCACGTGCGTGCCGTCCATGCGGATGCCCCCGCCCGCCCCCCGCAGGTGCAGCGGGGCCAGGTGCTGCACCGCTGCCCGGAAGCCGGTGGCCCAGAGGATGGCGTCGGCCCGCACGAACCGGCCGCCGTCCCCGTCCCAGGCGACGCCGTCCTCGGTGATGCGGTCGAACATCGGCAGCCGGTCGAAGACGCCCCGCTCGAGCCCGTCGGCGATGTACGGGGTGGAGACCAGGAGGCCGGTGAGGCCGACGACGCTGCCGGGGCGGCGGCCCTCCCGCACGGCCTGCTCCACCTTCGCGACCACCTCGCGGCCGGCGTCCTCGTCGAACACCCCGTCCCGCCAGACGGGCGGGCGGCGGGTGACCCAGGTGGTCGACGCGACCCGGGAGATCTCACCCAGCAGCTGGGTGGCCGAGGCGCCGCCGCCGACCACGACCACGTGCTGTCCGGCGAAGTCCTCCGCCGCGCGGTAGTCGACGGTGTGCAGCTGCCGGCCGCGGAAGAGGTCCTGGCCGGGGTACCGCGGGACGAACGGGCGGGTCCAGGTGCCGGTGGCGTTGACGATCGCGCGCGCCGTCCACTCGCCGGCGTCGGTCTCGACGCGGAACCGGTCGTCGTCGGTGCGGTGGACGGCGCGGACGCGGACCGGCCGGTGCACCGGGAGGTCGAAGCGACGCTCGTACTCGGCGAAGTAGGCGGGGACGGAGTCGACGGCAGGTGTGGTGTCGTCCGGGGGCTCGAACCGGAGACCGGGCAGGTCGTGCACGCGGTGCGTGGTGCCGAGGGTCAGCGACGGCCAGCGGTGCTGCCACGCCCCGCCGGGTGCGTCGTCGGCGTCGAGGACGACGAAGCCGGTCTCCGGCGCGAAGCCCTGCCGGGCCAGCGACCAGGCGGTGGAGAGTCCTGCCTGCCCGGCGCCGATCACGACGACGTCGACGTCCCGCATGCCCTCCACGACCGCACCAACGCCGCGGCAGCGCGCGGGCTTCCCCGGGGTCAGTCGGGCACGGTCCGCCGCAGCTCGGACCACAGCCACACGGCGAGGCCGGCGGGGACCGCGACGAAGGCGGCGAGCGCCGGCACGGCCCCGAACGCCGACGTCAGCCAGGCGAGCAGCAGCGGCGTGCCGAAGCCGATGTAGGCGAAGGCGTAGAAGGCGCTGTTCATCGCGCCCCTCGTCTCCGCGGGTGCCAGCCGTGCGGTGAGGGTGAGCCCTGCGGTGAGGCACAGGCCGCCCCCGGCGCCCAGCAGCACCGCCGAGGGCAGCAGCACGGGCTCGGACTCCAGGACGACGGCGACGACCCCGACGGCGAATCCGACCGCGCCCAGCGCCATGCCCAGGGGCGCCCCCCGCTCCGCCGTCCGGCCGACCCGGGCAGCCACCGCGCTCGAACCCAGCGCGAGCCCGCCGAGGAGCCCGGCGTAGGCGACGCCCACGCCGTCGGGGACCACGAGGAGTGGCAGCAGTGTGGCCGCGACCGCGGGGAACGCGAAGATCCCCAGCGCGGTCGGCGCCAGCAGCGCCCGGAAGGGCCGGCGCGCCTCCCGGGGGAGGCCGAGGTGCATCAGCCGGCCCGGGCGGCGCTCGTGCACCGTCTCCGGCACCCCCCGCAACGCGGCCAGCCCCAGCACCAGGACACCCACGTGCACGAGGTAGGGGAGTGCGGTCGGCGCCGGGCCGTACTGCGCCAGGACGCCGCTCATCGCGGGGGCGATGGCGAAGCCGAGCGACGTCGACACCGCGCCGCGGGTGGCCGCCGACTGCTGACCCTCCGGACCGGCGAGCTCCTGCAGCCAGGCGTTGGCCACTGAGAAGACGACGCCGGAGACGGCGCCCTGCAGCAGCCGCCCGGCGTAGAGCAGGGGCAGGCTCTCCGCGGCCGGGATGAACAGCAGCGAGACCAGGCCGGCGACGACGCCGAACGGGATGACCAGGGCCCGTCGTCCGAACCGGTCCGATGCCGCCCCGGAGACGCTGAGCGCCAGGATCAGGCCGACGGCGTAGCAGCCGAAGATCGCGGTGAGGTCGGACTCCGACAGCTCCAGGGTGTCCCGGTACACCAGCAGCAGGGGAGTGGGCACGTTGGTGCCCAGGGCCACTGAGAACAGGGCGAAGGTCAGGGCGTCCAGCTGCCGTCGACCCGCAGTCGCCCCCCGCACGGCCGGGACGCTACGCGGCCCGACGCGCGGAATCCGGGACGGCGGGCCAAGATCGTCGCCAGGTGGACGGGAGGGTCGCGCATGAACCTGGAGAAGGTGGTCTTCGGGTTCTTCGTGCTGCTCGCGGCCACGCTGAACTTCGGCTTCTTCATCGGCGACATCGACGACCCCGACCTGCACAACCCCTACGAGCTGTTCGCGGCCGTCGTCGTCAACCTCATCGCGACGGTGCTGAAGTTCGGTGACCGGACGCAGATCGGCGCGGTGCACCTGGCCACCAGCCTGGTCGCCGACCTCCAGCTCATCGGCGCCGCACTGCTGTTCGGCTACGCCACCTACGTCTCCACCGCGGGGATGAACGAGAGCTGGACGGCCAGCGTCGTCTCGCTGTCGGGCGGCGCGCTGCTGGCCAACATCGTCTCCGTCGTCCTGCTCGTCGTGGAGACGGTCTCCTTCCGCCGCGGCTGAACGGGTGCAGCCATGAGCAACCCGCTGCTCGCCTTCTGGAAGAACATCTTCGGCCGCGACGACGACGAGCGGCGGATCCGCCGGGCGACCATCCGCGTCGCCGCCACCTCGGCCGCGCAGGCCTCGGCGACGATCTTCCTGATCCTGCGCCGCATGCGCGCGCCGCTGATCGTGCTCATCGTCATCTTCTCGGTCAGCGTGCTCGGGCTGACGGTGATCCCCGGCCAGGACGCCGAGGGCGACCCGATGCGGATGGGCTTCTTCGACGCCTTCTACGTCATGAGCTACACCGCGACCACCATCGGCTTCGGCGAGATCCCGTACCCGTTCACCTACAGCCAGCGCATGTGGGTGACCATCTCGATCTACCTGACGGTGATCGGCTGGGCGTACGCGATCGGGTCGCTGCTCGCGCTGCTGCAGGACCGCTCGTTCCGGTCGGCGCTGGCGCTGCAGCACTTCAGCCGGAAGGTCACCCGGCTGCGTGAGCCGTTCCTGCTCATCGCCGGCTACGGCCGCACCGGGGAGCTGCTGGGGCACTCGTTCGACAAGCTGGGCCGCCGGTTCGTCGTCCTCGACATCGACGACGAGCGCATCGACGACCTGGAGCTGGGCAGTTACCACGCCGACGTACCGGGTCTCGCCGCCGACGCCCGGGTGCCGGGGCACCTCGCTGTCGCGGGGCTGGGCCACTCCTGCTGCGAGGCGGTGGTCGCCCTGACCGACGACGAGGAGGCCAACCTCGCGATCGTGATGGCCGCGGCCCTGCTCCGGCCGGAGATCCCGGTGATCGCGCGGGTGACCTCGCGGGCGATCACCGAGCGCATGCAGGCCTTCGGGAGCCCGAGCACCGTCAACCCCTTCGACCGGTTCGGCGACCACCTGCGCCTGGCCCTCCGCGCGCCGGCGTCCTACCAGCTGATGGCCTGGCTGGAGAGCGGACCCGGCGCGGCCCGCCCCGAGCGTGGGTCCCCTCCGCGCACCGGGCGGTGGATCATCTGCGGCTACGGCCGGCTCGGCCGGGAGCTGACCAAGGATCTGCGTGCCGAGGGCCTCGACGTGACCGTCATCGAGGCGGCGGGCGCGCAGGTGGAGGACGCCGACCTGCTGGAGGGCGACGGTTCGGACCCCTGGGTGCTGGCGCAGGCCGACCTCGACCGGGCGGTGGGGCTCGTGGCCGGGACGGACAACGACACCACCAACCTGTCGCTCGTGGCCGCCGCCCGACGCAGCCAGCCAGGGCTCTTCATCGCCGCCCGGCAGAACCGGGTCGCCACCGCGCCGCTGTTCGCGGCGATGGAGATCGACGCCCTCCTCGTGCCCACCGAGGTCGTGGCGCACGAGGTCTACGCCCAGCTGTCCACGCCGCTGCTGTGGCGCTTCCTGCGCGAGATGCCGGCCAAGGGGGACGCCTGGGCGGCCGAGATCGTCGACCGGCTCAGCGAGCTGTGCGGTACGCAGCTGCAGACCTTGTGGAAGGTCCGCCTGACACCGCAGGAGGCGCCGACGCTCGGGGCGTGGCTGGATTCGGGCCGGGCGACGGTGGCCGGCCTGCTGCGCAACCCGGAGGACCGCGAGCCCCTGCACGCCCTCGTGCTGCTCGTGCTGCGCGACCGCGAGGTCACCCTCGCGCCGGACGGGGACTTCGTCCTGCGTCCGGGTGACGAACTGCTGCTCGCCGGGTGGTCCGCCGCCCGGCGCGCGCTGGACACGGTGCTGCTCGTCCCCGGTGTCCTCGAGTACCTCGTCACCGGCCGCCGGGTGCCGTCGGGCTGGATCTGGCGGCGCCTGACGAGAGCGGAGGAGACGGTGGAGGCGCCACCGGGTGCACGCGCGGGCCGCCGGGCCTAGCCTGCTGGGATGGTCAACAAGGACCTGCAGGACCTCGTGCGCCGCCGTCTCTGGGAGCTCGCCCGGACGGCGGACGATGCGTCGCGCCTGTCCCGCTGGGTGATCCCGCCGGAGACGCTCAAGCGCATGGCCCGTACCGGCGGCACCAGCTTCATCAGCGAGGGCATGGCCGAGTTCCTGGCGCGTGCCCTCGACGTGCCGGAGAACCGGGTGCGCCGAGCGGCCGGTCTGCCGCTGGTCCCGGACGAGCGGGACAGCATCACCACCCGGCCGCACCTGCGCCTGGTGCGGCGCGAAGAGGGCTGACCGCCGTCAGGCGTTCGACCGGTCCAGGGAGATCATCCGGTCGATGACCTCGGTCCAGGCCGCCTGCACGTGGCCGGGCTGGTCGCTGACCAGCGTGCTCACCTGGGCTGCGGTGCCCCGGCCCTCGCTGACGATCGCCTCGAACCCGAGCCGGAACAGCAGGTCCCGGATGTGGTCCAGACCGACGCCGGCGTCGAGCAGGGGACGGATGACCCACTCGTGCTGCTGCGGGGAGAGCGACCTCACGAGAGACATTCGTGCGCAGCGGCCCGATCGGATGCATGGCGGAACGCAGAACGGCCCGGTCCGCGCGGACCGGGCCGTTCCGAGAGGGTGCGCCATCAGGGACTCGAACCCCGAACCCGCTGATTAAGAGTCAGCTGCTCTGCCAATTGAGCTAATGGCGCGTGTCGCCCGGCGTGCTGGGCGACGAGGGAGAACGATACCAGCGCCGCCCCGGGCCGGTCCGGGCGCCCGGCGTGACACTCGACTCGTCCGTCTCGTTGCGCCGCCGTGGACACTGGTGCGCAGGTGGACGGCCCGGACCTCGATCGGTCCGTGGCCCAGGGGAGAGGACGGCGCAGCGTGCGCAGGACAGCAGCCATGATCACCGCGGGCGCGATGATCTTCCTGGCGGGGTGCAGCGGCGATGACGCCGGCAGTGGCTCGCAGGAGTCCGCCGCGCCGGCGCCGGATGCCCAGGTGTCGCTCGCCCTGGTCGACGGCTCGGTCGACGTCTCGCCCGTGACCCCGCTCGAGATCGCGGTGACCGACGGCGAGCTCGCGGGCGTCACGCTGGTCGACGCCGCCGGTACCGCTGTGCCCGGCGCCGCGGTCGAGCCGGAGGGTGGGGAGTCCGCCGTCTGGACGCCCGAGGCCCCGCTGGCCTACGGCACCCAGTACACGCTGACCGCTTCGGCGGTGAACGCGGACGACGAGGAGACCTCGGCGTCCACCACCTTCACCACCGTCACCCCGGCCGCTGTCTCGACGCCGTCGGTCGGCCCCCTGGACGGCCAGACGGTCGGCGTCGGCATGCCGATCCGGGTGTACTTCGACGACCCGGTGGCCGACAAGGCCGCCGTCGAGAGCCACCTCGTGGTCACCAGCTCCACCCCGACCGACGGCGTGTGGAACTGGGTCGACGACGCGGAGGTGCACTTCCGGCCGTCGCAGTACTGGCCGGCGAACACCGACGTGCGCCTGGACGCCAACCTGTACGGCGTGAACTTCGGCGAGGGCATCTGGGGCGAGAAGAACCGCACCGTGTCCTTCTCCATCGGCGCCAAGCACGTCTCGATCGCCGACGCCTCCACCCACACGATGGAGGTCTACGACGGCGACCAGCTCGTGCAGAGCTGGCCGATGAGCGCCGGGAGCCCGGACAACCCGAGCTACAACGGCGCGCACGTGGTCACCGAGATGAACCGCGACCGCGTCATGGACTCGAGCACCTACGGGGTGCCGGTCGACAGCCCGGACGGCTACCGCACGCCGGTCGAGTACGCGGTCCGCATCTCCGACAGCGGTGAGTTCGTGCATGCGGCCCCCTGGTCGGTGGCGCAGCAGGGCAACAGCAACGTGTCGCACGGCTGCATCAACCTCTCGACCGACCGCGCCGCCTGGTTCTTCAACTTCTCCATCCCGGGCGACGTCGTGGAGGTCCGCGGCTCCAGCGCCGGCACGCTCAGCTCCGACATCGACGACTGGACGATCCCGTGGGACCAGTGGCAGGCCGGCAGCGCGCTGAAGTGACCGGCTGACCCGCCCCGGCGTTTCCCCGCTCGGGCTCCCGGGCACAAGATCCCCGCTTCCGAAGGAGGGGTCGCCGTGGAGACCTGGGTCATCATCCTGATCGTCGTCGTCGCGATCGTCGTGCTCCTGGCACTGGCGGTCGCCCTCAGCAAGCGCTCCAAGGTGAGCAAGCTGCGCAAGCGCGAGCAGGCGCGCGACCACCTGCAGGAGGCGCAGCTGCGTGGCGCCCAGGCGGAGAAGGAGCAGGCGCTCGCCGAGGAACAGGCCGCGCGTGCCCGCCGCGAGCGCGCCGAGGTGGAGGAGCGCACCCGGCTCGCCGAGCAGGAGGCGCGCGAGCGCGCCGCCCGCGCCGGCGAGGCCCGCTCCGAGGCCGACCAGCTGCGGGCCAAGGCCGAGAAGCTGGCCCCCGACCTGGCGCAGGACGGGCACACGCAGCGCACCGGTGTCCCGCACCCCGACCACCCCGGTGACGGCGGCGCCACCCGCCGCTGAGTTCCGGCGCCCCGCACGGTCTGCCCTCCTGTGAGGGCGTGCGCGGGCACGAGCACCGCGCCGGATGCCGTCGATCCCGACGGCATCCGGGCCTACGGTCGCCCTCACGTCGATCCGTCGACCGTGGAGGGGCGCCATGACAGACCTGCTGGCCATCGGGACGCGCAAGGGGCTGTGGCTCGCCCGCAGTGACGACGACCGACGGACCTGGACGGTGAGCGCACCCCACCTCCTGGCGCAGGAGGTCGCCGCCGTGTCGATCGACACCCGGCGGTCGGCCCCGCGGGTGCTGGCGGGCATCCAGTACGGGCACTGGGGGCCCACCGTGATGCGGTCCGACGACCTCGGCGCCACCTGGGACGAGACCGACCACGGCGCGATCAGCTTCCCGCAGGACACCGGCGCCGCCCTGGCCCGCGTGTGGCAGCTGCGCCCGGACAGCGCCGACCGGCCGGACGTCGTCTGGGCCGGGTGCGAGCCGCACTCGCTGTGGCGCAGCAGCGACGGCGGCTGCTCCTTCGAGCTGGTGCGTGGGCTGCACGACCACCCGCACCGGCCCACCTGGGAGCCCGGCGGAGGGGGAGGGGCCGTGCACACGATCCTCCCGGACCAGGCCACGGACCGCGTGACGATCGCGATGAGCACCGGCGGCGTCTACGTCAGCCCGGACGGCGGCGAGTCGTGGGAGCCGCGCAACCGCGGCATCACGGTGACCTTCGGACCCGACCCGCTGCCCGAGTACGGCCAGTGCGTGCACAAGGTCGCCGTCGACGCGGGCGACCCCGACCGGCTGTACGCGCAGAACCACTTCGGCGTCTTCCGCAGCGACGACGCCGGGAGAGCGTGGACGTCGATCGCCGACGGGCTGCCGGTCGACTTCGGTTTCCCCATCGTCTCCTCGCCGCGGACCCCGGGCACCGCCTGGGTCATCCCGCTGGTCGCCGACATGCAGCGGGTGCCCCCGGACGGCCGGCTCCGGGTCCACCGCACGCGCGACGCCGGCGACAGCTGGACCGAGCTCGGTGACGGCCTGCCCGACGGGAACTGGAGCGCCGTCATGCGGGATGCGTTCTGCGCCGACGACCACGAGCGCACCGGGATCTACTTCGGCACCCGGGACGGCTGCGTGTACGCGAGCGCGGACGAGGGCGACACCTTCACGCTGGTCGCCGACCACCTGCCCGACGTCCTGACCGTGCGCGCGGCCCGGCTGCCATGAGCGTGCAGGTGCTGCTCCCCGGTGCGCTGGCCTCGCTGACCGGAGGCGCCAAGCACGTGGACGTCGAAGCGGGGGGCGGGACGCTGGCCGATCTGCTGGACGCGCTCGCCACCGAGCACCCCATGCTCGGCCGGCGGATCCGTGACGAGACGGGCGCGGTGCGCCGCTACGTGAACGTCTACGTCGACGGCGACGACGTGCGCTACCAGGGGGGACTGGCCGCGCCCGTGCCGGACGGCGCCGAGGTCCAGGTCCTGCCCTCGGTCGCCGGCGGCTGAGCCGGGCCGCTGGAGGGGCGCTGCGCTGGTGGCGGTGTCCCTCAGGCGGTCATTCCGGGCCGCCGGATGTCCGCCTCAGGGACGACGCCGCGGGCCTACGTCAGAGGGCGGCGAGCTCGGCGCAGGCGTCGCAGAGCTGCTGGGCGTCGTGGTTCTCCGGCGGCCACGGCTGCTGCTCGTCGATGGAGACGTAGGCCCCGCAGAGCGCCTTGCGGCTCTGGCCGCTGACCCGGCCGATGGTGGCGTGTGCCGGGCCGATCTGCCGCGGCTTCAGGCCCTCGGCGCCGAAGGAGCCGACCATCACCACCGCGTGGGCTGTTCCGTACGCGTAGACGCTGGTCATGCCTCCAGAGTCCGAGGCGCACGCCCCGCACGCCAGCACCGCCGGTCACGTGTCGACCGCACGCGTCCCACCGACCCCACCCGTCGCCGGGACAGCCACCGTGCAACCGCCGGAGCCGGTCTGCACGGTGGCTGTCGTGGTTGCGCGCCGGCTGTCGACCGCGCCCCCGGGCGGCCGACCGCGCGGTGGACCGCGAGGATCGCTGCGATACCGCGAGGACGACGACACGCCCATGGGCGGATCGCGACGCGTCAGTCGGCGTAGATCTTCTCGACCTCGCCGGCGAACTCCTTCATGACCACCGACCGCTTCAGCTTCAGCGACGGGGTGAGCTGGCCGCCCTCCACCGTCCACTCCACCGGCAGGATCTCGAAGGACCGGATCGACTCCGCCCGCGACACCTGCTTGTTCGCTGCGTCGACGGCGGCCTGGATCTCGACCAGGACCTCGGGGTCGCGGACCAGCTCGGTCATCGGGGTGTCACCCGCGCGACCCCGGCTCTCCAGCCAGCCGGGCAGGGCCTCGACGTCGAGGGTGATCAGGCAGCCGATGAAGGGCCGGTTGTCGCCGACGACCATGCACTGGCTGACCAGGGGGTGCGCCCGGATCTTGTCCTCGAGCACCGCGGGGGAGACGTTCTTGCCGCCCGAGGTGACGATCAGCTCCTTGATGCGCCCGGTGATGGTCACGTAGCCCTCGGCGTCGATCTCGCCGATGTCGCCGGTGGCGAACCAGCCGTCGCGCATGGTGTCCGCCGTGGCCGTCGGGTTGTTCCAGTAGCCGGTGAACACCTGCGGGCCGCGCACCTGGATCTCGCCGTACTCGGCGATGCGCACGGCCGACCCGGGCGCCGGCCGCCCGACGGTGCCGACCTTGAGGGTGTCCGGGCCGCTGACGGTCGCCGGTCCGGTGGTCTCGGTGAGCCCGTAGCCCTCGAGGATGGTCACCCCGATGCCACGGAAGAAGTGGCCCAGCCGCTCGCCGAGCGGGGCTCCGCCGGACAGCGCGTACTCCACCTTGCCGCCCATGGCCGCCCGCAGCTTGCCGTAGACCAGGGTGTCGAACAGCTTGTGCTGCAGGGTGAGGCCGAGGCCCGGCCCGCCGGTGTCCTGCGCCTTCGACCAGGCGACGGCGACCCGCTCGGCCCGGTCGAAGATTGCGCCCTTCCCGCCGGCATGGGCCTTCTGCCGGGCCCCGTTGTAGACCTTCTCGAACACGCGGGGCACCGCGACGAGGAACGTCGGCTGGAAGGTGCCCAGGTCCGCGAGCAGCTGCGCGAGGTCGCCGGTGTGCCCCAGGCGCGCGCCGTTCTGGATGCAGCTGACCTCGATGATCCGGGCGAAGACGTGGGCCAGGGGCAGGAAGAGCAGCGAGCTGGCGTCCTCGGCGCGCATGGCCGGGATGACGGTGGGCGCCAGCTCCGCGACGTAGAGCAGGTTGCCGTGCGTCAGCTCGCAGCCCTTGGGCCGCCCGGTCGTGCCGGACGTGTAGATGATCGTGGCGAGCGAGTCGGTGTTCACGCCGGCCCGGCGGGTGGCCACCTCCGACTCGGGCACCTCGGCGGCGTGCGACGCGACGTCGTCGAGGTCGCCGGCCTCGATCTGCCAGACGTTCCGCAGCCCCGGCAGCCCGTCGCGCACGGACTCCACCAGCTCCTGGTGAGCGGCGGTCTCGATGACCACGGCGACGGCACCGGAGTCCGACAGGATCCACTGCGCCTGCTCGGGGGACGACGTCTCGTAGATCGGGACGGCGACGCCACCGGCGGTCCAGATGGCGTAGTCGGCCAGCGTCCACTCGTAGCGGGTCTTGCTCAGGATGCCGACGCGATCGCCCGCCTGGACGCCTGCCGCGATCATCCCGCGAGCCAGTGCCGTCACCTGGTCGGCGAACTCCCGGCTGGTGACGGCCACCCATTCCCCGCCGACGTTGCGGCTCAGCGCGACGTGGTCGGGGGTGGCCGCGGCGCGTTCGGTGACCGCGTCGGGGAGTGCGGCGGTGGGTGCGATCTCGAATGCGGTGGGGCTGGAGTACTCCTGCACGGGGGCTCCTGTCGTGGGCACGGCGCTGTGACCTGGGTCGCGAACATACAGAACGGATGGTCTGTATGTTGAGGTTTCCGGCATTCCTTGTGGCCGCGAACGATCACGCTCCCCGGAGGGTTCCTGTGCAGTCCACGCTCTACGAGGCCGACCACGAAGCGTTCCGCGCCATGCTGCGGGATTTCCTGGCCACGGAGGTCGTCCCGCACCACGCCGCCTGGGAGGCGGCCGGCGTCGTCGACCGGTCGGTCTGGCTCCGGGCCGGTGAGCAGGGCCTGCTCGGCATGGACGTGCCCGAGGAGTACGGCGGCGGCGGGGTCAAGGACTTCCGCTACAACGCGATCCTCTCCGCCGAGATCAGCCGGGTCGGGGCCAGCGGCCTGGGGTTCACGCTGCAGAACGACGTCGTCGCGCCGTACCTGATCGGGCTCACCACCGAGGAGCAGAAGCAGCGCTGGCTGCCCGGGGTCGTCAGCGGCGCGATCATCACCGCGATCGCCATGACCGAGCCGGGCGCCGGGTCGGACCTGCAGGGCCTGACGACGACCGCCCGCCGGGACGGCGACGAGTGGGTGCTCAACGGGTCGAAGACGTTCATCACCAACGGCATCAACGCCGACCTGGTGATCGTCGTCGCCCGTACCGATCCCGAGGCCGGCGCCCGTGGTTTCTCGCTGCTCGTCGTCGAGCGGGGGATGCCCGGTTTCGAGCGCGGCCGCAACCTCGAGAAGGTCGGCCTCAAGGCGCAGGACACCGCCGAGCTGTTCTTCGAGGACGTGCGGGTGCCGGCGGCCAACCTGCTCGGCACCGAGGGGCACGGCTTCTTCCACCTCATGGAGAACCTGCCGCAGGAGCGGCTCTCGATCGCCGCGGGCGCCGTCGCCTCGGCCCGGATCGTGCTCGACCTGACCGTCGGGTACTGCAAGGAGCGCACCGCGTTCGGCAAGCCGATCGGGAAGTTCCAGAACACCCGCTTCGAGCTCGCCGAGATGCACACCGAGGTGTCGATCGCCGAGACCTACCTCGAGAAGGCGATCCTCGAGCACAACGCCGGCCGGTTCACCGTCGAGGACGCCGCGATGGCGAAGTGGTGGACGACGGAGCTGCAGAAGCGCGTCATCGACCGGTGCCTGCAGCTGCACGGGGGTTACGGCTACATGCTCGAGTACCCGGTCGCGAAGGCGTTCGTCGACTCCCGCATCCAGACGATCTACGGCGGGACGACCGAGATCATGAAGGAGATCATCGGCCGCTCGCTCGGCGTCTGACCCCGACTCACCCAGGGCCGAAGTGGCCACTTTGGCCCTTCCGGAACATTCCGAGAGGACCCGCATGACAGCCGAGGCGTTCATCTACGACGCCGTGCGCACGCCGCGCGGCAAGGGCAAGAAGACCGGTGCGCTCCACTCGGTCAAGCCGATCAGCCTCACCACGGGCCTGATCGACGCGGTCCGCGACCGCAACCCCGGTCTGGACCCCGCGCTGGTGGACGACGTCGTCCTCGGCGTCGTCTCGCCGGTCGGGGAGCAGGGCGCTGTCATCGCGCGGACCGCTGCGCTCGCCGCCGGACTGCCCGACACCGTTGCCGGCGTGCAGATCAACCGGTTCTGCGCGAGTGGTCTGGAGGCCGTCAACCTGGCCGCGCAGAAGGTGCGCTCCGGCTTCGAGGACCTGGTCCTCGCCGGCGGCGTCGAGTCGATGTCGCGCGTGCCCATGGGTTCCGACGGCGGCGCCTGGCCGATGGACCCGGAGACCGCGTCGGCCACGAAGTTCGTGCCCCAGGGCATCGGCGCCGACCTGATCGCCACCCTCGCCGGCTGGAGCCGCGAGGACGTCGACGCCTACGCCGCCGAGTCCCACGCCCGGGCCGCGAAAGCGTGGTCCAACGGCTACTTCGAGCGCTCCGTCGTCCCGGTGACCGACCGGAACGGGACCGTCGTGCTCGACACCGACGAGCTGGTCCGGCCCGGCACGACCGTCGAGTCGCTCGCCGGGCTGCCCTCGGCGTTCGCCGGCATCGGCGACATGGGCGGCTTCGACGCCGTCGCGCTGAACGAGTACCACTGGGTCGAGCGGATCGACCACGTGCACACCGCCGGCAACTCCAGCGGCATCGTCGACGGCGCCTCGCTGGTCGTCGTCGGCACCGAGGAGGCGGGCACCCGCAACGGGCTGACCCCGCGCGCCCGGATCCTGAGCGCCGCCGTGTCGGGCGCCGACCCGGTGATCATGCTGACCGGGCCGGCGCCCGCCACCTTCAAGGCGCTGGCCAAGGCCGGCCTCACCGTCGACGACATCGACCTCGTCGAGATGAACGAGGCCTTCGCCGCCGTGGTCCTCCGCTTCATGGCCGACACCGGCTTCGACCACGAGCAGGTCAACGTCAACGGCGGCGCGATCTCGATGGGGCACCCGCTGGGCGCCACCGGCGCGATGATCCTGGGCTCGCTCGTCGACGAGCTCGAGCGGCGCGACCTGCGCTACGGCCTGGCCACCCTGTGCGTCGGCGGCGGCATGGGCATCGCCACCGTCGTCGAACGAGTCTGAGGAGTACGACCAGATGTCTGACAGCACGATCAGCTGGGAGCAGGACGCCGACGGCGTCGTCACCCTCACCCTCGACGACCCCTCGTCGTCGGCCAACACCATGAACGACGCGTACGTGCGGTCGATGGGCGAGACCGTCGACCGGCTCGAGCGCGAGAAGGAGTCGGTCCGGGGGGTCGTGCTCACCAGCGCGAAGGAGACCTTCTTCGCCGGCGGCAACCTCGGCAGCCTGATCCGGGCAACCCCGGACACCCGTGACCAGGTCCTCGCCCAGGTGACGCTCGTGAAGAGCCAGCTCCGCCGACTGGAGACCCTGGGCATCCCGGTCGCCGCCGCGATCAACGGCGCCGCCCTGGGCGGCGGTCTGGAGATCGCGCTGGCGGCCCACCACCGCGTCGTCCTCGACGACCCGAAGGTCAAGCTCGGCTTCCCCGAGGTGACGCTCGGCCTGCTGCCCGGTGGCGGCGGCATCGTCCGCTCGGTGCGCCTGCTCGGTCTGACGACGGCGCTGCTCGAGCTGCTGCTCCAGGGCCAGCAGCTGCGCCCATCGAAGGCGATGGAGCTGGGCCTGGTCCACGAGCTCGCCGCCGACCGGGACGAGCTGCTGGCCAAGGCGAAGCAGTGGGTCCTGGCGAACGAGTCGGCGCGGCAGCCCTACGACGTCACGGGCTACAAGGTGCCCGGCGGCACGCCGTCGTCGCCGTCGCTGGCGTCGACCCTGCCCGCCTTCCCGGCGAACCTGACCAAGCAGCTCAAGGGGGCGCCGTACCCCGCGCCGTACGCGATCCTGTCCGCCGCCGTGGAGGGCCTGCAGGTGGACGTGGACACCGCGTTCACGGTCGAGGGCCGGTACTTCGTCGACCTCGTCGTCGGCCAGGTCTCGACCAACATGATCCAGGCGCTGTGGTTCGACCTGAACCGGATCAACGGCGGCGGCTCCCGGCCGGCGGTGTCGGAGACGTTCGCGGCGTCGAAGGTCGGCGTCCTGGGCGCCGGGATGATGGGCGCGGGCATCGCGCACGCCTTCGCCAATGTCGGCGTGGACGTCGTCCTCAAGGACGTCGACCTCGAGGGGGCGGAGAAGGGCAAGGCGCACGTCGCCTCGCTGGTCGGCAAGCAGGTCTCCCGCGGCCGCATGACACAGGAGAAGGCGGACGCCGTCCTCGCGCGGATCACCCCGACCGGCGACGCCGCCGACCTGGCCGGCTGCGACGTCATCGTGGAGGCCGTCTTCGAGGACCAGGCGCTCAAGCACCGGGTGCTCGGCGAGGCCGAGGCCCACGCCCTGCCCGACGCCCTGCTCGCGTCCAACACGAGCACGCTGCCGATCACCGGGCTGGCCGAGGGTGTCCAGCGGCCGGCCGACGTCGTGGGCATGCACTTCTTCTCGCCGGTCGACAAGATGCCGCTGGTCGAGCTGATCGTGGGGGAGCGGACGTCGGACACCGCGCTCGCCCGGGCCTACGACGCCGTCCGGCAGATCGGCAAGACGCCGATCGTGGTCCAGGACAGCCGGGGCTTCTTCACCAGCCGGGTGTTCGGCACCCTGGTGATGGAGGGCGCGTCGCTGCTGGCCGAGGGCCTGGCGCCGATGAGCGTCGAGCGGGCGGCGCTGCAGGCCGGCTTCCCGGCCGGGCCGCTGACCCTGCTCGACGAGGTCACGCTGACCCTGCCGCTGAAGATCCGCGACGAGGCGGCCAAGGCCGGCGCGACCGACGACCACCCGGGCGTCGCCGTGCTGCGCGCGCTGGTCGAGCACGGGCGCACCGGTAAGTCCGCCGAAAAGGGCTTCTTCGACTGGGAGCCGGAGAAGCGGGTCTGGTCCGGCCTCACCGAGCTCTTCCCGTCGTCCGACGCCGTGCCGTTCGCCGACGCGCAGGAGCGGCTGCTGTTCGCCATGGCCGTCGAGACGGCGCGCTGCGTCGAGGAGAAGGTCTTGAACAGCGTCGAGGACGCCAACATCGGCTCGATCATGGGCATCGGCTTCCCGCCCCTGTACGGCGGCGTGCTGCAGTACGTCGACCAGTACGACGGCGGTGTCGCCGGGTTCGTGGCGCGGGCCGACGAGCTGGCCGACGCCTACGGCGAGCGGTTCCGGCCACCGGCGATCCTGCTCGAGCGGGCCGTCCCGGCGGGCAGCCTCCGGGCAGCAGTGGCGAACTGACCGAGATCGCGATCCGCGGGTCCCGCCCGCCGCTCCGCCGCACCCAGGCGGAGCGGCGGGCGGCGACCCGCGCTGCCCTGGTGCGCGCGACGGTCGAGTCGCTCGTCGAGCTCGGCTACGCCCGCACGACCACCCAGGAGGTGCAGCGCCGGGCGGGGGTCTCCCGGGGCGCGCTCACCCACCAGTTCACGTCGAAGGCGGAGCTGATGCTGGCCGCCGTCGACCACCTCTACGAGGAGTTCAGCGCCAGCGTCCGCGAGGCCGCCGTCGAGCTGCCGGAGGAGTCGGCGGCACGCGTCCGGCTCGGCGTCGAGCTGGTCTGGGAACGGTTCCACGGCCCGCTGTTCGTCGCGGCCATGGAGCTGTGGACGGCGGCCCGCACCGACCCCGAGCTGCGGGTGGCGCTGCTGCCGCACGAGCGCCGGCTCGGCGTCCAGCTGCGGGCCCTGGCGTTCGAGGTCTTCGGCGAGGAGGTCGCCCGGCACCCGGCCGCCGAGGCGATGTACCAGGTGCTGCTCACCTCCATGCGCGGGCAGGCCATGACCTACGCGCTGCAGCCCGACGCTCCGCGCGGCCTGTTCCTCCACCACTGGCTGACCGTCATCGAGGCGCTGACCCCGACGTCCTGACGTCCGGTCCCACGGCACGGCAGGGCCCCTCCGCGGCTACGGCGGAGGGGCCCTGCGCTGTCCCGGGTGCACGACGTCACCGCTGGGCGCGGATCGACGACTGCGGTGCGCTCTGCCACAAGAACGAAAGGACGCCGGCTGGTGGAGTGAGCCACCGCGCAGCCACGGCGGTGCGTCAGACCAGTCCCCGGCCGGAGGAGCGGATGACCGTGCAGCGATCCGCACGATGAGGGCGCTGGTGGAGCTGGCGCTCTCCTGCATCACCCAGCTGGGGCTCTACGCCCTGCTCGCGCTGTCCCTGGCCCTCGTCTTCGGCGTCAGCCGCATCGTGAACCTGGCGGTCGGCGACCTGGCGGCGGTCGGCGCCTACGCCATGGTCGCGACCGCGGGTCTGCCGTTCGGGCTGCGGATCGTGCTCACCCTGGTCGTCCTGGCGCCGGTGCTCTACCTGCTCGAGCGCGGACTGCTCGGCCGCATCCGTGACGGGCTGGCCGGGATGCTGGTCACCTGGGGCATCGGCCTGGCCATCCGGCAGGTCTTCGAGGTGGTCTACACGGCGAGGCCGCGCTCGGTGACCGAACCGATCGCCGGGTCGACGACCGTCCTGGGCTCGGTGTACCCGACCTACCGGCTGGTCATCGCCGCGGTGGGTCTGGCCGTGGTCGTCGCCGTCCTCGTGGTCGCCTACCGCACCCGGGCCGGCCTCCGTCTGCGCGCGGTCGCCGACAACGTCGAGATGGCTGCCCTGATGGGCACCCGCCCCGCCCGGACCCGCGCGCTGGTGTTCGCCGTCGCCGGCCTGCTCGCCGTGCTCGCCGGTGCGCTGTACAGCCCGCTGCTCGGTGTCACGCCGGCCATGGGGTTCTCACTCCTCATCCCCGGGTTCGTCGCCGTCCTGCTCGCCCGCCCGGCGTCGTTCCGCGGTGCCGTGCTGGCCGTCGCGCTGGTCGTCGCCCTCCAGGTGACCCTGCGCCGGTACTTCTCCGACACGGTCGCCGACTCCCTGTTCTACGTCGTCGTCCTCGTGGCCGTCGTCGTCCGCGCCAACCCCCACACCAGGAGGCTCCTGTCATGGTCCGCTCGTCCGGCACGCCCCGCGCGCAGCGTCCCCGCGTGAGCGGCAGGACGCAGCTGCGCCGCGCCCTCCCCGCCGCGCTGCTGCCGCTCTCGCTCGTCCTCGCCGCGTGCGGATCGAGCGTCGGGGGCGCCGAGGAGGCCGAGGGCGACGACCTGAAGATCGGCTTCATCGTCCCGGCGACCGGCCTGGCCTCGGCGACCGGCCTGGCGATGCAGGCCGGGTTCGAGCTCGCCGTCGAGCGGATCAACGCCGACGGTGGCGTCAACGGCCAGGACGTCACCTACGAGATCCAGGACGACGCGGGCGACCCGGCCACCACCTCGCAGATCGCCCGGCGCTACAGCCAGGACAACGCGGTCGACATGCTGTTCGGCACCATCACCGGCGACACCGCCGCGGCCGTCCAGCCGATCGCCGACGAGGCAGGCATGCCCTTCGCCACCGCGATCCTCGGCGACCCGCCGGTCTGCTCGCCCTACGCCTGGCCGTTCGGCGAGTCCAGCCGTCAGCTGCTCGCCATCCAGGTCGCGAACCTGATGGAGGACTACGGCCCGCGCATCGCCTTCGTCGGCTCCGACTACAACTTCCCCCGCGACTACGCCGAAGCCGCCAAGGAGCTGATCGAGGCCAACGGTGGCGAGCTCATCGCCGAGGAGTACAGCCCGCTGGGCACCACCGACTTCGAGTCGACCATCGGCCGGCTCTCGGCGGCTCAGCCCGACGCGATCCTCGCCATGGTGGTCGGCAGCGACGCGGTCACCTTCACCCTGCAGGGCGCCCAGTTCGGGCTCCTGACCCCGGAGATGGGCTACGAGGGTGCACCGCTGGACAGCGACTACTTCGGCGCGGTGTCGGCGGTGACCACCGGCCGCGAGCACGTCGTCCGGTGGGCCGACGGCCTCGAGGACGAGGACAGCCAGGCGTTCGTCGAGGACTACGTGGAGGAGACCGGACTGCAGGTGCCGGTCTCCGAGGTCGCCGCCAACGCCTACTACGCGATGCTCTTCATCGCCGGAGCCATCAACGACAGCGGAGCCGGCACGCGCGAGGAGATCAACGAGGCGCTCGCCGGGTTCTCCTTCGATTCCCCGCTGGGCGAGGGCACCCGGTTCGTCGACACCGAGGGCGGCGGCCACCTGTTCCAGGCGGACATGCTGACCGCGACGGTCACCGAGGACGGCTACGCCGTCGCCGAGGACCACGGCGTCGTCGACGACGTCACGGTCAGCTGCCAGTGACGGCCACCGCCGTCGCCGCGCCGGCCCACGACCGGGCGACCCGTGCCCGCGGGCCGGTCGTCCGGCGGTGGGCCGCCCCGCTCGCCGCCGCCGCGGTCGGGGTCCTGGCGCTCGCGCCGTTCGGGCTGGCGCCGCACGCGCTGGGCATCCTCACCCTCGGGCTGGTCTACGGGCTGTTCACCTACGGCCTGGACCTGGCCTGGGGCCGCGTCGGGCTGATCAGCGTCGGGCAGGCCGCCTTCTTCGGCGCCGGCGCCTACGCCGTGGTCATCGGCACCGACGCGGGGCTCTCCCTCCCCGTGGCCGGCCTGCTGGGCGTGGTGGCCGGGGCGCTGCTCGCGGCACTGATCGGCGCGGTCGCGCTGTCGGTGCCGGAGGCGACCGGCGTGCCGCTGCTCATCCTGCTCACGCTGGGCGCCAGCCAACTGCTGCAGCGGACGGCGACCTCGCTGCGGAACCTCACCGGCGGCGCGAACGGCGGTCTGGCGCCGGTGTTCGACCTGGTCCAGGGCTACTACGTCGTCCTCGCCAGCTGCGCCGTCGCCGTGGCACTCACCGCCGGCCTGCTGGTCAAGGGCCGGCGCGGGCTGTTCCAGCTGACCTCCCTCGTCAACCCGCTGCGGGCCGAGCACCTCGGCGTCGACCTGCGGGCGACCCGCTGGGTGGCGTTCACAGCGGCCGGCGCGGTCTCCGCGCTGGCAGGTGTCCTGTTCGCGCCGGTCTCCGGCATCGTCACCCCGGCGTCGCTGGGCCTGGCGCTGTCGGCGAGCGTGCTGGTGTGGCTGGCCGTGGGCGGCAAGGGTTCGATCGCCGGGCCCTTCCTCGGCGCGGGACTGCTCACCATCGGCACGCAGACCCTCGGAGGGACGCTGCAGAGCTGGTACGTGCTCGGCACGGCGGCGCTGTTCATCCTCGTCGTCCAAGTGGCGCCGGACGGGCTGGCCGGCCTGGTCCGGAGAGCACTGCGTCGCGGGCGGGACGTGCCGGCGCTGCCGCGTCGGATCCGGCCGGTGCACCGGCCGGCCGCACCCGAGACGGCGGGTGACCGGGTGCTGGAGGTGCGCGACGTCGAGGTCTCCTTCGGCGGCACCCCGGTGCTCCAGGGCACCTCGCTGACCGTGGACCGCGGCGAGGTGGTCTGCCTGATCGGCCCGAACGGCGCCGGCAAGTCCACCCTGCTCGGCGCGGTCGCAGGCACCGTCGAGGTGGCTCGTGGCTCGGTCTGGTTCGAGGGCGTGGACGTGACCGCTCAGCCCACCCACCGCCGGGTGCGGCACGGCATGGCGCGGATGTTCCAGGTGCCCCGCGTCTTCGACCAGCTCTCGGTCGCCGACAACCGGCGGGCCGCGGCGGTCATGGCCGGGGTCGGCGCCGAGGACCTCGCGGTGCACGCCGGCGAGGAGGACCGGGTGGCCGGCGAGCTGTCGATGGCCGATCGGCGCCACCTGGAGCTGGACATGGTGCTCACCGGGTCGCCGGAGCTCCTGCTGCTGGACGAGCCGGCCGCGGGCCTGTCGCACGACGAGACCGGCGCGCTCGCCGCGCGGATCCGCGCAGTGGCGGCCGCCGAGCGCTGCGGCATCGTCGTCGTGGAGCACGACATGGAGCTGGTCCGCCAGCTGGCCGACCGCGTCGTCGTGCTGTCCCGCGGTGCGGTGATCGCCGACGGGTCGATGGACGAGATCGTCGCGCACGACAGCGTGCGCACCGCGTACCTGGGGGTCCCGTGACGCTGTTCCGTCTCACCGGCCTGACCGGAGGCCAGGGTGCCGTGCCGTTCGTCCGGGACGTCGACCTGGAGGTCCGGCCCGGTGAGCTGGTCGGCCTGGCCGGACGCAACGGCATGGGCAAGTCCACGACGCTGCGGACGGCTTTCGGACTGGCCACCCGCTTCGGCGGCGAGGTCGTCGTCGCCGACACCCCCGTGCCGCCGCGCCGTCCCGACCTCCCCGCGCGGCTGGGCGCCAGCTTCATGCCCGAGGACCGCGGGGTCTTCCCCACGCTGAGCGTGGCGGAGAACCTCGAACTCGCGCGGCGCCGCGGCTACCGCCCCGCCGTCGATCCGCGGGACGTGTTCCCGTTGCTCACCGAGCGCGCGGGGCAGCCGGCCGGCACCCTCTCCGGTGGCCAGCAGCAGCTCGTGGGCTTTGCCCGCGCCGTGCTCGCCGGCTCCCGGCTCATCGCCGTCGACGAACTCACCCAGGGCCTGCAGCCCTCGATCGTGACCCAGGTGCTCGAGGTGGCCACGCAGCTCGCCGCGGCCGGCGTCGGCCTGCTGCTGGTGGACCAGTCGCCCTCGGTGCTCACGCAGTGGTGCTCCCGCGTCCTGGTCATGGAGGCCGGCCGGCTGGTGCTCGACGAGGTGGTCACCGAGGAGACCGCCGCCCGGGTGTCCGACCTGCTCGTCCTCCGCTGAGGACCCGTTCCCGTCCCGAGCCGTCCGGCTCCCACCCCACCGTCCGGAGGACTCCGTGTTCGACCCGTTCCTGCCCGCCACCGAGATCGCCGCTCTGATCCGCCGCCGCGAGCTCACCTCCGTGGAGGTCGTCTCCGGCTACCTGGACCGCATCGAGCGGCTGAACCCCGGGATCAACGCCGTCGTGTGGGTGGATCCCGAGGCCACGCTGGCCGCCGCCCGGGCGGCGGACGCGGCCCTGGCCGGCGGCGCCGAGGTCGGCCCGTTCCACGGCGTCCCGGTGCCGATCAAGGACCTCACCCCGGCCAAGGGCCAGCCCTGCTACTTCGGCTCGCTCGGCACGCCGGACACGCCGGCGGAGGAGAGCGAGCCGGTCGTCGACCAGCTGCTGACCGCCGGCTTCGTGCTCATGGGCCGCACCGCCGCCCCGGAGGCCGGGACGATGTCGGTCACCGAGAGTCGCCGGTTCGGCATCTCCCGCAACCCCTGGGACCCGACCCGCTCGCCCGGCGGTTCCAGTGGCGGCGCGGGCGCGGCGGTGGCCGCCGGCCTGGCGCCGGTCGCGCACGCCTCGGACGGCGGCGGATCGATCCGGATGCCGGCGTCCAGCTGCGGGGTGGTCGGGCTCAAGCCGAGCCGTGGTCGGGTGCCGGCGTCGGTGTCGGGCTGGGAGCACGCCGCCACCGACGGCGCGGAGACCCGCACGGTGCGCGACGCCGCCGCCGTCCTCGACGCCATCAGCCACCCGGACCCGCTGGCCCTCTACAACGCCCCGCCGCTGGCCCGGCCGCTGGTCGACGAGCTCGGTGCGGCGGCCGGCCGGCTGCGGATCGGCCTGGTGATCGACGCCCCGACCGGCGTGCCGGTCGACGAGGACTGCGTCGAGGGGGCCCTCCGGGCGGCGAAGGTGCTCGAGGAGCTGGGACACACGGTGGAGCCGGCGACCCTCGCCGGCTACAGCCAGGAGGCAGTCGTCGGCTACCTGACCCACGTCATGGACGCCTCGGTCACGGCGCTGCCGTACGAGCGCCCGGAGCTGGCCGAGCCCTACCTGCAGTACCGGATGGAGCGGGCCCGTCGGGCGTCGGCCGCGGACTACGTGGCCTCGGCGCACCGGCTGCAGCGGGAGAGCCGTCAGGTGGTGGCGCAGTTCGGCCGTGACTTCGACGTCCTGCTGACCCCGACCATGGCGACCGTCCCCGTGCCGGCCGGGAAGCTGGTCGACGAGGCCAACGCCGACCCCGAGGGACCGCGGTTCACCGAACTGCGGATGGTCTCGTTCACCAGTTGGGTGAACCTGGCCGGCCTCCCGGCGATCTCCTTGCCGCTGCACGTGGCCGGCGACGGCATGCCGATCGGCGTGCAACTGGTCGCCGGGCCGTGGCGGGAGGACGTGCTCGTCCGGCTGGCCGCCGCCCTGGAGCAGGCGATGCCGTGGGCCGACCGCCGGCCGCCGGGCTTTCCCTGATCCCGGGTCAGCCCGCCCCTCCGGTGAGCAGGCCGTCGTCGGCGAGGACCGTGGCGGCCTGCTCGCGGAAGCCACGGGGGGTGGTGCCGTACCGGCCGCGGAACGCCTTGCTGAGCTGGCTGGCATCGGTGATGCCCCAGCGACGGCCGAGAGCGGAGACCGAGACGTCTCGCAGACCCGGGTCGCCCAGATCCCGCCGGACCAGCTCCAGTCTGCGTGCCCGCACGTAGCCGGCCACGGTCAGTGCCTGCTGGTTGAACAGTTTGTGCAGGTACCGCGTGGAGATGTGGTGGGCGGCGGCGATCCGGTGCGGTGACAGGTCCGGATCGCCGACCCGCTCCTCGATCCACAGCAGGATCTCGTCGAGCGGACCGCGGGCGGCGCACGGAGTGGTCCCCGCACGCAGGTGACCGGCCAGGAGCGAGGTGACCGCGTCACCCGCCTGCATCCGTAGCGCCGGCGACATCCGCGGCGCGAGGCTCGACAGCTGACCGAGGAGGCCGGTGAGCAGGGCTGCCGACGGCGCGGCCGCGAGCTCCTCGCTGGTGGTGGCGCCGGCCAGCAACGACTGGTGCACGCCCAGGGCCTCCGGAGTCACCTCGAGCACGAGGTAGTGGTACGGCCCGTTGATCTGCAGGCGGAACGGGCGCATGCGCGAGTAGATGCCGACCCGGTCGGCACCGAGCGTGATGGTGTGCTCGGCACCGTCGGCCCCCGGCTGGGTGAGCGTGCCCCGGCCTTCCAGCAGAACCCCGAGGTAGTACCCGGGGAAGCGGCGGGTCGCCAGTGGCGTCACCACGACGTCCGCGGTGTCGAGGAAGCCGCACGCGGCGATCCGGCCGATCTGCCAGGGGTGGGCCCGCATGTGCGGCTCGGGTTCGGCCGAGCGCACGAGGACGGCGTCGTGCGGCTCCGTCGCCGTCGGCCGGGAGTTCAGATAGGCCTGGACGACGGTTCCGCGGGGTCCTGCCAGCAGCTCCATGCCTGTCTCCGGTGGTTCGCCGGGCCGGTGCGCGATGTGGCGAGAGTAGGCATGCCTCGTCACGGGGAGGTCACGCCGGGGCGAGGCCCCGCGCGCGGGAGTCGGATCAGGCCAGGAGGAGCTTGGCGACGATCTCGGTCATGATCTCGTTCGTCCCGCCGCCGATGCCGAGGATCCGGCTGTCGCGGTAGTGCCGCTCGACCTCGGTCTCGCGCATGTAGCCCATGCCGCCGAACAGCTGGACGGCGTTGTCGACGACGAAGTCGCAGGCCGCCACCGCGGTGTTCTTCGCCATCGCCACCTGGCGGAACACGTCCTCGCCCGCCTGCCAGTCGTCGATGACGGCGCGGGTGTAGGTGCGGGCGACGTCGGTCTGCCGGGCCATCTCGGCCACGCGGTGCTGCACCACCTGGCGGCTCGACAGCGGCCGGCCGAACGTCTTCCGCTCCCTGACCCAGGCGAGGGTGAGGTCGAGGCAGCGCTGCGCCGTCGCGTAGGCCTGGACGGCGAGGCTGAGCCGTTCCGCCGCGAACTGGCCCATGATCGCGTAGAAGCCCTCGTTCTCCGTGCCGATCAGGTTGCCCACGGGGACGCGGACGCCGTCGGAGGTCAGCTCGGCGGTGTCCGAGCACAGCCAGCCCATCTTCTGCAGCGGCGCCGACACTGTCAGGCCCGGCATGCCCCGCTCGAGCAGCAGCAACGAGATCCCGCCCGCGCCGTCGCCCCCGGTGCGGACGGCGACGGTGAAGAAGTCCGCCCGGGTCGCCGAGGTGATGTAGAGCTTCGCCCCGGTGACGACGTACTCGTCGCCGTCCCGCACGGCCCGGGTGGTCAGGCCGGCGACGTCGGAGCCGCCGTCGGGCTCGGTGACCGCGAGCGACACGATCCGCTCGCCGGCGAGCACGGGCTTCGCGACCTTCTCGATCAGTGCCGGGTCGCCGGCCTCGATGAGGTGCGGCAGGCCGATGCCGTGCGTGAACAGTGCCGCGACCAGACCGCTGGAGCCGCCTGCCTGGATGAGCTCCTCGGCGATCACCCAGGTGTCGATCGGCGTCCCGCCCTGCCCGCCCGCGGACTCCGGGAAGCCGACGCCGAGCAGTCCGGCCCGAGCGGCCTTCCGGTGCAGCTCGAGCGGTAGGGCGCCGGCAGCCTCCCAGGCACCGAGGTTCGGGACGATCTCGGCCTCGGCGAAGCGGCGGACCGAGGCCCGCAGTGCCGTGCGCTCGTCGGTGTCCCAGGTGCTCACGTCGCTCCTCCTGTCGGCTGCCCGGCAGGACCGGGACGTGGCGGTCGCAACATCTTGTACGAGCCATTTCATCTTGTACAGTTCCGCTCAAGATGCTGTCCGGGAGGTGACCATGGCGGAGCGGGTGTACGGCGGCATGAGCGCCGAGGAGCGCTCCAGGCGGCGGCGCGAGCAGTTCCTCGCCGCCGGCCTGGAGGTCTTCGCCGCCCGCGGGTGGTCGACCACGACGGTGGGTGACGTCTGTCGTGAGGCAGCGTTGAGCCCCCGGTACTTCTACGAGCTCTTCGGCAGCCGCGAGGACCTCTTCCGCGCCGTCACGACCCGGATCGGCGACGAGGTGCGGGCCACCGTGCGGGCCGCCGTCGCCGCCCCGGACCTCGACCCGCAGGAGCGGGCTCGCGGCGTGCTGGCCGCCCTCGCCGAGTACTTCACCGCCGATCCGCGCACCGTCCGCGTGGTCCTCATGGAATCGCTGGCCACGGAGGAGTTCCGCCGGGAACGGCGGGAGCTGCTCGAGGGCTTCGGCTCGCTCACCGCCCGGCTCATGCGCTCGTTGCGCACCGACGGGCGCGACGACCGGTCGCTGGAGACCAGCGCCGCGGTGCTCACCGGAGGCCTGGTGGAGCTGCTCATCGCCGGGGCCGAGGAGCGCATGACGCCGGCCTCCCTCGACCGGCTGCTCGACCGGCTCACCGCCCTCTACACCGCCGCCGCCCGGCTCTGACGCGAGGAGATCCCGTGCCCGACCAGTCCCGCACGCCCGTCCTGGTGGGGGTCGGCCAGCTCCGCGCCAACCGGGAGCGGACGGTGGACTGCGCCCGCGAACCGCTCGAGCTGATGGCCCGGGCCCTGCGGCTGGCGGAGGAGGACGCCGGTGCGCCCGGGCTGCTGGCCGGGGCCGATGCCGTGTACGGGATCCGCACCGCGAGCTGGGCGTACGACGACCTGGCCGGCTCGGTCGCCGCGCGGATCGGTGCCACCCCGCGCACCTGCGTGAACACGGCGCTGGGCGGCCAGCTCCCGGCCCGGCTGCTGGACCGGGCGGCCGCCGCGATCTGGGCGGGGGAGAGCGAGGTGGCCGTCGTCGTCGGCGGGGAGGCGCAGGCCTCGGCGAACGCCTTGGCCAAGGCCGGCATCGACCCGGTCGACCGGGGCTGGAGCAGCTCCCCGGGTGGCCCGCCGCCGTTGGACCTCGGCGACCTGGGGTCGGAGCAGATGCTGGCCGCCGGGCTCTTCCTGCCGCCACGGATGTACCCGCTCTTCGAGAACCGCCTCCAGGCCGATCTCGGCCTTCCGCCCGAGGAGAACGCCGCCTGGTCCGCGCGGATCTACGCCGACCTCAGCCGGGTGGCGGCGCAGAACCCGTTCGCCTGGGCGCCAGAGGAGCTGACCGCCGAGCAGGTCGGCGCCGTCGGGCCCGGCAACCGCATGGTGTGCGAGCCCTACCCCCTGTCGATGAACGCGATGCCCAACGTGGACCAGGCCGTGGCCGTCGTCGTCACGTCGCTGGCCACCGCCCGGGCGCACGGCATCCCGGCCGACCGGTTCACCTACGTGTGGGGTGGCGCCGGCGTCGACGACCCGCCCGACCCGCTGCGGCGCACCGGCTTCGGAGGGTCCATCGCCCTCGGCCGGGCGCTGGACCGGTCGCTGGAGCTGGCCGGCGTTCCGATCGGCGAGGTGGACCTGGTCGACGTCTACAGCTGCTTCCCGATCGTCCCCAAGCTCGCCGCGCTGCACCTCGGGCTGGACCGCGAGGCGGTGCTGAGTGTCGCTGGTGGCCACTCCTCCTTCGGCGGGCCGCTGAACACCTACTCGCTGCACGCGATCGCCACACTCGTCCACCGGCTGCGCGCCGGGGCGTCCACCGGACTGGTGCACGCCAACGGCGGCTACCTCTCCTACCAGCACACGGTCCTGCTCGGTGCCCGGCCGCACCCCGACGGCTACGTCGGGGAGCCCGAGCCGGCCGCCGTCGCGCATCCGGACGCCCCGACCGTCCTCGACGCCGCGACGGCCGCCGCGGACGGCGTGGACCTGACCGTCGAGACCGTCACCGTCGAGCACGGCCGCAGCGGAGCGCCGCAGCAGGCGTTCGTCGTCGGCCGTACCCCGACCGGCGACCGGATCGCCGTCCAGTCCGCCCCCGACGACTCGGCGACCGCCGCGGCCCTCTCGCTGGTGAGCCTGCCACCGGGAGCCATCACCCACGTCGGCCGCACCGTGCGGCTGTCCCTGCGCGGCGGCCGGCCGGCCGTCACCGTCCCACCGGGAGACCTCGCATGACCGACGAGCCGAGCGTCCTCACCGAGCGGACCGGCGCCACGCTGGTCATCACGCTCAACCGGCCGGGCGCGCGCAACGCCGTGGACGCCGACGTCGCCGCACGCCTCGCCGATGCGCTCGAGCAGGGCGACGCCGACCGCGAGGTCCGGTGCATCGTGCTGACCGGCGCGGGGGACAGGTCCTTCTGCGCCGGCGCCGACCTCAAGGCCCTCGGGCGCGGAGAGTCGCCGATCGCACCCGGCCGGGAGCAGTACGGCTTCGCCGGCTTCGTCCGCCACCCGGTCAGCACCCCGGTGATCGCCGCGGTCAACGGCACCGCGCTCGGTGGCGGCACGGAGCTGGTCCTGGCCAGCGACCTCGCCGTCGCTGCCGACACCGCCACGTTCGGGCTGCCCGAGATCTCGCGCGGCATCGTCGCCGCCGCCGGGGGAGTGCTCCGCCTCCCCGAGCAGCTGCCGCGCAAGGTCGCGATGCGGCTGATCCTCACCGGTGACGTGATGCCCGCGGAGGACGCGCTGCGCTGGGGCCTGGTGAACGAGGTGGTGCCGGCGGCCGACGTGCTGCCCACGGCGCTGGCGCTCGCCGAGCGGATCGCCGGCAACGCGCCGCTGGCGGTGCAGGCGAGCAAGCGGCTGGCCCTCGGCATGGTCGACGGCGACCTGCCGCACGAGGCCGCTGCCTGGGACCGGAACGACGCCGAGATCGCCGCGGTCGGGCAGAGTGCCGACGCGATGGAGGGCATCGTCGCGTTCATCGAGCGCCGGTCCCCCTCGTGGACGGCGAGCTGAGGAAGCGGGGGGACACGCCATGACCAGGGTCGCCATCATCGGCACCGGGTTCGGCGGGCTCGCCGCCGCCGTCCGGCTGAAGCAGGCCGGCATCTCCGACCTCGTGCTGTTCGAGAAGAGCGACGACGTCGGCGGGGTGTGGCGGGAGAACACCTATCCCGGCGCCGCCTGCGACGTGCCGTCCCACCTCTACTCGCTGTCCTTCGCGCCCAAGGCGGACTGGTCACGTCGGTTCGCCCCGCAGGCCGAGATCCACCAGTACCTGCGCGACGTCGCCCGCGACTTCGACGTCCTGCGGCACATCCGGTTCGGCACCGAGGTGCGCGGGGCGGCGTTCGACGCGGACAGCGGTACCTGGCGGCTGCACCTCGCGGACGGCGGCGAGCACGAGGCGGACGTCCTCGTCACGGCCACCGGGCAGCTGAGCCGCCCCAGCACGCCGGCGATCGTCGGCCTCGACCGGTTCGAGGGGACGATGTTCCACTCCGCGGAGTGGGACCACGACCACGACCTCACCGGCGAGCGGGTCGCCGTCCTCGGCACCGGCGCCAGCGCCATCCAGTTCGTGCCCGCCATCGCGTCTCGGACGGCGTCCCTGGCGGTGTTCCAGCGGTCGGCGCCGTACGTGCTCGCCAAGCCCGACCGCGCCTACCGGGCACGGGCCAAGAAGGCGTTCGCCCGTGTGCCGGGGCTGCTGCGGCTCTCCCGCGAGGGGAACTACTTCTCCAACGAGCTGCGCTCGCTCGGCTTCAACACCGAGCCCCGGCTGCTGTTCGCCCACCGGGCCGCCTACCGCAGGCACCTGCGCGAGGCGGTGGCCGACCCCGCGCTGCGGGAGAAGCTGACGCCCACCGATCCGATGGGCTGCAAGCGCATCCTGATGTCCAACGACTGGTACTCCGCCCTCCAGCTGCCCCAGGTCGAGGTGGTGACCGACCGGATCGCCGAGGTCCGTCCGCACTCGGTCGTCACCGTGGACGGCGCGGAGCGGGAGGTCGACACCATCGTCCTCGGCACCGGCTTCGCGGCCACCGAGTTCCTCGCGCCGATGCGGATCACCGGCCGCGGCGGGCGGGACCTGCACGAGCAGTGGAAGGGCGGTGCCAGCGCCTACCTCGGCACCGTCGTCCCGGGCTTCCCCAACCTGTTCGTCCTCTACGGCCCGAACACCAACCTGGGGCACAACTCGATCATCGTGATGCTGGAGGCGCAGGTCGGGTGGGTCGTGCAGGGTGTCCGCGCGCTCGCCGAGGGCCGGGCCCGCCTGCTGGAGATCCGCCGCGACGTCGCCGAGGCCTTCGACGCCTGGGTGCAGGAGCGGGTCGGGCACACGGTTTTCGCGAGCGGCTGCACCAGCTGGTACATCGACGAGCACGGCCGCAACACGCAGAACTGGCCGGCCTCCACCCTCACCTTCCGCCGTCGGCTCCGGCGGCTCCGGCTCGAGCAGTTCGAGCCGGCTCCCGTCGCGATCCCCGGAGGGGCCCGTGCCAAGGACTGAGCACACCGACATCGTCGTCGTGGGCAGCGGGTTCGGCGGCAGCACCGCGGCCCTCCGCCTGACCGAGAAGGGCTACCGGGTCACCGTCCTCGAGGCCGGGCGCCGGTTCGCCGACGAGGAGCTGCCCAGGACCTCGTGGGACCTGCGGCGCTACCTGTGGGCGCCGCAGCTGGGCTGCTACGGCGTCCAGCGCATCCACCTGCTGCCCGACGTCCTGGTGATGGCCGGCGCGGGCGTCGGTGGGGGATCGCTGAACTACGCGAACACCCTGTACCAGCCACCCGCCGCGTTCTTCCGGGACCCGCAGTGGGCGGGCATCACCGACTGGCAGGCCGAGCTCGCGCCGTACTACGAGCAGGCGTCGCGGATGCTGGGCGTCACCACCAATCCGACGGTCACGGCGGCGGACCAGATCTTCCGCGAGGTCGCCGAGGAGATGGGTGTGGGGCACACCGTCGTCCCGACGCCGGTCGGCATCTTCTTCGGCAAGCCGGGCGTGACCGTCCCCGACCCGTTCTTCGGTGGCGTCGGCCCGGAGCGCACCGGGTGCACCGAGTGCGGCTCGTGCATGACCGGATGCCAGGTGGGCGGCAAGAACACCCTGGTGAAGAATTACCTGTACCTGGCCGAGCGGGGCGGCGCGGTCGTGCAACCGATGACCACGGTGACCGCGGTCCGCCCGCGGCCCGGCGGCGGGTACGAGGTGGAGGTACGGAGCACCGGCGCCTGGGTGGCCAGGCGCACCGTGCGCCGGTGGACCTGCGACCAGGTCGTGCTCGCGGCGGGCACCTACGGCACCCAGCGGCTGCTGCACGCCATGAGGGACGGCGGCACGCTGCCGGCGCTGTCCCCGCGGCTCGGCCACCAGACCCGCACCAACTCCGAGGCGGTGCTCGCCGCGACCGGACGCCGCGGCGGGCCGACCGACTACAGCCGGGGCGTGGCCATCACGTCGTCGTTCCACCTCGACGACCACACCCACGTCGAACCGGTGCGCTACGGCAAGGGCAGCAACGCCATCGGCTTGCTGCAGACGGTGCTGGTCGACGGCGGCGGGCGGCTGCCGCGCTGGCTCGAGGCGCTGGGGGTCATCGCCCGGAATCCGGCCGCCTTCGTGCGCACCCTCTCGGTGCGCGGTTGGTCGGAGCGCACGCTGATCGCGCTCGTCATGCAGACGCGGGACAACAGCATCGTGGTGTCGGGACGCAGGGGGCGCTGGGGCCGGCGGCTGACCAGCCGACCGGGGCCGGGGGAGCCGGTGCCCACCTGGATCCCCGGCGGGCACGATGCCGTCCGGCGGATCGCGGCCAAGATCGGCGGGGACCCGGGCGGTGCGTTCACCGACCTGGCGAACATCCCGATGACCGCGCACTTCCTGGGCGGCTGCGTCATCGGCGCCACCGCGGCCGACGGCGTCGTCGACCCCTACCACCGGGTGCACGGCTACCCGGGGCTGTCGGTCGTCGACGGGTCGGCGGTGTCGGCGAACCTGGGCGTCAACCCGTCGCTGACCATCACCGCGCAGGCGGAGCGGGCGACGGCGCTGTGGCCCAACAAGGGGGAGGCCGATGTCCGCCCGGCCCCGGGGGAGCCCTACCGCCCCGTGGCGCCGGTGCCGCCGAGGAGCCCCGTCGTCCCGGCGCACGCCCCGGGGGCCCTGCGGCTGCTCCCGCTCACCGTCGTCCGGTCGCGGGAGGAGGCCCGGGACCAGCCTGCCTGAGACGCCGCGCTCGGTCAGCGGCTCGGCACGAGGCCGTCCCGGTGCGCGATGGCGGCCACCTCCGCCCGGCTCCGCGCGTCGAGCTTCGCGAGGATGCTGGACACGTGCCGCTCGACGGTGCGGTGGCTGATGAACAACTCGGCCCCGATCTCCCGGTCGCTGCGGCCCTGTGCGACGAGCGCCAGCACGTCCCGTTCCCGGGCGCTGAGGCGGAACGGCTGGGCGGCCGACGGTGACCCTCCGGTCGGCACCCCGGCCCGAGCGGCGAGCCGGGCCGCGGTGCCGCCGAGGTGGGCCGCACCGATCCCCGCGGCGAGCCGCTGCACCTCGGAGATCGTGCGTCCGGCCGCTGCCCGGCGCCGGAGGGCGAGTTCCGCCTCGGCCCGCCGCAGCAAGGCCCAGCCCCCCTGGTACGTGTCGCCCAGCTCGATCCAGCGACCGGCCACCGCCGTCCACGCGGCCGGGTCCGGTTCGCCCTGGGCGCGGGCGCGCTCCGCCCGCGCGACGTCCATCGCCGTCGTGGCAGGCGGCAGGAGGTGGTCCGGTCGTGCCGTCGACGCCCCCGCCCGCTCCTCGATCGTGGCGGCCACCTCGGCCCAGCGTCGCGCCTGCCCAGGACGACGCTCCGCGCGAGCCCCTACTGCGGCGTCGGCGGCCGCTCCGGTTGCAGTCGCGTACAGGTGAGCGAGGTAGGCGCCGTCCCCCTCGCCCCAGGGCAGCTCGAGCACCTCGTCGGCGAGCGCGATCGCCTCCGTCGGCCGCCCGAGCTCCCGCAGGGTCTCAGCGGTCGCCCGGTGGATCGGGATCATGAGGTGGCCGTCGTGCATGTGCCGGCCGGCGCGTCTCGCCTCCTCCAGCACGGTCCGGGCGACGCCGAGTCGTCCCTGACGCAGGGCCAGCAACCCGCGCATGCCGCTGACCCGGAGCGCGTCGATCCCTCCGGGTTGGAGGGCGTCCGCGTCGTCCAGTACCGCGTGCGCCTCGTCGAGCCGGCCCAGCGCGATGAGGCAGTCCACGGCGTCGCACCGGCACCAGGTCCCCTTGCGCCGCTGCAGCCCCAGGTGCTCGACCACGACGATGCCGCGCCGGGCGACGTCCAGGGCCTCGGTGTACCGCCCGGCGTCGAAGAGGACCGACTGGAGGTTGACGATGGCGCGGGCGATGTCGTCGACGTCGTCGAACTCCTCCTCGGCGATCCGCTGGGCCAGCCGCAGCTCGGCGATCCCGCGGTCGACGTCCCCGAGGTGCGCGAGGGAGGCCCCCAGGTTGTTGCGCGCGTGCCCCTCGGTGGCGCGCCCGTCCGGGACCTGGCGGGCGAGCCGGATGGCCTGCTCCGCCTGTGCCCGGGCCTCGTCGTACCGACCGGTCAGCATAAGGACCTGGGAGTAGCCGCTGACGATCGCCGCCTGCCAGCACGTCACCGGGTCGGTGGGCACCAGCTCGACGGCGCGTCGGTAGGAGGCCAGGGCGCGCTCGCCGTCGGCGGCCATCCAGGAGTACCGGCCGAGCCGCTCGTGCAGATAGGCGCGGTGGTGGTGCTGCTCCGGGTCGACGCAGGCAATGGCCTCCTCGATGAGCCGGGCCGCCCGGGCGCCCTCCCCAGCGAGGTGCGCCGTCTCGGCGGCGTCCCACAGCAGCCGGTAGCGGGGCACCGGGAGGGGGCGGCCGTCATCCGGCAGGGCCAGCACCCGCTCGTAGTGGGTCAGTGCCTCGTCGAAGGCGAGCGTCTGCTCCGCCTCGCGAGCGGCGTCGTAGGACGCCTGGCGACCACGGGGCAGGTCTCCCGCTGCCAGCCAGTGGTGGGCGACCCGCCCGGCAAGCCCGTGCGTTCCGGCGGCGAGGCCGGGATCGGCGACCAGGGCCTCGGCCAGCGCGCGGTGCAGGCGGGCCAGCTCTCCGGGGAGCAGGGTCGCCGCCACCGTCTCGTGGAGCAGCGCGTGGCGGAAGGTGTAGCCGGCTCCGCCGGGGACCAGCAGGTGGTGCTCGACCGCTGGACGCAGTGCCTCGTCGAGCGCGGGCCCGTCGAGGCCGAGCACACGGGCCAGCAGCGGGTGCTCGACCCGTCGGCCCGCGGCGGCTGCCGCCCGCACGACCCGGCGGGTGCCCGACGGCAGGGCGTCGAGGCGCGCCTGCAGGAGATCGCGGACGGTTCCCGGGAGTGCCCCCGACCCGCCGAGGGCGAGGAGCTCCTCGGCGAAGAACGGATTGCCCTCGGCGCGCCCGAACACGTGCTCCACGCGGGCTCGTGACGGCGGCAGACCGAGGATGCCGCTGAGCTGCAGGGCCTGCTCCTCCCGCGTGAGCCGGTCGAGATCGACGCGGAGGGCTCCGGCGGCGACGAGGCCGGCGAGGAAGCGGGGCACCGTCTGCCCGGCCGCCTCGTCGGTACGGGCGGTCAGGACGAGCATCGCGCGGGGCGGTAGCGCACGGGCGAGCAGACCGAGCAGTTCGCGAGTCGCCCGGTCGGACCAGTGCACGTCCTCGACCACGAGCAGGAGCGGCCGGTCGGCCGCGAGGCCGTTCACCAGCGATCGCAGCGCGGCGTACAGCCGGCTCGCGCTCGCCCGGGTGAACCCGGCGGCCGCGGCATCCAGCCCGGGCAGCAGACGGGCCAGCTCGTCGCCGGTCGGCCCGCCCCACTCGCGCACGGCAGGCTCCCCGTGCCGTGCGGCCAGCTGCTGCAGTACCTCGACGAAGGGGGCGTACGGGAGGACGTCGGCGCCCACCTCCACGCAGCCACCGGTGAGGACCTCGACGTCGGCGGTGGTGGTGGCCGACTCGCGGACCAGCCGGGACTTCCCGATGCCCGCCTCGCCGGCGACGACCGCGGTCGCGGTGCCGCCGGCGACGACGTCGTCGAGCAGGCCGCGCAGGGCCGCCAGCTCGTCGGCCCGCCCGACGAGGGTGGGGCTCGAGACGCGGGAGGCGACCACCACGGGGCGCAACTATCCGCCGGGTGCCCGGTTCAGGCCAGAACCGTCAGCGCCCTTCCTCCACGGGCACCAGTTCGTCGGCCTCCAGACCGTGGGCTTCCCGGTGCACCCGCACGGCGGCCTCGGCGTCCGGGGCCTCCACGAGGCAGAACACCTTGCCCGACGCCTGGTCGAACCAGTACTGCCGGTAGTCCACGCCGTACTTGCCCTGGACCTCCAGGTCCTTCTCGTGGGCGCCGGCGACTGCCTCGGCCGTCAGCCCGTCGACCTTGTGGTGGACATCCATGAAAAGAGGCATCGCACCTCTCCTTCCTGATCGGAGGAGATCACGGTGACGCGGCGCCGGGCGGCGTGGTTAGGGGTTATCACGCATTCCTCCCTGCCGCTCGCAGGGCCGCACGTGCCCGCCCGCACCGAGACTGGAGTGACTCCATCGGTTGTGCTCAATACGGTTACCGCGCTGCCGAAGACGAGGGGGTGACCACTTCTCCGGCCGCGACGACGTCGTCGCGCCCCTCCGGCTTCCTGGGCAGCATCCCCCGGGGTGCCCGGCTCGACGAGCGCAGCTTCCTCGGCCGGCACCGGATCATCTCCGCCGTCCTGGTGGTGCACCTGCCTGCACTCGCGGCGATCGGCATGGCGCGCGACGTGAGCGGGTGGTTGCTGTGGGGGCAACTGGCCGCCATCGCCGTCCTGCTGGTCCTCGGGCAGACCGTGCGGGCCCAGGTCGCCCGGGCGAGCGCGGTCAGCCTGGGGCTCATGATCGGCGCCGACGTGCTGGTGCACGTCAGCGGCGGGCTCACCGACATGCACATCTGGTTCTACGCGCTGCTGGCGCTCGTGGCGCTCTACCAGATGTGGACGCCGTTCCTCGTCGCCGTGGGATTCGTCGCCGTGCACCACGCGGCGATGAGCCTGTGGATGCCGGAGTCGGTCTTCTCCACCCACGAGGCGCATCACAACCCGATCGCGTTCGCGCTGCTGCACGCGGTCTTCCTGCTGGCCGAGGCCACGTTCCTCGCGTACGGCTGGAAGTTCACCGAAGAGGCCGACCGCGGCCGTCGCGCGGAACAGCGGCGGGCGGAGGAGCAGGCGCTGGCCCAGGCCGCCGCCCAGGCCGAGCTCGCCGACGAGCGCGCCCGGGCCGCCGACAGCGCCGCTGCCGAGCTCGCGCAGCGCACGCAGCGCACCGCTCTGCTGGAGCACCAGCTCGCCGAGCTGGTCGACGCCGGGCAGCGCCTCGACGAGAACGTCGGTACGGCGACCTCGGTGATGGCCGGCCTGCGCGCGGCGATCGCCGACATCGCCGCGGCGGCCGGCTCGGCCACGACGACGGCGAACCAGGCGAGCACCGGCTCGCGGGAGAGCGCCGAGACCGTCGAGCGGCTCGCCGGGACGATGACCGAGATCGACCAGATCGCCGGCAGCATCTCCACGATCGCCGACCAGACCAACCTGCTCGCGCTCAACGCGACGATCGAGTCCGCCCGCGCCGGAGAGGCCGGCAAGGGATTCGCCGTCGTGGCCGGCGAGGTGAAGGACCTGGCCGGGGAGACGGCGAGGGCGACCGAACGGATCCGTCGGGTCGTCGACGCCGTGCGTGGCGACGTCGAAGCGGCTGGCGCGGCGCTCAGCGGCGTGCAGGAGGTCATCCAGGGGGTCGTCGAGGCGCAGACGACCATCGCGGCCGCCGTGGAGGAGCAGAGCGCATCGACCGCGCAGGCGCAGGACGCCATCGTGGGAGCGTCGCGAGAGGCGTCCCGCATGGCGGCCGACCTGCAGCGCATCGTCGACGGGGTCTGACGGGCGTGTCGGCCCGGGTCGGCGAGCGGCCCGGGCCGGCGGACGCGCGGGCGGGACGCGGAGGTCCCTGGAACCGGGGTGGACGAGGCGGTGCGACGATAGTTCCATCGCTCCGGTGCCGGACTCCTCGCCCCACCTAGTGCGATCCGGGCGAGCGGGTGCTGCTCGACCGCGAGCCGGCCCGACCCACGAGGGACCATGACGTCCGAGGCCTTTCCGCAGCGGGACGCCGTCCCCTCCCCGCCGAGCGCGCCGACGACGGGTGGCCACGAGCAGGCGGTGGTGCCCTTCGGCACCGCCGTCCGCGCCTGGTTCGGCATCTCGCTGCAGACCTTCGGCGGGCCGGCCGGCCAGATCGCGGTCATGCAGCGGACGCTGGTCGACGAGAAGCGGTGGATCGGCCAGAATCGCTTCCTGCACGCCCTGAACTACTGCACGCTGCTGCCCGGCCCCGAGGCCCAGCAGCTGGCGACCTACGTCGGGTGGCTGCTGCACGGGACCCGCGGCGGCCTCGTCGCCGGGGGGCTCTTCGTGCTCCCCGGCGTCGTCGCGCTCCTCGGGTTGTCGGCGGTGTACGTCGCCTTCGGCGACACGACGGCGGTCACGTCCGTGTTCGCCGGACTCGCCGCGGCCGTGCTCGCCATCGTCGTGCAGGCCGTCGTCCGGGTCGCCACGAAGGCGCTCGACAGCCGCGCCCTGGTGGTCCTCGCGGTCGTCTCCTTCCTCGCGCTGGCGGTCTTCGGGGTGCCCTTCCCGGTGGTCGTCGCGCTCGCCGGGCTGGCCGGCTGGTCGCTCGGCCGCTGGCGGCCGGCCGCGCTGCCCGGGAAGAAGGCCGCTGACGGTCCGGACGCCGGCCCGCCCCCGGTGATCTCGGACGACGTCCTGCACCACGAGGCCCCCACCACCCGCCGGACGGTGAAGGTGCTGGTCGTGGGTCTGCTCGTGTGGGGTGTGCCGATGGCTGCCGTCGCGGTGCTGACCGGCGCGGGCAGTGTCTTCACCGAGCAGGGTCTGTTCTTCTCCGGCGCGGCGGTCGTGACGTTCGGCGGCGCGTACGCGGTGCTGGCCTACGTCGCCCAGCAGGCCGTAGCCGTCTACGGGTGGTTGTCCCCGGGCGAGATGGTCCGGGGCCTGGCGCTGGCGGAGACCACTCCGGGACCGCTGATCATGGTCGTCCAGTTCGTGGCCTTCCTGGGCGCCTACCGCGACCCCGGGTCCCTCGACCCGTGGGTGGCCGCTGTCCTGGCCTCGCTGCTCGTCACCTGGGTGACGTTCGTGCCGAGCTTCCTGTTCGTGCTGCTCGGCGCCCCGTACATGGAGCGCCTGCGCGGCAACCGGTCGCTGTCGGCGGCGCTCACCGGCATCACGGCCGCCGTCGTCGGCGTCATCGCCGACCTGGGCGTCTACTTCGCGGTGCACACGCTGTTCTCCGAGAGCTCCCGGGTCGACGGCGGACCGCTGGCGCTGGAGCTGCCGGACGTCACGACGCTGCGGGTCGTGCCCGTGGTCATCGCGCTGGTGGCCGGGGTCCTGCTGTTCCGGGTCAGGTGGTCGGTGCTCCGCACGCTCGGCGTGTGCGCGCTGCTCGGGCTCGCCGCCGGCCTGGCGGGCCTGCCCGTGTCCTGATCCGCCGCCCGACCGGATGGTCCGGGCGCCGGGTCAGGACATGTCGGCCGAGGCGTCCTGCTCCTGCTGCGCGTCGGTGGCGGCCCAGGTCGCCAGCAGCGTGAGGGCGTCCTCCGAGGCGGTCCCGGGCTCGGCGGTGTAGACGGTCATCGCCAGGTCCTCGTGGCCCTCGGTCGGCAGGGACGTGGAGTGGTAGATCAGGTCGAGCGTGCCGACCACGGGGTGCCGGAAGGTCTTGATGCCAGTGCGGTGGATGCGGACGTCGTGCGCGGCCCAGCGGGTGCGGAACTCCTCGCTCACGGTGGACAGCTCGCCGATCAGGTCGCGCAGGTCCTTGTCGTGCGGATCGCGGCCGGCCTCCGTGCGCAGGATCGCCGCCGTCGTGTTCGCCGCGCCGTTCCAGTCGGGGTGGAAGTCGCGGGCCCGCGGGTCGAGGAACTGGAAGCGGGCGATGTTCGCCGGTCGCCGGGGGTCGTCGAAGACCGGTGAGTAGAGGGCCCGGCCGAGGGTGTTGGCGGCCAGGATGTCCATCCGGCCGTTGAGCGCGATGACCGCCGACGAGCCGATGGAGTCGAGCATCCACTGCACCCGCGGCCGGACCTGGACCCTGCCGGGGCGCCGGATCGCGCGGGACGGCCGGGCGGCCCGGGCGAGGTCGAAGAGGTGGGCGCGCTCCGCCTCGTCCAGCTGGAGCGCGCGGGCCACGGCCTCGAGCACGTCCTCGGAGACCCCGGCGATGTGGCCCTTCTCCAACCGGATGTACCAGTCGGTGCTCACCCCGGCCAGGACGGCGACCTCCTCACGGCGCAGGCCCGGCACCCGACGCCGGCCCCCGCCGGGCAGCAGACCTGCCTGCTCGGGGGTGATGCGGGCGCGCCGGGTGGCGAGGAAGTCGCGGATCTCGGAGCGGTTGTCCACCTCGTCGACGGTACGGCGGCGCGCCGCGCGAGGGAGGTCGAGCTTGTACCCCCTACAAACCCGCCCTCCCGCGCCCGCGGACGAGGGCGTTCCGTGGTGTGCGGGCCACGAGGGCCACCGATCCGGAGAGAGAGCGCCATGCAGATCACCCGTAGCTCCGTCGACACCGTCACGGGCCCGGCCGACTGGTTCACCGGTGACGTCTACATCGACGTCGTCGCCGCTGCGCCCGCGCCGTCGCGGCTCAGCGCCAACCTGGTGCACTTCATGCCCGGTGCGCGCACCCACTGGCACCGCCACCCGCTGAGCCAGACCGTCTTCGTCACCGAGGGCGTCGGTCTGTGCCAGCGCCGCGGCGGACCGGTCGAGGTCATCCGACCCGGCGACCGCGTCCTGTTCGAGGCCGACGAGGAGCACTGGCACGGCGCGGCGCCGAACCGGCTCATGGTCCACCTGGCCATCAACGAGGCCGACGCCGACCACGCCGTCGTGCACTGGCTGACCCCCGTCACCGACGACGAGTACGCGGCCGCACCGACCGTCTGATCCATCCACCGAGAACGAGGAGCACTACCGCAATGCGCGTTCCCGCCTACGCCGCCCCGGCCGCCGGCCGGCCCCTGGCCCCCACGACCATCGAGCGCCGGGACGTCGGACCGAACGACGTCCTCATCGCCATCCAGTACGCCGGCATCTGCCACTCCGACATCCACACCGTGAACGGGGACTGGGGACCGCAGCCCTTCCCGGTCGTCCCTGGCCACGAGATCGTCGGCGTGGTCGCCGAGGTCGGCTCCGACGTCACCACGCACCGGGTCGGCGACCGCGTCGGCGTCGGCTGCATGGTGAACTCCTGCGGCGAGTGCACCAACTGCCTGGGCGGCGACGAGCAGTACTGCGTCCAGGGCATGGTCGCCACCTACGCCGGCACCGACCGCGACGGCACCACGACCCAGGGCGGCTACTCCACCCACGTCGTCGTGGACGCCGGGTACGTGCTGTCGGTCCCGGACGGCATCGACGCGGCCGCCGCCGCTCCGCTGCTCTGCGCCGGCATCACCACCTACGCCCCGCTGCGCCGCTGGGGCGCCGGACCCGGCAGGAAGGTCGCGGTCGTGGGCCTCGGTGGACTCGGCCACATGGCGGTCAAGCTCGCGCACGCCATGGGTGCGGAGGTCACCGTGCTGTCGCAGTCGCTGAAGAAGCAGGAGGACGGTCTGCGGCTCGGCGCCGACGACTACTTCGCGACGTCGGACCCGGACACGTTCACGCAGCTGGCCGGACGGTTCGACCTGATCGTCAACACCGTCAGCGCGTCGATCGACGTCGACGCGTACCTGTCCCTGCTGGCCGTCGACGGCACGCTGGTCAACGTCGGCGCTCCCGCCGAGCCGCTGAGCCTCAACGTGATGTCGCTGATCGGCGCTCGGCGCAACTACGCCGGCTCGATGATCGGTGGCATCGCGCTGACCCAGGAGATGCTCGACTTCTGCGCCGAGCACGGCATCGGCGCCGAGGTCGAGGTCATCGCCGCCGCCCGCATCAACGACGCCTACGAGCGGGTGCTGGCCTCCGACGTCCGCTACCGCTTCGTCATCGACACGGCGACGCTCGGCTGATCGCACCGCCCCGGAACGCGGAGAGGCCCTGGTCAGGTTCTGACCAGGGCCTCTCGGGCGTACAGCGAGCGATGAGGGCGGGAACCGGGGGTCGGTCAGGCCGACGAATGCGTGGGACGGAGGGTGCGGAGCCGGAGGCGGCGGCGGACGAGCAGCGAAGCGGCCGCCACCAGCACCAGCGGGATGCCGACGACCGCGAGCAGGTCCTGGACCAGTGGCATCGCAGCCCCGGCGAACGCGCCGGTCGTGACCAGCCCGCCGGACCAGACGAGCGCCGCCGGAGCTGTGCCGCGCAGCATGGTCGCGAGAGGGACACCTGCGGACGCGGCCAGGCGCGGAGCCAGCGTGCGCGCGCCGGCGACGAACTGCGCCGTCGCGGCGGCCCGCACCGGCCGGCGGCCGATGACGTCGCCCAACGGCGTGGTGATCCGGTCGACCAGCCGGAGGACGCGGGTCGGCAGGTGACGGCCGAGCCCGGCGCCTCCCGACGAGCCGCCGGCCGATCGACGCCTGACCGCGTGATGCCCGAGCGCAGCACCGAGGACAGTGGCGGCGGCGACGGACAGCACCACGAGTGGCAGGGACAGGGCGCCGATCCCGCCGAGCACGCCCAGGCCGAGGACCAGCGACCCGGCGGGGAGGACGACGCCGATCAGCAGACCTGCCTCGAGGACCAGCACCAGGGCGACAGCCCCCAGCGCGGGCACGGCGCACAGCTCGACCAGGGCGTCCACGGGGGACGTCAGGCCGGGAGGTGGCGCTCGCGGACCGGGACGGGGGGTTCGCCGGTTCCGTCGTCGGGACGGCCATCGGGGTAGGACACGTTCGTCAGCTCCTCCGACAGCCGCCACATGCGCGCCGCGTCCTCGACGCCGCGGAGCCGCCGGTACGGCTTCTGCTCGGCGGGCGGCCCGCTGAGGTGCCCGAACCGGCGGGGGCCGTAGAACCGGCCGCCGGCGTCGTCCGGCGACGTCGAGGCGAGCAGCGCGGGCAGGGCGGCGGTCTCCGGCGTCCCCGCGATGCCCATCGCCGACAGCCGCCGGATGATGCGGATCTCGCGTGACTCCTGGGGGCGGCCGATCCCGGGTTGCGCTGCCAGGAGGTTCGTCGGTGCCACGCCGGGATGGGAGAGGTTGCTCGTGATGCCCCAGCCGCGGGCCCTGCTGCGCCGGTCGAGCTCGAGCCCGAACAGGCCGACGGCGATCTTCGACTGGCTGTAGGCGCGAAAGGCGTCGTAGGAGCGCTCCCACTGCGGGTCGTCCCAGTTGATCGAGTTCCGGTTCGCGGCGAGGCTCACCTGCGACGTCACGCGCGCCCGGCCGGCGCAGAGGAGCGGCATCAGGTGCGCCACCAGGGCGAAGTGGCCCAGGTGGTTGGTCCCGAGCTGCAGCTCGTGCCCGTCGGCCGTCGTCCGCCGCTCCGGGGGCGTCATGACGCCGGCATTGTTGATCAGGAGATCGATCGGCCTGCCATCGTCGAGGAGCGTGCCGGCGAAGGCGGCGACCGAGTCCAGCGAGGAGAGGTCGAGAACCTGGAGCGTGATGCTCGCCCGGGGGACCCGCGCCCGGATCTCGGCGGTCGTCGCCTCGCCCTTGCCCCGGTTGCGGACCGGGAGAACCAGGTCGGCCCCGGCCGCCGCCAGACGACGGGCGAGGATCACGCCGATGCCGTCGCTGCCTCCGGTGAGCACTGCTCGCTTCCCCGACAGGTCGGGGACGGGGATGTCGATCGTCGTGCGGGCCATCGCTGGTGTCCTGTCCTCATGGGTGCGCTGCTCGCGCCGTGAGGGCCACCTTCCCGTGGTCCGTCGCCCCGAGGGAGGACCTCTCGATCCCCCCTTCAGGCCCGCTGAGAGGGGGATCGGCAGGCCGTGGTTGTGCCCGTGACCCGCCGGTAGACATGGCTCGCCGCCCCGACGAGGCCGGTGCACCGCACACCTTGAGGAGAGACGTGGGAATCGATCGAGCCGGATTGGCGGCATTCCTCCGGGGCCGCCGGGAATCGCTGCAACCCGAGGACGTCGGCCTGCCCCGGGGGCCGCGCCGACGGACCGCCGGGCTGCGACGGGAGGAGGCCGCCGCCCTCTGCCACATGTCGACCGACTACTACGCACGCATCGAGCGCGAGCGGGGCCCGCAGCCGTCGGAGCAGATGATCGCCTCGATCGCGCAGGGGCTGCACCTGTCCCTGGACGAGCGCGACCACCTGTTCCGGCTCGCCGGCCACCAGCCGCCGCCGCGCGGGTCGAGCAGTGAGCACATCAGCCCCGGCCTGCTGCGGATCTTCGACCGCCTGGGCGACACCCCCGCCGAGATCGTCACCGAGCTCGGGGAGACCCTGCGGCAGACCGCGCCCGCGGTCGCCCTGGTCGGCGACGCGACGCGGTACACCGGGCCCGCGCGCAGCAGGGGTTACCGCTGGTTCACCGACCCGTCGGCCCGCGAGCTGTACCTGCCGGAGGACCACGCCCACATGTCGCGCATCTACGCCGCCGGGCTCCGCGCCCTCCTCGCGATGCGGGGTCCCGCTTCCCGGGCGGCGTACCTGGCCGACCTCCTGCTGCAGGAGAGCGAGGAGTTCCGCTCCCTGTGGGAGACCCACGAGGTCGGCATCCACCTCGACGAGGTCAAGCGCTACCAGCACCCCGAGGTCGGCCGGCTCGAGGTGAACTGCCAGACGCTCGTCGACCCGCACCAGGCCCAGCGCCTGATGGTCTACACCGCCGTGCCCGGCACGGAGAGCCACGACAAGCTGGAGATGCTCGCGGTGATCGGCGCCCAGTCGCTCACCTCCACCGGCGCGCGCAGCGCTGGTTCCGGGGACCGGTCATGACCCGGTTCCTGCAACGCCTCGGGCGGGGCACGGCCGCCCATCCGTGGCGCACGCTCGCCGCCTGGCTGCTCCTTGCCGTCGCGGTCACCGTCACCGCCGGCGCGGTGGGCGGCGCGCCCCAGGACAACTTCGACGTCGAGGGTGCTCCCGCGCTGTCGGGCATCGAGTCGCTGCGCGAGCACTTCCCCGGCTCGGCCGCCGCCGGCAGCTCCGCGCAGATCGTCGTCCACGACCCCGAGGGCGGTGAGGTCAGCGACGCCCAGCTCGCCGAGTTGGCCGCCTCGGTGGCCGACGTCGACCACGTCACGTCCGTAGCGCCCCCGCGCTGGTCCGACGACCGGGACACCGCCCTCCTGCAGGTCGTGTTCGACGTGCCGGTCACCGATCCCGACCTCGCGGGCGGGCTAGGCGTGGAGGCGCTCGAGGCCGCGGTGGGCTCCGCCGACGCCGACCTGCAGGTGGAGCTCGGCGGCGAGCTGCCGAACACGTCCCCCGAGGCGGTGCAGGGCACCGGCGAGGTCGCCGGAGTCCTCGTCGCCCTCGTGCTCATGGTCGTCGTCCTGGGCACGGTCGTGGCCGCCGGCCTGCCCCTGCTGGTGGCACTGGCCGGGCTGGCGGTGTCCGTCGCCGGCGTCACCCTGCTGGCCGGGGTCACCGACGTGAGTACCACCGCCCCGACCGTCGCGATGATGGTGGGGCTCGGCGTCGGCATCGACTACGCGCTGCTGCTCATCACCCGGCACCTGGAGCACGTACGCGCCGGCGTCCCGGTCGTCGAGGCCGCGGGCAGGGCGACCGCCACCGCGGGCCGCTCGGTGGTGTTCGCCGCGGCGATCGTGCTCGTGTCCCTGCTGGGGCTCCCGCTCGCCGGTCTGCCCACCTACTCGTCCTACGGGTTCGCGACAGGTATCGCCGTCGTGTCCGTCGCCGCGGCCACCCTCACGCTCGTGCCGGCCTTCTGCGGGCTCCTCGGCCGCCGGCTGCTTCCGCGGCGGGAGCGCCGGGGTCTGCCGCCGCGCCGGCCCCGACGGGCGCGGGCGCCGTTGTCGGCGCGCTGGGCAGCGGCGGTGACCCGTCGACCGGTGCCGTGGGCGCTGGCCGCGCTCCTGCTGATGGCGACGCTCGCCGCGCCGGCCTTCGACATGCGCACCTTCCCGCGGGACATCTCGAACAACGCCGCCGACAGCACGACGCGGCAGGCCTTCGACCTCGTCGCCGCCGAGTTCGGCGCCGGTGCCAATGGGCCCATCACCGTGGTGGTCGACCGCGCGGAGGTCGGCGACGAGGGCGTCGCCGCAGCCGCCGAACAGCTGGCCGCGGTGGACGACGTCGTCGCGGTCACCGGGCCGGTCGTCTCGCCCGACGGCCAGGTCGCCGTGCTCACGGCGGAGCCGGTCTTCGGGCCCGCCGACGAGCGAACGCCCGATCTGCTGGAGCGGGTGCGCGCCGAGGTGGACGGCGCGGGGGTCACCGGCAACACCGCGATGCTCTCCGACATCTCCGTCATGCTCTCGGACCGGATCTGGATCGTCGTCGTCTTCGTGGTGGCCGTCTCGATGCTGCTGCTCGCCGCGATGTTCCGCTCGGCCGTCGTGCCGCTGAAGGCGGCCGCGCTCAACCTGCTGTCGATTTGCGCGGCCTACGGCGTGGTGACGGCCGTGTTCCAGTGGGGCTGGGCGACCGACCTGGTGGGGCTCGACCACGCGATGCCGGTGTCGAGCTGGCTGCCGATCCTGATGTTCGCCATCCTCTTCGGCCTCTCGATGGACTACGAGGTGTTCCTGCTCTCGCGGATCCGGGAACACTGGCTGCGGAGCGGGGATGCCCGCGCGAGCGTGGTGCAGGGCGTCGCCGGGACGGGACGCGTCATCTCGACCGCCGCGGCCGTGATGGTGGTCGTCTTCCTCGGGTTCGCCACCGAGGCCGACCTCGTCGTCCGGCAGCTGGGCCTCGGCATGGCCGTCGCGGTGCTCCTCGACGCCACCGTCGTCCGGATGGTGCTCGTGCCGGCCACGATGACCCTGCTGGGCCGGAGCAGCTGGTGGCTCCCCGCCTGGCTCGACCGCCTCCTTCCCAGCATCGAGGCCGAGGTCGGGGCTGAGGACGACGACCGGGTCGCGGGCTCCGGCGTCGGACCGGGACCCGAGGCGCCTGCCGCCGACCGGCGCCCGGACGCGGTCCGCGCCGGTATGCCTGGCTGACCCACCCGCAGCCTGCAGGACGAGGCCCCGGTCAGTTGCCTGACCGGGGCCTCGTCGTGGGGTGAGTGACGGGGCTCGAACCCGCGACACCCAGGATCACAACCTGGTGCTCTACCGACTGAGCTACACCCACCGTCGCTCCCGTCAGGCGCACGCGCCCGGAGGGAACCGGCGCAACGATACCGGAGAGCGTCAGGCTCCCGACGCGGCCGGGGGAGGCGCGTCGTCCGCAGGGGTGGCGTCGCCGGCGGCCAGCACCTCGGCGAAAGCGCCGACGACCTCCTCGGCGGCGCCCTTGGCCTGGTCGCTGTTCGGGCCGGGCGCCGGCACGAAGAGGGTGCGGCGGTAGTACGCGAGCTCCCGCACCGACTCGATGATGTCGGCCAGGGCCCGGTGGGCCAGTCCCTTCTGCGGCTGGGCGAAGTACACCCGCGGGAACCAGCGGCGGGCCAGCTCCTTGATCGAGGAGACGTCGACCATCCGGTAGTGCAGGTGGTCGTCGAGCTCGGGCATATCGCGGGCCAGGAAGCCCCGGTCGGTTCCGATCGAGTTGCCGCACAGGGGCGCGGTGCGGCGCTCGGGCACCCATCGCTTGATGTAGGCCAGCAGCTGCTGTTCCGCCTCGGCGACCGTCAGCGTCGAGGCGCGTACCTGGTCGGTGAGCCCGGACTTCCGGTGCATCTCGACGACGACCTCGTTCATGCCGTCCAGGTCGGCGTCGTCGGCCCCGATGATCAGGTCCAGCCCGGGGTCGAGCACGTTCAGCTCCGAGTCGGTCACCACGACCGCGACCTCGATGAGCTTGTCCTTGACGATGTCGAGCCCGGTCATCTCGCAGTCGATCCAGACCAGGTGCCCTGCGCTCTCTGCCACGTCGCCCGACAGTACGCACCGTCCGCACCGCGCGCCCCGCCTGCCCGGGCAGTAGCGCACGGGTGGCCCCCACGCCAGTCGGAGGCTCGGAATCGGCGCTGGTCGCCGCTAGGGTCGGGGCCAGTCCACCGAGTCGAGGAAGTTCCCGTGCCGTCTCCCGTAGCACCCGCCCCGACCGCGGTCCCCCCGGCGCCGGGCACTCTGCGCGCCGGGCTCGCCCACCCGATCGCCCTGGTCCGGTGGTTCTGGGCTGCCTACATGACGCCGGGCCGCCCCGGCCGGGCCACGACCGAGACCGAGCTCCGCTGGATCTACGCGGCCTGGCTCGGTGCGTTCCTGCTGAAGATGCTCGGCTCGACGTGGGACGTCTCGTGGCACTTCAAGTGGCTGCGCGACGACCTGGCGCCTCCGCACCTGCTGAACTCCGCGGGCACCGTCGTCGTCGTCGGCCTGGTGATCTTCCACAGCTACAGCGGCTACGGCGTCGACCGGCGTGCCCTGCGGCTGATGCAGTGGGGCATCGGGGCGTTCCTGATCGCCGTCCCGATCGACATCCTCAACCACCGGATCAACGGCCTGGACATCACCAGCTGGAGCCCGAGCCACGCTTTGCTCTACCTGGGGACGGCGATCATGCTGGCCGGCGCGATCCGCGGGTGGTGGCTCTACGCCGCGCCCGGCCGCGGCCGCGATCTGGTCTCGCTCGGGCTCTGGCTGTTCTTCGTGGAGAACGTGCTCTTCCCCAACCAGCACCAGGAGTACGGCGTCCTGTCGCTGGAGGCCTACGACGCCGGGCGGACGACGGCCGAGCCCCAGCTGCTCGACTTCGCCGCCTCGCAGGGCCAGTCGCCGGCGATGTTCATGCTGCCGGTGCCCTCGTGGGTGCATCCCGCCTGGCTCGTCTGCGCGGGGCTGCTCTCGCTGGTGCTGGCCCGCCGCATCGTCGGCCTGCGCTGGACGGCCACCACCATCGCCGCGGTCTACCTCGCCTACCGGGCGGTCATGTGGCTGGCCCTGGTCGGCATGGGCTTCCCGGCGTCGGTGCTCCCGCTGGTGCTCCTCGTGGGTGCGGTCCTGGTCGATCTCGCGGTCACATACCGCGTGCCGGGCTGGGCCGCCGGCCCGCTCGTGGCCGGTGTCGTCTACGGGGTCGGCTACGGGCAGGAGTCCCTCGGCCTGCTGCCGCCGTGGAACTGGTGGTCGCTGCTCCCGGTCGCCGTGGGCTTCGGCGTGCTGTGGGCCGGCGTCGACCTGGTCGCGCGCAGCCGGTGGCTGGCACGGTGGCGCAGCGCCGACGAGCCGGTGGCCGAGCAGGTCCCCGCCCCCGTCTGATCGCCCCGCCCCGGCGCGGGGGCCGGATGTGACACGACTCGATGACGTAGCGTCGTGAGCAGCTGCCGGCGCCGGGTCCTCGGCCCACGGGCAGTGCGCGCCGGGGGGCGCCCTGCTCACCGACCCAGGCGTCCGCGGTCCCGACGAGCCCCGAGAACCGACCGCCCCGGAGGACACCCGACGTGCTGGCCCTGACCCCGGCGCCGCTGCAGACCGCGGGAGAGCGAGCGCTCTTCGGAGAGCTGACCCGCTGGGACACCGGCGCCTCGGTCCGCGCCGCCGTCGTCGCCGCGATCCCGCTCATCGACGGGCCGCTGGGGCGCCGCATCTCCGACGCGATCCTGTTCGTGCCCGAGGGGATCGCGGTCATCCGGATCGCCGAGGTCCTGCGACAGTCCGGGGTGATCAGGGCCGTGCCCGAAGGGGCGTGGACGATCGCCCCCGAGTCCGGCCCCGGTCAGGCCCTCCAGCTCTCCGGTGGCGGTTCCACCCCGCTGGACGGGTTGATGCGCGCCGGCATGGACGTCGCCATGAAGCTGCGCCGCGCCGGTCTCGAACCGGGCCGCATCGCGCGCCTCACGGTGCTGGTCGGCGACGTGACCGGCCTGATCCCCGGTGACGGCGACCTCGGCGAGGGCGACCTGGTGGCCCGGCTCGAGCCGCGGTCGCTGCTGCTGGGCATCGCCCGGGCCAGCAAGTACGCGGGCGTCGACAACCCCCGGCTGTGGACGACGGCCGACGTCCGGGCGGCACTGGAGGCGCTGGAGCTCTCCGGTCGCGGGCCGACGGTCGAGGAGCTCAACGGCGAGGGCTTCCCGTACTCGCCGTACGTGCTCCGCCGCCCCGAACTGCTCACCCCGGCGGCCATGGCCGCCTCGCCGAGCGCGGGCATGAGTGCCCCGGCCCGCGAGGTGCCGCCCCGGGACGTGCCGGCCCGGGAGGCGCCGGCCTCGGCGTCGGCCGAGCCGCCGGCCCGGGAGCAGCCCAGCCAGGAGGCGATCGCCGCCGCCGTCGCGGCCTCGGCGGCCGCCGGCCACGCCGCCGCCGCGGCCGAAGCGCCTCCCGTGCAGGCCGACCGCGACACCGTCGCCGTCGACGGCCCGCCCGCACCTCCCGACGACGGCGGCGGGATCGGCGGCCTGTTCGCCGGCGCGGAGCCGGACCGCCCGCTGGGCACGGTGATCCCCCCGCGGAGCGCGGCACCTCGCACCGCGGCGCCGCGCACCGCGGTGTTCGAGCAGCCGCCCCCGGCCGCGTCGCCGCCGGTGTACTGGAGCCAGAACCAGCAGCACGAGGAGCCCGAGGAGCCGTCCGGCCGGCGTGGCCGCGCCGTGCTGATCGGGCTCGTCGGGCTGCTGCTGGTCGCCGGGCTGGCGTTCGGCGGGTGGTTGCTGCTGCGCGACCCGGAGGACGGAGGCGCCACGGACGCCGCACCGTCCAGCTCGGCGCCCGCACCTGCGGGGCCCGCGGCCGGCGACGTCCAGCTGGTGGGCGGCGTCGAGTACACGGCCCAGGCCGTCCAGCTGGACGACACGTGCGCCGGACACGCCTACGGCGACACCGCGGACTTCTTCACCGACACCGACTGCACCGGACTGTCGCGGGCCCTCTACTCGACCCAGGTCGACGGGGCGCCGGTGGTCGTCTCCGTCGTCCGGGTGCAGATGCCCGACACCGCGACGGCCCGCGCGCTCCAGGCGCTCACCGACCGGAACGGCAGCGGCAACGTCAGCGACCTGCTGCGCGAGGGCGTCAGGTACACCGGCAGCCCCGCCGAGCTGTCGGGTGCCGAGTACGCCAGCGCCGTCTCCGGTACGGCCGTGACCATCGTGGAGAGCGCCTGGGTCGAGGAGGACGCCGAAGGCGGCTCCGCCGAGATCGACCGCATCGCCGACGCCGCCCTGGCGCTGCCGGTCCCGCCGTTCCCCACCGAGTGAGGACGGGGTACCTCAGGAAGCGGTCGCGGCCGCCCAGGCCATGTCGCTCAGCAGCGCGGCCATCGCGGGACGGCCGAGCCGGCCGGCGCTGTGCGGCGTGGAGTTGATCAGCCCGAAGACGGCGTGCGCCCGCGCCCGGCAGGCCGCGGCATCAGCAGCGGGATGCAGGCGGGCGAGGACGGCGACCCACACCTCGACGTAGCGCCGCTGGAGCCGCCGGACCTGCGCGGCGTCGGACTCGGCGAGGTTCCCGAGGTCGCGGTCCTGCACCGTGATGAGGGCCGGGTTGTCGAGCGCGAAGTCGACGTGGAAGGCGATGAGCGCCCTGAGCTGCTCCGGCGCGTCGTCCCCGGCGACCGCCACGACCTCGCTGCCGCCGGCGAGCAGGCGCTCGCTGATCCGCACCAGCATCTCGGCGAGCATCGCGTCCTTGCTCGAGAAGTGCCGGTAGATGGCCGGCCCGGTGACGCCGACGGCGGCGCCCACGTCGTCGACACCGACGGCCCGCGAGCCGCGCTCGGCGAAGAGCTGGGCCGCCGCCTGCAGGATCTGCTCGCGGCGCGACGGCCGGTCGGCGTCCGCGTGCAGCGCCGCATCGCGGGCCGGTCGCGTCGAGGTCACGGTCCGGATCGTAGTAGCGGGGTGAACCGCCGTTGACCCGATGAGCGTGTGAGGTGGACCCTTCGAGTGAACGAGCGTTAACCTCAGGCCGTGGACGCGCCCGTGCTCTCCCCGGTGGCCGCGGCCGATGCGGCCAGCGCCGGCCGCAACGCGGCTGCGCACGCCGAACTGGCTGCCGATCTCGCCGACCAGCTCGCCCTCGTCGCCCGTGGGGGCGGTGACCGGGCCCGTCAGCGGCACGTCGACCGCGGGAAGCTGCTGCCCCGCGAGCGGGTCGACGCACTGCTCGACCCCGGCAGCCCGTTCCTCGAGCTGTCACCCCTGGCCGCGCACGGTCTCTACGACGGCGATGCCCCCGCCGCCGGGATCATCACCGGCATCGGCCGGGTCTCCGGGCGCGAGTGCGTGGTCGTCGCGAACGACGCCACCGTCAAGGGCGGCACCTACTACCCGATGACGGTGAAGAAGCACCTGCGCGCCCAGGAGGTCGCGCTGCAGAACCGGCTCCCGTGCATCTACCTGGTCGACTCCGGTGGCGCGTTCCTGCCGATGCAGGACGAGGTGTTCCCCGACCGTGACCACTTCGGCCGGATCTTCTACAACCAGGCCAACCTCTCCAAGGCGGGGATCCCGCAGATCGCAGCCGTCCTCGGCTCCTGCACCGCCGGTGGCGCGTACGTGCCGGCCATGAGCGACGAGTGCGTGATCGTCCGGGGCCAGGGCACGATCTTCCTGGGTGGCCCGCCGCTGGTGAAGGCCGCGACCGGTGAGGTCGTCACCGCCGAGGACCTCGGTGGGGGCGACCTGCACAGCCGGGTCAGCGGGGTCACCGACCACCTGGCCGACGACGACGCGCACGCGCTGCAGATCGTCCGGCAGATCGTCGGCACCCTCGGCCCGCGGGAACCCCGTCCGTGGGACGTCGAGCCGGTCGAGGAGCCGCTGCACGCGCCCGAGTCGGTGTACGAGGTCGTGCCGCCCGACCCGCGGACGCCCTACGACGTCCGCGAGGTCATCGCCCGGTTGGTCGACGGGAGCCGGTTCGCCGAGTTCAAGCCGCTGTACGGGGCGACGCTGGTCACCGGCTTCGCCCGGCTGCACGGCCACCCGGTCGGGATCATCGCCAACAACGGCGTGCTGTTCGCCGAGTCGGCGCTCAAGGGCGCGCACTTCATCGAGCTGTGCGACCGCCGGAAGATCCCGCTGCTGTTCCTGCAGAACATCTCCGGGTTCATGGTCGGCCGCGACTACGAGGCCGGGGGCATCGCCAAGCACGGCGCCAAGATGGTCACTGCCGTCGCGTGTGCCCGGGTACCGAAGCTCACGGTGGTCATCGGCGGCTCGTTCGGGGCCGGCAACTACTCGATGTGCGGCCGGGCCTACTCGCCCCGCTTCCTCTTCACCTGGCCGAACGCCCGCATCTCGGTCATGGGCGGCGAGCAGGCTGCCTCGGTACTGGCCGCGGTCCGCCGCGACGGCGCGGAGGCCCGTGGCGAGGAGTGGCCGGCGGAGGAGGAAGAGGCCTTCAAGGCGCCGATCCGCGAGCAGTACGAGGCCCAGGGTCATCCCTACTACGCGACCGCCCGCCTCTGGGACGACGGCGTGATCGACCCCGCGGACACCCGCACCGTCCTCGCCCTCGCCCTGTCCGCCTGCGCCAACGCGCCCGTGGAGGACGTCGGCTACGGCGTCTTCCGGATGTAGAGGAGGGCCGAAATGGCCACTTCGGCCCTTCCCGGCACGGGCCGGTGACCGCGATGTTCGAGACCGTCCTCGTGGCGAACCGGGGCGAGATCGCCGTCCGGGTCATCCGCACGCTCCGCGAGATGGGCATCCGCTCGGTCGCCGTCTACAGCGACGCCGACGCCGGAGCGCTGCACACCCGGCTGGCCGACGTCGCCGTGCACATCGGACCGGCACCGGCCGCGCAGAGCTACCTCTCGGTCGACCGCGTGCTGCAGGCGGCCGCCGCGACCGGGGCGCAGGCGATCCACCCGGGCTACGGGTTCCTCTCCGAGAACGTCGAGTTCGCGCGCGCCTGCGAGAAGGCCGGCATCGTCTTCATCGGCCCCCCGGTCGCGGCGATCGAGGCGATGGGCGACAAGATCCGCGCCAAGCAGACCGTGATGGCGGCCGGTGTCCCGGTCGTCCCCGGCCGCAGCGACCCGGGCATGGACGACGCCGCGGTGGCCGCCGCGGCGGTCGCGGTCGGCTTCCCCGTGCTGCTCAAGCCCAGCGCCGGCGGCGGCGGCAAGGGCATGCGGGTGGTCCGCGACGAGGACGAGCTGTTCGCGGCGATCGCGTCGGCCCGGCGGGAGGCCCTGAGCTCCTTCGGGGACGACACCCTCCTCGTGGAGCGCTACGTCGGGAACTCCCGGCACATCGAGGTGCAGGTGCTCGGCGACTCCCAGGGCAACGTCATCCACCTCGGCGAGCGCGAGTGCAGCCTCCAGCGGCGGCACCAGAAGGTCATCGAGGAGGCGCCGTCCCCGCTGCTCGACACGGCCGGCCGCGCCTCCATGGGCCGCGCCGCCGTGGAGGCCGCGAAGGCGGTCGGCTACTCCGGGGCGGGCACGGTCGAGTTCATCGTCGACGCCGACCGGCCGCGCGACTTCTTCTTCCTCGAGATGAACACCCGGCTGCAGGTCGAGCACCCGGTCACCGAGCTCATCACGGGCCTGGACCTGGTCGAGCAGCAGATCCGGATCGCCGCCGGCGCGCCCCTGCCCGTGGACCAGAGCGACATCTCCCTCGACGGGCACGCGATCGAGGCCCGGCTCTACGCGGAGGACCCCGCCCGCGGCTTCCTCCCGCAGGCCGGGACGGTGCTGGGGCTGGTGGAGCCGGCCGGCCCGGGCATCCGGGTGGACAGCTCCCTGGCCGTCGGCACCGTCGTCGGCTCGGATTACGACCCGATGCTGGCGAAGGTCATCGCCTGGGCCCCCACCCGCGAGACGGCCCGGGCGCGGCTGGTCGGCGCCCTGGGCCACACCGCCGTCCTGGGGGTGACGACGAACGCCGCCTTCCTGCGGGCGCTGCTCAGCGACCCCGACGTCGTCGCCGGAAAGCTGGACACCGGTCTCATCGAGCGGCGCGGTGAGCAGCTGACCACTGCCGAGCCGGTCCCGATGACGGTGTACGCGGCCGCCGCGCTGGCGCTGCTGATCGAGAGCGAGCCGGCCGGTCCCGTCGTCGACCGGTGGGACGTCCCCGACGGCTGGCGGCTGGGCGAGCCGGCGTGGACCGTCCGCCGGCTGCAGGCCGCCGGCGAGGAGCCGCTCGAGGTGCGGCTGCGCGGCCGGTCCACGGCGGCGGAGTTCGCCCTCGCGGACGGCGGGCGGGTGCCTGCGCGGGCGTCCCGGGACGGCGACCGGCTGACCGTGACCTTCGGCGACCAGACCACGTCCTACACGGTGGTGCACGAGGGCGGCACCGTCTGGCTGGCGGCGGACGGGCGGGTGGTCGCCTTGCGGGAGCACGAGCGCCTGTCCTCCGCAGCCGAGGGGGGCGCCGCTGACGGCGTGGTCACCGCGCCGATGCCCGGGACGGTGACCGTGGTGCAGGCCGCGGTCGGCGACGAGGTGGTGGCGGGGACCCCGCTGCTGGTCGTCGAGGCGATGAAGATGGAGCACGTGCTGACCGCGCCCGTCACGGGGACGGTCACCGAGCTCGGAGTGACAGCCGGCCGGACGGTCGCGCTGGACGAGCGGGTGGCCCTGGTGACCCCAGCGGCGGCCGCGCCAGAGCAGCAGGAGAACTGATGTTGGACTACCGGCTCAGCGACGAGACCGAGTCACTGCGCACGACCGTCCGCGAGTTCGCGCAGGAGGTCATCGCCCCGCAGATCGGGGAGTTCTACGAGCGCGACGAGTTCCCCACGCAGATCGTGCGCCAGATGGGCGAGCTCGGGCTGTTCGGCCTGCCGTTCCCCGAGGAGTACGGCGGCGCGGGCGGCACCTACTTCGATCTCTGCGTGGCGCTCGAGGAGCTGGCCCGCGTCGACAGCTCGATGGCGATCACCGTGGAGGCCGGCGTCTCCCTGGGGGCGATGCCGATCTTCCGGTTCGGCACCGAGGAGCAGAAGCAGGAGTGGCTGCCCCGGCTGTGCACCGGCGAGGCGCTCGGCGCCTTCGGCCTGACCGAGCCGGGTGGCGGCTCGGACGCGGGGGCCACCCGGACCACCGCGCGCCTGGAGGACGGGCACTGGGTGATCAACGGCTCCAAGGCGTTCATCACCAATTCCGGCACCGACCTGACGCAGCTCGTGATCGTCACCGCTGTGACCGGCACACGACCGGACGGTGGCAAGGAGATCTCGGCGATCATCGTGCCGTCGGGGACGCCGGGCTTCGTGGTCGGCCAGCGGTACTCGAAGGTCGGCTGGAACGCCTCGGACACCCGTGAGCTCTCGTTCACCGACGTCCGGGTGCCGGAGGAGAACCTGGTGGGGGAGCGGGGGCGCGGCTACGCCCAGTTCCTCTCGATCCTCGACGAGGGGCGCATCGCCATCTCGGCGCTGTCGGTCGGGCTGGCGCAGGGGTGCGTCGACGAGTCGGTGAAGTACGCCGGCGAGCGCGAGGCGTTCGGTCAGGTGATCGGGAAGAACCAGGCGATCCAGTTCATGATCGCCGACATGGAGGTCCGTGCCTCGACGGCGCGGCTGGCGTACTACCGGGCGGCGGAGAAGATGCTGCGCGGGGAGCCGTTCAAGCGCGAGGCCTCGATCGCCAAGCTGTACAGCTCCGAGGTGGCCATGGACAACGCGCGGTACGCCACCCAGGTGCACGGCGGGTACGGGTTCATGAACGACTTCCCGGTCGGCCGGTTCTACCGCGACGCCAAGATCCTGGAGATCGGCGAGGGCACGAGCGAGGTGCAGCGGATGCTGATCGCCCGCGACCTCGGCATCGGCTGATCACGAGCGTCGCTGTGCGCTGATCCACCGAATTCGTCGACTTCGAGGTGGATCAGCGCACAGTCGCGCGTCGGGCGACACGTCGACGTGTCGGCCCAGGGGTCAGTCCGCGAGCGGGGTGCGGTCGGGAACGGCCACGCTCAGCAGGACGACGGCGTCCTCGTCCGCGTGCAGGCGGTGGCGCCGGTCGGGGACGGGGCTGAACTGGTGCGCGCCCAGCTCGACCGTCCGGTCACCTGCCACGAGGCGGACCCGGCCCCGGAGCACGAGCAGGCTGGCCGGACCGGGGCTCTCGTGCTCGCCGAGCTCCGCGCCGGCCAGCAGCGCGATGAGCGTCTGCCGGAGCCCGTCGACCGGGTGCGGGAGGGTGCTGGCCGCACGGTGCGCCGATCCCCGGGCAGCGCGGTCGAGCAGTTCGGCGGACAGCTGGTGCACGTCGACGGTGCTCATGCGCGCAGCCTAGGCACGACGGTCAGGCCGTGGCGTCGATCAGGACCTTGCCGACGACGCCGTCCTGGACGGCCTGGTGCGCCTGCGCGGTCTGCCCGAGCGGGAAGACGTGCAGCGGTAGCCCGGCTTCCCGGCCGACCCGGACCGCGCCGTCCAGGACCGCGGCGTTCACGTCCTCGACGCCGATCTCCTTGGCCCGCGCCGGCTCGGTGTAGACCAGGACGAACTGCCAGCGGGCGTTCGGCCCCATCTGCAGGCGCACCGGCACGGTGACCTCGGCGCCGCCGTCGTCGGCGTACATCGCGACCGCCCCGTGCATGCCGATGACCTGCGCGTCGATGCCGGCGTTCACCGCGGCCGACACCTCGACGATGGAGTCGACGCCCTTGGGGGAGACCTTGCGGACCTCCGCGACGACGTCCTGCTGCCGGTAGTTCACGACGTGGTCGGCACCGGCGGCGGCGGCGAGCTGCGCCTTGTCCGGGCCGCTCACCGTCGCGATGACCGTGGCGTCGGCCCAGCGGGCGAGCTGGATGGCGGCGTTGCCGACGGCTCCGGCGCCACCCTGCACCAGGACGGTGCGGCCCTGCAGCGAGCCGGGCCCGATGCGGTCGGGCAGCGACTCCGCGACGGTCAGGCAGCGGTGGGCGGTGAGGAAGGGGATGCCCAGCGCGGCGCCGAGCTCGAAGGACGGCCCGGCGCCGAGCAGCACGGTCTGCCGGGCCGGGACGACGGTGAACTCGGCCGCCGTCCCCCAGGCCCGCTGCCAGGCCGCCTCCCAGATCCAGACCCGCTCGCCGACCAGGACCGGGTCGACGCCCTGGCCCACCGCGTCGACGGTGCCGGAGCCGTCCTGGTTCGGCACCTGCCCGCCGGGCTCCGGCGGCGTCTTGCTGCGGGACTTCCAGTCGGTCGGGTTCACGCCGGAGTAGGCGACGCGGACGCGCACCTCACCGGGGCCCGGTTCCGGGATCGCCCGGTCGGTCAGCTCGAGGACGTCGGGGCCGCCGGGGCGGTCGTAGGAGATCGCGCGCACGGTCCACTTCTACCCCGCGGCGCGGGACGGGGCGCGATGAGTTCCGGGCGGCGGGACGGTCTCCCTGTCATGACCGCTTCCGCGCAGCCGCTCGACCTGTCCTTCACCGCGCCGATCGAGAAGGACGGCTCGTTCCCCACCTTCGTGACCGTGCCCGGCTCGGCCGAGGCGCTCGGCACGCGGAAGGCGGTCAAGGTGGCGGGCGTGGTCGACGGTCACGAGTTCGCCGCCACCCTCATGCCGTCCGGGTCCGGGCCGCACTGGCTGCCGCTCCGGGCCGCGATCTGCACGGCCATCGGCAAGGGCAGCGCGGGCGACGAGGTGACGGTGCAGCTGCGGCACCGGCTCAGCTGAGGACGCCGTCCTAGCTGTACTGACCGGAGACGTTGGTCGAGGGCATGTGACTACGGGATCTAGCTGACAGATCTTGTGGAGGGAGGACCTCCGGACGTGGAGTGGAGCTGCTGAAGGCGACCACGACACGCACCCGGAGGTCCTCGTGCTCCACGCTAACGCCGCCCTGACCCCACGCCAGCGCCTACGCCTGGCCCAGCTGGTCGTCGAAGACGACTGGCCCAAGATCCGGGCTGCGGAGTTCTTCGGGGTGGCCTGGAAGACCGCCGACCGGTGGGCCGAGCGGTACCGGATCCTGGGCAAGGCCGGCATGGTCGATCGCTCTAGCCGGCCGCACTCCAGCCCGGCCAGGACCGATCCGGTGACGACTAAGCGAATCGTGTCGCTGCGACTGCGCAAGCGATGGGGCGCGGTGCGGCTGGCCGCCGAGACCGGCGTCGCGGCCTCCACCGCCGGGGCGGTGCTGCGCCGCTGCGGGATCAACCGGCTATCCAGGCTCGAGCGCCGCGGGCGCGACGTTGTGCGCTACGAGCACGCCTCACCCGGCGATCTTCTGCACGCCGACGTGAAGAAGCTGGGCAACATCCCCGCTGGTGGCGGCTGGCGGTTCCTCGGCAGGGAACAAGGCAAGGCCAACCGGATCGCCGACGGCGGCCGTGCCCGCAGCCGCAATCACGGCCCACTGATGCGCCACGGCTTCATCCACGTCGTCCTCGACGACCACTCCCGGCTGGCCTACGCCGAGATCCACGACGACGAGCTCGGCGTCACCGCGACCGCGGTGCTGCGCCGGGCGGTGGCCTGGTTCGCCGACCGCGGCGTCACCGCACGCCGAGTGCTGACCGACAACGGCGGCTGCTACCGCAGCCGCAACGGGACGGCTGCCTGCGGCGAGCTCGGCATCACCCCGAAACGGACCCGGCCTTACCGGCCACAGACCAACGGCAAAGTCGAACGCTTCAACCGGACTATGACCAGCGAGTGGGCCTTCGTCGAGATGTTCACCAGCGAGGCCGCCCGCCGAGCCGCCTTCCCTGCTTGGCTACACACCTACAACCATCATCGGCCCCACACCGGCATCGGCGGCCACCCACCGATCAGCCGCTTGACCAACCTGTCCGGTCAGTACACCTAGCCGGGGGGCGCGTCGTCGTCCGTGGGCCACTCGGGCAGCGGCAGACCGGCGAGGGCGAGCAGCTTCTCGACGGTCTGCTCCACGACCTCGTCCGCCGGCGGCGCCCCGGACGGGGACGCCATCAGCCCCTGCACCTCGGCGGGGTCGACGTCCGTCCCCGCCGCCTCCCTCGCCCACCGGGCGAACCCCTCCGCCTCGGCGGTGGTGTCGACCGGATCGCCGGCGCCGGGTTCCTCGAAGTAGATCCGCGGCTCGTAGCCGAGGTAGAACCGACCGCCCGAGGCATCGGCCGCGCGGTAGTCGACGGTCGCGACGTCGCTGTCGTGCACGTCGACCAGGAGGAAGGGCACCGCGGTCGGCCCACCGGTGCTCCACCGACCGTCGCTGTACGCGAGCTTCCCGAAGTACCCCACCGCCGGAGGCTAGCCGTCCAGCGGTCGGTGCCACGCCGCCGGTCGGCGGCCGCGGACGGGGACCTCAGCCATGTCCCAGACCGGCCGCCCGCGCCCGTTCCTCGACCGTCCTGACCGCGGCCCGCAGGTCGTCGAGGTGGCGCCGGACCGCCGTCGGCAGGGACAGGACCTCCCGGCGCCAGGTGAGGTTGATGCACCCCACCACCCGGTCGTCGACGAGGACCGGCATCGCGATGGACTCGCGCCCGTCGTCGGCCTCCGAGCGCGGCCGGTCGTGGTCCCCGCCGAAGTCGGGCGCCCGGACGCCGTAGCCGCGCCGCCGGGTGCTCTCGATCATCCGGCGCACGGCGGCGTCGTCCTGCGCCAGCTGGTACGCCGGGTCCTTCTTGAGCCGCAGCCGCGCCAGCACCGCCTCCAGCTCCTGCTCGGGGCAGAAGGCCAGGTAGGCCCGCCCGGACGCGGAACCGAGCATGTTCACCCGGAAGCCGTGCGGCCGCGGCGGGAGGCCGTCGAAGTAGGTGCGCGAGCTGTTGGTCTCCAGCGTCTCCATGTGGTCCAGTCGCGGCACCGAGATGATCGAGGGCCACTGCACCCGCTGCGAGAGCTCGCCCAGCACCGGGGAGGCGATCTCCACCAGCCACTCGCCGCCGTCGGCCTCCACCCGTCGCTGCAGGGTGTGGCTCGGGAGGAAGGCGCCGTCGACCATGCGCTGCCAGACCAGGCCGTGCTGGTGCGCGGTGTGCAGGATGCGCGTGAGCGTCGGTTTCGGGATCCCCGTGGCCAGGTGGAGGTCGTGCAGGCTCGCGGCTCGGACGTCCTGCAGCACCCGGAGCACCTCGAGCCCGCGCGACAGCGAGTCGATCGTCTTGACCCGGTAGTCGCGCACGGAGCCCCGATCACCTGCCGTTTTTCACACCGTGAAATGCCGTCGCGAGAGTGTTGCCCATCACACCCCGGCTGCGCCACTGTCAGCCATGGCCCCTCCGCCGGACACTGCCGCGGCCTCCGCCGTGCGGGAGGGCGACCTCCTCCGGACGCCGGCGCCCGAGGCGGCCGAGCAGACCCGTCTCGCCGAGTTCACCCGGTTCGCCGAACAGCGCACCGGGCGCAGCTTCCCCGAGTACGCCGACCTCTGGTCGTGGTCGACGACCGACCTCGAGGAGTTCTGGCAGGGGGTCTGGGACTTCTTCGACGTCCGGTCCTCGGCGCCGCACACGGCCGTCCTGGAGGACCGCAGCATGCCCGGCGCGCGGTGGTTCCCGGGTGCGCGGCTGAACTTCGCCGAGCACGTGCTCCGGCAGGAGCGACCCGGGCGGCCGGCCCTGGTGTCGGTCGCCGAGGGGACGCCGCTCCGCGAGCTCCCGTGGGAGGACTTCGCCGCGCAGGTCCGCGCGGTCGCCACCCACCTGCGGGGGCTGGGGATCCGTCCCGGCGACCGGGTCGTGGCCTACCTGCCGAACGTGCCCGAGGCCGTGGTCGCCATGGTCGCGACGGCGAGCGTCGGCGCCGTCTGGGCGACCTGCTCGCCCGATTTCGGCTCGCGCGGCGCGCTGGACCGGCTGGGGCAGCTCGAACCCACCGTCCTCTTCGCCGCCGACGGCTACCGGTACGGCGGCCGCGACTTCGACCGCCGGGAGGAGGTGGCGGAGCTGGTCGCGGGCCTCCCGAGCCTGCGCGAGGTCGTGCAGGTCCCCGTCCTCGGGCTGCCGGCACCGGGCACCGGGTGGGAGGACGTCCGCAGCGGGCCGACCGTCGCCGCCGAGGAGTTCGTCTGCGAGCAGGTGCCCTTCGACCACCCGCTCTGGGTGCTCTTCTCCTCCGGCACGACGGGCCTGCCGAAGGCGATCGTGCACGGGCACGGCGGCATCCTGCTCGAGCAGCTGAAGCTGCAGGCCTTCCACCTCGACCTGCGCGAGGGCGACCGCGCGTTCTTCTTCACCACCACCGGCTGGATGATGTGGAACTTCTGCGTCAGCATGCTGCTGCTGGGGATCGTGCCGGTGCTCTACGACGGCAATCCGTCCCATCCGGACGTCGAGGTCCTCTGGCGCACGGCCCAGGACAGCCGGGCCCGCCTGTTCGGCGCCAGCCCCGCCTTCGTCGAGCTGATGCAGAAGGCCGGGATCGTCCCGAGCGAGCGGTTCGACCTCTCCGCGCTGGAGATCGTCATGCCGGCCGGCTCACCGGTCTCGCCGGCCGTCACGAAGTGGTTCTACGACGCCGTGAAGCCCGACCTCTGGATCGCGACCGGCAGCGGCGGCACCGACTGCTGCACCGGCTTCGTGGGCGGTGTGCCGACCCTGCCGGTGCGGGCCGGGGAGATCCAGGCCCGTTCCCTGGGCGTCGCCGCCGAGGCCTGGGACGACAGGGGCCGGCCGGTCGTCGGACAGGTCGGCGAGCTGGTCATCACCCAGCCCATGCCGTCGATGCCGCTGTTCTTCTGGGGCGACGACGACGGGGCCCGGTACCGGGCCAGCTACTTCGAGACCTTCCCGGGCGTCTGGCGGCACGGGGACTTCTTCGAGGTCAACGAGCGCGGCGGGTGCTTCGTGCGCGGCCGGTCCGACGCCGTGCTCAACCGGCAGGGCGTCCGCATCGGCACCGCGGAGATCTACCGCGTGGTGGAGGACGACCCCGCCGTCCTCGGGGCCCTGATCGTCAACCTCGACCTGCCCGACGGCGGGTTCTTCATGCCCCTGTTCGTCTCCCTCGTGCCCGGCGTGGAGCTGGACGACGAGGTGCAGGGACGGCTACGGCGCAGGCTCCGCGAGGAGTACTCGCCGCGGCACGTGCCCGACCGGATCGTCGCCGTCGGCGCGATCCCGCTGACCCGCAGCGGCAAGAAGATGGAGATCCCGGTCCGCCGGCTGCTGCTGGGCGCCGATCCGGCAGCCGTCGCCGATCCCAACGCCATGGCCGATCCCGGCGCCCTCGCCGACTTCGTCGAGTACGCGCGTACCCAGACCCACTACTCGCTCTGACCCGCTCTCACCGTTGAGGACACCCATGACCGAGCGCTCGTTCCCCCTCCCGTCGCAGATCGAGGCCGTTCCCGGGGCCGAGGGGTGGGAGGCGATGTACCCCTACTTCTCCCGGTTCCAGCCCGAGGACGACCAGCGCTTCTGGTTCTACAACTCGATGCACTTCCCCGAGGTGGTGCCGGCGTTCGACGGGATCACCTCGGAGATCCCCTACACCGCGATCGGGGCCAACACCGCGCGGTTGTTCTCCTTCCCGACGACGATGGGGATCGAGTACCGGATCATCAACGGGCGGGTCTACATCACCGCCAACCCGGTGCTCGACGAGGCGACGCAGGGGGAGCGGTTCGCGCACTTCCAGGAGCGCGCCGGCCACTACTACGGCAACTGGGACCGCATCTACGGCGAGTGGCAGACCCGCATCGAGGCGCTGATCGCCGACATCGAGGCCGTCGAGGTGCCCGTGCTCGGCGACCTCGACCCGCTCGAGGTGGTCACCGGAGGCCGCGGGTTCGCCTCCAACCACTACCTGCGCGAGAACTTCCACCGGTGCATCGATCTGTACTCGAAGATGTGGCACCACCACACCGAGTTCCTGATGCTCGGCTACGGCGCCTACGTGGTCTTCTTCGAGTTCTGCAAGCAGGCCTTCCCGGAGATGGGCGACCAGATGGTGGCCCGCATGGTGGCCGGCATGGACGTGACCATGTACCGGCCCGACGACGAGCTGAAGAAGCTCGCCCGGCTGGCCGTCGAGCTCGACCTCGGCGACCTGTTCGTCGAGGGGGCCGAGCCGGCCAAGGTCCTCTCGTCGCTCGGCGAGCGGGGCGACGCCGGTACCCGGTGGCTGGCCGCGCTGGAGACCGCGAAGGACCCGTGGTTCAACGTCTCGGTGGGCGACGGCTTCTACCACCACCACCTGTCCTGGGCCGACGACCTGACGGTGCCGTTCGCCGCCCTGCCCCGGTACGTCGACCAGATCCGCAACGGGGAGGACCTGACCCGCCCGACCGGACGACTGGCCGAGGAGCGAGACCGGATCGCCGGCGAGTACCGGGAGCTGCTCGACTCCGACGAGGAGAAGGCGGCCTTCGACCAGATGCTCGGGCTGTGCCGTCAGGTCTTCCCCTACATCGAGTCGCACAAGTTCTACTGCGAGCACTGGTTCACGACGCGGTTCTTCCAGAAGATCCGCGGCTTCGGCCAGCTGCTGGCCGACCGGGGTGTGCTGCTGGAGGCCGACGACGTCTTCCACCTGAGGCACGTGGAGGTCGAGGACGCCCTCGCGGACGTCTCGCTCGCCTGGGCATCCGGCGGCACGGAGCTCGGCGCCCGGCACTGGCAGCCGATCGTCGCCGAGCGCAAGCGCATCGTCGAGGCGCTGTCGACCTGGTCGGCGCCGCCCGCGCTGGGCGCCGTTCCCGAGGCGCTCAACGACCCGGCCGTGAAGATGCTCTGGGGCATCACGCAGGAGACGATCGAGACCTGGCTCGGCGGCGAGGACGACGACGGGTCGACCGTGCGCGGCTACGCGGCTTCCCCCGGGGTGGTCGAGGGCGTGGCCCGCGTCCTGCTCAACGTGAACGACATCGGCCAGATCCGCGAGGGCGAGATCCTGGTCTGCCCGGTGACCGCGCCCAGCTGGGGGCCGGTGTTCGGCAAGATCGCCGCGGCCGTCTCCGACATCGGCGGCACCATGTCGCACGCGGCGATCGTGGCTCGCGAGTACGGGATGCCCGCCGTCGTCGGCACCGGCACGGCGACCGCGCGCATCGCCACCGGTGATCGCGTCCGGGTCGACGGCGACCGCGGCGTCGTCACCGTCATCGGCTGATGGGAACCCTGATGACCACGGCGCCGGTCCTGCACTTCCGCGACGTCGGCCTGGGCGACGTCGCCACCGTCGGCGGCAAGGGCGCCAGCCTCGGCGAGCTGCTGCGCGCCGGCATCCGGGTGCCCACCGGCTTCGCGGTGACGACGGCGGCGTTCCGGCAGACCGTCGAGCACCTGACCGTCCACGGCGAGCCGGTGCCGGTGCGGGTGGCCACGCTGGATCCCGCGGACGCCGAGGCGTTGGCCGCGGGCTGCGCCGAGATCCGGGCCGTCCTGGAGTCCGCGCCACCGCCGGACGACGTCGCGGCGGCGGTGACCGCTGCCTACGCGGCGCTGTGCGAGGAGTGCGGGGACCCGTCGCTGCCGGTCGCCGTCCGGTCGAGTGCGACCAGCGAGGACAGCGCCGAGGCGAGCTTCGCCGGGCTGCAGGACACCTACCTGTGGGTGCGCGGCGCCGAGTCGGTGCTGGCGCACGTGCGCCGCTGCTGGGCGAGCCTCTACAGCGTCGAGTCGGTGACCTACCGGCTGCGGCGTGGCATCCCGGAGACCGACCTGGGCATGGCCGTCGTGGTGCAGCGGATGGTGGGCGCGCGCAGTTCCGGGGTGCTGTTCACGAGGAGCCCCCTCACCGGTGACAAGTCCGTGGTCGCGATCGACGCCAGCTGGGGCCTGGGCTCCGCGGTCGTCAGCGGGGACGTCACGCCCGACTCGTTCGTGGTCAGCAAGGTGACCGGCGAGATCAAGCGGAACGTGGCGACCAAGACCCGCTGGCACCGGCCCGACCCCTCCGGCTACGGCGTGGTCGAGGCGGATGTGCCGGGAGAGCTCCAGGACGAGCCGTCGATCTCGGACGACGAGATCGCCGGGCTGGTCGCGGTCGCGCGGCAGGTGGAGGCGCACTACGGCTGCCCGCAGGACATCGAGTGGGCGGTGAACGACGACGGGGAGGTGTTCCTGCTGCAGAGCCGCCCGGAGACGGTGTGGGCGGACAAGGACCGCGCCCGGAAGGCCGCCCCCGCGGCACGTCCCTACGACCACGTCCTCAACCTGCTGGGCGGCAAGCGCCCGACCGGGGGCTGATCGAGGTGGAGCTGACCCCCGACGACGTCCGGGACGTGCTGCGGGTGCTCGACTCCAGCGGCCTGGCGGAGCTGCACCTCGAGCTCGCCGACCTGACCCTCACCGTCAGGCGGGAGGGGGCGGCGGGCTGGACCGCCGAGCAGCAGGTGACGCGGGAGCCCGTGGTGGACGGCCGAAGTGGCCACTCTGGCCCGTCGCAGGGCGCCGAGCCGGAGGACGGGAAGGGCCACAATGGCCACTTCGGCCCCCCGGTGGGGGAGGGCCTCGTTGCGGTGCGGCCGCCACTGCTCGGCACGTTCTTCCGTGCCCCGCAGCCCGGGGCGCCGCCGTTCGTGGACGTCGGCGATCCGGTCGACACCGAGACCGTGGTGGGCATCGTCGAGACGATGAAGATGATGACGCCGGTGCACGCCGGCGTGCGGGGCACGGTGGTCGAGTTCCGGGTGGGCAACGGCGAGTTCGCCGACGCCGACGCCGTGCTGCTGGTGGTGGAGCCGGCGTGAGGCGCATCCACCGGCTGCTGATCGCCAACCGGGGGGAGATCGCCGCCCGGGTGATCCGCACCTGTTCCCGGCTCGGCATCGAGTCGGTGCTGGCTGCTTCCGACGCCGACCTGGAGTCGCTGCCCGCCCGGCTGGCCGACCGGGTCCTGCGGCTGGGACCCGCCAACGCGGCGCAGAGCTACCTCGATCCGGACGCCGTCGTCCGGGCGGCGCGGGCCGTGGGTGCCGACGCCGTGCATCCCGGCTACGGCTTCCTCTCGGAGAACCCGGCGCTGGCGCGGGCCTGCGCGGCCGCGGACGTCGTCTTCGTGGGTCCGTCGCCGGAGTCGCTGGAGGCCGTGGGCGACAAGCTCACCGCGCGGTCGCACGCGCTGACCGCGGGACTGCCCGTCGTCCCCGGCGGCGAGGCCGCCGACCTCGCCGGAGCGCAGGCGGTCGCGGCCGAGGTGGGCTACCCGCTGCTCGTGAAGGCGGTCGGCGGCGGGGGAGGCCGCGGCATGAAACGGGTGGACTCCGCCGACGAGCTGGCCTCCACCCTGGACCTGGCCGTGTCCGAGGCCGCGGCCGCCTTCGGCGATCCGCGCGTGTACCTGGAGCGGTTCGTGTCGTCGGGTCGGCATGTCGAGGTGCAGGTGCTGGGCGACGGGGACCGGGCGGTGGCGCTCGGCGACCGCGACTGCTCCGTGCAGCGCAGGTACCAGAAGCTGTTCGAGGAGGCCCCGGCCCCGCTGCTCCCCGACGCGCTGCGCGCCGAGATGGCCGCTGCGGCGCTCGCGCTCGCCGAGCACCTTCGCTACCGCGGCCTCGGCACCGTCGAGCTCCTGGTCGACCGCGAACGCGGCACCTTCTACTTCCTGGAGATGAACGCCCGCATCCAGGTCGAGCACCCGGTCACCGAGATGGTCACCGGCCTCGACCTGGTCGCCGAGCAGCTCGCCGTCGCCGAGGGCCTGCCGCTGCGGATCCGGCAGGAGGACGTCGTCCTCACCGGGCACGCCGTGGAGTGCCGGATCAACGCCGAGGACGCCGCGCACGGCTTCCGGCCGTCGCCGGGACGGATCGACCGGGTCGTCCTGCCCGTCGGCGACGGCCTGCGGGTGGACACCCACGTGCAGGGCGGCTCCGTCGTCCCGCCGTACTACGACTCGCTGCTGGCCAAGCTGATCGTGCACGGCCGCGACCGGGACGACGCGATCACCCGGGCCCGCGCCGCGCTGGAGCTGCTGCGGATCGAGGGCGTGACGACGACGGTGCCGGTGCACCAGGCGCTGCTCGCCGATCCGGAGTTCGCCGCCGGGGGAGTAGACACCGCCTTCTTCGAGCGGTTCCTGGCCGGCCGTCTGGTGGGGGCGTCCTGATGGCCGACGTCGGACTCGTCGACGTCTCGCTGCGCGACGGCAACCAGAGCCTCTGGGGCGCGACCGGCCTGCGGACGGCGCACGTCCTGCAGATCGCGCCGCTGCTGGAGCGGGTGGGCTTCCGGGCGCTCGACTACAGCTCCAGCACCGCGATGGGGGTCGCTGTCCGGAACCACCGGGAGGACCCGTGGGAGCGGCTGCGGCTGACGCGGGCGGCGATGCCCAGGACGAAGCTGCAGTTCATCGGCACCGGCTTCCGGTTCATCAGCTGGCAGAACTCCCATCCGGACACGATGCAGCTGGTCTACGACCGGCTGGTGGCCAACGGCATGGACCGGGTCGTCGTCCTCGACCCGATGCACGACATGGACGCCGCCCGCGAGACCGCTCGGCGGCTGAAGCAGGCCGGCGTCGAGGAGGTGATCGGGGCGCTGACGTTCACGATCAGCGTCGTCCACGACGACGCCTTCTACGCCGACCTCGCCCGGCAGTTCGCCGCGGACGCGAACTTCGACCGCGTGTACGTGAAGGACCCGGCCGGCATCCTCTCGGCTGAGCGCGCCCGCACGTTGCTCCCGGCCATCACCGCCCAGCTCGGGGGCAAGGCGCTGGAGCTGCACTCGCACGCCACCATCGGGCTCTCCCCGATGACCTACTCGGTCGCGCCGGAGCTCGGCGTCGAGGTCGTGCAGGTCGGCAGCGGGGCCCTGGGCAACGGCTCGTCGCTACCCGAGGCCCGCCGGACGGTGGCCAACCTGCGGGAGATGGGTCACCGGGTCGACGTCGACGATCGTGCGCTCGGCCTGGTCTGCGACTTCTTCGACCGCCTGGCCGAGGCGGAGGGGCTGCCGGTCGGCCGACCCCAGGACTTCGACGCGGCGTTCCTGCACCACCAGATCGCCGGCGGCGTGATGACGACGACCCGGCGGCAGCTGCGCGAGATCGGGATGGAGCACCGCTTCGAGGCGCTGGTCGAGGAGGTCGGCGCCGTCCGGGCGGAGATGGGTCACCCGATCATGGTCACGCCGTTCCCGCAGATGGTCGTCTCGCAGGCGCTGTTCAACGTGATCGGCGAGGAGCGGTACGGCAACGTGCCCGACCAGGTGATCCGCTACGTGCTGGGCAGCTTCGGCAAACCGACCGCGCCGATCGACCCGGCCGTGCAGGACCGCATCCTGGACCGGCCGCGGGCGCGGGAGCTGGCCTCCGAGCCGCCCCCGCCGACGCCGGCCGAGCTGCGCAGGCAGTTCCGGCGCGGGATCAGTGACGAGGAGCTGCTGCTGCGGGCGCACATGCCCGAGGAGCAGGTCGACGCGATGCTGGCCGCCGGTCCCGCGCCGCGGCACTTCAACCCGTCCCTGGCGCCGGTGCTCAGCCTGCTCGAGGAGCTGGGGTCGCGCCCGGCGGTCCACGACCTCGCCGTCACCAAGCCCGGGCTGCGGCTGTCCGTCGGGCGGCCTGCCGAAGGGACCTCCGTTGCCTGACCCCGCCGTCCCCGACCGGCTGCGACGGGTGCGTGGCTTCGTCCTCGACATGGACGGCACGCTGGTGATGGGCGATCGCCACAACCAGGGCCTCGTCCTGCTGCCCGGCGCGCTCGACCTGCTGCAGGGCCTGGCCGACGACGGACTGCCGTTCTGCGTCTACACCAACGGCACGGTGAAGACGCCTGCCCAGGTCGCCGGCGCGCTGGCTCGGCTCGGCCTGCCGGTCGCCGCCGACCAGGCGCTGACACCGGCGTCCACGGCGGTGGACGTCTTCCTGGAACGGGGCCACCGGCGGGTCATGGTGCTGGGCGGCACGGGGATCACCGAGCCCCTCGAGGCGGCCGGCATCGAGACGGTGCCCCCGGTCCGGGGGACCGACTGCGACGCGGTCATGGCGGGTTGGTACCGGCAGGAGCTGACCTTCGACGCGCTCGAGGCCGCGGTCTTCGCGGTCTTCGACGGGGCCCCTTTCTACAGCGCCTCGCAGTCGCTGTTCTTCGCGACGGCCGAGGGGAGGTCGCTGGGGACGTCGCGGGCGATCAGCGCCGTCGTCCGCGACATCACCGGGTGCGAGGTGACCGTCGTGGGGAAGCCCTCCTTCCAGGCGCTGCGGACGGCGGCCAGGCGGCTCGGGCTGGCGGCCGACGACCTCGCTGTCGTCGGTGACGACCCCGAGCTCGAGGTGCCGATGGCCCACGCCGGGGCAGCGTTCGCCGTGGCGGTGCACACCGGCATCGGGCACGCCGGGTCGTTCAGCGACGTGCCGGCCGAGGTGCGGCCGCACCTGGAGCTGCCCGACGTGGGCGCGCTCGCGGAGCTGCTCCGGAGGTAGCCGGCCGGTGGCGCCCGACCCGACCGACGAGTTCCGTGCACGGCGGCCGTCTGTCCTGCGACCGCCGACCGCTCAGGAGGACGTCCGTGCCCAGGACCCGCTCGCGCGTGCAGCTGCTCCCGGTGGTGGAGGCCGAGCGACTGGACCTCGCCGACTTCCTCGAGTCCCTCGACGAGCGCGAGTGGGTGTCCGAGTCGCTGTGCACCGGGTGGACGGTGCACGACGTGGTCGCGCACCTGACGCTGTCGGCACGCCAGACGCTCGGCGAGACGCTGCTGCGGGTGGCGGCCGCCCGGGGGAACCTCGAGCGCGCGGAGGCGGACTGGGCGCGCGAGTTGGCCGCCGAGCACAGTCCGGCGGAGCTCATCACCCAGCTCCGGGCCTCGGCCGGCCGGGACCACCGCCTGGCGTTCAGCAGTCCGCTGGACCCGCTCACCGACGTCGTCGTGCACGGGCAGGACATCGCCATCCCGCTGGGGCGGCGACGGGAGATGCCGCCGCCCGTCGTCCTCCCCGTGATCGGGCACGTCTGGGGCAACGGCTTCTACGGCCGGGCGGACCGCCGCTTCGCCGGGCTGCGGTTCGTCGCGACGGACACCGACTGGTCGGCGGGGGAGGGCCCGCGCGAGGTGCGGGGCCGGATCGGTGACCTGCTGCTGGTCGCGACCGGCCGGGCGGCCGGACTGGACAACTGCTGCGGGCCCGGCGTCGGCGAGGCGGAGGTGCGCCTCCGGGGGAGCGCCCGGGCGTGACTAGCCCGCGGCCGCGTCCCGGTTCTTCGCCCGGTCGATCACGGCCAGCAGGACGACGGCCAGCGCGACGACGACCAGCGAGGCGATCCACCACCACGGTGCGGGCAGCCGCAGCGTGAACGCCAGGAACAGGTCGCCGTCGAAGAACAGGCGTGAGACGAACGGCGCGATCCCGTTGTAGACGCCGGCCAGCAGCACGATCGCGGAGAGTGCGTCGTAGCCCGCGTCCCGCGCCTCGTGCGGGTCCTCCTCCGCCGCCGGCACGTCGGTCCCCGTCGCGGGGGGCGGCGCGTGCCGGGCCTTGGCGCGATGGATGACGGTCAGCAGCGCGGCCATGACCGCGACGATGCCGAGGCAGGCGATCCACCACCACGGCGCGGGCAGCCACATGACGGGGGCGAAGCGCTGCTCCGCGCCGAAGACGGCCCGCACCACCAGCGGCACGCCCCCCTGGTAGAGCCCGAGGAAGGTGACCACGACCGACGCCACGTCGTAGGGACGGGTGCTCGTCGAGGCAGGCATACCCGGAAGGCAACCGGATCCGGGGCCGCACGGCATCGGCCTTCGGTCGCGACCGGGGAAGACCAAAGTCGACGGCGTGGAACGGCCGCCCAGCGGGCACTACCGGGCTCGACGTCGCAGCTCACCCTTGGAGGCGCTCGTGACCGCGCGTGAACCAGCGGAGATGGCCCAGGTCGCTGCGGAGACCGGGGCGAAGAAGACGCACCGCACCTGGGACCGGGTGCTGGTCAGCGCGTTCCTGGCCGGTGCCTACATCTCGTTCGGCGCGCTCGTGGCCATCACGGTGTCGTCGGGCCTGGACCCGGCGATGTGGGGCACCCTGCCCACGCTCTTCATGGGGGCGGCGTTCACCCTGGGCCTGGTCCTCGTGCTCATCGCGGGCTCGGACCTGGCCACCGGCAACATGATGCTGGTCCCGCTCGGCGCCATGCGCGGGAAGATCTCGGTCGGCGACGTCGCGAAGAACCTCACGCTCGTCCTGCTGGGCAACCTGCTCGGTGCCCTCCTGGTGGCCTACTTCCTCGCGGTGCAGACCGGCGTGATCGGGAGCTCGGGCGCCAGCGGGAGCGCCGGCCTGACCTACGAGCGGCTGGCCTCCATCGCCGAGGGGAAGGTGACCGGGGAATCCCACTGGCAGGTGTTCCTGCGCGGGGTCGGCTGCAACTGGCTCGTCTGCCTGGCGGTGTGGATGTCGCTGGCGTCCACGACCGTCTCGGGCAAGATCCTGGCGATCTTCTTCCCGATCATGGCGTTCGTGGCCATGGGGTTCGACCACGTCATCGCCAACATGTTCTTCATCCCGGCGGCGATCTGGGCGGGCGTGCCCGACATCGGCTGGGGCGACGCGCTGCTCAACTGGTCGTTCGCCGGGCTGGGGAACCTCGTCGGCGCCGTCGTCTTCGTGTCGACGTCCTACTGGTATCTCTTCCTCAAGGACACCCCCGAGAAGCCGGCGGTCGCGAAGCAGGAGCCCGCCGAGCGCGCCTGACGGTCGGCGCGGATGCGCAGGCCGGTTCGCTGGACGTGCGCATCAGCGTTCTCTGTCGGCGGGGAACCGGTCAGGCGCGGCCGGTGCGCAGCTGACCGGCGACGTCCGGCCGCCCGTTCGCCTCGGCATCGGCGGCCGCCCGTTCCCAGTCGTAGCCGACGGAGCGGAACTCGACGGCCCACCGCCCGCCGGCGTCGTCGGCGATCGCGTACCGCGCATGCGGAGAGCCCGCCTCCATGACGTGCGGATGCGGCGAGTCGTCGTCGTAGGCCGGCCACCCGACGCTGCCCGGGTTGACGACGAGAGCCCCGGTGGGCAGGCGCATCGACCGCTGCAGGTGGGTGTGCCCGCACAGCAGCAGCGGGACGTCCGCCGCCGCGCCCAGCCGCTGGAGCACCTCCGCCTCGGTCGCCGGGCGCGCGCCGCCCGGTTCGACGGTCTCCAGCAGGTACACGAGGTCGTCGGTGGGGGAGCCGTGGAAGGCGAGCACGTCGTCGGCCGGCCGCAGGGTGAGTGGCAGGCCGGCCAGCCACGCGCGGTGGCTGTCGTCGATGGTGTCGTGCGCCAGTCGGTCGGAGGCACCCATCCGAGCACGGTCGTACGTCAGCAGCTGACGCTCGTGGTTGCCGGCGACCGTGGGCAGGTCGAGCGCCATCAGCCGGTCGGCCGTCTCCCGCGGGCGGACCGCACCGGAGAGCAGGTCGCCGAGGTCGACGGTGAGGTCGACCGACCGGGTGGCGATGTCGGCGAGCACGGCCTCCAGCGCGAGCAGGTTGCCGTGCACATCCGAGAGGGCTGCGATCCGCACCGCCGGACCCTAGCCGGAGGACATACCGCAGTCAGGTACTAGGCGAGACCGAGTACCGCTGCTATCTTGCGTCGCATGACACCGGATCCGGACCGACGCACCCAGCTGCTGCGGGGAGTCCTCGACACCTGCCTGCTGGCGCTTCTGGCCCGCACGCCGACCCACGCCTACGACCTCGTGGTGCAGCTGGAGCGGCACGGGATCGAGGGCGTCGGCTACGGCACCGTCTACCCGCTGATGGGCCGGCTGCGCCGGCAGGGGCTCGTGGACGAGCAGGCCGAACCCAGTCCTAGCGGCCCGCCGCGGAAGGTCTTCTCGGTCTCGGCGGCAGGCCGTGCCGCGCTCGCCGAGTGGGCCGCGCAGTGGGACGCCACCACGTCGTCCGTCCGCACATTGCTCATCACCGCCGACGCCCTGCCCGATCCGGAGGTCGCTCCGCATGTCCACTCCTGACAGCCACCACCAGGCCGACGAGGTCGGCTCCGCCACCCGCGCCCTGGACCGGGAACTGCGACGGCTGCGCATTCCCCGCACCCGGCGGTCCGCGCTGGTCGAGGAGGTGCGCGCGGACCTCCGCGACGCCGCCGGCGACGGTCTCACCCCGGAGGCGCTGCTCGGGGACGTCGCAACCTTCGCGCGGGAGGCCGTGTCGGCCCGCGGCTGGACGCCCCGTCCCCGCGATTGGCGGTCGGCGACGACCACCGCCGTGACGGTCGGCGTCGTGGCCCTCGCCGTGGGCTACCTGCTGCTCCTCGAGGTCCTCAATCCGCTGATGAGCGAGTGGATCGACCTGACCCAGCGGTACCCGGTCGCCGGGCCGCTCCTCACCTACGCGGCCCTCGCCCTGATCGGCATCGCGGGCGCGCTCGCCGGGTTCGCCCGCTCCCTCTCGGGGCGGCCGGCCGCTCGGACATCGGTGACCCGGGCCACCGCACTGCTGCCGGTCGCCGCGGCACTCGGCGTGGGCGCGGCCATGCTGTTCGGCCGCGCCTGGGACTACTCCACCTCGCTGCCGGTGGTCCTGATCGAGGTCGCGCTCGTCGCCCTCCCGTGCGCGGGCTCCTTGTGGCTCGCCAGGTGGTGGGGTCTGCGGTCCTCCGCGGTCCCGGCCGCGCCGCCGGTCAGCGCGGGGTGATCGACAGCGTGAGCCGGCGGCGGCCCTCGTCGGAGCGGGCCGTGGCCAGACGCTCGGCCGACGGGGTGCCGTATTCCGTCGTCCGCTGACGTGCGGGCCGGCCGATCGCGGCCGCCATCGCCTCCAGCTCGGCGATGGTCTTCAGCGAGCCGTTCTCGCTGCCGGCCATCCGGCTGATCGTCTCCTCCATCAGCGTGCCGCCGAGGTCGTTGGCGCCGCCCTGGAGCACCGCCTTGGTCCCGGCGTCGGCGAGCTTCACCCAGGACGTCTGGATGTTGGGGATGCGCCCGTGCAGCAGCAGGCGGGCGACCGCATGGATGGCCCGGTTCTCCCGCACCGTCGGGCCGGGACGCGCGACGCCGGCGAGGTAGATCGGCGAGTTGTGGTGCACGAACGGCAGCAGCACGAACTCGGTGAAGCCACCGGTCTCGTCCTGCAGTGCGGCCAGGGTGCGCAGGTGCCCGACCCAGTGGGCGGGGGTGTCGACGTGGCCGTACATCATCGTCGAGGTCGTCGGGATGCCGACCTCGTGCGCCGTCCGGATGATCTCGAGCCAGGTCGCCGTCGGCAGCTTGCCCTTGGTCAGCACCCACCGGACGTCGTCGTCGAGGATCTCCGCGGCCGTGCCGGGGATGGAGTCGAGCCCCGCGGCCTTCGCCTCCGTCAGGAAGTCGCGGAACGACAGCCCGGTGCGCGCCGCGCCGTTCACGATCTCCATGGGGGAGAAGGCGTGCAGGTGGATGGCGGGCTGCCGCTCCTTCACCGTGCGGGCGAGGTCGAAGTACGCGGTCCCGGGCAGGTCGGGGTGGATGCCGCCCTGCATGCAGATCTCCGTCGCCCCGGCCGCCCACGCCTCGTCCACGCGGTCGCCCACCTGCGCCATCGACAGCGTGTAGGCGTCGGCGTCGGTGCGCCGCTGGGCGAACGCGCAGAACCGGCAGCCGGTGTAGCAGACGTTGGTGAAGTTGATGTTCCGGTTCACGACGTAGGTGACGTCGTCGCCGTTGACGTCGGCGCGCACCGCGTCGGCGAGCGCGCAGAGGTTCTCCAGGTCGGTGCCGTCGGCGCCAAGCAGGGCCAGGTACTCGGCATCGGTCAGCCCGGCCGGGTCCTGCTCGGCGTGCAGCAGCGCGGCCAGCACCTCCCGGTCGCCCGCGGCGAGCGCCGTCGAGTGCCCGTCCCGGGCGCTCTCGGTGCGGGAGCGCAGCTCCGACCAGTCGCCGTACACCGCGTCGAAGTCGCTGCGCCGGTCGGTGGTCCGGCCGACCGTGTCCACCTCCACGTGAAGGTCCACCCGGCCCGAGGAGGTCCAGGCCTCGTCCGGCTCCTGCCACGGCAGGCCGACGGGGAGGCGGCCCTCGACGGCCAGACCGTCCGAGCCGGCGAGCGCCGACACGTGCGGGCGCACCCGCGGGTCCAGCCAGGGCTCGGGCTGCTGCACGTAGGGCGGCTGGGCGGCCAGCCGCTCCCGCAGCTCGAAGCCGGCCTCGGCCGACAGCGCCGCCAGCTTGTCGATGTTCGGCCACGGCCGCTCGGGGTTCACGTGGTCGGGGGTGAGCGGGCTGACGCCGCCCCAGTCGTCGACGCCGGCGCGCAGCAGCAGGCCGAGCTCGGTGGAGTCCGACAGGTTCGGTGGCGCCTGCACCCGGGCCTTCGGGCCGAGCAGCAGCCGGCTGACGGCGACGGCGGCGACGTACTCCTGCAGCTCCAGGTCGTCGTGGGCCTGCATCGCCGTCCGGGGCTTGGCCCGGAAGTTCTGGACGATGACCTCCTGCACGTGCCCGTGCCGCTGGGCGGCCGCCCGGATCTGCAGGATCGCGTCCACCCGCTCGGCGTAGTCCTCGCCGATGCCCAGCAGCACCCCGGTGGTGAAGGGGACGGCGGAACGACCGGCGTCCTCCAGCACCCGGAGGCGGACGGCGGGGTCCTTGTCCGGTGAGCCGTAGTGCGGGCCGCCGGGCTCCGACCACAGCCGGGTCGCCGTCGTCTCCAGCATCATCCCCATGGAGGCCGAGACCGGCTTCAGCCGCTGGATCTCCTCCCAGGTCAGCACCCCCGGGTTGAGGTGGGGGAGCAGGCCGGTCTCCTCGAGCACCCGGATCGCCATCGCGCGCAGGTAGCCCAGCGTCGAGTCGAACCCGTGCGCCTCCAGCCAGGAGGCGGCGACCGGCCAGCGGTCCTCGGGGCGGTCGCCGAGGGTGAACAGCGCCTCCTTGCAGCCGAGGGCAGCCCCGGCGCGGGCGATGTCGAGCACCTCGTCGGGGGAGAGGAACGGCGCCTTGCCCTGCGCGCGCAGCTGCCCGGGCGTCGTCACGAAGGTGCAGTAGTGGCAGCGGTCGCGGCACAGGTGGGTGAGCGGGATGAACACCTTGCGGCTGTAGGTGACCACGCCCGCCCGTCCGGCGCTCGCGAGCCCGGCGTCGCGCACCCGCCCGGCGGCGGTGAGCAGCCGGTCCAGCGGCTCGCCGTCGCCGAGCCCTCGGGCGTGCAGCAGCGTCTCTGCCTCGACGGCGTCGAGGGTGACGCCGCGCTCGGCGCGCACCAGGGCGCGGCGGACGGCGGACTCGGCGGGAGGTCCGGAAAGCGAACTCATCGACGGCGACGCTAGTCGACGGACCTCGGTGCGGGGGGCCACCGGCTCCCACGACCGTGCCCGCGGGCGCTCAGCGCAGCGCGTCCGCCACCACGGTCGCTGCCCGGGCGATCAGCGCGTCGTCGTACCCGGCGTCGGCCGCGCCGCGGCTGGACAGGACGGCGAGCACGATCGGGGGCCCGTCGGAGGGCCACAGGACGGCGATGTCGTTGCGCGTGCCGTAGCCCCCGGCCCCCGACTTGTCGGCGACGCCCCAGTCGGCTGGAACGCCCGCGGCGACCAGCGTCGCGCCCGTGACGTTGCTGCGCATCCACCCGGTGAGCAGCTCCCGGTCCGCGGCGTCCAGCGCATCTCCGAGCAGGTACGCCGCGAGGTCGGTGGCGAGGGCCCGCGGTGTGCTGGTGTCGCGCTCGTCGCCGGGTACGCCCTGGTTGAGCGAGGTCTCGGTGCGGTCGGAGCGGGTGGTCGCGTCGCCCAGGTCGCGCAGCGCCTGCTGGAAGCCCGCCGGGCCGCCGAGCCGGGCCAGCAGGAGGTTGCCGGCGGTGTTGTCGCTCCGCGTGACCGCTGCCTCGAGCACGTCCCGCAGGGGCAGTCCGGCGCCGGCGTGCTGCCCCGTCACCGGCGAGTGGGCCACCAGGTCGTCGGCCGCGTACGGCACGAGCTGGTCGAGGTCCGCCGCGGACGCCGCCGCCAGGACGGCCGCCGCGCTGAGCGCCTTGTGCGTCGACGCGTAGGCGAACCGCTCGTCCGCGCGGTGCTCGATGGAGCGGCCGGTCCCGGTCTCGAGGGCGTACACACCGAGCCGGGCGTCGAACTGCGCCTCCAGTTCAGCGAATGCCGGTGCGACGTCGGCGACCGGTGCCGGGACCGGCGCGGTGGACGAGACGGCGGGTGTCGGTGGGCGCTCGGCCGTCGGCGTCCCGGCGGCCGAGCACGCGGCGAGGAGGACCGACATCGCGGTGGCGCCCGCGGACCGGGCGAGACGAGCACTCATCGCGTCCGAAGGTAGCGGGACGGCCCTGCGCTCAGATGTCGCGGCGGGAGAAGGACAGGGCGGTCAGCCCCCAGATGACGGCGACCCAGAGCACGGCCCACCCGAGGTACGCGGGTGCCAGCGGCGCCTCGCTGAGGAAGGGGAACCCGCCCTCACCCGGGCCCATCTGCACGAGCGCGATCGGGTCCTGGAAGGCGTTCATCGCGCCGCGCCAGAGCCCGTCGGTGGGCAGGATGACCCGCGAGACGGTGCCCACGCGCTCCACGCCGTCGTTGCCCAGCGCGCCGCCGATCCCACCGACGACGCCCGCGACCCACGTGGCGCCGAACAGCCCGACCGCGATGATCCCCGACGCCATCGGCGAGACGACGCTGGACAGCAGCAGCGCGAGGGTCAGCAGCACGACCGTCTGGCCGGCCAGGAGCGCGAGCCCCGCGGCCGGCGACGGCGGCCAGTACCCCACGGCCACCCGGACGACGAGGATCTCGGCGAGGCCGGCCAGGACCACGTAGCCGCCGCCGAACGCGACCAGCCCCAGCCACTTGCCGAGCAGGACCGACGACCGGCGGACGGGACGGGCGAGGATCGCCAGTGCCTGGCCCGACTCCACCTCCCCGGACAGCGTCGGCCCGGCGAGGAAGGCGGTGCCGATCGCAGCGATCAGGCTCAGGCCGAACATGATCAGGTTGAGCAGCAGCGACGCGACCAGGCGCGCCTCGCCGCTGGTCATGGTGCCCAGCTCGGTGTCCAGGCCGACCAGCTTGGAGAAGCCCCACGCGCTCAGCGCCAGCAGCACGACGGTCAGGGCGAGCAGCGCCCAGACCACCCGGCGCCGCATCGCCTCGCGCAGGGTGAGCCCGGCGATCGTCAGGGCGGTGCTCATGGCTCGACCTCCTCGTGGCGCAGGATGCCGAGCAACCGCTCCTCGAGGCTGATCCGCACGGGCTCGACGGCGTGCACCCGGACCCCTCTGCCCACGAGGTCGCGCACGAGATCGGGCACGGTGACGCCGTCGTCGTCGGAGGTCAGCTGGACGGTGAACCAGTCGCCGCTGCGGGTCGTCGAGCCGGCCGCGCGCAACCGGTCCTCGGCGCCGCCGTCCACGCCGGCCAGGCGCAGGCGCACCTCGCGCTGCCCGAGCAGCTCGGCGAGCGTGCCCGACGCGGCCACCTTGCCCTGGTCGAGGATCACCACGCGGTCGCACACCCGCTCCACCTCGCCGATGAGGTGGGAGTTGAGCAGCACCGCGACCCCGCGCGACTTCAGCGCGAGCACGAGGTCGCGGACGTCGACCCGGCCGATCGGGTCCAGCGCGCTGGTGGGCTCGTCCAGGACGACGAGCTCGGGACGCGCGACCAGCGCGACGGCGAGGCCGAGGCGCTGCTGCATGCCCTTGGAGAACCCGCCGACCCGGTCACCGGCCCGCCCGGTGAGGCCGACCAGGGCGAGGCACTCCCGCCGCTCCTCGGCGGGGACGTCCACGCGGGCGAGCCGCACGTGCAGGTCCAGCACCTCGGTCGGGGTCAGCCACGGCTGGTAGCGGAACAGCTCGGGGAGGTAGCCGACGGCGGCGCGCGAGCGGGGGTCGGTCGACCGCCGTCCGAGCAGCAGCACCTCTCCGGCGTCGGGCCGGACCAGGCCCAGCAGCATCTTGATGACGCTGGTCTTCCCGGCACCGTTCGGGCCCAGCAGACCGAGCACCTCGCCGCGGGCCACGGAGAAGGAGACGTCGTCGACGGCGGTGCGGCGTCCGTACCGCTTGCGCAGTCCGGAGCACCACACCGCCGGGGACGGCGGCAGAGCGGCGAGCTCTGCCGCCGCCGACGCGGCTGTCGTGTCGGAGGTCACGCCGCGGACGGTAGCGGCGTCAGCGGAGCCCACGGGCGACCGACAGGAGCTCGTCGGCGCTCAGCGTCCCGGCGACCCCGGTCATCACGCCGTCCTCGACCCAGACGACACCGGCGAAGAGCCCGTTGCGCGAGGTCAGCACGGTGGCGGTCGCGCCGTCCACCTCCGCTTCGGACGTGGTCACCAGCTCGGCCGGCACCGGCAGAGGCAGCGTCCCGCCGTCCTGCGACAGGTCCTCGAGCTGGGCCGCCAGCTCCGGGGGCAGGCCGGGGAGGGAGAGCAGGTACTCCTTCACCGTCTCGAACTGCACGCCGCCCGACGCGTCCACCGTCGGTGCGCCGACCCGGGCGACGACCAGCGTCGGCACGCCGCTCGGCTGCGCCCACATCGCCGCGACCCCGGGCCCGGCCTGCAGTCGCAGCGAGCTGCCGTCGAGCCCGTCCGGCACCGGCGGCAGGTCCTCGCCCTCGGCGGCCGCGGCTTCGGCAGCCTTGGCGGCGGAGAAGGTGAACGTGGCGGAGACGATGCCCGCGGCCTGGTAGGTCGGTTCCCCCGTCACGCCGGCGGGCAGCTCGGTGACCTCGGGCACGTCCAGGCCGGTCCGCTCCCGCGCGGTGGCGGCGTCCGCCACCTGCTCGGGGTTCGGCTCCTCGGTGATCTGCAGGTCCCCGTAGGCGGAGAGGTCCGGCACCTGGACGAGGTCGCCGGCCGTGATCTCGACCGGTTCGACGCTCTCGGTCTCGAAGATCGGCAGCCAGTCGTTGGCCGCCGCGACGCCGGCACCGGTCAGCAGGACCACCGCGCTGAGCGCGGCGACGGCGGGCCGGCGCACCGCCGTCCGCCAGCTGCGGCGCGACGCGGCGGGGGCCGGGCGGAACGCGGGAGCGGCGGGTGCCGCGGCCGAGAACCGGGCCCAGGCCGCGTCGGTGTCGACGTCGGCCTCGCGGGAGGTACCGAGCGCGGAGCCGACGAGCTGCGCGTCGGCGCGGGCGCTCTCCAGCGCGCGCAGGCAGGTGGGGCAGGAGGCGACGTGGGCCCGGTCGTCGTCGGGAACGCCGGCGGGCTCGTCGACCAGACGGCGCAGGATGCCCTCACTCGGGTGACGCATGGCGGTTCAGCTCCTCGAGCAGATGGAGTTCGGCGCGGCGCACGGTGGTGCCCACGCTCCCGGGGGACAGGTCGAGGGCGGCGGCGACCTCGACGTAGCTGAGGCCGCTGTGGCGGAGGACGAGCGCGGCCGCCTGCTTGTGCGGCAGCCGGGCGAGGGCGGCACGGACGGCGCTGCGTTCCTCGCGGGTGACGACGAGGTCCGCGACGTCCGGGGCGACGGTGGGACCGTCGTCGGCCAGTTCCTCCCGGGCGCTGCGACGGCGGCCCGAGCGGAGCAGGTTGAGCGCGGTGTGCGTCGCGGCGACGGTCAGCCAGCCACCGGCCTCGTCGGCCGGCACCGCGGAGCGGCCGAAGGAGAGGAAGACGTCCTGGGCGACGTCCTCGGCCTGGTCGCGCGAGCCCAGCACGCGGGCGGCGACGGCGACCACCCGCGGATAGTGCCCGCGGAAGACCTCCTCGAGATCCGTCCGGACGCCCACTCGTCCTCGCGGCATGCCCGCGCCTCGTTCAGTCCGGGGCCGGACCGCGCCACCCCACAGCGGGAGTGCGGCGGTGGCCGACGGCCGTACGAGTTCCACACCAGGTAAGCACCGCCGGGCCGCCGGATGTGACAGCCCTCGGCAACTTTCTCCGATCGACGCTCACGGCCGGGCGTGCGGGACGCCGGACTCGTCGACGTAGCGGCCCCGCAGGCGCAGCAACGGCCGGGCGCCGGCGCCGAGCACGGGAACGGCGTCGACGACCAGGAGTGCCACGACGTGGTCGCCGGCCGGGACGAGGCGGTCCAGCCGGCAGTCCAGGGCCACGACGCCGTCGTCGAGCACGATCGCGCCGCTGCCGGCCGCGCGCGACCACGGCACCGACTCGAGCAGGTGGCGGGCGCTGGGCCGGCCGGCCGAGGAGAACCGCGACGCCACGATCGCGTGCTGGGCCGCCAGGACGGTCAGCCCGCAGGAGCCCACCTCCTCGAGCACCTCGGCCGGGTAGCCGGCGGAGGTGAGGGCGACGGCGACCAGCGGGGGATCCGCCGACACGCTCATCACCGAGCTGACCGTGGTCCCGACGTCGTCGATGCCGTCGCGCACGGTCAGCAGGCAGACGCCCGCGGCGTACTGGCCCAGAGCGGCGGCGAACTCGGCGCGGTCGACCGGCATGGCGGCCAGTCGACCACATCGACAGGATGGAGCGTGTGAGCGAGCAGAGCTACGACGTGATCGTCATCGGTGCGGGGTCGACGGGGGAGAACGTCGCCGACATCGCCGTCCGGGGTGGGCTGACCGCCGTCCTCGTCGAGAACGAGCTGGTCGGCGGCGAGTGCTCCTACTGGGCCTGCATGCCCAGCAAGGCGCTGCTGCGCGGCACGGAGGTGCTCGCCGAGGCCCGGGCCGTCGACGGGGCCCGGCAGGCCGTCACGGGTGAGCAGGACGTCGCCGCCACGCTGGGACGCCGCGACTCCTTCACCTCGAACTGGGACGACGCCGGCCAGGTGGAGTGGGTGCACGGCGCCGGCATCGACCTGATCCGCGGCACCGGGCGGCTGAGCGGGGAGCGGACCGTCGTGGTCACCGCCGTCGACGGCAGCGAGACCCGGCTGACCGCGCGGCACGCGGTGGCCGTGTGCACGGGGTCGACGGCAGCGATCCCGCCGGTCGAGGGGCTCGCCGACGTGCAGCCCTGGTCACCGCGCGAGGCGACCAGCGCGAAGGAGGCACCCGCCCGCCTGCTGGTCCTCGGTGGCGGCTACGTGGGGTGCGAGATGGCGACGGCCTGGCAGGCGCTGGGGTCCCGGGTGACGCTGCTGCAGCACGGCGACCGGCTCCTGGACAACGCCGAGCCGGCCGCCTCCGAGGCGGTGCTCCGCGGGCTCCGGGGCGCAGGCGTCGACGTCCGGCTGGGCTCCCGGGTCGAGGCCGCCCGCCGGGAGGGCGACGAGGTGGTGCTCAGCTGCTCGGACGGCGAGGCCCGGGGGGACGAGGTCCTGGTGGCGGTCGGCCGGGCCGCCCGGACCGGTGACATCGGACTGGAGACCGTCGGCCTGGAGTCGGGGGCGTACCTCGAGGTCGACGACACCCTGCGGGTCGAGGGCGTTCCGTGGCTCTACGGGGTGGGCGACGCCAACGGCCGCCGGCTCCTCACCCACATGGGCAAGTACCAGGCACGCCAGGCCGGGGCCGCCATCGTGGCCCGCGCGAAGGGCGAGGAGGTGGACACCACCGACTGGTCGCCGTTCGTGGCCACCGCCGACGACGCTGCGACACCGTCGGTCGTCTTCACGATGCCGCAGGTGGCCAGCGTCGGGCGCACCGCGGCCGAGGCGGAGAAGGCAGGCGTCGCCCACCGGGTGGTGCAGATCCCGCTGAAGGTGGCGGGCTCCTCGCTGTTCGCCGACGACTACGAGGGCACCGCGATCGCTGTCGTCGACACCGACCGGGAGGTGCTGATCGGGGCGACCTTCGTCGGACCCGCCGTCGCCGAGCTGCTGCAGGCGGCGACCATCGCCGTGGTCGGTGAGGTGCCGATCCGCCGGCTGTGGCACGCCGTCCCCGCGTACCCGACCGTCAACGAGATCTGGCTCCGGCTGCTGGAGGCATACCGCGGCTGACGCTGCGGGGTGGGCGACCCGCCTGGGTCGCCCACCCCGTGGCTGCCGCAGCCCTGGGGCGAGGCGGCTATGTGCTGCCGTCAGGCGGTGGTCGCCTCGCGGCGCGGGAGCACCCAGCCGGGTCGCACGAAGTGGCACGTGTAGCCGAACGGGTACTTCTGCAGGTAGTCCTGGTGCTCCTCCTCGGCCTCCCAGAACGGGCCTGCCGCGGTCACCTCGGTGACGACCTTGCCGGGCCACAGGCCCGAGGCGTCGACGTCGGCGATCGTGTCCAGGGCGACCCGCTTCTGCTCGTCGCTGGTGTAGAAGATCGCCGAGCGGTAGCTGCGACCCACGTCGTTGCCCTGGCGGTTCTCCGTCGACGGGTCGTGGATCTGGAAGAAGAACTCCAGCAGCTCCCGGAAGGAGATCACGTCGGCGTCGAAGACGATCTCGACCGCCTCCGCGTGGTCACCGTGGTTGCGGTAGGTGGCGTTCGGGGTGTCGCCGCCTGAATACCCCACGCGCGTGGAGATCACCCCCGGACGCTTGCGCAGCAGATCCTGCGCGCCCCAGAAACAACCGCCGGCGAGGATCGCGGTCTCGGTGTTCATCGTGTGCCTCCTTTGGTGTCGTGCACGACAGGAGAACACCACGGCCGGTCCTGGTGTTTCCACCCCAGCCTGACCGCGGTCAGGCTGCTTCGATACCGGCCTCGGCGTATGCGGCCTCCCGGAGCCGGTCGCGGTCGACGCCGAGGGCGGCGAGTGCCCGGACGACGGTGCCGTGCTCCAGCCGGCTGATGGCCGCGACGACGTGGGCGCCCGTCAGTCCGCCGCGCTTCGCCGACTTCGACAGCGCGACGGCCTCCTGGAACACCTGCTGCGCCTGGGGTGTCGAGCGGAAGGCGCCGGTGGGCGAGCTGTGGAGCCCGGCCGCGCCGGGGGAGCCGTGCTCGGCCTCGACGCCCACCGCGGCGAGCGCGCGCTCGTGGATCTCCTCGATCGCGGTGCGCAGCTGCTGCGGGTCGACGCCGAACCGCTCGAGGGCGCGGGCCGCGGAGCCCTCGGGCAGGGACGTCGCGGCCAGCAGCAGGTGCTCCGGACCGGGCGTCTCCTCACCGGCCCTGCGCGCCTCGGCCTCGGCCGCCGTGAGCAGCTGCTTGATCGTGCGCATGTCCCGCACCGCGGTGACGAGTCCCATCGGTGTTCCTCCTGATCAGCGGCCGCGCCGGGCGCGGACCTCGGATGCGAACTTCTTGTGCGCGGCCTGGGCGCTGATCCCCAGCGCCTCGCCCACCTGGGCCCACGTCCAGCCCTGGGCGATCGCCTCGACGACCGCGTCGGACTCGAGTCGGCCGGCCAGCCGGCGCAGTGCCACGACCGCGGCGAGGGCAGCCTCCGGGTCATCGGGAGCGGGGAGGGGCTGCGCTGCGACCACGTCCATCAACCTATATTGATGACTGGGATCCGTCAACCATCGTTGATGGCCCGCCGTCAGGGCAGGGGGAACGGGGCGTCGTCCGGTGCGGGGAGGGGGCCGTCCGTCGTGGCCGTGACGGTCATCGTCCGGAACTGGGCCACCCCGCCGAACAGGGACAGGAACGCGGTGTCGGCGGCGTCCCGGCCGGAGCAGATCCGCACGAGCGAGCGGGTGGGGGCCAACCGGGTCGCGTCGACGACGGACCACACGCCGTCGACGTCGGCCTCCACGACGGCGTGGAAGTCCATGGGCGACAGTCCGGGCGCGTATGCCGCGACCAGCCGGGCCGGGATCTCCAGCGCCCGCAGCAGGGTGATGGTCAGGTGCGCGTAGTCGCGGCAGACGCCCTGGCCGAGCAGGAGCGTGTCGACGGCGGTGTCCACCGGACGGCTCGAGCCGGCGGTGTAGACCAGTCGGCGGTTCACCCACGCGGCGACGGCCGGGACCAGCTCGGCGCGGGGGAGCGTCCGGTCGAACTCGGTGCTCGCGAAGCCCTCGAGCTGGTCCGACGGGCAGTAGCGGCTGGGCCGCAGGGCCTCGGCCCACTCCGCCGGCGTCACCTTCCGCGGTGCCGCACCCTCCTCGACCGACGCCGAGTACGTGACCGTCGTGTCGCCCGCCAGGAGCTGCAGCCGGTGCACGCGTGCGCCGTGCACCTCGAACTCCTCCGGCTCGACGGCGGTGCCGCCGGAGAGGACGGTCAGCTGCTCGGTCGCCGGATCTGCGACGGCGATCTGCAGCAGGGCGGTCGCCGGCTCGGGGGAGGACATCGTGAGCGTGGCGGCGACCTCGGAGCGCATCGCGTCATCCTCGCCCACCTGGGGTTTCGTGCGCATGACGGCGATCACGCGGGACGAGGTCCCTCTAGTCCTCCGAGTCCAGGGGCTCGTCGAAGACCGTGCCGGTGGCGAAGGCCCCCGTGTCGTCCAGATCGGTCGCGCGCAGCGACGGGTGGCTGCGCTGCTGCGGCACGGAGGGGATCTCCCGGTCCTCGGGCAGCAGGTCGCCGGCGACGGCCTCGGCCGGGGCGTCCGTCATCTCGCCGATGAACACCTCGGCCGGGCTGGGCAGGGGGGCCGGGCGGCCGAAGGCGTAGCCCTGGGCCATGGCGCAGCCGTGGTCGAGCAGCCATGCGGCCTGGTCGAGGTCCTCGATGCCCTCGGCGATGACCTGCAGGCCCATGCCGCGGCCGAGCTGGAGGAGGCCCTGCACGAGCGCGGCGGTGGCAGGCTCGGTGACGACGTCGGCGACGAAGGACCGGTCGATCTTGACGGTGTGGATCGGCAGCCGGTGCAGGGCGGTGATCGCCGAGTAGCCGGTGCCGAAGTCGTCGAGGGCCAGGGTGACGCCCTGGTCGGTGACGACGGCGACGGAGTGCAGGGTGGCCTCGGCCGCGAAGAGCGCCGTCGACTCGGTGATCTCCAGCTCCAGGCGGTGGGGGGCCAGCCCCGACTGTGCGAGCGCGTCGGCGACCAGCTCGCTGAAGCCCTCCTCGGCGAGGTGGCGGGCGGAGACGTTGACGTGGACGCGCAGGTCGTCGGGCCACGCGGCGGCGTCGGTGCAGGCGCGGTGCAGCACCCAGGCGCCCAGCTTGGAGGTGAGCCGGTTGTTCTCGGCGGCGTCGAGGAAGGCGGCGGGGGGCAGCAGGCCGCGGGTCGGGTGCTCCCAGCGCACGAGCGCCTCGTAGCCCAGCAGCGCCTCGTCCGCGAGGTGCACGATCGGCTGGTAGAAGAGCCGCAGCTCCTCGTTGTCGAGGGCGTGCTTGAGGTCGGTCTCCAGTTGCAGCGCGTCCACGTCGCCGCGCGTGAGCGCGCCCTCGTGGACCTCGATGCGGGCCCGGCTGCCGTCGGCCTTCGCGCGGGTCAGCGCGCTCTGTGCCTGGCGCAGCAGGTCGTCGGGGGTGGTGTCAGAGCCCAGCGTGAGGCCGACGCTGGCGGAGAGGGTGATCTCGCGGTCCTGGACGATGAACGGTTCGTCGAGGACGGCCAGCAGGCGGTCGGCGAGCGCGCGCAGCCCCTCGAGGTCCTCGACGTCCTCGGCGACGACGAGGAACTCGTCGGCACCGAGCCGCACGGCGGTGTCCTCGACGCGGGTGCTCCAGCGCAGCCGGTCGGCGATCTGGCTGAGCAGCAGGTCGCCGGCCTCGTGGCCGAGCGAGTCGTTGACGGCCTTGAAGCGGTCGATGTTGAGGTGCACCAGGCCGACCTGCAGCCCACGGCGGCGGGACAGGGCGACGGCGTGCCGCAGGCGGTCGGTCAGCGCGCGGCGGTTCGGCAGCCCGGTGAGCGGGTCGGTGAACGCGCGGCGGACCAGGTCCTCCTCGGCGCGGCGACGGTCGGTGACGTCGACGAGGGAGAGGACGACGAACTGCGCCTCGCCGTTGCTGTGCCGGACGATCTCGTGCGACTGGACGACCCACAGCTCCGTGCCGTCGGAGCGCCGCAGCCGGCGCTCGCCGTCCAGCAGGAGGTTCGGGTCCAGGTGCGCGGGCTCGTTCGGGCCCGGCACCAGGCCGAGGTCGGCGACCGGCGGGTCGTCGGGGTGGGCGAAGAGGTCGACGTGCCGGCCGGCCAGGTCCTCGGCGGTCCGCCCGGAGAGGGCACAGAGCATGGGGTTGCCGACCAGGATGCGGCCGTCGAGGTCGACGAGGGCCTTGGGGATGGGCGCGGACAGGAACAGCGCCTGGAACAGCTGACCACGGTCGGCGAGCAGGGTGTCGATGGCCCGCATGCGCTGCCCGGCTGCACTGCCGGTAGCGGCGGGCGTCCGGGGCACCTCGGAAGCGGGAAGAGTCACCACCACAGGGTCACGCATGGTGGGCGGGAAGTGACGGACCCGGATCACGGAGAGTCGTGTTCATGCCGTCACGTTGCGTGAGTTCGGCTCGCGCGTTCGGCGTCTTGTGCCAACGCGGCGACGTGCGTCGGTCACATTGTCGTACGGGTCTGCCCTGGTCGGCCTCGCCGTAGGGCTGCCGACCACGCGGTGTACCGCGAGGTCGGCGACCTCACCGCGTGGGTGACGCCCCTGCGCAGGCATCGCGGTCATGGGGTGTCACCGAGGGCGGGCAGGGTCGGACCACGGGTGCGGCCCCCGCCGAGCCCCCTCGGAGAGGAAGAGTCGTCATGGACTGGAAGCTCGAACTGGTGGCGGTCCCGGTGACGGACGTCGACCGCGCGAAGGCCTTCTACGTCGACAAGGCGGGATTCGTCGCCGACCACGACCACCGGGTGAGCGACGAGATCCGGTTCGTGCAGCTGACGCCGCCGGGCTCGGCCTGCTCGATCGCCCTGGGGACCGGACTCGTGGACACGCCGCCCGGTTCGGCGCAGGGCCTGCAGCTCGTCGTGCCCGACATCGAGGCGGCGCGCGCGGAACTGCTGTCCCGCGGGGTGGAGGTGGGGGACGTCGACCGGCAGCCGTGGGGCGCGTTCGTCTACTTCACCGATCCCGACGGGAACGGCTGGTCCGTCCAGGAGCTCCCCGCCCGCGGGTGACGCGGGAACAGTCGCGGCCGCCGCAGCGCTGCGTCGGTCACACGAGCGAGAGGTGAGTGCGGTGGAGAAGAAGATCGGGTTCCTGTCCTTCGGGCACTGGCAGCCCATCCCCGGGTCGCAGGTGCGCACCGGCAGAGATGCGCTGGTGCAGAGCGTCGAGCTGGCGGTGGCCGCCGAGGAGCTCGGCATCGACGGCGCCTACGTGCGGGTGCACCACTTCGCCCGCCAGCTCGCCTCGCCGTTCCCGCTGCTCGCCGCGATGGCCGCCCGGACCCGCCGCATCGAGGTCGGCACGGGCGTCGTCGACATGCGCTACGAGAACCCCCTGTACATGGCGGAGGAGGCCGCGGCGACGGACCTGCTCGGCGACGGCCGGCTGCAGCTCGGCATCAGCCGGGGCTCACCGGAGACAGCGCTGCGCGGCTCGGAGGCGTTCGGCTACGTGCCGCCGGACGGGAGCACCGACGCCGACCTGGCCCGCGACAAGACCGCCCTCTTCCTGGCGGCCCTCGAGGGGCAGACCGTCGTCGACGCCGACCCGGGCATGACGGGTGGGGCTCGTGGGCGGCTGGCGATCCAGCCGCAGGCGCCCGGGCTGCGCGAGCGGATCTGGTGGGGTTCGGGCACCCGCGCCACCGCCGAGTGGACGGCGCAGCAGGGGATGAACCTGATGAGCTCCACGCTGCTGGTCGAGGACACGGGTGTGCCGTTCGACGAGCTGCAGGCCGAGCAGATCGCGCGCTACCGGGCCGCCTGGGCCGACGCCGGCTGGGACCGCGAGCCGCGCGTCTCGGTCAGCCGCAGCGTGCTGCCGATCGTCAGCGACGAGGACCGCGCCTACTTCGGCAGCGAGCGGTCGAGCCAGGACCAGGTCGGCATCCTCGAGGGCGTGCGCGCACGGTTCGGCAAGAGCTACGTCGGTGAGCCCGACCAGCTGGCCGAGGAGTTGGCCAAGGACGCCGCCGTCCGCGAGGCCGACACCCTGCTGATCACGGTGCCCAACATGCTGGGAGTCGACTACAACGCGCGGCTGCTGGAGAACATCGCGACGCACGTGGCGCCCGCGATTGGCTGGGTGCACCCCGCCCACCGCTGACCGTCACCCGACCGACTGACTGACCCCGGACCGAGCGGACGCGGGTGCCGGTGGTGGACCAAGCTGCCGGGCGTGACGACGGACGACGAGAACCGCTGGTCGGAGGCGCAGTCGCTGCTCGACCGGAAGCCGACCGAACCGGCTGAGCGACGGCTCCGGCGCTCCCGCCGTCGACGGCTGCTCACCGCTCTCGGGGCATCGCTGTTTCTCGGAGCGCCGATCGGCATCCTGGCGTACCGGTTCGCCGATGACGCCGCTTCCAGCTCCCCGGTCGACGTCCCGACGGGACAGGTGGTGGCCGGAGTCGTCCTCGCCCTGGCGGGCCTGGTGCTGGCGGGCGTCGGATTCGTGGCGCAGCTCCGTGCCAACCGGCGGATGTCGGCATGGAACAGCCCGCTGTACGTGCTGACCAAGGAGCAGCGCAAGGAACTCCTCGCCGTCGTCCGCGGGCGGGTCACCGTGGGTTCCGACCGCCTCCCCCTGGCCCGGCACCTGGCGTCGAACACACTCCAGCAGCGCGCGACGCTGCCGCTCATGCTCGGCGTGACCGCGTTCTGGCTCGGGCAGGCGGTCGCCCTCTCCTCGTGGTGGTACGCGACCATGGCCGGAGTGTTCGTCCTGCTGATCGGCGGCAGCGTCCCGTTCGTCCTGCGGCAGGAGCGGCAGGCCCGTCGCTTCCTGGAGCAGTACCCCGCCCCCGACGTCTTAGCCGCGTAGGTCGAAGCCCAGGTCGAGGACGGGCGCGCTGTGGGTGAGCGCGCCGACGGCGAGGTAGTGGAGGCCGGTGGCGGCGACCTCGGCGGCCCGGTCCAGCGACAGCCCGCCACTGGCCTCCAGCCGAACCCCGGAACCGCGCACCAGCTCGACGGCGGACCGGGTGGCGGCCGTCGAGAAGTTGTCGAGCAGGACGAGCTCGACCCCTGCCGCGGCGGCCTCCCGCACCTGGTCGAGGGTGTCGCACTCGACCTCCAGCGCGATACCCGGCGCGGAAGCCCGCACGGCCTCGACGGCGGCGGTGATGCCGCCCGCAGCAGCCACGTGGTTGTCCTTCACCAGCGCCGCGTCGCCGAGCGCCATCCGGTGGTTGACCCCACCGCCGCACCGGACGGCGTACTTCTCCAGCGCCCGCAGCCCCGGGGTGGTCTTGCGGGTGTCGCGGATCGCGGCGTCGGTACCGGCCACGGCGGCCACCCAGCGGCGGGTCAGGGTGGCCACTCCGGAGAGGTGGCTGACCAGGTTGAGCGCCGTGCGCTCCGCGGTGAGCAGTGACCGGGTCGGCCCGGTGACGGTCAGGGCCGGCTGCCCGGGCCGGGCGTCGTCCCCGTCGGCGGCGCACAGGACGACGTCGACCTCCGGGCCGCCCACCAGGTCGAACACGGCCCCGGCCACCGCCACCCCGGCAAGCACTCCGCGGGTGCGCGACACGATGTCACCGGTCGCCCGGGCGTCGGCCGGCACCGTCGAGTTCGTGGTGACGTCGGGGCCGAGCGCGAGGTCCTCCTCGAGGGCCCGGCGGACGACGCGCACCACCTCCGCCGGGTCCAGCCCGGCCGCCGTCAGCATCTCCGCCAGCTGGGGGCGCAGCACCCCGTCGCCGGTCACGCGACCACCTGCGCGGCGGCGAGGGTCCGCACGGCGTCCGTCCGCGTGTGCACGTGCCCGCTCCGGTCGAGCCGGTGCACGAGGCGGACCTGCCACTCCGGCCGCGTCGCGGGGTGGTCGAGCCGTCGGTGGCACCCACGGCTCTCGGTGCGGGCCAGGGCGGCGGACGCGAGGAGCGTGGCGACCGTGTGCAGCGCCGTCGTCTCCACCGCAGCGCAGTCCAGGACGCCGTCCGGCGCGAGCCGGGGGAGCGCGGTGAGCACCCCTAGGAGCTCGGTGAGCCCGTCGGCGTCGCGCGCGACCCCCGCGTGCCGGGTGGCCGCGGCCGTGATGGCCGCGCGGGCTGCCGGGCCGATGGCGCCGGTGGGGCCGACTGCCGCAACCGGAGCAACGGCCGGCGGGAGCTCGTCGGCCAGCAGCGCGGCGCACCGCAGCGCCGCGACGAGGCCCTCGGTGATCGAGTTCGAGGCCAACCGGTTGGCGCCCTGGATGCCGGTGCAGGCGACCTCGCCGACGGCGTGGAGACCGGGGACGGTGGTCCGTCCGTCGAGGTCCGCCACCACCCCGCCGCACGAGTAGTGCGCCGCCGGTGCGACCGGGACCGGTTCGCGGCCGAGGTCGAAGCCGGCGGCTGCGCACGCCCGGGAGATGCCGGGGAACCGGCGGGCGACGAACCCGGCACCGAGGTGGGAGGCGTCCAGGAACACGTGCTCGTCCCCGGTGGCGCGCAGGTGGGCGGCGATGGTCGCCGACACGACGTCGCGCGGAGCGAGGTCGGCCAGCGGGTGGGCGCCCAGCATGATCCGGCGGCCGGCCGCGTCGACCAGGAGCGCGCCCTCGCCGCGCACCGCCTCGGAGATCAGCGCCTGCTGTCCCTCGGCGTTCGGCCCCGACCACAGCACGGTGGGGTGGAACTGCACCATCTCGACGTCGGCCACCTCGGCCCCGGCCCGCAGTGCGAGGGCCAGCCCGTCGCCGGTCGCCCCGGCCGGGTTCGAGCTCGCGGCGTAGACCTGCCCGTAGCCGCCCGTGGCCAGGACGACGGCCCGTGCGAGCAGGTCGCCGGCGTCCACCAGTGCGCCGTCCTGCACGCCGGCGACCCGCAGGCCGACGACCCGACCGTCGGCCGAGCGGAGCGCGTCGAGCGCGACGGTGCGCTGGAGCACCTCGACGCCCCGGGCTCGCAGCGCGGCCGCGAGGGTCCGGGTGACCTCCGCGCCGCTCGCGTCGCCGCCCGCGTGCACGATCCGGTCGCGGCTGTGCCCGCCCTCGCGGGTCAGCGCCGGCCGGCCCGCCGCATCGAGGTCGAGCAGGGCGCCGAGCTCCCGCAGCCGGGCGATGGCCGCCGGTGCCTCGTCGACGAGGGTCCGCACCGCGCCCTCGTCGCACAGCCCGGCGCCGGCGACGAGCGTGTCCTGCACGTGCAGGTCGGCGTCGTCGTCCGGACCGAGCACGGCGGCCAGGCCGCCCTGGGCCCAGGCGGTGCTGCCGTCGCCCAGGTCGCCCTTGGTGACCACGGTGACCGCCCGGCCGGCATCGGCGAGCGCCACGGCGGTCATCAGCCCCGCCGCACCGGTGCCGACGACGACCACGTCGGTGCTCCGCGTCCATCCGGCCTCCGGGAGCGGCAGTGCCGGCACGACCCGGTTCAGGCTCGCGCCCACGTCACTCACCGACCGGCGACGGCGTGCCGATGGCCACCATCGCCTCGACGGCGGACCGGGCGCGGGCGGCGACGGCGGGGTCGACGGTGACCTCGTCGCGGCCCTCCCGCAGGGCGCGGAGCAGCTTCTCCGGCGTCGACATCTTCATGTACGGGCAGGCGGCCCGGGAGTTCACCGGCTCGAACGACGTGTACGGATTGGCCTGGCGCAGCTGGTGCAGCATGCCGATCTCGGTGGCGACCAGGACGCGCTTCGCCGTCGTCCGGCGGGCCTCGTCGAGCATCCCGCCGGTGGAGAGGATGTGCACCCGCTCGGTGGGCAGCTGGCCGTCGGAGACCATCCAGAGTGCGCTGGTGGCGCAGCCGCACTCCGGGTGCACGAGGAGCTCGGCGTCCGGGGCGGCCTCGACGCTGGCGCGCAGGTCGGTGGGGGAGATGCCCGCGTGCACGTGGCACTCGCCCATCCAGATCCGCATGTTCTCCCGGCCGGTGACCCGCTGCACGTGGGCGCCGAGGAACTGGTCGGGGAGGAAGAGCACCTCGCGGTCGGCCGGGATCGACTCGACCACCTCGACGGCGTTGGACGACGTGCAGCAGATGTCGGTCTCGGCCTTCACCTCCGCGGAGGTGTTCACGTAGGAGACGACGACGGCGCCGGGGTGCTCGGCCTTCCACGCGCGCAGCTGGTCGGCGGTGATGGTGTCGGCCAGCGAGCACCCGGCGGCGGCGTCGGGGACCAGCACGGTCTTCTCGGGGCTGAGGATCTTCGCCGTCTCGGCCATGAAGTGGACGCCCGCGAAGACGATCGTCGACGCGTCGCTGGCCGCGGCGATCCGCGAGAGGGCGAGCGAGTCACCGACGTGGTCGGCGACGTCCTGGATCTCCGGGGCCTGGTAGTTGTGCGCCAGGACGACGGCGTCGCGCTGCCGGGCGAGCCGGTGCACCTCGGCCCGCCAGGCCTCCCACTGGTCGGGCGTCCAGCTCGTGGCGGTGGGGACGGGCAGCGTTGCGGTCACCGGGACCTCCGGAGGAGTGGGGTTTCATACTCACAGTCGAAAACCTGCGGAGCGACCGTAGCATTCCCGTCGTGCCTTCCGTGTGGTCCTCGCCGGACCGGCCCGCCTATCCGCACCACGCGCTCGCAGCCGTGCTGCAGGTCCGGGCGGCGCGGCTGCACGTGATGCTCTGGCAGCGGGCGAACGACCCGTTCGCGGGGACCTGGGCGTTGCCGGGCGGACCGCTGCTGGCCGAGGAGACGCTGGGCGCGTCGGTCGCGCGGCAGCTGGCCAGCAAGGTCGAGGTGACGCACCTGGCGCACCTCGAGCAGTTGGAGACGCGCAGCGACCCGAGCCGCGACCCCCGCGGCAGGACGGTGGCCACCGCGTACCTCGGGCTCATCCCCTCGGACCTGGACCCGACGCTGCCCGAGGACACCGCCTGGCATCCCGTCGGCGCCCTGCCGCGGACGGCGTTCGACCACGGCTCGATCGTCGAGTCGGCGCTGGCGCGGCTGCGGGCCAAGCTCTCCTACACCAACGTCGGGTTCGCGCTGGCCCCGCCGGCGTTCTCCATCGCCGAGCTCCGCGACATCTACGTCGCGGCGCTCGGCTACGAGGTCACCGCCACCAACCTGCAGCGGGTGCTGCTGCGCCGGGGCGTGCTGGAGGCGACCGGCGAGATGGCCCCCCCGGGACGGGCCGGGGGGCGGCCGGCCATGCTCTACCGCTTCGCCGCCCCGGCCCTGGAGGTCACCGACCCGTTCGCCGTCCTCCGGCCGCCGTCGAACCGGCGGCGCTGACCCGGGCCGACGGTCAGGCGAACTTGGCCTTGGCGTGCTCGCTGAACTGCCGCATCGCCGCGACCGGCCCGATCTCGAGGAAGGCGGTGTCCTCGTCCATCCGGGCCGTGTGGCCCGCCGGCCAGTAGTAGGCCTGCCCGGCGCGGGTGATCTCCTCGTCGCCGTCGGCCCCGGTGAGCCGCACCGCCCCCTCCAGGACCAGACCCCAGTGCGGGCTCGGGCAGCGGTCGCCCGGCAGGCCCTCGAGCACCGGGCTCATGTCGGTTCCCGCAGGGACGCGGGCGAAGCGCACCGCCATGTCGCCCCACTCCGCGTACCGGGTGGTGATGCCGCCCTGCTGCACCTCGAGGGGGAGGTCGTCGAGCGCGCCGTTCATGGTCGTGTCCTCTCGTCGTCCGGGGCCGGCGTCCTCGCCGGTCACCGGGGAGGCGGAACAAACGTTGTTACGGCGGGGAGGTCGCCGCCCCTACGCTCGGGCGCCTCGGCGGCGGAGGCGCGATGACGGTGGGCGGGCCCGGCCAGGTCGCTGCGGACGGGCGCGTCGAGGCGACGTTGGCACGGGGCGAGTGGTCGGCCGCGCTGGGGCTGCTGCGGGGGCTGCAGGCGCAGCGTCCGCTGGCGCCGGCGGAACTGGGCCTGCTGGGTCGCGCCGCCTACGGCGCAGGCGAGTTCGAGGCCGCGATCACCGCCTGGGAGCAGCAGTGCGCGGTCTGCCAGTCGTCGGGGGACGACGCGGCCGCTGCAGCAGCGGCCGCGACGGTCGCCCTGTACCTGATGATGGACACCGGCCTCATGGCACCGGTGCGTGGCTGGCTCGCCCGGGCGGAGCGGCTGCTGGGCGACCGGCCCGAGTCGCCGACGCACGCCCTCGTCGCGATGGCCCGTACCTACGAGCGGTTCATGTGCGGCGATGCGGAGTCTGCCGCCCTCTGGGCGGAGCGGGCCATCGAGCTGGGTGGACGCCAGCGCGTCCCGTTGGCGGCCGCGCTCGGCCGGGTGGCGGCGGCGCGGCTGGTCATCCTGGGCGGTTCGGTGGAACGCGGGCTGGAGCTGCTGGACGAGGCGGCCGTCAGCGTGGTGTCCGGGGAGCTCGACCCGCTCGGTGCCGGGATGGTCTATTGCGAGCTGATCTGCGCGATGCAGGGACTGGCGCAGTACGACCGGGCCGAGCAGTGGACCGAGGCCATGGAGCACTGGCGGGTGGGCACCGCCTACGGCGGCATCAACGGGCGCTGCCGCGTGCACCGGGCCGAGATCCTCCGGCTGCGCGGGTCGTGCGCGGCCGCGGAGGAGCAGGCGCTCGAGGCGTGCCGCGAGTTGCGGCCGTGGATGCGCCGCGAGTTCGGCTGGCCGCTGACCGAGCTGGGCGCCATCCGGCTGCGGACCGGCGACCTGGCCGGAGCGGACCAGGCGTTCCGCGAGGCGCTGGAGCACGGCTGGGACCCCCAGCCGTGGCTGGCACTGCTCCGGCTGGCCCAGGGGGACGCCGTCGGCGCCGCGGCCATGATCGCCGACGCGTTGGAGCACCCGTGCCCGGTGCCGTCCAAGGAGTGGCCGCCCCTGGGCGCCCTCCGCCGGGCACCGCTGCTCGCGGCGCAGGTCGAGATCGCTGTCGCCGTCGGGGACGGGGAGACCGCCCGCCGGGCATCGGATCAGCTGTCCGACATCGCGGCGTCCTTCCGCAGCCGGGCACTGGCTGCGGCGGCCGCGCTCGGGCGGAGCCGGGTCGCGCTCGCGGACGGGGAGGCCGAGAGCGCCGTCCGGGAGTGCCAGGAGGCCCTGGCCGGCTGGAGCGAGGTCGGCGCCCCGTACGAGGAGGCCGCCGCGCGACTGGTCCTGGCCGACGCCGAGCGGCTCTGCGGCCGGACCGATCGGGCGCAGCGGGAGGAGCGGGCTGCACTCGCGACGGCGGACCGCATCGGTGCCCGACTCCCGGCCCGGGGCGCTCGTCGCGCGGGGCCGGCCCCTGCCCGGTCCGCCGGCGTGTTCCGCAGGGACGGCGACGTCCGGACCATCACCTTCGCGGGTCGGTCCGTCGTCCTCCGGGACCTCAAGGGCATGCGCTACCTGGCCCGGCTGATGGCGGCGCCGGACCGGGAGTTCCACGTCCTCGACCTGGCCGCCGGCGAGGTCGGCGAGATCGCGCCCACGGGCGGTGACCTCGGTCCGGCCGTCGACGGTCAGGCGCGGGCGGCCTACAAGCGCCGTCTGGCCGAGATCGACGACGACCTCGACGAGGCCGGGGCGCTCGGCGACTCCGAGCGCATGGCCCTGGCCCGAGCCGACCGCGACTACCTGCTCCGCGAACTGGCCGGGGCCTTCGGGCTCGGCGGGCGGGACCGGATGTCGGGGTCCGCGTCCGAACGGGCGCGCGCCAGCGTCACGCGGTCCCTGCGCTACGCCGTCGCACGCATCGCCGAGCACCATCCGGAGCTGGCCGACCATCTGGAGCGGATGGTCCGCACCGGCACCTACTGCTCCTACGTGCCGGACCCGCGGGTGCCGATCACCTGGGTGCTGTGATGCCCGTCTAGCAGACCGGGAGGTTCGGCAGGTCCGGGATGAGATTCCCCGGGACGTTGCAGGTGACTCCCTCGACGAGGTTCGCCACCGGCGCGGGGGGCGGAGGCGGGGTGACCACCGGCGCAGGAGCCGGTGCCGGAACGGGGAGCGGGACGCTCGGGACCGGCAGCGGGGGCTGCGCGGCAGGAGCAGGGGCGGCCGGTGCCGGTGCCGGCTGGCCGCCGGAGGTCGCCGGCGGAGCCTGACCCGACGCGGGCGGTGCGGACGAGCCCTGCTGAGGTGCCGCTCCGGCTCCACCGCCACCGGCAGCGGGGGGAGCGCCGTCGGCGGACGCGGGCTGGGCGGTCGGGGCCCCACCGCCGGCGGACGGCCCGGTGTAGGCGGTGGTCTGCTCCGGCGGCGACGACGTGGTGTCGCGGTAGCCGATGGCCGGGCCGGGCGCCGCCGGCGCGCTGTAGAAGCCGGACGGGGCGGGGACGCCACCGGTCGTGTTGCCCACCAGTGGCAGGTCGGCGACGGGCATCCCGGTGGCGTAGGCCCGGGCGAGGGCCAGGACCTCGGCCACGTACTCGTCGGAGTGGTTGTAGGCGAGGACGGCCTTGCGCTGGCCGGCGTCGGTCCGCAGGTTGCCGCCGGCGACGCACAGGTAGTTGGCCGCGGCCAGGGCAGCGTCGTTGATGTTGAACGGGTCGGTCACGCCGTTGTCGTCGGCGTCGATCGCGTAGGACCGCCACGTGGTCGGGATGAACTGCATCGGGCCCATGGCGCGGTCGTACGTCGTGTCGTTGTCCCACCGGCCGTCGTCGCTGTCGCCGATGTAGGCGAACTGTCCGCCGTCCAGGGCAGGACCCAGGATCTTCGGGGTGGCGGAGCCGTCGGGCCCGAGGACAGCACCGCCGTAGCGGCCGTGGTTGGACTCGATGCGGCCGATGCCGGCGAGCAGGGACCAGTCGAGGCCGCATTCACCCTTGGCAGACGCCATGCGGGCGGCGGCCACGCGGTACGCGTTGAGCGCGACGTTCGGGATGCCGTTGGCCGCGAGGCCGGTGACGACCACCTCCGGTGCGGGCTGCGGCCCGGCCGACTGGGCGGGCACGGCGGTCAAAGTGGTGGCGCCGCGCGGCGCCCCCTCGGAGAGCGCCGGGATCGACCACTGCGACGTGAGCGACCGTGGGAGGTCGGTGACCTGCCCGGCCGCGGAGAGCCCCTGCGACTGGGCCGGCGGGGCGACCATGGCGGTGAACGCGGCCACGACGCCGGCGGCCACGAACCACCGACGGCGGCCGTGAAGCCCACGCCGCCTCTCGCGCGCATGGTGCCGCCCGTCGCTGGGCGGCTCGACCTGACCGGACGACATCGACTGACCCACCGTCACTCCACACGATCCGTCGTTGGTTCGTTTGGTTCCCCCGTGACCTGGCGGACGCCGTCTACCCCGGTGGTTGCCGTGCAATGCATGAAACTGCGACCCGAATTCACGGGTACCTACGGCTCCGCGGACGGCGGGTGGGGGTGCGCCCGGCAGGGATCGAACCTGCGACCAAGTGCTTAGAAGGCACCTGCTCTATCCACTGAGCTACGGGCGCTCGGCTCCCGATCATCGCATCGGCTCGTGGCGGCGTGCCGCCAACCGGCCCGTGCGTCCCACCCCCGGGTGGGCGTCCACAGGCGCCGGCGCCGTCCACAGATCACCCGAGCGGCCGCCGCGCGCCTTCGGGAGACCCGAGGGTTCGGAGCACACCGGCACACCGCCGGCCGCGCCGCCCGGCGCAGCACCCCTGAGGAGCACCGTGAACGACACCGAACTGACCGTGGTGGGCAACGTCGTCGACTCGCCCCGTCGAGTCCGCCTGGAGAACAGCGCCGTGACCAACTTCCGAATGGCGTCGACTGCCCGCCGGTACGACAGCGGCCGGCAGGAGTTCGTCGACGCCGGGACGCTGTGGGTCGACGTCGAGGCGTGGGGTGAGCTGGGCGGCAACGTCGCCCGCAGCATCAGCAAGGGCGATCCGGTCATCGTCCGGGGGACGCTGACCACGCGCAGCTGGGAGTCCGAGAACGGGCGACGGTCGGCTCCGCAGATCAAGGCGAACGCCGTGGGCCCCAACCTCGCCCGCGGCTGGACCGACTTCCACCGGCCTGCCCGCTCCGCGCCGGCCGGGCAGGACCCGGGCGCCGTCGGGGCGGAGCCTGCGGAGGACGAGGACCCGCAGGGACTCGTGGCCGGCCGGGACTACGAGGCGGGGGACGAGACGTTGAATGAGGAGACCCCCACCGGCCTCGCCATGGAGCCCGCGCACGTCTAGTTGCCCGGGCTGGGAGGATCGGAGGCGAGAACGCACGGGGTGGGGCTGCCGGCCGGTGGCCCCGCCCCCGCTCGCGAGACGACGGAAGGCTCCGAAGCCCAGTGGCTCAGTACATCTACACGATGGTCCGCGCGCGCAAGGCGCACGGCGACAAGGTGATCCTCGACAACGTCACCCTGTCGTTCCTGCCCGGCGCGAAGATCGGCGTCGTCGGCCCCAACGGCGCCGGCAAGTCGACCGTGCTCCAGATCATGGCCGGCATGCAGCAGCCCTCGAACGGTGAGGCCGCGCTCGCTCCCGAGGCGACCGTCGGCATCCTGCTCCAGGAGCCGCCGCTCAACGAGAACCTCGACGTGCGCGGCAACGTCGAGGAGGCGGTCAAGCCGCTCCGCGACGCGCTGACCCGCTTCGAGGAGGTCAGCGCGGCGATGGGGGAGCCCGACGCCGACTTCGACGCCCTCCTCGCCGAGCAGGGCGAGCTCATGGAGGTCATCGAGAACAACGACGGCTGGGAGCTCGACGCACGCATCGAGCAGGCCATGGACGCGCTGCGCTGCCCGCCCGGCGACGCAGACGTCACCGTCCTGTCCGGTGGCGAGAAGCGCCGCGTCGCGCTGTGCAAGCTCCTGCTGGAGGCGCCCGACCTCCTGCTCCTCGACGAGCCGACCAACCACCTCGACGCCGAGAGCGTGGCTTGGCTGGAGCAGCACCTGGAGAAGTACGCCGGCACCGTCGTCGCCGTCACACACGACCGGTACTTCCTCGACAACGTCGCCCAGTGGATCCTCGAGCTCGACCGCGGTCGGGCCTACCCCTACGAGGGCAACTACTCCACCTACCTGGAGACCAAGGCCGCCCGACTGCAGGTCGAGGGCGCCAAGGACGCCAAGCGCGCCAAGCGGCTCAAGGAGGAGCTGGAGTGGGTGCGCTCCGGCGCCAAGGCCCGCCAGGCGAAGAGCAAGGCGCGCCTGGCCCGGTACGAGGAGATGGCGGCGGAGGCCGACAAGTTCCGCAAGCTCGACTTCGAGGAGATCCAGATCCCGCCGGGCCCGCGCCTGGGCAGCGTCGTCGTCGAGACGAAGAAGCTCACCAAGGGCTTCGGGGACCGCGTCCTGATCGACGAGCTGTCCTTCACCCTCCCGCGCAACGGCATCGTCGGCGTCGTCGGCCCCAACGGCGCCGGCAAGACCACGCTCTTCAAGATGCTGGTCGGCGAGGAGAAGCCCGACGACGGCGAGATCAAGGTCGGCGAGACCGTCAAGCTGTCCTACGTCGAGCAGAGCCGCGGCGGCATCGACCCCAAGAAGACGCTGTGGGACGTCGTCTCCGACGGGCTCGACCACATCAAGGTGGGCAACGTCGAGATGCCCTCGCGCGCCTACGTCGCCGCCTTCGGGTTCAAGGGCCCGGACCAGCAGAAGCCGGCCGGCGTGCTGTCCGGTGGAGAGCGCAACAGGCTCAACCTCGCCTTGACCCTCAAGCAGGGCGGCAACCTGCTGCTGCTCGACGAGCCCACCAACGACCTGGACGTCGAGACGCTGACCAGCTTGGAGAGCGCGCTGCTGGAGTTCCCCGGCTGCGCCGTCGTCGTCAGCCACGACCGCTGGTTCCTCGACCGCGTGGCGACGCACATCCTCGCCTACGAGGGCGAGTCCAAGTGGTTCTGGTTCGAGGGCAACTTCGCCGACTACGAGAAGAACAAGGTCGAGCGGCTGGGCCAGGACGCGACGCGGCCGCACCGCGCCACCTACCGCAAGCTCTCCCGCGACTGACGAAGGACCCCGCTGCCCCCCACGCCTCGCAGGCTCGGCGCGGGCCCCTGCAGCCGGGCCGTTCCAGCAACTCACCGGCCGGTCGGAGCTCAGGCTCCGGCCGGCCGTCGTGCGTCCGGGACCCGGGTGCGCGCCGGCGCCGGCATGCGGCAGGGTGGCGGCCGTGAGGCACACCGTGCACGTCCCGATGCGCTGGTCGGACATGGACGCCTACCAGCACATCAACAACGTCGCCTTCCTCGGCTACTTCGAGATGGCGCGCGTCAACCTCTTCTTCGAGCACCCCACCCACGACGAGAAGACCGGCATGCGCCGCGGTCTTGTCGTGCACTCGCACGAGATCACCTACAAGCGGTCGGTGCTCTACGACGCCGACCCGCTGGAGATCCAGGTCTGGGTGTCGACCATCCGCGCGGCGTCCTTCACCTGCCACTACGAGCTGTTCGACCACGGCCGGCTGGCCGTCACGGGCAGCACAGTCCTCGTGCCGTTCGACTTCGCGCTCGAGCGGCCGCGGCGGATCACGCCGGACGAGAAGGCATTCCTGCTCCGCTACGCCGACGAGCCCGCCGCCTGAGCAGGGCTTCGCGGCCCATGATCACCTTTGCCCCCGGAGGCCTTCCTCGTCGATGAAGCCCCCGCTGGGACAGTGCTGATCACCGGGACCGACGAGGCAGGCCCGCGAACGCAGCGACCCCCCGACGCAGGGGCATCGGGGGGTCGCTGAGCGGGTGAGGATCAGGCGCGGCGGGTGAGCTTCCACGCCGTGCCGAGCACCGCTGCAGCCACTGCAGCCTTCACGAGCCCACCCAGGATGAACGGGTAGAAGCCGGCGTCCAGCGCCTGGCTCGCCGAGAGGCCCGCGCTGAGCGCCAGCCACGGGACGCCCACCGCGAAGATGACCGCCTGGCCGGCGACGAACAGCGGGACGGACTTCAGCGGGTTGCGGTCCGCGCCGTGCTTGGCCGCCAGCCCGATGAGGAACGCCGCCGGGATGAAGCCCACGACGTATCCACCGGTGGCACCGAGGACGACGTCGATGCCGCCGCTGGCCTCCGAGTAGAAGGGCAGCCCCACCAGCGCGGCCAGGATGTAGACGACCTGCACGGCGACGCCGCGGGCCGGGCCCAGCGCGGCGGCGGTGAGCACCACCGCGAGCGTCTGCCCGGTGATCGGCACCGGTGACCCTGGGACCGGCACCGCCACCTGGGCGAGCAGGGCGGTGACGAGCACGCCGAGCGCCACGAGGCCGGCGTTGCGGGCCCGGACGGCGGGGACGAGGTCGGCGAGAACGAGCGGCCGCGACGGCAGCGCGGGCAGGGAAGCGGTGGCCACGGATCCTCCAGGAACGACTGGTCGGCGCAGCGCGCCGCTGATCACCGGAGAGTCTGCACTACCGCCCGAGCCGACACGGGAGGAGCCCGGTCAGGCCGTCAGCCACACCGCGGCGTCGGTGGGCAGGTGCCCGTCACCGACGTCCGCACTGGCCAGCAGCACCCGTCCCTCCGGCAGCGGCACCGCGGCGGCGGAGAGGTTCACCAGGCAGACCAGGCCGTCCGGACGGCGGAACGCCAGGCAGCCGTCGGGTGCGGGCAGCCACTCCAGCTTCTCGCCGCCGAAGGCATCCGCCGATCTGCGCAGAGCCAGCGCGCTCCGGTACAGCCACTGTATCGACGTCGGGTCGGCGGCCTGGGCCTCGGCGGTCAGGTCACCCCAGCCCTCCGGCATGGGCAGCCAGGTGTCGGCGCGGCTGGAGAAGCCGTACGACGGCTCGGTGCCCGACCACGGCACGGGGATCCGGCAGGCGTCGCGACCCCGCTCGGTGTGGCCGGACCGCTCCCAGATCGGGTCCTGCAGCGCCTCGTCCGGGAGATCGACGTCGGGCATCCCGAGCTCGTCGCCGTTGTAGAGGTAGGCCGCCCCGGGGAGCGCCAGTTGCAGCAGCGCGGCGGCGCGGGCACGCCGCAGGCCCCGCTCGCCGCCGCCGTAGCGGGTCACGTGCCGTGGACGGTCGTGGTTCGACAGCACCCAGCACGCCGGGGCGGGCGTCCCCTCGACCGTCGCGAGCGAGTGCTCGACGGCCAGGCGCAGCGCGTCTGCATCCCAGTCCGCCGTGAGCAGCTTGAAGTTGAACGCCATCTGCAGCTCGTCCGCGCGGATGTACCGGGCCAGCCGGTCGTCGTCGGCCAGCCAGACCTCGCCGACCGCCATGGTCCCGGGGTACTGGTCCAGCACCGACCGGATGCGCCGGTGCATGAGGTGCACGTCGTCGTGGTCGAAGCGGTGGTCGCCGGGGGCATGGTCGGCGAGCAGCCCGGTGTTCTCCAGCGGGACCATGTCCGGCAGCCCGTCGGGCTTGGCCATGCCGTGCGCGACGTCGATCCGGAAACCGTCGACGCCACGGTCCAGCCAGAACCGCATCGTCTCCTCGAGGTCGGCGACCACCTCGGGGTGGGTGAAGTCCAGGTCGGGCTGCTCGGGCGCGAAGAGGTGCAGGTACCACTGGCCGTCCGGGACCCGCGTCCACGCAGGTCCGCCGAACACCGAGGGCCAGTTGTTGGGCGGCTCGGCGCCGTCCGGGCCGGTGCCGTCGCGGAAGAGGTAGCGGGCGCGCTCCGGCGAGCCCGGCCCCGCCACCAGGGCCGCCCGGAACCACTCGTGGTGGTGCGAGCTGTGGTTGGGCACCAGGTCGATCGTCACCCGGATGCCGAGCGCGTGGGCCTCGGCGAGCAGCGCGTCGAACTCGGCGAGGTCGCCGAACACCGGCTCGACGTCGCGCGGGTCCGCCACGTCGTAGCCGTGGTCGGCCATCGGCGACGGATAGAACGGCGTGATCCAGAGGGCGTCCACGCCGAGGTCGGCGAGGTAGCCCAGGCGGCTGCGGATGCCGGCGAGGTCGCCGACGCCGTCACCGTTCCCGTCGGCGAAGCTGCGGACGTAGATCTGGTAGAACACCGCGTCCCTCCACCAGTCGGCGGAGGGGGAGAGGACGGTCGGGTCCGGGTGCACCGGGCTCCTCAGGGTCGGAAGTGGTGCAGGGGGCCTGGCTCAGGGCGAGAGGTCGCCGCCGGCGTCGTCGGGGAACCGGTTCTGCATGCTGCGCGCTGCCATCTCCAGGTAACCCCACAACGTGGCGTCCTGCTCGGGCGTCAGCCCGAGCGAGTCCACGGCCGCCCGCATGTGCGTCAGCCACGCGTCCCGCTCGGCCGGGCCGATGGCGAAAGGCGCGTGCCGCATGCGCAGCCGGGGGTGCCCGCGCTGCTGCGAGTACGTGGTCGGGCCGCCCCAGTACTGCTCCAGGAACGCCCGGAGCCGGACCTCGGCGCCCTCCCAGTCGTCCTGGGGGTACAGCGGCGCGAGCACCGGATCGGTCCGCACGGCGGCGTAGAAGTGGGCGGTCAGCTTCGTGAAGGTCGCGGCGCCGCCGACCTCGTCGTAGAAGGTGCGCGCCGAGGGCAGGGACCTGCTCGACTCGCTCATGCCCCCGATGGTCCCTCACCGGACCCGGCCGCCGCCACGGCGCCCTGGGTCCGCAGGTAGGCGAGCAGCGGGGGAGCCACCGCGAGCAGGCCGATGCCACCCGACAGGGCGAGCACCCAGCTGGCCGACACCCCCTCGGCGCCGAGGCCGGCGCCCAGGGCTCCCAGCGCCTGCACCCCGTAGAGCCCGCTCACCGCGACACCGAACGCCCGGCCGCGGTAGGCGTTCGGCACCGCCCGGACGAAGGACACGTTGAGCGGGATCAGCCACGACGCACCGAGCCCCGACACGAACATCAGCGCGACGACGACGGCGAACGGGAGCCGGCCGGGCCCGGTGAGGACGGCCACCAGCCCCGCTGCCAGCAGGGGCGTCAGGGAGAGCGCGACCAGTGGGGCGACGAGGCGTTCCCGGCGGTCGGGGGGCACCAGCCGGGCGATGACGAGACCACCGAGGGCCACGCCCAGGGGGTTGGCGGCCAGCAGGATCCCGATCGCCGCCGTGGACCCCGAGCCCAGCTCCTCGACCAGCGGTGCGGCCACGCCCTCGGAGGCGTAGGCGAACATCGTCCCGACCCAGAGCACGCCGATGATGGCCAGCAGGCGCGGCGAGCGGCGGATGAACTGCAGGCCGGACGCCGTGTCCCGCCACAGCGAGCCGGGCCCGTCCGCGGCGGCCGGCGCGGGCCGCCGCTCCAGCCCGGCCCACAGCCACGTCGCGGACACCGCGAACGTGAGGGCGTCGATGAGCAGGGCCGCGGACGGGCTGAGCAGGGCGACCAGCGCACCGGCGCCCAGGAACCCGACGACCTGCGCGAGCTGCAGGGTGATGTTGGTCAGGGAGTTGGCGACGGCGTAGCGGTCTCCGTCGAGCACCTCGGCCATGAGGGCGGACCGGGCCGACTCGAATGGGGGCGCGCAGAGGGACACGAGGAAGAGCAGGCCGAGCAGCACCGGCAACGGCGTCCCCGGGATCGCCATCCCCGCGAGGACGACGGCCCGCGCGACGTCGGTGGCGATCAGCACCCGGTGCCGCGGCAGGCGGTCGGCGAAGGTCGCCAGGAAGGGACCGCCCAGCAGCCACGGCAGGTGCCCGATCGCGAAGGTCAGCGCCGACAGCAGCGGGGACGACGTCCGCTGGTAGACCAGCACGGTGAGGGCCACGCGGGCCAGCTCGTCGCCGGCCGTGGAGAGCAGGAACGTCCCGAACAGCGGCCGGAACTCACGGACGGCGAAGACCTCCCGGAAGGTCGCCTGCCGTTCGGGGGCGCCGGTCGAGGTGCCCTCCTCCGGCGCGGGCGCGCTCAGCGGGCCCCCGTCGCGGCGCTGGTCAGCAGCGGCAGCGGGGTGCGGATGCCCTCGGCGACGAAGCGCTCCTTGAGCCGCATCCGCAGCTCGCGGCCGACCTGCCACTGGTCGGCGTTGGTGCTGCGCACCTGCAGACGCAGGAAGACGCCCTCGGAGGTGATCTGCTCGACGCCCAGCGACTCGGGCTCGGCGAGCAGCACCTCCGCCCACTCCTCCTCGGCGTACATCGCGTCGGCCACCTCCTGCATGACCGTGCGGGCCCGCTCGAGGTCGGTGTCGTGGGCCACCGGCATGTCGATGACCACCTGGGCGTAGCCCTGGCTCTTGTTGCCCACGCGCAGGACCTCGCCGTTGCGGACATACCAGACGACGCCGTTCACGTCGCGCAACCGCGTGATCCGCAGCCCCACCGCCTCGACGGTCCCGCTGGCCTCCCCGAGGTCGACGACGTCACCGACCCCGTACTGGTCCTCGAGGATGATCCCGATCCCGGCGATGAAGTCCTTGATGAGGTTCTGCGCGCCGAAACCCAGGGCGACGCCGACCACGCCGGCGCTGGCGACGATCGGGGCCAGGTTGATGCCCAGCTCGCCGAGCACGAGGACGACGGCGATCCCGAGGATGACGATGGAGGCGAAGCTGCGCAGCACCGAGCCGATCGCCTCCGCGCGCTGTGTTCGGCGCTCGGTGATCTGGCCGTCGGGGTCGTTCTGCACCACGCGGTTGCGCAGCGGCCGCAGGATGGTCGGCACCGCGCCGGTCGCGGTCCGGTCGGTGAGCCGCCGGATGGCCCGGTGGGCGAGCGCACGGGCGACGCCGGCCACCACGACGACGAGCACGATGCGCGCCGGCGTCGCGACCAGGACCTGGGCGTTCTCCGCCAACCAGTCCAGGCCGAACCAGTCGTAGAGCTTCTGGCAGAGCCAGTAGTCGGCGCAGTCGGGCATGCCGGAGGACGCGTCGTCCGCAGCCAGCACCGTTAGTGATCGGCTCATCACCGGAAATCCTTCCAGGTGACGGGTCGCGTGTCAGTGAGGTGGGCCTCGCGTCCTCGCGGTGGGCCGGTCGCCGTCCTAGCGATGCGCCAGGCCGGTGTGCCGGGCCAGGAACGCGAGCTGGTCGGCGGCCAGACCTACCGTCCGGCTCACCGCCCGCGCGCCGTGCCCCACGGACGTCTCCCGGCGCAGCACGATCGGCGCTTCCGCCGTCGTGGCGTGCTGCAGGGCCGCGGCCAGCTTGCGGCCGTGCAGCGGGTGCACCCGGGTGTCGGACTCGAAGGTCGTGATCAGGACCGCCGGGTACGCCGTCCCCTCGCGGACCGCGTGGTACGGCGAGTAGCCGAGCAACCAGCCGAGCTCGGTCGGGTCGTCGGCGGTGCCGTACTCGTCGTTCCAGGTGCGGCCCAGGCCGAAGAGCTCGTACCGGACCATGTCCAGCAGCGGGGCGCTGCAGACGACGGCGGCGGCGAGTTCCGGGCGTTGGGTCAGGGACGCGCCCACGAGCAAGCCGCCGTTGGAGCCGCCGAAGATGCCCAGCTGCTCGTGCGTCGTCCAGCCGTCGGCGACCAGGTGCTCGGCCGCGGCCGCGAAGTCGTCGAACACGTTCTGCTTGCGCTCGCGCATGCCGGCGCGGTGCCACTCCTCGCCGTGCTCCGAGCCGCCGCGCAGGTTGGCCACGGCCCAGACGCCGCCGGCGGACACCCAGGACAGCGCCTGGGCGCTGTAGGCGGGGGTCACCGAGACGTTGAAGCCGCCGTAGCCGTAGAGGACGGTCGGCCGGGGCGTGTCCGGCGAGCCGTTCGCGGAGAGGACGAACAGGTGCACCGGCGTGCCGTCGGCCGACGTCGCGTGCGTCTCGACGACGGTCAGCTCGGGCACGTCACCGGCGACGGCGGCCTGCTCCCAGCTCTCCAGGGTCGTCGGCGAGCCGGCGTCCCAGCGCAGCACGGACGGTGGCGTCGCGTAGTCGGTGTAGCCGACCCAGGCGGTTCCGCCGCCCTCCGGGGGCGAGCTGACGCCGGAGATGCTGCCGGCGCCGAGGCCCTCGACGTCGGCCAACCGGCCGGAGCCGTCCGCGGCCCACACCGACAGGCGGTCGGTCGCGTCGACGGCGTGCACGGCGAGGACCTGGAGGGAGCCGTCCGGTGCGTCGACCAGGGCGATGTCGGAGAGGACGGCCTCCGGGCTCTGCGGGACGACGTCCCGCCAGGCCTCGGGTGCCCAGGTGGCGGGGTCCGCGGGGTCGGCGACGGCGAGCCGCCATCGCGGGGTGCCCCGATCGGACATCAGCCAGAGCCGGCCGTCGCGGGCGACGAAGGCAGCGGTCTGCGCGTCGACCCCCACCTGGAACTCGCGCAGCTCACCCGTGCCGGCGAGGTCGGCGATCCACACGTCGTCGCGAGGAGCCGTCCCGGCGGCGCCCGACACCACCAGCCAGCGGCCGTCGCGGCTGGTGTGCACGCCGAAGTAGGTGGTGGGGTCGCTGCCCTCGCCGTGCACCAGCTGGTCGTCGTCGGCTGGCGTGCCGACACGGTGGCGCCAGACGCGGCGGTGGAACTGGTCCTCACCGGCGGGGACCTGGTCGGGGGCGAGCCGGCGCACGTAGAACAGCTCCTCGCCGCCGGGCAGCCAGGCGACGGGGGAGTAGCGGCACCGGTCGATCGGGCCGTCCAGCGGCTCGCCGGTCGTCACGTCGAGGACGTGGAGCTTCGACTCCTCGTCCCCGCCGGTGGACAGCTGGTAGGCCAGCCGGTCGCCCTCCCACGAGGGCGACCAGGCGTCGAGCGTCGTCGTCCCGGCCGGGTCGAGCGCCATCGGGTCGACCAGGACCCGGACGGTGCCGTCGGGCTCGCGCACCCGGAGCACGGCGTGCTCCTGGCCGGGGTCGCGGCGGGTCGAGAACGCCCGCCCGCCGCGCCAGACGGGAACGCCGACGGCGCCTGACCGGACGAGCCGTTCCAGGCGGGCGGCGAAGTCCGGGCGCATGGGCAGCGCGGACAGGAGCTCACCGGCCAGCGCGTCCTGCGCCTCGCTCCAGCCCCTGGTGCGGGGGTCGGCGTCGTCCTCGAGCCAGCGGTAGGGGTCGGCGACGCGGTGTCCGTGCAGGTCCTCGACGAGGTCGAGCCGGGGGGCCTCGGGGTAGCGCATCGCACCCACGGTAATGGCCGGACGTTTTCCCACTACGCCGATCGGGCCGGCGCAGGTCAGAATGGGGCTGCCCGCGGGTCTCGGAGCCACCGGCGGTCCGGGGCGACCGGAGGTGAGCCGTGCCGCGTGCCGCGTCCGGGTCGACGTCGGTGGGTCACCCAGGCCCCCGCCGCGACCCACACCGTTCCTTGCTGCAGCCTGTCACGTCACCGGGCACCACCCACGCGACGCTGCTGCTCAACGCCACGTACGAGCCGCTGTGCGTGGTGTCCAGCCGGCGGGCCATCGTGCTGGTCCTGGCGGAGAAGGCCGAGCCGGTCGACTCCGCGGCGGACGTGGTGCACGCCGAGCGGGTGAGCCTGCCCGTGCCGGTCGTCGTCCGGCTGACCCGGTACGTGCGGGTGCCGTACCCCGCCTCCGTGCCGCTCTCGCGCCGGGCGGTCTTCACCCGCGACGGGCAGACCTGCGTCTACTGTGGGGGGTCGGCCACGAGCATCGACCACGTCGTCCCGCGCAGCCGGGGCGGGACGCACACCTGGGACAACGTCGTCGCCGCCTGCCGCCGCTGCAACCACACCAAGGCCGACCGGTCGCTGGCCGAACTGGGGTGGGCGCTGCCGCACCCACCGCGCACGCCCAGCGGTGCCGCCTGGCGGCTGCTGGGCACCCGCTCGGTCGACCCGCGGTGGCGGGACTGGCTCGGCGTGCCCGAGAGCGTGAGCGCATGAGGAAGGACCGGTGAGCTCACCCGGGACCGCACGGAGGTTGTGGGCGCTGGCCGAGCCCTTCCACGCGCTCACCTACTTCGCGCAGGAGTGCCGCGACGCCGCCGAGCGGGCCGGGTTGCACGGCTTCTGGAACGGCTACTTCGCGCTCCGGGCCGCTCCGCTCGGGGCGGTGGGCCCCGAGGTCGTGACGGCGCTGTTCTTCAACTTCGAGCCCGACTTCGTCGCCCGGCGGGTGCCGGCGATCTGGGACCTCACGTCGCCCTCAGCCGCACTGGAGGCGCGCCTCGCGGGGATCGACGGAGCCGTGCGGCGGGTGCTCGGGGACGACGTCGTCGGCTCGCCCGAGCTCGCCGAGGCGGCGGACCTCGCCGCGACGGCAGCGGCGGCCGTCGACCAGCCCGGTCGGCCGATGGCCGCGGCGAACACCGGAGTCCCGGTGCCCGCCGAACCGCACCTGCGGCTGTGGCAGTCGCTCACCACGCTGCGCGAGCACCGCGGGGACGGGCACGTCGTGGCGCTGGTGCAGCGGGAGGTCGACGGCGTCACCTCGCACGTCCTCGCGGCGGCCGCCGGCCGGTCGGACCGCGAGTGGCTGATGCGCGCCCGCGGCTGGGACGACGCCGCGTGGGACGACGCCGAAGCGCGGCTGGTCGACCGGCGCTGGATGGACGAGGGCGAGCTGACCGCCGAGGGCCTGGCGATGGTGGCAGCCATCGAGGCCGACACCGACCGGCTGGCGCTGCGCCCGTGGCAGGCGCTGGGTGACGCCGGCTGCGACCGCCTCGCCGGACTGCTCACCCCGCTCCGCCGGGCCGTGGTCGCGGCGGGGGACTGGCCCACCGGCAACCCGATCGGTGTCCCCGAGCCGGACGGATCGCACGCCTGACAGTCCCGAACCGGGAGGCATGGCAACTCTCGCTGTGACGGCCGCCATCTCGGACGACTGCCTTGTTGCCCCTTCATGACGATTGTCGCCACGACGGGCGACACGCGTTCGAGAACTCCGCCGATCAGCATCCGGAATGGCAGCGTTCACGACTGGTCGGCGCGGTCAGCGCGCCTGTTCCGGAAGGCACCGCACCGCATGAGCATCCGTCCTGCCCGCCGGGCCCTCGCCGTCCGAGCCGGCGGCGTTCTCCTGGCCTCACTGATCCCCCTCGCCGCATGGGTTCCCGCGGCCCAGGCCGCGCCCGCGGCGACGATCGTGCTGGACCCCGGCGATGATTCCGGTCCCGGGATCGGCGTCCGGCCGATCGAGAACCTCGGACCGTTGGACGTCACCGCCTTCGGCAGCGAGCCGGTCACGCCGGTGGATGCCGGGTGGTCGGGCTCGGTGACCGTCGAGCTCCCCGCGGTGATCGACGGAGCGGTGACGCAGGCGCAGCTGTTCCTCTACCCGACGCTGGACGCCGCCACCGCGCCGCTGGAAGACGACACCCCGACGCGGGTGTACGACAGCGAGAGCACGGTGCCGGCTGACCAGCTCACCTTCACGGACCTGGGCTCCAACCGGTTCCAGGTCGACATCCCGGCAGACGACACGGTCAACGGGCCCTACGGCAGGCTCCTGCTCAAGCCGCTCTCCTCGACGATCGGTGTGCTGGGGAGCGGGTCCCAGAGCTACGTGTTCGACCTCGCCGCGGGCGTGTCCGCCGTGACCGTGACCCCGCAGACCGTCCTCTCGGACTACCAGGACGCCACGGTCGACGCGGGTGACACCGTCGAGGTGGTCCTGCCGGCGGACTCGCTGTACTCCACGTTCGGGTTCACCAGCCTCACGCCGAGCGCCTTCGCCCTGCTGCCCGCCGACGGGTCCCTCATCCCCACGGCGCCGAGCGGTACCGCGCTCACCGGGTCGTACTCGGGCGACGGCCGGTCCGCCTCGCTGGTGATCCCCGCCGGGACGGCGGCGGGGAAGTACCTGCTGGCGATCACGCTCGGCAACGGCACGGATCCGGTGGTGTCGCGCACGTTCGTCCGCACCACGGTGACGACGCCGTCCAACGACGGACTGACGTCGAACACCGGGTGGACCGAGCCGGCGGGGGACGAGGGTGCCTCCCCGCTGGTGCCGATCGGCGCCGGGATGGTGCTCGTGGCGGGGATCGGTGCCGCCGCGGTGCTCCGGCGGCGGACCTCGCACCAGGAGTGACGTGCGTCTGACCCGACGCGCGGCGGCCCTCACCGGGGCCGCCGCGCTGGGGCTCTCCGGCCTGCTCGTCCTCGGCATCGGTCTCTCGGCCGGTGGTGCGGCCGCTCCGCGACCGCCGGCTCCCGCCGCGTCGCCGTCCGTGCCGCGGACGACCGCCGCACCGGCACCGGAAGCGGCCCCCGAACCGGAGCCGACGCCCACGCCGACGGCTCGCTACACGCCGTCGTCGGCCACGCGGCTGGTGATCCCGTCGGTGGACCTGGACCTGCCGCTGCTGAGCCTGACCCCACGGCGCGGCGTGATCGACCCCCCGCTGCTCACCGCCGGCTACTGGATCGAGCCGTACGGAGCGCCGGTGGCATCGGCCGGCGAGGCGACGAACACCCTCTACGTCGCCGCGCATTCGGCGGGCTCCGGGGACGACGGCTTCGATCCGCTGCTCACCGCGGACCACGAGGGTGCCGCGATCGCGGCGGGGGACACCGTCGAGGTGCGCACGCCCGGGGGTGAGGTGACCTACACCGTGGAACGGGTCGAGCGATACGGCAAGAACGCCTTGGCCGATGCCGCGGAGGTGTGGGTGGCGGTGCCCGGGCGGCTGGTGCTCATCACCTGCTTCCAGCGCTCCGACGGCCGCAACGCCACGGAGAACCTGGTGGTGTTCGCCCGGTCCTGAGCTCCGGATGCGGACGGTCTAGCGTCCCGCCCGTGACCCAGCTGCACGACCTGACCGCGCTCGAGCAGGCCGCGGCCGTCCGGTCCGGCGAGGCGAGCCCGACCGATCTGGTCCGGCACGCGCTGGACCGCATCGAGGAGCTCGACGCCGGGCTCGGTGCCTTCCTCACCGTCACGCCCGAGCGGGCGCTCGCGGCCGCACGCCGGGCCGAGGACCTGGTCCGATCCGGCGGAGAGCTGCCCCCGCTGCTCGGCGTCCCGACGGCGATCAAGGACCTGAACAACACCGCCGGCGTCCGGACGACGTTCGGCTCCGCGACCATGGCCGACGTCGTCCCGGACGTGGACGACGCCGTCGTCACCAAGCTGGCCGCGGCCGGGACGATCAGCCTCGGCAAGACCAACACCCCGGAGTTCGGCTTCCCCTGCTACACCGACAACGAGCTGGCCGGGCCCGCGCGCTGCCCGTGGGATCCCTCGCGGCTGGCCGGTGGCTCGAGCGGAGGCGCGGCGGTGGCGGTCGCCGCCGGGATGGTGCCCTTCGCGCAGGGCAGCGACGGCGGAGGCTCGATCCGCATCCCCGCGAGCGTCAACGGGATCTACGGCATCAAGCCGAGCCGTGGCCGGGTGAGCAACGCGCCCTACGGCAGTGAGATCACCGGGCTGGGGACGAACGGGCCGCTGGCCCGCACCGTGCGCGACGCCGCCGCGATGCTCGACGCCATGGCCGGCCCTGTCCTCGGCGACCCCGCGTGGGCGCCACCGCTGCCCGCGGGGGAGACCTTCCTCGGTTCCGCCGACCGCGCGCCGGGGCGGCTGCGGATCGGACGGTGGCTCCAGTCGCCGATGCCCGACGTCGACCTGGACCCGGAGGTCCGGACGGCGTTCGAGGACGCCTCGGCCCTGCTCGAGGGTCTCGGGCACGAGGTGGAGGACGTGCCGGCCGGCCTCCTCGGCCCCGACGTGCTGCCGTCCTTCGAGCGGGTGTGGGCCCTGAGCGGCACGCTGCTGCCCGTGCCGCCCCGCCGGGTCGCCGAGCTCCGGCCGCTCACCCGGTGGCTCCGCGAACGGGGGCTGGCGTTGTCGGCCCAGGAAGCCATGGAGGCGATGACGGCGCTGCGGCTCTTCTCCCGCCGCTTCCTGCTCGCAACCGCGGACTACGACGTGCTCCTCGCGCCGGTCTGCACCATGACCCCGCGCCCGATCGGCTGGTTCGGCGCCGACGGCGACGCCGCCGCGGACTTCGAGCGGCAGAAGCGCTACGCCGCGTTCACGGCCCTGTTCAACGTCACGGGGCAGCCTGCCGTCAGCGTTCCGCTGCACTGGACCGAGGACGAACTGCCCGTCGGGAGCATGCTCGTCGGGCGCCCTGCGGACGAGGCGACGCTGATCGCGCTGTCCGCGCAGCTGGAGGTGGCGCGGCCGTGGGCGGACCGCCACCCCGCGGCGTGGGAGCAGACCGGCTGAACGGGGGCGGTGCCGGTAAGTTGTCGCCCGTGAACACCGTCGAGGTCCTCCTCATTCTCGTCGGCATCCCGCTGGCCGTCATCGTGGTGCTGGCGCTGCTGACCCTCCCCGGCGGGCGCAAGCGCACCCGCTACAAGCCCGGCCAGCCGTGGGACCACGCGCCGGTCTGGTACGAGCCGCACCCCGAGGGTGGCGGCGGCGGGCACGGGCCCGGCCCGGGGAGCGGCGCGGCCGCGGTGGGCGGCGGCTCGACGAACGCCCTGGGCTCGTCGATGTACCCGGAGCAGCCCGAGGAGCGGAACACCGACTCGGCGTCCGGCGGGACCTCCCACGGCGACTCGTCCCATGGCGCTCCGGCCCACGGAGCCTCCGCTGCGCGCCCGGTGAACGCCGGGCCGCTCGGCGGAGCGCGGGGCACCTGGTGACCACGATGGCCCACGAGACGGTGGCCCACGAGACGGTGGCCCACGAGACGAACGCCCGCGAGACGAACGCCCGCGGGACGACCACCCGCGAGACGACCGGAGGACGGCGATGACCAGCTCACTCGAGGTCGAGTCGCACGACACGGCCACCAAGGACACTGCCGCCGCGCGCACCGACGAGGGCGCCCCGGACGAGCTCTTCACCTTCCAGGAGCTCGCGCGGCTGGACGAGGCGCTGACCATGTCCTCCCGCGAGACCGGCCTGCGGTTCACGCTCTACATCGGTGACCTGGGCCCGCGCACCCGGGTCCAGGCCGAGGACCTGCACGCGCGCTCCGGCTCCCACCCGACCGACGCGGTGCTGATCGCAATCTCACCCGGGCAGAAGGTCGTCGAGGTCGTCACCGGCGCCGGCGCGAGCCGACGGCTGCCCGACCGCGCCTGCGCGCTCGCCGTGCTGTCGATGACGACGTCGTTCGCCAACGGCGACCTCATCGGCGGCATCATCAACGGCCTTCGCCAGCTGTCGGACCAGGCCGGTCACCCGGCGACCCACCGCCACTAGAACACCGCGGTCCTCCGGACCGCACCGCGGCCATGTGCCGTCCCGCCCGGCGCTGAGCCGCTGCCCATGTCCCTATCGGGAGGCCTCCGGCCCCCGCGATCGGTCCACGGCGCTAGGTCCAGTGCACGACGGAAGCCCGTTCCCGGTCGGGAACGGGCTTTCGTCGTCGCCCTAGAGGTTCGCGTCCCCGTCCCGCTCGCGTGCGCGCAGGGCCCGGGCGATCCCGTCGCGGCCCTCGGAGACCAGCCGGCGCAGCGGTGCCGGCTGCTCCGTGTCGGCCAGCCAGGCGTCGGCGGCGGCGATGGTGCGGGGCTCGACGACCGGCGGGAACAGGTACTGCACCGCGTTCTTCGCGATCTCCCCCGGGCGGCGGGTCCACAGCGGACCGATCTCGGCGAAGTACCGGTCCACGTAACCGCTGGTCAGCTCGCGCTGGGCGGGGTGCCAGAAGCCCTGCAGGATCGCCTCGTGGACGGCGTTGGGCACGTCCTCGTCGTGGAAGGCCCGCTGCCAGGTCTCCTCCTTCGACTCCGCGGTCGGGCGCAGGGCGCGCAGGGTGGCGGCCCGGCGGGCACCGGTGGCCGTGGCGTCCCGCGCGGCCTCGGCGTCGATCTCGGCGTCACCGGCCGCACCGATCGCGACCAGGCCGGACAGGAAGGCCCAACGCGCGTCGGCGTCGACCTCCAGGCCCTCCACCGTCCGGGACCCGGCCAGGAGCTGCCGCAGCACCTCCGCGTGCTCGTCGGTGCGCGCCGCGCTCGCCAGCGTGCGCGACCACTGGAGCTGCGCGTCGCTGCCGGCGGGTGCCGTCTCCAGCGCGCCCATGGCGTGGTCGGCGAGCGCAGCCCAGCCGGTGGGCGCCCACGTGGGGTCGGCGTAGGAGGAGAGGGCGGTCTGCACGCGGGCGAGCAGCGCCTGCACGACGCTGATCTCGGACTCGGCGTCCACCCCGGCGAGCACCAGCTGCACCCAATCGCGAGCAGGCAGTTCGGCGTCCCGGGTCATGTCCCAGGCCGCCGACCAGCACAGCGCGCGGGCCAGCGGGTCGGGCATGGCGCCGATGCGCGTGCGCAGCGTGCCCAGTGACCGCTCGTCCAGCCGCAGCTTGGCGTACGTCAGGTCGTCGTCGTTGACCAGCACCAGGTCCGCCGCGGGGTGCCCCACCAGGTCCGGGACCTCGGTACGCGCGCCCGCGACGTCCAGCTCGACGCGGTCGCTGCGGGTGAGGCCCTGGGGCCCCTCGCTGTAGAGACCCACGGCCAGCCGGTGGTTGCGCAGCACCGGGTGCTCCGCGACCGCGGTCTGCTCGATGGCGAAGCTCGCGTACCGGCCGTCGTTGGTCAGCTCGAAGACCGGGCGCAGGGTGTTCACCTGGCTGGTCCGGAGCCACTGCTCGACCCACTCGGAGAGGTCGCGGCCCGAGCTCTCCTCCAGCGGCGCGAGCAGGTCGGCCAGGGTGGTGTTGCCGAACTCGTGCTTGCGGAAGTAGCGGCGCACGCCGGCGAGGAACTCCTCCCGGCCGACGTAGGCGACCAGCTGCTTGAGCACCGAGGCGCCCTTGGCGTACGTGATGCCGTCGAAGTTCACCTCGACCGCCGCGACGTCGGGGATGTCGGCGGCGATGGGGTGCGTGGAGGGCAGCTGGTCCTGCGCGTAGGCCCAGGCCTTCTCCGTGTTGGCGAACGTCGTCCAGGCGGTCGTGTACTCCGTCGCCTCCGCCTGGCAGAGGGTGCTGATGTAGGTCGCGAACGACTCGTTGAGCCAGAGGTCGTCCCACCAGCGCATCGTCACGAGGTCGCCGAACCACATGTGGCCCAGCTCGTGCAGGATCGTCTCCGCGCGGCGCTCGTAGCGGGCACGGGTGGCCTTCGACCGGAAGACGTAGTCCTCCAGGAACGTCACCGCGCCGGCGTTCTCCATGGCCCCGGCGTTGAACTCCGGCACGAAGAGCTGGTCGTACTTGTCGAACGGGTACGGGTAGTCGAAGACCCGGTGGTAGAAGTCGAAGCCCTGCTTGGTCACGCGGAAGAGCTCGTCGGCGTCGAGGAACTTGGCCAGCGAGGCGCGGCAGTACAGCCCCAGCGGGATGCCCTCGTGCGAGTCGGTGACCTTGGCGTACGGCCCGGCGATCAGGGCGACGAGGTAGGTCGAGATGCGCTTCGTCGGCTCGAAGTGGGCCAACTGGGAGCCGGCGGGTCCGGCCTCGATGGTGCGGCCGCCGGTGTTGGAGACGACCTGCCAGTCGAACGGCGCCACGACGTGCATCGTGAAGGTGGCCTTGAGGTCGGGCTGGTCGAAGCAGGCGAACATCCGCTTGGCGTCGGCCGGCTCGAACTGCGTGTAGAGGTAGACCTGACCGTCCTCGGGGTCCGCGAATCGGTGCAGGCCCTCGCCGGTGTTGGAGTACCGGCAGTCGGCGACGACCTCGAGGGTGTTCTGCTCGGCCAGGCCGGGCAGCGGCAGGCCGCCGTCCTCGGTGTAGGTGCTGACGTCGAGCTCGACGCCGTTGAGCGTGGCGGAGTGCACCGTCTCGGCGACGAGGTCGATGAACGTGTCGGCGCCGGCCTCGCGGGCGGTGAACTCGACGGTCGTGACGGAGCGGAAGGTGCGCTCGCCCGGGTGCCCGTCGCCGTCGGTGACGTCGAGCTGGAGGTCGTAGCTCTGCACGGCGAGGAGCTCGGCGCGGGCAGCGGCATCGGTGCGGGTCAGGTTGGGTGCAGCCACACTGGCCAGCTTCCCATGCCCCGGGGACACGGTCCGCGCCGCGCCGGTGGCCCCGGCGACGGGAACAAGTCGCCGTCGATCCGGTTGTCCATCCCCAGCGGGTCCGGCACGAGCGGCGGGCCGACGATATCGAGGAGCACCCATGACCGAGGCAGTGCAGAGCGCGCCCACCAGCGCACGCGTCGACTTCTGGTTCGACCCGCTGTGCCCGTGGGCCTGGCTGACCAGCCGCTGGGTGCTGGAGGCGGCCAAGGTGCGCGACATCGACCTGCACTGGCACGTCATGTCCCTCGCCGTCCTGAACCGCGGCCGGGACCTGCCCGAGGACTACCGCGCGATGATGGACCAGGCGTGGGGCCCGGTCCGGGTCGCGATCGCGGCTGCCCAGAAGCACGGCGACGAGGTCCTCGGCGACCTCTACACCGCCATGGGCACCCTCCGGCACCACGAGAAGCTGGAGCTGGACGAGCTGATCGCCCCCGCCCTCGAGCGGGTGGGGCTCCCGGCGGAGCTCGCCGAGGCCGCCACCTCCACCGAGTACGACGAGGAGCTGGAGAAGAGCCACCACGCGGGCATGGACCCGGTCGGAGACGACGTCGGCACCCCCGTCATGCACATCGACGGCGTGGCGTTCTTCGGTCCGGTGATCAGCAAGGTGCCCACCGGTGAGGACGCCGGCAAGGCCTTCGACGGCGCCGTCCTGCTGGCCAACCTGCCCGACTTCTGGGAGCTCAAGCGCACCCGGCTCTCCGGCCCCGACATGGACTCCGTCCCGGCCGACGCCCTGGAGCTCACCGGTCGCAACTGACGCTCAGGTGACGCGGCGCCCCTCCGGGGCGTCGCTCCCCGAGGCGGCCGGGTCGTCTGCCGGGGACCCCGCCTGGGGCGGGATCTCCGGTGCCTCGCCCACGCCCGCGCCCTCGGACAGAGCCGCCGCCTGGCCCGGCGTGACGTCGGTGGCCAGGTCTTCGTGCCTGATGCTCAGGCCGACGACGATCACGACGGTGACGGCGGCCATCATCCAGATGGCGACCATGAATGCCTGCGACGTCCCGTGGGCCTGCGCCTCGAGAGCGGCCTCCGGCCCAGGAGGGCCGGCCGCCGCGAGCTGGGCGAAGCGCTCGCTGATGCCGTTGGCGAAGACGGTGCCGAGGACGGCGATGCCGACGGCGCCACCCACCTGCTGGACCGTGTTCAGGACGGCCGAGCCCACGCCGGCGTCACCGGCGTCGACGCGGCTCACGGCCGTCAGGGTGAGGGGCACGAACAGCAGCCCCATGCCGACCGCCTGGACGACGATCCAGGGCAGCAGGTCGGTGGCGTACCCGGCGTCGGCGTCCATCCGGCTGTAGCCCCACATCGCCAGGACCGACAGCCCCCCACCCGCGCCGGCGATCCAGCGGGGGTCCACCCGCGAAGCGAGCGTCGAGGCGATCTGCGCGGCGACGACGATGCCGACGGTGAACGGCAGGAAGGCGATGCCGGCCTCGAGCGGGCTGTAGCCGAGCACCTGCTGCACGAACAGCGACACGAACAGGAACATCGAGAAGATCGCCGCGCCGATGACCAGCATGACCGCGAAGCTCACCGCCCTCGTCCGGTCCGCGATCACCCTCATCGGCAGCAGCGCGTGCGGGGAGCGGGCCTCGACGAGGAAGAAGGCCACGAGCAGCACGACCCCCACGACGATCGGTCCGTAGACCAGGGTGTCGGACCACTCCTGGGGCAGCCCGGTGTCGGCGTCGGTCTGCGCCTTCCGGTTGAAGCCGTAGACGATCGCGGCGAGGCCGATGGTCCCGGTGAGGGCGCCGGGCAGGTCCCAGCGGCCGGGCTGCGGCGCGGACTCCGCGAGGAAGCGCGGCGCCATGAAGGCCACGATCAGCCCGATCGGCACGTTGATGAGCATCGTCCAGCGCCAGGAGGCCTCGGTCAGCGCGCCGCCGAGGATCAGCCCGACGGCGGCACCGGCACCCGACATCGCCGCGTAGACGGCGAACGCCCGGTTGCGCGGCGGGCCCGCCGGGAACGTGGTGGTGATCAGCGCCAGGGCGGTCGGCGACGCAGCCGCAGCGCCGGCGCCCTGCAGGGCGCGGGCCGCCAGCAGCTGCCACTGCTCCTGGGCCACGCCCGCGAGCAGCGACCCCAGGGCGAAGAGCAGCACGCCGGCGAAGAAGACCTTGCGACGGCCGATCAGGTCGCCGAGCCGCCCGCCGAGCAGCAGCAGGCCTCCGAAGGCGATCGCGTAGGCCGTCACCACCCAGGTGAGGTCGGCGTCGCTGATGGCGAGCTCCTCCTGGATGCGGGGGAGCGCGATGTTCACGACGGACCCGTCGAGCACCACCATGAGCTGCACGGTGCTGATCAGGACGAGCGCGACCCACAGCGGCCGCCCGCCAGGGCCGGTTCGCCGCTCCTCCACCGGCGCGGCTGCGCGGCCGTCCGACGACGCGGGGTCCACGGGATGCCGCGGACCGGGTACGGGTGGGCGACCGGTGGCCATGCTGTGTCCCTCCGAGCGGATGACCCCGTGCTTGCGCTGCCACGCAGAGCCCGAGCGGCGCCCCGGCCCTGAGACCGCGCGGGACGCTAGTCATGGAGACGCCGCAGCGGTCCTCTTCGTGACATGGCGGTGCGCCGGCTCCCGGCGCGTGGTGCTGGCCCGCGACTGCCCGGTCACGAGGGGTCCGCACGCGCAGGGCCGGAAGCCCCGGGCATGCTGTCGCGATGCCCACCCCCACCCGTCAGCGCATCCTCATCACCGGCGCCAGCTCCGGCCTCGGCGAGGGCATGGCCCGCCGGTTCGCCGCGCAGGGTCGCGACCTCGCGCTGGTGGCCCGCCGCACCGACCTCCTCGAGGTACTGAAGGAGGAGCTGCTCCGCGCGCACCCGGCGATCCGGGTGGAGGTCGCGGCCCTGGACGTCGACGACCCGGAGTCGGTCGCGACCGTCGTCCCCGACCTGGTCGGACGGCTGGGCGGCCTCGACCGATTCATCGTGAACGCCGGCATCGGCAAGGGCGCCTCGATAGGCACGGGCGGGGCGGCGGCCAACCGCGCCGTCCTGCACACCAACGTCCTCGGGGCGCACGCCCAGTGCGAGGCGGCCATGGAGGTGTTCCGCGCCCAGGGAGCGGGGCACCTGGTGCTCATCTCGTCGGTCGCCTCGGTCCGGGGGATGCCCGGCACCCGGACGGCGTACGGCGCCAGCAAGGCCGCGGTCAACGCGCTCGCCGAAGGCATCCGGTCCGACGTCTGGGGCGCCGGCATCGCCGTGACGACGATCCTGCCCGGCTACATCGCCACGGACATCAACGTCGGTCGCCGGGGGCCGATGACCGTGGACCTGGACACGGGGGTCGACGCGCTGGTGGCCGCGATCGAGCGGGAGCCCGTCAAGGCATACGTGCCAGGCTGGCCCTGGACCCCGGTCGCGCGCCTGCTGCGGGTGCTCCCGTTGTCGGTGGTCCGCCGGCTCACCGGATCGTGAGGGACTTCTTTCCGTATTCCGAGGCCCGGTCCGGAGGCTCGCCGCGAGCTTGCGAGCGGTGAGAGGGACGGGGTCCTTTCAGAAGGAGATCCGCATCGGCCGGCCTCGGCTGTCGACGGCGCCGTCCCCGAGGCACTCGCCCCGGCCCTCGGCCAGCCGGGCGGCCGACCACGCGGCGGCGCAGGCATCCAGTGCGTCGACCATGGGCACGAGCGGCGGGGCGTCGGGCAGCGCCTGCTCGACGTCCATCGCGCCGCGCAGCGCGGTCAGCCGCTGCATCGTGCCGCGGGCGGTGACCTTGGGGTCGGACACCCGCAGATCCATCCGCCGGAAGGCCAGCTCCGGATGCACCTCGACCACCCGCTCGGACGGGGGATCGCCCAGCGCGTCGTCCAGGGACCGGATGGCCGGCACGAGGTTCCAGGCCTGCTTCGACAGCGCCTTGCCCGAGGCCTCGACCGAGATCCGGCACGCCTCCAGGTAGTCCTCCGCCGCGAGCACCTGCCGCAGGGGAGCGGGGAAGACGGAGCTGCCCGCCCGGCCGAGCCGCTTGCGCGCAGCGACGTCGCAGGCGCGGACGCCGTCCTCCGACAGCCCGATCGGCATGTCGATGGCGATCACGTCGACGTCGGGGACGGCGAGCGCTGCGGTCACGTCCTCCAGCACCAGGAGCCGCACCGACCTGCCCTCCAACAGCGCTCCCACCCAGCGTCCCCGCCAGCCGTCGACCCCGAGAACCGCCACGCGGTCAGCCTGTCAAACTGCTCGCCATGCGCGTCTTCGTCGGAACCGATCACGCCGGCCTCGAGTTCAAGGAGCACCTGAAGCAGGCGCTCACCGAGGCCGGCCACGAGCCCGTCGACTGCGGCGCCTTCGAGTACGACGCGCAGGACGACTACCCTCCGTTCTGCTTCGAGGTGGGGGAGCGGACGGTCACCGAGCCCGGCTCCTTGGGCGTCGTCATCGGCGGCTCGGGCAACGGCGAGCAGATCGCGGCGAACAAGGTGCCCGGCGTCCGCGCCGCGCTCGTCTGGAACACCTCCACCGCCCAGCTGGCCCGCCAGCACAACGACGCCAACGTCGTCTCGATCGGGGCCCGGCAGCACAGTCCGGAGGAGGCGACCGAGCTGGTGCTCGAGTTCCTCCGCACCGACTTCAGCGGGGACGAGCGGCACGTCCGCCGGATCGGGCTGGTCAGCGACTACGAGCGCGACCGCCACCGTCCCTCGGGCGGTCTGCCCACGCGCCCCGACCACCCCTGATCGGGCCGGCGCGTCAGAGCACGGAGAAGTCGGACGTCGGGCGGCCGGTCGCGGCGAGGAGCAGCGGACCGGCCCGGCCCCCGGCGACGGCGAGGTCGGTGACGAGGCGCAGGGATGCCGTCGCGGCCGTCGCCGGGACGTCCAGCGGCCGGCCGAGCGCGGTCGCGAGGTCGGCGGTGTGCACTGCCAGCTCGAAGGTGCGCGTCGGGAGGTAGTCGGCCAGGCGCATCCCGCCGGCGATCGTCGTCAGCAGCTCGGTGCCGTCCGTGGAGCCGACGAGCGCGAGCACCCGCGCGGCGATGCCGGCCACCGCGGCCGCCGGGTCTGCGCCCAGCGCGGCTCCGGCCTCCCGCCCGCGTTCCGCGACGGCCGCTCCCGCCGCCAACGCGCTGGTGACGCGGTAGTACTCCACGGCCGAGCCGACCTCGACGGTCCCGGCCGGGCGGCCCAGGTACGCCTCGACGGTGAGCAGCGACCGGCTGGTGTGGCCGACCAGAGCGCGGACGTCCCACTCTCCGAGCCCGGGCCGCTCCCACCGGCTGCCCACCTGTGCGGCCGTCTCGACGAACCACTGCGCCGCGTCGTCGAACGCCCGGCGCGCGTCGTCCCACTCCGCCGACACCCGACCTCCTAGAAGTCGTCCGGGCACCATGGGGTGACCGGCCAGCCGAACGCCGTCGACGCGTTCGTCACCGCACCCGGGCTGATCTCGGTGACCCGGCCGGCGGCCTGCAGCGTGGCCAGCGAGGTGCCTCCCAGGTACGCCGCCGACAGCGCCTCGATGCCGAGCACGATGTCGGGATCGCGGTCGGTGCGGTCGCAGAAGGCGCCCGACGGATGGCCCCAGACGTGCCAGCGCCCGTCGTTCCACGGGCAGAACGGGTCGCGGACCTCGAGGACGAGGTCGATGCGGGCGGGGTAGCGCCGGGCCGACAGCGCCCGCCCGACGTCGACCAGCCGGACCCACAGGGCGTCGAGGGCCGGACCGGTGAGCGCCCGTGGATCGGTGATCAGGTGGCGGACCGGGTCGTCGGGGGAGGCCCGCTTCACCTGCACCGTGCTCACCAGGTCGATGGAGAGCAGCACCTTCCACAGCGAGGCGTAGGCCGGGGTGCTGGTGGCGCGCACGTCCTCCACGACGAGGGTGCCGTCGGGCTGGTCGGTGTCGCTCCACCGCGACTTCACGCGGTACGCGGCGTAGCCGCTCACCGTGCCGTCCGCCTCGGTGTGCAGCAGGTACCGGCGGGCGGTCGCCCCGTGCCGCTCCGCCGGGTCGTCACGGAGCAGCCGGTCCCACCAGCGACCGTCCCGGTCCATGTTGCCGGGCACGAACCGGCGAACCGCGTCGTGCACGGCGCCCGCGGCGGGGCGGAACGCCGAGTCCTCGACGATGTCCACCCGGCCGGTGCCCAGGTCGACGTCGGGCCGCAGCCGCAGCCGGTGGGTGGGCCCGGAGAGCTCGGCGCGGGTGGTCGCCGGGCCGTAGCCGAACCGGCCGTAGATCGGCGCCTCCGACGCCCACAGGGCGGCCACCGGTTCGCGCTCCTGCTCGTGCAGCTCGGTGAGCTGGCGGCGCATCATCGCGGTGAGCACGCCGCGACGGCGGTGCGTCGGGGCGACGGTCACCCAGGTGACGGCGGCACAGGGAACGACGGCCCCCGGCACGCTCAGGGTGCGGCTGTAGATGCCCGACGTGGCCACGAGCCGGCCGTCGTCCCACAACCCGAGCGACCGGTCCAGCTCGGCGGTGGGGGGCGGGCTGTCGAGGTACGGGCCGCTCGGGGTGTCGCCGAAGGCCCCGACCATGGTGTTCAGCCAGCCGGGCCACTCCTCGGCGGTCGCGGGTCGGAGCTGGTCGTAGAGGTCGTCGGCCACGGGACGTGTCTACCGGGCGGGTCCGACGGTCCGCCATCGAGTTCCGGCGTGGTCAGCCGCGCAGGTAGGCGAGCGTCGCCATCACGCGCCGGTGCTGGTCGTCGTCCTGGGCCAGGCCGAGCTTGGCGAAGATGTGCTGGGTGTGCTTCTCCACCGCCCCGGGCGTGACGACGAGGAGGCGGGCGATCGCGCCGTTCGAGTGGCCCTCGGCGATGAGCCCGAGCACCTCCCGCTCGCGGGGCGTGAGCCGGCGGACCGGGTCGTCGGCGCGGCGCCGGGCGAACAGCTGAGCGACGACCTGCGGGTCGAGCACGGTGCCGCCGCCGACCACGTCCTGGAGTGCCTCGAGGAACGTGTCCACGTCGGCGACGCGGTCCTTGAGCAGGTAGCCGACGCCGCCCGCGCCGTCGGCGAGCAGTTCGTCGGCGTAGGCGACCTCGACGTACTGGGAGAGCACCAGGACCGCCGTCCCGGGCACCTGCTGGCGGGCCTCGACCGCCGCGCGCAGCCCCTCGTCGGTGTGCGACGGGGGCATCCGGACGTCGACCACGGCGACGTCCGGGCGGTGCTCGCGCACCGCCCGGACCAGCGAGGGGCCGTCCCCGACGGCGGCGACCACCTCCGTGCCGGCCTCCTCCAGCAGCCGGACCAGGCCCTCCCGCAGGAGCACCGAGTCCTCCGCCAGTACGACGCGCATGGGACCGGACCCGCCCTGGGTCACGCGCACGGCAGCTCCGCCACCAGCTTCGTCGGTCCACCGCGCGGGCTCTCTACGGACAGGACGCCGTCCACGGCCTGCAGCCGGTCGGCCAGCCCGGCGAGGCCGTGCCCGGGGGCCAGCACGGCACCGCCCACGCCGTCGTCCTCGACGACGACGTGCAGCCGGTCGCCGGTGCGGACGACCGCGACCCGGCAGGCGGTGGCGTCGCTGTGCTTCGCGACGTTGGCCAGCGCCTCGCTGACCACGAAGTAGGCGGTGTTCTCGGTGACCGGTGCCAGGCGTTCCTCAGGCAGGTCGACGGCCAGGTCGACGGCGACGGGGGAGCGGGCGGCGACGGCGGCCAGGGCGGCCGCCAGGCCACGGTCGGCCAGCACCGGGGGAGCGATCCCGCGGGACAGCGCGCGCAGGTCCTCGAGGGTCTCGCGGGCCAGGCCGGCCGCCTCGCCGAGGGCCTCGCGGGCGGCGTTCGGGTCGCGCTCCAGCGTCCGCTGGGCACGGGCGAGGTCCATGTTCAGCCGCACCAGCTGCTGCTGCGGTCCGTCGTGGATGTCGCGCTCCAGCCGGCGCAGGGCCACGGCCTCGGCGGCCACCGCGGCGTCCCGGCCCTGGGCGAGGCGGCCGATCTCGGCCTGCGCGGCGGCGCGGGAGGTCAGCATGACCCGGCCCAGCTGGGCCTGGAGCAGCGCGACCGCGCGGACGGCGAAGGGCAGCAGGACGGCAAAGACGACGCCGATGGCCGTGTAGAGGGCGATCCGGGTCCAGGCGGAGCTCTCGATGCCGACGAGCTCGAGGAGGTCCATGTTGTCCGGATCCGTCGACGCGTCGGGCAGCGCCCAGTCCCAGGCGGCGTAGGTGAGGCCGGCGAGCGCGATCGACCAGAACGTCACGGTGACGACGAAGGAGGCGATCGCCACGGGGAACCGGACGATCGCGTGCAGGGCGTCCAGCCAGGTCTGCGGGTCGCGCAGCGGGGTGAGCAGCTTGCGCGTCGCGCTCCCCTCGGGCGTCCGGTAGGCCGGCTGGGGGACCGGGCGGTCCAGGACCGACGGCAGCCAGGCGCGCTCCACGACGGCGAAGCCGCGGGCGGCGACGAGCGTCGCGGCGAGGACGGCGACGCCGACCCAGACGACCAGCAGCCCGGCACCCACGGCCAGGCCGGTGACGACGACGACGAAGGCGGCGATCGCCACCGGGAAGCCGGTCAGCGTGTACCCGGTGTCCACCCCGAGCTGGCGCAGGAGACCGGTCCGCCGCCGGGGAGGGGGCTCGGCCGGGAAGGACATCGTGGGGAGCACGTCGGTGTCGGTGGTCATGTCGTCGAGCCTGGTCCGGAGGAGGCCGGGAACCCATCCCGCTGGCTGGCCGGTCGGGGGTCGGGCCGGCCCGACCGTGGCTGGTTGGTCATGTCGGGCTGAATGCTGGTGGGCCGCCAGGACGAAGTCCAGTTCCGGCCCCCTGCGCGGGTGACCGGCCCGCAGGGGCTCCCGAAGTGTCGTCGTCCTGTGGTGTGCTGACGGGCACATCGACTCGGAGGAGTGGTCTCAGGTGACCAGCGTCGCGATCGGCCCGCCGGATCAGCTCGATCCCCGGCTGCTCGAGCACCGCCGTGAGCTGACCGGCTACTGCTACCGGATGCTCGGCTCGTCCTTCGACGCCGAGGACGCGGTGCAGGAGACGATGGTGCGGGCCTGGCGCGGTCTCGCCGACTTCGAAGGCCGGTCGGCGCTGCGTTCCTGGCTGTACCGCATCGCCACCAACGTCTGCCTCGACCAGCTGTCCGGCCGGCAGCGTCGGGCACTGCCCATGGACCTGGCCGGTTCGCCGTTCCCGCCGGTGCAGGCCTCGCTCGCCGGCCGGCGGCCGGCCACCGCCTGGGTCGAGCCCGTGCTCGACCGCCAGGTCCTGCCGGAGGACGGTGACCCGGCGGAGCGCGCGGTGGCGAAGGAGTCGATCCGGCTGGCCTTCGTCGCTGCGCTCCAGCATCTGCCGCCCCGGCAGCGCGCCGTCCTCATCCTCCGCGAGGTGCTGCGGTGGAAGGCCGACGAGGTCGCCCAGCTCCTCGACACCACGGTCGCCTCGGTGAACAGCGCCCTGCAGCGCGCGCGGGCGACCCTGGCCGCTGCGGGTGACGGCGTGCCCGCGCCGCGAGCCCTGGACGCCGACCACCGGGAGCTGCTGGCCCGCTACGTCGACGCCTTCGAGCGGTACGACATCGAGGCGTTCGTCAGCCTGCTGCACGAGGACGCGACCCAGCACATGCCGCCTTTCGAGATGTGGCTGCGCGGTCGCGACGACATCGGCACCTGGATGCTCGGCCCGGGGTCGAAGTGCCGGGGCTCGGCGGTCGTCCCGCTGAGCGCCAACGGCTCGCCGGCGTTTGCCCAGTACCGCCCGCGCGAGGGTGGTGGCCGCGAGCCGTGGGCCCTGCACGTGCTCGAGGTGGAGGACGGCCGGATCGCCCACATCTCGAGCTTCCTCGACCTCGACAACGACCTGTTCGCGACGCTCGGGCTGCCGACGTCCATGGACTGAGCGCCGGGTGCCGCCGATGAGTCCGGTCCGTTCGATCGGTCCACCGTCGGAGACCTTCGAGAGGGGACGACCCATGCTCGCCGACAGCAAGGCATTCAGTGGCTTCTCGGTCAAGGACCCGGTGGCGGCCCGGCGCTTCTACGAGGAGACCCTCGGGCTCCGCGTGAGTGACGAGGAGATGGAGGGCATCATGCGACTCCATCTCTCCGGCGGAACCGACGTGCTGGTGTACGGGAAGGCAGACCACACGCCGGCCACGTTCACGGTCCTCAACTTCCCGGTGCCCGACGTGGAGAAGGCCGTCGACGACCTGACCGCGCGCGGCGTCCGGTTCGAGCGCTACGAGAACCCGCCGACCGACGAGAAGGGCATCATGCGGGCCGGCGGGCCGCTGATCGCCTGGTTCACCGATCCCGCGGGCAACGTCTTCTCGGTGATCGAAGAAGGCTGACGCCGGGCGATCGGTCAGACCTGAGCCGACAGGAGCGAGGACCACCGAACCACCGCGGCAGCGGGCTGCTCAGCTCCACCTTCCTCGCCATCGGCGCGACTCTCGACCCGCTCTCCGTGAGCCGGTCCGAGCGCAAGCTCTTTCCTCTCGGCCACGTCCGCCCCTGCCGTCGTGCGTTCCACCCGCGGTCGGAGAACCGCTGGTCAGCTCCCTTGGACAGGCGTGCGGCCGCCACTTATGGTCTGCATCACACCGGGCCTGACCATGGCCGAGACGCCTCATGACCGAAGAAGGCTCGATGAGCGGTGAGAACGATGCCCCGGCAATGCCGGACACGATGCGGGCGGTCGTCTGTCACGGCCCTCTCGAGTACCGGCTCGAGTCCGTGCCCGTCCCCGTTCCGGGGCCGGGCGAGGCGCTGGTCAAGGTGGAAGCCGTAGGCATCTGTGCGAGCGACCTGAAGTGCTTTCACGGTGCCGCGAAGTTCTGGGGTGATGAGTCGCGTCCCGCGTGGGCCGAGACCGACGTGGTTCCGGGCCACGAGTTCGTCGGCACCGTGGTCGAGCTGGACGGCGAGGCCGCGCAGCGGTGGGGCATCGTCGTCGGCGACCGGGTGGTCAGCGAGCAGATCGTGCCCTGCAGGCAGTGCCGTTACTGCCTGGATGGCAAGTACTGGATGTGTCAGCGGCACGACATCTACGGCTTCAAGCGCCGCACCCCCGGCGCGATGGCCGAGTTCATGCTCTTTCCCAGGGACGCGCTGGTGCACAAGATCTCCGCGGACGTGCCCCCCGCACACGCGGCCTTCGCCGAGCCGCTGTCGTGCGCGCTGCATGCCGTGGAGCGGGCCGACATCCACTTCGGGGACGTGGTCGTGGTCGCGGGATGCGGCCCCATCGGGCTCGGGATGGTTGCGGGTGCCAAGTCCAAGAACCCCGAGCTGGTGATCGCTCTCGACCTGGCGCCGGACAAGCTCGACCTGGCGCTGGAGTGCGGCGCGGATCTGGTGATCGACATCGGTTCCGAGGACGCCGTCGAACGGGTCAGAGCACTGACCGACGGTTATGGCGCCGACGTCTACCTCGAGGCCACCGGCCACCCCTCCGCCGTCGGCCAGGGGCTCAACCTGCTGCGCAAGCTCGGCACCTACGTCGAGTACAGCGTCTTCGGCAGCGACGTCACCGTCGACTGGTCGATCATCAGCGACGACAAGGAGCTCGATGTCCGCGGCGCGCACCTCGGCCCGCACTGCTGGCCGGCCGCGATCCGCATGATCGAGTCAGGCCGGCTGCCGATGGACGAGATCTGCAGCCACCAGTTGCCCCTCGCCGAGTTCGAGAAGGGCCTGGAGCTCGTGGACAGCGGCAAGGAATCGATCAAGGTGTCACTCATTCCCTGACCATTCACCTCTGACGTCGCAAATTCCAGAGCAGATACGGAGTCATGGTGGCCACGACCGACCAGCGCGGAGAAGAAGAAACACGTGTGACAGGCCCGCGGCAGGTGGCATTCACCGCGGTCGGGGTGAAGAAGCACTATCCCGGTGTGAAGGCGCTCGACGGTGTCGATCTGGAGGGCTACGCCGGAAGCGTGCTGGGCATCTGCGGCGCCAACGGGGCGGGGAAGTCGACGTTCGCCAAGCTGCTGGCCGGCGTCGAGACGCTGACCGACGGCGAGATCACGATCAGTGGTTTCCCGCACCCGGTCAGGAACGCCGCCGAAGCGGAGCGGGCGGGCGTTCTGATGATGCACCAGGAGCCGCTGATCATCGACGACTTCACGGTGGGGGAGAACGTCTGGCTGTACAAGCTGCGCGAGGGCCGTGACATCCGGCCATGGGCGCGGAAGGTCGACACCAACAGTGCAGAGACCCGAGAGGTGCTGCAAGGAGTCGGTCTCGGCCACCTCTCGACCCGCCAGCTCGCACGTGGCCTCGGACCGGGACAGCGGCAGATGCTGTCACTGAGCCGCGCGGCAGTGACCAAGCACAAGATCATGATCTTGGACGAGACGACCGCGTCCACGAGTGAGGAGCACTTCAACGACATCCTGCGCCTCGTGGAGCGGGAGAAGAACGAGGGGACGTCGATCATCTTCGTGTCCCACCGCCTGAACGAGGTCTTCGCCATGTGCGACCGGATCGCGGTGCTGCGCAACGGCACGCTGGTCAAGGTCCTCGATGCCGCCGAGACCGACCCGGACGAGGTCACGGCGTTGATGATCGGGCAGGCCCTGAAGGCTCTCGCCCGGCCCGACCCGGTGCACGCCGCGCCGGACCAGGTCCCCGCCCTGTCGGTCCGGGATCTCCACGGCGGTTCCGCGAACGGCGTGTCGTTCGACGTGAACCCGGGGGAGATCGTCGGTCTCTACGGGCTCGTCGGCAGCGGGCGCTCGTCGGTCGCGCGGACCATCACGGGGCAGCGCCCGGCCGCGGGCGGTTCGATCAAGCTGCACGGCCGTGAGGTCAGCCTGCCCAACCCGACAGCGGCGGTGGCGATGGGCATCGCCTACCTCACCGAGGACCGCCGACTCGAGGGCTTCGTCAAGGACTTCGACAACGGCGAGAACATGAGCCTCGTTGCGCTGCCCACGATGGCCAAGGCGGGCGTCGTCGATGCCAAGCGCGAGAAGACGCGGATCCGCGAATTGATCTCCGAGTACCAGGTCAAGGGCGGAACCAAGACCTACACCCGCAACCTGAGCGGCGGGAATCAGCAGAAGGTCGTGGTTGCCAAATGGCTGGAGACCGATCCGGAATTCGTCGTCCTCGACGAGCCGACCAAAGGCATCGACGTCGGCGCCCGTTCGAACATCTACCAGATCATCCACGGCGTCGCAGCGCGCGGAAAAGGGATACTGGTCGTATCGAGCGAAGCCGAGGAGCTCCTCTCGCTCTGCCACCGCATCCTCGTCATGCGCAACGGCGAGATCGTCGCGGAATTCGATCCCGAGCACGCCACCACGGACGACCTGGTCCGCACCGCACTGACCCACGAGGGCTGACCGGCCCTTCCTCCCGCAGCGACAGAGACCAAGGAGCTCCTCGATGACAGCGACACCTACGGTCCCTCCCGTCCATCACCACGAGGAGGACACATCCAGGGGCACCGCGATCAGCACCTGGCTCAAGGGCCAGTACGCCCTCTACATCCTGCTGGCCCTCCTGATCGTCGCCACCATCACCCGGGGGTCGATCTTCTGGGGCCGCACCAACCTGACCAACCTGCTGCTGCAGATGTCGATCATCGGCGTCGTGGTGCTGGCCCAGCTGATCGTCGTACTGACCGGGGGGATCGACATCAGCGTCGGCTCCGCGCTGGGCCTCGCCGCGGTCGTGGCGGCCGGACTCTTCGGTGGTCCCTCGGTGCTGCTAGGGCTGGTCGTGGCGCTCGGGATCGGGGGCCTCATCGGCGCCGTGAACGGCTGGCTGGTGGCCTTCCGTGGCCTCGAGCCGTTCATCGTGACGCTGGGCATGCTCGCCCTGGCCCGCGGTCTCGTCTACGCCTACGGCAACGGCATCCCGATCAACCCGGAGGCCGCCGATTCCTACGCGAGCTTCGGACAGTCCACACTCCTCGGCATCCCGGTACTGGCGCTCATCTGGCTCGCGATGGCGGGGCTGATCGCCTTCCTGCTGTACCGCACGGTCTGGGGACGCCGGGTCTACGCCATCGGGTCCAACGTCGAAGCCGCCCGCAGCTCCGGTATCCCCGTGAAAGCGACCCTGTGGTCGGTGTACATCCTGGCCGGACTGCTCGTCGGTCTGGGCGGCTGGCTGTTCCTCGCCCGATTCGCCAGCGGCACCTCCACCGCCGGGAATCTCCTCGAGTTGGAGGCGATCGCGGCGGTGGTCATCGGCGGCGCCCGCCTCTCCGGTGGGTACGGCAAGGTGTTCGGCGCGGTCGTCGGCACGATCATCTTCGCCGTCATCGCCAATCTGCTGTCCCTGCTGAACGTCTCCACCTTCCTGCAGGACGCGTTCCGCGGCGCGCTCATCCTGGTCGCGGTCACGTTGGCCACGGTCCAGATCGTGCGCAAGCGCAAGACCAACCCGACTCAACCCGCGACCGCGTGAGGCGAGGACGACAGTGATGCGTGCGAATTGGACGAGGCCCCGGCTCCGGCGCCTGGTCGCGGTCGCCGCCGCCGCGACAGTGGTGGCGACGGTGAGCTCCTGCGGGCAGATCTACCCGTCCGAACGGCCGGCTGAGGGACCGGCGAACGGCGTCAGGTCCGATGTCAGCGATGTGGTGATCGGCTTCGCTCAGCAGCAGTTGCAGGCGCCGTACTTCGCGGCCATGCAGGTGCGGGCGGAGCAGATCGCCCGGGACCAGGGATTCCAGCTGCTCTTCCAGTCCGCCAACAAGGACCCGGCCATCCAGCTGAACCAGATGCAGGCGATGATGGCGCAGGGAGCTGATGTGCTGGTCGTCAACGCGACCAGCGTCAAGGGTCAGACAGAGATGATGACCCAGGTCGCCTCGGAGATCCCGGTGGTCTACATCGACACCAGTGTCCCCGAGACCGGGATGACGAGCGTCCAGTCCGACAACCTGACCATCGGCCGCGAGTCGGGAAAGATCAGCGCCCAACGGCTCCTCGACATGGGCAAGACGAGCATCAAGGTGGCAATCCTCACCGGCCCGGCGACCGATGAGTTCGTCGGGCCCGCCCGGCGCCAGGGCTTTCTCGACGGGCTCGAGGAGGGCGGACTGCCGTACGAGATCGTCGCCGAGCAATCGGGGGACTACGCGCAGGACAAGGGACAGGTCGCGGCGGAGAACATGCTGGCCGCCAACCCCGACGTCGACCTGATCTTCGGGTTGAACGACTCCATGGCACTTGGTGCCTACGCGGTCGTCAACGGGAAGGCGCAGTACGAGAACGTCTACGTCGCTGCCTCGGCCGACGGCCAGAAGGAGGCGCTCGCCCTGATCCAGCGGGACGGTTGCGAGGGGCGCTACCTCTCCACCGGCCTCAACTCGCCGTCGCTCGCCGCCGAGGAGGCGTTGGCGATCGCCGTCGACGTGGCCACGGGCAAGACGGAGCCGAGCGACTACCCCGAAGAGTCCTTCACCCTGGCGGTCGGGATCGGCTGCGAGAACATCGAGGAGTACTACGACCCGAACAGTGTCTTCTGAGACGTACCCGGACGTCCTGATGGTGCGTTTCGAGCGGGCGACCAGAATGGAGCCGGCGGGGGCGGGAGAAGGTCCTCTCAACTCCCACTTGAACGTATAGCGCACCCAGGGGCTTGCGGCAAGACCCCCGTCCGGTCCCACACTCGCTCGTCGTGAACGGTCTGACGCACGTCTTCGCCCTTCCCGACCAGCTGGCCGCCAAGGCCGATCCGGCCCTGATCGCCGGCGACGAGCAGCATTTCGCGGTGATGGCCGCCAGCCTCGAGCAGTCGCTCGCCGACCTGTCGGAGCGGCTCGACGCCGAACGCAGGGCCCCCGGCGGCAGCGGCGAGGAGGCGCTGAACCGGGATCTGGAGGTCCACCGGCTGGCGGCCCGACTGCGCACGCTGCGCCGCTTCGGTCTCGACCTGTGCCTCGGGCGGATGGACCCGGCCGACGGCTCCGACGCCGTGTACGTGGGCCGGCTCGGGCTCACCGACAGCTCGGGCCGCCGGCTGCTGGTCGACTGGCGCTCGCCCGCGGCCGAGCCCTTCTTCGGCGCAACGCACGCCGATCCGATGGGCCTGGCCGGCCGGCGCCGGTACCGCTGGACCCGGGGCCGGATCACCGACTATTGGGACGAGGTGTTCGTCGCGGAGGAGTTCGACGGGCACGCCGCCGCGCTCGACGACCAGTCGGCCTTCATCGCCAGCCTGGGCAGCAATCGCTCGGCCCGGATGCGCGACGTGCTCGGGACCATCCAGGCCGACCAGGACGCCATCGTCCGCGCGGGCTCGCAGGGCGCCCTCGTCGTCGACGGTGGACCGGGCACCGGGAAGACCGTCGTCGCCCTCCACCGCACCGCCTACCTGCTCTACTCCGATCCCCGCCTGGCCCACCGGCGCGGCGGGGTCCTGTTCGTCGGACCGCACGAGCCGTACCTGGCCTACGTGTCCGACGTCCTGCCGAGCCTGGGGGAGGAGGGTGTGCGGACCTGCACGCTGCGGGACCTGGTCCCGCAGGGAGCCGGCGCGGGCATCGAGACGGACCCGCGGGTGGCGCGCCTGAAGTCGTCCGCGGACATGGTGGGCGCGATCGAGGCCGCGGTCGCCTTCTACGAGGAGCCCCCCGCCCGGGAGACGGTGATCAGCACCGCGTGGGCCGACGTCCGGCTCGGCGCGGAGGACTGGGCGGAGGCCTTCGAGGCGCCCGATCCCGGGACGCCGCACAACGAGGCGCGCGAACAGGTCTGGGAGGAGCTGCTCACGATCCTGGTCGACCAGCACGACGACCTCGTGGACACCGACGACGGCGACGTCGCGGCCGGCCAGGTGCGGACGTCGCTGCAGCGCAACCGGGAGCTCGCCGAGGCGTTCGACCGCGCGTGGCCGGTGCTCGAGGCCGCCGACGTCGTCGGGGACCTGTGGTCGGTGCCAGCGTACCTGCGGAGGTGCGCGCCGTGGCTGGAGCCCGACGACGTCCGGGCGCTGCAGCGGGCGGATCCACATTCGTGGACCGTGTCGGACCTGCCGCTGCTGGACGCGGCCCGGCAGCGGCTCGGCGACCCGGCGGCGTTCGGCCGCTCGCGCAGGAGGGAGGCGGTCGTCGCCGCCGAACGGTCGCGCATGGCCGACGTCATCGACGAGCTGATCGCGGCCGACGACTCCGAGCTGCTGCTGATGACGAGCCTGCGCCATGGAGACCTGCGGGACGCGCTGGTCGACGAGGCGGCGCTGCCGGTCGGCGACCCCGACCTCTTGGCGGGCCCGTTCGCGCACATCGTGGTGGACGAGGCGCAGGAGCTGACCGACGCCGAGTGGCAGATGCTGCTGCACCGCTGTCCGTCGCGGAGCCTCACCGTCGTCGGCGACCGCGCGCAGGCCCGGCACGGGTTCCCGGAGTCGTGGGAGGAACGGCTGCAACGGGTCGGGTTCGACGACGTGCGGATCGCCTCGCTGAGCATCAACTACCGGACGCCGGAGGAGGTCATGGTGGAGGCCGAGCCGGTCATCCGTGCCGTGCTGCCGGACGCCAACGTGCCGACCTCCGTCCGCAGCACCGGCGTGCCCGTGGTGCACGGACCGCTCTCGGAGCGGGACGCGATCCTGGCCGCCTGGCTCGCCGAGCATGCCGAGGGCGTCGCCTGCGTGATCGGTGACCCGACGTTCGAGGGCTCCTCCCGCGTGCGGTCGCTGACGCCGCAGCTGTCGAAGGGACTCGAGTTCGACCTCGTCGTCCTCGTGGACCCGGAGGACTTCGGCACGGGGGTGGAGGGGGCCGTGGACCGGTACGTCGCGATGACGCGGGCGACCCAACGGCTCGTCGTCCTGAGCAACAGACCGGAGGCGGCGACCCGGCTCAGGTAATGACGCCACGGCGACTCGCCCCGATTCTTCGCATGACCGACCCTGGAGCGCCATGCAGGTAGCGTCGCCGGCGTGAGATTGCGCGCAATCGGTCGCGACCCCGTTGTCATCACGGTCGCGGCGGCTCTTTTCGCCCTGTCGGTGCTCGCGGTCAATATCCTGTGGCCCGCTGCATTCGGTGTGTTCATCGCGGTCGGCGGTGTGGTGGGTGCGCTCGTGGTCGTTTACGAGGTCAGGTTGACCAAGCGGCTCGCCCAAGCGGAATTCATCCGCGACCTCCAGACCGGCTTCGCCTCCGACGCCAACATCGGCGCGCTCTGGCGCAAACTTCTCCTCAAAGAGGAGGTCGTGGCTGCGGACCGACCCCTCGTCAGCAGTTACCTCACATTCTTCGAGACGCTGCATCTCCTCGTCCGCAAGGGCGCTCTCGACCTTGCGCTCACCGACGACCTGTTCCGGAACCGATTCTTCACGGCAGTCGGCAACAAGGGCGTCCTGGAGACCGCGCTGGTCAAGGAGGCGGGGTCCTTCGCGAACATCCACGCGCTCATCGAGAGCTGGCACGGCCACCTGTTGCACCACAAGATTCCCATGCACCCCGGCTATTACGGGTACGTGCAGGCGCTGACCGAGGCCAAGGGTTACGAGATCACCCGGCTCGGCCCGGCGGACCTGCCGGATCTGGAGCACCTCCAGAGCGAGGTCCTGAGCACCATTAAGGACGACTCGTGGCTGCGCGCCAATACGGACGTCATGCTCAAGGAATGCCTCATCGACCACATCACCCTGGGTGCGCGACAGCATGGCACGTTGGTCGCAGCAGCGATTCTGTACGACGGTGGTGGAACCGATGAGAGCATCAAGCACTATTTCACTGACGAGGCCGAAGCCCTGCAGGATTCGATCAACCTCAAACTAGTACTTGCGCTCCCGGAGCACCGGAAGAAGGGTTTGGCCCGGGCTCTCGTCGAGCTGCTCGAACAGCAGGCGACCGATCTCGGTAAGAAGGAGATCATGTGCACGGTCCACCCGGACAACACCGCGAGCCAATCTCTGTTCCGACTCCTGGGGTATCACAAGGTCGACTCTGTGTCGACGAGTTACGGAAAGCGCGTGGTGCTCCGTCGGAAGCTCCCGGTGCTCAACAAACGCTGGGCCCGCTGAGTGCTCAGCAGGCCACCTGACTCGGGGTGTGCGTGGAGCGGGTGACCCGCATCGAACCGGCATGGCCAGCTTGGAAGGCTTGAGGCTTCGAGCACCATCTGAACTGGTCACCGCCCAGTGAGAGGTGGATGCCGTGCCTTCAGCGTGCCTTCGGCGCCGCACAGTGCGCAGGAAGAGCAGCGTTCTCGCTGTCGGCCGGCCCTTGCTGCACGCCGAGTGCCGCGCGGTTCCTGGATGTTGCTGCCGGCGGCCCGGCGAGAGTGACGTCTCGCTCCTGCGGCGCCGGTGATCTAGCAACCGGTCGCTCCGCTCCGCCTGCGATCGCCCGTTACGTGGGGGGTTGGGTCCGTGGTGCGGTACTCGACAGGGCTCGATCTCGCCGGGTGGCGTAGGCCCGACGCATCTTGACGTGATTGCCACAACCGGCCATGGAGCACCAGCGCCGCGTCTGGTTGCGCGAGGCGTCGTAGAAGGCCCAGCGGCAGGTGTCGCGGGCGCAGACCTTGAGCCTTGTCCAGGTCCGGTCCTTCTCGCATTCACGGATGGCGTCGATGATCGACGCGAAGGTCCGAACGCGTGGAACGTCGTTTGCGGGGAGGAGGCGCAATCCCTCTGCGGTGACGAGCAACCGCATCGGCAGCTCCGCCAGGGTCGCGTCCAGGGCTGCCAAGGATCCGGCGTCGCTGTCATGGCCGGCGTGGCCGAGCAGGATCTGGCGCAGTCCTTCGCGCAGCGCGAGGGCTGCGGCGAGATCCGACGAGCCCAGCCGGTTTCCGGGGGGCAAGAGCCCGCGGGCGTCGAACCAGGCCTCCAGTTCTTGCGGAGAGCTGAGCGCCTCCGCAGCCACCTGCGGCTCGTGCGTGTTGACGAAGTCGCGCACCAATCCGGCGGCCGCGGGTACGACTGACTCATCGACGGACTCGGTCATGGGGCTCCTCTCCGCTCACACCACCATAGCGCTTTGACAGGTGTGCGGCGACATGCCACGATCGCCGCACGACACCACCAAATGCATGTGACCGGTGTGAGGGGCGCGGGTGGCAGCCAGCGGGGCGCATCGCGGAGGACCGAGGGTGGCCGTCGTGCTCGTTCTCGGGCTCCTGACGGCCTTGGGGCCGTTGTCGATCGACCTGTACCTGCCGGCTTTCCCGGTGCTACGGCACGACCTCGGCGCCACCGACGGGATGGTGCAGGCGACGTTGGCCGGGATGACCATCGGGCTGGGAGCCGGGCAGCTGGTCGTTGGCGCGTGGAGCGATCGGGTCGGACGACGCCGGCCACTGCTGCTGTCGACCGCACTGCACGTGCTTGCCACGCTCGCCTGCGCGATGGCGTCCACGGGCCAGATCCTGGTCGTCTGCCGTGTCGTGCAGGGAATCGGTGCCGCCGGCAGCGCCGTGCTCGTCCTCGCGATCGTCCGGGACCTCGCTGACGGCCAGGCACTGGCCGTGCTCCTGTCCCGGGTGACGCTCGTGACGACGACCGTACCGCTGCTCGCGCCCGTGCTCGGTGCCGAGCTGTTGCCCGTCGTCGGGTGGCGCGGGATCTTCCTCATCCTGGCCGCGACGTCGGCAGTGATGCTGGTCACGACCGTGCTGGTGATTCCGGAGACGGCTGATCGCCGGTCGAGACCGGCACCGCTGACCGTGCGCGTCCGTGCGGTGTGGGCCGATCGAGCCTTCCGCCGGGCGACGCTGGTGGCGAGCATGACCTACGCCGGGGTCTACGCCTACGTCGCCGCGTCCCCGTTGCTGCTGCAAGACGCGTTCGACCTCAGCGCACGTGCGTTCGCGGTGGTCTTCCTGTGCAACTCACTCGGCCTGGTCGCGGGTGTGCAGCTCGCCTCCCTGCTCGTGCGGCGCTACGGGACCGCGTCCACGCTGGCCGGATTCACCGTTGTCACCGCGGCGGCCGCCGCGGCGATCCTGCCGCTGCAGGCCTGGGGGACCGGGGCTGTGCTCGTCTGCCTTTGGTTCTTCGTGGCCGGCTGCGGTGGCTGCTTTCCGTGCGCGGAGGCGATCTCGTTGGACGGTCAGGGCGCGCAAGCGGGCACCGCGACCTCGGTCCACGGATTCGCCACCTTCACGGTTGCGGGACTGGTCTCGCCCATCGCTGGCCTTGTCGGCATCACGGATGCCACGCCGGTCGCCCTGGTGCTCCTCGCCACCTCGCTCATCTCCCTCGTCGGCACGGGACTCCTCCTGCGGGCGCCCGCGCAGCCGGACCCAGGGGACCCGGCCGTCGCCAGAACCTGACGGTCAGCCGTCGGCAGCAGCCCACCCACCGCCCCCCTCTCGGACAAGGAGTCGATGTTGCAGGTACGAGCGTTCGAGCAGGACGGGACATACCCGCGGCCCCAGCTGATGCGTGACGCCTGGACGGACCTGACCGGAACCTGGCAGTTCGCCTACGACGACGAGCGCGAGGGATTGCTCCACCGCTGGCACCAGCACTCCGACCTCCACGACCGGACGGTGTTCGACCGCGACATCGTGGTGCCGTTTCCACCGGAGTCGCCGGCCAGCGGGATCGGGGATACCGGGTTTCACCCGGTGCTCTGGTACCGGCGCAGCCTGCGCCTGGCCGACATCGCCGCGAAGGCAGCGCTCCGGCGGCCCGGTCACCGCCTCTTCCTGCGCCTGGGGGCGGTCGACTATCGCGCCCAGGTCTGGTTGGACGGCGTCCTGGTGGCCTCGCACACGGGTGGGCAGACTCCCTGGCACGCCGATCTGACCGACCAGATCGATCCAGGTGACATGGACGCGGACCACGTCCTCGTCATCCGCGCGGAGGACGACCCGCACGACATCACCCAGCCCCGCGGCAAACAGGACTGGCAGGAGGCGCCGCACGACATCTGGTACCACCGCACCAGCGGGATCTGGCAACCGGTGTGGTGCGAGGTGCTGCCCCCTTTGGCGGTGGAGCACCTCGCCTGGTCGCCGGACCTCCCCGGTGCCCGGGTGCACCTCGGGCTGACGTTGACCAGCGTGCCCCGTGAACCCGTGACCGTCGTCGTGCGCTTGTCTCTAGACGACGCCCCACTTGCCACGCAGCGCGTGCGGGTGAGCGAGCAGCGCAGTGAGGTGACGATCGTCGTGCCCGCACTCGCCAACGGCGAGGCGCGACAGCGGCTGGTCTGGTCCCCAGAGAACCCACGCCTGGTCGATGCCCACGTGCGGGTGCTACACGGCTCTGGAGACGGGGGTGACGAGGCCGGCCCGGAGGTCCTCGATGAGGTGTCCAGCTATCTCGGGTTGCGGAGCGCGGGCGTCGGGAACGGGGCCTTCCTGCTCAATGCGCGGCCTTACCACCTGCTCGCGGTGCTCTCCCAGGGGTATTGGCCCGGGTCGCACTTGGCAGCACCGGACGCCGCGGCCCTGCGGCACGAGGTGGAGATGATCAAGACGCTGGGTTTCAACGCTGTGCGGATGCACCAGAAAGCGGAGGACCCCCGCTTCCTGCATTGGGCCGACCGGCTGGGCCTGCTCGTGTGGGGGGAGACCGCCAACGCGTACGCCTTCAGTCCCGAGGCGGTGCGCCGGCTGACGAGCGAGTGGCTCGATCTCGTCCATCGCGACGTCAGCCACCCGAGCATCGTGACCTGGGTGCCGATCAACGAGAGCTGGGGAGTCCCCGACATCGTCACCGATACCGGACAGCAGGATTTTGTAGCTGGCCTGACAGCGCTGACCCGCGCTGTCGACCCGAGCCGGCCGGTCATCAGCAACGACGGGTTCGAGCACGTTGACTCCGACGTGTGGGGCGTGCACGACTACGCCGACGACGGCGCCGGACTGCTCGTGCGGTTCGGCTCCGCGCACGCCTTCGCGGACCTGCTGGCCGGCTTCAACCAGCAGGGACGGCGGGTACACGCGCGCCATGGTGTTGTTCGCGGCCAACCAGTGATTCTCAGTGAGTTCGGTGGCCTCCGATTCTGCCCGGATGGCGCACCGGCAGGAGCCGAGGACGTGTGGGGCTACTCCACGGTCGACGACCCCGAGGAGTACCTGGCCCGGCTGGCTGACTGGTTCGGAGCGATCAGAGCTGCCCCTGTGCTGGCTGGCTCCTGCTACACCCAGCTGACCGACACCCTGCAGGAGGCCAACGGCCTGCTGGACGAATACCGCACACCCAAGGTCGCGGCCCACCGGTTGCGAGCCGTCATCACCGGGCGGTCCACGGGCGGCGCTTCGCACGAGACGTACCGCGTCGAGGTTGCTGAGACACTGGAGCGAGATAAGCGGGATTTTATGGAGTTTCCAGGCGCATAACGGGTCCGCGGAGCGGGTGACCGGGATCGAACCGGCATGGCCAGCTTGGAAGGCTGGGGCTCTACCATTGAGCTACACCCGCGAGGTGCCCGGACAGCCTAACGGCCCGCATCCCGGCCCGTGCGCGAGCCACCGGATCGCTAGCGTGCGGGCGTGACCGACACCACGTGGCTGGACGCCACCGCGCAGGCCGAGCTGGTCCGGACCGGGGAGGCAAGCCCCGCGGAGCTGGTCGAGGCCGCGATCGAGCGGATCGAGCGGGTGAACCCGCAGCTCGACGCCGTCGTCCGGGACCGCTTCGAGCAGGCGCGGGTGGACGCGACGGGCGGGCTGCCCCACGGTCCCTTCCGGGGGGTACCGATGCTCCTCAAGGACATCGGGTGCCACGTCGCCGGCGAGTCGACCCACTACGGCACCTCCTTCCTGCGCGACGCCGCGTGGCGCTGGCCGTCGGAGAGCTACCTGGCCCGCCACTTCCGGGCCGCCGGCTTCGTGTTCCTCGGCCGCACCAACGTCCCGGAGTTCGGCACGACGGTCACCACCGAGGCGACGGCGAACGGCCCGGCCCGGAACCCCTACGACGTCTCCCGCTCGACCGGTGGGTCCAGCGGCGGCTCGGCCGCCGCCGTCGCCGCGGGGCTCGTGCCGGTGGCTCACGCCAACGACGGCGGCGGGTCGATCCGCATCCCGGCCAGCGAGTGCGGGCTGGTCGGGCTGAAGCCGACGCGGGCGCGGGTGAGCCAGGGCCCCGACGTCGGGGAGAGCTGGGCCGGGGCCACGATCGACGGCGTCGTCAGCCGGTCGGTCCGCGACACCGCCGCCGTCCTCGACGCCATCGGCCGGCCGATGCCGGGCGACCCCTACGTCGCCCCGCCGCTCGTGCGCCCGCTCGCCGAGGAGGTCGGCGCACCGCTCGGCCGGCTCCGCGTCGCCGTGCTGGACGGCGATCCGGGGGAGGCCTACCTCGACCACCCGCAGTGCCGCGCCGCCGTCGACCACGCAGGGCGGCTGCTGGAGGAGCTCGGCTGCTCCGTCGAGATGGGCACCCCCGACGGCATGTTCGACCCGCGGTTCGGGCGGTTCTTCACCGCGACCATCGCCGGCGACACCGCGCTGACGATCTCCGCACTCGAGCGGGCGCTCGGCCGCCCGGTGCGCGACGACGAGCTCGAGCCCAGGAACGCCGCCTACCGGGCCGCCGGGAAGCGGATGACCGCGGAGGACTACCTGGGCGCTCGGGCCGTCCTCGGCGGATGGACCAGGAGGGTGGCCCGCTTCTGGGCGCCGGCCGACCTCGACGGCCAGGGCTTCGACCTGCTGGTCACGCCGACCGTGGGTGCTCCGCCGCCCGAGCTCGGCTGGTTCACCGCAGGCGGCCCCGAGCAGGAGGGACGGCGGATCAACAGCTTCATCCCCTACACCGCGCAGTTCAACGTCACGGGCCAGCCGGCGATCAGCCTGCCGCTGCACTGGACGGCGGAGGGGCTGCCGGTCGGCGTCCAGCTGGTGGCCGCCTACGGCCGGGAGGACGTGCTCGTCCGCGTCGCCGGGGCGCTGGAGCAGGCCGCCCCGTGGGCCGATCGCCGTCCGGCCGTCTCCGCCTGAGCGCCCGCGCCTAGACTCGGGCGGCCGCGGGGTGTGGCGCAGCTTGGTAGCGCACCTGCTTTGGGAGCAGGGGGCCGCAGGTTCAAATCCTGTCACCCCGACGTCGGGCGATGCGGGGCAGCGATCCCGCCGCCCCGCCGTTCCCCACGACGTCCGTAGACTCGGGGGTCGACCGGCGTCGTCCGATCTGCCCGACGCCCTCCCACTGTCTGTACCGAGGAGCACTGCGCTGTGAAGAGCACCATCGAGGAACTCGGCCCCACGCGGGTCCGGATGGCGATCGAGGTGCCCTGGGGGGACCTGGACCACGCCTTCGGTGAGGTCTACAAGGAGCTCGGCAAGCAGGTCCGGGTCCCGGGCTTCCGCCCGGGCAAGGTCCCCAACCGTGTGCTCGACCAGCGGATCGGGCGCCCCGTCGTCCTGGAGCAGGTCGTCCAGCACGCGATCCCCGAGGTCTACTCCGAGGTCGTCCGCGAGAACCAGGTGCGCGTGCTCGGCCAGCCCGACATCGAGGTCACCCGCCTCGACGACAACGACACCCTCGCCTTCACCGCCGAGGTCGACGTCGCCCCGCAGCTCGAGCTGCCGGCGCTGGAGAGCCTCGCGGTCACCGTCGACGACGTCGAGGTCACCGACGAGGAGATCGACAAGCAGGTCGACGTCATGCGGGAGCGCTTCGGCATGCTCACCGGCGTCGAGCGCGCGGCCCAGGACGGCGACTTCGTCTCCATCGACCTCGAGGCGAAGCTGGGCGACGAGGTGCTCGAGGACGGCTCGACCACCGGCATGTCCTACGAGGTGGGCTCCGGCAACCTCATGGAGGGCCTGGACGACGCCGTGCGCGGCCTGTCCGCCGACGAGACGAAGACCTTCTCCACCGCCCTGCTCTCCGGCCCGAACGCCGGTCAGGACGCCGAGGTCACCGTCACCGTCCGCTCGGTGAAGACCAAGGACCTGCCCGAGCTGGACGACGAGTTCGCCCAGACCGCCAGCGAGTTCGACACCCTCGCCGAGCTGCGCGAGGACGTCCGCACCCGGCTGGCCCGCACCAAGACGCTCAGCCAGGGTGCCCAGGCCCGCGACAAGATCGTCGAGCACCTCATCGAGACGGTCGAGGTGCCCATGCCCGAGAACCTCGTCGAGCGCGAGATCGAGTGGCGCAACCAGGCCTTCCAGCAGGAGCTGCAGCAGGCCGGCATGGACTGGGACAGCTTCCTGCAGATGTCTGGCGGGCAGAGCCGCGAGGAGTACGACGCCGACCAGCGGAAGAACGTCGAGCAGGCGGTCAAGACGCAGTTCATCCTCGACGCGATCGCCGACGCCCGTGAGGTCACCGTCGACAACGAAGACCTCTCCGCGCAGATCATGGCGCAGGCCCAGCGCAGCCGGATGAGCCCGGAGCAGTACGCCCAGCAGCTGCAGCAGGGCGGCAACATCCAGGAGTTCGTCGCCGACGTCCGCCGCACCAAGACGCTGGCGCAGCTGCTGGAGGAGGCGACGATCACCGACGCCTCCGGCAACGTCGTCGACCTCGAGGCGCTCCGTCCGCAGACGGTCCGCCCGGCGCAGACCTCGGACGAGGAGGCCCCGGCCGAGGACGCCTCCACCGACGAGCCGGCAACCGACGAGGCCACCGACCAGGGCACCGACGAGGCCGGGGACGACGCCAAGGCCTGATCCGCCGCACGAACACGACGCCGTCCTGCCCACCCGGGCAGGGCGGCGTCGCGTGCGTTTCTGCGGCCTTTCGCTGCGCCGTCGGCGAACACTGCCCCGACGGGGACTTCGTGGTCGGGGGTCCGCGTTAGGGTCGACAGGACTCAGGCGATCGCCGGGGGGTACCGCCTCCCGGAGGGCCGTTCTGGCCTGCACCACCCAGCAATCCAGCCCACCGAGACCTAGAGCACGGCGAGTCCTACGGAGGTCACCGCACCCGTGAGCACCACCCACCCCCTCGCGAGCGCACCCATGATGCGCGGCGCCAGCGGAATGATGAACCTCGGCGACTCGGTCTACGAGCGGCTGCTGCGCGAGCGCATCATCTTCCTCGGCAGCCAGGTCGACGACGTCATCGCCAACCAGCTGGCCGCGCAGATGCTGCTGCTCTCCGCCGAGGACCCCAAGCAGGACATCCACCTGTACATCAACTCGCCCGGCGGCTCCGTCACCGCGGGCATGGCCATCTACGACACGATGCAGTTCATCGACTGCGACGTCGCCACCTACGGCATGGGCCTGGCCGCATCGATGGGCCAGTTCCTCCTGACGGCCGGCACGTCGGGCAAGCGCTACGCCCTGCCGCACGCGCGGATCCTGATGCACCAGCCGTCGGCCGGCGTCGGCGGGACGGCCTCGGACATCCAGATCCAGGCCGACCTGTTCCGGCGGACCAAGAAGGAGCTCAACGAGCTCCAGGCGCTGCACACCGGTCAGACGCCGGAGCAGATCGAGAAGGACTCCGACCGCGACCGCTGGTTCACGGCGCAGGAGGCCCTCGAGTACGGGTTCGTCGACCACGTGGTGAGCAAGGCCGCCATGACCGACAGCACCAACCCGGTCTCGGACAACTGACGGTTCGGAGGAACTGACCCATGAGCTTCGAGATGCCCTCCAGCCGGTACATCCTGCCCTCCTTCGTGGAGCGCACGAGCTACGGCATGAAGGAGTCCAACCCCTACAACAAGCTCTTCGAGGAGCGCATCATCTTCCTCGGGGTGCAGGTCGACGACGCCTCGGCCAACGACGTGATGGCCCAGCTGATCACGCTGGAGTCCGCCGACCCCGACCGTGACATCACGATCTACATCAACTCGCCCGGTGGCTCGTTCACGTCGCTGATGGCCATCTACGACACCATGATGTTCGTCCGTCCCGACATCCAGACGGTCTGCATGGGCCAGGCCGCCTCGGCGGCCGCCGTCCTGCTCGCGGCCGGGACGCCGGGGAAGCGCCTGGCCCTGCCGTACTCCCGCGTGCTGATCCACCAGCCCTCGGGCGAGTCCGGCGGTCAGGTCTCCGACCTGGAGATCCACGCGGCGGAGATCCAGCGGGTCCGCGTGCAGATGGAGGAGATCCTCGCCCGGCACACGGGTCAGACGATCGACCAGATCCGCACCGACATCGAGCGCGACAAGATCCTCACGGCCCAGGACGCGAAGGCCTACGGGATCGTCGACGAGGTCATCCAGAGCCGGAAGCTGAACGCGCTTCCCGCGGTCTGATCCGGTTCGGCACGGTTCGGGGGCGCGCGTGTCGCGCCCCCGGCCCGTACCGTCTCCGGGGTCGGGATCCGAGGGGCTCACGGGCCTCGCGGGGACAGATGTGGGACGGCGCCGGAACCGGGTGAGTCATTGCCCGGGGACGTCGGCAGTGGGGGTTACGGTCTGCGGACACCCGATCCCCTGGCACGAGAAGCCGGGAGGGCAGCCTCGCGGCAGGGCCGCGGAAGTCGGCCTCGAAACATGAGGCCGATCAGGGGCTGAGCAGTCAGAATCACTACGCAGGCTCCTGTTCCAGGACCGGCGATTCACAGGTGGAGGTCAGCAGGTGGCACGAATCGGTGAGAGCGGTGACCTGCTCAAGTGCTCCTTCTGCGGGAAGAGCCAGAAGCAGGTCAAGAAGCTCATCGCGGGCCCCGGGGTCTACATCTGCGACGAGTGCATCGATCTCTGCAACGAGATCATCGAGGAAGAGCTCTCCGAGTCCTCGGACCTGAAGTTCGACGAGCTGCCGAAGCCGAAGGAGATCCACGACTTCCTCGAGCAGTACGTCATCGGCCAGGACAAGGCCAAGCGCACGCTCTCGGTGGCCGTCTACAACCACTACAAGCGGATCCAGGCCGGCGGTGACCGTCGGGACGAGGGCGTGGAGCTCGCCAAGTCCAACATCCTGCTGATGGGCCCGACCGGGTGCGGCAAGACCCACCTGGCGCAGACCCTCGCGCGGATGCTGAACGTGCCCTTCGCGATCGCCGACGCCACGGCGCTGACCGAGGCGGGCTACGTCGGCGAGGACGTCGAGAACATCCTGCTGAAGCTGATCCAGGCCGCCGACTACGACGTCAAGCGGGCCGAGACCGGCATCATCTACATCGACGAGGTCGACAAGATCGCCCGCAAGAGCGAGAACCCGTCGATCACCCGCGACGTCTCGGGCGAGGGTGTCCAGCAGGCGCTGCTGAAGATCCTCGAGGGGACGACGGCGTCGGTTCCCCCGCAGGGCGGCCGCAAGCACCCGCACCAGGAGTTCATCCAGATCGACACGACGAACGTGCTGTTCATCGTGGGTGGCGCGTTCGCCGGCCTGGAGAAGGTCATCGAGCAGCGGACCAGCAAGCAGGGCATCGGCTTCGCCGCCGAGATCCGCGGCAAGGCCGAGATCGCCGAGGCCAACGCCTTCGCCGAGGTCATGCCCGAGGACCTGCTGAAGTTCGGGATGATCCCGGAGTTCATCGGCCGTCTCCCGGTCATCACCAGCGTGCAGAAGCTGGACCGCGAGGCGCTGATCAACATCCTCACCGAGCCGAAGAACGCCCTGGTGCGCCAGTACCGGAAGCTGTTCGAGCTCGACGGGGTCGACCTGGAGTTCACCGACGACGCCCTCGAGGCGATCGCCGACCAGGCCATCCTCCGTGGCACCGGCGCCCGCGGGCTCCGCGCGATCATGGAGGAGGTGCTCCAGTCGGTCATGTACGACATCCCCAGCCGCGAGGACGTCGCCTCCGTCGTCATCACCAAGGAGGTCGTCCTGGAGCACGTGAACCCGACGATCGTCCCGCGCAAGCCCACCCGCGAGCGCCGCGAGAAGTCCGCCTGACCTGAGCTGCCGCAACGGCCCGTTCCCGATCCGGGGGCGGGCCGTTCCGCGTTCGCGGTCAGTCCGGCTCCCAGCCATGTCCATCATCCGGACATTCCCGGCCGCAGTATGTCCGGTGACGGGACAGCGCTCAGGCGGTGCCGGTAGACGGCGGCAATCTGACGGCGGCAACCCTCGGGATCCCGCCTGATCCGGCGGTAGCTGAACCGCAGGACCAGCCAGCCCAGGGCGGCCAGTGCCGCGTCGCGACGGAGGTCCCGCTCGCGCGCCTGCCGGCTGCCGTGGAAGGCGGCGCCATCGAGCTCCACGCCGAGCTTCACCGCCGGCCACGCGGCGTCGAGGAAGACCGGCCCGTCCGGGAGCAGGACCCGGTGCTGCTGTCGAGGTGCCGGGAGGCCAGGGATCGACAGGACGTGCTGGACGGCGAAGAGCTCCAGTTCGCTCTGGCTGCCCGCCGCGATCAGCCGCAGCAGCTCGAGCAGCTCGGCGCGGCCAGGAAGATTGGGGCGCCGGGACAGCTCGGGAGCGAGCTCCACCGGCCGGACCCGCCGCTCACGGGTCGCGCGGAGCAGCGCGCCGCGGGCCACGCTGTCGAAACCGCGTACCGCTGCGGCGCGGTGGGCGTCCGCCCAGGTGTCGACGAGGGACCGCGCGATCGTCGTCGCGGGCAGCCCCCGCGCGATCACCAGAGCGGGTGGGCGGGGGAGCGGTGGACCCTGAGCCATCGCGACGTCCGCACCCGGCAGTCGCCGCCGACCGTGACGTCCAGCCGGGTCACCTCGTGGTCCACGACCCCGTGCACGGCCAGGGCGCTCATGTGGCTGAGGGGCCCGCCGGCGTATCCGGTGGCGGCGAACGCGCGCACGGTCCAGTCGTCCGCGAGCGCCGGCACCGTCACCCATCCCGGGTGCAGGCGCACCAGCTTCCCGGACGCCAGCCATCGACCGATCGTCCGAGGGGTCACCTGGGTCGACAACGCCGCCGTGGGCGCCGCTCGGGCCGGTCCGAGCAGTTCGAGGAGGTCATGCACCGGCACAGCCTCGGTCGCGACGCCCCGCTCAGGGGCGCATCCGCAGAAAGCTGTGGACAGCCGCCGGAGCGCTGTCCCTCAGCTGGACACTTCGGTAGGGAAGATGTCCGGCTGGGGGACAGTGCCTCCGGCGGGGGCCGAGTCGGGCGGGGGTCAGGCGTCGGGGACGGGGGCCAGGACGACGTCGACGGTGAGCGGGCCGCTGCCGGCCACCACCGAGAGCGTCGCGATGCGACCGGCGTCGGACAGGTCCGACCGCGCGGCCTCCACCAGCGCCACCTGCGCCTCCGGAGCGGTGACCGTCGCCGTCTCGACGTCGGCACGCATTGACTGCTTGGCGTCGGACTTCGCCTTGCGCACCCCGGCGAGCGCCTCCGCCGTCGCCGTCACCACGGCCGGGTTACCGCCGGCCGGCAGCTCGGACGCGACCGGCCACGGAGCGCGGTGCACCGAACCGGACTGCCACCACGACCAGACCTCCTCGGTCACGAACGGCAGCACCGGCGCGAACAGCCGCAGTTGCACCGCGAGCGCCAGGGCCAGCGTGGCCTGAGCCGACTCGGCCCCGGCGTCGGAGCGGTAGGCCCGCGACTTGACCAGCTCGACGTAGTCGTCGCAGAACGACCAGAAGAACGTCTCGGCGACCTCGAGGGCGCGGGTGTAGTTGTAGGCCTCCATCGCCGCCGTCGCCTCGTCCACGACGTCGGCCAGCCCGGCGAGCAGCCCCTGGTCGATCGGCTCGGTGATCCGGTCGGCGGCCGAGGCGAGGTCGACCGAGCCGGCGCCCAGGCCGAGGACGAACTTGCCGACGTTGAGGATCTTCATGGCCAGCCGGCGGCCGACCTTCATCTGCGTCTCGTCGAACGGCGAGTCGGCGCCCGGGCGGGCACCGGCGGCCCGCCAGCGGACGGCGTCCGTCCCGTACCGCTCCAGCACGTCGATCGGCGTCGTCGCGTTGCCCTTGGACTTCGACATCTTCTTGCGGTCGGGGTCGACGACGAACCCGGAGATGGTGGCGTGCGTCCACGGCACGGTGCCGTGCTCGAAGTGCGCGCGGACGACGGTGGAGAACAGCCAGGTCCGGATGATGTCGTGCGCCTGCGGGCGCTGGTCCATCGGGAAGACCTTGGCGAACAGCTCGGGGTCGGTGTCCCAGCCCGAGGACACCTGCGGCGACAGCGAGGACGTCGCCCAGGTGTCCATGACGTCGGGGTCGGCCATGAAGCCGCCGGGCTCGCCGCGCTGCGACTCGTCGAAGCCCTCCGGCACGTCGGACGACGGGTCGACCGGCAGCGACGCCTCGGGCGCGAGCAGCGGCGCCGAGTAGTCCGGCTCGCCCTCGTCGTCCAGCCGGTACCAGACCGGGAACGGGACCCCGAAGAAGCGCTGGCGGCTGATCAGCCAGTCACCGTTGAGCCCCTCGACCCAGTTGTCGTACCGGTGCCGCATGTGCTCGGGGACCCACTGGATCTCCTTGCCGCGGGCGACCAGGGCGTCGCGCAGCTCGGCGTCGCGGCCGCCGTTGCGGATGTACCACTGGCGCGTGGTGACGATCTCCAGCGGGCGCTCGCCCTTCTCGAAGAACTTCACCGGGTGGGTGATCGGCTTCGGGTCGCCCTCCAGGTCGCCGGACTCGCGCAGCAGCTCGACGATCCGCTGCTGGGCGCTGAACACGGTCTTGCCGGCCAGCTCGTCGTAGGGCGAGGCGCCCACGCCGGGCGGGGGGTCGGCCAGCAGCCGGCCGTCCCAGCCGACGATCGCCCGGGTCGGCAGCTGCAGCTCGCGCCACCAGGTGACGTCGTTGAGGTCGCCGAAGGTGCAGATCATCGCGATGCCCGAGCCCTTGTCGATCTCGGCGAGGCGGTGGGCCACGACCGGGACCTCGACGCCGAACAGCGGCGTCCGGACGGTCTTCCCGAACAACGGCTGGTAGCGCTCGTCGTCGGGGTGGGCGACCAGGGCGACGCAGGCCGGCAGCAGCTCGGGGCGGGTGGTCTCGATGTGGACCGGGCCGGTGGGGCCGGCGAAGGCGATCCGGTGATAGGCGCCCGGGCGCTCCCGGTCCTCGAGCTCGGCCTGGGCGACGGCGGTGCGGAAGGTGACGTCCCAGAGGGTCGGCGCCTCCTGCGCGTAGGCCTCACCCCGGGCCAGGTTGTTGAGGAACATCCGCTGGGCGGTCGCGCGGGAGGTCTCCGAGATCGTCCGGTAGACGTTCGACCAGTCGACCGAGAGCCCGACGCGGCGCCAGAGCTTCTCGAACTCGGCCTCGTCCTCCGCGGTGAGCTGCATGCACAGCTCGACGAAGTTGCGCCGGGAGATCGGCAGCTGGTCCTTCGACGGCTTCTCCGGCGGGGTGAACGACGGGTCGTAGGGCAGGGCCGGGTCGCACCGGACGCCGTAGTAGTTCTGCACCCGGCGCTCGGTCGGCAGGCCGTTGTCGTCCCAGCCCATCGGGTAGAAGACGTGCTTGCCGCGCATGCGCTGGTAGCGGGCGACGAAGTCCGTGTGCGTGTAGCTGAAGACGTGACCGACGTGCAGGGAGCCGCTCGCCGTGGGCGGTGGGGTGTCGATGGAGTAGATGCGCTCGCGCGGGGCCTCCATCGCGGCCGCGCGGTCGAAGGCGTACGTGTCGTCGGCGGCCCAGCGGGCGACCCACTTCTCCTCGAGCCCGTCGATCGACGGCTTCTCGGGAACGCCGACGGTGGCTCCCGGGGCAGAGGTGTCCGGGGTCGCGAAGTCGGGGGCCATGGGCCTCAGTCTAGGAACACGGCGGCCGGCGACGGCCCCGGGAGCACCGACGGCGAGGAGCGGAACGGGGCGCGGAGCCGGCCAGGGGTGATGGCTGGCATCCTGAGCAGGATGAGCAGCAGCAGTACCGGTGACATGGCCCGGGTGGAGAGGGAGCTGCTGGCCCGCTGGCCGGAGAGCCGGCTGGAGCCGTCGCTCACCCGCATCACGGCGCTCGTGGACCTCCTCGGGTCCCCCCACCGTGCGATGCCCGTCATCCAGGTCGCGGGCACCAACGGCAAGACGACGACCGCCCGGATGATCGACGAGCTCCTGCGCGGGTTCGGCCTGCGGGTCGGACGGTTCACCAGCCCGCACCTGGAGGAGATCAGGGAGCGGATCGTCCTGGACGGCGAACCGGTGAGCGCCGAGCGGTTCGTCGAGACCTACGACGACATCGCCCCCTACGTGCAGATGGTGGACGCCGCCGGCGAGCACCCGCTGAGCTTCTTCGAGGTGATGGTCGGGATGGCGTACGCGCTGTTCGCCGACACCCCGGTCGACGTCGCGGTCATCGAGGTCGGCATGGGTGGGAGCTGGGACGCGACCAACGTGGCCGACGCGCGGGTCGCCGTCGTCACGCCCGTGGCCCTGGACCACGCCGAGTACCTCGGTCCGGACGTCACGACGATCGCGGGGGAGAAGGCCGGGATCATCAAGGCCGACGCCATCGCGGTGCTCGCCCACCAGGAGCCGGGCGCGCTGGACTCCCTGGTCCGCCGCGCCGTCGAGGTCGAGGCCGTCGTCGCGCGGGAGGGCACCGAGTTCGGCGTCCTGGAGCGCCGGGTGGCCGTGGGCGGTCAGCAGGTCCGCCTGCAGGGTCTGGGCGGCGAGTACGAGGAGGTCTTCCTCCCGCTGTTCGGCGCCCACCAGGCGCAGAACGCCGTCACCGCCCTGGCCGCGGTCGAGGCGTTCCTCGGCGCGGGCGCCGCGACCGGACCGATCGAGCAGGAGACGGTGCGGGCGGCCTTCGCCGGCGTCCGCTCGCCGGGGCGGCTGGAGCGGGTGCGCACGTCGCCGACCGTCCTGGTCGACGCCGCCCACAACCCTGCGGGGATGGCCGCGACCGTCGACGCCCTCAAGGAGTCCTTCGACTTCACCCGGCTGGTCGGGGTGGTGGCCTGCGTGGCGGGCAAGGACGTCAGCGGCATCCTGGCCGCTCTCGAGGACGTCTGCGCCGAGCTCGTCGTGACCCAGAACGGCTCGCCGCGGGCCATGCCGGCCGACGAGCTGGGCGCCCTGGCGGTCGACGTCTTCGGCGCCGACCGGGTGAGCGTCTCGCCGCAGCTCGCCGAGGCGATCTCCGAGGCGATCGAGCTCGCGGAGGCGGGTCCGGACGACGCGCTCGGCGGGTCGGGCGTCCTCGTGACCGGCAGCGTCGTCACCGCCGGCGAGGCCCGCACGCTGCTCGCCCGGCGGGGCGCATGACGGCCCCGGACCCGGTCCGGGCAGGACGGGCGCTCGGCGGTGCGGCCGCGGGCATCCTGGTGCTCGAGGGCCTGGCCACGCTGTTCGTCCCGCGCGGCATCGCCCAGGACGGCGACGGGCTGGCCGGCGGGGAGCTCGCCTACCTGCTGACGCTGGCCGTCGTGCTCGTCCTGGCCGGCGGCATCCAGCGCCGCGAGCGGGGCGTGCTGATCGGGACGGCCCTGCAGATTCCGCTGCTCCTCACCGGCCTGCTGAACAGCGTGATGTGGTTCGTCGCCGGCGCGTTCGTGCTCATCTGGCTGTACCTGCTGCAGATCCGCAAGGAGTTGCTCGGCTCCCCGTTCGGGGCGCCCCGGGCAGCGGTTCCGGACGACGGTGACGGCGGAGCGGCGACCACCCCGTAGGCTGCCGCCCCGTGACTGAACGCACTCTCGTCCTGGTCAAGCCCGACGGCGTCGCCCGTGGTCTCGTGGGCGAGGTGATCACCCGGCTGGAGCGCAAGGGCCTGCGCCTGGTGGCCGCCGAGCTGCGCACCCTGACCCGCGAGGTCGCCGAGACCCACTACGCCGAGCACAGCGAGCGGCCCTTCTTCGCCGACCTCGTCGAGTTCATCACCGGTGGCCCGCTGGTGGCCCTGGTGGTCGAGGGGCCGCGCGCCATCGAGGCGTTCCGCGCGCTCGCCGGCGCCACCGACCCGGTGAAGGCTGCGCCCGGCACCATCCGGGGCGACTTCGCGCTCGAGGTGCAGAACAACATCGTGCACGGCTCGGACTCGCCCGAGTCCGCCGCGCGCGAGGTGAAGCTCTTCTTCCCCGACCTGGGCTGAAAGAGGGCCCCCTCGCCCCCCACCACTCGCACGCTCGTGGCGGGCCCCTACGAGGGGGCCGTCACGAGCGTGGGGTGACTCGTCACAGGTCGATGTCGGCGGGCTCCTCGGGCGAGGTCCAGGCCAGGTGCCAGTAGGTCAGCAGGCCGCCGGCGAACCACAGCAGGAAGCCGAGGCACAGCGCGAGCGCGACGTGCTCGGTGAGGGCGAGGACGGCGACCGCGCCCGTGAACGCCGCGAAGCCCAGGGCCGCGCTCGGCCAGCCCATGGCGCTGTGCGACTGCTCGCCGAGGCGTCGCTGGTGCTCGTCGAGCGACCGGCTGTCGCGGTCGAGGACGCCGCGGATGCCGAGGTTGAGGACCGAGTGCAGCGGGATGAACGCCACCATGCCGGCGGTCCAGGTCACGAAGAACCAGGTCGTCCACCCCTCGTCGGTGGACGCCGCGGCCAGGGTCGCGGCCACGAGCGCGACGAGGAGCGCCGCCTCGGCGATGACCGCGCGCCGGCGCACCCGCGGGTGCCGGGCCCACGCGTAGCGGCCGTCGTCGAAGGTGCGGGCGAGGTAGGTCCGGTCGGGGGAGATGCTCACGACGTCCTCCTGAGGATTTCCTGGCTGATCGAGGGCAGCGGGTCGAGCGAGAACACGGCTTCGACGGGCAGGCCGAAGAAGCGGGCGATCCGCAGCGCGAGCGCCAGCGACGGGCTGTACTCCCCGCGCTCCACGTAGCCGATCGTCTGGGGGTGCACCCCGACGGCGTCCGCGAGTTCCTTCCGGCTCACGCCGCGGTCGGCCCGGAGCACGGCGATGCGGTCGTGGACCTTGTCCGCGTCCGACTTCGGCTGTCGTCCCATGCGATGAACCGTAGCATTATTGCTATGGCCGGCACCATAGCTGTGCATCCGGCGCCAGGCCCGCGGATCGTCGAGTGAGCAGTTGAGGTCGCCGACACGCCGGGACACGCCGAAGCGGACGACCGCAACTGCTCACTCGCGCCCGGAGGGGGCCGGACCGGCGGCGGCTACCCTGAGGTGGTCATGACTGCTGAACTCCGCGCCTCCGCAGGCGAGTCGCTGTACCCCCGCCTCGAGCCCCTGCTGGCTCAGATCCAGAAGCCGATCCAGTACGTCGGCGGTGAACTGAACTCGCAGGTGAAGCCCTGGGAGGACGCCGCCGTCCACTGGGCGCTGATGTACCCCGACGCCTACGAGGTGGGGCTGCCCAACCAGGGGCTGATGATCCTGTACGAGGTGCTGAACGAGCGCCCGGACGCCCTGGCCGAGCGCACCTACTCCGTCTGGCCCGACCTCGCCGCCCTGATGCGCGAGAACGGCGTCCCGCAGTTCACCGTCGACGGCCACCGCTCCGTCAAGGACTTCGACCTCCTCGGCGTCAGCTTCGCCACCGAGCTCGGCTACACCAACCTCCTCGAGGCCCTCGACCTCGCCGGCGTCCCGATCCACGCCGTCGACCGCGACGAGAGCCACCCCGTCGTCGTCGCCGGCGGGCATGCGGCCTTCAACCCTGAGCCGGTCGCCGACTTCGTCGACTGCGCGGTCCTGGGTGACGGCGAGCAGGTCGTCGGCGACATCACCGACGTCGTGAAGGCATGGAAGGCGCAGGGGCGGCCCGGTGGCCGCGTCGAGCTGCTGGCCCGCCTGGCCCGCGTCGAGGGCGTCTACGTCCCCGGCTTCTACGCCGTCACCTACGGGGCCGACGGCGCCATCGCCGAGGTGCTCCGCCTGCGGGACGACGTCCCGGCGAAGGTCGCCAAGCGCACGGTCATGGACCTCGACGAGTGGCCGTACCCGAAGACGCCGATCGTGCCGCTCGCGGAATCGGTCCACGAGCGGATGAGCGTCGAGATCTTCCGGGGCTGCACCCGCGGCTGCCGGTTCTGCCAGGCCGGGATGATCACCCGCCCCGTGCGCGAGCGGACCATCACGGGCATCGGCTCCATGGTCGAGCAGGGCCTCAAGGCGACCGGTTACGAGGAGGTCGGGCTGCTCAGCCTGAGCTCCGCCGACCACTCCGAGATCGGCCAGCTCGCGAAGGAGCTCGCCGACCGCTACGAGGACTCCAAGGTCAGCCTCAGCCTGCCGTCCACCCGCGTCGACGCGTTCAACGTGACGCTGGCCAACGAGCTGTCCCGCAACGGACGGCGATCCGGGCTCACCTTCGCACCCGAGGGCGGGAGCGAGCGGATCCGCCGGGTGATCAACAAGACGGTGTCCAAGGAGGACCTCGTCCGCACGGTCACCACCGCGTACGCCAACGGCTGGACGCAGGTGAAGCTCTACTTCATGTGCGGGCTCCCGACGGAGACCGACGAGGACGTCCTCGAGATCGCCGAGCTCGCGGTGGAGGTCATCCGGGCCGGCCGTGAGGCCAGTGGCCGCAAGGACATCCGCTGCACCGTCTCCATCGGTGGCTTCGTGCCCAAGCCGCACACGCCGTTCCAGTGGGCGAGCCAGGCCAGCGCGGAGACCATCGACCACCGGTTGAGGGTGCTGCGCCAGGCGATCAACGCCGACCGCCGCATCGGCCGCTCCATCGGCCTGCGCTACCACGACGGCAAGCCCGGCGTGATCGAAGGACTGCTCTCCCGCGGCGACCGCCGCGTGGGCCGGGTCATCGAGCGGGTCTGGCGCGAGGGTGGCCGGTTCGACGGCTGGAGCGAGCACTTCTCCTTCGACCGCTGGACGCAGGCGGCCGCCGAGGAGCTGGCGCCGTACGGCGTCGACCTCGACTGGTACACCACCCGCGAGCGCACCGAGCACGAGATCCTCCCGTGGGACCACCTGGACTCCGGTCTGGACAAGGAGTGGCTCTGGGAGGACTGGCAGGAGGCCCTGTCGGAGGAGGAGGTCGCCGACTGCCGGTGGACCCCCTGCTACGACTGCGGCGTCTGCCCCACCATGGGCACGGAGATCCAGATCGGCCCGACCGGGCGCAGCCTGCTGCCGCTCACCGTCGTCTGATGGGCCGCCAGCCCGACGGGCCGCCCCCGCCGCCCACGGTCCAGAAGCTCCGCATCCGCTACGCCAAGCGCGGGCGGCTCCGCTTCGCCAGCCACCGCGACCTCGCCCGGACACTGGAGCGGGCGCTGCGCCGCGCCGGCGTGCCGATGGCGTTCTCGGCCGGCTTCAGCCCGCACCCGAAGATCTCCTACCTCGGTGCCGCCCCCACGGGTGCCGCCAGCGAGGCCGAGTACTGCGAGATCGGGGTGTCGGTGCGCTGCGACCCCGAGGCGGTCCGGGCGGGTCTGGACGCCTCGCTGCCGGAGGAGCTGGCGATCCTGGAGTGCGTGGAGGCGGGGGAGGGGACCGGCTCGCTGGCCGACCGGATCGACACCTCCGTCTGGCGGGTCGAGCTGCCGGGATTGTCCGTGGACGAGCTCCGCCCCGCGCTGGAGGAGTTCCTCGCGCGCGACGTCGTCACCGTCGCGAAGCGGACCAAGAACGGCCTGAAGGACATCGACGCACGCCCGTCGGTCGCCAGTGCGTCGGCGGGCGAGGGGGCCGGTTGTGCCATACTGCACATGGTCGTCCGGCAGGGAACGCCCGCCGTACGACCGGACGACGTGTTGGCCGCCCTGGCTGCCGTCGCCGACCTGCACCCGCCGTTGCCCCCCCGGGCCGTGCGTGAGGCGCAGGGCCGGCTCGACGACACCGGGACCGTGGCCGATCCGCTCGGTCCGGACCGCGCGGCGCGTCTCCTCCGGGAGCACGCAGCGATCTGACCGGTGGATCCCCGGGGCCCGCGCGACGTCGAGCGCCACGGCTGCCAGGCGTGACGCACCCCGATCCGGGCCAGCCGGCCCGGACCACGCAGACCCTCGCACCACCGCACGACCAGCACCACCCGCAGTGCGGCCACCGCCGCGGCAACCGCCGCGCGGCGGCCGACATCAGACTTCCGCAGGACGAGCCACACCCGCCGTACCCCGTGCGACGGCCCGTCCCGCCCAACCCGTGCTCCTGCGCGGCCGCCAGTCATCCGATCGGCGCCCGGGAGCACATGAGGAGACGAGCCCTCGTGGCCGATACCGACAGCACCAGCACCGAGACGACCGACGAGACCGCGACCGGGCCCGGCCCGGACGGCGAGGTCGCCGAGGCCCCCACCGTGTCCGAGGACTCCTCGGTCCCGGAGGACGCGGAGGAGGAGACGGACGAGGCCGTCGCCCCGGAGCCCGCCCCGGAGCCCGTCGCCGAGGAGCCCGTCGCCGAGCCGGAGCCCGAGCACGAGCTCCCGCGCTTCGCGACCGCCTTCAGCTCGCCCGAGCCGACCGCCGTCGTCGCCCGCCCGCGTCGGCGCGCGACCCGCTCGGTCATCGCCGCGGACCCCGATTCCGTCGAGGCGCCGGCACCCGCACCCGCACTCCCCGCGTTCGTCAGCTTCGTGGCCCCCAGCGAGGCCGACGCCCCGCCGCCCCCGCGGCGGCGCAGCCGCCGTCCCGTCGAGGCCGCCGAGCCCGAGGTCGCCGACGAGGTCACCCCGGACGAGGACGAGGCCGGGGTCGAGGCCGGTCCTACGCGGCCGCGCCGCAGCCGCTCCCGCCGCCGTCCGGTGGAGCAGGTGGACCCCGAGGACACCACGGACGACGTCGAGGACGACACCGACGCCGACACCGACGACACCGAGTCCGAGGACACCGAGGACCGCGACGAGGGCGGCACCGGCAGCCGGCGTCGCCGGCGTGGGCGCCGTGGCCGCGGCCGCGGCCGCACCGGTGAGGACGCGGGCGACGAGGACGCCGTCGAGGAGATCTCCGACGCGGAGTCCGACGACGAGGAGGACGCCGAGTCCACCGACGACGCCGGTGAGGCCGACTCCGACGAGGCCGAGGGCGGGTCGAGCACCCGCCGCCGTCGCCGTCGTCGTCGCCGCAGCGGGAGCGGCGGAGGGGGCGAGGCAGCCACCGAGGACGTCGACGACGACGACCGCCCGGAGCGCGCCGGCCGCAACGGCCGGCTCACCAGCGACGACGACGTGCGCGGGGTCGCCGGGTCCACCCGGCTCGAGGCCAAGCGCCAGCGCCGCCGGGACGGCCGGGACACCGGTCGCCGTCGCGCGCCGATCCTGACCGAGAGCGAGTTCCTCGCCCGCCGCGAGGCGGTCGACCGGAAGATGGTCATCCGCCAGCGGGGCGAGCGCACCCAGATCGCCGTCCTCGAGGACGACGTGCTCGTCGAGCACTACGTGACCCAGGCCCAGGCCACATCGTTCGCGGGGAACGTCTACCTCGGCCGCGTGCAGAACGTGCTGCCCTCCATGGAGGCGGCGTTCGTCGACATCGGCAAGGGACGCAACGCCGTCCTCTACGCCGGTGAGGTGAACTGGGACGCCGCCGGCCTGTCGGGCAAGCAGCGCTCCATCGAGACCGCGATGAAGTCCGGCGACAAGGTCCTCGTGCAGGTCACCAAGGACCCGATCGGCCACAAGGGCGCGCGGCTGACCCAGCAGATCAACCTGCCGGGCCGCTTCCTGGTGTTCGTGCCCGGCGGCTCGATGACCGGGATCAGCCGCAAGCTGCCGGACACCGAGCGCCAGCGCCTCAAGGACATCCTCAAGAAGATCGTGCCCGAGGACGCCGGCGTGATCATCCGGACCGCCGCGGAGGGCGCCTCCGAGGAGGAGCTCACCCGCGACGTCAACCGGCTGACCGCGCAGTGGGACGTCATCCAGAAGAAGGCCGAGTCGACGTCGAACGCGCCGACGCTGCTCTACGGCGAGCCCGACCTGGCGATCCGGGTCATCCGCGACGTCTTCAACGAGGACTTCAAGGACCTGGTCGTCCAGGGCGACGACGCCTGGGACACCGTGGAGGCCTACGTCGCGCACGTCTCCCCGGAGCTCACCGGACGGCTGTCCCGGTACACCGGCCAGGGCGACGTCTTCCACGACCTGCGCATCGACGAGCAGCTCGCCAAGGCCCTCGACCGCAAGGTGTGGCTGCCCTCGGGCGGCTCGCTGGTGATCGACCGCACCGAGGCCATGACCGTCGTCGACGTCAACACCGGCAAGTTCGTCGGCTCCGGCGGCAACCTCGAGCAGACCGTCACGCGCAACAACATGGAGGCGGCGGAGGAGATCGTCCGCCAGCTCCGGCTGCGCGACATCGGCGGCATCATCGTCATCGACTTCATCGACATGGTCCTCGAGAGCAACCGCGACCTCGTGCTGCGGCGGCTCACCGAGTGCCTGGGCCGCGACCGCACCAAGCACCAGGTCGCCGAGGTGACCTCGCTGGGCCTGGTCCAGATGACCCGCAAGCGCGTCGGGCAGGGCCTGCTCGAGGTGTTCTCCGAGCCGTGCGACCACTGCCGCGGCCGGGGCATCCTGGTCAGCACCGACCCGGTGGACGAGAAGCGCCGCAGCGGCGGGAACGCCGGCGGCGGCGGGAACGCCGGCGGCAACGGCGGCGGCGGGAACGCCGGCGGCAACGGGGGTGGCGGCAACGGCCGTCGCGACCGTTCCGGCGGGCGTGACACCGCGAAGGAGGCCACCGCCGAGGTCACCGAGACGACCGAGGAGCCGGCGTCGGAGGCTGCCGAGACGGACGCTTCCGAGGGCGGTCGCAGCGGCGGGCGCCGGAACCGCGGTCGGCGCAACCGGGGCCAGTCGGGGGAGGAGCGCGCCGCCGAGGACGCCGCCGTCCTGGCCGGCACCTCCGACGACGACGCTGCCGAGCCCGGCACCGACGAGGCCGAGGTCGCGCAGTTGCACGAGGAGCCGGTCACCGAGGAGGCGACCACCGCGGAGCCGCAGGATGTCGCCGGGGCTGTCTCCGAGGCGGAGCCCGTCGCGGACGCAGAACCGGCTCCGGTGGCCGAGGAGCTCGGCGTCGCGGAGCCGGCCGTGGCCGGACAGCCCGCGGAGACCCCGACCGTCGAGGACGCGCCCGTCCAGGAAGCGCCCGTCGCGGCGTCCGAGCCGGTGACGCGCCCGCGACGCCGCCGGGCGGCCAGCCGGCCGGCGGGCCCGCCCGTCTCCTAGTCGGGGACGGTCGGGACCGCGTTCGACCCGGCGGCGGCGCCTCGGGTACGCTGGTCGGGTTGCACCGCCACCGCGCGGGCGCCTCCGGGCGCCGCCGGGTGAGGCATCGCAGCCCGTCCAGCACCCGGTGATCGCTCCGGTCTGCGCGCCGGAACACAGAGCTAGCAAAGAGCGATACGAGGAGTCAGTGGTGTACGCAGTGGTGAAGGCCGGTGGCAGCCAGCACAAGGTGGCCGTGGGCGACACGTTCACGATCAACCGTCTGGCGGGTGCGGCCGGTGACTCGGTGGCCCTTCCGGCCATCCTGCTGGTCGACGGCGACACCGTCACCAGCGACGCCGCGGCCCTGGCCAAGGTGACCGTGACCGGTGAGATCGTCGAGCACGGCAAGGGCCCGAAGATCCACATCCACAAGTTCAAGAACAAGACCGGCTACCACAAGCGGCAGGGGCACCGTCAGCCCCTGACCAGCGTCGTGGTCCGCGACATCTCGAAGGGCTGACGCCGACATGGCACACAAGAAGGGCGCCTCGTCGTCCCGCAACGGTCGCGACTCGAACGCTCAGCGCCTCGGCGTGAAGCGCTTCGGCGGCCAGGTCGTCAAGGCCGGCGAGATCATCGTCCGCCAGCGCGGCACCCACTTCCACCCGGGCCTGGGCGTCGGCCGCGGCAGCGACGACACGCTGTTCGCGCTCGCCCCGGGCGCGGTGCTCTTCGGCACGCGGCGGGGACGCAAGACCGTCTCCATCGCCGCCGTCGAGGCCTGAGCACTTCAGACACGTCAACGAGCGCACGGGCCGACCGGCCCGTGCGCTCGCTGTCGTTCCACCAGCAGGACCTAGCAGGTAGGAGGCGGCGGGAATGGCCGCTTTCGTCGATCGAGTAGTCGTGCACGTGGCCGCCGGCAACGGCGGGCACGGCGTCTCCTCGGTCCATCGGGAGAAGTTCAAGCCACTCGGCGGCCCCGACGGGGGCAACGGCGGCGACGGCGGGGACATCGTCCTCGAGGTGGACCCGAGCGTGCACACGCTGCTGGACTTCCACCACCGCCCGCACCAGAAGGCCGGCAACGGCCGGCCCGGCGAGGGCAGCAACCGCCACGGCGGCAAGGGCGAGGACCGCGTCCTCAAGGTGCCGGCCGGCACGGTGGTCAGCACCCCCGATGGCCGGGTCATCGCCGACCTCGTCGGCGCCGGCACCCGCGTCGTGCTCGCGAAGGGCGGCAAGGGTGGACTCGGCAACGCCGCTCTCGCCAACGCCCGCCGGAAGGCGCCCGGCTTCGCGCTCCTGGGCGAGGAGGGGGAGGCCTTCGACGCCGTCATCGAGCTGAAGAGCATCGCCGACGTCGGCCTGGTCGGGTTCCCGTCCGCCGGCAAGTCGTCGCTGATCGCCGCCATGTCGTCGGCCCGCCCGAAGATCGCCGACTACCCCTTCACCACGCTGGTGCCCAACCTCGGCGTGATCCGCTCCGGCGACACCGTCTACACCATGGCCGACGTCCCCGGCCTGATCCCCGGCGCCTCCACCGGCAAGGGCCTCGGCGTCCAGTTCCTCCGCCACGTCGAGCGCTGCGCCGTCCTGGTGCACGTCGTCGACATGGCGACGATGGAACCCGGGCGCGACCCCGAGACCGACATCGAGGCGCTCGAGCACGAGCTGACGGAGTACGGCGGCGACGAGCTGGACCTCGTGGGCCGCTTGCAGATCGCCGTCCTCAACAAGATCGACGTCCCCGACGCCCGCGAGCTGGTCGACCTGGTCCGCGCATCGCTGGAGAAGCGCGGCCTGGACGTCTACCCGGTCAGCGCGGCCACCGGCGAGGGGCTCCGCGAGTTCGGCTTCGCCCTCGCCGCCCACGTCGAGCAGCACCGCGCCAGCCTGCCCACCATGGAGCCGGCGCGGGTCACCATCACGCCGAAGGCCGTGGACGACTCGGGCTTCACCGTCGAGCGGGACACCGAGTACACCGACGGCTTCGTCGTGCGCGGCGTGCGGCCGGAGCGCTGGGTCCGGCAGACCGACTTCACCAACGACGAGGCCGTGGGCTTCCTCGCCGACCGGCTCAACCGGCTCGGCGTCGAGGAGCAGCTGGCCAAGGCCGGCGCCGTCGAGGGCGACGCCGTCACCATCGGCGGTGTCACGTTCGACTGGGTGCCCACGCTCCCGGCCGGGACGCTCACCGTCGAGGAGTCCGCCGGTCTGGGCGGTCGCGGCACCGACTCCCGCGTCGACGCACCGCACCGCGTCCGCGCCGAGGAGCGCCTGGCCGCGAAGAAGGCCCGCCGCACGCCCTACGAGCTCAGTGAGGACACCTGGACCGACGCCGATCTGCCGGACGACGTCGAGTGACCGCGCGCCCGCAGATCGCCGGCGCCCGCCGGGTCGTCGTCAAGGTCGGCTCCTCCTCGCTGACCACCCTGCCCGGTGGGCTCGACCCGGCGCGGCTGACCGCGCTCGTCGACGTCCTCGGGGCCGTGCGTGCCGCGGGGCGGGAGGTCGTCCTGGTGTCCTCCGGCGCGATCGCCGCGGGCCTGGCGCCGCTGCGGCTCGACGGCAGGCCCCGTGACCTCGCGACGGCGCAGGCCGCGGCCAGCGTCGGGCAGCTGCGCCTCGTGCAGACCTACGCCGACGCGTTCGCCCGGCACGACATCACCGTCGGACAGGTGCTGCTGACCGCCGACGACCTGACCCGCCGCAGCCACTACCGCAACGCCCACCAGACGATGGAGCGGCTGCTGGCGCTCGGGGCGCTGCCGATCGTCAACGAGAACGACACCGTGGCCACCGAGGAGATCCGGTTCGGCGACAACGACCGGCTCGCGGCGCTGGTGGCCCACGTCGCCCAGGCCGACGCGCTGGTCCTGCTGTCCGACGTGGACGGCGTGTACGACGGCGACCCGCGGATCGGGCCGGCCCAGCTGGTGGACACGGTCACCTCGCCCGCCGACCTCGCCGCGGTCACCCTGGGCACCGCGAAGCGCAACGGCGTCGGCACCGGCGGCATGGCGACCAAGGTGGAGGCCGCCTTCATCGCCGCGCAGGCCGGCGTCCCCGTCGTCGTCACCTCGACGGCGCAGGCGGCCGCGGCACTGGCGGGGGAGCAGGTCGGCACGCTGTTCGGCCCGATGGGCCGGCGTCCCGGCGCCCGGCAGTTCTGGTTGCGCTACGCCAGCCGGCCGCGCGGTCGGGTCCTGCTGGACGAGGGGGCCGTGCGGGCTGTGCGGGAGCGGCACGCCTCGCTGCTCGCCGCCGGCGTCACCGGGGTCACCGGCGAGTTCCTGGCCGACGACCCGGTGGAGCTGGTCGGCCCGGACGGTGTGGTGGTCGCCCGCGGGCTGGTCGCCTACGACGCCCGGGAGATGCCCGCACTCCTGGGTCGCAAGACGGGCGACCTCGCGCCGGAGTACCGGCGCGAGGTCGTGCACCGCGACGAGATGGTGCTGGTCGGGCGCTGACCCGGGCTACGGCAGCACGGCGACGGCGTCGACCTCGACCAGCAGGTCCGGCTCGCCGAGGCCGGCAACGCTGATCAGGGTCACCGGCTTGGTCGGGTCCACACCGAGTCGTTCGGCGGCCCGCCGCACCCCGGCGCCGAGGTCGGCCAGCTTGTCCGGGGTCCAGTCCACGACGTACACGGTCAGCTTGGCGACGTGATCGAACGAGCCGCCGACAGCGGCCAGCGCCGTGGCCACGTTGACGTAGGCCTGCTCCACCTGGGCCGCGAGATCCCCCGTTCCGACCGGGGTGCCGTCGGCCGTGCGCGCGACCTGCCCGGCGAGGTACACCGTCCGGGATCCGCTGGTCACGGCCATCTGGCGGTAGAACTCGGGGGCGGGGATCCCGGGGGGATTGAGCAGCTCGACGGTCATGGTGTTCCTCCTACGAGTAGTGGATGCTTGTTATGTAACACTGTTACGGTACGATGTGCAACATGCCCCGCGTCGCCGCTCCCGCCGTCCGCACCGCCCTCGTCGAGGCGGCGGCCGAGATGCTGGCCGGCCGGGTGGCGGTGACCGCCCGGTCGCTCGCCGACCGGGCCGGCACCTCGACCACCGCCGTCTACACGCACTTCGGTGGCATGCCCGGGCTGTGGCGGGCCGTCCGCCAGGAGGGCTTCACCCGGCTGGCGGGACGGCTCGCGGAGGTGCCCCGCACGGACGACGCCGTGCACGACCTGGCTGCGCTCGGTGCCGCCTACGTCGCCGCCGCGCACGCCAGCCCCTTCCTGTACCGCGCGATGTTCGACGCGGCCGCGGACCTCGAGGACCCGGCCGCTGCGGACGCGTCGTTCTCGCGGCTCGTCGAGGCGGCCGAGCGCGCGCGGCAGGCCGGCCGCTTCTCCGCCGACGCCGACCCCGCCGCGGTGGCGACGAGGTTCTGGGCGGCCGGCCACGGGTTGACCATGCTGGTCCTCACCGACGTGCTCCCGCCGGAGGCGTCCCTGTCGCACGGTCCCGAGCTCGCGGTGGCCGTCTGCGTGGCGGCCGGCGACGACCTCGCGCGCTGCCGGGAATCGGTGCTGCGGGGGTGGGCGCCGACTCTGCCGGGAGGGCCGATCGGACCGCCCGCCCAGGGCTGAGAGAATGCTCGCCGTGACGATCCGCCCCATCCGCGAGCTCGGCGACCCGGTGCTGCGCACCCCGTCCGACGAGGTGACGGCGTTCGACGGCTGGCTGGCGGCCCTCGTGCGGGACCTGGTCGACACCGTCGACCACCCGGGCCGCGCCGGAGTGGCCGCGCCGCAGATCGGCGTCAACGTGCGCGCGTTCTCCTACAACATCGACGGCGTCATCGGGCACATGGTCAACCCGGTCATCGTCGAGCGGTCCGAGGAGATCCAGGACGGCGACGAGGGCTGCCTGTCGGTCCCGGGCATCTGGGCCCCCACGGTCCGCGCCATGCGCTGCGTCGCCGAGGGGTTCGACGTCGACGGGAAGCCGCTGCGGCTCGAGGGTGAAGGCCTCATGGCCCGCTGCCTGCAGCACGAGGTCGACCACCTCGACGGCAGGGTCTTCCTCGACCGGTTGACCGGCGACGCCCGGAAGTCCGCCCTCCGGGCACTCCGCGACCGCTGACCCCCCGGCCTGGGCCCGGGACGACCGGGCCCGTGAGAGGCTCGGCGCCGACGGAGAACCGTTCTCATACCGATCGAGGCCCCATGCGCCCAGTCGCGCCACCCGAGGTGACGGCCGAGCGACCCCTGGTCCGCCCGGACGGCGGGCGGACCGCGCGGACCGGTGTGCGGTCCGGGGACGTCCTCATGGTTCTGCTGGCGCTCTGCATCGCTGCGTACTTCGTGCAGCCGGACTGGTTCTCGGCGCCGGGCGTGCAGGCCTGGGGGACGGTGTTCGCGGCGATCTGCCTGCAGGCGCTGCCGTTCCTCGTCCTCGGCGTGCTGGTCTCCGCTGCGGTCAGCCTGGTGCCGGCCTCCTTCTTCGAGCGGGCACTGCCGCGTTCGGCCGTGCTGGCCGTGCCGGTCGCCGGTGCCGCCGGGGCGGTGCTGCCCGGATGCGAGTGCGCCTCGGTCCCGGTCGCAGGTGGGCTAGTGCGCCGGGGTGTCGCGCCGGCGGCAGCGCTGGCGTTCCTGCTCTCGGCACCGGCGATCAACCCCGTGGTGGTGATCGCCACGGTGGTCGCCTTCCCCGATGAGCCGCTGATGGCGGTGGCCCGTTTCGCTGCCTCGCTGCTGGTCGCCGTGGTCGTGGGCTGGGTGTGGGCCGCGTTCGGCCGCGGGGACTGGCTCCGGCTGCCACAGCGGGCCGCCGACAGCGGCGGCCGGAGTCGTGGGCGGCAGTTCCTCGACGTCGCGCAGCACGACTTCGTGCACGCCGGGGGGTTCCTGGTGCTGGGCGGGGTGGCGGCCGCGACGCTGAACGTCCTCGTGCCGCGGGCCTGGCTGGACGCGGTCGCGGGCGACCCCGTGCTGGCCGTCCTCGTCCTCGCCGCCCTCGCCGTGGTCCTGTCCATCTGCTCGGAGGCGGACGCGTTCGTCGCGGCCAGCCTGACGTCGTTCAGCCTCACGTCCAGGCTCGTCTTCCTCGTCGTCGGCCCGGTGGTCGACCTGAAGCTGATCGCACTGCAGTCGGGCACGTTCGGCCCCCGCTTCGCACTGCGGTTCGCCCCGGTCACCTTCGTGGTCGCCGTCGGCTGCGCCCTGCTGGCGGCCTGGATCCTGCTCGGTGGGCGGTGACATGGAACGGCTGGTCACCCACCTGTTGCTGGTTCTGCTCGGCGGCACGGTCCTGCACGTCTCGCTCACCGACGCCTACCTCGCCTACGTCCAGCCGGGCTTCCGGCCGCTGCTCGTGCTGGCGGGTGCCGCGCTCCTGCTCAGCGGCACCGTGGGCTTCGTCCTCGATCGCCCCCGGGTCTCACCGGTCGGCCGGCACGCGTCGCAGGCACGGGATCACGACCACGACCACCAGCACGGTCACGTCCCCTGGGTCTCCTGGCTGCTCGTGCTGCCCGTCGCGGTGCTCCTGATGGTCGCCCCACCGGCGCTCGGCGTGTTCACGGTCGAACGCCAGTCGCAGCCGCTCGCAGCGGCGACACCCGATCAGGTGCCCGAGGCGGTTCCGGCGGAGGAACTGCAGCTGGTGCGCAGCATGTCGATGCTGGAGTACGGCCAGTGGGCGCTCGCCGACGACCCGGGGCCGCTGACGACCAGCACCGTGCGGCTGCAGGGATTCGTCGTGCCGCGCGGGGACGACGGCTGGTACCTGTCACGCATCCGCATCAACTGCTGCGCCGCCGACGCGGTCCCGGTCTCCGTCGTGGTCGACGGGAACCGCCAGGGCGTCGCGCCGGGGGAGTGGGTCGAGGTGGTCGGGACCTGGTCCCCGCCGGCGGCCCATCCGTCCGACGGGTACCCCGAGCCGGTGATCGAGGCCCGTTCGGTGACTCCGATCCCGGCGCCGGTCAACCCCTACGAGAGCTGACCGCCTCGATCGCGGTCGGCCGCCGGGCGGTCGCTGCCGTCCGGCGGGACGGTGCCCTGGTACCCGATGAGACGGGCGGAGTTGACGGCGACGGCCACGGACGACGCATTGTGCAGCACGGCCGCCAGCACGGGGGAGAGCGCACCGGCGGCCCCGACGAGGAGCCCGGCCCCGTTGACGGCGATGGACATGCCGTAGTTCTGCCGGACGATCTGCAGCGTGCGGCGGCCGAGGTCGCGGAGGTCGAGCAGGTGCCGCAGGTCGTCACCGACCAGCGCGACGTCGGCGGTCTCGACCGCCACGTCGGTCCCCGAGACGCCCATGGCGATCCCGATGTCCGCGCTGGCCAGGGCGGGGGCGTCGTTCGTGCCGTCCCCCACGACGGCGACCGTGTGCCCCTGTGCCTTCAGCGCGGTCACCACGTCCTGCTTGTCCTCGGGCAGCGTCTCCGCGCGCCATTCGGTGATGCCGAGGGAGTGGGCCACGGCGGCCGCCGTCGTCTCGTGGTCTCCGGTGAGCATGACGATGCGCTCGACACCCGTGGCCCGCAGCGCGCGCAGGACCTCCAGCGCCTCGGGGCGCACCTCGTCGCGCAGGCTCACCAACCCGATCAGCTCGCCGTCCACCGCCAGCAGGAGCGGGGTCTCGGTAGCGGCGCGCAACTCGGCGAGCCACGTCAGGGCCTCCTGGCCGACCGGCACCCCCTGGTCGGCCATCAACGCCTCGCTGCCGAGCAGCAGCACCCGCCCGTCGGCCTGGGTGCGCATCCCGAGACCGAGCAGCACCTCGCACTCCTCGTGCGGCGGGATGTAGACGTGCCGCTCCTCGGTGGAGCGGATGACCGCCTGGGCGAGCGGATGCCGGCTGTGCACCTCGGAGCTCGCGGCGTAGCCGAGCACCTTCTCGGGGGTCCAGTCGGGGGAGAAGGAGACAACGTTGGTGACGACGGGACGGCCGACGGTCAGCGTTCCGGTCTTGTCGAAGACCACGGTGTCGACGCGGCCGGCTGCCTCCAGGTGTGCGCCGCCCTTGATCAGCACGCCACGGGAGGCCCCGTTGCCGATCGCCGCGCTCACTGCCGTCGGAGTGGAGAGCCCCACCGCGCACGGGCAGGCCACCAGGAGCATGGTCATCGCGCGGCGGACGTCGCCGGTGACCAGCCAGGTGGCGGTGGCGAGCGCGAAGGAGAGCGGGACGAACCGGCCGGAGAAGGTCTCGCCGACGGTCTGGACCGGGGCGCGGTCGTCCTGGGCCCGTTCGACGCGGGCGATGATCCGGCCGATCGCGGTGTCGGACCCAGTGGCCGTCGCCCGGACGACGATCCGGCCCCGCAGGTTGACCGAGCCGGCGTGCACGAGGGAGCCCGGTCGCACCGACACGGGCAGAGGCTCCCCGGTGATGGCGGCCTGGTCGATCACGCTCTCGCCGTCGACGATCTCGCCGTCGACCGGGAGCGTGGCCTGGTCGTGGATGACGACGAGGTCACCGACACGCAGGCGAGCGAGGTCGACCTGCTGCTCGACGCCGGGATCGCCCGGACGGAGCACCCAGGCCGTCGTCTGGGTACCGGCGAGCAGGGCGGAGATGGCGGCACGGGTGCGGCGCAGGGTCAGGTCCTGCAGCCACTCGCCGATGTTGAGCAGCCAGAGGACGGTCAGCGCGACGACGTTCTCGCGCAGCAGCAGGCTCGCCACGGTGGCAGCGGTGACGAGTGCGTCGGTGCCCGCCGTGCGGCGGCCGGCGAGGGTGCCGACGGCGCCCTTCGCGAACGGGTAGCCGGTGAAGATCGTGACGACCGTCGCCGCGAAGCGGCCGCCGCGCGACAGGACCGGGGGGCGCCGCAGGCCGTACCGGCGGACGCCCAGGAGCACCAGAGCCGCCCCGCCCACACCGATCCGCACGAGGTCGGTGGTGGTGACGTCCGCCGAGCGCGGCGCACGCTCGGCGAGCGCGTCGGCCGGGAGGACGTCGGCGGAGGCGACGGCCGTGAGGATCTGCGCCCGGTCGGCCTCCGCGGTCACCCAGACGACGACCGACCCGGTGACCGGATAGGCGTGCGCAGCCAGAACACCCGGGATCTCGTCGAGGGCGTTCTCGACGTGCACGGCCCGGGACGCCGAGCCGGCGAGAGCGGGCGCCGACAGGCGCAACCGCCCGCCGGCATCCGCGACGATGCCCAGCGGCATCAGTGGGCGTGGTCGTGGCCGCCGGAACGGTCGGCCGGGGGAGGCACCTGCTCGCCCAGGTCGGCGTAGGCCTGTGCCCGGATGTCGCCCGCGCTCAGCCGGGCCTTCTCCATCGCGGCCTCGGCGCGGCGGGACCCGACGATGCCCCACCGGGTCGCGCGGACCGCTGCCTTGCGAGGAAGGCTGCCCGGATCGCCGCGCTCGGCGACGCGGACCACCAGCACCCCGACGACACCGGTCGCCACCGTCGTGGCGGCCTTGCGCAGCAGCCGGCCGGCACCGGCGGTCCGGCGGGTCGTCGACGACGAAAGGTGGTCGGACATGGCTCTCCTCTGCTGGGAGGGTTCGACGAAGGGCCGCCGCCGAGAATCGGACGCTGCGCCGTCGCTGGAACGTTACGCGCGTGCCCGGGCGCTGCCCCTTCCGTGACAACGATAATCGTCCTGCATGGTCGCCCATGATTCCCCCCGGTACGGCGGGAGGCGCGATCGACGGAGGAAGACCCGGAGGGATCTTCCCGCGGAGGACCTGTCCACCTCTCCGCGCCTCGGTGGAGCCGGTGCGCCGAGCTGTCGGTCGCGAACGGGTTCAGTCGGCGACTGGCGGCCTTTCGTGGCGGCCGCGCCTTGTGGCTGCACGGGATGGCTCGGCTCTGCGCGGCAACCCGATCAGCCGGTCGGGAACGTCTGATCCGGCGAAACGGCCAGGTCAGCTCGACGGCCGCTTGCTTCCGGACAGGTCCGTCACATAGCTTGCATGCGAATGATTCTCACTCTCACTCGCCGCGACGGTGAGTGGGACCGTTGAAGGGCCGACCATGCGCACGCGCTCCCGCGCGGCGACGGCACTGACCGGGCTGGCGGCTCTCGCCATCACCCTGGTCCTGCCGGGCGCCGCATCCGCCGCCGATGGGCCACCGCCGCCCAGCGCCGAGAAACGAGTACTGGCGACGGAGCACACCGACGCCATCTCGACCTTCCTCGACGGCACCGAATTCACCCTGGGGACGAAGGCCGATGTAGACGGAGCGCTGGGCAAGCGCTTCGCCGCCGACGAGGTGCTCTTCCACGTCCGTGACGGCCACAGGATGACCCTGCCCGCGGGGTACGAGTTCATCGCGCCCGGCGGGTCGACCATCTGGATGGCCCCGCAGAGCCAGAAGCAGGGCGAGGTCTGGCCCGGGTTCTCCACCGAGAGCGTGCCCCGGGGTGCGGTCACGGGGGACCGGACGACGTTCACGCTGACCGGCATGAGCGGTCCGGGGGACCTGGAGCTGTTCCAGACCGGGTCCTTCGGCCAGCCGCTGCGCGCGTGGTCCTCCGACGAGGACCGGAAGTCCTTCACCCTCGGATACGCGCACGCCCACTACAACTGGGCCTTCACCCAGCCCGGGACGTACACGCTCTCCGTCCGGGCCGACGCGACACTGGCCTCCACCGGAGCTCCGGTCTCGTCCACCGCGGACTACACCTTCGTCGTCGGTGAGCTCGCCCCGGCGACGGCCACCACGACGGACCTGTCGGTGAGCAGCACCGACATCGTTGCGGGCGAGCCGGTCACGCTCGACGCCGCCGTCGAGCCGGCCGGTGCCGTCGGCTGGGTGGAGTTCCTCGACGGAGACACCAGCCTGGGCCACGAGGGGGTGCGCGCCGGCCAGGCCAGCCTGGAGGTGGACTCACTGGGGTTGGGCAACCGCAGCATCACCGCGCGCTTCATCCCCGCGGTGGCGAACGATTTCACCGCCTCCGCCTCCGCGCCGGTGACGGTCACCGTCACCGAGGAGGCCGGGAGCGACGTCTTCGGCATCTCCGGCCTGCGGGAGAGCTACGCCGCCGGAGAGACCATCAGCGCCCGCGCCGTCGGCGTCACCCTCGCCGAGGGACAGCAACTCGCCTGGCTCGTCCGGACGCCCGAGTTCCCCACCGAGTACTACGTGCAGACCAACGACGACATCGTGCGCGGAGACCGCCTCACCCGCGATGCCACGGCCTCCTGGGACGGCCACGAGCTGGCCGTCGTGGTCATCGACGAGAACTGGAAGACGCTGCAGCAGAGCGGCTGGTACCCGATCCGGGTCACCGGCAGCAACGTCGGGACCGGCGTGCCGGTGAGCGTCACCGGCCTCCAGGACAGCTACTGGGGCGGCGACCCGGTCGAGATCGCCGTGACCCACCCGGCGCTGCAGAGCGGCCAGACCCTGCGCTGGGTCACGCGTGGTCTGCCGGGCGCCGTCGAGTGGTACCCGCTCCAGGAGTGGAGCGACCAGCCGATCGGGAGCAACCCCTACACCCTCGCCACCTCGATGTTCGCCTACAGCGAGGCGGCGCTCCAGGTCATCGACGCGGACGGGGTGACGGTCCTCGGCCAGTCCCCGGCGCTGACCGCGACGGTCACCGAGCGCGAGCTGCAGATCGGCGGCCTCCGGTCCGTCTACCGCGTCGGCGAGAACCTCGAGGTCTCCGCCGACCTGTACCCGGCCCGTGACGGCGTCTCTTGGCGCTGGTACCAGGTGGACGAGAACTACGACGTGGTCCCGTTCGAAGGTGCCACCACGCCGGACCTCGGCGTGCCGGTCACCGCCGGTATGGACGGGCAGTACATCTATGCGGAGGCGACGGACACCCGGACCGGTCACCACATCGGCACGGCCACCATCCAGGTACGGGTGACCGACACCCCGGCGGGCGAGCAGTTGCTGCTGCTGGACTCGCTGTCCGGTCACTACCACCAGGGCAACACCGTCCAGCTGCGCGCCAATGCCGATCCGGCGGCGGCTGACAGCGACACCTACCGCTGGTGGTGGAAGCGGCCCGACCAGGCGGCGTTCGTGCAGATCCCCGGCGCTACCGGACCTGCCCACGACGTGCGGGCGCAGCAGGCGCTGGACGGCGCGCTCGTCTACGCCGAACTCCTCTCCGCCGCGGGGGATGTCCTCGCCACCAGTGAGCAGTCGACGATCCACGTCGACGACCACGGCGCCGCTCCCCGCGAGCAGGTCACCGTCAGCGGGGCGGCCGAGCAGTACCAGGCCGGGGGAACCGTCGAGCTGACCGCGTCGGTCGCGCCGGACTCCGTGCTCGACCGGTGGGCCTGGTACGTCCATCCGGCCGGCACAGCAACTCCCGAGCTGATGGCGGGGCAGACGACCGCTCAGCTGTCGATGCCGGCGACCAGCCGGCTCGACGGTGCGACGGTCACCGCGCACCTCGTGTTCGACGACGGCAGGACCCACATCCAGTCGCAGCCGGTCACCCTGAGCGTCGAAGGAACGGACCCGACCGATCCCACGGACCCGACGGATCCGACCGATCCCACGGACCCGACCGATCCCACGGACCCGACGGATCCGACGGACCCGACCGATCCCACGGACCCGACGGATCCGACCGATCCCACGGACCCGACGGACCCGACGGACCCGGCGAAGCCGTCGGCCGAGCCGGCACCGCGGACCGGTGACGAACTCGCCGGGAGTCCTGCGGGCGGCATCCAGCTGCCGAGTACGACCCTCCGGCCGGGCGAGCCGGTGACCATCGCACTCGGCGCCCAGCACGCGGGCGCGTGGGTCGCCGTCTGGTTGTTCAGCTCGCCGACGCTGGTGGGCGGCGACTGGGCCCAGGCCGACGAGAACGGCAACGTCACCGTTCCGGTTCCGACGGACGTGGAGGCCGGGCACCACCGGCTGGCGGCCTTCGGCGCCGACGGCACGCTGGTGGGTTGGACGGCGGTGACCGTCACGGCTGCTGACGGCAGCACGCCGCCCGGCCCGGGCGGCACCACCCCGCCGCCGCCCACCCCTCCGGTCGCGGACACCACTCCGCCGCCGGCGGGGAGCGGTGACGTGTCGAAGCCGGGTGGCCTCGCGTTCACCGGCACGCACGCGGCACAGGCCGGTGCGGTCGGGGTGTTCCTGCTCGGCATGGGGGTCCTGGCTCTGGGCCTCGGCCGACGCCGGAGGGCCGTCGTCCGGTAACGCAGGACCGTACGACCCAGTGGGGTGGCGGCACGCGCACAGCGTGCCGTCACCCCACTGCCATGTGTGGTGGACGGGGTGGCGAGCGACGAGCGCCGTGCCATCGGGTCGGTTCGCACGTCACGGCCCTCGAGTGGCAGGGCAGAGATCCGGCACGGGCGCTGTGCGCGCGTCAGCCCAGATCGGACGCGTGCCGGCTCGCGATCCCGGCGACCTGCGCGGCGTACTCCAGCGAGTTGTTGTAGCTGGTGACGGCGGCCGTCCAGCCCTCCGCTGTCGCCAGCGATCCTCCGCCGCTGCAGAGGTATCGCGCCGCGGCCAGGGCGGCGTCGTCGACGTCCTGGGGGTCGGCCGCGCCGTCGCCGTCGCCGTCGGCTGCCCACCGCTCCCAGGTCGAGGGGATGAACTGCATGGGTCCCACCGCCCGGTCCCATGTCCGGTCGCCGTCCAGCCGGCCGCCGTCCGTGTCGGGGATGCTGGCGACGCCGTCGCCGTCCAGGGGGATGCCGACGATGGCGGGCTTGGCGACGCCGTCAGCTCCCAGGGCGCCGCCGGCGATGGTTCCGTGCACGGACTCGACCTGGCCGATCGCGGCCAGGGTGTTCCAGCCCAGTCCGCAGCCCGGCTCCTCGTCGGCCAGGGCCAGGGCGGCGGTCGCGTAGGCCTGCATCGCCCGGTCGGGCACGCCGGTGCGGGACGCCGCCTCCCGCACCCAGGCCGCGGCCGGGACGCCGGGAGAGGCGTCTGCCGGAGCGCCGGCGGCGGCCTCCGCGTCCGGCAGCACCACCTGGGGTGCCTCGACGGCCGGGCGGCTCCTGCTCTGCGGTCCGCCCTCGGTGAGCAGGACGACGCCCGCTCCCACGGCGACGGCGAGGCCGATGCCTCCGGCCGTCAGCAGCACCGACCTGGCCGGGTCGCGCCCGGCCGGGGTCATCGGCCGGCGTCCAACGCCGGCGATCGCCGGTCCCCGCCCACCACGGTCACGCCGTCGTCGAGACCGGCGTCGTCCGGCTGCCGGCGCGCCGAGCGCCACGTGGCGACCAATCCGTGGCGGGGCGCCAGCGTCCAGGCGAGGAGGAACACCGCGGTGCTGACCAGCACGATCGTCCCGCCGGTGGGGTAGTCGTAGGTCCAGGACAGGTAGAGCCCCACCAGGGCCGACAACCCGCCGATGAGCGGGCCGAGGGTCATCATCACGCCCAGCCGGTCGGTGAGCAGCCGTGCCGTGGCGGCCGGGGTGATCAGCAGGGCCAGGACGAGGATGTTCCCGATCGTCTGGATGGAGATGACCACGGCGAGGGTGACCATCACGTAGAGCACGATGTCGAGCCAGAACACCGACAGGCCCATGGCCCGGGCCATCTCGCGGTCGAGGGTGACCACGACGAACTCCTTGTGCAGGGCGAACGCCAGCCCCAGCACGACGACCGCCGCGACGGCCACGACGACGACGTCGCTGTCCGGGATGCCGGTGATGGACCCGAAGAGGAACTGCTGCAGCGAGCCGGCATAGCCGGGCGCCCGCGAGATGATCACGACGCCCAGCGCGAAGCTGCCCACGAGGAAGACGCCCATCACGGAGTCCTCCTTCAGTCGGCGGTTCTGCGAGAACACGGCGACGAGCACCGCGGTGATGATTCCGGCGACCGCACCGCCGAGCACCAGGCTGCCCTGCAGCACGAAGGCGACCGCGAGGCCCGGGAAGACCGCGTGGGCGACGGCGTCGCCGATGAAGGCCATCCCGCGCAGGACGACGAAGCACCCGACCACGCCGCACACCACGGCGGACATGACCGAGATCAGCAGCGCCTTGGGCAGGAAGCGCAGGTCGGGGTTGAACAGGTCGGTGAGGAACTCCAGGATCGACACGTCACGCCGCCGTCAGGAACGCGAGCAGGGGCGACCGCTCGGACAGCCCGAACGTCCGCACCCACAGCTCGGGGTCGCGCAGCCGGTCAGGCGGGGCATCGGCGACGACGGTGCGGTTGAGCAGCACCAGACGCCCGCAGCGGGCCAGGGCCTCCAGCAGGTCGTGCGTCGTCATCAGCACGGCGGTGCCCTCGCCGGCCAACCGGGTGAAGAGGTCGCTCAGCAGCTCCTGGGTGGGCATGTCGAGGCCGGTGAAGGGCTCGTCGAGCAGCAGCACCGAGGGATGCAGAGCCAGGGCCCGGGCCACGAGGACGCGCTGGCGCTGACCGCCGGAGAGCTCGCCCACCGGTCGGGTGCGCAGGTGGGCCATGCCGACCCGGTCGAGCGCGTCGGCCACGAGCCGCCAGTCGGAGGCGGACGGGCGGCGGAAGAGGCCCTGCCGGCCCACGAGCCCGGTCATCACGGTCTGCTCGATGGAGATGGGGAAGTCCCAGGCGAACTCGTGCCGCTGCGGGACGTACCCGACGCCGGGGGCCCCCGGCCGTGCCCGGCGTCCCTGAACCAGGACGCTGCCGGCGCTGGGCCGGACGAGGGCGAGGACGGTCCGCAGCAGGGTCGTCTTCCCGGCCCCGTTCGGGCCGATGAGACCGACGAACTCCCCGGCCTCCACCGACAGGTCCACGTCGCGCAGGACGGTGCGCCCCCCGAGGGCGACCGAGACGTCCTCGACCTGCAGGACGGTCACGCACCGGCTCCCTGGGTGCGGTCGGCGAGCGCCCGCTTCTTCGACCGGCGGCCGAGGAGCGTGGTGACGGCGAACAGGATCACGAGCGCTGCCGCCGCGACCGCGGTCCCCAGGAGCAGGGTGCCGGTCAGGTCCACCCCGCCGCTGCCGGCCTCGTCAGCGGCGGGCGCCGGCTCCCCGGCGTCGCTGCCCGGACCCGGTACGGGCAGGGGCGAGGCAGCCAGCGCCTCCTCGGCGCTGGTCCCGGTGCCGACGGCGAAGCGGAGCGTGCGGGTGTCGCTCACCCGGTCGCCGTCGACCAGGTCGGCCGTCAGGGTGACCTGGGCGAGGTAGACGCCCGGCTCGGTGAAGACCCAGTTGGCGTGGGTGTGGGTGTTGACGTCGACCCAGAGGTCCTGCGGATCGGGGTTCTCGCTGTCCCAGAGCGGCTCCGGCGCACCGAGGTTCCCCGACTGCAGGTAGACCACCATGCTGCCCGGCCCCTCGACGCCGTCGAGGCGCATCGTCACACCCCGGTCGATCCGCTCCATCACCTCGGGGTCCTGGGTGTTCCAGCCCAGCCAGACCACGTCAGGGTCCTGGGTCTGCGGGAGGACGTGCACCGGCTGACCGGGTTCGGCGTGCAGGAAGTCGTAGGCCGGGTCGTCCGGAACCGTCCGGAGCGCCGCGTCGTCCACCCGGAACACGGTCTGCTCCGTGTGGCGCCACACCGACTCCGCGGCCGAGGAGTCGTCGTGGACCATGAACGTCCACGAGCCGTCGAGGAACAGCGGTCCCATGTCGACGTGGCCGAGCCCGAGTTCGGCGGCCTCCTCGACGACCCGCTCGTCCCCGCTGAGCTGTTGCTCGAGGGCAGGGTCCTCGTCGGTCGCGCCGGCGGCCGGGAGGACGCCGGCCGGGCCGGCGAGCAGGCCCAGCAGGCCGAGGACGAGTAGCGGCCGCCGTCGGCGGCCCCGGAGCGTGGTCATTGGCCTTCTTCCGCGGAGGGTGACGTGAGCGTGAGGCAGTCGTGCAGGGACCGGGCGTTGAAGCGCATCAGCTCGACGTAGTCCCGGACGTCGTCGTCGAAGGTGTCGCCGTAGAGGGCGCACACCTCGACGCCGAGCTCTCCGGCGATCTCCGTCAGGGTCGACGAGCGGGCCGCCAGGTTGGGCTCCAGGAAGACGGCGGGGACGTCGAGGTTGCGGATGGTCTGGGCGAGCCGCCGCCGGTCGGCCAGGCTGGGCTCGGTCGCGGGGTTGGGTGTGACGAACCCGGCGATCTCCAGGCCGTAGGCCCGGGCCAGGTAGGCGAAGGCGTCGTGCGTGGTGATCAGGTGGCGGGACCCGAGCGGGATGTCGGCGAGGATCTCGGTCATCTCGTGGTCGAGCCCGTCGAGCTCCGTGAGGTAGGCCTCGGCGTTGTCCCGGTAGGTCCGGGCCCCCGCGGGGTCGACCTCGGTCAAGGTGTCGCGGATCAGCTCGACGTAGGCCATGGCGTTGCGGACGTCGTGCCACAGGTGCGGATCGATCTCCCCGTGCACGTGCTTGCCCAGGACGGCCTGCGGGAGCTGGTACAGCTGCGTGCCGGGCCTGCCCAGGAACCGGAATCCCGGCCCGGCCGGTACTTCCTGCAGCGCCTTGTTCGGCACGGCGATGACGGTCTCGGCCGGGTCGAGGTCGTGCGCGTGCGTGCCGTGGGATCCGCTCCCCGGGTCGGCATGCACCGTCAGGGCACTGCGGTCGAGATCCACGCTGAGGTCGGCGTGGCCACCGTCCAGCACGGTGGCATCCGCCATGCCGCGGACGCCGTGCGGGTCGATGCCGACGGCGAAGGTGTACGTCGCCTCGCCCACGTCGACCGGCCGGCTCGTCGGATCGGGGGCGAGCCGGGCGCTGAGGGTGAGGCGGTACACCCCCGGTTCGGTGAAGGCCCAGCTCATGTGGCTGTGGGCGTCGGGCGGGAGCACCGCGGTGTCGTCCCGGTAGCCGCTCGCGGCGTCGAACCCGTCGGAGGAGTCGAGGAAGACCTCGGGCTCACCGAACGAGCCGGTCAGGTAGCCGACCAGGTCTCCCGGGCCCTCCATGCCGGTCGCGCTGAGCAGGACGTCCGAGGCCCGGGTCGCGGCGTGCTGCTCACCGGAGCCGGCCACCCGGAGCCCGAGCCAGATGGTGTCCAGGGAGACGTTCTCGACCAGCGAGATGATCTCGGCCGCGTACGCCACGGCTCCCTCGGCCAGGGACACGTTCGGGACCCCCGGCCGGAGGTTGGCGTCCAGTGCCTTCACGATGGCGTGCTGCTCCAGCATCATGTAGTTGCTGAAGGCCACGTCCGCGTAGGCGACGTCGCGGATCCTCCGGAGACTGGGCTCGTAGGAGTGCGGGTCTGCGCCGTCCGGGACCAGCGACGTCACGCGGATGCGGTCGCCGCCGACGTGCGCGGCCAGATCGGCCAGGATCCCGGTCGTCGTGACCACCTGCACCCGATCGTCGTGCGCGCTCAGCCCGGGGGTGGCGCAGCCGGCCACCAGGCCCGCCGCTAACAGGCACGCCGCCGTCCGCGCCGCCCTCTTCCGGGACGAATGCGCAGGCAGGCTGGTCAACGGCACGTCACGAATGATAATCATTACCGACATGAGCTCTGTACAGGTGCCCCGTCGCACGACCGAGGGCACCGTTCCGGTCCACCGTCTCGGCCGGACTCTCGCCGCCCGCCGTCGCACCAGGTCGGTCGCCGCCGGCCTGAGCACGCTCCTCCTCGCGGGCGGGGTCGCCGCCCTGACGGGGGTCGGGGCGGCGCAGGCCGCCGAGACCTGGAACGGCCGACTGGTGCTCGACCAGGGACACGTGGACGCTTTCCACGTCACCCTCGAGGGCGGCGACCTGGCGCTGCGGCTCCGGGAGGACGTCACCGGTGACGACGTCGTCCACGACCCTGCCGACGTCGCGCTCCAGGTGACCGACGCCGGGCAGATCGCCGTTCCCGACGTCCCCGGCTACGAGTTCCTCGGAGAACCCGGCGACACCGTCTGGATGATCCCCGAGATCCAGGACCCCGCCGTGGTGTGGGCGGGCTGGGACACCGAGACCATTCCCCTCGGCGCACTGCAGGGCGACACGACGACGCTCTCGCTGACCGCCGCCCGCGGCCCCGGTGAGGTGCACGTCTTCGACAGCGGGCCCACCGGCGAGGCGCACATCATCTTCGATCCCATCGACGGCCCGAGGAGCACGGCCTTCCGCGCTGGACCCGGCAACCACGCGCACGCCAACTGGACCTTCTCCGCCCCCGGCACCTACGAGCTGGACGTCACCGCCGAGGCCGTGCGTGCCGACGGCGCCTCGTTGCAGGCCATGGACACCTACGTGGTGGTCGTGGGCGCACTGCCCTCCGACGGCGGTGGCACGCCGACCGATCCGACACCCACCGACCCGCCACCGGGTCCGACGCCGACGGACCCGCCACCCGGCCCGGCCCCGACGGATCCGGGCACCGGACAGCCGCAGCAGCCGGCGCCGGGCTGGGGATCGCTGCCGGCCAGCGGGCGGCACGTCCTCGACCGGGGCCACGTGGACATCCGGTCCGAGCTGACCGCCTCCGGGCTGCGGCTCGTCGTCCGTGACGACACCTCGAGCCCGCCCGTCGACCACGCCGCCGGTGCCGCCACGCTCGTCGCCGCGCCTGGTGCGAAGGTCACCAATCCCGTTCTGGAGAAGGTGTTCGGAGCGGGGACGACCACTGCGTGGGTGCTGCCGCAGACGCAGGTCGCGGAGCTCCTGTGGCCGGGCTGGAACGTCGGCTTCGGAGCCGGAACGACGGCCACGGCCGTGCGGTGGGAGCTTCTGGGCACCCGTGGACCGGGTGAGGTGAGCATCTTCCAGTCCCGCCTCGCGGCCGATCCCGTCGTCCTCCTCGGCTCCGTGCCCGGGAGCCCGACCTCGATCGAGTTCCGCGAGCACGCGCACGGCAACTGGGCGTTCAGCGCGGAGGGCGTCTACTGCCTGGACTCCCGGTTCAGCGCCGTGGGCGGCCCCGGTTCGCAGACGGCGACGTTGCTCGTCGCCGTCGGCGCGGTCGACCCGGCGAAGGTGACCGAGCAGATGTGCGGGCGCACACCGGAGCAGATCGCCGGCGCCCCGGCGAGCGGCGCGACACCGCCCCCGGTCGCTCCGCTGGACCCGGGCCTCCCGCCGGTCCCCGTGGGCTCCGTCGGAGGCACCCCGCCGGCGGCCGTCCCCCCGGTCAGCACCACGCCTGCCTGCACCCCGGTCCCGGTCACCCGCCGTTCGGCGGCCGTCGTCGCCTCGTCCGGGCACTTCGACCTCGGGGCACAGGTGGCGAACGGAGCACTGGTCGGGCTGGTGAAGGACGACCGGTCCGGGACGACCTGGCGCGATCCGGCCGGCGTGGTGTTCCACATGTCCGACGCGACCCGTGTCGGAGTTCCGGCCGGAGCCTCGTACACCTTCCTCGGCGCCGCCGGCACCCCCGTCTGGTTGGCCTCGCAGACCCAGCAGGCGGGCGTCCCGTGGCTCGGCTGGAACACCCAGCACCCGACGCTCATGGCCGCGGTCCGCGGCGGGGTGACCTTCTCCCTGGGGAGCGTGTCCGGGCCCGGCCGCGTCGAGGTCTTCTCCACCGATTCCTTCGGCGGCGTCGGGCAGCGGATCTTCAGCAGCGGAGGCGGGCCGAAGTCGCTCACCGTGCCGATGAACACCCATCAGCACGCCAACTGGGCGTTCACCGCCCCGGGCGTGTACCGCGTGCCGATCACCCAGTCGGCGACGCTGAACTCGGGCTCACGGGTGTCGGCCTCCGCCGTCCTGACCTTCTCGGTCGGACCGGGCAACCCGGCGGCCGCAGGGGGGAGCGCCACCGTGACCGACTACGTCGGCCGGACGGCGGACGGCCGGGAGTGCGTTCTCGACGCCGGTCAGCGGGGCGGGTTGCGGAACGCGAGCGCCGGCGCGGCCCTCGATCTGGCCGCCCTGGGCGAGATCGCCCAGCTGCCGGTCGTCGAGGAGCTGGCCGCCGTCTCGTCCGACCGGGACACCGCCCGGTCGGTGCGCGCGCGTGCTCGGGAGGAGGCCACCGCAGCGGCAGCCGCCGAGCGCCCGTGGCCCCTGGTCGCTCTCACCGCCGGTGGCCTGACGGCGCTGGTCGCCGGAGGGACCCTGTGGTTCCGGCGTCGTCCGATGGTCTGACGGGCTCGGCCTGCCCGGCTGGGAGACACGAGGAGTGCGATGAGCGAGGGAGCTGACCGGTCCACGGTCGCCGGGGTTCTCGGCGCCTGGGACGAGGCCGCCGAGGACTTCGGGCGGCTGGCCGAGCACCTCTGGGGGCCGGTCGGCGCCGGCACGGTGGCGGTCACCCGGCCGACCGAGGGCGAGCGGGTCCTCGACGCGTGCTGCGGGACCGGCGCATCGGCGGAGCCCGCCGCGCGGGCGGTCGGTGCTCGCGGACTGGTGGATGCGGTGGACCTGTCGGAGTCCATGGTGGCGATGGCCGCGAGGTCGGCGGCCGGGCTCCCGCAGCTGCGGACGCACGCGGCCGACGTCACGTCCTGGCAGCCCGACGGGTACGACGTCGTGCAGTGCGTGCTGGGGGCGTTCTTCTTCCCCGACATGGACGCCGGCACGGAGTGGCTGGTCCGCCGGGCCCGACCCGGTGGTCGGGTCGCCGTCACGATCTGGGAGCGCGGCGCGCTGGTGCCGGCGGGGGAGGCGCTCGTCGGCGCCGTCGGTGCCGTGCGGGGGCAGCCGATGGAGACGCCGCGCGCGTCCACCCGGGTGCAGGAGCTCGGTGATCGGGTGGCGCTGGGCAGCTGGCTGGCCGACCGGGGGCTGGCCGACGTCGACGTCACCACGGTGCCCCTCGTGCTGCCCATGGATCCGCACGTGTTGTGGCTGCTCGTGCTGGGGTCGGGCTTCCGCGGGATGCTGACCGGCCTGGACGACGAGCAGGTCGGCGCCGTGCGGGCGGGGTACCTGGAACGGCTCGCGGACGGCGCCCCGGTGGATGCGACGACCCTGGTCGCGCTGGGGCGCCGGCCGTAGGTCCGTCGGGGCCGGGCACCCTGCCGGGTCGCGGCGCCGAGGCGTCAGCAGTCCGACGCGGCGCTGGGCACCGGGTACTGCCGGCGGCGGGGTGGGATGCCCGTGATGGCCTCGGTGTAGCGCTCGGCGGCCATGCGAGCGCCCGCCAGACCGCGTGCGGCGGGGCCGATCTCGAGGGCGGCTCGCCCGCCGCTGAGATGGACTGAGGTCCCGCCCCAGGACAGGTCGGGCCCGAGCACCGGCAGGCCCGCGACGACGTCCACCGGCACCTCGTCCAGCAGGCGGGCTGTCACCGGGTCGGCGCGGACGTCCTGGGCGTACCCCGTTCCGAGCCACACGTGGTCGGCGGCGAGTTCCCCGCCGTCGGTCAGGCGGAGGCGGTCAGGCCCGATGCCGGCGACCCGGCCGACCTGCACCCGCACCCGCGAATGGTCGCGCAGGGCCTCGCACACCGGAGCGGGAACCGTCCCCGGCCGGGCATGCCGGACGACCCGCGCGCGATCCTCGTGGGCCAGCCGGAAGAAGTCCGGCAGGTCGGCGCCGAGCCAGCCGGCCTCTACGTCCATCAGCCGAGTCCGCAGCGGTGCGCGCACCAGCAGTACGGCCGCTGCGCCGCGGGCTGCGGCGCGCAGGGCCAGGTGGGCGGCGGTGAGCCCGCCGCCCACGACCACCACGTCGTCCCCGGCGCGGACGGTCGACAGGTCGAGGGCGTCGCTGTGCAGGGCGCCGGCCACCGGTGCGTGCGGGCGGGAACCGCCGGTGGCGAGCACGACGGCGCGCACCCGCAGCCGGTCATCCGTCAGGTGCACGTCCACCCGCCCGTCACTCCTCGGGTGCAGCGCGGCCACGGCCTGCCGGACGTGGGCGGTGTCGAGCTCGGACGCGGCGACGAGCGACCGGCAGAAGTCGGCGAACAGGCCGGCTCCGGGGGCCGCGACGGGTCCGCGGAACTGTGCGGAGCGACCGGCCGCCTCCGCCCACCGCAGCAGCGCGTACGGCTCTGGGTGCGGGTGGTGGACGCACGCCGAGCGCAGGCTGCCCAGTTCCAGCGCGGTGAAGCGAGCCGTCCAGGTGGACAGCCACGGCTGCGGGTCGGCGACGACGATCCGACCGGCGAGGGCAGGATCGGCCGCGAGCAGGTAGCAGGCGGCGGTGAGACCGTGCGGTCCGGCACCGACGACCAGGACCTCCGGTTCGCTCACCTGGCGCGACCGGCAGCGGGCCGCACGAGTCCCTGTCCCGGGCCGGCCAGCTCCAGGGCGAGGCCGGCCGCGGCCAGCTCGGTGCGGAGCTGGTCGTCCGTCGGTGGTGACCACGTCGAGGTGAACCGCTCCCGGCGGATCAGGCGTCCGTCCCGGTGCACCTCGTACTCGCTCACGGCGAGGCCGGCGTGCGGCGGCAGGTGCCGGGCGACGTAGGTCAGGTCACCGATGCGCCGTGCCTCCTCCACGACGGCGGCCGCAGGGTTGCCGGCTACCGGGGCGGTCGTGACGACCCCGGTCGCGGACGGCCGGAGGAGGCCGGCGATGCGGCCGAAGGTCGACCGCCGGTCGGCCGCGCCGAGGTGCCCGAGGACGTGGGCGCAGACGAAGCCGGCGACGGGGGAGGGGCAGTCAGCCAGCGCCTGAGGGAGCGGATCCGCGACGATGCTGACCCGCGCGGAGAGATCCGGGTCGTCGACGACGCGCGCGGTGAGCACCGCGCGCATCGTGCGGGACGGCTCCACGGCGATGATCCGCGCCGGGGTGCACGCGGCCAGCACCCGCGTGCCCACCCCGGATCCCGCGCCCAGGTCGAGCACCGTCGCGTCGGCGTCGAGCTGTGCGAAGGCCTCCGTCAGCGTGGGTCGCAGCCTTTCCCAGGCGTCGTCCATGAAGAGGTCGTGGAACTCGCCCATCTGCTCGTAGTGCTCGCTCATCCGCCGGCCGCCCTCAGCGGCCCTTGCTCGGATAGGGGAGGAGAGCCATCTCGCGGGCGTTCTTGATCGCCCGCGCCACCTGGCGGTGCTGCTTCGGATCCAGACCGGTCACCCGGCGGCTGCGGATCTTCCCGCGGTCGGAGATGAACGAACGGAGGGTGGGGACGTCGTACCAGCTCACGGGTCCGTCCAGCCGGCGCTTCTTCCGGGGACGGACGCCCGCCGGCGTCACCAGCTGCTCTTCCGGACGCCGGGCAGCTCGCCGGCGTGCGCCATCTGGCGGAACCGCACCCGGGACAGTCCGAACTTCCGCAGGTGCCCGCGCGGACGCCCGTCGGCGACGTCCCGGTTGCGCAGCCGGGTGGGACTGGCGTTCCTCGGCAGCCGGTGCAGGGCCTGCTGGGCGGCCTCCCGCTCCTCCCACGTGGCGGCGGTACGGGCCGCTTCCTTCAGCTGGGCGCGGCGCTCGGCGTACCGCGCCACGGTCTCGCGACGCTGCTGGTCGCGGACGATCTTGGATGTCTTGGCCATGTCAGCGTTCCTCCCGGAACTGGACGTGCTTGCGGATGATCGGGTCGTACTTGCGCAGCACGAGTCGGTCGGGGTCGTTGCGCCGGTTCTTGCGCGTCACGTACGTGTAGCCCGTGCCCGCGGTGGACTTCAGCCGGACGATGGGCCGGATGTCGGTGGCGCGGGCCATCAGTCCCGCCGTCCCGCACCGAGCCGGCGGCGGACGTCGGGATCGGTCGCGCGGATCCTCGCCACCACGGCCTCGATGCCCTGGGCGTCGATGGTCTTGATCCCCTTGGCCGAGACGGTGAGCCGGATCCAGCGGTTCTCGCCCGGCAGGAAGAAGCGCTTGCGCTGCAGGTTGGGCTCGAAGCGGCGGGACGTGCGCCGGTGGGAGTGGCTCACGGTCTTTCCGAAGCCGGGCCGGCGTCCGGTCACCTCGCAGTAGGTGGCCACGGCACCTCCAGAAGTCGTCGCCCCGGGCTGTCCGGGGCCGTGCCGACCACCCTAGATGAAAACGGTTCTCGTTAGCGACTAGGGTGGGGTGCATGACGTCCTCCCGCACCCCACTGGTGATCGTCACGGGCCTCGAGGGCCGCCACTGCGGTCGGGTGAGTCGTGATCTGCTCGCCAGGTCGGGGACCGTGGTCGTGCACCACGACGTCGGCCGGCTCGGTGAGGGGGTGGTCCTCCGAACGGTCACCCGGCGCACCCGCGACGGCCTCGTCGAGGATCGGACCGCCGTCGAGCTGGCCCACGGCTGCCTCTCCTGCACGCTCCGGCTGGACCTGCTGCCCCTGCTGCACGAACTCGGCGGCCGGCCCGAGGTCGGCCGGATCGTGCTGCAGCTGGATCCGGCCCTGGAGCCGGAGCACCTCTGCTGGTCGATCGCCCACCTGATCCTCGACGACGTGCCGGTCGAGCCCACCGGCACGGTGGCCGACCGGGTGGACGTCGCCGGAGTGCTCGCCGTCGTCGACGGCCGCAGCTGGCTCGACGACGTCACGGGCGGCGAGGATCTCGCCGACCGTGGGCTCGCCGCGACGCCGGACGACGAGCGCACCCTCGCCCAGGTCGGGCTGGGGCAGGTCGCGTTCGCCGACGCGGTGCTCCTCGCGGGCGGGCCGGTGGACGCGTGGTCGGCGGCCCGGCTCGACGCCGTGCTGGACCGGATGATCTCCGGAGTGCCACGGGCCGACATCGCCGCCGGCGCCGATCACCTGCTCGCGGCCGTGGGGCCGGGGGCCCGCCGGGGCCGGCTCTCGTCCGCGCACGACTCACTGCTGCCCGGGCAGCCCCCGCTCGGGGAGGACGTCGGCGTGAGCGTGATCCGGTTCGAGGCGGCTCGCCCCTTCCACCCGGAGCGGCTGCACGACGCGCTGGACGTCCTGCTCGAAGGCGTGGTGCTCAGCAGAGGGCGGATCTGGCTGGCCAGCCAGCATGACCGTGCACTGTGGCTGGAGTCCGCGGGGCAGGGCATGCGCATGGGCGACGCCGGGCCGTGGCTGGCCACCCTGACGGACGACAGCGGCGCGTGGGACGACGTCGATCCGGAGCGCCAGGTGGCCGCCGCGCTGCGGTGGCACCCGTTGCACGGTGACCGGCACACCGAACTGGCCGTGCTGTCCCACCGGCAGCCCGGTGTCGCGGTCATCACCGCCCTCGACGCCGCGCTGCTCACCGACGAGGAACTGGCCGCGGGACCCGATGCGTGGCGCGCCCTCACCGACCCCTTCGGCTCCTGGCACGAGGACCCGTGCGAGGCCACCCCTGCCCCGGACGACCGGGCAGCCACCACCGACCGAGAGGACCGAGCCTGATGCGCACGGGCATCCACCCCGAGTACCGCACCGTGGTCTTCCGCGATGCGGCGAGCGGCGCGCTCTACCGCACCCGCTCCACGGTCGCCGCGACCGGGACCATCGACGTCGACGGAGAGACGCTGCCGCTCGTCAGCGTCGACATCTCCGCGGCCTCGCACCCCTTCTGGACGGGGAACCAGCGGGTGCTCGACACGGCGGGCCGCGTCGAGCGCTTCAACCAGCGCTACGCCCGGTACCGCGGCGCTCGGGCGACGGAGGGCTGAGTCGTGGCGGTACCGAAGCGCAGGACCTCCCGGTCGCGGACCCGGTCCCGGAAGGCGCAGTGGAAGGCGACGCCCGTCCCCATGGTGCGGATCCGTGTCGACGGGGAGGAACGGCTGGTTCCGGCCCGCCTGCGCAAGGCCTACGAGCGGGGACTCCTCCGGTGACCGACGGACACCCGACTGCTCCGGGGCCGGTGGTGGCGCTCTGCCGGGGAGAGACGTGCGCGTCGTCCGCGGGTGCGGCGGCCGCCGCCGCGTCCCTGGCCGCAGCGGTGCGCGACACCCGGGGAGCGGTCCTGGTCACCACCGGCTGCCTGCGTCGGTGCACGCTGGCCACGGTCGCCGCAGTGGCTCACCGGAGCGGCGTGGGGGAGTGTTCCGGGCCCACGCTGTGGTTGTCCGGAGTGCACCACGCCGAACGGCAGGACGCGCTCTCCGAGTGGATCCGCGCCGGCGGACCGGGCGCGGCCGCCGAGCCCGACGACGGGCTCCCGGCCACGCTCGTCCCGGCGGCCGCCGCGCTGGGTGCCCCGATGCGGTTCGCCCCGGGGGGATGAGGGGCCTCAGGTTCGGGCGGTGCACTCCGCGCAGGTGCCGAAGACCTCGACCTGGTGCTGGACGTCGGAGAAGCCGTGCTCGGTGGCCATGCGCGCCGCCCACCGCTCGACCGGCGGGTCGGCCACCTCCACGGTCCTGCCGCAGGAGCGGCACACGAGGTGGTGGTGGTGGCTGGGTGAGCAGCGGCGGTACGCCGCTTCGCCGTCCGTGCCGCGCAGCATGTCGAGCTGCCCGTCGTCGACGAGGGCCTGCAGTGCGCGGTAGACCGTCGCCAGACCCACCGAGTCGCCCCGCTCCCGGAGCAGGGCGTGCAGGTCCTGAGCGCTCCGGAACCCGTCGAGCTCGTCGAGCAGCGCGACGAGGGCACTGCGCTGCCGCGTGGTGCGACGGCCGGAGACTTCGGTGGACGCCGGCTCGGTCATGGTCACCGCGCCCTTCTGTTCTGGGGAGCGCCCACCGGGTGCTCCCCGTGCTCGTCGTAGTGCACCCCCTCGCCCGTCTGGTGCGGGGCGTGGCGGTGTCCGTCGTGGTCGTAGTCGACGTGGTCGTCGTGGGGCACCGGACGGTGCCCGCACTCGACGCCGTGCTCGTGCGGGTGTGCGTCGTGGACATCGACCTTACGCCGGTGTCGTCGACGAGCCGTCGAGTCCCGCACCGCGACGCCCGCGGAGACGAGCAGGAACAGCGCGATGGCCAGCAGCACGATGGTGCCGCCGGACGGTGTTCCTGAGTAGAAGGACGCGGTCGTGCCCGAGACGCTGACGAGCAGGCCGATCACGCAGGCCAGGAGCACCGTCTGACGGAAGCTGCGGGCGAGCAACTGGGCGATGGCGCTGGGGACGATCATCAACGCGCTGATGAGCAGGAGCCCGACGACCCGCATGGACAGGACGACGGTCGACGCGACGAGCGCGGCCAGCACGATGTTGAGGCCCAGGACCGGGAGGCCGACCGCCCGCGCGTACTCCTCGTCGTCGCTGACCGCGTACAACCGCTGCCCCAGCAGGGCCACCGCGGCGAGCACGACCACGGAGATGCAGGCGAAGACGGCGACGTCCTGGGGGCTCGTGGTCGTGATCGCGCCGAAGAGGTAGGAGTCGAGATTGGTGGCCTGCCCGCGCGGCGCCAGGCTGAGCAGCACCACGCCGCCGGCGATGCCGCCGTAGAAGAGGACGGCGAGAGCGACGTCGCCGCTGGTGCGGCCACGAGCGCGGACCAGTTCGATGAGCACGGCGCCGAGGACCGCGGCCACCAGCGCGGTCCACACCGGGCTCGTCGCCGTGAGGACGCCGACCGCCACGCCGGTCAGTGCGACGTGCCCGAGGCCGTCGCCCAGCAGCGACAGCCGGCGCTGGACGAGGAACACGCCGACGGAAGGCGCGACGAGGCCCACCATGAGCGACGCGAGCAGTGCCCGCTGCATGAAGTCGTAGCTGAGGATGTCCACGTCAGCGCTCTCCGTCGGACGTGCGGCGCGGCCGAGTCGTCACCGTGGGCTGGTCCAGGCGGTAGCCGGACGGCTCCCGGTCCGGCGGGTGGTGGTGGACACCGGGCTCCTCGTGCGCGGACGCCTGGGCGAGCGGACCGTCGTAGGCCACCCGACCGTGATCGACCACGACGGCCCGCGAGAGGACACCGGCCAGCGGCGCGGCCTCGTGGGTCACCACGACCACGGTCGTCCCCGCCGCCGAGATCCGCGTGAGGACCGCGGCCAGCGCCTCCTGGTTCGCAGCGTCCACGCCGGCGGTGGGCTCATCCATGATCAGCAGTTCGGGCTCGGCGGCCAGTGCCCGGGCGACCAGCACCCGCCGCTGCTGCCCGCCCGACAGGGCGGCGACGGCGTGGTCCAGCCGATCGGCCAGGCCGACCGCCGCCACTGCGTCGGTGACGGCGGTGCGGTCGACCGGCCGGAGGCGGCGGAGCAGACCGAGCCGGGCCAGCCGGCCGACGCCGACGATTTCGCGCACCGTGGCCGGAACGGCACCGCTGATCGAGTGCCGCTGCGGCACGTAGCCCACCCTGCCCCGCTCGCGCAGCCCGCCGACCGGCGCGCCGAGCACCTCGACCTCGCCGCCGAGAACCGCGGCCAGGCCGAGCAATCCCCGGGCCAGCGTCGTCTTCCCGGAGCCGTTGGAACCGAGGACGGCGACCGCCTCGCCGGCACCGACCACCAGGTCGACGTCGCGCACGATGGGCACGTCGCCGTAGCCGATCGTGGCGCGCCGGAGCCTGATGGCGGGGGCCCCCGCCGGCGGGGTGTCACTCATGAGCAGGACTGGCCCTCCTGCAGCGTCGCGAGGTTGGCGCGCATGACGGCGAGGTAGTCGTCGCCGGCGGACTCATCGGTCAGGCCTTCGAGGGGATCGAGGACGGCGGTCTGCACCCCGGCCTCGGAGGCGACCGTCTCGGCGATCGACGGGTCGACCAACGTCTCGGTGTAGACGGTGGTGACACCGCGCTCTCGGACGAGGGTGGAGATCTCGGCCAGCTGATCGGCCGACGGTTCGGTGCTGGGGCTCAGCCCGCTGATGCCGACCACCTCGAGACCGTACCGGTCGGCCAGGTAGCCGAAGGCGTCGTGACTGGTGACGAGGGTGTCGACCGTGCATGCGCCGAGGCCCTCGGACATCTCCTGGTCGAGCGACTCCAGGTCCTCCCGCAGCGAGGCGGCGTTCTGCGCGTAGGTCTCCGCCCCGTCGGGGTCGAGATCCGTCAGCTGCTCGGCCAGGGCGTCACCGACGTCGGCCAGTCGGGTCGGGTCCAGCCAGAAGTGAGGGTCCGGGGACTCCTCGCCCTCGGCGTGCTCCTCCTCGGCGTGCTCCTCCTCGGCGTGCTCCTCCTCTGCGTGCTCGTCCTCGGAGTGCTCCTCCTCGCCGTGCTCGTGGTCGTGGTCCCCCGAGGTGAGCGAGAGGTTCGCGGCCTCGGCGGCGTCCCACGAGTGGTCGCCGGCCTGGGACTCGGCGGCCTCGTCCACAGCGGACTGGAAGCCGCTGAGGTAGACCAGCAGATCGGCGTCGGAGACCCCGGCGACGTCCTGGGGGGTCAGTTCGAGGTCGTGCGGCTCGGCGCCCGGGGCGGTGAGCGACGAGACCTCGACCTGGTCGCCACCGACCCGGGAGGCGGCCCACTCCAGCGGATAGAACCCGGCGACCACGGTCAGGCGATCGCCCCCCGTGGAAGCCTCGCCCGCCTCGTCGGAGCCGCCGCAGCCGGCCAGGAGGAGCAGGGATGCAGTGGCAGCCGCGAGTGCGGACCGGCGCGGGACCGAGATGTTCATGAGAACCATTATCTCACGCTTCGTGGTTGCCCGGCCGCGCAGCCGGGATCCGTGGGCCGGACCCCGCCCCCGCGTACGCTCGCGGGCGTGTCCGACGTCTCCTCCCTGCCGCTGATCGGTGCCGCCGCGCTGCGCGCGCGAGCGGCCGCCCGGGTCCTGCGCACCCTGCCGACCGACGTGAAGGACGCCGCCCTGGCCGCGATGGCCGACGCGCTGGTCGAGCGCACCGACGAGGTGCTGGCCGCCAACGCCGCCGACGTCGAGGCCGCCGCCGCCGACGGGACCCCGGAGTCGGTGCTGGACCGGCTGCGTCTGGACGCAGACCGGGTGGCCGGCGTCGCCGCCGCGCTGCGCGAGCTCGTCGCCCTGCCCGACCCCGTCGGTGACGTCGTCCGCGGCTCGCGACTGCCCAACGGGCTGCAGCTGCGCCAGGTCCGGGTGCCGCTCGGCGTCGTCGGCATCGTCTACGAGGCCCGGCCGAACGTCACGGTGGACGCCGCGGGCCTGTGCCTCAAGAGCGGCAACGCGGCGCTGCTGCGCGGCTCGGCCTCGGCCTTCCGCACGAACACGGCGCTGGTCGCCGTCCTCACCGAGACGGCGGAGAAGTCGGGCCTGCCCGCGGGCTCGATCGAGCTGCTGCCCGCCGACCGCGCCTCGGTCGGTGAGCTGCTGAACGCCCGCGGCCTGGTCGACGTGGTGATCCCGCGGGGTGGCGCCTCGCTGATCGAGCGCGTCGTCCGCGAATCCACGGTTCCGGTGATCGAGACCGGCGTCGGCAACTGCCACGTGTACGTCGACGCCTCGGCCGACGCCGCCATGGCCGAGGCGATCGTGCTCAACTCGAAGACCCACCGGGTGAGCGTCTGCAACTCCGCGGAGACGCTGCTCGTCCACCGCGACGTCCCCTTCCTGCCCCGGCTGCTCTCGGCCCTCGCGGACGCCGGGGTGACGCTGCACGGTGACGACGCGGCGCGCGCGGCGCACTCCGCGGTGGTGCCGGCGACCGACGAGGACTGGGCCACCGAGTACCTGTCGATGGACATGGCCGTGCGGGTCGTCGACGACCTGCCCGCCGCCGTCGAGCACATCGCGCAGTGGGGGAGCGGCCACAGCGAGGCCATCGTGGCCGACTCCGCCTCCGCCATCGCCGACTTCACCGCAGGGGTGGACGCCGCCGCCGTGCTGGTCAACGCCTCGACCCGGTTCACCGACGGCGGCGAGTTCGGGTTCGGCGCCGAGATCGGCATCTCCACCCAGAAGCTGCACGCCCGGGGCCCGCTCGGTCTGCCCGAGCTGACCTCCACCACCTACGTCGTGACGGGCAGCGGCCACACCCGCTGACGTCGTCGTCCCCACGAGGAGCCCGATGCCCCGCCCGCCGTCCCAGTCCCCGCAGTTCTCCTCGGTCGCGGACGTCAGCAAGCGCCTCTCGACGGCCGGGTACCTGCCCGACGCCCAGATCGCGACGACGGTCTTCCTGGCCGACCGGCTCGGCAAGCCGCTGCTGGTGGAGGGCCCGGCGGGCACCGGCAAGACGGAGCTGGCCAAGGCACTGGCGACGGCGACGGGCTCGGAGCTGATCCGGCTGCAGTGCTACGAGGGCCTCGACGAGGCGCGGGCGCTGTACGAGTGGAACTACAAGAAGCAGCTGCTGCGGATCCAGGCGTCGCAGGGGGCCTCCGGTGACGCTGCGGACTGGAACACCGTCCACGACGACATCTTCGGCGAGGAGTTCCTGCTCTCCCGCCCACTCCTGACTGCCATCCGGCGCAGCGAGCCGACGGTCCTGCTCATCGACGAGACGGACAAGGCCGACGTCGAGGTCGAGGGTCTGCTGCTGGAGGTCCTGTCGGACTTCCAGGTGACCATCCCCGAGCTCGGCACGATCACCGCCACCCGCCGGCCGATGGTCGTGCTCACCTCCAACGCCACCCGTGAGCTGTCCGAGGCGCTCAAGCGGCGCTGCCTCTACCTGGCACTGGACTACCCGAGCGCCGAGCGGGAGCGGGAGATCGTGCTGTCCCGCGTGCCCGACCTGGCCCCAGGGCTGGCCGAGCAACTCGTGCGCACCGTGCGGGCGATGCGGGCGCTGGAGCTGAAGAAGTCGCCGTCGATCTCGGAGACGCTGGACTGGGCGCAGACGCTGCTGGAGCTCGGGCTGGACACGCTCGACGAGCCGGCGGTGCGCTCGACGCTGGGCGTGGTGCTCAAGCACGCGAGCGACCAGGACCGGGCCGCCGCCGAGCTCCGGCTGAACTGATGACGGACGTCCCGACCACGGCCGAGCCCGGGGGCCTCGCCGGCCACCTGGACGGCTTCGTCCGGGCGGTCCGGGAGGCGGGGATCCCGGTCGGGATCAGCCAGGCCGTGGACGCCGCGGAGATCCTCACCGTCGTCGACCTGCTGGAGCGGGAGCAGCTGCGGCACGGGCTGGCGGCCGTGCTGCTGCAGCGGGCGGCCCAGCGCCCCACGTACGACGTGCTCTTCGACCTGTGGTGGCCGCTGACGGACCGGCCGCGACCGGCCGTGGACGGGGACGGTGCGGACGGAGACACCGCGGACGGCGACGCCGACGGGGAGCCGGGGGAGTCCACGCTGGACGTCCCGGGAGGCGACGACGTCGACCTGGCCGCCCTCATGCGGGAGCGCCTGGCGCAGCTGCTGCTGGAGGGCGACGAGGAGGCACTGCGGCGGTTCGCCCGCGAGGCGGTCGAGATGCTCGGGCGCGGGCAGCCCTCGCCGTCGGGCCAGTCGTTCTTCAGCTACCGGGTGCTGCGGGCGCTCTCCCCGGACACGCTGGTCGCCCAGCTGCTGGCCGGGCTGCTCGCCGAGGGCGACCGCGGCGGTCTCGCCGAGCAGGTCGCCCGCCAGACGATCCGGGAGCGGCTGACCGCGCTGCGGTCCGCGATCGAGTCCGAGGTGCGCCGGCGGACGGCGGCGGAGAAGGGACGGGACAAGGTCGCGAAGAACGCCGTCCGGCCGCTCGCCGACCAGGTCGACTTCCTACGGGCCCAGTCCGGCGACCTGGCCGAGCTCCGCCGGGCGGTGGCGCCGCTGGCCCGCCGGCTGGCGGTGCGGCTCTCGGCGCGGCGCCGGCTCGGCCGCGAGGGCCGGCTCGACTTCCGCAAGACCGTGCGGGCATCGCTGGGCACCGGCGGCGTGCCGGTGGTGACCCACCACCGTCCGCGCACGGTGCACAAGCCCGAGCTGGTGGTGCTGTGTGACGTCAGCGGGTCGGTGGCCGGGTTCAGCCACTTCACCCTGATGCTGACCCAGGCCCTGCGCGAGCACTTCACGGGTGTGCGGGCCTTCGCGTTCGTCGACTCGACCGACGAGGTGACCCGCTTCTTCCGCCCGGGTGCCGACGTCGTCGACGCCGTCCAGCGGATCGGGCGGGAGGCCGACGTCGTCGGCTTCGACGGGCACAGCGACTACGGCACGGCCTTCGAGGTGTTCGCCGACCGCTGGGCGTCGGCCGTCGGACCGAAGACGTCGCTGCTGGTGCTCGGCGACGGACGGACGAACTACCGGCAGCCCGGTCTGCCGGTGCTCGCCGACCTCGTGCGTCGCTCCCGGTCGGCCCACTGGCTGAACCCCGAGCCCCGACGGCTCTGGGGGAGCGGTGACTCCGCCGCCCACCGGTACGGCGAGGTCATCGACATGGTGGAGTGCCGGAACGCGGCGCAGCTGGCGGAGTTCGTCACCACCCTCTGAGGAGACTCCCGGTCCGCCTGGGCGGCGCGGCGTCCCGGTCATTCCCCGCCTGTCGATCCGTCCCTTCGTCGCTCGGTCCGCATGTCGGCACGGGCCGGTCGCGGTCACTGTGCCGACGACCACAAAAGGACACGCCGACGGCCCGTAACCCATGGCCGGCTGAGCCGTTGGTCAGCGCGGTGCCGGGAACGCAGCGGCGCCACACCGTCCGTGCCTCGACGCACGGTCCGGACTGCGACCGGCTGCACGGGGGAGCCGGTCGTGGCGCCTTCGCGGTCCCCTCTCCCCTGGCGGGACCGCGGAGGCGCCGGCCGGGGCCGGTCCTGACGGGGCCGGCTCCGGTGGGCCCGGATAGGCTCGTGCGGTGGCAGGCGGCCGGGTCGGGATCATGGGTGGGACCTTCGATCCCATCCACCACGGGCACCTCGTGGCCGCCAGCGAGGTCGCCGGTCTGTTCGGTCTCGACGAGGTGATCTTCGTGCCGACCGGTCAGCCGTGGCAGAAGAGCGACCGCGAGGTCAGCCCACCCGAGGACCGCTACCTCATGACGGTCATCGCGACGGCCTCCAATCCACGGTTCTCGGTGAGCCGGGTGGACATCGACCGGGGCGGCCCGACCTACACCATCGACACCCTCACCGACCTGCGCCAGCAACGGCCGGAGGCCGAGCTGTTCTTCATCACCGGTGCCGACGCCCTGGCCCAGATCGTCAGCTGGCGGGACAACCAGCAGCTGTTCGACCTGGCCCACTTCGTCGGCGTGACCCGCCCGGGCTTCCACCTCGCCGATGCCCACCTGCCCGAGGGCGTGGTCAGCCTGGTCGAGGTGCCCGCCCTGGCGATCAGCTCGACCGACTGCCGCGATCGGGTCGACCGCGGGATGCCGGTCTGGTACCTGGTGCCCGACGGCGTGGTCCAGTACATCGAGAAGCGGGGCCTCTACCGCGAGGTTCCGCGTCGGGTCGGCGCAGACGGCGCCCGCACCCTTTCCGCCCAGCCCCCTCACGACCACCTCCAGGAGGTACCCCGATGACCGCCTCGGCCGAGGCGCGGGACACCGCGCTGCTCGCCGCTCAGGCGGCTGCGGACAAGCTCGCCACCGACGTCTCCATCGTCGACGTGAGCGACCGGCTCGCCATCACCGACGCCTTCGTGCTCGCCTCCGCGCCCAACGAGCGCCAGGTGCAGTCGATCGTGGACGAGGTGGAGGAGCGACTCCGCGAGCACGGCATCAAGCCCGTCCGACGCGAGGGGGTCGCCGAGTCGCGCTGGGTCCTGCTCGACTTCGTCGACGTCGTGGTGCACGTCCAGCACGCCGAGGAGCGCGCCTACTACGCCCTCGAGCGCCTGTGGAAGGACTGCCCGGTGATCCCCTTCACCGACGGAGCCCAGCCGACCGCGACCGCGGGTGCCCCGGACGCCGGTGCCCCGGACGCCGGTGCCGCGGACGGCGGGGGCGACGAGGACTCGTCACCGGACGAGGAGTCGGCCGGCCGGTGACAGTCGGACCGCTGGCGGAGCTGCCCGTCTCCCGACTGATCCTCTGGCGGCACGGGCGTACCGCCTGGAACGCCGCGGGCCGCTTCCAGGGCCAGCTGGACCCTCCGCTGGACGCGACCGGGCGGAGACAGGCCGCAGCGGCCGCCCCCCACGTCGCCGCGGATCTGTCCCCGGAGGACACCGTGGTCGTCTCCAGCGATCTCGACCGGGCCGAGCAGACCGCCCAGGCGCTGACCGGGCTCCTCGGAGTGCGGCTGCGGCTGGACGAGCGCCTGCGCGAACACGGCATGGGGTCGTGGGAAGGACTCACCCGCGACGAGGTGGCCGACCGGTTCCCCGATCAGTACGCCGCCTGGATGGCCGGTCGCCCGGTGATCGGACGGGGCGGTGAGGAACCGGGTGCGGTGGCCGACAGGGCCGTGGCGGCCCTCGCCGACCTCCCGCCGGCCGCCGTGGCGGTCGTCGTGACCCACGGGGGGACCTCGGGCCGGTTGATCGAGCGGCTGCTCGGTCTCACCCCGGATCACCGTCGCGTCCTCGGTCCGCTGGGGAACTGCGCCTGGAGCGAACTGGCGGTGCAGGGAGGCCGGTGGCGGTTGCTGCGCCACAACAGCTCCGTGCTCCGGCAGCCGGACCGTCGCCTGGAGGGCGCCGGCCCGGCACTGCCCGAGGACGACGTCGCGACCCAGGACGGCGCCCCGGCCGCGGACGCCGACGCGGTCTAGCACCGGGGGACCCGCACAGCCGCGCTGCGTCGGCGCCCGACAGCGGCGGGCTAGCCTCGCCGGGTGTCCGTCGCCGTAGTCACCGATTCGACGGCCTACCTCCCCGACGAGCTGGTCGAGGGCTACGGCATCCACGTCGTGCCGCTGTACGTCGTGCTCGCCGGCCGATCGGGCCGCGAGGGTGCCGACGTCGGACCGGAGGAGGTGGCCCGGACCCTCGCGGTGCGGGGTCAGCGGGTCTCGACGTCCCGCCCGACGCCCGGCGACTTCGTGGCCGCCTACCGCCGGGCGCTGGACGAGGGCGCCGACCGGCTCGTCTCGATCCACCTCTCCTCGGAGCTGTCGGGCACCTGGGATGCCGCTCGACTGGCCGCCTCCCAGGTCGGGGAGCACATCGTGACCGTCGTGGACACCCGCTCGGCGGCCATGGGAGCCGGGTTCGCCGTCCTCGCCGCGGCCCGGTCGGCGTCGTCCGGGGCCGACGCGGCCGGGGTGGCGCGGTCGGCCCTGGAGACCGCGGCGGCGACCAGGACGCTGTTCGTGGTCGACACCCTCGAGCACCTGCGCCGGGGCGGTCGCATCGGATCGGCCGCCGCCGTCCTCGGGTCGGCCCTGGCGGTCAAGCCGGTGCTGCACGTCCAGGACGGGCGGGTGGTTCCCCTCGAGAAGGTGCGGACGTCCGGCCGGGCGCTCAACCGGCTCGTCCAGCGGGCCGTGGAGGCGGCCGGACAGGGGCCGGTCTCCATCGCGGTCCACCACCTGGCCGCGCCGGAGAAGGCCGAGCGTCTCGCCGCCGAGATCCGGGACCGGCTGCCGCAGCTGCGGGAGCTGCACGTCAGCGAGCTGGGGGCAGCGATCGGCGCGCACGTCGGGCCCGGAGCCGTGGGCATCGTCGTCGCGCCGTTCTGGCAGGAGCACGACGACGAGACGGGCGCAGACCGCGCGGAGGGCTGAACGCCAGGACCGGGAAGGCGCGGGCGGATCGTGACGGCCGTCCGCTCCTGCGTGCCGTCGACCGTCCACAGCGGGCAGGTCCGTCCACAGTTCCCCTGACGGGCCCTTTGCGGTGAGCGTCCGTCCCTAGCGTCCCGTCGGTGCGCTTCCCCTCTCGCCGCATCGACGACGACGCCGACGTGATCCGTGCGCGCCTGCGCCGGCTGCTGGACGAACGGGCCGGCTCCGGCGGCTGGGTGCCGGACGAGATCGACGACGAGGACCCGGCGGGCCGGCACGACGTCGGCGCGGACCGCGACTGGGCCGGAGAGGACTCGGCCACCGGCCCGATCCCCGCCGTCGACGCACGCGCCGAGCTGCCGGGCGGGGTAGGGCGCCATCGTGCTCCCGGGAGCGAGCAGCGCTGGGATCCCGGGCGCCCCGGAGCGCGGTCCCTCTGGATCGCGGGTGTCCTCGCCGCGCTGCTGCTGGTCGGCTGGACCTGGCTGCAACGTCCGCAGGTGGAGCGGGTCGACGGTGCGCCGGCTGCCTCCAGCGCTCCGTCGACCCCGCCGGTGGGCACGGTCGCGGAGGCGTCGGCGACCGTCGTCGTCTCGGTCGTCGGCCAGGTCGCCGCCCCGGGGCTGGTCTCGCTCCCTCCCGGCTCCCGGGTCGCCGATGCGATCGCCGCGGCCGGCGGTCTCCTTCCCGGAGCCGACCCCGCCTCGGTGAACCTCGCAGCGCCGGTGACCGACGGCGAGCAGTTGACGGTCGGCCTGCCCGCGGCCGCCGCGGAGGCGGATCCGGCAGGTGCCGGCGGTGCCCCTGAGCCCTCCGGCCGGGTCGACCTCAACCGCGCGGGGGTGACCGAACTCGACGCGTTGCCGGGCATCGGGCCCGTCCTGGCGCAGCGGATCGTGGAGCACCGCGACCGGCAGGGCCCGTTCCGGAGCGTGGAGGAGCTCGACGACGTGCCGGGGATCGGTCCGGCGATCGCGGCGGAACTGGCTGACCTGGTGACGGTGTGAGCCGCCCGGAGGGGCGCTGGACCTGGGTGGACGTCCGTCTCGCGCCGGCCGCCGCCGGTGTGTGGGCGACGACCCTGCTCGGCCCCGTGGCCGCGCCGTCGGCGCTCGGCTGGGTCTGCGTGGCCGCGTCGCTCCTGGCCGCGGTCCTCGCCCGGCGGCGGAGCCGGTCGACAGCCCTGGTCCTGACCCTGCTGGCCGGGGTGGCGGTCGCGTCGGCCACGGCGGCGGTCAGGAGCGCGGCACGCGAGGACTCGCCGCTGCGAGCGGTCGCCGCGGACCAGCGGACGGTGTCGGTGGTCCTGGAGCTCGACGGCGACCCCCACGTCCTCGGTGGCGCGGGGGCGCAGCGCGTCGTCCTGGACGCCACGGTGCAGCGCCTCGTCGACGGCGACACCACGTACCGCATCCGGGACGCCGTCGTGCTGTTCGGGATGGTGGAGGACTGGCGGCAGCTGCTCCCCGGGCAGCAGGTCCGCGTCCGGGTCGGAGTCTCGGAACCCCGGCCCGGCGAGCAGACGGTCGCGGTGCTCAGCGCCCGTGGATCACCCACGCCCGTCGGTGGCGCCGGACCCCTCCAGCAGACCGCAGGGAGCCTTCGCGGCGCGCTGCGCGACTCGGCGCACCGGGTGCTCGAACCCGCGGCGGCCGGGCTGCTGCCAGGACTCGTCGTCGGCGACACCACGACCATGGACCCGGTGCTGGAGGAGGACTTCCGGTCGGCCGGACTGGCGCACCTCACCGCGGTGTCCGGCGCGAACGTCGCGATCGTCCTCGCCGGCGTCCTCCGGCCCCTCCGCCGCCGGGCTGTCGACCGACGTGTGCAGGCGCTGGTCGCGGCCGTCGTCCTCGTCGGGTTCGTGGTACTGGCCCGCCCCAGCCCCAGCGTCGTCCGCGCTGCGGCCATGGGTGCGGTGACGCTGGTCGCGCTCGCCTCGGGGCGGCCCCGGGCCGCCGTTCCGGCGCTGTGCGCTGCGATCTGGGTGCTGCTGCTCGTCGATCCGGCACTGGCCACGGATCCCGGCTTCGCGCTGTCCGTCGCCGCCACGGCCGGCATCGTGCTGCTCGCTCCCGGCTGGTCGCGTCGCCTGCGCGGGCGCGGCTGCTGGGCGGTGCTCGCGGACGCGGTGGCCGTGAGCGCGGCGGCCGGAGTGGTGACGGCGCCGATCGTCGCGGGCCTCTCCGGAACGGTCAGCCTGATCTCGCTGCCGGCCAACCTGCTGGCCGCGCCGGCCGTCCCGGCCGCGACGGTCCTCGGACTGCTGGCGGCTCTCGTGGGCGTCCCCCTGCCGGTCGTCGCGGACGCCCTGGTCTGGGGTGCGGGGTGGCCCACCCGGTGGCTCGTCCTCGTGGCCGAGCGCGCGGCGGGCGTACCGGACGGCACCACCAGCTGGCCGGCGGGGACTCCAGGCGCGGTGCTGCTGACCGTCCTCCTGATCGCCCTCGGCTGGGCGCTGTGGCGCTTCGGGCGGCTGCGCGCGCTGGCGCTGGCAGTGCTCGTCGGGCTCGTCGTCGTCGGGTGGCCCGTGCGCCAGGCGGTCCGGGGCTGGCCGCCGGCCGGGACCGTCGCCGTCGGCTGCGACGTGGGTCAGGGTGACGCCTTCGTGCTGCCGACGGGTCCCGGAGCCGGAGTGCTGCTCGACGCCGGCCCGGACGTCGCGGCGATCGACCGCTGCCTCGACCGGCTCGGCATCGACGCGCTGCCGCTGGTCCTCATCTCCCACCTCGACGCCGACCACGTCGGCGGGCTCGCCGGCGCGCTCGGTGGCCGGGACGTCGGCATCGTGGCGACCGGCACCCTGTCGCCGGCCGACGACCGCCAGGCGGCCTTCGCGCACGACGTCCGGGCGGCCGGCGGCCGGCACGTCGTCGTGGTGCCGGGGGACCGACGCACCGAGGCCGGGGTCTCCGTCGAGGTCCTGGCGCCCGCCCCGGAGCGGGCGACGGCCGCGGCGGAGCCCAACGACCTGTCCCTGGTCGTCCGCGTGACGGTGGCCGGCCTGCGGATCCTCTTCACCGGCGACCTCGGGGCGGAGGCGGAGGCCCGGCTGGTGCGGGACCAGGTCGACCTGCGCGCCGACGTGTTCAAGGTGCCGCACCACGGCAGCGGGGACGCCGATCCGGCGTTCCTGTCGGCCAGTGGTGCGCGCGTGGCGCTGATCTCCGTGGGTGCCGACAACACCCACGGACATCCGACCGGGCGGTTGCTCGGCTGGCTGGCCAAGGCGGGCATGCGGGTGCACCGCACCGACCGGGAGGGCGACCTGGCCGTCGTCGGTACCGCGGACGAGTGGGGCGTCGCCGCCCGGGGGAGCGGAGAGGCCCCGGCCGCGGCGGACCGGTTCGAATGGCCGGCGGGGACGGCGCGGGGCAGGTCGCCAGGCCGGGGGAGTCCGCCCTCCGTGACACGATGCACCGGTGCCGGCCGAACCCGTGGAACCCACCTCCCGGCTCCGCGTCGTCATGGGCGAGGAGGAGCTGCTGCGCTCACGGGCTGTCGGCGCCGTCCGCACCGCCGTGCTCGCCCGCCACCCGGACGCCGAGGTCCACGAGCTGACCGCGGCGGGCCTGCCGACCGGCCAGCTCGCCGACGTCCTGGCGCCGTCCTTGTTCGGCGAGCACCGGCTCGTGGTGGTCCTGGGGGTGCAGGAGGCGGCCGGCGCGCTGTCCGACGCCCTGGTCGGATACGCCAAGGAGCCCGACCCCGACCTCACGCTGGTGATCGTCCACTTCGGTGGCAAGCGCAACGAGGCGCTGGTGAAGGCGTTCACCGGGGCCGGGGCGGCGCTCGACGAGTGCCCGAAGCTCAAGTCACCCGGCGACCTGGCAGGCTTCGCCCGCAACGAGGTCCGGCAGTTCGGCGGACGCATCACCGCGGACGCCGTCACCGCGCTCGTCGACGCCATCGGGAACGACCTGCGGCAGTTGTCGGCCGCGGCGAGCCAGCTGGTGTCGGACTTCGGCGGCACGATCGACGGCGACGCCGTGGCGCGCTTCCACCGCGGGCAGGCCGAGGTCACCGGCTTCACCGTGGCCGAGCGCGTGCTGGTGGGCGACCGCGCCGGCTCGATCGAGATGCTCCGCTGGGCGCTCGAACGGGGCGTGCCCCACGTGCTCATCGCCGATGCGATCGCCGACGGCGTTCGGACGGCGGCCCGCGTCGCCTCGCTGAGCACGACGAACCCGGGGGAGCTGGCCCGGACGCTGAAGATGCCGCCGTGGAAGATCAAGAAGGCGCAGGCGCAGTCCCGCGGCTGGAGCATCGACGGGCTGCAGCAGGCGATCGGCGTCGCCGCCGACCTCAACGCCGACGTCAAGGGCGCAGCGGCCAGCGCCGACTACGCGCTCGAACGTGCCGTCCGGCGGATCGTCACGATCCGGGCCGAGACCGGCCGGGGCGGACGCGCCGCGTACACCGGTCGCTGACCGCCCCAGGGCCGGAGAACGCGACGAGCCCCCGTCCCGCGGGGGGAAGGGGGCTCGTTCGCCGCGCGCCGGAGCGCGCGCACCGGCTCAGAGGCCGGCGACCTGCTTGGCCAGACCCGACTTGCGGTTGGCCGCCTGGTTCTTGTGGATGACGCCCTTGCTGGCGGCCTTGTCCAGCTCCTTGGCGGCCACCTGGAAGGCGGTCGCGGCGGCCGCGGCGTCGCCGGACTCCGCGGCGGTGCGGACGCGCCGGACGGCGGTCTTCAGGGCGGACCGGACGGCGACGTTGCGCTGACGCGCCTTCTCGTTGGTCTTGATCCGCTTGAGCTGGGACTTGATGTTCGCCACGCGTGAGCCTCGGTGTCTCGACAGGAGGGAGTTCTTCTGACAGTCGTTCGTGCGTCCGGGCGGCGAGCGCCACAGGACCGGCCTGCGAGATTACCAGCGTCGGAGCCCCGACCCCAACCCGGCGTCCGGCGACCCTCGGCACACCGGATTCCCGGCACGTGCCCGGACCGGGCGGGAGGCGTGGGACGATGGCGGCACTGTGACGACTCCTGCCACCACCGATCCGGCCCTCATCCGGAACTTCTGCATCATCGCCCACATCGACCACGGCAAGTCGACGCTGGCCGACCGGATGCTCGAGGTCACCGGACTCGTCGAGGGCCGGCACATGCGCGCCCAGTACCTCGACCGCATGGACATCGAGCGCGAGCGCGGCATCACCATCAAGGCGCAGAACGTGCGGCTGCCCTGGACCCCGCGGTCCGGCGCGCACACCGGCACCGAGTACGTCCTCGACATGATCGACACCCCCGGGCACGTCGACTTCACCTACGAGGTGTCGAGGTCGCTCGCCGCCTGCGAGGGCGCGGTCCTGCTGGTCGACGCCGCCCAGGGCATCGAGGCGCAGACGCTGGCCAACCTGTACCTGGCGCTGGAGAACGACCTCACGATCATCCCCGTCCTCAACAAGATCGACCTGCCGGCCGCGCAGCCCGAGCGGTACGCGGAGGAGATCGCACACATCATCGGCTGCGAGCCCGGCGACGTGCTGCGGGTCAGCGGCAAGACCGGCGTGGGCGTCCCGGAGCTGCTCGACCTGATCGTCGACCGCATCCCGGCACCCACCGGAGAGGCCGCGGGTCCCGCCCGGGCGATGATCTTCGACTCGGTCTACGACATCTACCGCGGCGTCATCACCTACGTCCGCGTCGTCGACGGACGGATCTCCGCCCGCGACAAGATCAAGATGATGTCGACCGGCGCCACGCACGAGCTGCTCGAGATCGGCGTCATCTCGCCCGAGCCCAAGCCGGTCGAGAGCCTCGGCGTCGGCGAGGTCGGCTACTTCATCACCGGCGTGAAGGACGTCCGCCAGTCCCGCGTCGGCGACACGGTCACGCTGCAGCACAAGCCGGCCGCCGAGTCGATCGGCGGCTACCGCGACCCCAAGCCGATGGTCTACTCCGGCCTGTATCCCATCGACGGCAGCGAGTACCCGCTGCTGCGCGAGGCCCTGGACAAGCTGCTGCTCAACGACGCCGCGCTGACCTACGAGCCCGAGACGTCGGCGGCGCTCGGCTTCGGCTTCCGCGTCGGCTTCCTCGGCCTGCTGCACCTGGAGATCGTCCGCGAGCGGCTGGAGCGCGAGGCGGGCATCAGCCTCATCTCCACCGCACCGAACGTCGTCTACCGCGTGGTCATGGAGGACGGCACCGAGATCACCGTGACCAACCCGAGCGACTGGCCCGAGGGCAAGATCTCCGCGATCTACGAGCCGATCGTCAACGCCACGATCATCGCGCCCAGTGACTACACCGGCGCGATCATGGAGCTCTGCCAGGGCCGTCGCGGCCAGCTGGGCGGCATGGACTACCTGAGCGAGTCGCGGGTGGAGCTCCGCTACGTGCTGCCGCTCGGCGAGATCATCTTCGACTTCTTCGACGCCCTGAAGTCGCGCACCCGCGGCTACGCATCCCTCGACTACTCCGAGGGCGGCGAGCAGGAGTCGAAGCTGGTGAAGGTGGACATCCTCCTGCAGGGCGAGGCCGTCGACGCCTTCAGCGCGATCGTGCACAAGGACAAGGCATACAGCTACGGCGTGATGATGGCCGGCAAGCTCCGCGAGCTCATCCCGCGCCAGCAGTTCGAGGTGCCGATCCAGGCCGCCGTCGGCTCCCGGGTCATCGCCCGCGAGACGGTGCGCGCCATCCGCAAGGACGTCCTCGCCAAGTGCTACGGCGGTGACATCACCCGCAAGCGGAAGCTGCTGGAGAAGCAGAAGGAGGGCAAGAAGCGGATGAAGATGGTCGGCCGCGTCGAGGTCCCCCAGGAGGCGTTCGTCGCCGCGCTCTCCACCAACGAGTCGACCGCCAGCAAGAAGTGAACGGCCGGATCGACGCGGTCTGCGTCTCCGGGCCGCGGCCGATCCGCCTCCCGCGGGCCGGGGACACCCAGAGCGCCATCGACAAGCGGCCGGTCGACGGCCGGGTCGCCGTCCAGCCGCTCGGCCTGGACGGCGACGTGCAGGTCAACCGCAAGTGGCACGGCGGCGAGGGGCAGGCGGTCTACGCCTATGCGCAGGAGGACGCCGACTGGTGGGCCGCCGAGCTCGACCGCGACCTGCCGGCCGGCCGGTTCGGCGAGAACCTGCGCACCAGCGGCCTCGACCTGACGCACGCCGTGCTGGGTGAGCGCTGGCGCATCGGAGACGTGCTCGTCGAGGTCACCGCGCCGCGCACGCCCTGTGCGAAGCTCCAGGCCCACTGGGGCGTCCCGCGGCTGATCAAGCGGTTCACCGAGCGCGGTGCGAGCGGCGCCTACCTCCGGGTCCTGGAGACCGGCGACCTCGGCGCCGGAGACGTCATCGAGGTCGTCGAGCGCCCCGACCACGACGTGACGATCGGCATGGCGTTCCGCGCCTTCACGACCGAGCAGCACCGGCTGGCCGACCTGGCCCCGGCGCGCGCCGCCCTGCCGCTGCGGAACCGACCCAAGGTCGATGCCGCCGTCGCCGAACGGGCCGGCACCCCGGCCTGACGACGGCGGCGCGCTACTGTCCGCCGCGGTACGCCGGTCGCTCCCGCCCCGGCCCACGGGAGGTCCACATGCGCCGCACGCTCGCCCCGGTGCTCGCCCTCGCGCTGCTCGCCGTCCCGGCGCTGACCGCCTGCACCAGCGACGGGGGGAGCGACGGGGAGTCGGCGACCGAGCTGCTCGCGGACGCCAAGCGCACCCTCGACGGGACCGACAGCCTGCACTTCGTCCTCAGCAGCGAGAACGCCCCGGAGACCGGGTCGGAGCTCGTCGGCGGCGAGGGTGACATCGCGCGGCCGGCGTCCTTCCAGGGAACCCTGCAGGTGCTCGCCATGGGGTCGACGCTCGACCTCGCGGTGATCTCGGTCGACGGCACCGTCTACGCCCAGCTGCCCTTCACGTCCGGCTACAGCGTCGTCGACCCGGCCCAGTTCGGCTTCGGCGATCCGGGCGCACTGATCGACCCCGGGACCGGCATCTCCCAGCTCCTGTCCGAGGCCGAGAACGCCGAGCTGGGGGAGGAGCGCCGGGTCGACGGCGAAGTCGTCCGCGAGGTGACCGCCGAGCTGCCGGGCGCGCTGGTGGAGCAGCTCCTCACCAGCGAGGACCCGAGCCGTGCCGTGCAGGCCCGCTTCTCCGTCGCCGTGGAGAGCGGGGAGCTGCTGCGCGCCGAGCTCACCGGCCCGTTCTTCGCCGCCACGGACGACGCGTCGTACATCCTCGAGCTGAGCGACTTCGGGGCCGATGTCGAGATCACCGCACCGGCCACCGGCTGAGCACCCGCCGGGCGCGCGGCCGGCGCCCGGGCTGCCGCTCGTCGTCCTCGCCACCCTGGCCGTGCTCGTCACGGCGGCCGATACCTACGTCGTCGTCCTGGCGCTCCCCGACATCCTCACCGGGGTCGGCGTCGGCCTCGACGAGCTGCAGCGGGCCACGCCCATCGTCGGTGGCTTCCTGCTCGGGTACACGGCGACGCTGCCGCTGCTGGGCCGCCTGGCCGACCTGCGCGGACGGGTGCCGGTGCTGGTGGGCTGCCTGCTGCTGTTCGCCCTCGGCTCGCTGCTCACGGCGACCGCGGACACCCTCGGTCCCGCCGTCCTCGGCCGGGGGCTGCAGGGCGTCGGTGCCGGGGGACTGGTGCCGGCGACCCTCGCCCTGGTCGCCGACCGCTGGCCGCCCGAGAGGCGGGCCCTGCCCCTCGGCGTCGTCGGGGCGGTGCAGGAGGCCGGCGCGGTGCTCGGTCCGCTCGCCGGTGCCGCGGTCCTGGCGTTCGCCGACTGGCGGGCCATCTTCTGGCTCAACCTGCTGCTCGGCCTGGCCCTGGCGGTGGGGGCCGTCGTCGCCGGGCAGGTCCGGCGACCGGATCCGATCGGCCTCGTCCTCGCGGTGCTGACCGCAGGTGCGGTCGGCCTGCACCTCGCCTCGCCGGCGGCGCTGGCGGAGGACGTCACGCTGGGGCTGGCCTACGTCCCGGTGGTCGAGTCCCTGGAGTGGACCACGCCGCTGCTCCTCGGCGCTCTGGTCGCCGGCGCCGCGCTGGTCTGGCGCAGCATCGCCCGCCCCCACGGCGCGGTCCTGCCCCTGCGCGGGCTGCGGCAGCTCGCCGGGGAGGTCGACGTGGTCGGCTCCACCCTGGCCGTGGTCGCCCTCGGCAGCCTCGTCTGGGCCTTCGCCGCGGCCGACCCGGCCACCCAGGTCGTCGCGCACGGAGCGGTGCTGCTGCCCCTCGCCGTCGTGGCCGGCGTCGCCTTCGTCCTGCACGAACGCCGCACCCCGGAGCCGGTGCTGCCCCTGTCGGCGCTCCGGCCGGTGGGCGCCTGGGGGGCGCTGCTGGTGAACCTGCTGGTCGGTGCGGCGCTGGTCGCGGCCCTGGTCGACATCCCGCTGTTCGCCCGCAACACCACGACGCCCGGCGACCAGCTCGGCGCCGCCCTCGTCCTGCTGCGCCTGCTCGTCGCCGTGCCGGTCGGCGCCGTCGTCGGCGGCTGGCTGTGCCGCACGGTGCCGGCCCGGCTCGTCGCCGCGGGCGGCATGGCCCTCACCGCGGTGGCCTTCGTCGCGATGACCCGGTGGGACGCCGGATCGCTGGACGGCGCCCTGTCGACCGTGGTGCTGGCCGCCGCCGGCCTGGGGTTCGGGCTGGCGATCGCTCCGGTCAACGCGGTGCTGCTCGCCGTCACCGAGGCCGCGGTGCACGGCAGCGCCAGCGCGCTGGCGGTCGTCGCCCGGACCGTCGGCATGCTCGCCGGACTGTCGCTGCTGACCGCCGTCGCCCTGCGCCGGTTCACCGCCGAGGTCGACGCGATCGGAACACCGTTCGAGCTCTGCCCGGACACCCCCGCCGACTGCGCGGTCTACGACGCCGCCACCGACGCGGCGGTCCTCACCCAGCTGCACACCGTCTTCGCGGGCGCGGCCGTCGCGGCCGGGCTGGCGGCGGTCGCCGCGCTGGTCCTGCTGCGGGAGGGCAGGTCCCGCCTCGTGAGACCCTGAGCAGGAGCCGCGAACCGGCTCCCGGACGAGGGGTGCCGTACCCGGACTGCGACAAGACGGCCCGCTGGAGGTCCGCGATGTCCTGGCTCGTCCTCGTCCTGTCCGGTGTCCTCGAGGCGGTGTGGGCCACGGCCCTCGACCGCTCCCAGGGGTTCACCCGGCTGGGCCCCTCGCTCCTGTTCGGCGGTGCCCTCGTGCTCAGCATGGCCGGGCTCGCCTACGCGATGCGCGAGCTCCCCGTGGGCACGTCGTACGCCGTCTGGGTGGGCATCGGTGCGGTGCTCACCGTCGTCTACGCGATGATCACCGGCGCAGAGTCGGCGTCCCTCGTCAAGCTGCTGCTGCTCGGCGGGATCGTCGGCTGCGTGGTGGGGCTCAAGCTCGTGCACTGACCGCTCCACGGGGCCCGGTTCCTCGTCTACCGTCCCCGCGAGGGGAGGCCGCGTGGACGCCGGACAGCTGCGGATCAGCCTGCTGGGCGCCTGCACGGCCTCGTCCGGGGACACGCCCCTCGACCTCGGCGGACGGCGGCAGCGCGCCGTCCTCGTCGTCCTGCTGCTGGCCCGCGGCGAGGTCGTGCCCGTCGAGCGGCTCACCGAGGCGGTGTGGGGTGACCACCCGCCGGCCGACGCCGCCGGTGCGCTGCAGGCCTACGTGTCCCACCTCCGTCGCCGGCTGCAGCCGGGCAGTGCGGCCCGGACCCGCTCGTCGATCATCGTCAGCGAGGGACGCGGATACGCCGCGCGGCTGTCGCCGGACGCCGTCGACGTCTGGCGCTTCGAGCGGCTGCTCGACCGGTCAGGGACGGCGTCGGCCAGGGAAACCGCACAGCTCGTCGGCGAGGCGCTCGCTCTCTGGCGCGGCCCGCCGCTCGCGGAGTGGGCCGACGAGCCGTGGGCCGAGGCGGAGATCGCCCGCCTGGCCGAACTGCGGGCGGTGGCCCGGGAACGCCTGATGGCCGCCCGGCTGGCGCTCGGGGAGGCGGCCCTGCTCGTCCCCGACCTGGAGTCGATGGCCGCGGAGGAGCCGCTGCGGGAGGAACGGTGGCGGCTCCTCGCGCTCGCTCTCTACCGGGCGAGCCGGCAGGCCGATGCCCTCGGCGCCCTCCGCCGTGCCCGCACCACCCTCGCCGAGGAGCTGGGCGTCGACCCGGGGCCGGCCCTGCGGGAGCTGGAGCAGCAGGTGCTGGCCCAGTCGCCCGCGCTCGCCGTCCCCGTGCAGCGGTCGGGAGAGCCCGAGCCGCCGCCCGCGGCCGGTCCACCGGACGACCTGCTCGACCGCGAGCGCGAGCTGGTTGCGGTTCGGGCGGCGCTGGACGACCTGGTGGCCGGCGAGCCCCGGTTGCTGCTCGTCGAAGGGCCGGCCGGCATCGGCAAGACGCGGCTGCTCACCGAGGCGCGGCGGCTCGCGGCTCAGCGGTCGGTCCGCGTCCTCACCGCCCGGGGCAGCCAGCTGGAGAAGGCGTTCGGCTTCGGCGCCGTGCGCCAGCTGTTCGAGCCGGAGCTGGTCGCACCCGAGCGGCGGGACGCGCTGCTCGCCGGGGCGGCCGCCAGTGCCCGGACCGTCTTCGACCTGGCGCCCGGGGAGTCGCCGGAGGGATCGTTCGCCGTCCTTCACGGGCTGTACTGGTTGGCGGTCAACCTCAGCGCCGACGGCCCGCTCGTCCTCGCGGTCGACGACCTGCAGTGGTGCGACAGCGCCTCGCTGCGCTGGCTGGCCTACCTGGTGCGCAGGCTGGATGCCGTCCCCGTCCTCGTCGTCGGCACCGTGCGCACCGGCGAGCAGCACCCGGACGAACAGCTGCTCACGGAGCTCTCGCTCGAGCCCGCGGCCGTCGTGGTCCGGCCCGCTCCGCTCTCGCCCGGGGCGATCGCCGACCTGGTGGAGCGCCGGCTCGGCGGGCCGGTCTCGCCGTTGTTCGCACTGGCCTGCTCGCGCACCACCTCCGGCAATCCGCTGCTGCTGCGGCAGCTGCTGCGCGGGCTCGAGGCCGATGCCGTGCGCCCCGACGCCGCGCACGCCGACGTCGTCGTCGCGGTCGGTTCGCGGGCGGTGTCGAGCATGGTGCTCATGCGGCTGCGCCGGCTGCCCGGCCCGGCCGCAGACGTGGCGCGGGCGGCCGCCGTGCTCGGGGACGGCGCATCGCTGCCGGCCGTGGCAGCGCTCGCCGGCCTGACGGAGGCGGAGACCGCTGCCGGACTGGCCGCGCTCGCCCGCTGCGAGATCGTCCGGGACGAGCAACCCATGGCGTTCGTGCACGCGCTCGTGCGCGACGCGGTCTACCGCGACCTGCCCTCCGCCGAGCGCGCCCTGCGGCACGAGCGGGCGGCCGCGCTCCTGCGGGACGCCGGCGCGAACGACGAGCAGGTCGCGGCCCACCTGCTGCTGGCCCCCGCACGAGGTGACCCGGCCACCGTCGAGGTGCTGCGCCGGGCAGCACGGACGGCGGCGGAGCGCGGCGCCTCCGACAGCGGCGTCACCCTGCTGCGGCGAGCGCTGGCCGAGCTACCGGTGGGGGAGCTGCGCTGCGACGTCCTGACCGAGCTGGGCATGCTCGAGTCGCGGATCGACGGCGCCGCCAGCACCGAGCACCTGCTCCAGGCATACCAGCTGGGGGAGGACCCGCGGGAGCGCGCCACGCTCGCCGTCGCCATCGCCCGGACCGAGGTCTTCGCCAGCCCTCCCGGGGTGGCCACGGCCTTCGCCCGGGAGGCCGCCCGTGCCCTGCCGCCGGACCTCGACGACCACCGGCAGGCGCTCCTGGCGATCGAGCGGACCGGCGGCTACATGCACGGGCTGGAGCCGCAGGTCTGGGCGACCACGGATCCCGGACGGCCCGTCGGCGACGGCCTGGGCGCGCGGATGCTGGCCGCCACGCTCGCCTTCGAGGCGACGGTGGACGGCGTCGACCGGGATCGCGCCGTCCGGCTGGCCCGCTCCGCGCTCGACGGGGACCGTCTCTGGGCAGTCGACGACGGGCTCCTCTGGGTGGTCGCGGCCAACGTGCGGATGCTGGCCGACGACGACCTCGGCGACTTCTGGACACGGGCGCGGGCCCTGGCGCACGCCCGCGGGTCGCTGTTCACGGCCATGTCGGTCAGCGTCTGGGAGGGCTACTGGCGCTGGCGTCGCGGTGAGCTCGACGAGGCCCTGGCGTGCCTCACCGCGGCACTGGACCAGGACCGGATGTGGGGCGGGTCCGGCATCGGGCTGCCGTACACGCGCTCCTTCCAGATCGGCTGCCACCTCGACCGCGGCGACGTCGCAGCCGCCCGTCGGGCAGCCGACGCAGCGGTCGAGGGGCCCGCCGCCGGGGATGGCGGCCGGCTGCTCGAGCACGCGGTGGCGCGCCTGCTCGCCGTCGAGGGCCGGCCGGCCGACGCGCTGGCCCGGCTCGACGCGATCCCGATGCCCGTCCCGGTGCGCAACCCGGTGTGGAACCCGTGGTTGACCACGGCGGCGATCGCCCTCGACCGGCTCGGCCGCCGGGGGGAGGCGGTGTCCCTCATGGAGGAGGAGGTGGACCGGCTGCGGCGATGGGGCGCGCCCACCTACCTCGGGACGGCGCTGTGCCGCCTCGGCGAGCTACGGGGCGACGACGGCCTGGACGACGTGCGGGAGGCCGTGGCGGTGCTGGCGCCGACCCACGCCGCGGTCGAGCTGGCGCGGGCGCGCTGCATGCTGGGTCTCCGCGTGCAGGTTCCCGACGAGGAGGCGGTCGAGCTGCTCCGCGCCGCCCTGGACACGGCGCTCGACCGCGGCGCCCTCGGCATCCAGCGCCGCGCCCGTGCCGGCCTGGCCCGTCGCGGCCGTCCGGACGAGAGCGGTCGGGACGCGCAGCGGTGCCCCACCTCGACCGAGCGCCGCATCGTCGAACTCGCCGCGGCAGGGCACGGCGTCCGGGACGTCGCCCAGCGGCTGTTCCTCACGCCCGGCACCGTGCAGGCGGTGCTGGAGTCGGTGTCCGGGAACGGCCTCAAGTTCCCCTCAAGTGGGCCGGCGGATGCTCGGTACCCGGCAACCGGGAGGATCCCGTGACGCAGCAGCAGGTCTCGACGGCGCCGCCGGCCCGCGCCGAGGGCCTGCGCGGGTTGTGCGGGGGCTCGGTCCAGCTGCCCGGCGACCCGGCCTACGACATGGCCCGCTCGCCGTGGAACCTGCAGATGCGCGACTACCCGGCGGCGGTGGCGTACCCGGCCTTCCCCGACGAGGTGGCCGAGGTGCTGGTGGCCGCGGCGGAGGCGGGTCTCCAGGTCGCCGCGCAGGGCACCGGCCACGGCGCTCCTCCGCTCGAGGGCCGGCTGGGGGAGGCCGTCCTGCTGCGCACCTCGGCGATGACGGAGCTGGAGATCGACGCCGACCGCCGCCGCGTCCGCGCCGGCGCCGGCGTCCTCTGGGGCGACCTCGCCGACGCTGCGGGCAGGCAGGGACTGGCCGCCCGTCACCCGTCGTCGCCCGACGTCGGCGTCGTCGGTTACACGCTCGGCGGCGGCATCGGCTGGTACGCGCGGAAACTGGGTCTGCAGTGCAACGCGGTCACCGCGGTGGAACTGGTGCTCGCCGACGGCACGCTGGTGCGGGCGACGGCCGACCAGGACGCCGAGCTGTTCTGGGCACTCCGTGGCGGGGCTGCCCCGTTGGGCGTCGTCACGGCCGTGGAGTTCGAGCTGTTCCCGCTGGAGACCGTCGTGGCCGGGCACCTCTCCTGGGACTGGACGGCGGTCGAGCGCGTCCTGCCGGCCTGGGTGGCCTGGTGCGCGGACGCGCCCGAGGAGGCCACGACGGCGTTCCGGCTCCTCGACGTCCCGCCCGACGAGCAGGTCCCCGCCGAGCTGCGGGGCCGGCGCATCGCGATGGTCGACGGCGCGGTGCTCGGGGACGACGCCTCCGCCGCGGAGGTCCTCGCGCCCCTGCGGGCGCTGGAGCCGGAGTTCGACACCGTCGCCCGCGTGCCCGCCGCGTCGCTGGTCCGGCTGCACCTCGACCCGGAGGGGCCGACGCCGGCCTACGCGAGCAGCACGCTGGTGTCCGGCCTGCCCGACGCCGCCATCACGGGCATCGTCGAGGCGGTCGGCCCCGGATCGGGCACCCGGCTGGCCGCGGCCGAGCTCCGTCAGCTCGGCGGGGCGCTGGCCCGCCCGGATCCCGACGGCGGCGCGCTGGCCGCGCTCGACGGCCAGTTCCTCGCGCTCGGTCTCGGCCTCGGTGGCGGGGACGACGACCAGTGGGCGCGCCAGCGCGCGGACGCGGCGCGGTTCCTGTCGGCGGTGGAGCCCTGGGCGACGGGACGGCAGTACCTCCCGATGCTGGACGCCCGCACGGAGACCCGGAAGGTCTTCGCGCCCGGCGTGCACGCCCGGCTCTCCGCCATCCGGCATGCGGTCGACCCGGGCGACCTCTTCCTCGCCGCGCACGACCAGACCTGAGACCGGTCTCAAGGGGGGCCTCAAGCCCGCCGCAGCCTCCCGTCAAGGGCTCGGATCCACGGTTGCTCCGCCAACCAGATCCGACCAGGAGGACCCCGTGACCGTCACCCTCGACGCCCCCTACGTCGACTCGGACATCTCGTTCGACGCCCTGCGCGCCGAGCTGACCGGCGACCTGCACACCCCGGACGAGCCGGAGTACGACGCGCTCGTCAGTCCCTGGAACCTCGCCGTCCCGATGCGGCCGGCCGCCGTCGTCGCCGTCCGGACGGCCGAGGACGTCGTCGCTGCCGTCCGGTTCGCCGGCGCCCACGGCTTCACCGCCGGCGTGCAGGCGACCGGGCACGGCGCGGAACGGTCGCTCGCCGGGCATGTGCTCGTCCTCACCCGCGGTCTGGACGAGGTCACCGCGCACCCCGAGGGCTGGGCTCGCATCGGGTCCGGCGTGAAGTGGTCCTCGCTGGTCCCCGAGGCGGCTCGCCACGGCCTGGCCGGGGTCAACGGCTCGACGACCGACGTCAGCATCGTCGGCTACACGACCGGTGGCGGCGTCGGTCCGCTGGCCCGCACCTACGGCATCAACGCCGACCGGGTGCGCGCCTTCGAGGTCGTCACCGGCGACGGCGTCTTCCGCCGGGTGACCGCGACCGAGTACCCGGACCTGTTCTTCGCGCTCCGCGGCGGCAAGGGCGCCGCCGGCATCGTGACCGCCATGGAGTTCGACCTCGTCCGCATGCCGGAGTTCTACGGCGGGGCGATCTACTTCGACGCCGAGGACGCCGCCGAGGTCATCGAGCGGTGGCGTGGCTGGGCGGACGAACTGCCCGAACTGGGGACGACGTCCTTCGCGATCTTCCAGCTGCCGCCGCTGCCGGAGATCCCGCCGCCGCTCGCCGGCCGGATGTCCCTGGCCATCCGGTTCCTGTGGACCGGGGAACCGTCGGAGGGCGCTCGGCTGCTGAACCAGCTCCGGGAGGTGGCGCCGGTGATCCTGGACGACGCCCGGCTGCGGCCCTACACCGAGATCGATTCGGTGCACGCCGACCCGGTCGACCCGATGCCGGTCGTCGACCCGGCGATCCTGCTGGACGCGTTCCCGGCCGAGGCCGTCGAGCGACTGCTCGCCGTCGCCGGCTCCGGGTCGGGGTCCCCGCAGGTGATCGTGGAGGTCCGCCACCTCGGCGGTGCCTACGCGCGGGAGGGGGCGCACCCCAGTGCCTTCAGCCACCGGGCGGCGAAGTTCAGCGTGCTGACCGTCGCGATGGCGATGGACGACGCCATGGCCGCCGCTGCCCTCGCGCACGCCGACCAGGTGTTCACCGCGCTGGCCGACTGGGACACCGGGGGCGTGTGGCCGAACTTCGGCATCCCGCACGACGCCGTCTCGGCCCGGCGCAGCTACGACGAGCAGACGCTGGCCCGGCTGCGCGAGGTCGTCGACACCTACGACCCGCGGGGCGTCCTGCAGGCGGGGGCCTACACCCGGGCGTGAGCGGCGGCGCGCGGTGCCCGGACGTGGAACCCACGTCCGGGCACCGTCGTGCGCTCAGGAGCGGAGTGCCGCCGTGAGGTCACGGCGCAGTTCCACGGTGTCGACCCCGCGGTCGGCGAGCACCTTCATGGCCAGCCCCTCGCCCTCGCGGAGCAGCCCGAGGGCGATGTGCCCGTCGGTGATGCTCTTCGACTTCATCGCGAGCGCCTCGCGGAGGGACAGCTCGATCACCTTCTTGGCCCGCGGCGTGAACGGGATGTGCCCCTTGGGGCCCCGCGAGCCGGCCGGCCGGTCCAGGGCGCCGGGACCGAAGCCGGCCTCGACGGAGCTGCGCACGGCGTCGAGGTCGATGCCGAGCGCGGCCAGCGCTTCGGCGTCCAGGTCGCCCGAGCCGACGTAGGCCGCGACGGTCTCGGCGACGTCGGCGCTGGTGAGCCCGTGCCGCGCCAGGACCGCGCCGCTGGGGGTGGGCTGTCTGAGCAGCGCGAGCAGCAGGTGCTCGGTGCCGATGCGGCCGGAGTGGAGCAGCCGGGCCTCGTACTGGGCGCCGACCACCGTCTGCCGCGCCTCGAGGGTGAACCGTTCGAACATCGGTCAGTCCTTCCGCCGGAGCGGCCCGCGACCGCTCGCGTACTTCTTGTGCACCGCCTGCCGGGTCACGCCCAGGAGCTGGGCGATCTGCTCCCACGTCCAGCCCTGGTCGCGCGCATTGCTCACCTGGAGCGCCTCCAGCCGCTCGACGAGCGTCCGGAGGGAGCGCACGGCCTTGAGCCCGATCGCGGGGTCCCGGCTGCCGGCGGCCGATGCCACCTGCGCTGTGTCCGTCATGTCTGTCAACCTAAGTTGCATACGGCCGTGTGTCAACCGCGATTGACACACGGCGTGATCGTCGTCCTCCCCCGGAGTTCGGGCGCGGACAAGCGTGGGTCCCCGGTCCGGGAGACGACCGGGCCGAGCTCCAGCCCGAACGGAGGCCGGTCATGGCCTACGGATTCGTCATGGACGTCCCCGCCCCGGTCCAGTTCTACGACGCGATGCACGCCGCGCTCGCGCGCCGCACGAGCGGCGGCGTCGACGGCCTGCTCCTGCACGTGGCGCGGCAGACGTCGGCCGGCTTCCAGATCATCGAGGTGTGGGAGTCCAAGGAGCTCTGCGACCGCTACACCGCCGAGCTGGTCGACCCGACGATCGCCGAGCTGACGGGTGGGAAGCCCCCGCCGATGGCTCCGGCGGTCGAGGAGTTCGAGCCGCGCGGGCTGGTGCTCCCGGCGGCGCACGTCTACGTCTGACCGGTCAGCCGGCCTCGGCCACGTCGAAGTGCGTCACGGTGGTCTCCCGGTCGACGAGGTAGCGGTCGTCCTCGGGGTAGAAGACGGCCCGGGAGATGTCCTCGCCGGCGAACCCGGAGATGACGTCCCGGGAGTTCCAGAAGCTGAGCGTCACGATCTCGGTGCGGCCGTCGTCGAGGTCGCGGGTGAGCAGGTGAGCCCCGCGGTTGCCCGGCGTCCGGCGGTACTCCGACATGCCGGTTCCCTCGACGTAGTCGACGTAGGCCTCCCGGTCCGCGGTGCGGACCCAGCCGCGCCACATCCGTGCGATCACGACGCCACCCCTCAGAGCGTGAAGACGATCTTCCCGGCCGTGCGGCCCTCGAGCATCCGCGCGAAGCCCTCGTGGGCCTGGCTCAGCGGCAGCTCGACGTCGATCAGCGGGCGGACGCCGGTGACGCTGCACAGCTGGATCAGCGACTCGAGCTCGGACCGGGTGCCCATCGTGGAGCCGACGACGGACAGCTGCGTGAAGAAGATCCGGTTCAGCTCGGCGCCGGGGTTGAAGCCCGTGGTGGCACCCGAGGTGACGATGACGCCGCCGGGCTTGAGCGACTTGACGCTGTGCGACCAGGTCGCGTCGCCGACCGTCTCCATGACGCCGTCCACCCGCTCCGGCAACCGGGCACCGCTCTCGAAGGCCTGGTCGGCCCCGAGGACGAGGGCGGCAGCCCGCTTCTCCTCGCTCCGGCCGGTGACCCACATCCGGTAGCCGGCGGCCCGGCCCAGCACGATCAGGGCCGTGGCCACCCCACCGCTCGCGCCCTGCACCAGCACGGTCTGGCCCGGCCGCAGCCCGGATCGGACGAAGAGCATGCGGTAGGCGGTGAGCCAGGCGGTGGGGAGGCACGCGGCCTCGGCGAAGGACAGGTCGGCCGGCTTCGGCAGCAGGTTCCGCCGCGGGACGGCGACCCGTTCCGCCAGCGTCCCCTGGTGGACCTCGGAGAGCAGCGATCGCTTGGGGTCCAGGGTCTCGTCGCCGCGCCAGTCGGCGCTGGAGATCACCGCGTGCACGACGACCTCGTTGCCGTCCTCGTCGATGCCGGCCGCGTCGCAGCCCAGGATCATCGGCATCTTCTCGGCCGGCAGCCCGACCCCCCGCAGGCTGAACAGGTCGTGGTGGTTGAGCGACGCGGCCTTCACCTGGATCGTCGTCCAGCCCTCGGACGCCTCGGGCTCCGGACGGTCGCCGACCTCCAGCACGGACAGCGGGTCCTTCGGGGCGGGCGTGGAGACGAAGGCAGCAAGCATGATCGGACGCTAACCGAGCCGATCCCGACCTGCGACGCGGGTGCCGTGCTGCTGCCGGGGGACATCCCGGGCGGAGGTCCGCAGGCGGGGCGCCGTCCGGCCAGGTACGGGTCGGCGGCGGCGACGCGAGCCCGTGCGCGATGGGGTAGGCGGCGGGGGAGCCGTCCGGGACGATCCCGGAGGTCGGGGCCGCCGCCCGCGGCCCGCTGCCGGGAGGACACCGACGATGACTGTCCCTGCACCGCAGCCGGGGCCGCTGGTCGACGAGGCGAACGCCGAGCAGTTCCGCGCCTGGAACGGCGACGAGGTGCAGCACTGGGTCACGCACATCGACCGCTACGAGGCGGCCAGCGCCCGGTTCGACCCGTGGCTGCTCACCGCCGCCGGCCTCACCGCGACCGACCGCGTGCTCGACGTCGGCTGCGGCGCCGGCCGCTCCAGCAACGCTGCGGCGCGTGCGGCGGTGGACGGGCACGTCGTCGGGCTCGACCTCTCCGCGCCCCTGCTCGCCCTGGCCCGCCGTCGCGCCGAGGCGGCCGGCCTGACCAACGCGACCTTCGTGCAGGGCGACGCCCAGGTGCACCCGTTCCAGCCCGCGGCCTTCGACGTCGTCCTCAGCCGCTTCGGCGTCATGTTCTTCGGCGACCCGTCCGCCGCCTTCGCGAACATCGCGACCGCGGTCCGGCCCGGGGGACGGCTGGCCATGCTGGTCTGGCAGGGGATGGACCGCAACGAGTGGCTGGGCGTCCTGTTCGAGACGCTGGCCGCGGGCCGACCGCTCCCCGCCCCGGCGGCAGGTGCGCCGGGGCCTTTCGGTCTCGCCGACCCGGACACCGTCCAGCGGGTCCTGACCGACGCCGGGTTCGTCGACGTCGACCTCGCGGACGTGCGGGAACCGGAGCGCGTGGGCGCCGACGTCGACGACGCCTACGCGTTCATGACCTCCCTCGGCCCGACGAAGGGACTCCTGGGCGGCCTCGACGAGCGCGCCCGGACGGCGGCGCTGGACCTGCTGAGGAACCGACTGGCCGACCGCGCGGGACCCGACGGCGTGCTGCTCGGCGCCGCCGCCTGGCTGGTCACCGCCCGGCGGGGCGACCTCGGCGCCCGATGAGGACCTCGAATCTGGGAGACGTCGGGTAGGCGGTCGGGTGCTTGACCTTGACACGGTGACAACGTGCCTACTGAGGGGCGAGGAGGTGGCCCCATGACCACGAACGGAACCACGCAGCACACCCGCCTGGCCCACGCGCTGGCCGCCGAGGACCCGTCGGTGCGGCTCCGAGCGGCCCTGGCCGTGGGGTCGCACCCCGACCCGGGCCTTCTGGAGACGCTGGTCGAGCGGTGCGCGGTCGAGCCGGACTTCTTCGTGCGGGACATGCTGTCCTGGTCGCTGACCCGTCTCCCGAGGGAGACCACCCTGCCCCGGATCCGTCGCGAACTCGCCTCCGAGCGCCCGCGGGCCCGCAGCCAGGCGTTGCACACCCTCTCCAAGATCGGCGACGAGAGGGCGTGGCCCTGGATCACGCGCGACCTGCTGCGCGACGCCGACGACCAGGTCGCGCGGACCGCTTGGCGCGTCGCGGCCGCCCTCGTGCCCGAGGACGAGAAGCGGGACCTGGCCGACGAGCTGGTGACGCACCTCGGCCGCGGGAACCGTGACGTGCAGCTGAGCCTGAGCCGGGCCCTGGTCGACCTCGGGAACGTGATCGCTCCCGCCCTGGAGGTCGCCGCAGCCAGCCCGAGGCCGGCGGTGGCCGCGCACGCCCGTGCGACCGAGCTGCTCCTCCAGGATCCGGAGACCGGCTTCGACGCCGCCATCGAGGAGGCAGCGCGAGTCGTCCGCCTAGGACCCGAACGGGCCGCCGCCGCGGCTGCGAGGACCGCGGAGTGCTGATCGGTGAGGTGGCCCGCCAGGCGGGCGTGAGCACCCGGATGCTCAGGCACTACGACGCCCTCGGGTTGGTGCGACCGACCGGTCGCACCGTCGGCGGATACCGCGAGTACTCGGCCGAGGACGTCCGCAGGATCTTCCACGTGGAGAGCCTGCGGTCCCTCGGGCTGTCGCTGAAGCAGGTCGGGCGCGCGCTGGAGGACCCCGCCTTCACGCCGTCCGCCCTGGTCAGCGACCTCATCCGGTGGACCGAGGACCGCGTGGCGCGGGAGCAGGAGCTGCTCGAGCGGCTCCGCACGATCGACGCGTCGGCGCCGCCCGGCTGGCAGGAGGTCCTGCGCATCGTCGAGCTCCTGCAAGGACTCGACTCGACCAGCGCGGCGCGCAGGCAGCAGGCCGTCCTGGCCCGGCCCGACGACGTGACGGTCCCCGCCGAGGTGCTGGCGGGGGCGCTCCTCGCCGAGTCCGACCCGAACGTCGCCGGCGCCCTGCGCTGGGCCCTGGCCCGATCGGACGGAGACGGCGGGGCGACGCTGGTCGCGGGGATGCGCTCGGACGACGTCGCCATCCGGCGGCGCGCGGTGCTGGCGATCGCCGAGGCGTCCGAGAGCCCCGCGGCGACCGCGGCGCTCACGGACGCGGTCGGAGACCCGGACGCGACGGTGCGCCGGCACGCGGCCCTGGCGCTGGGTAGGCGAGGCGGAACCGCGGCCGTGCCGACGTTGGTCGCCATGGTGGTGGAGGGCGCCAGCGACGTGGACGCGGCGGAGGTGTTGGCCGCGCTGTCCCAGGATCCCGGGTGCGCGGCCCGGGTCATGACCGCGCTGGAGGATGCTCTCGGGGAGCACACCGCCGACTCCGCGGTACGGATCCGTCTGATCCAGGCGCTGGTCGAGCTCCCGGGGGCCGGCGCGCTCCCGCTGCTGCGCCGACTGGCCCACGACGACGACCGGTCCGTCGCACTGGTCGCCTCGGCGTTCGTCGGGCTCCTCGAGGAGCGGGCCGTCAGCGGATGACGACGACGAACTCCCCGCGCGGCACGAACTCGCCGATCACCGGGGCTCCGGGTACCTCGCCGCCGAGCAGCAGGCCCCCCGAGGTCTGCGCGTCGGCCAGGAGCAGCGCCTCGTCCTCGGGGACCGCGGACAGGTCGGTGTGCGGGCGCACCCAGTCCAGGTTGCGGCGCGTCCCGCCGGAGACGTACCCGTCGGACAGCGCCTCGCGCGCACCGGTCAGGTACGGGACGGCGGCCGCGTCGACCACGGCCGTCACGCCACTGGCCCGGGCCATCTTGTAGAGGTGTCCGAGCAGACCGAAGCCGGTGACGTCCGTGCCGGCCCGGATCCCGGCGGCGACGGCGGCCCGGCCCGCCTCCCGGTTCAGCGCCGTCATCGACGCGACCGCCGCCTCCGACACCTCGCCGGTCGCCTTCATCCGGCTGTTGAGCACCCCGACGCCGAGCGGCTTGGTCAGCGACAGGGCCGATCCGGCGACCGCGGCGTCGTTGCGGATCAGCCGGTCGACGTCCACCAGGCCGGTGACGGCCATGCCGTACTTCGGCTCGGGGTCGTCGATGGAGTGCCCGCCGCCCACGTGGCAGCCGGCCTCCTGGGCCACCTCGAGGCCGCCGCGCAGCACCTCGGCGGCGAGGTCGGCGGGCAGGACGTCGCGCGGCCAGCCGAGCAGGTTGACGGCGACGACCGGGGTGCCGCCCATCGCGTAGACGTCGGACAGCGCATTGGCCGCGGCGATCCGGCCGAACGTGTACGCGTCGTCGACCACGGGGGTGAAGAAGTCGGTGGTCAGCACAAGACCCTGACCCCCCGCGATCCGCACGACCGCGGCGTCGTCGCCGTCGTCCAGGCCGACGACCAGCTCGGCGTTGGGCGAGGCGGGACCGGTCGCGGTGAGGCCCGCGACGACGGCCTCCAGCTCGCCGGGCGGGATCTTGCAGGCGCAGCCGCCACCGTGCGCGAACTGGGTGAGCCGGATCGTCGCGGGTGCGCTGGTCACGCGTCCGACGGTAGCCGCATCAGGGGTGGGGCGTGATCATGAGCCCGGTGCCCGTGGAGGTCGTCATGCGCATGCTGCTGCTCGGCGTCGTCGTCGTGCTGGTGAGCGGCTGCTCGGACGACGGTGCCGGGACATCCGCGGCGCCGTCCACCTCCGGTACCGCGACGACGACCGCCACCGCCACGGAGTCCCGGGCGACGGGGTTCGACCAGGAGCTGCACGACGAGCTGGTCGCCATGCTGGAGCGGGACCAGAGCGGCCGCACGGGCGGACCCGACGCCGAGGGCGACGCCGCCCGGACCGAACGGCTGAAGGAGATCCTCGCCGAGCACGGATGGCCCACCTACGACCTGGTGGGGCAGGACGGCGAGGACGCGGCGTGGGCCATCGCCCAGCACTCCGACCAGGATCCGGCGTTCCGCCGGGAGGCCCTGGAGCTGCTGCGGACGGCGGTCGCCGCCGGGCAGGCGTCGCCCGGGAACCTGGCCTACCTCGAGGACCGCGTCGCCGTCGCGGCAGGACAGCCGCAGACCTACGGCACCCAGGTCGGCTGCGGCCCGCAGGGTCCCGAGCCCGCGACCCCGCTGGCCGACCCGGCCGCCGTCGACGGGCTCCGGACCGCCGCCGGGCTCGAGCCGCTGGCCGACTACCTCGCGGAGATGGCCGAGATCTGCGCTGCGGACTGAAAGGGGCCGACGAACGGTCGCTCGCAGCGGGGCTCCATCAGGAGAGGCCGCCGGGGAGGACGACGAGCCGGGGCGGCGCCGGCGCGGGTTTCCGGTCCAGTGCCCGCCCGGCGGGGTGCCTGTCGACCGGGGGGACGCCGAGATCGGCGAGGTCGCGCCGCGGCGCCGTCTCACCGGTCGGGTCGACGGACTCGATGCGGTCCTCCCGGAACCAGCGCACCGCCTCTCGCTCTCGGCACCACGCCACCAGGAACCAGTGCCGGCCGCTGCGCGCGAGCAGCTGGGGCTCCACCTCGCGACGCGTGGTGCTGCCCCGGCCGTCGCGGTACTCCAGGAGCAGCACGCGCGAACGCGTGACCGCCTCCTCGACGGCCGCGCGCACACCGGCGGTCCGCCCGGCTTCCGCGCTCACGCCCATGCTGGTGGCGAGCAGTTGCCCTCGCCGGTTCGCGTCGGGCTCGAGCACGTCGAGGACCTTCTGCAGCGCCGCGTGGCCGTCGGCGGCGTACGGACCGGGAGGCTGGGCGGCCAGCGCGACGGCGACGGCCGCGGCCTGCTCCGGGGTGAGGGTGACGGGCGGCAGCGACGCGGTCGGGCGGCGAGGCTCGGTGCGATTCACGAGGCGGATGCTGGCAGGGGCCTCTGACAATTCGCGCTCGCGGCCGGACACGTATGGTCGACGACGGAGGCGTCAGGGTGTCTGGTGACCCCCGCGGCCTCTAAAGCCGACGTGGCCGAGTACCTCGGTCAGGCGGGTTCGATTCCCGTCCGCCTCCGCCAACCGCCCCGCCCACCTACGCTGCGGGGCGATGAGCGCCGATCCGCGCCGGCAGGTGCCGCGCACCGACACCCTCCTCGCCGACCCGCGTCTCCGAGCGGTCGGCGAGCGGCTCGGCCGCGGACTCGTCAAGGGGGCCGTGCAGCGCGTCCAGCAGCAGATCCGGGACGGCGAGCTCGCATCTCCCCAGGCCGTGGACGCCGTGCTCGCCTCGCTTCCCGGGACGGCGAGCAGCCTGCGCCCGGTCCTCAACGCCACCGGCGTCCTGGTGCACACGAACCTGGGCCGCTCGCCGCTGTCCCCGGCCGCCGTCGCGGCGATCACCGCGGCTGCCGGGACCACCGACGTGGAACTGGACCTGGCGACCGGGCGTCGCGGCCCGCGCGGCGAGGCGGCCATCACGGCGCTGCTCGACGCGGTGCCCGCAGCGGAGGCGGCGATCGTCGTCAACAACTGCGCGGCCGCCCTCGCACTGGTGGCCACCGCCCTGGGCCAGGGCCGCGAGCTGGTCATCGCGCGCGGCGAGCTGGTCGAGATCGGCGACGGCTTCCGCATCCCGGACCTGCTGGTGTCCACCGGCGCGCGGCTGCGCGAGGTCGGCACGACCAACCGGGTGACCCTGGCGGACTACCGGGGCGCCCTCGCCACGGACACCGGGGCCGTGCTCAAGGTCCATCCGTCGAACTTCGTCGTCCGCGGGTTCACGCGGGCCGTCGAGGTGGCCGAGCTCGCCTCCGCACTCGAGGACGTGCCCCTCGTCGCCGACGTCGGGTCCGGGCTGCTCCGCCCGCACCCGCTGCTGCCCGACGAGCCGGATCTGCAGAGCACGCTCGCCGCCGGTGCCGACCTCGTGCTGGCCAGCGGCGACAAGCTGCTCGGCGGTCCCCAGGCGGGGCTCGTCCTGGGCCGCGCCGACCTGGTGCAGCGGCTGCGCCGGCATCCGCTCTACCGGGCGCTGCGGGTGGACAAGACGACGCTCGCCGCGCTGGAGGCCACGCTGCGGGGGCCGCTGCCGCCGGTGCAGGAAATGCTGGCGGCCGACGTCGACGGGCTCCGGGCGCGCGCCCGGGCGCTCGCCGGGCGACTGGCGGAGGCGGGTGTCGACGCCGTCGCCGTCGACGCGGAGGCGCGCGTCGGCGGGGGAGGGGCGCCGGAGCACCCGCTGCCCAGCGCTGCGGTGTCGCTGCCGTCGTCCTTCGCCGAGCGGCTGCGACGGGGCAGCCCCCCGGTCGTGGGCTACGTCGAGGACGGCCGGACGCTGCTGAACCTGCGCAGCGTGCCGCCGTCCGGCGACGACGAACTCGGGACCGCGGTGCTGGCGGTGGTCGACGGATGACCGGCCCCGACGTGAACCACATGGACGTGATCGCGACCGCCGGGCACGTGGACCACGGCAAGTCGGCGCTGGTGCGGGCGCTCACCGGCATGGAGCCGGACCGGTGGGCCGAGGAACGCCGGCGCGGGCTGACCATCGACCTGGGCTTCGCCTGGACGACGCTGCGCTCGGGCCGCCGGATCGCGGTCGTCGACGTGCCCGGGCACGAGAAGTTCGTCGGCAACATGCTGGCCGGCGTGGGGTCGGTCCCGGCCGCGCTGCTGGTCGTGGCCGCCGACGACGGCTGGTCCGCCCAGACCGCCGAGCACGTGGCCGTCCTGGACGCGCTCGGCGTGCGGCACGCCGTGCTGGCGGTGACGAAGTCCGACCTCGCCGACCCGGCGCCGGTGCTGGCCGACGTCCGGGAGCGCCTGGCGGGGACCTCGATGGGCGACGTCCCCGCCGTCGCCGTCAGTGCCGTGACGGGGGACGGCGTCGGCGACCTCTCGGTCGCGCTGGAGACGCTGCTGGCGGCGCTGCCGCCGGCGGATCCGTCCGCGCCGGTCCGGCTGTGGATCGACCGCGCCTTCACCATCAAGGGCGCCGGCACGGTGGTGACCGGGACACTGGCCGCCGGCAGCGTGGCTGCGGGCGACCGGTTCCTGCTGGGCGACCGGGAGGTCGTCGTCCGCCGGGTGCAGTCGCTGGGCGCACCGGTGGAGCGGGCCGCGGCCACCGCCCGGGTGGCGCTCAACCTCCGGGACGTCGCGGTCGAGGACCTGTCCCGCGGCGACGTCCTGCTGACCCCGGCGGCGTTCCGACGGACCCAGGTGGTCGACGTGACGCTCACCGCCGAGCACGCGGACCGCCTCCCGGCGGAGCCGGTCGTCCACATCGGCTCCGCCTCCGTCGGTGCCCGGCTGCGCCCGCTCGAGGGCTCCGCGGTCCGGCTGCGGCTCGCGTCGGCACTCCCGCTCCGGGTGGGGGACCGGCTGCTCCTCCGGGACCCGGGCAGCCGGCTGGTCATGGGCGCCGACGTGCGGGACGTGGATCCGCCGGAGCTGCGCCGCCGGGGCTCGGCGCGCCGGCGGGCAGCGGACCTGGCCGCCCAGCCGAGTGGGGCGGCCGGCGCGGCGGCCGACCTGGCACGCCGCAGGATCGTCCGGGCCGACGACTTCGCCGCCATGGGCTGGCCCGTCCCCGACGGCGCGACCGGGCACGGTACGTGGCTGCTCGCGGCCGGGCTGGCCGACGACCTCGCCGCCCGCGTCCCCGACGTCGTCGTCCGCTACCGCCGCCTGCGGCCGCTGGAGCCGGGCCCGCCGGTCGAGGTGGTGCGCCGGGCCCTGGAGCTGCCGGACGCCGAGCTGGTGGCCGCGGTCGTCCGGCCGCCGCTGGAGCTGCGCGAGGGACGGGTGGTCGACGGGGAGGCGGCCCTGCCGCCGGAGGTCCAGCGAGCGGTCGACGCGATCAGGGCCCGGCTGGCCGCGGACCCGTTCGCCGCTCCCGAGGCCCCCGACCTCGCCGCGGTCGGGCTGGGCGCGCGGGAGCTGGCGGCCGCCGTCCGCAGCGGACAGCTCGTGCGCATCGCCGAGGGCGTCTACCTCGCCCCGGGCATCGAGGAGGAGGCACGGCGACGGCTGACGTCGGCCGAGCAGCCGTTCACGCTCAGCCAGGCCCGACAGGCGTGGGGGACGAGCCGCCGGGTCGCCGTCCCGCTCGCGGAGTGGCTGGACGCGCGGGGCGTCACGGAGCGGCTCCCCGACGACACCCGCCGCCTCCGCTGACGGTCAGCTGCGGATGCCGATGGCGGACCCGCGCACGTCGATGACGTCGAGGTGGCGCACCGTCGGCTCGACCGACGGACGCCGGCCGCCGAACGCCGCGTCCACCGCCGGGTGCACGCGCTCCTCGAAGGCGCGGGCGCACTGCTCCTCGCTCTCCCAGACGTCGATGTACCGGAGGCCGCCGTCGGGCCTGCGGATGCAGAGGTGCAGCAACGCGCCGTCCATCGGCTCGTCGCCGAGCAGGTCGGTGATCCGGGTGTACATGGCTTCGTCGATAGGGACGTCCTGCGTGTAGGCGTAGACCATGATCGGTTTCCTCAATCGGTCCGAACTGCCTTCGGACGGATTCTGGTAGCGTGGCCCTCGTGACTGGGGACGTCAAGAGCACCCGGCGCTACACCTCGACCGTCCGCGCGGAGCAGGCCGCAGGCACCCGCCGGGCGGTCCTGCAGGCGGCTCGCGACCTGTTCGCCGAGCGCGGCTACGCGGCGACCTCGATCTCCGCAATCGCCCTCCGTGCCGGCGTCGCCGTCGACACCGTCTATGCCGCTGCCGGCCGCAAGCCGGCCCTCCTGCGCGAGCTCGTCGAGACCAGCGTTTCCGGCACCGACCACGCGGTCCCGGCCGAGCAGCGCGACTACGTGCGCCGTGCTCGGGAGGCGGCCACGGTTCGGGAGAAGCTCCGCATCTACGCTACGGCGGTCGCCGAGATCGGCGTCCGCATGGCGCCCGTGCACCGCGCGCTCGCGGAGGCCGCGGTGAGCGATGCCGACTGCGCCGCGCTCCGTTCGGAGATCAGCGCCCGGCGGGCGGCCAACATGCGCCTGTTCGCCGCCGACCTGCGCGACACCGGCGAGCTGCGGGCCGACCTGACCGACGACGAGGTGGCCGACATCGTGTGGAGCATGAACTCCGCCGAGTACCGCGCCCTGCTGGTCGGGGAGCGCGGGTGGACCGCCGAGCGGTTCGGCAGCTGGCTGGCCGACGCCTGGGTGCGGCTGCTCCTGGCCTGAGATCAGTCTGCCGCGCGCACCCAGCGGGCGGAGCGCTTCTCGCGGAAGGCGGCGATGCCCTCCTGGCCCTCCTCGCCCGCGAAGAACCGGGCGGAGAGGTCGAGCAGGTCGTCGAAGGCCAGCGCGCCCTGCCGTTCCCGGAGCAGGCGCTTGGTCTCCGCCAGCGCCGTCGGCGATCCCGCCGTCAGATGTGCCAGCTGCGCCCGCAACTCGCCGGCGACGTCCGCGTCGGCGACCGTCACGTCGACCAGCCCGCCGGAGGCCGCGACCGACGCGTCGAACACCTGGCCCGAGAGCATGAGGCGGTGGGCCACGTGCGGCACCATGCGCGGCAGCACGACGGCGGAGATGACGGCCGGCACCAGCCCGAGCCGGACCTCGGAGAAGGCGAACGTCGCGGATCCGCCGGCGATGACGACGTCGCACGCCGCGGCGAGGCCGACCCCGCCGGCCCGCGCCGGACCGCGCACCACGGCCACTACCGGCTTCGGCGCGGACCAGACCAGCTCGAGGAGCTCGGGGAACTCGCGGACCCCCTGGTCGTCCGCGCTGCCGCCGGCCGCCTCCGACAGGTCCATGCCGGAGCAGAAGACCCGGCCGGTGTGGTCGAGCACGACCACCCGGACGGCGTCGTCGGCCAGGACGTCGGCCAGCGCCGTCCGCAGCTGCGCCCGCATCGCGCGGGACAGGGCGTTGCGGTTGGCGGGGGAGTCGAGGGTCAGCGTCGCGACCCCGCGCGCCACCTCCACCTGCACCACTCGATCGGAGATCACAGCGGCATCCTGCCGGTCTCCGGCGCCCGCGCGGCACACTGGGAGCAGATGAACACCGTCCTGCCGCTGCTGCCGGCCCCCGGACTGCCGGCCGGTGCACCCGGCCCCGACGCGCTGCCCGACAGCGCCCGCGAGCACCTGGCCACCACGCCGTTCGGGCTCTACGTGCACGTCCCGTTCTGCGCGACCCGATGCGGCTACTGCGACTTCAACACCTACACCTCCGACGAGCTCGGTCCGGGCGCCAACCGGGCGGAGTACGCCGGGACGGCGATCGCCGAACTGCGCCGGGCGGCGCGGACGCTCGGCCCCGACCTGCCCACGGTCTCCACGGTCTTCGTCGGGGGCGGCACCCCGACGCTGCTCCCGGCCGCCGACCTCGCCGCCGTGCTGGGCGAGATCCGCCGGCTCTTCCCCGTCGCCGACGACGTCGAGGTGACCACCGAGGCCAACCCCGAGACCGTCGACCGCGGGTACCTCTCCGTGCTGCGCGAGGCCGGCTTCACCCGCGTCAGCCTCGGCATGCAGTCGGCGGCCGAGCACGTGCTCGCCGTCCTCGACCGCCGGCACACCCCCGGCCGGGCCGTCGAGGCGGCACACGAGGCGCGGGCGGCCGGCTTCGAGCACGTCAACCTCGACCTCATCTACGGCACGCCGGGGGAGACCGACGCCGACTGGGCGGCCTCCCTCGACGCCGTCCTCTCCGGACCCGTCGACCACGTGAGCGCCTACGCCCTCATCGTGGAGGAGGGCACGCGCCTGGCCCGCCGGATCAGGAACGGTGAGCTGCCCATGCCCGACGACGACGTGCTGGCCGACCGCTACGAGCAGGCCGACGCCACCCTCCGGGGCGCGGGGTTCGACTGGTACGAGGTGTCGAACTGGGCGACCTCCGACGCCGCCCGGTGCCGGCACAACGAGCTCTACTGGGCGAACGCCAACTGGTGGGGCGTCGGTCCCGGCGCACACAGCCACGTCGGCGGGCTGCGGTGGTGGAACGTCAAGCACCCGGCCGCCTACGCCGACCGGCTGACCGCCGGGGTGAGCCCCGCCCAGGACGCCGAGCTGCTCGACGACGCCGACCGCGCGCTGGAGACGATCATGCTCGGGCTGCGCCTGCGTGAGGGCCTGCCGCTCGAGCTGCTGTCCGACGTCGGCCGCCGCCGGGCCGCGGACTCGGTGGCGCGCGGGCTGCTCGATCCGGCCGCCCACGCCGCCGGCCGCGCCGTCCTCACCGACCGCGGGCGACTGCTGGCCGACGCCGTCGTCCGCGACCTCACGGACTGAGCACTCCGAAAAGGAGCAGGCTGAGCCGTCAGGCTCCGCCGGCCCTTCGCGACGCCCGCGCCAGCCGTTCGACGAGGTCGTCCGGGATCGGTGCACGCGGCGAGAAGGTGATGCCGGTCTTGGTCGCCTTCAGGCCGGCCGCCACGATCTCTCCGGCGTGTTCGGAGATGGCGCCCGGAAGGAGATACAGCCCGCACTGCTTGCTGAACGCCGCATAGCTCGCGACGACCGAGCCGCCGATCCTGAACCCGGGCATGTCGTACGCCACGATTTCCTCCGCGTCCGGCAGGGCGCGAGCCAGTATCGCGCGCAACCGTTTCAGCGAGGGCTGGAAGGGCTCGGGCGCCGCGGCGATGTAGGCGTCGTGGTCGGCGGTCGTCGTCATGGCTGTGTCCCCCTTCGAACGGCTTCCCAGGGTCTCGTTCCACCTGTCGATCATCAGCTTCCATCGTCCGCGCGGTTCCCCGTCCTGCGAAGAGGCGGCCGCCACCGTTGGAGGAGATCTCCCAGGCCGTGGCCTACCGTTCGGCCGGTCCGGGGAGCATGCTCCGCCGACATGGGACGACGGTTCGCGATCCGCCGGCGAATCCAGTCGCTGGACCCGCGCACGGACTTCGCGGAAATCTACCGGCTCATGGGCACCCGCGAGTTCCCGTGGGACATGAACCAGGCGCTCAGTTTCGCGCTGTTCCGCACCTACGCCGTCCCGCGCATCGGCGGGCTCCTCGCCCGCACCGGTGAGTTCACCCAGCGGACGCAGCAGCGCTACGACGACACGGTGCTGATCCTGGACGCCGTCCTCGAGCACGGCGCGGCTTCCGACGAGGGCCGGGCGGCGATCCGCCGGATGAACCAGATGCACCGGTCCTACGACATCGGCAACGGCGACCTGCGGTACGTGCTGGCCACCTTCGTCGTCCAGCCCATCCGGTGGATCGATGCCTTCGGCTGGCGCCGGCTCACCGAGATCGAGCGCATCGCGAGCGCGGAGTACTACCGCGACCTGGGCCGCCGCATGGGCATCCGGGACATCCCGGCGACCTGGCAGGCCTTTGCGCACCTGCTGGACGCCTACGAGCGCGAGCACTTCGGTTTCGACGCCGGCGCCCGCGACGTCGCCGACTCCACCCTCGCCCTGCTCGCCACCTTCCCGCCGAACGACCGGCTGCCGGAGGCCGTCGTGCGGAGGATCTCGATGGCCGTCATGGACGGCCCCCTGCTCGACGCGTTCGGCTTCGAGCACCCGCACCCGGTCGTCCGCCGACTGGTCCGAGGTGGGCTCACGGCACGAGGACGGGTGGTGCGTCTCCTCCCGCCGCGCCGCGAGCCGTACTTCGCCCGGCAACTGCCGCAGATCCGCAGCCACCCGCACGGGTACGACGTCGCCGAGCTCGGCACGTTCCCGCCGGGATGCCCCGTGCCGCACCCCCGGGCGGAAACGACCGCGCGCTCACCCGAAAGGGCGGGGTAGCAGCGCCCGTTCTCGGCTATGGTGCGGAGCTCCGGCAACGGCGCCGGGCAGAGCGTGGGGGTGATCGGCGTGGACGCGTACGCGTTCCGAGATGCCGGCGCCCCGCGCGGCCCGCAGGCCACCGCCGTCCCCGCCTTCTCCGGCGGGATGCTGCTCGCCCTGGCGATGAACCGGCGAGCACGCGGCCTGCGAGGACTCGACGTCCTCCGCCGCAGCCAGGACCGGGCCCCGCCGCAGTTCTCCTGACTCCCTCGCGGAGTCGCAACCGCCCGTCCTGACGCGCCACCACCCGGTGACCGCGTCTTCCCGCGTTGCCCGAAGGAGTTCCGCATGTCCTCCAGCCTCGACACCGCCACCACGCCCGCCGGCGCGCACGACCGCTTCCGCGCCCTCCTCGACGAGCACCGGACCGACTGCGTCCGCCAGCGCGAGGCCGCTCTGGCCGAGTGCGCCCAGTCCGTGCCCGACCCGGTGGCACAGCGCCGCAGCGCCGACCTGCTGGTCACCCTTGGGGAGATCGACGCCGCCCTCGCCCGCATCGAGGCCGGCACCTACGGCCGCTGCACCGGCTGCCAGCGGGAGATCCCGGAGGAGCGCCTCGAGCTGCGGCCCTTCGCCGGCACCTGCGTGGCCTGCACCTCCGCCCGCTGACGGCCCGCTGACGTCCCGCTGATGGCGTCTGACATCCGTCAGACGCCATCAGCGACGTTCCGCACTACCTCGTGAGGTCCGCACTCGCGACCCTCGTCACGTGACCTCACCGCCCGCCCTGGACATCACCGGACTGACCGTCCGCTACGGCGACACGCTCGCCGTCGACGGCCTCGACCTCACCATCCCCAGTGGCCAGACCGTGGCCCTGCTCGGGGCCAACGGCGCCGGCAAGTCCTCGGTCGTCAACGCCGTCCTCGGGCTGCTGAACCCCGCCGCGGGATCGGTCGGCATCCTCGGCCGGACGCCGGCCGACGCGGTGCGGGCCGGCTGCGTCGGCGCCATGCTGCAGCACGGCGGACTGCCCAGCGAGGCGCGCGTGGGGGAGGTCCTCGACCTCGTCCGGCGCAGCTTCCCCACGCGCTGGCCGCTGGACGACCTGGTCGTCACCGCCGGCATCGACGGCCTGCTCGAGCGATCCGTGGACGCGCTGTCCGGCGGGCAGCGGCAGCGCGTGCTGCTCGCCCTCGCGCTGGCCGGCGCACCGCCGCTGCTGCTGCTCGACGAGCCCACCTCGGCCATGGACGTCGAAGGCCGCCGGGCCTTCTGGACGACGATGCGGGGGCTGGCCGACGCCGGCCACACCGTCGTCTTCGCCACCCACCACCTCGACGAGGCCGACGCCGTCGCCGACCGGGTGGTCGTCGTCGCGGCCGGCCGGGTGGTCGCCGACGGGTCCACCGCCCAGGTGAAGGCCCGCGTCACCGGCCGCACCATCTCGTTCACCGCGGCGCCCGACCGCCGGCTCGAGAGCCTCCCTGCCGTCACCGGCGTGGCCCGCCACGGCGGCACGGTCACCGTGGCCACCACCGACGCCGACGCCACGCTGCGCGCGCTGCTGGCCGACGGCGGGCTGCCCGACCTGGAGGTCCGCGGCGCCACCCTGGAGGACGCCGTCCTCTCGCTCATCTCGACCGGCCACACCCACCCGATCGGAGCCGTCCGATGAACCCGCTGCTCGCCTTCCAGCTGCGCCGTGTCGGGCGCAACAAGCAGTACCTGTTCTTCACCGTGCTGCTGCCGGCCCTCTTCACCATCTTCATCACGAAGATCATCGGGGGGCAGATGGGCGACGCGGCCGGGTACGACGAGGTCGCGGCCTCGGTGATGGTCTCGATGATGGCCTACGGCGCCCTCGGTGCGGCCCTCGGTGCGACCATCCGGATCTCCTTCGACCGGGCGTCGGGCTGGCTCCGGCAGTTGCGGATCACGCCCGTGCCCCAGACCCAGGTGTTCGCCGTTGACGTGGCGGTCGGCGCGATCCTGGCGCTGCCGAGTCTCGTCGTGGTGGCCCTCGTCGGCCGGTTCGTCAACGGGGTGCAGCTGGGCACGGGGACGTGGGCGGTGCTCGTGGGGGTGCTCTGGGCGGGGTCCATCGCGTTCGTGGCGCTCGGGCTGCTGATCGGGCTGAGCCTGGAGGAGAAGGCGGCCGGCGGGGCGATCGGGATCCTGGGCACCATGCTGGCCGCGCTCGGCGGCCTGTGGTGGCCGGTGGAGATGTTCCCGGAGCCCATGCAGGTGCTGGCCTGGTTCACGCCCTCGTACTGGTACGCCGAGATGGGCCGCGACGTCGCGGCGGGAACCGCGCCGGCGCTCCTTCCCGTGGTCGCGCTGACCGCCTTCACCGCGGTCTTCGCCGCGCTCGCGGTGACCGTGGCCCGCCGGCGGCCGCTGCACGCGGTCTCCGGCTGACGCGGGCTACGGTCCGGGCATGGACGTGCGGAACCGTCTGCAGCAGCTGGGCTGGGCGCTGCCCTGGCTGCTGTTCCAGGTCTTCCCCATCGCCCACCTGCTCACCGCCCCGGGCCCGACCGGGGTACGCATCGCCGCGGGTGCGGCCCTGGTCGTCTTCACGGCCGCGTACCTGACGGTGCTGGGCAAGGCGTTCGCGCCGGGCTGCTCGCCGTCCTACCGGGGGCTGGCCGTCGTGGCGGTGCTCGGGGTGGGGCTCGGCCTCTGGCTGGGGACGCCGTTCGCCGGGCTCATGATCTACCTGTCCGCCGCGGTGGCCGTCACCCTGCCGGAGCGCTGGATCTGGCCGGCGGTGGTGGGCGCCACCGCCGTCTGCGCCGGCGTGCTCACCGCGGGCGGCATGCTGGGCGAGCTGTTCTTCCTGCCGCTGCTGTGCCTGCTGACCGCCTTCGCGCTGCGTGGCACGCGCTATCTGATCGGCGTCAACTCCGAGCTGACCCAGGCCCGGGAGGAGCTGGCCCGCAGTGCGGTCGCCGAGGAACGGATGCGGTTCGCCCGCGACCTGCACGACCTCTTGGGCCACAGCCTGTCGCTCATCGCGCTGAAGAGCGAGCTCGCCGGCCGGCTGGCCGAGCGGGACCCGGCGCGGGCCCGCCAGGAGATGGCCGACGTCGAGGCCGCCGCCCGCCGGGCGCTGGCGGAGGTGCGTGACGCGGTGAGCGGCTACCGGCAGGTCAGCCTCGCCCAGGCGCTGGCCGAGGCCCGGTCGGCGCTGTCGGCGGCCGGCATCACCCTCCGGGCCCAGGCGCCCTCCGAGCCGCTGCCGGCGGCCGTCGACGCCGTCCTCGGCTGGGTGGTCCGGGAGGCGACCACCAACGTGCTGCGGCACAGTGGTGCCCGGTCCATGACCGTGGACCTGGCGGTGACCGACGACGGCGCGGCCCTGACGGTGACCGACGACGGTCGGGGCGGGGACGCACCGCGCGGCACGGGCCTGGCCGGCCTCGCCGAGCGGGTCGAGGCGGTCGGTGGGCGTCTGGAGGCGGGGCCGGCGCCGGGTCGGGGCTTCCGCCTCCTCGCCGTCGTCCCGGCGCACGTGCCCGCCGATCCGGCGGTGGTCCGGTGATCCGGGTGCTGATCGCCGAGGACCAGTCGCTCGTCCGCGGCGCCCTGCGCGCGCTGCTGGAGCTCGAGGAGGACCTCGAGGTGGTCGCCGAGGTGGGGCGGGGCGACGCGGTCGTCGCCGCCGCTCGGGAGCACCGTCCCGACGTGGCCCTGCTCGACATCGAGATGCCCGGCGGCGACGGCATCGAGGCCGCCCGCGAGCTCGCCACCGCCGTCCCGGGGTGCCGGGCGGTCATCCTGACGACGTTCGGGCGGCCGGGCTTCCTGCGCCGGGCCATGGAGGTCGGCGCGGCCGGCTTCCTGGTGAAGGACGCACCGGTGGCCGAGCTGGCCCGCGGCATCCGGGCGGTGATGGCGGGGGAGCGGGTGATCGACCGCGATCTGGCCGCCGCCGCACTGGCCATCGGTGCGACGCCGCTGTCGGCGCGCGAGGCCGACGTGCTGCGCGCCGCCGCGGACGGGGCGACCGTCGCCGACATCGCCGGACGGCTGTTCCTGTCCGAGGGGACGGTGCGCAACTACCTGTCGTCGGCCATCGGCAAGACCGGGGCCCGCACCCGCGTGGAGGCCGCGCGGGAGGCCGCCGACAAGGGCTGGCTCTAGCCGCTCCCGGCGGGGAGGACGTCGTAGGTCAGGTGCGTCGCGTTCGGGGTGGTGAGCACGCTCCGCTGCACCAGGGTGCGCCGCGATCCGCCGGTGAACAGCGGGGTGCCGGTGCCCAGCACGACGGGCGCGAGGTGGACCCGCAGCACGTCGAGCAGCCCCGCGTCGAGCGCCGACCCGATCGTGGCACCACCGCCCATCAGGACGACGTCGAGGTCCGTGCCGCGCTCCGCCGATGCCGCCTCCGCGCGCTCCCGCGCGGCCCCGACGGCGTCGGTCAGGCCGGTGGTGACGAAGGTCCAGTCGAGGTCGGCGCGGCGCACCGACTCCGGCGGGGAGCTGGTCACGACGACGAAGGCCGGCGTCCCGACCTCGCCGGCTCCATAGCCGGTGTCGTCGTTCCACCCCTGCGGACCGTCCACGATGTCGAAGAGCCGCCGGCCGAGGACGACGGCGCCCGAGCGGGAGGTCGATTCCCGCAGGAGCCGGCGGTCGTCCGGGTCGTCGGAGAACGCCCAGGTGTGCAGTGCCTCGCCGCCCGTGCCCAGGCCGTTGTCCGGGCGGGGGTCGGGCCCGGTGACGAGACCGTCGAGGGAGATGGAGATGTCCGCGATGATCCTGGTCATACCGGATGAGACAGGACCGGCCGCCGGACCTCATCGCTCCCACCGGGAGTCGTGCGGCTAGACCCGCCGGGGGTTGGGCACCGGCGGCTGGGCCGGGATCGACGCGGTCTCCGGGCCGGACGGCGCCTGCACCGGGGTCAGCGCATCCAGGTCGAGCACGCGCACGTGGATGACGTTGCGCTGCTGCAGCGCCGCGCGGAGGGCGCGGTGCAGGCCGTCCTCCAGGTACAGCTCGCCGTGCCACTGCACCGCGTGCGGGAAGAGGTCGCCGTAGAAGGTGGAGTCGTCGGCCAGGAGGGCGTCGAGCGCCAGTTCCTTCTTCGTCGTCGTCAGCGTGTCCATCCGCACCTGACGGGGCGGGATCATCGCCCAGTCCCGGGTGGACAGACCGTGGTCGGGATAGGGGCGGCCGTCACGTACCGCTTTGAAGATCAGGGCACCGACCTCCGCTCTCTGCCCCGGGGAGGGGGCCGACCCGACCCACCCTAGCGGCCGGGGTGCGACGGGTGGCCCGGCCACCGGGGAGGGTGAGACCACCCTCCGAGATGCGCGACGGAGTGGCACCGCAGCCGTATGCTGGGCTGGCACTCCTGCTGTGCGAGTGCCAGCCCCGAGGACGGGGCGCGGACGCCGCACGGCACGTCGACCGGTACGGGGAGGTGTCACCGTGGCGCACGACGAACGCCGCCTGGAGGTGCTCCGGGCCATCGTCCAGGACTACGTCTCGACGAACGACCCGGTCGGGAGCAAGGCCCTGTCCGAACGGCACGACCTCGGGGTGTCCCCGGCCACCATCCGCAACGACATGGCGGTGCTGGAGGAGCAGGGCTACATCACCCAGCCGCACACCAGCGCCGGCCGCGTGCCCACCGACAAGGGGTACCGGCTCTTCGTCGACCGGCTGTCAGCGGTCAAGCCGCTGTCGGTCGCCGAGCGGCGGGCGATCGAGCGCTTCCTCGACGGCGCCGTCGACCTGCACGACGTCCTGAGCCGCAGCGTCCGGCTGCTGGCCCAGCTCACCCGCCAGGTCGCCGTCGTGCAGTACCCGACGCTGTCGCGCAGCGCGGTCCGCCACCTCGAGGTCGTGCAGCTGGCGGCCGCGCGCCTGATGCTGGTGCTCATCACCGACACCGGGCGGGTCGAGCAGCGCGTCGTCGACACCCCCGTGGACGTCGACGCCACCGCCGTGGCCGAACTGCGCACGCTGCTCAACTCCGCCTTCGTCGGCGTCAAGCTGGTCGACGCCGGCGACAAGGTGCCCGACCTGCTGGAGACCGCCCCGCCCCACCTGCGCGGCCTGGTCGCCACGGTCAGCGCCACGCTGATGGAGACCCTCGTCGAGCCCAGCGAGGACCGGCTGGTCATCGGCGGGACGGCGAACCTCGCGCGGGGCAACGCCCTCGACTTCCCGGGCACCGTCCGGCCGCTCCTGGAGGCGTTGGAAGAACAGGTCGTGGTCCTGCGGTTGATGAGTCAGGTGGACGCGAGCACGGTGCTGGTGCGCATCGGTGAGGAGAACGCCCACGAGGCGCTCACCGGGGCATCGTTCGTGTCCGTCGGCTACGGCTCCGCCGACCGGGCCCTGGGTGGGCTCGGCGTCGTGGGGCCGACGCGCATGGACTATCCGATGAACATGGCCGCGGTTCGCGCCGTGGCCCGCTACGTCGGCCATCTGTTGGCCGAGAGCTGAGGGGCGAGACTTTCTCGATGGCGACCGACTACTTCGGCGTGCTGGGCGTGTCCCGCGATGCCAGTGACAACGACCTCAAGCGCGCCTACCGGAAGCTGGCGCGCGACCTGCACCCCGACGTCAACCCCGACCCGGGGGCCAAGGAGCGCTTCCAGGAGGTCACCCGCGCCTACGAGGCCCTGACCGACCCGGAGAAGCGCCGCATCGTCGATCTCGGCGGCGACCCGTTCGACCCGAGCGGCGGTGGCGGGGCCAGCGGTTTCGGCGGCGCCGGCTTCGGCGGCCTGGGCGACATCATGGACGCCTTCTTCGGGGGCGCCCAGACGCGCGGGCCGCGCAGCCGCACCCGTGCCGGCCGGGACGCGCTGATCCCGGTGGAGCTGGAGCTGGACGAGACGGTGTTCGGCATCACGAAGGACATCACCGTCGACACCGCCGTCCTGTGCACCGTCTGCACCGGCGCGGGCACCGCACCGGGCACGCACCCCACGACCTGCACCACCTGCTCCGGCCGGGGCGAGGTGCAGAGCGTCCAGCGCGGGTTCCTGGGCCAGGTCGTCTCCAGCCGGGTCTGCCCGACCTGTGCCGGCACCGGCCAGGTCATCCCCGACCCCTGCCGCGAGTGCGGGGGCGACGGTCGGGTGCGCTCGCGCCGCACGCTGCAGGTCAAGGTCCCCGCGGGCGTCGAGGACGGCATGCGGATCCGGCTCACCGGCCAGGGCGAGGTCGGCCCCGGCGGCGGACCGGCCGGCGATCTCTACGTGGAGATCCACGAGCGGCCGCACGACGTCTTCACCCGTGACGGCGAGGACCTGCACTGCCGCGTCACGCTGCCGATGACCTCCGCCGCCCTCGGCACGACGCTCACGCTCAAGACGCTGGACGGCGAGGAGGACCTCGACATCAAGCCCGGCACCCAGTCCGACAGCATCCTCACGCTGCGGGCCCACGGCGCGCCGCGGCTGCGCGGCACGGGCCGGGGCAACCTGCTGGTCCACGTCGAGGTGGCGACGCCGACCCGCCTGGACGCCGAGCAGGAGAAGCTGCTGCGCGAGCTCGCCGCGCTGCGCGGGGAGGACCAGGCCGACTCGCACCGCGAGGCGCAGGGCGGCCTGTTCTCCCGGGTTCGAGACGCCTTCAACGGACGCTGACGTGACCACCTCCGACCTCGGCGTCCCCGAGCTCGACGGCGCGCCGCTGTTCCTGCTGGAGGAGCTGCCCGAGGGCGAGCAGCTCCTCCTGGACGGCGCAGAGGGCCGGCACGCCGTCGAGGTGCTGCGGCTGGCGCCGGGGGAGCGCGTCCGGGTCGGGAACGGGCAGGGCACGGTCGCCGAGGGCGAGGTCGTGTCCGCCGGTGCCGACGGGCTGCGGATCGCGGTTCGGGCACGCTTCGAGGTTCCTCGCCGCAACCCGGAGTTCGTCCTCGTCCAGGCGCTGCCCAAGGGTGACCGCGGACCGCTCGCCGTCGACCTGGCCACCGAGCTGGGCGTCGACCGGATCGTGCCCTGGGCCGCCTCGCGATGCGTGACGCGGTGGCGTGACGACCGGGTGGCCAAGGGCGTGGCGAAGTGGCGGTCAGCGGCGCACGCGGCGACCAAGCAGTCGCGTCGTCCGCACGTCCCCGAGGTGACCGACCTGATGACCACGCGCGAGATCTGCGGGATGCTCGCCGACGCCGACCTGGCAGTGGTGCTGCACGAGCAGGCCCGCCGTCCGCTGTCCGGCCTGCAGATCCCGCAGAGCGGCACGATCGCTGTCGTCGTCGGCCCGGAGGGCGGCCTCACCGACGGCGAGGTCGTGGCCTTCCGCGCCGCCGGCGCCGAGGCCGTCCGGCTCGGGCCGGAAGTCCTGCGCACCTCGACGGCCGGCGCCGCCACCCTGGCCGCGCTGAGCATGCGCACCCGCTGGGCCTGACCGCGCCTGCTCAGGCGCCGGCGGGATCGACGACGCGTCAGTTCCCGGAAGGCGTCGCCGACCGGTCGACGGTCCCCTTGATCTCCGTCAGCCAGTCGTCCACCAGCGCCGCTACTATGCGCGGTCGGTCCAGATGGGCGTTGTGACCGGCGCCGTCCAACGTCGCGAAGGTGGCGCGGGGGTAGTGCGGAGCGACCGTGAGGGCGTCGACGTAGCCCACGACGTGGTCCTGCCGACCGGTGACGACCAGCGTCGGCCCGGGGAACGGGACGGCGCCGTCCTCCGGCTGCCGGCTCAGGGCGTAACGGCGCGAGATCGTCGCGGCAGCCACCGGATCGGCAGCGCGAAGGCCGGGGAGGACGTGTTCCTGGAACAGCCGCCAGTTCTCCGGCGACTGGACGACCGCCATGCTCGCGTAGTCGTCCGTGTCGTCCTCCGGCAGTGCCGCGAGAAGAGCGGGGTCCTCCCGCAGCACCGCCTTGACCGGGAGCGCCCTGCGCTCCGGGTCGGCGACGATCACTGGGCACAGCAGGCAGAGGCCCAGGACCTGGGTCCCGAGCTCGGCGACCAGGCCACGAGCGAGCAACCCGCCATAGCTGTTCCCGACGACGGCGAAGGGCCGGCCGGCCATGGCCTCGTGCACGAAGCCGGCCAGGCGCGCCAGCATGGCGTCGGAACCGTCGATTCCCGGGTCGGCCGGGGTCCGTCCCATCCCGGGGAGGTCGACGTAGACGCGCTCCCAGCCCCCGTTCTCCTCGATGGTCGGATCGAGGGGCAACAGGATGCGGTGATCGACCGGGAATCCGTGGATCAGCAGGATCGGGATCCCGGTACCCCGGCGGAGGCTGTGCACGGGCGGAGAACCTACCTGCGCGCGCCGGTTGGCCCCACCGGTTGCCGCGAGCACAACCGCCCCCATGCGTCCGGGGGCGGTCATCCGGCACCGGATGACCGCCCCCGGACGCATGGGGGTGCATTCGCTGATGCACGCGGGCGATCCGCCCACGTCCGCGAAGGCCGTCTAGCAGCAGCGCGAGATCGGGTTCTTCTCCGCGGCGTCGGTACGGGCCCGCTCGAACTCGTACCGGCTCATCGGGGTGTGCCCGTGCTCCGTGCAGTGGGCCACGTAGTCGTCCCAGCGGGCCTCGCCGGTGAACTCCTTGAGGTACCAGCGCACCCCTTCCCAGGCGCGGGTCAGCGCGGCGGTCACTTCTCCTCCGCCTCGCTGCGCCCGGACCCGGCGCCGACCAGCCGCTCGTGCTCGGCGATGGCCCGCTTCTCCTCCGCCGTCGGGAACAGCCCGGCCGGCTCGACGATCTTCGACGGCACCGCCGGCTCCTCGGTCGTCGGCAGACCGTTGGCGCGGATCGCCTTCGCGATGATCACCGCGGCGTGCGCGGCCACGACCAGCGTCAGCAGCGCGAAGACCGACTGCAGGATGCCGTTGAGCGTGGAGTTGAAGATGACCTGGTCCATCTGGCCCTGGTCCTGGGCCGGTGCCAGCACCTCTCCGGCGTTCTGCGCGTCGCGGTAGACCCCGGCCTGCGTGAAGTAGCCGACCCGCGGGTCACCGGAGAAGACCTTCTGCCAGCTGGCGGTCATGGTGACGACCAGGTCCCACACCAGCGGGATCCCGGTCACCCAGGCGTAGCGCAGCTTCCCGTGCTTGACCAGCAGCACGGTGCACAGCGTCAGCGCGATCGCGGCGAGCAGCTGGTTGGCGATGCCGAACAGCGGGAAGAGCTGGTTGACCCCGCCCAGCGGGTCGGTGACGCCGATGTAGAGCACGGAGCCCCAGAGCCCGACGACGACGGCGCTGGCGATGATGTTGCCCGGCCGCCACGACAGGTCGCCGAACTTCTTCCAGACGTTGCCGATCGTGTCCTGCAGCATGAACCGGCCCACGCGGGTGCCGGCGTCGACGGCGGTGAGGATGAACAGCGCCTCGAACATGATCGCGAAGTGGTACCAGAACGCCTGGCCGCCGCCGCCGAACGCCTGGCTGAACACCTGGGCCAGGCCCACCGCCAGCGCAGGCGCCCCACCGGTCCGGGAGATGAGCGTCTCCTCCTGGACCGCCGCGGACGCCGCGGCCAGGTCCTGCGCGGAGGTGTCGAAGCCGAGACCCTGCACGAAGGTGGCCGCGGACTCGACCGTCCCGCCGGTGGCACCGGCCGGGCTGTTCATCGCGAAGTAGAGGCCCTGGTCGATCACGCACGCGGCGATCAGTGCGCTGACGGCGACGAAGGACTCCATCAGCATGCCGCCGTAGCCGATGAGCCGGACCTGGCTCTCCTTGGCCACCATCTTCGGCGTCGTCCCGGACGAGATCAGCGCGTGGAAGCCCGACAGCGCCCCGCAGGCGATGGTGATGAACACGAACGGGAACAGCGAGCCGGCGAAGACCGGGCCGGTGCCCTCGCGGGCGAAGTCCGTGACCGCCTCCGCCTGGAGCACCGGGCGGGCGATGATCAGGCTCACCGCGAGCAGGACGATGACGCCGATCTTCATGAACGTCGACAGGTAGTCGCGCGGGGTGAGCAGCAGCCAGACCGGCAGCACCGAGGCGACGAAGCCGTAGACGACCAGCGCGAGGACGAGCCACTCCTTGGAGAGGGTCAGCGTCTCACCGAGGCCGCTGTCCTCGATCCAGCCGCCGGAGACGATCGCCAGCAGCAGCAGGGCGACGCCGATGCCGGTCGCCTCGAGCACCCGTCCGGGTCGGAGCCGGCGCAGGTACACGCCCATGAACAGCGCGATCGGGATGGTCAGCCCGATGGACCAGACCCCCCACGGCGACTCGGCCAGCGCGTTCACCACGATCAGCGCCAGCACCGCGAGGATGATGATCATGATGGCGAAGACGGCGATCAGCGCGGCGATGCCGCCGACGAGCCCGATCTCCTCGCGGATCATCTGGCCGAGGCTCTTCCCGTTGCGGCGCATCGAGAAGAACATGACCGTCAGGTCCTGGACGGCGCCGGCGAAGATGACGCCGACGACGATCCAGATGGTGCCCGGCAGGTAGCCCATCTGCGCCGCGAGCACGGGGCCGACCAGTGGTCCGGCGCCGGCGATGGCCGCGAAGTGGTGGCCGAAGAGCACCCGGCGGTCGGTGACGTCGAAGTCACGGCCGTTCTCCAGCCGCTCGGCCGGGGTGGCCCGCTTGTCGTCGGCCCGCAGCACCTTGTAGGTGATGAACCGGGAGTAGAAGCGGTAGGCGATCGCGTACGAGCACAGGGCGGCGAACAGCAGCCACAGCGCCGAGATCGTCTCCCCTCGGGCGATGGCCAGCACGCCCCAGCAGACGGCTCCGACGACGGCGACGACCGTCCAGATGGCGACCGTCTTCATCGATCGGCCACCTCCGGCAGCCGGACCGGCCGGCGAGCTCCCGCCGGTGTCGGCGGTGGTGATGGTTCCGGACATGAGCGCCCCCTCGCACTCCTGCCAACGCCCCTGACGGCGCCTGCCGGTTGGCAGCTTAGGGAGCCGACACCGTTCCGGCCCCCCGGGGGAACCGAACCGTTATGGGGGGGCGGAGGCCGGCGACCGGGCGGGGCGGTCGCCGACCACGCGGTGCACGGCGAGGAGGAGCGCGCACCGGAGCGGGCGAGGCTCAGCGCAGCGCGGCGCGGGCCCGCTCGCTGACCAGGTCGACGGCGAGGGTGAGGAGCACGATCGCGGCGAGCACCGTCGTCACCGCCGCCCAGTCGAAGGCGGCGATCCGTCCCGACAGCAGCACCCCGATGCCACCCGCGCCCAAGAGGCCGACCAGCACGGTGTCCCGGATCGCCACCTCCCAGCGGTACAGGGCCAGCGCGAGCACCGGCCCGCCGAGCGCAGGGAGCACGCCGTACAGCCAGGCGCCCAGGGGTGGTGCCCCGGAGGCGCGCAGGGCTGCCCGGGGACGGCCGTCCACCTCCTCCGACGCCTCGGCGACCAGTCGGCCCAGCACCCCCAAGGCGTAGACGCCCAGCGCCAGCGCGCCGGGCAGGACACCGGGCAGCAGGACGAAGAGCAGCACCAGAGCCCAGACCGGGGGAGGGACGGCCCGCAGCAGCAGGAGGATCAGGCGGACGGCGAGGCCGGCGGCCCACCGCGCGGGCCCGGTCCCCGGCCGTCGGGCGGCCACCCCGGAGAGCAGGACGGCGCCGGCCGTGGCGACGGCGATCGCGATGACCGACATCTGCACCGTGTCCACCGCGGCCGACCCGATCGCGGTCAGGAGGTCGCCCTCGGTCGCGGGCGGCCAGGCTGCATCCAGCACGTAGGACAGCTGGTCGACCGTGCGCGCCGAGGTGAGGGTCGCCGGTGACAGCGCCAGGAACCACCACGACCAGGCGACGAGCGCGAGGGACCCCAGCCCGGCGACGACGAGCACCCGGTCGCGTGCGGGCCGGGAGCCATCGGCGGACCGCGGTTCGGCCACCCGGCGGCGCACCGCCCGGCCCCCGACGTCGGCCAGGACGCAGAGCGCCGCCAGCGCGTAGACCGCGGCCCACACCTGCTCCCAGCGCAGCGACGCGAACGACAGCGCCAGCTGGTAGCCGAGCCCACCGGCACCGATGAGGCCCAGGACGACGGCCGACCGGACGGCGCACTCGAGCCGGTAGAACGAGTAGGAGAGGAGCCCGCCGGCCGCCTGGGGGAGGAGCCCGTAGAGCGCCGCGGTGCCGCGGCCTGCGCCCGATGCGAGCAGCGCCTCGTACCCGCCGCGGGGCACCTCGTCGAGCAGGTCGGCGAAGACCTTCGCGGTGACCGCGCCGTAGGGGATCCCGATCGCCAGCACCCCGACCCACGGGTCGAGGCCCAGCACGTTGACCAGCAGCAGCCCCCACACCGCCTCGTGCAGACCGCGGGGCACGGCGAGCACCCCGCGCACCGCCGTCCAGCCCGCGCGGCGCCGTCCCCAGGTGGTGCGCGACACCGCCACCGCGCCGAGCGAGCCCAGGACGACGGCGAGTGCGGCACCGAGCGCCGCATAGGCGACGGTCACGAGCGTGGCCTCGGCCAGCACGCGCAGGAACTCGGCGTCGTGCGCGGGGGAGAGCGCGGCGGCGGCGAAGCGGCCGAACTGCCGCAGGCCCGAGGGGTTGAGCACCGGGCCGGAGAACAGCCCGGCGCCCGCCAGCGACCAGCCGAGGACGACGAGCCCGCCGAGCCCCCATGCCCACCGACGCCGGTCGCGGTGCAGGGGCGGGGCCGCCAGCACGGCGGTCACCGCACCACCCCGTAGAACGCCTCGAGCTCCGGGAGGGTCAGCGACGCGGCGGGGGCGTCGAGGACCACCCGGCCGGCGGCCAGGCCCACGACGCGGTCGCAGTGCCGGAGTGCCAGGGCCGGGTCGTGCAGGGAGGCCAGGAGTGCCCCGCCCCGGTCGGCCGCCAGCTCGCCGAGCAGCCGCATCGCCTCGTCGGCCAGCGCCGGGTCCAGCGCGGACGCCGGCTCGTCGGCGAGCACGAGGTCCGGGCGCTGCACGAGCACCCGGGCCAGCGCCACCCGCTGCCGCTCGCCACCCGAGAGCCGGTCCGTCCGCTCGAACATCCGGTCGGCCAGCCCCACCTGCTCAAGCGCCGACCGGACGTCGTCCAGACCGTGCGGCTGCACGAGCGACCGGAGCGCCCGGGCCGCCGACCAGCTGCCGAGCCGGCCGGCGTTGACGTTGTGCACCACCCGGAGCGGTCCGACCAGCTCCAGGTGCTGGTGGATCGTGCCGGTCCGTGCGCGCAGCCGGCGCAGCTCCCGGCCCCGGAGGGCGGCAGGGTCGCCGCCGTGCACCCGCACCCCGCCCGCCGTCGGTGGCACGGAGCCGTTGACGACGCCGAGCAGCGTCGACTTCCCGGCGCCGGACGCCCCGACGACCGCGACCCGCTCGCCCGCGGCCACCGCGAGGTCCACCCCGTCGAGCGCGGGGGTGCTGCCGAAGCGGACCTCGATCCCGGTGAGCCGGAGGACCTCGGTCAGTTGATCAACCCGAGGTCGCGACCGATCTCCTCGATCTGGTCGTAGTTCGCGGCCTCGGTGGGGATGAACGACCCCGCACCGAACAGCTCGAGCACCTCGGCGTCGCCCGGGTCGTCGGCCGACAGCCCGGTGAACCAGTCGGTCAGGCGGTCCGGCAGGTCCTCGCCCAGCCGGTCGACCGCCGAGGGGCCGAGCAGCCAGTGGTAGTCGGAGTAGGCAGGGGTGCGGGCGTACCGCACCACGGCCGGGTCGACCGCTCCTTCCGCCGTCCGGCTCGTCCAGACCTGCTCGTTGAGCACGCCCGCCTCGTAGGTGCCCGAGGCGACCAGGGCCAGGGTCGCGTCGTGCGAGCCGGAGAACCCCGGCCCGCCCGGGAAGCCGTCGGGGTCGACGCCCTGCTCGCGCAGGAAGAAGGCAGGCATGAGCCGGCCCGACGTGGAGGTCTCGCTGCCGTAGGTGAACCGGCGCCCGGCCAGCAGTGCGAGGTCGTCGGACGGCGTCAGCCCGGTGGCGGCGTTGACGACGAAGACGGAGTGGAAGTCGGCGTCGATGTCCCGCTGGGCGATGGGCACGGCGCCGGCGGTCTGCAGCCGGGCCTGGACACCGGTGAGCCCGCCGAACCACACCAGGTCGAGGTCGCCGGTGCGGAAGAGCGAGACCGCCGCCGCGTAGTCGGTGACCGGTGCGTAGGAGACGTCGAGGTCCAGGGCCCCGGACAGCGCGTCGGCGACGATGCCGTAGAGGCGCTGCAGGACCTCGGGGTCCTGGTCGGGGATCGCGCCGATGCGCAGCGGGCCCGACGGGTCGGACGGCCCGGACACGGGGGAGGTGCGGCCGCAGGCGGCGAGGGTGGTGGCGAGCGCCAGGCCGGAGGCGGCGAGGAGCGTGCGGCGGGAGAAGGCGTGGACTGCAGAGGCGGGGAGTGCGTCGGCGGGACCACCCGACCGGGCGGCGCGAGCGAGGCTCACTACGTCCTCGGATGGGGTCGGGGTGCGGGCACGGGAGACCTCCGGGTGAGAGCGGGCAGAGGGGGCCATCGTGCCCGCCCGATGATCGTCGCGCTGCCGGGCGGCGGCACGGTCACGTTCTGGGAACGGTGACCACCTCCTCTCGTGAGGAGTCGTCCGCGTGTGCTTACTGTGACGTCTGCGACAGGCCGGCCGAGACCGGTCGGCCGCACCACGTCCGCCGTAGGCGGATGCCGGACCGCTGCCCCGCGTGGGCCCCCGCGCACGGGTCGGGCGGCGCCGACGCGGTCCCACGCACGACAACTGGAGAGACATGCGCGCCAAGCTGAACACCGTCGCCGCTGCCACCGCAGCGGTCTTCGTCCTCGCCTCCTGCGGCTCCGGCGACGGGGACGCGGACCAGGCCGCCTCGGGGGACCGTTCCGGGGAGGGCACCGGCGACTCCTGCACCATCGACGGCGAGGTGCCCATCGGCGCCGTCCTCAGCCTCACCGGTGCCGCCGCCAGCTACGGAGAGTCCCAGCAGCGGGGACTCGAGCTGGCCGCCGCGCAGCTGGCCGAGAAGGGGGGCGTCACCTACGACCTCACCATCGAGGACGACCAGACCGACCCGCGTCAGGGCATCACGCTGTTCGACCAGTTCGTCTCCCAGGACGTGAGCCTGATCATCGGCCCGACCTTGTCGAACGCGGCGGTGCAGTCCGACCCGATCGCCCAGGAGGCCGGCGTGCCGGTCCTGGGCATCTCCAACACCGCCGCGGGCATCACCGACATCGGCGACTACATCTTCCGCAATTCGCTGACCGAGCAGGCGGTGATCCCGCAGACCATCGCGAAGGCCACCGAGGAGTACGGCCTCAAGAACGTCGTGGTGATGTACAGCAACGACGACGCGTTCACGGAGTCCGGCTACGAGGCCTTCGCCGGTGCACTGGAGGACGAGGGCGTCGAGGTGGCGGAGGAGATCACCTTCTCCAAGTCCGACACCGACTTCCGTGCGCTGCTGACGCAGGCCCAGGAGAGCGACCCGGACGCGCTCGTGGTCTCGGGCCTCATCGAGGCCGCCATCCCCCTGGTCACCCAGGCCCGGGAGCTCGGCATCGACGTGCCGATCATCGGTGGCAACGGATTCAACAACCCGCGCCTGATGGCCGACGCGGGCGACGCGGCCGAGGGTGTCGTCGTCGGCGCCGCCTGGAACTCCTCCTCGGACAACCCGGAGAACCAGGCGTTCCTGGAGGACTTCGAGGCCGAGTACGACGCGGCGCCCGACCAGTTCGCCGCGCAGGCGTACGCGGGCCTGATGCTCGTCGACCAGGCCGTGCGGGCGAACTGCTCGGCCGACCGCGAGGAGATCAAGGCGGCGCTCGGCGAGCTGGAGGGCGTCCCGACGGTGCTCGGCGAGTTCTCCATCGACGAGAACCGGGACGCCGTCCACCCGGCCGTCGTGCAGGTCGTCCAGGACGGGGCGTTCGCCGTCCTGGAGTGACCCGGCATCCTTGTCCGGCCGGGGAACCGGCCGGGCAAGGCGCCCGGGGCCTGCATCCACGACGACCTAGGGACCGCTGTGCAGCAACTGCTCAACGGCATCTTCATCGGCTCGATCTACGCGCTGTTCGCCATCGGGTTCACGCTGGTGTTCGGCATCCTGGACCGGCTGAACCTGGCTCACCCCGCGGTCTTCGCGGCGTCGGCATTCGTCGGCATCGAGCTGGTCGAGCGGGGAGGGCTCTCCCTGTGGGCGGCTCTGCCGATCGTGTTCGTCTTCGGCGCGGTGCTCGGGCTGCTGATCGAGCGGCTGGCGTTCCGCCCTCTCAAAGGTCGCGCCGACGCACACTTCGCGGGGCTCATCTCCTCCATCGCGCTGGCCGGGATGGTCATCGCCCTGCTCCAGTGGCGGTACGGCCCGGACACCCGACGGTTCCCGGCCGGGTCGTTCCCCGACACCCGGTACGAGGTGGCCGGCGCGCAGGTGACGCTGGTGCAGGTGGTGATCCTGGGCGTCTCCCTCGCCCTGATGGTGGGCCTGACCTACATGGTCACGCGGACCCGCCTGGGCCGCGGCATGCGGGCGGTCGCGGAGAACCCGGACGCGGCGCGCGTGCTGGGCGTGAACGTCGACCGGATCACCGCCGTCACGTTCGCCATCTCGTCGGCCCTCGGCGCCGTGGCGGGCGTCCTGTTCGCGATCAACGTCAACACCGCGCAGCTCGGCATGGGCTCGGCGATCGAGCTCAAGGGGCTGGCGGTCATCATCGTCGGCGGGATGGGCTCGCTGCCCGGGGCCCTCATCGGCGGGCTCGCCCTGGGCCTGGCCGAGGTCTTCGCGGTGCAGTACATCGGGTCGTCCTGGCGCGACGTGATCGCCTTCGGCCTGCTGTTCCTCATCCTGCTGCTGCGTCCGCAGGGCCTGCTCGGCGCCCGGAAGGTCCGGGAGGTCTGATGCTGCTCGAGTACGCGACCACGCTGACCTTCATCGCACTCGGGGCGATATTCGCCTATTCGTTCTACGCCGTCCTGATCGCCGGCCAGCTGAGCTTGGGGCAGGCCGGGTTCGCCTCACTCGCGGCGTTCTCCGCCGCCAGCCTCGCCCCCAGCGGGGACGACGTCGGCGACGTGCCGGCGCTGCTGATCGCCGTCGTGCTCGGCATGGCCGTGGGCGCCCTGGCCTCCGTCGTCCTCGGGCTGCCCACGATGCACCTGCGCGGCGTCTTCCTTGCCATCGCCACCCTCGGGTTCGCCGAGGCGGTGCGCATCGTGCTGCTCAACCAGGAGTGGACCGGCGGCGCGCAGGGGCTCGCCGTGCCCCGCATCCTCACCGTCGGGATGGCCTGGACGGCGCTCGCCGTCGTCGCCTACTGGTTCTGGCGGATGGGGCGGTCCCGGTACGGCCGTGCGCTGGAGGCCATCCGCGAGGACGAGCTCGCCGCCCGGTCGATGGGCATCGACGTGGGGCGGCACCGGCTCGCGGCGTTCGTGACCTCCGGTGCGGTCGCCGGCCTGTACGGCGTCCTCTACGCCTACTACGTCCGGCTCATCGCGCCGGGCGACTTCGACTTCGTCGCTGCCGTCGAGGGCCTGGTGACCGCCGTCCTGGGCGGCTCGACCATGTTCCTCGGCCCGTTGCTGGGCAGCGGCTTCCAGACCATGATCCCGGAGATCCAGCGCGCGGTCGGGGTCGAAGCGGGATGGATCCGCCCCTTCCTCGCCAGCCTGCTGCTCCTCGTGGTGATCCTGTTCCTGCCCGGCGGCCTGGCCAGCCTCATCCCGCGGCGCACCCGGATGCCGCAGTCCGACGGCGGGGACGGCGACCGCGGCGCGCACCTGGCCGCCCGGCGTCACCCGGCCGCCGGCGAGACGGTCGCGACGCTGGCCGGGCTGGGCAAGGAGTACGGCGGCGTCCACGCCGTCCGGGACATCGACCTGGAGATCCGCGCCGGCGAGGTCGTCGGGCTGATCGGTCCCAACGGGGCCGGCAAGACGACCCTGGTGAACATGATCAGCGGCCTGGTGCCGCCCAGCTCCGGGAGCGCCACGGTGCTCGGGGCGAGCATCGGCCGGACGCCGGTGCACAAGCTGGCCGGGGCGGGTGTGAGCCGCACGTTCCAGCACTCCAAGCTGTTCAACCGCCTCTCGGCGCTGGAGAACGTGCTGGTCGGCGGCCACCTCGTCAGCCGGCCCACGTTCCTGCGGCGGCTGCTGTGGCTGCCCTCGTCGCGTCGCGACGAACGGGCGGCCCTGGAGCACGCGGCCCGGTGCCTGAACCGCGTGGGACTGGGCGACCTGGCGGGCAACCGGGCGTCGTCCCTGTCCTACGGCGACCAGCGCCGGTTGGAGATCGCGCGGGCCTTGGCCTCCGAGCCCTCCCTGCTGATCCTCGACGAGCCGGCCGCCGGCATGAACCACGTCGAGGCGGCGAAGCTGTCGGCGCTCATCACGTCGCTGGCCGCGGACGGCCTGACCATCCTCTTCATCGAGCACAACGTCGGCATGGTCCTCGAGACCTGCACGCGCGTGGTGGTGTTGAACTTCGGGGAGGTGATCGCCAGCGGTACCCCCGAGGAGATCGCTGCTGACCCGGCGGTCATCGAGGCCTACCTCGGCACCGAGGACCACGAGCCGGTGACGGGGTCGATCGCCGAGGGCACCCTCGACGACCCGACCGGTGGCGCCGCCCAGAATGCTCCGGCGGGCGCGGTCACGAACGTGGGCCCGAGTGCAGCCGGCACGCTGGAACCACCGGACACGACATCGAGGGATGCGACGTGAGCGACCCCATCCTCAGCGTCGAGGACCTGCGGGTCAGCTATGGGCGAGTCCAGGCCGTCCGAGGCGTCTCGTTCGAGGCCGAGCAGGGATCCCTCGTGACGCTCGTCGGCGCGAACGGCGCAGGGAAGTCCTCGGTGATCAACGCCGTCTCCGGGATGCTGCGCCCGGCCGGAGGGCGCATCACCTTCCGGGGACAGGACATCACCCGGACGCCTGCGCACGCTCTCGTGAAGAGGGGCCTGGTGCAGGTTCCCGAGGGACGCCAGATCCTGGCCACCCTCACCATCGAGGACAACCTGCAGATGGGGGCCTGGCACACCGGGGGAACGGCGCAGAAGTCGATCACGGCGATGTACGACCGTTTCCCGGTGCTGGCCGAGCGCCGCGCACTGCCCGCCGGGGCGCTGTCCGGCGGTGAGCAGCAGATGCTGGCGATCGCCCGGGCCCTCGTCGCAGAGCCCGCGGTGATGCTCATGGACGAGCCGTCGATGGGGCTGGCCCCGAAGATCGTCGACGAGGTGTTCCGCGTCATCGAGGAGATCCGGGCGTCGGGCACCACCGTCGTGCTGGTCGAACAGAACGCCCGCCGGGCCCTCCGTGCCGCCGACCACGGGTACGTGCTGCAGACGGGGGAGGTGGTCCACTCCGGTCCCGCCGCGGACCTGCTCGCCGACGAGCGGATCGTCGAGGCCTACCTGGGGGTCGACACCGACTCCCGACGGCGGGACGGTCCCACCCAGCACGGCGGGCTCTAGGGTCGACGCCGTGACCGACTGCCTCTTCTGCCGCATGGTCGCCGGCGAGATCCCCGCCGACGTCGTCCACGAGACCGACCGCGTGCTCGCCTTCCGCGACATCAACCCGCAGGCGCCCACGCACGTCCTGGTCATCCCCAAGGAGCACCACGCGACGGCGGGCGCGCTGGTCACCGCCGACCCGGAGCTGCTCGCCGACGTGGTGGCCGGCGCCCACGCCGTCGCGACGCAGGAGGGGCTGGTCGCCGACGGGAACGCCGAGCCCGGCTACCGGCTGGTCGCCAACACCGGCCCGCAGGCGGGGCAGACCGTGCACCACGTCCACCTGCACGTGCTGGGCGGCCGGGGCCTCGGGTGGCCGCCCGGCTGACCCCTGCGAGGATCGCGGCATGACCGACGTCGACAGGCCTGGACCCCTCCGCATCGAGCGGGACGGCGATGTCGCCGTCGTCGTCCTGGACAACCCGCCGCTCAACCTGTTCGACGGGCCGACGTTCGACGCGCTGGAAGCGGTGGCCGCCGAGCTGGTCGGCCTCACGGACCCGGCGCGCCAGGACCGGGCGCGGGCGGTCCTGTTCGAGGCCCGCGGCAAGGTCGTCTCCGGCGGCGTGGACGTGACCTACTTCCGGGACATCGCCGAAGGCCCCGACCCGGCGCAGCGGGGCGCGGAGCTGTGGGCGCGGCTGCTGACGGTCTCCCAGACGATCGAGGACCTGCCCGTCCCGACGGTCTTCGCCGCCCACGGGCTCACGCTCACCGCAGCGTTCGAGCTGGCGCTGGCCTGCGACGTCCTGTTCGCCGCGGAGAAGGCGTCGTTCGGCCTGGTGGAGATCGTCGTCGGCCTCACGCCGTCGATGGGTGGGCCGCAGCGGCTGGCCGAACGGGCCGGGCCGGCACGGGCGCGGGAGCTGGTCTTCACCGGCGAGCGCTACCCGGCCGCCGTCCTGGAGCGGTGGAACGTGGTCAACCGGGTGCTGCCCGACGAGGGCTTCGCCGCCGCGGCGCGGGCGTACGCCCACCGGGTCGCCGCGGGGCCGACGGTCGCGCACGCGGCCACCAAGCAGCTCGTCGCGGCCACGGTCCGCAACGGCGCCCGCGCGGCGGACGCCCTGGTCCCCGAGGTGTCCGGCGCCCTGTTCGCCACCGAGGACCTGCGCGGCGCCGTCGCCTCCTTCCTCACCGAGGGCCCCGGCAAGGCGACGTACTCGGGCCGGTAGTAGCGGCCAGGTGACCGGACACATGCCCCGGAGCCGGGTACTCCCGGGCGAAGCGAGGATTCCGGTGGCTCTGCGCGGGTAGACTCGACCGGTCCGTTCGTCTCCTTTCAGGAAGGCAGGGTCGAGGGTTCTTGCCCGACACCTCCCCAGGCGTCCCCGCGCCGGGTGCCCACATGTCCCGTGAGGCGTCCGCGCAGGCCGCCGCCGCGGACGTCGCCCGAGCCGGTTCGCCCGCTCCGTCCGGTCAGGCCCCTCCGCCGGTCCGGGCCACCATCACCGTCCCCGACTCCGTCCCGATGGTCGCCCTCCTCGGGTCGGCCGACGAACTCCTCCGTCTCGTCGAGACCGAGGTCGACGCCGACGTGCACGTGCGCGGCAACGAGATCGCCGTCACCGGGCAGCCGGCCGACAACGCCTTCGCCGTCCGCGTCTTCGACGAGCTGATCGCGCTCATCGGCACCGGTCAGCAGCTGCGCCCCGACTCGGTCCGCCGGGTCATCGCGATGCTGAAGAGCGGCGGGTCCGAGCGCCCGGCCGACGTCCTCAGCCTCGACATCATCAGCCGCCGGGGCCGCACCATCCGGCCCAAGACGCTGAACCAGAAGCGCTACGTCGACGCCATCGACGAGCACACCATCGTCTTCGGCATCGGCCCGGCCGGTACCGGCAAGACGTACCTGGCCATGGCCAAGGCCGTGCAGGCGCTGCAGACCAAGCAAGTCAACCGGATCATCCTGACCCGCCCGGCGGTCGAGGCCGGCGAACGCCTGGGCTACCTGCCCGGGACGCTGAGCGAGAAGATCGACCCCTACCTGCGGCCCCTGTACGACGCGCTGCACGACATGGTCGACCCGGAGTCGATCCCGAAGCTGATGGCCTCGGGCACGATCGAGGTCGCCCCGCTGGCCTACATGCGCGGGCGCACGCTCAACGACGCGTTCGTGATCCTCGACGAGGCCCAGAACACCACCGCCGAGCAGATGAAGATGTTCCTCACCCGGCTCGGCTTCGGGTCCAAGATCGTCGTCACCGGTGACGTCACGCAGGTGGACCTGCCCGGTGGTGCGCAGAGCGGGCTCAAGATCGTGCGCGAGATCCTCGACGGCATCGACGACGTGCACTTCGCCAACCTGACCAGCACCGACGTCGTCCGGCACCGGCTGGTCGGGAACATCGTCGACGCCTACGAGCGGTGGGACGCCACCCGGCAGCCCACCGCCGCCCGGCCGGGTGCGAGCGCACCGGTCCGGACGTCCCGACCGCGCCGCCAGGGGAGCTGACCGGCGTGCCCGTCGAGGTGGCGAACGAGTCCGAGATCGCCGTGGACGAGGCCGAGCTGGCCGCCATCTGCCGGTTCGTGCTCGGCGAGATGCAGGTCAACCCCATGGCCGAGCTGTCGGTGCTCTGCGTCGACGTCGAGTACATGAGCAGCCTGCACGAGCGCTGGATGGGGGAGAAGGGCCCGACCGACGTCCTCGCCTTCCCCATGGACGAGCTCGACACCGCCCGTCCCGACGACCCCGAACCCGGCCCCGCCCTGCTCGGTGACGTCGTCCTGTGCCCAGCCGTGGCGGTCCGCCAGGCACGCGCTGCGGGGCACACCATGGACGACGAGCTGATCCTGCTGGCCACGCACGGCGTGCTGCACCTCCTCGGCTACGACCACATGGAGCCGGAGGAGGAGAAGGAGATGTTCGGTCTCCAGCAGAAGCTCATCGAGGGCTGGCGAGCCGCTCCCCGTCAACCGGTGACCGGTGAGCCCGCGACCCGGGAGCCGCGCGCCTGATGGGCAGAGCCTGATGGACTCCGGTGCGATCACCCTGCTCGTGGTCGCGGTCCTGCTCGTCCCGCTCGCCGGTCTCTTCGGGGCCATGGACGCCGCCCTCCAGCGGGTGTCGAAGGCCCGGGTCGAGGAGCTCCGCCGCGACGGCGTGAAGCGGGCGGCCGCCCTGGAGGAGGTCGTCCTCGAGCGTGCCCGCCACGTCGCCCTGCTCCTCCTGCTGCGCATCGTCTGCGAGATGGTCGCCGCGGTGCTGGTCACCGTCGTGCTCTACGACCTCTGGGGCGGCGGGTGGCAGACGTTCCTCACCGCGGCCGGGGTGATGACCGTGATCAGCTACGTGCTCGTCGGCGTCGGTCCGCGCACCCTGGGCCGGCAGCACGCGTACAGCACCGCGCTGGCCACGGCCGGCGTCGTGAGGCTGCTCGGGCGCGTGCTCGGCCCGGTGGCGACGCTGCTCATCCTGGTCGGCAACGCGATCACGCCCGGCCGGGGCTTCCGCGACGGCCCGTTCTCCTCGGAGGTCGAGCTGCGAGAGCTGGTCGACATGGCCGAGGAGCGCGGGGTGGTGGAGTCCGGCGAGCGGAACATGATCCACTCGGTGTTCGAGCTGGGCGACACCATCGCCCGCGAGGTCATGGTGCCGCGCACGGACGTCGTCTACATCGAGCGGCACAAGACGGTGCGCCAGGCGCTCGCGCTGGCCCTGCGCAGCGGCTTCAGCCGCATCCCGGTCATCGGCGAGAACGTCGACGACGTCGTCGGCGTCGTCTACCTCAAGGACCTCGTCCGCCGGTCGCAGAACAGCACCGACCAGCGCGGGCCCAAGGTCGAGGAGCTGATGCGGACGCCGGCCTTCGTGCCGGAATCCAAGCCGGTCGACGAGCTGCTGCGGGACATGCAGGCACGGCGCATCCACATCGCGATCGTGGTCGACGAGTACGGCGGCTTCGCCGGCCTGCTCACCATCGAGGACATCCTCGAAGAGATCGTCGGCGAGATCGCCGACGAGCACGACGCCTTCCAGCGCCCGCCGGTCGAGGAGCTGCCCGACGGGTCGATGCGGGTCACCGCCCGGCTTCCGGTCGAGGACCTCGCCGAGCTGTTCGGCGTCGAGCTGCCCGAGGACGACGACGTCGAGACCGTCGGCGGCCTGCTGGCCCGCGAGCTCGGCCGGGTGCCCATCGAGGGTTCCGCCGCGGAGATCGGCGGCCTGTGGCTCATGGCCGAGAGCACCGGCGGGCGCCGGAACCGCATCGACACGATGCTGGTCCGCCGCGTCGAGCAGCCGGCCGAGGACGAGAGCGCCGAGCCGCGCGGGTCCTCCGGTCGGGGGGCCACCCGCTACGAGGAGCCTGCCCCGGTGGAAAGCTGACGCCCCGTGCCTGACATGGATGCGCCCGACCTCGATCCCGAAGACGCGAAGCTGGTCACCCTCGCCCGGTCCGCCCGGAGCCGCACCGGTGCGGCCGAGGGTGCCGCCGTCCGCGACACCGACGGCCGCACCTACCTGGCCGCGACCGTGTCGCTCCCGTCGTTGACGCTCTCCGCGCTCCAGGCCGCGGTCGCTGCCGCGGTGTCCAGCGGGGTCGAGGGCCTGGAGGCCGCGGCGATCGTCTCGACGGGCGACGACGTGGACGCCGCCGGGCGGGCCGCCGTCCGTGACCTCGCGCCGTCGGCGCCGGTGCACCTGGCCGGTCCCGACGGGAACCTGCGCGCCACGGTCTAGCGGAGCGCACCGTCCAGCTGCCGGATCAGCTCGCCGACGCGTCCGCCCACGGGCGGCGCCGCGGGGTAGCGCCCGAGCACATCGACCACGGCCGGGGTGGCCCGCCGGCACGCGCGCGCCAGGTGGTCGGCGGCGTCGCCGGACGTGAGCTCTGCCGCCCGCGCCGCGTGGGCCGCCGCCCCCAGGATGTGCTTGACCTGGTGCGCGTCGGCCAAGGGGTGCAGGTAGGCGGCCCCGGCCGCGGCCATCGCCGAGCGCGCCGCGTGCTCGGCGGCCGGGGTGCCCGCCTCCCGGGCGGCCCGGAGCGCCGCCCACGCGGTGTCCCGCAGCGCCTTCCCGCGCCGGCCTCCCCCGGCGAAGGCCCGCGCGGCGTCGATGGCCTCGCGCGGGCGCCGGTCGCCCGGGTGCGTCGTTTCGAAGAGCGCCAGGACGTCCTGGGCGCTCCCGGCGGCGAAGGCCGTGACAGCGCGGAGGTCGCCGGTGCTCAGCTCGATCGCGTCGGTCACGGTCGCGGCAGCGGGCGTCCCAGCGCCTTCGCGAAGGCATCCGGGTCGCGCACCCACCGGGTGACGGTCTCCTCGGTCCCGCCGTCCACGCTGCCGTGGCGGACCGAGACGCGGGTGCGGCCGGGCAGCCAGCCGCCGCGGCGGGCCGCCGTCGGCCAGTCCTCCGGCGGATGTCCGAGGCGCACCCCCCGCACGAGGACCAGCGGGACGACGCCGGACGGCGGGGTGCGGGTGGCGCCGACGTCCAGGGACATGCCGTGCGCCGAGATCGTGAGCCGGCCGACGTTGCACAGCAGCACCAGCAGGCCGAGGCCCAGGGCCAGCGGCGCCTCGTCCAGCAGCGCGGCCCGCCCGCCGCCCCACGCGAAGACGGCCAGCCAGATGACGACGACCACGACCGTGAACAGGACGGGCGTGACGCGCGGGAGGTCGTACTGCCAGTACCGCAGCGGCGCAGGCACGGAGGTGGCCCGGCGCTTGGGCCCCTGTCCGGCGAGGAACCGGTACGCGCGGACCTGCTCCAGGTGGAGGTCCCGCTCCCTGGCCGCCCGCATCGGGGCACCCTGCTGTCGCGCCATGCTCCCGATCATCCCAGCCCGCGGTACCGGCTCCCGGATGCCGTCGCACCCCGGTGGGAGACTGGAGCGGTGACCACCCCGGACCAGCCGCCGCACCGCAGCGGTTTCGCCGCCCTCGTGGGCCGCCCCAACGCCGGGAAGACCACGCTGACCAACGCGCTGGTCGGCGAGAAGGTCGGCATCGTCAGCAACCGCCCGCAGACCACCCGGCACGCGATCCGCGGGGTGGTGCACAAGCCGGGCGGGCAGATCGTCCTCGTCGACACCCCCGGCCTGCACAAGCCGAAGAGCCTGCTCGGCAAGCGGCTCAACGACGTCGTCCGCGACACCCTCTCCGACGTCGACGTGATCGTGTTCTGCATCCCGGCCGACCAGCCCGTCGGCACCGGCGACCAGTTCATCGCCCGGCAGCTGCGCGAGGTGAAGGCCCCGATCGTCGTCGTCGTCACCAAGACCGACGTGGCCTCCAAGAAGCAGGTCGCCGAGCAGCTGGTCGCCGCCAGCCAGCTGGTCGAGGCCGCCGAGGTGGTCCCGCTCAGCGCCGTCAGCGGCGACCAGGTCGGGCTGCTCGAGAACCTGCTGATCGGCCTGCTCCCGGAGGGCCCGCCGCTCTACCCGGAGGAGCAGACCACCGACGAGGACGTCGAGCGGCAGATCGCCGAGCTGGTCCGCGAGGCGGCGCTGGAGAAGGTGCGCCAGGAGGTGCCGCACTCGCTGGCGGTGACCGTCGAGGAGATCGTCCGCCGGCCCGACCCGAAGAAGGCCGGCAGCGAGCTGGTCGAGGTGCACGCCCTGCTGCACGTCGAGCGCAACAGCCAGAAGCCGATGCTGCTGGGCAAGGGCGGGCAGATCATCAAGGCCATCGGCAGCGAGGCGCGCGCCGGCATGGAGACGCTGCTCGGCGCCCGCGTGCACCTGGAGCTGCACGTGACCGTGCTCGGCGAGTGGCAGGACGACCCGAAGAAGCTCAACCGGCTGGGGTACTGATGCGCGCCGAGGACGACGGAGGAGTCGAGCCATGAGCACGACCCCGAAGGCGCTGTACCGGGACGAGGGCATCGTGCTGCGCACCCAGAAGCTGGGCGAGGCCGACCGCATCGTCACGGTGCTGACCCGCCGGCACGGCAAGGTCCGGGCGGTCGCGAAGGGCGTGCGGCGCACCAAGAGCAAGTTCGGCTCCCGGCTGGAGCCCTTCAGCCACGTCGACCTGCAGTTCTACACGGGGCGCAACCTCGACATCGTCAACCAGGCGGAGTCCATCCGCTCCTACGGCAACGACGTCGTCGACGACTACCCCTGCTACACCGCCGGCACCGCGGTGCTGGAGACCGCCGACCGGCTGACGTCGGAGGAGAAGGAGCCCTCGCTCCGGCTGTTCCTGCTGGTCGTCGGGGCGCTGCGGGCGCTGGCCGAGCGCACCCACCCGGCCGGACTGGTCCTCGACGCGTTCCTGCTCCGCGCGATGTCGGTGGCGGGCTGGGAGCCGGCGCTCACCGACTGCGCGCGCTGCGCCGAGCCCGGCCCGCACCGGCACTTCTCCGTCCCGGCCGGCGGCACGGTCTGCCCCGCCTGCCGCCCGACCGGCTCGGCCATGCCCAACCCGGTGACCGTCGAGCTGCTCGACGCGCTGCTCACCGGCGAGTGGGAGCGCGCCGAGGCCAGCCAGGGGACCAACCGGCGGGAGGCCAGCGGCCTGGTGGCGGCGCTGCTGCAGTGGCACCTCGAGCGCGGGCTGCGGTCCCTCCCCCTGGTCGACCGGTCGGAGTCGGCCGTTCCGCGCCGGGAAGCGAGCCCCGCGTGAAGCGCGAGGTGAAGGCGCCCAACCCGCACCCGTCGGGTGCCCGCCCGCCGCAGATCCCGGCGGACAAGGTCCCGAAGCACGTGGCGATCGTCATGGACGGCAACGGGCGCTGGGCGAAGCAGCGCGGCCTGCCCCGGACCGCGGGTCACGAGGCGGGGGAGTCCTCGCTGTTCGACTGCGTCGAGGGGGCGATCGAGCTGGGGATCACCTCGATCAGCGCGTACGCCTTCTCCACCGAGAACTGGCGGCGCAGCCCCGACGAGGTCCGCTTCCTCATGGGCTTCAACCGCGACGTCATCCGCCGGCGGCGCGACGAGATGCACGAGCTCGGCGTGCGGGTGCGCTGGGCCGGTCGCCGCCCGCGGCTGTGGCGCAGCGTCATCAAGGAGCTCGAGGTCGCCGAGGAGCTGACCCGCGACAACGACGTCCTCACCCTGACCATGTGCGTGAACTACGGCGGGCGGGCGGAGATCGCCGACGCGGCGGCGGCCATCGGGCGCGAGGTCGCGGCCGGCCGGCTGAACCCGGAGAAGATCGACGAGTCGACGATCGCCCGGTTCCTCGACGAGCCCGACATGCCCGACGTCGACCTGTTCGTGCGCAGCTCGGGGGAGAACCGCACGAGCAACTTCCTGCTGTGGCAGTCGGCCTACGCGGAGCTGGTCTTCCTCGACACCCTCTGGCCCGACTTCGACCGCCGGCACCTCTGGGCCGCGTGCGAGGAGTACGCCTCGCGGCAGCGCCGCTTCGGCAGCGCCTGAGGAAACGTCCGGGGAAACGTGCGTGCCGGAGCCGTATCCCGGTGCGGGCAGGTCGGCTCCTGACTACGGTGCTGATCCTCCGGGCGAGCACCGCCCACCCGCGCGCCGTCCGAGAGAGTGCCCGAGAGCCATGACGCAGCCCCCCGGTCCGTACGGCCCCCCGTACGGCGAGCCCACCAACCCCTACGGGACCCCCGGTCAGCCGCCGCCGGCCTACGGGCAGCCGCCGCCCTACGGTCAGCCGGGCCCGTACGGGCCGCCGCCCGGTCAGCCGCAGCCACCGAAGAGGAACCTGCTGCCGTGGCTGATCGTCGCCGGTGCGCTCCTGGTGTCCGGTGCCGGCATCGCGCTCGTCCTCCTGCTCTCCGGCGGCGACTCCGGCACCGAGGACCGTGCCGATGCGAGCACGTCGTCCTCGTCCTCGTCCCGGACCCCGTCGACGTCCAGCCCGGCGAGCCCCACCAGCGAGCAGTCCCTGGGTGATCTCCCCGGCGGTGCGCAGGTCGCGGAGCCGACCCTCACCGCCGGCAACGCGTTCGGCGGTTCCGACGAGGTGGCCCTCGCCTTCGTCGACGCCCTCGCAGACGGCAACTGGCAGACCGCCTACGACCTCTCCTGCGCCGAGGTGCAGGACGCCTCCACCGCGGCGGCGGTCGAGAGCGGCGACCCGGCGTACGAGCTGGGGCGGTACTTCTACGAGCAGGTGCTCGGCGGGGTCGGCTTCACCGGCGGGACGTTCGACAGCATCCAGTACGACGACACGACGAACACCGACGTCGGGGCCTTCACGCTGGACCTCGAGAACGGGGAGACGTTCACCCTGCTGGTCTACGTGCAGGAGGACCTCACGGTCTGCGACTTCTTCTGACGCCCGCCGTCGGATGCTCCTCGAGGGACGTGGCAACGTCTGCGACCGACCGGACGAGGAACGGGAGGACGGCGTGTTCGCGGTGACGCGGTTCCGGGCCGACGGCGACGACGGCCAGGCCCTGGCGGCTGCCGTCGGGCCGCTGCTGACCGCTCTCTCGGGCCGCCCCGGGTATCTGCACGGGGAGCTGGGGCGGTCCGCGGACGACGCGTCGCTGTGGGCGCTGGTCACCCGCTGGGACGGAGTCGGCTCCTACCGCCGCGCCCTCTCCGCTGCGGAGGTCAAGATCGCCGGCGCACCCGTCTGGGTCCATGCGCTCGACGAGCCGGGCGCCTACCTCACCGACTGAGCCCGCGGCTCTACGCTGCGGCCGTGGTGGTCCAGACGCGCCGGGCGAGGAGCGCCCGCAAGCGCCGGAGCCGGATGGCACGCGTCGAGCACGACCTCACCGCCGAGCAGTGGACGGCGCTGACGGAGGCCTGGGGCGGTGGGTGTGCCTACTGCGGGGTGACCGGCACCCCGCTGCAACGCGACTGCGTGCTGCCCATCTCCCGCGGCGGGCGCTACACCCTGGACAACATCGCGCCGGCCTGCCGGTCCTGCAACGCCAGCAAGTGCAACGACGAGGTGACGGGCTGGCTGCGGCGCAAGCGGCTCGACGAGCGCGCTTTCCTCGTGCGCCATGCCGCCGTCCGCAACGCCCTGGTGGCGAGGTTCACGGAGACGGTGGTCGCACCCGGGGCGTGAGCCGGCGCGACCCGGGGCAAGGCCCCTCCAGGCCGGGATCCCGGCCGACGACGGAGGTGCCATGACCGACGCAGACCCCGGGGACGTGCGCCCCCCGACGGCTGCCGACCCCACGATGCGGGTCGCCCGGCCGCCGGTGCCGGGCCGTGCCGTCCGTGCGGACCTGGCCGCCGGGAACCTGACCGCACCCCCTGTGCGCGAGGACGACCCCACGGTGGCGCTCGACGCCGCCGCCCGCATGCCTCCGCACCGCACGCTGGAGTTCGGCACCCCGGCCCCGGTGACGGTCACCGTCGGTCCGCGGCCCCGACGCCGGCGCCGGTACCGCACCTGGCCCTGGATCGCCGCCGTCGTCGTCGCGATGCTCGTCCTGGGAGCCGTGCTGCTGGTCATGATGCTGCGCGGGGCCACGATCGACGGCGACACCGATCTCGTCGGACGGTCCGCCACCGCGCTGTCCGCGGTCGGGCTCAGCCCGCCGTCCGCGGCCTGAGCGGGGTCACCAGAGCGGCTGCGGCGCGGGGGTCACGAGCAGCCGGTAGCTGACGTCGACGGTGAACCCGTACCCGTCGGTCCCCACCGCCCGCAGGTGGTGCTCGCCCGCGGGAAGGGCCGGCACCCGCTTCCACAGTCCCCACACCGTGACCGGAACGGGCTTGCGCCGACCGGTGACGCCGTTGAGCCGGGCCCCGGCGACGGTGAAGGGCACCGGCGTCGAGATCTCGTCGAGGTCCATGGCCACGCCGTCCACGACGAGGGAGCCGGACGGCCCCTCGAGCACGTTCGGCGGGCCAGCCGCGGGCCACTCCCAGAAGTTGAACACCGGCAGGAACAGGTCGCGGCCGACCGGGACGACGCACTGCCGCTCCATGCGCCTGCCCGACGTGCCGGCGAGGAACCAGACGTCGTCGGGCTGGTTGAGGCCCGCGTGCTCACCGGTCTCGTCCTCGACCGGGTTCTTCACCGGGCCCGCGGCGGCGACCCACTGCACCCACCGGGCGGCGAGCCCCTCGGGGGACTCAAGGTGGTAGGGGAGCACAGGCGCCTCGTCGGCGGGGGTCTTCCGGCTGAGGAACGGCATGGGGACGCACGCTAGGTCACGACGGGCCGGATCCGGCGCTGCGTACGGGCATGTCGAGGCGGGGGAGGGCGACCGGCGGGCGGCAACTACCGTGGACGGGTCAACCACCGACCGCCAGCCGGATGGAGCCCCCCGCCGTGAGCGAGAGCACCGCCAAGCACGACCCCGCCCGTCTCGACAAGGTGGTGAACCTCTGCAAGCGACGGGGCTTCGTCTTCCCGTCGGGGGAGATCTACGGCGGCACCCGCTCCGCCTGGGACTACGGGCCGCTGGGCACCGAGCTCAAGGACAACATCAAGAAGCAGTGGTGGCGCACCGTCGTCCAGAGCCGGGACGACATCGTCGGCCTGGACTCCTCGGTGATCCTGCCCCGCCAGACCTGGGTGGCGTCGGGGCACGTCGGCGTCTTCACCGACCCCCTGACGGAGTGCCAGAGCTGCCACAAGCGCTTCCGGGCCGATCACCTGGAGGAGGCGTTCGAGGAGAAGAAGGGCCGGCCGCCGGAGAACGGCCTGGCCGACATCACCTGCCCGAACTGCGGCACGAAGGGCGCGTGGACCGAGCCGCGCGACTTCAACATGATGCTCAAGACCTACCTCGGCCCGGTCGAGGACGAGTCCGGCCTGCACTACCTGCGCCCCGAGACCGCCCAGGGCATCTTCGTGAACTTCGCCAACGTCATGGGCGCGGCCCGCAAGAAGCCGCCGTTCGGCATCGGCCAGATCGGCAAGTCCTTCCGCAACGAGATCACCCCGGGCAACTTCATCTTCCGGACGCGTGAGTTCGAGCAGATGGAGATGGAGTTCTTCGTCGAGCCGGGCACCGACGAGGAGTGGCACGAGTACTGGATCGAGCAGCGCACCGCCTGGTACACCGGGCTGGGGATCGACCCGGCGAACCTGCGGCACTTCGAGCACCCGAAGGAGAAGCTGTCGCACTACTCGAAGCGCACCGTGGACATCGAGTACCGCTTCGGCTTCCAGGGCTCGGAGTGGGGCGAGCTCGAGGGCATCGCCAACCGCACCGACTTCGACCTGAAGACCCACAGCGAGCACTCGGGCACCGACCTGTCCTACTTCGACCAGGCGAGCAACACCCGCTGGACGCCCTACGTCATCGAGCCGGCGGCCGGCCTCACCCGTTCGCTGATGGCCTTCCTCATCGAGGCCTACACCGAGGACGAGGCGCCCAACGCCAAGGGCGGCGTCGACACCCGGACGGTGCTCAAGCTCGACCCGCGGCTGGCGCCGGTGAAGGCCGCCGTCCTGCCGCTGTCGCGCAACGCCGACCTGTCGCCCAAGGCCCGGGACCTGGCCGCCACCCTGCGGCGGAACTGGAACGTCGACTTCGACGACGCCGGCGCGATCGGCCGCCGGTACCGGCGTCAGGACGAGGTCGGGACGCCGTACTGCATCACGGTCGACTTCGACACCCTGGAGGACCAGGCCGTGACCATCCGCGAGCGGGACGCGATGAGCCAGGAGCGCGTCGGCCTGGACGCCGTCGAGGCCTATCTGGCGGCGCGCCTGCCCGGCTGCTGACCGATCGGCACCCGCCCACCCGACGCCCGGCTCCGAATCCACGGGAGCCGGGCGTCGGCGCGTCCGGGCGCATGTCCGGATCCGGCAAGCCGTGTGTCCCGCAGGTGGAAGACCGCGGCGCCGGGGGCGTCTTCACTTCTCCTCGCACCCGCCGACCCCGAGGAGGACCCCATGCCCGAGACGCCCGGTACCGAGTTCTGGCGCGACCTCAAGCCGATCGCGAACTCCATGAAGCCCGACGCGCAGCAGGAGGTCTTCCACCAGTTCGCGCCGCTGGAGGACGAGCGCTACTACGTGCCGCTGAGCCCGACCGTCGGCTCGCGCCCGCTGTGGATCTCCCCGCGCGACAACCGCTGGGCCGACATCCTCTGGGCGAAGGAGGCCGGCCTGGTCAACCGCCACTACCACCCGCACGAGGTCTTCGCGTACACGATCAGCGGCACGTGGGGCTACCTCGAGCAGCCCTGGACGGCGACGCAGGGGTCCTTCGTCTACGAGACCCCGGGTGAGGGCCACACGCTGGTGGCCTACGAGTCCGACGAGCCGATGCGCGCGTTCTTCGTCGTCACCGGGCCGCTGATCTGGCTGGACGAGGACGGCAACAGCGACGGTCACTTCGACGTCCACGACTACCTCGCGCTGTGCCGGAAGCACTACGACGAGGTCGGCATCGGCGCCGACTACATCGAGACGCTCATCCGCTGAGCCGGCGGGGCAGCCGAGGAGCTCTGGGTACCGTGTGCTGGTTCACACCCTCCCGGAGGTCCCCGTGCCTGCTGCCGCAGTGCTGTCGTCGGTGTCCACGCTGGGCGTCGAGCAGGGCGAACGGCTCGCGTTCTGGGAGCGCTACAACGCCGAGGCGCTGGTGGGGCTGACCTGCCGCACCTACGAGGCCGAGGGGCTGATCGCCCGCCAGGTCAACGTGGGCCTGGGCCGGCTGCGCGTCGCCGACATCGCCGGCAACGCGCACGTGATCGAGCGGCCCCCGGGCCTGGTGGAGGCGCGACCGAAGGACGCCACCTTCGTGAGCGTGCTGTTGGAGGGGGCGGGCTTCTTCTACTCCTCGGACAGCTGCCTGGCGCTCGCCGCGGGCGACGTCGTGGTCTACCGCACCGACCGCCCGTACCTCTTCGGGTTCAGCGGGCCGATGCGGCAGATCCTGGTCGACGTGCCGCACGGTCTGCTGCAGGAGCGGGACGTGGACGTCGAGGGCCCGCACCCGATCTCGGGAGCGGGACGCGGGCCGGCGGCCCGCCAGGCGCATTGTCTCCGTGAGCTCCTGCTGGGCGCCGTGTCCGGGACGGCGCAGGCGGGGCAGTCCGTGGCCGATCAGGTCCTGGACCTGGTCGGGGCGATGACGGGCGCTCCCGGCGGGACGACGGACGCCGTGCGCCTGCGGGCGGCGACAGCGCACATCGACGGCCACCTGCGGGATCCCGCCCTGTGCGCGGACGCCGTGGCGCGTGCGGTCGGTGTCACGGCCCGGCACCTCAACCGGGCCTTCGCCGCCGAGGGCACCACGGTCACCCGGTACATCCAGGGCCAGCGCCTGGAGCACGCCCGTCGGGACCTGTCCCGGTCCTCGCTGCCCACCGACCGCATCGTGGATGTCGCCAGTCGCTGGGGCTTCGTCTCGCAGGCGCACTTCGCCCGGCTCTTCCGCGACGCCTACGGCTGTACCCCGACGCAGTACCGGGCCGGGCACCCGCCGCGCACCTGACCTCCCCGACGGGGCCGGACGCGCAGCCGCTAGGTCCGACCATCCGCTCGCCCGACGAGGAGAACGATGTCCCACCCCAGCGCACCCACGTCCGAGGAGCCGCTGGCCTGGACCATGGCCGAGGCGGGGGAGCGGCTGGCGGCCGGAGAGCTGTCGCCCGTGGAGCTCACCGAGGCCTACCTGGCGGCGATCGCCGAGCGGGACGACAGCGTCAACGCCTACCTGACCGTCACGGCCGACCGGGCGCGCGAGGACGCCGTCCGGGCGGAGCAGGAACTGCGCAGCGGCGCCCGGCGCGGCCCGCTGCACGGCGTCCCGGTGGCGCTCAAGGACCTCATCGAGACCGCCGGCATCCGCACGACGGGCGGCTCCCGGATCCTGGCCGACCACGTGCCGCGGCGGGACGCGGTCCTGGCGCAGAACCTGCGGGCTGCGGGCACGGTGCTGCTCGGCAAGACGAGCACCCACGAGTACGCCTACGGCGGGACGAGCAACAACCCGCACTACGGGCCGACCCGGAACCCCTGGGACCGGGACCGGATCCCCGGCGGCTCCTCCGGCGGATCGGCTGCCGCGGTGGTGAGCGGGACCGCGCCCGGGGCCGTGGGCACCGACACCTGCGGCAGCGTGCGCATCCCGGCCGCGCTGTGCGGCTGCGTGGGCCTCAAGCCGACGCGCGGCCGGGTGAACCTGGACGGGATCCTGCCGCTGGCGCCGAGCCTGGACCACGGCGGTCCGATCACTCGGTCGGTGCGCGACGCCGCGCTGCTGCTGGACGCCATGACCGGGACGACGTCGGAGTGGACGGCCGCCACCGACGTGCCGGATCTGCGCGGCACCACCGTGGGCGTGCCGACGCGGTACTTCTTCGAGCTGGTCGATCCCGGCGTCCGCGCGGCGGTGCAGGCGTCGCTGGACCTGATGGCCGACGCCGGGGCGACCGTGCGGCCGGTGGACGTCGGCGACCTGCGTCCGCTGGTCGCGGCGATCTTCCTGCGGGTCGGGGCCGAGGCGCAGGAGGTGCACCGGGCGACGTTCCCCTCCCGCCGGGAGGACTACGGACCCGACCTGGTCGAGAACCTCTCCCGCCCGGCCCCGACCGAGGCCCGTCTCGCGGCCGCCGAGCAGGTGATCGCCGAGGGCGTCGCGGCGCTGCTGGCGGCCCTCGGCGAGGTCGACGTGCTCGCCACGCCGACCACGCCCCTGACGGCTCCGCCGATCGGGGCCCAGCGGGTCGAGGTCGCCGGGGAGGACCTGCACATCGAGGAGATGCTCACCGGCTTCACCTCCGCCTTCAACGCCGCGGGCGTGCCGGCCCTGACCGTCCCCTGCGGCCTCGTCGGCGGCCTCCCCACCGGGCTGCAGCTGGTCGGCCGGGCGGGGTCGGAGCCGACCGTGGTGCGGGTGGGTGCGGCCTACGAGGCGCTGCGCGGCCCGGCGCCGTGGCCGTTCCCCGGTCCGTCGTGAGGCCCGGCTCAGAAGGGGAACGAGCGGTCCTGCTCCCGCGAGGTGATCCACTGCAGGTCGCTGAACTCCTCGGCCGCGAAGCCGAGGCCGAAGCGGCCCCAGCCGCTGTCCTTGACCCCGCCGAAGGGCATGTGCGGCTCGTCGTTCACCGGCTGGTCGTTCACGTGGACGCTGCCGGCGTCCAGCCGCTGGGCGAGCTCCAGCCCGAGGTAGGTGTTGCCGGTGATGATCGACGCCGCGAGCCCGAGGTCGCTCTCGTTGGCCCGGGCCACCGCCTCCTCGGCGGAGTCCACGGCCTCCACGAGCACGACCGGTCCGAACGTCTCACCGAGGGCGAGCTCGGCGTCGTCGGGGACGTCGGTGAGCACGGTGGCCGGGTAGCACGGGGGAGCGGGGGTGCCGCCGGCGAGCACGCGCGCGCCCATCGACACCGCCTCGTCGACCCGGCGCTGCAGCAGCGCCAGGGCCCACTCGTTGATCACCGGCCCGACGACTGTTGCCGGGTCCCGCGGGTCGCCGGTGGGCAGTTGGGCCACCTTCGCGGCGAACGCCGCCATGAACCGGTCGGCCAGCGGGCGCTCGACGTAGATCCGGCGCGCGCACATGCAGACCTGGCCCTGGTGGATGAAGGCGCCGTAGGTGGCGGCGTCCACCGCGTAGTCCAGGTCCGCGTCGGCCAGCACGATCAAGGGGTTCTGGCCGCTGAGCTGCAGCACGGTCCGCTTGAGGTGGCTGCCCGCCTTCTCGGCGAGGCGACGGCCGGTGGGGGTCGAGCCGGTGAAGTTGAGCCGCCGGACGTGCCGGTGGGCGAGCATCGCGTCCCCGATGGCCCCCGCCTCCCCGGGCGCGTGGGTGACCACGTTGAACGCGCCGTCGGGGAGGCCGGCCTCCTGCAGGATCTCGGCCCAGAGCGCCCCGCCGGTGTAGGGGGACTCCTCCGAGGGCTTGAGGACGACGGTGTTGCCGAGGGACAGCGGACCGATGCTCGCCCGGCCGGCGAGCACGAGCGAGGAGTTCCACGGCGCGATGGCGGCCACCACGCCGACCGGACGGCGCACGGCCATCGCCCGCGTCCCCGGGACGTCGGAGGGCATGAGCTGCCCTGCGGGCTGGTAGCCCTGGGCGGCCGCCTGGCGGAGCAGGGCTGCCGCGAAGTCGACCTGGACGCGGCCGAAGTGGATGCCGCAGCCGGTCTCCAGGGCCAGCGCGAGCAGGATCTCGTCGCGGCGTCGCTCGATGATGTCGGCGGCCCGGAGGAAGACCCGCTGCCGCTGCGCCGGTGTCACGGCCGCCCACCCCGGGAAGGCGGCCTGCGCGGCGTCGATCGCGCGGCGGGTGTCCTCGCCGTCGCCGGCCGCCACGTTGCCCAGCACCTCGCCCGACCACGGCGAGTGGTTGGGGTACCAGCGGCCCGATTCCGCCTCCACCCAGGCGCCGGCGATGAAGTGGGTGACGTCCCGCTTCTGCCAGGCTGCCCCGGCATGCTCCGAGCGACTCATCGAACCCGTCTCCTTGCCCGCGCTGCCGTGCGACGACCGTGGCACCCGACGCTAGTCGCGGGTGCCCGCGCGGCTCCTCGGGGAACAGTCATGGAGGCATCGGACGCGGTCAACGCAGTGTTCGACCCAGTGGAACGCATCGACGCTATTCTGACCGCATGAGCAGCCCGCCGTCCACGCCCGGCGCCAAGGCCGACTTCTCGGTGTCCCTCGAGCGCGGGCTGAGCATCCTGTCGGCCTTCAGCGGGAACCGGCCGGTCCTCGGCATCGCCGACCTCGCGCGGGCGGTCGGGCTGACCAAGAGCACCACCCACCGGTACATCGCCACGCTGGTCAAGCTCGACTACGTCCAGCAGGACCCCGACACGAAGAAGTACTACCTGGGACCCCGCGTGGTGGACCTCGGGTTCGCCGCCATCGACTCGATGGAGCTCACCCGCGTCGCCGCCCCGTCGCTGCAGGCGCTGGCCGACGAGACGGGGTACACGGCCAGCATGGCGCTCTGCGACGGACCGGAGATCGTCTACATCGACCGCCGGCGCAGCGGACGGCGGCGCGCGCCCATGGCCATGGACCTCAACGTGCACATCGGGTCCCGGCTGCCCGCGTACTGCACGGCACTGGGCAAGGCGATGCTCGCGTACAAGGATCCGGCGACCTTGCGCGAGATCCTCGACCGGACCGACATGGCGCGGCGCGGGCCGAACACGATCACCAACCGGGAGCAGCTGATGGCAGCGCTCGCCAAGGTCCGGTCCACCGGGGTCGCGGTGAACAACGAGGAGCTGGCCCCGGGCCTGCGGTCGTTCGCCGCCCCCGTGCGCGACCGGACCGGCGCGGTGGTGGCCGCCGTGAACATCGCGGTGCACCTGAGCGTCGCGTCGTCCTCGGCGGAGGCGCTGGCCGGACGGCTGGAACCCCCGCTGCGACGCACCGCCGCCGAGATCTCCCGACGCCTGGGGCACCGCCCCGCGTCCTGAAGTGTTCGAGCCAGTGAATTCGCGTTCCGAAGGACCGAACACCTGCTTGTCGCGTGTGTGACGGCCCTCATACGGTTCGCCCGCTTCGCATGATCCGCTCCCTCCCCACCCGCCGCCGCGGGTGCGGCGAGGTGGCCCTCCCCGGCAGGGGAGCGCCGGCGGTCGCGCGGCGGACAGAACTCACACGCGGCTCGCCGCGCGATCCCCCAGGAGCACCCAGGTGACGAGCAGTACCACCGACGCGCCGCGCCAGGACGTCGACCCCGCCCCGGGCGCGACGTCCGGCGGAGGCCCTCTCGGCCTGATCAAGCGGGCCTTCGGCATGGAGTCCGCGAGCGTGCTCGTCGCCACCGTCGTGCTGATCCTGGTGATCGGCGCCATCCACCCGGACTTCCTGGACCCCCGCCAGCTGCGCGACGTGCTGCAGCAGTCGGTCTACGTGGCCGTGCTCGCGGCCGGCGTCGCCTTCCTGCTCGCCATGCGCGAGATCGACCTCTCCGTGGGTGCGATCTTCGGCCTCTCGCTCATCTGCTCGGCGATGCTGATGCGCGACGGGTGGAACCCCTGGGTCGCCGCCGTCGCGGGCATCGTGCTGGGCGCCCTGCTCGGCCTGGCCAACGCCGCCATCGTGCAGGTGTTCAGGATCCCGGCCATCGTGGCCACGCTGGCCACCCTGTCGATGTTCCGCGGGCTGTCGCTGGCGCTCAGCGAAGGGCAGCAGGTCGTCGGGCTGCCGCTGGACCACACCTTCTTCGAGTTCTTCGGTGGCCGGCTGTTCGGCATCCCGGTGAGCGTGCTGGTGCTGGTCGTCGTGGCGATCGTGCTGACGTTCGTCCTGCGCACGACACCGTTCGGCTACCGGGTCCGCTCCATCGGCTCCAACCCCGACGCCGCGGCCTTCTCCGGCATCTCCCTCGCCCGGGTGCGCATCCAGGCGCTGATGCTCATGGGCGGTCTCGCCGGTCTCGCCGGCATGCTCGGCCTGGCCTACTTCGGCTCCGGTGACCCGAACATCGGCAGCGGCTTCGAGCTGCTGGCCATCGCCGCCGCCGTCATCGGTGGCACCCCGCTGCGGGGCGGTGCCGCGACCGTCGTGGGCGCCATGCTCGGTGCGGTGCTGCTCAGCGTCGTGACCAGCGGACTCGTCTACTTCGACATCCCGGTGAACTGGAGCTCCTTCGCCACCGGCGCGGTCATCCTCATCGCGGTGGGGATTGACAGCCTCCTGCGGCGCCGGCGCGAGGCGCGTGCCGCCGCGGCCGGCCTCTGACCTCCGGCCCCCGCCGGACGCTCCACCCGCACCACTCCAGCAGCACCACTCCACCAGCACCCCGCAACGGCCCGCCGTCCACGGCGACGCCGCCCTCCGCCCTACCCGCTCCCAGAGAGAGAAGGCCCCATGCGATCCCTCCTCACCGCCGCACCGTCGCGGCGGCGTAACGCAGTCGTCGCGTTCGCGATCACGTCCACGATGGCCCTGACCGCGGCATGCGGATCGGAGGGCGGCGGCGACTCCGGTTCCGGGGGCTCGGCCGAGGAGGTCGACCTGTCCTTCGTCTACGCCACCTCCACCATCAACGCGATGCAGGAGATGGCCCTGGGCGCCAAGGCCGCAGCCGCCGAGCGCGAGGGCGTCAACTACAGCGAGGCCGCCCCGGCCGGCATCAACGGGCCGCAGCAGGTGTCCATGTTCCAGTCCGCCATGCAGACCTCCAAGGACGGCATCCTCTTCGAGACGCTGACCCCGGACCTGTTCACCCGCCCGCTCGAGCAGGCCACCAGCAGCGACATCCCGATCGTCTCGATCGACACCGCCCCGCCGGAGGGCAGCGGCGTCGAGTTCTTCGTCGGCAACAGCAACGAGGACGTGGGCCGCATCCTCGCCGAGGAGCTCGTGCGGCAGCTGCCGGAGGGACAGGGCGGCAAGGTCGTCCTCGCCAACGCCATCCCCGGCCTGCCCACCCTCGAGGAGCGCCTCGCGGGCATGGTGGACGTGCTCAAGACCGAGCGCCCCGACCTGGAGATCGTCGGCCCGCTCGCCACGGCGAACGAGCCGACCGAGAACTACAACGCCTGGAACAACCTGCTCAAGGCGCACCCGGACGCCGTCGCCTACCTCGGTGCCGGCGCGCAGGACTCCGTCTCGCTCGCCCGACTGCACGAGAGCACCGGCGGCACCTGGCTCGGCGGTGCCTGCGACCTGGACCCGGCCGCCCTGGAGGGCCTGAAGAACGGCCACCTGTTCGCGATCTCATCCCCGGAGCACTGGCTGAAGGGCTACATCGGCCTGCGGCTGCTGGCCCTCAACGCCCAGGAGGGCGAGGAGCTGCCCACCGGCTGGTGGAACCCCGGTGAGCTGCTCGTGACCGCGGACAACGTCGACGAGATCATCGAGCGGCAGACGGACGAGGCCTCGCGGCTCGCGTGGTTCGAGGACGTCGCCGAGGAGCAGTTCGCCAACATGGACGAGTACCTCACCGAGCTGGAGAACTGATGCTGTCCCTCGAGGCGCAGCACGTGCGCAAGACCTACGGCGGCGTCACCGCACTGGCCGACGCCGGGCTCCGGGTCCGCCCGGGCACCGTGCACGCCCTGCTGGGTGAGAACGGTGCGGGCAAGTCGACGCTGGTGAAGATCATCACCGGTGCGGTGCGCCCCGATGCCGGCGTGCTGCGCCTCGAGGGAACCGACGTCTCCTTCTCCGACACGGCCGACGCCGCCCGGCACGGGGTCGCCGTCGTCTCCCAGGAGCTGAGCCTCTTCCCGGACCTCGACGTCCTGAGCAACATGTTCCCGATGCGCGAGCCGCGGCGCGGCCCGTTCGTCGACCGCGGCCGGATGGCCGAGCTGGCCCGGCCGATCCTGGACCAGCTCGGCCTCCGCGTCTCGCTGCGCGACAAGGTCGGCGACCTGTCCCTGGCCCAGCGGCAGCTGCTCGAGGTGGCCAAGGCCCTGGTCACCGACCCCCGCGTCCTGATCCTCGACGAGCCCACCTCGGCGCTGGACTCGAAGACGGCGGAGGTCCTGCTCGACATCCTCCGCGTGCTCCGCGACCGGCAGGTCGCCGTCGTCTTCGTGTCGCACATCCTCGAGGAGGTCATGGCGCTCTGCGACGAGGTCACCGTGCTGCGGGACGGGAGCACCGTGCTGGACGCCGCACCGCTGGCCGGCCTCACCATCCCGAAGATCGTCGAGTCGATGCTGGGCGAGCGGCACGCGGAGCTCGCCGAGGTGCGCCCGCGCGCCACGGTCGACCTCAGCGGCGCGGTCGCCGCCCCCCGGGGCAGCGGCGCCCTGCGGGTGGAGAACGTCTCGGTGGAGGACCGGCTGAGCGACGTCTCCGTGACCGCGACCCCCGGGGAGGTCGTCGGACTGGCCGGTGTCGCCGGTGCCGGGCACCAGACGGTCCTCGAGCTGGCGGCCGGCCTGCGCCGTCCCACCGCCGGGTCCGTCCTGCTGCCGGACGGCAAGCCGGCACCCAGGGGTCTGCGCGCCGCCATCGCACGCGGCGTGGCGCTGGTGACGGGTGACCGCCGCCGGCTCGGGCTGATGCTGGACAAGCCCATCTGGGACAACGCCGGGCAGGTCCGGTCGGTCGCACTGGCCCGCGACGGTCTGCTCGTCCGCAAGCGGACGCTTCGCGAGCGGGCGGCCGAGCACGCCTCCCGCGTCAACCTGCGCACGTCGTCCCTGGAGAAGAGCGCGGGCCTGCTCTCCGGCGGCAACCAGCAGAAGGTCGTGCTGATGAAGTGGCTGCAGACGCACCCCTCGGTGCTGCTGCTCGACGACCCCACGCGCGGGGTGGACATCGGGGCCAAGGCCGAGATGCACGGCCTGGTCCGCTCGGTGGCCGACGCCGGCGCGGTGGTCCTCATGTGCTCCACGGACCTCGACGAGCTGGCGACCCTCTGCGACCGCGTCTACGTCCTGCACCACGGCCGCGTGTGCGCCGAGCTGGCGGGGGAGACGCTGCGCCAGCACGAGATCCTCGCCGCGATGAACACCGGCACCGTCCCGACCGCCTGACCCGCTCCACCACGCGGCCGACCTGCGCCCGGGCGGACGATGGGGTTGCCCCGTCGTCCGCCGGTCGCTGCGCCGGCCGCCGAACGACCCGACCCGTACTCATCCAGTTCCAGGAGTGACCGTGTTCGAGACCAGCCTGCTCATCGGCAGTGAGCCGTCGTCCGCCACCGGCGGACGGACCTTCACCCGCGCCAACCCGGTCTCCGGCGAGGTGGTGACGGTGTCGCCCGCCGCCGGCGTCGAGGACGCGGTCCGCGCCGTCGAGGCGGCCGCCGCGGCGTTCGAGTCCTGGGCCGCCGCCACCCCCAGCACGCGGCGCATGCTCCTGCTGAAGGCCGCCGACCTGCTCGAGGCGAGCACCGACCGTTTCGTCGAGCGGATGGCCGCCGAGTGCGGCGCCACCACCGGCTGGGGTCACTTCAACGTGCACCTCGCCGCGGGCATCCTCCGCGAGGCGGCGGGCCTCACCACCTCCGTCGGCGGCCAGGTCATCCCCTCCGACGTGCCCGGCAGCCTGAGCATGGGCATCCGCCAGCCCGCGGGCGTGGTCGTCGGCATGGCGCCGTGGAACGCGCCGGTGATCCTCTCGACCCGCGCCGTCGCCTTCCCGCTCGCCGCCGGCAACACCGTCGTCCTCAAGTGCTCCGAGCTCTCCCCGGCCACGCACATGCTCCTCGGGGAGGTCCTCCTGGAGGCCGGCTTCCCGGAGGGCGTCGTCAACGTCATCACCGTCGCCCCCGAGGACGCGGCCGACGTCACCGAGGCGATGGTCGCCCACCCGGCGGTGCGCCGGCTCAACTTCACCGGCTCCACCCGGGTGGGTCGCATCATCGGCGAGGTCTGCGCCCGGCACCTCGTGCCCGCGGTCCTGGAGCTCGGCGGCAAGAACCCGCTGCTCGTGCTCGACGACGCCGACATCGACGCCGCCGTCCAGGGGGCGACCTTCGGTGGCTTCGTGAACCAGGGCCACGTCTGCATGTCGACCGACAAGATCATCGTGGACGACTCGATCGCTGACGAGTTCGTGGCGAAGCTCGTGGCCAGGGTGGAGTCGCTGCCCATCGGCGACCCGCGCGAGGGCGACGTCGTCCTCGGCTCGGTCATCGGGCAGAGCACCGTCGACCACATCGGCCGGCTGGTCGACGACGCCGTCGCCAAGGGCGCGAAGGTGCTGACCTCGGGCGCGCCGGAGGGCACGATCATGCCCGGCGTCGTGCTGGACCACGTGACGCCGGAGATGGAGATCTTCTCGGAGGAGATCTTCGGCCCGGCCGTGACGATCACCCGGGTCGGCAACCAGGACGAGGCGATCGCCGCCGCCAACGACAGCGCGTACGGCCTGTCCGCCGCCGTGTTCACCCGGGACGCCGCTCGTGGCTTCCAGGTGGCCCGGCGCATCGAGTCCGGCATCTGCCACATCAACGCGCCCACGGTGCACGACGAGGCGCAGATGCCCTTCGGTGGCGTGAAGGACAGCGGCTACGGGCGGTTCGGGGGCCAGGCCGGCATCGACGCCTTCACCGAGCTGCGGTGGATCAGCATGCAGGTGGAGCCCCGCGTCTACCCCTTCTGACGGGAGCGCGACGGTCCGAGTGAGCAGTTGTGGTCGCCGACACCGCACGACCCGCCGGTAAGGCGGACCACAACTGCTCACTCGGCCGGGCGGCGAGATCCGGGCGGGCCGACGCCTACCCTGGACGCCGTGATCACGACGTCCCTGCCTGCCCTGAAGCTGGGCACGCTCGTCGTCGACCCCGCGGTCGTGCTCGCGCCCATGGCCGGCATCACCAACCCGGCGTTCCGCACGCTCTGCCGGGAGTTCGGGGCCGGGCTCTACGTCTGCGAGATGATCACCACGCGGGCGCTGGTCGAGCGCAACGAGAAGACGCTCCGGATGATCCGGGCGACCGCGGACGAGAAGGACGCGTTCTCCGTCCAGCTCTACGGGGTCGACCCGGCCACCGTGGGTCGCGCGGTCGAGATGCTGGTCGACGAGGGTGTGGCCGGTACCCGGCCCGCGCACATCGACCTCAACTTCGGCTGCCCGGTGCCCAAGGTGACTCGCAAGGGCGGGGGCTCGGCGCTGCCGTGGCGGCGGGTGCTCCTCCGCGACATCGTCCGCTCGGCCGTGCGCGCCGCCGGGGACGTGCCGGTCACCATCAAGACCCGCATCGGCATCGACGCCGACCACGTGACCTACCTCGACGCCGGCCGGATCGCCCAGGACGAGGGCGCCGCGGCGATCACCCTGCACGGGCGCACCGCCGATCAGCTCTACAGCGGGACGGCTGACTGGTCACCGATCGCCCGGCTGGTCGAGACCGTCGACATCCCGGTGCTCGGCAACGGCGACATCTGGGAGGCCGACGACGCCCTGCGCATGGTCGCCGAGACCGGCTGCGCGGGCGTGGTCATCGGCCGCGGCTGCCTGGGCCGGCCGTGGTTGTTCGGGGACCTGGCCGCAGCCTTCGCCGGCACACCGCGCCGCGCGCTGCCCACCCTCCGCGAGGTCGCCGCCGTCATGCACCGGCACGCCACGCTGCTCGCCGAGGAGCACGGCGAGCGGTACGGCTGCTCCGACTTCCGCAAGCACGTCGCCTGGTACCTGAAGGGCTTCTCGGTGGGCTCCGACACCCGCCGGGCGCTGGCGATGGTGAGCCGTCTCGACGAGCTGGCCGAGCTGCTGGCCGGCATCCCCGACCAGCCGTATCCGGCCGCCGTCCTGGGCGCACCGCGCGGGCGCACCACGGCTCCTCGCCCGGTCGCCCTGCCCCAGGGCTGGCTGGCCGACCGCGACGACCCCCGCCCGCCGGCGGGCGCCGAACTCGAGGTGAGCGGCGGATGACGGCTCCGGAAGGTCCGTACCTCTACGACGAGGGGCCCGCGCCCCTGCACACCGGAACCCCGCGCCGCAGGTCGGGCACGCTCCTGCTCGTCTTCGGCGGCACCGCGGCCTTCGCCGTCCTCATGGTGGTCCTGACCCTCCTGCTCAAGGGGTCCGGGTCCGACCAGGCGAAGGAGGTGGCCGGCGTCTTCGTCGCGGCTCTCGCGGCGGACGACGTCGAGACCGCCTACGACCTCCTCTGCCAGGAGGAGCGGGTCCGCCTGTCGCCCGAGGAGCTCGCTGCCGCCTACCTGGGCGAGGGCGCCGCCGAGGTGGGCACCCCCGTCCGCGACGGCGACGCCCGCCTGGTGCCGGTGGAGTGGGCGGACGGGACGACGACGGAGCTGACCGTCGTCGGCGAGGACGGCCTCCGGATCTGCGGGACCGCACCCGGCTCCTGAGCGACGGGCGCGGGTGATCCGTGTCACCCGGCGCGGGGTCGCGTCCATGGCGGTTGTCGGTCACGATCGACGCCTACGTCGATGGGACGTTTAGGACGTCTTGCCCGCAGGCGACAGGTCGGACGGAACGTGCCCGCCGAGGGCCGACGGATGCGGAGGTGTGCGGTGGCCGGGAAGAAGTGGGTCTACGACTTCAGCGAGGGCAGCAAGGACCAGAAGGACCTACTGGGTGGCAAGGGCGCCAACCTGGCGGAGATGACCAACCTGGGCCTGCCGGTCCCACCCGGTTTCACCATCACCACCGATGCCTGCCGGTACTACCTCGAGCACGCCGGCACCCCGCCCGAGCTCGACGCCCAGGTGACCGAGCACCTCGCGGCGCTGCAGGATGCCATGGGCAAGACGCTCGGCGACCCGGCCGACCCGCTCCTGGTCTCGGTGCGCTCCGGAGCGGCGGCCTCGATGCCCGGGATGATGGAGACCGTCCTCAACGTGGGTCTCAACGACGAGTCGGTCCAGGGCCTGGCGCAGCAGTCGGGCAGCGAGCGCTTCGCCTGGGACTCCTACCGCCGGCTGATCCAGATGTTCGGCAAGACCGTGCTCGGCATCGAGGGCGAGCTCTTCGACGACGCCCTGGACGCGGTGAAGGCCGAGCAGGGCACCGAACTCGACCTCGACCTGGACGCCGAGCACCTGAAGGACGTCGTCGACAGGTTCAAGGCGATCGTCCGGGAGCACACCGGCAACGACTTCCCGCAGGACCCGCGGGAGCAGATGGACATGGCGATCAACGCCGTCTTCGACTCGTGGAACTCCGATCGCGCGATCATCTACCGCCGCCGGGAGCGCATCCCCAGCGACGCCGGCACCGCCGTGAACGTCTGCTCCATGGTGTTCGGCAACCTCGGCTCGGACTCCGGCACCGGCGTCGCCTTCACCCGTGACCCCGGCAGCGGGGCGCAGGGCGTCTACGGCGACTACCTGCAGAACGCCCAGGGCGAGGACGTCGTCGCCGGCATCCGGAACACGGTGCCCCTGGCCGACCTCGAGCAGATCGACGCGGACGCCTACGACGAGCTGATGACGACGATGTCGCGCCTGGAGTCGCACTACCGCGACCTGTGCGACATCGAGTTCACGATCGAGCGCAATAAGCTCTGGATGCTGCAGACCCGCGTCGGCAAGCGGGGAGCAGCCGCCGCGTTCGTCATCGCGACCCAGCTGGTCGACGAGGGCCTCATCGACATGGACGAGGCCGTCCGCCGGGTGACCGGCGACCAGCTGGCCCAGCTGATGTTCCCGCGCTTCGTCTCCGGCGGGGACGCCACGCAGCTGACCCAGGGCATGAACGCCTCACCGGGCGCCGCCGTGGGCAAGGCGGTCTTCTCCTCGGAGGAGGCCGTGAAGTGGGCCGACCGCGGGGAGGACGTCGTCCTCGTCCGCCGGGAGACCAACCCCGACGACCTCTCCGGGATGATCGCCGCCCAGGGCGTGCTGACCAGCCGCGGCGGCAAGACCTCCCACGCCGCGGTCGTCGCTCGCGGCATGGGCAAGACCTGCGTGTGCGGCGCCGAGGAGCTGCAGGTCGACACCAAGGGCAGGAAGTTCACCGCACCCGGCGGGTCGGTGGTCAACGAGGGCGACGTCATCTCCATCGACGGCTCGACCGGCCGCGTGTGGCTGGGCGAGGTGCCCGTGGAGCCGTCGTCGGTCGTCCGGTACTTCGAGGGCGAGATCGATCCTGAGGCATCGGACACCGACGACGTCGTCCGCAGCGTCCACCGGATCCTCGCCCACGCCGACGAGCAGCGGCGGCTCGACGTCCGCACGAACGCCGACACCCCCGAGGACTCCGCCCGCGCCCGGCGCTTCGGCGCCCAGGGGATCGGCCTCTGCCGGACCGAGCACATGTTCCTGGGCAGCGACCGGCGGAAGCTGGTCGAGAAGCTCATCCTGGCCGACGGCCCCGAGGAGCGGCAGTCGGCACTGGACGCCCTGGAGCCGCTGCAGAAGCAGGACTTCCTCGAGATCTTCGAGGAGATGGACGGGCTGCCCGTGACCGTGCGGCTGCTCGACCCGCCGCTGCACGAGTTCCTGCCCGACCTCACCGAGTTGTCGGTCCGCGTCGCCCTCGCCGAGGAGCGCGGGGAACCCGACGAGGGCAGCCTGCGCCTGCTCGCGGCGGTGCGCGGCATGCACGAGTCCAACCCGATGCTGGGCCTGCGCGGCGTCCGGCTGGGCCTCGTCGTGCCGGGCCTGTTCGCCATGCAGGTACGGGCGATCGCCGAGGCGGCCTGCGACCGCCGCAAGGCCGGCGGCGACCCGCGGCCGGAGATCATGATCCCGCTGGTCGGCGCGGTGCAGGAGCTCGAGGCGATCCGCGAGGAGTCCGAGCGGGTGCTCGCCGAGGTCTGCGAGGCCGAGGGCGTGGACGTGCAGGCGACGATCGGCACGATGATCGAGGTGCCGCGGGCCGCCCTCACGGCCGGGGAGATCGCCGCCTACGCCGAGTTCTTCTCCTTCGGCACCAACGACCTCACCCAGATGACGTGGGGTTTCTCCCGGGACGACGTCGAGGCGGCGTTCTTCCACCAGTACCTGGACAAGGGGATCTTCGGGATCTCGCCGTTCGAGTCGCTGGACCGGGAAGGGGTCGGCCGGCTCGTGCAGATCGCCTCGGACGCCGGCCGGGCAGCACGGGAGGACCTGAAGCTCGGGATCTGCGGGGAGCACGGCGGTGACCCCGACTCGGTGCACTTCTTCCACGACGTGGGGCTCGACTACGTGTCGTGCTCGCCGTTCCGCGTCCCGGTCGCCCGGCTGGAGGCCGGCCGGGCGGCACTGGGCGGGGAGCGCGCCGGCTCCTGAGCGGTCACCTCCCGTCGACGGCGGTGCACCCGACGGAGATCAGCAGTCCACGGGGCAGCGGCACCTGCATCGTCATCCGGGTCGGTGGGTCGACCGGGAAGAAGTCGGCGAAGACGGCGTTCATCGCGGGGAAGTCGGCGTGGTCGGAGACCAGGACCGTCGTGCTGACCACGAGGCCCGGTCCGCTGCCCGCGACGCCCAGGACGGCCACCAGGTTGCTGAACGCCTGGCGCGCCTGCGGCTCGAAGGCGTCGGGCACCTCACCGGTCACCGGATCGATGCCGGGCTGCCCGGCGACGAAGACGAACCCGCCGGCGCGCACCGCGTGCGAGTAGGGGCCGATCTGCGGGGGGAGTCCTTCGCCCGTGACGACATGACGCTCCATGTCCCGGTCCTTCCGACGGCTGGTGCGGGCTGTCGGCGGGAGCCTCCTCCTCCGGGGCGCCCCATGGGGTGTGGACGACGACGCCACGGATCCCCAGGGGCCGCAGCACGTCAGGGCGGCGTGGTACCCATGACGCGTGGGGGTGCGCATCGGGAACCTGCTGAACCGGGTCGCCGGTGCCGCCGTCCTGGCCAGCATCCTGCTGGTCGTGTCGACCGGGCTGGCGATCTGGTGGACCGCCCGGCAGGACTCCCGTCCGGCGTCGGACGCGATCGTGGTCCTCGGCACGGCGCAGTACAACGGCGTCCCGTCCTCCTTCTTCGAGGCGCGGCTGGAGCACGCCATCTCGCTCTACGAGGCCGGCGTCGCCCCGGTGATCGTGACCGTCGGCGGCCGCGCGGAGGGCGACGAGTTCTCCGAGGCCGAGGCCGGCCGCGCCTACCTCGCCGCGGGCGGTGTGCCGGAGGACGCTCTGCTCGCCGTGGAGGAGGGCGTGGACACCCTGGAGAGCATGCGTGTGGTGTCGACGGCCTTCGCCGAGCGCGGCTGGGCGAGCGCGGTCCTGGTCACCGACCCGTGGCACGCCATGCGCGCCCAGCGGATGGCCGAGGACTCCGGCATCGAGGCGGAGAGCTCGCCGACCCGGCAGGGCCCGGCCGTCCAGACCCGCGCCACGCAGTTCCGCTACATCCTGCGGGAGACTGCTGCCTATCTGCTCTACCGCGTGACCGGCGAGAGCGTCGCCGGCGCACCCGGCATCGGCTGAGGGGGAGACGCGTGCTCGAACTGGGGAAGGCCGGGACGGCAGGGACCGAGAAGGGCGTCCTGCCGGTGTTCCGCGACGGGTCCGTCGTCGCGACCCTGCGCGCCTCGGACTGGAAGGAGGCAGCCACGGCCGTCGTCGGCGACCGGGAGTGGCTGTTCAGCAAGCGCAAGGGCGAGCTCCGGGGCCGCTGGGCCGCCGAGCCGGAGGACTCCGCACGTCTGCGTGCCCGGCAGACGTCGATGTGGAAGGGCACCTGGACGGCGGATCTCGACGGGACGCAGGTCCAGGTGCAGAGCCTGTCCTACTGGAAGGGCACGCACCGCTTCGTCTCCGGCGGCCGTCAGGTCGCCGAGAGCGGCTCGACCGGTGGGTGGTCGCCTCGACCCACGCTGAGCCCCGAGCCGGACCTTCCCCTCGACCACCAGGTGTTCCTGCTCTGGCTGGAACTGGTCATCAGCCGACGCAACACGGCCGCGGTGACCGCGGCGACGACGGCCGGCGCAGTGGGCAGCAGCTGATGGCGGGCCGGGGACGCATCCGGGCCGCCGACATCGCGCTGGTCCGCGAGCGGTCGAAGATCGACGAGATCGTCGGGGAGCACCTGCAGCTCAAGCGCGCCGGCGGGGGCAGCCTCAAGGGGCTCTGTCCTTTCCACGACGAGAAGTCGCCGTCCTTCCAGGTCACCCCTTCGCGCGGGCTGTGGCACTGCTTCGGGTGCGGGATGGGCGGCGACGTCATCTCGTTCATCCAGCAGATCGACCACCTCTCGTTCTCGGAGTCGGTCGAGTTGCTGGCCGGCCGGGCCAACGTCGAACTCCACTACGAGGACGACAGCGGCCGCGCCACCGGTGCTCCCGACCGGGCGAACGTCGGCCAGCGGGCCCGCCTGGTCGCCGCCAACACCGCCGCCGCGAACTTCTTCGTCGAGCAGCTCGGCACGCCCGACGCCGCGCCGGCCCGCCAGTTCCTCGCCGAACGGGGCTTCGACCGGCAGGTGGCCGTCGACTTCGGCTGCGGCTACGCCCCCGGCGGCTGGGACGGCCTGACCCGGCACCTGCGCGGCAAGGGGTTCACCCAGGCCGAGCTGGTCACCGGCGGGCTGGCCAAGGAGTCCTCGCGCGGCACGCTCATCGACCGCTTCCACCGGCGCCTCGTGTGGCCGATCCGCGACATCACCGGCGACGTCATCGGGTTCGGCGCCCGCAAGCTCATGGACGACGACCCGGGCCCCAAGTACCTGAACACCCCCGAGACGCCGCTCTACAAGAAGAGCACCGTGCTGTACGGCATCGAACGGGCCAAGCGCGACATCGCCCGCCGGCACCAGGCCGTGGTCGTCGAGGGTTACACCGACGTCATGGCATGCCACCTGGCCGGCGTCACCACCGCGGTCGCCTCCTGCGGGACCGCGTTCGGCGGTGAGCACATCAGCGTGCTGCGCCGGCTGCTCATGGACCAGGACGAGTTCCGGGGCGAGGTCGTCTACACCTTCGACGGCGACGCCGCGGGCCAGGCGGCGGCCATGAAGACCTTCGCCGAGGACCAGCGCTTCGTCGGGCAGACCTTCGTCGCGGTCGAGCCGAACGGCAACGACCCGTGCGAGCTGCGCCAGGAGCACGGCGACGCCGCGGTCCGCGACCTCATCGCCCGCCGGACGCCGCTGATCGAGTTCGTGCTCAAGACGACGCTGGCCGAGTACGACCTCGACACCGTCGAGGGGCGCGTGCACGCGCTGGAGAAGACCGCGCCGCTGCTCGCGCAGATCAAGGACCACGCCCTCCGTCCCGCCTATGCCCGCCGCCTGGCCGGACTGCTCGGGCTGCCGGACGAGTCGGAGGTCATGGAGCGTCTCCGCCGGTTGTCGGGCGGCGCCGAGGAGCGCCCGCGGCAGCGGCAGCGCAGTCCCCAGCGGACCCCCGACGACGCCGCGGTCGAGGTCGAGCGTGAGGCGGTGAAGGCCGCGCTGCAGGTGCCGGAGATCGCCGGCCCGTCCTTCGACGCGATCCCGTTCGACGCCTACACCGACCCGGACTACTCGGCGGTGGCTGCCGCGGTCGCCGCTGCCGGGGGAGCGGCGGCTGCCCGGGTGACCGGTCCGGAGTGGCTGGACCAGGTCGCCGCCGAGTGCCCGCGCGAGTCGGCACGAGCCCAGCTGACGGCGCTCGCCGTCGAGCCGATGCGCTCGGTCGGCGAGGCGGACGCGCACTACGTGAACGCCGTCATGGCCCGGCTGCAGGAGATGGCGACCGTCCGCCAGGTGGCCACCCTCAAGGGGAAGCTGCAGCGGATGAACCCGGTCGAGGCCCCCGACGAGTACACGAAGGTCTTCGGCCGTCTCGTCGCGCTCGAGGCCCAGGCCCGGTCGCTGCGCGAACGCGCGATGGGTGGGCTGACGCCGTGAGCCTCGTCGACAAGGTCAAGCGCCGGTTCGCCCGGCCGCCGGAGCCGGTGCGGGTCGCCGTCCTGGCGTCGTCGGACCCGGACGAGCGGGTGCTCGCCTGGGGAACGCTGGCCCGCGACGAGGGCTGGCTGGTCGCCACCTCGCGCGGCCTGCGCGCGGTGCCGCTCGAGGTCACGTCGGTCGAGGACGTGCGGGTGCTCCGCTGGCACGAGGTCGCCGAGGCCCGCTGGACGGCGACCGGCGACGGCGGAGGCAGCTTCGTCGTGACCGCCCTGGTCGAGGTGGAGCCGGGGGTCCAGGCGCGGGAGCGGGCGCAGCGCCACGTGCTCACCGATGCCGGCGATCTGCCGGCGATCGTGCGCCGGCGGGTCGACGAGACGGTGGTCGCCAGCCAGCGGTCACCGCTGCCCGGCGGGGGAGGGGTGCTGCTGGTGGCCCGGCGGATCCCCGGTCAGCCTGTCCGGGAGTGGACCGTCGTCTTCGACGACGACGAGCGGCGCAGCGATCCGGAGGCCCGCGAGGCGGCCCGCAGGAAGCTCGCCGACCTGGTGGCGGCCGACCAGGTCGACTGACCGGCCGGGCGGATCAGCGGGGCGGCTCGCCGCCCATGCGGGTGCGCAGCGAAGCGAGTGCGTCGTCGGCCTTGGCCTGGGCGACGCCGGCGATGCTCTGCAGGCGGGGGTCGTCCTTGGCCTGCTCCCAGCCGCGGCGGATCTGCTCGTACCGCTCGCGGCCGGCCTTCGAGCCGAGGACGTAGCCGGCGCCGAATCCGGCGATAAAGGACAGCTTGGCCACGAGAACCTCCACAGGCGGACGAGCGAGTTCGATGATCACGCTACCCGGGCCGCGCGCGTCACGAACCTGGGCGAGGGGGTCCCGGGAGGGCCGCCGGCCGTGGGGTAGTCTCGTCGGGCCAGCGGGTCGTACCCGCTCGTCCCCCGTAGCTCAATTGGCAGAGCATGCGACTGTTAATCGCAGGGTTATAGGTTCAAGTCCTATCGGGGGAGCAACACAAGGCCCTTGACCAGCGGAGACGCCGGTCCGGGGCCTTTGTCGCTCTCGGTACAGGTTCGGAGACGCGACTTTCTCCCGACTGACGTCTGCCGGCCTCTGCTTGCGAGCGGTGGTTCGGTGGCGTGTCACCGGACGACTCGTCCTCGTGCGACGAGTGCGCTGCGACCATCGCCGGGTGAGCATCGACCTGCACGTCTTCGGCCGCAGCGAGAAGGTCGCCTCGGCGCTCGTCGACGTTCTGCGTGACCAGATCGTCGAGGGGAGCGAGGGCTTCCGACTTGTGTCCCGCAGGGTCCGCGGAGCAGTACGTCCGGCCTTCTCCATAGAAGGACCCCTGCGCGTCGAACGCGAGGACGTTCCGGCTGAGGTGCTCACACGCATCATGGGACCGGACGTGCAGTTCCAGGTATCCGTCTCGGAAGCCTCCGGGACGTCGATCACGCTGGCTCGCCGCACGTGCCTTGCTCTGGCCAAAGCCATCGACGGCGCTCTCTACGACCCTCAGGACGACGACGTCGTATGGCCCGCCTCATCCAGGCGGCGAGCGGCGGCGGTGCCGCAGAACACCGATCGGATAGATGCGCTGGTCATCGAGTGGACGACGCTTCGTGCTCCTACGCAGGACACGGTCACCGGGTTGCTGAACCTGTTGCTGTCGCTGCCGGAGGCAGCCCCCGTCCGGTTCGGTCCGTTCGAGCCGCTGCAGTACAGGTTGGACACTGACGGCCCCGATGCTTTCGTGCGGGCTGTGATGGAGGAGGACCATCTCTCCTGGCGAGCCCGGCGTCCCTTCGTGTGGGGACACACCGGCCGGATGACCTGGCCGGGTGCGCCGACCGAAAGGCGTCCCCTCTACGTCGTCGGGCTCAACTTGCTCCTGCCGGCGCTGGACGATGCCGGGTGGCGGTAGGAGGTCGTGCACCTGTTCCGGCGGGTCGCCGAACAACTCGACTGCTTCCACGCCCAGGCGGCCGTGAGTCGGGATCACTGCGGCACCGGCCTGGCCAGCGACACCCGAACGGTTCTGCCGACGAACCTGGGGAACGTCCACGGGTGGCGCGGGTTGCCCGACCACCCGGTGTGGCTGACGTGGTTCGGCGAGCCCTACGCGTCACTGGTCGCGCCGCACGTCGGGACGCTGCCCCTCCTGCGTACGGCTGAGCACCCGAACGACGCCCACCCGCTGCCCGTGCCGTCGGAACTGCAGTTGTCGGGCTTTCGCAACGTCGACGGGGAACCTGAAGGCACGCCGGCGCGGCTCGTGCCGCTAGCTTTGCCCGCCTACAGGCCGCCTCCTGCCCGTGACTGGTGAGTGACCGGCGTCAGTGACCGGAGACAGTCACAGGCCGTTCGGAGCACGTCCGCCGCACCCCCCAGAAGGACCGCTATCATCGCCCGATGACGATGACAGCGTCCGACGTCGTGGTTCGTCGAGCACCTGGAGGTGAGCTCTCCGCGTTGTCCGCAGCCGGCTGCATGTTCCGCAGTCTCGGGGATCCCGCCCGGCTCGCGATCCTGCGCCACCTGGCCGCAGGAGAGCACAAGGTGGTCGACCTGACCGCACACCTCGGCCTCGCGCAGTCGACGGTGTCGGCCCATCTCGCCTGCCTCCGCGACTGCGGCCTGGTCGCGTCCCGGCCGCAGGGGCGCGCGTCGCTGTGGTCGCTGACCACGGCGCCCGAACTGCTCGATCTCCTGGCCACCGCGGAGCGCCTGCTGGCCGTGACCGGCGACGCCGTCGCCCTGTGCCCGGTCTACGGCGAGCAGGCGTGACGACCGTCGTGCGCGACGCCGACCAGCGCGCGCGGCTGGGCCGCCGGGCGCAGCTGCTCGCCGGGGCGTCGGTCACCTACAACGTCGTCGAGGCGGTCATCGCCGTGAGCGCCGGTCTCGCGGCAGGGTCCGTCGCGCTCGTCGGGTTCGGGCTGGACTCGGTGGTCGAGGTGTCCAGCGGACTGATCATCCTGTGGCAGTTCCGCCACCGGCTGCCGGAGAGCCGCGAACGTCAGGCGCTCCGCCTCATGGCCGTTGCCTTCTTCGCCCTGGCGGCCTTCGTCGCGGTCGAGTCGGCCCGGGCGCTGTTCTCGGGCAGCGAGCCGGACGCCTCGCCGGTCGGCATCGGCCTGGCGGTGGCGTCCCTGGTCGTCATGCCGTTCCTGTCGTGGGCCCAGCGCCGCACCGGCCGGGCACTCGGCTCCGGCGCGGTGGTCGCCGACGGCACGCAGACACTGCTCTGCACGTACCTGTCCGCGGTCCTGCTCGTCGGGCTCGTCCTCAACGCGACGCTCGGCTGGGGATGGGCCGACCCGGTCGCCGGCCTCGTCATCGCCGTGGTCGCCGCACGGGAGGGTGTCGCGGCGTGGCGTGGCGAGTCCTGCTGCGCGCCCGTCCCGGGCGCGGCGGAGGACGGGTGCGGCTGCGCCGGGTCCTGCTGTGCCGCCACGGCGCGGGAGCAGTCGACTCCCGCGCCGTGACGCCCGCGAGCGCTCAGCCGCAGGTGAGGCCCCGGCGGAGAGCCGTCAGGTTCGCCGCCATCAGCTCCGGATAGGTCTCGTCCGCCGTCACGCGCTCGATCGGGTGCAGCACGTCGGTGGCCAGCCCGAGGTCGGCGGCCAGGACCTCGGCCACGGACGACCCCGCCGCCGCCTCGAAGAAGATCGTCCGCGCGCCGGTCTCCTGGACCGCCTCGGCGGCGTCGCGCAGCCGGCTGGGCGGTGGCTCGACGTGCGGGTCGAGCCCGGCCACGCCCACCTGTCGCAGGCCGTAGCGCTCGGTCAGGTAACCGAACGCCTCGTGCGCCGCGACGAGGGTGGCTCCGCGGCAGGGGGCCAGCGTGTCGGCGTACTCCCGGTCCAGCTCCTGCAGCGACCGGGTGAGGCGCTCACCCCGCGCGGCGTAGTCCGCCGCGTGCTCGGGGTCGACCTCCGCGAGCTCGTCGGCGACCTGCTCGCCCAGAGCGGCCAGTCGGAGCGGGTCGAGCCAGAAGTGCGGGTCCGCACCCCGGTCGGCCACCGATGCGGCGTCGACCAGGTGGTCCGGCCGCTCCTGGGCCAGCGCCTGGTCGACCGCGGGCTGCATGCCGCCCGACAGGTGGACCACCAGGTCGGCCTCCCCGAGCGCCGCGACGTCGCGGGGTGCCGGTTCCAGGCCGTGCGTGTCGCCGCCCGGCGGCGTCAGGTTCGCGACGGTCACCTGCGCACCGCCGACCTCCTCCACGACGTACTGCAGCGGGTAGGACGAGACGAGCACCTCCAGCCGCTCGTCGCCGTCGGACGCCGTCCCGCCGCAACCGGCGACGGCGGCCAGGAGCAGCCCGGCCACGGCGGCGCGCGACCGGCTCACTCGTCGTGCTCGTCGTCGTGGTCGTGGTCGGCGTGCTCGTCGGCGTCACCCGAGACCCCGGACAGCTCGTTCGGGACCACGTCGAGCTGGGTGGACTTCCAGATCTCGCCGGTCGCGACGTCGACGGCGTGCAGCATCTGGGCGGCCGGCTCGGTCACGTACGCGATGCCGTCGACCACGACGACGTTCGGGTGCGGGTCCTGCCAGTCGTCGGACTCCTCCCACGGGGCGGTGACCGGGATGGAGCGGGTCACGGTGCCGGAGACGGGGTCGATCACCTGCAGAGCGCCGTCGTAGGTGAGGACCAGGCCCTCGCCGTCCGCCCCCCGCGCGAAGGAGCGGTACCAGTACGGCGCGGGGAGATCGACCAGGCGCAGCTGCGCGGTCGTGGTGTCGATGAGGGCGACCGTGCTGGACCTGTCCTCCGCGCTGCGTTCGTAGTCACCGAGCACGATCGGCGAGTCCTCGGTGCCGAACTGGTTGCCGATGCGGCCGTAGGCGTCCGGGCTGGCGATCTTGGTCAGTTCGCCGCCGGCGTACAGCACGGCGCCGTTCTCGCAGCCGATGACGATCGCCTCGTCCGCGGCCACGGTCTCGCCGTGCACGGCGGGGCAGTCGTCGGTGGCGGCGATCTCCTCGCCGTCGGCGTCCAGGATGCGGACGCCGGTGCGCTCGTCCTCGGTGCCCTCGGAGACGAGCATCCTGCCGTCCTCGAGCTCGACGGCGACGCCGTGGTGCGCCTCGGGGGTGGAGAACTGGAGCATCTCGCGGTCCGGGTCGGCGAGGTCCGCGCTGTCGAAGGCGGTGACCTCTCCGGTGCCGTCGTCGAACAGCACCGTCCGGCCGGCGTGCGCGACCACGTGTCCCGGCTTCTCGGCGTCGAACATGACGTCGGTCAGCTCGGGCTCGACGGTGTAGTAGTGCGCGTGGTCGCCGTGCGGCTCGCCCCACGCCCCGCCGTCGAGCAACTGGAACCCGCCCTGCGTCGACACCAGGAAGTGCCGGTCGTCGCCGGCGGGGTTCAGCCGGTTGAAGCCCTCCAGCGACTCGTCCGCGAGCACCTCGAGCGTCGTGGCGTCCAGGACCTGGATGCCGCCGTCGTAGGTGAGGGCGAGCCGGGGGGAGGCGGCGCCGACCTCGGTGGGTTCGGCGGACGCGGGGGACGAGGACGAGGACGCGGCCTGGTCGCCGTCGTCGGAGGCGCAGGCGGCGACGAGGAGGATCGGCAGCGCCGCGGCGACCGCGGCGGTTCGGCGGGAGAGGGACGGGAGGGGACGCACGGGTTGCTCCTGACGTGGCGGGTAGAGACCGTGTCAGGTTAGCGCGAGTGAGAATCGTTCCCAACTAGGGGGGCCGGCGGCTCCACCGGCAGTCGGCTCAGACGCCGGCGCCACCCGCGCGCTGCCGGACCCGGGAGGCGGCTGCCAGCTCCTCGAGGAGGGCCTCCGTGGTGGCCGGGTCGACGCAGGCGTCGGTGACGCTCGTGCCGTACGCCAGCGCCTCGGGATGCTCCTGGTCGAGGTCCTGCCGTCCCGCGACCAGATTGCTCTCCACCATCACGCCTCGGATCGCGGCCTCACCGCCCGCGATCTGCCCGGCCAGGTCGTGCACGACGTCGATCTGGCGGAGGTGGTTCTTCTGGCTGTTGCCGTGCGAGGCGTCGACGACGAGCACCTCCGGCAGCCCGCGCGCCCGGAGCCGCTCCCGGGTGTGCGCGATGTGGGCGGCGGAGTAGTTGGGGCCGTCCTTGTCCCCGCGCAGGATCACGTGGCCGGTGTCGTTGCCCGTCGTCGACAGCTGGGCGGAGATCCCGTGCCGGTCCACCCCGAGGAACTCGTGCGGTGCCCGGGCGGCGATGACGGCCGAGATCGCGGCGTCGATGCTCCCCTCCGGGGAGTTCTTGAACCCGACGACGGCGGAGAACCCCGACACCCGCTCCCGCGCCGTCTGGTCGGTGACGTTGCGCGCGCCGACACCGTTGTAGGTCACCAGACCGTTCACGTACTGCGGCGTGAGGGCGTTCAGCGGCTCGGCGGCGACCGGCACCCCGAGCGCCGTGATCCGGCACATGAGCATCCGGGTGGCGACCAGACCGACGCTGATGCGGTTGGACCCGTCGAGGTAGGGGTCGTAGGCGAACCCCTTCCAGTCCACCTCCGTCCGCGGCTTCTCCGTGTAGGTGCGCATCACGATCTCGAGGTCGTCCGCGTGCCGGGCGCGCATCCGCTGCAGGAACTCGGCGTACTCCAGCGTCGCGACCGGGTCGTGGATGGAGCACGGGCCGGCGACGACGGCGAGCCGCCCGTCCCGGCCGCCGATGATGTCGGTCATCGCCCGCCGCCCGGCCCGGGTGGTCGCGGCCGACGCCTCCGTGAGCGGCACGACGGAGGCCACCGCCTCCGGGGTGACGACGATGCTCATGCCGGCGATCCGGGCGTTCATCAGGCCGGCCAGGTCGACGGTCTCGGTGTCCTCCAGGCCGAGCTGCGCGCGGACGCCGGGCAGCAGCTCGGCGTGCATCGCGTCGATCTGCCGGTTCACCTGCCGCTGCACCTCGAGCAGCTGGTCGGCGATGCGGGCCGCGACGTCGAGGATCCGCGTCGCCGGGGTGTCCTCGTGCTGGGCCATCGATGCACTCCTCCGATCGGCGCGGCAGGGGACCGCCGCGCTCAGCGGGAGTTTCCCACCGCCGCCTCGGCCACCCGTGGGCCGGCCGCCGGCGACGGCGTCCCGGCGAGGTCCACGACGTCGCCGACGACCCAGACGGCGGGTGGCCGGACGGCCTCGTGGGCCATGGTCGCGCCGAGCCCGGCGAGCGTCGTGCGCAGCACCCGCTGGGTCGGGCTCGCCCCGTCCACGACCACGGCGACGGGCGTCGCCGGCGCCCGGCCGTGCTCCACCAGGGCCTCGGCGATCCGGGCGGCGGTGTCCACGCCCATGAGGACGACGACGGTGCCCCGGAGCCTGCCGAGCGCTGCCCAGTCGACCAGGGACGACGGATCGCCCGGCGGCACGTGGCCGGAGACCACCACGAACTCGTGGGTCAGCCCGCGGTGGGTGACCGGCACGCCCGCCAGGGCGGGGACGGCGACGGCGCTGGTCACGCCGGGGACGACCTCGACGGGGACGCCGGCCGCGGTGCACGCCTCGAGCTCCTCCATGCCGCGGCCGAAGACGAACGGGTCGCCGCCCTTGAGCCGGACGACGCGTCGCCCCGCCCGCGCGTGCGCCACCAGCAGCTCGTTGATCCGCTCCTGCGCCATGGCCCGGCCGCGCGGGAGCTTGGACGCGTCCACGACCTCCACGTGCGGCGCCAGCGACGAGAGCAGGCCCTGCGGCGCGAGGTGGTCGACGACGACGACGTCGGCCTCGTCGAGGGCCCGCTGCCCCCGCACGGTGATCAGCCCTGGGTCGCCCGGACCGCCCCCGACGAGCACGACGCCTCCGGACGACGGCAGGTCCGGCGCCGGTCGCGTCTCGTCCCAGGTGTAGTGGATCCGCGCCGCCTCGGCGTCGCGGGCCACGACCGCGTCGACGGCGGGATCGCCGGTCGCCGCGACGGCGAACCAGGCGCCGTCGAGATCGCCCGTCGCGTACCGGCGCGGCCGCCGGTCCACGCGCCCAGCGGCGACCAGCGACTCGAGCGCCGGTGTGAGCGCGGGCGCGACCAGCGTGACCCGGGCGCCGGCCGCGACGAGCCCGGCCACGTGCCGATGTGCGGCTCCGCTGCCACCGACGACCACCACGCGCCGGCCGGAGAGCTGCAGCTCCGCGGGGTACGGCGTCATCGCCCCGCCTCCAGCACCTCGGCGAGCGCCCGCGCGAAGGCCCGGGACGTCTCCGGATCCCGGACGGCGACGCGCAGGTGATCGGGGGAGAGGCCGGGAAAGGTGTCGCCGCGCCGCACGGCCCAGCCGCGGCCGCGCAGCGCCGCCCGCACCCGCTGGCCGTCGGGCACCCGGAGCAGCACGAAGGACGACGCCGGGCTGCCCTCGACGGACACCCCCGCGGGCAGTGCGTCGAGCAGCGCGGCGCGGTGCCCGGCGAGTGCCCGGGCGGCGGCCCCGGCCTCCGCGCGGGCGTCCGGGGCGCTGCAGGCCGCGAGTGCCGCCAGCGCCGGGCTGGACACCGGCCAGTGCGGCTGCTCGGCGGCCAGCGCGGTGACCAGGTCGGCAGCGCCGAGCGCGTAGCCGACGCGCAGCCCGGCCAGCGCCCAGGTCTTGGTCAGGCTGCGGACCACCAGCAGCCCCGGGAGGTCCGTGCGGGCGGCCAGTGACTCCGGCTCCCCGGGCACGGTGTCGGCGAACGCCTCGTCCACGACGACGACGCGGCCGGGTCGCGTCAGCCGGGCCAGGTCGGCGGCCGGGTGCAGCACCGACGTCGGGTTGGTCGGGTTGCCGATCACGACGAGGTCCGCGTCGTCGGGCACCGCGGCGGGGTCCAGCCGGTAGCCCTCCTGGGCGCGCAGCTGCAGCCGGGTCACCGGGTGCCCGGCCCGGCGCAGTGCCAGCTCCGGCTCGGTGAAGGACGGGTGGACCACCACGGCACGGCGCGGCGCGAGGGCGCGGGCGAGCAGGACGAAGACCTCGGCCGCCCCGGCGGCGAGCAGCACCTCGTCCGGGGAGCGTCCGTGCGCCGCCGCGACAGCGGCCCGGGCGGGCGCCGGATCGGGATAGGCGGCGCTGTCGTCGACGGCCCGGTGGAGCACGCGGCGCAGCCACTCCGGCGGACCGCCCGCGCGCACGTTCACCGCCAGGTCGACCAGTCCGGGCGCCAGTTCGGCGTCCCCGTGGTGGCGCAGGTCGACGTCCCGCGCCACCGCGACGGTGACCCGGCCGTGCACCGTCTTGCCGACGACGAGGTCGCCCCCGCCGAGCAGCGCCGCCGCCTCCGCGACCGAGGGCGTCCCGACGAGCGAGGCGACCCGAGCCGACGGAGCCGGGACCGCGATCGTGGCCAGCTCGGCGGCGGGATGGCCGGTCAGCGCCCAGCCCCGCTCGACCGCGGCCGCCCGCGCCCCCGGCTCGGCGGCGCGGGCATCCAGGGTGGCCAGCCGGACGCCCGCGGCCCCGGGCGGCAGCACGGCGTCCACGGCGGCGAGCACCTCCTCGGCCGTCACTCCGGGGACGGCGCCGAAGCCGACGGTGATCACGACAGCACCCCCGGGTGCTCGGGCAGGGCGGCGAGCAGTCCGGCGGCGTCGCGGGGGAGCGACGGCCCGGTCAGCAGGCCGAGGTCGCGCAGCCGGGCGCCGACGGTGAGCGTCCAGGGCCGTTCGAGCCGGGCGCGGACGAGCAGGCCGTCGTCGCCGAGCACGTCCTGCGGCTCGCCCTGCACCACGGCGCGGTCGACGACGACGGCGACCTCGTCGGCCCAGCGCAGCGCGAGGTCCACGTCATGGGTGCTCATCACCACGGTGGAGTCGTGCTCCTGGAGGCGGGCGAGCGCGGCGAGGGTCTCCGCGACCGCGGAGGGGTCGAGGCCGGCGGTCGGCTCGTCGAGCAGCAGGACGCAGGGCCGCATCGCCACCGCGCCGGCGATCGCCACCCGCTTCCGCTCGCCGAACGACAGCTGGTGGGTGGGTCGCGCGGCCAGCGAGTCGACGGCCAGGAGGGCCAGGGCCTCGGCGACCCGCGCGCGGACGTCGTCCTCCGGCAGTCCCAGGTTGAGCGGGCCGAACGACACGTCCTGCGCGACCGAGGCGCTGAACAGCTGGTCGTCGGGATCCTGGAGCACCAGCTGCACCTCCTGCCGGTGCGCCCGCAGCCCGCGCCGCGAGTGCTCCAGCGGCACGCCGTCCAGGGCGACGGTGCCTGCGGCCGGCCGCAGGGCACCGGACAGGCACCGCAGCAGGGTGGTCTTGCCGGACCCGTTGGCCCCGAGCACGGCGAGCCGGCGGCCGGCGGGGACGGTCAGCGACGCGCCGTCCAGCACCGGCCGGCCGCGCTCGTACCCGGCGACGAGCGCCTCCGCGGTCAGGTGGCGGTGGCTCATGGGACGAGCACGCTCGCCGCGACGATCCCGGCGAGGCCGGTCACCGAGGTGGCGAGGAAGGCCCGCGACGACGGCAGCACCTCGGGCAGGACCCGCAGGCCGGTCTCCATCCCGCGCCCGGCCAGCCCCTCCTGCATCCGCCGGGCGCGGTCCCACGAGCGGGTGAGCACCGCGGCGGCCAGCACGCCGGTGGAGCGGTAGGAACGGCGCAGCGACGAGTGACCCATCCGCGCGGTCTGCGCCTCCCGGATCGTGCGGAGGCTCTGCAGCAGCACGAACAGCAGCCGGTAGACGACCGAGGCGACCTCCACGACCGCCGCCGGCACCCGCAGCCGCCGCAGCGCCGGGAGCAGGTCCGACATCGGCGTCGTGGTGGCCAGCAGCAGCACCGCCGCGCCCCCGGCGACGGAGTGCCCGAGGAGCGACGCCGCGCGGCTCGCCGCGTCAGGCGCCCAGCCGAGCCCGTCGCCGGACACGGAGACCACGGCGGTCAGGGCACCGACGGTGACGAACGCCAGCGGCAGCCGGACCGCGCGCCCGAAGGTGCGGGCGGGGACCCGCGCCGGGCCGAGCGCCAGGCCGACCGCGACCAGACCGACGAGGACGCTGCCGGGCCACGCCGGCAGCACGAGGGCGCAGCCGACGAGACCGCCGCAGAGCAGCAGCTTGTCGCCGGGGGAGCGGCGCCGCCAGGCGCTGCTCCACGCGGCGTCGTCGACGGCCAGCCCGGTCACGGCGCCGCGGTCCCCGCGTCCTGCGCCAGCCGTCGGCCGCGCAGCCGGCCCAGGACGTAGCCCAGCGCGCCGCCGCCGATCGCGGCCTGCAGCGCGAACAGTCCCGACTCGACCTCGCCGGCCGGGCTGAACAGCGAGTCGAACCAGGGCGTGTAGCCGTCCGCCTCGAGTTCCTGGGTGACCGTGGCGTCGGTGCCGCCGTACTCCGAGGTCCCGCCGTCGAGCAGCAGCGGAACGGCGAACAGCGCGACCACGGCGAGGACGATCAGGGCGTCGACCAGCGAGCGGCGGTTCACGCGGCACCTCCGGCAGCCGGGACCGGAGCGGGGGACAGCAGTCCGAGCCGTTCCAGCTCGGGACGGGCGTTGACCGTCAGGACCCGGAAGAGCAGGACGCCGAGCAGCCCCTCGCCGATCGCGAGCGGGATCTGGGTGAGCGCGAAGACGCCGAGGAACTTCGCCGCCGCGCCGGCCAGGCCGGTGGTGGCGTCGGGGAAGGCCAGCGCCAGCTGCAGCGACGTCGTGACGTAGGTGGCCAGGTCGGCGAGCACCATGCCGGCGAAGACCCCGGGCAACAGCCCGCCGCCGAGCCACCGGGTGAGCCGGTAGGTGCCGTACCCCACCCAGGGCCCGACGACGGCGAACGCGAACGCGTTCGCACCGAGCGTGGTGAGCCCGCCGTGGGCGAGCAGCAGCGCCTGGAAGAGCAGGACCACCGTGCCGAGCAGCGCCATGACCGGTGGCCGGAACAGGATCGCGCCGGCGCCGGTGCCGGTCGGGTGGCTGGAGCTGCCGGTGACCGACGGCAGCTTGATCGCGCTCAGCACGAACGTGAACGCACCGGCGGCGCCCAGCAGCAGCGTCGACTCCGGGTTCTCCCGCACCTCCTTCACGACGGCCCGGGCGCCGTGCACCACGAACGGCGCGGCGGCGACGGTCCAGCCGACCGCGTGCCCGGCCGGGAGGAACCCCTCAGCGATGTGCATGGTGCCGTCCTTCGGTCAGCCGTGCGGCGGCGGCGACGAACCGGGAGGCGAGCCCCGGGGATCCGGCCCAGTTCAGGTGCAGGTAGGAGGCGTGCACGCCGCCGGAGACGAAGCCCTCGGGGCCGGACGGCGACCACTCCCAGGCAGGGGTGCCGCCGGCGCCCGGCTCGGCGCGGGTGCGGTGGAACTCGTGCCCGCGCACGGCCGTGCCGGCTGCCGCCAGGACGGAGTCGGATGCGGCGACCGCCGCCCGGTAGCCCAGCGTCAGGCGCTCGGACATCGCCGTCCGGACGTCGAGGACGCCGCACATCGGCAGTCCGTCGAGTTCGCGCGCGAGGTAGAGCAGGCCGGCGCACTCCGCGGCGACCGGGCCGCCCCGGCCGGCGAGCGCGGCGACGTCGGCGCGCAGCGACTCGTTCGCCGACAGCTCGGCGGCGTACACCTCGGGGAAGCCGCCGCCGACGACGAGGCCCGCGGTGCCGTCGGGCAGCGCCTCGTCCCGCAGCGGGTCGACCGTCACCACGTCCGCGCCGGCGGCCGCCAGCAGCTCGGCGTTCTCCGCGTAGCCGAACGTGAACGCGGGTCCGCCGGCCACGGCGATCCGGGGTCGGCCGGGTACCTTCTGCACCTCGGCAGCGGGGTCCCAGGGAGTGGCGTCCAGCGCGGGGGCGGTCCGGGCGAGCGCGAGCACGGCGTCGAGGTCCACCCCCTCGGCGACGACGGCGCCGAGTCGCTCGACGGTCGCCAGCGCCTCGGCCGAGCGCTCCGCCGCGGGCACGAGGCCCAGGTGCCGCGAGGGCGTGTGCAGCTGGTCGAGCCGGCGGATCGCGCCGAGGACGGGCATCCGCGTGCCGGCCAGCGCCTGCCGGAGGATCTCCTCGTGCCGGTCGCTGCCGACCCGGTTGAGGATCACCCCGCCGATCCGCACCGCCGGGTCGAACGTCGTGAAGCCGTACACCAGGGCCGCGACCGAACGCGCCTGCGAGGACGCGTCCACGACCAGCACGACCGGAGCGCGGAGCAGCGCCGCCACGTGGGCGGTGGAGGCGTAACCCGGCGGGACCGAGGGGTGCGCGGCGCCGTCGAACAGCCCCATGACCCCCTCGACCACGGCGACGTCGGCGGACCGCGCCCCGTGCAGGAACAGCGGGGCCACCCGGTCCTCGCCGACCAGCCACGGATCGAGGTTGCGGCCCGGGCGGCCGGCGGCCAGCCCGTGGTACCCGGGGTCGATGTAGTCGGGCCCGACCTTGTGCGGCGAGACGGCGAGGCCACGCGCGGTCAGTGCGGCGATCAGCCCGGTGGTGATCGACGTCTTGCCGGCGTTGCTCGACGGCGCGGCGAGGACGAGCCGCGGCAGGGTCACCACTCGATCCCCCGCTGGCCCTTCTGGCCGGCGTCCATCGGATGCTTGACCTTGGTCATCTCGACGACGAGGTCGGCGGCCTCGACCAGCGCCGGGTGGGCGTCGCGCCCGGTGATGACGACGTGCTGGTTGCCGGGACGGTCGCGCAGGGTGCGCACCACCTCGTCGACGTCGACCCAGCCCCACTTCATGGGGTAGGTGAACTCGTCGAGGACGTAGAAGCGGTGCGCCTCGGCGGCGAGGTCGCGCCGGATCTGCGCCCAGCCCTCGGCGGCGTCGGCGGCGTGGTCGGTCTCCTCGCCGTGCTTGCGCGACCAGCTCCAGCCGCTGCCCATCTTGTGCCAGACCACCGGGCCGCCCTCGCCGGTCTGCTCGTGCAGCCGGCCCAGCGCGGTGAGGGCGTTCTCCTCGCCGACCTTCCACTTCGCGCTCTTGACGAACTGGTAGACCGCGATCGACCAGCCCTGGTTCCACGCCCGCATGGCCATGCCGAACGCGGCGGTCGACTTGCCCTTCATCTCGCCGGTGTGGACGGCGAGCAGCGGTCGGTTGCGGCGCTGGCGGGTGGTGAGGCCGTCGGCGGGAACGGCGGCGACCTGTCCCTGGGGCATCAGGCTGCCTGGCGGACGGAACGCACGGTGGCCGCCAGCGAGTCCGCGGCCAGTTCCTCCAGGCGCAGCGTCTGCGCGCCGAGGTGGACGCCGAGCGTGGCGGCCAGGCCGAGCCGCACCGGTCCGGACTCGCAGTCGACGACGACGCTCGCCGTGCCCGCCATCGCCAGCCGGGCGGCCGCGGCGTGCGAGTCGGCGACGTGCGTGCCGCCGCGCGGGCCGGTCGCCCGGCCGTCGGTGACGACGACGAGCAGCGGGCGGCGCTGCGGGTCACGCACCCGCTCGACGCGCAGCACCTCGGCCGCCCGGAACAGGCCGGCGGCCAGGGGCGTCCGGCCGCCGGTCGGCAGGTCCGTCAGGCGGGCCGCGGCGGCCTCCACCGACCACGTCGGCGGGAGCGCGAGGTCGGCGCCGGCACCCCGGAAGGTGACCAGCCCGACCTTGTCGCGGCGCTGGTAGGCGTCCAGGAGGAGGGACAGGACGGCGCCCTTGACCGCGCCCATGCGCGCCCGGGAGCCCATCGACCCGCTGGCGTCGACGACGAACAGGACGAGGTTGCCCTCGTGTCCCTCGACGGTGGCCTGGCGGAGGTCCTCCCGCGCGAGCCGCAGCCCCAGGCCGGTGCGCCCGCGGGCCACCTGGTGCGGAGCGGCCGCGAGCACCGTGTCGGGCAGGTGCAGCCGGGTGACCGTGCCCGAGGGGCGGGTGGAGCCGACGACCCGGCCACGCTCGCTGCGCGCCCGCGAGCGCCGGCCCGCGGCACCGGCACCGATGCCCGGCACCTCGAGCCGGCGGGTACGGAACGGATCGGTCGGTGCGACCGCGGCGCGCTCGGGTGCCGGCGCCTGCGCGGCCTCGGTCGAGCCGCCGCCTTCCCCGCGGGGCGCCGTCGTCGGCGGCTCGGAGGAGGGGCCGACATCGCCATTTCGGCTCTCAGGGGTGCCCCCGCCGTCGGGAGTGCCCCCGCCGTCGGGAGTGCCACCGCCGTCGGGGCCGCTGCCGTCGTCGTCCGGACCCTCGTCGTCCGGGCGCGCGTCGGTGAGTGCCTGCTCGAGCGTCTCGTCGTCCAGGCCGGGGGCGTCGAACGGGTTGCGCCGGCGGCGGTGGGGGAGGGCGAGGCGGGCGGCGACCCGGACGTCTTCTTCCGTGACCTCGTCGCGTCCGCACCAGGCGGCGTGGGCGAGGGCCGCGCGGGCGGTGACCAGGTCGGCGCGCAGCCCGTCGACGTCGAAGGCGGCGCAGATCGCGGTCACCTGGCGCAGCGCGGCGTCGGAGAGGACGACGTGCGGCAGGCGTGCGCGGGCCGCGGCGATCCGGTCCGACAGCGCCGACTCCTCGGCGGCCCAGGAGGCGGCGAAGCCGGCGGGGTCGGCGTCGAAGGCGAAGCGGCGGCGGACCACCTCGGCGCGCAGGTCCGGGTCGCGGGGTGCGGTCACCTCCACGGTGAGGCCGAAGCGGTCCAGCAGCTGAGGCCGGAGCTCGCCCTCCTCGGGGTTCATCGTCCCGACCAGCAGGAAGCGGGCCGCGTGCCGGACGGACACGCCCTCCCGCTCGACGTAGGCGGTGCCCATGGCCGCGGCGTCCAGGAGGAGGTCGACCAGGTGGTCGTGCAGCAGGTTGACCTCGTCGACGTAGAGCACGCCGCGGTGCGCGGCCGCGAGCAGGCCGGGCTCGAACGCCTTCACGCCCTCGGTGAGCGCCCGCTCCAGGTCGAGCGCGCCGACGACGCGGTCCTCCGAGGCGCCGACCGGCAGCTCCACCAGCCGCGCCGGACGGGTGAGCCCCGGGGCGCCGGGATCGTGCGGGCCGTTGGGGCAGGCCGGGTCAGGAGCGTGCGGATCGCAGGCGAACCGGCAGCCCGCGACGACGTCGACCGGGGGCAGGACGGCGGCGAGCGCGCGCACCGCCGTCGACTTGGCGGTGCCCTTCTCGCCGCGCACCAGCACACCGCCGACGGCGGGGGAGACGGCGTTGAGCACCAGGGCCAGCCGCATGTCGTCCATGCCGACGACGGCGCCGAAGGGGAAGTTCACGAGTCGCTGACCGGGCAGCCGCGCATGGCGCAGTCCTCTCCCCGGGTGTCCACGCCCGGAGGTGGCAGGTGCGCGACGGCGGGAGTTCCTGACTCACCGGCTCAGAGCCGGCTCACAGTGGCGGGACCGCGCCGGAATCTCACCGGGCTTCCTCCACTGCCGTCGCGTGTGGCGTCGCTATGCAACCACAGCGGGGAGTCGCTCCGACAGCCGCCCGGATCAGCGCGCGGCGGACCCCGGGGGCAGGAGCGGCAGGCCGGCCGGGGCGCCGGAGTCGATCAGCCGCCACAGCGCGTCGGTGTCGGCATGGTCGGCGATCAGGTCGCCGAGGCGGTCCAGCCGCGCCTCCCGGACGGCGGCGAAGTCGGTGTCCGGGGCGACGACGAAGCGCCGCCCGGCGATGGCCGCGACCTCGCCGAGGAAGGCCCGGCGGAACCCGTCGTTCTCCAGCGCGCCGTGCCAGGTGGTGCCGAAGACGGAGCCGGATCGGGCGCCGTCGAGGAACGCCTCGGCGGCGTCGTCGACCGTGACCACGCCGTGGTGGATCTCGTAGCCGTGCACCGGCTGCCCGAGCGCGGTGCCGACCGGTCGGCCGAGGGTCTTCTCCGGGGCGAACCGCACCGTCGTCGGCAGCAGATCCAGCCCCGCGACCGTGCCGGCGCGGGACTCGACGTCGTCGCTGATGGTGCGCGCCAGCATCTGGTGGCCCCCGCAGATGCCGAGCAGCGGCCGTCCCGCGGCGGCGTGGCGGGCGGCCGCGTCGGCCAGCCCGGTCTCCCGCAGCCAGCCGAGGTCGGCGACGGTGGAACGGGTGCCCGGCAGCACGACCAGGTCGGCGTCGGCGAGCTCCTCGGGCCGGGTCGCGTACCGGACGAGGACGCCGGGCTCCGCGGCCAGCGCGTCGAGGTCGGTGAAGTTCGACAGGCGGGGGAGCCGGGCCACCGACACCCGCAGCACCTCCTCGCCGCGCGGACTCCCGCCGGAGGACGCCGCGGGGACGTTCAGCGAGTCCTCGACGTCGAGCTCGAGGCCGCCCTGCCACGGCAGGACGCCGAGCGTCGGCCGGCCGGTCAGCCGCTCGAGCTCCGCCAGCCCCGGTTCGAGCAGCCGGACGTCGCCGCGGAACTTGTTCACCAGGAAGCCGGCGACGAGCCGCTGGTCGGCCGGCGGCATCAGCGCCACCGTGCCGTAGAGGGCGGGGAACACGCCGCCGCGGTCGATGTCGCCGACCACGACCACGGGCAGGTCGGCCGCCGTCGCGAGGCCCATGTTGGCGATGTCGTCGGCGCGGAGGTTGATCTCGGTGGGGGAGCCGGCGCCCTCGCAGACGACGACGTCGAACCGCGACCGCAGGTCCGCGAGGGACGCGAGCACCTGCTCCAGCAGCGCGGCCTTCATCGGCCGGTAGGACAGCGCGGTGACGTCGGCGACCGGCCGGCCGAGGACGACGACCTGGCTGGAGTTGTCGCCGCCGGGCTTGAGCAGCACCGGGTTCATGGCCGCCTCGGGCTCGACGCGGGCGGCGGCGGCCTGCATGACCTGCGCGCGGCCGATCTCCGCGCCGTCGACGGTGACCATCGAGTTGTTGCTCATGTTCTGCGCCTTGAACGGCGCGACCGAGACGCCCTGACGCGCCAGCCAGCGGCAGATCCCGGCGGTGACGACGGACTTGCCGGCGTCCGACGTCGTCCCCGCGACGAGGATCGCCCGGCCCATTCCGCTGGTGGTCACGGCGTCCATGATGCCGAGGGCCCTCGGCGGGCCTGCCTAGGATCGGCCGTCATGCATCCCGCCAGCCCGTCGCAGGTCGTCGTCGTGGGCATCGGCGCCGACGGGTGGGACGGGCTGCCGACATCGTCGCGGGCGGCGATCGAGCGGGCCGAGGTGCTCCTCGGCAGCGCCCGCCAGCTCGCCCTCGTCGCGGATTCCGTCCGGGCCGAGCGGGTGCCGTGGCCGTCGCCGCTGAGCGAGGCGCTGCCCGGGCTCGTCGACCGGCATTCCGACCGCGCGATCGTCGTGCTGGCCAGCGGAGACCCGATGCTGTCGGGGATCGGGACCACCCTGACCCGCCTGCTGGGCCACGATCGGGTGCGGGTGCTGCCGGCGCCGTCGTCGGTCTCGCTGGCGTGCGCGCGGATGGGCTGGCCGGTCGAGGAGACCCCCGTCGTCACCCTCGTCGGGCGGCCGGTCGAGCTGCTGCACCCGCACGTCCAGCCGGGTCGCCGGCTGCTCGTCCTGGGGTCGGACAGCGCCGCGCCCGCCGCGATCGCGGCCCTGCTGACCGAGCGCGGGTTCGGGGACAGCACCCTCGCCGTCCTCGGCGACCTCGGCGGTCCGGACGAGACGGTGCGCTCCGGAACCGCGGCGGGCTGGTCGGGGCCGGGGCCCGCCCTCGCCGTCACCGCCGTCGAGTGCCGCGCCGACCAGGGCACCGTGCCCCTGCCGACCACGCCCGGGCTGCCGGACGGCGCCTACGAGTCCGACGGCCAGCTGACCAAGGCCGACGTCCGCGCCGTCACGCTGGCCCGGCTGGTGCCGGTGCCGGGGCAGCTGCTGTGGGACGTCGGGGCGGGCGCGGGCTCCGTCGGCATCGAGTGGATGCGGGTGGACCCGGCGTCGCGGGCCGTGGCCGTCGAGTCCTCGCCGGAGCGGGCGGCTCGGATCAGCCGCAACGCCGCCCGGCTCGGCGTCCCGGCGCTGCGGGTGGTGACCGGCAGGGCACCCGAGGCGCTGGCCGGTCTGCCCCGCCCGGACGCGGTCTTCATCGGCGGCGGGCTCACCGTGCCCGGGGTGCCGGAGGCCTGCTGGGAGGCGCTCCCGTCGGGGGGCCGGCTGGTGGCGAACGCGGTGACCGTGCAGAGCGAGACGGTCCTGGCCGCGTGGTCGGCAGGTGTGGGAGGTGACCTGGTGCGCATCGGCGTGCAGCACGCGGAGCCGGTCGGTCGGTTCACCGGCTGGAGGCCGGCCATGCCGGTGACGATCTGGTCGGTGGTCAAGCCGTGACGGTGCACTTCATCGGTGCCGGACCGGGTGCCGCGGACCTGGTCACCGTCCGGGCGGCACGGATCATCGCGAGCGCGCCGGTCTGCCTGTATGCCGGTGCGCTCGTGCCGCGCGAGCTGCTCGACACCGCCCCGGCCGGCGCCCGGCTGGTCGACACGGCGAACCTCGACCTCGACGCCATCACGGCCGAGCTGCTGGCCGCGCACGAGGCCGGCCTCGACGTCGCCCGGCTGCACTCCGGCGACCCGTCGGTGTACAGCGCGATGGCGGAGCAGATGCGCCGGCTCGACGCGATCGGCATCCCCTACGACGTCGTCCCCGGGGTGCCGGCGTTCGCGGCCGCCGCTGCGTCGCTGAAGCGGGAGCTGACGGTTCCCGGCGTGGGCCAGACGGTGATCCTGACCCGCACCTCGGCGCGGTCGACGCCCATGCCGCCGGGGGAGGACCTGGCCACGCTCGGCGCCTCGCGGGCGACGCTGGTGCTCCATCTCGCGGTGCAGCGGATCGCCGAGCTCGTGCCGGAGCTCGTCCCGCACTACGGCGCGGACTGCCCGGTCGCCGTGGTGGCGCGCGCCAGCCGGGACGACGAGCTGGTCCTGCGTGGGACGCTCGCCGACATCGCGGCGCAGGTCGAGGAGGCCGGGGTGAAGCGGACGGCGGTGGTGATCGTCGGCGCGGTGCTGACCGCGGGGCAGTTCCCCGACAGCCACCTCTACTCGACCAGTCGCCGTCGGTGACGGCCGCGCTGCAGGGGCCCGACGCGAGCCTGCGAGCGGTGGGGGGCAGCGGGGTCCTTTCGCTAGCTCCGGCCGACGATCGTGCCCCCGCGGTCGATGACCACGACGTCGACCTCGACGGGGGCGCCGCGGAGCACGCCGAGCGCGGTGTCCCGGGCGCCGGCCGCGACGAGGTCGCCGAGGGGGAGACCGGCCGCCTGGCACTGCTGCAGCGCATCGAGGGCGGTGTTGGCGGCGCGTACGCCCTCGACCAGCTCCGGGGAGCCGCCCGCGGTGTCCACCCTCGCCGCGAGCGAGTCCGTCGACACCTGCGAGCGCCCGGAGTGCAGGTCGAGGTGACCGTCGGCGAGCTTGGCCAGCTTGCCGATCCCACCGGCCACGGTCAGCCGGGGGACCGGGTGCCGGCGCAGGTACTTGAGCACGGCGCCGGCGAAATCGCCCATGTCCAGCAGCGCGTCCTCGGGCAGGCCGTACAGCTCGCCGACCACGCGTTCGCTGGTGCTGCCGGTGCACCCGGCCACGTGCTGGTGGCCGGCCGCCCGGGCGACGTCGATGCCGCGGCGGATCGAGTCGATCCACGACGAGCACGAGTACGGGACGACCACCCCGGTGGTGCCCAGGATGGAGAGCCCGCCGACGATCCCCAGCCGCGGGTTCCACGTCTTCCGGGCCAGCTCCTCGCCGTTCTCCACCGCGATCTCGACGACGACGTCACCGCTCCCGCCGTGGCTCGCGGCGACCGTCGCGACGTGCTCGCGGATGAACCGGCGCGGCATCGGGTTGATTGCCGGCTCGCCGACGGGCAGGGGCAGACCGGGCTTGGTCACGGTGCCGACGCCGGTCCCCGCGCGGAACGTGACACCGGTGCCGGGCTCGCCATGCGTCGCGCGCGCCGAGACGAGGGCGCCGTGCGTGACGTCGGGGTCGTCACCGGCGTCCTTGACGATGCCGACCGTGGCCGCGCCGTCCTCCAGCAGTTCCTTCGCCAGCGCGAACGACGGGTGCTTGTCGCCCGGGAGGTCGATGGTCACGGGGTCGGGGAACTCGCCGGTGAGGAGGGCGGTGTAGGCGGCGGTGGCCGCGGCGGTCGCGCAGGCGCCTGTCGTCCAGCCGTAACGCAGCCCGGTGGCGCCGTCCCTGCTCACGTGGTCAGCATGCCTGGGCGGTGCGGGTGACCGGCCGGGTGCTCGTCCTCGGGGGGACCGGCGAGGCGCGGCGGTTGGCGACGGCGCTGGTGGCCGACGGCGTCGACGTCGTCAGCTCGCTGGCCGGCCGGGTGGCCGATCCGCTGCTGCCGCCGGGCGAGGTGCGCGTCGGCGGCTTCGGGGGAGCCGTCGGCCTGGCAGCGTGGTTGGCGGCGAACCCGGTCGCGGCGGTGGTGGACGCGACGCACCCCTTCGCGTCCACGATGACGGCGTCCGCGGCGTCGGCCTCCGCGGTCACGGGCGTCCCGCTGCTCCGGCTGCAGCGGCCGGGGTGGACGGAGCAGCCGGGCGACGACTGGCGCTGGGTGGACTCGCTCGAGGAGGCCGCGGTGGCGGTCGCCGGGTTCGGGCACGTGTTCGTCACCACCGGCCGGATGGGTCTGGGTGCCTTCGCCGGGCTGACCCAGGAGGTGCTGGTCCGGTCGGTCGACCCGCCGGAGCCGCCGCTCCCCGCGCGCACCACCGTCATCCTCGAGCGTGGGCCGTTCAGCCTCGCCGACGAGCTCGCGCTGCTGCGGGAGCACGGTGTGGACGTCGTGGTCACCAAGGACTCCGGCGGGCACATGACGGAGGCCAAGCTCACTGCTGCCCGCGAGCTCGGGGTGCCGGTCGTGCTGGTCCGGCGGCTGCCCGTACCACCCAGGGTGCCGGTCGTGGCCACTGTCGAGGAGGCCGTTGCGTGGTTGTCCGCGCTCCCGTGAGGCGGTACCACGCGACCGTCCGGGTCAGTCGCAGGTGCTCGGCGCCATCCCCGCCGGGGCCCTGGCGATGATCCCGTCCAGCTCCGAGCGCGCGGCTTCGAGCCCGTGGATCGCGTCGGTGAGCCGGTCGCGCTCGCGCTGCAGTTCGTCGAGCACCTCTGCGCAGTCGGGTACCACCAGCCGGTCGCCGTCCGTGGCCAGGCACGGCAGCACCTCGGCGATGGTCGCGGTCGGCAGGCCCGCGGCGAGCAATGTGCGGATGTGCTGCACGGTGCGGACGTCGCCTTCGGCGTACTCGCGGTAGCCGGACGCCCGGCGCATCGGCGTCAGGAGGCGCTGCTCCTCGTAGTAGCGCAGCAGGCGCTGGTTCACACCGGTCCGGCGCTGGAGTTCTCCGATGCGCACGTCATCCCGCCCCCAGGCTTGACTCTGACATCGATGTCAGACTCTAGCGTTCTCACCATGACGATCGACAGCACGAAGACATCGGTGACGGTGGTGGGGCTGGGTGCGATGGGAGCGGCGCTGGCGAGCGCGTTCCTGGAGGCCGGGCACCCCACCACCGTCTGGAACCGGACCCCTGCCCGCGCCGAGCCACTGATGGCGGCGGGTGCGCTCCGCGCCGGCAGCGTCGCCGCGGCGGTCGAGGACGGTGGCGTCACGATGCTGTGCGTGCGCGACCACGCCGCCGTGCGCGAGCTGCTCGATCCGCTGGCCGATCGGCTGGCGGGAAAGGCAGTGGTGAACCTGACCTCGTCCACCCCGGAGGACGCCCGCTCCACGGCCGAATGGGCCGCCCGGCACGGGGTGCGCTACCTCGACGGCGCGATCATGGTGCCCGTCCCGCTGATCGGCGGTCCGGACGCGCAGGTGCTCTACAGCGGGTCGGCCGAGGTGTTCGAGGAGCACCGTGGAACGTTGCTCGCGCTGGGCGGGGAGGCGGAGTTCCTGGGCGCCGAACCGGGGCTGGCCTCCCTCTACGACCTCGGCATGCTCGACGTCTTCTTCGCGGGAATGGCGTCGTTCCTGCATGCCGCCGCCGTGATGACCGCCGACGGGGTGACTGCCCGGACCTTCCTGCCCTACGCCAACCGGGTCATGGCGATCCTGCCGGCGACGCTCGAAGGGCTGGCTCGCGACGTGGACCAGGGGCGTTACCCGGGCGACGAGGACACCCTGGACATGAACGACGCGGCGCTCGAGCACATCGTCGTCACCAGCCGGGCGAGGGGCGTCGACCCCGGGCTGCCGGCTCTCGTCCGGGCGCTGACCCGCGGAGCCATCGCCGATGGGCGGGGTGGCGAGGGCTTCTCCGCGGTGGTGGAACAGCTTCGCTCCCCGGGCGCGGCTACCCCGGGTAGGTCCTCGGCGTGAAGACGGCCCCGCCGCGGCCGACGCGGGTCTGCGAGGACCCGATGATGAGCAGGCAGCGCATGTCGACGGTCTCCGGGTCGAGGTCGCCCAGGGTCGTGATCGTGAGCTGCTCCTCGGGGCCGCCGACGTCCCGGCCGACCACCACCACGGTGTCGGTCGACCGCGTCTCCAGGAGCACCTTCTGGGCTTCGCCGAGCTGGTGCGGGCGGTGCTTCGAGCGCGGGTTGTAGAGGGCGATGACGAGGTCCGCCGCGGCGGCGTGCCGGAGCCGGTCGACGACGACCTCCCACGGCTTGAGGACGTCGGACAGCGACATGACGCAGAAGTCGTGGCCGAGCGGGGCGCCGACCTTCGACGCGACCGCCTGGGCGGCGGTCAGCCCCGGGACCACGCGGACCGGCACGTCGGCGAACTCCGGCCGGCCCGCCACCTCGAGCACGGCCGCGGCCATGGCGAAGACACCGGGGTCGCCGCTGGAGACGACCGCGACCCGGCGGCCCGAGCGCGCCAGCTCGAGGGCGTGCGCGGCGCGCTCGGCCTCGACCCGGTTGTCGCTGGGGTGGCGCTCCTGTCGCGGGTTGACGGCGACGCGGTCCAGGTAGGGGCCGTACCCGATGAGGTCGTCCGCGGCGTCGAGCGCGGCCGCGGCCTCCGGGGTGGTCCAGCTGCGCGAGCCGGGGCCGAGCCCGACGACGACGACCTCGCCGTGGCTCCCCGCGTCGCCCTCGGGCGGGGCGGGGTCGTTCCCGGGTCCGGTGAGCGCGCTGGGCAGCAGGGCGAGGGAGAAGTACGGGACGGTGGCCGGGTCGACGTCGGCCAGGGGCATCGTGCGCTGCCGGTCGGTGGTGGCGCGCTCGACGTACAGCGCGCGGTCGAGGACGCCGGCGCGGTCGAAGGCCTCCCGCACGTCGGGGAAGGTGCGGCCGAGCTTCATCACGGCGGCGGAGTCGGTGGTGGCGAGCCACTCGGCGAGCTCGTCGGCGCCGAGCGTGCCGGGCAGCACGGTGAGCACCTCGTCGCGCTCGACCAGCGGGCGGCCGACCGCCGCCGCGGCGCCGCTCACGCTGGTGACCCCGGGGACGACCTCGGTCGGGTACCGGTGGGCAAGGCGCTTGTGCATGTGCATGTAGGAGCCGTAGAAGAACGGGTCGCCCTCGGCCAGGACGACGACGTCGCGGCCGGCGTCCAGGTGCGCGGCGAGCCGGGCAGCGGCGGACTCGTAGAACTCGTCGATGGCGCCCTGGTAGCCGCCGGGGTGGTCGGTGCTCTCGGTGGTGACCGGGTAGACGAGCAGCTCCTCGATCTGCCCCTCGCGCAGGTACGGCGCGGCGAGCCCTCGGGCCACCGACCGCCCGTGCCGGGCGGCGTGGAAGGCGACGACGTCGGCCGCGCCGATCAGTCGCGCGGCCTTGACCGTGACCAGCTCGGGATCGCCCGGGCCCAGCCCGACGCCGTACAGGCGACCCGTGCTCAACGCCTGCCCTTCGCTCATTCGACGTCGCTCCCGATCGCGTTCACCGCTGCGGCGGTCATCGCGCTGCCACCGCGGCGGCCGCGCACGACGAGGAAGTCGAGGTCGCTGGCGGCGAGCGCGTCCTTCGACTCGGCCGCACCGATGAAGCCGACCGGGATGCCGAGGACAGCGGCGGGGCGTGGGCCACCGGCCGCGACCAGCTCGAGCAGGTGGAACAGGGCGGTGGGGGCGTTGCCGATGGCGACGACCGCCCCGTCGAGCCGGTCGCCCCACAGCTCCAGCGCGGCAGCGGTGCGCGTGGTGCCGAGGTCGGCGGCCAGGCCCGGCGTGCGCGGGTCGTTCAGCGTGCAGACGACGTCGTTGTCCTTCGGCAGGCGCCGGCGGGTCACACCGGAGGCGACCATCTGGGCGTCGCAGAACACCGGTGCTCCGGCGTTCAGGGCCTCCCGCGCGCGCTCGACGACGGCGGGGGACCAGGCGATGTCCCGCACCAGGTCGACCTGGCCGCACGCGTGGATCATCCGGACCGCGACCCGGGCGACGTCCTCGGGCAGTCCGTCGAGGTCGGCCTCGGCGCGGATGGTGGCGAACGACTGCCGGTAGATCTCGGCGCCGTCCTTCTCGTACTCGTACATGCGGTGCGCGGGTTCCCGTCGGCTCGATGGCGGCGCGGGGCAGCGCCGTGCGGGGCGAGGCTACGTCGCCGGCCCGCGGGCACCCTGAGCGACCGCGTCACACGAGCAGTGGTCGGCCGATCACGATCTCGGTGTCGTCGGGGCGGAAGGTGCGCCATCGGCCGTCGGGTCCTCGCTGGACCCGGAATCCGTGATGGACCTTCGTATGGTGCCGCTCGCACAACAGCGCTGAGTTCTCCAGCGACGTCTCCCCGCCGAAGATCCAGTGGATCAGGTGGTGCACGTCGCACCAGTACTTCGGGGCTCCGCAGCCGGCGAAGACGCACGCCTCGTCCCGCAGTTCGACGGCCTTGCGCAGGTGCGGTGGCACGACCCGGTGGGTGCGGCCCATGTTCAGCGGCTTGCCGTGCTCGTCGATCCGGACCGGGGTAACGCTGCCGTCGCAGGCCAGCATCCGCGCCGTCGCGGCGGAGATCAGGCTGCCGAAACCGGTACTCACCGTCGCCGCGCCGTTCGCCCGGGCGAACAGGTCGGCGTCCCGGGTGGTGACGACGACGTGCGGCTTCACCGTCCGCAGCAGCGGCAGCTTCCCCGCCGCCAGCTGGCTATCGGCCAACTGCACCAGCGCGTCGGCGTTCTGCTGGGCGCGGGTCCGCCGATCCCCCTGGGGGCCGGTCGGCCTGCACCACCGACTCGATCGCGGTCGTCAGCTTCTCCCCGCCGACCGCGTCGAGCTGGCCGCGGATCACCACCGTGCCGTCGGCGAGCGTCGACAGGGTCAGCGACCGGTCCTCGGTCGGGTCCGGCTCGGGCCCGTCGGGGTCGAGGCGGGACAGGTAGTGGTGCACCACCCGGGCCAGCTGCTCGATCCGGCGTTCGGCGGCGACGGTGCTGAACGTGCGGTCGACCTCGGCCAGGTCGACGCCCTGCTCCAGCGCCGCCGCCATCCGCTCCGGCCGCACCACCGGCGC
>NZ_OCNK01000003.1 GCF_900230285.1 Blastococcus haudaquaticus | reverse complement strand
TCGTCGTGGCGCTCGGCGACATCGTCGCCGTGATCCCGATGGCCGCCCTGGTCGCCGTCATGATCTTCGTGTCGATCGCGACCTTCGACTGGCACTCCCTGCAGACGATCCACAAGATGCCCAAGAGCGAGACCACCGTGATGCTGTCCACGGTCGCGGTCACCCTGCTCACCCACAACCTCGCCATCGGCGTCGGCGTCGGCGTCCTCGTGGCCTGCGTGCTCTTCGCCCAGCGCATCGCCCACCTCGTCGACGTCGAGCGGGTGGTCGAGGGTGGCACCGCGCGCTACTCGGTGGACGGTGCGTTGTTCTTCGCGTCGAGCAACGACCTCTACACCCAGTTCGAGTACGCCCAGGACCCCGAGAACGTCGTCATCGACCTCTCCCGGGCCCACGTCTGGGACGCCTCCACCGTCGCCGCGCTGGACGCCATCACCCACAAGTACGAGACCCGTGGCAAGAACGTGGAGATCGTCGGTCTGCAGGGCCACTCGGCGGATCGCTTCGACCGGCACACCGGTCAGCTGGCGGGTGAACACTGATGCCCACTCCGGCGACCCGGGACGGCCGTGCAGACGGCCGACGGGGCATGCCCTATGAAGAGGGGGTGACCGACACCCCCCGCGGCGAGCTGATGCAGATCGGCCAGGTGGCAGAACGCACGGGTCTGAGCCTGCGGACGATCCGCTTCTACGAGGAGAACGGGCTGGTGATCCCCACCGCCCGCTCCGAGGGCGGCTTCCGGCTGTACAGCGAGAACGACGTCTCGCGTCTCGAGGTCATCAAGCGCATGAAGCCACTCGGCTTCACGCTCGAGGAGATGCAGGAGCTGCTGACCCTCCTCGCCGACCTCGACTCCGGTACCGGCGACCGGAAGCAGCTGGTGGACCGCCTGCGGATGTTCCACCAGGCGGCCACCGCACGGGTCACGGCCCTGCGGGAGCAACTCGCGGTCGCCGAGCACTTCGCCGACAGCCTCACAGGCCACCTCCGCACCCAGCGCTGAGCACGCGTGACACCGCGGATCGAGGAACTCGCCTGGAGCACCACCCCGATCGGCGAGGTGAGCCTGCGTCGCCGACGCGACGTGGTCACCGGCGAGGACGTCTTCGAGGTCAAGCTCGGCGACGAGTTCCTGATGTCCTCGCTCTTCACCGTGGCCGAGGTGGAGCTTGCCCGGCTCGCGCTGGCTCGCCTGCCGGGATCGAACCTCGACGTCGTGGTCGGCGGACTGGGGCTCGGCTTCACCGCCCAGGCGGTGGTCGCCGACCGGCGAGTCCAGGACCTGCTGGTGGTGGAAGCGCTCGAGCCGGTGATCCGCTGGCACGAGCAGGGCCTGGTCCCGGCCGGTCCGACACTGACCGCGGAGGAACGCTGCCGATTCGTGCATGGCGACTTCTTCACCATGGTGGACGGCGCGGGATTCGATCCGGTGGCACCGGACCGGCTGTTCGACGCCGTGCTCGTGGACATCGATCACTCACCGCGCCACCTCCTCGCCGACGGCAGCGCCGGCTTCTACGGCGTGGACGGAAGCCGCCGCCTGTCCCGGCGTCTGCGCCCGGGGGGTGTGTTCGCGCTCTGGTCGAACGACCCACCCGACGAGACCTATCTGGCCGTCCTCGGGCAGGTCTACGTCGAGGTCGCTGCGCGGGTGGTGAGCTTTCCGAACCGACTCCAGGACGGGGTCGCGACCAACACGGTCTACCTGGCGACCAGAGCGGACTGACGGCCGGCAGGTGGCCGCCCCTACCGGCCTGTCAGCAACCCCGCGCCAGCAGGTCGATCACGCGGTCGGTGGCAGAACCGTCCTCGAGGTGGCAGTACCGCTCCCGGAAGGCCGCATAGCGGTCGGCGTAGCGCTCCTCGGTCGCCCCGACCCGGTGCAGGGCGTCCAGCAGCTCGGGCATCGTCTCCACCACGGGCCCGGGAGCCTCCGGCACGAAGTCGAAGTAGAAGCCGCGGACGGAGTCCCGGTAGTGAGCGAGGTCGTAGGTGTAGAAGATCATCGGCTTGCCGGTGACGGCGAAGTCGAACATGGCCGACGAGTAGTCGGTGACCAGGACGTCCGCGGCGAGGTACAGGTCCCGGATGTCGGGATAGTAGGACACGTCTCGCACGCCGGGGCTCTGCGGCAGGGCCAGCCGGTCGGCCATGTAGTAGTGGACGCGGGGTAGCAGGCACCAGCCGTCGCCCATGGCCTTCACGAAGGCGCTCACGTCCAGGCCCAGCTGCACGTCCTGGGCGTAGTACTCGTCGTCCCGCCATGTCGGTGCGTAGAGCACCGCGGTGGTGCCCTCCTCCAGACCGAGCTCCGCGCGCACGACCGCCCGGCGCAGTTCCCGGTCGTCGGCCAGCAGGACATCGTTGCGCGGGTAGCCGGTCTCCACCACCGTCCCGTCGTAGCGGAAGGCTCCGCGGAGCCGATCGGTACTCGGCCGGTTGGGCGAGAGGAGGTAGTCCCACCGGGCGACGTCCACGTCCAAGCGCTCCAGCCGGTCGTCGGGCCCGATCGACGGCGCGTCGTAGTGGATCCGCTTCAGGGGCGTGCCGTGCCACGTCTGGAGGTACACCGTGCCCGGCCGCTTGTTCCAGTCCAACTCCAGGTACGTGTTGCTGACGACGGCATCCGCGGACTCCAGAGCCGCCACGCACTCCTCGCTGCCCAGCGTCACGGTGTCCACCCCGGCCGGGAATCCGTGCTCGTGGCCGTCCGCCACCAACCACACGTGGGCGTTGGCGGTTTCTGAGCCGACCAGGCGTTCGTAGACGGCGCGTGGACTGTCGGAGTACCGGCCGTAGAACGAGTTGTAGACGAGGCGCACAGGAGGATGATCCCCTGCCGCCGTCGCTCCGGCTCGGCTGCCGAGGACACCGACTCTACTGTGACGTCACGGTCGCTTTGAGCCGCCAGCGGCACTACCCTCGGCCGGCGTGGAGTTCCGTCGCCTGGGCCGCTCGGGCCTCAACGTCTCGCAGATCGCTTTCGGCAACTGGCTGACACACGGCAGCCAGGTGGAGGAGGATGCCGCGGTCGCCTGCGTGCATGCGGCCCTCGACGTCGGGATCACGACGTTCGACACCGCCGACGTCTACGCCGCCACCGCTGCGGAGTCGGTTCTCGGCCGAGCGCTGGCCGGTCAGCGCCGCGAAGGGCTGGAGATCGCGACCAAGCTGTACTGGCCGACCGGTCCGGGTCCAAACGACCGCGGACTGTCGCGCAAGCACATCATCGAGAGCTGCCACGCGTCGCTGCGCCGGCTCGGGACCGACTACGTCGACCTGTACCAGGCGCACCGGTACGACCCCACCGTGCCGCTCGAGGAGACGATGACCGCCTTCGCCGACCTGGTGCGCCAGGGCAAGGTGCTCTACCTCGGCGTCTCCGAGTGGCGGGCCGACCAGATCGCCGCCGCTGCGGCCCTCGCCCGTGACCTCGGCGTGCAACTGATCAGCAACCAGCCCCAGTACTCGATGCTCTGGCGGGTCATCGAGGACGAGGTCGTGCCCACCTGCGAGGCGGAGGGTCTGTCCCAGATCGTCTGGTCACCGCTGGCCCAGGGGGTGCTGACCGGCAAGTACCTCCCGGGCGAGCAGCCGCCGGACGGCAGCCGTGCGAGCCACTCGGGCGTCGGCTTCCAGGTCGAGGGATTCCTCGCCGACGACGTCCTCACCCGCGTCCAGCAGCTGCGTCCCATCGCCGACGACCTCGGGCTGACCATGGCGCAGCTGGCTCTGGCGTGGGTGCTGCAGAACCCGAACGTCGCCGCGGCGATCATCGGCGCGAGCCGCCCCGAGCAGGTGCACGACAACGTCAAGGCGGCCGGCGTCCAACTCGGCGCGGAGATCATGGTCCGCGTCGACGAGGCCCTCGGCGACGTCGTCGAGCGTGACCCCGAGAAGGTGTTCCTGCCCGCGGACAGAGCAGCGCGGAGCACAGCCGCGTAGCAGGGGCGTCGAGCCGCGGCTGCTCACCTCACCCGGCCGCAACCCTAACTTTACGTTAGGGTAAGGACGTGTCGATCCCTCCACCTCTGCTCGCACGCCCGCCCCTCAGCAGGCTGACCAGCCGGAACCTGCCGTCGCTGACCCAGGCGGTGGCAACGCCCGCGTACGACCGACGTCGGGTTCGCACGGGGGTGGTCCACCTCGGCGTCGGCGGCTTCCACCGGGCTCACCAGGCGATGTACGCCGATCGGCTCATGAACGCCGGCCTGGCCATGGACTGGGGCATCTGCGGGGTCGGCGTCCTACCCGACGAACGGCGGATGCGCGATGCCCTCGCCGCACAGGACGGCCTGTACACGCTCGTCGTCAAGCACCCGGACGGCACCCTGGAGCCGCGGGTGATCGGCTCGATCATCGAGTACCTGCTGGCGCCCGACGACCCCGAGGCCGTCGTGGAGAAGATGGCCCACCCGGACACGCGCATCGTGTCCCTCACAATCACCGAGCGGGGCTACAACACCGACCCGGTGACCGGCAGCTTCGACGACGGCGCGCCGGACATCCGGGCTGACCTCCGACCCGACGCCGTCCCCCGCACGACGTTCGGACTCGTGACCGAAGCGCTGGCGCGTCGCCGGGACCGCGGTCTCTCCCCGTTCACCGTGCTCTCCTGCGACAACCTGCAGGGCAACGGCGACGTGGCCCGCCACGCCTTCGCCGCATTCGCCTCCCTGCGGGATCCCGACCTCGGAACCTGGGTCGAGCGCGAGGTGCCCTTCCCCAACAGCATGGTCGACCGGATAACGCCGCAGACCACACCGGACGACATCGCGATGCTGCGGGACCTCTTCGGCGTCGCCGACACGTGGCCGGTGGTGTGCGAGCCGTTCGCGCAGTGGGTCATCGAGGACCACTTTCCCGCCGGCCGGCCACCCTGGGAGGAGGTCGGTGTGCAACTGGTCGACGACGTCTCTCCCTACGAGGCCATGAAGCTGCGGCTGCTCAACGGCAGCCACCAGGCGATGGCCTACTTCGCCGCGCTGGCGGGCTACCAGCACGTCCACGACGCGTGCCGGGACCCGCTGGTGAACGGCTTCCTGCAGGGCTACATGGATCACGAGGTCAGCCCCACGCTCCCGGCCGTACCGGGTGTGGACCTGGAGCACTACAAGGAGGCCCTCCTCGAGCGGTTCGGCAGCGCGGCCGTCGCCGACCAGGTGTCCCGGTTGTGCGCCCAGACCTCGGCGCTGATCCCCAAGTACGTGCTGCCGGTGCTCCGGGCCGGCCTCGCCTCCGGCGGGGAGGTCCACCGCGCCGCCGCCATCGTCGCCAGCTGGGCGAGGTTCGCCGAGGGGTGGGACGACCATGGTCGTCCCCTCCCCCTCGTCGACCGGCATGCCGACCGGCTTCGGGCGAACGCCGGCCGGCTGGACATGGACCCGCTCGCGTTCATCGCCGACCAGAGCTTCTTCGGCGACCTGGTGGACGACGAGCGATTCGTCGAGCCCTACCGCCGTGCGCTGACGTCCCTCAGGGAACACGGTGCGCGCGCCACGCTCGCCGCCCTCACGCACGTACTGCGCGGGGCGGACGCGGCGGTCGCCTGATCGGTGCGGCGGCCCAGCCCCCGACGGATACCTACAGGCACGTGATGCCGGCGCTGGCCCGCGAGGCCGCCGACCGGATGGGCGCCCTGCTGCTGCCACGTAAGGGCAGGCAACTCCAACCACAACGAGAGACGACTCAGGCCGCTCCCCCGAAGGGGAACGGCCTGGTCATCGGGGTGGAGCTGAGGGGACTCGAACCCCTGACCCCCACACTGCCAGTGTGGTGCGCTACCAGCTGCGCCACAGCCCCTTGCGGCCCGGTCTGGTGTGTCCGGGCCGGGGGCAACTGTACAGCCCCGGTTCACCCGATCCGCGCAGGGGTGTGGCCCCCGGTGGGAGGCCACACCCTCGGGGATGCCCGCTCACGCTTCCTTGAGCTGGGCGATGCGGACGTGGTTGCCGAACGGGTCGCGGAGGCCGAAGTCGATGCCGTAGCCGCGGTCCTCGGGTTCCTCGGTGACCTCGACACCCTTGGCCTTGAGCTCGGCGTGGGTCTTGTAGGCGTCCTCGCAGGCGAAGAAGAGATGGCCCCCGGCGGCCCCCTTCGTCATCAGGGCGCGCACCTCGGCCGCGGTGTCCTCGCTCATCGACGGCGCGCCGGGACGCTCGAGCAGGATCTTACGGTCGGGGTCGGCCGGCACGCGGATGGTGAGCCACCGCATGAAGCCGAGGTCGGCGTCGGTGTCGACCTCCAGACCGAGCTTGCCGACGTAGAAGTCGAGCGCCTGGTCCTGGTCGAGGACGTAGATACCGGAGATGTTCAGTCGGGTCAGCATGGCGGCAACGCTAGGGGCCCTCACGTCCCCGGTGCTTCTCCGAAACTGCTCGGTCGCAGCCAGGCCATCGCGAAGCACGACGGCACCGGCGGGAGCGGCCCGCGCCGCCGGTAGGCCGACGGCGGCTCACCCACGATGTCGCGGAACACCCTGCTGAACGTGCCCAGGCTCGAGAAGCCGACGTCCATGCAGATGTCGGTGACGCTGCGGTCCCCGGAGCGCAGCAGGAACATCGCCCGCTCCACCCGTCGCCGCTGCAGGTACCGGTTCGGCGTCTCGCCGAACGTGGCGCGGAACGTGCGGATGAAGTGGGCCTCGGAGACGTGCGCGATCCGCGCCAGCGTCGCGACGTCGAGCGGCTCGGCGTACCGCCGGTCCATGGCGTCCCGGGCGCGCAGCATCCTCCGGTTGGAGTCCTCGACCGCCCGCGCCACGGCGCGATCCCATCACGAGCCTGCGGGTCGGCCGCGGCGTACGGCACCCGACCTCGCGGTAGACCGCGTGATCGGCGGATGTCCCGCGCGGTCGAGGCGGGGCGTCCGGGTCAGACGCGGACGCCGCGGTCCGCGAGCCAGGAGACGGGGTTGACGCGCTCGCCGTCCTCGCCGCCGCGGTGCACCTCGAAGTGCAGGTGCGGGCCGGTCGACTGACCTCGGTTGCCCAGCAGCGCGATGGTCTGCCCGGCGTCCACGTACTCCCCCGGCTCCACGAGGATCGAGTCCATGTGGCCGTAGACGGTGACGTCGCCGTTCTCGTGGAGGATGTAGACCGCGAGCCCGAAGCCGCTGGCCGCACCGGCCCGCAGCACGACGCCGTCGCCGGCCGCGTACTCCGGGGTCCGCATGGGGGCGGCGAGGTCGATGCCGTAGTGGAACGTCCCCCACCGGCTGCCGAAGCCGCTCGTGAGACGGGCGCCGTCGACCGGGGAGACGAACTTGGGCCGCGCGGCCTCGATCGCCGCGGCCTCCGCCTCGGCGCGAGCGGCGCGGGATGCGGCCACCTCCTGCAGGCGCGCCTGGGCCTCCGCCACGGTCACCGAGGCCTGCGGCATGACCTCGAGGGCCTCGTCGCCGGTGAGCAGCGCCTGCTGCGCCTCCAGCACCGAGGTCGCTCCCGCGGATGCGGTCGGGGCGCTGTGCAGCCCGAGGCCGGCAGCGGCCAGGCCACCGGCGAGCAGGGCGCTCAGCAGGAAGCCCCCACGGCGGGCGGTGGCCGGAGCCGAGGCCGTCTGGGCCCGGCGGTTGCGTCCGCCGGCACGGACCGCGGTCACGAGGGTGGTGGGAGCCTGACCGTGACGTGCGCGCATGCACCTGCCCGTTCGCTTGACCGCGGAGCGCCGAAGGGGAGTTCGGCTGTGCGCCATCCAAACAGTCCGTGACCGTCCTGTGACCAGGCGTCCGGCGCGTCGATCGCGACACGCCGAGCGGCGTGCCTCACACTGCTCCCCAGTCCCACGCGTTACTGACAACGCTGTCATTCGCAACCGGCCCTCGTCCCGCTCATCGGCAGTCATGGAAAGGGGTGTGGGGCTGGCCACAGAGGGCCGCGCGGGTACACCCGTGCGGGTGGTCCGGACGTTTCACAGGGCCGCCGACAGGGCATGTTGGACCTCCAGGCGTGAAACATCCCGCGCCGCTCCGGCGTCTAACGATTCGGCGTCCGCCGAGCGCCGGGGCACCGGAACCATTGCGCGGCACAGGGCCGCACCCGTGTACTGCTGGTCACCGTCGGCCCGTAACCGGGACGGTCGCGATGAGCCGTGCCCACAGACGTAGAGACGGAGGGATGCGTTGACGCAGGCAGAGATCGTCCCCCTCCCCCTGAGCACAGGAACGCTCACCCCGGAGATCCCCACGGGGACGAGCGCCAGGGACATCGCCCTGGCCGACCTGCCCAACGTGGTCGCCTCCCCCACCGGCATCCGCAAGCTCACCCAGGACACCCTCGGGCTGCACGACGAGCAGCTGATCGTGCCGACCTACGACCGCAGCGCCCTGACGCCGGCCGTCGTCCACTTCAGCGTCGGTGGCTTCCACCGCTCCCACCAGCTCCTGTACTTCGACGAGGTCGCCGAGCGCCGCATCAGCGACGCCTGGGGTGTCGTCGGTGTCGGCCTGCACAGCCGGCACATGAAGGATGCCCTGGCCCCGCAGGACCACCTCTACACCGTGGTCGAGCGCAGCCCCGACGGCGAGCGGGCCCGCGTCGTGGGCGTGATGGTCGACTACCACTTCGCGCCCGACGATCCCGCCGTCGTCCTGGATCTCCTCACCGACGAGCGCATCCGGATGGTGTCGCTGACCATCACCGGGAGCGGCTACCGGTTGTGTCCCGACAGCGGCGACTTCGACGCCGACGACGTCGACATCCGGTGGGACCTGACCGAGACCGCCAGTCCCCGCACCGTCTTCGGCTACATCGTCGAGGCCCTCGACCGCCGTCGCCGTGCCGGGCTGCCGCCGTTCACGGTGGTCTCCTGCGACAACATGCACCGCAACGGCGACGCCGCCCGCGCCGCGATCGTCGGTTTCGCGCGGTTGCGCGACGAGGTGCTCGCCCGGTGGATCACCGACCGCGTGTCCTTCCCCAGCAGCATGGTCGACCGGATCACCCCGCACACGACGCCCGAACAGCGGGAGGCCGTCGCCCAGCGGTACGGCGTCGACGACAACTGGCCGGTCATCACCGAGCCGTTCTCGCAGTGGGTCATCGAGGACGACTTCTGCAACGGCCGTCCCCCGCTGGACCTCGTCGGCGTGCGGTTCGTCCCCGACGTCGCCCGCTACGAGCTCATGAAGACCCGGCTGCTCAACGCGAGCCACTGCGCTCTCGGGTACCTGGGTTCGCTCGCGGGCCACACCAGCATCGACCGGGTCATGGCCGATCCGCTGCTCGCGGAGTACGCGGAGCAGCTGATGGACGCCGAGGTCCTGCCGCTGCTCCCGCCGCCGGACGGCATCGATCTCGTCGAGTACGAGCAGTCGCTGCTGAAGCGGTTCGCCAACCCGGCGATCGCCGACCAGCTGTACCGGCTCTGCCGCCGCGGGTCGACGAAGATGCCGCACCACCTGCTGCCCTCGCTGCGCGAGGCCCTCGTCGCCGGCCGGCCGCACGCGCTGCTGACCGTCGCGGTGGCGGCCTGGTTCGTGTACCTGCGCGGCGTCGACGCCGACGGCCGGCCGGTCGTGATCGACGACCCCAACGCCGACCTCCTCCAGCGGCTGTCGCTCGCCGGCGGCACGGACCCGCGCCCGCTGCTGGGCGTCCGGTCGATCTTCGGCGACCTGGGGGACGACCCCGTGTTCGTCGCCGAGCTCACCGACGCGCTCGTGCGGATCGACCGAGACGGTGTCCGGACGACCGTGGCGGCCGCACTCCTCCGGTCCGGGAGACTGCACCCGTGACCCATGACCGCGATCCGAGAGGGGCCTCCTCCGTGCCGACCGACCTGACGCCGACGCTGGAGCAGGTCCAGATCCTGCTCTGCGACGCCGACGGCAACCTCTTCCCGTCGGAGGAGCCGGCCTTCGACGCCTCGGTCGAGGTGACCAACGCGTTCCTCGCCGAGATCGGCAGCGACCGCCGGTTCACCGCCGAGGAGCTGCGGCTGGCCACGACCGGGCTGAACTTCCGGTCGACCGCACGGCGGCTGGCCGCCGAGGCCGGCGTCCCCGACGTCGACGTCGAGCCGTGGGTCCTGGAGGAGAAGCGGGCGGTGACCGCGCACCTCGCGGCGACCCTCCGACCGCACGCGCCCACGTCGGCAGCCCTCGGGGCGCTCGCCGAGCACCTGCCGCTCGCCGCGGTGAGCTCCAGCGCGCTCGCCCGCCTGGCCGGGTGCTTCACCGCGACGCAGCTGGACGACCTGATCCCGCCGGCCCGCCGGTTCAGCGCCGAGGACTCACTGCCCACCCCGACGAGCAAGCCCGATCCCGCCGTCTACCTGCACGCCTGCGACCGCCTGGGCATCGCGCCGCAGGCCGGCCTGGCCGTCGAGGACTCGCTCCCGGGCGCGCAGTCGGCCGTGGCCGCCGGCTGCCCCACCATCGGCAACCTGCTGTTCGTGGCCCCGGCCGAGCGCGAGGAGCGCCGGGCGCTGCTCGAGGCGGCCGGCGTGCTCGCCGTCGTCAGCTCGTGGCAGGAGGTCGCGGACCTCCTGCTCCCCGTCCTGACCCGCCGCGACTCCGACGGCGCCCTGCTCGCGTCAGGAGCGGCCCGGTGAACATCGTCTACAGCGCCTTCCGGGGCCACTTCTCCGACAGCCCGCGCGCGATCTACGAGGCGCTGCTCGCGCAGGGCGCCGACTCCCCCGCGGCCGGCGCGACGCACACCTGGCTGGCGGCGCCGCACCTGCGGGCCACCTTCCCGGCCGGCGTCGACACCATCGAGTTCGGCAGCCCGGAGTGCATCGCCGCCCTGGAGAACGCCGACATCGTCGTCTCCAACGACCACATCCCCCTCGACTGGGAGAAGCGGCCGGGCACGACGTACCTGCAGACCTGGCACGGCACGATGCTCAAGCGCATCCACAACGACGTGCTGTGGGCTCCCGAGGGCCGGCTGGCCTACCTGGCGCAGGACATCGCCCGCTGGGACCTGCTGCTCTCCCCGAACGCCGTGAGCACCGAGCGCCTGCGCAAGGCGTTCGGCTACACGGGGCCCATCCACGAGACCGGCCTGCCGCGCAACGACCTGCTGAGCTCGCCGCAGCGGGACGAGGTGCGCGCCGCGGTGCGTGCCGACCTGGGGATCACCGACGACCAGAAGGTCGTGCTCTACACCCCCACCTGGCGCGACGACCTGGTGTTCCGGAAGACCGGCCCCCAGGATTTCGAGTTCGCGATCGACCTGGACGACTTTGCGGCGCGGCTGGGCGATGACCACGTGCTGCTGCTCCGGCTGCACAACATGGTCATGGACCGGCTGGAGATCACCGAGGGCTCGGCGGTCCGCGATGTGTGCAGCCACCCCGACATCCGGGACCTGTACCTGGCGGCCGACCTGATGGTCACCGACTACTCGTCGACGATGTTCGACTTCGCCATCACCGGCAAGCCGATGCTCTTCTTCACCTACGACCTGGACTACTTCCGGGACGAGCTGCGAGGCTTCTACTTCGACCTCGCCGAGGCTGCCCCGACTCCCCTGCTGCACACCAGCAAGGAGCTCGTGGAGGCGATCGCCGACATCGACGCGATCGCCGCCGACACCGCGGACCGGTACGCCCGGTTCCAGGAGACCTTCACCCACCTGGAGGACGGCGCGGCCACCGCGCGCGTGCTCGACCTGCTCTTCCCGTCCGGCGCGCCCGCGCCGGGAACCACCGGCACCCCGACCTCTCGAAGGAGATGAGAACCGTGCGTAGCACCGACCGCGTTCTGACCACTGTCCTGCGGAACAGGACCCCCGCGACCCACACCACCCGGTCGCGCACGGCTCAGGCCCCCGTGCAGGTCGTCATCCTGGCTGCCGGCATGGGCACCCGGCTGGGCCGGTCCATCCCCAAGCCGCTGACCGCGCTGCGGGACGGGCAGAGCATCCTCGCGCGCCAGCTCGGCTGCCTGCGCGCCGTCCTCGGCGAGGACACCTCGGTGACCGCGGTCGTCGGGTACCGCGGCAAGCTGATCATGAAGGCGGCGCCGGAGCTGCTGTTCGCCTACAACCCGCACTACAAGACGACGAACACCTCCAAGAGCCTGCTGCGTGCGCTGCGCACCTCGCGCGAGGGCGGCGTCCTGTGGCTCAACGGTGACGTGGTCTTCGACCCGGCGGTGCTCGAGCTGGCGCTGCCCTTCCTCCGGGCCGACCAGAGCTTCGTCTGCGTCGACACGAATACCGTGGCCGAGGAGGAGGTCAAGTACACCCTCGACGAGGACGGGTTTGTGCAGGAGCTGTCCAAGACCGTCGTCGGCGGTCTCGGCGAGGCCGTCGGGATCAACTACGTCTCCTCCGGCGACAAGGCCGCGCTGATCGCCCACCTCGAGAACTGCGGCGACCAGGACTACTTCGAGCGCGGGATGGAGACGGCCATCCAGCAGCACGGCCTGCGCTTCCGCCCGCTCGACATCTCGGAGTTCGCCGCCGTGGAGGTCGACTTCGAGACCGACCTGCAGCGGGCCAACACGCTGCTCCCGGGCACGCTCAACCACGTCGTCGACGAGGTGGCCGAGGTCGGCTGACGCCGACGTCCGGTCCCGGTCAGCCGACCGGGACCGGACGCCCCGGGCTCGCTTCGTCCAACGGTGCGACCTCGCGGAACCGGCGCACGGCGGCGATGCCGCCGATGACGAAGCCGGCGCCCAGCGCCAGCAGGAGTGCCACCGCCACCCGCGCCGCCAGCTGCGGACCGCTGGACAGCACGTTCGCCGCCCACAGGACGTCGACGTCGGGCAGCCCCTGCACGAGCAGCAGCCAGCCCAGGACCACGGCGAACAACCCCGTCATGGCTCCGCGGCCGCGCCGGGCCGCCCGGAAGCCGAGCCCCGCGACGAGCGCCGCGATCAGGGCCGGGAGCAGCGCCGACACGACCGCCCCCGTGTGCGAGGCGATGCTCACCGGCGGCTCGGGCGTCGCCCCCGCGTGCCAGAGAGCGGCCGCCGCGCCGAGCGGGAGCAGCGCCCCCAGCGGGCGCGCGGAGTGGGCCAGCAGGCCGGTCGCCGCAGCCAGCAGGGCGAGGGCCGCGTAGAGCGGCCAGACCAGCCAGGGCGCCGGTGGTGGGCTCCAGGTGAGCACGCCGCTCACCTCGACGTCGGTGTCCCCGTGCACCAGCGGCACGACCCACTCGAAGACGGTGTGCTCGCTGGTGGGGTCGGCCGCCACGGCCGGCGGCAGCACGTTCTCGCTCATCCAGTGCGTGCGGTGGTCGTGCCAGACGTAGTGCGGCTCGGTCGAGACCTGCTGCCAGTCCGGCTCGGCCCCCCGCTCGGCGTGAGCGGGGAGGTCGACCTGCGCGTACCTGTCGAGGTTGATGTAGGTGGCCGGGCTGTTGGCGTTCCGCCACACGCCGTCGGGCCCGATGCGCAGGTAGGGCTCGCCGTCGTAGCCGGGGACGAGCACCTCGGTGCCGGTCCCGTTGACCAGCTCCAGCTCGTCACCGAACTGCAGCACCCGCACCGTCAGGCCGGGCACCTCGGGCGTCGTGGCGAGCACCCGGGCATCGAAGTCGCTGCCGGCCTGCTCACCGCCCACGTGCGCGGCGGACGGACCCGCGACCGCCAGCGTGGCGAGCAGGCCGGCCAGCACCACCAGCAGTCGGCCCACCGGCCGCGTCACACCTCCTCCGCCACCAGGCGGAGGTCCGCGGCGATGTCCCGGGCGGTGTTCCCGGCGTCGAACGCGACATGCGCCTCGTCGTCCGTGCCGTACAGCAGCAGCAGTGACGAGTGCAGCCGTCCCCGGTCCTCGGCCAGCGGCACGCCCGTGGACAGCTGGGCCTGGTCGATCTGCTCCTGGTCGCCGGTGAGGCCGATGAACTGCAGCGGCAGGTCGGCGTCGAAGCGGCCGAGGTACTCGCCGAGGACCTCCGGGGTGTCGGTCGCCGGGTCGGTCGTGACGAAGACGACCTGCAGCTGCTCGAGCACGGCGGCGTCGATCCCGCGGAGCGCCACCGCGACGTCGGCCATGGTCGTGGGGCACACGTCCGGGCAGTCCGTGTAGCCGAAGAACAGCAGCGTGGGCCGGCCGGACGTCGCGGCCGAGAAGTCGAAGGACGCCCCGGTGGTGTCCGTCAGCGTGAACTGCGGCCGCCGGTACGGCTCGGCCAGGTCCAGTCCCGCGAAGCGGTCGTCGGGGCCCTCGACGGCCGCCGGGGCGTCCGCGGAGTGCTCGTGCCCGCCGGCTGCGCCCTGCCCCGCGCCGTCGCCCTGCGCCTCGTCCGACGTCCCACCACCGCAGGCGGTGACCAGCAGGACGGCGGACAGCGACAGGGCCGCCAGCGCGGGGCGCAGGCGACCGCCGGGGGCTCCACGGACGACGGCACGGCTCACGACGACACGGTACGACGGTTGGCCCGCCAGCCGAGGACGACGCCGGCGAGGCCGGTCAGGAAGGCCAGGATGGCCAGGAACAGCGCCAGCCCGCCCGGGTCGTCCTCGACCGCGGCCGCGTGCCCGTGGTCGGCGTCCTCCGAGGAGGCCACCGTGTCCGTGCCGGTCGTGGAACCGGTCGTGCCGGTGCCGGTGTCCGACGCGGTGCCTGATGCCAGGGTCAGCACGGGAGCGGGCTTCTCCGGCTCCTCCTGCCCCTCGATCGACGGCTCGATCCAGGCCGCCTCGGTGCCGTCGCTGTAGAGCTGCACCGCCGGGAAGGTGAGCCGGTCGGCGTCGGGGAACGGGCCGCCGGAGAGCGCGAACTCCTGGAACTGCCCGGGGGCGATCCCGCTGCCCGCCTCGGCGCGGAACTCCACGACCGAGACGTAGGACGTGATCTCCTGGCCGTGGTTCTCCAGCGGCTCCTCGAGGTCGGCCGTGGTGAGCGTCGCCGTCCAGCCGGGCATGGGCTGCGTGCGCAGCGAGGCCAGGGCGGCCTCCTGCGGGATCTGGATGCGCAGGCCGATCGTGCTGGCGGTGTCGCTCTCGTTCGGCACGCGGAAGGTCATCTTCCCGTAACCGCCCGGGGAGGCGTCCTGGCTGGCGACGGTCACGTGCGCCGCCGCGGTGCCGGCCACGACGATCGACGCGGCCAGTGCGGTGAGGACCGCCGTCACGAGGACGACGAGCCGGGCGAGGGGGCGGGGGCGGGCACTCGAGGACACGGAACTCCTGTTCATCGGGGGGTCTGGTGGTCCGGTGCTCCCGGAGGAGTCAGCGGACCGGGAAATCGGTACGGGCGGTGGTGGCGGTGAACTCGTCGAGCCGGACGCTGATCGCCAGCGTCCAGGTGCCGGCCCCCGGGATGGTCATCCCGTCGCTGACGTAGTGGCCGGGGCCGGCGGGCGCCAGCTCCACGTCGAGGGGGCCGATCTCCTGCGCCGACTCGGTCAGGCTCACCGTGATGCCGGCCGGCTGCGTGGGCCGGCCGGTGTCGTCGAACAGGTAGACGTGCAGCGTGTTCGGCCCCGGGCGCGCCGGGTCCACCGATACCTGGACGCTGCCCGACGGGCCGCTGCTGGCCTGCAGCGGCAGCAGGACGTCGACCGGCTGGGCGACCGCGGACCGCGCGGGCGGCGTGCCCACCAGCACGGCCGACAGCGCCAGGACGACGGCGGCGATCGCGAACTCCACCAGCACGGAGCGCCGGAGAGCGGGCACGTGCTCGGCTGCGGCCTCGGCCTGCAGGCGGTCCCGCAGTCCGGCCGCACCGTCGACGCCGTCCTCCCCGGCAACGGGCTGCGGCCCCGAGGAGGAAGCGGAGGAGGCGGAGGAGGCGGAGAAGGCGTGGGCGGTCAGCGCCCGCCGCCCGGCCGGCCGGCTGCTCCGGACGCCGAGCCGCTGCTGCACCCAGACCCGGGACACCCCCGCGGCCGCCAGCACCAGGAGGAACAGCACCAGCTTGGCGACCAGCACCCACCCGTAGGTCGTGACGAACAGCGCCGTCGGGGACTCGACCTCCCGGACCGCCTGGACCGTGCCGCTGACCACCAGCGCCGCGACCGCCCCGAACGCGACCCTCGACCACGGGGTGAGCACGCCGGCGAGGTCCGGGCCCGCCGTCGACGGTCGCAGGACGACGGCGAGCAGCGCGGCCAGGCCGCCCAGCCACACGGCCATCGCGCCGGCGTGCACGGCGGCGACCACGACCGCGAGGACCGGCCACGGCCCGGCCACCGGGTGCCCGACGGCCGCCGTCGTGACGACGACGCCGAGCGCCAGGACACCGGCGAGGGCCACCGAGGCCGGCGCGGGCGGCTCGCCGTGGCGCCAGACGGGGCGCAGGACCATCAGCAGCGCCACGGCGAGCACGGCGCGGGCCAGCAGCGTCCAGCCGGTCGCGGACGAGAGCGTGGCCGACAGCAGGGCCGGGTCGAGCAGGGATCCGGGACCGGTGCCGGCCGCGTACGGACCCTGGAGCAGGAACGACGCCACGGCCGCCCCCGCCACCAGGCCCGCCCCCCAGCTGCTCAGACGGCGCAGCGGCGCCGAGCTCCAGCCGGCGGGCCAGCACAGCAGCACCAGGACGGGGATCCCGACGGCCAGGGCGAGACCGGCGAAACCGAGCCAGCGACTGACCGGGAGGGCCGCGCCCACGACCGGGTCGGTGCGGTCCTCGGCGGCACCCCCGGCGGTCGGCACGAGTTCCCCGTCGCCCACCACGAACGAGTACGCGCCCGAGATGGGGTGGGAGTCTGCCGAGATCACGCGGTAGGTGACCAGGAAGCCGTCGTCGGGCAGGTCCGCCCGCAGCGGGACGGTGAGCACGCGCCCGTCGACAGCGGCGGCACCGGTGTCCACCCGTTCCCCGTCGGAACCGAGGACCCGCGCGTAGCCGGCGCCGAGCGAGACGCCCTCGCTGAACTCCAGCGTCACCTGCGCCGGGACGGCGTCCAGCCGGGCGCCTTCGCCGGGATCGGTGGAGACCAGCGTCGCGTGCGCGGCCGCCGGGGCCGCCGTGACGACGCCACCGCCCAGCCAGACGGCCAGGAGGGCGACGAGCAGGAACCAGGAGCGCCTCACGCGGCCACTCGCTGGGAGGCCAGGGACCGGACCGACCGGCGACGGCGGCCGCGCCAGGCGACGACTGACACCGCGAGCACCCCCGCGAACAGCAGCAGGTGGGCCACCGCCCGCTCGGCGTGCACGTGCCCCGCGCCCAGATCGGCCAGGGTCACGGGCAGGAGCAGGGCGGCGAAGGACCCGAGGAAGGGCAGGGCGCCCGCGGCGAGCCGCGGACCGGCGGCGACGGCGAGGAACGCGGCCGCGACCCCGAGGTTCCAGGCTCCCGTCTCGTGCGCCATGTGCACGGGCGCGCTCATGGCGCCGGCGCCGGAGGTCAGCACCGGATAGGCCAGCGCGGCCTGCGCGACACCGAGGGCGAGCAGGGCCAGCCGGAGCGCCGAGTCGGCCAGGCGCGCCCGTGCCGCGGCGGCGGCGCCCGGCAGCTCCCGCGGCAGCGCGCCGAGGACCGCCACGGTGAGATCGGGCACAGGCGGCGCGGACGCGAGCCGCGCGCGGCGGGTGACGAGCGCGGCGTCACCTGCCCAGCCGGCGCAGTCGGCGCATCCGCCCAGGTGGTCGTCCAGCTCACGGGCGGACATCCCGAGGGCCTCGCCGTCGAGGCGTGCGGAGATCGCCTCGCGGAACGGGGAGCACGTCATGGTCCTCTGGTCGTCCGCGGAGGCCGTACGGTTCCCGGAGGGGTGAAAGTTCTCCGGCCGGCATCCCGGCGGACCCCCCACGACGAAGATCAGGACATGGACGAACTGGACCGCATCGCGACCGACGCCGCCGGGGGCGACCCCCTGGCCGCGGCGGCGCTCGTGCGCGCCACGCAGTCCGACGTCTGGCGGTTGTGCGCGGCCCTCGGCGACGGCCAGAACGCCGACGACCTCACCCAGGAGACCTACCTGCGCGCGTTCGGCGCGCTGCACCGCTTCGAGCACCGGTCCTCGGTCCGGACGTGGCTGCTGTCCATCGCCCGTCGGGTCTGCGCCGACGCCGTCCGTTCCCGTCGGCGCCGCCGGCTCACCCTCGTGCGGGACGACGCCGACCTGGAGGCCCTGGGCCGGGCGCCGCACGGCGACCCCGTTGCCGAGGGCGTGGCGGTCACGGACCTGCTGGCCGGGCTCGACCCGGACCGGAGGGAGGCGTTCGCGCTCACCCAGCTCCTCGGCCTGTCCTACGCCGAGGCCGCGGAGGTGGCCGGCTGCCCGGTCGGCACCATCCGCTCCCGTGTCGCCCGGGCGCGTGCCGACCTCGTCTCCTCCCTCGGCCGGGTGAAGGACGGGGACGGCAGAGGCGACGCTGCTCACGCCTGAGGCCTCGAGCGGGCGTCGGCGGGCCCGTGCCACCTATGCTGCCGGACGGCCGTGCGTCGTCATCTGGAGGACGCCGTCCGTTCACCCTCCCGATACGGAGCCGTTGCGTGCCCTTCAGCCTCACCCCCAAGGACTCGAGCTTCTACCCCCTGTTCACCGCGAGCGCGGAGAACCTGGTGGCGGCCACCGACGTCCTCAGTGAGTTCATCCACGACCACGCCCGACGTGCCGAGCTGGCCGGCAAGCTCCGCGACCTGGAGCACGCCGGCGACCAGGTGACCCACGCGATCTTCCGGCAGCTCAACACCAGCTTCGTGACGCCGTTCGACCGCGAGGACATCTACTCGCTGGCCAGCAACCTCGACGACGTCATGGACTACGTGGAGGCCGCCGCGGACCTGGTCATCCTGACCGGCCTGGGCACCCTGCCGGCCGAGATGAGCCAGCAGGCGTCGCTGCTCCAGCGCTGCGCGCAGACCACGGCGGAGGCGATGCCCCGCCTGCGGACGCTGAAGGACCTCTCCGACTACTGGATCGAGGTCAACCGGCTGGAGAACGAGGCCGACAAGCTCTACCGGCGGCTGCTCTCCCGGCTCTACAGCGGCGAGTTCGACGCGTTGGAGATCCTCAAGCTCAAGGAGGTCGCCGACCAGCTGGAGGAGGCGGCCGACGCGTTCGAGCACCTCGCGAACGTGGTCGAGACGATCGCCGTCAAGGAGTCCTGAGCCCGGATGGATCTCTCCTGATGGGTTCCTGCTGATGGACGCGGCCTTCATCGGCCTGGTCGTCATCGTCCTGGTCGCCCTGGCATTCGACTACACCAACGGGTTCCACGACGCCGCGAACGCGATCGCGGTCGCGGTCTCGACCAAGGCGCTCACCCCTCGCGTGGCGCTGGCCCTCGCCGCGGTCATGAACCTGGTCGGGGCGCTGATCTCCACCAGCGTGGCCAAGACCGTCGGGGCAGGGATCATCGACCCGCCCGAGGGCGGCGACGGCCTCACCATCGTCTTCGCCGCCCTCATCGGTGCGATCACCTGGAACCTGATCACCTGGTGGTACGGGCTGCCCTCGTCGTCGTCGCACGCGCTGATCGGCGGCCTCGTCGGTGCGGCGCTGGCCGCCGCCCACTCGGTGCAGTGGATGGGCGTCCTGGACAAGGTCATCATCCCGATGATCGTGTCGCCGCTGGTCGGCTTCGGCCTCGGCTACCTCTTCATGCTGGCGATCCTGTGGACGTTCCGCGGGGCGAACGTGTCGAAGGCCAACCGCGGCTTCCGGTTCGCGCAGATCTTCAGCTCCGGCACGATGGCGCTGGGCCACGGGATGCAGGACGCCCAGAAGACGATGGGCATCATCACGCTGGCGCTGTTCACCGCCGGCGAGATCGACAGCTTCGACGTCCCCTTCTGGGTCGTGCTCGCCGCGGCCGGGGCGATCAGTGCGGGCACCTACGCCGGCGGCTTCCGGATCATGCGGACGATGGGCCGGCGGATCATCCAGCTGACGCCCGCCGGGGGGTTCGCCGCGCAGACGGTGGCCTCGAGCGTCATGGTCACCACCGCGACGGTCTTCGCCGTCCCCGTGTCCACCACCCACATCACCACCACCTCGATCATGGGCGTGGGGTCGACCCGCAGGCTCTCGGCCGTTCGCTGGGGCGTCGCCGGCAACATCGTGGTGGCCTGGATCGTCACGCTGCCGGCGGCCGGAGCCGTCGCGGCGGTGGCCTTCTTCGTCACCGACTTCTTCGTAGGCTGAGGCGCGTGGCCGGCGAGCGGGTGGCGGAACCGCTCGCACTCGGCACCCCACCGGGCCGATGGCTGGTCGTCGTCACGGTCCTGGCCTCGGGCATGGCGTTCCTCGACGCCACCGCCGTCCAGGTGGCCCTGCCGGCGATCGGCCGCGAGTTCGACTCGTCGCTGTCGGGGCTGCAGTGGACCGTCACCGGCTACACCCTCACCCTGGCGTCCCTGATCCTGCTGGGTGGCTCCCTGGGTGACCGGTACGGCCGGCGCCGCGTGTTCGTCATCGGCGTCGTCTGGTTCGCCGCGGCCTCGCTGCTGTGCGGGCTGGCGCAGAGCACCGGCCAGCTGGTCGCCGCGCGCGCCTTCCAGGGCATCGGCGGCGCCCTGCTCACCCCGGGCAGCCTGGCGCTCATCCAGTCGTCGTTCCGGACGGCCGACCGCGCCCGGGCGATCGGCCTGTGGTCCGCGCTGGGCGGCATCGCCGGACTGATCGGCCCGTTCCTCGGCGGGGTGCTCGTCGACACGGTCAGCTGGCGGCTGGTCTTCCTGATCAACGTCCCGATCGCCGTCGTCATCGTGGCCGTGGCCGGCCGGCACGTGCCGGAGAGCCGGGACGGCGGCCACCACGGGCGGTTCGACCACCTGGGCGCGGCGCTGGGCGCCACGGCGCTGGGTGGCATCACCTACGCGCTGATCGCCGCCGGCGAGGATCCCGGCCGCTCCGACGTCCTCGCCGCCGCGGCGCTCGGTGTCCTGAGCGGCTTCGCCTTCGTCGCCCGGGAGCGCCGGACGGCCGACCCGATGCTCCCTCTCGGCGTCTTCGCCGACCGGCAGTTCACCGGGGCCAACCTCGCGACCCTGGCCGTCTACGGCGCGCTGGGCGGCGGCGGGCTGTTCCTGGTGCTGCAGCTGCAGACGGTGCTCGGCTACGACGCCACGGCGGCCGGGGCGGCGATGCTGCCCTCCATCCTAGTCATCACGCTGCTCGCGCCCCGCTTCGGCGCCCTGGCGCAACGGATCGGGCCGCGGTTGCCGATGACCGTCGGCCCGCTCGTCGTGGCCGTGGGGACGCTGCTGCTGGCCCGCGTCGACGGCAGCCTGCCCTACGCCGTCGAGGTGCTGCCCGGCTCGCTGCTCCAAGGACTCGGCATGGCCGTCACCGTCGCCCCGTTGACCGCGACGGTGCTCGCGGCGGCGCCGGACGCGCTGGCCGGGGTCGCGAGCGGCGTGAACAACGCGGTGGCCCGCGCCGCCCAGCTGCTGGCCGTCGCGGCGCTGCCGGTGGCCGTGGGGCTCGGCGGGTCGGACTACACCGACCCCGCAGCGTTCACCGACGGCTATCGCATGGCGACGATGCTCTGCGCCGCGCTCTTCGCGGCCGGCGGGCTGATCTCATGGGTCACCATCCGGAACGACGTGCTGCGCGCCTGATCCCGCAGCCTGGGACCCCTCGTTGCATATCCCGATCGATCTGGTAGACATATCGCCGTGGCGGCGACGGCGGTGCTCCTCGTGGGGCGGATCCACGTCGACCTGCTGCGCGTCTGCACCGCCACCTGTCCGGGCTGCTGACTCCCGCCCCTGACGGCGACGTCCCCTTCCCCCTCGTTCGATCCCGCTGCGCCGCGCCTGTGCGCGCGCCCGCGGTTCCCTGAGACTCGGAGTCACCCCCCGTGAAGACCCTCGTCCTGCTGGCCCTCGTGGGCCTCGGTGCGCAGCTGGTGGACGGCAGCCTGGGCATGGCCTACGGCGTCACGTCGACCACCCTGCTCCTCGCCATCGGCACCAACCCGGCGGCCGCCTCGGCGACCATCCATCTCGCGGAGATCGGGACGACGCTCGCGTCGGGTCTCTCGCACTGGAAGTTCGGCAACGTCGACTGGAAGGTCGTCGCCAAGGTCGGTCTGCCCGGCGCCGTCGGCGCCTTCGCGGGCGCGACCTTCCTGTCCAGCCTCTCGACCGCGGTCGCCGCCCCGGTGATGTCGCTGATCCTGGTGTCGCTGGGCGCCTACATCCTCGTCCGGTTCACCCTCCGCGGCATCGACCGGCGCAATCTCGGCAAGCCGGTCCGCAAGCGCTTCCTCGGGCCGCTGGGCCTGGTCGCCGGCTTCGTCGACGCCACCGGTGGTGGCGGGTGGGGTCCGGTCGGTACTCCCGCCCTGCTGGCCAGCGGCCGGATGGAACCGCGCAAGGTGATCGGCTCGATCGACACGTCGGAGTTCCTCGTCGCCGTGGCCGCCAGCCTCGGCTTCCTGTTCGCGCTCGGCTCGCAGGGCGTCAACTTCTCGTGGGTCGCGGTGCTGCTCGTGGGCGGGCTCATCGCAGCCCCGATCGCCGCCTGGCTGGTCCGGCACATCCCGCCGCGACTGCTCGGGTCACTGGTGGGCGGGATGATCGTCCTGACCAACAGCCGCACGCTGCTGACGAGCGACTGGGTCGACGCACCTGACGGCGCGCGCTACGCGATCTACGCGGTCATCACCGTGACCTGGGCCGCCGCGGTCGTGTGGTCCTTCCTCGAGTACCGCAAGGACCGGGCGCTGGAGTCCGCCGACGCGATCGCCGCCGAGGCGGCCCGCACGGCGGAGGCGGAGCAGAACGTCGTCCAGGACCTCTCCGCCGAGGAGCAGGTCTCGGCCGGACGTCCGAGCGCCCCGCGCGACTGACAACACCTCCTGCCCCCCACCGCTCGCAGGAGGCCGAGGCCGAGGGCCCCGTCCGGCAGCTGCCGGACGGGGCCTTCGCCGTCCCGGCTCGGGTCGACCTCGCCGGACGGCACCCGACCACGCGGTCGACCGCGAGGATCGGTGGACCGGCGCGCGGTCGACGTCAGTGGCCGGCCAGGAGGCGGGTCTCCAGCTCCGGCGGCAGTCCGGGACGCGGCAGGCCGAGCGCCGACTGGTACGGCCGGTCGTCGGTCTACTGCCAGGCCCAGGTGTCGGCGACCGAGTCGCGCAGCGGCCGGCTGGGCAGGCCGAGCTCCCGTGCCCGGGTGGTGTCGACGTCCCACGCCGTGCGCGCCGTCTCGGCGGGCAGCCACAGCGGCAGGTGGATCCACGGCTCCACCCCGGCGGCGACCAGCTCCGCCTCCTGCACCGGCACCCACTCCGCGTCGCCGCCGGTGACCTCCCGGCAGATCTCGAGGAGGCCGGCCAGCGTGGTCATCCCGTTCGGGCCGGTGCTGTTCACCGCTCCGGACACCCCGCGCTCGGCCATGTCGACCAGCCAGCCCGCCAGGTCGCGGGCGTCCACCATGCCCATCGGCTGGTCGAGCCCCTCCGCGGGGACGACCACCCGGCCCCCTGCGCTATGCGCTCCAGCCACCAGCCCAGCCGGTGGACGTAGTCGTAGGGACCGATGATCAGCCCTGCCCGCGCGGTGAGGAAGCCGGTCCCCACGGCCGCACCGATCTCGCGCTCGGCGAACGCCTTGACGGGCCCGTAGTCGTCGTCCTCGGTGTCCCAGGTGGCGGCACCCGCCTCCGGCCCGACCGGGCCGGGCGGCCACGCCCGATAAGCGTTCAGGCTGCTGACGAAGGCGTACCCGGAGACACCCGCCAGGGCGGCGGCCGCGTTCCCGGCCGCGGACCTCGTCCGGCAGGAGGTGTCGACGACGATCTCGGGCGCCCAGCCGTCGAGCGCCCTCGGGAGGGCGTCGGGGTCGTCGCGGTCACCGTGCAGGGCGCGCACGCCCTCCGGTGGCTCGCCGGAGACGCCCCGGGTGAGCGTGGCGACCTCGTGCCCGCGCGCCTGCGCAGCGGCGGCGACGTGGATGCCGAGAAACCGGGTGCCACCGAGGACGAGGAGTCGCATGGCTCCACTCCAGCCGAGCCGCTCCCCCGCCGTCCAGCAGGTTCGCGCTCGGCGCAAGCTGGGTGGACCGGCCCCTACACGGCCCGGCGGTACTCCGGGACCTGCGGGAGCGGCGTCGACCGGGCCGCGGCCAGCACCATCTGCGGGGACCGGGGCAGCCCGCGCCGCGTCGACAACCGCAGCGCGCGGGCGCCGGTGAGCACGTCGGTCTCCGGCGGCACGACCAGCAGGTCGGCGCGGCGGGTGCCGCCGTCCCAGGTCAGACAGACGACGCCGCGGTCCATGCTGCGGAAGCCGCCGGTGCGCACCACCCGCCCCTGGACGACGATCTTGCGGGCCACCGGCGCCCACGCCTCCAGCGCGTAGGTGAACCGCTCGACCCGGACGCCGCGCCGGTCGAGCTCGGCGATCAGCTCCGGGAGCTCGACCGCCAGGTCTCGGCTCCGGGGGAACCAGCCGCCGTCGAAGGCAGAGGTCCCGTCACCGGCCCCGTCCCGAAGACTCACCCGGACGTCGATCCCGCCCCGGAAGCCGTTCTCCGGAGCCGTTCGGGTGATCGTCGTCATCAGCGCTCGGCCGCCTCTCGTCGCTCGCCCTGGATCCGCCGCACACGGACCCATCGGCAACGTACGTCGAGGTCAGGGCGTGTCCGCCCCAGGCGGGAACGGGCGCGCCGCCGCCCCTCGGCCCGTCGTCACCACCTGTGCTCGGGCGGCCACCAGCTCGCCCCGCCGTGAACGAAGAAGGGCCCCTCCGGTGACCGGAGGGGCCCTTCTCATCGCGCCGTGGCGGCTGTTCAGACCGGCTTGGGCTTCCGGTTCTTGGCCTTGCCGCGCTCGGTCTGGTCCAGGACGACCTTGCGGATGCGCACCGTGGCCGGCGTGACCTCGACGCACTCGTCCTCGGCGCAGAACTCCAGCGCCTGCTCCAGGTTCAGGATCCGCGGCGGGATGAGCCGCTCCAGCTCCTCGGAGGTGGACTTGCGCATGTTGGTGAGCTTCTTCTCCTTGGTGATGTTCACGTCCATGTCGTCCGGACGGGAGTTCTCACCGACGATCATGCCCTCGTACACCTCGGTGCCCGGCTGGACCATCATCTGGCCCCGCTCCTGCAGCGAGAACATCGAGTACGTCGTCGCGACGCCCTGGCGGTCCGCGACCAGGGAGCCGGTCGGGCGGGCGCGCATGTCGCCCAGCCACGGCTCGTAGCCCTCGAGGTTGTGGTTCAGGACGCCGGTGCCGCGCGTCTCGGTGAGGAACTCGGTGCGGAACCCGATCAGGCCGCGCGACGGGACGATGTACTCCATGCGGGCCCAGCCGGTGTCGTGGTGCACCAGGTTCTCCAGGCGCGCGCGACGGGTGGCCAGCGCCTGGGTCAGCGTGCCGACGTACTCGCCGGGGACGTCGATCGTCACGCGCTCGACCGGCTCGTGCAGCTTGCCGTCGACCTCCTTGGTGACGACGGTAGGCCGGCCCACGGTCAGCTCGAACTCCTCGCGGCGCAGTTGCTCGACGAGGATCGCGAGCGCGAGCTCGCCACGGCCCTGCATCTCCCAGGTGTCGGGCCGGTCGGTGGGCAGCATGCGCACCGACACGTTGCCGACCAGCTCCTGGTCGAGGCGGTTCTTGATCAGCCGGGCGGTGAGCTTCTTGCCCGACTTCCCGGCCAGCGGCGCGGTGTTGATGCCGATCGTGATCGAGATCGACGGCTCGTCGACGGTGAGCGGCGGCAGGGGGCGCGGGTCGTTCGGGTCGGCGAGGGTGTCGCCGATCATGATGTCCTCGATGCCGGCGATGGCGACGAGCTCACCGGGGCCGGCGCTGTCGGCCGGGGTGCGGGTGAGGCCCTCGGTGACGAGCAGCTCGGTGATCTTGACGTTCTTGATCGTGCCGTCGACCTTGCACCAGGCGACCTGCTGGCCGTTCTTCATCGTGCCGGAGTGGATGCGCAGCAGGGCGAGGCGGCCGAGGTAGGGAGAGGCGTCGAGGTTGGTGACCTGCGCGCGCAGCGGCTCCTCGGCGTCGTAGACCGGTGCCGGGATGGTGTCGAGCAGCGTCTTCACCAGGGGGCCCAGGTCGGGGCTGTCCGGCGACGTGCCGTTCTCCGGGCGCGTGAGCGAGGCCTGGCCGGTCTTGCCGTTGCTGTAGACGATGGGGAAGTCGAGGTTGTCGACGTCCATGCCGGAGTCCTCGAGCAGTTCCATGAACAGCTCGTAGGTCTCGTCGACCACCTCGCCGATGCGGGCGTCCTGGCGGTCGGTCTTGTTGACCACGAGGATGACCGGCAGGCCCTTGCCCAGCGCCTTGCGCAGCACGAAGCGGGTCTGCGGCAGCGGGCCCTCGGAGGAGTCGACGAGGAGGACGACGCCGTCGACCATCGACAGGCCGCGCTCGACCTCGCCACCGAAGTCGGCGTGACCGGGGGTGTCGACGATGTTGACGACGACGGGGTTGCCGTTCTCGTCGGCCAGGTGGATCGCGGTGTTCTTGGCGAGGATGGTGATGCCGCGCTCGCGCTCGAGGTCCATCGAGTCCATCACGCGGTCCTGCGTGGAGTCGTTGTCCGTCCCCTCGCCCTTGGCGCGCCCGAGGGCGCCGGCCTGGCGGAGGAGGGCGTCGACCAGGGTGGTCTTGCCGTGGTCGACGTGGGCGATGATCGCCACGTTGCGCAGGTCGTCACGGGTGGGCATGCGAAGAAGCACCTCAGAAAGTCATGGGGATCCGGCGCTCTGGTGCGCCTGTCGCCTCGTGTAACGGCCGCCGGCCCGGCGACCTTCCCATGGTAGTCGCTCAGGCGGCGTGGTCCTGCCGTCGTGCGCCGTCGGCCACCGCGAACGTCACTCCTGCGGCGGCGAGGGTGACCAGACTCACCGCCAGCCAGGCCGGCAGCCCCACGCCGATGGCCAGCACGTGGGCCAGGACGAAGGCCCCGACGTACAGGGCGGCCAGCGCCACGGCGGTCGCCGTCCCGCGTCGGTGCTGCCACAGCGCCCCGGCGGCGAGGCCGGCCACGGCGAAGACCGCACCGCCGAGCGCCCGGATGCCGGTGCCCTGCGCGATGCCGAACCCGGCGGCCAGGCCCACGGCCACGAGGACGGCGGACGGGAAGCGGGTGCGGACGAGGGTGCTGGTCGACATGTCGCCGAGTCTCCCAGTCGACCTGCTCGGTGCCGACTGAGCAGTTGTGGTCGTCGACACGCGCGCACACGCCGGCGGGAGCGAACACAACTGCCCACTCGACGCGAAGGGGCCCCGAGCGCAGTGCGCCCGGGGCCCCTCTGGGTGGTGCTGGTGATCAGGCGGTGCGGAGCACGGCCTCGATCTCGAGCTCGACGCTGATCTTGTCGCCGACGACCACGCCGCCGCCGTCCATCGGCATGTCGATGTCGACGCCGTAGGCCTTGCGGGAGATCTCGGTCTTGGCGGAAAAGCCGGCGCGCGTGCCGCCGTACGCGTCCGGGCCGAAGCCGTTGAGCTCGAGCTCCAGGGTGACCGGCTTGGTGATGCCCTTGATGGTCAGGTCGCCCGCCACCGTCCAGTCGGCGCCGTCGGTGCTGACCGAGGTGGAGCGGAAGGTCATCTCGGTGTGGTTGCCCACGTCGAAGAAGTCGGCGGAGCGGATGTGCGCGTCACGCTGCTCCTGACGGGTGTCGATCGAGTCCATGTTCACCGTGGCGGTGACGGTGGACTGGGCCGGGTCAGCGGCGGTGACGATCTCACCGGCGAACTCGCGGAAGTAACCACGGACCTTGCTGACCATCATGTGACGGACGGAGAAGCCGACCGTCGAGTGGCTGGCGTCGATGTCCCAGGTGCCGACGACGTAGCCGGGGATCTGGGTGGTGGTGGAGCTGGTCATTGCGATCCTCCAAGATGTTGAGCGTTTGACCTTCTGCTCGACCCTAGCGTAGTTGAAGGCTTGACTATTCGGCTAGTACGCTGAGCACATGACCGCGTACGTGTCGTCCGCATCACCCGGTGCACCGGAGACCCCGCCCCCCGGGGAGCCGCGCTGGCTCGACGCCCACGAGCAGCGCGCCTGGCGGGCCTGGCTCTACAGCGCGCAGCTCCTGCAGGACCGGCTGGACCGGGAGCTCACCCACGAGACCGGCATCTCCCACGCGTACTACGAGATCCTCGTGGCGCTCTCGGAGACCGAGGGCCGGATGATGCGCATGAGCGAGCTGGCCGACAAGTGCCTGTCCTCCCGCAGCCGCCTCTCCCACGCGGTGTCCCGCCTCGAGGAGCGCGGGTGGGTCCGCCGGCAGGTCTGCGCCGAGGACGGTCGCGGCCAGCTCGCCGTCCTCACCGACGAGGGCTTCGCCGCGCTGGAGGCCGCCGCCCCCGTGCACGTCGAGGGGGTGCGCACCCACCTCTTCGACCAGCTCACCCCGGAGCAGGTCGAGAACATGCGGGACCTCGGCGAGACCCTGCTGCGCCACCTCGACCCCACCACGATCAAGGCGCTGCACCAGGCCCCGTCCTAGGCCGGTCCTGGGTCCGCTCAGCTCTCACCGAGCTCCCGGAAGTACTTGTCGGGCGTGATCGGCAGGTCACGGATACGCAGCCGGGTCGCGTGCCAGTAGGCGTTGGCGACGGCGGCAGCGGCCCCGGTGATGCCGATCTCGCCGATGCCCTTGAGCCCGATCGGGTTGGCCAGCTGATCGTCGACGTCGAGCCAGCTGATGTCGATCTCGCCGATGTCGGCGTTGGTCGCGACGTGGTACTCGGCCAGGTCGTGGTTGACGTAGTGGCCGTACCGCTCGTCGGTGACCGAGCCCTCGTGCAGGGCCATCGAGACGCCCATGCTGAAACCGCCGAGCAGCTGGGAGCGGGCCGTCTTGGCGTTCACGATCGTCCCGGCGTCGTACACGCTCGTCGCCCGCGGCACCCGCACCTCGCCGCTGTCACGGTCGACCCGCACCTCGACGAAGTGGGCTCCGTAGGCGTGCATCGAGTGCGTCTTCGCGTGCGGTGACTCCCCGGGGAGCTCGCCGTCGACGCTGAGCCCCCCGGCGGGCGGCTGCCCGCCGTGCTGCTCGTCCAGCTGCTTCCGCAGGTCGCGGGCGGTGAAGACGATCGCCGTCCCCCAGGAGGCCAGCCCGGTCGAGCCGCCGGCGCCGCCGGCGAACGGCAGCCGGCTGTCGCCGATCCGCAGCTCGACCGACGCCATGTCGGTGCCCAGCGCGTCCGCCGCGATCTGGGTCAGCGCCGTCCAGGCGCCGGTCCCGATGTCGGAGCCGTCGATCTCGACGACATATCGGCCGGCCCCGTCGACGGAGATGCGGCACTGCGCCTTCCGGCGCCGGGTCGGGTAGGTGGCCGACGCGACACCGGTGCCGACCAGCCAGCGGCCCTCCGTGCGGACGCCGGGACGCAGGTCGCGGCCAGCCCAGCCGAACCGCTCCGCGCCGGTGCGCAGGCACTCGACGAGATTGCGGGTCGACCACGGCAGGTCCCGCTCCGGATCCCGCTCGGGTTCGTTGCGGATGCGCAGCTCCACCGGGTCCAGGCCCAGGACGACGGCGAGCTCGTCCATCGCCGACTCCAGCGCGAACATCCCCGGCGTCTCCCCCGGCGCCCGCATGATCGTCGGCGGCGGGACGTCCAGGCGGGCCAGCCGGTGCGTCGTACGGCGGTGCGGCGCCGCGTAGAGGACCCGGGTGGGCGTTGCCGTCTGCTCGGCGAACTCCGCGATCCGCGCGGTGTGCTCGACCACCTCGTGGCTGATCGCGGTCAGCCGGCCCTCGGGATCGGCGCCCAGCCGCAGCCGCTGGATGGTGGGCGTCCGGTGACCGACGAGGGAGAACATCTGCTGGCGGGTCAGCTCGTAGACGACGGTGCGGCCGACCACGCGGGCCGCCATCGCGGCGAGCATCTGGTTGGGGTGGGTGAACGCCTTCGAGCCGAACGCACCGCCCACGTACGGCGAGATCACCCGCACCTGCCCGGCGTCGAGCCCGAAGCCGGTGACCAGGTCGTTGACGATGTTGTGCGGCCCCTGGTCGGCGTCCCAGAGGGTCAGCGAGTCGCCGTCCCACCGCGCCATCGACGTGTGCATCTCGATCGGGTTGTGGTGCTGGGTGGGCGTCTCGTACGTCGCGTCGATGCTCACCACGGCGGCCGCCAGGGCGCCGTCGACGTCCCCGATGATCGAGTCGGTGGCGAAGCCGGCCATCAGCTTCTCCGGCGCGTACAGGTCCTCCCGGTCCGGGCTCAGGGCCACGTCCGGGGGCTCCGCGTCGTAGCCGACGGCGATGGCGCCCACCGCCGCCTTCGCGATCTCGGACGTCTCGGCGACCACGGCGGCCACGACCTGACCCTGGTAGTGCACGTCGAGGGACTGGAGCACCGGGAGGTCGGACGCCAGGCCCTTCCCGAGCCGCGGCGCGTTCGCCGGGGTGAGCACGGCCAGGACGCCGGGCAGGGCCTCGGCCCGCGACGGGTCGAGCCGGCTGATCCGGCCGCGGTTGACGGTGCTCTGCACGACCGCGAGGTGGGCGATGGGCTCGCCCGGGTCCTGCTCGTACGCGTACGGCGCGGTGCCCCGGACCTTCGCCGGCCCGTCGATGCGGTCGACGCCGGCGCCGACGAGACGGTCCATCGTGGTCATGCGAGCTCCCGTTCCGTGTCGCGCCCCGCCAGGTCGAGCAGCGTCCGGACGACCACGTTGCGGGCCATCGGCACCTTGAACGCGTTGTCCCGCAGCGGCGTGGCCGCCTCGAGCTCGGACTCCACGGCCGCGGCGAAGGACGCCTCGGTCGCCGGCATGCCGCGCAGCACGTACTCCGCGGCCGAGGCGCGCCACGGCTTGTGCGCCACTCCCCCGAGCGCCAGGCGCACGTCGCGGACCACGCCGTCCCGCACGTCGAGGGCCGCGGCCACACTGACGAGGGCGAAGGCAAAGGAGGCCCGGTCGCGCACCTTCCGGTAGCGCGACGGCATGCCGAGCGCCGGGACGTCGATCGCGGTGACCAGCTCCCCGTGCCGCAGGGTGGTGTCGCGGGAGGGGTCGCTGCCCGGGAGGCGGTGCAGCTCGGCGATCGGGATCTCGCGCTCCCCGTCAGGACCGAGCACCCGGACGACGGCGTCGAGCGCCACCATCGCGACCGCCATGTCCGACGGGTGGGTGGTCACGCAGGTCGCCGGGTCGTCGCTGCCGGCGATCGTCTGGCCGAGGATCGCGTGGTTGCGGTGCACGCCCTCGAGCGCGCCGCACCCGCTGCCCGGCGACCGCTTGTTGCACGGCTTCGTGACGTCGGTGAAGTACCCGCAGCGGGTGCGCTGCAGCAGGTTGCCGCCGGTGGTGGCCCGGTTGCGGAGCTGCCCGGACGCGCCCGCCAGCAGCGCCTGAGCGAGGACCGGGAACCGCTCCCGGACCCGCCGGTCGGCCGCGAGGTCGGCGTTCGGCACGCCCGCGCCGATGCGCAGCCCTCCGTCGGGCAGGTCGGCGACCTCGCGGGAGGTGAGCTCGCGGACGTCGACCAGCACGTCGGGCGTCGCGACGCCCAGCTTCATCAGGTCGACCAGGTTCGTGCCGCCGCCCAGGAACGCGCCGTCCGGGGCGGCGGCGAGCAGGGCGACGGCGGCGGCGGGATCGGCGGCCCGCTCGTAGCGGAACTCCCTCATCGCCGCACGCCCTCGGCGCGGGCGACGTCCGCGACGGCGGGGACGATGTTCGCGTAGGCGGCGCAGCGGCAGAGGTTGCCGCTCATCCGTTCGCGGATCTCGTCGTCGGTGAGCTCGACGGTGTCGGCGGCGACGTCCGGGGTGACGGCGCTCGGCCAGCCGGCCCGGGCCTCGGCGAGGATCCCCGCCGCCGAGCAGACCTGCCCCGGGGTGCAGTAGCCGCACTGGAACGCGTCGTGCTCGACGAACGAGCGGTGGAGGGCGTGCGGTACGTCGTCGACCGCGAGGCCGTCGGAGGTCGTGACCTCCGCGTCCCCGACGGTGACGGCCAGCACGAGGCAGCTGTTCACGCGCCGGCCGTCGAGCAGCACCGTGCACGCCCCGCACTGACCGTGGTCGCAGCCCTTCTTCGGGCTGGTGATGCGCAACCGCTCCCGGAGCGCGTCGAGGAGCGTCGTCCGGGTGTCGACGGCCAGCGGATGCGCCGCCCCGTCCACCCGCAGGGTGATCTGGCTGTCCACGCGGCCGTCCTGCCCCGGCACCGGGTGTGGACAAACGGTGCAGCGAGCCCCCGATCAGAGCTGCGCGGGCGGGCGGCCCTCCGCTCGGTCCCGCAGGTGGGCGAGCAACCCGTCGAGGCCGGGCAGCTGGTAGCTCCAGAAGGCCACGACCAGCTCGCGCACGTGGTCGCGCTCCGTCGCGGTCCGCAGGATGCGGGCGATCGCGCGGCGGGTGTTGTCGAAGACGAGGTCGAGCATCTCCCGCTGCAGCGGGGACGGCGGGTCGTCCAGGGAGCGCTCGACGTGCGCGACCAACCGGCGGACGAAGGCGGCGGGATAGCCCTCGAACGGCGTGCCCTCGGCACGATCGAGGAGGACGACGACCGCCAAGGGCTGGGCCGACCAGAACTCCAGCAACTCGTCGGCGGCTCCCTGGTCGGCAGCTTGTCCGGCGAGCGCGGCGACCCGCGCGTCCAGGAGCCGGTCGTGCCGGGCGGGCAGGTCGGCCGGGACGACCGCTGCCAGCAGCTCCTCCTTGGACGCGACGTAGCGGTACACGTTCGCGGGGGCGGTCCCGGCAGCGGCCGCGATCTCCGCCATGGAGGTGCCGGCGAACCCGCGGTCGGCGAAGCAACGCAGTGCGGCGCGCTCGATCCGCGCACGCATCTCGGGCTTGAGCACCTGCGCCATCAGGACGGCCGCTCGAGCCAGGTCGGGTCGGGCGCGGTACCGGACCACGGGGCGGCCTCCTCCAGCTCGGACGCCAACGCCAGCAGCAGCCCGTCGGCGCCCGGCGCCGCCGCGACGTGCACCCCGACGGGCAGGCCGTCGGACCAGCCGAGCGGCACCGACATCGCCGGGCACCCGGCCACGTTGTGCGGCGGGGTGTAGCCGACGGCCTCCTCGGTGCGCCGGATCAGCGTCTCCCGGCCCACGTCCGGCGCGAGGTGTCCCAGCGGCCAGCCCACGGAGGCGAGCGTCGGGCTCAGGACGACGTCGTACCGCTCGAACAGGACCAGGTAGCGGCGCGCCACGTCGGCCAGCGTGAGCTCCAGCTCCGCCGGTGCGCCGGGGGGCAGCGTGGCGGCCCAGTCGATGAGTTCCAGCGTGAAGGGCTCGAGCTCGTCCGGTCCGGGTGGGCGCCCCAGCATCGGCGTCACCATCCGGGCGACGTCCGTCATCGTCATCGCGGCCGCGGTGAAGAATCCCCGGCTGAACGCCGCGGCGTCGATGTCGGGCGGGTCGGCGGCCTCCACGTGGTGGCCGAGCGACTCGCACAGGCGGGCCGCGCGGTCCACCTCCCGGCGCACGTCCTCGTCGGGCGCGCGGCCCATGAGCGTGTCCATCAGGACGCCGACGCGCAGGCGCACCGGGTCGGGGCCGGCGACCAGGCCGACCGGCGGGTACGGCGCCCCGGCGTCGGTGCGCTCGGTGGCCGCGAGGAAGTGCGCGGTGTCGCGCACCGTGCGGCTCATGGACCCCTCGACCACGAGGGCCGCGAGCCCCGCCGCCGCCGGACCGGTGGGCACGCAGCGCCCGTTGGACGGCTTGAAACCGAAGAGCCCGTTCATGGCCGCGGGCACGCGCAGGGAGCCGCCCCCGTCGCTGCCGTGTGCCATGGGGACGATCCCGGCGGCGACGAGGGCGGCCGACCCGCCCGAGGACCCCCCGGCGGAGAGCCCCTCGCGCCACGGGTTGAGGGTGGTGCCGCGCAGTGCGGTCTCGGTGCTCCCGAGCAGTCCGAACTCCGAGCTGACCGTCGAGCAGAGCACGTTCAGACCGGCGTCCCGGATCCGGGCGGCGTAGGGCGAGAAGCCGGGTGCCGGGTTGGCGGCCATCAGGCGGGAACCGAACGTCCACGGCAGGCCGGGCCAGGCGAGCAGCTCCTTGACGGCGAAGGGCACGCCGGCGAGCGGGCCGCCTCCTGGCGGGACGTCGTCGGGCGGGCCGGCGAGATCGGCCACCGCGTTGAGGGCGGACCGGCGGTCCATGAGGGCTCGGGCGGTCTCGGCCAGGTCCGCGGCGGAGACGGCCCCCGTGCGGACCAGACGGGCGAGCTCCACCGCGTCGCACCGCGCGTAGTCGTCGAAGGGGATCAGCACCCCGCAATAGTGAATGGACTATTCGCTATTGCGCAAGGGGTAGGCCTCCGGCGTCACGCCGGCCCCGCCGCGACATCGTCCGGGGGATCGGGCCACCGCGGCACTCCCGCGACGGCACCGTCAGCCAGGCGCGCGGTGAACGACGGGAACCGCTTCTCCAGGAAGGCGGCCACCCCCTCGCCCGGGTCCGGCCCGTCGCCCAGCTCGACCAGGGCGCGCGACTCCGCCCGGTGGGCGTCCCAGGGCGACGGCGCACCGAGCATCGACCAGAGCAGCTGCCGGGCGGCGGCCACCGCGACGCCGCTGGCGTTGGCCACGATCTCGCGGGCGAGCGCGTAGGCGGTCGGCAGCAGGTCGGCGTCGGGGACCACCCGGGAGACCAGCCGGCCGCGCAGCGCCTCCCCGGCGTCGAAGACCCGGCCGGTGGCGACCCACTCCATCGCCTGGCTGATCCCCACCACGCGCGGCAGGAACCACGACGACGCCGCCTCCGGGACGATGCCGACCCGGCCGAAGACGAACCCGAAGCGGGCCGACTCGGCGGCGATGCGGATGTCCATGGGCAGGGTGAGCGTCGCCCCGATGCCGACGGCGGGTCCGTTGACGGCGGCGATCACCGGTTTGCGCAGGGCGGCGAACGGCAGCGCGGCCACTCCGCCCGCGTCGCGCGGGAAGCCGCCGATGTCCTGGCTGAGGGGGCCCGGCGGACGGGCCCGAGACCGCCGGTCGCCGAAGGTCCCGGGCCCGCCGCCGAGATCGGCTCCCGCGCAGAACGCCCGCCCCGCGCCCGTGACCACCACGACGCGCACGTCGTCGTCGGCGTCCGCCGCAGCGGCCACGCGCGCGAGCTCGTCGGCCATCGTCAGCGTGAAGGCGTTCAGCCGCTCCGGCCGGTGCAACGTGACGGTCGCGATCCCGTCGGCGACGTCGTACCGGAGTTCGGTGAGGTCCGTCGGAGTCACGCGGCGAACGCTCCGGACACCGCCAGCCGGGCGACGACGTCGAGGTGCTCGGCCTCGTCGCCCAGCAGCAGCCGGTCCACCTTGGCGCGGCGCCAGAACAGGTGGGCGTCGTGCTCCCAGGTGAACCCGATCCCGCCGTGCACCTGGATCAGCGTCGCGGCGGCCTGCTCGAAGGCACCCGCCGCGCACGCCTTGGCCGCCGACGAGGCCAGGGGCAGCTCGGCGGGCGCGGAGTCGGCGGCCCAGGCGGACCACCAGACCAGCGAGCGCAGTTGCTCCACACCGACCCAGGCGTCGACGAGCATGTGCTTGACCGCCTGGTACGAGCCGATCCGCCGGCCGAACGCCTCGCGTTCCTGCGCGTAGGCCACCCCGAGCTGCACGCAGCGCTCGGCAGCTCCGAGGTCCTCGGCCGCCAGGACGACCGCGCCCACCTGCCGGGCCCGCGCCCACAGGTCGGCGGCGCCGGTCGCCAGCACCCGGCGCGAGGTCAGCCGCACCGAGGCGAGCCCGCGGGTGGCGTCCAGCGGCCTGCCGGGGACGACCTCACCTTCCCCCAGCACGAGGTCGTCGCCGTCCAGCGCCAGGAAGGCGGAGGCGTCCGCGGCGTCGATCGACGGCGCCGAGCCGTCCGGGCTGCCGTCGAGCACGGCGAACGCCGTCGATCCGTCGGCCAGCTGAGCGGCGAGGTGCGGTTCCCCGGCGAGCAGGACCGACGCCCGGGCCGCGGTCACCAGCGACGGCGCGGCGAGGACCGCGCCGCCCTGTTCGGCCACCACCGCCAGGTCGAGCAGCGGCCGACCCGACCCGCCCGACTCCTCCGGCACGGTGATCCCGGTGAAGCCGATGTCGGCCAGCGCCTTGCGTCCCGGTTCCAGCCGGCCGCCCTCCAGCCCGGCGCGGGCCGCGGCCGGCGACGCGGAGCCGCGGAAGAAGTCGCGGGCACCGGCGGCGATGTCCCGCTGGTCGTCGTCCAGGTCGAAGTTCACCGGGCACCTCCGTCGGAGCGACTCGCCGAGAAGGCCGCGGTCTTGTCGTTGCGCGGCTCGGGGGGCAGGCCCAGCACCCGTTCGCCGAGGATGTTGCGCAGCACCTGGTCGGTCCCGCCGGCGATGGCGATGCCCGGGACGTAGGCCTGCGTGCGCTGCCACTGGTCGTCGCCGTCGGCCGTGGCGGCGTAGAGGGCGTCGTCACCGAGGAGCCGGACCCCGGCGTCGGCGACCAGGCGGGCCGCCTCGGTGCCCGCGAGCTTCCCGGCGCTGGCCTCGGGTCCGGGGATCCCGCCCTGGCTCAGCACGGTCAGCCGCCGGTAGCCGGTGTACCGGGCGCCCAGGGCCGCGACGACGGCCCGGCCCACCGCCTGGCGGGCGAGCACCTGCCGCTCGGGGTCGAGGGCGGGCAGGCGGTCCCGCGCGTGCTGCGCGAGCGTCTCCACGGTCGGTCCGATGGCGCCCCCGGCACCGCCGATGGCCACCCGCTCGTTCATCAGGGTGGTCAGGGCCACCCGCCAGCCCTCCCCCGGCTCGCCCAGCCGCTCGCTGTCGGGGATGCGGACGTCGTGGAAGAAGACCTCGTTGAAGTCCGACTGCCCGCCCATCTGGCGCAGCGGCCGCACGGTGACGCCCGGCGCGTGCATGTCGACGACGAACATGGTGAGACCGGCGTGCTTCGGGCGCTCCGGGTCGGTCCGGGTCAGCAGGATCCCGTAGTCGGAGACGTGCGCCAGCGTCGTCCAGACCTTCTGGCCGTTCACCACCCAGTCGTCGCCGTCGCGGACCGCCGTGGTGCGCAGGGCCGCGAGGTCGGATCCGGACGCCGGCTCGCTGAACAGCTGACACCAGACGTCGTCGGCGCGCAGCAGGCGGGCGAGGTAGCGGTCGCGCTGGTCCTGGCTGCCGTGCCCGATGACCGTCGGCCCGCACATCCCGATGCCGATGTGGTTGATCAGCACCGGCACGCGGGCCCGGGCCAGCTCCTGCGAGACGATCGACTGCTGCACGAGCGTGCCGCCCTGCCCGCCGAACTCCTTCGGCCAGGGGACGCCGACCAGCCCGGCGTCGGCCAGCACGCGCTGGGTCCGGCGCATCTCCGCCTCGTGCGTGCGGGCGTCGACGTTCTCCTGCCCGGGCGAGAGCCGCAGCAGTTCGCCCGAGTGCCGCTCCAGCAGCTCGCGCACCCGCGCTCGGTAGGCGGCCTCGTCGGGGCTGTCGTCGAAGTCCACGGGCGGCGCCTCTCCTCGATGAGCGGGTCGGCCGCAGCGTGACAGCCGTCACCCGGAACGGTCAACGGTGACTGTTGCTGACCGGGCCTTCGGCCTACGCTTCGCCGGATGACCGCCGAGCCCCTCGACAGCGGCGTCGTCGCCGGGCCGCGCTCCCGGTCGGAGCGGACCGCCGACAGCCGGCTGCTCATCCTCGACGCCGCGGTCGCCTGCCTGGTCGAGGAGGGGTACGCCGGCGCCTCCACGCTGGCCGTCCAGGCGCGGGCCGGGGTGTCGCGCGGCCGGCTGCTGCACCACTTCCCCTCCCGGGCCGAACTGCTCGTCGCCGCGGCCGAGCACGTGGCGACGACGCGGCTCGAGGAGGTGCGGGACCGGGCCGCCGCACTCATGGACGACGGGCCGACCGGGCGCGAGCGCGTCGACCGGGCCATCGACCTGATGTGGACGACGTTCCAGGAGCCGCCGTTCTGGGCGGCCATGGAGCTCTGGACCGCGGCCCGTACCGACCCCGCCCTGCGCGGTGCGCTGCGCGGCGAGGAGCGGCGGCTGCGGGCCGCGATCGCGGCGGTGGCCGACGGGATCTGGGGTGCGGAGATCGCCCGCGCCCCGCTCTACCCGGACCTGACCGAGCTGCTGTTCACGAGCATGCGGGGCGTCGCGCTCGTCTACGCCTTCGACGACCGGCCCGCGACCACCGACCCGCACCTGGCCCTGTGGAAGCGGCTCGCCGCCCGGATGCTCGACCTCGACAGTCAGGGTTGACCGTCCGCCGCTCCCCCCGACAGCATGACGCAGGTCACAACCTGCTGGACGTCGAGGAGTCCCGATGACCGACCGGATCCCCGTCCTGCAGGGCCGCGGCATGACCATGAGCGATCAGCTCGCCCGCTGGAGCCGCACGACGCCCGCCGCGCCGGCGCTCCGGTTCGACGGCGGCGGGCGCAGCTACGCCGAGCTCGACGAACGGGTCACCCGGCTCGCCCGGGCGCTGCGGCAGCGCGGGGTCGCGACGGGCGACCGGATCGCCGTGCTGGCGCTCAACGGCATGGAGGCGTGGGAGACCTACCTCGCGGGCGTGCGGCTCGGCGCGGTCGTCGTCCCGGTCAACTTCCGGCTCGTGGCCGACGAGGTCGCCTACGTGCTGACCGACTCCGGCGCCGTGGCCCTCGTCGTCGACGCCCCGCTGGCCGAGGTAGCCGCGAAGGCGCGCGAGCAGGCGCCGTCGCTCACCACGGTGCTCGTGATCGGGGACGACTACGAGGAGGCCCTCGCCGCGGCGGGCACCGAGCCGCTCGACGTCGTCGTCGACGAGGACGAGCCGGCCTTCATCATGTACACCTCCGGGACCACCGGCCGCCCCAAGGGTGCGGTGCTCACGCACCGGAACCTGCTGATGCACGCGTTCAGCCAGATCACCACGCTGGGCTGGGACCCCGACGACCGGGTCGGCGTGCCGGGAGCGCCGCTGTTCCACATCGCCGGCCTCGCCGGCGGCCTGCCGCCGCTGCTGCTCGGCGGCACCAACGTGATCCTGCGGTCGGGCGCCTTCGATCCCGCCGAGACACTCGACCTGATGGAGCGCGAGCGGGTCTCCAGCATCTTCCTGGTGCCCGCGATGTGGGCCGCCGTCCTCGCCGTCCCCGACCTGGGCGCCCGCGACCTCTCGCACCTGCGCCGCGTGTCCTGGGGAGCGGCGCCCGCGTCCACCACGCTGCTGCGGGCGCTGATCGACGCGTTCCCGCAGGCGGAGGTGGTCACCGCGTTCGGGCAGACCGAGTGCAGCCCGGTGACCTGCCTGCTGCGCGGCGAGGACTCCGTGCGGAAGATCGGCTCGGTCGGCACCCCGATCCTCAACGTCGAGGTGCGGGTGGTCGACGACGCGATGGCCGACGTCGCGCCGGGCGAGGTGGGCGAGATCGTCTACCGCAGCCCAATGGTCATGAAGGAGTACTGGAACAAACCCGCGGAGACGGCCGAGGCGTTCGCCGGCGGCTGGTTCCACTCCGGCGACCTGGTCCGCCAGGACGAGGACGGCTACTTCTACGTCGTCGACCGCAAGAAGGACATGATCATCTCCGGCGGGGAGAACATCTACTGCGCCGAGGTGGAGAACGTCCTGTCGGCGCACCCCAAGGTCCTCGAGGTGGCGCTGATCGGCATCCCCGACACCCGGTACGGCGAGGCGCCGCTGGCCGTCGTCGTGCCCCGCGACGCGGCCGACCCGCCCACGCCGGAGGAGCTCGCGGCGTACTGCCGCGAGAAGCTGGCGCGCTACAAGAACCCGCGCGAGTACTCGGTCGTCGGGGCCCTGCCCCGCAACCCCAGCGGCAAGGTGCTCAAGACGGCGCTGCGCCAGGAGCACTCGGCCGGCTCACTGGTGGCCGAGCCGGTCGTCTAGCCACCTGGGCGCACCAGGCCCGACTCGTACGCCACCACCACCGCCTGCACGCGGTCGCGGACACCCAGCTTCGCGAGCACGCGGGCGACGTGGGTCTTCACCGTGCCCTCGCCGAGCACGAGGGCTGCGGCGATCTCGGCGTTGGACAGGCCACGGGCGACCAGGCGGAGCACCTCCTCCTCCCGCGGGGTGAGCTGATCGACTCCCGGGGCGGTGGTGAGCGGTGTCCGGGCGCGGCTGACGAAGTCGTCGAGGAGGCGGCGCAGCAGGGTCGGCGCCAGCAGCGAGTCGCCACTCACGGCGGCCCGGACGGCGGTGACGAGCTGGTCGCGCGGCATCGACTTGAGCAGGAAGCCGGACGCCCCTGCCCGCAGCGCCTCGACCACGTGCTCGTCGGCGTCGAACGTGGTGAGCATGACCACGGCCGTGCGGTTCTCCGGCTCCCTCGTGATCCGGCGCGCGGCCTGGATGCCGTCCAGTCCGGGCATCCTGATGTCCAGGAGCGCCACGTCGGGGTGCAGGTCGCGGCACATGCGCAGGGCGTCGACGCCGTCCGATGCCTCACCGACCACCTCCAGGTCGGCCTCTGCCTCGAGGATCATGCGCAGGCCTGCCCGCACGAGCGCCTCGTCGTCGGCCAGCAGGACCCGTACGGTCACACCGACGCCGCCTCGGGCGAGGGGACCGGCAACTGCGCCCGCACCCGCCACCCCGGACCGTCCTCCCGCGGTCCGGCGCTCACCCGGCCGTCGAAGAGAGCGACGCGTTCGCGGATGCCGACCAGCCCGAAGCCGGCCCCCTTCGGCCCGCCCGGTTCCACCCGCCCGTCGTCGGCCACGTCCACCTGTAGCGCCCGCTCCGTGTAGCTGAGCCGAACGCGGATCCGGGCAGCGGGCGCGTGCTTGAGCGCGTTCGTGACCGACTCCTGCACCACGCGGTACGCGGTCGCCTCGACGGCCGCCGGAAGCGGTCGCACCTGGCCGTCCACCGAGAGCAGGACGTCCCGCCCGGCCGACGCGGCCGCGTCGACCAACCCCTCGACGGCCGCGAGCGTGCCGGGCTGGGCGTCCCCCGGTTCGCCGGTCGCGTCGTCCCGGAGCACCCGCAGCATCCGCTGCAGGTCCACCAGCGCCGTCCGACCCGCGGTGAGGACGACGTCCAGCGCCTGTACCGCAGCCGGCTCCCGACCGCGGAGGCTGGCCTGCGCAGCGTCGGCATGCAGCAGCATCAGCGTCACGCCGTGCCCGACGACGTCGTGCATGTCCCGGGCGATCCGCCGGCGCTCGGCGGCCAGCGCAGCGGTGCGGGCCAGCTCCTCCTCGCGGAGCTGGTCGTGGGCCGCCAGCGCGTCGCGCTCCGCCTGCACCGCCCGGTCGAGGCGCTCGCGGGCGAGCCGCGCGAAGACCCACACGATGATCGGGATGGCCACGTTCCCGATCTCGTCCCCGATGCTCACGTCGTCGACCACGAACGGGTAGACCTCGATCGCCGTCAGGATCGCGAGCAGCCCCAGCAGGGCGTCGATCCGCCGTTCGGCGTACTGCGCGACCGAGTACGTGGCGATCAGCAGGGCGGCGAAACCGGCGACCGCGGGTGCGTCCCCGAGCAGCGTCTGGAACGCAAGCCCCGCTGCCACCGTTCCGGCCGCGGCCACGGGTCGCAGTCGACGAAGCAGCAGGCTGCCGGTCATCACCGCGAACGCGACGTGCTGGAGGGGCCGCGACCCGGCGACCTCGTCGCCGAGGAGCACCAACTCGACCTGGCCCGCGACGGTGAGTGCCAGCGCCAGGAGCCCGTCACGCGCCCACAGCGGAAGCGCCCGCCACCGCGAACCCGGACCCGACATGGCGGGAGCGTAGGACGCGGGAGCGGCAACCGGGGTCCCCCGCACGACCGATGCCGGGTCTGCCGCTCGGTTCCTCCAGGCAGCCGAAGACCACCTCCGAATGGCTCCTCGGACATACGGACCAGCGACCGGCGCCGAGCAGCGTGGTCCCCGCGCCGGGCGGCCCGCGCGCCGATCGAGAAGGGATCTGCCATGACCACCGCAACCGTCGAGGGCTCCGTCACCTCACGTACCCACTCGCCCCTGAGCGCCCTGGCCGGAGTCGGCGCCCTCGCCTGCTTCGCCGCCGCGACCGTCCTCTCCGGCGACTCGATGGGCGGGTCGGACACGCCGGCCGAGGCGGCCGCCGCGCTGGAGTCGTCCCATGCCCAGCTCGCCGCCGTCCTGGTCGGCGGCTACGCGCTGCTGGCCATCGCAGTGACGGGCGGGCTGGCGGTTCGGCTCCGGCGGGGCGGCGACAGCGCGGCCGTCCGGTTGCTCCCGCTCCTGGGTGCGGTGCACGTCCTGCTGCTGGCCGCGACCTTCGCCGCACCGGGCGCCGCGGTCGGCGTCGGCACGTACGTGTTCGACGGCGGCGTCAGCGCGAACGCGACCGAAGCGGCACTGGTGCTCATGAACACGGCTCACCCCATGGCGGCCTGGGTCGGCGCCGGATTCCTGATCGCCGTCGCACTGGCCGCGCGGACGGCTGCGGCCTCGCGGGCGCTGGTCGTGGTCAGCGCCGTGTGCGCGCTCGGTCTGCTGCTGCCGCCGGTCGGGTGGGCGGTGACCTATCTGATGGCCTTCTGGTTCGCCGGCGTGGGCGTCTGGCTCTGGCGTCGCGGCTGACACCCGGCCGCTGCCCCGCGATCGTGACGTCGCGGTGGAGACGTCCCCGCTCAGGTCGGAGCGTCGCCCCGCCGACGTCGTGATCGATCGACGGGTCAGCCGTTCCAGACGTCGGCGATGCGGGTGGCGACCGTCGCCGCCTGGGCGCGACCGGCCCGGGCCGACGGCGCCCGGGCGGCCGGGTCGAGGACGTTGCGGCCGATCGCCGTCCGGCTGTCCGAATCCGGGGAGACCACCGCGACCCGCGACACCATGCCCGAGACCTGGGCGTCGACGCTGGCCATCGGCCCGAAGCCGCGCGGGATCGGCGCGAGGACGACGAGCCGGTCGTAGCCCTGGGCGAGGTCGGCGTTGGCCGCCGAGCGCATGCCGCCGTCGACGTAGCGCCGCCCGTCGATGGTCACCGGCGGATAGACGCCGGGGACGGCGCAGCTCGCGGCCACCGCGTGCAGCAGGGGGACGCCGGAGTTCTTGTCGAAGGGCGTGAACTCGCCGGTCTCCGCGTCGACAGCGGTGATCCGGAGATCCCGCTCGGGCCACTCCTTGCCGCCGAGCCGGGCACCGATCACGTCGAGGCGTTCCTGCTCCGACGGGGTGAGCCCGGCTTTCTCCGCCGCCAGCGCCAGCGCGCCGATGCGGCGGCGGAAGTCCACGTCCCGGCCGCGGCTGCGCAGCATCGCCCAGCCGAACTGGGCGAGGGTCGCGCGGTTGAGCCGAGCCACCGTCTCCCCCGTCGCGGGCGCGAGCTGGCGCTCGTACATCTCCTCGAGGCCGACGCCGCAGGCCACCTGCGCGCCGACGACCGAGCCGGCCGAGGTGCCGACGACCAGGTCGGCGCCGCTGAGGTCGGTGCCGGCCTCGGCCAGGCCGGCGAGGACGCCGATCTCCCACGCGATGCCGGTGATGCCGCCACCGCCGAGGACGAGTGCCGTGCGCTGGTCGCTCATCGGGACATAGTCACAGACCGGCCGGATCTCGACAGGGCGTGTGAGCTGGGCCACGCTGGGTGCCGACGCTCAACGAGGAGAGACCCATCAACGAAGGGACATGCATGACCGCCACGCAGTCGGAGTCGACCACCACCTCCAGCTGGCCGCCGGGACTCCCGCGCTCGCTGGACTACCCGGAGGTGCCGGTCGGGTCGATCCTGCGCGCCGCCGTCCGGCGGTGGGGCGACAGGACCGCGTTCATCGACCGCGACGTCGAGCTGACGTTCGCGGAGATGGGCCGTCGCGCCCACGCGGTGGCCGGGTGGCTGGCCGACCACGGGATCGGGCGCGGTGACGTCGTTGCCGTGCACATCCCGAACTGCCGCCAGTACCCGCCCCTGTACTACGGGATCATGCTGTCCGGGGCGACGTTCTCCCCCACCAACCCGCTGCTCCCGGCGGCCGACCTGGCTGCCCAGCTCACCGACGCCGGCGCGAAGCTGCTGGTCACCTGGGACCAGGTGCTGCCGTTCGTCCGCGGCGCGCTGGCGCAGACCCCGGTGCAGACCGTCGTCGTCACGGGCGAGACGCACATCGCCGACTTCGCCGCCCGCCTCGACCTGGCGGACGGCGACATCGACCTCGCCGACCTGCTGGCGGGCGACCCCACCGACCGGCACCTCGACGCCGACGTCGACATCGCGAACGACCTCGCCCACCTCGCGTACACCGGCGGCACGACCGGCGTGAGCAAGGGGGTCGAGCTGCCGCACCGGAACATCGTGACCAACGTGCTGCAGTCGGCCTGCTGGACGTCGGGATCCCTCCCGGAGCTGGACGAGGACGGGAACGTGACGCTCCGGCAGGTGCTCGGCGAGGAGGAGATCTCCACCCGCCTCGGCGAGGCCCGGATCATCAACCTCACGCCGTGGTTCCACGCCATGGGGGCCATCGGCTACCTGAGCGGCATGGTCATGGCGGGCACGACCACCGTGATCCACATGCGCTTCGACCCGGTCAAGTACGTCGAGGACATGGTGAAGTACCAGGTCACGGCCATCGGGGGCGCACCGCCGATCTTCGTGGCGCTGCTGCAGGTGCCGGGGTTCGCCGACGCCGACCTGTCCTCCGTCCGCGGGGTGAGCAGCGGGGCGGCTCCGCTGCCGAAGTCGCTGATCGACAAGATGGCCGGCCTTCTGCCGAACGCGACCATCGGCGAGGGCTACGGCCTCACCGAGGTCACCATGCAGGCCACCGGCGCACCCTCGTTCCGTTCGGGCACCCGCAAGCCCGGCACCGTGGGCGTTCCGATCTTCGACACCGAGATCAGCATCCGCCCGCTCGGCGGCGGCGACCCGCTGCCGGCCGGCGAGCGCGGAGAGGTGTGCATCCGCGGCCCGCAGGTCATGCGTGGCTACGCCCACCGCCCGGAGGCGACGGCGGAGTCCATCGACTCCGACGGCTGGTTCCACTCCGGCGACGTCGGGATCCTGGACGAGGACGGCTACCTGTCGATCGTCGACCGCACCAAGGACATGCTGCTCTACAAGGGCTACAACGTGTTCCCGCGCGAGCTGGAGGAGATCCTCTTCGCCGTGCCCGGGGTGGCCGGGGCCGCCGTGGTCGGCCGTCCGGACGAGGAGGCCGGAGAACTGCCGGTCGCCTACGTCGTCCGCAAGGGCGACGACGCCGGCAGCGCACTGACCGCCGAGTCGGTCATGACCGCGGTGAACGACAAGGTGACGCCGTACAAGCGGCTCCGCGACGTCGTGTTCATCGACGCCATCCCGGTCTCGGCCGCGGGCAAGGTGCTCAAGCGCGAACTGGCCGCCAAGGAGCGGGAGAAGGTCTCCTCCTGAACCGCGGCCGCTGACGCGCGCCGTCGCACCCGTCCGGATCGGATGACCCGAACGGGTGCGGCGGCGCGCACGCGACCGGCCCGCTCACTACTGTCCGCGGAGTGAAGTTCGAGGCTGTCGGCACCGAGACCGAGCACACCGGTGTCCAGATCGCCCACGAAGAGGTCTCCCCGGTACGGCAGGTGCTGCGCCGCGTCCTCATCGCCGCGATCGTCCTCGTCGTCGTCGTGCTGATCGTCTACATCGACCGGGACGGCTACGAGGACAGCCGCGGGGACGAGATCTCCCTCCTCGACGCGACCTACTACGCGACGGTCACGCTCTCCACGACCGGCTACGGCGACATCACCCCGGTCACCGCCGAGGCCCGGCTCATCAACATCCTGCTGATCACGCCCCTGCGGATCATGTTCCTGATCGTCCTCATCGGGACGACGCTCGAAGCCCTCACCGCGCGTTCGCGGGAGGAGTTCCGCATCCGACGCTGGAGGTCCCGCGTGCGCCAGCACGTCATCGTGTGCGGCTACGGCACCAAGGGCCGCAGCGCCATCCGTTCGCTCATCGCCAACGGGACACCACCGGACAAGATCGTCGTCGTCGACCCGGAGCCGCGGGCGATCGACGAGGCCAACTCCCTGGGGCTCACCGGCATCGTCGGCGACGCCGGCCGCACCGAGGTGCTGCGCCGGGCATCGGTCGAACGGGCCCGCGCGGTGATCGTCGCGGCCAACCGGGACGACGCCTCCGTGCTGATCACGCTCACCGTGCGGCAGATCAACCCGAGCGTGCCGATCACGACCAGCGTCCGGGAGGAGGAGAACGCCAACCTGCTCCGCCAGTCCGGCGCCGACACCGTCATCACCACCTCGGCGACGTCCGGGCGGCTGCTCGGCCTCTCCACCGACGCCCCGCGCGTGGTCGCCGTCGTCGAGGACCTCGTCACCGGCGGCCAGGGCCTGGACCTGCACCAGCGCACGGTCAGCTCCAGCGAGGTCGGGCTCGACTCGCGCTCGCTGCGCGACATCGTCCTCTCGGTCACCCGGGGCGGCCGGACGCTGCGCTTCGACGACCCGCTGATCGGCACGCTCCAGCCCGAGGACGTCCTCGTGGTGGTCCGCTCGCACCACTAGGCGATCGTGCGGTCATCCGCGTCCTGGCGCGCGGATGAGGTGGATCAGCCCACGACCGCCCTCGACGGCGGCTAGGTCGATCGCACCCAGGTCGTCGTGGTCTCGCCCCGTCCGCGGAGCTCCACATCGGTGTCGCGCACCCAGTGCTCCCGCTCCTCGGGCGAGGCGGCGAGCACCGTCGACTCGCTGGCGACGGCGCGGCCGACGTGGTCCTTGGCGAGCTCGGTGAGCCGCGCGGCCTCGTTCACCGGGTCGCCGATCACCGTGTACTCCAGCCGGCTGGCCGCGCCGACCTGCCCCGCCCAGACGCGGCCGCAGGCGACGCCCACGCCGACGTCCACCTCGCCGGCCTCGCGGACGGCGTCGCAGATCCTCCGGGCGGCCCGCAGGGCTGCACCGGCCGGGTCGGTGTGGTCGGTCGGCGCGCCGAACACGCAGAGCGCGGCGTCGCCCTCGAACTTGTTGACCAGGCCGCCGTCGCGCTCGATGGTCTCGACGACGACCTGGAAGAACCGGTTGAGCAGCCCGACCATCTCCGCCGGGCTGGTGCGGCGGACCAGCGACGTGCTGCCCGCGATGTCCACGAACAACGCGGCGACGGTGCGCTCCTCCCCGCCCAGGGAGACGCCGGTGGCCAGGGCCCGGTCGGCGACCGACGTCCCGACGTGGCGGCCGAAGAGGTCGCGCAGCTTCTCCCGCTCCGCCAGACCGGCGGCCATGGTGTTGACGCCCTCCTGGAGCAGGCCGATCTCGCCGGCGTCGTCGACGACGACGCTGACGTCGTACTCCCCGCGCCCGACGTGCTGGACGGCGGTCCGGAGGTCGCGCAGCGGCTGACCGACCGCGCGCGCCGTGAGCAGGGTGGCCAGTCCGCCCACGAGCAGCGCGACGACGACGAGGAACACCACGGCACCCCGGCCGGGCCCGCGCGGATTGCTGGGGTCGACGAACAGCAGGACGACGCCGAGCATCGGGACGGCGCTGGTGAGGCCCCAGGTGAGCAGCAGGCGGGGGCGGACCCCGAGGGTCAGCGCCCCGGCGGGCGGATGGGCGGCCAGCGCGAGCGCGGTGACCGAGCGCGCCGCCCGGGCGACAAGGAGGTAGGTGACGCCGGCGGTCGCCATGCCCCCCAGCAGGGTGGCGATCCCGGTGCGCAGCCCGACCAGCGGATCGGGGAAGGACACCGCGGACACCCCGGCCACCAGGACGGCCCCGACGAGCCAGATGAGCCCGGCGATGAGGGCGGTGTCCACCGGCAGGCGGAGTGCCTGGCCCGCCTCCTCGCCGGTCGGTTCCCGGCGCGCCATCAGCCAGCGGCTGGTGACCCGTTGCCGCCGGAACCCCGCGATCGTCCCGGCGGGGAGGGCCAGCACCAGGTACGCGGCGACGGCCCACAGCACCGGTCCGCGGCCCCCGTCCCCGCTGCCGTCCTCCACCCCGATGAGGAGGAGGACGACGGTGGCGACGCCGACCAGGTTGGCCACGATGACCAGCAGCACGATCGCGGGTACGGCGGCCCGCCCGGTGGGCTCCCACGACCCCCGGCCGCCGTCCCGGCCGACCGTGTCGCTGCCGCCCCGCGTGGTCACGACCGGCGCAACGACCGGCGTGGCCGCAGGGACACGGCCGTCGACCCGATCGTGATCATCCGCTCATGATCGTGGGTGCTCGGGCTCCGCGCCGAACCGCCGCGCCCGACGTCCCCCGGACGAGTTGTTCGCAGAGCGCACGGACCGTCCTACCCTGAGCCCCATGGAGACACCGGCCCGTGCCGACACGCTGCAGTCGCTGGAACGCGGGCTGGCGGTGCTGCAGGTCTTCTCGACGGAGAACCCCCGGCTGACCCTCAGCGAGGTCGCCCGGCTGGCCGGGATCACCCGGGCGACGGCGCGGCGGATCCTGCTGACCCTGGAGCACCTGGGCCACGTCCGCGCCGACGGGCGCCTGTTCTCCCTGACCCCCAGGGTGCTGTCGCTCGGCTTCGCCTACCTGTCGTCGCTGAACCTCTGGGACATCGCCCAGCCGCTCATGGAGGAGCTCGTCGAGCAGACTCACGAGTCGTGCTCGGCGGCCACGCTGGACCTGCCCGACATCGTCTACGTGGCGCGCGTCCCCACCCGGCGGATCATGGCCATCTCCCTGGGGCTCGGCTCCCGGCTGCCCGCGCACGCCACCTCCATGGGGCGGGTCCTGCTGGCGGACCTGCCCGACGAGGAGCTCGACGCCTACCTCGCCACGGGCCCGTTCCCCGCGTTCACCGAGCGGACGACGGTCGACCCCGACGACCTCCGGGCCGTGGTGACGCAGGTACGTGGCCAGGGCTGGTCGATGGTCGACCAGGAGCTGGAGACGGGGCTGCGCTCGATCTCCGCGCCGATCCGCGGGAGCGACGGCCGGACCGTGGCCGCGCTCAACATCGCCGCCGCCGCACCCCGGGTGGGACTCGACGACCTGCGGGACCACTTCCTCCCGCTGATGCTGGTCACCGCCGAGCAGATCTCGCTGGCGTTCACCCGCAGCGGCAAGCGCTGACCCCGCGCGAGCGGCGGTGAGATGCTGGAACCGGCCCCTCCGCAGGGGCCCGCGCCGAGCACGCGAGGCGTGGGGGCAGAGGAGTCCTTCCTCAGTCGGTGCCCGACTCCATCGCGGCCCGGTCCAGCATCTGGTCCTCGTCGGAGACCTCACCCCGCGAGGCGATGACCTCCGCACCGCCCTCGGGCATGGCGCCGATCAGGCCGGTCGAGGCTGCCTGCGCCGCCCCGATCTGTGCCCGCGTCGCGCCGCCGACCATGCCCAGGAGGGCGTACTGCTCCAGCTTGGCGCGCGAGTCGGCGATGTCGAGGTTGCGCATGGTCAGCTGCCCGATGCGGTCGACGGGGCCGAAGGCCGAGTCCTCGGTGCGCTCCATCGACAGCTTGTCCGGGTGGTAGCTGAAGGCCGGACCGGACGTGTCGAGCAGCGAGTAGTCCTCGCCGCGGCGCAGCCGGAGGGTGACCTCCCCGGTGACGGCCATGCCGACCCAGCGCTGCAGCGACTCCCTCAGCATCAGCGCCTGCGGGTCCAGCCAGCGGCCCTCGTACATGAGCCGGCCCAGCCGACGGCCCTCGGCGTGGTAGGTGGCGAGGGTGTCCTCGTTGTGGATGGCGTTGACCAGGCGCTCGTAGCCGATGTGCAGCAGAGCCATGCCCGGCGCCTCGTAGATGCCCCGGCTCTTGGCCTCGATGATCCGGTTCTCGATCTGGTCGGACATCCCCAGGCCGTGCCGGCCGCCGATGGCGTTGGCCTCGAGCACCAGGTCGACGGCGGAGGCGAACTCCTTGCCGTTGATGCTGACCGGCCGGCCCTGCGCGAACCCGATCGTGACGTCCTCGGTCGGGATCTCCACGGCGGGGTCCCAGTACCGGACGCCCATGATCGGCTCGACGGTCTCGATGCCGGTGTCGAGGTGCTCCAGCGTCTTGGCCTCGTGGGTGGCGCCCCAGATGTTGGCGTCGGTCGAGTAGGCCTTCTCCGTGCTGTCCCGGTAGGGCAGGTCGTGAGCGACCAGCCACTCCGACATCTCCTTGCGGCCGCCGAGCTCGGTCACGAAGTCGGCGTCCAGCCACGGCTTGTAGATGCGCAGCGACGGGTTGGCCAGCAGCCCGTACCGGTAGAACCGCTCGATGTCGTTGCCCTTGAACGTGGACCCGTCGCCCCAGATCTGGACGTCGTCCTCGAGCATGGCCCGCACGAGCAGCGTGCCGGTGACGGCGCGGCCGAGCGGGGTGGTGTTGAAGTAGCTGCGGCCGCCGGAGCGGATGTGGAAGGCGCCGCAGGTCAGGGCGGCGAGCCCCTCCTCCACCAGTGCGGCACGGCAGTCGACCAGGCGGGCGATCTCCGCGCCGTACGCCGTCGCACGGCCGGGCACCGAGCCGATGTCGGGCTCGTCGTACTGGCCGATGTCGGCGGTGTACGTGCACGGCACCGCGCCCTTGTCGCGCATCCAGGCGACCGCCACTGAGGTGTCGAGACCGCCCGAGAAGGCGATGCCGACGCGTTCGCCGACGGGCAGGGAGGTGAGCACCTTGGACACGAGAACGATTATGCATGCTCGTGCATGACCATGCGGACGCGGGTGTCCCCTCACCCGCCGACGCCGTCCCCCCCGTCCGAGGGACATACAGTTTTCGTCGGGCGGCCGCGGACATGAACCACCGACGTCCGCTCACTTTGCGCATGCCGGGCCGCCCGACGACCCTGTGACCGGACGCTCGAGCGCCGAAACCGCGCGCACCGACCGCCTCTGACGCGCTGACCGCGTCTCCGCACCACGAACGGAGGGCGCCCCACGGGGGGCGCAGCAACTGCTGTGACGTTCACACCCACTGCACCGACGGGCCCGCGCGATCCGGAGCCGACGGAGTCCGGCGCCCCTGCCACGTCGCCGGCCGACACCGGTTCCCACCCAGCCATCGCGGAGCCGCCGGCGGCCACCGCCGACCAGAAGGGCCGGCTCGACCGCGGCGTCTTCGCCGTGTCCGCCGTGCTCGCCCTCGCCTTCGTCGCCTGGGGGTTCCTGAGCCCCACCGGCCTCGGCTCCGCCAGCGGCAATGCGCTCACCTGGATCGAGACCAACCTCGGCTGGCTGTTCGTGATGCTGGCGTCGGCATTCGTCGTCTTCGTCCTGTGGCTGGCGGCCAGCACCTACGGCCGCATCCCGCTGGGTCGCGACGACGAGGCGCCGGAGTTCCGGACCGTCTCGTGGATCGCCATGATGTTCAGCGCCGGCATGGGCATCGGCCTGATGTTCTACGGCGTCGCCGAGCCGCTGGCGCACTACGTCTCGCCCCCGCCGCGCAGCGTCGAGGCGGAGACGCCCGAGGCGATCCAGACGGCGATGGCGACGACGCTGTTCCACTGGACGCTGCACCCCTGGGCGATCTACGCCGTCGTCGGCCTGGCCATCGCCTACGGCACCTTCCGCCGCGGACGCCGGCAGCTGATCAGCGCGGCGTTCGAGCCGCTGTTCGGCAGGCGCCGCACCCAGGGGCCGGCCGGCAAGGTCATCGACGTCCTGGCGATCTTCGCGACGCTGTTCGGCTCGGCCGCCTCGCTCGGCCTCGGCGCGCTGCAGATCGGCAGCGGCATGGAGATCCTGGGCTGGGCCGGGAACGTGGGCAACGGCATCACGGTGGCGATCATCGCCGTGCTGACCGCCGCCTTCGTCGCCTCCGCGGTGTCCGGCATCGCCAAGGGCATCCAGTGGCTGTCGAACATCAACATGGTGCTCGCCGTCGTCCTGGCCGCCTTCGTCTTCGTCGTCGGCCCGACGGTGCTCATCCTCAACCTGCTGCCCGGTGCGATCGGCAGCTACTTCTCCGACCTGGCCCAGATGGCCGCCCGCACCGAGGCCAGTGGCGGCGACGCGATGGCCGAGTGGCTGCGCGGCTGGACCGTCTTCTACTGGGCCTGGTGGATCTCCTGGACGCCGTTCGTCGGCGTCTTCATCGCCCGGATCAGCCGGGGCCGCACCATCCGGCAGTTCGTGACCGGCGTGCTGCTGGTGCCCAGCGTGGTGTCGCTCATGTGGTTCGCCATCTTCGGCGGGGCAGGCATCGCCGCCCAGCGCGACGGCGCGGACGTCGCCGGCCAGGCCACGTCGGAGGGCCAGCTGTTCGGCGTGCTCGAGCAGTACCCGCTGGCGACGGCGATGACGGTCCTGGTCATGGTGCTCGTGGCGATCTTCTTCGTGTCCGGTGCCGACGCCGCCTCGATCGTGATGGGCTCGCTGTCCGAGCGCGGCACCCTGTCGCCGAGCCGGCGGACGGTGATCTTCTGGGGCGTCGTGATGGGCGCGGTGGCCGCGGTCATGCTGCTGATCGGCGGCGACGCGGCCCTGACCGGGCTGCAGAACCTGACGATCATCGCCGCCCTGCCCTTCGCCCTCGTGATGGTCGGCCTGGCCGTCTCCCTGGCCAAGGACGTGCGCTCGGACCCGATGGTGCTGCGCCGCACGTACGCCACCGAGGCGGTCGAGCAGGCCGTCGTCGACGGCATCACCCGGCACGGCGACGACTTCGTGCTGGTCGTCGAGGCCGGGGAGTCCGGCGACGGCGCTTCGGCGGCCCCGCGCAGCGCGCGGCCGTAGCCGGAGGGGTGAGACCGACGGGGGAACTGCGCCGGCGGCCGTGGGTGCAGCGCGGTGTGCGGGCGGCGCTGGCGGCGGCACTCGCGTGGCAGGTGGCGATCATGCTGCCGTCACCGCTCGCCGACTACGCCTACTACGCCCCGCTGGGCGCGGTCATCGCGGTGCACCCCACGGTCGCCGACTCGGCGTCCGCGGCCTGGCGGACGGTCCTGGCGATCCTCCTCGGCTTCGGCCTCGCCGTGGCCGTGCACGAGCTCACCCTGTGGCTGCCCGGCGCGCTGACCATCGCGCTGATCGTGGCCCTGGCGATCGCGCTGGAGCAGTGGCCGGTGCTCCGGGAGCACGCGAGCTGGGTGAGCTTCGCCGCGGTGCTGATGCTCACCGTGGGCGCCGAGGACCCGGCCCGGTACGCCGCCGCGTACGCCGGGCTCACGCTGCTCGGCGCGGCGATCGGCGTCCTGGTGACGACGCTGCTCTTCCCGCCGCTGCAGCTGACCGCCGCCCAGCGCCGCATCGACGTCACCCGGGCCCTGCTGGCCCAGCACCTGCGGGACATCGCTGCCGGACTCCGGGAGGGCGAGATGCCCACCCCCGACCAGTGGGCCGACCGCGGCCGGGGGCTGGACGTCGCGCTGGACGGGATGCGCGCCGCGGAGCGGATCGTGGAACGCGCCCGGCGGGCGAACCCGCGGGCCCGGCACTGGGGCGGGTCCGCGCTGCGGATCCGGGAGCAGTCCCGGGCACTGGACCGCGTCGCCGTCCTGGTGGACGACCTCACGACGCTGGTCGTGGAGTTCCAGCCGCACCGCCGGGGCATCGACCGCATCGACGGCGGGACGGGCTGGGTGCTGGCCGACGCGCTGGACGGCCTCGCCGGCGTCGTCTGCACGCCCTACGCCGTGCTCGACGAGACCGGCACCGACCGCCGTGAGTCGGCGATCGCGACCGCGGAGGCGGCGCTGCAGCGGCTGACCTCGCTGCTGCGCACCTCCGACGTCGGCGACGACGAGGGCTTCTTCGCCCTGGGCGCGGTCAGCGTCGGCATGCACCGGTCGTTGGACACCCTCCGCTCCGGCGCCCTCGACCTCCGGGCCGCGTGACGCGGTCCGCCGGCTGCGGTGCCGTCGTGATCACGGCCGCAGCGTCGCGGTCGGCACGGACGGAGAAACAGCCGCCGGCCCGTGGGCGGAGCAGCTGCCGCCCGCGATGGAGGCCGCGCGCCGGTAGGTCAGAGGTCCCGGGTCAGGTTCTCGGTGCGTTCCTCGACGGCGCCGTGGCGCACCAGGCTGACGATGGCCAGGGCGAGGCCGCCCCAGATCACGATCATCGCCACGACCATCATCATGATCGCGTCCGTGCTCATCGGAGCCCTCCCTCGTCGTGCCCGGACCCCGGACGGTCCCGGGGAGTCGGGTCCGCGGTGGCTGTCACGTCCAACGGCGCCGCCGGATCGGACCCGGGTGGCGGCCCGTCCAGGTGGGTGCCGGCACGCCACGGCAGCCGGGCGAGCAGGAAACCGACCAGCGGGAGCACCGCCGCCAGCAGCCACCCGAAGACCAGCAGGAGCCAGGACGGGTAGTCCTCGTACGGCGCCCGGAGATCGTCCCGCAGCGCGAAGACGAGCACGAGGGCCAGGCCCACCGGGGCGACGACGCTCGTCAGCACGCGCCAGCCGGTGCCGACCCGGGGGCGGCCGTGGACGTTCAGGTGCTCACCCAGACCGGTCAGGGCCCGGAGCGCCCATGCGACGACCAGCATGCTGACCAGCGCCACGACGAGGATGCCGTACTGGTTCACGAAGTGGTCGACGACGTCGAGCACGTAGATACCGCTCGTGGTGCTGAACAGCGCCAGGCTCAGCAGCGCGGCGGGGACGACGACGGCGACGGTCGCGGCGCGACGGCTGGTGTCGAGCTTGTCGCGGACCGCGGAGATGACGACCTCGATCACGCTGACCAGCGAGGTGATGCCGGCGATGACCAGGGACGCGAAGAACAGGACGCCGATGAGGGCGCCGGCCGGGGCCTCGCTGATGATCGTCGGGAAGGCGATGAAGGCCAGGCCGATACCGCCGCTGGCGACCTCGCCGACCGCGACCCCGCCGGCCTGGGCCATGAAGCCCAGGGCGGCGAACACGCCGATGCCGGCGAGCAGCTCGAAGCCGGAGTTGGAGAAGCCGACGACGAGGCCGGAGCCGACCATGTCCTCGCGACGGCCGACGTACGAGGCGTACGTGATCATGATGCCGAAGCCGATCGACAGCGAGAAGAAGATCTGGCCGAACGCGGCGGCCCAGACGGGGGCCGAGGTGAGTGCCGACCAGTCCGGCGTGAACAGCGCGTCGAGGCCGTCGGCCGCCCCCGGCAGGAAGAGCGCCTGCACCACGAGGGCGGCGAAGGCGAGCACCAGCACCGGGATGAAGATCACCGAGGTCGCGCCGATCCCGCGCTGGACGCCGAGGACCATGATCGCGAGGACTGCCAGCCAGACCAGCGCGAGAGGGACGAGCACCCCGGGCACCACGTCGGCGGTGACCTCGACGTCCCCGGCCTGGAGGAACTCGCCGAAGAAGAATCCTTCCGGGTCGGCGCCCCACGCCTCGTCGAGGGAGAAGAAGGTGTAGCGCAGCGCCCAGGCGATGACCGCCGCGTAGTAGATGGCGATGACGAAGCAGATGCCCACCTGCCACCAGCCGAGCCCCTCGGCGCCGCGGCGCAGCCGGGCGAAGGAGAGCGGTGCGGAGCCGCGGTTGCGGTGGCCGATCGCGTAGTCCAGCAGCAGGAACGGGATGCCGGCGGTCAGCAGGGCGACCAGGTACGGCACCACGAAGGCCCCGCCGCCGTTCTCGTAGGCGACGTAGGGGAACCGCCAGATGTTGCCGAGCCCGACGGCCGATCCGATCGCCGCCAGGATGAAGACGCGCCGGGAGCTGAACCCGCCGCGGCGGCCCTCCTGGTCCGGCTGCGCCGTAGCTCGCCCCGCCGTCGCACTCATGCGCCCTCCTGCGTCGTCATCAGCCGAGCCCGCACGCTCACGGCGCACCGCTCGACGTCGCGCCGTCGAGAAGAGGATGGCAGGACTCGGGCTCCTCGGCTGCCGGAACGTCGTGCGCCCCGCGCGGACGCACGAGAGCCCCGGTCGGTGACCCGACCGGGGCTCTCGACACAACAGGGGTGGTGGAGGTGGCGGGAATCGAACCCGCGTCCTTCGACGCATCACCAGGGCTTCTCCGAGCGCAGTCCGCGTTGCCTCTGCTCGACCCCGTCGATCATGCGAACAAGTCGACGTGACAGGCCCAGTCGCTGTTTGGTGTCCCACACGCACCCGCGACCGGTGCGTGCAGTGAGTCATCTAGCTGATGCCAGGATCCGGGCCGATGACGAACCCGGGCTGACAGACTCGTCTAGCTGCTGTTAGGCAGCGAGAGCGAAGTCGCGCTGATTGGAATCGGCGCTTGTGTGGTTTGCAACGGATGGTTAACGAGCTCATCGTTGCCTTCCTCGGCTCGCTTCCCCTGGTCACCCGACCGAAGTCGAGACCATTCACCCCCTGTGTAGTTGTGCAAGGAGGATAACGGCTCCCTGCCGCGATGTGTTCCCCCGGCCGGGGGTGTCCTCAGCGGACCCGTCGCAGCCAGCGCCGCTGCCAGGGCGTCTCGACCGCGCGCGGGTGGTACTCGCGCCGCACCCACGCCACCGCGTCGTCGGGGGTCAGCCCGTCCAGGACGGCGAGGGCCGCGAGCGCCGTCCCGGTCCGGCCGACCCCTCCCCCGCACGCCACCTCGACCCGCTCGCCTGCAGCGGCCCGACGGCGCGCCTCGTGCAGCGCGTCGAGGGCGTCGGCGGTGTCCCGGGGCACCCAGAAGTCGGACCAGCGCACCCGCCGGTGCGGCCAGGACGGCGCCGGGCCGGCGGCCAGCACGAGGGCGAAGTCCGCCGGCACGGCAGCATCGCCCAGCCGCCGGCCGCGCACCGATCCGCCGCCGGGCAGCCGGACGACACCCGGTTCGTCCACCCACGCACGCGTCACGGTGCCGATCATGACGACCGGCCCCATTCTCCGGTCACCCGTCCGCCTGCACGCGAACACCGGTTGCCCGGAGGGCCGGAGCCGCGCAGCTCCGCCCCTCCGGCACGTCAGGCCAGCGCGGACCCGGGGAAGCTGCGGGTGGTGTGCAGTTCGTAGGTGAAGATCCCGGCCTGAACGCCGGGGTCGCCGTCCATCACCCGGCGCGCCTCCTCCAGCTCCATGTCGAGGACGGCGATCCCGCACAGGTCGGAGTCGTCGTCGACAGCGCACACGACCGGCATCGCGCCGTCGGACTTCAACCCGAGGTTCCGGCGTCCGTGCTCCCAGATGAGGCCGGGCGTCTCCGGCGAGCCCATGTTCGGCCCGTCCCGCAGCACCATCAGGGTGTAGGTCCGGCTGGCGGCCAGCAGCTGCTGCATGTCCTCGTCGGTGACCGACATGTCGACTCCTCTACCTCTCGACCGGAAGGGTGGGGCCGGCCGCGTCGCTGAGCCGGCCGAGGATGGTCGTCCAGCCCTGCGCGAAGCTGCCGCCGAGGTAGCCGCCGGGCAGCGCGCAGTCCTCGCCGAGCTCGCGGTCGGTGAGGGCGTCCCAGCCGCGGTGCTCGAGCTGCACCTCGGTCAGCCGCGCTCCGAGGGCTCGGAAGCGCAGCTCCACGCACGTCGGCGTCCCCGTGGCGTTCCAGGTCATGCTCAGGCCGGACGGCGGCTGCCACTGCAGGATCTCGCCCCACTCGCACACGGTGCCGTCGTCCCACGTCTCGTAGACGCGTCCTCCGGTCCGCGGTTCCAGCGTGACGTCGCGGACCCGTTCCCGGCCGACCGAGAACGGCACCAGCGGCCACCAGGCAGCGAGCTGCTCGGTGAACACCCGGAAGGTGTGGTCGGCATCGCTGCGCACCAGCGTCGACCGGCGGATCGGGGGCCGCAGCGGCCGGACGTTGTCCGGGACGGCGTCGGCCGCGCTCACCGGACCCCTCCCTGCGCGTCGCCGCCGGCCGCGCGGTCGGCCTCGACCAGCCGGCGGCCCAGGTCGAGGGAGGAGGCCCACAGCTCGTCGAGCGCCGCGCGGAGGTCCGCGATCCGGTCGGGGTTCGCTCGGTAGAGCCGCCGGGTGCCGTCGCGCCGCTCGGTGAGCAGGTCGGCGGAGCGCAGCACGCTCAGGTGCTGGCTGACCGCCGTCCTCGTCACGTCGAACGCTCCCGCGATCTCGCCGGCGGCCAGCTCCTCCTGCGCGACCAGGCGCAGGATCTGCCGCCGGCGGGGGTCGGCGAGCGCCCGGAAGACGTCGTCCGTGGCCTCTTCCGCGGTCACGCCCACAGCCCGACCTGGTTCCCGTCGGGGTCGGCGAGCACCGCGAAGGTGCCGAAGCCGCCCGGCAGCTCGGTGGGCTCGACGAGCCGCCGGCCCCCGAGCCGCTCCGCGCGCTCGAGGTAGCCGGGGAGGTCGTCCACGCGGACGTAGATCTTCACGCCGGTGTCGCCCTCCCCCGTCGACGGGCCGATCCCCCCGGGGATCGACTGGTCGCCCGAGGCGGTGTCGACCAGTGCGTAGCCGCCCCACTCCGGGTCCTCGTCCACCGACCAGTCGAACAACCCGGAGTAGAACTCCTTGGCACGGGCGGGCTGGTCGCTCACGATCTCGAACATCGCCACGGGACGTCCCATGACACTCCCCTTTTGTTAGCGTGCGCTAACGTTAGCGACAACTGACAGAGAAGAGCAAGGGGTCGGATCAGATCCAGTCGCGGCGCTTGAACACCAGGTAGAGCGTCAGGCTGACCCCGACCATCAGCAGGAGGGCCAGCGGGTAGCCCCAGGCCCAGTGCAGCTCCGGCATGTCGTCGAAGTTCATGCCGTAGACGGTGCCGACCAGCGTCGGCGCGAACAGGATGGCCGCCCAGGCGGAGATCTTCTTGACCTCCTCGCCCTGCGCGATCGACGCCTCGGTCAGCTCGCGGATCTCCTCGTTCTGCCGCTGCGCCACGAGGGTCGCGTTGACGGTCAGGATGTCGCGCAGTTGCAGCCGGAAGGCCTCCACCCGCTCGTTGACCTGCGTGACGTGGTCGGCGACGTCGCGCAGGTAGCTGCGCAGCTCCTCGTCCACCCCGTACTTGTCGAAGCCGGCCGTGATGGCGGCGAGGATGCCGGTGAGCGGCGCGGCGGCGCGCTGGAACTCGAGCACCTCCTGCGACAGCTCGTAGATGCGCCGGGACACCCCCGGGTCGCCGCCGAAGACCTGCGTCTCGATCTCGTCGATGTCGTTGGCGAGGCCCGCGACCACCGGCGAGTAGCCGTCGACGACGGCGTCGAGGATGGCGTACAGCACCGCCTCGCTGCCCTTGGCCAGGAGCGCGGGCTCGCTCTCCAGACGGCGCCGCACGCGCGAGAGGTCCGGGGACTCGCTGTGCCGCACGGTGATGGCGAAGTCCGCACCGAGGAACAGGTGCAGCTCGCCGAACTCGACCTCCTCGGTCGCGTCCAGGTAGCGGGCCGCCTTGAGGACGACGAAGAGCGTGTCCCCGTACCGCTCGAACTTCGGCCGCTGGTGGGCCTGGATCGCATCCTCGACCGCCAGCTCGGGGAGATCGAAGAGCTCCGCCAGCCCGCCCAGCTCCTGGGGCTCGGGCCGGTAGAGGCCGAGCCAGACGAGGCGGCCCTCCCCGTGGGCGAGCTCCTCGCGGCTCTCCTCCGCGCTGGCGGGTGTCGCCACCCTCCGTCCGTCGGAGTAGACGGCGTTGTCGACGACCCGGGACCGCGGTGCGGGTACGGACGAGGTGGGGGCGGGGACGAGACGCTCCACCCGGGCCGGACGACGGGTCAGCGTGGTGAGGGCGTTCAGGGGCGCAAGGCGGCGCTCGGTCATGACGGACTCCCGGGAGTTGCGGACGGCGAGGAACACCGGGAGGTCCTCGCGCAGCACCGACCGGGTCAGCGCCGGGCGGGGAGGACCCGGGGACCGGTACTGGGAGGTTCGCTGGGCATGCGTCGCTCTCCCTCCGGTTCTCGCCTGCTCCCGTCGAGGAGGCCGTCGTCCATCGTGTCACGGGGTGTCCAGGAGGCGTCGCTCCTCCGGGTGAACACCCGGCGAAGCTCAGCCGACCGAGCCGAGCACCAGGTCGACCATCACGGGCAGCAGGACCACGATCAGCAGGGCGCCGAGGATGTCGAAGGAGAAGCCCGACCGGATCATCTTGGTGATCGGCACGACGCCCGACCCGTACGCGATCGCGTTCTGCGGCGTCGACACCGGCAGCATGAAGCCGAACGACGCGGCGAACGTGGCCGCGAGCGCCGGCACGAACGGGTTGATCCCCGCCGCCATCGCCACCGGGATGATGATCGGCACCACCACGGCGGCCGACGCGGTGTTGCTCGTCGTCTCGCTGATGATGATCGCCAGGATCACCGCGAAGATCGTGATCGCGAAGGTGCTGGTGAGCCCGAGGGATTCCGCGGAGGCCTCACCGATCGTCTCGGCCAGGCCGGTGCTCGCCAGCAGCGAGCCGAAGATGATCCCGGTGCCGAACAGCAGGATCGTGCCCCAGTCGATCTTCGCCGCGTCGCTCCAGTTGAGCGTGAACTCCCGCGCCTTCCAGTCGGTGGGCAGCAGGAACAGCAGAGACGCGCCCAGGACGGCGATGATGCCCTCGTCCATCCGGTCGCTGATGGTGGCGTACAGGTCCGACTCGGTGCCGGCGGTGAGCGCGATGACACCGGGGAAGATCCAGCACGCCACGGTGATCGAGAAGGCGATCAGCGTGTTCTTCTCGGCGCGGGAGAACGTCCCCAGTTCCGACCGCTCCTTCTGCACGTACTCGCTGACGCCCTCGATCCGCCGGATCTCCGGCTTGTTGAGCAGCAGCAGGACGGCGGCCAGCGCGACGAACATGAGCAGGCAGATCGGGGCGGCCATGAGCATCCAGTCGAGGAAGCCGATCCGCTCCCCCGTGGCCTCCTCGATGAGGCCTCGGCCGATCAGGTTCGGCGGCGTGCCGACCGGGGTGAGCAGGCCGCCGACGCTCGCGCCGTACGCGAGCATCAGCATGACCGCGACGCCGACCCGGAGGCGGAGCGGGTCGAAGTCGGGCTTCACCAGGTCCTTGTCCTGCAGGAGCTTGGCGATGACCGCGATGATGCCGAGGGCGGTGGGCAGGAGCATTGCGACGGTCGCGGTGTTGGAGACGAACGCGGAGAGCAGTGCGGTGATCGCGCCGAAGGCGATGACCACCCGGTACGTCGACGTGCCCACCCACTTCAGCGACAGCACGAACATCGCGAACCGGCGGGCCAGGCCGTGCTTGAGCATCGCCATGGCCAGGATGAAGGCGCCGATGAAGGTGAAGACCGTCGTGGACCCGAAGGGGGCCAGGGCGTCGTCGGCCGGCACCACGCCGAGGACGACGATCGCGCCGATGCCGATGAGGCCGCCCACCGGGATCGGCACCGGCTCGGTGATCCACAGGACGATGACCCCGAGCAGGATCGCCGCCAGCAGGTGCTGGGCGCGCGGGAGGTCGACCGGGAGCAGCGCGAAGACGATCGTGACGACCGGGGCGAGGAACAGCCCGACGGTGCGGCGGCCCTTCTCGAACCGCTCCTCGGCCGGGCTGAGGGTCTGCTCCCCCAGGCTCCGGTAGGTCGCGCTACCGCGGAAGGCCGCCTCGACGTCGGTCCGCTTCGTCTGCTGCCCTGGTGCCCGCTCCGTCGCGGTCATGGCGCCCCCCTCGGCCGGGATGAGACCCCGACCATATTGAGGACGCCGCAGGCGAGCGAGTCAGCGGCCGAAGATCCCCTGCCCGAAAGCGCCTGCCTCGGCGAGCCGCCGGGAGAACCCCTTGCCGAGTTCCACGACCCGCGCGGTCTTCTCCGCGCCCAGGAACAGCCACGGATCGGCGGCCAGTGCGTCGGTCTGCACCTCGATGCGCGCGCGCAGCTCCTCGCCCTCGGCGGTCAGGCCGGCGTCGTCGAGCAGGCCGCGGTCGGCCAGCGCGGCGCAGGCGGCGGCCCACTCCTCGTCCTTCCACCCCCGGGTCGCCTTGGCGGCCGGCTCGGTGAACCCACGACCGGTGGCGCTGTGCGTGATCAGTGCCTCCAGGCCGGTCAGCCCCGCGTGCAGGAGGACGGCGACGTGCCCGTCGCCGCGGTGCTCGCGCAACAGGGACGCCCCGTGCCACACCGCCAGCAGCGGTTCCTCCGGCCAGGGCAGGTCGGCGTGGCCCGCGAAGAGCGGGCGGCCCTCGGTGGTCAGCGCCGCGCACGCCTCCTGCAGCAGGCCGGCGAGCTCGGCAACCTCCGGGGCGGCGGCGGCCTCGCCGAGCAACCGGGTGAGGGAGGCCCGGGCCGCGTCGAGCCGTGCGGCGAGCACCTGCTCCGGGGAGGCGAGGGTCCACGCGCGCGGGATCATGTGCGCGACCAGCGACGGCGAGAAGTTGTAGAAGGTCGCCGTCACCACGCCCGCGCCGACGGCGCCCATGGGCGCCGCCCGCCCGGCGAAGTAGGACATCCGCCCCGGCCGCAGCCCGATGGCGCTGAGGTGCTCGTCGTGCTCCGGCGCGAAGTACAGCTGCGAGTGAAGCGGGTCGATCGCGCGGTGAGCACGACCGACGAGGGCGGGGTCGAAGTGATCGGCGCTGACCATGCGCCGCACCCTACTGAGGTGTGCCGGTGCTCACCGGAGCCAGTCCGAGCACCCACTGGACCTGGGTCCGCCGCTTCCTGAACCCCAGCCCCTCGTAGAGGGCGAGCGCGCCGGTGACGTTCTCGCTGTCGACCTGCAGCGCGGCCCTGCCGAACTTGCGGTCGGCGGCCGCCCGCAGCACGGATGCGATGGTCGCCCTCGCCAGCCCGCGGCCGCGGGCGGACGGCAGCACGCCGATCTGGCCGAGGTCGACCGTCTCGTAGCCGTTGGCGGCCGTGTCCGCCTCGAACACGTAGGCCAGGGCGTAGGCGACGACCGCGCCGTCGGCGACGGCGAGGGACGACAGCTCCGGCCGGAAGCCGCGCTGGCCGGTGAAGAGGGTCTGCCAGGTGGCCTCGTCCCGCTCGGCCGATCCGTGGTGCTCGGTGAAGGCCGCGTTGTGCGCGCGCCGGATCTCGTCGTCGCGGTCCCAGGTGAAGGCGACGAGCTCGACGCCCTCGACCGGCGGAACGGCCGGCAGGTCGGTGAGCGGGCGCTCCATGACGAAGTACCAGCGCTCCTGCGTGAGTCCGGCCCGGCGGACCAGGCCCTCCAGCGAGGACATCGACGTGTAGACCTCCACCGCCAGGACGGCCGGGGAGCCCGGATGCCGCTCGGCGTGCAGCTCCCGGCCCCGCTCGAGCTGCCAGGCCAGCAGCGCCCGGCCGATGCCGCGGTTGCGCCAGGCCGGGTGCACGCGCGCCTCGAGGGTGATCCGGAACGCGTCGCGGAAGGTGGGGAGCGCGAGCACGGTCGCCCAGGCGACCAGGTCACCGCCCGTCGTCGTCACGGCGACGCTGTCGAGCGTCAGGTCGAAGAGGTCGTTGACCCACCACTCCGTCAGGTCGTCGGGGCTCCAGTGCTCGCCGGTGTCGTCGACCGCCTCGGCGGCCTCCAACAGCGCGGCGGCGGCCGTCACGTCGTCGGGACTCAGGGGACGCACGGCCAGGCCGCCGGGCAGGACAGGGAGATCGGCCACGTCGCCGAAGGCTAGGCAGCCGTCGGCGACGGGGCCAGTGATTTCAGCGACGGACGAACAGGCAGAACGGGTGCCCGGCGGGGTCGCGGTAGACCCGCACGATCTCGTCGTCGTCCTCGTGGCCGCCGATGCGTTCCGCGCCTGCGTCCTCGGCGACGGCGCAGGCGGCCTCGAGGTCGTCGACCAGGAGGTCCAGGTGCAGCTGCATCTGCTGGGTCCCCTGCTCGGGCGGCCACACCGGCGGCACGTGGTCGGCCTCCAGCTGGAAGGACAGCCCGGTGCTCCCGTCGGCCGGCCGGAGGGTGGCCCACTCGTCGGTGTCGTCGCGGATCGGCCAGTCGAGCAGCCGCTGGTAGAAGCGCGCCAGCCCGCGCGGGTCCGGCGTCCCGAGCACGGCGGCGGTCAGGGTGAAGCTCGGCATCAGGTCTCCAGTCCGAACAGGCGGGCGCCGTTCTCCCAGAGGACGGCGCGCAGCCACTCCTCCCCCAGGTCCAGCCGGTGCAGCGCCTGGAGCTGGTGCGCGTACGCGTACGGGATCGAGGGGAAGTCGCTGCCGAGCAGCACCTTGGCACGCAGGGCCGACAGCCGTGGCCGGTCGGCCGGGTCGAAGGGCATCAGCCGCTCGGTGAAGTCGGTGGCGAACATCGTGGTGTCCAGGTGCACCCGCTCGTACCGGTCCGCCAGGTCGAGGAACTCGCGATACTCCGGCATGCCGAGGTGGGCGATGATCAGCTGCAGCCGGGGGAAGCGTTCGAGCAGCCCGGTGACCGGTGCCGGTCCGGTGTGCTCCCCGGCCAGCGGACCCGAGCCGCAGTGGATGACGACGGGCGTGCCCGAATGCTCCAGCCGCGACCAGACGTCCTCCAGCAGCGCGTCGCGAGGGTCGAACGACCCGACCTGCACGTGCACCTTGAACACCCGGGCACCGGCGTCCAGCGCCGCCGCCACGTATCCGTCCGCTCCCGGCTCGGGGTAGAACGTGGCCGACTGCAGGATCTGCGGCCGGCCGGCCGCGAAACCGGCCGACCACTCGTTGAGCCAGGCAGCCATCCCCGGCTTGTGCGGGTAGGGCAGCGTCGGGAACGCCCGCACCCCCAGCCGGTCCAGGACCGCGAGCCGCTCGTCCTCCGGCAGGGCGTAGGCGACCGGCCAGTCCGAGCCGTAGTGCGTGCCGGCCGCCTCGAAGTACTCCCAGACCTTCGCCTGCACCCGTTCGGGCAGGAAGTGCACGTGCACGTCCAGCAGCCCGGGAAGGCCGAGCTCCCGCCAGTACCGCGGGACGTCGGCGTCGTCGGCCGGCGGTCGCACCATGGCCGGAACCCTAGGACGGCTCCTCGCGGCGTGCCGCCTGCCATGCTGACGCGGTGACCAGCCCCAGCCCCGTCGGCGCCGAGCTGACGCCCGGGGAGGTGGACGCGCTGGCGTTCCAGGCCGTGGTCGTCCTCGGCACCGTGCCCGACCTCGCGGTCGCGCTGGTCCGCTTCGCCCGACGCGATCGCGGGATCCAGCTCGGGCCGACCCTGGCGACCCTGGGTGTCGCCGCGGCGGCCCCGCGGTGGGGCCGGTGGGCAATCCGGGCGGCGGGACGCCGTGGCGTCATCGCCCGGGTCGGCCTCGCCGCGGCGGTGCTCCTCCTGCCCGCTGCCGCGGGCGTGGTCCGCCCGACGGTGGTGGGCACCCGGAACCCGCTCTGGCAGGTGGCCGCATCGGCGGCGGTGCGCACCGTCAGCGGGTGCCTCACGGCGCTGCCCGTCGCGCTCGCCGTCGGCCGGCGACGCCGGGACGGCCGCCTCAGCGAAGGGTGACGACGACCTTGCCGCGCACGTGCCCCTCGCCGACCATCCGGTGAGCAGCGACGAGGTCCTCGAGCGGGAACGCCTTGGCGATCGGCACCCGCAGCTGGCCGGCGTCGGCCATGCGGCCGAGCTCCTCGAGGTCGTGCTGCTCGGGCCGGACGAAGACGTAGCGCCCGCCCATGTCGTTGACCGACGGATCGACGATCGAGGCGATGCGGGAGACGTCGCGGACCTGCTTCGGGGCGTCGGCCAGGGTGTCGCCACCGACCAGGTCGAGGACGGCGTCCACCGGCTCGGACAGCTGGGCGCTGACGGGCCCGGCGGAGTAGTCGAGCACCTCGGCGGCGCCGGCGTCCCGGAGGAAGCCGTGGTTGCGCGGGCTGGCCGTCCCGATGACGTGGGCGCCGAGCGCGACGGCGATCTGGACGGCGTTGAAGCCGACACCCCCCGAGGCCCGGTGCACCAGGACGCGGTCGCCCTCGCTCACGTCGAGCGCCTCGGTCAGCGCCTGGTAGGCGGTGAGCCCGGCCAGCGGCAGTGCGCCGGCCTCGGCGAAGGAGAGCGACTCCGGCTTGTGCCAGAGGCAGCGCTGCGGCGCCGGCACGAGCTCGGCCGCCGTCCCCCACTGGACGTCGTCGCGGCGCACGTAGCCGAACACCTCGTCACCGGGCGCGAAGGTGACGACGGCGGGGCCGACCGCCTCGACGACACCGGCGACGTCCCAACCCGGGACGATCGGGAAGTGGTGCGGGTAGAAGCTCTGCAGCCCGCCGGCACGGATGCCCAGGTCGACCGGGTTCACGCCCGCGGCGTGCACCCGCACGAGGACGGTGTCGGGCCCCACCGGCGGGTCGGGCAGGTCGTCCCGGAGCTGCAGGACGTCGTCGTCGCCGAACCGGTCGTAGGCCATTCCGCGCATGCCGACCACCGTAGGCCGATGGCGACGGGTGGCCTCGGTCAGGTCGGGACGGTCAGCGCCGGCCCTTCACGTACCGGCCGAAGGCCTTCTGCATCTCCCGGCGCGAGTCGCGCTCGGCGAGGTCCTGCCGCTTGTCGTAGGACTTCTTGCCCTTCGCCAGCGCGAGGGTGGCCTTGACCTTGCCGTCCTTGAAGTACAGGTCCAGCGGGACGAGCGTCAGCCCGCCGTCCTTGATCTTGCCGAGCAGTTTGTCGATCTCGGCGCGGTGCATCAGCACCTTGCGCTTGCGGCGCGGGGCGTGGTTGGTCCACGTCCCCTGCATGTACTCCGGGATGTGGACGTGCTGCAGCCACACCTCGCCGTCGTCGATCGAGGCGAACCCGTCGACGAGCGAGGCCCGGCCGGCACGCAGGCTCTTCACCTCGGTACCGGTGAGCGCCAGGCCCACCTCGTAGGTGTCGAGGATCGAGTAGTCGTGCCGCGCCTTCTTGTTCTGGGCGATGAGCTTGCGCCCGGTCTCACGCGGCATCCCACCAGGTTACTTGGCCCGCGGTCGGCCCCCGAATGCGACGAACTCGTGGCCATCACGTGCTGATGACCACGAGTTCGTCGCACTCGCGTGAGGACTACAGGCGGACGTACAACCGGAGCGTCACGTAGGCCGCGATGCCGGCCAGGCCGACGCCGGCGGCCGCGATGACCGGGGCGATGAACGCGATCGCCGACCAGTCGACCGGCGGGATGATCCCGGCCTTGATCGGCCCGGCCAGCGTCCGGTCGACGAAGAGCACCTTGGTGAGCACCAGCCCGCCGATGGCGAGCAGCGCACCGATGAGCCCGGCGACCGCGGCCTCGAGGATGAACGGCAGCTGGGTGTACCAGCGCGAGGCGCCGACCAGCCGCATGATGTTCGTCTCGTTGCGGCGGTTGAACGCGGCCAGCTGGATGGTGTTGGAGATCAGCAGCAGCGCCGCCAGCGCCTGCACCACCGCCACGGCGATCGTGGCGTTGCGGGCGCCGTTGAGCAGGCTGAACAGCCGGTCCAGGAAGTCGCCCTCGTCGCGCACCTGGTCCACGCCCTCGGCGCCGGCGGGGAACTCGGCCTTGATGACCTCGTAGCGCTCGGGGTTGATCAGCTCGACGCGGAAGCTCTCGGGCAGCGCGTCCGCGGGGGTGTTCTCCACGAGCTCCGGCTGCTGGCTGAACTGCTGCTGGAAGCGCTCGTACGCCTCGTCCTTGGACTCGTAGATGAAGGTCTTGACCTCGTCGGAGTCCTCCAGCCGGGACTGGATGGCGGTCCGCTGCTCCTCGGTGACGTCGTCGGCCAGGAAGATGGAGACCTGCACCTTGTCGTAGTAGATCTCCTTCATGTCGGAGATCATCCCGGCGATGAGGAGGCCGGTGCCCATGAGTCCGAGGGAGATCGCCGTCGTCAGGATCATCGCGACCGTCATGGTCAGGTTGCGACGAAGCCCGGTGGCCACCTCGGAGAGGACGAAGTTGACGCGCATGGATTCCCTATCTGGATTTCTGCACGGCGGGAGACGAGGACGGGACGGTCAGCGGCACGTGGCCTGACGGCACAGCAGCCGCGCGGCTAGCGGCCGACCCCGTAGACGCCGCGCGACTGGTCGCGGGTCAGCACTCCCCCGTTGAGCTCGATCACGCGACGGCGCATGGAGTCGACGATGTGGTAGTCGTGCGTCGCCATGATCACCGTGGTGCCGGTGCGGTTGATGCGCTCGAGCAGCAGCATGATGCCCTCGCTGGTCTCCGGGTCGAGGTTTCCCGTCGGCTCGTCGGCGAGCAGCACCAGCGGCCGGTTGACGAACGCGCGGGCGATGGCCACCCGCTGCTGCTCACCACCGGAGAGCTCACTGGGCAGCCGCTGGGCCTTGCCCTCGAGGCCGACCATCTCCAGCACCTCGGGCACGACCCGCTTGATCGTGCGCGTGGGCTTGTTGATCACCTCGAGCGCGAAGGCGACGTTCTGGGCCACCGTGCGGTCGCGGAGCAGGCGGAAGTCCTGGAAGACGCAGCCCATGGTCCGGCGCAGCTTGGGCACCTGCCACTTGCTCATCGTGTTCAGGACCTTGCCGTTCACGCTGATCGTGCCCGAGGTGGGGGTGTCCTCCTTCAGCAGCAGCCGGAGGAACGTCGACTTCCCGGAACCGGAGGACCCGATGAGGAAGACGAACTCGCCCTTGTCGATCTCGGTGGACACGTCGTCGAGAGCCGGCCGGCCACTGGCCGGGTAGAGCTTGGTGACGTGTTGCAGTTCGATCACGAGGCGCCACGGTACCTGCCCCGGCTGTGCCGGGGCCCCGTTCTCGGGAGAACGCGCGGGACTCGTTCTCGCGCTGAGTCACCGGCTCCCGCGAACGCCCCGGTCACCCGTCACGGACGGTTGCGTCCGGCTCCGGATCGGCCCGTTCCGTGTGAAAGGACCCACGTGCCGGCATCGCCGACGTCCGCGTCAGGGGGCGATGACACTGGCCGGCTTCCGCGCCTGGGTCCGCTCCTCGCTCGTTCTTCGCTGCGATGCTCCCGAGGCTGTCAGCCGGCGTCGACGGTCTCCTGCTGACGGCGCCAGCGGATGCCGGCCTCGATGAAGGAGTCGATGCCGCCGTCCAGCACGTCGGCCGGGTTGCCGGTCTCCACGTCGGTCCGCAGGTCCTTGACCATCTGGTAGGGGTGCAGGACGTAGGAGCGCATCTGGTTCCCCCAGCTGCTCCCCTCCCCCTTGAGCGCGTCCATCTCGGCGCGCTGCTCGGCCTGGCGGACGACGAGCAGCCGGGCCTGGAGCACCCGCAGCGCCGCGGCCCGGTTCTGGATCTGCGACTTCTCGTTCTGGCAGGAGACGACGATGCCGGTCGGGATGTGCGTCATCCGGACGGCGGAGTCGGTGGTGTTGACGCTCTGGCCACCCGGTCCCGACGAGCGGAAGACGTCGACCCGGATCTCGTTCTCGGGGATGTCGACGTGGTCGGTCTGCTCCACGACGGGCAGCACCTCGACGCCGGCGAAGGAGGTCTGCCGGCGGCCCTGGTTGTCGAACGGGGAGATGCGGACCAGGCGGTGGGTGCCCTGCTCCACCGAGAGGGTCCCGTAGGCGTACGGCACCTTGACCGCGAAGGTGGCCGACTTGATGCCGGCCTCCTCGGCGTAGCTGACGTCGTAGACCTCGGTCGGGTACTTGTGGCGCTCGGCCCAGCGCAGGTACATGCGCATGAGCATCTCGGCGAAGTCGGCGGCGTCCACGCCACCGGCCTCCGAGCGGATCGTTACCAGGGCCTCGCGCGAGTCGTACTCGCCGTTGAGCAGCGTGCGGACCTCGAGCTCGTCGATGACCGAGCGGATGCTCACGAGTTCGCGCTCGGTCTCGGCGATCGTGGCCTCGTCGTTCTCCTCCGCGGCCATCTCGTGCATGAGGCCGACGTCGTCCAGCCGGCTGCGCAGCTCCTCGACCCGGCGCAGCGTGCCCTGCAGGAAGGAGAGGCGCGAGGTCAGGGCCTGCGCGGCCTCGACGTCGTTCCAGAGGTCCGGCGCGGCGGACTGCTGCTCCAGGTCGGCGATCTCGTTGCGCATGTCGTCGATGCGCAGGACGGCCTCGATCGACTCCAGGGTCGTGTTGAGCTCGTCGAGTACGACGGAGAAGTCGGCAGCCACGTCTAGCCAGGGTAGTGCGCCCGGCGCGGGGGTAGGCATCCATGGCATGAGCGAGCCCCGCCGACGACGATCCCGGGCGGACTACGAACGCGGCCTGCCCGACCACCACGACCCCACCGCCGGCTTCGGCGGAGCCGCGCCGGCCCGGTCGGCGCTCACCCTCCGGCTCGTCCTGGCCGTCTTCGGGCTGGTCGTCTGCGTCGGCGGCGGCCTGGGCTGGCTGGCGGTCGATGAGCTGCCGGCCTGGCCCGGGATCGCGCTCCTCGTGCTCGGCGCCGTCGCCGTCGTGGACATCGCGGTGATCCTGCGCCGCAAGGCGCGGGGCGAGCCCGGCTGAGCAGTCCCCCTCAGACCAGTGCGACGGGGATCGTGGCCGGCGGGTGTGCGGCGATCCAGCTCGGCAGCTCGCCGGCCGGCATGGGCCGCGCGATGTGGTAGCCCTGGGCGAAGCTGCAGCCGAGCGACTCCGCGAGGTCCAGCTGCTCGGCGGTCTCCACGCCCTCGGCCAGGCTGCGGATGCCGCAGGCCTGTCCCAGGGCGACGACGGCCGCGATGGCTGCGGCCGTCTGCCGGCGCCGGCCCTCGGTGAAGGCGACCAGGCTCCGGTCGATCTTCAGGACCCCCGCCGGCATGTTGACCAGCTGGCCGATCGAGGAGAAGCCGCTGCCGAAGTCGTCGATGGAGACCTCGACGCCGCGCGTGCGCAGCTCCGCGAACTGGGCCGCGGCCCGTTCGGGATCGTCGGCGACGGAGGTCTCGGTGAGCTCCACGACCAGCTGGCACGCGTCGAGCCCGGCGTCGGCCAGAGCGCCCATGACGTCGTCGACGAGCGTGCCCGAGGTGAAGTGGGTCGCGTTGATGTTGACGCCGGTGACCAGCACCAGCCCGGCGTCCCGCCAGGCGGCCGTCTGCCGCGTCGCCTCGCGCAGGACCCAGCGGGCCAGCGGCGTCATGAGGTCGTGCTGCCGCGCCGTCGGCAGGAAGTCACCGGGGTACAGGAGACCGCGCTCGGGGTGCTGCCAGCGGACCAGCGCCTCGACGCCGGTGCACCGGCGCGACGGCAGGCCCATCACCGGCTGGTAGTGCAGGACGAGCTCGTCGCGTTCGATGGCGAGCAGCAGCTCACCGGCGAGCGTCGCCCGCTGCTCGGCCGCCGTCCGCAGGTCGGGGGTGAACACCTCGACGCGGTTGCGGCCCGCGGCCTTCGCCGCGTACATCGCCAGGTCGGCGTCGCGGACCAGGTCGGTCGACCGGACGCAGGTACCCGAACCGTCCGTGGTGGCCACGCCGATGCTGGCGGTCAGCCGGGCGGTGCGGCCGGCCAGGTCGAAGGGACGGTCGAACGAGTCGTGGAACCGCTGGGCCAGGGCCAGTGCCCCGTCCTCGTCGCAATCCCGGCCGATGACGACGAACTCGTCACCGCCGAGCCGCCCGACTGTGTCGCCGGCACGGGTGCACTCGGCGAGCCGAGCGGCGAGCTGCCGCAGCAGGTCGTCGCCGACGTCGTGCCCGAGGGAGTCGTTGACGTCCTTGAACCCGTCGACGTCCAGGAAGAGCACGGCCACGGGGGCCTGGTCGCCCCGCCCCAGCTCCTCGTCGATGAGCTCGTGCAGGTGGGCGCGGTTGGGCAGCCCGGTGAGGTGGTCGTGCCGGGCCCGCCAGAGCGAGGTGCGCTCGGCGAGGACGCGGGCCGTCACGTCGGTGTGGGTGACCACGACGTGGCCGTAGATGCCCACCCGCGAGGCCTGCACGTGGTACCAGCGCGGCTTCTCGTCGCTCGGACTGGGCACCTCGCGGTCCACCGCGACGGCGTCGCACTCGCCCCGCGCCAGTGTCCGGAGGGACCGGACCAGCGCATGTCCCTCGGCGTCCCCGTGCACCGCGGTCGCCGCCGCGTAGTAGTCCGCGCCCGGCGGGATGATCGTGCCGTGCTCCTCACCGGAGGTGACCCACACCCGGTTGGTCATGGCGATGATGCCGTCGGGGTCGAGCAGGACCGTGGGCGAGGGCAGCGCGTCGAGCACGGTGTGCAGGAGCGCGGCGTCCAGGTCGGCGTCCCGCTGGTGGCGCACGTCAGGGGGCAGCTCGAAGCGCTTGCGTGCTACTTCCACGTCACCACCCTGCTCCGGGAGGGCCACCGTCCGTGGTGCCCTCGTCCCGGTATCCATCGGCAGCGGTGACCGGAGCCACAGGCCCCGCCGGCCGGACCGGCCCCAAAGGGTGAGGCCGCCCACCGGCCCGTCAGGGCTCGCGCGTCTCCTGGACCACCCAGCGCAGGTACGCCGGGTTCCCGTCCACCAGCGGCAGCGCGATCACGCACGGCACCTCGTAGGGGTGCAGCTCCCCGGTGCGGGCCACGACCGCGGGCACCAGCGAGCGGCGGGTGTGCAGCGCCACCCGGGCCTCGGGCTCCTCGTGCACTGCGCCCTCCCACCGGTAGACCGAGCGGATGGCGGCGAGCTGGTGGCCGCACGCGGCCAGCCGTTCCTCGACCAGGGTGCGGGTGAAGCCGGCCAGCCAGTCGGCGTCGGCGGCGGTGACCACGACCTCGCAGCACTCCTCGTCCACGGCGTCATCATCGCCCCGGCATCGGGGCGTGGAACGGCCGTCCTCGCGGGTAGGGGCCCGCCATGAGCGACGACATGACGATCAGCATCGACAGCGAGAAGTACGTCCTGCGCAGGGACGGCGAGGGGCTGCAGGTGGGGCGGCGCAACGGCGACGACGTGGCGTGGCTCGACACCGTCGACCTCTCGCTGCTGCCCGAGCCGGCCCGCCAGGCGCTCGACCGCGGCGACACGTCGGACGGGGCGCTGCTGACCGCCCTCCGCGGTGTGGTGCAGGCAGAGGTCGAGCGCGGCGGCTGACGGGGCCCGGTGGGGTGGGCCGCGCGCGCCCACCCCACCGCATCACGCCGCGAGCTGCACCGCCTCTCCCAGCGGTAGCCAGCGCAGGCGCGCACGGACGTCGGCCGGCGCGCGGGCGAACTCGGCCTCGATCGCGTCGCGGCCCTGGCGGAAGTGCGACCAGCCCTCGTAGTGGACCGGGATCGCCGTCCGCGGCCGCAGCACCCGGCACAGCTCGACCGCCTGGCCCGCGGTCATCGAGTAGCGCAGCGGCCCGGTCACCGGGAAGCGGACCCCGCCCAGGTGCAGCAACGCGGTGTCGACGTCGAACCGGTCAGCCACCTCGCGCACGCCGCCGAAGAGCACGGTGTCCCGGAGATCCACAGGACGCCGTCGTCCAGGCCGTCCCAGCGCAGCGCGAAGCCGACGACCGCGCCGGCCACCGGCCGGCTCAACGGCGGACCGTGCCGGGCGGGCGTCGCGGTCACCTCGATGGTCGGTCTCCCGGGAGCCGTCAGCTCCGTCGTCCCCCAGGGACGCAGCCCGCGGGCCGCTCCGCCCAGGCGCCGCGCTCCGGCCTCGGTCGTGACGACGGCGCCGGTCCGCGGGAGCAGGGCGCGACCGGCGTCGTCCAGGTTGTCGGCGTGGTGGTCGTGGCTGAGCAGCACCGCGTCGACGGGCAGCACGGCGGCGGCCGGGACGGCGGGTCCGGTGACCTTCCGGGACGACGTCCCCCAGCCGAAGGCGTACCTCCGTCCGGGGGCGTCGAACGTCGGGTCGACCAGCAGCCGCCAGCCGTGCACCTCGATGAGGACCGTCGGCCCGCCGATGTGGGTGAGCCGGACGTCCTTCACTGCTGGCCGGCCTCCTGCTTCCGGGTCACCGCGTGGGCCAGCGCCCACTCCAGGGCGTGGTCGGCGATCGCCTGCCAGCCCTCCTGCGCCGGCAGCAGGTGCGCGTACCCCGGGTACTCCTCCAGTTCGACGACGCCCGTCGTGTAGTGCTTGGCGTTCGAGCGCTGCACGCTCGGCGGCATGATGTGGTCCTCGCCGCCGGAGATGAACAGCAACGGGACGCGGTCGGGCTTGGCGTAGTCGACGTGCGCGTCCTGTGGGCCGGGCATGAAGTTGGCCAGCACCCCGCTCCAGATGATCCGGCCCGGGGCCGGGATCGCGTACCGCTGGTAGAGCCGCCGCGACTCCTCCTCGCTGAACGTGTTGGTGAAGGCGTAGTGCCACTGCGCCTCGGTCAGCGGGACCTCGCGGTGCCGGTTGGCCGGGTTCTTGAAGGCGGTGAACGTCGACTTGAGCTGCGACAGCGGCAGCACCCGCACGCCCTCGGTCGGCGCCGAGTTGAGGGTGACACCGACGGCGCCGTACCCGCGGTCGAGGAGCAGTTGCGTCAGCGTCCCGCCTGCGGAGTGGCCGATGATGATCGGCGGCGTGTCCAGCTCCTCGATCACAGCCGCGTAGTGGTCGACGATCGTCGGCAGCGTGAGCTCCGCGATGACCGTCGGGTCGGCGTTGAGCGCCTCGACCTCGACCTCGAAACCGGGGTAGGCGGGGGTCAGGACGCGGTAGCCCTTGGCCTCGTAGTGCGCCTTCCAGTCCTCCCAGCTGCGGGGGGTGACCCAGAACCCGTGCACCAGGACGATGGTGTCGGGACCACCGGGAGGCGGAGTCTGCGAGGGGCGGGGGGTGGGGACGGGGGTCATCTCTGCGTTCCTCTCAGGCCCGCGCGAAGGCGAGCAGGTCAGCGGTGAACTCCTGTTCGAGCGCCCCGGTGAAGCCGTGCGGCGCCCCGGGGTAGACCTTCAGCTGCGCGTCCTTGAGCAGATCGGCCGTCTTCGGTGCCGAGGCGAGGAACGGGACGATCTGGTCGTCGTCGCCGTGGGCGACCAGCACCGGCACGTCGATCTGGCGCAGGTCGTCGGTGAAGTCGGTCTCGGAGAAGGCGCGGATGCAGTCCAGGGCGCCCTTCAGCCCGACCTGCATGCTCCACAGCCAGAACGCGTCGACGACGCCCTGCGAGATCTGCGCCCCCTCACGGTTCATGCCGTAGAAGGGGACGGCGAGGTCCTTGTAGAACTGCGAGCGGTCGCCGGTCACCCCCGCGCGGATGGCGTCGAAGGCCGCGATCGGCAGCCCCTCCGGGTTGGCATCGGTGCGGAGCATCAGCGGCGGGACCGCTCCCAGCAGCACGGCCTTGGCCACCCGCCCGGTGCCGTGCCGGCCGAGGTACCGGGTCACCTCGCCGCCGCCCGTGGAGTGCCCGACGAGGATCACGTCGTGCAGGTCGAGGGAGTCGATCAGCGCGGCGAGGTCGTCGGCGTAGGTGTCCATGTCGTGGCCGTGCCACGTCTGGCTCGACCGCCCGTGACCACGCCGGTCGTGGGCGATCGTCCGGAAGCCGTTCGAGGCCATGACGTGCGCCGAGCCGTCCCAGGCGTCCGCGTTGAGCGGCCAGCCGTGGCTGAAGACGACGGGCTGACCGCTCCCCCAGTCCTTGTAGAAGATGTCGGTGCCGTCCGGGGTGGTGACGAGGCCCATGCCGCTCTCCGCGTGGATCAGTTGTCCGTGCATCCGTATGGACGGAGCCTGGCAGCGCGGGACCGGTGCCTATGTGCTGTCGCTGCACGGTTCCGGACCCACGCTGCACGCAGGTTTCGCGCGTCGGGACGTTCCGCGTGGCGACGGCCTCTGCCACGCTCGGCGGCGTCAGCGGCCCGACCTGCGCACCACTGCCGCGCCTGCCCCCGACTCCAGGAAGGCCGGATGCTCCTCCTCGACACCGCGGCCGTACCGCGCGCCGAGCGCGTCGACGCCTTCCGCGCCGCCATGGGCGAGGCCTCGGTGCCCTGCCGCATCGACCACGAGGACCCGTCCGGCGGGGTCCGGGCACGCATGCACCTGTGGGAGTTCGGCTCCGCCAACCTGTTCACGGCGGACTCGACCGGCTTCCGGCTGCTGCGCACGTCACGTCACCTGCGCATGGAGGCGACGCCGGTCGTCGCGCTCGCCTTCCAGGCCAGTGGGGTGGGCCGGTTCAGCCAGTTCGACGCCGAGTCCGCCGTCCGGGACGACTCGCTGATGCTGAGCGACCTGACCGGCCCCTACGCCTTCTCCTGGGGCGGCTGGGGCGGGTCGCGCGCCTTCCAGATCCCGTACGAGCACCTGGCACTGCCGGTAGACGTCGTGCGGCGAGCGGGTCCCCGCCTTCGGGCGAGCCCACTGCACGGGCTCGTGCGCGCCCACCTGCAACGGCTGGCCGACCGGGCCGAGCAGCTGTCCCTGGACCCGGGTGCGGCATCCCTGGGGCGGGCGACGACCGAGCTGGTCCGGGCACTTCTGGTGTCCGCCGCCGGCGACGTCGCGATCCGGCCACAGGTGCGGGCGGAGACGCTGGTGAGCCGGGTGCTCGTCTACGCCCAGCAGCACCTCGCCGAGCCCGACCTGACGCCGGAGCGGATCGCGCGGGCGCACAACGTCTCGGTCCGCCTGCTCTACCGGTCGTGCGCGGAGGCGGGGCTGAGCCTGGAGCAGTGGATCATCGGCCGGAGGCTGGAGGAGGCTCGCGCGCTCCTCGCCGCCCCGGCGGGCCGGCAACGGGCCATCGCCTCGGTGGCGCAGGCCTGCGGCTTCTCCGACCCGAGCCACTTCGCACGACGTTTCCGTGCGGCCTTCGGGCTCTCGCCGCGGGACTGGCAGCACCTGCCGCGCTGAGCGGCCGGAGCCGGTCTCAGTGCGCGGGCACGGCGAGGACGACGACGTTGTCGGCGTACTGGCCGGTGCCCTCGTCGAAGGCGCCGCCGCAGGTGACCAGGGCCAGGCGGGGTGGTCCGTCGGCGCGGAACAGCTCTCGCGGCAGTGCCGACTTCGGGTACGAGGTCCGCGACTCGACCGCGTACCGGTGGGTGCCGCCCGCGGCGTCGGTCAGCTCGACGGCGTCCCCGATGCCGACCTCGAGGAGGGTCTCCAGGGGGCCGGCGCCGAACTCGGCCGAGTCGACGTGCCCGGCGACGACGACGGTGCCGGACGGGCTGCCTGGTAGCGCGCCCGCGGCGTACCAACCCAGGACGGACGGCCGCTCGGGGAGCAGCAGGGCGCCGGTGTCGAGGACGCCGACGGGGACCAGGGGAACGGGACCCGGGGTCAGCGGGAGCGAGATCCCGACCGGCGCGGCAGGCACCTCGGGCAGCGGTGCGGGATCAGTGGGTTCCGGCGCCGGCGGGTTCGCGGTCGGCCGGTCCGCGGACCGGGACGGCGGAACCGGCGGTGGACCGAAGGCCTGGGCGTCGGCCCGGGGCGAGGCGAGGGTCAGGGCCAGCCCCGAGCCGACGAGCAGCAGCCCCGCGACCACCAGACCGATGAGGGTCCGGCGTCGCGGGGCGGTCATGCGTCGGTCAGGCAACCGTCGAGCGACGGCGCACCAGGCCGAAGGCGCCGGCGCCGATCGCCACCGCGCCGAGACCGGCGAGGCCCCAGCCGAGACCCATCGTGCCGTCGTCAGCGGCCTGGCCACCGGTGCCGCCGGGCACCGACGTCGGGACGCCGTACTTCGCGGCCACCGTCCGGAGCTCGACGAGGTGCTGCTGGACCACCGGCGTGGACGTGCGCGCCAGGGTCAGGACCGTCTCGTCGGAACCGGACGCCAGCTCCTTCTGCGTCGCCGCGAGCGTGGTGCTGTGCGAGCCGATCTGCTGGGCGATCCAGGCGGTGTCGAACGCCTGGCCCGTGTTGGCCTGGACGGCGGCGAGCTGCTGCTTCTGCTCCGGGCTGGGCTCGGCCGGCAGCTGCACCCCCAGCTGCTGGGCGGCCTGCGTGAGCGCCGTGTCCAGCTCGGTGTGCATCTGGATGAACATCGCGCCCAGGTCCTTCACCTCCTGGGTGGTCGCCTGCTGCTGAGCCGCAGTACCCGCGGCGATCTCGGTGAGGTTGCTCTGGTGGGCCAGCTGCATCCAGGCGGTGTCCTGCTCGGACGGCGCGGCGAGGGCGGGTGCTGCGGTGAGGAGGACAGCGCCGAGCACTGCCGCTGGGACGAGGGTGAGCCGGGACAACATGCGCATGCCGGAGAACTCCGATGAGAGGTGCAGCGAGACCGCAGACTGTTTCCCGGCACCTCGCTGGCCGCCCGGGCCTACCCCACGCCAGAGAGGCTCATGCCATTCCATGGCGCGCCATGGAAAGTCGCACCGGTCCCCGGCCGGGAGCCGCGCCGGCCGCTACGGTCCCGCTGTGACCGAGCCGGGAGCAGCAGACGGAGCAGGGGCCGGAGTCCAGGCGCGCATCGCCGCCGCCTACGCCACCGCGGGCAGAGCCCTGGAGCTCGGGTCGGTGATGCACGCCGGTGTGACTGATCCCGCGGCTGGGGTGCGGCTGCCGCTGGCGATGCTCAACCGGCACGGCCTCGTCGCGGGCGCGACGGGCACGGGAAAGACGAAGACGTTGCAGGTGATGGCCGAGCAGCTGTCGGCCGCCGGGGTGCCGGTGGTCCTGGCCGACATCAAGGGCGACCTGAGCGGGCTGGCCCAGCCCGGCGCGACCGGCGAGCGGGTCGCCGCCCGGGCAGAGCAGACAGGTGACGCCTGGACGCCCACCGGCTACCCGGTGGAGTTCCTGTCCCTGGGCGGGATCGGGCCCGGCGTGCCGGTGCGGGCCACCATGACCGGCTTCGGCCCGGTGCTGCTGTCCAAGGTGCTCGACCTCAACCCGACGCAGGAGAGCTCCCTCGGCCTGATCTTCCACTACGCCGACGACGCGGGGTTGCCGCTGCTGGACCTCAAGGACCTGCGGTCGGTCGTCAGCTGGCTGATCAGCGACGAGGGCAAGCCGGAGCTGAAGAACCTCGGCGGGCTCTCGCCGGCCACCGCGGGCGTCATCCTGCGCAACCTCATCGGCCTGGAGGAGATCGGCGGGGACGTCTTCTTCGGGGAACCGGAGTGGGAGCCCGCCGACATCATGCGGACCACCGCCGACGGCCAGGGGGTGATCAGCGCCGTCGAGCTGGCCGCCGTCCAGGACCGGCCGGCGCTGTTCTCGACCTTCCTCATGTGGCTGCTCGCCGAGCTGTTCGAGGAGCTGCCCGAGGTCGGCGACCTGGACAAGCCCAAGCTCGTCTTCTTCTTCGACGAGGCACACCTGCTGTTCAGCGGCGCGAGCAAGGCGTTCCTCGAGTCGGTGACCCAGACCGTGCGGCTCATCCGCTCCAAGGGCGTCGGCATCTTCTTCGTCACCCAGAACCCGACGGACGTGCCGAGCGCGGTTCTGGGGCAGCTCGGCAACCGCGTGCAGCACGCGCTGCGCACCTTCACCCCCGAGGACGCGAAGGCCCTCCGCAAGACGGTGTCCACGTTCCCGAAGAGCGAGGACTACGACCTCGAGGAGCTGCTGACGTCGCTCGGCACCGGCGAGGCCGCGGTGACCGTGCTGTCCGAGCGCGGCTCCCCCACGCCCGTCGCCGCGACCATGCTGCGCGCCCCGCGGTCACTCATGGCACCGGTCGATCCGGCCGTGCTGACGGCGGCCGTCGCCGCCTCGCCGCTCTGGCCGAAGTACGGCGAGCCGGTGGACCGCGACTCTGCCTACGAGCGGCTGGCCGCCCGGCTCGCTCCCCCACCGCCCGCCCCGGTGCCGGCTCCCGAGGCGGAACTCCCGAACCCGTGGCCGGAGATCCCGGACGCGCCGCCGACGCCGCGGTCCCGTGCCCGCCGCCGGGCACCGGAGCCGGCCGAGGAGGACCTGGTGGCGAAGGTGCTCGGCTCGTCGGCCTTCCGGTCCTTCACCCGCTCGGCCGCGTCCGCGCTGGGCCGGGAGCTCACCCGCGGTCTCTTCGGCACCCGTCGTCGCCGGTGAGCCCGGCGGCCCGGGTCAGCGGTCGTGCGGCACGTGGTCCGGCCGCACCCGCTCGCCGAGCGCGTGCACTCGCCAGCCGCCGAGCCCCGGACGCCAGACCAGCGTCGCGATGACGGCATCCCCCTCCCCCGCCTCGGGGAGGAAGCTCAGGTAGACGACGTCGGGGTCGTCGGCCGAGGGCTGCGCCTCGGAGGCCATGCCGCAGCCGGGCAGCAGGAGGGCGGCGCGGGCGAAGTCGCCCCACCACTGCCAGCTCTCCGGTGTGACGACGAGGCCGAGGATCTCGAGGTCCGGCCCGTCGGGTTCGGTGACCGCCGTCCAGAAGACGGCCGCGACGGTGACGGCGTTGTGCGGACCGGGCTCGCCGGCCGCCACCAGCGCGGCCGACTCGGGGCCGGGCGGCGGGTCGTCGGGCAGTTGGTCGCCGGACGGCTGGTCGGACGGCGGCGGGGCCATGACGACACGATCCCCGACGGGGCGCCGTCCCGGTCACTCGAAGTAGCGCCGCGGGGCCTCCACCAGCATCTGCCGGATCTGGTCGTCGGTCATGCCCCGCTCGCGCAGCATGGGCAGCACGTCGGTGCTGATGTGCGTGTAGTTCCAGTTCGGCGCGATCTGCTGCTTGGCCGCCTGCGCCTCGGCGCCCGGGAAGTAGTCGATGTAGCAGCTCGCGTCGTGGGCCAGCACCATCCGGTCGGCGTAACCGCGCTCGGCGAGGGCGACGATGGTGTCCACCCGCGACGACGTCGGGTTGTAGATGTCCAGACCGAAGCGGTCCATCCCGAGCAGGCAGCCGGCGTCGGCCAGCTCGGAGAGGTAGTCGAGGTCGTTGCTGTCGCCGGCGTGGCCGATGACGACCTTGGTGAGGTCGACGCCCTCGTCGCGGAACACCTGCAGGGCCATTCGCCCGGCCTGGTTGCCGACGGAGGTGTGGACGGTGATCGGCGCGCCGGTGTCGCGGTGGGTGGCGGCGCAGGCGCGCAGGTTGCGCTCCACGCCCGGGGTCAGGCCCTTGGCCTCCACCACGCACTTGAGGAACGCCGCCTTGACCCCGGTGCCGGCGATCCCGTCGCGGATGTCGCGGGTGAAGTCGGTGACCATCGGGTCGACCGGGAGGTCGAGCAGCAGGCCCGGGCCGCGGTGCTCGTACTGGTGCGGGATCTCGTCGTAGGTGTAGAGGCCGGTGGCCACGATGATGTTGAGGTCGGTGTGCTCGGCCACCCGCTGCACGCGCGGGATGTAGCGGCCCAGCCCCCACACCGTGGGGTCGACGATCGTGTCGATGCCGAGCGCCTTGAGGGCGTTCAGCTGCTCGACCGCGTCGGCGACCCGCTCGTCCTCGTCCCACCAGTCGTTCTCGCCGTAGTTCTGCAGGTGCTCGGTGGAGAGCACGAACACGTGCTCGTGCATGAGCGTGGGACCCAGGTCCGCGGTGTCGATCGGGCCTCGGACGGTCTCGACGGTGGGCATGTCTTCCCTTCGGTGGACGGGTCTCAGCGCTGGGTGGGCCAGTCGGTCTGCTCGCGCAGGGAGGGCTTGAGCACCTTGCCGCCGGGGTTGCGGGGCAGCGGCTCGGACCGGATGACGACGTACTGGGGCACCTTGAAGTCGGCCAGGTGCTCGGCCGCGAAGGAGGTCAGGTCCGCGACGTCGGGTGTGCGGCCGGGCCGGGGCACCACCACCGCGCCGACCTTCTCGCCCATCATCGAGTCGGGCACGCCGATGACGGCGACCTCGCCCACGTCGGGGTGGGCGGCCAGCGCGTTCTCCACCTCGACGCAGTACACGTTCTCCCCGCCGCGGTTGATCATGTCCTTCTTGCGGTCGACGATCGAGACGCGTCCGTCGTCGTCGATGCGGGCCAGGTCGCCGCTGTGCAGCCAGCCGTCGACGAACGTCTCCGCCGTCTGCTCCGGCTTGCGCCAGTACCCGGGGACGACGTTCGGGCCGCGGATGAGCAGCTCCCCCACCCCGCTCACCGGGTCGGGGTCGGCCAGCCGCACGTCGACCACCGGCGCGGGGTAACCCACGGTGTCGGCGTGTTCGGCGGCGTCCTCGTGCGGCAGGTAGGTGGAGACGGACGCGGTCTCGGTGAGCCCGAAGCCGTTGCCGACCCGGGCGGTGGGGAACGCCTGCTGGATGCGGTGCACCAGGTCGGGGGCGATGGGGGCGCCGCCGTAGCTGAGGGAGCGGACCGACGAGGTGTCGACGTCGCCGAAGTCCGGCTGCTGCAGTGCCAGCCAGTAGATCGCCGGCACGGTGGTGAGCAGCGAGATGCGCTCGTCCTGGATGGCGCGGAGGAAGGCCCGCACCTCGAACGCCGGCATGATCACCGACGTCCCGGCCAGCGCCGTGACCACCAGGAGCTGGGAGTTGCAGCCGGTGACGTGGAACAGCGGCACCGAGATGAGCGTGGACGCGGGCTCCGACCGGTCGACGGCGAGGCAGCGCAGGCAGGTCTCGACGTTGGACAGGAAGTTCTCGTGGGTGGTCATCGCACCCTTGGGGAAGCCGGTCGTGCCGCTCGTGTAGAAGATCGCGGCCAGGTCGGTGAGCCCCTGGTCGGTGGTCTCGAGCGGATCGCCGTCGGGCAGCGGCTGTCCGGGCTCGAAGGCGTAGGCGGCGCCGGAGTCGTCGAGGACGTAGCGGACCTCGGGCTCGGCGAAGCGGGTGTTCACCGGGACGACGACGGCGCCGGCGAGCAGCGTGCCCCAGAACCCGTAGACCCAGTCGTTGCCGTTGGGCAGGCGGTTGGCGACGCGGTCCCCCGGCTGGACGCCTGCCGCGCGCAGGCCGCCGGCGACGCGGGCGGCGCGGTCCCACAGCTGCCGGTAGGTGACCCGCTCGCCGCCGAGCTCGACCAGCGCCTCGCCGTCCGGCCGGCCGTCGACCGCCGATCTCAGGAGCGCCAGGAGGTTCTGCGGGAGGTTGGCGTACCGGCGGATTCCGTCCGGGCCCGTCTCGATGCCGCTGCGGTCGAACGGATACGCCATGCCGACCTCCGTGACGTCGTCGTCCGGTGCTGGTCAGCGGAGTGTGGCGTGGTCGGTGTCGGGCGTCCAGAGCGGCGCAACGCGTTGCACCGCGACGGCGCCGGCGGTCGCTATCCGGCGGCTCCGGTGCCGGCCGGCGGGCCCGGTCGGGGACGGAGTGGCCGGAGCTTCAGAGGCCGGGACCGGCGGACGTGCGGACGGCGCTGGTGCGCCTCCTCGGCGAGCTGGCGGGCGGCGACGACGCTCGCCGGGTCAGGAACGGTCGAGGGCACCGCGGGACCTCGTTCCCTCACCTCGGTGCTCACAGGCCGGTCAGTGCCACGAGCAGCACGATGGTCCCCGCCACCAGGAGGGACACGGTCATCCCGGCGAGGGCGAGGCCGCGTCCGCGGGTGCCGTCGCGTCGGGTGTTGCGGAGGCCGAGGGCGCTGAAGACGATGCCGAGGGGGAAGAGGACGACGGCGAAGACCAGGCCGAGGATCGCCATGACGTCCGTGACCGCGGCGCCGCGGAAGCCGCGGTCCGGGTCCAGCTGGACGGTGGAGCCCTGCACGTGGGTCATGGCATGAGCGTGTCCGGCGCGAGGGGTGCTCCACATCGCCCGGAGGTGCCGACTCCGGTACGACCAAAGTCGTAGGCCGCGGCACCCTACGTCATCCGCCGGGTGGACACGGGTCAGCGGCCGTCGACGTAGCGGTCCCCGCCGACGTGCAGGCCAGACCCTCCGCGCTCTGCTCGAACGTGGCCGGCGAGACGATCTCCACCGTCCGCGGCGCCCCGGTTCACCTCGGCGTGTCCAGCGCAGTGCAGCGCGTCGCGGTCCCAGCTGCGGCGAGCCTTCCCGCCCCCGTGATCGGCGATCAGGACGGCCCGGCCGGCGCTGCATCGTGCCGCCGCGCGGTGCTGGCCCGTGCGACGAGCACGCCCTGCAGCGACACAGTGGAGCCGGCTCGGGACGGGTCGGCCGTGCGGGCCGCGAGGAGGCGGACCGCCTCGGCCGCCATCCGCTCGCGGGGCTGGCGCAGAGTGGTGATCGACGGGACCGTCAGCGATGCCAGGTCGATGTCGTCGAAGCCCGAGACGAGGACGTCGGTCGGCGCGTGCACACCTTGCTGCGCGAGGCGCATCACCATGCCCACCGCGAGCAGGTCGTCGGAACAGATGACGGCGTCGGGCAGCGGCCCGGTCGCCAGCAGCCGATCGGCGGCCCGCGCACCCCAGAGCAGCGTGAACTCGCCGTCCAGCACATGATCAGGGGCGATCGAGACCCCGTACTGGAGCCCCCAGCGCTGCACGCCGGCCAGCCGCAGGTGCGCCGAGGAGCTGCCCGCGGTGGAGGTGACGAAGGCTGCCGTCGTCGCCCCGACGTCGGCCAGATGCTCGACCACGAGGCGGATCGCGTGGTCGTCGTCGAGGATCACCCGGTCGCCGTCGCTTCCCCGGACGAAGCGGTCGAGCTGTACGACCGGCACCGTGGCGGCGGTCGCCTCCAGGGCGGCGCGGCTCCGCTCGGAGTCCACGGGGCTGATGAGGATGCCATCGACGTTGCCCCGGGTCAGCGAGGTGAGCCTCTCGGCCTCCAGCTCCGGGTCATTGCGGGCGTCGCAGAGGAAGAGGTTCAGCCCCATCCCGGCGAGGTGGTGCTCCACCTCCTCCACCAGGCTCGTGAAGAACGGGTTCCCGATGCTTGGCACGACCATGCCGACGTTTCCGGTGGTCCGCCGGCGCAGCGCACGAGCGATGGAGTTGCCGGTGTAGCCGAGGTCCCGGGCCGCCGTCCGCACGCGGGCGGCCGTCTCGGGACTGCCCGCCCGGGCCCCGGAAAGGATGCGCGAGGCCGTCGCGGTGGACACGCCAGCCTCCTCGGCGACCATCGCAAGGGTGACTTGAGGCAATCGCTTACCTTTCCGTCCGCACGTAAACATCCTGTTACCACGCCAGACCGCTGCTTGACCCCGAGCGCTGGACCACCCTAGCGTCCGGGACATCGGCAATCGATTGCACGGCTCAAGCTTTTCGGGCGGTGCACCACCCAAGGAGAGTGACCGTGAAAAGGTCCGTCGTTGCTACCGCCTCCCTCGCCATCACGGTGCTCCTCGCCTCCGGCTGCTCGGAGACCCAGTCCTCCACCACGGGTGAGTCGGCCGCCGCCAACGACGGCGGAACGCGGGTCGCCTTCGTCTCGCAGGTCGAGGGCATCCCCTACTTCAACGGCTTCGACGCAGGCGCCCAGCGCGCTGCCGAGGAGTTCGGCGTCGAGTACGAGCAGGCAGGCCCGGCCACCGTCGACGCCACCGAGCAGGTACGCATCCTCGACAACCTGGTCTCCCAGGGCTTCGATGCGATCGCCATCAGCCCGCTGGACCCGACCTCGATCAACAGCTCGATCACTCGGGCGCAGGACGACGGCGTGCAGATCGCCACGTCCGACGCCGACGCACCCGACAGCGACCGTTCGGTGTTCGTCTCGCAGGCCTCCGACGAGCAGCTCGGCGCCACGGTGATGGATCAGCTCGCCGACGCGACGGGCGGTACTGGGCAGTACGGGATCATCTCCGGCAGCGCCGACTCGGCAACCTTCAACGCCTGGATCGACGCCGCTGAGGCGCAAGCTGCGGCCGAGTACCCGGACATGGAGCTGGTCGGCGGCATCCGGTACACCACCGACACTGCGCAGGCCCTCGAAGAGGCCCAGAACCTCATGACCGCCTACCCCGACCTGGCGGGCATCATCGCCGTGCCATCGACGGCCGTGCCCGGCGTCGGTCAGGCCGTGACCACCGCGGACAAGATCGGCACCGTCGCCGTCACCGGGTTCGGCTCCCCTCAGACCGCTGCTCCCTTCCTCGAGAGCGGCGCGATGACCTCGACCGTGCTGTGGAACGTCGAGGACCTCGGCTACCTGACCGTCTGGGCGCTCGCCCAGCTGGTCGAGGGCAACGAGTTCGCCGCCGAGAACGAGGTGCCGGGTCTGGACGAGCCGGTCACCTACGACGAGGCCACCGGGATCCTGCTGCTGGGCGAGCCCTCGGTGTTCACCGCCGAGAACTACGCCGACTACGACTTCTGAGCGCGATGACCGACCGCACCGGGACGGTCGTCAGCAGTGGTGGTGCCCCACCACTGCTGACGGCCTCCGGGATCACCAAGCGCTTCGGGGCCACCCGGGCCCTCTCCGACGTCGATCTCGTCGTCGCCGCCGGTGAGCGGGTGGCGATCATGGGCGAGAACGGCGCCGGCAAATCGACCCTGATGAAGGTGCTCGCCGGCGTCCACAGCCCGGACGCCGGGTCCATTACGCTCGACGGCGCCCCGTTCGCGCCGCGTTCCCCGGACGACGCCAATCGCGCCGGCGTCTCGATCGTCTACCAGGAGCCCTCCGGGTTCCCGCACCTGTCGGTCCTGGAGAACCTGTGGATGGGACGGCAGCCCACCCGCCGGGGGCGCCTCGACCGAGGGGCGATGCGCGACGAGGCGAGCGCACTGCTCGACCGGCTCGGTCTGCCGGCCCGCCTGCTGGGCCGGAAGATGGGCGACCTGTCGCTGGCCGACCAGCAGCAGGTGCTCATCGCCCGCGCGATCTCCATGCGCGCGAAGCTGCTCATCCTCGACGAGCCGACCTCCATCCTCACCGCCACCGAGGCGGACCGGTTGTTCGCCCTCGTCGACCAGCTGGCCGGCGAGGGCACCGGCATCTGCTACATCACCCACCGCTTCGACGAGCTCGAGCGGGTGGCCGACCGATTCGTCGTGCTCCGCGACGGCCGCAACGCCGGGGAGACGCACGAGGCCGACCGGGAGGCCCTGCTGGCGATGATGGGATCGAGCGGGGAGATCGAGGTCGACCGCGCGGGACACCTGGTCGCCGAGACGTCCACCACCGAAGCCCCCACCGGCGGGCACGGCGGCGGCGCGGTCATGCTCGAAGCCCACGGGCTGACCGCCCACGGCGCGTTCGCCGGAGTCGACCTGCAGGTGCGGGCCGGGTGGATCAGCGGGCTGTACGGCCTGGTCGGCGCGGGGCGCACCGAGCTGGCCATGGCCCTGTTCGGCGAGCACCGCATCGACGCCGGGGAGGTCACCTATCGGGGCGTCCCCTACCGGCCCCGATCCAGCCGGGACGCGCTGGCCCGCGGGATCGCCTACCTGCCGGAGGACCGGCGCACGCAGGGTCTGCTGCCGCACATGACCGTCGGCGAGAACCTCGCCGCCGCCTCGCTCGCCGTGCTCACCCGGTTCGGCGTGCTCTCCCGGGCCCGGGAGGCCGCCCTGGTCAAGCGCTGGTCCGACGACCTCGCGATCAAGGCGCAGGGGTCGGGCGCCCCCATCACCTCCCTGTCCGGCGGGAACCAGCAGAAGGTCCTCCTCGCCCGACTGGTCGCCACCGAGCCGACCGTGCTCATGCTCGACGAGCCGACCCGCGGCATCGACGTCGCGACCAAGAGCGAGATCCACCGACGGGTGCGCGAGCTGGCCGCGGCGGGGGCCGCCGTGCTCGTCATCAGCAGCGAGATGGCGGAGATGCTCACCCTGGCCGACGACGTCACCGTCCTGCACGAGGGCCGGGTCACCGCCCGCCTCTCCGGCGAGCAGATCACCGAGCAGGCGATCCTGCGCGCCGCGACGGGGGTGGCCGCATGAGCGCCGTCACCGTCACCGGCCCGTCCCGCAGCCCGGCGCTCGTCGCGCTGGAGAGGGTGCAGAGCCTGCTCCTACCGGCTCTGCTGATCGGGGAGGTGATCGTCTTCGCCCTGCTCTCCTCGCGGTTCCTGTCGGCCGACAACCTCGTCAACGTGGCCGTCAACGCCGCCGACATCGCGCTGATCGCCGCGGGCCTGACGGTGGTCGTCCTCATGGGCGGCATCGACGTGTCCACCGGATACGCGGTCGGCCTGATCTCGTGGTTCCTCGCCACCCTGATGTCCAGCGGGACCCCGGGCGCCCTCACGCTGATCGTGGCGCTCATCGGGGGTGCGCTGCTCGGGCTGCTGAATGGCTTGCTGACGGCGCGGCTGTCGATCCCGTCGATCGTCGCCACCCTCGGCACCAGCGCGCTCTTCCAGACCGCGCTGTTCGCGCTGTGGAACCGCCGCGACGTGTTCTCCGGTCCGGTCCTGCCGTTCCTGTCCGGGAGCGAGCGGGCGGCCGGGGTGCCGCTCATGCTCCTCGTCGTCCTGGTCGTCTACGCGGCACTGCACCTCGTGCTCGTCGGCACCCGCGTTGGCCGGTCGGTGTTCGCCATCGGGTCGAACGTCGAGGCCGCCCGGCTGGCCGGCATCGACGTGCGGCGGGTGCGCCTGCTCGGGTCGCTCGTCCTCGGGCTCCTCGTGGGGCTCGCCGCCTGCACGTACCTGGCGCGCGTCGGCGTCGTCCAGGCATCCAGCGGGGGCGAACTCAGTCTGCTCGCCATCGCCTCGGTCGTCGTCGGCGGCACCTCGATCCTCGGCGGAGAAGGTTCCGTCCTGCGAACCCTGGGAGGGGTGGTCTTCATCGCGCTGCTCGAGAACGGCATCGTCCTGGCCGGGGTGCCGTCACTGTGGAACGGGCTGCTCGTCGGCTGCGTGATCCTGCTGGCCGTGGGCGTCAACGGCGCGGTCGTGCTGCTGCGCCGGCGCTCGGGTGTGGCGGAGTGAGCGCCGCCCTGCGCGACCGACGCGTCGTACTGCTGGCGCTCATCGCCGTCGCGATGGTGGCCATGAGCCTCATCTCGCCGTACTTCCTCAACACCGGCAACCTTCTGAGTCTGCTGCAGTACAGCGCCGTCATCGGGCTGTTGGCGTTGGGGCAGACGCTGGTGATTCTGGGCGGGGGCGGCGGCATCGACCTCTCGATCGGTTCGACGCTCTCGCTGTGCTCGGTGGTGTTCGGGCTCCTCGCGGTCAACGGCGGGCTCAACCCCTGGCTGGCCGCGCTGCTCACCCTCGTCGTCGGCGCCCTGCTCGGGCTCGTCAACGGCGGCCTCATCACCGGGCTCCAGCTGCCGCCGCTCATCGTCACCCTCGGCACGCTCTATCTGTTCTCGTCGGCGGCGAACGTCCTGTCCGACGGTGTCGACATCAACGGCTTCGACCGCGCGGGGTTCTCGACGATCGGCCAGACCTCGATCGCCGGGGTGCCCTTCCAGGTGCTCTGCGTGCTCATCCCCGCGTTCGTGATCGGCGCCTTCGTCATGCAACGCACGGTCTTCGGCCGGCGGGTCTACCAGGTCGGCTCGAACGAGCGTGCCGCCGGCCTGGTCGGGGTGGACGTCAAGCGGATCCGCCTCTCGCTGTACGTCATCGCCTCGACGCTGGCGGCGGTCGGCGCGATCGTCACGGCGTCGTGGCTGCTCAACGCCCGGCCGACCGCCGGCACGGGCTTCGAGCTGCAGGCCATCACCATCGCCGTCCTCGGCGGCACCGCGATCACCGGCGGGACCGGGCGGCTGTCCGGAACCTTCCTCGCGCTGCTGCTCGTCGCCGTCCTCAACTCCGGCCTCCAGCTGGCCGGCGTCGGCAGCACCTACCAGATCGGCCTGCTCGGGGCCGTGCTCATCGTCTCCATGCTCGTGCGCTCGCGGTCCCAGACCGCGCAGCCCGCGCTCTGACCCACGGAAAGGCATTCCCATGACCGCACCCACCACCGTCACCCGCGAGCAGATCCTCGCTGCCGTCGAAGCGGGCGAGGAGGCGACGATCGAGCTGCTGCAGGAGCTCATCCGCACTCCCAGCGTCAACCCGTGGTTCGGAGACCCGGCGGAGATCTCCGGCGAGGCCCCCGTGCAGGCCGTCTTCGAACGCCGGCTGCGGGAGCTGGGCGCCGACGAGATCGACGTCTGGGAGCCCAGCGCCGACGAACTCGCCCACCGGGCCGACGGGCCGGGCTACTACCCGGGCCGCGACTTCACCGGCCGGCCCAACGTCGTCGCCCGCTTCAAGGGCACCGACCCCGACGCGCCCGCCTTCATGATCCAGGGCCACTGCGACGTCGTCAGCGTCGGCAGTCTGTGGACCGAGGACCCCTTCGGCGGGGCCCGCAAGGACGGGAAGATCTACGGCCGCGGGACGGTCGACATGAAGGGCGGCATGGCCGCGGCGCTCGGTGGGCTCGCCGCGCTCAAGGCTGCCGGTGTCCGGCTGCGCAACGACCTGATCATCGCCTCGGTCGCCGACGAGGAGGCCGGCGGCATGGGCACCCTCGCGCTCGTCGACCGCGGGTACGTGGCGCCGCTGGGCACGATCGTCCCGGAGGCCACCGACCTCAACATCGCGCCGCTGTGCCGGGGAATCCTGTGGGGCGAGGTCGTGCTGCACGGCCGCGCCGGGCACATCGAACTGGAGAAGAAGCCCTGGCAGGAGGGCGGCGCCGTCGACGCGATCGCCTACGGCCACCGCCTGCTCGACGCCATCCGGGCCAAGAACGCCGAATGGGCCGCAGACCCGGTGAAGAACCACCGATACCTGCCGATCCCGTGCCAGATCCACGTCGCCCAGATCGACGCCGGCGAGTACCCCACCACCTACGCCTCCCGCTGCGCGATCCGGTTCAACGCCCAGTACCTGCCGGGCCAGAAGGACGCCCACGGGCTGGGCAGCGTCGTGAAGGCCGAGCTCGAGGAGCTCTTCACCACCTTCGTCACCGACGACGACTGGTTCACGGCCAACCCGCCGACGATCACCTGGCTCGTCGACGCCGACTGCGGCGAGACCCCCGACACCGAGGCCGTCGTGCAGCGCACCCTCGCCCACGCCCGTGAGGTCGGCATCGCCAGCGACCTGCAGGGCTGCATGTCGCACACCGACATGGGCCTGATGATCGATTCGGGCAGCCCCACGATCAACTTCGGCCCGGGCCACATGGGTGTCGCCCACCAGGCCGACGAGAACGTCGAGGAGGCCGACCTCCTCGCCGCCACGAAGGTCTTCGCCCTGACCATCGCCGACATCTGCGGCTGAGCCCGCGCGTCCCCTCTTCATCCCCACCACTGCTGCTGCTGCAAGGAGATCCACATGACGCGCGCCCTGCTGGCCGGCGAGTCCTGGTCCGTCACCTCGATCCACACCAAGGGCTTCGACAGCTTCACCACCGTCGACTACGCCGAGGGCGGTCAGGCGCTGATCGCCGCCCTCGAGGACGGCGGCATCGACCTGACCTACATGCCGTCGCACGTGGCGGCGACCCACTTCCCCACCACGCGGGAGCAGTTGGACGCCTACGACGTCGTCCTGCTGTCGGACATCGGGGCCAACACGTTGCTGCTGCCCTCGCGCACCTTCGTCCGCGGGCAGGCCTCCCCGAACCGGCTCGCGTTGCTGCGTGACTGGGTACGTGACGGCGGAGGCCTCGCCATGGTCGGTGGTTACCTGTCCTTCCAAGGCATCGAAGCCAAGGCCAACTACCGGTCGGGCGCGCTGGCCGAGGTGCTGCCGGTGGTGATGGAGACCGGCGACGACCGGGAGGAGACCCCGCAGGGGGTGCGCGCCCGGCTGGTGGGCACCCACCCGGTGACCGATGGCCTGGACGCCGAAACGCCGGCGCTGCTCGGTTACCAGCGGCTGGTGCCCAAGGACGACGCGCAGACCGTGGCCGCGTTCGACGACCACCCGCTGCTCGTGCTCGGCGTGGCGGGGGCCGGTCGGACACTGGCCTACGCCAGCGACATCGGCCCGCACTGGGCACCCGAGGAGTTCACCTCGTGGCCCGGTTTCGCCCGACTGTGGCAGCAGGCCGTGCGCTGGCTGGCCGGCGAGGGCCAGGCCCGGTGACGACGCCGCCCGCCGTGGACGTGCTCGTCGTGGGCTCGCTCAACCACGACGTGGTGGCGCGGACGCAGCGCCGGCCGGCGCCGGGCGAGACCGTCACCGGCGGGCGGCTCTCCACCACCAGCGGTGGCAAGGGCGGCAACCAGGCGGCCGCGGCCGCCCGGGCGGGTGCCGTCACCGCGATGCTCGGTGCGGTGGGTGGCGACGACGGCGGGCGCGCCCAGCTCGACGACCTCGTCGCCCGCGGAGTCGATGTGTCACGGGTCGCCGTCGTTGCGGGCGTGCCCACGTCCACCGCGGTGATCGTCGTGGACGCCGCCGGGGAGAACGCGATCGTCGTCTGCGCGGGCGCGAACGAGACGGTCACTCCCCAGATCGTGCACGCAGCTCCTGCGGCGGCGGCGGTGGTGCTGGCGCAGACTGAACTGGGCGCCGCCGTGGTGGACGCCGCCGCCGAGCTGGCGGCCCGTGAGGGAGCGCGGCTGGTCGTCAGCTGCGGGCCGGTCGTGGAGCTCTCGCCTCCGACACTCGCGGCCGCGGACCCGGTGGTGGTGAACCGCCACGAGGCCGCGGACCTGCTGCGGCTGGCCGGCGCCCCGGTCGCCACGGATCCGACAGCTTTCGCGGCGTCGCTGCTGGCGGCGACCGGGGCTCGCTCGGTGTGCGTCACCCTCGGCGCGGACGGGCACGTGACCGCCGACGGCGCCGGCCCGCTGCGGGTGGCGGGGGCGGCGGTCGAGGCGGTGGTCGACACGACCGGCGCCGGTGACGCCTTCGTCGGAGCCCTGGCGGCGGCGCTGGCGCGAGGCGCCTCGGTCGTGGATGCCGCCCGGGCGGGTGCCGCCGCCGGAGCGGGGGCGGTCGCGCACGCCGGAGCGCGGCCGCCGCGGTGACGGCATCAGGCGTCGACGTAGCGGTCGCGCTCGACGACGAACTGGCCGGTCGCCGTGTTCGCGTCGATGAACTCCGGCAGCAGCGGGATGCGGACGGTCACCGTGACGCAGACGGAGAACTCCTCCCCCGGCGTGAGCGTCGGGGTGTACCCGCCGGCCGCCGCGCAGTCGGCACCCGCCGGCGCGTAGGCCAGCTGCAGGTCGGTGACGTCGACCGACTGGTCCTCGACCGCCAGCTCAGCGGCCCGCAGTGCCCGCTCCTGCCCGGTCACCGGGTCGGGCGCGGTAGCGATCGCCCGGCCGGCCTCGCGGGCGGCTGCGGTCGAGGCGAACACACCGCGCTGCACCGCCGAGAACCCGGCGATGATGTAGATCAGCGGCACGAACACGACCAGCGCGATGAAGACGAACTCCACCAGAGCGGACCCCTGCTCGTCGGCCAGCCGGCGCCGCAGCCAGGTCATGCCAGCTCCTTCACCGCGCGGCCGGTGACCTCCAGCGGCAGCAGGTTGCCCAGCGCCGCCAGCAGCGACGGCACCGATCCGGTGCAGCGCACCACCACGAGCACCAGCCCGCTGGCGTCGACCTCCTCCGCCGACGTGCAGGCCAGGCCCTCCGCGGTCTGCACGGACGTGGCCCGCGCGACGATCTCCACCGTCCGCGGCGCCCCGGCGGAGGTGTCCACGTCGGCGTTCGCGGCGTACCGGGCACCGGCCTGCGCGCTCGCCGTCACCACGTTGCGCACGTGCACGTAGACGGCGACCTGCAGCACGGCCAGCAGCAGCGCCACGATCAACAACGAGACCATGACGAAGTCGACGACGGCGCTGCCTCGCTCGCCGTCGTCCATTGATGGAACCGGCTGCTCAGCCACCGCTCGTGACGGAGGTGAGCGCGTTCTCCACGGCGGAGACGATCGCCTCCCGGAACGGGATGAGGATGGCCAGCACGAGGGCCGCCGTCATCACCGTGATCATCACCCAGCCCGGGACGTCGCCCCGTTCGGGATCCTCGCCGCGCACCCGCGCGGCGAGGGCCGCGGCTGCGGCGGTCAGGTACGCGATACCGCGCATGGAAAGTCCTTTCCTCGTGTCCCGCTGGCTCACTGCGCCAGCGAGACGATGCTGATCAGCCCCGGGAACAGGGCGAAGAGAACGGTGACCGGCAGCACCAGGAAGACGACCGGCACCATCATGGCGATCTCCTTCCGGCCACCCGCCTCGAGCAGCCGGCGCTTCCCGGCCTCCCGGACGTCCGCGGCCTGGGCGCGCAGCACCTCGGCCAGCGGGGTGCCGCGCTCGATGGCCACCAGGAGCCCGTCGATGAACCGCGCGAGCGGGTCCAACGAGGTGCGGTCGGCCACTCCCTGGAGCGCGTCGACCAGCGGCACACCCGACCGCGCCCGGCCGAGGGCTTCGCCGAGCTCCCTGGCCAGCTCCCCACCGGACAGCCGCGTGACGCGGGCGATCGCCGCGGTCGGGCTCTCTCCCGCCGTCACCGCGAGGGCGAGCAGCTCGGCGACGACGGGGAACTCGGCCAGCAGCAGCTCCTCGCGGCGCTGCACCTGCTGGGTCAGCCACCAGTCGCGCCCCAGGACACCACCGAGAAGCCCCGCCACGCAGAGCAGCCCGGCGGACAGCACGTTCAGCCCGCCCGCAGCGACGGAGCCGACGGCCGCCACGACCGCGGCGCCGAGCAGCCCCAGGCCACCCCAGACGACCTGCTCGACCCGGAAGTCCTCGACGGTGGTGTCGGTGGCCAGCGCGTCCAGGCGGCGCCGGACGGCGGCCCGCCCGCCGAGCATGCGGTCGACCAGCCGTGCGCCGTCGCCGATCGCCGGACCGAAGACCCGGCGGACGGCGGTGAGCAGACCCGGCTCGGTGGCGGTGCCCAGCAGCCGCGACGGCGGTGGGGTGTCGTGCACGTAGGGCGCCAGCCGGTCGACCAGCCGCACCGATCGGAACGGCGGCGCGTAGCTCACCGCCAGCACGAGCCCGACCGCCGCCATCAGGCCCAGCAGCATCCCGGTCAGTCCCGCGCTCACGAGTTCTCCTCGCTGGCGCTCGTCGACCGCGTTCGCGGCGCTGCTGTGTCCGCTGGTGAACTCGCAAGCTCGTTCACTGCAACACCCGCACGTCCTCGGGCAGCCGCCCGATCCGCAGCATCAGCCGGTAGGCGACGGCGCACACGGCACCGCCGATCAGCAGGATCGCGGTGCCCAGCGCCGAGTCGTAGGCGGCCAGCGTCGTCGACTGCGTCGCGAGGAGGAGCAGCACCACCCAGGGCGCGGCCACGGCCAGCCGGGCGGCGGACACCACCCAGCCCTGCCGGGTCTCCAGCTCCGCGCGGGCGCGGGCGTCCTCGCGCAGGAAGGTGGCCAGCGTCCGGAGCACCCGGCCGAGGTCGGTACCACCCACCTCGCGCGCCACCCGCAGCGTCTCGACGATGCGGTCGCCCACCGGGTCGGCGAGGTCGTCCTTCAGGCGGTCCAGGCAGGTGCTGAACCGGCCGGTGGACCGGTACTCCGCGGCGAAGCGGGCGAACGGCGGCCGCAGCACCTCCGGACCGCGCGTGGACAGCGCCGCCAGCGCCTCGGGCAGCGACATCCCCGCCCGGACGGCCGACGCCAGGTTGTCCACGACCTCGGGCCACACCTCGCGCAGGTCGGCCTTGCGGCGGGCCGCCAGGCGGCGCACCTGCACGTACGGCAGCGCGAAGCCGAACAGCGCGAAGACCAGGCTGACCGTCACGGTGCCGGTGGTCAGCAGTACGACGACGAGGACCAGCAGTCCGAGACCGACCTGGAGCGCCAGCAGCTGGGCGGCGTTGATGCCGGTCAGGCCGGCCTCGGCGAGCAGCACCTGACGCCGCCCTGGTGACCGTGGCGTGGAGCGGGCCTGCGGCGCCCGCGGACCGCTGCGCCAGATCAGCAGCAGGCCGACACCCAGGAGCAGCCCCAGCAGCGCACCCGACTGCGTCATCTCGGCTGCCCGGTCACGCCAGCAGTCCGGCGAGGTCGAGGCCCCGGGCGGCGAAGCGGTCGGGGTGCGGCGGGTAGCCGTCGGCGCGCACCAGCCGCCCCTCGCGCGTGGTGAAGATGTCGGCGGTCTCGATCACGCCGTTCTCCGCCCGCCCCGGCAGGGCCACGATCTCGCGCACCCGCCGCTGACCCGACACGTCGGTGCCGACGTGCACGACGAGGTCGACGCTCGACGCCACGGTGGGGACGACGAACGCCGTCCCGATGTTCTCGCCGGCCAGCAGCGGCAGCGTGCACATCTTCACCACGGCCTCGCGGGCGCTGTTGGCGTGCAGCGTGCACATGCCCGGCAGCCCGGAGTTGAGCGCGATCAGCAGGTCGAGGCACTCCTCCTGGCGCACCTCACCGACCACGATGCGAGAGGGCCGCATCCGCAGCGCCTCCTTGACCAGGCGGCGCAGCGGGATCTCGCCCGCGCCCTCGAGGTTGGCCTGGCGGGTCTGCATCGCGACGACGTCGGGCAGCGGGACGCGGAGCTCGAAGACCTCCTCGCAGGTGATGACCCGCTCCTGGGCGGGGATGGCCGCGCAGAGGCAGTTGAGCAGCGTCGTCTTCCCCGCCTGGGTACCGCCGGACACCAGCACGTTGAGCCCGGCGGCCACGGCCGCCTCGAGGAACCGGGCCGCCTGGGTGGTGATCGTCCCGAGCGCGATCAGCTCGTCGAGGCTGTGCGCCTGCAGCACGAACTTGCGGATGTTCACGGCCATGTGGCGGCGGGTGATGTCGGGGATGACGACGTGCAGCCGCGACCCGTCGGGCATGGTCGCGTCCACGAACGGGGTCGACATGTCGATCCGTCGACCCGAGGTGCGCAGCATCCGCTCGACCAGGTCGGCGAGTTCGCCGGGCGCGAGGATCGTCGTCGTCAGTTCGCTGCGGCCGCGGCGGGCGATGAACACCCGGCCCGGCTCGTTGACCCAGATCTCCTCGATCTCCGGGTCGTCGAGGTAGCGCTGCAGCGGGCCGAAGCCGGCCACCCGGTCGAGGACGTCGCGGACCACGGACTCGGTGTCACCGATCGGCGGCAGCGCCGAGGTGAGCGAGCGCTCGGAGTAGTCGGCGACGACGTCGCGGACCAGCACCCGGACGGGCGCGGGGTCGGTGAAGGGGTCGAGGCCGCGACGCCGGATGAGTTCCCGGACCTCGCCGTCCACGACATCCAGAGCGGTCGGCACGGCACCCCCGTCGAGCCCGGTCGATCATGACGGAACAGCCGGACTGTATGGAAACGGATCAGTCCGCGGGCGCCGGATCAGCCGTTCTGTGGACAAAGCAGCGCCTGGAGGAGGCAGGTCCACCCGGTCAGGTGAACGGCGCGCAGAGGCCGGCGCCCCGGCCGGAGCCGGTCGAGGGACGGATCATCGCGGGATCAACGCATCACCGCAGTCAGATCGTCACATGTCTCGGGCACGCTCTCGTCCATGACGGCGACCCTGCACGCGACGAGCACCTACGCCACCTCGGCGGCCCACCTTCCGGGCGCCGCGAGGCTCAGCCACGCCGTCGCCCGCCCGGTCGTCGACGGCCTCGACCAGTCGGTGTGCGGCGTGCTGGTGACCGTCCGCGCCGGACAGGACTGGGCAGCCCCGTCCGGCGCCGGCCGGTGCGAGGAGTGCACCCGCATCGCCGGCTGACGCCGCTACCGCGCGCCGGCCGGCACCCGCTCCGGCTCCCGCGGCAGGCTCACCGAGCCCTCGACCGTCAGGTGCGGTAGCCGCCGGTCCAGCCACGCGGGCAGCCACCAGTTCGCCCTGCCCAGCAACTCCATGGTCGCCGGCACCAGCACCATCCGGACCAGCGTCGCGTCGATCAGCACCGCCACCGCGAGGCCGAAGCCGAACAGCTGCAGGTCCCGATCGGAGCCCAGGACGAAGCTGCCGAAGACGCACACCATGATCGCAGCGGCCGCGGTGATCACCCGAGCCGTCCGCGCCAGCCCGGTCGCGACCGAGGTCGCGTTGTCGCCGGTGCGGTCGTACTCCTCCCGGATCCGCGACAGCAGGAAGACCTCGTAGTCCATCGACAAGCCGAACACGATCGCGATGAGCAGCATCGGCACCCACGCCTCGATCGGCCCCACCCCCTCGATGCCGAGCAGGTCGGTCAGCCAGCCCCACTGGAAGACGGCGACCAGCGCACCGAACGCCGCACCGATCGACAGCAGGTTCACCACCACCGCCTTGAGTGCCACGAGCAGGCCGCGGAACACCACGGTCAGCAGCAGGAACGACAGGCCGAGGACGACGGCGAGGAACAGCGGCAGCCGCTCGGCGGTGTAGTCGGCGAAGTCGATCGCCGCCGGCTGCGCACCGCCGATGGCCACCTCCGCGCCCGTGCCGTCCACCACCGGCGGAACGGCGTCGTCGCGCAGCCGGTGCACCAGGTCGGCGGTCGCCTCGTCGCGTGGCGCGGAGGTCGGCACGACCTGCAGCACCGCGGTGCCGCCGTCCTCGGAGAGCATCGCCGGGCTCACCGACGCCACGCCCGGGTCGGCGGCGAATGCCTGGGCGAGCTCCTCCGCCGCCGGCCCCGCCGTGCCGGAGGGCGCGTCGACGGCCACGACGAACGGCCCGTTCACCCCCGGACCGAAGCCCTCGGCGACCAGGTCGTAGGCCTTGCGGGCGCTGCTCTCCTCCGACAGCGTGCCCGCGTCGCTGAAGCCGAGGCGCAGGTCGAGCACCGGGATGGCCAGCACCAGCAGCGTGCCGAGCGCAGCCACCGCGAAGACCAGCGGACGACGCTGCACCGAGCGCGACCACCGCTCGGCCGCCGCCCCGGAGCGATCGCGCCGGCCGAACCGGCGCGGCCGGCCCTGGGCCCGCTGGAGGCGCGGACCGACGATCCCGAGGAGGGCCGGCAGCAGCGTCACCGCGCCGAGCATCGTGACCAGCACCGACGCCGCGATGCCGATCGCCATGCCGGTGATCAGCTCCATGCCCATGAGGACCAGGCCGAGCGAGGCGATGACCACCGTGATGCCCGCGAAGAGCACCGACCGGCCCGCCGTGTGCTGCGCCAGGGCGACGGCCTCGGGCACCGGCAGCCCGTCGCGCAGCGCCTCCCGGAAGCGGGTGACGACGAGGAGCGCGTAGTCGACGCCGACCCCGATCGCGATCATCCCGGCGGCAGCGGCGGCATAGCTGGGCACGTCGATTCCGTGGGCGGCCAGCTCGATCGCCGCCACCCCTCCCAGCGCCCCGAGCACCCCGACCAGCAGCGGCAGCAGCATCGCCACGAACGAGCCGAACGCGATGAGCAGGATGACTGCTGCCGCCAGGACGCCGAACACCTCGGCCGGCGGGCCGCTGGACTCCTCCGCCGACGGCAGGCCGATCTCGACCTGCAGTCCGGGCACGTCGACGTCGTCCCGCAGCTCCTCCAGCCGGTCCACGGCGTCGGCCACCTCGACCTGGTCCTTCAGCGGCAGGTCGACCTGCAGGTAGGCGATGTCCCCGCCAGGGGCGATCTGCCGCTCACCGCCCGGGTCGAACGGGCTGGTCACCTCGGCCCCGGGCAGCTCGCGGGGGATGCCGGTGGCGAGGTCCTCGACCGCGTCCCGTGTCGCAGCGGTGTCCACGCCGTCCTCGGCGTGCAGCACGACCTGCGCCTGGGTGCCCGACCGGGCGGTGAAGCCGGCGTCGGCCAGCAGGTCGGCGGCGCGCTGGCTCTCGGAACCCGGCAGCGAGAAGTCGTCGCTGGTCGGGCCGGCGAAGGCGCCGGCGAGCACCGACAGGACGACGACGGTGGTGATCCACGCGGCCGTGACCAGCCAGCGCGCGCGGACGCAGGATCGGGCGAGGGAGGCGAGCACGGTGTCTCCAGACGGCTGACCGGACAGGACGCCGAGGACGCTAGGAACGCCGGAGCGACAGGGCGTCCGCCGCACGGACCGACTCCGCTACGGATCTCGGCGTACGCCGGGACGGCACGGCTACGTCGTCGCGTGGATTCCCGGTACCGCCGGAACGCCCTAGCCTCCCGGCATGACCTGGCGCCCGGGGCGAGTCGACGTCGCACTGGTGTTCGCGTCCGTGCTGCCGGCCTGGGCCGCGCTGGCCGGCCACCTCGAGGCCGAGGCGCGGCCTCCCGACGCCCTCGCGTTCGCCCTCGTGGTCGTCGTCGGGCTGCCGATGCTGTTCGCCCGCCGAGCCCCCGTGCCGGCGCTGGCACTGAGCATCACGCTGCTCTTCGGCTACTACCTGACCGGCTACGCCGCGATCGGGCTCGTGCTCCCGCTCGCCCCTGCGCTGTTCATCGTCGCCCAGGCCGGCCGGGCACGGCTGGGGGCGCTGGTGGGCGGCTCCGGCCTCCTGCTGTCCACCCTGTTCCGGCTGCTCGGCGGCGAGCGGGACGAGAACCCCGGGGTCGTCATCGGGTACGACGGCGCGCTCTCCCTGGCGCTGCTGGCCGCGGTGCTGGCGCTCGGCGACGCCGTCCGGTCCCGCCGGGGCTGGCAGGCCGAGCTCGACCAGCGGCTCCGGCTGGCCGAGCACGAGCGCGAGGCCGAGGCGCAACGGCGGGTCGCCGACGAGCGGATGCGTATCGCCCGGGACGTGCACGACCTGCTGGGCCACGCCGTCGCCGTCGTCACCCTGCACGCCGCTGTCGCCGCCGAGTCGCTGGACGACGACCCGGCGGCCGCCCGCCGGTCGCTGGAGACCATCCGCACCGTGAGCCGGGACGCGCTGCACCACCTCGGCGACACCGTGGGCCTGCTCCGGGGCGACGACGCCACGAGCGTCGAGCCGGCGGCCGGGATGGCCGATCTTGCCGACCTGGTCGCGGCGACGGCGTCGACCGGCCTGGACGTCCGACTCGACGTGCGGGGTGAGGAGCGCCCGCTGCCCCCGGCCGTCGAGGCCACGGTGCACCGGCTGGTGCAGGAGTCGCTGACCAACGTGCTCCGGCACGCGCACGCCCGGTCCGCCACCGTGACGGTGGAGCACGGCCCGGCCGACCTCACCGTCACCGTGGCGGACGACGGCGCCGGCGACCCGGGCACCGGCACCCCCGGGCACGGGCTCCAGGGGATGCGCGAGCGGGTGGCGCTGCTGGGCGGCCGCCTGACGGCGGGCAACCGGGACGGCGGCGGTTTCGCCATGACCGCAGTGCTGCCGGTGACCGCAGTTTTGCCGGTGACCCCACTGCGGGTCGGCGCGCTGCCGTGATCCGGGTGCTCGTGGTCGACGACCAGCCACTGGTCCGGGCCGGCATCCGCGCGGTGCTGGAGCGCGGGGACGGGCTGGAGGTCGCCGGGGAGGCCGGCGACGGGCGCGCGGCGCTGGACCGCCTGCGGGTGGCTCGCGACGTCGACGTCGTCCTCATGGACCTGCGGATGCCGGTGCTCGACGGCATCGAGGCCACCCGGCGGATCGTCGCCGACCCGGCTCTCGGCGGCGTCGCCGTGCTCGCGCTGACCACCTTCGACGACGACGAGCTGGTGTTCGGCGCGCTGCGGGCGGGCGCCAGCGGCTTCCTGCTCAAGGACGCCGAACCCGAGGCCCTGCGCAGTGCAGTGCGCGCCGCCGCCGCGGGCGAGGCGGTCCTCGATCCCGCCGTCACCCGCAGCGTGCTGGCCGCCGCGCTGCACGCTCCCCCGCCGACCGACTCGAGCCTGCTCCAGCACCTGACCGACCGCGAGCGCGAGGTGCTCGTCGCGGTGGCGAAGGGGCTCTCGAACGACGAGATCGGGCGGGAGCTGCACATGAGCCCGGCGACCGCACGCACCCATGTAGGTCGCGTGCTGACCAAGCTGGCCGCCCGCGACCGGGCCCAGCTGGTGGCGATGGCGTGGCGGGCCGGCCTGGTGACGGCGAGCTGAGCGGTCGGCTCGGGCGATCCGGCCGGCGCATGGGGCTCACGCCAGCTCGAGCACGGCCTCGACCACCGCCTCGCCGTCCAGCAGGACGGGGTCGTTGTGGTCGGCACCGGGCACCTCCACCAGCCGGTGCAGCTCCGCCGCGGCATCGGCGACGGCCCGGCTCTGCTCCGGCGGCACGATCGTGTCGCCGGCGCCGAGGACGACCGTCGTCGGGACGTCGACCCGCGCGACCCGCTCCGCCACCGGGAACCGGTCCCACAACAGGAACCGCACCGGCAGGAGTGGATAGTGCACGGCCGCCACCGACGCGAGGTCGACGAACGGCGAACGGAGGACCAGCCCCGCCGGCGGATGCTCGGTGGCCAGCTCGGTGACGACGGCGGCGCCGAGGCTCTCGCCGAAGTAGAGCAGCCGGTCGGGACGCACCCCGGCCTCCTCGACCAGGTACGACCGGGCGGCCCGCACGTCGCGGGCGAGCCCGTCCTCCGTCGGATCGCCCGGATTGCCGCCGTACCCCCGGTAGTCGAACAGCAGGACCCCGAGGCCCTCGGCCGAGAGGGCACGGGCGAGCGGGGCACGCATCCCGCGGTGCCCGCCGTTCCCGTTGGCGACGAGCACCGTGACCAGATCCGGCGACCGGCCGGGCACGTGCCAGGCGGCCAGATCGAGGCCGTCCGACGTCCGCAGCACGACGTCCCGCGCGCCCGGGACGAGCGCGTCGGCCGACCCCACGGGTCCGGCGTCGGGCAGGTAGACCAGCTTCCGCTGGAACCCCCACAGCAGGCCGGTGATCAGGGCGAGCACCACGACGACGACGCCCACGACCACGAACGCCGTCCGGACCATGCGTCGATGATGACCGGCCGGGCGGCACCGGTCAGCTGAAGACCTGCCGGTGGAGCAGCGCTCCCCCGGCCCGGGTCCGCCCCACCCCGGCCGCGGCCATCCCCTCGCCGAAGCCGGTGGCGTACCAGTGCGGCGCGCTCAGCTCGAGGCCGGCCGGAGGCGTGCCGGGCCGGTCCTCCCACAGGAGGCGGGCGAACTCTTCCGGCGTCCGGCCGAGACAGCGGTCCCCTCGTGGTGCCGTCGCCGGCTCGAACGCCGCGGCGAACCGGCCGTCGACCCTGCCCAGCTCCAGGGCCTCCTCGAGCAGCTGCAGGTACGCGGGTGCGCTGGTGCCGGCCATGACGGGCCACCTCCCGAGGGAGCGGTCCGGCCGGGTGCCGGACCGTCGTCACCTCTCAGAGGCACGTCGCGGCCGGCGGGAGACAGCGCGATCGGACCCGTCGATCAGCGGCCCGGACCGGCGTAGCGTCCCGGCATCGATCCGGCCCTCATCGACGGAGACCGCCATGGGCGACAAGTCACCGCACGACGCGCACCACTCGCAGAAGTCGGCGAAGTCGATCAAGGAGAAGCGGGCCGAGCGCAAGGCGAAGGAACAGATGACCGAGTCGCAGATGGCGCGCCTGGCCGCGGAGGCCAAGACCCACCGCTGAGCGCGGCACGCCCAGGGAGCGCGGAGCCCGCGTAGCGTCGACCCACGGAGCCGTTCAGGTCCACGATGAGGGAGCGCACATCATGGGTGACAAGTCCCCCCGGCAGTCGATGACCAAGAAGGCCAGCGGCAAGTCCATCAAGGAGAAGCGCGGCGAGAAGAAGGCCGCGAAGGCGGGCTCCGGCTCGCAGATGGACAACGTCACGACCGGCAAGAAGCACTGACCCGAGGGACGCGACCGGCGCCGGCTCAGCCGGATGCCGGCCGCGTCCGTCGGCCCCCCGCGGGGCGCTAACCGCGCGGCAGCACCGCGTCGATGAGGTGCGGCCCCGGTTCGGCGAGCGCCTTCTGTAGCTGCTCGGCGAGCTCCTCCGCCGTCGTCGCCCTCGTCGCCGGCACGCCCATCCCCGTCGCGAGCGCCACGAAGTCCAGCCCCGGTCCCCCGAGGTCGAGCAGCTGCTTGGCCCGCTTCCCGTCGCTGGCCGCCCCGACCCGCGACAGCTCGTGCTGCAGGATTGCGTACGAGCCGTTGTCGCAGATGATCGTGGTGATGTCGAGCTGCTCGCGGGCGTAGCTCCACAGCGCGGAGATCGTGTACATCGCGCTGCCGTCGGCCTGGATGCCGATGACCGGCCGGTCCGGGCAGGCGACCGCCGCGCCCAGCGCCATGGGCAGCCCGTCGCCGATCGCACCGCCGGTCAGGGGGAGCCAGTCGTGCCGGGGCGCGCCCGAGGTGAGCTCGCTGAGGCCGACGCCTGAGGTGAGCGCCTCGTCGACCACGATGGCCCGCTCGGGCAGCAGGGCGCCGATGACCGCCGCCATGCTGCGCGGGGTCAGCGGCCCGCTCGGCAGCTCCGGCCGCTCCGCCTCGAGCAGCACCGGCTCGGCGTCCGGGGCCGCCCGCTCGGCCAGCGCCTCCAGTGCCGCGACGGCGTCCTCCCCCGGCGCGCTGAGCACGTGCACCGTGCAGTCGTCGGGCACGGGCGTGCCGGGCACGTCCGGGTAGGCGAAGAAGTGCACGGGCGACGTCCCGCCGGCGAGCACCAGGTGCTTCGTGCCGGCCAGCGCGGCGATCGCCATCTCCGGCGGGTACGGCAGCCGGGTCAGGTCCGGCAGCCCCGCGCCACGGGCGGCCCGCGGCGGAAAGGTCTCCGACATCAGCCGGGCACCCGTACCGGCGGTCACCCGGGCCGCCGCCAGCTGGCCCGCCTCGGTCATCGCGTCTCCGCCCAGGAGGAGCACCGCCGGCTCACCCGAGGCCAGCACCGCGGCGACGTCGTCGACCACCGACGGCGCGACCCGCGGCGCGGGCCGGCCGGGCACCGGCGGCGCCACCTCGGCACCGTCCTCCCACGACACGTCCGCCGGCAGGATCAGGGTCGCGATCGTGCCGGGGGACCCGCAGGCGGCAGCCACCGCGTCGGCGGCGTCGGCCGCGACGTCCGCCGGGTCGAGCGAGCGGCGGACCCAGCCGGAGACGGTGCCGGCGACCGCGTCGATGTCGGACTCCAGCGGGGCGTCGAGCCGCTTGTGCGAGCGCGCGTGGTCGCCGACCACGTTGACCATGGCGGTGCGGCCACGGCGGGCGTTGTGCAGGTTGGCCAGACCGTTGGCCATGCCCGGTCCCAGGTGCAGCAGCGTGGCCGCCGGGCGCCCGGCCATGCGGGCGTACCCGTCGGCAGCGCCGGTGGCGACGCCCTCGAAGAGGGTGAGCACCGCACGCATGTCCGGCACGTCGTCGAGCGCGGCGACGAAGTGCATCTCCGACGTCCCGGGGTTGGCGAAGCAGACGTCGACCCCGGCGTCGACGAGGGTGCGGATGAGGGCCTGGGCGCCGTTCACCGGTCAGCTCACCGTCAGCACGTCGAAGGAGGTCATCGTGGCGCCGCCGCTGGCGAACGTCGGCACGTCCGCGGACGCCGCCTGTCCCTCCGGCGACCGGAACGCCTCCCCCATCGCCTTCTCCGAGTCGAAGTCGAGCTCGGCGACCAGGTACGGCGCGGGCTGCTCCGGGTCGAGGGTCCGGGGGTGGCCGTAGGTGTAGCGGACCAGGCCGGGCATCTGCCGGGCCAGCGGCGCATGCGTGTCGCGGTAGTGGGCGTCGAACGCGGCGGGGTCCGCCGGCTGTCCGTAGCTGACCACGAGCCTGTGCACCACGCCGCACCTCCGTGTCCCGGGCTCCGCTGCCGGCGCCTCGCCGCCCAGCCAACAGGGGACGACGACGGCACGCGACTCCAGCGCGGCGGCCGGGGCCGTCCACAGGACGGGGAACAGGGGGAGCGTGCGACATGACCTGCTGTTACGGTCCGATCGGTATCCGTTCCGCTCCTGATTGGACTCACATGGCGAACGTCAACGTCACCTACCAGCAGATGGAAGATGCGGCCGGCCGGCTGACCAACGGGCGCACCGAGATCGACGGCATGCTCGGGCAGCTCAAGAGCCTCGTCGACCAGCTCGTGGCCGAGGGCTACGTCACCGACAGCTCCAGCAAGAGCTTCCAGGCGTCCTACGACGAGTTCAACACCGGCGCCAAGAACATGATCGCCGGGCTCGACGGCATGGCCCAGTACCTCAACCAGGCCGCCGCCACCTTCCGCGACGCCGACACCCAGCTGGCCAGCGCCCTCGGTCGCTGATCGCCCGCTCGTCCTCCGGAGGGCCGCTCCCGCACGCGCGGGGCGGCCCTTCGTCGCGTCCTGAGCCGGTCAGGAGGTGCGCAGGACCAGCGCGGCCGCCATCCGGTCGGCCTGCTCGACGAGGGCGTCGCCCAGGGCGAGCGCCCGCCACCACGTGGTGATCCGCACCAGGGCGTCCTCGAGCTCGGGCACGAACACCACGTGGGTGACGCGTTCGGTCACCCGGTCCTCCTCGGTGACGAGGACGTGCTGCCGCACCGACCGCCCCGCCTGCAGGAGGCGCTCCCCCACCTCGGGGTCCTCCAGGTGGTCGTCCCGGCGCAGAGCGAGGCTGCGGTGCACCTCGGGAGGATCGGGCATGTCCCCGGCCGGGCCGAAGACCAGCTCGATGTGGCAGGTGGCCACCACCGGCGCGAGCGGCTCGGGCAGGAAGACGAAGGCGAGCTCCACGAGCAGGTCGTGCGCCGCCCGGGCGTGCTCGGCGACGACGGCGGCGGACGCGCCGATGGCCTCCGGGTCGTTCTCCGGCCCGGCCAGCCTCCGGACCAGGTCGAGCGACCACTCCTCCAGGTCGGCGCCCTCCTCGGGCACCTCGAACCAGCCGGGATCGGGCTCCAGCTCCATCTCCAGGTGCTCGGTCACGACGACCGGACCGGGACGTCGAGCCAGATCCGCCGGGCCAGCAGCCGCGCGCACTGCACGCCGGCCGTCAGCAGCACCGTGGCCACCAGCACCCACGGCACGCCCGCGGGCGAACCCGCGTAGGAGTAGAGGAGCAGGAAGAACGCGAACGGCGCGGTCTGCCAGACGGCGGCCTGGCCGGGGAGCCCGTGCGGCCACGTGGAGGCGGCCACGATCTCCCGGATCGGCGGCGCGTAGATCATGCGGGCTGCCTCCTCCTCCGTCCGGTGACGCCGGGCCGGCGCCGCCCGGCGCTCCAGCGGCAGGGCGGCCGCCGCGCACCACTCGTCGAGCGCCTCCCGGCCGCCCTCCCCGCCGAACCAGTGGTCCCACGGGAGCGTCGCCCGGGGAACGCCGGCCGCGGTGCGCAGCTCCAGCTGGGCGTTCGGGGTGCCGTCGCGGACCACGGCGGCCGACGTCACCGCGAACGGCCCGGTCCTCGGCAGGCGGCGTTCCCGGCCGAGCCCGTCGAGCAGCACGACCTCGCCGGGCTCAGCGCGCAGCCTCGCCGTCCGGCGGAACCTGCGGCTGGCAGCGCCGGCCGGGCGCGGCCGGAGCTCGGGGACGCCATTCGTCGGGAGACGGTCGGCCACCACCGCCCGCAGCCAGAGCCCGCCCGCCGCCAGCGTGCTGATCAGCAGCCCGGCGCTCGCGGCCCACCACAGCACGTCCGGCGGCGTGGCGAAGATCGACACGAGCAGCGCTCCGACCGCGAGCACCACGGCGACCGTGCGCAGCACGGTGTAGGCGACCGGCAGCCCTCGCCACGGCGCGACCGACGGCGGGCGGGCGTCGAGGGCGGCGGCCAGCCCCGAGGCCGGGACCGGTCGCAGGGCCAGCCCGGCGTGCTCGAGGAGCGGCACCAGGCCCGAGCGCTCCAGCGCGTCGCGGGACCGGGTCAGCTCGTCGGCCTCCGGCACCCAGTCGCGGAGGTCGAAGCGGGCCACCCGGTGCTCGTCGGCGTCCAGCAGGTCGACGGCGCCCAGCGAGTGCGGCGCGATGTCGGCGAGCAGCGGCCCGCCCAGGTGCGCGGCCGCCACCACGTCCCCCTGCGGGCCGACGGTGAACGTCCGCAGCGTGCGGCCGTCCCGGCTGACGAGCAGCGTCCCGGGCACGGACTCCACCCGGGCGCCGCGGACTACGGCCCGGTTGGGCAGGCCCCGTCCCACGAGGCGCACGGCCGGCGACGCGGTCGACCCTGCCGCGGCCGACTCGGAGGCGGACATGCCCTCGGCGATGGGCTCGCTCACTTCGGCGGGGTGATGGTGCGTTCCTTGAGCCCGTCCAGCAGTCCGGCCTTGTCGGCGGTGTCGCTGGCCACCGGCGCGAGCGTCGCGCCGGTGAGGGTGCCCATCTGCCACTGCAGGGAATTGGCGTAGGCACTCACGCCGGGCAGATTCTGCGCGGCCGGGGACAGCTGCTGGGCGATCGACGTCTCGAGCCGTGCCGCGTCGTCGAGCAGCGGGCTGCCGGCCGACCCGCCGCGCACGAGCGTGGCGGTGTGGCCCCAGTTGACCGGAGCGGCGTAGCGCCCCAGGTCGGCGAGTCCCTGACCGGTCTCCCGGGCGATGGTGACCGGGTTGAACGCCGCCGCGAGACCGGTGGGCCGCCGCGTGGCCGCGTGGGAGAGCCCGTCGGCGACCTGGTCGCGGGTGAGCCCCATGCCGGGCTCGGCCTTGGCCTGCCGCCGGGCGGCGATGGTCATGCGGCGCAACGTCTTCCCGCCGACGTGCGCGCCGCCGCGGGCGGCCACGGCCGCGGACACGAGCTCGTCGGTCTTGGCCGACTGCGCTGCCGCACGCATGCCCCGGGCACCCACCTTGACGCCGGCGAGGGCGGCGCGGCCCATCCCCAGGGTGACGAGGGAGAAGGCCGCCAGCCCGACGTCGAGCCAGCTGCCGCGCCCCTGCAGGGCCATCACCAGGGAGCCGGCCAGCGCGATGAGCGAGGCGAGCGCGGCGATCCCGGTGAGCACGGCGGCGGCGATCTGGCCGATCACCGGGATCCAGCCGACCGCCAGGGCCAGCAGACCGGCGACCATCGCGATCGTGCTGGCCAGGTCGGTGATCGCCTTGAGGTTCCGGTCGACCCATTCGACGGCGTCCCCGAAGACCTTTCCGACACCCGCGAAGCGGCCGTCGTTCAGGCCGTCGCTGCCGGTGATGCCCTCGATCGACCCGGCCGCCGTCTCCGCGGCGCTGTCGCGAGCGGACCGGGCGGCCTGCATCTGGGTGCGGGCACGCGCCAGGTCGTCGGCGGCCTGGCCCGCCTGCCGGTCGAGGTGCGAGGTGTCCGGCGGCGGGGTCTCCGGCGGCGCGGACGCGTGCCGCCGGACCTCCTCGCGGCGCGCGGTGTCGGCCGCACGCGCCCGGCGCTCGGCGTCCTGGGCGAGGTCGAGCGCGCGGTCGGCCTGGCTCTGCGCCGACCGGAGCTGCCCGCCGTAGGTGCGCAGCGCGCGACCGACCTTGTCGTAGCGGCCGACCACCTTGTCGAGCTTCTCGGCGACCTCCCGGCCCTGGTGCCGCCAGTTCTCCCCCGCGTCGCTCTCCCAGCTCCGGTCGCTCGCGAGGGCGCGCAGCCGGGCCGCCTGCTGCTGCAGCGCCTCGGCGGTGTTCACGTACCGGTTGCCGACGCGCTCCACCTCGTCGGGGTCCCCCGGGACGGGGTCGCTGCCGGCCAGGGGCGACCAGTCGGTGGGCCTGCGGCTCACTGGCCCGTCTCCTCGAAGGCGGCGGCCAGCTGGTCGTCCACCTCGCGGTAGGTGCTGGCCGCCTGGTGGGTGAGCTCGGCCAGGTAGGTCATGTCCTCGAGGTAGTCCTCGCGACGCACCTTCCACCCGTCGACGAACTCGCCCAGCCGGCTGGACAACCCGGCGTGCCCCACGGCGGCGCGGGCGTCGTCGGCGATGTCACCGGCCTGCTGGAACTCCCGGCCGAGCGAGTCCAGCTGACGGCCGGCCTCCTCCAACGCCGCGAGGTCGACGACCAACCTGTCGCTCATCCCACCCTCTCCCCGTCGGAACCGACGAAATCCTATCGACGCACGCGTCAGCGGCGACCGGAGCGCCCGGGTACCGAGGACCAGCGGAGCGTGCCGGCGATCGCGTCGAAGACGTCGACCAGCGCGTCCGCCAGCGGCTCCATCGGCGTACGGAACTGCAGGAGCAGCACCCGCGGCTCCGAGGGCACGGGCACGTGCAGGTCCAGGCAGGTGGTGGTCGGCTGGTCCGGCCCCTCCACCGATGCCTCCCGCCAGCGCGTGCGCAGCGCCGGCCCGGCCGGCAGCGCCACGTGCCCCACGTCCAGCCCGGCCTCGCGGCGCGACTCCGCGAGCTCGGTGAGCTCCCCCGGCGTCGCCAGCGGCACGGTGCTGACCAGCAGGGACGCCGACAGCGGCACGCCCGCCAGGGTGCCGACGGACAGGAACAGCTGCCGGCCGCCGACCCGGGCGGCCTCCTCGGCCCGCCGGACCAGCTCCTCGCGGGCCTGCGCCTTGAGCAGCGGGGCGTCGTCGATGCCGCGCCACTGCTGCTCCACCAGTGCCGCGACGTTCGCCTCCCGGCGTCCGGGATCGAGGTCGATCGCCCACCACCCGTCGGGCACGACGAGCTCGTAGCGCTCCGGGCTACCGCCGGGAGTCACGACGGCTCCCCGATCGCCGGCGGTGTCGGGACGGCGACGGTGAGCGGCGCGCTGTCGCCCAGGTGCAGCAGGCCGCGCCCCGGTTGCACCGGCTGCCCGACGACGCTGCGCGGGATACGCACCCCGATGAGGTCGCCGTCGGTGCTCCCCTGCGGGCTGAGCAGCAGGCCCTGCCGCGACCGCTTGGCGTCCACCTGCCACCCCGACAGACCGGTGCAGATGCTGTCGGCGTTGCCCGCGAGCACCAGGCTCCGGCCCGGTCCCGCACCGCCCTTGACGATCTCGCGGAACACCTCCGACGCGGGGCAGTCGCGGAACACGTCGCCGTCGTCAAGCAGGACGACGAGCGGGCGGTCCGGGTCGGCCGCCAGCAGCTCCCGCCAGCGATCGGCCGGCGCGCTCGCGTCCTCGACGACGCCGAGCACCCCGTCCCGACCGGCCAGCGCCCGCAGCGGCGAGGCCTTGGGCGTGCCGAGGACGACGGCCGCCCCCTGCCGCAGCAGCGACTCGGCCATCACCGCGAGGGCCGAGCTCTTGCCGGCGCGGGCGGGCCCCGCGACCACGAACGCCGGACCGCTGCCCGCGCCCAGGTCCGGCCCGGTCCCGGCGAGCTCGTCACCGCCGACGCCGACGAGGGCGAACAGCGGCCCGGCATCGCGCGGGCGCATGTCCCAGGCCTGGTCGAAGGAGATGCGGGAGGGCAGCACGTCCACGCGGAACGGCCGCGCCGCGCGGGGCAGCACGGCGTCGCGGACGTGGGCCGCCTTGGCGATCTCGGCCAGGACGGCCGCCTGGCCCTGACCGGAGTCGTCGGCCGACAGCAGCGCCACCTGGGTCTCGACGGTGCCGTCGACGGTGAAGCCACGGCCGGGCGGCACCTGGGCCGGGACCAGCCGCGAGCTCAGGCCGACCAGGGGGTAGTCACCACGGTCGGCCAGCCGCAGGACGAGCTTGTTGTCGGTGAGCGAGGCCAGCCGCGACGTCCCCAGCGAACGGTCCCCGGTGATGACCGCGGAGATCCCGGCCGAGGCCCCTTCGCGCACGATCGCCATGAGGACGTCGGTGAGCCGGCCCCCGTCGACCTCGCCGAGCGTGGGCGTGAAGCCCTCCCACCGGTCCAGCAGCAGCACGATGTGCGGCAGCCTCTCCTCCGCCGGAGCACCGCGCCGCTGCTCGGTGATGTCGGCGTACCCGCCGTCGGCGAGCACCTGCTGCCGGCGGTCGAGCTCCTTCTTGAGGCGGTCGAACAGGCGGACGGCCCGTTCGGTCTGCGTGCGCTGCACGACGGCGCCGCAGTGGGGCAGGTCGGTCAGGGGCAGCAGGGCGCCGTTCCCGCAGTCCAGGCCGTAGAGGTGCACGTCGGCAGCCGAGCACCGCCCGCCGACCGCGGCCGCGAGCGTGCGCAGCACCTGCGACCGGCCGCTCTTCGGCGAGCCGATCACCAGCAGGTGGCCGTCGGTCGCCGGGTCGAACGCGGCGACCCGCCGCTCCTGCCGGGCAGGGAGGTCCTGGGCCCCGAACGGCAGGTGCAGCGTGCCGTCCGCCTCCGGGACGTCGAGCTCGGCGACGGTGAGGCGCTGCGGCAGGGCCTCCAGCCAGGGGCTGCGCTGGGCCGGCACGTCCTCGGCGACCGACGCCCCGCGGATCGCCTCCACGAGGACGGACAGGTCGGTGACCTCGACGTCGGACACGCGGGACGCGGCGGCCGGCTTCTGCGGCGCCGCGTAGCCCACCTGGTGCCAGCCCAGCGGGACGACGAACGGCACCGCCGCCGCGACGGCGCCCTGGCCGGGACGGCGGCCACCGATCCGCCCGGCCTGGAACGGCACCAGCCCCCCGTGCCCGAGCCGGGCGAAACCACGGCCCGGCGCAGACTTGGGGATGCGGGCGGCATCGGGGGCGTCGAGCACGTCGCTGCTGTCCGCGCCGTCGGTGACCCGCAGCGAGATCCGCAGGTTGGTGTTCGCCCGGATCTCCGGCGACACGACGCCGCTGGGGCGCTGGGTGGCCAGCACCAGGTGGATGCCCAGCGACCGGCCGCGCTGGGCGACGTTCACCAGCCCGGTGACGAAGTCCGGCAGCTCGCGGGCCATGGACGCGAACTCGTCGATGACGATCAGCAGCCGGGGCAGCGAGGGGCGGTCCGGTTCGCGGGCCTGCAGCTCGAGGTAGTCGTCGATGTCCTTGACCCCGGCCGCGGCCAGCCAGTGCTCCCGGAACTTCAGCTCCGCGCCCAGGGAGGTGAGCGCACGCTCGACCAGGTGCGCGTCGAGGTCGGTCACCATGCCGACCGTGTGGGGCAGGTGCACGCAGTCCTTGAACGCGCTGCCGCCCTTGTAGTCGACGAGGACGAAGTTGAGGGCGTCCGGCCGGTTCCCCACCGCGAGCGAGGCGATCATCGTCTGCAGCAGCTCGGACTTCCCGGCGCCGGTCGTGCCGGCCACCAGCCCGTGCGGGCCGTCGCTGCGCAAATCGAGGGTGAACGGCCCGTGCAGCCCCGACCCGACGACCATGCGGGTGGTCCGCCCCTCCAGCTGCCAGCGGGCGCGGACGTCGTCGACGGTGGGCGGCTCGAGGCCGAGCACGTCGAGCAGCCGCACGCTGTCGGGGAGCACCGCGTCGTCGTCCTCGACGCTCACGTCGCGCAGCGGGGCCAGTGCCCGGGCCGCGGCGTCCGCGAGCTCCGCGGAGACCGGCTCGGCGAGGACGCCGCGCACGGGGTCGTGCCCGCTGCGCCGCACGTCGACCAGGGCGTCGTCCTCCCGGTCGAACACCGCGGTCGCGGTGGCCGCCTCGGGAAGGAAGCGCTCCTCCTCGTCGGCGCAGATCGCGTAGACGCCCACGGCGGGGCCGTCCTGCAGCACCTGCGCCAGCCCGGGCGTCGTCCGGAGGGCGCGGAAGCCGTGCACGACGAGGACGTGCGCCGGGAAAGAGGCCGCCTCGATGCGTCCGCCGGTGGGAGTGGCGTCCCGGCGCGCCTTCACCAGGGCGACGAGCTCCGCGACGCGGGCGGTGACCGTCTCCGGGTCGTTGCCGATGAAGGCCACCGGGCCCTCGCCGTCGGCGGGGCGGGCGTGCGGCAGCCAGCGGACCCAGTTCCAGTCCGCGCGCCCGCGCGGCGCGAGCAGGGTCAGCGCGAGGTCGCGGGGCGGGTGGTGCACGGCCAGCTGGAGGACCACCCAGCGCAGCAGGCCGGCGAGCGGCTCGGCCGGTCCGGCCAGCCCGAGGACACCGGACTCCCGCAACGGCACGGTCGCCGGGACCGCCCGCACCGTCCGCTCCCCCTCGGCCGGCTCGGTGCCGTTGCGGTCGGTGACGACGACCTCCGCGGGCAGGTCGGCCGCGCCCAGCCGCAGGCTCAGCGCGTCCGGGTCGGTCCGGCGCCGCTCCCACAGCCGCTTGAGCGGCAGGACCGCGGTGAGCAGCACGGCGGCCGCGTCGGGGTGGCCGTCCCGCCGCCGGACGGTCTCCTCGGCCAGCGCGGTGGCGATGCGCTCCTGGGCCTTCGCCAGCTCCGCCTCGTACTCCTCGCGGGCGCGGCGGTCCTCCCGGGCGGTCTGGCGGCGGTCGGCCACCGTGTTGCTGACCATCATCACGGGGCTGGCGACGGCGAACATGAGGTACAGCGGCGAGCGCAGGACGATCGCCAGCACGATGCCGATGACCAGCGGCGCCAGCACCATGACCAGCGGGAACCGGCGCGGCTCGCGGGCGCGCGGCTCCGCCGGGAGCTGGACCTTGACGACGCGCTGGGAGGGCAGCAGGCGGGGGGCGCGCACGAAGGCCCGCGTCCCGGGCCCGGCGGGCTCCACCGCGGCGTCGGAGGCGGTGGCCGGGACGATGGCGAACTGGGTGTCGCCGAGCTGGAAGACCTGCCCCGGCTCGACCGGGACGGGCTCCTCCCCGACCGGCGTCCCCTCGACCAGCGTGCCGTTGGAGGAGCCGAGGTCGGTCAGCGTGGCACCGTCGGCGGTCACCTCCAGCGTGGCGTGCCGGCGGGACATCGAGCGGTCGCTGAAGCCGAAGGAGCTGCTGCGCCCCAGCTCGTAGCTGCCCACGGGGAGCTCGGCGACCAGGCCGCTCCCCGGGCCGCTGACCACCCGCAGCTGCCATCCCCGCGCGGGCGGGAGCAGCTGTCCTGCGGGGACGGCGTCCGCGCACAGGTGCACGACGCTGCCGTCGACCAGCGCCGTCTCCCCGACCGGCTGGTCGTCGTCCAGCTGCTCACCCGCGACGAACAGGCCCTCCGGGCGGACCCCGGCCACCTGCCCCAGCGTGGCGGCGACCTTCGAGACGGGGAGGTCGTCGTCGACGTCGACGGCCGCGTCGATCACCGATCCGTCGGCCTGCCCGACGGTCACCTGCAGTCGCACCGGAGCCCGCCCGTCAGCCGGCGGTGTTCTGGAGGACGTCGAACGTGCGGCTGCGCGCCTCGAGCCCGCCGAGCCGCACCGACACCGTGCACCGGGAGCCGATCGTGTTGGCGTACGGGACGCGATCGGTGAAGGCGAGCGACCCCGAGCAGTCGTCGGTGCGCACCTCCAGCTGCCCGCCGAGCTGCTCGAGGAGCAGCGTGGGCTGCGGGGTGCGGCTGCTGAACACGACGGAGATGTTGTCCGCCGATCCCGTGCCGCTCCACACCGGGAGCACGACCAGCTCCACCGGGGCGCCCACGCGGACGGTGCCGCCGATCTGCACCTCGAGGTCGTCCAGCCGCTGGGCCGGGTACACGGCGGTGGCGGACAGGCCCTCCAGCGCGGTCCGGGTCGCGGTGCCCTGCTCGGACAGCCGCTCCCGCATGGCCTGCGTCTCCTCCCCCTCGTCCAGGGCGACGGGCACGGTGTACTCCGCGGTGACGCTGCCGCCGGCCGGGACGTCGACGGGGATCTCCCATCCGCACGCCGTCGCCGGGACGCCCGCGGTCACGTCGCGGACGGCGGGCACCGACCAGAACGCGTCGGGACACGGCTTGCCGTCCCCCGCGGCGGGCACGGACTCGAACAGCGGGCCGGCGAGGGCGACGTCGGCCGACCACGTGACGGTCGTGGTCAGGCTGCCGGACCCGGGGTCGTAGGCCGCCTCCCGCACGGTCGTGAGCCCGGACGGGAGCTGCTCGGAGGGGGCCAGCGTGGTGATCTCCGCCGCCGCGGCCGCGCCACCGCCGGTCGGGGTCCGCGGCGCGTCGTCCCCGCCGCCGGTCAGCGCGACGACGCCCACGACGGCGCCGACGGCGACGAGCGAGCCGGCCCCGATCAGCCAGGTGCGCTTGTCGCGGACCCAGGAGCGGGCCGGCTCGGTCTCCGGCGCCGCGGCGGCCGTTGCCTCGGCGGGGCGGGAACGCGGGGACCGGAGCATGGTCTGCGCGCCGGCCAGGTCGTCGTCGTGGTCGCCGAAGGGCGCCACCCACGGCGTGGCCCCGTCCGTCACCGCAGCCGGGCCCGCAGCGTCCTGCGCCGCCGCGCCCTTGATGTTGGTGCGGCCGGGGTCGATGTCGGCGGGCGCCCGGTGGCCCACCACACCGAAGGCCGGCACCGGGCCGGTGGTCGCCGCCGTCCAGCTGCGCGGTTGCGGTGCCACCGGGAGGGCCGCGACGTCGGCCACCTGCGGGAGCGCGGTCCGCAGCGCGGCGGCCGCCGAGGCGGCGGGCGGACGGCGGGTCGGGTCCTTGGCCAGCATCCCCTGGAGCACGGCGTCCAGCGCTGCGGGCATGCCCTCGACCGGCGGCGGTTCGGCCGTCACGTGCCGGTTGGCGATCGCGTAGCCGGTACCGCCCCCGGCGAACGGCGTGCGGCCGGCCAGGAGCTCGTAGAGCAGGATGCCGACGCCGTAGACGTCGGAGGCCGCGCTCGCCGTCTCCTCGGTGAAGACCTCGGGGGCCATGTAGTCGGCGGTGCCGAGGACGCCGGTCATCCGGACCGTCGTCTCCTGGGCCAGCCGGGCGATGCCGAAGTCGCTGAGCAGCACCGTGGGTGGCTCGTCCGCGGTGAGCAGCACGTTGTCCGGCTTCACGTCGCGGTGCAGGATGCCGCCCTGGTGCGCCGCTGCCAGCGCGTCCAGCACGTCGACGGTGATCCGCACCGCTTCCCCTGCCGGGAGGGTCCCCGCCGCCCGCAGCCGGGCGCGCAGGTCGGCGCCGTCGACGAGGTCCATGACGATGGCCAGGTCGTCGCCCTCGACGACGAGGTCCCGCACCCGGACGACGTTCGGGTGGACCAGTCCGAGCAGGATCGACCGCTCCTGGACGAACCGGGTGAGGATCTCCGGGTCGCGGGCGAACTCGGGGCGCAGCAGCTTCGCGGCCACCCGTTCCCCGGTCCGCTGGTCCAGGGCCACCCAGACCTGACCCATGGCGCCGGACCCGAGCTCACGCTCGAGGAGGTACCGGCTGCCGAGCGCACGGGTCGTCTGCATGCCCCGTGCCTATCAGGGGGTGCCGGTGGGCAGCACGAACCACGACAGTGCGGGCGCGTCCTCCTCGACACCCCGGCCCGCGCCGCGGGTGGTGCCCTGGAGCACGGCCACGCCGTCGTCGTCGAGGGCCTGGCTGCCCGCGGTGAAGGACAGCGCCGGTCCGGCGAGCCCGTCCGCGGCGTCGAGGTCCAGCTCGCGCAGCGCGTCGAGCACGGCCGACGGCGAGGCGGAGCCGGCGGCCGCCGCGGCCGCCGCGATGGCGAGGACGGCGTCGTGGCCGCGGACGTCGGCCGTCGCCGCGCCGGCCTGCCCGAAGCCCGTGGCCCCGTCGAGGGACGTCAGCTCGACGTCCTGGGCGGCCAGGCGCACGGCGGCCAGGAACCGCACGACGCCGTCCTCGGCGGAGGTGTCCGTCGCGGCCGGGCCGACGGTGAAGAACTGGCCGGCCGTCGTCGCCCCACCCGATGCCCCGAGGTCGGTGAGCGTGCCGGCGAACGCCGGGGCCAGGGCGGCGGGCCCGAGGACCACCGGCACCGTGGGCGCCACCGCCTGCAGGGCGGCCACCGTCTCGGCGGACGTGGGCGCCGACGCGGCGACGACGACGCCGTCGGCGCCGCCCGAGGTGAGGGCAGCGGCGGCGGACGACACCTGCGGCACGAGCGCGTCCCCGGCGGTCAGGGCGGCGACGCGGGAGGGGTCGGCCAGCTCGGGCAGACCGGCGCCCTGTCCTTCCGCGGTGAGCACCAGTGGTGCCCGCTGCGCCCGTTCCGCGAGCAGCTCGGCGACCCGGTCGGCGACCTGGCCCTCGCTGGGGCCGGTGCGCCACGTCGTCGCGCCGGCCGCGGACTCGCGCGGGTCGTAGGGCAGCAGCACCGCGGTGCCGGCCACCTCCGCCGCGGCGAGGGCCGGGTCCAGGTGCGCGCCGGCGGACGCGTAGACGATGCCGGCGACCCCGGACGTCACGAGCTGCTCGGTGGCGGCGAGCGCCCCCTCGGCGGTGCCGCGGTCGTCGACCACCTCGAGCTGGACGCGGTCGGCATCGGGCTCGTCGAGGCGGAACTCGGCGACCCGGGCGCCGGCGGCGAGCGCCGCGAACTCCGCACCCTCGCCGCGCGGGCCGGAGCTGGTCAGGACGACGCCGACGCGGACCGGCTCGTCGAGCTCCTGCAGGAGGTCCACCTCGATCTGCGGCGCGGCCGCGGGCTGGAAGTCCTCCTCCGGCGCGGCCTCGTCGCTCCCGGAGGTGCACCCCGCCGTCGTCACGGCCGCGACGGCCAGGCAGCTGAGCAACCTGCGCATGTCAGGCGTCCCCGCCGATGCGGAAGCAGAAGACGGTCGAGCTGACCGACCCGGCCGGCAGGTCCTCGGCGAACGCGCCGGTGCGCTGCGCTGCCTGCAGGGAGCGGGCCAGCTGCTGCTGCTCGAGCTGCGCGTCGGCGACCTCGGCCAGCCGGACGCCGCGGTAGCTCGCGGCGTCCTCGCTGGTCTCCTGCACCTGCTCGTTGCGCACCCCGGTCTGCCCGGCGCTGTTCTGCATGACGCCCAGCAGCCCGCGGCCCTCGGCCGCCGACCCCAGGTCGATGAGCACCTTCTGCAGCTGCGCCTGCAGTTCGTCCGCGGCGGCCGTCTGCGACGTCGTCGCGGCACTGATCTGCTCGGCCAGCCGGCCGACCGCCTCCTGCGCGGCGGCGTCGAGCTCCTGCTGGGCGGCGGCCTCGACGGCCTGCAGCCGCGCGGTCTGCGCGGCGACGACGGCCCGGCCCTGCTCGAGCTGCTGGTCGGCGGAACCGTTGAGGCGGTCGGCCAGCGTGGTGGAGAGCCCGCCGAGCGACGCGTCGGCGGCGGTACCGGCCAGCTCGGCGTCCTCGGCAGCCTTGGCCACGTCGTCGGCTCCTGCGCCCCGGACGTCGGTGGCGGTGGTGTCGAGGCCGCCAAGGGCGGTCGCGACGTCGGCCTGGTTGCACTCCACCACGGCGAAGGCTGCAGCGACGGCATTCACCGAAGGCGTGGTGCCCGGCGTGCTGGTGCAGTCGGGGGTGACCGCCTGGTCGTCGTAGAGCGCGTCGAGCTGCGCCCTCAGTCCATCGATGGCCGTGCCGAGCGAGGTGTCGCCGCCCACCACGAGCCCGCGAAGGTCGGTGACGTCGGACTGCAGGCCGGTCAGCGCGGCGCGGAGGGAGGCGACCTGGCTCTGGGCCGCGGTCAGCGCGCTCGCGGCGTTGGCGGTCACCGTCTTCACGCGCTGCCAGTCCGCGACCTGGTCGGTCAGCTTGTCGAGGAGCGACGGCTCTGTGGCGGTCCCCTCGGAGTCGTCGCAGGTCCCTCCCCCGATGGCCTCGCTCACCGCGTTCACCGACGCCTGGTCAGTCCCGGTGAGCGCGCAGACCTGGTTCGCGACTGCCTGGAGATCCGCCGGAGTCAGGTCCCCGACCCGCTCGTCCGCGAGAGCGCTGACGGCGTTCAACTCGGCGATGAGGGACGTGTGGTCGGTCGGTGCCGGAACGGCGGCGAAGGCGTCCGTGATCGCCTTCGCGATGGCGTTCAGCGCGGTGAGCTGTCCCGTGGTGCCGGCGTTCCGCGGCTGGTGGAGATCGGCCCCTGCCCGCTGCGCCGCCGCGAGCGCGCCGCGCAGGTCGGCGAGCTGCGTCTTCACGTCGGTGATCGCGTCGGTCTCGACGAGGCTGCGGATGCCCGCGACCTGCGTGCCGAGCGTGTCGGCCAGGCCGGTGAGCTTCGAGCCGGCGCCCGTCAGCTGGCAGACCAGGGACGTCGACTGCGCGTCGCAGTCCGCCGCGGAGCCGATGCTGGTCTGCAGCGCGGTGCGCAGCTCGCCGACGCAGTCACCGCTGGCGGACGCGAGCCCGCGCAGCTGACGGCTGACGGTGGAGAGCTGCCCGAGCAGCGTGGTGGCCGGCGCCTCGGCCGCGGTCTGGTCGCCGCATCCCGCCTCGACCGGACCCTGCGCCTCGTCCGGCGTGCCGAAGAAGTCGAGGACGCCCTGCACGCTCTGGTCGAGCGCGCCGGTCGCGCGGCTGTTCGCGCCCTCCACCGTGGCGCCCACCGAGTCGTCGAGAGCCTTAAGGTCGGCCATCAGTGCCTGCATCGAGACGTCCACGGAGTCCGCGGTCGCTGTGAGCGCCGTGGTGGCCGCTGCTCCCACCTCGCCGGCGTTGACGCTGAGCGTCTGCTGGACCGTGGCGAGGCTGTCGGTGACCTGCGCGAGCGTGGCGTTGACCTCGGCGATCAGCCCGATGGTGTTGTTCTCGGCGCCGACGAGGGCGGCCGATCCGCCGAACACGTCGCTCACCAGACGGGCCACGGAGTTGTCCGTGGCCAGGCCCGGCTGGACGGCGAGGTCGATCTGGGGCAGCCGGAACTCCTCGGCGTCCTGCACCAGGGTGAAGGTGGTGCTGGGTGCCATCCGCGGGGGCGCGAGGAGGGAGGCCCACTGGACCGTCGTGGTCTCCTCGTCGGTGCTCACCACCCCGTTCGTGGTCCCGGGCTCCGTGCTCCCTGCCTGCGGCTGCACGAGCTGTCCGGCGCTGTCCCCGGGGAGGGTGGCACTGGCGACCACCGTCATCGGCGTCGTCACCAGCTCGTAGCTCTCGCGGGCGACGCCGGCGGCGTCGTAGCGGAAGAGCTCCGGCCGCATCGTCGTGTTCTGCACGGTCACGTTGATCTCGACGCGACCGCTGACGCCCTCGACGTCGGAGAGGTCGGTGCCGACCCGGCCGTCGTGGCGCCACGAGGTGGTGACGCGGACGGGCAGGTCACCGGCGTGCTCGGCCGGGTTCAGCGCGCGACTCGTGGTGCTGGGGCTCTCCCCGTCCTCGTCCCGGCTGACGAGCGTCGACGTCAGGCCGGTGACCGCACCGTCGTTCGCCAGCGCGATCGTCACCGCTTGGAGGGCCCGCTTCGGCTGCTCCTCGGCGAAGACGACCGGAGCCGTGACCGCGGCGGTGCCCAGGAGCACGGCGGTCGCGCCGGCGGTGACACCCCACCGGCGTCCGATGGCCGTCCGGAACGCCGAGAACGGCCGACGCACAGTGCCCGTCACAAAGATCCCCCGTGTCGTGAAGGCCCGCCGTCCCGAAGCGACCCCCGGCCCGAGCTGCGCGTACGCGCCGGGGCCGGCCGGTCGAGGGGACGAGGGCGGTCTGCGGTCAGCACACTAGACGGACCAGTCCGTCTCGTTGCTGCCGGGCCACCCGATCGGATGGCGGGCGCCTGCGCGGGGCCGGGCGGCCGGCAGTGCTGCCCCGCCCTGCCCACATCGCCCCCTCGTCGGTCTGCGACCGGACTGTCACACGACTACGGAGGGGTCGCCACCCGAGATCAGAAAGTGAGCACCAGCCGGCCGCGGATACCACCGCGTTCCAGCATGCGATGCGCCTCCGCCGCCTCCTCGAGCGGGAGGGTCTGCGCGACGCGCAGGGTGAGGACGCCGTCCTCCGCCTGCTGCCGCAGCCGATCGAGGGCGGCGCGGTCCTCGGCCACCCTGCGGACCAGCGTCGGGAAGACGCGGAGGCCCCGCTGCCCGTCGCCGCGGTAGCCGCGGACGGTCGCCACCGCGCCGCCGTCCTTCACCGCGGGCAGCACCTGGGCGTCCTGCACGGAGCCGTCGGCCAGACCGTCGACGCCCTCCGGGACGTGCTCGCGGATCCGCGCCGCCACACCCGCACCCCGCCGCACCACCACGTCGGCCCCCAGCTCGCGGACCAGCGCCTCGTCGGCCTCGGAGGCATCGGCGACGACGGTCAGCCCGTCGGCCTTCGCCAGCTGGACGACGTAGCCGCCGAAGGCCCCGGCCGCACCGGTCACCGCGAGGACCTGCCCCGGCCTCAGCGCCATGAGGTCGAGCGCGAAGCGGGCCGTGAGCCCGTTCATGGGCAGAGTCGAGGCGGCCACGGCGCCGATGCCCGCCGGCACGCGGACCACCGAGTTCCCTGACAGCACCTTGTCCTCCCGGTAAGCCCCGTGGGGACCGAACGGGACGACGATGCCCATCGCCGTATCGCCGACGGCCAGATGGTCCACACCCTCGCCCACCTCGGCGACGACCCCGGCCACGTCCATGCCCGGCACCCACGGCGGCGTCTTCACCGGGTCGCGCTCGGCATAGGCACCCGACCGGGCGTAGGTGTCGGTGGGGTTCACCGCGGCTGCCTCCACCCGGAGCCGCACCTGACCCGGCCCGAGGGGCTCGGGCTCCACGTCGACGATGTGCAAGGCCTCCGGCCCACCGAACTCGGTCACTCCCGCGGCACGCATGCGTCCTGCCTACACGCCGCTGGACAGGGGGCCCGGGAGGGGCGGGAGCCCCCTCGTGACACCACGGTGGTGTCATTCCTCTTGCGGTTGACGTCATCCTGGTGTCATAGTGACGCCATGGACCTCACCCCGTTCGTCGACCAGCTCCGCCGCGACCTGCTCACCGCGGCCGATGCCGGCGGCGAGGAGGCCCGCGCGCTGGCGGAGCGACTCACCGCTCCGCTGGAGTCCTCGGTCCGCCTGGCGCTGCTCAGCGCACTGTCCCAGGCGGCGGAGGAGATCACCGGCCAGCTCGCTCCCGGCACCGTCGACGTGCGGCTCCGCGGCAGCGACCTCGGCTTCGCCGTCACCTCTCCCCCGGTCGAGCCGCCCGCCGGCCCGGCCGCCGACTCCCCCGCACCCGAGAGCCCCCAGGCGCAGGACCCCCTCATCGACCTCGACGAAGGGGGCACGCTCCGCATCACCCTGCGGCTGCCCGAGCAGCTGAAGGCCCGCGTCGACGACGCCGCCGCACGCCTGGGCGTCTCGGTCAACACCTGGCTCGTCCGCGCCGTCGCCACCGCGATGGAGCCCACGCCCCGCCCGTCGTCCGACGCCCGTCGCGGCCGGTGGGCCGGCGGCTCGCAGTACACGGGATGGGCGCGCTAGCCCGCGCCCCGCCCGCACCGCACCGCACCGCCACCCCGGCCGACCGGCCCGGGGGCACCCACCCCTGCCCTGAGGAAGGCGCAGCCATGCCCACGTTCGACACCCCCGGACCCATCGCGGCCCGCATCGAGGTCGTCTCCGGATCGGTCCGCGTCCGCGCCGACGACCGCCACGACACCGTCGTCACCGTCCGCCCGCGCAGCGAGCGCAGCGCCGCCGACGTCGCCGCGGCCGAGCAGACGGTGGTCACCTTCACCGCCGGCGAGCTGCTCGTCCGGTCGACCAGCCGCCCGCGCCTGCTCTTCTTCGGCTCGGGGCCGGAGATCGAGGTCGACGTCGTCCTCCCCGCCGGATCCTCCGTCGACGTCCGCACGCTCGCCGGCGAGATCACCTGCGCCGGCCGCCTGGGCGCCGTCGCCCTGGAGAGCAAGCACGGCGACCTGCGTCTCGACCGCGCGGGCAGCCTGCGTGCCCGCACGTCCAGCGGGAACGTCTCCGCGGCCGCCGTCGACGGGGAGGCGGACGTGACCACGGCCTACGGCAACGTCCGCGTCGGTGAGGCCGCCGGCCCCACCCGCCTCGGCACCGGCTACGGCGACGTCACCGTCGACCGGGCCCTCGACTCGCTCACCGGCAGCACGAAGTACGGCCAGGTGCGCGTCGGCGAGGCGGTCCGCGGCTCACTGGTGCTGGAGACCGCCTACGGCGAGGTCGAGGCCGGCGTCCGGGAGGGGACGGCGGCCTGGCTCGACGTCCAGTCGGGCTCCGGTCGCATCCGCAACACGCTCACCGAGACCGAAGGACCCGAGGGCGCCGGCGAGACCGTCGAGATCCACGCCCGCACGTCCTACGGCGACATCCTCATCCGCCGGGCCTGAGAGGACCTGACCATGAAGCCCACCGCGGCCATCGCCGTCACCGGCCTGCGCAAGTCCTACGGCCCCAAGGTCGTCCTCGACGGGCTCGACCTCACCGTGCCCGAGGGGACGGTCTTCGCCCTGCTGGGCCCGAACGGGGCCGGGAAGACGACCACCGTCGACATCCTGTCCACCCTCATCCCCGCCGACGGCGGGGAGGTCCGCATCGCGGGCCACGACCTGCGTCGCGAGCCGGACGCCGTGCGCGCCTCGATCGCGCTCACCGGCCAGTTCTCCGCCGTCGACGACCTGCTGACCGGTGCGGAGAACCTGCGGCTCATGGCCGACCTGCTGCACGTCGGTCGCCGGGAGGGTCAGCGCCGGGCCACCGACCTGCTGGCACGGTTCGACCTGCTCGACGCCGCCGACCGCGTGCCCAGCACCTACTCCGGCGGCATGCGGCGGCGGCTGGACCTCGCGATGGGCCTGATGGGCGACCCCCGCGTGGTCTTCCTCGACGAGCCCACCACCGGTCTGGATCCGCGCAGCCGCCGGGCGATGTGGGACATCGTCCGCGGCCTCGTCGCCGACGGCGCCACCATCCTGCTCACCACCCAGTACCTGGAGGAGGCCGACCAGCTGGCCGACCGGATCGGCGTCCTGGACGCCGGGGGGCTGGTCGCCGAGGGCACCGCCGACGAGCTCAAGCGCATGGTGCCCGGGGGCCACATCCGGCTCGAGTTCGCCGGAGCCGAGCCGCTCCAGCGCGCGGCCCGCCTCCTCGGGATGCCACCGGCCGACGAGGGCGCGCTCACCCTCGAGGTCCCCGGCGACGGCAGCGTCGCCACGCTCAAGGCGCTGCTCGCCCGGCTCGACGGGGCCGGCGTCGACGTCGCCGGTCTCGCCGTGAACACCCCCGACCTGGACGACGTCTTCCTGGCCCTCACCGGCCGCCCGACCCCCGCAGAGGTGACCTCGTGAGCACGCTGGCCCTGACCGCGCGCGACTCGGCGACGATGCTGCGCCGCAACCTCAAGCGCGCCGTGCGCTATCCCGGGCTGACCGTGATCGTCGCCGCGCTGCCCATCGTCTTCCTGCTGATGTTCGTCTTCGTCTTCGGCGGGACGCTCGGCGCCGGCCTGGGGCTGCCGTCCGGCGGCCGGGCGGAGTACCTCGCCTACGTCGTCCCGGGCATCCTGATCCTCGCGATCGCCGGCGGCGCACAGGGGACGGCGATCGGCATCGCCATGGACATGACCGAGGGCATCATCGCCCGGTTCCGCACCATGTCCATCGCCCGCGCCTCGGTGCTCACCGGGCACGTGGTGGGCGCGGTGATCCAGACGATGGTCGGCCTGGCGATGGTCGTCGCCGTCGCCCTGCTGATCGGCTTCCGGCCCGAGGCGAACCCGGTCGAATGGCTCGCGGTGCTCGGCGTCCTCGCGATGACCAGCTTCGCGCTGTCCTGGCTGTCCATCGCCATGGGGCTGCACACGAAGACCGTCGAGGCCGCGAGCAACCTGCCGATGCCGCTCATGCTCCTGCCGTTCTTCGGCAGCGGTTTCGTGCCGGTGGAGTCGATGCCGGCCGGCCTGCGCTGGTTCGCCGAGCACCAGCCGTTCACGCCGATCATCGAGACGCTGCGCGGCCTGCTCACCGGCACGGCGATCGGCTCCAGCGGCGTGGTGGCGACGGCGTGGTGCGCGGCCCTGGCACTGGTCGGCTACCTATGGGCGCGCCGGAACTACGAGCGCCGTCCGGCCCGCTGAACGAGTCGCACCGCCCGACGAGATCTGCACACTCGCCCTCATCGCGCGTGGAAAGGCGGCGAGTGTGCAGATCTCGCGGTGTCGGGAATGGAGAGGGCGGTCACACCGCTGCACGGGGTGAGCACCGCCCCCTCCTCCCCTGCCCCCGAGAGGCCGCGCATGCCCACGCTGCTGTCGTCCCGCCCCGTGTCCGCCGAGCCGGCGCCGCGCCGCCGTCGCCGTGTCCCGCTGCGGCTCGTCGCGGCAGGGGTCGGCGTCGTCGTCCTCGTGCCGGTCGGCATGAAGGTCGCCGACTGGCTGCCCGGGGAGCTCTTCGGGCAGGACGTCGTCGACCGGAGCACGACCCCGCTGCTGCTCACCCTCCAGGACCTGGAGGAGTACCACGCGGCGACGGGCACCTTCCAGGTCGTCGTCGACCGCGAGGTGGACACCCGCTACGTGCCCTCGGCGATCAGCGGCGAGCGGGTCCAGCTGCTCGCGACCGGCACCGCCGACGCCTACGTCGACTTCGCGGCCCTCGACGCCGGTGCGGTGACGCTCTCCGCGGACGGCACGTCCGCGACCATCGAGCTGCCGGCCCCTCGGCTGGACGAGGTCCGCATCGACCCGGAGGAGAGCCGCGTCCTCGACCGCGACCGCGGCCTGTTCGAACGGATCGGCGACGCCGTCGGCGACGACCCGGTCGACGACAGCGCGGTCTACGCGGAGGCCGAGGACCGGATCACAGCAGCCGCAGCGGAGAGCGACCTCCGCGAGCGCGCCGAGACCAACACCCGCGCCATGCTGACCGGCCTCGCCGGGGCATTGGGCGTCGACGAGGTCGAGGTCCGCTTCACCGACGACCCCGCGTGAAGGGCCACGGAGGCCCAGAACCAGTTCGGTTCCGGGCCTCTGTGGTTCCACGCTGCGTCAACCCTTGAGCTTGTACTCCTTGAGCAGCCCTCGGCTGATGATCGTCTTCTGGATCTCGCTGGTGCCCTCGCCGATGAGGAGGAACGGCGCCTCGCGCATGAGCCGCTCGATCTCGTACTCCTTCGAGTACCCGTAGCCGCCGTGGATCCGGAAGGACTGCGTGGTCACCTCGGCGCAGTACTCGCTGGCGATGAGCTTGGCCATGCCGGCCTCGACGTCGTTGCGCTGTCCGGCGTCCTTGAGGCGGGCGGCGTTGACCATCATCAGGTGCGCGGCCTCGACCTTGGTCGCCATCTCGGCCAGCTGGAAGGCGATCGCCTGGTGCTGCGCGATCGGCTTGCCGAAGGTCTCCCGCTGCTGGGCGTAGGCGACGGCCAGCTCGAAGGCCCGGATGGAGATGCCGCAGGCGCGGGCGGCGACGTTGACCCGGCCGACCTCGACGCCGTCCATCATCTGGGCGAAGCCCTTGCCGGGCGCCCCACCGAGGATGTCGCCGGCCTCGGCCCGGTAGCCGTCGAACACCAGCTCGGTGGTGTCGACGCCCTTGTAGCCCATCTTGTCGATCTTCCCGGGGATGGTCAGCCCGGGCTTGACCTCACCGAAGCCCGAAGGCTTCTCGACCAGGAAGGTCGTGAGGTTCTGGTGGGCCTTCTCGGCACCCTCGTCGGTGCGCACGAGCGCGGCGACCAGCGTGGAGCTGCCGCCGTTGGTCAGCCACATCTTCTGGCCGTCGATGACGTAGCCGCCGTCGGCCTGCTTGACGGCCTTGGTCCGGATGCCGGCGACGTCGGACCCCAGCCCGGGCTCCGACATCGAGAAGGCGCCGCGTACCTCACCGGTGGCCATCCGCGGGAGGTAGTGCTCCTTCTGCTCCTGCGTGCCGTGCTGCTTGATCATGTAGGCGACGATGAAGTGCGTGTTGATGACGCCGGAGACGCTCATCCAGCCGCGGGCGATCTCCTCGACCACGAGCGCGTAGGTGAGCAGGGACTCCCCCAGGCCGCCGTACTCCTCGGGGATCATCAGCCCGAAGATGCCCAGCTCCTTGAGCCCGTCGACGATCTCCTGCGGGTAGACGTCGCCGTGCTCGAGCTCCTGCGCGTGCGGGATGATCTCCTTGTCGACGAAGCTCCTGACCGTCGACAGGATCTCGCGCTGGATGTCGGTCAGATCGGCGGTCTGGGCCAAGCGGGTCAACGGGCGCTCCATTCGGGACGGCGGTGTCCGAGTTACCGGTGAGTATGGGCCACATCCCGGGGCCCTCCGCCGTGTGCCTGGTCAGGCATCGCCCGTCCGCGTGGTGGAGTACCCCCCGACCGGGACCGCCCGCCAGGAGGACGCATGAGCAGCAACGACGAGAACCTCTACCGGGGCGATCCGCCGTCCCCACCGCCGCCTCCCCCCGCGGGGGCGCCGCCGGCCGGGTACGGCCAACCGGCCCCCGGCTACGGCCCACCGGCCTACGGCCCGCCCGGGTACGGGCAGCCGGGTTTCCCGCCCCCGGCGTACGGGCCGCCGCCGGGCTACCCGCCGGTCTACGGGCGGCCGACCAACACGATGGCGATCCTCGCCCTGGTGATGGCGTTCGTCTTCGCGCCGGCCGGGCTGGTCCTGGGCATCGTCGCCCGCAGGCAGATCCGGCAGACCGGTGAGGACGGCGAGGGCCTGGCGCTGGCCGGGATCATCGTCGGCGGCATCGTCACGGCGATCTTCGTCGGCATGATCGTGCTCTGGCTGGTCGCCTTCGCGGCGTTCAGCAGCAACGGCTTCTCCTGAACGACGACGCGGCGGCGCCCCGGTCGGGGCACCGCCGCGTCGAGGTGCGTCAGTGGGGCGAACTCACTGCTCCGGCGGGGTGAAGGACGACGTCCGCTCCATGCCGGCCGCGCGGCCCTTGCCGGCGATGACCAGGGCCATCTTGCGGCTGGCCTCGTCGATCATCTCGTCGCCGAGCATCGCCGAGCCCTTCTTGCCGCCGGCCTCCGACGTCGCCCAGTCGTAGGCGTCGAGGATCAGCTCGGCGTGGTCGTAGTCCTCCTGCGACGGCGCGTAGATCTCGTTGGCCGCGTCGATCTGGCCCGGGTGCAGCACCCACTTGCCGTCGAAGCCGAGCATCGCCGAGCGCTTGGCGACCTCCTCGAACGCAGGCACGTCGCGCACCTGCAGGAAGGGACCGTCGATGGCCTGCACGCCACGGGCGCGGGCGGCCATGAGGATCTGCATGAGGATGTAGTGGAACGGGTCGCCCGGGTAGTCGGGGTGCAGGGCGCCCACGACGAGCGACTTCATGTTGATGCTGGCCATGAAGTCGGCCGGGCCGAAGATGATCGTCTCGATCCGGTCGCTGGCGAACGCGATGTCGTTGACGTTGATCAGGCCCTGCGCCGTCTCGATCTGCGCCTCGATGCCGATCCGGCCGACCTCCAGGCCGTTGGCCTTCTCGATCTGGGTGAGCAGCAGGTCCAGCGCCTTCACCTGGGCGGCGTCCTGGACCTTGGGCAGCATGATGCAGTCGAGCTCGGCTCCCGCGCCGCCGACGACCTCGAGCACGTCCTGGAACGTCCACTCCGTCGTCCAGTCGTTCACCCGGACCGTGCGGATCTTGTCGCCCCAGCCGCCCTCGTTCAGCGCCGCCACGATGTTCTTGCGGGCACCGGGCTTGGCCAGCGGCGCGCACGCGTCCTCGAGGTCGAGGAACACCTGGTCGGCGGGGAGGCCCTTGGCCTTCTCCAGGAACCGGGGGTTGCTCCCCGGGACGGCGAGGTTGGAACGACGGGATCGGAGCTCGGCCACGGTGCCTCCGCTATCAGTCGGAAAGTCGGTTACCGGAGAGTAGCGACGGCGTGATCACGTCGCCGACCGGCGGATCCCCCGCCCGCTCGACGAGAGAGCAGTTGTGGTCGACGACACGCCCCGACGCACCGGTTCGGGCGACAACGACTGCCCACTCGGCGTCGGGAGCGGCCCGAAGCGCGTCAGGTGGCCGGCTCGACCAGCGTCTGCGGGCGGCTGGCCCGCACGACGAGCGCCACCCCGGCGACGACGAGCGCCACGCCGGGCAGCGCCAGGAGCGGCGGTGCCTGACCCAGGAGGACGAGCGCGAAGATCAGCGCGCCGGGCACCTCCAGCAGGACGGCGAGGCTCACGACCGTCGGCCCCACGGTGGAGAGCACGAGGTTGAGCAGCGTGTGGCCGAAGAGCTGCGCGGAGACCGTGATGGCGGCGATCAGCCACCACTCGCGCGCCTCGAACCCGGCCAGCGGCACGTCGACGAGGACCGCCGACACGGCGATCACGACCGCGCAGACCGAGTAGCAGACGACCGCATAGGCCGACGTCGCGAGCCGCTGACGGGCGCGTGCCCCGGCCAGCACGTAGCCACCGGCGCAGATGGCCCCCAGCACCGCGAGGCCGTCGCCGGCGAGCGCCTCGAGGCTCACCGTCACGTCCACGCCGACGATCAGCACGACGCCGACGAACGCGAGGAGCAGCCCCCACCAGACGGCGGCCGGCAGCAGCACCCCCGAGATCCGTGCGGCCAGCGCCGTCCAGATCGGGGTGGTGGTGACCAGCGCGACCGACGCCGCGACGGTCGTCATCGACAGGCTCGGCAACCACGCGGCGAAGTGCGCGGCCAGGAAGAGGCCGGCGACGACGGAGCTGCGCAGGTCGCGCCAGCGGAGGCCGGTGAGCGTGGCGCGCTCGCGGGTGAGCAGGACCGGGACGAGCGCGGCGGCCCCGGCGGCGTTGCGCCAGAACGCCAGCGCCAGCATCGGCGCGGTCACCATCGCAGTCAGCGGGGCGGAGAGCGAGACGCCGATGACGGCGAGGGAGAGCAGCCCGACGTCCCGCGAGCCCGGGCGGTGCAGCGCCCAGGCCCCCCCGGCCCCGTTCAGAGGCTCGTGCCGAGCGGAGCGAGGCGCGAGGGGAACGGGGTCCTTCATGGGATCCGGATGCGGCCGCGCGCGATCGGCACGACGGCGCCCCGCACGGTGGCGGCGACGGCCTTGCTCCCCGCTGCGCTCACCGTGCACTCCAGCACCGACGGGCGGCCGAGCTTCTCCCCCTGCCGGACGGTGTAGGACGACGTCCCCTCCGCCGGCAGCAACCCGCTCTCCACGAGCCAGACACCAGTGCCCAGAGCGGCCGAGCCGGTGGCCGGGTCCTCGCCCCACCGCAGGTCGCCCGCGAACACCCGGGCGTAGGCCGTCGACGTCGCGGCGTCCCAGGACAGGACCGACACGCCCTCCCCCACGCCCAGCGCGTCGAGGGCCCGCTGGTCGGGGACGGCCCGGTCGACGGCGTCCGGGCGCACCGACAGGTAGGCGAACGGCAGCCCGCAGCCGGCGACGTCCGCGGGGACGCCGGTGACGTCGTCCTCGCCCAGCCCGAGGGCCGCGGCGAGCTCGGCCGGGGCCGGCCCGTCCTCGAGGGTGGGCCGCCCACCCGAGAGCTGCGCCCCCTCGTCGTCGACCACCAGGTCGAGGACGCCGGCGCCGCACTCCTGGCGCACGGTGCCCGCGGACAGCCGGCCGGTGCGGACCAGCGTGTGGGCGGCGCCCACGCTCGGGTGACCGGCGAAGGGCAGCTCCGCGAACGGCGTGAAGATCCGCACCTTGTAGTCGGCGGCGGGGGCCGTCGGCGCGCACACGAACGACGTCTCCGAGAGGTGGAACTCGAAGGCGAGCGCCTGGCACTGGGCGGTGGTCAGGTCGTCGGCGTCGAACACGACGGCGAGGGGATTGCCCGCGAACGCCCGCGGCGCGAACACGTCGACGATCTCGTAGTCCAGCTCATCCCGGGGCGGCACGGCGCCGACGGTAACCTCAGAACCCGTGACCACCGCGAGCAGGGCGTATGTCTCCCGGCTCGCCGGGCTGACGGTGTTCGACCCCAACGGCGACCGCGTCGGGAAGGTGCGCGACGTCGTCGTGGCCCTCCGCGTCGGGACCGCCACCCCGCGGGTCCTGGGCATCGTCGTCGAGGTCGTCGCGCGCCGGCGGATCTTCGTGCCGATGGGCCGGGTCACCGCCGTCGACCCCGGCGCGGTGATGCTGGCGAGCGGCACCCTCAACCTCAAGCGCTTCGAGCAGCGGGGCGGCGAGACCCTGGTCCTCGGCGAGCTGCTGGACCGCACGGTGCGGATCAGCGAGTCCGGCCGGCCGGCGCACGTCGTCGACGCCGGCATCGAGCAGATCCGCACCGGCGACTGGGTCGTCTCCCGTCTCGCCGTGCAGGAGCCCGGGCGGCTGGGCCGGCGCGGCCAGCTGCACCAGCTCGCCTGGGACGAGGTCGAGGGGCTCGCCCTCCCCCAGACCGGCCAGGGCGCCGAGACCCTGATCGCGACCTACCGCGACCTGAACGCCGCCGACGTCGCGCACGCCCTGCAGGAGCTGCCGATCAAGCGCCGGCACGAGGTGGCCGAGGCGATGGACGACGAACGCCTGGCCGACGTCCTCGGCGAGCTGCCCGAGGCCGACCAGGTGGTCATCCTCGGCACCCTGGACGAGCGCCGGGCGGCGGACGTGCTGGAGGTCATGGACCCCGACGACGCGGCCGACCTGCTCGCCGAGCTGTCCAACGTCGACCGCAACCGGCTGCTCGAGCTCATGGAGCCCGACGAGGCCGAGCCGGTCCGCCAGCTGCTCAAGTACTCCGAGGACACCGCCGGCGGGATCATGACCAGCGAGCCGGTGATCCTCGCGCCCGACGCCACGATCGCCGAGGCACTCGCCCGGGTTCGGGAGCCGGAGATCACGCCGTCGCTGGCCAGCCAGGTGTACGTCTGCCGGCCGCCGTCGGCCACGCCCACCGGCCGGTACCTCGGGCTGGCGCACATCCAACGGCTGCTGCGCGAACCTCCGTCGTCGCTGGTCAGCGGCGTGCTCGACGACCTCGAGCCGCTGACGCCCGAGGCGCCGCTGGCGGAGGTCACCCGCTACTTCGCGACCTACAACCTGGTCGCCGCCCCCGTGGTCGACGCACAGGGGCACCTGGTCGGCGCGGTGAGCGTCGACGACGTCCTCGACCACCTCCTGCCCGAGGACTGGCGCGAGCGGGCCCGTCGTGGCTGACGCTCCCCGGCTGGACGTCCCGCGCGGGCAGACCCGCCGGTTCGGCAGCTTCCTGCGGCTGAACCCCGACGCGGTCGGGGCGTTCGCCGAGACGATCGCCCGGTTCCTCGGCACCGGCCGGTTCCTGGCCGTCCAGACGATCATCGTGATCGTCTGGATCGCGCTGAACGTCTTCGCGGTGCAGCTGCGGTGGGACCCCTATCCGTTCATCCTGCTGAACCTGGCCTTCTCCACCCAGGCCGCCTACGCCGCCCCGCTCATCCTGCTGGCCCAGAACCGGCAGGCCGACCGGGACCGCGTGCAGGCCGAGGAGGACCGGGCGCGCTCGGCCGCCGTGCGTGCCGACACCGAGTACCTGGCGCGGGAGCTGGCGTCGCTGCGCGTCGCCGTGGGCGAGCTGGCCACCCGCGACTTCATCCGCAGCGAGCTCAACCGGCTCACCGGCGACAGCGGGGACGACGGCGAGAAGCGCGAGAAGAAGGCCAAGAAGCGGCGCGATCCCGTCGCCTGACCGGAATCCGGTCGTCCCCGTCCGTCGGGACCGGCATCATCGCCCGGTGACGACGGCCTATCCCCCCAGCTCCCGCACCACGCCCAGCCGGACGCCCGACCGGGTGGGCTACGACCGCGCCACGGTGCACGCGGTGCTCGACGAGGCCCTGGTCTGCCACGTCGGGTTCGTCGTCGACGGGCGCCCCGTGGTGCTGCCGCAGTTGCACGCCCGCGTGGGCGAGGTCCTCTACCTGCACGGGTCGACCGGCGCCCGGGGCATGCGGGCGGCCACCGGCGCGGGACTGGACGTCTGCGTCACCGTGACGCTGCTGGACGGTGTCGTGCTGGCACGGTCGCAGTTCAACCACTCGATGAACTACCGCTCGGTGGTCGCCCACGGCACCGCGACGGTCGTGGCCGACGCCACCGAGAAGGCGCAGGCGCTGGACGCGCTCGTCGAGGCGATCGCGGCCGGGCGCGTGGCGGGGTGCCGTCCACCGACGCGTAAGGAGTACGCCGCGACGACGGTGCTGCGCCTGCCGCTCGAGGAGGTCTCGGTGAAGGTTCGCTCCGGTCCGCCGAACGACGAGGACGAGGACCTCGGACTCCCCCACTGGGCCGGCGTGCTGCCCCTGAGCACGGTCGCCGCTGCTCCTGTCCCCTCACCGGACCTCGAGCCGGGCATCGCGGTGCCTGAGCACGTCCGGTCGTGGTCCCGCCCCGTGAGCGGCTGAGTCACCCGATCACGGCGCGCAGCACGTCCAGCAGGCGCCCGGCCACCACGGCCGCCGGGACGACGAGCAGCACGGCCCACAGCCGGGTGCGGGGCGTGGCCGGCAGGACGGCGAGCAGCAGGAGGGCGACGAGCACGTCGACGACGCCCTGCACCGGGTGCCCGGGGTCGGGGCCGCCGGTGAGCCCGGACCACAGGCCGGGGAAGGCGCCGCCGGCCAGCGTCGTCCCGGCCGCCAGCGCGATGACCGCCCCGGGCAGCAGGCCGGTGTGCCGGGCGGCCCAGTGCACGACCGCGGCGAAGAACGCCACTGCGGTGGCGGACAGGACGAGCCACACGGGGAGCAACCGGCTCCAGCCGAACCCGAGGGCCCACGCCGCCCAGGCGTAGTAGGCCAGCGTCATGGCGGCGAAGAACGCGGCAGCCCGGCCGGCCGCCGTCGGCAGGGTCGGCGCCGACCGGCCGATCAGCGCCACGGCGAGCACCCACGCGGCCGGATAGCTGCCGAGGTCGGCAGCCCACCGCCAGCCGGACTCGTCCGCCGCCTTGGCCGCGACACCGGCGAGGAGCCCGAGGATGACGAAGCCGGCGACGATCCGCAGCTCCGGTCGTGCGAGGCGGTTCCCGACTGTGGTCACCGGACCGATGGTGGCCGAGCAGGGCCGTCTCGGGCGGACGACGCGCAGGTCAGGCCGGCCGGCCCCCGGGCAGCGCTTTCGAGAGGTGCACCAGCTCCACGGACGGGGTGAGCCGCTCGCGCCGCTGCTCGCGATAGCCGAGCCGCTCGTAGAGGCGCAGGTTCCCCACGCTCAGGTGTCCGGTGAAGAGCGTCGCCTGCCGCGTCCCGGGCGGGGCCGCCGCCTCCACCTCGGCGAGCAGTGCGGTCCCGATGCCCTGCCCCTGCTGGTCGGGCGCGACGGTGAGCCGGCCGACGTGCAGGACGCCGTCCGCGGCACGCCCCCGAACGGCTCCCACGATCCGCCCGCCCCGGGTGGCCGTGAGCGCGATGCCCGTGGCCAGCTCGGCGGTGAGCTCCTCCAGGGTCTGCACCATGGCCGGGAGCTCCGGATCGCCGTAGAGGCGGGCCTCGGTCGCGTACGCGGCGCGCTGCAGGGTCAGCAGTTCGCCGGCGTCGGCCGGGTCGGCCGGCCCGATCAGCGGCCGGTCGGGCAGGCCCGCCTCTGCCAGCTCCAGCTCGACGAAGGCGGCGATCATCGTCCGGTAGACGCGCGCCACGAGATCCGGATCGGCTCCGGCACCCGCCGCCAGGTCCCGCACCCGCGCGATGACCGCCGCCACCCGCGCCGGTGCCCGGACGGCCGCGGCGTCGCTCGTGAGTCGGCCCGCCCGCCGGACCAGCCGCTGCCGCAGGGCGAGCCGGTCGACGATCTCGCCGTCGACGGTGTCGATCGCCGCGCGGACGTCGACGAGGGAGTCCTGATCCGGGGTCATGGCGGTCCTCCGACGGCTCAGCCGGCGACGACGTGCGCCAGGGCCCCGGCGGCCCCGGCGGCCAGGAGGACGACGATGAACGGCGCCCGCAGTGCCAGCGCGAGCGCCGCGACGGCCAGCCCGGCCAGCCGTCCGTCGACCACCAGCTCCTGGCCGCTGGTGAACGCCTGCACCGCCACGAGCGCGGCGAGCAGCGCCGCGGGCACGAAGTCGACGATCCGGGCCACCCACGGCTGCTCGACCCAGGCGGCCGGCACCGACAGGCCGGCCAGCTTCAGCAGGTAGCACCCGATGGACCCGGCCAGCACCGCCGCCCACAGCCCCGTCCCGCTCATCGGGCCGCCGCCCGCGGCTTCGGCCGTCCGGCGAGGGCCACGGCCACGACGGCTGCGATCACCTGGACGCCGGCCGGCACGAACGGGGTGAGCGCCAGGGCGACGACGGCCCCGCCGACGGCGACCCGGAGCTGCACGCCGGCCTCCGGGAAGCCCGCCCGCAGCCGTGGCCAGAGCAGCGCGAGGAAGGCGGCCGGGACCACCGCGTCGAGCGCGGCCAGCGCGGGTCCGGTGAGTGCGGCCGCGCCGAGCGCACCGATGGCAGTGGTCGCGTTCCACATCAGGAAGATCGACGCGCCCCCGGCGAGGAACGCCAGCCGGGCGAGGCCGCGGTCCGGCGCGGCGATCGACAGCGCGGTCGTCTCGTCGATGACCCAGTGCGCCGTCCCGAGCCGGCGCAGGACCCCGCGCGGCCGGAGCAGCGGCACCAGCCGGACGCCGTACACGGTGTTGCGGGTGCCGAGCAGCAGCGCGCTGCCGACCGCGGCCAGGGCACTGCCGCCGGCACCCAGCACCCCGACCAGGGCGAACTGCGAGGCACCGGTGAACATCAGGGCGGAGAGGGTCATGGCCTGCCAGACGTCGAGCCCGGCGGCATCGGCGGCCGCACCGAACGCGGCGCCGTAGAGACCGACCGCCAGCCCCAGCCCGATCGCGTCGCGGAGGACCGTCGAGCGGGTAGGGGCGGACATGTCTGGCGACCCTAACGAGCCGCCCGGTGCCCGGCGCCGCCGGTCGAGGTTCAGCGGTCGGTCGCCGCGAGCGCCTGGAGCAGGTGCGCGTGCAGCCGCTGGGCCGGGACAACGAACTCGGCGACCTCCGGCGACTCCCCGCCCGCCGCCCCGACGGCCTGGTCGAGCAGGTGGGTGGCCGCGGCCAGCTCGCGCTGCACCACGACGCCGGGCCCCGAGGTCAGCGCCACGCCGGCGTCGGCGCCGAGGGCGCCGGCCGCCCGCCGGGCCAGCGCGGCCAGCGACAGGAGGGCGCGCCCCGCCGGCGTCCGGCTGGAGTACCGGTCGGTGGCGTCGTCGGCCACCTCGGAGAGGACCTCGTCGAGGAGGACGCGGAGCACGTCGGTGGTGGGGGTCCGGGTGGCGTCGGGGCGGAGAAGCGTCGTGGTCATGGCGACGACGATCGTTCTGAGGGGCACCCCGCGGCATCGGGCGACCGGGCAGTCCCCGTGCCCCGGCGGTGCCTAGGCGGACGGCCGCCGGGTCTGAGGGCCTCAGACGGGGTGCGCAGCAGATCACTCCGCCGTCCGCAGCGCCCCGCGCCTCCCGCCGTACAGTGGCAGACGACCCGATCGCGCAGGTCGCCGCGCACTCGCCGATCGTCGACCGGGTTCCCCCGTCGAAGGAGACACACGCAACGATGTCCGACACGCTGACCGGCACGCCGGCGCTCGACGCCGTGACCGCCGCTCTGGCCACCGTCCAGGACCCGGAGATCAACCGCCCGCTCACCGAGCTGGGCATGGTCAAGGACGTGCAGATCGGCGGCGACGGCTCCGTCCGCGTCGAGGTATACCTGACCGTCGCCGGCTGCCCGATGCGGGAGACCATCACCAACCGGGTCACCCAGGCCGTGGGCGCCGTCCCCGGCGTCACCTCGGTGTCGGTCGTCCTCGACGTGATGAGCGACGAGCAGCGCGCCGAGCTGCGCAAGACCGTCCGCGGCACCGACGCCGCCGAGCCGGTGATCCCGTTCGCCCAGCCCGGCTCGCTGACCCGCGTCTACGCGGTCGCGTCCGGCAAGGGCGGCGTCGGCAAGTCCAGCGTCACCGTGAACCTGGCGGCGGCGCTGGCCAAGCGCGGCCTGTCGGTGGGCGTCGTCGACGCCGACATCTACGGCCACTCGGTGCCGCGCATGCTCGGCGTCGAGGACAAGCCGACGCAGGTCGACAACATGATCATGCCGCCGCAGGCCTACGGCGTGAAGGTCATCTCGATCGGCATGTTCACCCCGGGCAACACCCCGGTCGTCTGGCGCGGGCCGATGCTGCACCGCGCGCTGCAGCAGTTCCTCGCCGACGTCTGGTGGGGCGACCTCGACGTCCTGCTCATGGACCTCCCCCCGGGCACCGGCGACGTCGCGATCTCGGTGGCGCAGCTCGTGCCGAACGCCGAGATCCTCGTGGTCACGACGCCGCAGCTCGCCGCCGCCGAGGTGGCCGAGCGCGCCGGGGCGATCGCCACGCAGACCCACCAGCAGGTGGTCGGCGTGGTCGAGAACATGTCGTGGCTCGAGCTGCCCGACGGCTCGCGCATGGAGGTGTTCGGCTCCGGTGGCGGCGAGGCGGTCTCCGACGCGCTCACCAAGACCCTCGGCGCCCGCGTGCCGCTGCTGGGCCAGATCCCGCTCGACACCCGGCTGCGCGAGGCCGGCGACGCCGGTGCGCCGATCGTGCTCGCCGACCCCGAGACGGCCGCCGCGCAGGCGCTGGAGAAGATCGCCGAGGGCCTCGCCGTCCGCCAGCGCGGCCTCTCCGGCATGTCGCTGGGGCTCACCCCCGTCCGCAAGTAGCGCCGAGGCGCCGGCTCAGGGGCCGGAGCGGGGCGGTGCGTGCGGGCGGCCCCTGAGCTCGTGGAACCCGTCGACGCCGGCGACGCGCACGACGCCGTCCCACAACCGGCCGGCCTCCTCGCCCCGGGGCACCCGCGAGAGCACCGGACCGAACCAGGCGGCGCCGTCCGCGGCGACGATCGGTGTGCCGACGTGCGGGCCCACCAGCGCGACCCCGGCCTCGTGGGAGGCCCGCACCAGGAGGTCGTTGTCCTCGTCGTCCGCGGCGGCGGCCAGCTCCGCCGGCAGTCCCGCCGCCGCCAGCACGTCTGACAGGTCCCCCCAGATGCTCGCGTCGTGCACCTGCCGGCCGTAGGCCTCGTACAGCTCCACCAGCGCCTGCTGCCCGAACCGCTCCTGGACGGCGGCGAAGACACGGACCGGCAGCCGCAACCAGCCCTCGGGATCGCCCTCCGGGTCGTCGTCCCGGTGCTCGTTGAGGATCGTCAGGCTCATCACGTGCCACCGGACGCGGACCGGGCGGACGCGCTCCACCTCGCGGAGCCAGCGGGCGGTCACCCAGGTGTAGGGGCAGCTGGGGTCGAACCAGCAGTCGGCGGAGGTATCCGTCATGGCAGGCAGCATGCCCGGACCGACCGCCGTCCTGCGCCTCCCGGACCGCGCCCGTACGGTCAGCAGGTGGCTGACCAGCAGGTTTTCGGGACCATCACCGTCGCGGCCCCGCCCGCCGCCGTCTTCGCGATCCTGGCCGATCCGCGCCAGCACTCGCGGATCGACGGGTCCGGGTCGGTCGGTGCGGTGGTCAAGGCCCCCGACCGGCTCACGGCCGAGGGGCAGACGTTCGCGGTGCGGATGAAGCTCTTCGGCGTCCCGTACGTCATCGTGAACCGCGTCGTGGAGTTCGAGGCCGACCGGCGGATCGCGTGGCGGCACTGCACGGCCAACCGGTGGCGCTACGAGCTGACGCCCACGACCGACGGCGGGACGACGGTCACCGAGACGTTCGACATGTCGCGCGCGAGCCCCACCGCCACGAAGGTGGTCCGGGGCGCGAAGTTCCCCGAGCGCAACCGCGACGGCATCACCGGGACGCTGGAGCGGCTCAAGGCCGCCGCGGAGGGCGACGCGGCGGGCTGACCGCTCCGGTCACGTCGCGTCGGGGTCGAACGGGGGCGGCGTCGCGTGGTCGCGGGGCCGCGCCGCGGTGGGGACGACCGCAGAGGCCGCGGTCGCACCGTTCGCGCTGCCCCGGTGCACGGTCGGGCCGTCGTCGTCGTCACCCAGCAGCTGGCTGCGGATGAACGTCTTGGGGTGGTACTTGCGCAGGTCGAGGTCGCGCAGCTCGGGCAGGTCGTCGCCCAGGGAGTCGTTGACCTGCTCCCGGATGCCGGTGACCGCCGACCGCACGCGCTTGAGCCCCGAGGCGGCGTCCTTGGCCAGGTCGGGCAACCGCTCCGGACCGAAGATGAACAGCGCAGCGAGTGCGAGGACGATGATCTCGCCCCAGCCGATCGAGTCGAACACCGCCGCTCCTCCCTGTCGACCTCAGCCTAGGCGCCCCTGAGGGCATGCCCTCCGCAGCGTGGAGGCCTACGCAGCGTCCAGAGTGGCCTCGACCTCGGTGGACCCGCCGCCGCGCACGACCTCCACCGTGACCGTATCGCCGGGGTCGAACGCGTCGACGGCGACGACGAGCTCCTCGGAGCTGCCCACCGGCTCGCCCTCGACGGCGATGACGATGTCCTCCTCGCGGATGCCGGCCGCCGCCGCGGCGCTGCCCGGCTCCACGTTGAGGACCAGTGCGCCGTCGCGCGTGCCGTCGGTGACCGACCGCGTGTTCACCCCGAGCGCGGCGTGCACCGCCGACCCGGTGGAGATCAGCTGCTCGGCGACGTCCCGGACCGTGTCGACGGGGATGGCGAACCCGAGCCCGATCGATCCGCCGCCGGTCGAGGCGATCGCGGTGTTGATGCCGACGAGGGAGCCGGTGGCGTCGACCAGCGCACCACCGGAGTTGCCCGGGTTGATCGGCGCGTCGGTCTGCACGGCGCTGATCACCGCGTTCGTGTCGCTGCCCTCGCCGGCCAGCCGGACAGGACGCTCCAGGGCGCTCACGATGCCGCTGGTCACCGTGCCGGCCAGGCCGAGCGGCGAGCCGATCGCGACGACGGGGTCGCCGACGACGACGTCCTCGGACCTGCCCAGTGCGGCGGTGACCAGGCCCGGCTTCTCCACCTTGAGGACGGCGATGTCGCTGGCCGGGTCACGGCCGACGATGCGGGCCGACGACCCGCTGCCGTCGAAGAACACGGCACGGATCTCGGCGCCCTCGACGTCGTCGGCGCCGGAGACGACGTGGTTGTTGGTGACGATGTAGCCGTTCTCGCCGTCGATGACGACGCCGGAGCCGGTCGCGCCCGCCTGGCCCACCCGGACCTCGATCGACACCACGGCGGGCATCACGTCCTCGGCGATCTGCGACACCGAGCCGGGCTCGCGGGTGATCCCCGGGTCGACCTCGGAGAGCTGGGTGCCGGGCGCGAGCAGCGGCGTCTCGTCACGGGTCTTGGTCAGGTACCAGCCGATGCCGCCGCCGATGGCACCGATGAGGAGGACGGCGAGCAGCCCCAGGACGGACAGCCGCACGGACAGGTCGCGGAAGCGGAGCTTCTTGCGGCCCTGGGCGTCGACCACGACGGGACCCGGCTGGGTCCCCTCGTCGTAGACGGCCGGCGCCCCGAGCGCCACGGGCGCGTACGGGTCGCGCCAGGGGTCGCTGCGCGCGTCGGGCTTCCACCACGGTCCCGCGGCGGTGCGCCGGCGACCGGGCCGGCCGGTCGGCGGTTCCTGGAGCCCGCGCTGACCGGTGGCACCGGGACCGAAGGCCCGCAGCAGCGCCTCGGCGGGCGGCGGCCGCACGGGCGGGGGCGGTGGTGTGGGCCGGCCGTCGGCGAACCCGCCGACGGCGGTGTCCGGCCGCCCGAAGGCCGCGGCCTGACCGGGGGACGGCTCCGGCGCGGACACCGGCCGGGGGGTGAGCCGGTCCGGGACGTCGGCGAACGCGCCGTCCTGGCCCGAGGGGCGGGCGAAGACGGTGTCCTCGCGGGGCGCCGTCCCGGAACCGTTGGCGCTGCCCTCGGACGGGCGGTCGTCGGACGTGCTCAGGGGGTCCCGCCCGGGGCCGGCGTCGCGGCGGTGTTGCCGACGGTGACGGTGCGGACCACCGGTGGGACGACCTCGGTGTGCTGGTCGGGCGCGGTGGGACCCGCCACCGGGCCGGTGGGCTCCGGGTCGGCGGCTCCGCTCGCCGGCAGGTTGAGGGCCAGCGCGGTGATACCGGCACCGAGCCCGATCATCGTCCCGGCGAGCCCCCGGCGCAGCCAGCGCGCGTGACCGGGACGCTGCGGGCGGTCCTGCGGCTCCAGGTCGACCGACCAGGCCCCACCGTCACCGTGCATGGTGAGCCCGCGGGGCCCGGCGGACAGGTTGCCGAAGCCGGGTCCGGGCACGTCCGTGGTGAACGGGATGGCGCACAGGCGGGACATCAGGTCACCGGGGACGGCGACGTCCTGCGACTCGTGCAGCGCCTCCTTCGCCTCGCGCTGGGCCTCGACGGCCAGGCGGCACTGCATGCAGCCGGAGAGGTGACGGGCGGCGCGGGTGGCCGGACCGGCGGTCAGCTCGCCGTCGACCAGCGCGGCGATGGCCTCCTGCGCCAGGTGGCTCTCCGGGATGCTCATGCCGGCGCGCCTCCTGCCTCGACTGCTGCCTCGACGGCGGGGCGCCGGGGGGCGAGGTGGGCCAGCGCCTGGCGCAGCTGCACGCGGCCCCGGTGGATGCGGCTGCGGACCGTGCCGAGCTTGATGCCGAGCGTCGCCGCGATCTCCTCGTAGGTCAGCCCCTCGATGTCGCACAGGACGACGGCGACGCGGAACTCCGGGGAGAGGGCGTCGAGCGCGGCCTGCACCTGGGGGTCGAGGTGGGTGTCGGCGTACACCTGCTCGGGGCTGGGGGCGGTGCCGGGCAGCCGCTCGGTGTCCTCGGGGAGGGCGTCGAAGCGGATGCGCTGCCGGCGCCGGACCATGTCGAGGAACAGGTTGGTGGTGATGCGGTGCAGCCAGCCCTCGAAGGTGCCCGGCGAGAAGTCGGCCAGCGAGCGGAAGACCCGGACGAACGTCTCCTGGGTGAGGTCCTCGGCGTCCTGGGCGTTGCCGGAGAGGCGGTAGGCCAGCCGGTAGACGCGCGCCGAGTGGTCGCGGACCACCTGCTCCCACGTCGGGGCGACCCAGACGTCGGCCTCGGGCTGCAGGGCCGCAGGGGCGACGACGGGCTCGGTCACGGTCTCAGGATCGCAGACCGGGGGGCCCGACACCTCCCCGGCAGGGGTGGCTTCGGACGACGCGGCTCGCTTCAGGCGCACATCCGGTCCAACGGGCGGCGGCAGCGCCGGTGTTCCCGCCCACAGCGGCTCGCAGGAAACCCACAGGAACCGGGCCCGATCTTCCGCGGCCACTACCCTCGGTCGGTGATGAGCGCCCAGCCACCGCCGGCAGGCGGCACCGCCGAGGGCGCCGCCTACGCCGACCGGTTCGCCGTGGAGACGCCCGAGATGGTCGACGCACGCTCCCGCGTCGCCCACCTCTCCGGCCCCCCGCCCGTCGAGCCGGCCGTCGGGGCGATGCTGGCCGTCCTGGCCGCCGGTGCGGCGGCGCGATCGGTGGTGTCGATCGGCAGCGGCGGCGGGCTGGCCGGGCTGTGGTTGCTGCGCGGGATGCGCCCCGACGGCGTCCTCACCGCTCTCGACGGTGATCCGGAGCAGCTGCGGGCGGCCCGGGCGGCGTTCGCCGACGCCGGTGTCCCGGCCGGCCGCGCCCGGCTGATCTTCGGCACCCCGGGCGAGGTCATGCCCCGGCTCTCCCCGGGCGCCTACGACATGGTGGTCTGCGCGGGGCCGCCGCGGGACTACTCCGAGCACCTGCCCGGACTGCTGGACCTGGTGCGGGTGGGCGGCACCTTCACCTGCCACGGGCTGCTCGCCGGTGGCCGGATCGCCGACCGTGCCGTGCGCGATCCGCAGACCGTGGCCTGGCGGGAGATCTCGCGCACCGTCAAGGAGGACGAGACGCTGCTGTCCGCCGTCCTGCCGATCGGCACCGGCCTGCTGGTCGCCACCAAACGGAGCTGACCGCCTGCTCCGCGAGGGGGCAGTTGCCGTCGCACGCAGCGGCGGGTCGGCGCGTGTCGGCGACCCTCAGCTGCTCACGCGGCGCAGGTCACCGGAACGGCAGCTCCGCCACGGGTTCCCACGGGCCGCCGAGGTAGCGCCACAGCCCCAGCCCACGGGCGCGGACGTCGTACGGCACGAACTCCGCGAGCAGCCGCTCGTGCAGCGCCCGGGCGACGGCGGGCTGCACCTTGTTCTGCACCGTCACGTGCGGCGCGTGCTTCTGCCGGTCCTGCGGCGTCAGCCACTGCTGCCACGACGCGACCAGCCCGCTCCGCAGCGCGCTCACATCCTCCGAGGCGAGCGAGTACGCGACTCCCCTGCCCAGGAACCGGACCCCCGTGACGGCGACGTCGAAAGCCGGCCGGTCCGTAGCCTCGGCGAGGTCCGCCAGGACGGCGTCCACCTGCTCCCCCGGCAGCGCATGGAACAGCGTCACGTGCGCGGCCAGATAGTTGCGCTCCGGTGGGAAGTGCGCCGCCCGCAGGCGGTCGAACCGCTCCTGCGCCGCGTTCTCCAGCAGCAGCGTGACGATCAAGGGGGAAGCGTCTATCCCGGCCCCCTTCAGGGCACCGCCCCGAGCGTGCGAGGGGTGGGGAGAAGGGGGTCCTTCATCAGACGACAGCCCGGGCGCCCTTGCCGAGGACGACGACGCCGCCCTCGCTCACGTGGTAGTGCTGCCGGTCCGCGGCGGTGTCCACCCCGATGCGGGCCCACGGCGGGACGACGACGTTCTTGTCCAGGATCGCCCGGCGCACGTAGGCGCCCTCCCCGATGTGCACGCCGTCCATCAGGACGCTGTCCTCGACCCGCGCGCCCCGCTCGACCCGGACCCCGGGCGAGACGACGGAGTTGTGGACCGAGCCCCCGCCGATGATCGCGCCCGCGCTGACCATCGACTCCTCGGCCCGCCCGCCGAGCACGAACTTGGCCGGCGGGAGCTGCGGCGGGAGCGTGTAGATGGGCCAGCGGTCGTTGTAGAGGTTGAACACCGGCGTCACCGACACCAGGTCCATGTGCGCGTCGTAGTAGGCGTCGATCGTCCCGACGTCGCGCCAGTAGCCGTGGTCGCGCTCGGAGGCTCCCGGGACGATGTTGGTCGAGAAGTCGTAGACCCACGCCTCACCGGCGTCGGCCAGCATGGGCATGATCGAGCCGCCCATGTCGTGCACCGAGGAGTCGTCCTCGGCGTCGCTGCGCAGCGCCTCGAGCAGGGCGTCGGTGGTGAAGACGTAGTTGCCCATCGAGGCGAAGCTCTCCTCGGGCGAGTCCGGCAGCCCCGGGGGGTCGGCGGGCTTCTCCAGGAACCCGCGCACCTTGCCCTCGGCGGTGGCGTCGATGACACCGAACTCGGTCGCCTCCCGGCGGGGCACGCGGAGCCCGGCGATCGTCACGCCGGCGCCCGTCTGCAGGTGCTGGTCGACCATCTGGCCCGGGTCCATCCGGTAGACGTGGTCGGCACCGAAGACCACGACGATCTCGGGCCGCTCGTCGTAGATCAGGTTCAGGCTCTGGAAGATCGCGTCGGCGCTGCCGGTGTACCAGCGCGGGCCGAGCCGCTGCTGGGCCGGCACCGGGGTGATGTAGTTGCCGAGCAGCTGCGACATCCGCCAGGTGGTCGTGATGTGCCGGTCGAGGCTGTGGCTCTTGTACTGGGTGAGGACGGCGATCTGCCGGATCTCGGCGTTCACCAGGTTCGACAGCACGAAGTCGATCAGCCGGTACTGCCCCCCGAAGGGCACGGCCGGCTTGGCCCGGTCCGCCGTCAGGGGCGAGAGTCGCTTGCCCTCACCGCCGGCGAGGACGATGCCGAGAACCCGTGGACCGCCGCGCATGCTCGAAACGTAGCCGCTGAGCTGTGCTTCCGCGCCCTGCGCGGCGCTCAAACCGCCCCCTAGGGTGAGCACGTGCGCATCGGCATCGTGACCCGGGAGTGGCCGCCGGACGTCTACGGCGGAGCCGGGGTGCACATCGAGCACCTCGTCGCCGCCCTGCGGTCCCTGTCGGCGGGGCCCGAGATCGACGTCCACTGCTTCGGCCAGCCGCGCGTCGACGCGACCGCGCACGCCGTCCCCGCCGGGCTGCGGGACGCCAACGGCGCACTCCAGGCCGTCGGCGTCGACGTCGAGATCGCCGCGGCCCTCGGCGACGTCGACCTGGTGCACAGCCACACCTGGTACGCCAACGGCGCCGGCATGCTGGCCGCCCTCGTGCACGGCGTTCCGCACGTGGTCACCGCCCACTCGCTGGAGCCACGCCGGCCGTGGAAGGCCGATCAGCTCGGCGGCGGCTACCGGCTCTCCTCCTGGGTGGAGCGCAGCGCCTACCTCGCCGCGGACGCGGTCGTCGCCGTCAGCCACGGGATGCGCACCGACGTGCTCGACGCCTATCCCGACCTCGACCCCGCCCGGGTGCACGTCGTCGGCAACGGGGTGGACGCCGAGGCCTACCGACCCGTCGAGGCACCCGACGTCGTCCGCGGCCTGGGCGTCGACCCCGACCGCCCCTATGCGCTGTTCGTCGGTCGGATCACCCGGCAGAAGGGCGTGATGCACCTGCTGCGCGCCGCCGACCAGCTGCCCGAGCAGTACGGCCTCGTCCTGTGCGCGGGCGCCCCGGACACCCCGGGCGAGCGGCAGCAGGTGGCCGACGCCGTCGCCGAGCTGCAGGCACGGCGCAGCGGGGTGGTCTGGATCGAGGCGATGCTGCCGCGCGACCAGCTGGTGCCGCTGATCACCGGTGCCACGGTCTTCGTCGTCCCGTCGGTGTACGAGCCCCTCGGCATCGTCAACCTCGAGGCGGCGGCCTGTGGGACCGCGGTCGTCGCCAGCGCCGTCGGCGGCATCCCCGAGGTCGTCGACGACGGCCGGACGGGTCTGCTGGTGCCCTACCACCCCGACGACGTCGCCGCCTTCGAGCGGGGGCTGGCCGAGCGCATGACCGAACTGCTCGCCGATCCTGCCCGGGCGGCCGCGATGGGCGCGGCCGGTCGCGAGCGGGTGCTCGCGGAGTTCGGCTGGCCGGCCATCGCGCAGCAGACCGTCGAGGTCTACTCCGCGGTCCTCGCCGCACGGGCCTGACCGGTTCCGCTGGTAGATTCCAGCTGCCGACTCGTCGGCGACGCACGCGCAGCGAAGCCGGTGAGAACCCGGCGCTGTCCCGCAACTGTGATGGTCCTCCGAGGGCCTGAGCCAGATCGCCTGCCGTGCGCCATGTTCCCGACCCTCGCGGCAGGGGTCGCGCATCGGGCACCGCCGGACAGCACGGGGCAGCTCATGGGCGGCACTGCCGCCTCTCGCGAAGGCCTTCCCCCGTGCCCCGTTCCCTCCCCCGCCCGCTGCTCGCCGTCCCCCTGGCGCTGGCGCTCGGGCTCACCGCCTGCGGTGGCGACCCGTCGGGTTCCGACGACCCCGCCGCCGGCTCCTCGAACGACGCCTTCCCGGTCACGGTGACCGGTGCCGACGGCGACCTCACGCTCGAGCAGCAGCCCGAGACCATCGTGTCGATGTCGGCCACCGCCACCGAGATGCTCTTCGCCATCGGCGCGGGTGACCAGGTCGAGGCCGTCGACGACAACTCGAACTTCCCCGAGGACGCGCCCACCACGGACCTGTCGGCGTTCACGCCGAACGCCGAGGCGATCGCCGAGTACGCCCCGGACCTGGTGGTGCTCAGCGACGACCTCAACGGCATCGTCGACGCCCTCGACGCCCTCGAGGTCCCGACGCTGCTGCTCCCCGCGGCCGAGACGCTCGACGACAGCTACGCGCAGCTGGAGACCCTGGGGGACGCGACCGGGCACGCCGAGGAGGCCGACGAGGTCGTCGCCGACATGCAGGACCGGATCGCCGCGGCGATCGACTCGGTACCCGCGGACGCCGAGGGGCTGCGGGTGTACCACGAGCTCGACCCGAGCTTCTTCTCCGCCGCCAGCAGCACCTTCATCGGCAGCATCTACACGCAGTTCGGCCTGGAGAACATCGCCGACGGCGCGCCCGACGCCTCCGGCGGCTACCCGCAGCTGTCCGCGGAGTACATCGCCGGGCAGGCACCGGACCTGATCGTGCTCGCCGACACCAAGTGCTGCGAGCAGTCCGCCGAGGTCGTCGCCCAGCGCCCCGCCTTCGACACCCTGCCCGCCGTGCAGGAGGGGCGGATCCTGGAGGCCGACGACGACATCGCATCGCGCTGGGGCCCACGGGTCGCGGACTTCGCCGAGGCCGTCGCCGAGACCCTGCAGGGCTGAGGACGGCGGATCCATGACCACGACGGCTCCCGGCACCGCGGGCCCGGCGACCGCGCCGGCGACCCGCCGGAGGTCGTGGCCGGCGCTGACCGGCGCGGCGCTGGCCCTCGTCCTCGCCCTGCTGGCGGGGGTCTGGGTGGGCGCCCTGCCGCTCCCTCCGGGCGCCGTCGTCGTCACCCTGCTCGACCGCCTCGTCGCCCCGTTCGGCGGCTCGGTCCCCGGCGGCCTGGAGGGGACGCGGGCCGCCGTCCTCCTGGAGCTCCGTCTCCCCCGGGTGCTGCTCGCCTCCCTGGTCGGCGCCGGGCTCGCCGTCTCCGGCGCCGCCTACCAGGGCGTCTTCCGCAACCCGCTGGCCGACCCGTACCTGCTGGGCGCCGCGGCCGGTGCGGGGCTCGGTGCCACGGTCGTCATCGCGTGGTCCCCCGTGCAGTCGGTCGGACCCATCGGCATCGTCCCGCTGGCGGCGTTCGTGGGCGCCCTGGTGGGCGTCGGCTGCGCCATCGCGCTGGGCACGGTCGCCGGCGGCTCGCACACCCCGACCCTGTTGCTGGCCGGGGTCGCGGTCGCCGCCTTCCTCGCCGCCGGACAGACCCTCGTCCAGCAGGCGAACACCGACGACCTGCGGCAGATCTACGGCTGGCTGCTCGGGCAGCTGGGCAACTCACAATGGTCCGACGTCGTGCTCGTGCTGCCCTACCTCGTCGTGTCGGGCACCGTGCTGCTCCTCTGCGGACGCGCGCTGGACGTCCTGGCCGTCGGCGACGACGAGGCCAGCTCGCTGGGCGTGCACCCCGGCCGGCTGCGCCTGGTGGTCATCCTCGCCGCCTCGCTCGCCACGGCCGCCGCGGTCGCCGTGAGCGGCCTGATCGGCTTCGTCGGACTGGTGGTCCCGCACATCGTCCGCCGCCTCGTCGGCGGCTCGCACGCGCGCGTGCTGCCGATGTCGCTGCTGGTCGGCGGCGCGTTCCTGGTCCTCGCCGACCTCGTGGCGCGGGTCGTGCTGTCCCCCGCCGAGCTGCCGATCGGCGTCGTCACGGCGTTCATCGGGGCACCCTTCTTCGCCGGCCTGCTGTGGGCCGGGGCGCGGCGGCGATGAGCGCGGGCGGACCGACGAGCCCGGGCGGCGCGCGGGTCGAGGTCGTCGGCCTGAGCGCCGGATACGGCCGCACCCCGGTCCTCGACTCCGTGCGGCTGACCGTCGAGCCGGGCGGCTGGCTGGCCGTCATCGGGCCCAACGGCTCCGGCAAGTCCACGCTGCTGCGCTCGGTGCTCGGGTTCCACCCGCACGAGGGGCAGGTGCGCGTCGACGGCGTCCCGACCAGCGGGATGCGGCGCCGGGAGCGCGCCCGGTCCATGGCCTACGCACCGCAGGCCCCCGTCCTGCCCGACGGCGTGCTCACCCGCGACTACGTGACCCTCGGGCGCACTCCGCACCGGGCACTGCTGGCTGCCCCGCGCGCCGTGGACCGGGAGGTGGTCGCCGACGTCATGGACCGGCTGGAGCTCGGCGCCCTCGCCGAGCGCCGGCTGAGCACGCTGTCGGGCGGGGAGCAGCAGCGCGCGGTGCTCGCCCGCGCGCTGGCCCAGCAGCCCCGGGTGCTGTTCCTCGACGAGCCGACGGCGGCCCTCGACCTCGGGCACGCCCAGCAGGTGCTCGACCTGGTCGACCTCCTGCGCCGGCAGGACGGGCTCACCGTGGTGAGCACGCTGCACGACCTCACCCTGGCCGGCCAGTACGCCGACCGGCTCGCCCTGCTGTCCGACGGCCGGGTCGTCGCGGAGGGGACACCGGCCGACGTGCTGACCGCGCAGGCCCTGAGCACCCACTACGGGGCCCGCGCCCAGGTGGTCCACGGACCGTCGGGTCCCGCGGTGCTCCCGGTGCGCTCCGCCGTGCCGTGATCGACGGTGGGACGCCAGCCTGACCAGCCAGGTTGCCGGGTGCGCATTCGCCTTCCCGCGGCCTGGCTGGAAGGCTGGGACGGATGAGCGACCGGATGCCCGCGCAAGCGGAAGCGCTGCGGTCGCTCCTGCACGCCTCCCACCACCTGCCGGCCGATCAGCTCGGCAGCATGGTCGCCGACCACGCCCGCATGCTGGGCGCGACCACCGCCGTGGTCTACCTGAGCGACTACGAGCAGCACCACCTGATGCCGGTGCTCGGCGAGGGGGTGCCGGACCGCACCCCGCAGCCCATCGACGCGTCGATCGCCGGGGAGGCCTTCCGCACGGTGACGATCGCCCGCTCACCGCTGCACGACGGCCAGGCGCGGCTGTGGCTGCCGCTGCTGGACGGATCGGAGCGGGCCGGCGTCGTCGAACTGGTCTACCCGCACGAGCCCACCGCGGCCGACGTGGAGCACGCCCGGCCCTTCACCTCGCTGGTCGCCGAGCTGACGGTGACGCGCGACGCCTACAGCGACGTCTTCGCCCGCCTGCGCAGGAGCCGCCCGATGGCGCTCGCCGCGGAGATCCAGTGGGACCTGCTGCCCCCGCTGACCTTCAGCAGCGAGCGCATCGTCATCACCGGTGCCCTCGAACCGTCCTACGAGATCGGCGGGGACACCTTCGACTACGCCGTTAACGGGCCGATCGCCGAGCTGATGGTCCTCGACGCAGTGGGCCACGGGCTGCCCGCGGCGCTGCTCGCCTCCGCCGCCGTGGGCGCCTACCGCAACGGCCGGCGCGAGGGCCTGGGCCTGCCCGAGGTGTCGGCCCTGGTGAACGGGGTGATCGCGGAGCAGTTCCCGGCGAGCCGGTTCGCCACGGCCGTGCTGGCCCAGCTCGACCTCGACAGCGGCCGGCTCACCTGGGTCAACGCCGGGCACCCCGCGCCGCTCGTCATCCGCGACCACACGCTGCTACCGGCCCACCCGTGCCCGTCGTCCCTCCCCCTGGGACTGCAGCACCGACCGGCGCACGAGTGCTCGGTCCAGCTGGAGCCCGGCGACCGGGTCGTGTTCTACACCGACGGCATCGTGGAGGCGCGGTCCCCCGATGGGAAGTTCTTCGGCGAGGAACGCCTCGCCGACTTCGTCGTCCGCGCGGAGGCGGCCGGCGACCCGCCCCCGGAGACCCTGCGCCGGCTCATGCGCAGCGTCCTGGACCACCAGGCAGGCCGGCTGCAGGACGACGCCAGCATCGTCGTCGTCGAGTGGCGCACCGGACGCGAGGACCAGCTCGTCCTGTGACCGAGCAGCACGCCGCCTCCCGCCAGCAGCAACCGGAGGCCGAGCCCTCACCTGTCGTCGTCGTCCTCGGCCTCGTCGCCGCTCCCGGGGCGCCCGCCGACGTCGCGGCGTCCCTGAGCGGTGAGCTGACGCAGGCGCTGGCAGCGCGACACCCCGACGTCACCTGGGACGTGCGGCCGGTCGTCGACGGGCTGGTGCAGCCACCATTCGACGACGACGAGCTGGTCGACGCGGCCCGGCGACGCCTCCTCACCGAGGACTGGGACCTCGTCCTCTGCCTCACCGACGTGCCGCTCGAGGTCTCCCGGAGGCCGGTCGTGGGGCATGCCAGCCCGGTCCACGGCGTCGCCGTCCTGTCGGTGCCCGCGCTGGGCGCCGTCGGCCGGGGGCGGCGGGCGCTCGAGGCGGCGACCGGCCTGGTCCACACCCTGCTGGGCGACGACGACGGCGACGACCCCGACGACCGCGCGCTGGTCGGTCGCCGCCTCCGGGAGCTGGCGACCGATCCGTCCGACACGACCGAGGGCGTCCGCTTCACCGCCCGCGTGCTGACGGGGAACCTGCGGCTGCTGGTCGGGATGGTGCGCGCGAACCGGCCGTGGCGGCTGGCGGCCCGGCTGACCCGGGCACTGACCGCCGCGATCGCCGCCGGCGTCTTCGCCCTCATCACCCCCGACATCTGGCGGCTCGCGGACAACTTCGGCTGGCTGCGGCTCACCGTGGTCGCCGTCGGGTCGGTGGTCGCCACCGCCGCCACCCTCGTGGTCGGTGCCGAGCTCTGGGAGCGCCCGCACAGCCGGCGGGTCAGGAAGCAGGTGACGCTGTTCAACCTGGCCACCGGAGCGACCGTCCTCATCGGCGTGCTGACCCTCTACGCGGTGCTGTTCCTGCTGGCCCTGGCCGGATCGCTGCTGCTGGTGGTGCCGGCGCTGTTCACCGGCGGGCTGGGACACGCGGCGGGCGTGTCGGACTACCTCGAGCTGGCCTGGCTGATCAGCTCGCTGGCCACCGTGGGCGGCGCGCTCGGCGCCGGGTTGGAGAGCGACGACGCCGTCCGCCAGGCGGCCTACAGCTACCGGCCCGACCGCGGCCCCACGGCTGAGTGACGAGGCACCGGTGCGTTCACTCCGGACAGGTCTGCTGCTGTTCGTCGCCACCGCCGTCCCGTTCGGTGCGCTCGCGGGTCTGGCCACCGGACTCGTGCTGGGCTCGGTGCGCGCCGGACTGCTCGCCGGCGTCGGCGCGGGGCTGGTCTTCGGGGGTGTGATGGCCGCCGTGCTGGGGACGGTGGACGCGGTGAGCGACCGGGCCCCGAAGGGCGCCCCGCGCGGCCCGCGCCAGGACCGGACCGTCGCGGTGCGCTCCGGCCCGGACCTGCCCGACCGGATCATGGCTGCGCTGCGCGGGCTCCCGGCCGAGATCCGCGAGGCGGACGTGGCCGCAGGCCGCTACCGCGCCCGCACGACGACGACGTGGAAGAGCTTCGGCGAGGAGGTCTCGGTGCAGCTCACCGGCGACCCGTCCGCGCCGGAGGCCGTCGTCTCCAGCCGCCCGGTCGTCGCGACGACGCTCGTCGACTACGGGAAGGGCCGGTCCAACGTGGCCGCCGTCGCCCGCGCCCTGGAGGCCTGACCGCCCCGGGGTGTGCTGCCGACCGCGCGGGCGGACACTCGGGCATGACCATCGCCGGGCGGTTCGAGGCGGCGCTCGACGACGAGGACGACCCCGCGCTCCGGGGCCCGGAGCTGCTGCCGGTGCGGCTGGCGCGCGCCTGCGCCCGGACGCTGCAGGTCGCCGGCGCCGGCCTCTCGTTCCTCGACGGCGCGCAGCAGCGGGTGCCGCTCGGCGCGAGCTCGGAGGAGGCCGCCGTCGCCGAGCGACTGCAGTTCACCGTCGGAGCCGGACCGTGCATGACGGCGCAGGAGACGCGGCAGCCGGTGTTCGCCGTCGCGGAGGACCTGCGCCACCGGTGGCCGGTCTTCACCGACCTGCTGGTCGGCGCCACCTCCTACCGGGCCGTGGTGGCCCTGCCGCTGCAGCCGGCGCTGGCGGGTGCCGGGGCGATCGACCTGTACTTCCGTCGGTCCGGCGAGGTGACCCGCCTCGACGTCTTCGAGGCCATGGCCGTCGGTGAGCTGGTGAGCTCGGTGCTCAGCGAGGCCGCCGTCTGGTCGTCGTGGTCGCCCACCGAGGGCCCCGAATGGCTCCAGGGACCGGCACCGCGGCGCCGCGCGGCCGTGTGGGAGGCCATGGGCAAGGTGGGCGTCGAGCTGGGCATCGACGCCCCGGACGCCCTGCAGCTCATGCGGGCGGCGGCCTTCGGCAGCGGCCGGACGATCGAGGACGTCGCGGCGGACCTGCTGTCCGGCCCGATGCGTGCGCAGGACCTGCTCCCGCCCGGGGACCAGCCGACCGAGGACCAGCCGACCGAGGACCAGCCGACCGAGGACCAGCCGACCGAGGACCAGGCGCCCCCGGTCGCGAAGGGGCCGACGGTCACCCCGTAGAGGGCACCGTGCGGCTTCACCCAGGAGACCCGGGTGCCGACGGACCGGGCGATGCCGTCGAGCGCGGCGAGCTGGTGGAGCACGTCGTCGGCCGGCTCACCGGGCTCCACGTCGATGAACCAGCGCCGAAGCCGGCGAGGTCGCGGTAGGAGAGCTGCGCCCCCACCGCGACCCCGGACGCGCACCTCAGCCACGCGGGCAGTCCAGCACCCGGTCGGTCACAGCTCCGGCTTGAGCTGCACCTTCACGGCGCCGTCCTCCTTCTGCTGGAACTTCCGGTACATCTCCGGCGCCCGCGACAGGGGCACCCGGTGCGTCGCGAAGTCGTCCACGCCGAGCGGGTCGTCGTCGGTGAGCAGCGGCATGATGTCCGGCACCCAGCGCTTGATGTTGCACTGACCCATCCGCAGCTGGATCTGCTTGTCGAACATCGTCATCAGGGGCAGCGGGTCGGCCGCCCCGCCGTAGACGCCGGACAGTGAGATCGTGCCGCCGCGCCGCACGATGTCGATCGCCGAGTAGAGGGCGTTGAGCCGGTCGACGCCCGCGTGCTCCATCAGCGGCGCGGAGATCGCCTTGGGCAGCAGCCCGGCCATCTTCTGGACGAAGGACGTCGCCGGCGATCCGTGCGCCTCCATGCCGACGGCGTCCAGCACCGAGTCGGGGCCGCGACCGCCGGTCATGTCCCGGATGGCGTCGCCCAGGTCCTTCTCGTGCTCGCGCAGGTCGACGACCTCCACGCCCTGCAGCCGCGCTCGGTGCAGCCGTTCCGGGACGAGGTCCACGCCGATGACCCGGAACCCCTTGTGCTTGGCGATGCGGCAGGCGAAGTCACCGATCGGGCCGAGGCCCAGCACGACGAGCGTGCCGCCCTCGGGCACGGCCGCGTACTCCACGCCCTGCCAGGCGGTCGGCAGGATGTCGGAGAGGTAGGCGAACCGGTCGTCGGCCGGCCCCTCCGGCAACTTGATGTGGGTGAACTGGGCCTGGGGCACCCGCAGGTACTCCGCCTGGCCGCCCGGGACCTCGCCGTAGAGCTTGGAGAACCCGAACAGGGCAGCGCCGGTGCCGTGCTCGCGCACCTGCGTCGTCTCGCACTGCGTGTAGAGCTGCTGCTGGCACATCCAGCAGTGCCCGCAGGAGATCTGGAAGGGGATCGAGACGCGGTCCCCCACCTTCAGGTCGCCGACCGCCGAGCCGACCTCCACGACCTGCCCCATGTTCTCGTGGCCGAGGATGTCGCCCACGCCCATGAACGGCGACAGCGGCTCGTAGAGGTGCAGGTCCGACCCGCAGATGTTGCTCGTCGTCACGCGGATGACGGCGTCCGTCGGCTCCTGCACGAACGGGTCGGGGACCTCCTCGACGCGCACGTCCCGCTGTCCGTGCCAGGTCACTGCCTTCAATGGGTCTCCCGTCGTGGTGCGCCTGTCCGGACCGGACGGCGCTCGACGACGGGGTGCCCGGACTGCGACCACCGCAACCCCAGGTCCGACGCGCGGGTGGACCGGAATGCCGCCCCTCCCCGAGGCGCTGGAACCGGTGTGACAGCCGGCGACGCGCTCACCCTCTTCGACGACCCGGACCCGGTGAGCGAGGCGCCGGTCGATGACCGGATGCTGCGCGTCCGGCAGATCTACGCCGAGCCGGCTGCCGCCTCCTCCTCCCGCGGACGTCAGGTGATCGCCCGCTTCCCGGACGCGGAGGTCGTCGAGGTCCCCTCGCACTGGCAGATCCCGGATCTGCACGGCAACGCGGGCAACGTCGACCGCTGGGTCCGGGTCAAGACCGAGACCCTCGTGCTCGGGGTGAAGAAGTCGCTGGCGGCCCGCCCCAACGAGCGGTCGGCGAACTGGATCGCCCCGTCCACCGCGAACGGTTGCGCCATGGCGTGCGCCTACTGCTACGTGCCCCGGCGCAAGGGCTACGCCAACCCGATCACGGTCTTCACCAACATCGACCAGATCACCGGCTACGTGCGCCGGCACGTGGCCCGCCAGGGCGTGAAGCCCGCGCCAGACCAGTGCGACCCGGTCAGCTGGGTCTACGACATCGGCGAGAACAGCGACTGCTCGGTCGACGCCATGGTCAGCGACAACGTGGCCGACCTGATCGCCACGTTCCGCGGCCTGCCGACGGCGAAGGCGTCCTTCGCCACCAAGTACGTCAACCGGCAGCTGCTCGACCTCGACCCGGCCGGCCGCACCCGGATCCGGTTCTCGGTGATGCCCGACGACGACGCGCGACTGCTGGACATCCGCACCAGCCGGGTCGACGAGCGGATCGCCGCCGTCGACGACTTCGTGTCGGCCGGCTACGAGGTGCACCTCAACCTCTCCCCCGTCGTCCTCCGGGACGGCTGGGAGCGGGACTGGACGACGTTGCTGCGGCAGCTCGACGACACCCTGTCGCCGGCGGCCAAGGCGCAGGCTGCTGCGGAGGTCATCCTGCTGACCCACAACCGCGACCTGCACGAGGTCAATCTCGGCTGGCACCCGAAGGCCGAGGACCTGCTCTGGCGGCCGGAGATCCAGCAGCCCAAGCGCAGCGGCAACGGGCAGGACAACGTCCGGTACCGCAACGACGTCAAGCGGGCGGGGGTGGCCACGCTGCGGTCCCTCATCGCGGCCCACGCGCCGTGGCTGGACGTCCGGTACGCCTTCTGACGTCGGTCGTCGTGTCGAATTGTCGACTTGGATACATATTGACAGTCAGTGGTCGGAGAATGACGGGACGTATGCGATCCTCATGGCAACGGTGCTGTCGATGCCCGGGGGGAGCAACGCACCAATGCTGAACGCTGCGCTGCCTGCCCGCGCCCTCGTGGAGGCCCTGCCCGACACCGTCATCGTCGCCGACGCGGAGGGCCGGATCGCCTACGTCAATCCGGCGGTCACCGCGCTCCTGGGCCACGACCCGGCGGACCTCCTGGGTCGGCCACTGCAGGTCCTCATGCCCGAACGTCTGCGGCGGGGCCACGGCGAGGGGTTCTCCCGGTACCGGGCCACCGGGGAGGGCAAGCTGGTCGGCGCGACGACGCAGGTGCCGGCCCTGCACGCCGCGGGACACGAGGTGCCCATCGACCTCACACTCTCCCGCCTCGAGCCCACCGGCGGCCGGTCATCGCAGGATGCGCTGGTGGTGGCCGTCCTCCGGGACGCCAGCACCACCATCCTGCTGGAGCGCCAGTTCGAGGTGAGCCGGTACCTCGCGGCCACGCTGCGGGTCACGGCTGCCCTGACCGAGGCGCCGGACTCCGTCGTGGCCTTCGCACAGCTCCTGCCCACGCTCTGCACCGAGCTCGACTGGGACGCCGCCACGCTGTGGCAGCCCGACGAGGACAGCCGCCGGCTGGTCCACACCCGCACGTGGGAGGCGCCGGGCGCCTCGGTGCGGGCACTGGCGGCCGACTCCGCGACCCGCACCTTCGCGCGCGGGGAGGGCCTGCCCGGCCTGGCCTGGCTCCACCGCGAACCCGTCGTCGTCGAGGACCTCTGGACCGACCCGCGCTTCCTCCGCCCGGCGGCAGCCAGGCTCGACGCCGTCCGCACCGGCGTCGCGTTCCCCGTGATGCGCGGTGACACCCTGCTCGCCGTCTGCGAACTCTTCTCGCGCGAGCAGCGGGAGGTCCCCGCGGAGCTGCTCGACGTGCTGGCCCACGCCGGCCGGCAGATCGGGCAGTTCCTCGCCCGACTGCACGCGGAGTCGGAGGTCCGCGAGCTGGCCGACACCCTGCAGCGCAGCCTGCTGCCCTCGCACCTGCCCGCGATCCCGGGCATGGGGCTGGCCGCGCGCTACCGGCCCGGCGGTGGGTCGGCCCTGGTCGGCGGGGACACCTACGACGTGATGCCACTGCCGGACGGCCGCTGGATGATCCTGATCGCCGACGTGTGCGGCACCGGGGCGGAAGCGGCCGCCGTGACGGCGTTGGCCCGGCACACCGCGCGGGCTGCGGCCGCAGCCGGCCAGCCGGGCGAGGTGCTGTGCGCGGTGAACACGGCGCTCCTGCGCGAGCAGCGCGGCGGTCCGCTGCGCTTCGTCACGGCCTGTTGTCTCGTGCTCGAGGCGACGGACGGGGGGCACGTGGCCCGGGTGAGCGTGGCCGGCCACCCCCTCCCGCTGCTGCGCTCGGCCGACGGTGCGGTGACCGAGGTCGGCGCGCCCGGCCGCCCCCTGGGCATCGACGCCGGCGTGCACTTCGACGAGGCGACCGTCGTCCTCCCCCGCGGCGCCATGCTGGTGCTCTACACCGACGGCGTCACCGAGGCCCGCGACCGAGCCGGAGACCAGTTCGGGGAGGACGGGCTCGCCCGGGTGCTCCGGCAGCTACCGTCGGGCGATCCGGAGCTCGCCGTCGCGACGGTCGCCGCCGCCGTCGAGCAGCAGGTGATCGGCTCCCCGCACGAGGCCGACGACCTCGCGGTCCTGGCCCTGGGCGTGCCGGCGGCCCCGCCGAGCTGACGCGGCCCGCGCCGCACCGCGGCTACCGTGACGGGGTGGCTCGGGTCGTGGTCGTGGGTGCAGGCCTGGGCGGGCTCGCGACGGCCGCACGACTGGCGGCGGCCGGCCACGCCGTGACCGTGCTGGAGCAGGCGGAGCAGGTGGGCGGCAAGCTCGGCCGCTACGAGCGCGACGGCCACGTGTTCGACACCGGCCCGAGCCTGGTGACCATGCCGCAGGTCTACCGCGACCTGTTCGCGGCCACCGGTGCCCGGCTCGAGGACCAGGTCGACCTCGTCCGCCTCGACCCCGCCGTCGCCTACCGCTTCGCCGACGGCACCCGGGTGGACGTGCCCGGCACCCCCGGAGCCGTCCCCGATGCGCTGGAGCAGGCGCTGGGGAACGGCTCCGGCGCCGAGTGGACGGCACTGATGGCGCGTGCCGAGGCGATGTGGCGGATCAGCGAGCAGCCGTTCCTGCGCACGCCGCTGCGGGGTGCGGCCACCCTTGCCCGGCTCGCCCGCAGCCCCGCGGACGTCGCGACGATCGCGCCCTGGCAGACGCTGCGCGGGATCGGCGAGCGGCAGCTGTCGGACGTCCGGCTGCGGATGCTGCTCGACCGCTACGCGACCTACTCCGGTTCCGACCCCCGGCGCGCACCGGCGGTGCTGGCCACGGTGCCGTACGCCGAGCAGGCGTTCGGCTCCTGGTACGTCCGCGGCGGGCTGCACCGGCTCGCCCTGGCGGTGGGGGAACGGGCCACTAGGGCCGGGGCCGTGCTGCGCACCGCGAGCCGGGTCCGGCGGGTGCTCGTCGAGGGCGGCCGGGCCGCGGGCGTGGAGCTCGACGGCGGGGAGCGGCTGCCGGCCGACGTCGTCGTCTCCGGCGTCGACGCGTCCGGCCTGTACGGCGACCTGCTGCCACCCGACCGGCGCACGCGCGGGCCGCGCCGCGACCTCGCGAGTGCCACCCCCTCGCTGTCGGGCGTGGTGCTGCTGCTCGCCCTCCGCGGCCGGACCCCCGGGCTGGCGCACCACACGGTCTTCTTCCCGGACGACTACGACGCCGAGTTCGACGCGGTGTTCGGCACCGGCCCCTTGCGCGGGTCGCCCCGGCCGGTCCCCGACCCGACGGTCTACGTCAGCGCGCCCGACGACCCGGCGCTGCGTCCCGACGAGGACAGCGAGTCGTGGTTCGTCCTGGTGAACGCGCCCCGGCACGACCCGGAGCGGGGGGTCGACTGGGACGAGCCCGGACTGGCCGACCGGTACGCGGCCGATCTGCTCGCCGTGCTGGCGCGGCGCGGCCTGGACGTCCGCGCCCGGCTGCGCTGGTGCGAGGTCCGGACGCCCGCCGACCTGGGCCGCGCCACCGGGAGCGTCGGCGGCTCCATCTACGGCTCCTCGAGCAACGGGGCGCGCGCCGCGTTCCTCCGCCCGGCGAACGCGTCGCCGGTGCCGGGGCTCTTCCTCGTCGGCGGATCGGCCCACCCGGGCGGCGGCCTTCCCCTGGTGACCCTGTCGGCCGAGATCGTCGCGGGGCTCGTCGGGCCGGCGTGACGCACCCGGGCCTCAGCCAGGACGGGTCGCGGTGACGGTGACGAGCGGAGTGCCCACGGCGACCGGCTTCGGCCGTCCGGCCACGAGGCCTGCCTGGGTCAGCTGGTCGGTCAGGGTTGCGGCGTCGGACAGCTCCATCTGCCCCTCCTGCGCCTGGAGCAGCAGGTCGAAGTGGCGGCTGAAGAACTGCGGCGCGGCCACGGTCGTGACGAGGAACAGCACACCGCCGGGGGCCAGCCGGTCGGCGATGCCCCGCAGGAAGCCCGCCCGCTCGCCCATCGGCAGGTAGTAGAGGACGTTGGCGAGCAGCGCGAAGTCGAACGGCTCGGCGAGCGCGTCCGAGGCGGTCAGAGCATCGCGGACATCCGAGTGCAGCACCTGCGCGCGCCCGGCGAGACCTCGGTCGGCCAGCGTTCGACTGGCCAGCTCAATGGCGCCCGCGTCCATGTCGATGCCGACGCCCCGCGCCTGCGGCGCTGCCTCCAGCATCATGGCGAGCTCCAGCGCCGCTCCGCAGCCCACATCGAGCACCCGCTGCGGTGCGTGCTCCGCGACGGCGCGGCGCAGCACGCCGAGGACCAGGGGCTCGAACCCACCGGACAGCCGCGCGATGAGCTCGCCCTGCTCGGCGATGTCCCGGCGGGGCGGCCCACCGGCCAGCAGCGGTCCGAGCTCGCGGTAGAGCGCCGTGTGGAAGCCCGGGAAGCCCTCGTAGGAGGCCCGCACCAAGGGGTCGTCGATCGCGGCGCGGCCCTTCTCGGTGAGCCGCCAGGGCCCCTGTCCCTTGTCGCCGCGGACGAGCCCGGTCGAGGCCACGACCCGCAGGAAGGCGCCCAGCAGCGCCTCGTCGGCGACGCGTATCTGGCGCGCCAGCTCATCGGTCGTGGCGCTCCCGGCCGCCAGCGCGTCGAGGACGCCGGTTCCGATGGCCGCACCGGCGACGTGCAGCCGGAGGGCGGCCACACCGTCCCGGGTCGCCCGCAGCCGGGCGCGGAGGTTGCCCGTCCGCAGCACCTTCCAGAGGGCAGGTGCCTCGATCATCCGCGCCATGCCGGCCTCCTCGTCCGCCGGCAACCACTCTCGCGACCACCGCTGCCGCGCACCAGACCCGGCCGCGCGATGTCAGCACCCGGTGCGAGGCTGTCGCGGTGCGCAGCGACCCGCCGGACTCCGGTTCCGAACGCGACCTGCTCTGCGGCTTCCTCGACTACCAGCGCGAGACGCTGCTCCTCAAGGCCGAGGGGCTGACCGCCGGGCAGCTCGCGCAGACCATCCCGTCGTCCTCGCTGACGCTGGCCGGGCTGATCAACCACCTCGCGCTGGTGGAGGACTCCTGGTTCCGGGTCCGGTTCGCCGGACATCCGGAGGACGAGATCTGGGCCGGCGTCGACTGGCACGCCGATCCGGACCACGAGTTCCGCACCGCCGTCGACCTGACACCGGAGGAGCTGCGGAGGCGGTACGCCGACGCGTGCGCCCGCAGCCGCGAGATCGTCGCCGCGGCGCCGAGCCTCGACGAGCTGTCCGTCGAGACGTCCACCCGCACCGGCGACCGCTGGGACCTGCGCTGGGTGCTGCTGCACATGATCGAGGAGACCGCACGGCACGCCGGCCATGCCGACCTGCTCCGCGAAGCGATCGACGGCGTCACCGGGGAGTAGCGGTGGTGGCGGCCCACGGGCCGCCACCACCGGTCAGTCCAGGACCGTGTCGACCTCGTCCACCGGCGCGCCGGCCTCCAGCCAGTGCAGGAGCGTGCGGACGCCGAAGCCGGTACCGCCCTTGACCACCTCGGCGTCGTCGGAGCCGGCCCGCGCCGGGCCGGCGACGTCGAAGTGGGCCCACGGCAGGTCGCCGGCGAACGGCTGCAGGAAGAGCGCGGCGGTCGTCCCACCGGGGTTCCCGGGCGCGTTGTTGGCGTCCGCCACGTCGCTGTCGAGCAGGTCGCGGTGCTCCTCGAGCAGCGGCATCCGCCACGACTGCTCGCCCGCCTGCGCCCCCGCCGTCCGCAGGGCGTCGGCGAGACCGTCGCTCGTGGCGAACAGACCGGCCGTCCGCGCGCCGAGCGCCACCTTCATCGCCCCGGTCAGGGTCGCGACGTCGACGAGCACGGTCGCACCGAGCTCCAGGCGGGCGAAGGCGAGCCCGTCGGCGAGCACCATGCGGCCCTCGGCGTCGGTGTTGAGGACCTCGGTGGTCCGCCCACCCACGTGCCGGACGACGTCGGCCGGCCGGTACGAGGACCCGGAGACGGCGTTCTCGGCCGCCGGGACGACCGCGGTCACCGCGACCGGCAGCTCCAGCCGCGCGGCCGCCTCGACGACCGCCAGGACGGCGGCACCGCCGGCCATGTCGGTCTTCATCTCGCGCATGCCGGCGTTGGGCTTGATCGACAGACCACCGGTGTCGAAGGTGATGCCCTTGCCCACGAGGACCGGATGCCCCGACGGGGCCTCCGGGTGCCGGTAGGTGGCCACGACGACGCACGGCGGGGACGCCGACCCGCCGCCGACGGCGAGCACCCCGCCGAACCCGCCCGCGCGCAGCTCGTCGACCTCCAGGACCCGCACCGTCACGTGCGGCAGCGGGGCCAGCCGCTCGACCGCCTGCGCGGCGAGCCAGGCGGGGTTCTTCACGTTGCTGGGGGTGTTGATCAGATCGCGGGCCCAGGCGACCGCCTCGGCCGTGACCCGGCCGCTGTCCGCCGCCTCGGCGACGGCGGGATCGCCGGCGTCCGCGGCGACGACGGTGACCGTCTCGAGCCGCGGCGGATGCGGGCGGGAGAGCTCCCGGAACCGGTAACCCGACAACAGCACGGCCTCGACGGCCGCACGGACCTCCACGGCTCCGGCCGGTGCCACCGTGCTGTCCACGGGGAGGACGAGCCGACGGGCACCGTGCTCGGCCAGGGTCTGCGCCCGGCGCACCGCGGTGGCGACGTAGCTCCGGAGGTCGGGCAGGGTGCCCTCGCCGATCCCGACGGCGACGACGCTGCGCGGGCGGCGTCCGGCGACCGGGATGTTGGTGACCGCGCCGGCGGACCCCTTGTTGCCGGTGTCGGCCAGTGCGCCGGTCAGCAGCTCGGGGCTCACCGGCGGGGCCGACGCCGAGGCGTTCAGCCAGGCCGGCAGCGCGCCACCGGTCCCGACGGGCACGGCGAGGACGTCGTCGGGCCCGAGCGCGGGGACCTCCGACAGGATCTCGACCCGCGGCAACGGCGCGGCCCCGGTCGCCGGCGAGCTGCCGACGGCCGGGGCCGAGTCGTTCGCGGGGCTGCCCGTGGGCAGACTCGCGGCAGTGTTCAGCTGGTCGCGCCCTTCAGTGCCTCCGACAGCGCCGCCGCCTCGTCGGGCGACAGCTCGACGACCAGGCGACCGCCTCCCTCGAGCGGTACGCGCATGACCAGGCCGCGCCCCTCCTTGGTGACCTCGAGGGGACCTTCACCCGTGCGCGGCTTCATGGCCGCCATGCGTGCCTCCTTCATCGGCCCACTCCTCTGCCGGAGCAGAAGGGGTGTGGCGTCGGTCGCTGCTGTGCGCTCTGCACCAATGATCCCGTATGACCCGCGTCCGTCCAACATGAGCCCCCCGCGGGTCACCCTCCCGCGCCGGCTCGGAAGCAGTCGGCGACGTGGTCGTCGACCATCCCGGTCGCCTGCATGAGGGCGTAGGCCGTCGTCGGCCCGACGAAGGCGAAGCCCCGGCGCTTGAGCTCCTTGGCCATCGCCACCGACTCAGGACTGGTCGCGGGCACGTCGTCGAGCGTCGCGGGGCGGGCCCGGGGACCGGCCGGCGCGAAGGACCACAGGAGCACGGACAGCCCCTCCGGCAGCTGCTGCGCCGCCCGCGCGTTGCGCACCGCAGCGGCGATCTTGGCCCGGTTGCGGACGATCCCGGCATCGGCCATCAGGCGGGCCTCGTCCTCGTCGCCGAACTCCGCGACGGCGTCGATGGCGAAGCCCGCGAAGGCCGCCCGGAATGCGGGCCGCTTGCGCAGGATGGTGATCCAGGAGAGACCGGACTGGAATGCCTCGAGGGACAGCCGCTCGAACAGGGCGTCGTCCCCGTACAGGGGGGTGCCCCACTCCTCGTCGTGGTAGCGCACGTACTCGGGGGCGCTGGTCGCCCATCCGCACCGGGTCCGGTCGTCGTCCACGGGGCGGACGCTAGCGCGCGCCTCCGACAGCGCCGGGGGGTCACGGCAGGCGGGGGTCAGGGCACGGCGGAGTCGACGTCGCGGAGCTCCGACGAATCCGTGCGGGCCGGGCTGCGCCGGGTGGCCAGCACGCAGCCGACCAGGACCAGCGGGAGCCCGATCGCGATGCCGAGCGTGAAGGGCTCGTCCAGCAGGGCCACCCCGAGCAGGACGGCGACGGCCGGGTTGACGAAAGTGATCACCAGCGCCCGTTGCGGTCCCACCTCCCGGATGAGCGTGAAGAACAGCGCCAGGGCCAGCGCGGTGCAGACGACGCCGAGTCCGACCAGCGAGAGCCACGCCGGTGACGACAGCCGGGTGAGGTCGCCGGTCTGCGGCAGGGCGAACGGTGCGTAGACGACCGCGGTGACGAACAGGGCGATGGAGCTGGCGGCGACACCGGGCACCTCGGGCAGCGCCTTGGTGACGACGAGGGGGCCGGTGGCGTAGCCGATCAGCACCAGGGCGATCGCCAGCAAGGGCAGGAGCTGGGCGCCGTCGATGTCGAGGCCGAGCAGGACACCGATGCCGACGACCCCGATCGCCATGCCCAGGATCCGGACGGGGGTCAGCCGGTCGTCCTCCCCCGCGATGCGCGCGGCGAGGGCGGCGACGAAGGGGACACCCGCGACCAGCAGGCCGGTCAGCGAACTGGACAGCGAGCCCTCGGCGTAGGCGATGAGGAACCAGGGGCCGGCCATCTCCAGCACGGTGAACAGCAGCAGGGCCCGCCAGTGCCGCAGCGCCGGCCGGAGCTGCCCCTTGGCGATGGTCCAGGGCAGCAGCAGCGCCGCTCCGACCACGCAGCGCACGAAGACCAGCATCTCCGGGGAGACCTCGTCGACCGCCACCTTGATCAGCAGGTACGGGACGCCCCAGATCACCGACATCGCCAGGAACAGCGCCCAGCCGCGACGGCTCACGGCCGCCCCACCACCGTCGTCACCCCGGCATCCTCGCCCACGGCGGGTCGCCCGCGACGCCCGGGCGACGAGGGATCGTGCAGCTGCGGCAGGGCGGGGCCTCAGCCCCGGGCGGCCACGGCGGCGAACCGCTTCAGCGACTTCCGGATGCCGAACAGGGCGAACGGCCGGACCAGGAACCAGCCGACGACGCCGACGTACCCGTAGGGCAGGTAGAGCCGCTCGGTCCACACGAAGGTCGAACCGTCGCCGCGCGGCTCGATCTCGAAGATGCCCGGGCCGCGGATCAGCCGGCCGGTGTGCTGGACCTCCACCCGCCGGGGCGGATCCCACACGGTGATGATCATCGTGTCGAGCACCCCGAGGTGCCGCCCGTTCGGCAGCGGGATCCCGGTGCGGGCGGCGAGCCGCCCGTGCAGGCCCTGCGCCGGCCCACCGACGGTCTCGACGTCGGTGGCCAGCATCCACTCACCCTGGCTCGCCCAGTCGGTGAGCGTCGCCCAGACCTTCTCGGGCGGCGCGTCGACGTCGACCCGTTCGACCAGTTCAGGCACGGCGGAACTCCTCGTCGTCGGGAACTGCGGCGGGCACGGCGCCGTCGTCGACCACCGCTTCCCCGTCCTCCTTCGCCGGCCCGGGAGCCGCCGGATGCACCTGCCGCGGCGCCCGGAGCCCCGCGATCTCCGCGTCCCGCTCGTCGAGGGCCGCGGCGAACTGGTCGATCAGCCAGTCCACCTCCGACATGCGGTAGCCGCGGGCCGTGACCGACAGCTGCAGTGCGCGGACGTCGTCGCCGGTGACGGGCCGGCTGCCCGGCAGGACGACCGGTGACGTCTCGGGGTCCGCCGGCTCCTGCGTCTCCCCTCGGCCCAGGAGCAGCGAGGCGCCGAGGAACAGCAGGGCGCCCACGACGAGGACCCCCAGGACGAAGGCGACGAACGAGAGCATCAGGCCTCGAGCGGGCCCTGCTCGACCGGGACGTGCTGCATGCCGCCACCGCCGTCCCCGCTCCGGCGGGCCGCGTCGGCTGCCTGGATCACCGACATCACCTCGCCGATGTCGTCGGTCACCGTGATCAGGTCGAGGTCGGCGGCGTTGATGGTGCCGGTGGCCGCCAGCGTGGTGCGGATCCACTGGAGGAGACCGGACCAGTACTCGCTGCCGAAGAGGATGACGGGGAAGCGGGTCACCTTGCGCGTCTGCACCAGGGTCAGCGCCTCGAACAGCTCGTCGAGGGTGCCGAACCCGCCGGGGAGGATCACGAACGCCTGGGCGTACTTCACGAACATCGTCTTGCGCACGAAGAAATAGCGGAAGGCGATCCCGACGTCGACCCACTCGTTGAGGTCCTGCTCGAACGGCAGCTCGATGCCCAGGCCCACCGACAGGCCACCGGCCTCGCAGGCGCCGCGGTTGGCCGCCTCCATCGCCCCCGGTCCCCCACCGGTGATGACCGCGTACCCGGCCTGGGCGAGCGCGGCGCCGATGGCCACCCCAGCGGCGTAGTGCGGGTGGTCGCGCGGCGTGCGGGCGCTGCCGAAGACGCTGACCGCGCGGGGCAGCTCGGCGAGCAGGCCGAAGCCCTCGACAAACTCGCTCTGGATCCGGAGCACGCGCCACGGATCGGTGTGCACCCAGTCGCTCGGCCCGCGCCGGTCCAGCAGCCGCTGGTCCGTCGTCGAGTCCTGCTCCTGCGCCGACGGCTCGCCGCCGCGGAGGACCACGGGGCCGCGGTGCCGGGTGGGGCGCGGACGGCGCCCGTCGGGCAGCGGCGCGTCGGACGCGGGCGGGGTCGGCGGAACGGTCATGCGGGACTCCCGGACAGGTAGGCGATCAGGGCGTCCTCGGCCGGCTGGAGCCGGTCGACGAGGACGTGTTCCTCACGGGTGTGGGCCAGCTGGGGATCGCCGGGCCCGTAGTTGACCGCAGGGATGCCGAAGGCGGCAAAACGAGCGACGTCGGTCCAGCCGAGCTTGGCCCGCGCCGGCCGGCCGACGGCCGCCACGAACGCCGCCGCGGCGGGCTCGGACAGGCCGGGCATGGCACCACCGGCGTTGTCGGTGACGGTCAGGGTCACGCCGTCCGCCAGCGCCTCGGCGAACACCTCGCGGACGTGCGCCTCCGCGGCGTCCTCGTCCCGGTCCGGCGCGTAGCGGAAGTTGACGGTGAGGGACGCCTCGTCGGGGATCACGTTGCCGGCGACGCCGCCGGACACCCCGACCGCGTTGAGGCCCTCCCGGTAGGTCAGCCCGTCGATCTCGACCTCGCGGGCCTCGTACGCGGCCAGCGTCGCCAGCGCGCTGGCCAGACCGTGCACCGCGTTGACCCCGAGCCAGCTGCGGGCACTGTGCGCCCGGCGGCCCGTCGTCTCCAGCCGGGCCCGCAGCGTCCCCTGGCAGCCGCCCTCGATCTCGCCGTCGGTGGGCTCGAGCAGGATCGCCAGGTCGCCGTAGAGCCAGCCCCGCCGCTCGCGGGCGACCCGGCCGAGGCCGTTCTTCACGGCCTCGACCTCCTCGTTGTCGTAGAAGACGAACGTGAGGTCGTGCGCCGGTTCGGCACCGGGGACGCCGAACCTGCCGGCCACCCGCAGCATGACCGCGTCGCCGGCCTTCATGTCACTGGTGCCACATCCGTACAGCCGCTGTAACCCGTCGACTTCCCGCAGGTCGGAGGGCACGTTGTCGGCGATGGGGACGGTGTCCAGGTGGCCGGCCAGCACGACGCGCGACGGCCGGCCCAGCGAGGTGCGCGCCAGCACCGAGTTCCCGACGCGCTCGACCTCGAGGCCACCGAGACCGCGCAGCGCCGCCTCGACCGCGTCGGCGAGCGGCTCCTCCGAGCCCGACACCGACGGCGCGTCCACCAGGGCCCGGGTCAGCGCGAGCACGTCGGAGGAGAGGTCGAGCGGCGGCACGTCGGTCACGACTGTCGAGCCTAACGACCGGACGGTCCGGCCACGGACGACGCTCGGTAGCGTCCTCGTCGTGACTGCTGCTCCTGTCTCCGCCGTGGCCGCTGGTCTCGCGACCGTCACCCCCTCCGGGACGGTCCTCGACACCTGGTACCCCGAGCCCCGGCTGGGGGCTCCCGAGGGGGCCACCGCCGGCACGACCCGCCTGGGGGCCCTCGAACTCTCCGGCGAGCTCGGCCCCGACTACGGCGGGCTGGTGCGCACCGACGAGGCGCGTGGGGTGGAGATCATCGCCGTCCGCACCGTCATCCCCGACCTGTCCCAGCCCCCGGTGGACACCCACGACGTCTGGCTGCGGCTGCACCTGCTGTCCACCCGGCTGATCCGCCCGCACGAGGCCGACCTGACCGGGATCTTCGGGCTGCTGACCAACGTGGCCTGGACCAGCGCCGGCCCGGTCGAGGCGGCCGGGTTCAACGCCCACCGGCTGCGCGCGGCGGTCGGCCAGGTCACCGTCTTCGGCGTCGACAAGTTCCCGCGGATGGTCGACTACGTCATCCCCTCGGGCGTCCGCATCGCCGACGGCGACCGCGTCCGCCTGGGCGCCCACCTCGCCGAGGGCACCACGGTCATGCACGAGGGGTTCGTCAACTACAACGCCGGCACGCTCGGGCCGTCCATGGTCGAGGGCCGGATCAGCGCCGGGGTCGTCGTCGGGCCCGACAGCGACATCGGGGGCAGCGCCTCGATCATGGGCACCCTCTCCGGCGGCGGCACCGAGGTCATCTCGATCGGCAGCGGCTGCCTGCTGGGGGCGAACTCCGGCATCGGCATCTCCCTCGGCGACGGCTGCGTCGTCGAGGCCGGGTGCTACGTGACCGGCGGATCCCGCGTCACGCTGCCCGACGGCTCGGTGGTCAAGGCGCGCGAGCTGTCCGGCCGCGACGGGCTGCTGTTCCGGCGCAACAGCGTCAGCGGTGCGCTCGAGGCCCTCCCCCGCACCGGCACCTGGGGCGAGCTGAACGCCGCCCTGCACGCCAATACATAGTTGAAGGACCCCCTTGCCCCCCACCGCTCGCAGGCTCGCGGCGGGACCCTGCAACGGGGCCATGGGTCTATCGCGCCTGCGCGGAACCCTCCGGGTCCCACTCGGCACGACAAGCGTCGCTAAGCCAAGTTCGCGGGGGCGTCGGCGGGGGTGTCCAGGTGCTCCAGGAGCGCGACGGCGAACTCCTGGGGGCGCTCGACGTGCGGTGAGTGCCCCACCCCGGGGAGGACCACCTCCCGGTAGGCGCCGCCGGTCGCGGCGTAGCGGTCCAGCACCGTCCGGGTCTGGGTGACCATCGGCTGGGCCGGGAAGGCGTCGTCCCCGGGCCAGCCCGGCACCGCCCCGAGCGAGCCGAGGTGGGCCAGGTCGAACAGCGACGTGTCCGAGACGATCTGGTCGGCGTCGCCGCGCACCCACAGCACCGGCGGCTTGTGGGCCAGGTCGACGATGGCCGACACGTCGAACACGGTCGGCGCCATCGTGCTGAGCACCCCGCGCCTGCCGGGTGCCACCCCCGGCCAGACGCCGCTCGTCGCGGTCTCACCGGGGTAGTGGTCCTCCCCGGTGCGGGTGCTGAGCATCGAGGCCACGAAGACGTCCTCGAGCCGCGGGTCCAGCGGGAGGGAACCCGGAGCGACGTAGAAGGCCCGCAGCACCGCGCGCGGGCCCGCCGGGTTGTCCGACGTGGTGTCACCGGCGGCCAGCGACGCGACGAAGTCGGGGTTGGCCGCTCCCGCACCGGAGCCCGCGCCGTCGGCGTGGACGAGCGCGCCGTCCGGTCCCGCCGTCCCTCCGAATCCGAACGGCGACACCGGCGCCACCAGGGCGACGGAGGCCACCCGGTCGGGCGCGTCGAGCAGGTACTGCAGCACGACCCCCGCACCCATGCTCCAGCCGACCAGGTGCACGCGGTCCAGGCCGAGGACGTCCACCAGCGCGGCGATGTCCTCGGCCCAGTCGCGCACCCCGCGGGTGGCGTCGATCCCGAGCGGTTCGGTGTCCCCGTACCCGCGCAGGTCGACCGCCAGCGCGCGGTGCCGTCCGGTGCCGTGCAGGTCGAGGACGGCCTGCTGCCAGAAGAGCGCCGAGCTGACGTTGCCGTGCACGAAGAGCACCGCTTCCCCCGGCCCGGCGGGATCGGTCCCCTCCGGGTGCAGCACCGACTGCGTCAGTCGCGCGGTGGACACCTGGGTCGCGGCGATGCCGGGCAGGAGGAGATCGGCCAGCGCCTGATCGGGCATCGAGGGACCTTCCGGGAGACGACGGGGCGCCCACGCTAGCGACGACGGGCACGGCACGACAACGACTCCGCCCCGCCGACGTGACCTCGGGCACCCCGGCGCTGCCGCGCTCCGCACCTACAGTCGATCGTGATGCCCACCGCCCGGACCGCCGCCCGCCCAGCCCGGGCCGGCAGCAGCAGCGCCCGGCGCAGCCCCGCGCGGGGCGGTCGCGCGTCGGCGCGTCGCCGACCGGCCACGAAGGCGGCACGCAGGCGCCGGGGTGGCGGCCGGCAGGCCGCCCGTTGGTGGCCCGCGCTGCTGATCACCGCCGCCGTCCTCGTGGGGCTGGCGTGGGACACCGAGACGACGGGGGTACCGGGCGTGCCAGGACAGTGCACCGTGGCCGGGTCGGACCTGACGCTGACCACCGAGCAGGCGTCCTCCGCGGCGACGATCGCCGCCGTCGCCCGCGTGCGGGGGCTGCCCGACCGCGCGGCCGTCCTGGCGCTGGCCACCGCGCAGCAGGAGTCCCGTATGCGCAACCTCGACTACGGCGACCGCGACTCCCTCGGCCTGTTCCAGCAGCGGCCGTCGATGGGCTGGGGCACGGAGACGCAGGTGAGGGACCCTGTCTACTCGGCGAGCATCTTCTACGACCGGCTGGTGGAGGTGCCCGGCTGGGACACCGGCCGGCTCACCGAGGTGGCCCAGGCCGTGCAGCGCAGCGGCTTCCCGGAGGCCTACCAGCAGTGGGAGCCCCTGGCCACGGAGCTGACCGCGGTCCTGGGATCCCCCGAGCCGTCCCGGCTGGACTGCCGCTACGAGCCGGCGTCCCCGGTGTCCGCTGCCGACGTCTCGGCCGTCGCCGCCGCCGAGCTCGGGGTGGCCGCGATGCCCCGCGCCGGTGGCGCCGTCTTCGTCGATCCCGCGGCGGGCTGGCCGGCCGCGACCTGGGCCGTCGCGCAGGCCGGCCGGCTCCAGCTGGCCGGCATCGACTTCGCGGGCCGCCGGTGGACGCCGGAGGCCGGCTGGACGGACGCTCCGGAGGTCGGGGCGGACGCCGTCGTCCTCCGGCCGGGGAGCTGACCGGACCGCTCCCCCGACGGAGGGACCCGCGCTCGCGCAGCTCTCCATGAGGGGCTCCCGCGCGCCGACAACACGACCATGACGATCGCGCCGAACACTCCCACCCTCGCGGCCACGCCCGCCGCCGCCGAGGCTGCGGTCGCCGATGTGACGGCCCTCCTGCCGTCGCGCGAGGCCCTCCTCGACCGGCTCACCGAGGGCCGGACCTCCCCAGCCGCGGCCACGCTGATGGTCATCGGCCTGCTGCGTCGCGACGACGGCTGGCCGACCGCGCAGAGCACCCTGACGCAGGTGACGACCCTGCTCGCCGGTTCACTGCGCGGCGACGACTGGCTGGGCAAGTCGGGGCCGGGAGAGTTCGCCGTCGTGCTGGCCGGTCCGGCCACCGCGGCGGAGACCGCCGCGGCGCGGCTGGTCTCCGCGGTACCCGGCCTGGGCATCCCGGGTCTCACCGCGGCCGCAGGCATCGCTCCGCTGACGCCGGGTGCCGGCGCTGCGGAGGTGCTCCGGCGGGCGCTCGTGAGCCTCACCGCCGCACGGCGGGCCGGCGCGGGGACGGTCATCGTGCACCGCGAGTCGGACTGAGCCCGACCGGCGGGGCTCAGCCGGTCAGCCGCTCCGCCGCCGCGGCGATCCGTTCGTCGGTCGCGGTGAGCGCCAGCCGGACGTGCGTGGACCCCGCCGGCCCGTAGAAGCTGCCGGGCGCGGCGACGACGCCCAGCCCGGCGAGCCATTCGATGGTCGCCCAGCAGTCCTCGTCGCGGGTCGCCCACAGGTAGAGGCCGGCCTCGGAGTGGTCGATGCGCAGGCCCGCGCCCCGGACGGCGGCGGCCAGCGTCTCCCGCCGGGCCCGGTACCGCTCCCGCTGCGCGTCCACGTGCGCGTCGTCGTCGAGGGCGGCTGCCATGGCTGCCTGCACCGGTCCCGGCACGAGCAGCCCGAGGTGCCGGCGGACCTCCCAGACCGGCCGGACCAGCCCGGGGTCGCCGGAGAGCAGCCCGGCGCGGTAGCCGGCCGCGGTCGACTGCTTGGACAGCGAGTGGACGGCCAGCAGCCCGGCGTGGTCGGCACCGGCGATCTCCGGGTGCAGCAGGGACCGGGGCTCGACGTCCCACCCGAGCGTCACGTAGCACTCGTCGGCGACGACCGGTACGCCGTGCGCCCGGCCCCAGGTGACCCACTCCCGCAGCTGGTCGTCGGACAGCACCCGACCGTGCGGGTTGCCCGGCGAGTTCAGCCAGACGAGGACCACCCCGGCCGCGTCCGGCGGGGGCACGTCGGTGCGGCGCACGGCCAGCCCCGCGAGCACCGCGCCCACCTCGTAGGTCGGGTACGCCACCTCGGGGATGACGACCGTGCCGGTGCGCAGTCCCAGCAGGGTGGGCAGCAGCGCGACCAGTTCCTTCGACCCGACGGTCGGGATCAGCGACGGGCCACCTGCACCGAGCGGGTCGGCCACCTCGACGCCCAGCCGACGACGCAGCCATCCGGCGGCGGCGGTCCGCAGCTCCGCCGTCCCCAGGGCCGTCGGGTACCCGGGGGCGTCACCGGCGGCGGCCAGCGCCTCGGTGAGGACGGCGGGGGTGTCGTCGACCGGCGTGCCGATCGAGAGGTCCACCACGCCGCCCGGGTGCTCCGCCGCCCGGGCGCGAGCGCCGGCGAGGGAGTCCCACGGGAAGTCCGGCAGCGGGCGCGGCGCGCCGGGGACCGGAGCGGTCAGTGGCCTTCGCCCTGGGGCGGGAGGGCCGCCACGAGCGGGTGGTCCTTGCCGACCTTGCCGGTGCGGGCGGCTCCGCCCGGGCTGCCCAGGTCGGAGAAGAACTCCACGTTGGCGTTGTAGAAGTCCTTCCACTTGTCCGGGACGTCGTCCTCGTAGTAGATGGCCTCCACCGGGCACACCGGCTCGCAGGCACCGCAGTCGACGCACTCGTCGGGGTGGATGTACAGCATCCGGTCGCCCTCGTAGATGCAGTCCACCGGACACTCGTCGATGCACGCCTTGTCGAGGACGTCGACGCAGGCCTGTGTGATGACGTAGGTCACGGTGGTTCCCTCCCGGGGGCGCGGAGCAGTGTGCGCTGGCCGCAGCCAGGGCGCGGCGGTGCGCGCTCAGTATGCCGCGCCGCCCCGGACCGGGCCCGACCGGTGTCCCGCAACCCGAACCCGACTCCCCCCGAAGGGGGTGACCCGGGGGTGCGGCTCAAGCCTGCGGAGCAGCTGCCGATCTTGATCACGTGCCAGAGGAGCGGACGCACCGCAGGACGACGACGCATCCCGCGCCGGCGTCGCCCTATGACGCGCAGGCGGCCCTGGAGAACCTGCTCGCCCGGCTGCGGGCGTCCGCCGGCGCCACCCGCGTCTCCGTCTGGGTCCACGAGGCCTCGACGCAGATGATCGTCCCCTACCGGCAGTCGGTCGCCGACCCGCACGACACCGACCCCGGTACCGCGGCCGATCCCGCGTCGACGCCCCGGACCGCCATCACGCTCTCCCGCTCCCCCTTCATGTCCGCCGTCATCCGGAGCCGCCGCTCGCTGGCGGCCAGGGCCGACGGCAAGCGGCTCTCCGACCGGGAGCTCGCCGAGCGCGGGATCCGGTCCGCGCACGGGGAACCGCTGCTCGTCGACGGCGAGGTCGTCGGCGTCCTCACGGTCGAGCCGGCCGCCGCGGCCGCCCCCCACCTGCTGCGGCAGGTGACCCCGAGACTCGCCGCCGCGCTGGCCGAGGCATGGACGCGCCGGGCGGAGCAGCGCCGCACCGCGCAGGCCGAGGTGCTCCTCACGCTCATCGAGTCCGCCTCGACGGCCCAGTCGATGGACCACCTGCTCGGCGCCGCCTGCCGCCAGCTCGCCGAGCTCGGCGAGGTGGAGCGGGCCTGCATCTTCCTGCTGGAGGACGGCCGCCTCGTCCCGCGGATGGCCGCCTACGCCGACGGCCGGCGGGACCCGGCCACCTGGGAGCAGTTCCGCAACGCCCCGGTCGGCATGCACCTGGCCGAGACGGTGCTCCGCACCGGCGAGCCGATGGCAGCCGACAAGGACTCCGGCCTGCTCTCGGGGTGGTGGGTCGACAAGTTCGGGGTCGCCTCCGGCCTCGCCGTCCCCATCGGGCGCAGCCCCCACCTGGCCGGTGTCCTCACGCTGGACAGCACGCAGGTACGGCCGTTCTCCGAGGACGTCCGCCGGCTGGCCGCCGCGGCCGGCGCCCATCTCGGTGGCGTGATCGAGCAGGCCCGGACCAGCGAGGCGCGCGCGGCCTCGCTGGCCACCGCACGCGTCGTCCGGCAGATGCTGGTGGACGGCGCGCACGCGACCGGCGTCCCGGAGGCCGCCGAGGTCCTGGCCCGCGCCGTCCAGCGCCTGGCCGGCACCCACCGCAGCGCCGCCTACCTGATCGACGACGACGGCAGCATCGGCGAGGTCCGGCACGTGGACTGGCCCGACGCCCACAAGCAGGTGGTCGCCAGCACGCTGGTCGGCCGACCGGCCGCCGACGTCCCTCTCTGGCGGTTCACCGCCGAGCAGCGCTCGGCGGTCTTCGTCGAGGACACGACCACCAGCGACCTGCTGGACCCGCGCCTGGCCCGGGCCCTCGACCTCGCCTCCTACGTCAGCGTGCCCCTGCTCTCCGGTGACCGGCTCCTCGGCCTGGTGGTGACCGGCTCGGTGACCGAGGCGCGCGCGTGGTCCGCCGACGTCCGGGAGGCCGTGCGGCAGGTGACCCTGGAGGGCTCGCTCGTCGTCGAGAACGCCGCGCTGCGCGCCATCGAGCAGCAGCGCCTGCAGCAGCTGGCGGTCGAGGCCCACCACGACCCGCTGACCGGGCTGGCCAACCGCCGCCGGTTCATCGAGGAGCTGGAGGCCACCGTCTACGCGACCGGAGCCGGCGACAGCGCCGTCCTCATGATCGACCTGGACCGCTTCAAGGAGATCAACGACAGCTTCGGGCACAGCGTCGGCGACGACCTGCTCTGCCTCGTCGGACCCCGCCTGGAGCGCGTCCTGCGGCCCGGGGACCTCCTGGCGCGCATGGGCGGCGACGAGTTCGCGGTCCTCCTGCCCGGCGCCGACGAGGGGCGAGCCCGGGAGGTCGCCGTCGACCTCGCCGCCGCCCTGCGGGACGCCTTCGTCCTGGACGGCATGTCGCTGCACGTCGACGCCAGCATCGGCATCGCGCTCTGTCCCGACCACGGCCGCGACCGGTCGTTGCTGCTGGCCCGCGCCGACACCGCCATGTACGTCGCCAAGCGGGGGAAGCACGGTTTCGAGATCTGGGCACCCGACGGCACCCCGGCCTCGCGCGACCGCCTGGAGACCCTCGAACAGCTGCGGACGGCGCTGGACACCGACCAGCTCGACGTCCACTACCAGCCCAAGCTGGACCTCCGGACCGGCTGCGTGACCGGCGTGGAGGCGCTCGTCCGGTGGAACCACCCCGAGCGGGGGCTGCTCTACCCCGACGTCTTCCTGCCCCTGGCCGAACAGGCCGGGCTGATGCGCCGCCTCGCACTCCGGGTGCTCGAGCGGTCGCTGCGCGACCTGCAGGCCTGGCGCGCCGACGGGCTCGACCTGTCGGTGGCGGTGAACCTGTCGGTGTCCAACCTGCAGGACGTCGCGCTGCCGGAGCAGGTCGAGATGCTGCTGGACGCCTTCGGCGTGCCGGCCGGGTCGCTCGTCCTCGAGATCACCGAGGACGTCCTCATGTCCGACGCCGCGCGCAGCCAGCAGGTGATGGCCGCACTGCGCCGCCTGGGCGTCCGCCTGTCCATCGACGACTACGGGACGGGCTACTCGTCGCTGGCCTACCTGCGGGCCCTCCCGGTGGACGAGCTGAAGCTGGACCGCAGCTTCGCCAGCAACCTGACGTCGGACGAGCGGGCGGCGGCCATCGTCCGCAGCACGCTGCAGCTGAGCGAGGACCTGGGCATGAGCATGGTGGTCGAGGGCGTCGAGGACGCCGCCACGCTGGCCGCACTGCGGGCCTGGGGCTGTGACTACGCGCAGGGCTACCACATCGCCCGGCCCCAGCCGGCCGACCGGTTCCTCGCCTGGCTGGCCGACCAGCCGACGTCCGTGCCCCGCACTGCCATCCCGGTCCAGCGCGGACTCCCCTCCCGACGCGGGACCCACCAGCCGTCCTAGCCCGCTGCCTACCCCCGGCATGATCGGGACCATGCCCGGCGTCCCCGATCTCGAGCGGCTGGCCGCCCGGACCTGGCGCGGGCTCGAGGAGGAGCGGCACGGCGACTGGCTGCTGCGGGCCGGCGGCGGGTTCTCCGGGCGCGCCAACTCCGCGCTCGTCGTCGGCGATCCGCCCTCCGACCTCCCCACGGCCGTCGCGGCGGTGACCCGGTGGTACGCCGCACGGGGCGCTCGGCCGATGGCCCAGGTGCCGTCACCCGGGAGCGAGGCCGCCGACGACGCCTTCGCGGCCGCCGGCTGGGCCCGCGGGGAGGACGTCCTCGTGCTGACCGCCTCGCTCGGGTCCTGGCCGGAGCCGTCGGTGCCGGTCGAGCTGGCACCGACTCCGGACGAGGCATGGCTGCGCGGCTACCGGTACCGCGGCACCCCGCTCCCGCCGGTCGCCTCGGCCGTCCTCGCCAACGCCGACGACCCGGTGTTCGCCGCCGTCCGCACCGCTCCGGGTTCAGCCCCGACGGCGGCCGTCGCCCGCGGGGTGGTCGTCGACGGCTGGCTGGTGGTGACCGCGGTGACCGTCGACGACGCGTGGCGCCGGCGCGGCCTGGCGACGGCGGTCATGGCGGCGCTGGGCTCGTGGGCCCGCGACCGGGGTGGGCACTCCTGCCTGCTGCAGGTCTCGGGCGACAACGCCGGCGCGCTCGCCCTCTACGAACGGCTCGGCTTCACCGAGCACCACCGGTACCACTACCGGCTGGGTCCGGCGCCGGCGCGCTCTCCGACCTGAGCGGCGGACGCCGAGGCCCGCCCAGCACCCGGCCGACGGAGAACGCCGCCGCCACGACCCCGAGCATCAGGAACGCCAGGTTGACCACGCCGGTGGCTCCGCCGCCGGTCATGACCAGGTCCCCCTCCGGACGCCGGACCATCGCGCCCACCGCCACGACCAGCCAGACCACCGCCGGCAGGACGGCGGCCAGCCGGCTGCCGGAGAGCCGGAGGACGGCCGCCGGGAGCATGAGGTTGCCGACGACCGCGACCACGATCGACAGCGGCACCAGGACACCGCCGACCCGCAGCGGCAGCCAGAACACCTCCACGAGCGCCAGCCAGCCGGCCACCACGACGGCGACCAGGACCCAGCCGGCCCGCTCGCCGGCGGCCCTCATCCGGCCGTGCCGGCGAAGAGGTCGTCCTCCCAGCCCTCGGGGCCCGGGCCCGCGGGACCGCGCTCGCCCTGGACGAGCCGGTAGTACTCCACCCCGGCCACCTCCAGGCCCAGGTTGTTGGAGAGTGCGAAGAAGGGCCCGTCCACGAGGATCTGCGTCGGGTGGGCGCGCATCGCGGCGTCCTTGTGCGCGGCGAACGCCCGGCCGTCCACCGCCGCGGTCACGTCCTCGTCCGGCACGCCGAAGGGGATGTCGTCGGCGCTGGTGGCGCCGTCGAAGAAGGTCGTGTCGCCGGCCGCGGCCATGGCATCGATGCCCTGCTGCAGCACCGACCGCGGAACGCAGCACCAGTAGACCTTCGCCGTCGTCCATGCCGCACCGAGGTCGGGCCGGTACGCGGGGTCCGCGGCGGCCGCGACCGCCCCCATCGCGACCCGGTGGGCCTGGATGTGGTCGGGGTGGCCGTAGCCGCCGTTCTCGTCGTAGGTGACGACGACCTGCGGCCGTACCTCGCGGACCACGGCGACCGCGTGCCCGATCGCCTCGTCGAGGTCGGCGTTCCAGAAGGCGCGCGGGTTGCCGTTGGACGGCACGCCCATCATCCCGGAGTCGCGGTAACGGCCGGGCCCGCCGAGGAAGCGGATGTCGCTCACCCCGACTGCGTCCATCGCCGCGCGCAGCTCCCAGATCCGGTAGCCGCCCAGCTGGTCGGCCTGGTCGGCGGCCAGCTGCTCGAGCTCCGGCACGAGGATCTCGCCCTCCTCCCCCAGCGTGCAGGTGAGCAGGGTGACCTGCGCCCCCTCGGCGACGTACCGCGCCATGGTGGCGCCGTTGTTGATCGTCTCGTCGTCGGGGTGGGCGTGGACGAGCAGCATGCGGCGATCAGCAGTCACGCCAGGATCCTGCCGGATCGTCCTGACAGGACTCAGTCCACGTCCACCGGGACGACGGTGCGGGCCTCGGCGAAGTGACAGGCCGACGGGTGCCCCTGGCCGCGGTCCACCAGCGCCGGCGGCTCGACGGCGCAGATGTCCTGCGCCTTCCAGCAGCGGGTGCGGAACCGGCAGCCCGAGGGCGGGTTGGCCGGGCTGGGCACGTCACCCTGGAGCAGGATGCGGTCCTTCTGCCCCCGCAGGGCCGGCTCGTGCAGCGGCACGGAGGACAGCAGCGCCTGCGTGTAGGGATGCGACGGCGAGCCGTACACCTGCGCGTCCGTGCCCTCCTCCACCACGCTGCCCAGGTACATGACGGCGACGCGGTCGGAGATGTGGCGCACCACCGACAGGTCGTGGGCGATGAACAGGTAGGACAGGCCGAAGTCGTCCTGCAGGTCCTCGAGCAGGTTGACGACCTGGGCCTGGACCGACACGTCCAGCGCGGAGACCGGCTCGTCGCAGACGATGATCTCCGGCTGCAGGGCCAGGGCCCGCGCGATCCCGATGCGCTGCCGCTGGCCACCGGAGAACTGGTGCGGGTAGCGGTTGACGAAGTCGGGGTTGAGACCGACCCGGTCCATCAGCTCCTGGGTGCGCTGGAGCCGGCCCTTGCGCGGCGCGATGTCGGCGTGCACCGACCAGCCCTCGGCGACGATGTCGCCGACGGTCATCCGCGGGTTCAGCGACGCGTAGGGGTCCTGGAAGATGATCTGCACCTCGCGCCGGTACTGCTTGAGCGCGCGGCCGCCCATCTTCGCGACGTCCCGGCCCTTGTAGAGGATCTCGCCGGCAGTGGGCTTCTCCAGCGCGACCAGCAGCTTGGAGACCGTCGACTTCCCGCAGCCGGACTCGCCGACGAGGCCGAGCGTCTCGCCGCGGCGAAGGGTGAGGTCCACGCCGTCGACGGCGCGGACGTGCCCGACGGTCCGCTTGAAGACGACTCCCTGGGTCAGCGGGAAGTGCTTCTTCAGGCCCTTGATCTCCAGCAGCGGGGCCCCGGGTGGGGGCGCCGGTGGCAGGGCGGACTCGGAGTCGGACGGGACGGATGCTGCGGTGGCTCCGGCGGCTTCAGACACCGAGCACCTCCTCGCTGTAGTGGCACGCTGCCTCGCGACCGGGGACGACCAGGCGCAACGGCGGACGGTCGCCGGCGCAGTCGCGACCGGGAGCCGCCTCCGCGCCGAGACGACGGCGTGCGCAGCGCGGGTGGAACGGGCAGCCGGACGGGATCTTGGACAGGTTCGGCGGCTGACCGGTGATGGGCTGCAGCCTGCCGCCCTTGACCTCGACGTTCGGCACCGAGTTCATCAGGCCCTCGGTGTAGGGGTGCGCCGGGCGCGTGAAGACGTCGTCGACGGTGCCGCGCTCGACGATCCGGCCGGCGTACATGACCGCCACGTTGTCGGCGACCTCGTTGACCACCCCGAGGTCGTGGGTGATGAGCACCAGCCCCATCCCCGTCTCCCGCTGCAGGTCCTTGAGCAGGTCCATGACCTGCGCCTGCACGGTGACGTCGAGGGCGGTGGTCGGCTCGTCGGCGATCAGGATCTTCGGGTCGAGGGCGATCGCCATCGCGATCATCACGCGCTGCCGCATGCCGCCGGAGAACTGGTGCGGGTAGTCGTTCACCCGCTGGGCGGCGGCCGGGATGCGGACGCGGTCCATCAGCTCGACGGCGTGCTTCTTGGCCTCCTTCCGCGAGAGGCCGCGGTGCGCCCGGAACATCTCGCCGATCTGGAAGCCGACGCTGTAGACGGGGTTCAGCGACGACAGCGCGTCCTGGAAGATCATCGAGATGCCCGGTCCGCGGACCTTGCGCTGCTCCTCCGCGGGGAGGGTGAGCAGGTTCCGGCCCTCGAACCAGATCTCGCCGTTCGGGACCTGCGCGGGCGGGGTGTCGAGGATGCCCATGATCGCCTGCGCCGAGACCGACTTGCCGGACCCGGACTCGCCGAGGATCGCCAGGGTCTCCCCCGACGACACGGTGTAGCTGATGCCGTTGACCGCGTTGACGACGTTCTCACGGGTGCGGAACTCGACGAACAGGTCCTCCACGGCGAGGATCGGCGCCGACCCGCCGCCGTCCCGCACGGACGGGGCGGAACCGGGAAGAGTGGTCATGCTCGCTGCCTCGGGTCGAGGGCGTCGCGCAGGGCGTCGCCCATCATGATGAAGGCCATCACCGTCAGGGTGAGGATGAGGCTGGGGAACAGCACCAGGTGCGGCGCGGTGCGCAGCAGGTCCTGCCCGGCGTCGATCTGCAGCCCCCACGAGATGGCCGGCCGCTGGAGGCCCACCCCGAGGTAGCTGAGCGTCGCCTCGGCGGCGATCAGCACGCCGATGGTGATGGTCGCGTAGACCAGGACCGGCGCGACCGCGTTCGGCAGGATGTGCCGCACCAGGATGCGCGGGCTGGACGCGCCCATGGCCCGGGCCGCGGCCACGTAGTCGGAGCTCTTGACCGCGATGACCTGCGAGCGGACCAGCCGCATCGCCGTCATCCAGCCGAACAGCGCGAGGGCGATGGCGACCGCCCCCGGACCGCGGGAGCTGATGATGGGGAGGTCGGTCGACGGCCCCACCCGCAGCAGCACGAGCGCGCCGAGGATGAGCGGCAGCCCGTAGAAGATGTCGGCCACCCGGGAGAGCAGGCCGTCGGTGAAGCCGCCGAAGTAGCCGGCGATCGCCCCCACGACGATGCCCAGCAGCAGCACGACCAGCACGGCGACCACGCCGATGATCAGCGAGCTGCGGGCGCCGTAGACGACGTTGGCCAGGTAGTCGCAGCCCTGCTGGTCGTAGCCGAACCAGTGCGCGGACGACGGCGTCTGCCGCGAGTTGGCGAGGTCGCAGTCGCGGGGGTCGGCGCCGCGGGCGAACACCTGCGGCACGATCGCCATCACGAGGAAGACGAGTCCGAGGACCGCGCCGATCCAGAACAGCGGATTGCGCTTGAGCGCCTTCCACGCGTCGCTCCACAGGCTGTTCTGCCGGTCGTTCGTGACGTCGACCGACGGGCTGGCGAGGCCGGTCGTCGTCCCCGCCTGGACCTCGTCATGGAGCAGGTCCTGCTGCTGCTGCGAGTCAGTCATAACGGATCCTCGGGTCGAGGACGGCGTAGAGCACGTCCACGACCAGGTTGAAGAAGATGAAGAAGAACACCATCAGCGTCACGATGCCCACGACGACCGCGCCCTCCTGCTGGCGCACCGCGTTGTAGACCTCGCGCCCCATGCCGGGCAGGTTGAAGACCGACTCGGTCACGATCGCGCCGCCGAGCAGCGCCCCGATGTCCGCGCCGATGAACGTGACGACCGGGATCAGGCTGTTGCGCAGCGTGTGCCGCACGATGATCGTCCGCTGCGGGAGGCCCTTCGCCCGCGCGGTCCGGACGTAGTCGGCGCGCAGGTTCTCCGCCAGGCTCGTCCGCGTCAGCCGGGCCACGTAGGCCAGCGACCCGGAGGCCAGTACGAGGCCGGGGAGCAGATAGCTGTAGATCCCCTCCTGCGTGCCGGCGATGGGGAACCAGCCCAGCTTCAGCCCGAACACGAACTGGGTGACGAACGCCAGCACCAGGATCGGGATCGACACGATGATCGTCGTCGAGACGAGCACCAGGTTGTCGAAGTACCCGTTGCGGCGGATGCCCGCGAGCACCCCGGCGACGATGCCGATCACGATCTCGAAACCGACGGCGACCGCGGTCAGCTTCACCGTGACCGGCAGCGTGCGGGCGATGGTCTCCGTGACCGCCCGGCCCCGGAAGTCGGTGCCGAGGTCGCCCTGCAGGAGGTCGCCCACGTACTTCAGGTACTGGACGCCGAGCGGGTCGTTGAGGTTGAAGTCGTCGCGCAGCTGGGCCATCACGGCCGGCGACAGCGGCCGTTCACCGGCCAGGGCGCGGATGGGGTCGCCGGGCAGCGCGTACACCATCGCGAAGATCAAGAAGGACGCGCCGAGCAGGACGGGGATCGTCAGCAAGAGGCGGCGCGCTACGTAGCGGCCCATGTTCCCCCTCAGGGATGTGCGCGACCGCCATCAGCGGGTCGTGCCGAAGGTGCGCGACCACGGTCGGTGGTCACGCCGGATTCCATCGTGCCCCCGACCGGGGCACCACGCGCCGCCGGGGGCGACCGTCTCCGTCGAGACAGCGCCCCCGGCGGGTCGTGCTGGTGCGTCAGCTGGTGACGGACACCGCTGCGACGTCGATGTCACCGAAGACATCGATGACCACGTCGCTGACGTTCTCCGAGTGAGCGGCCTGCTCGAGCTCGTAGAACATCGGGATGATGGGCATGTCCTGGAGCAGCAGGTCCTCGGCCTGGTTGTAGAACTCGATGGCCTCCTCGCTGCTGCTCGCCGAGTTGCCCTGCTGGATCAGCGCGTCGAACTCGGGGTTCGAGTAGAACGACGTGTTCGAGCCCGCCGGGGGAAGGGCCGCGGTGGAGTAGAGCGGCTCGAGGTAGTTCTGCGGGCTCGGGTAGTCCATGCTCCAGCCGAGCCGGAACGGGCCGGTCATGCCCTTCTCGTCCTGGAGCGGCAGGTACTCGGCGAAGTCGAGGTCACCGCGGAGCGTGTACTCGACGTTCAGGTTGTCGCGCAGCTGGTTGCCGACCGCCTCGATGTAGGCGTCGTGACCGGCACCGGCGTTGAACCACAGGTCGATCGGCTGGCTGCGGTCGAAGCCCGCCTCGTCCAGCAGCTCGTTGGCGCGCTCGACGTCGAGCTCGCAGAACTCGCAGGCGCCTTCGCGGTAGCCCTCGACGACGGGAGCCACCACGGAGTCCGCCGGCGTGCGCCCACCCGAGAAGATGGCGTCGGCGATCGCCTGCCGGTCGATGGCCATCGACAGGGCCTGCCGCACGCGCTCGTCAGCGAACCGCGGGTCGTAGGTCGGGATGCCCAGGTACTGGAACCCGGACGAGGGCGCCTCGAGGAAGCGGTCCCCGAACTCGTCCTCGATCGAGGCCAGAGCGTCCGGCGGCACGTCGGGCAGCACGTCGAGGTTGCCGCCCTGCAGGTCGGTGAACGCGGTGCCCTGGTCGGCGTAGACCCGGAACTCGACCGAGTCGGCGTTCGCGGGCTGCTCGCCGGCGTAGTCGTCGAACCGGGTCACCGTGAAGCCGGTGCCCTGGACGAACGGCTCCTCCGCCTGGAAGGGGCCGTTGCCGACCGGCTGCTCGCCGGCCGCCTCCGGGTCCTCGAAGAAGGACTCGGGCTGCGGGTAGAAGGCGTTGTAGCCGACGGTCACGGGGAACTGGGCGAACGGCGTCGCCAGGGTGACCGTGAACTCGGTGTCGCTGACGACCTGGAGGCCGCTCATCTCCTCCGCCACGGGCGGGGTGACGAGGTTGCCCGCGTCGTCCGTCTCGCCCTGGAGGTCGTCGTAGCCCTCGATGTTCGAGAAGAAGTACGACGCACCCTGGGCGTTCGTGCTCAGGGCCGTGTAGTTCCACGCGTCGACGAACGACTGCGACGTCACCGGGGTGCCGTCGTGGAAGGTCCAGCCGTCCTTGAGGGTCACGGTCCAGGTCGTGTTGTCCTCGGACTCGATCGTCTCGGCGACGCCGGTGTACTCGACCTCACCGTCGGCCGAGTACTCCACCAGGCCGGTCCACAGGGAGGAGATGACCTGGTGGCCCTCGCTCTCGGTGGTGTTGCCCGGGATCAGCGGGTTCTCCGGCTCACCGATGTAGATGCTGAAGGTACCTCCGCCGTCGGCGGTGCCGCCCTCCTCACCCTCGTCGCTGCCGCCACAGGCGGTCATCAGCAGCGCGGCGGCGATGGCCGTCGCGACGAGCGAACTACTCCGCTTGCTCAACTTCACGTGCAAGGCCTCCCTCGTCCCGCTTCGAGCGGGGGGAACGGACAGGTCGATCCGCGCCTCGACGGGCGATCGGACGACTGCTTGGTCACGAGCGAAACGCACCCGGGAGGTGAACCTCCCCTGTACGACGGATGGACCCTAGGCACGCCCCGAAGGGGGTGTCCACGTACGTCATCGAGTTGTGACCTGGGCTCACGATCTGCACCACGACCGTAACTTCGACACCCGCGCAGGCCGCGGCCGGGCACGTCTTTCCGCCCGCCGGGCCTCTTCGCCGGACAGCTTGCGGCCCGCTGACCTGCGGAGGTTCAGGTCCGGGGCACCGTGGGTAACGCGTGCCGGGAGTGATCGACACGGAACGATCGATTGACAGAGGAGTGCACCGATGAGCGGCACGGACAAACTGACCAACAAGATCGAAGAGGTCTCGGGCAAGGGGAAGCAGGCCGTCGGCGACGCCACCGACGACCGCGACCTCCAGGCCGAGGGCAAGAAGGAAGAGTCGAAGAGCAATCTCAAGCAGGGTGTGGAGAACGTCAAGGACGCCTTCAAGTCCTAGGCCCTCCTGGTAGGACCTCCTCGACGGACGCCGCCGCTCCCCCGGAGCGCGGCGTCCGTCGTCGTCTCCGGAGTGATCAGCGGCCGGCCAGCAGCCGGCGCACGGCGGGGAGCAGCGGACGGTCGGCCGGGATCCAGTCGAGGTCCTCCAGCCCGTCGGCCCGCATCCACCGCAGCGCGGCGTGCTCGTGGGCCACCGGCTCGCCGCCGTCGAGGCGCGCCCCCCAGACCCGCAGCGTCGAGGCGCCGGGCGGACCGCCGCCCACCACGCCGTCGAGCAGTACCTCCCCCACGAACGACCCGGGTACGATCGCGACACCCAGTTCCTCGATGCACTCACGGACCAGCGCGGCGAGGTCGGACTCCCCTGGTTCGACCTTGCCACCGGGGAACTCCCACATCCCGTCGTAGGGACCGCCGGTCCGCTGGGCGACGAGGACGCGCCCGTCGGACACGATCGCCGCACCCACGACCTGCACCACGTCCAGCGCCCGGCGCTCGGCCGCCGCGGCGTAGGCGTCCAGGTGCGACCGCATCGCTGCCTGGATGCGCCGGCGCAGCACCCCCTGGTCGAGCAGGCCGCCCAGCACCCGGGGCGCACCGGTCTCCCAGTCGACCTGCTCGTCGACGACGGTGCCGGTCCCGGTCGCGGAGAACCGGCGGGAATGGGTCAGCCACCGCCACCCCGAGCCGGGGCCGACGGCGTAGACGTCGCGGTACGGCCGGACCGACACGACCTCCTCCAGCGGGGCGCCCCACGGCCGCCCCAGCGTCCGCGCCACGTCGAAGGCGACGGTCAGGGGTGCCTCCACCAAGGTGGTGAATCGCAGCCGGGACACGGGGCCAGCCTCGCAGAGCAGGCAGGATGTGGGCTGCAGGACCCGGCAGGACGGACACGGCAGGACGGACACGGGAGGACACCGGGGCATCGGGACCCGGGAGAAGAAGGAGCACAGTGCGCATCACCGCCCGCGTGGACTACGCCGTCCGCGCCGCTCTCGAGCTGGCCGCCGTCGCCCCGGAGGCCCTGACCGCCGAGCGGATCGCGACCTCGCAGGGCATCCCGGCCCGCTTCCTGCAGACGATCCTCAGCGACCTCCAGCACGCGCGTCTGGTCACCAGCCAGCGGGGCCGCGAGGGCGGGTACCGGCTGGCCCTCCCCCCGGCGGAGATCTCCATCGCCCGGGTGATGCGGGTGGAACAGGGCTTCCTGGCCGAGGTGCACGGCAAGCGTCCGGAGGACGTCGAGTACCCCGGCGCCGCCGAGACGCTGGCGTCGGTCTGGGTCGCGGCCCGCGAGGGATACCGCCGGGTCCTCGAGGAGGTGACGCTGGCCGACGTGGTCACGGGCAAGCTGCCTGGTCACGTCGCCGAGATCGTCGCCCTCGAGGACGCCTGGCGGTCGTTCGGGGACTCCCCCGGGCGCTGAGCCGCGCCGCAGCCGCCCCCGCATCGTCCGGGTCACACACCGGATCGGTCGGGATATGGGAGTATCGGGGCATGACCGACCGCGGCAGCCTTCTCGTCGCGCGTCTGCACATCGACCTGGCGCTCGTCTCCAGCGCCGTCTGTCGCGCTCAGCGCTGAGCCCGGTCCCTCCGCGCAGCCTCCGCTGCGCCCCCGATCTGCAGCGCCCCTCCTCCCGACGGCCGGCGGTCGCGGAGCAGGTGAGCGCAGGAAGAAGTTCGACGTGACCACCCCTCCCCGCACCAGCACCCGCCCCCAACGGGGGCAGGGTCAGTGGGCGCTCGGCTACCGGGAACCGCTCAACCCCAACGAGCGGATGAAGAAGGACTCCGACGGCCTCGAGGTCCGCCAGCGGATCATCGACATCTACGCGAAGGCCGGCTTCGACTCCATCGACCCGGGTGACCTCCGTGGGCGGATGCGCTGGATGGGGCTGTACACCCAGCGCGCCCAGGGCATCCCCGGCGGCAAGACCGCCGTGCTGGAGCCGGAGGAGCTCGAGGACTCCTACTTCATGATGCGCGCCCGCATCGACGGCGGGCAGCTGACGAGCGACGCGCTGCGGGTCATCGGCGGTATCAGCACCGACTTCGGGCGGGACGTCGCCGACGTCACCGACCGGCAGAACGTGCAGTACCACTGGATCCGCATCGAGGACGTGCCGGAGATCTGGCGCCGGCTCGAGTCGGTCGGCCTGAGCACCATGGAGGCCTGCGGTGACGTCCCGCGCGTGATGCTCGGCTGCCCGCTCGCCGGGATCCTCGAGGACGAGGTGCTGGACGCGACCGGCGTCATCGCCGACACCGTGGCGAAGTACGTGGGCAGCCCCGAGTTCAGCAACCTGCCCCGCAAGTGGAAGACCTCGATGTCCGGCTGCGTCGACCACTGCACCGAGCCGGAGATCGACGACGTCTCCTTCCTCGGCGTCGTGAACGAGGACGGCGAGGCCGGCTACGACCTGTGGGTCGGCGGCGGGCTCTCGACCAACCCGATGTTCGCCCAGCGCATCGGCGTCTTCGTCCGGCCCGACCAGGTCACCGACGTGTGGGCGGCCTGCACGAGCGTCTTCCGCGACTACGGCTACCGCCGGCAGCGCAACCGCGCCCGGATCAAGTTCCTGATGGCCGACTGGGGTCCGGAGAAGTTCCGCCAGGTGCTGCAGGACGAGTACCTGCACGAGGCGCTCCCCGACGGTCCGCCGCCGCCGCCGGCCAAGCACGACCAGCGCGACCACGTCGGCGTCAGCAAGCAGAAGGACGGCGCCAACGCCGTCGGCTTCGCGCTGCGCACCGGCCGGATCAGCGGCTCCCTCCTCACGACGATCGCGGACCTGGCCGACGAGTACGGGCAGGGACGGATCCGCACGACGACGCAGCAGAAGCTGGTCATCCTCGACGTCCCCGACGAGAAGGTCGAGGCGCTGGTCGAGGCCCTCGCGGTCCACGACCTGCAGGTGCGCCCGAGCGCCTTCCGCCGCGGCACGATGGCCTGCACCGGCCTGGAGTTCTGCAAGCTGGCGATCGTGGAGACCAAGCAGCACGCGCAGGACCTCTACGCGGAGCTGGAGAAGCGGCTGCCGGACTTCGACGTGCCGATCGGCATCAACGTCAACGGCTGCCCCAACAGCTGCGCGCGGTTCCAGACCGCCGACATCGGGTTCAAGGGCTCGATGGTGAAGGACGCGAACGGCGAGATGGTCGAGGGCTTCCAGGTGCACCTGGGCGGCCACCTCGGTGTCGAGGCGACCTTCGGCCGCAAGTTCCGCGGCCACAAGGTGACCAAGGCCGAGACCGCCGACTACTGCGAGCGGGTGCTGCGCGGCTTCCAGGAGCGCCGGACCGACGGCGAGTCGTTCGCGCACTACGTCTCCCGCGCGGACGAGGACTGGTTGCTGTGACGGACCAGGCGGGGACGGGAAGGACCCGGCAGCTGCCGGTGTTCCACTGCCCGTACTGCGGCGACGAGGAGCTGACCCCGCACGGGGACGGCGCCGACGCCTGGCGCTGCGGCGCCTGCCTGCGGGCCTTCACGGTCCGCCTGATCGCGACGGGGGTGACCGGGTGACGACCGCCGTGCTGCCGACCCCGGAACTGGCTGCTGCCGCCGACGCCCGGTTCGAGGGCATCACCGACTCTGTGGAGCAGGCGCTCGCCGTGCTGCGGTGGGCCGGTGACACGTTCGGCGCGGGGTTCGCCGTCACGTCGTCGATGGCCGACGGCCTGCTCTCGCACCTGGCGAGCCGGGTGGTGCCGGGCGTGAACGTGGTCTTCCTCGACACCGGCTACCACTTCGCCGAGACGATCGGCACCCGCGACTGGATCAGCAGCGTCCTGCCGATCACGCTGCTCAACGTCACGCCGCCGCTGAGCGTCGCGGAACAGGACGCCGAGTTCGGGCCGAGACTCTACGAGCGGGACCCCGACCTCTGCTGCTCGCTGCGCAAGGTGACCCCGCTCGCCGAGGCGCTGGCCGGCTTCGTGGCATGGGGCTCCGGAATTCGTCGGGACGAGTCGCCGACCCGTGCCGCGACCCGGCTCGTCGACTGGGACGCCAAGCGCGGCATGGTCAAGGTCAACCCGATCGCGGCCTGGACCCAGGACGTGGTCGACGCCTACACCACCGAGCACCAGGTGCCGGTCAACCCGCTGTTCGAGATCGGCTACGGCTCCATCGGGTGCGAGCCCTGCACCCGTCCCGTGGCCCCCGGCGAGGACCCGCGGGCCGGTCGCTGGGCCGGCAAGAACAAGATCGAGTGCGGCCTGCACACCTGAAGAAGGGCCTCGCGTCGGCCGTTCCTGCGCGTCACCATGGGCGCATGACCCGGCCACCCCGCCTCTCCCCCGACGAGATCGCCGCCGCCCTGCACGGCCTGCCGCGCTGGTCCGGCGACGGGGACGGCCTCCGGCGCACGGTGGCGTTGCCGTCCTTCCGGGACGCCGTCGCCGCCATCGTCGCGATCGCCGACGTCGCCGAGGAGATGGACCACCACCCCGACGTCGATCTCCGCTGGCGCACGCTGCACCTGGGCCTGGTCACGCACTCCGCCGGCGGGGTCACCGACCTCGACCTGGAGCTGGCCCGGCGGATCGACGCGCTGCTCCCCGACTGACGACAGCGGCTGTATCGACGCTGGTCGGACGGCTACCGGGCGGAAGACCTCCGCCCGGTAGCCGTCGGATCGGCCGCCGCCCCTAGCTGCCCACCCGGCCGCCGTCCTGCCGGAAGACCACTGCCACGCTGGGGCGCGGATAGGGCCGGACCGGCCGGCGGTCGGGCCAGGTGCTCGTCGGGGTGTCCACGGTCGAGCCGGACGTCTCGCCGGGGTGCTGGACCGCCACGAACACCGACCGGGCATCACCGGTGATGAGCGGACCGCTGCACTCGGCGCCCAGCGGGACGGTGAGGAACGCCTTGAGGTGACCCCGTTCGCGTCCCTGGGTGGGGACGGCGAACAGCCCGTCGTTGGTGCCCCCGACGGTCCCCTCGGCCTGGTTCACCCGCGAGAGCACGCTGCCGTCGGTGGAGATCCACAGGTTGCCGGCGGGGTCGAACTCCAGGTTGTCCGGGCAGGAGATCGCGCTGACCTTCGACTTGTCGTACCCCGCGAAGTAGGTCTCCGGGCGGGCCGGGTCCCCGGCCACGAGGAAGATGCGCCAGGCGAACCGGTCGCCGGCGATCCCCCGCGTCTCCTCCCACTCGATGACGTGCCCGTTCCGGTTGCCGGCCCGTTCGGCGTAGGTCCCGTTCGAGTAGCCGAAGGAGCGGGTCAGCGGGTTGGCCTCGTCGGCACCGCGGCCCGCCGTGCCGTTGCGTTCGGAGTTGTTGGTCAGCGCGGCGTAGACCCGTCCGTTGACCGGGTTCACCTGGATGTCCTCGGGGCGGTCCATGCGGGTCGGCACCTTCGCCGCGTCGACCACCACGGGGGCTGCCGGGTCGGGGAAGTCGCCGTTGCGGTCCAGCCGCTTGCCGAGGCGGTCGGCGGCCAGGCGGGTGAACGTCAGCACCCAGGCCACGTCCTTGCCGGGGATCATCGAGCGGCCGTCCTTGACCAGCGGGATCCACTGGCCCCAGCCGTCGAACTCGCCGTCGCTCGGCAGCCGGCCGCTCCCGTCGATCTCCGCCGCCGGGGAGTCGCCGACGAACCGCGCGACGTAGAGGTCGCCCTCGTCGAGCAGGGTCAGGTTGTGCGCCCGTGCGTGCCGGTCGTTCCCCCGCTTCATCTTCTTCCGGGAGACGAACTTGTAGATGTAGTCGAACCGCTCGTCGTCGCCGGAGTAGGCGACGACGCGGCCGTCCTCGGCGATCTGCACGTTCGCGCCCTCGTGCTTGAACCGGCCGAGCGCCGTGCGCTTCTTCGGCGTCGACCGCGGGTCGTAGGGGTCGACCTCCACCACCCAGCCGAAGCGGTTGACCTCGTTGGGCTCGCGCGCGAGGTCGAAGCGGGGGTCGACCTCGTGCCAGCGCCGGCCAGGAGGGGCCGAGGCGGTGATGCCGTACCGGGCGTACCGGGGCTCCTTCGGGTTCTCCGTCACCGGCGTGGACGCCCCGAAGTACTGGTTGAAGTTCTCCTCGCCGTGCAGCGTCGTGCCCCAGGGGGTCATGCCGCCGGCGCAGTTGTTGAGCGTGCCCAGGACGGTGCGCCCGCGCGGGTCGGCGCTGGTCCGCACGTACGGCGAGCCCGCGACCGGGCCGGTCAGCTCCATCGGGGTGACCGCGGTGATCCGGCGGTTGCGCTCACCGTCGCGCACCGGCTTCCAGCTCCCGGAGTTGCCCTCGCGCTGGACCTCCACGACGGAGATGCCGTGCGCCATCATCGCGATCTTCTTCTGCTCGGGCGTCGTGGGCGCGGTCTCGCTGGCGACCCCGCGGAACATGAGCTGCTCGTTGGTGTACTCGTGGTTGACCACCAGGAGGAAGCGCTGGCCGCGGCCGTCGAGCGGCAGGAAGCCGATGTAGTCGCAGTTGTAGCCGAACTGCTTCGCCTGGGCCTCGGGCGTCTGGGCGTCGATGTCGAAGGCGGGGGCACCCCGCTCGACCGGGTCGCCCCAGCCCATGACCACCGAGTACCGGTAGCCGGGCGGGACGATGAGCTCGTCCTGGAGGTTCTGCTCGACCGGCTGGAAGGTCAGGTCCCCGCGGGAACCGGACGGCCGGCCGGGGCCACCCCGCCGGTCCGACGCCGCGGCGACCCCCACTGGGCCCGCGGCCACGACCAGAGCGCTGACACCGGCCGCCTTGAGCAGGTTGCGGCGGCTGAAGGCGGCCTGCGCGACATCGGCGAAGGTGGGGTTGTCGGTCTGGTTCGGGATGGCGGAGTCGCACGCGTTGCCGCACTTGTAGAAGCACGTCGCGTGGCTCCGGCTGCCGTGGCGCACGGAGTCGAGAAGGGGCAGCAGCGCACGGGCCGGGGGTTCCTGCACGTCGGTCATCAGAGGCCTCTGGTCGGGAGCGGGGCGCTGCGGACGCTAAGCAGCCATTCCCTCCGGGGGATGGACCGTCCGTGAACGGATGGTGACCGCGGGACAGCGGTCGATCGTTCCCGGCGCGTCTCTCCCGGGGCTGTCAGCCTTGGACGGGCAGGACCAGCAGGCGGAGCAACCGGTCGGCCTCGGCGTCGGGGTCCTCGGTCAGGCCGGTGTGCACCGGCCCCGGCTGGATGACCGTGCTCCGCGGCGCGGTGAGCCAGCGGAACCGTGAGCCCAGCGCCTCCCGACCGGCCGCCCCGGCACCGGGCGCGGCACTGCACACGTCGGTGGCCGCCTGGAGCGCCCGGCCGATCGCCTCGGCGTCGGCCGTCGGGTCGAGTGCCCGCAGCCGGTCGACGTCCAGGTGCACGCGGGAGCCCAGGTAGTCGCGCTGCCGGCAGTAGACGAGGACGCCGGCGTTGAGCGCCTCCCCCCGTTCGACCCGGGGGACGACGCGCAGCACCGCGTACTCGAACGTCTCCCTCTTCGCCGTCCCGCTCATCGCTGGGTCACTCCCTCCGGCGGTGGCGGACCGAGCCACGACGGCCGGTTCTCCCCACGCGGGGCCCGGCGCCGGCCGCCGCCGCCCGCCTCGGCGGCGGCCACCAGGCCCGGAAGCCAGGCGTCCCGGGCGGCGAGGCGGGCGAGCAACTGGTCGACGTAGCGGGTACGGAGGGGGCCCGGCTCCTCCTCCAGCCAGTCGTCGGGCACCTGAGCCAGGACGTTCTCCAGCAGGGGCCGCGTCACCCGGCCGGCCAGCGCGGCGTCGGCCGCCGGGACCCGGGGCTCGCACTCGAGCAGGGCGTGGGAGGTGGCGTCGTAGGGGCGGCGGACGGCCGCCTCCGCGCCGGGCCAGTGGTGGTGGAACGTCAGCGCGGCGCCGTGGTCGATGAGCTGGAGGCGCCCGTGCCAGAACAGCATGTTCGGGTTGCGCCAGGACCGGTCGACGTTGCCGACGAGCGCGTCGAACCAGAGCACCCGGCCGGCCAGCTCGGGGTCGACGCCGTCGGCCCCGGCCTCGAAGTCCAGGGCACCGGGCAGGTAGTCCAGCCCGAGGTTGCGCCCGGCCGAGCGTTGCAGCAGTTCCTGGACCTCGACGTCGGGCTCCCCCACCGCCAGCTCCGGCGCCACGTCCACGGTCACCAGCGCCGGGACCGGCAGGTCGAGCGCGCGGGCGAGCTCCGCGCAGACCACCTCGGCGACGAGGACCTTCACGCCCTGGCCCGCCGCCCGCCACTTCACGACGTAGGTGCCCAGGTCGTCGGCCTCCATGAGCCCCGGCAGCGAGCCACCCTCGCGCAGCGGGGTGACGTAGCGGGTGGCGGTGACGGCGGGGAGCACAGTGCCGTCAACCTAGCCGGTGCCTGGCGACCGCTGCGGCTGCAGTTCGACCTCCACCGGGCAGACGTGCGGCGGCGTCCCGACCACCCACCGGACGGCGTCGGCGACGTCGGCCGGCTGGAGGAGCTCCTCCGGCCGGACGCCGGGTGCGCCCAGCCCCGCTCCCGCTGCCACGAGTCCCGGCGACAGCAGGGTGACGGCGACGTCGCGGTCGCGGACGTCGAGTGAACCGAGCAGCACCAGGGACGACGGCGCCGCGGCGAGCAGCGCGGGCAGCACGCCGCGGGTGACCCGCATGGCCGCGGCGAGGTTCACCGTCACGAGCTCGTCCCACACGTCCGGGTCCCCGGTGTCGGCCGGCGCCCGGTCGAACAGGCCGGCGGCGTAGACCACGGCGGACAACCGGGCCGGCAGCCGGCCGATCCCCGCCCGCACGTCGTCCGGCGACCGGAGGTCCACGACATCCCACCGCGAACCCACCGCGGACAGCCGCGCGCGGTCCCGACCCCACAGCAGGCAGTCGAAGCCGCCGGTGGCCAGGGCGTGGGCGATCGCCGCGCCGATGTCGCTGCTCGCGCCGACCACCAGGGCCGCCCGGGTCTCCACCGGGCGGTCCTACCCGCCGCCACACCAGACTGAGCACGTGACCGACGCGCCGCCGACCCACTGATGGGTCTGCTCCGCGCGGCCGACCCCGCCCTGCTGCTGGACGCGCCGCTCACCTACTCCCCCGTCGGCACCGCCCGGTCCGGGCAGGTGCCCGCCGGCTTCCGGGGCGCGCACCGCAGGGCCGTCGTCGGTCGGGGACGCGGGGACTTCCAGCGGGCGGCGGCCGCGGTCTTCGACTGGCGGGCCCAGCGCGGTGCCGGCCTGCGGGTCCGTGCCACGGGGCCGAGCAGCGAGCCGGGCACGGTCGTCGTGCTGACCGCGGGTCTCCCCCGCCTCGGCTACGACATCCCATGCCGCGTCGTCTGGGCGCGCACGGACGGCGACGAACGCGGCTTCGCCTACGGCACGCTCCCCGGGCACCCCGAGAGCGGGGAGGAGTGCTTCCTCGTCCGGCTGACGCCCGACGGCGCCGTGGTCTACGAGATCCGCGTCTTCTTCCGGCTGGCCTCGCCGCTGGCCCGGCTGGGCGGACCGGCCAGCCTGCTCGCGCAGCGGCTGGCCACCGACCGGTACGTGGCCGCGATCCGGCGCGCGGCGCGGGGCTGATCGGCCGCACCGCCGCACCGCGCGCACTCCCCCGGTCGCTGTGCGTGCCCACCCGCCGTGGACGCCGGCCGTGGCCCGTGTGCGGCGACACGCACGTCCCACGCATCGGCCCCCGTGACGAAGGTGTGCCACGTCCAGCATCGACGACCTTCGGGGGCTCCCGTGGCGCAGAAGCCTGCGGATCGCGGTCCGCGCACCCAGGGCGGCAGGCGCGCCGCGGCCGAACCGTGGCTGACCATGCCCGGATGGCGCCGACCGCTGGACGCCCTGGCCGTCGTCGGCCTGGTGGCGATCGCGGCGTACCTGGCCCTGGTGGTCCCCGCGGCGAACGGCGACGGCACCGCCGCCGCAGGTGACCGGGTCGCCGGCGCGGTCGGCACCGGTGACGACAGCCGCCGGGACCCGGTGCGGGAGCCCGGCGGCGAGATCGGCGAGCCCACGTGGAACCCGGCCGACTGGGTCGCCGGCCCGCCCGCCCCTCCGGCAGCTGGCACCCCCGAGGCGCAGCCGGCCGCCGCGGCCGGGGGCGGTCGGGAGTCCGGCTCCGGCGCGACCGCCCGGGCGGCGGCGCGCGCAACCCCCGCCCGCACCACTGCACGGACGACCCCCCGGACATCGGCCCCGGCGCCGGCCGCGGCCGTGGCGGCGTCCACGACTGCTGCCCCGAGCCCGGAGGCGCCCGCGAGCTCGGCCCCGGCGACCAGCGAGGCACCCGCGACGTCCGCGCCCGCGACCACCACCGAGGCGCCGCCCACCAGCACGGCACCGCCGACGTCGACGGCCCCTCCGACGAGCACCGCCCCTCCGACCAGCACCGCCCCTCCGGCCAGCACCGCCCCGGCGACGACGACGGAGACGGGGACCAGCGAGGGTCCGTCGACCCCCTAGACGTCGCGCCGCTCGAGCAGCACCGCTCCGCCGACCCAGACGACGGCCGCCCACGCGCCGAGGATCGCCATGCCGACCGGCCAGGGGGTGCCGACGGCGAGGAAGGCGTCCTGCCCCACCCGCAGCGCGGGGAGCCCCTGGGACACCCGCGAGGCGATCTCCCCACCCGCGAGCGCGAAGGCGGGTGGGAGGACGAACGTCAGCGCCACGCCCGCGCCCGTCGACCCCGCGGTGGACCGCAGCACCGCCCCCAGCGCGACCGACAGGACCCCGACCAGACCGGCGGCCGCCACCTGCAGACCGAGGGTCCGCAGCACGGCGGGGTCGGTCGGCCGGACGCCACCGGGCACGGCGGTGAGGGTGCGTGCGGCCAGCGCGCACACGACGACGAGGACTGCGCTGAGCAGGACGCACCAGGCGGCCACGACCACCGTCTTCGCGACGAGCAGGCGGGTCCTGCGGGGCACCGCGGTGAGCGACACCAGCACCTGGCCGGAGGCGAACTCGGTGGTCACTGCCAGCACCCCGAGGACGACGAGGAGGAGCTGGCCGACGCCGAAGCCGGTGAGCGCCGTCTGCACCGCGATGTCGGCCTGTGCCGCGCCGTCGGTGCTCGCGGCGGCCAGCCAGCCCGCGGCCCCGACGACCAGCAGGTACAGGCCGGTGCACCACCAGGTGGCCTGCACGGAGCGGAGCTTGGTCCACTCGCTGCGGAGCAGCGCCCCGAAGGGCACCCGGCTCACGGCGCCACCGCCCGGTACTCGACGTCGTCGCCGGTGAGGGCCAGGTAGGCGGCCTCGAGGGAGGCGGTGACCCGGGTGAGCTCGTGCAGCCGCACCCCGGCCTCGAAGGCGACGTCACCGACCCGGGGGACATCCAGGCCCTCCACGCGGAGCGAGCCGTCCAGCTGCAGCTCGACGATGCCGCCGGCCCGCCGCAGCGCCGAGGCGAGCAGCGGCGCCTGCGGGCTGCGGACCCGAACGGCGGAGTGCGCGCCGAGCAGGTCGGCCATCGGGACGTCGGCCAGCAGCCGCCCGCGGCCGAGGACGACGAGGTGGTCGGCGGTGTCCTCCATCTCGCTCATCAGGTGGCTGGACACCAGCACCGTCCGGCCCTCGTCCGCGAGGTCGCGCAGCAGCTCCCGGACCCAGCGGATGCCCTCGGGGTCCAGCCCGTTGACCGGTTCGTCGAGCAGCAGGACGTCGGGATCGCCGAGGAGGGCGGCCGCGATGCCCAGCCGCTGACCCATGCCGAGCGAGAAGCCGCGTACCCGCTCGTGGGCGACCGATTCGAGGCCGACCATCTCGATGACGTGGTCCACCCGGCGGGGTGGCAGGGCGTTGCTCTGCGCCAGCGCCAGCAGGTGCGCGTGCGCGGTGCGGCCGGGATGGCGCGCCCGGGGGTCGATGAGCGCACCGACCCGACGCATCGGCCGGGCCAGCTCCCGGTAGGGGCGGCCGAGGACACGAGCCGTCCCCGACGTCGGGCGGGTGAGGCCGAGGACGCAGCGCATCGTCGTCGTCTTGCCCGAGCCGTTCGGCCCGAGGAAGCCGGTCACCCGGCCGGGCTCGACGGTGACGGTGAGGTCGTCGACCGCGACCCGGGTGCGGTACGCCTTGGTCAGACCGACCAGTTCGATCACGCGACCAGCATGGCCACCACGGCGTGCGAGCGGCGAGAGGCGCGCGCTCAGTGACCGGCGTGCACCTCCTCCCGCTCCTGCTCGATCAGCTCCTTGCTGCGCACCAGCCGGAGCAGGGTGACGACGAGCAGCCCGCCCGCCATGTTGAGCAGGGTGACGTACCAGAACCAGGCCAGCCAGTCGACGTAGCCGAACGGGGCGCCGGCGTGGAGCGCGCCGAAGATGATCAGCGAGTCGAGGATGGAGTGGAAGAGGACGAGCCCGGCGAGCACGAAGGCGCCGGCCACGGCCGCGACGAGCTTGGCGCCTTCGGTCTCGGCGCCGTGCTGCATGCGGGTCATCAGTGTGATGGTGCTCCCGGCGAGGAAGGCCAGGCAGACCGACTGCAGGTCCAGGGGGGCGTCCACGAACTCCAGCGACGACTCGACCGCCGTCGTGCCGAGCTCCGGCAGTGCGTGGACCACCACCCACATGACCAGCCAGCCGCCGATCAGGTTGGCCACCAGCGTGCCGCCCCACAGCTTGGCCAGCTGGGACACCCCGGCGCGTCCGGCCACCACCGCCGTCACGGGCACGAGGAACCCCTCGGTGAACAGCTCGCTGCGAGCCAGCAGGAGAGCGATGAACCCGATGCTGAAGGCCAGCCCGGCCAGCAGGTGGCTGCCGGTCTCGGCGTAGACGGCGAGCAGTGCGAGCACCCCGACGCCGACCTCGAGCCCCCCGGCGAGGCCGGTGGTGAGCACCTCGCGCCACGTCCGGTGCAGCCGCTGGGCCCCCTCGCCGACGATGCGGTCGAAGGCCTCGACGACCTCGTCCTCCGCCGGTGCGTCGCTCCGGCCGAGCTCCTCGCGCGCATGGTCGACCGACACGGTGCCTCCTCGTGGGCGCCGGCCGATCGGCCCCGTCCACCGCGCCCGTACCCCGGGAGGCCGCCACCCACGCGGAGGTCCGCCGCTCCACCGCACGGTGCACCCCTGACACCAGTCACGGGTCTTCCGGGAACGAACCGCGCGAGATCGTGAGGGACCGCACGCGACCTGCGCCGGAACCGGCGGCACCGTGGGGTCGAGCCCGGCGGAACGGCCCCACGAGGGGCCGGCGGGCCACTCGAGGAGGTCAGCGTGCAACCAGTCGACGCCCCCGTCCGGCCCGTCCCGCGACCTGACGCCGCAGTCCCGGCCGTGGAGGTGACGGGCCTGCGCCGCCGCTACGGCGCCTTCGAGGCGGTGCGCGGCATCTCCTTCGCGGTGCAGCCCGGCGAGGTGTTCGCCCTGCTCGGCGTCAACGGTGCGGGCAAGACCTCGGCGCTCGAGGTGCTCGAGGGCCTGGCGCGGCCCGACGGCGGCACCGTGCGCATCCTCGGCGCCGACCCGCACCTCGAGCGCGCGGCGGTCCGTCCGCACCTCGGTGTGCTGCTGCAGTCCAGCGGGCTGCCGGGTGATCTCAGCGTCCGGGAGACCGTCTCGACCTGGCAGCGCACGCTGACCGATCCGCGGCCGGTGGACGAAGCCCTCGGGCAGGTCGGCCTGACCGATCGGGCGGACGTCCGCGTGCGCAGTCTGTCCGGTGGGGAGCGCCGTCGGCTCGACCTCGCCCTCGCCCTGCTGGGCCGCCCCCGGGTGCTGGTGCTCGACGAGCCGACCACCGGGCTGGACCCGGAGAGCCGCCGCGCGGTGTGGGGTCTGGTCCACGAGATGGTCGACGGCGGCACCGCCGTCGTGCTCACCACGCACCACCTGGAGGAGGCGGAGGAGCTCGCCGACCGGATCGCCGTGCTCCGGGCCGGGCTGATCGAGCTGTCCGGGACCCCCGCCGAGATCGCCGGGACGCAGCCCTCGACCATCCGGTTCTCCCTCCCCGCCGACGCCCCGGCGCTGCCCGCCCTGCCCGGCGCCGACGTCGTCGCACCCGGACCCTCCGTCGACGTGCACACCCGCGCCCTCCAGGCGGACCTGACCACGCTCCTGACCTGGGCCGCCGACCACGACGTGGAGCTGGGTGGCCTCCAGGCCCGTGCCGCCTCGCTGGAGCAGGCCTTCCTCGCCGTCGCCGACGGCACCCCGGTCCCGACCCGCTGAATCCCTGATCCCGCTGAGGAGATCGCCATGTCCGCCGCCATCACCGCCGCTCACGCCCCTGTCGACGCCGGGCCCAGCAGGGTCAGCCGCACGCTGGCCCTGGCCGGCGCCGAGCTCCGCCTCTTCCTCCGCAACCGCACCGCGGTCGTGAACTCGGTCCTGCTCCCGCTGCTCCTGGTCGCGGCCGTGCCGGCGCTCGGGATCGGCGAGGAGGTCGGGCCGGTCGGCCCGCAGCTCGTCGTCACCGCCATCGGCGTGATGCTGGTGTTCCTCACGTACTACAACCTGCTCACCACGTTCGTGGCCCGCCGGGAGGAACAGATCCTGCAGCGGATGCGCACCGGGGAGCTCACCGGACTCGAGGTCGTCCTCGGCATCGCCGCCCCCACCCTTCTGGTCACCGCCGGCCAGATCGCGGTCGTCGCGCTGGGGGTCGCCGTCATCGGAGAGTGGTCGGCGCCCGTCGACGTGGTCCTGCCGGTGGTGGCGCTGCTGTGCGGCGCGGCCCTGATGCTGATGCTCGCTGCCGCCAGCACGGCGTTCACCCGTACCTCGGAGAGCGCCCAGATCACCGCGCTGCCCCTGCTGGTCATCTCCTCCAGTCTGTGCGGGCTGTTCTTCCCGCTGTCGCTCATGCCCGAGGCGCTCGCCACCGCGGCGCGGTACCTGCCGCTCACCCCGGTCGTGGAGCTGAGTCGGCTCGGCCTGTCCGGGCGCACCTGGGACGGCGACGTGGTGGACCTGGCCGGGGCGTGGAGCGCCGCGCCGCTGCCGCTGGCGGTGCTGGCCGGCTGGCTCGTGGTGGGCGCGGTGCTCGCGCGGCGGGGCTTCCGCTGGGCCCCGCGCCGGTGACCCACCAGGCCGACACGGCGAGAAGTCGGGTCGGCACGGCGAGAAGTCGGGTCGGCACGGCGAGAAGTCGGGTCGGCACGGCGGTGGCACGGCGCTCCGGCAGCATGGGCGCCGTGCCGAACGTCGTCAGGTGGTGGAGCAGCAGCTCCGACACGGATCGTCTCTACCTCTACACGAGGTGGACGTTCTACTCGTTCCTCGGTGCGCTCCCGTTCTTCGCCCTGGCCCTGGTCGACGGCGGGGCGGAGCCCGCGCCGCCGCACGGGGTGGGCCTCTTCATGGCGGCCTGCGCAGCCACGGCGGCCGGTTCGATCGTGGTGGCCCGCACCGGGCTGGCCGCGCACCGCCGGGACGAACCACTCCCCGTGCTCCCGGTGGTGGCCGCCTTCGCCGCGGCCGGTGTGACGGCGGGCGTGGGGGTCTGGGCGTTGCGGGGCGACGGGCCGACGCCCGTGGTGTTCTGGGCGGTGGCCCTCCCCCTGGGCACGGTCCTGACGGCGTGCTCGACGGTGTGGACCACGCGCCGGCTCTGCCCGCCGGCGATCGTCATCGGCGTGCTGAGCGCGTTCGTGGCCTACCTCGACGGTGCCGGGGCGCCGGCCGCGGCGGTGCTGGCGGTCGTGCTCTCCGTCACCGTGCTCGCCGTGGTCACGGGGTTCCGGTTCTCGGTCTGGGTGCTCGACGTCGTGCGCGAGATGGCGCGCAGCCGGGAGGTCCAGCTCCACCTGGCGGTCGCCGAGGAGCGGCTGCGGTTCGCCCGCGACCTGCACGACGTGATGGGCCGCGACCTGTCCACGATCGCGGTCAAGTCCCAGCTGGCCGCCGAGCTGGTCCGACGGGGCCACGCGGGCGCGGCCGACGAGCTGGCCGACATCAGCCGGATCGCGGAGGGGTCGCTGCGGGAGGTGCGCGAGGTCGTGCGCGGGTACCGCTCCGCCGACCTCGCGAGCGAGCTGGCCGGCGCCCGGTCGGTGCTCCGGGCGGCGGGCGTCGCCTGCACCGTCGTCGGCGAGGGCGCGGGGACGGGCCTCCCGGAGCAGCTCCACGCGGCCCTGGGCTGGGTCGTCCGCGAGGCGGTCACCAACGTGCTGCGGCACAGCAGCGCCGCCGCGTGCACCATCACCCTGACGGTCACCGAGCGGGAGGTCCGACTCACCGTGGTCAACGACGGCGCCGGCGACGAGGGCGCGGGCTGGGGCAGCGGGCTCACCGGGCTCGCCGAGCGGCTGGCCGCCCTGGACGGCCGGCTCCGGGCGGAGTCCGACGCCGGCACCTTCACGGTCGACGCCAGGCTGCCGGCCGGGGCCGCCGCGTGATCCGCATCCTGCTCGCCGATGACGAGAACCTCATCCGGTCGGCGCTGGCGGCACTCCTCTCGCTGGAGGATGACCTCGAGGTGGTCGCCCAGGCGGCGTCCGCGCACGAGGCACTGGCCATGGCCCGCGCGCACGCCCCCGAGGTGGCCGTCCTGGACCTCCAGCTGCCCGACCGCGACGGCATCTCGCTCGCCGCCGACCTGGCCACCGAGCTGCCCGGTTGCGGGCTGGTGATCGTGACCGGCCACGGGCGCCCCGGTCACCTCAAGCGCGCCCTCGCGTCGGGGGTCCGCGGCTTCCTGCCCAAGACCGTGCCGGCCGGTGTCCTCAGCGACGTGGTGCGCACCGTCCACCGCGGCGGGCGCTACGTCGACCCGGAACTGGCGGCGGAGGCAATCAGCGCCGGCGACAGCCCCCTCACACCGCGGGAGGCCGACATCCTGGAGCTGGCCGCCGGCGGCGCGCCGGTCGAGGAGATCGCCGCCCGGGCACACCTCTCCCCCGGCACCGTGCGCAACCACCTGTCCGCGGCGGCGGTGAAGCTGGGCGCGCCCAACCGGCACGCCGCCGTCGTCGAGGCCCGCCGGCACGGCTGGATCTGACCGGCCGGCTGCCGGCGGCTGAGCCGCCCCGGCTCAGGCGAGTGCCCCCGTGGGCCCGAAGCGCTCCACCCGGACGCCGTCGGCGGGGAAGCCCATGCCGACCAGCAGCTGGCTGGCGGCCTCGGCGAACGAGGCCGACCCGCACACGTAGGCGGTCTGCCCCGGCTCCCACAGGGGCAGCAGGTCCGGGGCGGTCAGCCGGCCGGCCGGCCGGATGCCGTGCGCCTCGCGGGTGAGGATCACCAGCGCCCCGGCGTCCATCAGCTCGTCGGCGTAGGGCAGCTCGGCCAGGGTCCGGCTGGACACCACCACCCGGAGCAGGTCCAGCCGCCCGAGCGCGCGGGCGTGCCGGATCATCCCCACGAAGGGGACGACGCCGAACCCGCCGGCCACCAGCAGCGCCGGGGTGTCGCCGTCCCAGACGAACCAGCCGCCGATCGGCCCGCGCACCTCCAGCTCGTCACCGGGCTCCACGACGTCGGCCAGGTACGTGGAGACCTCTCCGTCGTCCAGCCGCTCGACGAACAGCTCGACGAGCGGGTCCCCCGGCGCGGAGGCCACCGAGTACGACCGCTGGGCGGTGTACCCGTCCTCCGCGGTGAGGCGGACGACGTAGTGCTGCCCGGCCATGTGGTCGATGCGGTCGTGCACGTCGAGGCGCAGCTCCACCGAGCGCTGGATGGGCCGGCGCACGCGCGAGACGGTCGCCGTGCGCCAGCCGCCGCGGGGCGCCTCGGGGCCGCCGAGGCCCAGCCCTTCGCTCACGCCGCCGCTCAATCGCCCTGGTACCGCTGCTGACGCCACGGGTCGCCGAGGTCGTGGTAGCCGTTCTGCTCCCAGAAGCCCTGCTGGTCGCGCGTCAGGAGGGTCAGCCGGCTGATCCACTTCGCGCTCTTCCAGAAGTACAGGTGCGGGACGAGCAGCCGCACCGGGCCGCCGTGCTCGATCGGCAGCGGCTTGCCGTCGAACTCCCAGACCACCCAGGCCTTGCCCCCGGTCACGTGCTCCAGCGGCAGGTTGGTCGTGTACCCGGTCTTGGACGTCGCCATGACGAAGTGCGCCTCGGCGGTCGGGCGGGCGGCCTCGAGCAGCGTGTCGACGCTCACCCCGCCGAACTGCGTGTCGAACTTCGACCACGTGGTGACGCAGTGGATGTCGCCGCGGTACTCCGACGGGGGCAGGGCGTGCGCCTCGTCCCAGGTCCAGGTGGTGGGCGTCTCGACCTTCCCGTCGACGGTGATGCTCCACGTCTCGGGAGCGATCCGCGGCGTGGGCTCGGCGGTGAGCACCGGCCAGTCCCTGCCGACGTCGTACTGACCCGGGGGCAGGCGCGGGTCGCGGGCGCGGCGTCCGAGGAATCCTCTGGTGGGTCCGGGCACGTCGTCCTCTCCCTTCGGCCGAGCGCGGGGCCGGGCGCCGCGCAACGGATGACCCTATGGCGTGGAGCCGGGTGAGGGCAGCCTTACGAGAGCTGAGTCACCACGTGTTTACCTCGCCGCAACGGTCCACGCGGCCTAACTTGTGCATGTGGTGACAGTGACGCACACAGGGCGCGGAACACCGAAGGTCGCGAAGACCAACTCGGTGGTCAAGAAGGTCGTGATGGCCGTCAGCGGCATCGTCATGCTGCTGTACTTGGTCGCCCACGTGGTCGGGAACCTCAAGGTCTTCGCGGGCCGGGACTCGTTCAACAGCTACTCCGAGTGGATCCGGACCGTCGGCGAGCCGGCCGTCCCCCACCAGACCGTGCTGACGATCGTCCGCATCGTCCTGGTCGTCGCCGTCGTCGCACACTTCTGGGCCGCGGTCTCCCTGTGGCGCCAGGCGAAGAAGGCCCGCCCGCAGGCGTACGTCACGAAGAAGTCGGTGGCCCAGAGCTACGCGTCCCGCACCATGCGCTGGGGCGGCGTCATCGTGCTGCTGTTCATCATCTGGCACATCCTCGACCTCACGGTCGGTGCGGTGAACCCCGACGGCACCGACTCGACGCCCTACGACCGGCTCGTCGCCAGCTTCCAGAACCCGTTCATCACCGCGTTCTACGTCGTCGCGCTGATCCTGCTGGGCATGCACCTGCGGCACGGCATCTGGAGCGTCACGCAGACCCTGGGTCAGAGCAACCGCCGCCGCGAGCGCACGGTCAACGCCTTCGCCCTGGTGTTCTCGACGCTGCTCATCGGCGGCTTCCTGCTCGTGCCCTTCAGCGTCCTCTTCGGGCTCGTGGACTAAGGAGTTCCCCAGCAATGCCTCTCGAACTCTTCACCACCGGCGAGCCGATCGCCGACACCAAGGCCCCCACCGACGTCCCGATCGGCGAGCGCTGGAGCGAGCGTCGCTTCCGCGGCCGCCTGGTGAACCCGGCCAACCGCCGGAAGATGACGATCATCGTCGTCGGCACCGGCCTGGCCGGCGGTTCGGCCGCCGCCACGCTCGGCGAGGCCGGCTACAAGGTCAAGTCGTTCTGGTACCAGGACAGCCCGCGCCGCGCGCACAGCGTCGCCGCGCAGGGCGGCATCAACGCCGCGAAGAACTACCGCAACGACGGCGACTCGGTGCACCGGCTCTTCTACGACACGGTCAAGGGCGGCGACTTCCGCTCCCGCGAGAACAACGTGCACCGCCTGGCCGAGGTGAGCGTCAGCATCATCGACCAGTGCGTCGCCCAGGGCGTGCCGTTCGCCCGCGAGTACGGCGGCCTGCTCGACAACCGTTCCTTCGGTGGCACCCAGGTGTCGCGCACGTTCTACGCGCGCGGCCAGACGGGTCAGCAGCTGCTGTACGGCGCCTACCAGGCGCTGGAGCGGCAGATCGCGGCCGGCAGCGTCGAGCAGCACGCGCGCACCGAGATGCTGGACTTGATCATCGTCGACGGCCGCGCCCGCGGCATCGTCGCCCGCGACCTGGTGTCCGGTGAGATCAGCACCCACTTCGCCGACGCCGTCGTCCTCGCCACCGGCGGGTACGGCAACGTCTTCTACCTCTCCACGAACGCCAAGGGCTCCAACGCCACGGCGATCTGGCGCGCACACAAGAAGGGCGCCTACTTCGCCAACCCCTGCTACACGCAGATCCACCCGACCTGCATCCCGGTCAAGGGCGACTACCAGTCCAAGCTCACGCTGATGAGCGAGTCGCTGCGCAACGACGGGCGCGTGTGGGTGCCCAAGGAGCGCGGCGACGACCGCGACCCGCGGGAGATCCCCGAGGGCGATCGCGACTACTACCTGGAGCGCCTCTACCCGGCGTTCGGCAACCTGGTGCCCCGCGACATCGCCTCCCGGCAGGCCAAGAACGTCTGCGACGAGGGCCGCGGCGTCGGCCCCGGTGGCCTGGGTGTCTACCTGGACTTCGCGGAGGCGATCGAGCGGCTCGGCCGCCCGGCCGTCGAGGCCAAGTACGGCAACCTCTTCGACATGTACGCCCAGATCACGGGCGAGGACCCCTACCAGGTCCCGATGCGGATCTACCCCGCCGTGCACTACACGATGGGCGGCCTGTGGGTCGACTACGACCTGCAGTCCACGATCCCCGGCATGTTCGTGATCGGTGAGGCCAACTTCTCCGACCACGGCGCGAACCGCCTCGGCGCCTCGGCGCTGATGCAGGGTCTGGCGGACGGCTACTTCGTCCTGCCGGCCACCATGACCGAGTACCTCGCCGACGGCCCGTTCGAGAAGGTCGACGACTCCCACCCGGCTGCCGTCGAGGCGCTGCGGGGCGTGCAGGAGCAGACGCAGAAGCTGCTCAACATCAACGGCACCCGCACGCCGGCCTCCTTCCACCGCGAGCTGGGCCAGCTGATGTGGGACCTGTGCGGCATGGAGCGCACGGACGAGGGCCTGCGCAAGGCCATCGACCGCATCCGCGAGATCCGCCAGGAGTTCTGGAGCAACCTCAAGGTCACCGGCGACTGGCACTCGTTCAACCAGACGCTGGAGCACGCCGGCCGGGTCGCCGACTTCATCGAGCTCGGCGAGCTCATGTGCATCGACGCGCTGCACCGCCGCGAGAGCTGCGGCGGCCACTTCCGGGCCGAGAGCCAGACCCCCGAGGGCGAGGCGCTGCGCGACGACGAGAACTTCGCGTACGTCGCCGCCTGGGAGTGGAGGCCGGAGGGCGAGCCGCCGGTGCTCCACAAGGAGAACCTCGAGTACGAGTACGTCCACCTGGCCCAGCGCAGCTACAAGTGACACCGATACAGCGGAGCTTCAAGTGACAGCCACACGTGAGGACGCCATGCAGTCCAGCGTCGGGAACACCGACGCCGGCAAGCGCGGCATGAACCTGACCCTGCGCATCTGGCGCCAGAAGGACCCGTCGGTCAAGGGCAAGATGGTGTCCTACAAGGTCACCGACATCTCGCCGGACATGTCGTTCCTCGAGATGCTCGACGTGCTCAACGAGCAGCTGATCATGCAGGGCGACGACCCGGTGGCCTTCGACCACGACTGCCGCGAGGGCATCTGCGGCATGTGCGGGGTCATGATCAACGGCGAGGCGCACGGTCCGCAGCAGACGACCACCTGCCAGCTGCACATGCGGTCCTTCAAGGACGGCGACAAGATCGACATCGAGCCGTGGCGGGCCAGCCCGTTCCCGGTGATCAAGGACCTCGCCGTCGACCGGCGGGCGTTCGACCGCATCATCCAGGCCGGTGGCTACATCTCGGTCCCGACCGGGACCGCCCCCGAGGCGCACGCCACCCCGGTGCCCAAGAAGGACTCCGACGCCGCGTTCGACGCCGCCACCTGCATCGGCTGCGGCGCCTGTGTCGCCGCCTGCCCCAACGCGTCGTCGATGCTGTTCACCGCCGCGAAGGTCACCCACCTCGGGCTGCTCCCCCAGGGCCAGCCGGAACGCGACGACCGCGTGGTCAACATGGTCGCCCAGCAGGACCGCGAGGGCTTCGGTGGCTGCACCAACATCGGGGAGTGCTCGCACGCCTGTCCCAAGGGGATCTCCATGGAGACGATCTCCCGGCTCAACCACGACCTGCTCGGTGCCCTCCGCGCCGGAGCGCGACCCAAGAGCTGACGAGCGGCTCGGACCCTGCGATGAAGGACCCATCCCGGTGCGGGATGGGTCCTTCGTCGTACCGGGAGCTCTGCACCTGAGTTCGATGTGCGAACCTAGACGGCATGACCGCTGAGCCCACGACCGCGACCGCACCCGAGAGCTGGGGGGACCCGCGCTCGCGGACCGTCACCTGGCACGACCCGCTGATCACCGCGGCCGGAGCATCGGAGCGCACCGGCCTCGCGACGATGGAGGCCATCCGGGACGGCGTCCTGCCGCCTCCGCCGATCGCCATGCTGATGCAGATGGGCATCACGCACATCGAGGAGGGCCGCGTCGAGTTCACCTGCGAGGTCGACGAGTCGGTCTACAACCCGATCGGCGTCGTCCACGGTGGGCTGGTCTGCACGATGCTCGACACCGTCGCCGGGTGCGCGGTGCACACGACGCTGCCCGCCGGTGTCGGCTACACCTCGATCGAGCTGAAGGTGAACTACCTGCGGGCGGTGCACGCGGGCAGCGGGCCCCTCACCGCGGTCGGGCGCGTGATCAAGCCGGGCCGGCGGGTGGCCTTCGCCGAGGGCGAGGTCCTCGACGCCGCCGGGAAGTCGGTGGCGACGGCGTCCAGCTCGCTGCTCGTCTTCCCGATCCCCCAGAGCTGACCCTCAGAGGACGGCGAGCTCCTCGGACGCGCGCTCGGACAGCCACGCCCACAGCTGCTCGGGCGGCAACGGCCGGCTCACGTGGTAGCCCTGGACGACGTCGCACCCGAGGAAGGTGAGCGTGTCCAGGGTGCCCTGGTCCTCCACCCCCTCCGCGACGAAGGACAGGCCCATGGCGTGGGCGAGCTGCAGCGTGGAGGTGACGATGGACTCCGCCCGCGGGCTGCCGGCCATCTCCCCGACGAAGGCGCGGTCCAGCTTCAGCTCGGTCACCGGGAGCGTGGCGAGGTAGGCGAGGCTGGAGTAGCCGGTGCCGTAGTCGTCGATGGAGACGCCGACGCCGGCATCGCGCAGCCGGGTCAGCACGCCGACGGCGCGGTCGCGGTCCTCCATGAGGATGCTCTCCGTCACCTCGAGGGTGAGCACGCCCGACGGGAGGTCGTGCGCAGCCAGCAGCCGCGCGACCTCTCCCGGGAACTGCTCGTCGACCAGGTTCGACGGGCTCACGTTGACCGCGACGGTCAGCCAGCGTCCCTGGTCGGCCCACGAGCGGCACTGGGCCAGGGCGAGCTCGACGACGCGCGTGGTCAGGGAGGCCATGAGCCCGGCGGACTCGGCCAGCTCGATGAACTGGTCCGGGTACACCAGCCCCCGCGTGGGGTGCTCCCAGCGCACCAGGGCCTCGACGCCCTCCACCTCGCCGGTGCCGAGGGCCAGCTTGGGCTGGTAGTGCAGGACGAGCTGGCCGCCGGAGATGCCGGCGCGCAGCTGCTCGACGGCCTCCAGGCGGTGGCGGCCGGAGCCGTCGCGCTCGTCGTCGTAGACCGCGACGCCGCCGCGGCCGGCCTTCGCCGAGTACATGGCCAGGTCGGCGAGCTGGAGGAGCTCCTCGGCGGTCACCGAGTGCTCGGGACCGATGGCGACCCCGACACTGGCGTCGACGGTGAGGGTCATGCTGCCCACGCGGAAGGGCTGCCGCAGCTGCGTGAGCAGGCGCTTGGCCAGCGCCCCGGCGTCCGCGTCGTCGAGGTCGGAGGCCAGGACGACGAACTCGTCGCCGCCCAGTCGGGCCAGGACGTCCTCCGAACGGAGCTCGCGGGCGAGCCGCGGCCCGACCTGCCGCAGCAGCGCATCCCCGACGGCGTGGCCGAGGGAGTCGTTGATCTCCTTGAACCGGTCCAGGTCCAGTACGAGGACGGCGACGCTCTCCCCGGCACGCAGCCGCCCGTTCGCGGCCTGCAGCGCCTCGAAGACCGACCGCCGGTTCGGCAGCCCGGTGAGCTCGTCGGTCCGCGCCTGGCGACGGCTGTCGGCCAGGGCCCGGACGTCCCGGAAGGTGAGGCCCGTGCGGGCGAGCGCCGCCAGCACGGCCCCGAGCGCCAGCACCCCTGCGATCGGGTCACCGCCGCGCAGGTAGCCCCAGAACAGCAGGCCGACCGCGGCCAGCGCGCAGACGCCCGGGACGACGATGGCGAGCCGGCCCTCCAGCCCGGTGGCCGTGCCGCTGCGACCGCGCTGGCAGGCGGCCAGGCCGAGGCACAGGAACGCGCCGCTCCACGCGACGTCGAGGGGGCCGCCGACCGTGTAGAGGCCGTGCACGACCTGGTAGGAGTAGACGGTGTCGGTGACGACGAACAGCGCGACGCCCCCGGCCAGCCACCACCAGCTCGCCCCGGCCCCTCGGCCGATGACGACGAGCCCACCGGCCAGCAGGCTGAGCAGCAGGAGGTCGGCGATCGGATAGGCGACGCCCGCCAGGATCGCGCCGAGCGCGCCGTCGGTCTCGCGGACCAGCGCGCCCAGCGCCACCGCCGCCGCGAAGGCCGCAGCGGTCAGGCCGGTGACGAGGCAGTCCAGCCAGGTGGCCGCGGTGAGGCGGCGCAGCCGGGTGCGGAGCATGACGAGGAGCGCGGCGAACGCCAGCGGGTAGAAGGCCATGTAGCCCAGGTCGGACCAGGACGGTCGCGGGGCGACGGGCAGGAAGCGGTAGTACATCTCGAAGGCCAGGGCACCGGCGAAGTAGGAGGCGACGGCACCGGCCAGCAGCCACCAGGAGCCGCGGTCCTCCCTCGCCCCGAAGCCACGGACGACGAGGATGGCGACCAGTCCGACGAAGAACACCAGCTTGCCGGAGGAGGCGAGCAGCGCACCGATGCCGGTGGCGCCGAGGGCACCGGCGGCCAGGCCCGCCGCCCAGGTGCCGGCGAAGAGGACGGCGAGGACGCGCACGATCCGCAGTGGGCGCTCGGCACCGCGCACCCGGGCAGCCGTGCCCTCGGCGTCGCGAGGTCGCTTCGTACGCATGGCAGCCCTATCGGCCGTTCGACCGGACTTCTGCAGCGCCGGCAACCCGAGACGTCGGCAGCCCCCCTCGCACGGGGGAGCAACCCCTCTGCCGGGAGGGCCGACCTCCGTAGGCTGCGGGCGTGCCGAACTGGGACGACGTCGCGCGGATCGCGCTCGCGCTGCCCGGCACCTCCGAGGCGGTCTCCGCGAGCGGGCGTCGTCGCTGGCTGGTGCGGGGCAGGACCTTCCTGCGCGACCGCCCGCTGCACCGCACCGACCTCGAGGAGCTCGGCAGGGACGCGCCGGAGGGCCCCGTCCTGGTGGCGTCGGTGCCCGACGAGGGCGCCAAGGCGGCGCTCCTCGCGGACCAGCCCGACATCTACTTCACGACGTCGCACTTCGACGGGTGGGCAGCGGTCCTCTGCCGGCTCGACCGGCTCGACGACGAGTCACTGACCGAGCTCGCCGGTGAGGCATGGGCCGCCCGCGCCCCGCGCCGCCTGGTGAGCCGGCACGCGGAGGCCTGACATGGCGACCTGGGACGACGTCGCGCGGATCTGCCTGGCACTGCCGGCCACGAGCGAGGGGACGACGCGCGGCTGGCGGCAGTGGCTGGTGCAGGGCAAGGGCTTCGTCTGGGAGCGCCCGCTCGGGAAGAAGGACGCCGCCGAGCTCGGGGACGCCGCGCCGACCGGTCCCGTGGTCGCCGCCTACGTCCCCGACGAGGGCGCCAAGCAGGCACTCATCGCCGAAGAGCCCGAGCTGTACTTCACGACGACGCACTTCGACGGCTACCCGATCGTGCTCTGCCGGCTCGAGGAGCTCGACGGGCAGTCGCTCACCGAGCTGGCCGCCGAGGCTTGGGCCTGCCGCGCGTCGCGCCGGCTCCTGGCCGAGCGCCCGCCCGGCCCGGCCTGACCGGGGAGTCCCCGGGCATCCAGGGCCGACGCGGACGGACGTCAGTCGTCGTCCTCGCTGCCCTCGTCCTCCTCGACGTCGTTCTCGGTGTCGTTCTCGACGGTGTCCTCCGCCGTGTCGGAGCCGCAGGCGGTCAGGGTCGCGGTCCCGCCGGAGAAGAGGGCCGTGACGGTGAAGAGGGTCGCGATCGAACGTCGGATGCGCATGCGTCGACCGTATGCGCGCGGGCGCGGACCCGCCGTCCGGAGGCGGCCCGGGGCCGTCAGGCGCCGAGGTCCTCCAGGGCCTCGGCGAGCAGCGTGACCGACCGCAGCCGGGCCTCGGTCGTCGGTGCCTGGTGGGCGACGATCAGCTCGTCGGCGTCGGCGGTCTTGAGGAACCGGTCCAGGTACTCCCCCACCTCGGCGCGGGTGCCGACGGCCGTGTGGGTGAGCATCGAGGTGACGTGCGTGCCCGCCCCCTGGGCCAGCAACTGGTCGGCCTGCTCGTCGCTGAGCGTCTGCCCCCGGCCGAAGAGCCCGATGGCCAGGTTCCGCTTCACGGCCCCGAGGTTGGCATGGGCCTCCTCGTCGGTGTCGGCGGCCACCACGTTGACGCCGGCGATGACGTACGGCTCGGCCAGCTGCCGCGACGGGCGGAACTCGCGCCGGTAGGCAGCCACCGCGGGCTGGAGCATCTGCGGCGCGAAGTGCGACGCGAAGGCGTAGGGCAGACCGAGCGCGGCGGCCAGGGTGGCGCCGAACATCGACGAGCCGAGGACGTACAGCGGCACGTCCGAGCCCTTGCCGGGGATCGCGTCGACTCCGGCCACCCGGGTCTCCCCCGCGAGGTAGCCCTGCAGCTCGAGCACGTCCTGGGGGAAGCGGTCGGCGGAGTCCGGGTTCCGGCGCAGGGCGTACATGGTGTTCTGGTCGCTGCCGGGCGCCCGCCCCAGCCCCAGGTCGATGCGGCCGGGGTACATCGCGTCCAGCGTGCCGAACTGCTCGGCGATCGTCAGCGGCGAGTGGTTGGGCAGCATCACGCCGCCGGCCCCGAGCCGGATGGAGCGCGTGTGCGCACCCACGTGCGCGATGAGCACGCTGGTCGCCGACGACGCGATCGAGGGCATGTTGTGGTGCTCGGCGTACCAGACGCGGCGGTACCCGTGCTTCTCCGCGCGCTGCGCGAGAGCCACGCTGGCCGCGATGCTGCTGGTCGCCGACTCCCCGCGGAGGATGGGGGCCAGGTCGAGGATGGACACCGGGATGCGCATGGAAGAGCCCTTCACGTTGGTTGCCCGGTGCAACGCAGCGCCGGGCGTCGGGCTTCCCGCGCGCGTCAGCGGCTCTGCAAGGCGTCCAGCGCCACCGCCATCGACGCCGCGACCCGGAAGTCCAGTCGCGGGTCGGGCACCGTCACCTCGTAGCGGTCGCGGATGGCCTTCTGGCGTTCGCTGACCAGGACGACCGCGCCGCTCGCGCTGTCGACGAAGTCGAAGTGGAAGACGAAGGGCACCCAGACGTCGCCGACGACGGGGAGGACGTCCCAGACGCGACGGAGGACCGCGATGGCGGGACGGCGCTCCCGGCCGACGGACTCCAGCCCCGGCACCGACAGGTTCCAGGTGGAGCGGATGAGGCTGGCCCCGAACTGCTTGCTGAACATGCCCAGCGCCCGGCCGTTCTCGTCGAACACGTCGTGCTCGGCAGAGACGTCCAGCGCCTGACGAGCCTTGAAGGAGAACACCCGCCGGGTCTTCGACTCGTCGGAGAAGAAGACGACCTCCTCCTTGAGCTTCATCCGCTTCTGCTCGGCCAGGGCGAGCAGGTGTCCTTCGGTGCCGTCGGGGTTGGCGGCCACGACCTCGTACCGGTTCACCATCAGCGTGATCCGCTGCTTGACGAAGAACTTCGGCACGAGCATGGGGGCCGGCGGCTGCTGTCCCGAGGGCGAGGTCACGGACGGTGCTCCTGTTCTGGGGCGGGTGCGGACGACCATCCTGGCCCATCACCTGGCTCTCCGGACACGACGCCGTCAACGGGCCCCGGGCGCGGCCGTGTCGCCCGGGACACGCCCGGCGAGGGCGGATTCCCGCCCGGAAAGCCCTTTCCCCTCCCCCGAGTCCGTGATCCACTGCGCTCCTCCGCCGCGTGGGGCGGCGTCAGCGACGTAGCTGGAGGCAGCGATGCCGGTCGGGCCAGACCAAGCGGAACCTCCCACGCCCGGCCACGGCTTCCATCGCACGACCTCGTGACGACGACCGCGCCCCGCGGCACCGGGGCGGTCACCCCTGGTCGCGGTGATGGCGGACCGGCGCCCCGGCGGGCGGCGATCCGGGCACGCCACCTGCGCACCGACCGGTGGTGGCTGCAGCCGCTGATCACCGTCGTCGTGCTGCTGTCGTTCGTCGTCTACTCGAGCTTCCGGGCGTTCCAGAACGCGTACTACTTCGCCGAGCCCTACATCTCGCCGTTCTACTCGCCCTGCATCACGACCGGCTGCGAGGGCGACACCTTCCCGGAGTTCTTCACCGGGCCGTCGTTCATCTCCCCGGCCATCTACATCCTGGTGATCCCGCTGGGGCTGCGGGCGACCTGCTACTACTACCGCAAGGCCTACTACCGGTCGTTCTGGCTCTCTCCCCCGGCCTGCGCCGTCGGCGAACCGCACAAGCGGTACACGGGTGAGTCGCGGCCGCCGCTGCTGATCCAGAACCTGCACCGGTACGCGCTCTACGGCGCGCTGCTCTTCAACGTCATCCTCACCTACGACGCGATCCTCGGGTTCCGCGACGAGACCGGCGAGTGGGGACACATGGGGGTCGGGACCCTCGTCCTCCTGGCGAACGCGGCCCTGCTGTGGCTCTACTCGCTGTCCTGCCACTCCTGCCGGCACATCGTCGGCGGCCGCCTCAACCACTTCTCGAAGCACCCGCTGCGCTACAAGGCCTGGACCCAGGTCTCGAAGCTCAACGCCTCGCACGCGAAGTTCGCCTGGCTCTCGCTGTTCAGCGTCGCGATCGCCGACGCCTACGTCTTCCTCCTGGCCACCGGCACGATCACCGACTTCCGCTTCTTCTGAGGATGGGGTTCTCCTGATGGAGCTCGAGAGGCACGAGTACGACGTCGTGGTCGTCGGGGCGGGGGGTGCAGGCCTCCGGGCCGCGATCGAAGCCCACGAGAACGGCGCGCGCACCGCCGTGGTCTGCAAGTCGCTGCTGGGCAAGGCGCACACGGTGATGGCCGAGGGCGGCATCGCCGCGGCCATGGCGAACCTCTACCCCGAGGACAACTGGCGGGTGCACTTCCGCGACACCATGCGCGGCGGGAAGATGCTCAACCACTGGCGCATGGCCCAGTTGCACGCACAGGAGGCGCCCGACCGGGTGCGCGAGCTCGAGGACTGGGGCGCGCTGTTCGACCGGACGGCCGACGGCCTGATCAGCCAGCGCGACTTCGGCGGCCACCGCTACGCCCGCCTCGCGCACGTCGGGGACCGCACCGGGCTCGAGCTGATCCGCACCCTCCAGCAGCGCACCGTCGCCCTCGGCATCGACGTCTACATGGAGTGCACGGTCACCCGGCTGCTCACCGACGACGACGGAGTGACCGGCGCGTTCGGCTACTGGCGGGAGTCCGGGCGGTTCGTCGCCTGGCAGGCGCCGTCGGTCGTGCTGGCGACCGGCGGCATCGGCAAGTCCTACAAGGTGACGTCGAACTCCTGGGAGTACACCGGCGACGGGCATTCCCTGGCGCTCCAGGCCGGCGCGACGCTGGTGAACATGGAGTTCGTGCAGTTCCACCCCACGGGGATGGTCTGGCCCCCGTCGGTGCGGGGCATCCTCGTGACCGAGAGCGTGCGCGGTGACGGCGGCGTCCTCAAGAACTCGGCCGGCAACCGCTTCATGTTCGACTACATCCCCGACTTCTTCCGCAAGGAGACCGCGGAGACCGAGGACGAGGCGGACCGCTGGTACGACGACAAGAAGAACAACCGGCGCCCGCCGGAGCTGCTCCCCCGCGACGAGGTCGCCCGCGCGATCAACAGCGAGGTCAAGGCCGGTCGCGGCACTCCGCACGGCGGCGTCTTCCTGGACATCGCCTCCCGCCGGTCGGCCGAGTACATCCGCAAGCGGCTGCCGTCGATGTACCACCAGTTCAAGGAGCTGGCCGAGGTCGACATCACCGCCGAGGCCATGGAGGTCGGACCCACCTGCCACTACGTGATGGGCGGGGTGGAGGTCGACCCCGACACCGAGGCGGCCCGCGTGCCGGGGCTGTTCGCGGCGGGCGAGGTCGCGGGCGGCATGCACGGGTCCAACCGGCTCGGCGGCAACTCCCTGTCGGACCTGCTGGTCTTCGGCCGACGGGCCGGCCTGGCCGCGGCCGAGCACGCGCTGAAGCGGATCGACCGGATCGCGCTGCCCGACGAGGCCCTCGCCGACGCAGCCCGCGCCGCCCTGGCGCCGTTCGACCGCGAGGGCGGTGAGAACCCCTACGCCGTGCAGCACGACCTGCAGCAGACGATGCACGACCTGGTCGGCATCATCCGGACCGCTCCGGAGATGGAGCAGGCGCTGGAGCGGATCGCCGCGCTCAAGGAGCGGGTGGCCAACCTGTCGGTCGAGGGGCACCGCCAGTACAACCCCGGCTGGCACCTGGCGCTGGACCTGCCGCACATGCTCGTCGTCAGCGAGTGCATCGCCCGGGCCGCGCTGGAGCGGCAGGAGAGCCGCGGCGGGCACACCCGCGACGACTTCCCGGCGACCGACGCCGAGTGGGCGCGGACCAACCTCGTCTGCTCCCGGGCCCCCGACGGCTCCGTGGCGCTGACCCGGCAACCGCTCCCCCAGATGCCCGGCGAGCTCGCCGAGATCTTCGAGGAGGTCTCATGACCTACGCGGCCAGCTTCCGGGTCTGGCGCGGCGACGTCACCGGTGGCGACCTCCAGGACTTCACCGTCGACGTCAACGAGGGCGAGGTGGTCCTCGACGTCATCCACCGGCTGCAGGCGACCCAGGCCGGGGACCTCGCCGTCCGGTGGAACTGCAAGGCCGGCAAGTGCGGCTCGTGCAGCGCGGAGATCAACGGCCGTCCGAGACTGATGTGCATGACGCGGATGAGCACCTTCGGCGAGGGGGACACCGTGACCGTCACCCCGCTGCGCACCTTCCCGGTGATCCGCGACCTGGTCACGGACGTGTCCTACAACTACGACAAGGCCGCGCAGATCCCGGCGTTCAACCCGCGACCGCGTGAGGCGGACGGCAGCCACCGGATGCAGCAGGTCGACGTCGAACGCTCCCAGGAGTTCCGCAAGTGCATCGAGTGCTTCCTCTGCCAGGACACCTGCCACGTCATCCGTGACCACGAGGGCAACAAGGGCGCCTTCGCCGGCCCGCGCTACCTGATCCGGCTCGCCGAGCTCGACATGCACCCGCTCGACGTCACCGACCGGCGGGACGCTGCGCAGGACGACTTCGGGCTCGGCTACTGCAACATCACCAAGTGCTGCAGCGAGGTGTGCCCCGAAGGCATCCACCTCACCGACAACGGCATCATCCCGCTCAAGGAGCGGGTGGTGGACCGGAGGTTCGACCCGCTCACCTGGCTCGGCTCGAAGATCGGCAGGCGCCCGAAGGACTGACGGACGGCGAGCCCCCGGACGGGGCCGTCAGTTCTCCTCGGCAGCGGCCTGGCGCCGCTCCGCGCCGGTCTCGCCCGCGTAGCCGACGTCCTGGCCGGCCACCCGGCCGACGAAGGTCTCCGACTCACCGGTGCCCGTGGTGGAACCGGCGTCGGGTGCGTCGGTCCCGCCGCCGCCGGTGGCGCGGGACAGTGCCTGGGCGTCGTCGGGCTCGACGTCCTCCTCGGACGGCCGCGGGTCGGTCACGGCATGCCGTCGTCGAAGAAGGGCCCCGCAGGCGGAAGGGGACGGCGGATGACGGGGCGGACCTTGCGCGCGGCGGGCAGGCGCTCGGTGTAGCTCCGGGCATGGGCGCGGATGTGCGCGAGGTCGTCGTCCGTCGTCCGGCGGACCACCTTCGCCGGGATCCCGGCCACCACGGACCCCGGCGGCACCGTCGTCTTCGGGGTGACCACAGCTCCCGCCGCGACGATCGAACCCGCGCCGATGTGCGCTCCGTTCATCACGACGCTGCCCATGCCGACCAGCACGTCGTCGTCGACCCGCGCCCCGTGCAGGACCACCCGGTGCCCGACGGTGACCCCTCGGCCGACGAGCAGCGGGAAGCCCGGGTCGGAGTGCAGCGTGCAGCCGTCCTGGATGTTGGAGTCGGGCCCGATGGCGATGACCTCCTCGTCGGCGCGGGCCACGGCGCCGTACCAGATGCTCGCCCGCGAGCCGAGCGCCACGGCGCCCACGACGACCGCCGTCGGCGCCACGAAGGCGTCATCGTCGATCCTGGGGCCGCCGAACTGCAGCTCCGCGACGTAGTTGCTGTTGCCCGCCATCCGCACCTCCCGGTCGTCCCCGTCGAGTCTGGCGGACGAGCGTGGATCGGAGGAGATGTTCCGCCGCGGGATCGTCGGACGACGGCAGACGGGTCCGGAGGCCGCGCCCACCGCCGGGCCTGCTGTCAGACGGCCGGCGAGAGGCGTGCAGGAGCCGGCCCGTGCAGCCGTCCGCCCGGGACCCTCCGGGCGCACACCAGCAGGAGGAGGTCCTGTGCCCGACCACGGACCGGCTCGCCGGTCCCCCAGGTCCAGTCGACGTCGTCCGCCTGCAGCCGCACGCCGTCGAGGTCCACACCGAGGGCGCGCTGCTCTCCCTCCAGGCCCCCGAGCACCATCGCCACCCTCTCCGGAGCGACGAGGTGGTCCAGTCCCAGGGGTACTGCTACGTCGAGCCCGTGGATGACGTCGTGCGACAGCGCGCCGAGCAGTCCCCCGCCGGGCGGCACCCAGGGGTGCTCGACGTCGTCCCGCAGGGACTCCCACAGCTGCCCGGCGGAGAGCTGCCCGGCGTCGATGCGGGCACGGCGGTCGGCCATCCGCTCCGCGCTCCCCCGAGCCTTCACCATCTCCCAGGCGACCCTGGGTGCGGAGTACCGGAAGGGCATGGTGGTGTGGGCCAGGACCTCCCGCACCCGCCAGCCGGAGCAGAGGCTGGACACGTCCCACTGCTCCTCCGACAGCGACGCGTAGAGCTCCAGCTGAGCCCGTCGCTCGGCGACGATCGCCGCCCGGATCTCCTGCTCGGACATCGGGTGCTCCTTCCGCGGGGAGCCGTTGCGCCGAATGTTCGGTGGGCCGTCACCCTGCCGACACCTCGGGTGCGCACTCTCGTGCCATGACCGCCAGCCTCTTCGTGATCGGCACGGACGCCCCCCGCTCCGGGGCGGGCCACCACGTCGTGTTCCCGGGGATGGCCCATGCGGTGGCCAGGCCGGTGGTCGACGGCCTGGACGCGTCCGTCTGCGGTGTCCTGGTCACGGCGGCGGCCGGGGCCGACTGGAGCGACGACCGCGATGCCCCGCGGTGTGCGGAGTGCTCGCGGATCGCCGGCTGACGGTCGCGACGCCGACGCCGGTCAGGCCTGCGGGCCGGTCGCCCGGGCGCCGGACAGTCGGGCGTGGATGCGCCCGATCAGCTGTTCCAGCGGGCTGGGCTCGTCACCGGGACGCAGCGGTCCCGACGGCATGAGGACCCACAGGAGCAGGTAGATCGCGACACCGGCACCGCCGGCGAGGGTGAGGCCGACGAAACCGACCCGCCAGAGGACGGGATCGATGCCGCTGTACTCGGCCAGCCCACCGCTGACGCCACCGATCATGCGGTCGGTGCCGCTGCGGCGGAGCTGGGGCCGGGCCGGCGGCGGGAGCTGCTCGGCGGACGGGGATTCGGACGGGGTGGTCGGGACTGCGTTGGTCATGCCACGAGCCTGCCGAGCGACGAACCGCAGGAACATCCGGTAACCCCCGGACCGATCCCTGGTTCCGCGGTCAGGGTGCCCCGCACGGTGCCGCCGTCGGGCACCGACCGCTCCCCCGGCCGGAGCAGGCGTTCGCACGTACATTCGGGAAGGTGAGCGTCGCCCCCGCACCGACCGTCCACCTCGGGAACCGCTTCGCGCGCGAGCTCGCTGAGCTGGCCGTGCCGTGGCAGGCCGAGGACGCCCCCGACCCCCGACTGCTCGTGCTGAACGAGCCGCTGGCCACGGAGCTCGGCCTGGACACCGACTGGCTGCGCGGACCGGCCGGCCTGGGTCTGCTCACCGGGACCGCCGTCCCGGACGGCGCCACCCCGGTGGCCCAGGGCTACGCCGGGCACCAGTTCGGCGGCTACTCCCCCCGGCTCGGCGACGGACGGGCCCTCCTGCTCGGGGAGCTGACCGGCGACGACGGCCGGCTCCTGGATCTGCACCTCAAGGGCTCGGGCCGGACGCCCTTCGCCCGGGGTGGCGACGGGCTCGCTGCGGTCGGCCCGATGCTGCGGGAGTACGTCGTCAGCGAGGCGATGCACGCGCTCGGCATCCCGACGACCCGCTCGCTGGCCGTGGTGGCGACCGGCCGCCAGGTGCGCCGCGAGACGGTGCTGCCGGGCGCCGTCCTCGCCCGCGTGGCGAGCAGTCATCTGCGCGTGGGCAGCTTCCAGTACGCCCGGGCGACCGGCGACGTCGACCTGCTGCGCCGGCTCGCCGACCACGCCATCAGCCGCCACCACCCGGCCGCGGCGCAGGCGGAGCGCCCCTACCTCGCCCTCTTCGAGGGGGTGCTGGCGGCGCAGGCGTCGCTGGTGGCGCAGTGGATGCTGGTGGGCTTCGTGCACGGCGTCATGAACACCGACAACATGACGATCTCCGGCGAGACGATCGACTACGGGCCGTGCGCCTTCCTGGACGCCTACGACCCGGCGACCGTGTACAGCTCGATCGACTCCGGCGGGCGGTACCGCTACAGCAACCAGCCCCTGGCCGCGGAGTGGAACCTCGCGCGGCTGGCCGAGGCGCTCCTCCCCCTGCTGCACGACGACGAGGAGCAGGCCATCCCTGTCGCCGTCGAGGCGCTGCGTGGCTTCCGGCCGCGGTACGACGCCGCCTGGGCGGCCGGCATGCGCGCCAAGCTGGGTCTGCCGAGCACGGTCGCGGACGCGGACGTCTCGGCGCTGGTCGAGGACCTGCTGCGGCTGCTGGCCCGGGACCACGTCGACCTGACGTCGTTCTTCCGCGCGCTGGGCTCGGCGGCACGAGGCGACGCGGAGCCCGCGCGCCTGCTCTTCCTCGACCTCGCGGCGATCGACGCGTGGACCGCGCGCTGGCTGGCCCTCGCTCCGGATGCCGCGGCCATGGACCGGGTGAACCCGGTCTACATCCCGCGGAACCACCTCGTCGAGGAGGCTCTGGACGCGGCCACCGAGGGCGACGTCGCTCCGCTCGAGCGGTTGGTCGCGGCCGTGACAGCTCCCTACGACGAGCGTCCCGGCCTCGAGCGCTACGCCGCCCCGGCCCCGCAGGACTTCGGCGCCTACCGGACCTTCTGCGGGACCTGACCCCGCAGAAACCGATCAGCGATACCCCGGGGACGGCGCTCCAACCATCTTTTTCGCCGACGGGGGCACATGTGCTTCCGACACGCCGCTGTTCTGCAGCCGATCCGCCGGTCGTCCGGCTACTTTCCGCGGGACGGCAGGGGTGCCGCCGCACTGCTCTACCGCCGCGAGGAGACGCCCACGTGATCGACCTGGACCTGGATCGGCCGAGGACCAGCACCTCCGCCGACGTCACGCTCGTCTCCCGCGGGGTCACCGTGACCGCGAGCGTGGTGCTCGCGACCGCGGAGGTCGTCGTCGTCGGCCCCAGCGCGGGCGGGCTGGAATGGCTGGCCGGCGCTGTGACGGCGAACGACCCCGCCGAGCTCTACTGGATCGGCGGCACGGAGGAGTGGACCCTCGCGGGCACCGTCCTCGAGGTCGAGGACGGCGAGACGCCGCGCTGGCACATCGCCGTCAGCGGCCCCGCCGAGCGCAGCCAGCGGCGCAAGGCGGTGCGGGGTCGCGTGCAGCTCCCGGTCCTGATCCCGTGGGCCGGTGCGCTGATGACGGGCACGACGGTCGACCTCAGCGAGGGCGGCATGCGTGCGCTGATGGACGGCTGGGGCGTGCCCCCCGAGCCGTCGACCGCCGCGACGGCCACGCTCACCCTGGACGACCTGACCGTGGAGCTGCACGGCGAGATCGTGTGGACCGCTGCCCGTGGGCCCCGGTGGCTCATGGCCATGAAGTTCATGAACGTCCCCGAGCACGTCGGTGACGCGCTGCGGCGCCGGGTGTTCCAGGCCCTCCGGGACGAACGGGCCGCCGCCTCCGACTGAGCTGCGGGTGTCACACCCGGGTTCCGGCCGGTGTCTTCATGTCGACACCACCGCACCCAGGAGGAGACATGACGAGCAGCACCCGGGTCCCCGCCGCCGAGATCACCGGCGTCTACGGGGGCCTGCTCAAGATCGTGATGCGCAAGATGTTCGGCCAGGTGCCGGAAGCAGCCGGCGTCATGTGGCACTACCCGGCCGTCTTCAAGGACTCGATGGGCTTCGGCCGCAAGGTCGACTCGTGGAACCGGCTGGACCCCAACCTGGCGTCGTTCGCCGCCATGACCGCAGCGGGCGTGGTCGGGTGCAGCTTCTGCCTGGACCTCCACTACTTCATGGCCCACAACCGCGGGCTCGACGAGGCCAAGGCGCGGGAGGTGCCGCGGTGGCGGGAGTCCACCGCGTTCACCCCGCTGGAGCGGCGGGTCATGGAGTACGCCGAGGCGATGAGCCAGACCCCGCCGGCGGTGACCGACGAGATGACGGCGGCCCTGCTCGCGGCGCTGGGCGCTCCCGCGCTGGTGGAGCTGACCGCCAGGATCGGCATGATGAACATGACCGCGCGCGGCAACGTCGCCCTCGGGATCCACTCGGCGGAGTTCTCGGATGCCTGCGGCCTGCCGCCGCTGGCGACCGCCTCGACGGACGGCGTCGCCCGGGCATGACCGGAGACCCCTTCACCGCCCACCGCAGCCTGCTCTTCACCGTCGCCTACGAGATGCTCGGATCGGCCGCCGACGCCGACGACGTCGTGCAGGAGACGTGGCTGCGGTGGGCGGAGGTGGACCGGTCGGAGATCCGCGACGCGCGGGCGTACCTGGTCCGGATGGTCACCCGCCAGGCGCTCAACCGGCTGCGCACGATGTCCCGGCGCCGCGAGGACTACGTCGGGGAGTGGCTGCCGGAGCCGCTGCTCACCAGCCCGGACGTCGCCGACGACGTCGAGCTCGCCGAGAGCGTGTCGATCGCGATGCTGACCGTGCTGGAGACGCTCGCGCCGGTGGAGCGCGCGGTGCTCGTGCTCCGCGAGGTCTTCGACGTCCCGTACGAGGAGATCGCGGAGGCGGTGGACAAGTCACCCGCGGCGGTCCGCCAGATCGCCCACCGGGCACGCGGGCACGTCGCTGCGCGCCGCCCCCGGATGGCGGTGAGCCGCGCCGAGCAGCAGCAGGTCGTGGACCGCTTCCTCGCCGCGGTCACCGCCGGCGACATCCAGGGGCTCATGGACGTGCTCGCGCCGGACGTCGTCGTGGTCGCCGACAGCGGAGGGCTCGCACCGGCCGCGCGTCGGCCGATCACCGGCAGCGAGCGGGTGGCGAACGCGCTCTCGCGGTTCGCCCAGTTCGCACCGCGGGTGGAGATCACCACGCCGCTGGTCAACGGCACCGTGGCCGCGCGGATCGACGCGGGCGGCGAGTTCGACACGGCGATCACCTTCGTCGTGGAGGACGGCCGGATCACCCGCATGTACGCGATGCGGAACCCGCACAAGCTCCAGCGGCTGGACGAGGTGGCGGAGCTGCGGCGGTGACGCGTCCGCCTGTTGTTGGTGGCTCGCTCCTCTGCCGTGCGCTTCCAGCTCTCCCGGGAGTCACCTGCCGCCCGGAGGCTCGGCGTGCCCGGACGGAACCGACCCTGGAGGAAGCCATGACCACGCCGAAGCCGAAGTCACCGACCATCCCCACCGACGCCGCGCGCACCGAGGACGACACGCCTCGCACCGACATCCAGCAGAAGGGGGCCGGCGCTGAGCTCGAGGAGCTCAGCCGTACCCGCGACGACGCCGAGGACCGGGCCCGGGAGCTGCTGGCCGCCGAGGTCCTGCAGTCGGCCCGCAACGGGTCGCACGACGAGCGGGCCCGGCAGCTCGTCCTCGCCGTTCGCCGCGACCTGCTCGTGGAGTTGCGCGAGCAGGAGCAGGCGCAGGCCCGCCGTCGGCTGGCGGCCGCCGCCGACAGCAGCGAGGACGCCGTCGCGGGCGTCGTCCAGGGCGTGACGACGATCGTCCGCAGCCTGGTGCCGGCGGCGCTGGTCCGTCCGGAGGAGCTCATCGAGACGACCTTCGCGCTGGCCGACCAGGGTCTGCGCGTGGCCCGCCGCCTGGCCCTCGTGGTCACCGAGAACGTGCGCGGCCTCGTCACGACCTGACCCGGCGCGCTCGCCGGCCGGGTGGTCGCCAGGTCACGCTCCCGGCGACCACCCGGCCCCTCGCCGTGCGCGGCCGGGCCGCGCTCTGCAGGCTGGAGCCCGGTGGCCGAGCCGCGGCGGCGACCGATGTCCGCGGCCGTCAGTCGGGAGCGACGTGGAACGCGGCGGGATCCTCATCATCGGCGGCGGCAACGCCGGCATCTCCCTGGCCGCGCGGCTGATCCGCGACGGCGCCCGGGACGTCACCCTCGCGGCACCCCAGCCGGTCCACCGGTACAAGCCGCTGCTCAACTACGTCGGCGCCGGGGAGGCGACGATGGCCGATCTGGAACGCCCGATGGCCGACGTCGTCCCCGACGGGTGCACCTGGGTCCGCGACGCCGTCGAGGCGGTCGACCCGGCCGCCCTGACCGTGCGCACGCGCGGCGGGCGGACGCTCTCCTGCTCGACCCTCGTGCTCTGCCCGGGCCTCGTGGAGGACTGGGACGCCACGCCGGGGCTGCAGCAGGCGTACGCCGACGGGTGGGCCGCATCCACCTACGTGCCGGGCAGCGCGCCGCAGGTGTGGCCGAGGCTGTCGTCCCTGCGCCAGGGCTCGGTCGTCTTCACCGTGCCGCCGGAGCCGGCGTCCTGCAGCCCGACAGCGCTCAAGCCGCTGCTCATGGCGTGCGACCACTGGCAGCGGACGGGGGTGCTCGCCGATCTGCACGTCACGCTCGTCCTGCCGGCAGCGACCGGGACGGGCGTCCGGGAGGCAGACCGGGTGCTGGAGGCCGCCCTCGCGGACTACGGCGTCGAGGTGCTGCGGGATGCCCGCATCGAGAGCGTGGACTGGGACGTGCACGCGCTGACGGTGGCGACGCCGACCGGCCGCCGGGTGCTCCACGACGTCGCCTTCGCCCACGCCGTGCCGCACTACCGGGCACCGGGCTGGATCGCGGATGCCGGGCTCGCCTCCCGGCCTGCTCCCGGCCTGGTCGACGTCGACCCGGAGACGCTGCGTGCTCGGCGGCACGACTCGATCTGGGCGATCGGCGACGCGGCCGACCTCGCCACCCGCCCGTCGGGCGGCGCACTGCGGAAGCAGGTCGACGTCCTGTCCCGTAACCTGGCGGCCGTCCGGAGCGGGAGAGAGCTGACGAGGTACGACGGCTACACGGTCATGCCCATCACCGTCAGCCGACGGAAGCTCATGCTCAACGAGGTCGACCGCGACGGGCGGGCGAGCCCGTCCGTGCCCTTCGTGGACCCCTTCACGCCACGCCGCTGGGCGTGGCTGTTCGACCGCTACGTGCTGCCGCAGGTCTACTTCCGCCGCATCCTCCGCGGCAAGGTGTGACCCGCGGAGCCCCGGGTCAGACGTTGAAGCGGAACTCCACGACGTCGCCGTCCTGCATGACGTACTCCTTGCCCTCCATGCGGACCCAGCCCTTGGACTTGGCCTCGGCCATGGAGCCCGCCTCGACCAGCTGGTCGTAGGACACGATCTCGGCCTTGATGAAGCCGCGCTGGAAGTCGGTGTGGATGACGCCCGCGGCCTGCGGGGCGGTGGCGCCGACCGGGATGGTCCAGGCGCGCGCCTCCTTGGGGCCCGCGGTCAGATAGGTCTGCAGACCGAGGGTGGCGAAGCCGACCCGGGCCAGCTGGTCGAGGCCGGGCTCGTCCTGACCGATGCCGGCGAGCAGCTCCGCGGCCTCCTCGGCCGGCAGCTCGGCGAGCTCGGACTCGATCTTCGCGTCCATGAGGATCGCCTCGGCCGGGGCGACCATCGCCCGCAGCTCGGCGATCAGCTGCTCGTTGCCGAGCTCCTCCTCGTCCACGTTGAACACGTAGAGGAACGGCTTGGTGGTCATCAGCCCGAGCTCGCGCAGCGGCGCGGGGTCGATGCCGGCGGAGAAGAGGGTCTTCCCCTCGTCGAGGACCTTCTGCGCGTCGACGGCGGCAGCGTGCAGCGCGGCCCGCTCCTTGTCCTTGCGCATCTCCTTCTCCAGCCGCGGGATCGCCTTCTCGAGCGTCTGCAGGTCGGCCAGGAGGAGCTCGGTGTTGATCGTCTCGATGTCGTCCGCCGGGCTCACCTTGCCGTCGACGTGGACGACGTCGGGGTCGGTGAAGACGCGGATCACCTGGCAGATGGCGTCGCTCTCGCGGATGTTGGCCAGGAACTTGTTGCCGAGCCCCGCGCCCTCCGATGCACCGCGGACGATGCCGGCGATGTCCACGAACGACACCGTCGCCGGGATGATCTTCTGCGACCCGAAGATGTCCGACAGCTTCTCCAGCCGCGGGTCGGGCACGCCCACCACGCCGACGTTGGGCTCGATGGTGGCGAAGGGGTAGTTCGCCGCGAGGACGTCGTTCTTCGTCAGGGCGTTGAAGAGGGTCGACTTGCCGACGTTGGGCAGGCCGACGATCCCGATGGTGAGACTCACGGGGAACCAGCGTACGGGTGCCGGGGACCGGCGACCGCCGAGGCGGACGACGGCGGCTGCCCATGCGGCCGTCGGGACCCCGCTGTTGTCGCCACCGGCGGCATACGCCAAGGTCAGCGCATGATCGCCCGCCTCGTCGGCATCCTCGGCGCTCTCGTCCTCGCGGGTTGGCTGTACTGGCTCACCGCCCGGGTGCAGTTCTTGCTGACCCACGTCGAGTCGACCCTCGACCGTGCCGACCAGGCGCTCGCCGCGGCGATGGCGGTGGTCGCCGCTGCCCCGCCAACCCCTGCGCCGTCCGGAGACATGGCGCAGGGGCCGGTGGCCGGGCCGCCGGTTCCCGTGCCGCCGACCGGGCCGTCCCCGGCCGGCGGTCCCCCGACGGTGCCGTCCGGCATGGCCCTCGAGCTGGAGAAGCAGGCCCTCGTCGAACGCGCCTTCCCGGTGCACGGCGCACCGCGCCGGTTCACGTTCAAGGCGTCGGACGACGGGACCGCCTGAGTTCCACCGTGTCGGCTGCCCGCCGCAGCGCGGGCGTCAGCGCCAGCGACACCACGAGCGACGTCGCAGCGAGCGCCGACATGGCCACCCCCACCGGGATGATGTCGGCGAGACCGCCGGCCAGCACCGCACACACCCCCTGCAGCGTCATGCGCACCGACGACTCGACACCCAGCACCTGCCCGCGGAGCGCCGGTGCCGTGAGCGCGACCAGCCACTCCTGCTGCGTGAGCGAGGCGGCGTATCCGACTGTGGCGATCCCGACGAGGAGGACGGCGAGCGGAAGCCCCGGGTCGAGGGCGAAGGCGAGGAACGGGGCGGCCAGCAGGAGACGCAGTGCCGTGCTGGTGCGGCGTCGCGCTGCAGGGCTGAGGAAGCGGCCCACGACGAGGTCGCCGGTCATCATGCCGACCGCGCCGGCGGCCAGCAGCCAGCCGGCCTGCTCCGCCGCGTAGGGGACGAACAGCGCCTCGCAACCGACGACGAGGCCGTTCGGCAGGCACAGGGCGAGGACCAGCGTGCGGGTGTGGCGGTGCGCGAGCAGGTCCCGGTTGCCTCGCCAGGTCTCGCGGAGCCCGGCGCGCGCGGTGCGCCGAGGCGGCCGCTCGGCGATGCCGAAACGCAGGACCGGCACCGCCACGACGGCGGCCAGCGTGGCGAGCAGGAAGACCTGCGGCGCATCGAGGGTGCTCAGGAGCACCCCGCTCGTGGCGAAGCCGACGATCTGGAAGGCGCCGACGGCGACGTTCATCGTCGACCGGGCCAGCGGAAAGCTCTCCGTCGGCACGATCTCGCTGAGCAGTCCCCACCGCACACCCGAGCCGACCGAGAGGACGTAGGCCGCGCTCAGGACGAGGAGCAGGCGCGTCGTCGTGTCCAGGCCGGGGACCGTCTGCAGCCCGAGGGCGGCGGCGGTGAGCGCACCGACGATCGAGAGGCTCCGCCGCGGCGGGCTGGCATCGGCCGCCGACATCAGCGTCGTGGCGCCCAGCACCTGCGCTATCGACGGACCGAACATCGCGACCGCGGTGAGCAGGGCGGACCCGGTCTCCCGGTGGACGACGGTGGCCAGGGCGAGGCTCGACATCGTCGCGGCCACCGTCGAGAGGGCGGTGCTGGTCCACAGCGCCCGGAACTCCGGCTGGGCGAAGAGCGCCCGGTAGGTCAGCACCCGAGCAGGTTCGTCTGCGTCGGCCCGAGGTCCCAGAGTTTCGTCTAGGGTCGAAACGTGGGCGAGTTCATCGTCGACGCCGACGTGATGGCGCGCACCCGGTTCGGCATCTCGCAGCTGACGGAGTCCCTGGCCGGACTGGTGATCCTCCGGTCGCCCGACGTCCGGCCGTGGCACCGCGACTGGCGCGACGCGCACGTCGACGCGTTCCGCGCACGGGTCGCTGCCGACCCGGTCGCCGAGGCGCTGGTGGCTCACGCATTCGGTGCCAGCTGGACGGCCGACTTCCTCACCGTGCCGCCCACGGCGCCGGACCAGGCGCTGGAGGAGGAGCTGGCGTACCTCGAGTCGCTGGACGACGACCGCATCCGCGCCGACCTCGAGTTCGTTGCCGGAGCGCTCCCACCTGTGCTCACTGCGACCGGCCTGGCGAGCACCGCCGCCGAGCTGCTGCGGTGGGTCTGGCAGCACACGCTCAGCGACGACTGGGACCGTCGGTCGAGGGTCCTGCGTGCTGACGTCGTCTCCCGGACCGCCCGGCTCAGCAGCGAGGGGTGGTCCGGCGCTCTCGACGGCATCGCGCCCGGCGTGCGGTGGCTGTCCAACGGCCGGCTCCAGGTCAACGCGCACCCGTACCCGCCGCGGGACATCCGGGGCCGCGACCTGCTGCTCATCGCCGCGCACAGCCGCGGCAGCTGGGTGAGCTGGCGGCTGCCGGACACCTTCGCCGTCGTCTACCCGGTCACCGGGATGTTCGCCGCTGCCCCGCTCCCGCTGCCCGAGCCCCTGGTCCGGCTACTGGGCCGCAACCGGGCGCGACTGCTCGCCCGGCTCGGGACGCCGTCGAGCACCAGCGCCCTCGCCGCCGGTACCGGCCTGCCGATCGGCAGCGTGGGCGGGCACCTGCGGGTGCTGCTGGACGCGGGACTGCTCGAGCGGCGCCGCTCCGGGCGCGAGGTCCTCTACTGGCGCAGCTCTGCCGGGGAGTCGCTGGTGCAGGCGTCCGCGGACTGAGGGACGCGATCCAGCCTCAGACGAGCAGTGGTGTGCCGATCAAGATCTCGGTGTCGTCGGGCCGGAAGGTGCGCCATCGCCCGTCGGGTTCTCGTTGGACGCGGAACCCGTGGTGGACCTTGGTGTGGTGGCGTTCGCACAGGAGCGCTGAGTTCTCGAGGTTGGTCTCGCCCTGGTCGAGGACCCATTCCTCGACATGGTGGACGTCGCACCAGTGGCTGGGGGCGTCGCATCCGGCGAAGACGCAGTGATGGTCGCGGAGCTCGACGGCCCGTCGCAGCGGCTGTGGGACGACCCGCTTGGTGCGGCCGTGGTCGAGGGGGACACCGTCGGGGCTCATGACGACCCGGGTGACGACACTGTCGCAGGCCAGCCAGCGGGCCCGGGCGGCGGAGATGGTCGCCCCGAAACCGGTAGCACCGGTTCCAGAGCCGGTGGTCGGGTCGACGAGGTCGGCGAGCGGGATGGTGACGACGACGTGCGGCTTCATCGTCCGCAGGAACGGCAGGTTCCCGGCGGCGAGGGCGTTGTCGGCCAGCTGCACCAGGGCGTCGCCCAGCTGCTGGGTGCGGGTGCGCAGATCACCCTTCGGGCGGCAAGCCTGCACGATCGATTCCAGTGCGGCCTCGAGCTTCTCCCCGCCGACCGCGTCCAGCTCGCCGCGGATCACCCGGCGGCCGTCCAGCAGCTTGGCGATCGTCACCGACCGGCCCTCGACCGGGTCGGGCTCGGGGCCGTCGGGGTCCAGGCGGGTGAGGAAGTGGGCGACGGCCTGCCGCAGGTCGGTGTGCGGCCGGGTGGCGGCGACTCCGGCGAGGAGGGTGTCCAGCTCGGCGAGGTCGATGCCCTGCCCGACCGCTTCGGCCTGCACGCGGTTGCTGGCCACGGGCGAGATGACCGCGACCTGCTCGGCGGTCACCGCACCGACGGCGAACGCCTCTCGCAGCGCGGGCAGCTGGTCCAGTGCCCGGCCGTTGCCGATCAACCGGCTGATCTCCCCGGCCGACGACCGGGCGTGGGTGCGCAGCCACTGCTTCATCGACTTCAGGCCGTCGTGCTCGGAGGCCTGCACCGACTCGGCCCGCCGCACGGTGCCGGTCAGGAGGGCGTCCAGCCGGTTACGCGCCCGCACCAACCGCGCGGTCCGGTCCAGCAGCTGCGGCGCCACCAGGTCGTCGAGATCGTAGGCGGCGAGCGCAGCGAGCGTGGTCTCCAGCTCGTCCACGGCACCTCCCACCCGTTCGATCAGGTGTTCGGAGTTTACCGCGATCGAACGGCCCGGACAGCATGAACCCGCAGGTCAGCGCCATATCCACAGATCGGCAAGGCTGCTGGCATCAGCCTCCGGGACGGGGTAGCAGCCCACGTTCGACGGCCAGCATCACCGCACGTGTCCGGTCGTCCACCCCGAGCTTGGCGAACACCCGCAGCAGGTGCGTCTTCACCGTCGCCTCGCCGATGAACAGCTCGCGGCCGATGTCGGCATTCGTCAGTCCGCGGGCCACACCCGCGAGCACCTCCAGCTCGCGCGCCGTCGGCGCCTCCACCGCGGGCGCCCGCATCCGGGACACCAGCCGGGCCGCCACCGGCGGTGCCAGCACCGTCTCGCCACGCGCGGCCGCGCGCACCGCGTCGGCCAGCTGGGACAGCGGGGTGTCCTTGAGCAGGTAGCCGGTCGCGCCGGCCTCCACCGCCCGCACGATGTCGGCATCGGTGTCGTAGGTGGTCAGCACCAGGACCCGGACCCCCGGGTGCGCAGCCGCGAGACGCTCGGTCGCCGTCGCGCCGTCCATGCGCGGCATCCGCAGGTCCATCAGCACGACGTCCGGCGCGTGCTCGGCCACCGCGGCCAGTGCCTCCAGCCCGTCGCCGGCCTCGCCGACGACCTCGATGTCGGGCTGCGCGGCGAGCCATCCGACCACTCCGCCGCGCACCACCGGGTGGTCGTCGACCACCAGCACCCGGACGGTCGTCATCGGACGGGCACGCGCACGGTCACGCGCGTTCCCTCCCCCGGCGAAGAGACGACGTCGACCGCGCCGCCGACCTGCTCGGCCCGGTCGCGCAGCCCGGCCAGCCCGACACCGGGCGCCGACGCCGGGTCGAAGCCGACCCCGTCGTCCTCCACGTGCACCGACACCTGCCCCGCCTTCCCGGTCCCCACCCGGCTGACGCGCAGCACCACCGCCGTCGCCGCCGCGTGCCGGCGCACGTTGGCCAGCGCCTCCTGTGCCCCGCGCAGCAGCACGACCTCCTCGCTCCGGCTCAGCTCGGTACCGCCGTCTCCCAGGGCCGCCGTGTCCAGCCGGGTGGCCAGCCCCGTCTCGCGACCGAACCGCTCCACCAGCCGCTCGAGCGCCTCGACCAGCGTCGCCGAGTCGAGCGCCACCGGCGCGAAGGCCGCCACCATGGCGCGCGCCTCGGCGAGGTTCTCCCGCGCGACCTCCTCGATCAGCGCCACGCGCTCCGCGACGTCCTCGGCCCCGGGCGGCAACCCCGCCGCGACGGTCTGCGCCAGCACGACGATGCTGGTGTAGCCCTGCGCCAGGGTGTCGTGCACCTCGCGGGCCAGCCGCTCCCGCTCGGCCAGCACGCCCCGGTCGTGGTGGGCGGCCGCGAGCTCGGCCCGGGTGCTCTCCAGCTGCTCGATGAGCTCGGCGCGCTGCTCGCTCTGCGCCAGCACGCGGCTGATCCACAGGCCCAGCGCCAGGCTGAACACCAGGCTGATCGCCGTCTCCAGCAGCACCTCTCGGGCGTTGTCACCCGAGTCGGGGCGGAACAGTGGCCCGACGGTGGTCGCGGCCGCCAGCAGCACCGTCCAGAAGGCGCCCGCGGGCCGGCCCTGCACGACGAACCAGACGTGCGGATAGGCGAGGAACAGCAGGAAGAACAGCGACGGCGCGACCCAGCCGAGGACGCCGAAGGCCGCGACGAGGGTGACGAGGTAGGTCACGCCGAGCACCGCCCGGCCGTCCCGGAAGGCCGGGGCCCCGGCCAGTACGTACGCCACGGCCAGCACGCCCAGCACGAGAAGGGCGACGCTCCGGTCGGTTCCCTCGACGCCGTTCTGTCCGAGCAGCGCCGCGACGACGGCGAGACCCCACACCATCGCCGAGATGACGTGCAACCCGGTGACCGTCGTCCGCCAGCCGCGTTCGGACAGCGGCGCGGCCGCCTCCTCGTCCCCGGACGGGGGGAGGAAGGCGGCCGACCACCGGCGGAGAGCTGTCACCCCTCGCTCCGGCGCCACCGGAAGGTCCGCACGCACACCACGGCACCGATGATCACCCATGCGGCAAGCACCAGGGCCGTCCTGCCGTGCTCCCACCCACCGGCGACCTCGAACGCGGCCGCCTCCTCGGGCAGGAACGCCGACCGCATGCCCTGTGTCAGCCACTTCAGGGGGAAGATGGCCGCCGCCTGCTGCATCCAGCTCGGCAGCTCCGTGAACCCGAAGAAGACCCCGGAGAAGAACTGCAGCACGATCGCGAAGGCGGAGATACCGGTCGTGACCGACGCCGCGCTGCCGGGGAGGGCCGAGACCGCGACGCCCAGCACCGTGCCGGCCAGCGCACCGAGGACGGCCACCCACGCGAAGGTCAGCCAGTGATCCAGGTCGGCCGGCATCGGGACGTCGTACCCGTAGCGGGCCAGCGGCAGGAGCAGCGCCAGCTGCGCCGCCGTGGTGACCAGCACCTGCCCCGCCTTGCCCGCGAAGTACGCGACCGGCGGTGTGCCCAGGACCTGCAGCCGCTCCAGCTGACCGTTCTCCCGCTCGGTCGCGATCGCCGTCCCGAGCGCCTGGAAGCTGGTCAGCATGATGCCGGTCGCAGCGATCCCGGCCAGGAAGTACTGGGTGAACGGGACGTCGCCGGGCCGCTCGTCGCCCCCGAGCACGGCCGCGAAGATCACCAGCATGATCACCGGGTAGGCGAAGGAGAACACCACCTGCTGGCGCTCCCGGAAGAACAGCTTCAGCTCCAGGCCCACTCTGCGGACGGCGATCCGCGCTGCGGACGGCGGCGCGGTGCGAGGAGCAGGCGCGGGGAGGACGGTGGTCATCGGGGGTCTCCCTCGGAGTCGGTGCAAACGGTGGACGGGGCGCCGACCAACGAGAGGTAGACGTCCTCGAGGCTCGGCCGGGTGACGGTGAGGCCGGGCAGGTCACCGGTGACGCTGGTCGCGAGCAGGTCCCGCAGCACGACTCCCGGCGTCGCGGTGCGCACCTCCCGCACCGCGCCGTCCTCCGACCAGCGCACCGTGGCCAGCCGGCGCAGCTCGGCACCGAGCTCGTCGGGCGGAGCCACCTCGACCAGCCGGCCATCGGCGATGACGCCCACCCGGTCGGACAGCTCGGCGGCCTCGTCGAGGTAGTGGGTGGTGAGCAGCACGGTGGCTCCCTCCGCGCGCAGGCCGCGGATCAGCTCCCAGAACTGCCGTCGCGCGACGGGGTCCATCCCGGTCGTCGGCTCGTCGAGGAAGACGAGTTCCGGCCGGCCCTGCACGCCGAGCGCGACCTCCAGGCGGCGCCGCTGCCCGCCGGACAGCCGGCCGACCCGCGTGCCGGCCTTCTCCTCGAGCCCCACGGCGGCGATCAGCTCCGCCGTCGGCCTCGGTGTCGCGTGGTAGCCGGAGAAGTGGTCGAGGATCTCGCGCACGCTGAGCTCCTGCGCGGCGCCCGAGCCCTGGCTGACGACGCCGACGCGGGCCCGCCAGTCGCGTCCGGCGGACGCGGGGTCGACGCCGAGGACGCGCACGTCCCCGCCGTCCCGCTTCCGCACCCCCTCGAGGATCTCGATCGTCGTCGTCTTCCCGGCGCCGTTGGGGCCGAGGAGGGCGAAGACCTCGCCCCGGGCCACCTCGAGGTCGAGGCCGTCGACGACGGCCCGATCCCCGTACCGCTTGACCAGTCCGCGCAGTTGCACGGCCGGTTCCGTCCGCGTCGCCGCACCGTCGGAGCGGGGCGCAGCCTGTGTCGTCGTCATGCAGGAAGCGTGTCGCCGCGGACCCTGCACCCGGAACCGTCGAACCGCTGGTCCGCCGTCCACCGGCCGGTGGACGGCGGACCTCCACCGGACGGTCCGGTTCAGCCGACGGGCGCCTCGTCGCCCGGCGGCCGGATGACCGAGGCGGCGAGGCGCTGGGGCGCCAGGAGGCAGTAGCTGTCGGTCAGCAGCTCCCTTATCTCGGCCCAGTCGACGTCGCCGTCCATGAGCCTGCCGACCTCGTCCCCGCGCCAGGGTGCGGCGAAGAACGGCGGACCCGTCCGGCGCAGCGTCTCCAGCTCCAGGCCCGACGACCGGAAGGTGAGGATGGTGCACGGACCCGCCGTCCCTGCGGCGCGGGCGTGGGACTGCGGCCGCCCCTGCTCGATCGTCAGGAGGTGCGCGAAGGTCCGGCCGCGGATGCGCCACCGGGTGCCGACCCAGGCGGCTTCCTCGTAGGCGTCCGGCAGGGCGAGCGCGACCGCCCGCACGCCGGCGACGAGTCCGTCGTGCACGCTCCTCCCTCCCGATCCCGCGAAGCGGTCAGACCGCCGCGGCCTCCGGCGTCCGCACGTGGGCCCGGAGGTGCTCCGCGGTCAGCGTGTCCGCCGCCAGCAGGTCGCCGGGCGTCCCCTGGAACACGATCCGGCCGCCGTCGTGCCCGGCGCCCGGTCCCAGGTCGATCACCCAGTCGGCGCGCGCGATGACGTCGAGGTCGTGCTCGACCACGACCACCGTCCGGCCGCCGTCGACCAGCCTGTGCAGCAGTCCCACCAGCCGGTCGACGTCGTCCATGTGCAGCCCCGTCGTGGGCTCGTCGAGGACGTAGACCGAGCTGTCCCCGGTCATCTCCACGGCCAGCTTCAGCCGCTGGCGCTCCCCACCGGACAGCGTGGAGAGCGGCTGGCCGAGGGTGATGTAGGGCAGCCCGACGTCGGCCAGCGCGGCGAGCACCGGCTGCAGCGGCTTCTCGGTGAGGAACTCCCGGGCCTCGTCGACGGTCAGCTCCAGCACCTCGCTGATGTTCTTGCCGCGCAGCCGGTAGGTGAGCACCTCCTCGGTGAACCGGCGCCCCTCGCACGCCTCGCAGACGCTGACCGCGGTGTCGAGGTAGGCGAGATCGGTGTAGATCAGGCCGAGCCCCTTGCACTGCGGGCAGGCGCCCTCGGAGTTGGCGCTGAACAGTGCCGGCTTGACGCCGTTGGCCTTCGCGAACGACTTGCGGATGGTGTCGAGCATCCCGGTCCACGTCGCGGTGTTCGAACGGGTCGAGCCGCGGGTCAGCTTCTGGTCGACGACGACGACGTCCCGGTGCTGCTTGGGCAGGACGCCGAGCACCAGCGAGGACTTCCCCGATCCGGCCACCCCGGTGACCACCGTCAGCACCCCGGTGGGGACGTCGACGCTCACTTCGGCCAGGTTGTGCAGGGTCGCGTGCTCGATCCGCAGGGCACCCGTCGCGGGTCGCGGTGCCGGGTTGGCCTCGTGCACCCGGTCAAGGTGCCGGCCGGTGAGCGTGCCGGAGCGACGCAGCCCCTCGACCGGGCCCTCGTAGACCACGTGCCCACCGTGCGTGCCGGCGCCCGGGCCCATGTCGATGACGTGGTCGGCGACCGCGACCACCTCGGGCTCGTGCTCCACGACGAGCACCGTGTTGCCCTTGTCGCGCAGCCGCAGCAGCAGCTCGTTGAGCCGCTGCACGTCGTGGGCGTGCAGCCCCACCGTGGGCTCGTCGAACACGTAGGTGATGTCGGTCAATGCCGAGCCGAGGTGCCGCACCATGCGCACCCGCTGCGACTCCCCGCCCGACAGCGTCGAGGTGGACCGGTCCAGGGAGAGGTACCCCAGCCCGATGTGCACCAGGTCGCCGAGCAGCGCCGCCAGACCGTCGAGCAGCCGCTGGAGCGGCGGCGCCTCGGTCCGGCGGACGAACGCGAGCAGCTCGTCGACCTGCATGGCCGCGCAGTCGGCGATGGAGACGCCGTCGATGCGGCAGTTGCGGGCCGGCTCGCTCAGCCGGGTGCCGCCGCAGGCCGGGCACGGCCCCGAGGTCGTGATGCGCTCGATCGCCGTGCGGATGTGCGGCTGGAGGTCGGCCAGCTCCTTGGTCAGGTAGGACCGCTGGAAGCTGGTGATGATGCCCCGGTAGGTGAGGTTCATCTTCCCGTACTTGAGCTTGACCTCCTCGCCGTACAGCAGGCGCTGCCACTCCTCGTCGGTGTAGTCGCGCAGCTTCTTGGTCGTGTCGAAGAAGCCGGAGTGGGCGTAGATCGTCCACGGCCAGGAGTCGACGGCGTGGCCCGGGAAGCGGATCGGGTCCTCGTCCAGGCTCCGGTCGCGGTCGAGCAGCTCGTCGACGTCGATGCTGCTGGCGCGGCCGAGGCCCTCGCACTCGGGGCACATGCCGGCCGGGTCGTTGAAGCCGAGCGCGGACGCCGGGTGCACCGGCGGCTGTCCGAGGCGGGAGAAGAGGATCCGCAGCAACGACGACGCGTCGGTCGCCGTCCCGACCGTCGAGCGGGCGTTGCTGCCCATGCGGGCCTGGTCGACCACGATGGCCGCCGACAGGTTGTCGACGGAGTCGACGTCGGGCCGCCCGTAGTGCGGCAGGAACGACTGGACGAAGGCCGAGTACGTCTCGTTGATCAGCCGCTGCGACTCCGCCGCCACGGTGTCGAACACCAGCGAGGACTTGCCCGATCCCGACACCCCGGTGACCACCGTGAGCTGCCGCTTGGGGATGTCCAGCGACACGTCGCGCAGGTTGTTCTCCCGCGCGCCCCGCACCTCGATCGCGCCATAGCCGGTCTCGTAGCCGGTCACGTCCACCTCTTCCTCTCGCGCCCGACCCTCTGACGACTGGCCGTCATGGTGGACGACTCCTCTGACATCTCCGACTGAGCGGTTCACCGGGAGAGACCCTGGAACCGCCGCACGCTGAGCACGGCGAAGACGGCGGTGAGCAGCACCGGCCAGGCCACCGCCAGCAGCAGCGCGTGGTCGGTCGCCCAGCCGCCGCCGCTGTCCACCGGCGCCCCGAACAGCTCGCGGACGGCCGTCACCGTGCCGGCGACCGGGTTCCACTCCGCGACGGTCGCCAGCCAGCCCGGCATGGACGACGCCGCCACGAACGCGTTGGACAGAAAGGCGAACGGCCACACCAGGATCTGCACCGCCATCACCGCGCTCGGGTCCCGGGCGAGCAACCCGAGGTAGATCCCCATCCAGAGGAAGGCCAGCCGCAGCAGGAGCAGCAGCCCGACGGCGGCCAGCGCGGGGACGAGGCCGTCGGGGCGCCAGCCGAGGGCGAGCGCGGCGACGACCAGCACGACCAGGCCGACGACGGAGGACGCCATGTCGGCCAGGCACCGCCCGGCGACCACCGCCGAGGGTGCCATCGGCAGCGAGCGGAACCGGTCGGTGATGCCGCGCGCGGTGTCGGTGACGACGGCGGTCATGGTCGCCTCGACGCCGAAGACCATGGCGAGCGCCAGCATCCCGGGCACCAGGAAGTCGCGGTAGTCGCCGCCACCCGGCACGACCATGCCGCCGCCCAGCAGGTAGGTGAACATCAGCAGCAGGAGCACCGGGAACAGCGCTCCCACGAGGACGGCGGCCGGCCGGCGTCGCCAGTGGGCGACGTCCCGTCCGGCCACGGCCAGGGCGTCGGCCACGGCCCAGCGGAACCGTCCGACGGTCCCCGGTTCCGCCGGGGTCGCGTGCAGCGCGGTCATGCCGGCACCTCCGTGCGCTCGTCGTCCCGACCGGTGATCCGCAGGTACGCCTCGTCCAACGTGGTCGGCCGCAGGACGACGTCGTCGACGGCGATCCCGGCCTCGTCCAGCGCCCGGACGACGGTCCCCACGACGCCGTGCCGCCGGGTGACGGGCACGACCACCCGCTCCCCCGGACCGGTCGCCGTGGCCACCCGCGCCGACGCTGCCGCCCGTTCGGCGAGCCGGGCCGCCTCCTCCGCGCGTCCTGGGTCGGACACCACCAGCTCCAGCCGGTCCCCACCGATCGCGGCGGTCAGCTCGCCCGGCGTCCCGCGGGCGACGACCCGCCCCCCGTCCAGGACGCACACGTCGTCGGCCAGTTGCTCGGCCTCCTCCAAGTACTGCGTGGTCAGCAGCACCGAGGTGCCGCCGGCCACGAGCGCCCTGACCGCCTCCCAGACGTCGCGCCGTCCCGCCGGGTCGAGCCCGGTCGTCGGCTCGTCGAGGAACAGCACCTCCGGCGCCAGCACCAGCCCGGCGGCGATGTCCAGCCGCCGGCGCATCCCCCCGGAGAACTCGCGCACCGGCTTGTCCCCGACGTCGGCCAGCCCGACCTGCTCGAGCAGCTCGTCGGCGCGCACCCCGGCGTCCCGCCGGCCGAGGTGGTGGAGGCGGGCGAACAGCACGAGGTTCTGCCGCGCCGCGAGGACGTCGTCCACGGCGGGCTGCTGACCGATGAGGCCGATCCGTCGGCGCACGGCGCGCGGGTGCCGGACGACGTCGATGCCGGCCACCTGCACCCGGCCGGCGTCCGGCCGCACCAGCGTCGTCAGGATCCGCACCGCGGTCGTCTTGCCCGCGCCGTTCGGCCCCAGCAGGGCGCAGACCGTCCCGCTCCCGACGTCCAGATCGACGCCGTCCAGCACCACCTTCTCCCCATACCTCTTGGTGAGTCCCGCTACCTCGATCGCACGTGCCACGAGCTACCTCCGTACGCTGTACGTGGTTAGGCCGAGCGACAACGTACGCCGTACGGAGATATTCCGCCAGCGGCATTCCGGGGATGCGGGAGAGTGAGGACATGGCCACCGAGTTCACGGGCACCGGCGACCCCGCCCGCAGCATGGCCCTGCTCTGGCGCACCCCGAGCAGCGACGGCTCCCGCCCCGGTCCCAGGTCGGCGCTGGACGTCGACCGGATCGTGGCGGCGGCCGTCCGCATGGCCGACGCGGAGGGCCTGGCCGCGGTCTCGATGCGCCGGGTGGCCGGTGACCTGGGGGTGGGTGCCATGACCCTCTACAGCCACGTCCCCGGCAAGGGCGAGCTCGTCGACCTGATGCTCGACTCCGTCCTGGGCGAGCTCTACCCCGACGAGGACGTGCTCGCCTCCGGTGGTTGGCGGACCCGGTTGAAGACCGTGGCCCAGGCCAACTGGGACTTCTACCTCGCCCATCCGTGGGCGGCACACCTCGCCACCGGCCGGCCGCCGCTGGGCCCGTCCCTGATGCGCAAGTACGAGCTGGAGCTGCGCGCCGTCGACGGGTTCGGGCTCTCCGAGGTGCAGATGGACCTGCTCGTCACGCTCGTCACCGGCTTCGTCCGCGGCACGGTCAGCGGGGTGCAGGAGAAGGCCGACGCCGAGCGGGTGACCGGCATCAGCGAGGACCAGTGGTGGGCGGCGACCGAGCCGTACGTCGCCCAGGTCTTCGATCCGGAGCGGTTCCCGACCGCCGCCCGGGTCGGACCGGTCGCCGGGGAGGAGCTCGGCGCCGGCGACCCGCACCGCTCGTTCGAGTTCGGCCTGGAGCGGCTGCTCGACGGCATCGGCGTCCTCATCCTGGACGCCTCCCGCTGACTTCCGGGCGCTCCACGGCCCCGTCTCCAGTCGCACGGCGACGTCCGAAAACCGCCAGTGCACGTCGTCCCCCGCTGGCATGCTCGACGTCGTGACCCCGCCCCTGGACGCCGAGCGCTGCTACCGCGCCGTGGCCGGACGCGACGCCCGGTTCGACGGCTGGTTCTTCACGGCGGTCCACACGACCGGCATCTACTGCCGCCCCTCGTGCCCGGCCCGCACCCCGCTCGCGCGCAACGTCAGCTTCTTCAGCACGGCGGCCGCCGCGCAGGGCGCCGGCTTCCGCGCCTGCCGCCGCTGCCGGCCGGACGCCGTCCCCGGATCACCGGAGTGGGACGTCCGTGCCGACGTCGTCGCCCGCGCGATGCGGCTGATCGCCGACGGCGCGGTGGAGCGCTCGGGCGTGCCTGGGCTCGCCGCCCGGCTCGGCTACTCCGAACGCCAGCTGCACCGGCTGCTCGTCGCCGAGCTCGGCGTGGGCCCGTTGGCACTGGCCCGGGCGCAGCGGGCGCAGACCGCGCGCATCCTGATCGAGACCACCACGCTGCCCATGGCCGACGTCGCCTTCGCGGCCGGGTTCGCCAGCATCCGGCAGTTCAACGACACCGTCCGCGAGGTCTTCGCCGCCACCCCCACCGACCTGCGGCGGAAGAGTCCCGGCACGACCAGCGGGGCGCCCGGCTGGCTCACCCTGCGGCTGGCCGCCCGCGCTCCGTACGAGGCGGCGGAGGTCCTCCTCTTCCTCGGTGCGCACGCCGTGCCGGGCCTCGAGGAGTGGGACGGGACGACGTTCTCCCGCGTGCTCGACCTGCCCTCCGGGCCGGCCGTCGTGCAGCTCTCCCCCGCACCCGACGGCGGGGCGGCCGTGATCGCCCGGCTGCGGCTGGCCGAGCTGCGCGACCTCGGCGCCGCGGTGTCCCGCTGCCGCCGGATGCTGGACCTGGACGCCGATCCGGCCGCGGTCGACGACCTGCTGGGAGGCGACCCCGCGCTGGCCCCGCTCGTCGCCGCCGCACCAGGACGGCGGGTCGCGGCCGCCCCGGACGCCGACGAGCTCGCGATCCGCGCGGTCCTGGGGCAGCAGGTGTCGGTGGCCGGTGCGCGCACCCTGACCGCGCGCCTGCTCCCGGCGGGGATCCCGCTGGCCGAACCGGTCGGCACGCTCACCCACGCCTTCCCCCGGGCGGCTGCCCTCGCCGACGCCGACCTCAGCGCCGTGGGGCTCACCGGCGCCCGCCGCCGCACCGTCACGGCGCTCGCGTCGGCCCTCGGGTCCGGCGACATCGCCCTCGACCCGGGCACGGACCGCGAGGAGGCCGGCCGCGCGCTGCTCGCCGTCCCCGGCATCGGCCCGTGGACGGCGGCCCTGGTGGGCATGCGCGGTCTGGCCGACCCCGACGTCTGGCTCCCCGGCGACCTGGCGCTGCGGAGGTCCCTCACCGCGCTCGGCAGCTCCGACGCCGACGCCGCCACCCGCTGGCGGCCGTGGCGGTCCTACGCCGTGATGCACCTGTGGGCGCTCGCCGTGCCCTCTCTCTTCACCCGCCCGGCCACACCCCTCACCCGACCGGTACCTGACCTCTCCCTCCCGAGGAGCGCCTGATGACCGTCCCGACGATCGCCCGCCACGCCACCGTCAGCACCCCGCCCGGCCCTTTCACCGTCATCGTGGACACCGATGCCGACGGGCAGGACGTGGTGATCGCCAGCGGCTGGACCGCCGACATCGCCGACCTGCTGCCGGTCGTCCACGCGTCGCTGCGCCCCGCCGGCAGCGAGCCCGTCGACCGGTTGCCGGTCCTCGACGAGGTGGAGAAGTTCTTCGCCGGCGACCTGACGGCCATCGACGACGTGGTCGTCCGGCAGCGGTCGGGCCCGTTCCTGACCGAGGCGTGGGAGGTGCTGCGCACGGTGCCGGCCGGGCGCCCGGACACCTACGCCGGCTTCGCCACCCGCTGCGGCCGGCCCGCCGCCGTCCGTGCCGCGGCCAACGCGTGCGCCCGCAACGCCGCCGCACTGTTCGTCCCCTGCCACCGGGTGCTCGGTTCCGACGGCGGGCTCGGCGGATTCCGTTGGGGCACCCCGGTCAAGCGGTGGCTGCTCGACCACGAGGCGGCCCACTCGCCCGGGGCGTGACGACGCCACGCACCGCCGACCTCCACGGAACTGTCGGTCCCGTCCGGCAGCCTCCGGGACATGGATGCCGCTTCCCTGCTCACCGGTCTCCTCCTGGGCGCCCTGCTGGCCACCGCCGTCACCCTCGGAGTCGTCACGCTGCTGTCCCGTCGGCGCCCCGAGGACGCCGGCCTGGAACCGGTGCACGAATCCCTCGACCACCTGCACCGGCTGCTGGCCGGCATGGAGCGCGCCCGCGCCACGGCGCACGGCGAGCTGCGCGAGCAGATGGGCACGGTCGGCCAGACCTCCGCGCAGCTCAAGCACGAGACGGCGGCGCTGGTGACGGCGTTGCGCACGCCGCACGTCCGTGGGCGCTGGGGCGAGGTGCAGCTGCGCCGGGTGGTCGAGGTCGCCGGCCTGGTCGAGCACTGCGACTTCGTGGAGCAGCCCGGCGGCACGAACGACCAGGGCGCCGGCGTCCGCCCCGACCTGGTGGTCACGCTGTCCGACGGGCGGCAGGTCATCGTCGACGCCAAGGTGCCGTTCACCGGCTACATCGAGGCGGTGCAGGCCACCGAGGAGTCGGTCCGCGTCCAGCGGGTGACCGTGCACGCCCGACAGCTGCGCGCGCACATCGACGCCCTCGCGGCCCGGCGCTACCCGACCGCCTTCCGGCCGGCGGCACCGTTCACGGTGCTGTTCGTGCCCTCCGACGGGTTCCTCATCACGGCGCTGGAGGCCGAACCCGGTCTGCTGGAGTACGGCTTCTCCCGTGACGTCGTCCTCGCCACGCCGAGCACCCTGCTCGCCCTCCTGCGCACGGTCGCCTACTCGTGGCGGCAGGAGCGGCTGGCCCGCGACGCCGACCAGGTGCTCGAGGTCGGCCGTCTCCTGCACGCCCGGCTGACCACCCTCTCCGGTCACCTGACCCGGCTGGGTTCCGCTCTCGGCACGACCATGACCCGGTTCAACGAGACGGTCGGCTCCTACGAGCGGTCGGTGCTGACGGCGGCCCGCCGCTTCGACGACCTCGGCATCGCCGGGACCGCGGTGCCGGAACCGGCCCCGGTGCAGGCGACCGTCCGCGCCCTGCGGCCGAGCGAGCCGGCCGGCTTCGACGAGCCCTTCGGCCCGCTGGAGGAAGCGGACCGGGACGGGACGAGCGGCTGACCCGGCTCAGTCGCCGGTGTTCTGCGCGGCCTGCTGCGCGTTGGCCTTCTCGGCGCGGCGCAGCTCGTGCGGGAGTGCGAAGACGAGGCGCTCCTCGGCGGCCTTCACCGTCTCGACGTCCGGGTACCCGCGCTCGGCCAGGAAGTCCAGCACCTCGCTGACGAGGATCTCCGGCACCGAGGCACCGCTGGTGACGCCGACCGTGCCCACGCCCTCGAGCCAGGCGGGGTCGATCTCGGACGCGAAGTCGACCAGGTGCGAGTCGCGGGCGCCGGCCTCGAGGGCGACCTCCACCAGACGCACGGAGTTGGACGAGTTCGTGGAGCCCACGACCAGCACCAGGTCGCACTCGCCGGCCATCTGCTTGACGGCCTGCTGGCGGTTCTGGGTGGCGTAGCAGATGTCGTCGCTGGGCGGGGACTGCAGCCCGGGGAAGCGGTTCTTCAGCTGATCCACCGTCGCCAGCGTCTCGTCGACCGAGAGCGTGGTCTGCGACAGCCAGACGACCTTCTCCGGGTCGCGCACCTGGACGTTGGCGACGTCGGCGGCGCCGTCGACGAGCTGGATGTGGGCCGGCGCCTCACCGGCGGTGCCCTCCACCTCCTCGTGACCGCGGTGGCCGATCAGCAGGATGTCGAAGTCGTCGCGGGCGAACCGCTTGGCCTCCTGGTGCACCTTGGTCACCAGCGGGCAGGTGGCGTCGATCGTGCGCAGCTGCCGGTTCGCCGCCTCCTCGTGCACCGCCGGGGAGACGCCGTGGGCGCTGAAGACGACGACCGAGCCCTCCGGGACCTCCTCGGTCTCCTCCACGAAGATCGCGCCGCGCCGCTCGAGCGTTGCCACCACGTGCTTGTTGTGGACGATCTGCTTGCGCACGTAGACCGGAGCGCCGTGGATCTCCAGCGCGCGCTCGACGGCCACGACCGCACGGTCGACGCCGGCGCAGTAGCCCCGGGGATCGGCCAGCAGGACACGTCCGCGCTGATCAGCCATGCCTCCACTGTAGGTGCGTCCGCGCGTGGAATCCCCCGTTCTGCGGGGTGGGACCGGACACGGCCACCTGCCCGGGTGGATCTGGACACACCGGGTGTCACGCAGGAGGTTGTGGGGCACGCTGTGCCCATGGCTAGAGAGATCCCTGAGGTTGTCCGCGCTGCCGCCGGTCTGGCCGCCACCGTCCTGGACGAAGCACGCAAGCTGCCGGAGACCCTGCCGGGTCTCCCGGTGCGCGTCATCGGCATCGCCATGCAGCAGGCGATGAAGGTCCAGCAGCAGTACGCCGGTCTGGTGGCCCGCGGCGATGAGCTGCTGACCGGGATCCGTGGGGAGAACGAGCCCGGGCTGGCCACGTTCGACGACGAGGACGAGACCCCGGCACCGTCGAACGGCTACCGCGAGTCGGCCTTCGACCGCGCCGGTGACGACGTCGGCGCCCTCGACGAGACCCTGACCGACGCCGAGGTCGAGGGCCTCCCGGCAGACCCGCCCGCGGACACCATCACGGCCGTCGTCGACGAGCTGGCCGAGCAGGTGGAGACCGGGCAGCAGCCGATCGAGGAGCTGGTCGAGGAGGCGCCGGAGATCGAGGAGATCCTCGACGAGATCGCCATCGACGAGCTGGTGGACCAGGCGCCCACCCTCGAGGAGACGGCACCCGCCACGCCTGCCCTCTCCCTCGTCGAGGACGCGCCCGCGACGGAGGACGCCGACGCGCTGGAGAGCGCTCTGCTGGAGTCCGACGACGTCCCGGCCGCCGTCGACGCCACTGCCGTCGACGCCGCGGAGACCGCGGACGTCGCGACCACCGTGGACGTGCTGACCCCCGAGGGCGAGATCGCCACCGTCGAGGCCACGGTCACCGACGAGGGCGTCGCCGCCCCGGAGGCGCCCGAGGCCGACGTGCCGGCCGCCGACGACGACACCGTCGCCACGACGGACGCCGCTGCCGAGACGCCGGAGGTGCCCGCCGCCGGCGGCAAGTCCAAGAGGCCCGCCAAGGCGACCAAGCCGCGCAAGGCCGCCAAGAGCAAGGGCGGTGCTGCTGACGACGACGCTCCCGCCCCCGGGACCGGGGCCACGGACACGACCGACGCTCCCGCCGCCGGCGACACGGAGACCGGCACGGCGACCGTCACCGACGAGAGCGGCTCCCCCGTCGCCGCCGCCACCACCGGCGCGGACACGGACGGCGACGCGAGCACCGCGACGGACGAGGCCCCGGGCGCCGGCGAGGCCGCCGGTTCCCCCACGGTCGGCAGCGCACCGATCGAGGGCTACGAGGGCTTCTCCATCGCCCAGTTGCGCGGCCGCCTCCGCGGCTACGCGCTGAGCACCGTCCAGGACCTGGTGTCCTACGAGGAGTCGACCCGGTCCCGCGAGCCCTACCTCCGGTTGCTGCGCAACCGGCTGGAGAAGCTGGAGCGGCAGGCGGTCGAGTCCAGCCCGCTGGCCCCGCGCGGCGCATAGCCGGCACCGTTGCCCGACGGCCCCCTCGCACCATCGAGGGGGCCGTCGGCATGTCCGGGCCGTCCGGCAAGCTGGAGCCATGACCGCGCCGTCCTCCCCCGAGGCACCGTGGCCGGTCCGCACCGTCGCCCGCAAGATCGCCGACTGGATCGGCCGCCTCGGCGAGGTCTGGGTCGAGGGGCAGGTCGCCCAGTTGTCCCGCCGCGGCGGCGCGGCGACGGTCTTCCTCACCCTCCGGGATCCGGCCGCCGACCTGTCGGTGCCCGTCACCTGCCACCGTGACGTCGCCGAACGCCCCGGACTCGAGCTCACCGAGGGCTCGCGCGTCATCGTCCGCGCCCGGCCCGACTACTACGTCGCCCGCGGGTCGTTCTCCCTCCGCGCCACCGAGATCCGCGCGGTCGGCCTCGGCGAGCTGCTCGCCCGCATCGAGCGCATCCGCCGCCTGCTCGCCGCCGAGGGCCTGTTCGACGCCGCCCGCAAGCGCCCGCTGCCCTTCGCGCCGGGCGTCGTCGGCGTCATCACCGGACGGGACAGCGCCGCCGAGCGCGACGTCCTGGTGACCGCCCGCCGGCGGTGGCCCGCCATCCGCTTCGAGATGGTCAACTGCGCCGTCCAGGGGCCGCAGGCCGCGCAGAACGTGATCGACGGGCTGCGCCGGCTGGACGCCGACCCGACCGTCGAGGTGATCGTGATCGCCCGGGGCGGCGGCTCGGTCGAGGACCTGCTGCCCTTCTCCGACGAGGGCCTGGTGCGGGCGATCGCGGCGACCCGCACCCCGGTCGTCACCGCCGTCGGCCACGAGACGGACACCACGCTGGTCGACCACGTGGCCGATGTCCGCGCGGCCACCCCGACCGACGCCGCACACCGCGTGGTACCCGAGATCGGCGAGCAGCGGCGGCTCGTGGAGGGGCTGCGGAGCCGCGCCCGCTCCGTCGTCACCGGGCGCCTGGACCAGCAGGTCCGATGGCTGGAATCCGTGCGCACCCGCCCGGTGCTGGCCTCGCCCGACCGCTTGCTGCACGGTCGCGAGGAGGACGTCGACGGGCTGCGGACGCGCGCCCGCCGAACCCTCGTGCACCGCGTGGAGGGGGCCGAGCGCGACCTCGAGCACGCCCGCGCACGCGTCGCCGCCCTCTCCCCCGCTGCCACCCTCGAGCGCGGCTACGCCGTCGTGCAGAGGGCCGACGGGTCCCTGGTCCGCGATCCCGCGGACGTGACCGACGACGAACGACTGCGCATCCGGGTGTCCGGCGGCCGGCTCACCGTGCGCGTCGACCGCGAAGCCGACCCCAGCGCCGATCAGGAAGAGAAGCAGTCATGAGCGACACCGAGCCGACGACCACCTACGAGCAGGCCCGGGAGGAGCTCGCCGACGTCGTCCGGCGGCTCGAGGCCGGCGGCCTGACGCTGGAGGAGTCGCTGGCCCTCTGGGAGCGCGGCGAGGAGCTGGCGAAGCTCTGCCAGCACTGGCTGGACCGCGCCCGCGAGCGCCTGGCCGCGGCTGCCCCGGCGGACGACGCCGACCGTTCCTGATCGGCGCCGTCCCCGAGGTCAGGCGGCCTGGCGGAGCAGCCCGTCGTCGGTGACCACCAGGCCGGCCGCCGCGAGCGCCGCGATCATCCGGTCGGCACGCCGGCGCAGGATGCCCGCCATCCGCAGCTCGTCGGGACGGTGGTCGGCGAGGTCCGGGGCCAGCGGGTCACCCGGACCGTCGTAGAGGCAGCGCGCCAGCGCGTCGCGCACCTCGGGCCGCACGAGCGGACCGGGACGCGCCGGAGCTTTCGGCGACGGCACCCGGGTCACCATCCCGCAAGCACACGAACCGCCGGTGGCGGGGGGCCGGTGGTCGCCGCCGGGGCAGAAGGCACGAGGGGACATACGGGCTCCTGGGAGATGCGCGAGGGTCTCGCGGGACTGGTGGGGCGGTAGCGTCCCGAAAGCCACCGCGGGTCGGCACGCGACGCACCCGGCAGATACCAGGTCGTGATGTTCGACACAGGATCGTCACACTGGCGCGGCTCAGGGCGCGTAGGGCTCCACCGCCGCGGCGACGGCCTCCAGCTCCTCGTCGGGCGCGGAACCGGTCACCAGCACCGTGACGCCGTCGGCCTCGAGAGAGAGCGCCGTCTCGTCGTCCGCCGTCGTCGACCGGGTCCACCGCTCCCCGCCGATCTCGACAGTCCCCTGCTCCGTCGCGCCCCCGAGCACCGCCGTCACCGGGTCGGCGCCCCGGTCGTCGCTGACGACGAACCCGGCGAACTCCTCCGACGGCGTCAGGTACCCGATCTCCAGCGTCACGGGATCGCCCTCACCGGCGGCTCCCGCATCGGTGCGGGCACTCGTCGGGCGGTACTCCTCGTCGTCGAGGCCGGTCGGCACCAGGAGCGGGTAGTCCGCCCGGGCGGCGGCCAGTTGCACGGACGACGACGGGTCGACCGTCCGCACCCCGACGTCGCCGCTGGAGCGGAACGCCTGCCAGCCCACGATGAGCAGGCAGATCACGACCAGGGGCAGCAGCGACCGGAGCATGTTCGCCGCGCTCATCCGGTTGGCCCGCTCGATCGCCGGCGACACCGCAGGGGTCTGCTCGGCGGGGGTGGGTGCGTGCTCGCTCGACGGGCCGACTCCGGTCATGCACCTAGGATCGCAGCAACGCTCACCCCGCCTCGCCGCCCATGGCCACGCCCCGGGGAGCTTCTCCAGGAGGTCCCGTGTCGCTGCCCCTTCCCGAAGGCCCCGTCCCGGCGAGTTCCGGGTTCGGCACCGACCGGCCCGCTCCCGACCGCAACCTCGCCCTCGAGCTGGTGCGGGTCACCGAGGCCGGTGCCATGGCCGCGGGGCGCTGGGTGGGCCGCGGCGACAAGAACGGCGGCGACGGCGCCGCCGTCGACGCGATGCGCGCACTCATCGGCACGGTGAGCATGAAGGGCGTCGTCGTCATCGGCGAGGGCGAGAAGGACGAGGCGCCCATGCTCTACAACGGCGAGCAGGTGGGCGACGGCCAGGGGCCGGAGTGCGACGTCGCGGTCGACCCGGTCGACGGCACGACCCTCATGGCCAAGGGCATGCCCAACGCGATCGCCGTCATGGCGGTCGCCGAGCGCGGCGCCATGTACGACCCGTCCGCCGTCTTCTACATGGAGAAGCTGGCCACCGGGCCGGCTGCGGCCGACGTCGTCGACATCACCGACCCGGTCGCCGAGAACATCCGGCGCATCGCGAAGGCGAAGAAGAGCTCGGTCGGCGACGTCACCGTCTGCATCCTCGACCGACCGCGGCACGACCAGCTGGTGCACGAGGTCCGCGAGGCCGGCGCACGCATCAAGTTCATCACCGACGGCGACGTCGCCGGCGCCATCGCCGCCGCCCGCGAGGGCACCGGCGTCGACCTGCTGCTCGGCATCGGGGGGACGCCCGAGGGGATCATCGCCGCCTGCGCGCTCAAGTGCATGGGCGGCTCCCTGCAGGGCAAGCTGTGGCCCAAGGACGACGACGAGCGGCAGAAGGCGCTGGACGCCGGGCACGACCTCGACCGCGTCCTGCACATCGACGACCTGGTGCGCGGCGACGTGTTCTTCGTCGCCACCGGCATCACCGACGGCGAGCTGCTCCGCGGCGTCCGCTACAGCGCCGGCGGCTGCACCACCCAGTCGCTGGTCATGCGATCGAGGTCGGGCACGATCCGCTCGATCGACAGCCTGCACTCGCTGGAGAAGCTGCGCGCCTACTCCGCCGTCCCCTTCGACCGGGACTAGGAGCAGGACCGCCCCTCAGGAGGGCGGCGGGGGGAACGGCGGCGGTGCTCCCGTCATCGGCGGCGAGGGCGGGAGCTGCCTGCGCTGGGCCAGCCGCTCCATCAGCTGGCCCCAGCGGGTGGGCGAGTCACCCGGGGCGAGGCTGCGCAGCTTCAGGTCGCCGAAGGTCGCCCTCGCGTGGACGACGACCAGCGGGGTTCCCGTCAGGCGCTGCACGGGGGCGAGCTGCACCTTGCGGTTGCCGAAGATCGTGCGGCCGTGCAGCTCGGCGTCCACGCCCTCGGCGATGATGACGTCGATGTCGCCGAACACGGTGCTGAGGTACAGGTCGATGCGCTCGGCCCCGGTGCGCAGGGTGCGCAGGTCGAGCCGGATGTCGCCGAACACGGTCCCGACCCGCCGCGGCGGGTCCGACGCGACGGTGAGGGAGACGTCGCCGAAGACGCTCGAGATCTCCTCGGGCGACCGCTGCCCCACGATCTGCACCGGCGGGGGCGCGTTCGCGGGCAGATCGGCCACCAGCCGCTCCAGCTCGGCCTTGGTCACCGCCGCGTAGGCGGCCTCGGCCCGCTGCCCGAACTCGTCGAGGTCCAGACGACCCTCACCGACCGCCGTCTGCAGGCGGACCACGACCGCCTCACGGTCGACGTCGGAGGCCCGGACGGCCGGGACGCCGGCCACGGAGTCGTCATCGGTCACGGGAGCCGACGCTAGCGGACCCGACGCCCGACGCGCCCGCTCCGTGGACGCGCGACGGCCCGGCCCCTGGGGAGGGCCGGGCCGTCGGTACGTGCGTGTCGCGGGCCGTCAGTCCGACGGGAAAGCGACCGTGCAGAACACCGAGTCGGCGTCGGAGATCGGCTGACGTCCGGCACAGGTGCCGCCGTAGACCTCGTACAGCGAATCGCGCTCCGAGGTCCGGTACAGCTCGTCGCAGGACTCCATGGTGCCGGCGAAGCAGTCCTGCGCCAGCGCATCCAGGACCGGGTCGTCACCCAGGCCCTCCGGCGGGACCGTGGCCGGCGGGATGTCGCCACCCGGGCTGGGCTCGCTCGAGGAGGAGGACGAGGACGAGCGGGAGCTCGACGAGGTGCTCCGCTCGGAGCTCGACGTGGCCGCTTCGCTGCTCGTGCTGGCGCTGGTGCTCGTGCTCGCGGTGGCGTCGCCGTCGTCGCCACCGAGCAGCAGCCACAGCGCGATGCCGGCGCCCACCAGCAGCACGACCCCGGCGATCGCGACGGCGATCACCGTGCTCCGGTTGGACTTCGGCTGCCCGCCCGGGCCTCCGGGCGGGGCCCACTGCTGCCCCGGCTGGCCGTACTGGCCGTAGGGCTGCTGACCGGGCTGGCCGTACGGCGGTTGACCGGGCTGACCGGGCTGGCCGTACGGCGGCTGGCCGTAGGGCTGCTGGCCGTAGGGCTGCTGCCCATAGTTCGGCTGACCCGGCTGACCCGGCTGACCCGGCTGGCCGTAGGGGGGCTGCTGGCCGTAGGGCGGCTGGCCCGGCGGGCCGTAGGGCGGTTGGCCCTGCTGGCCGTAGCCCGGCTGGCCGAACTGCTGGGTCTGGTCGCGCTGCCCCTCGGTGCCCGGGGGCTTGCCGATCTGCCGGGTGGGCTCGTCGGACCCCTCCGGCGGGTTCCACCCCGGCTGCCCGGACTGGTCGCCCCCGGACTCGTTGCCACCCTGTGGCGGGTACGGGGGCTGGGACACGGGGATCTCCTCGCAGCGGGGACGGGGTCGGCGCACCGGATGCTAGGGGGCCGGAGGCCCCGATCTCCACCGCATCCGCCCCGGCCGCTCCTCCGCGCGCCGCTCATCGGCGCCGGAACCCCCGGACCGGGACCGTGGACTCCGCCCGGGGTGTCTAGGGTCCCTCCCGGAGCACAGTTCTCATCCACACCACCCGGGAGCACACCGTGGCCCAGCACGACGGCGCCGAGCAGGACTACCGCATCGAGCACGACTCCATGGGAGAGGTCCGCGTACCCGGGTGGGCCAAGTGGCGGGCGCAGACGCAGCGCGCCGTCGAGAACTTCCCGATCTCGGGCACGCCGATCGAGCGGGAGCTGATCGGCGCCCTGGCCGCCATCAAGGGCGCCGCCGCGGCGGTGAACGCCGAGCTGGGCGTGCTCGACACGACGATCGCCGGCGCGATCACCGAGGCCGCCGCGAGCGTCGCCCGGGGCGAGTGGGACGAGCACTTCCCGATCGACGTCTTCCAGACCGGCTCGGGGACGTCGAGCAACATGAACACCAACGAGGTCATCGCCACCCTCGCCACCGAGTCGCTGGGCGCACCCGTGCACCCGAACGACCACGTCAACGCCTCGCAGTCGTCCAACGACGTCTTTCCGTCGGCGATCCACATCGCCGCCACGCGCGCCATCGTCGTGACGCTCATCCCCGCCCTGCAGCACCTCGAAGCCTCGCTGGAGCGCAAGGCCGAGGAGTTCGCCGAGGTCGTGAAGAGCGGCCGCACCCACCTGATGGACGCCACGCCGGTCACCCTCGGCCAGGAGTTCGGCGGCTACGCCGCGGCGATCCGCTACGGCGTCGAGCGGCTGCAGGCGTCGCTCCCCCGCGTCGGCGAGCTGCCGCTCGGCGGCACGGCGGTGGGCACCGGGATCAACACCCCGCCCGGGTTCGCCGCCGCGATCATCGAGCGGCTCGCCGCCGACATGGAGCTCCCGCTGTCGGAGGCCCGCAACCACTTCGAGGCCCAGAGCTCGCGTGACGCCCTGGTGGAGGCCTCCGGCCAGCTCAAGACGATCGCCGTCGGCCTGGTGAAGATCGCCAACGACCTCCGCTGGATGGGCTCGGGCCCGCGCACCGGCCTCGGCGAGATCTTCCTGCCCGACCTGCAGCCGGGCAGCTCGATCATGCCCGGCAAGGTGAACCCGGTCATCCCCGAGGCGACCATCCAGGTGGCCGCCCAGGTCATCGGCAACGACGCCGCCGTCACCTTCGCCGGGACGACGGGCAACTTCGAGCTGAACGTCACCCTGCCGCTGATGGCGCGCAACGTCCTGGAGTCCATCCGGCTGCTGGCCAACGTCAGCCGGATCCTGGCCGACCGCACCGTCGACGGCATCACCGCCAACGTCGACCGCTGCCGCGAGCTGGCCGAGTCCTCCCCCTCGATCGTCACGCCGCTGAACAAGTACATCGGCTACGAGGAGGCGGCGATCGTGGCCAAGCAGTCGCTCAAGGAGCAGAAGACGATCCGGCAGGTCGTGGTCGAGCGCGGCTACGTCGAGCAGGGAAAGCTCACCGAGGAGCAGCTGGACGCCGCCCTCGACGTCCTCTCGATGACCCACCCCTGACCGCAACATCCCGGGCTGTCGAAACCACGGTTCGGGACAGCTGGGGCGTCTGGGGTCGATGGGCGGCTCTGGTTCCGGAAACTCGGCGCAGCCGCGTGGCAACGGCGAGTCGCAAGAGCCAGGTCGCGCCGGGCGGGTGAACATGCCCTCTGTCCGGAGTCGGGCGGGACCTGCCTGCCCTCCCCCGAACGGCCCCGGTGTGGTCGGTCCGCGCCATCCAGCACCCGAGCCGGATCGCCGTCGGGGCCCTCGATGAGACGCCTCGGGCGTCCTTCCGGCGGACCCCGTCACGTGAGGAGCGCACCCGGTGGTTGCACACGAGCTGATCCGCTTCCAGGCGCCGACGCTGCCCAGCCTGCGCGAGGTCGAGCCCTGGTTCGCCGAGGCCGAGCGGTTGCGCTGGTTCTCCAACGGTGGCCCGTGCGTCGCCCGGCTGGAACGTGCCTGTGCCGACCGCCTGGGCCTCGAGCACCCTGGCGTAGCAGTGAACAACGCGACGTCCGGTCTGATGGTGGCGCTGCGCGCCGTCCTCGGCACCCCGCAGGGCCAGCGTCGCCTGGTTGCGGTGCCGTCGTTCACCTTCATCGCCAGCATCAATGCGGTGAGGTGGGCGGGGTTCGAGCCGGTGTTCATCGACGTAGATCCCTACGACTGGCAGCCGTCCGAGGCGTCGCTCGCCCAGCTGCGGGGTTTGCGCAGCTCCCTGGCCGGGGTGCTGCAGTGCTCCACTTTCGGCACCGCCCCCAGCCGGGTGCGCCGGACCTCGCTCGCCGCGGCCGCGCTCGACCTCGGCGTGCCCGTCATCGTCGACTCCGCGGCGGGGTTCGGAGCCGTCGACGAGGACGGCTGCACCCTGGGCGACCAGGGTGAGGCGGAGATCTTCAGCTTCCACGCCACCAAGCCCTTCGCGGTCGGAGAGGGAGGGCTAGTCACCTCCCGCTCCGCCGCGGTCCTCGACTCGCTGACCGAGCTCGTCAACTTCGGGTTCGACAACACCCGTTCGGTGACCGGGCACCTGGGCATCAACGGGAAGATGCCCGAGCTGACGGCGGCCGTCGGCCTCGCCGTGCTCGACCGGTTCGACCACGTGCTGGCGCACCGCCGCGCCGCTGCCGAATGGCTCCGCAGCGAGCTCGAGCCCGCTGGCCTCGCGTTCCAGGGCGGCTCCGCCGGCTCCACGTTCCAGTTCGTTCCAGTGGCTCTGCCCAGCGGCGCCTCCCGCGACCTGCTGCTGCAGAAGGCACACGACGCCCGGATCGAGGTCCGCGCGTACTTCGACCCGCCGATGCATCAGCTGCCGGTGTTCGCGTCCGTCCAGCGCGCCGGTGAACTTCGCGTCACCGAATCGCTGTCCCAGCGCATCGTCGCCCTGCCGATGGCCAACGACCTCAGCGCAGGGTCCCTGGAGCGGATCCGGGACCTGGTGCTCCGCGTCGTCACGACGACGCCACGCCGTCCGCGGTTCATGGCCTCGCCGGCGCCCTCCTCCCGCGCACCCCGCATCGTCCCCCACCCCCTCAAAGTGATTGCCGGGAGCGCAGCGGAGGGCCCCGGAGTCGCCCCGGTCGCCGCCTCCCGACCGGTGCCGTGACCCCCGCGCCGCTGGTCGTAGACGGGCGTGCCGGGAGGAGGTGCTCAGCCCGGGCCGAGCGGACGGGCGGGGTTGCCGGCCACCGTCGTCCCCGGGGCGACGTCGTGGACGACGACCGCGCCCCCGCCCACCACGGCACCGCGACCGATCCGGCGTCCGGGCAGCACGATGGCACCGACTCCGAGGACGGCGTCATCCTCGACCACGACCCCACCCGCCAGCAGCACGCCCGGGCCCAACGTCACCCGGTCGCCCAGCCGGCCGTCGTGGCTCAGCGAGCAGCCCGTGTTGAGGTGACAGTGACGGCCGAGCGCGACGGCCGTGCTGATGTGGCTACGCGGGAGGACCACCAGGCCGGGGACCTCCCGCACGGCCTCGGGAACGGTGCTCAGCGGGCTCACCGCCTGCACCGGCTCCAGGCCGCGACCTTCCGCGAGCGTCACGAACCTTCGTCGCAGCGCCGGGTCCCCGACCGCCGGAAGGTAGTGGCTGGCGTCCTCCGGAAGTGCGTCGACCAGTCCGTACCCCCGTTCCCGGACGAGCGCCGCGGCCGCCTCGGCGGTCGACCCCGGCTCGGCGAAAACCTTCGTCCGCTCCCGCGCCGGGCCCTCGGGGAGGGACTCCAGAACGTCGAGGACCTCTCGCGCGTGCCCGCCCGCGCCCATCACGACCAGTCGTATCACTGCCACCCCAGGCTTGTCCGACGTCACCCTCCTCTCGGGCGGGTTCAGACACATCTTGACCGATCGCCACGGTCCCGCCCCCGACCCGCGCACCCTGGACGTCCCCCGCGCTCGGCCCGCGTCCCGGGCGCCGACCGCGTCGACCGGATCCACGACGCGCTCCTCCGACCCTGTTCCTCGAAAGGCGATCGCCGCGCATGACAGCACCCCGAGTCAGCGTCCTCCTGGTCATCCGGGATGGCGGGACGCTCCTCGAGCGCGCGCTGGAATCGATCCGGATACAGCGACTCGACGAGGCCGTCGAGGTGGTCGTCGCCGACGAGTCCTCCGGCGACCGAGCGCTGCCAGTGATCACGGCGTGGTCGGAGCGGGCGACCGTCGAGGTGCGTGTCCTCGCCGGCGAGAACCGACCCGGCGCCGCGCTCGGCCTCCATCGCGGGTTCGCGGCATGCCGAGGCCGCTACGTCGCTGCGCTCGCCGATGACGACGAGTGGGCCTCGCCCGAGGAGCTGCGACGGCAGGTCCAGCTGCTGGACACGCAACCTCACTTGTCCATGGCCGCCACGGGCGGCTCCGTCCACGACAGCGGCCCCTCCGCCCACGTCGAGGTGACCGCTCGGCAGCTCGCGCAGGGTGACGTTGCCGTGACGTGGAGCCGCGCCACGTACCGGGCCGAGGCGGTGGAACGGCTCCACCCGGAGATCTTCGAGACGGCAGCCCACGACTGGCTGATCGCGCTGGCGATGACCGGGTACGGCCCGGTCGGACTGCACCCGGACGCCGCTCCGGGGCACCGGGCGCACCAGGCAGATGTGCACGAGCTGGTGCCCAGCCACCTGCACCTACTGCCGCCGCACGTCGCCCGGGAGTTGATTGCGGGCACCGGTGCAGCGGTCACGCGTCCCGATGACGCCCCGGCCGCGCCCGGAGTGGCCGTCGCCGAACCGGACGGTGCTCGCGCGATCGTGGTGCTGGACGACTACTTCCCGACGAAGGGCACGGGCTTCCGCATCGCGGAGTTCGACTGGATGTTGCGCCACGGCGTCGTCAGCGAGGTCATGACGACGATCGAGCCGCTGGAGCCGCTGATCACGGAGTACGCAGACCTCCACCCGCGGACGGCCACCCAGGTATCGCCGTACGACCCCCGCCGGCTCGCGGACTATGGGTGCGCCTCCATCATGTTCCTGAACAACGCCGCACAATTCCTGGATGACCTGGAGCGGACCCCGCTGCCGTTCGTGCTGACCCTCTACCCCGGGGGCGGCTTGCATCTCGGCGAGGCCGCCGCGGAGCGCAAGCTGCGGCGGGTTCTGCGCTCCCCGCAGCTCCGGCACGTGATCACCACCCAGCCGTTGGTGACCGACCTCGTGCAGACCATCACCGGTGGATCGGTCCCGGTCACCGAGGTGCTCGGGGTCGTGGTCGACCCTGGCTACCTGCGGTCGGGCCCGGGCCTGCGGACGAACTACTTCGGCAGCGGCAAGCCGACCCTCGACGTCTGCTTCGTGGCCCACCGCTACACCGCCGATGGCTCGGACAAGGGGTTCCCCGTCTTCCTGGAGTCCCTGCGCCTGCTCAGGGACGCAGGTCTGCCCGTCCGCGGCCACGTCGTCGGTGGTTTCGGACCCTCGGACCTGGCCGGCGAGCACGCGAATCTGGACTTGAGCTTCTCGGGGGTGCTCAGCACGCCCGAGTTGCGGCAGTTCTACTCGGGGATGGACGTCATCGTCTCCCCGACGGCCTCGGGTCGTCTCGCCCCCGGCGCATTCGATGGCTTCCCGACGGGGGCCTGCGTCGAGGCGGCCTTGTGCGGGGTCGCCCTGGTCGCGACCGACCCGCTGAACCAGAACCGCCTCTACACGGACGGCCGCGACATCCACATGCCGCGTGCGGACGTCGTCGAGGTCGTAGCGCGGATCCTCGACTTGGTGGCGGACCCCGACGGCGTGCGCCGTGTCGCCCAGGCCGGCCTGCGGACGACGCGACAGGCGTACGGGGTGGACGCCCAGCTGTGGAGCCGACGCCGCGTCTTGGAGGCCACCCGGGCCGCCGCACACGACCATCAGGAGAGCACGCCCGTGGCCGATCCCCTCGTCAGCATCCTCGTCCCGACCTACAACGGTGAGCGGTTCCTCAAGGCGGCGCTGAGATCCGCGCTCGGGCAGAGCCACCGCAACATCGAGGTGATCGTCGGCGACGACGGCTCGACCGACCGCACCCCAGACATCCTCGCCGCTGTGGCAGCGGAGGACTCCCGCGTCCGCGTGCTCCGGTTCGACCCCAACATCGGCCCGCTCGAGAACCCGCGTCGGCTGCTGGCCGAGGCGCGCGGCGAGTACGTGAAGTACCTCATGCACGACGACGTCCTCGGGACCGATTGCGTGCGGGAGCTGGTGCGCGGCATGCAGCAGCACCCGGAGGCGACGATGGCCTTCTCCCACCGCGTGCGCATCGACGAGCAGGGCAGGGCGATCCCGCAGCACGAGTTCCCCAAGCTGGCAGACCGATCCCGGCTGCTCGATGGCCGCGAGCTGGGCAACGCCGTGCTGCTCAACTGCACGAACGTGATCGGCGAGCCGACCACGGTGCTGTTCCGCCGCGATGACGTCTCCCCCGACGAGCTCTGGACCATCGACGGCCGGACCATCGACGTGCTCAACGACGTACAGCTCTGGCTGCACCTGCTCGCGAAGGGACCGGCCTACTACACCCCCCGCAGCCTGAGCCGATTCCGCTTCCACAGCGGGCAGAACACCCACAACCCCCGCTACCTCGGCCGCGGCGAGCGCGACTGGTCCCGACTGGTCGACTGGGGCGCACGCCACGGGTTCCTCGCGGGCGACGGCCAGGAACGACGAGCCCAGGCCCGGGCTCTGGTGGAGGCCGCCAATCGCCTCCACCAGCTCATCGACACCCCCGACCACGGAGCTGCGCTCGAAGCAGCCTTCCTGTCCACGGCCGCCCTCGTGGAGCTCACCCGCCCCACGCCGGCCACCCGTACCACCGGGCTGCCCGAGCGGGCCCACGGCCCCGTTGTCCGCGACCGGCTCGTCCAGGAACTGGACGTCTGGACCCGCGAGTATCCCACGGCGCTAGCTGCCCCCGCCCTCGTGCCGGCCGAGGTCAACGCCACGGTGCAGGCCCTCCGCGAGCTGCTGGCCGCCGGCGTGTCCCGGCAGGCCATGGTGGCGGTACACCCGGCGGACCTCGACCGGGCCGTCCCCATGCTCGAGGACGCCCTGAGCGCGGGGCCCGACATCGACCTGGAACTCGTACCGACCGAGGACCCCGCGGTGCTCCTGCCCCATCCCTGGCTCGCAGTGGTCCCTCGCGACCGCCGGTGGCACCACGGGCGTGCCTTCGCGACGTGGACGTTCGATCTCCCGGACGGTGCGGGCACGGAACAGCCGGGGGTGACCCGTTTCCGACTCCCTGACTGCCAGGAGATCCTCGCCGACCTGCAGGTCCACGTCGGGGACTTCAGCGCGATGTGGGAGGCGCTGACGGCGGCGGAGTTCGGACGGTCGGGTCGTCGCACCGACCTCCTGTCCCTGGTAGGCGCGCAGTTCGTCCAGGACTTCGAACGGCGACGGGCCGACGTCCCGCCGGACCGGCCGTACTTCACCGGTACCGTTGCCGGGGGCCTCCAGTACATGGGTGACGCCCGGGACTGGCCGTCAGCTCTGCACGCCATCGATCCGGGGTGCAACAGCACCCTCATCGACGCGCTCGAGGGGGAGCTCTCACGGCGACCGGGCAACTACATCGACGTGGGAACCAACATCGGCGTGGTCGCGGCGAGCGTGGCTGCGCACCTCGCGCCGGGCGGCCAGGTCTTCGCCTTCGAACCGTCTCCTGAGACGCTGCGATTGGCCGCGTCGACCATCGCGCTCAACGACGCGGAGAACGTGACGCTCTTCAATGCCGCGGTGAGCGACACCGACGGTTCACTTGTGTTCAACGCGACACCGGGCAACAGCGCCATCGCGTCCGCACGACGGCACGCGTTCGGCCTGCTCAATGAGTGGGAGCAGGTCACCGTCCCGGCGGTCCGGTTGGACACTCTGTACGCGGCCGGCGAACTCGACGGCGTCACCCTGCTGAAGGTCGATGTCGAGGGCCATGAACCCAGCGTGCTCCGTGGCGCCCTGGAGTTCATCGCCGCTGTCCGGCCCACAGTCGTCTACGAGTACACCCCTGTCGCCGCCGCCGACCACGGCTGGACGCAGGAGGACTCGATCGCGCTCCTCAGCCGTGCCGGCGAGTTCGAGTTCACCGCGCTCGCCGAGAGCGACGGCCAGGTGTTGCCCTTCCCGCTGCCGCCCGGGTACCTCGGCCAGGTCAACGTGTTCGCGCGCCCCGTCCCGCACTCCTGACCCCGTCCCTGCGGCGGTGACTGGCACCCGGGCGCGAGCCGGAGCCGGTCGTCGGCTGATCCGCGCACGGGGGACGTCGCCGGGCGTCCCGGGCGGCGGCCCAGTAGCGTCCGAGACCGTGACCGAATCAGATGTAGCCCTGCGCTACCCCGGTGGAGAACTGCCCCTGCCCGTCGTGAAGGCGGCCGAGGGATCCGACGGCTACGACACGAGCAAGCTCCTGTCGACGACCGGCAAGGTCGCCCTCGACATCGGCTTCGTGAACACGGCCTCCTGCGCCTCGGCGATCACCTACATCGACGGTGACGCCGGGATCCTGCGCTACCGCGGCTATCCGATCGACCAGCTCGCGGGCAAGGCCAGCTTCCTCGAGGTCACCTACCTGCTGATCTACGGCGAGCTGCCCACGGCCGACCAGCTGGGGGCGTTCGACCAGCGGATCCGGCGGCACACGCTGCTGCACGAGGACCTGAAGATGTTCTTCAACGGCTTCCCGCGCGACGCGCACCCGATGCCCGTGCTGTCCTCGGCCGTCAGCGCGCTGTCGACCTTCTACCAGGACTCGCTCGACCCCTTCGACGAGGAGCAGGTCGAGATCTCGACGCTGCGCCTGCTGGCGAAGGTGCCGACGATCGCCGCCTACGCGTACAAGAAGTCCGTCGGCCAGCCCTTCCTCTACCCCGACAACTCCTGTGGCCTGGTGGAGAACTTCCTCCGCATGACCTTCGGCTTCCCGGCCGAGCCGTACGACATGGACCCCGACCTGGTCAGCGCGCTGGACCAGCTCTTCGTCCTGCACGCCGACCACGAGCAGAACTGCTCGACCTCCACGGTGCGGCTGGTGGGGTCGTCGCACGCCAACCTCTTCGCGTCCGTGTCGGCCGGCATCAACGCGCTGTTCGGTCCGCTGCACGGCGGCGCGAACCAGTCGGTGCTGGAGATGCTCGAGGCGATCCAGCGCGACGGCGGCGACATCCCTCGCTTCGTGGAGCGGGTCAAGAACAAGGAGCCGGGCGTCAAGCTGATGGGCTTCGGCCACCGGGTCTACAAGAACTACGACCCGCGCGCGGCCATCGTGAAGTCGACCGCGGACACCGTGCTGGACAAGCTCGGCGGCAACAACGAGCTGCTGGACCTCGCCCGGCAGCTCGAGGAGATCGCGCTCAAGGACGACTACTTCATCCAGCGCAAGCTCTACCCGAACGTCGACTTCTACACGGGCCTGATCTACCGGGCGATGGGCTTCCCGACCCGGATGTTCACGGTGCTCTTCGCGATCGGCCGGCTGCCCGGCTGGATCGCGCAGTGGCGGGAGATGATCGCCGACCCGTCCACCAAGATCGGCCGGCCCCGCCAGCTGTACGTCGGGGAGACCGAGCGGAGCTTCGTGCCCGTCGAACAGCGCTGATCCACCGACGACGTCCCACGGGCCGGGCAGCCCTCCCCACGGAGGTGCTGCCCGGCCCGAGCCGTGTCCCCCCTACGGTGAGTGCGCCGCACCCGGCGCCCGCACCCGCGGAGGAGCCGCACACCAGGAGGACCGCCCATGGCCGACCCGCCCGGCGACGACGTCCTCGTCGTACCTCCGATCCCCCTCGCCAGCGGCAGCCTGCTCGAGCCCGAGCACGACGGGCCACCGGTCCGCATCACCAAGGTCGAGGTCGTGGTCTCCACCGAGGACGGCGGCGAGCTGCGCATCCCACTGGTCCACCGGCACGGCGCCTGGTGGGCCCCCTGACCCCTCCCCCGCACGGGTCACCTCCCCCCAGCTACCCGAAGGTTCACCCTCACCCGGAGGGGTGAGAAGGCCTCACCCCCCGTTCAGCGACTCCCCCCGGCACGTCGATACGTGGTCAGAACGCCCCAGCTGCACCCGCAGCCGGGGCCGGCCACGACACGACGAGACCACCGGGGGACGCTGCAGTGCCTGCACCGCGCACGTCCACCGCCCGCCCGTCCGCCCGCCCGTCCGCCCGCCCGGTCCTCAGCGCCCGCGAGGCGCAGGCGCTCCGCGAGGCGATGGCCCTCCGGGCACTCGCCGCCGGTCAGCCGCTCACGCCGGTCCAGGCCGCCGCGCTGCGCACCGCAACCGCCCAGCGCACGACTCCCGGCGCCTCGCGCACCGCTCCCCGTCCCCCGGCCCGTCGTCCCGCCGCGAAGGGCCGGACGGCCACCCCTGGCCTCACCCGGCGCCCCACCAAGCCCCGCCGTCGCGCCGCCCAGCGCCCTGCGACCCGCACCGGCTCCGCCTGGCCGACCCGGCTGCGCGTGGTCGCCCTCAGCACCCTGCTCCTGCCCGCGGTCGCCGCGCTGGTCCTCCCCGGCGCCGGCGACGGCCGGCGGAACGGGTCGCTCGACGACACGTCCCTCGCTCTCGCGGCCCAGAGCTCCATGCTCGAGGACGCCGGTCGGTACCGGCTGCTGGAGCAGGAGGTGGCCCAGCGCCGCACGGAGCTGCGGCAGGCGCAGGACGCCGAGCGTGCCGCCCGTGCCGACGTCGAGGCGCGGCAGGCGACCGTGGGCGTCACCGCGGCCAAGCTGTACCGGGCCACCCCCCACGAGCGCTACCCGCTGCTCTCGCTCTCCGTGCGCGACGCTGCCATGACCTCCGGGGCGCTCTACGGTCAGTCGCTGGCCGAGCGCGCCGACCGGGAGCTGACCGCCGAGATCGTCCGCGCCCAGCGCAGCAGCGTCGCGCTGGCCGTCGCGGGCGACCGCGTGGCCCTGGCGGAGTCCGCGGTCCGGGAGGCCGACGACCGCGCCGACGCCGTCCTGGCCGCGGTGCGGTCCACGGTCGACGACTTGACCCCCGAGATCACCTCGGTGCTGGCCGGCCTCGGCGCCGTCCCCGTCACCGGCCCCCAGCAGGAGCGCAACCAGCAGGCCACGGCCCGCTGGCAGCAGTACCTCGGTCAGCTGGCCGCGGCCGGCATCGCGCCGCCGCCGGCGGCCGACATCGCCGACCCCGCCGACCTGCCGGCCGGCTTCACGCCCGCGCTCGACGCCGCGGGGCAGCCGATCCCCGGTGTGGTGTGGGCCGTCATCGGCAGCAGTCCGGTCACCGTCGTGTCCGCGGAGACCGCGGCCGCCGTCAGCACGGCGCTCTCCCAGCTCGGCAAGCCGTTCGTCCCCGGCACCACCGGGCCGGACAGCTACGACTGCGGTGGCTTCACGGCGGCGTCCTGGCTGCGGGCCGGTCACGCCGTCCCGGCGACCCCTCAGGACCAGTGGGCCACCGGCGCGCCCGTGCCGCTGGACAACCTGCAGATCGGTGACCTCGTGTACGCCCCCGGCGGGCAGGACGTCGCCATCTACCTCGGCGACGGCGAGGTCGTCGGCGCCTCCGCGACGACCTTCCAGGTCTCCGTCCGATCCCTGACCTCCGGTTCGACCGCCACCCGCGTGACGCTGCCTGCGCCGGCGCAGCCCAACCCGCCCCTGCCCGTGGCGGAGGCCGGTGCCTGTGGCGCTCCCCTGCCGCCGGCCGGCGAGCGGACGGCTTCCTGGGGCGGGTGGAGCAACGGGCAGATCCCGGGCGAGGCCCTGTGCCAGCTGGGCGTCCACCGGCACGCCCTGCGCTGCGACGCCGCGGCGTCCTACGGCCAGCTCGACGCGGCCTTCACCGCGGCGTTCGGCACCCGGCTGTGCATCACCGACTCCTACCGCTCGCTGGCGTCTCAGGTCTCGGCGTTCGCCCGCAAGCCCAAGCTCGCGGCGGTGCCCGGCACCTCCAACCACGGCTGGGCGCTCGCGGTCGACCTGTGCGGTGGCATCAACGTCGAGGGTTCGCCGCAGTTCACCTGGATGACCGCCAACGCCGCCCGCTTCGGGTTCGTCCAGCCCGACTGGGCCGCACCCGGTGGCGAGAAGCCCGAGCCGTGGCACTGGGAGTACGGCTACATCTCTTGACGGGACGCGCTGGGACGGCCGGCGTTCAGGAGCCCGCGCCGAGCGTGCGAGGCGCGGGGGAACGCTGGTCCTTCGTCAGATCCAGGGCAGATCGGCCAGGCGCCGCCACGGCAGCGTGACGCTGGCCTCGGTCGTCTCGCCCGCCAGCCGTGCCGCGATGGACGGTCCGGCGCATGCCACGGGCCGCCGCGGCGTGACGACGACGTGCATGTCGGGCATCGCCAGGCCTGCGTCGGCGATCCGCTGGAGCATCCGCTCCGGCGCGACCAGGGCGGCGCTGGAGAGCACCGGGACCACCGGGTGCGACCACAACGCGACCGGCCCCTCGACCCGGAGGTCGAGCCGCACGTCGTGCGCCCGGCCGGACGCGCGGGACCGGGTGCGGAGCAGGGCGACGCCATCGACCGGAACCGACGGCGTCCACGGCAGGGCGAGGTCGCCCCGGCGCACGACGACCCGCCAGCCGATCGCCGTCTCGCTGCGGTCGGACCAGTCGAGGACGGCGACGCCCGCCGTGGCCGCCGCGGCGTCGGTCACCGGACGGTGGGCCACCCAGGAGACCAGGGCGGCGCCCATCGCCTCCTGGGTCGGGGGGACTCCGGCACGTGCCATGTCGTCGGCGAGCTCGCCCAGGTGGATGCGCACCCGGCGCTCGTCCTCCTCCAGCACGACCAGCGAGCCCGCGCCGGAACGCTGGACGAGATCGAGCCGGAGCCCTGGGGTGGCCAGGCCGGGCAGCACGGCGTGGGCGACCTCCAGGAGGTCGGCCACGTCGATCCGGACCGGACGCAGCCGCTGGAGCAGACCGGCCGAGCCGCCGAAGCGGGGATCGGTCATGCGCTCGCGTTCCCGACGAGCAGGGCACGGACGCCGTCCGGCAGCTCGGGCAGCGCCAGCACGCTGGCCAGCTCCGCCGCGCTGAGCCGCACCGGCAGGACGTCCTCGTCCCAGCCGGTGGCCAGCCGCACACGGGCGGCCGAGGCGGGCCACACCGCGTCCCGTGCGGCAGCGACGTGCAGCTCGGTGAGCACGTCCTCGAGGTGGATGACCGCGACCGGGTGCACCAGTCGGCCGGTCAGCGCCTGGCGCACGGCGGTGGCGAGCTGGGTGCGCTGCCCGGCCGCGAGCCAGTGCGGGACGAGCACCTCGGGGCCGGGTCCACCGGCGGGGAGCACGCTCACGCAGCGACCGTCCGGCCGCGGACTCCGGCAGCACAGCGCACCGTGCCGCGGCGGAGGTCGGTGCGGGCGGTCACGTGGTGGATATCGGCAGCGCCGGACCGGGATGGACCCTTCCGAGCAGCATTTCCGCGCCCGGTCGATGACACGGCTGCGTAACCGTGGCGTCGCTCGCGCGTTCCCATCCCGAAGCCGACCGAGCCGGGAGACCCTCCATGCGCCGCATCGCCGTCCTCGCCCCCGCCATCGCTCTGGCCGCCGCCCTCACCACCGGGGCCCTCACCACGCAGGCAGCGGCCCAGGGAGGTGGCGGCGGAGGAGGCGGCTCCTCGCGGGCGGTCATGTTCGTCGGCAACAACTGGGACGGGACGGCGACCGTCGTCGACGCCCGGACGCACGCGCCGATCCGCACCATCGACACCATCCCCGACCGGCGCCAGCGGATGGCGGAGATACTGAGCCGGCCCGACAAGCTGGCGTTCTACCTCGCCATCCAGGTCGCGATCGGCGAGGGCCACGCGCAGTACACCGACGACATGTTCACCACCCACGACGGCCGGCTGCTCGCGGTGAGCCGCCCCAGCTTCGCCGACGTCGTGGGGATCGACCTCGCCAGCGGCCGGATCGTCTGGCGCTTCGCGATGGAGGGCTACCGCTCCGACCACATGGGGGTGTCCCCCGACGGCGAGCGGCTGCTGGTGAGCGACTCGACCGCCAACAAGGTGCACGAGCTCGACATCCGCACCGGCGCCAAGACCGGCGAGTTCCCGAGCGGCGACAGCCCGCACGAGAACAACTACACCCGGGACGGCGAGCGGGTGTTCCACGCCAGCATCGGCCGCGTCTACACGCCGACCGACCGGCCGGTCCTCCGCCAGGCCTACGACACCCTGAAGGGCGAGCGGTACTTCCAGATCGTGCGCACCGACGGCCTCACCGTGGAGTCGCGCTGGGACATGGGCCAGGAACTGGCCGAGGCGGGCTACCCCGGCATGGCCTCGGCGGTCCGCCCGATGGCGCTGGCCCCAGACGAGCGGTTCGTGTACCTGCAGGTGTCGTTCTTCCACGGCTGGATCGAGTTCGACACCCAGGCCGCCGATCTCGACGGCGCCACCGGCTACGACGGCGAGCCGTCCGTCGGCGCGGTGACGCGGGTGGTCGACCTGCCCAGGCGGACGACGGAGCCGCGCGAGCGGTACGTGCTCGACTCCGCGCACCACGGCATGGCCATGAACCCCGCGGGGACGACGCTGTGCGCCGCCGGGACCATGGACGGCTACGCGGCCATCATCGACCGCGAGACCGAGGAGCACCGGCTGGTCGAGGTCGGCGAGAAGCCCTACTGGTCGACCAACGGGGTCTACGGCGACGAGTGCTGGGTGTCGGTGAGCGGGACCGACCAGGTCGTCGTCATCGACTACGACACGGCGGAGACGATCACCACGATCGACGTGGGTGACCACCCCCAGCGCGTGCGGGAGGGCGTCGTCGCCCGCGACGTCCTCCGCGCCTGGCGCTGACCCGAAGGGCCAAAGTGGCCACTTGTGCCCCTGTGGACGACGACAGCGGGAGCGGGCCGGCACGCGGCACCCTGCCCGGGTGTCCATCCGCCACCTGACCGGGGTCTTCATCGGCAGCCACGCGATAGCCGAGGGAGTGATCACGCGAAAGCAGCTGCGCGAGCGCGGCTTCCGACGCCTCGTCCAGGGTGTGTACGCCGACCCGGGTCTGTCGTTCGACCACCGGCTGCGCTGTCGGGGCGTCGCACTGCTCCTTCCGGGGGGCACGGCGATCGGAGGCCACTCCGCGGCAGCGTGGCACGGAGCCCCGTTCGCCGCACCGCACGACCCGGTCACCGTCCTGCGACCGGCGGACGTCGAGTGGAGAGGCCCTCGGGGAACGATGGTCCACAGAACGCTGCTCGACGCGGCCGAGGTTGAGGAGCGGGACGCCGTCCCGGTCACGTCGGCCCTGCGGACGGCGTGGGACGTGGCCGCTCTGGAACCCGTCGGCACCGCCGTCGCGGCGTTGGACGCGATGGTGCGCGCCGGCAGCGTCCGACTGCCTCTGCTCCAGGCCATGGTGTGCGACGGCGCGGGGCGGTGGGGAGTCGCCAAGGTCAGGCGAGCCATCCCGCTCGTAGACCCACGGGCCGAGTCGGCGCCCGAGTCGCGCGTGCGAGTTGCATGCGTACTGGCCGGACTGTCTCCGGTGCCCCAGTACGAGGTGCGGGTCGACGGCGTCCTGCTGGGACGGGTCGACCTCGCCTTCCCGGAGGCGCGCCTGGCCATCGAGTACGAGGGTGCCTACCACTTCGAGGGCACCCAGATCGTCCGCGACGACGAGCGCATCGCACGGCTGATCGCAGCCGGGTGGCGAGTCATCCGGCTCAGTGCAGCAGACCTACGTGACCTGGTCGGCGTGGTCCAGCGGATCCGCGCCGAACTCGCGCGGCCCCAGTAGGGCCAAAGTGGCCATTTCGGCCCCTACTGGTCGGCGAGTTCGGCGAGGCGGGACTTGAGGGCCTGCTCCACGCGGTCGGCGTACACGTTCATGTTCCGCACCGACGTGTTGAGGTCCTGCGACAGCTGGGTCTTGGTCTGCCCGCCCCACGTCGTCAGGTACCAGGTCGCCCAGCCGAGCACGTTGGGCTGACCGGCGCGCTGGTCGCGGCGCGCGTCCGGGTCGGGGGCGCACGCGGCGGTGAGGGCGTGCGAGAGCAGCGTCTGCTCCGCCTCCCCCATGATCTCGTCGGGCGCCTCGGAGGAGTCCGGCAGCAGGATCTCGGTCGCGTCGGGGCCGCCGTCGAGGGACTGCAGGTTGCGCAGGCCATTGAGCGTCGCCACGGTCTGGGAGTTCCGGCGCAGCGTGGCCACGCTCTGGCCCATGTAGGCCGCGAGCTCCTTCTCGCTGGGACGCCGCTGGTGCTCGGCGATGAAGGCGGCGATCGCCTTCTGCTGCTTGTGCTCGGTGTCGGCGGCGGTGCGCCCGTGGGCGTTGCGGCCCAGGTCGTGCACCCACTTCGACAGCTGGGTGGCGAGGAACGCGCCGAACGGGACGCCCTTGGTCTCGTCGTACTGCGCGACCGCCTTGAGCACCCACTCGAACACCTGCTGGCCGAGGTCGTCCGGGTCGGGCAGGTGCAGCCGGATGGTGCTCATGTTCCGCTGCAGGCGCTTGAGGCTCACCGGCCCGTAGTGCCGGCACAGGTCGGCCAGGAAGTCGGCGGGCAGGTCGCGCGGCGCGCGGCGGCGCACGTCGGTCTCGGCCCGCAGGCCGATCGTCGACGAGCCGTGCCGGGCGGCCCAGGCGCGGATCCAGTCGGCCAGCATCGCGGCGGAGCCGCAGGCGCCGTCGACCCGGTAGAGGCCGTCCCCCTGGTCGTAGGTGGCGGTGACGCCGTCGGGCAGATCGGCGCGGAACTCCGCGAGCGGCAGTTCGTGGTCCACGCGGAAGTGCACGCGGTCGCGGGGCGCGATGGGTGCCAAGGCCCAGCCCTCGGCCTCGGGGATGCCGCCGAAGACGAGCGGCTGGCGGGCACGGGCGCGGCTGTCGGTCGCGGTCGTGGCGGTGGCGAAGGAAGCAGAAGCAGACGGAAGAGAAGCGTTGTGGGACACCGGAACTCCTGGCACTACGGGGAAGGACGGACCCGGGGAAGGGGCCCGGAAGCGAGGAGCGGCCGTCAGGCCGGGATGCGTTCCCCGGGACCCGCCACGCGGGGCGAGGGGACGAGGGATGCCGACGTCGCCGGCAGCACCTCGAGGACGTCGGCCGCAGAGGCGCCGGCGCCCGCCGTCTCGAGCAGGGTCGCCGCGGCGGCGCGCTCGGCACCGCTGGGCTCGGCCGTGTAGACCGGCATGTGGTCGTACAGCGACGCGAAGATGGCGCTGACGAAGGCGTACGCGGCCTGGGCCTGCGGCGAGAACTTCGCCACGGCCGTGCGGGGGCCGAGGTCGACACCCACGGTCACGCGGACCACGCGGTCGTCCTTGCTCAGGCCGGTGACGGCGAAGGAGACCTCTTCGTGCTCGGCCGCGAGCGCGGCGAGCGCGGCCAGGCACCGGCGGGTAGCCCCCCGGCGCGGCCGCAGCTGCACGTGGACGACCACCGACTCCGGCTCGCCCTGCTCGGACTGTGCGTTGATTGCACTGTGTTCCATGCTGATCGCCCCCTGTCACTTGCTTGGGGAGAAATCTGCCCTATGTGTTCGGCAACCAGGGGCACAACACTCGCCGTGTCATACGCAGTTATCGCCGGGTAGTTCGGCAGAACTTGCCCGTGTCGTGGAGTCGGGACCGCGCCGCCGCGACACATCGGCAGCGAGTGCCAACAAGGCAGGGGTTCCGCCCGTGCAGATGTGTCAGGCGGGCGCATCCTCGGAGTGGTCCCCGGCGACCTCGGTGGCAGCGGAGGACGGCGCGAACGCGGCGAGTGCACCGAGGCTGTCGGCCGTCACCTGCGCCGCGAGGAGGTTGGCCTCGGCGATCTGCCGGTAGACCTCCTCGCGGTGGATCGTGACCTCGCGGGGGGCCTTGAAGCCGAGGCGGACGGTGCCACCGCGGACCTCGACGACATGGACCTCGATGTCGTCGCCGATCCGGATCGTCTCGCCGACGCTGCGGGTGAGTGTGAGCACGAGTACCCCTCCATGGGTGTGTGTGAGCCGTCCTTGGCGATGCCCGGCAGGCGGGCGGCGCGGCTGCACCATCGCACAGCCGCTGTCAGCAGTTATCGGCGGAGTGGCCGCCTGATGGGATGGTCGGAACCGGTCAGGACCACCTGGCAGGCCCGGTGGGTGGCCGGGTTCACCACCACGGGGGCACGGAGGTTGGCGGTCGCGGCCGACACGTCGCCGTCCGGGACCGACACCACGCAGTAGAGCTGCACCGTGGCGATGTCGTCCAGGCCGTCCAGGCCGAGCGACAGGGCGACGGCGCCGGGCACGCTCGGGGCGTAGTCCGGGAAGAAGACCCCCGCCGCGACGGCGAGGAACCGGGGCCCGTCCGGCGCCACCGCCTGCAGCCAGGACAACCGGCCGCTCTCCTCGGCGGGGACGAGGACGTAGTCCCGGTGGTCCGGGAACCCGGGGAGCGGGTCCACGAGCGTGAGCACCTGCACCGCCGGGGCAGGAACGACGACGGCCGTCGGGGCCGCTGCGGGCGCGGGGGCGTGCGCGCGTTCGGCCAGGACGGCGGCTGCCGGCGTCACGGTGAGCACCCGCCCGGACGTCCGGCCGGTGCTGCACGGCCGGACATCACCGCAGGTAGTCCATCAGCGTCGGGGAGATGGCCTTCGCCGTCGCCTGCAGGGCCGCCTGGTAGCCGACCTCCTGCATCTTCAGCCGCATGAGCGTGCCGGGCAGGTCCACCGCCTCCACCTCGCCGAGCTGCGTCTCCAGCATCAGCGCGAGGTCGCTGTTGATCTGCATCTCCCGGTCGACGCGGGCCGACCGGGCGCCGACGTCGGCGACGCCGCCGAGCATCCGCTTCATCGCCACGTCCAGGTCGTCGAGCCCCTGTCCGAGCGCCTCGGGGTCGTTGACCAGGTCATCGGCGATGCGCGCGACCACGGCGAACAGGTCGTCCCCACCGGCCGGCCCGAACACCTCGGGACCGGTCATGTCGACGCGCACCTCCTCGGTGGCCGACACCCGCCGCAGGACGTCGCCCCCGGGCGCGGTCATGCCCAGGTACGCGCCGGTGACGCCGTCGTAGGCCTTCGTGCCCGTGGTGATCCCGCCGAAGATCGGGCGACCCTGGATGTTGGTGTTCGCCATGCCGAGCAGGCTCTCCCGCAGCGACTCGACCTCCGTCGCCAGCGCCCGACGGCTGGCCTCCGACGAGGTGCCGGTGCTGGCCCCCTGCACGGTCAGGTCACGCACGCGCCGGACGACGCCGAGCATGTTCTGCAGCGTGGAGTCGGTGATCGACAGCCAGCTGTCGGCGTCGGAGATGTTCCGGGCGTACTGCTCGACGGCGGCCTGCTCCGACCGCGTCTGCATCGCCTTGTTGGTGCCGGTCGGCGAGTCCGACGGTGCGTTGATGAGGCGACCGGAGGTGAGCTGCTCCTGCAGCTTGCCGAACTGGTCGAGGTTGCGGTTGAGCCCCTGCAGGCTGGTGAGGGTGACGGCCTTCTGCGTGATGCGCATTCAGATCACAGCCCCACGCGGCCGGTGCGGTTGATCAGGACGTCGAGCATCTCGTCGATGGTCGAGACCAGCCGGCTGGCGGCCGAGTACGCGTGCTGGAAGGACAGCATGTTGGTCATCTCCTCGTCGAGGTTGACCCCGGCGACGGACTCCCGGGACGCATCGACCTGCGCCGAGATCACCGACTGGATGCCGAGGTTGCGCTGGGAGACCGCCGACTGGACGCCGAGCTCGACGATCATCTTGCGGTAGGCGGAGTCCACCGAGTCGGGGCCGTTGCCCAGCTGGGCGAGTGCGTCGGCGTTGCCGCGGTCGAGGTTCGCGGGGACGGAGCCGTCGTCGGCACCGATCGCCGATGCCGCGATCTTGCGCGGGTCGGTGATCACGACGGTGATGGAGGATGCCGTCACCGGCCCGCTCGTCGAGCCGATCAGGTCCTCGCCGCGGTCTCCGTCGAGATCGAAGCCGTTGCCGTGCGCGTCGTTGAGCGCGGTGGCCAGCTTCACGGCGATGCCGTCGAGCTGGGCCCGGTAGGTGGGGAGGACCGAGACCAGGGCGTGCAGCTGTCCGCCGCCGGTGCCCCCGACGGTGACGTTGAGCGAGCCGGCGGCGGTCACGATCCGGGGTGGGTCGTCCGTGGCGTCGGCCGGGTCGGTGGTCCCCTCGACGACCAGCTTCGATGCCGTTCCGCCGGAGACGAGGGTGATGCTGCCGACGGTGACGTCCAGGACACCGCCCTCGCGGGGCCGCACCGACGCCCCCACCTGGTCGGCGAGCTTCATGATGAGCACGTCGCGCTGGTCGGACAGGTCGTTGGCGGGCAGCCCGCTCTGGTTGGCGCGCAGGATGGCCGTGTTGAGCTGCGCGATGGTGTCGGCCGCGGCGTTGACGTCGTCGACGAGGACGTCGAGGTTCTCGCGGCTCTGCTGCCACTGCCCGTCCAGCTGCGAGCTGCTGAAGTGCAGACCGCCGACCAGCGTCTCCAGGCGCTTGAGCACCTGTCCGCGGGCGGCGACGTCCTCCGGCCTGTTGGCGACGTCCTGCCAACCGCGCCACATGTCCGCCATCAGGTTCTGCACGCCCGTGGTCCCCGGCTCGCGGAACGCCTGCTCGACCAGCTCGTAGGCGTCGGTCTCCGCGGTGAGCCGCGCGCTGTTGGCGTGCTCGGTGTGGCCGCGCCCCTCGAGGAACGCGTCCCTGATGCGGATGACGTTGTCGGCGTTGACGCCGGCGCCGATCCCCGAGCTCGTGGAGTAGAACGCCGGCACCACGCTGCCGCCGATGGACTGCAGGTCGACCCGCTGCCTGGAGTACCCGTCGGTGTTGACGTTCGAGATGTTCTGGCCGGTCACGTCGAGCGCCCGCCGCTGGGCCCAGAGGGACGTGGTGGCGCGGTTGAGGCCGCTGAAGGTGCTCACGTCAGAGTGCTCCGTCCAGGGTGACCGCGCGGTGCGTCCCGTCGGAGTGCCGACCGGATGCGCCGTAGGTGCCGGCCGAGGTGGCCCGCGTCTGCGTCAGCGCATCGCCGATGGCGGCCAGGCCGCCCTCGATGAGCTCCCGGTTGGCGTCGGACAGGCTGCGCAGGTCGGTGATGAGGACGAGCAGCGCCTCGTGGTGCTTGGAGAGCAGGTCGTTCCAGGGGGCCGGCGCCGCGTCGGCCACCTGCCGCAGGGAGGGATTGCTCTGCAGGCCCAGCCGGACCGCGATGGCCTCGGTCGCCGCCGACCGTTCCACCTCGAGCGTCCGGAGCTGGTCGAGGATGACCTCGATCTCGTGCGCGATGCGCGCCAGCCACCGGGTCTTGCCGGTGAGGATCAGGTACTGCTTCTCCTCGGCCTTGAACAGCAGGAGATCCAGGAGCTCCTGCTCCCGCCACAGCATCGTCGACAGGTGCTGGTAGTCCACGTGCCCACCGCCTCTCCGTCGTCTCCGGCGCCCCGGCGGACGAACCGCCCGGCGCTCCCTCGTCGCAGCTGGCATCGGCACCCGCCGGGACACCCTCAAGCCGAAGCAGGCAACTGGGTGCTCAAGCCGGGACGGAAAGTTGCCGATGGGTGGTGCCACCACCGCCCGGCCCAGCCGAGAAGAAGGGCGTGAGCCCAGCCCGTGCCGTCGCGACCGAGCGCCCCTTCCGCGAGCGGATCCCCCGCGAACGGACCGCCTCCGGACGCATTCCGAATCCGTCCCGCGGATCCACCCCGACGCGCTCGCCGGCGGACGTCGACGCGTTGGTCACGGCGCACCTGCCGCTGGCGTCGTTCGCCGTGAACGCCGTCGCCGCGCGGATCTCGCTGCCGGCGCACGTCAGCCGCGACGACCTGCTCTCCTGTGCGCACGTCGCGCTGGTGGAGGTGGCCAAGCGGTTCGACCCGGCGGCGGGGGCCTCCTTCGCCACCTACGCCCTGGCCCGCCTGCAGGGCGCGGTCCTCGACGAGCTGCGGTCCGGCGACTGGGCCAGCCGGTCGGTGCGTGCCGCGGCCCGGCGGACCGACGCCGCCGCAGACGCCCTCACCATCTCCCTCGGCCGGCCCCCCACGCGCGAGGAACTGGCCGCCTCGCTGGGGGTGCCCCGCAGCGAGCTGGAGAGCCTGCAGGTCGATGTGCACCGGGCCGTCATGGTCAGCATCGATGCCGAGACCGGCGCCGACGGCTCCTCGCTGGACCTGCCCGACACCGGGGAGTCGCCCGAACGGGCGCTGTTGCGGGGAGAGCGGGCCCGCTACCTGCACGAGGCGATCCGCGCCCTCCCCGACCGGCTGGACGAGGTCGTCGAGCGCAATTTCTTCGGTGACGAATCGCTCACGGACATCGCGGAGGACCTCGGCGTCACCCTGTCGCGCGTCTCGCAGATGCGCGCTCGCGCCCTGACCCTGCTGCACGCCGCGATGAGCGAGGTGTGGGAGGGCCGCGCCGTGCAGCCGGACGGTGGGGTGCGGGCGCGCAATCAGCAGCTCGCCTACGTCGACCGGGTGGCCGGCCGCAACGGGGCACCGCTCCCCCGCCAGCGCAGCTCCTGGCCCACCGGCCGCGAGAGCGCCGCCCGGACCGCCTGACTCCCTTCGGAAAGAAATCGTCCGCTCGGCTCAAGCACCCCCGGTGCGCCGCCGATGACTTTCCATGTACGGCCCGCAGCACGGATGCAGCGGGAGACCGAGTACGACCCCATCCAAGGAGGAACATCATGGGTCTGCGCATCAACCAGAACATCGCGGCGCTCAACGCTCACCGCAACCTGTCCATCACGGACAACCAGATGAACAAGTCGCTCGAGAAGCTGTCCTCCGGCTTCCGGATCAACCGTGCCGCCGACGACGCGGCCGGTCTGGCGATCTCCGAGGGCCTGCGCTCGCAGGTCGGTGGCCTCAAGGTCGCCGTCCGCAACGCGCAGGACGGGGTCTCCGTCGTGCAGACGGCGGAAGGTGCCCTCACCGAGGTGCACTCGATCCTGCAGCGTGTCCGTGACCTGACCGTCCAGGCCGGTAACTCCGGCGTCGTGGACTCCAAGGCTCGCGGCTACATCGCCAAGGAGGTCACCGAGCTCGCCGGCGCGCTGACCGACATCGCCAGCCGCACGGACTTCAACGGCACCAAGCTCCTGAACGGCAGCGCATCCAGCCTGTCGTTCCAGACCGGTGCCAACGGCGGGGAGACGGTCACCGTCAACCTGAGCAACGTGACCTCGGTCGCCACCGCGGTCACCGGCGTGGCCACGAACATGGCGGCCTCGGGCACCTACAGCGCCTCGGCCGACCTGGCGACGCTCGACACCCAGATCAAGACGGTGTCGGAGTCGCGGGCCACCCTCGGTGCCTCGCAGAACCGCTTCGAGAGCACCATCAACTCGCTCAACGTCTCGATCGAGAACCTGAGCGCGTCCGAGAGCCGGGTCCGCGATGCCGACATGGCACAGGAGATGGTCGGGTTCACCCGCGCCCAGATCCTGAGCCAGGCCGGTACCGCGATGCTCGCGCAGGCCAACCAGGCCTCGCAGGGCGTCCTGTCGCTGCTCCGCTGATCCCGATCAGCTGAGTAGCTGAGGAGCAGACCCTCAGCACCACCCCGGGTGAGGGGGGAGGCCCTCGTGCCTCCCCCCTCGCTCGCATCCGGACCACCCCGCCCCCTCGACCTCAGGAGCCCGCGGCATGACGATGAGCATCAACACCGGTCTGGTGTCCGGCATCGACACCGGGACCATGGTCAGCCAGCTCATCCAGCTCGAGGCGGCGTCGCAGAACGCGCTCAAGGCCCGCCTGTCGACCACCCAGGTCACCGCGTCGGCCTACCGCACGGTGAACTCCGCCCTCGCCGCCCTCACGACCGCCGCCGAGTCGCTCGGCAAGGCCGAGACGTGGGCCAGCGCGAAGGGCAGCAGCTCCGCCGCCAGCGTGACCGTCGCGACCACCGCGTCGGCGACCCCGGGCTCCCTCACCTTCACGGTCGCCAAGGTCGCGACCACCGCCTCCAGCGTGAGCACCGGCCGCTGGGCGACGACGACCGAAGCGGCGGGGCTCGGCACCCTCGACATCCGCAGTGCCGACGGCACCACCAGCAAGGGCACGGTCGCCCTCGACGGCACCGAGTCGCTCGCGCAGGTGGCCACCAGGATCAACGCCACCGCCGACCTGGGCGTGATCGCCTCCACCGTGCAGATCGCGCCGGGGCAGTACGCCCTGCAGATCAGCGCCAAGAACTCGGGCGCAGCGGCCGGCTTCTCCGTCACCGGCGCGGCCTTCACCGCCACCGCCGTCGGTCAGGACGCCGAGCTGAAGGTCGGCGCGGACACCGCGACGACCTCGTCCTACACGATCCGCTCGGCCAGCAACACGTTCGAGGGCGTCCTGCCCGGCGCGACGTTCACGGTGACGAAGGAGGAGACCTCCCCGGTCACCATCTCCGTCGCCACGGACCCCGACGCCGTCGCCGCCAAGGTGTCCAGCCTGGTGGACTCGGTCAACAACGCGCTGAACACCATCAAGACCTACACGAACAACACCCAGGGCAGCACCGCCGCGCTGCGTGGGGAGTACTCGGTCACCTCGATCGGCGGTCAGCTGCTGGACGCGGTCATCGGCGCCGTCGGCGACGAGGGTTCCGCGGCGCAGATCGGCATCCAGTCCACCCGGGACGGCCTGATCACCTTCGACAAGGAAAAGTTCGCGGCGGCCATGAAGGCCACCCCCGATCTGGCCCAGCGCCTCGTGGCCGGTACAGGGGTCGAGGGTGAGCCGGGCGCCGTCACCGGTATCGCCGCGCGGATCAGCGAGGTCTCCAAGTCCGCGTCCGACGCCACCACCGGGAGCCTGACCTCGCTGGCCAAGGGGCAGGACTCCCTGGCCCGCGACTTCAAGGACCGCATCGCCGCCTGGGACCTCCGGCTGGCGAAGCGCAAGGAGACCCTCACCCGCCAGTTCACCGCGATGGAGACGGCACTGAGCTCCCTCAACAACCAGTCGAACTGGCTGGCCGGCCAGCTCGGCTCGCTCGCCTGACCGTCCGCCCCACCCGCTCGACACCTCGCTTCAGGAGCTCTTTCCGATGAGTGCTGCTTCGCTCCGCGCCCGCTACCTCGGCGACGCCGTCGCCACGGCCTCGCCACAGCAGGTCCTGGTCATGCTCTACGACCGGCTGACCCTCGACCTCGAGCGGGCCCAGCTTGCTGTCGAGGAAGGTGACCGGTCCCGCCTGAACCAGGAACTCCAGCACGCCCAGGCGATCGTGCTGGAGCTGCTGTCCAGCCTGCAGGTCGACATGTGGGAGGGCGGCCCCCGGCTGGCCGCGCTGTACAACTGGCTGCTGTCCGAGCTGGTCCAGGCGAACATGAAGTCCGACGCCAACCGCATCCGGTCCTGCCGGCAGGTCGTCGAGCCGCTGCGTGACGCATGGCGGCAGGCCGCCGCGTCCTTGGCCGGCGTCCCCTCATGACCATCGGCCCGGTGCGCGGCTCCGCCGCGGCGGGCTCCGGCTTCAGCCCGTACACCCCCGCCCAGCCCCAGCCCCAGGGCTCCGGCGGCGCGGCGAGCGGTGACCGCGGCGACCGGCGTGCCCCCGCCGACTGGCACGAGGCGCTGTCCGCACTCGAGGGCGACGTCCTCGAGGCGCAGGAGAGCCTCGCCCGCGGCCGGGCGGAGGAGATCGCCGCGTGGGGACGGCGCAGCTCCGACTGGATCCCCCCGACCGGCCTCGGCCCCATCCCGGCCGACCTGCGCCAGCGCGCCGCCCGTCTGCTCCAGCACCAGCTCGCCGTCGCCGAGGAGCTGGTCGAGCGGATCACCCAGTCGCAGAAGCAGCGCGACGTCGCCGCCCGCATGTCCTACGGCGACTCCCGACCCGTGGCCTCGTTCATCGACCGCGGGCTCTGACCGACCCCTCTCCGGGAGAAACCGTCGCCGACGGAACCCGTCCGGTAGCAGCACTGCCGATGACAGAGAGGCCGGCGCCGGCTCCACCCGCCGACGCTCCCGCGCCACCGCGGCTGCCGCCATCTCAGAAGGGTTCCTCCATGCGCGTCCTGCTCACGCACGCGATCGCCCAGGGTTCGACGTACTACCGCATCGAGGAGCCCGCCCGCGCGGTCCAGGCCGCGGACCTCGGCATCGAGGTCGCGGTGTCCCGCGGGATCGCCACCACCATGCGCCAGGTGACCGAGGGAAGCCCGATGGAGGTGACCGACGTCGACGCCCAGGGTGCCGACGTCGTCGTCCTCCAGCTGCCGAAGACCGCCGAGATGCTGCAGATCCAGCGGCTCCTCCAGGCCCGGGGGGTGGCCGTCGTCGTCGAGATGGACGACCTCCTCTCCGGCGTCCCGTTCGGGCACATGGGCCACGGCGCCCTGGTGCGCGGCGGTGCCGGCGACCTCGCCGCCCAGGCGGCCCGCGAGGCCGACCTGGTGACGACGTCGACGCCGGCGCTGCTCCAGGAGTACGCCAGGCACGGCCGCGGCGTCGTCATCGAGAACGCGATCCCGCGACGCAACGCCGAGCTGCCGCCGGCCTACGAGCGCACTCCGGACACCGTGACCATCGGCTGGGCGGGCAGCGTGCCGAGCCATCCGTACGACCTGCAGGAGATGGGCTCGGGCCTCCAGCAGGCGCTGGACCGCACGCGCGGTCGGAGCCGGCTGATCATCTTCGGGCAGAAGTGGGACGTCCAGCAGCGACTGCACCTGTCGGAGGATCCCGAGGAGGTGCCCTGGGTGATGGACGTCGACTCCTACATGGCGCGCCTGGGCGAACTCTTCGACATCGGCATCGCCCCCCTGCGGGTGGACCGGTTCAACACGTCGAAGAGCTGGCTCAAGCCCCTGGAGTACTCGGCGCGGGGCGTCTACTGCGTCCGGGCGCGGACCGAGGAGTACGAGCGCCTGGGTCTGGGGATGCCGGCCCGCGCCCCGAAGGACTGGGCGAAGTGGCTCAGCGCCGGTGTGCAGGACGGCGACCGGCGGCGCGAGGTCGCGGCCGCGGCCCGGGAGAAGGTCCTGGCCCATCACCTCACCGAGCACACCGCCGAGCGGTGGGCCGCGGCATGGCGCCTCGCCCGTGACAACCGCACGCGCGCCCTCGGCGGCGATCGGCTCGTCACCGCGCGTTCCTGATCGATCGCACCCCCACGCCCCGTCGCCGGCCTCCGGCGGCGGGGCGTTGTCCATGTCTGGGGTCGCCCCGGCCCGGGGGACCGCCTCGTGCACGAATGGTGACAACTCCCCCGCCCCAGTCGGCGCGGGACACGGCCAGATCACCTCAGGTCACACCCGCCACGGCGCCCCCGCCGGACACGCGAACCCCGCGCGTAGCGCTCCCGAGGTCAGGCCGCGACGGCCGGACGCCGATGAGGGAAGTGCACGGAGAGCACCACCTCGCCACGGATCGGCGGACCCCGCACTCGCTCGCGAGTGCCCTTCCGCCTACCCCGGAGGTCGAACGTGTCCTGCTGCACCCGTCGGCGACCCGCCCGATGATCGGCGAGATCACCCCAGCCGCGCTGCACGCCAGCCTCTCCGGGCTGGCCCAGCGCCAGCGCGTCACCGCCGACAACATCGCGAACATCAACACGCCTGGCTTCCTCGCCGGTCGGGTCGACTTCGAGGGCTCGCTCCGCGGCGCCCTGCGCAACGGCGAGACGCCGCAGATCAACGGTGGCACGGTCGCCCGCTCGCTGGAGCCGACCAACACCAACGGCAACAACGTCAACCTGGATGCGGAGACCCTCATCGCCACCGAGACCGGCCTGCGCTACCAGCTGGCGCTGAACGCGCTGGACGGCAAGTACAACAGCCTCCGCACCGCCCTCAGGACGCAGTGAGATGGCCATCTTCGACACGCTCGGGATCTCCGGGTCCGGGCTCATGACCCACCGCAAGTGGCTCGACGCCGTCTCGGACAACATCGCGAACATCAACACGGTCAACCCGGCCGGCCAGGACGCCTTCCAGGAGCGCTTCGTCGTCGCGCAGGCCGTGGACTACGGCTCCGGCGGAGGCGGCGTCCGCGTCGCGCGGGCCGAGTTCGGTGACCCTGAGGGCCGCATGGTGTACGAGCCCGAGCATCCCCTCGCCGACGCCGAGGGGTACGTCCGGTACCCCGACATCGACCTCGGTGACCAGATGACCCAGATGATGATCGCGCAGCGCGGCTACCAGGCCAACCTCGCCGTCGTCGAGCGGGCCACGAACATGTACCAGGCTGCGCTGCAGCTCGGGAAGGGCTGACCATGACGAGCCCCATCGGCGGGATCCTCCCCGTCGGCATCGGCGCGGTCGGCGGTGTCACCGAGGCCGGCCCCCAGGCCGCCGCCGGGGCCGACGGCTTCGCCTCGGTCCTCGCCTCGACGTTCGACAAGCTGCAGGGCACGCAGAACGCTGCCGACTCCCTCGGCGCCCAGGCCGCCACCGGCGACCTGAAGGACGTGCACGACTACATCATCGCCAGGACCGAGGCGTCCCTGGCCACGGAGATGGTCGTCGCCTTCAAGAACAAGGCCGTTGAGGCCTTCAACGAGATCATGAGGATGCCGGTCTGATGAATGCGGCACTCGCCGGGACGATGGAGCGCGCCCGCTCCACGTTCTCCTCGATCGGCCTGGGGCAGAAGGTCGTCATCGGCCTGTTGCTCGTCGGGCTGCTTCTCGGCGGGTTCTTCTTCTTCCGCTGGATCACCGCCCCCACGCAGGCCCCGCTGTTCTCCAACCTGGCCTCGACGGACGCCTCGGCGATCGTGGAGGAGCTGAACGCGGCCGGCGAGGCCTACGAGCTCACCGACGGCGGCGGCACGATCCTCGTCGCCAAGGACCGGGTCTACGACCTGCGCCTCACCATGAGCGGCCAGGGCCTGCCCGCCGGTCAGGACACCGGGTACGCCCTCCTGGACGAGCAGGGCATCACCACCAGCGAGTTCCAGCAGCAGGTCACCTACCAGCGGGCGCTCGAGGGCGAGCTCTCCAAGACGCTGGAGGCCCTGGACGGCGTCAACTCCGCGGTCGTCCACGTGGCGCTGCCGGAGGACGAGGTCTTCGTGACCGACGAGGCCAAGCCCACGGCGTCGGTGCTGCTGGACCTGGCGGCCGGTACCGCCCTCTCGGGAGAGCAGATCCAGGCCGTCACCAACCTGGTCTCCTCCAGCATCCAGGGCATGGAGCCCGGCCAGGTCACGGTGACCGACGCCGCAGGGCAGGTGCTCGCCGCACCCGGCACCGGGATCACCGCCGGCGCCGGCGACGCCCGTTCCCAGGTCGAGGCGGAATACCAGTCCCGGCTCGCGGCCAACGCCCAGCAGATCCTCGACCGGGTGCTCGGCCCCGGCCGGGCCGTGGTGTCGGTCCGGGCGGACGTCGACCTCGACCAGCGGGCCACCACGTCGGAGACCTACGTCTACGACGAGGACACCCCGCCGCTGTCGGAGACGACGACCGTCGAGGAGTACGTCGGCGGTGGCGCGCCTGTCGGAGGAGTGCTGGGCCCGGAGAACATGCCCGACGCCGCGGAGAACGCCGGTGGCGGCGAGTCGCAGTACAACAAGGAGTCGACGACGGCGAACAACTCCGTCGGAAAGGTCACCGAGGTCGTCGAGGGCACCCCCGGCGCGCTGAACCGGCTGACCGTCTCCGTCGTGATGGACGATGCCGTCGCCGGCAACCTCAACCAGCAGCAGATCCGCAATCTCATCGGCAACGCCGTAGGCCTGGACGAAGCCCGTGGCGACCAGATCGCCGTCGCCGCGATGCCCTTCGACAACGCGGCGGCAGACGCCGCCGCGGAGGCGATGGAGGCGGCTCGCGAGGCCGAGGCCAGCGAGCAGATGTGGTCGATGATCCGCACCGGTGGGATCGCCGCCGGTATCGCGCTCGTCGTCCTCATCGTCTGGTTGCGCTCGCGCCGGCAGCAGGACGTCGAGGAGGACTACGAGCCCCTCGAGCTGACCGACGACATGCTCGCCGAGCTCGACCGGCTGCGCGTCTCCAGCAGCCGCGAGGAGCCGCAGGTCGACAACCACCAGTTGGAGCTCGAAGCCGCTGAACGGCAGAAGGTGCGAGGGGAGATCTCCGCGATGGTGAGCGAGCGTCCCGACGAGGTCGCGGCGATGCTGCGCGGCTGGCTGACGGAGAGCAAGTCGTGACTCTCGCCGGCATGGACCAGCTGCTCGGCGGGGGCAACCTCCCCGCGATCCCGTCCGCCCCGCGGCCCGAACTCCCGGGTCTGCGCAAGGCCGCGGTCTTCCTCGCCCAGATGAGCAAGGAGGAGGCCGGCGCGATCCTCACCCAGCTGCGCCCGCGCGAGGTCGAGTCGATCACCCGCGAGCTCATGCGCCTGGGCTCGGTCGAGCTCGACGACGTCGACGAGGTGATGACCGAGTTCCACAGCCTGATGACGGCGCAGCACTTCATCGGCCGCGGCGGCGTCGACTTCGCCCGCGAGATCCTCGCCGCGGGGCTCGGGGAGGACAAGGCCGGCGACATCCTGTCCCGGCTGAACGTCGTCTACACCGAGGTCCCGTTCGCCTCCCTGCGCAACGCCGACGTCCGGCAGCTCGTCACGTTCCTCAAGGACGAGCACGCGCAGATCATCGCGCTGGTCCTCGCCCACCTCACCGCCGCGCAGTCGGCCGAGGTGCTCTCCGGCTTCGCGCCGGAGCAGCAGGCCGAGGTGGCGCACCGGATCGCCACGATGGACCGCACGTCGCCGGAGATGGTCCGCCTCGTCGAGGAGGAGCTCGGCCGCCGGATGGGCTCGCTGCTGGCGCACCAGGACATGACCACCGTCGGTGGCGTCGAGACCCTGGTCGAGATCATCAACCGCTCGCCGCGGCCCACCGAGCGCTCCATCCTCGAGTGGCTGGACAACACCGACCCCGAGCTCGCCGAGCAGGTCCGCTCCCAGATGTTCGTCTTCGAGGACATCGTCACCATCGACGACCGCTCCCTGCAGCAGGTGCTGCGCGAGGTCGAGGCCAACGACCTGGCCACCGCGCTCAAGGGCGTGCGGCCCGACGTCCGCGACAAGGTGGTCCGGAACCTGTCCGAGCGCGCCGCCGAGAACCTCTCCGAGGAGATCGAGCTGCTCGGGCCGGTGCGCACCCGCACGGTCGAGGAAGCCCAGGCCAAGGTCGTCGGCGTCATCCGCACGCTCGAGGAGCAGGGCGTCCTGACGCTGACCCGTGGACAGGACGATGAGTTCGTTGCCTAAGGACCCCGTCCTCCCCACCCCCCGCAGGCTCGGGGCGGGCCCCTGGACGGGGCCGACCGATGACGCGTGAGGGCGTCCTGCTGCGCGGCACCAGCGCGCAGCGGGCCACCCCGTACCGCGACGTCGTGCCCGGTCCACGCGAGGAGAGCCCGCTCCAGCGCCCGCAGCAGACCGTCGAGCGACGCTCCAGCATCCGCCGGGCCGCCGACCTGCCCGTGGTCACCGGCGCCGGCTCGTCCTTCCGCCTCGGCGACGTCTACGCCGAGGAGCTCGCACGGCTGCGCGAGTTCGCGCACGCGGAGGGCTTCACGGCCGGGCACGCCGAGGGCATGGCCGCCGCGGCCGGCGTGGTCGCCGAGACCGAGCGCGCCGCGGCCGAGCGACTGGCCGACGTCCAGGCGCGGTGGGAGCGCCGGCTGGCGTCGGCGACCGCCGCGCTGGCCGCGGCCGCGACGCGCTTCGACGAGGCGTCCGTTCCTGCCGCCGACGACATCCGCGAGACGGTGATCGGCACCGTGCTGACCCTGGTCGAGGACCTGCTGGGCCGGGAACTGGCTCTCGCCGACTCCCCGGTGCTGGACGCCGTCCGGCGCGCGCTCGCGCTCTGTCCGGCCGACGTCCCGGCCGTGGTGCGGGTGCACCCCGACGACCTCGCCGAGATCCCGGCCGAGGCGCTCACCGAACTCCCCGCCTCGGTGCGGGTCGTTCCCGACGCGACCATCGAGCGGGCCGGAGCGGTCGTCGACACCGGCCCGCGGCGCATCGACGCCCAGCTCGGGGCGGCCCTGGAGCGCGTGCAGGCGGTCCTGAGCGCATGACCCGACCCGCCACGACGTCGACCTTCCCCACCACCGTGCTCGCCCGGGCCCGGGCAGCGGCGCGACCGCAGGTGACCGGATCGGTCACCGGCGCCATGGGCCTCACCCTGAGCGTCGACGGCATCCGTGCCGCCGTCGGGGACCTCGTGGAGGTCAACCCCGGCGAGCGGCCGCTGCTGGCCGAGGTCGTCGCCGTCGGCCGGGACCGGCTCACCTGCATGCCGCTGGGCAATCTCTCCGGGGTCCATGCCGGCGCGCCCGTGCGCGCCACCGGCATGCCGTTGCAGGTGCCCGTCGGCGAGGCGCTGCTGGGCCGGGTGCTCGACGGCCTCGGCCGCCCGGTGGACGGCGGCCCGCCCCTGGGCTCCCGCGTCTCCTTCGTCGACCTCGCCAGCGAGACGCCGCACGCGCTCAGCCGGACCCGCGTCGAGGAGCCGCTGACCTTCGGCGTCCGGGCGCTCGACACCCTGGTCCCCTGCGGCAAGGGGCAGCGCCTGGGCATCTTCGCCGGCTCCGGTGTCGGCAAGTCCAGCCTGCTGGCCCAGATCACCCGGGGCACCGACGCCGACGTCCGCGTCATCGGACTCATCGGCGAGCGTGGCCGCGAGGTCCGGGAGTTCCTCGAGGAGAACCTCGGCGAGGAGGGCATGGCCCGGACGGTCGTCGTCGTCGCCACCTCCGACGAGCCACCGCTGGTCCGCCTCAAGGCCGCGTTCGTGGCCACCCGCATCGCCGAGGCGTTCCGCGACGAGGGCCGCGACGTGCTGCTGCTCATGGACTCGATCACCCGGACGGCGATGGCCCAGCGCGAGGTCGGGCTGTCGGCGGGCGAGCCGCCCGCCACCCGCGGCTACCCCCCGAGCGTGTTCGCGATGATGCCCCAGCTGCTGGAGAAGGCCGGGACGGGCGTCACCGGGTCGATCACCGGCCTCTACACCGTCCTGGTGGAGGGCGACGACCACAACGAGCCGATCGCCGACACAGCCCGCTCCATCCTCGACGGGCACATCGTGCTGACCCGGAAGCTGGCGACGACCGGCCACTTCCCCGCCATCGACGTGCTGGAGTCCATCTCCCGGGTGGCCACCGCCGTCGTCCCACCCCAGCAGATGGCCGACGCGCGGGAGATCCGCCGCCTGATGGGTGCGCTTCGCGACGTCCGGGAGCTCATCGAGATCGGCGCGTACCAGTCCGGCAGCGATCCCCTCGTCGACCGGGCCCGCGCGCTCGCACCCACGATCGAGGCGTTCCTGCAGCAGCCCATGGGCGAGTCGACCTCGGCCGAGGAGTCCTGGAACTGGCTGCAGCGGATCGTGAGGTCGGCGTGACGGCGCCCTCGCGCGACGCCGCCACGTGAAGCGCGCGACGTTCCGGCTGCAGCCGGTCCTGGAGCTGCGCCGCACCGAGGAGCGGACCGCCGCCATGGCCGCCGCGGAGGCGGCCCAGGCGGCGGCGGACGCCGACCGACGGGCCACCGAGTACGAGACGACGCTCGCCGCGTCCGTCCTGCCCCGCTCGCTCCCCGCCGGCCAGTTCCTGGCCACCATGACGCTGCTGCGCACCGCGGCCACCGACGCCTCCGACGCCCGCGCCTTCGCCACCGCGACCGCGGAGCAGTCCGAACTCGTCCGCGCCCGCTGGACGGCGGCAGCGCAGCGCACCAAGGGCCTGGAACGGCTCCGCGAACGGCACCTGGCCGCCCTCCAGCACGCGGAGGACGCCGCCGAGGAACGCGCCGTCGACGACCTCGTCACCGGCCGCGCGGGCCGGTCCGCCTCCCGGCCTGCCGATGACAGGGGCGGAGATCCCGTCGACGACGGGTCACAGGGAGACGGGAGCAGGGAGGTGTCATGGACGCAGTGACCCAGATCCAGGCTCGCATCGTCGACATCCAGAGCCGGTTCGTCCACCGCACACCCTCGCCGTCGGGCAACTGGGCGAGCGCCGCCGCGGCCGCCGGGCTGAGCGGGACGAGCGACACCCCCGTCGCCGGCACGAGCGGGACCGCCGGCGAGGGCGCCGTCGTCGCCGAGGCCGAGAAGTACCTGGGCGTCCCCTACCTCTGGGGCGGGACCGACCCCGCCAAGGGTCTGGACTGCTCCGGGTTCACGCAGCTGATCTACAAGAACCTCGGCGTCGACCTGCCCCGCACGTCCTCGCAGCAGGCGACGAGCGGCCGGCCCGTCGCCTCCCTGGCCGACGCGCGCCCCGGCGACCTCGTGTTCTTCGACCACTCGTCGGGCCGGGCGGGCATCGACCACGTCGGCGTCTACATCGGCAACGGGAAGATGATCGCCGCACCCCAGGCCGGCGAGGTCGTCAAGGTGCAGGACGTCGGCAGCCCGGCGGTGATCCGGCGCGTGCTCCCGGCCCAGCCGTCGGCGCCGACGACCGCGTCCGCCGGAGCTGCGCTCGCCGGGGTCCCCTACGCCGACCTGTTCACCCGCGCCGGCGCCCGGCACGGCGTGGACCCCTCGCTGCTCGCCGCCGTGGCCGCGAAGGAATCGAGCTTCAACGCCTCGGCGGTCTCCCCTGCCGGGGCCCAGGGCCTCATGCAGTTCATGCCCGCGACCGCCAAGGGCCTCGGCGTGAACCCGCTCGACCCGAACTCGGCGATCGACGGAGCCGCGCGGTACCTGAGCAGCCTGTCGCAGCAGTTCGGCTCGACCGAGCTGGCCCTGGCCGCGTACAACGCCGGCCCGGGAACGGTGTCCAAGTACGGCGGCATCCCGCCCTACCCCGAGACCCAGAACTACGTCCGCGCCGTGATGACCAAGGCGGAGGCCTACCGATGACATCCCCCGGGCTTCTGCCCGTCCACCCGGCCGCGAGCGCGGCCCGGGCCCGGTCGACCGCCCCGGCCGACGCTCGCGGCTCGTCCGGCGCGGCGCCGTTCGCCTCCGCGCTCGACGACGCCCTGGCCGCCGACCGGTCCCCGGTCCGCCGGGACACCCCTCCGGAGCGAGGCAGCGGGGCCGACGACCGGTCGGACCGGCCGCTCGACCGCGCCCACCGCCCCGCGCAGCGGGATCCGCAGCGCACCACGACCACCACGGCCGGAGCCGCGGAGCCGACGACGGGGCCCGACGAGCCCGCTGCCGACCCGCTCCCCCCGGCGGCCTCGGACGGCGCTGCCCCGGGCGCCGGTGCCGAAAGCACCTCCGCACCCGAGCCGGCTCCGCCGGGCATCCCCGCCCTCTGGGCCATGGCCCTCGGGGCCCCGATCCCCGCGGCCGTCCCGACCGATGCGGCGGCCGGCGGGGCCGTGGCCGAGGTCGCGGTTCCCACGGCGACCGCCCCGGCCGTGCCCACGACAGCCCCGCCGATCACAGCGGCGGCCGACGGCACCGTCCCCGTGGCGTCCGCGGTCGCGGCGGCGCTCCCCTCCTCCGCTCCGACCGCACCCACGGCGCCGGGCGGTCCCTCCGGGGTCCCTGGCGGGACGGCGGCGACGCCCCCTGGTGCACCGGCGGTCCCGCCCGGCGCCGCGTCCGCGGCACCGGCAGCCGCGACTCCGCCGGCCACGACTCCCTCGACCCCCTCGACTGCCCCGGTCGTCCTCGCGGCCGCGCCGCCCGCCGTGGCGGCGCCCGGCACGTCACCGGTGCCGGCCGTCGTCCTGTCCGCCCCCGCACCCCCCGCGAACCCCTCGCCGACCGGGGCCGGTGACCCGGCGACGGCCGGATCCGTTCCCGGCGCTCCGGTGGCCGCGATCGCACCTGCGGGTTCCGGCGGCGCCGCGTCGTCCGGATCGGGGAACTCCGGCACCGCCTCCGGGAACGCGGGGTCCCCCTCCTCCGGCGACGGGGCCGCCGACGCGATCCCGGTGACCGCCGGCGCGGCTCCCGCGCCCGCCCCGGTGACCTCCACCGCAGCACCCGCGGCGACCGGTGCCGCTGCGGCCCAGCCCGTCGGCTCCCAGGTGGCCCGCCAGGTCGTCCTGCTGGGCCGGGGACCGGAGGGCAGCCAGACCATGACCCTCGTGCTCAACCCCGAGAACCTCGGCCCCGTCGAGGTGTCGGTGACGCTCAGCAAGGGCGCCATCGACCTCACCCTGCGCGGTGCCCACGAACTCGGCCGGGCCGCGCTCCTCGACGGCATGGGCGACCTGCGGCGGGACCTCGAGGCGGCGGGTCTGAACCCCGCGCGGCTGGAGGTCGACCGGGAGACCGGCGGCTCGTGGCTGGGACGCCATGCGGCGCAGCAGCAGGCCGACCAGCAGGCGTCCGGCCAGCGGCACGGCCACCAGGACGGCGACGACGACAGGTCACGACCCTGGGGCGCCCCTGCCGATACCGCAGGGAGGGGCTCGACCCCGGCCCGCAACCGATCCACGTCGTCCGGCGTGGACATGCTCGCCTGAGAGGGAGGAACGAACCGATGCCGGACGCAGTGACCGGAACCGGGGGGACGGCCTACACACCCAAGGCCTCCTCCACCATCGACCGTCCTGACCAGATGGGCAAGGACGTCTTCATGAAGCTCCTGGTCGCGCAGATGCGCTACCAGGATCCGGGCAACCCGGTCGACAGCAGCCAGATGATGTCGCAGACCGCCACCTTCAGCCAGGTCGAGAAGCTGGAGCAGCTGGTCAACCAGAACGCCTCCATGCTCGTGCTCCAGGAGTCCGCGACCGCCGGCGCGCTGGTCGGGCGGACCGCCACCTACACCGACACGAACGGCGAGGCCAAGACGGGGCTCGTCACGTCGGTGCGCCTCGCGAGCAAGGACAGCGAAGCCGTCGCCGTCATCGGCGGTGTGTCCGTGCCGGTCGGCCGGCTGACCGAGATCGCCGTCACCAAGTGACCGCCTGACTTCCCCGTTCCCCGCTCTCCCGCCGCCCCGGCGCCCCCACACCTGAGGAGAACCTCCCCGTGCTTCGTTCCATGTTCTCGGCCATCTCCGGGCTCAAGGCCCACCAGACGAAGATGGACGTCACCGGCAACAACATCGCCAACGTCAACACCGTCGGCTTCAAGAGCAGCCAGACGGTCTTCCAGGACACGCTGTCCCAGGTGATCCGGGCGGGTGGCGCCCCCGCGGCGGACCGTGGTGGCACAAACCCGGCGCAGGTCGGGCTCGGCGCGAAGGTCGCGGCGATCACCACCAACTGGACCCAGGGCGCGACGCAGTCCACCGGCCGCTCCACCGACTTCATGATCGAGGGCGACGGCTTCTTCGTCACGCGCGGCGCCGGCGGCGAGCAGCTGTTCACCCGGGCCGGCTCCTTCGACTTCGACGCCAGCGGCAAGCTGGTGACCCCCGACGGCGCGATCCTGCGCGGGTGGATGGCCGACGCGGACGGGAACATCAACCCCAACGGCCCGATCGGCGACCTCTCGGTCCCCTACGGCCAGGTCGTGAACCCGGTGGCGACCACGGCGGGCAGCGTCCTCGGCAACCTGTCCGCGGAGGGTGGCGACCCGGTGCAGACCTCGGTCACCATGTACGACTCGCTGGGCGTCGCGCAGAACATCTCCTACACGTTCACGAAGTCCGCCGCGCCGGCGGTGAACACCTGGAGCCTCGCCGTCGCGCACGCCAGCAACGCCGAGCCTCCGGTCATCACCCCGCTCAGCACCGAGACCGTCACCTTCGGCGCCGACGGCACGCTGTCCTCCGCACCGACGGTGACCGTGCCGCTGGCCGCGCTCGCGAACCCCAGCTGGACCGGGAACATCACCCTCGACCTGGAGACCGTGACGCAGCTCGGCGGCAAGAGCAACGTCAAGGAGGGGGGCCAGGACGGCTTCGCCCTGGGCACCCTGCAGTCGTTCGGGCTGAGCAACGACGGCACGATCATGGGCGTCTACTCCAACGGTCTGCGCCAGCCGCTGGGCCAGCTGGCGCTCGCCTCGTTCAACAACCCCGGTGGCCTGGAGAAGGCCGGCAGCTCCACGTTCCGGGTGGGTGACAACTCCGGCGCAGCGGCCGTGGGCCTTGCCGGCGTCGGTGGCCGCGGCCTCCTGGTGTCCGGCGCCCTCGAGATGTCGAACGTCGACCTGGCCGAGGAGTTCACCGGGCTGATCGTCGCCCAGCGCGGGTTCCAGGCCAACAGCCGCGTGATCACGAGCTCCGACGAGATCCTGCAGGACCTGGTCAACCTCAAGCGCTGATGAAGGACCTCTCCGCCCGCCGCGGAGAGGCCGTCCCAGCACGTCACGGCGGCGGCCCGGTCACTCCTCCCGAGGGTGGCCGGGCCGCTCCATTTCCCCGGTATCCCGGGGTTCCCACGGGTGCCTTCCCAGCCGTTCGGCTCAAGGAAGTGCGCTGGTCAGCCGAAGAGAAGAGTGCCGTTCCCCCCGGAATCGGCCCCAACGAGCAAGAGGACCTAACCGTGATCCGTGTGACGCGCCTGAACGGTGAGCACTTCGCGCTGAACGCCGACCTGATCGAGCGGGTCGAGGCGCACCCCGACACGGTGGCCTTCCTCGTCGACGGCACCAAGTACGTGGTGAAGGAGACCGTGGACGAGGTGCTCACGGAGATCCGCGAGTACCGCGCCGGCATCCTCGCGACCTCCTACGAGATGGACCGGGGCGAGTACCGGCCGCAGGCCCCCGCCGCGGACGCCACCGGCGTCTCGTCGGTCGTGCCGTTCCCCTCCCGCGAGGAGCGCTGACCGTGGATCCCGCCACCCTGATCGGGTTCGCCGTCTCCATCATCGCCCTGTTCGTCTTCATGACCCTCGAGGGCGTCTCCCCGACGGCGCTGATCTTCCTGCCGGCGATCGTCCTGGTCGTCATCGCGACCTTCGGTGCGGCGGCGGCCAGCCAGACGATGGACGACCTCAAGAAGGTCGGCAGCTGGTTCAAGATGGCCGTGCTGCCGGCGAAGGTGCCGCCGCCGAACGACCAGATCCAGACGCTGGTCACCCTCGCGGAGAAGGCCCGTAAGGAGGGCCTGCTCGCGCTCGAGGCCCAGGTCAAGGCGATCGAGGACCCCTTCCTCAAGCGTGGGCTGCAGATGGGGATCGACGGCACCGACCCCGAAGAGCTGCGCACCGTCCTGGAGAGCGAGATCGCGGCCAAGAAGGCGGAGGACAAGGTCGCGGCCAAGTTCATGAACGCCATGGGCGGCTACGCGCCGACCATCGGCATCCTGGGCTGCATCGTCGGCCTGATGAACGTCATGGGGAACCTGAACAACCCCGAGACGCTCGGTCCGATGGTCTCCGCGGCCTTCATCGCCACGCTCTGGGGCGTCATGGCGGCCAACTTCTGGTTCCTGCCGATGGGCGCCAAGATCCTGCGGGTCAGCGAGCTGCAGGCCGCGCAGATGGAACTGCTCGTCGAGGGGATCACCGAGATCCAGGCGGGCACCAGCCCGCGCGCCGTGCGGCTCAAGCTGACCTCGCTCGTGCCGCCTGGCTCGCTGGCCAAGGAAGCGGCATGACGTCGTGAGCACCGGTCACGGCCGCCGCCGCGGCAAGAAGCACGAGGAGCACGAGGAGCACGAGAACCACGAACGGTGGCTGGTGTCCGCCTTCGACATGATGACGCTGCTGTTCGTGCTGTTCGTCGTGCTCTTCGCCATGAGCAAGGTCGACGAGCAGAAGTTCGCCGCCCTGTCCAAGGGCATGGCCACGGCCTTCGGCGGGCCGATCACCGTCCAGCCGGGTCCCACCCCGGAGGGCTCGGTGCTCGACGGGCTGAACGGCGCCATCGACATCGCCTCCGCCATCCCGCCGGATCCCACGGTCGAGAAGGCCGAGGTCGACGCCGCCGCTGCTGCCGCGGCCGCCGAGCGCGCCAAGAACGTCGCCGCGGAAGCGGCCGCCGCCTACGACGAGCTCGCCGCAGCGCGGGAGCGGCTGGAGGCCGCCCTGGCCGCGGCCGGCTACCCCGGCGCCGCGCAGTTCGAGATCGACGAGCGCGGTCTCGTGGTGCACATCGTCGCCGACCAGGTGCTCTTCGACGCCGAGGAGGCGGTGCTGCGCTCCGGCGGCGCGGCGATCCTCACCGCCGTCGCACCCACGCTCACCGACCTGCCGAACCAGCTCACCATCGAGGGGCACGCCAACCACCTGCCGGTCTCCCCCGGCGGCGCGTGGCCGTCGAACTGGGAGCTGTCGGCCTACCGCGCCACGACCGTCGTGCGCTACCTGGCCGGTGCGGGCGTCCCCCAGGACCGGATGTCGGCCGACGCGCACAGCTCGACGCGGCCACTCGTCCCGGTGACCGACCCGAACGCGATCTCCGTCAACCGGCGCGTCGACATCGTCGTCCTGTCCACCGCATCGGCAGAGGCCAACGCGCTCCTGCCGGGCATCGATGCCACTCAGCAGGCCACCCAGGAGGCAACACCATGAGCAAGGACAAGAGCGCCGAGACCGACGAGGTCGAGGCCAAGGGCGGCAAGAAGAAGCTCGTCCTCATCCTCGCCGTCCTCCTCGTCGCCGCGGCCGGTGCCGCGTACTTCTTCCTCTTCGCCGGGTCCGGTGAGGCGGAGGCGGCGGAGCCGGAGCACGGTGGGTACGTCGCCCTGGAGCCCATCGCGGTCAACCTGGCCGGCGGCGGCTACCTGAAGGTCGGCATCACGCTGGAGATCACCGTCGACGCGGCCGGCGGCGGTCACGGCGGCGCATCCGTGGACGGCGCGAAGGCCTACGACCAGATCATCTCCACGTTCTCCCAGGCGGCTCCGGCCGACGTCACCGGCGCCCGGGACGCGCTCAAGGCGGCGCTGGAGGAGAAGATCATCGCGGCCTACACCGAGCACGACGTCCCGATGGTGATGGGGATCTACTACACGGAGTACGTCACCCAGTAGTCCGGGCGCCGGCCGTCGGCCGTCTCCTGCCGTCCTCCGGCCGTCCATCGGACGGCCGGAGGACGTCACGCGTCGAGCACGGCCCGCACCACCCGTCACACCCCTCCCGCACCGGTGAGGGTCCGGTCACCGCCGGTCAGGGTCGCCCCCGGGTCCGCCGATGAGGTGGAATGTGACTCAGCCAGCGACAGGACCGGACGCCGGCGAGGCGGGTCCCCAGTCCCCGGAGGAGACACCGGAGTCCCCGACCGCCGCGGCCCAGCCGCCGGCCCCCGCGGGACCGCCCTCCCCCGGCGCCGGGACCAGCGCCCGCAACCGGCGCGGGGAACCCCGCACCTACGACTTCCGCCGCCCGACGAAGCTCTCCCGCGAGCACGTCCGGGTCATGCAGATCGCGCAGGAGTCCTTCGCCCGCCAGGCGACGACGATCCTCACCACGTTCCTCCGGGCGGGGGCCCGCCTCGAGCTCGTCTCGATCGAGCAGTTCTCCTACGACGACTACATCGTGACGCTGCCCGACCCGGTGTTCATCTCCACGTTCAGCCTGGAGCCGCTGGCCGGGAAGGGCCTGCTGGCCTACCCGCTCGACATCGCCATGGCGGTCGTCGACCACATGCTCGGCGGATCCGGCAGCGCCGGCCAGCCCAACCGGCCGATGACGGCGATGGAGACCACCATCACCAACCACCTCCTGAACCGGCTGCTCGACGAGTTCGCCACCTCGTTCGGCCCCATCACCGAGCTGCAGCCGGCCCTGCTGGGTCACGAGTACAACCCGCAGCTGGCCCAGGCGGCCGCGGGATCGGACACGGTCATGGTGGCCACGTTCACGATGGCGGTGGGCAGCCGCGAGGGCGAGGCCACGCTCGTCCTGCCCTTCTCCTCCTTCGCCCAGGCCCTGAACAACGCCGCCTCCCCGCAGCTGTCGGAGACGGCCCTGGCCAAGCGCAAGCGCGCTGCCGAGGCGCTCAGCGCCCGGCTCAACCTCGTGCCCGTGGACGTCAGCGTGCGGTTCGCGCCGCTGACCGTCTCCTCGGCCGACCTGCTCTCCCTCGCCGTCGGCGACGTGCTGCTCCTGCGGCACCCGCCGGACGCGCCACTCGAGGTCACGACCAACGACGTGACCTTCGCGTACGCGATCGCCAGCAACCACCGGCGCCGACTGGCCGCCGCCATCGTCCCGACCCCGTACGCCGCCGCGAAGGACTCCGCATGAGCACCGACACGTCCCAGGACTCCCAGACCGTCTCCGCGGTGGTCACGGCTGCCGCCCGCGCCGCCGCCGCCCTGGTCCCGGCCACGGTGGAGCTCGTCCCCGGCGCCCCCGTCAGCGACCCGGACGGCGTCGCGCTGCCCCCCGGGGCCACGCAGGCGGTGTCGGCCGGCCTGTCCGGCGAGGTCAGCGGCGACATCGTCCTGGTGATCTCCGCCGAGGTGGTCGAGGCCCTCAACAACTCGCCCGTCGGCCGGATGGACGTCGCCGCCGCGCTGCGGCCGGCGCTCGAGGCCGCCGCGGCGACCCTCGGCCGCGTCCGCGTCGCCTCGGAGCGCATCGAGGAGCCGGTGGCCGCACTGGACGGCATGCGCGACAAGGGCATGTTCGTGGCGGTCCCCCTCATGGCCGGCACCGAGCACCAGGCGACGTTCGCGCTGCAGGTGACCCTGCCGACGACGAACCAGGCCAGGCGGGGCAGCCTCGACCTCCTCCGGCACGTGGCGATGGAGGTGACCGTCGAGATCGGCCGCACCCGCATGACCGTGCAGGAGCTGCTCTCGCTGCACCCCGGCGAGGTGGTCGAGCTCGACCGCGCCGCCAGCGCGCCCGCCGACCTGCTGGTCAACGGCACCCTGATCGCCCGCGGCGAGGTCGTGGTCGTCGACGAGGACTTCGGCCTGCGCATCAGCGAGATCGTCAACGACGCGGCCGCCGCCGAGCTGGGGCAGAGCGCATGACCTGGATGATCATCCGCCTCGTCCTCTCGCTGGCCTTCATCGCCGTCGTCCTCCTCTTCGCCGCCCGCGTCGCCAAGAAGCGCGGCCTCGGGCAGGGCAACGGCCTGATCGAGGTCGTGGCCCGCCAGCGGATGGGCCGCACCAGCACCGTCAACGTCGTCCGGATCGCCGACGTCGTCCTCGTCGTGGGAGCGACCGAGGAGCAGATCACCCTGCTGGCCGAGGTGGACGCCGACGCCGTCGACGCCGCCCTGCGCGAGCGGCGGGCCCCCGTGCACGTCGCCGCCGCGACCGCCGAGGGGGCCGGCGAGGAGACCCACGCCCTCGCGGCCCGCTCCGCCAGCCCCGCGCTGGCCGGCTCGGTCTTCGACCGCAACGGCTGGGGCGTCTTCGTCAACCAGCTGCGCGAGCGCACGGTCCGCAAGTCATGACGTCGTCCGTGCGCCCGCTCCGGGCGTCCGGGGCCACCGCGACGCGTCAGCGGGCCGCCCTGGTGCTGCTCCTCGCGCTGCTGTGCACCGTGGCGGCGTTCCTGCTCGCCGGGCCCGCCTCGGCGGCACCGACGGCGCCCACCGAGCCGACGGCGCCGACCGCGCCGGTCGTTCCTGGTGACGGCAACGTCGACATCTCCATCGGCGACGGGTCGCCCAGCAGCTCCATCACGCTGATCCTCGCGATCACGGTGCTGTCGGTGGCGCCGTCCGTCCTCCTGCTCGCCACCTCGTTCACCAAGATCATCGTGGTGCTCGGGCTGACGCGGAACGCCCTCGGCCTCCCGTCCTCGCCGCCGAACCAGGTGCTCACCGGCATCGCGCTGTTCCTGACCCTGTTCGTGATGGGGCCGGTCTTCTCCGACATCAACGAGGTCGCCCTCCAGCCGTACATGAACGGGACGATGACGGTGGCCCAGGCCTACGACTCCGGCGTCGTCCCGCTGCGCGACTTCCTGCTGGGCAACACCCGGGACGACGAGCTGCAGCTGATGATCGGGCTCTCCGGCGAGGAGGCCCCGGCGACGCCGCAGGAGGTCAGCATGACCACCCTCATCCCGGCGTTCGTGCTGTCCGAGCTCAAGAGCGCCTTCATCATCGGGCTCGTCGTCTTCATCCCGTTCCTGGTGCTGGACATGCTGGTCAGCGCCTCGCTGATGGCGATGGGCATGATGATGGTGCCGCCGACCATCGTGTCGCTGCCCTTCAAGCTCCTGCTCTTCGTCGTCGTCGACGGCTGGGCCCTCATCACCACCGCGCTGGTCGGTTCCTACGGGGGTGGTGGTTGATGAGCGACGCCGACGTCACCCAGATCGCCGCGCAGACCATGATGGTGGCGGCCAAGGTCGCTGCCCCGGTCCTCATCACCGCGCTGCTGGTCGGTTTCCTGATCTCGCTGTTCCAGGCGGCGACCCAGATCCAGGAGCAGACCCTCTCGTTCGTCCCGAAGATCGTCGCCGTCGCCATCGCGCTGCTGGTCACCGGCAACTGGGTGCTGGCCGAGCTGGTCAGCTTCACCCACAGCCTGTTCGACCAGCTCCCGGCGCTGCTCGACCGGACCTGAGGCCGCGATGGACCTCTCGGTCCCGGCAGTCACGCTGGCGGCACTCCTCCTGGGGACCGCACGGGCTACCGGCTTCGTGCTGATGGCGCCGCCCTTCAACTCCCGCACCATCCCCGGACCGGTCAAGGCCGCGTTCGCCCTCGCGCTGTCGCTGCTGCTCTCGACCCAGATCGCGCCCACCCTGCCGGAGCCGACCGCCGGGTTCCTGGTGGTCGCCGCCGTCACCGAGGTGATCATCGGGGCGGCCCTGGGCTTCGTCGTCCAGGTGCTCTTCCAGGCCGTGCAGATGGCGGGCGACCTGCTCGACCTCGCCGGCGGTTTCTCGCTGCAGCCGGCCTACGACCCGCTCTCGATGACCCAGAACTCGTCGATCGGCCGGCTGCACTACCTGCTGGCCATCACCCTGCTGTTCACCAGCGGCGGTCACCTGCTGATCGTCAAGGGGTTCGCGACGTCCTACGTCGGGCTGCCCGTGGGCGGGGACGTGCCCACGGATCAGCTCGCCGCGGTGCTGCTGACCGCGCTCACCATGATGTTCCTGGCCGCGCTGCAGATCGCCGGACCGATGGTGGCGGTGCTGCTGCTGGCCGACGTCGCCCTGGCCCTGCTCAGCCGCGCCGCGCCCGCGCTGAACATCTTCTCCTTCGGCTTCCCGGTCAAGATCCTGCTGACCCTCACGATGCTCGGCCTCACCTTCCCCCTGCTGCCGCCTGCCCTGGACGCCCTGCTGGAGCACGCGACGCGCGCCATGGTCTCCCTGCGGAGCGGATGAGGGGGTGACTCGTGGCTAAGGACGGTCCCGGCGGGGAGAAGACCGAGCAGCCCACTCCGCAGCGCCTGAAGAAGGCGCGCAAGGAAGGGCAGATCCCCCGCACCCAGGAGCTGGGCACGTGGCTGGGCATCGCGGCCGCCAGCGTCCTGCTGCCGATCGTGGTGAGCAACGGGTTCGAGGCGGTCCAGCAGCTGTTCGTGCAGATCAGCTCGGTCGCCAACGACCCCCAGCCCGAGAAGATCTCGATCCTGCTGGGCGAGGCGCTGAGCGTGTTCCTGACGACGATGATGCCGATGGCCCTCGGCATGATGGTCGTCGGCACCGTGGCCTCGGCGGCCCAGGGCGGCGTCACCTTCGCGACCAAGTCGATGAAGCCGACGCTGAAGAAGCTCAACCCCTTCCCCGGCATCAAGAAGATGTTCGGCACCCAGGGCCTGTGGGAGTCGACCAAGGCCATCATCAAGACCGCGGCCCTCGCCACGGTCGTGATCGTCACCAGCGACCGCGCGCAGGCGCTGGTGTCCGCCGCCGGCGCGCTGCCGCTCTCCGCCGTGGTCGCCACGTTCACCGACTCGGCCATCCTGATGTTCCGCGTCGTCGCCGTCACCGGCCTGGTCATCGCGGTCGCCGACTACGTCGTCGTGCGGAAGAAGATGATGAAGCAGCTCAGGATGAGCAAGTACGAGATCACCCAGGAGCACAAGCAGGCCGAGGGTGACCCGCACATGAAGGCGCACCGCCGCGGCGTGCAGATGTCGATGTCCCGCAACCGGATGATGAGCGAGGTCGCCGACGCCGACGTGCTCCTGGTGAACCCGACGCACGTCGCCGTCGCCCTGAAGTACGACCCGGCCAAGGGAGCCCCGCGCGTGGTGGCGAAGGGCGCGGGCGAGGTCGCCGCCAAGCTGCGTGCCCTCGCCGAGGAGGCGCGGGTGCCGATGGTGCAGGACATCCCGCTGGCCCGGGCCCTGCACTCCTCGTGCGAGCTGGGCCAGGAGGTGCCGGCGCAGCTGTTCACCGCCGTCGCGCGGGTGCTGGCCTTCGTCATGCACCTGGGCGCCCGGGGCGTGAAGGGCGGAATGCACCGGCCGGGCTTCGAGGCCCCGGTGACCGAGGGCCTGCCCAAGGCCGGCCGCCGCCGCATCGCCGCGTAGTCGAAGGACCCCTCTCCTCCCCCACCGCTCGCACGCTCGCGGCGGGCCCCTGCAGAGGGGCCGCCGGGGCAGATCTCGTCGGTGCGTACCGGTCGACCGGGCGGCTGCCGATGAGAAGGACGTGAGCCTGAGTCCGTCCATCACCCCGCGAGCGGGCGCGTGAAGGGCATGGGCAAGGCCGCCGTCCCCGTGGGCGTCGTGGCGATCGTCCTCATGCTGGTCGTGCCGCTGCCGGCCGCCATGATGGACATGCTGATCAGCCTGAACCTCGCGATCTCGCTGCTCATCCTGCTCGTCGCCATGCAGATCAGGAAGCCGCTGGACTTCGCGGTCTTCCCCTCGCTGCTGCTCATCGCGACGCTGTTCCGGCTCGCCCTCAACGTCTCCTCGACCCGGCTGGTGCTCACCGACGGCTACGCCGGCAAGGTGATCGAGGCGTTCGGCCACATCGTCATCGGCGGCTCGCTGGTCGTCGGTCTGGTGATCTTCGTGATCCTCACGGTCGTGCAGTTCGTGGTCATCACGAACGGCGCCGGTCGCGTGGCCGAGGTCGGTGCGCGCTTCACTCTCGACGCGATGCCCGGCAAGCAGATGGCCATCGACGCCGACCTCAACGCCGGGCTGATCAACGAGGCGCAGGCCCGCAAGCGGCGCCACGAGGTCACCGCCGAGGCCGACTTCTACGGCTCGATGGACGGTGCGTCGAAGTTCGTCAAGGGCGACGCGATCGCCGGCATCATCGTGACGCTGGTCAACCTCATCGGTGGCTTCGCCATCGGCGTGATGCAGAAGGGGATGGACCCCGCCGAGGCCGGCTCCACCTACTCCCTGCTGACAGTCGGCGACGGCCTCGTCTCGATGATCCCCGCCCTGCTGATGTCCACCGCGACCGGCATCATCGTCACCCGGTCGGCGACCGAGGGCGACATGGGCACCGATCTCATCGCCCAGCTCGGCCGGTTCAAGCAGCCCGTCCGCATCGCCGGCGGGGCCGCCCTCGCCCTCTGCCTGATCCCCGGACTGCCCAAGCTGCCGTTCCTCCTCGTCGGTGCGGGCTTCCTCATCGCGGCCTCCCGCATGACGGAGACCCCGGACGACGACGAGGACCTCGACGCCGCCGCGGCCGCCGCCGACGACGAGCCGCAGCCGGACTCCCCGGAGGCGATCGCCGAGCGGATGCGGGTCGACCCGCTCGAGCTCGAGGTGGCCTTCGACCTGGTCGAACTGGTCGACCCCGCGCGCGGTGGCGACCTGCTGGACCGGGTCAAGGCGCTGCGCCGGAAGGTGGCCATGGACACCGGGCTGGTCATCCCGCTGGTGCGCACCCGCGACAACCTCGACCTGCCCGGCTCGCAGTACGTCATCTGGCTCAACGGCGTGCCCGCGGCCAAGGGCATCTCGCCCGCCGGCACCATCCTGGCGATCGGCGACAACCTCGACGGCATCCCGGGCAAGGCCACGCGCGAGCCGGTGTTCGGCCTCGCCGCGAAGTGGGTGCCCGTGGAGCTGCAGCGCCAGGCGGAGATGGCCGGCGCGACCGTCGTCGACCGCTCCTCGGTCATCACCACCCACCTCGCCGAGGTGGTGCGCCAGAACGCCGCGGACCTCCTCGGCCGCGAGGACGTCCGACTCCTGGTGGAGATGGTCCGCCGGACGCACCCCGTCGTCGTGGAGGAACTGACCCCTTCTCTGCTCACCCTGGGAGAGGTGCAACGCGTGTTGCACGCGTTGCTCGAAGAGGGTGTGTCGATCCGCGACCTGGTCCGCATCTTCGAGGCACTCTCTGTACGTGCAAAGTCGTCCACCGATCTCGACGCCCTCGTCGAGGCGGCCCGGACGGCACTGGGCTCGGCGATCAGCCACCCGTACGTGACGCCCGACGAGCGCCTCCACGTCCTCACCCTCGACCCCGGCTTCGAGCAGCGGCTGCTCGAGTCGGTCCGGCAGAGCGACGGCGGGCTGGTCCTGGCCCTCGACGCCGCCGGCATCGACGCCCTGGTGCACGGCTGCAGCGGGCTGCTCGAGGACGCCGAGCGCGCCGGCCTGTCCCCCGTCCTCGTGTGCTCGCCCCAGGTCCGCGCCGCACTGGCGCGCCTGATGCGCCAGGTCCTCCCCCGCCTACCGGTGATCTCCTACGCCGAGGTCTCCCGGACAGCGCAGATCGAATCGCTGGGAGTTGTGAGCGGTGCCGTTGCGATCCGTTGAGGCCGCCTCGCGCGACGACGCGATCGCCGCCGCCCGCGAGCAGTTCGGCCCGCAGGCCCGCATCGTCGGGGTACGTCGCGTCCGCTCCGGCGGCGTGCTCGGGTTCTTCGCGACCGAGCGGTACGTCGCCGAGGTGGCCGAGCTGGCTCCGGAGACAGCCGTCCGGCCCGCCGTCCCCTCGCGCGACCGGGACGACGACCAGCTGCCTGCCGACTTCTCCTCGCCGCTGGCCTCGGCGTCCCCTGCCCGAGCCCGTGCGGTCGCTCCTGCCCGGAACGGCGCGGCAGCGTGGGCGGCGGAGGCAGCCGCCCGGTCCACCGACGACATCCCCGAGGCGGCCCGACTGGCGGCCGCCGCCGCGCGCGCGGCGCGTGCCGACGCGCCGGCCCCCACCCCGGTCCGCCCGTCCCGGCCGGCGGTCGCTCGCGCGGCCCACGCGCCCGACGACGACCGGGTCAGCGAGCTGGTCGGGCTGCTGACCGCCCAGCGGTCCGAGCCCGTCCCCCCGACGCCCTCGCGTCCCACCTACCCGCGCGCCTCTTTCCCGCGCACGGGCTCCGTGGCGCAGCCCGGCGACGGCCACGCTGACCGTGATGCCCCCGCGGGCCTGGCCGACCCCGACGACGAGGTGGTCGTCGCGCCGGTGCGCGGCGGCGGCCAGCGCGTCCTGCCGGCCACCGCGGCGGCACCCTCGCCCTTCACCGCCGCGCTCGCCCGCATGGTCGCCGGTGACCAGGACGTGCGGCAGGCGGTCCAGGAAGCGCTCGCCCCAGCGGCGGAGAAGCGTGCGCGCGACGATGCCGAGCCCTGGCCGGCGCGCTCCGAGCAGGTCCGAACAGCAGAAGCAGCGGTGCCGTCGCCCCAGACGCGCCAGGAGGAGGAACCGGTGGGAATTCAGGTCATCGCGCCGCCCTCCACGATCGATGGCGAGCACGAGATGCCGATCTGGGCCGCAGAGCCCGAGGTCGCCCCCGCATCCGTCTCCTCCCGCGAGGAGGCGATCGCCGACCTGCTCCGCGGGGCCCTGGCCCAGGGGCACTCGGACGAGGCCCTCGCCGGCATCCTGCGCAAGGTCCTCGCCGGGGCCTCCCCGCAGACGGCGCTGAGCGAGCCGGAGCCGGCCGCCCCCGCCGGGCCGGTGTTCGCCGTGCCCACCCTTCCCGTACCGCCCCTCGAGACCCCCCCGGTCCCGCCGGCGACCTTCGAGCTGCCGGAGCGCCCCGTGCCGGTGGCCGAGGTGCCGGTCGTGGCCGTGCCCGTCATCCAGCAGCCCGTCATCCAGCAGCCCGTCATCCAGCAGCCCGTCATGGATGCGCCCGTCGTCGAGACGCCGGTGGTGGAGGCCCGCGTCGTGGAGTCGCCGGTCATCGAGGCGCCCATCGCGCAGGTGCCCGTCGTCGAGGCGCCCATCGTGGAGGTGCCCGCCGTCGAGGCCGATCTCCCGGAGCAGGGGACGCAGGCCGTCGATGCGTTCGCCGCAGCGGTCCCGACGGTCCCGGTCGCGGGTCACCCGGCCCAGCCGGTCGTCGGCCCCTCCCCCACCCCGGTCGTCCTGGCGCCCTCCTCCCACTCGATGTGGGGCACGCCGACCGCATCGACGCTCTGGGGTGAGCCGGCACCGAGCGCCCCCGCCGTCGAGGTCGACGCCCCGATCTGGGCCCGTGTCGCCCAGCAGGAATCCACGGCCCTGTTCTCCACGCCCGCCGCCGCCGTCGCTGACGTGTCCTGCGCCGAGCCGGCGCCTGAGGCGCCCCTGGACGCGCCCGTGGTCGAGAGCCCCGTCGCCGAGGCGCCGGTCGAGGACACGGCTGCCGCGGACGAAGCGGTTGCACAGGAGCCCGTCGTCGAGACGTCGGTCGGCGCGGAGTCGCACCAGGAGGCCGAGGAGGCCGAGGTGGCCGAGGAATCGGACGAGGCCGACGAGGTCGAGGTGGCCGAGGTGGCGCCGGTCCTCGCCCGCACCGCCAGCGACCCGGCACCGATGATGTCGCTGGACGCGACCACGGTCATGCCGCCGCTGTCCCTGCTGCCCCCGCTGCCCTCGTCCCGGGGTCGTGGGCGGCCGCCGGTGCCGCCGGCGGCGCGTCGCCCGAGCGCGTCCGCGCCGGTCCCGGCACCCGCCGCGGAACCCGACGCTGCTGCGTCGCCGGTCCCGACCGAGGTCCCGGCCGAGGTCCCGGCCGAGGTCCCGGCCGAGGTCCCAACGCAGATCGCCTCGTGGACCGCGGACGCCACCCCGGCCCTCGAGACGCCCCGGATCTTCGGTTCGTCCACCCGCGCGCTCGCGACGGTGACCCGCCTTCCCGTGGCACCGCTCATGGCCGGCCCGGACATGCCCGAACTGCTCGAGGACGTCGACGAGGTCGACGCCGAGGAGCTGCTCTTCGCCCCGATCACGGCCACCACGCCCGAGGCACCGGAGGTCGCTCCGCCGGTCGGTAGCGGCGACGTGGCGGGCCGGCTCGAGCAGCTCGGCCTGCCCGCGGAGCTCCTCGGCAGCACCTTCGCCGAGGACGTCGCCGAGCGCGGCACCTACGCCGCCCTCACGCGCAGCCTCGCCCTCCAGCTGCCCAAGGCGCCCGAGCTGCCCAGTGGCTCGGGCGAGGCGGTCTTCGTGGTCGGCCCCGGCGTCGACGCGCTGCGTGCCGCGCGGTCCCTGGCCGCGGCGCTGCACCTGGACCCCGACTGCGTGCAGTGGGCGACGCGCGGTGACCTCGCCGGTCTGGCGCCCCGCAGCAGCCGGGTGACCTCCGTCGACACCGCCATCGACCGTCGTCAGGAGTGCGCGGCCGCCGGCACGGTGACCATCGTCGCCGTCGACGCCCCGCTGCGGACCGACACCTACTGGATGGCGCAGATGATGAGCGTCTGGGCGCCGGGGGCGGTCTGGGCCGTCGTCGAGGCGACCCGCAAGCCCGAGGACCTCGAGCCGTGGCTCGACGGCCTGCCCCGGGTCGACGCCCTCGTCGTCCAGGACACCGACCTCAGTGCCGACCCCGCGGCGGTCCTCCGCCGGGTCCACACGCCCGTGGCCCTCCTCGACGGCGTGCGCGCCACGCCGCACCGCTGGGCATCCCTGCTCTGCGAGCGACTGGAGAGCACGACGACATGAACCCGCTGCGCTGGGACGTCCTCCTCGTCGGGTTCGTGCTGGCCGTGCCCGTCCTGGCGCTCGGGCTGCGAGGGGACCTCTCGACGGAGGACATGATGAACCGCGTCCTCTGGTGCCTGGGCGCCGGCTGGGCAGTGGTGGCCGTCTTCCGGCTCGCCACCACCCCGCCTGCGCCCGCCCGGAAGCCGAAGGCCGAGCGGGTCGCGGCGCCGGAGCACGCGGAGTCCGGGGAAGCCTCCCCCGCCGTCTGACCGCCCTTCCACGGTCGTCTCCGCGGTGGCCGGTCGTGCGCTGGACGTGGGCCGACCTGTCCGCCGGCGGCGTCGCAGCGGGATGCCGGCCCCGCGCCTTCGAGCCCAACGGCCGGGCGGCTCGCACGGTGCATCACCGCACGAGCCGCCCCGGCCGGCTGCGGCGTCAGAAGGGGAGGTCCTCCAGCATCTCGGTGACCAGCGCGGCGATCGGCGAGCGCTCGGAGCGGGTGAGCGTCACGTGCGCGAAGAGCGGGTGGCCCTTGAGCGCCTCGATGACGGCGGTGATGCCGTCGTGCCGGCCGACGCGCAGGTTGTCCCGCTGGGCGACGTCGTGGGTGAGCACCACCCGCGACCCGGCCCCCAGGCGGGACAGCACGGTCAGCAGCACACCGCGCTCCAGCGACTGAGCCTCGTCGACGATGACGAAGGAGTCGTGCAGCGACCGACCGCGGATGTGCGTGAGCGGCAGGACCTCGATCAGCCCGCGGGAGTCGATCTCGTCGATGACCGCCGGGGAGACGAGCGCGCCCAGGGTGTCGTACACGGCCTGGGCCCAGGGCGACATCTTCTCGTTCTCGCCACCGGGCAGGTAGCCCAGCTCCTGGCCGCCGACGGCGTAGAGCGGCCGGAAGATGACGACCTTCTTGTGCGCCCGCCGCTCCATGACCGACTCCAGGCCGGCGCACAGGGCCAGCGCCGACTTGCCGGTGCCCGCGCGGCCGCCGAGGGAGACGATGCCGATGTCCGGGTCGAGGAGCAGGTCGAGCGCGACCCGCTGCTCCGCGGACCGGCCGTGCAGCCCGAAGGCCTCGCGGTCGCCGCGCACCAGCCGCACCTGCTTGTCGGGCATGACCCGGCCCAGCGCCGACCCGCGGGAGGACAGCAGCACGAGGCCGGTGTGCGGGGGCATCTCCGCCGCCGCGGGGACGAACGTCTCGCCGACGTCGTAGAGCTCGTCGAGCTCGGAGTCCTCGAGCGAGACCTCCGCCATGCCCGTCCACCCGGCGTCGACGGCGTCCATGACCCGGTACTCGTCGGTGTCCAGGCCCACGGCGGCCGCCTTCACCCGCAGCGGCACGTCCTTGGTGATCAGGCAGACGTCGCGGCCCTCCGACCGCAGGTTCAGCGCGACGACCATGATCCGGCTGTCGTTGCTGTCGTTGCGGAACCCGGCCGGCAGCGCTGACGGGTCGCTGTGGTTCAGCTCGACGTGCAGCGTGCCCTCGTCGTCGCCGATGGGGACGGGCGCGTCGAGCCGGCCGTGCTGGACCCGCAGGTCGTCGAGCATGCGCAGTGCCTGACGGGCGAACCAGCCCAGTTCCGGGTGGTTGCGCTTGTCCTCCAGCTCCCCGATGACGACGAGCGGGAGCACCACGTCGGAGGCGCCGAAGCGCATCAGCGCGCCCGGGTCGGAGAGGAGGACGGACGTGTCGAGGACGTAGGTACGGCGAGTGGTCACGGTTCGACTCCCGTGGGGCGCACGGCACGCCCCCGCTCGAAGGTGGCCGGGCCCCGGCGCAGAGGCCGGGTGCCGGCCCCCCTGGTCGACGAACTCGTCAGCACCAACCGGGCCTCCCGTGGACGGCGAGAACAGCTCGTCGTCCACTGCGGACGCTAGGCCCGACCACCGACAAAGGCGCCGTTACACCACGCCGTGCAACCCGAAGTTCACCCGACGGGGTACCGGGAGCCACAGCCGCACCAGCCGTGGCAGCCGCCTCATCAGCTGGACTCGCGGCGGAACCGCCGGACGCCGAACGCCCAGCCCAGCACCGCCAGGACGACGGTGAGCGCAGCGCCCCACCACGCCGTCGACGTGTCGTAACCCCCGACGAAGAACTCGCGGGTGCCCTCCACGACGTGCTTGAGCGGGTTGACGTCGCTGACGGTCTGCAGCCACCCCGGGGCGAGCGTCATCGGCAGCAGGATCCCCGAGAGCAGCAGGACCGGCAGCACGAAGGCGTTGAGCAGCGGCGCGAACGCGTCCTCGCTCTTGAGCGTCAGGGCCAGCGCGTAGGAGACCGACGCGAACGCCGCGCCGAGCAGGGCGATGACGATCAGCGTGAGGACCACGCCGAGGAACGGCGCCCGCAGACCCAGCGGGATGGAGACCAGCACCAGCAGGGTGCCCTGCACCAGCAGGACGACGACGTCGCGGAGCACGCGCCCGAGCAGCAGGGCCGTGCGGCTGGCGGGGGTGACCCGCTGACTCTCGATGACGCCGGCCCGGTACTCGGCGATGAGCCCGAACCCGACGAACAGCGCGCCGAAGATGCCCAGCTGCACGAGGATCCCCGGCACGAAGATCTGGTAGGCGTTGCCCGGCCCCAGCTGGCCGGACAGCGGCTCGAGCAGCGGGCCGAACAGGACGATGTACAGGATGGGCTGCATCAGGCTGATCACCAGCCAGGCAGGGTTGCGCAGCGACATCCGCATGGCGCGCGCGAAGACGGTCCAGGTGTCGCGCAGCAGCGTGTGCATCAGACCGCCACCTCCGCGGCCGGCTCCGCAGCACCGGCGTCCCGCAGCGAGCGACCGGTCAGGCCGAGGAAGACGTCGTCGAGGCTGGGCCGCCGGCTCTCGATGCCGCTGACGGCGAGGCCCTCGCGGTCGAGCCCGCGGACGAGCTCCACCAGCGCCGCGCCGCCGTGCGGCACCCGCCCGATCACCCGGTCCTCCACCAGCTGCGGCGCCTCCGCGCCCGGCAGCATGCCCATCAGGCGGGCGATCCCGGCCATCTGGGCGGAGTCGGCGGCCGTCACCGTGAGCACGTCGCCGCCCACCTGCGACTTCAACTGGTCCGGCGTCCCCTCGGCGACGATCGCCCCGTGGTCGATGACGAGGATCCGGTCGCAGAGCGCGTCGGCCTCGTCGAGGTAGTGCGTGGTGAGGAAGACCGTCGTCCCCCGCTGCTCCCGCAGGCTGCTGATGTGCTGCCACAGGTTGGCCCGCGCCTGCGGGTCCAGGCCCGTCGTGGGCTCGTCGAGGAACACCAGCTCGGGGATGTGGATGAGGCCCACCGCGATGTCGAGACGCCGCCGCTGACCACCCGACATGGTCTTGGGCTGACGCTCCCACAGGCCGTCGAGGTCCAGCTCGCGGAACAGCTGCTTCCCGCGCTCGGTGGCCTCGGCGGTGCTCATGCCGTAGAGCCGGGCGTGGTCGACCACCTCCTCGCCGGCGCGCGCCTCGGGCGCGGTCGAGCCGCTCTGGGAGACGTAGCCGATGCGACGGCGGACACCGACCGGGTCGGTGATCAGATCACAGCCGGCCACCGTCGCGGTGCCTGCGGTGGGCTCGAGCAGCGTGGTCAGCATGCGCAGCGTCGTCGTCTTGCCGGCGCCGTTGGGACCGAGGAAGCCGACGATCTCGCCGGCCTCGACGTCGAGGTCGACGCCGACGACGGCGTGGACCTCCTGCTTCTTCTTCCGGAAGGTGCGGGCGAGCCCGCGGGCGTGGATCACGCGACCAGTGTTCAAGTTTGACTACGACGTCGTCAAGCTGATTCCCCGAAGTCGAGGACGGCGGGTGGCCAGATCCCCTCGACCGGCTGGTCGGGCGCCCCGGGGTCGCCCGCGAACCGGTAGTGGCCGGCGTCGAGCCGATCGCAGAGCTCTCGCACCCAGCTGTGCTCACCGGCCAGCCAGTGCCCGATCAGCCGGGAGAGCTCGGCGGCCGGTGCCGGAGCCAGCCGGGTCTGCTCGATCGAGCGCACCGTCGCCTCGGCGTTGGACGTCATGGCCTCCAGGACGAGCACGCGGGCACCGAGCGCCTCCCGCACCTCGGCCCGGGGCAGGGCCGTCATGAAGCACAGGCCACCGAGCAGCCGGGTGGCGTCTCCCGCGTCGGGCTCCCGGAGCGCTGCGACCAGGAGCCGGCGGAACTCGACCTCCCCGTCAGGCGTGAGCCGGTAGGCGACCGGTTCCCCGGCGACCTCCTCGATCAGGCCGTGCGCGGTCAGTGTCCGGAGCCCGGAGTAGATGGACCCGGGCTTCACGTGCGCCCAGTCCTCGACCTGCCAGCTCAGCAGCTCCCGGCGCAGCAGGTAGCCGTGCACCGGCTGGAAGATCCGGACCGCCCCGAGCAGCAGCAGCCTGGTGGTCGACATGCGCACACTGTGCCTCGGCCGCCGTCGCCACGACCAGCACGCGTCGCCCGCGTCACCCCCGCGGGCGGCGTCCGGTCAGTCCCAGCCGTCCTGTCGCCGCCGCAGGGCGGGCCGCTCGACCGTGTCCGTCCGCATCGGTGGCGGGATCGGGTCCCAGGAGTCCGGCGGCCGCGACGAGCGGCGCGGGCGGATCGCGACCAGCGCCCAGAGCACCGGGACCAGCAGCACCGGCCACTGCAGCGAGAGGTCGCCGAGCCACAGCAGCCCGCCCAGCAGGAGGGCGAACAGCCACGCCGCCGTCCAGAGGCCCAGCATCCGGGCCTCCCGCGCGTCGTGCCGGCTCATGGCCTCAGGCGCCCGCGAGCTCGCCGGTCACGGCGCGCGGCGTCAGCGGCTCGTCGAGCAGGCGGACGAAGCGGTCGGCGACCGACTGCTCCGCGGGCCGGGCGTCCAGCCAGCGGGAGAGCAGGTCGTAGCCCTCCACGTAGGTGGAGATGTAGGCGCGCCACAGCGGGTCGGTCAGGAACCGGATCTGCTGGGCGGCCCGCTCGGCGCTCACCAGCGACCAGCGCTGCAGGTAGGCGCTCACCTCGTCGGCGTCCGCACCGCGGTCGTGCAGCAGGACCGCGGCGTCCTGCCGCACGCGGTTGAGCGGGGCGGCCGCGGCGGCGATGCGCTCGGCCAGGTGCCCGTCGAACCGCAGCCCCAGGTCGCCCAGGATCTCCGCCGCCCACGGCCCCCAGCCGGCTCCGACGGAGGCCTGCACGCCGAGGTCGGCCAGTCCCTCGGCCATGAGGCACTCGGGGGTGTTGACGAGGAAGACGGTGTGCTCGGAGCGGGCGGCGCGCCCCACCAGGCCGCTCTCCTTGCGGCAGTGCTCGGTGTGGTGCCCGGGGTAGGACTCGTGGGCGACCAGGTGCGGGAGCTGGGACAGCCGGTGCGGCAGGTCGGCGTTGATCGCGACGCGGGACCGGTAGTCGCCCTCGTAGTAGTTGAAGCCCGACCAGGGCTTGTCGGTGACCACCTCGTACCGGACCGTCTCCACGTCCGGAAGCCCGTACCGACCCCGGACCCGGTCTCGCAGAGCGCTGGACAGGGCGTGCACCGCGGTCTCCAGCCGGGCCGGCGGGCACTCCTCCCGACGGCGGTGCGCGGCGTACCGCTCCGCGAGCGTCCCGCTGCCGGGCAGCAGCGCTCCCAGCTCGGCGTGCGCGGCGGCGTACTCGGCCGGATCCCCGAGGACCACGTCCACCTGGAAGTAGGCGGCCACCTCGTCGACGAAGCCGACCGGTTCGCCGCTCATCTTGCGGGCGGTGCACTCCAGACCGGTGAGTTGCCCCCGGAGGTAGTCGGTGCGGTCCGCCGCGAGCCCGGCGCCGTCGAGCTCCGCCAGCAGGACCCGGGCCTGGTCGCGCAGCCCGGACGGCGTCGGCGCCGGCTCGTCCTCCACCTGGGCGCGCAACCGGGGGTCACCGGTGAAGGCGTCGACGAAGCCCGGCTCCAGCCGGTCGAACCGCAGTCCCAGCCGCACGTACTCGAGGGGGAGATCGAGAGGGAGTGCCGACATGACCCGCAGTTTCGCAGCCTCTCCTGGCAGTCGCGGGAGCCGGGTGCCGCCCGGTGTCAGCTGCCGAAGCGCCGGTGCCGCGCCGAGTAGTCGCGCAGGGCCCGCAGGAAGTCCACCCGCCGGAAGTCGGGCCAGTAGACGTCGGTGAAGTGGAACTCGGTGTTCGCCGTCTGCCAGAGCAGGAAGCCCGACAGCCGCTGCTCGCCGCTGGTGCGGATCACCAGGTCCGGGTCCGGCTGGCCGCGGGTGTACAGGTGCTCGGCGATGTGCTCGACCTCCAGCGCCTGGACCAGGTCCTCGAGGGAGGTGCCGCGCTCGGCGTGCTCGGCCAGCAGCGACCGGACGGCGTCGGCGATCTCCTGGCGCCCGCCGTAGCCGACGGCCAGGTTGACCGTCGCGCCCGGGCGGTCGCGGGTGTCCTCCTCGGCCTGCTTGAGGACGGCGACGGTCTCGGGCGGGAGCACCTCCGGCGCGCCCATCGCCCGCACCTGCCAGCGGCGCCCCGGCCGGGACAGGTCGACGGCGACGTCCTCGATGATCTGCATCAGCGCGTGCAACTCCGGCTGAGGCCGGCTGAGGTTGTCGGTGGAGAGCATGAACAGCGTGACGACGGAGACGCCGGCGTCGTCGCACCAGCCGAGCAGGTCGACGATCTTGTCCGCGCCGCGGCGGTGACCGTGGGCGACGTCCTCGAGGCCGATGGCGCGGGCCCAGCGGCGGTTGCCGTCCATGATCACGCCCACGTGGCGCGGGATGTCCGCCCCCACCAGCGCACGGGCCAGCCGCCGCTCGTAGACCTGCACGATCGCGTCTCGGATCGCTGAGCGGGCCCCCACGCGGCCACCCTAGGCCCCTCCGGAGGGAGCGGCCGGATACCCGCGCCGAGCCCTCCCCCGCCCCGGCCACCGCCTCCAGCGAAGTCACAGCCGCTTCGAGATGACGGCGCTACCTACGGGTCCGTAACCTCGGTGCATGAGCCTTGCTCCCGACGAACGCGCGCAGGTCCGGGTGCAGGCCGACAGCGCCGAGATCGATGCCCCGCTCGGCGAGGCCGTGGCCACCGTCCGCGAGGAGGGCGAGCAGGTCGAGCGGACCTGGACCGCCACCGACTTCGCCGACGGCGACTGGGAGCACCCCGACACCCGGCCGCGCATGCGGGGCTGGCTGCACCTCTTCGCCTTCTTCGGGTCGATCGTCGCCGGAGCCGTGCTGGTGCCGCTGGCCTCGGTGCAGGGCGCGCGGGCCGGCTTCTCGGTGGCGATCTACTGCGTGACCATCCTCGGGCTGTTCGGCGTCAGCGCGCTCTACCACCGCCGCCGCTGGTCACCGCGCGGCTGGAAGATCATGAAGCGGCTCGACCACTCGATGATCTTCCTGTTCATCGCCGGCACCTACACGCCCTTCGCGCTGATGGCGATGGACGAGGTCACCGGGTTCTGGGTCCTCGTCGGGGTCTGGGCAGGCGCGCTGGCCGGCGTCACCCTCAAGCTCAGCTGGCCGACGGCGCCCCGCTGGGTGGGCGTCCCGCTCTACATCGGCCTGGGCTGGGTCGCGGTCTTCGTCCTCACCGACATCCTGCACTTCGCCGGCGTCGCCTCGATGGTGCTGCTGGCCGTCGGCGGCCTGTTCTACACGGTCGGCGGCGTGGCCTACGGGATCAAGAAGCCCAACCCCTGGCCGGGCACCTTCGGCTACCACGAGGTCTTCCACGCCATGACCATCGTGGCCGCGATCTGCCACTACATCGCCGTCTACTTCGCGATGTACAACAGCCCTTTCGTCTGACTCCGTCAGACGACCGCGGCCAGGAGCCGTTCCATGACACTGCGGTCCTCCGGACCGCACCGCGGCCAGGAGCCGTGCCCCTGACGCGCTGAGCCCTTCCCGTCGTCACTCGGAGGAGCCTCCGGCCCCCCGCTCCCGACGACACGACGTCCGGTCCGCGTTCGGGGACCCTCCGGGCCCCGCTCACGCGAACCGCTCAGCTGAACGGGGGGCGGCCGTCCAACTTCAGTGAGCCCTTTCCCGCCAGGCGCCAGGCCCGGGCGACGACGTCGCGGTCGGACTCGTCCACCAGGTTGCCCATCACCCGCAGCGCCACGGTCATGAGCGAGCGGGACCGCATGCCGACCGGACCCGCCGCCGGCAGGAAGCGCGGGACCGTCAACAGACCCGCCAGCCGCCGCGCGATGGAGAACGCCTCGCCATAGTGCCGGCGCAGGACGGCGGGCCAGGCGGTCGTCCAGTCGTCCTCACCGAGCAGCTCGACGATCGAGCGCCCGGTCTCCAGCCCGTAGTCGATGCCCTCGCCGTTGAGCGGGTTCACGCAGCCGGCAGCGTCCCCGATGAGGGCCCAGTTGCGGCCGGCCACGCCGGAGACCGCGCCGCCCATCGGCAGCAGCGCCGAGGCGACGTCCCGGACCGGGCCGTCCAGCTCCCACTCCTCGCGTCGCGTCTCCGCGTAGAACTCCAGCAGCGACTTCAGCTGCACCCCGGCCGGCCGACGGGACGTCGCCAGCGTGCCGACGCCCAGGTTGACCTCGCCCGCCGCGCGCCCGAGCGGGAAGACCCAGCCGTATCCCGAGAGCAGCTCCCCCTCGGTCCCGCGCAGCTCGAGGTGGGAGGAGATCCACTCGTCGTCGCTGCGGCCCGAACGGATGTAGCTCCGGGCCGCGACGCCGTAGGCGGTGTCCCGGTGCCACTCACGGCCCAGCACCCGGCCCAGGGGGGACCGCACTCCGTCGGCCACGACGAGGTGACGGCAGCCGACGGTCGCCCGGGTGTCGTCGGCCAGCTCGAAGACCACGCCGGACACCCGGTCGCCGTCGCGCTCGACGTCCACCGCGCGCGCCCCGTCGAGAGCCACGGCCCCCGAGTCGAGGGCCACCTCACGGATCCGGGCGTCCAGCTCGGTGCGCGGCACCGCGCTGCCGTGGTCCGGAAACTCCCCGCCCGGCCAGGGCAGCTCCCACTCCTGCCCGAACCCAGCGGCACGCAGCCCACGGTTCCGGGCGTGCCCGCGCACCCAGTCGCCCAGGCCCAGGCGGTCCAGCTCGGCGATCGCGCGGGGTGTGAGGCCGTCGCCACAGGTCTTGTCGCGGGGGAACACGGCCGCATCCGCCAGGACGACGTCCCGACCCGACCGGGCCGCCCAGGCCGCGGCCGCGGAGCCGGCCGGGCCGGCGCCCACCACCAGGACGTCGGTGGCTACAGGGACGGCATCGACGGGCACGTGCCCAGTGTCCCAGGTGGGCGGAGGCGCTCAGCCGAACAGCGGGAACGCCTCCGCGTCGTCGCCCAGCTCGGTCCGGTCGGCGTCGGTGAGCGGCTCCCGGCCGGTGCCGCGCCGAGCTGCGGTGACGTCGTCCCAGCCGGTCGGCAACGGACGGCCCAGCAGGCCCTCGAGCACCCGCCGGACCTCGCCGAGGGGCTGCTCCCCCGGACCCGGCCGCCCCAGGTGGGCGACGAGGTCCAGGTGGTGGACCGCGGCCTCCACGACGAGCGTCGACAGCAGGTCGTCCACCGCCAGTACGTGCCCCTGGGTCCGCACCGGCTCGTCCGGCCGCACCCGCCCCGCGGAGACGAGGACCGCGTCGGTCGTGTCGCTGTACGCCCGAACCAGGTCCGCGTACGGGAGCCCGGTGCTGGCTGCCGCCCGGGTGCGCCGCAGGTCCTCGTCGTCACCGGCCGCCGGCGGGCGCCAGCCGCGCCAGTACGTGACCCGGTCCGTGTCGGCCGGCCCAGGCGCCGGGCTGGACAGCGCGACGAGCGCCCGACGGGCGTCCCCGAGCAGGTGGTGGCCCAGGTCGACCGGCGTCCAGCCGCGGCATCCGGTCGGCGCCCACTGCTCCTCCTCGGAGAGCGCGGACAGCGCCTCGGAGAGGTCGCCGTAGGCGATCCGCAGGAGGTCCAGGGGCCCGGGCACGCGCCGGAGCCTGCCAGAGGTCAGCCGACGTCGGGTCCCCGGCCGCGGACCTCCTCCACCGACGCCATGGCCTCCCGGAGCTGGGTCAGCCAGTCCTCGGTGTGCCGGCCGACCAGCCGGACCGCCCAGACCAGCGCCTCCGACCGCGACCGGGCCACGCCCGCGTCGACCAGCGTGTCCAGGACCAGCCGCTCGCGCTGCCGCAACCTGGTCATGACCGGCATCGAGAGGTTGGTGAACACCTCGCGCTCGTCGCCGCAGGCAGCTCCCCAGGCCACCGAGCGGCCGTACCGCTCCTGGGCGGCGTCGGCGATCGCCATGCGCTGCTCGCGGGTCTCCTCGCGGAAGCGGGCGATCCGCCCCGACCGTGCGGCAGCCGGGTCGCCCTCTCCCGCGTCCGGCTCGGGGAGCGTGCCGACGACGGTGATCTCGTCGCGGTCGATGGTCAGCTCGACCGGGCCGGTGAACCAGCTGTCCGGCAGCCGACCGGCGAACCAGCCGGCGACCTCCGCCCTCTCCACCGGCGGAGGGGCGTCGGCGGCGCGGCCACCGGGCCCTCTCCCGCGACCGCGGCGGAACCCGGGCCCGAACGGGGCATCGGCGAATCGGTGGGCGTGCATGGCGACCTCCCGTGGTCTGCGTTGATTACACGCTTACACGGTAGAAGAATCATCACTCGACGGAAAGGGACTCCGCTGCGCCGAGAGCGGACAGGGGGTCAGCGGTCCGCGCGGTGCGGAGTGGCGTCGCCCTCGTCGGGCTCGCGCTCCTTGCGCCGCAGCAGGAAGGACGTGACGCCCAGGAGGACGACGAGGACGCCGAGCAGCCCGATCTCCACGATCCGGTCGTCGAACTCCGCGCCCTTGCCCAGCGCGCTGGCCGCCTCGACCGACAGCACGACGATCTCCTTGATCGACGCGATGATCCCGACGAGGAGGAACGGCTCGGCGACCAGTTCGCGCTTCTCCACGGTCGTGCGGACGGCGAAGAGCAGCTCGACGACGATGAAGACCAGCAGCAGGATGTCGAGCACCTCGAGCAGCGGCTTCTGGGAGAAGTCCGAGACCAGGCCCCACGAGGTCTTGGCGGCGACCGCGAGCAGGACGAACGCCGAACCGACCAGGAAGACCGCGATCCCGCCGTAGATGAGGTTCTCGGCCACTTCGAGGACGCGTGTGCCGACCCGGCTGAAACCGGGCGGACGGACGTCGTCCTCGGGGTCGTCGCTCCGCTGCTTGGTGGCCATGCGCGTGATCATGTCCGATCCACGCGGCGGCGGCGCCCGGGAGCGACCCGTTCTCACCCTCCGTGGCGGCCTCTTGCGCTTGTGCACTCCTGACAAGCTGACCCGGCTCCACGAGCCGTGTTGCTGGGCATAACCCGACGCGCAAAAGGCCGCTGTTCAGCGATGATGGACATGAGCTGCCCCTGGTGCCCTCCGGCGTGTCGGCGGACTCTTGGCCTCAGCGCCCAGCCCGGCGCATTCCCCGTCAGGAGGCATCCGCCATGACACGAAAGCCAGCCCGTCTCCTCGCTCTCGCCGTCACGACCGTGACGGCCGCCGTCGTGGGCGCCGTACCGGCGCAGGCCGCGGAGCCCTATTGCGGCATCACCTGGGGGTCGCTCGCGAAAGCCGCCGACGACTCGGACGCCGAGGTGGTGACGAGGGTCCGGGCGGGGCGGCACGCCTGCTTCGACCGCCTGGTCATCGACCTCGGCGGCCACGACGCGACCTTCGGCTCCTACGCGGTCGAGTACGTGCCGCTCGTCCGGCAGGACGGTTCAGGTGCGGACGTCCCGGTGCGCGGAGCGGCCGACCTGCAGGTGGTCGTGAAGGCTCCCGCCTACCGGGACGGGACCCCGACCTTCGAGCCCGTGGACCGCCAGGAGGTCGTCGACGTCTCCGGCTACTCGACGTTCCGGCAGGTGGCCTGGGCCAACACCTACGAGGGTCGGACCACGCTGGCCCTCGGCGTCCGGGCCCGGCTGCCGTTCCGGGTGTTCTCGCTCGCCGGGACGGCGTCCACCGGCCCCCGGCTCGTGATCGACGTGGCGCACGCCTGGTAGGCGCGCACGGGCCGCCGTCCCCGTGGTGCACGGGGACGGCGGCCCCGCCGATCAGCCGGCCGACGGGTCCTGGGGTCGGTCGTCCCGTCGCGGCGGCTCGATGGCCAGCGGTGCCCGGCGGAGCTCGTCGAGCACCTGCTGGCCCGGCTGCGGCTCGAAGAGCTCCGCGGGGGTGTCCGGGACATCCGCGCCGGGCTCGGGCGGGTCGAAGGTCGGCGGGATGCGCTTGAGGTGCGTGGTCATCGATCGGACGAGGAACGCCACGGCGATGAGCAGGACGACGGTGAGCAGCAGGCCGAGCGGACCGGACTTGCCGACGTCCTCGGGGGCCTGCTGGGCCAGCAGACCGGCCAGGTCGGTCATCGCACACCCACCTCACTGCGGATCCCGGAGAACAGATCGTCCTCCGGAACCGGGACGTCGACCAGGGTGCGGGCCAGCTCGTAGTCCTCGGTCGGCCAGATCTGCTGCTGCGTGTCGATCGGGCAGGCGAACCAGCGGCCCTCGGGATCGATCTGCGTGGCGTGCGCGATCAGCGCGGCGTCGCGCACCGGGAAGTACTCCGCACAGGGCACCCGCGTGGTCACCCGGTGGGAGATGTCGTGCGCCGGGTCCCAGTTCGCCAGCCACTCCGCGTAGGGCGACTCCGCGCCGGTGGCGAGGATGGCCTCATGGAGCGCCTTCGTGCGGGGCAGCGTGAAGCTCATGTGGTAGTAGAGCTTGCTCGGCTGCCAGGGCTCGCCCAGCTCCGGATAGCGGTCCGGGTCGCCGGCGGCCTCGAAGGCGTGCACCGAGATCTCGTGGGTCTTGATGTGGTCGGGGTGCGGGTATCCGCCACGCTCGTCGTAGGTCGTGATCACCTGCGGCCGGAACCGGCGGATCAGCGCCACCAGCGGCGCGGCCGCCTCCTCGATGGGGACGAGCGCGAAGCAGCCGTCCGGCAGCGGGGGCAGGGGGTCGCCCTCGGGCAGGCCGGAGTCGACGAAGCCCAGGAACTCCTGCTCGACGCCGAGGATCTCGCGAGCGCGGGCCATCTCCTCGACCCGGATCTGGGGCAGTCGCTCCCAGACCTCCGGGCGGTCCATGGCCGGGTTGAGGACGGAGCCCCGTTCGCCGCCGGTGCAGGTCGCGACGAGGACGCGGGCACCCTCGGCGACGTACTTCGCCATGGTGGCTGCGCCCTTGCTCGACTCGTCGTCCGGATGTGCGTGCACGGCGAGCAGGCGCAACTGGTCGGGGGAGGTCACCCGCCCATTGTCACCCGCGAGGGCACGCGAGCGGTGGGCGCCCGTGCCGTGCGGCCGGGGAAGTGCCTGCTCGTGCACCCGGTCGGGGGAGGGATGTGGCGCAGCTCACCGAGCGGTCCGATACCGTTCCGCATCCCGGGCGGCCTGCGCAGCCTGGCCTCCGGCCTCCGGGCCGGTGTTAGCTTGGAGGATCGACGCAGCGGCCGCACCGTCCTGGGGCGGCCATCCCCGAGTGCCAGGAGTGCCCCTACGTGTCCACCCCCACTGACGAGCAGGACCAGGGCGTCTGGCTGACGCAGGAGGCCCACGACCGGCTCAAGGCCGAGCTCGACAGGCTGGTGGCCGGGCGGCCGGCGATGTCTGCGGAGATCAACGCCCGCCGCGAGGAGGGCGACCTCAAGGAGAACGGCGGCTACCACGCGGCGAAGGACGAGCAGGGCAAGCAGGAGGCCCGCATCCGCCAGCTGACCGACCTGCTGCGCAAGGCGCGGGTCGGTGCCGCGCCCACGACGGCGACCAACGCCGCGCTGGGCACCGTCATCACCATCAAGTTCGCCGGCGACGACGACACCGAGAAGTTCCTGCTCGGCTCGCGCGAGATCGCCGGGACGACGGACCTCGCGGTCTACTCGCCGGAGTCCGCCCTCGGCTCGGCGATCATGGGTGCCGCTCCCGGCGCCTCGGTGACGTACAAGGCGCCGAACGGCCGCGACATCACCGTCGAGGTCGTGGCCGTCGAGCCCTTCGTCCCCTGACCGGACCGGTGGGCGCGCGCTCCCGGCAGGCGGAGAACACCGGCTTCGCCTGCGTCCACTGCACGGCACCCGTACCGGCCAACACCGACGGGCACTACCGCAACCACTGCCCGTACTGCCTGTGGTCGCTGCACGTCGACGACCTGCCCGGCGACCGCGCCAGCGAGTGCCGGCAGCCGATGGAGCCGATCGGGCTGGTGGAGAAGTCGGGCAAGGGCTGGCAGGTGGTGCACCGCTGCACGGCGTGCGGCCACCGCCAGCCCAACCGGCTGGTCCGCGACGGCGAGAGCCCCGACGACCTCGACCTGGTGCTGTCCCTCCCCTGGCTGTGACACCGGCGATCCCCCGGGCCGCCGCTCGTCACGACGCCGGCGCGAGCCCCCGGCGCCTGAGCAGTGGCCGCGGGTCGGCGTCGCGGCCGCGGACGGCGCGGAAGGCGGCGAGCGGGTCGACCGAGCCACCCACCGCGAGCAGCTTCGAACGGAAGGCCTCGCCGTTCTCCCGGCGCAGGCCACCGTTCTCCTTGAACCACTCCACGGTGTCGGCGTCGAGGACCTCCGACCAGATGTAGGAGTAGTAGCCGGCCGCGTAACCGCCGGCGAAGACGTGCTGGAAGTACGTCGTCCGGTACCGCGGCGGGACGAGCGCGGACGCGACCCCGGCAGCGGCCAGCGCCTGCTGCTCGAAGGCGACCGGGTCGCCGATCTCGGTCTCCGGCGTGACGCGGTGCCAGGCCTGGTCGAGCAGCGTGGCGGCCAGGTACTCCAGCGTCGCGAAGCCCTCCCCCCACAGCTGGGCGGCGTCGATCGCCTCGACCGCCGACCGCGGGAGGGACTCCCCGGTCTCGACGTGCCGGGCGTAGTTGCCGAGGATCTCCGGCCACAGCGCCCACATCTCGTTCACCTGGCTGGGGAACTCGACGAAGTCCCGGGGCACGGCGGTGCCGGAGAACCGCGGGTAGGTGACCGCCGAGCTCAGCCCGTGCAGCGCGTGCCCGAACTCGTGGAAGAGGGTGTTGACCTCGTCGAGGGTCAGCAGCGTCGGCTGGCCGTCCGGGGCGCGGGACACGTTGAGGTTGTTGACGACGACCGGCGCGGTCCCGAGCAGGCGGGACTGACGGACGAAGGAACTCATCCAGGCGCCACCGCGCTTGCCCTCGCGGGCGAAGAAGTCGCCGAGGTACAGACCGACGGACCCGCCGGACGCGTCGCCGACCTCCCACACGCGGACGTCGGGGTGGTAGCCGGCCAGGTCGGGGCGGGCCGTGAACCGGTACCCGTAGAGCAGCTCCGCCGCGTGGAACACCCCGTCGACCAGGACGCGGTCCAGCTCGAAGTAGGGGCGCAGCGCGGCGGTGTCGACGGCGTAGCGCTCGGCCCGGACCTGCTCGCTGTAGAACGCCCAGTCCCAGGCCGCCAGCTCGACACCGTCCCGTCCGGCCGCCTCGCGCAGCACCGCCGCCTCCGCCTCCGCGTTGGCCACGGACGCCGGCACCATCGAGGCGAGCATCGCGTCGACGGCCGCGGTGGTGCGCGCGGTGGAGTCGGCCAGCACGAGGTCGGCGTGGGTGTCGAACCCCAGCAGCCGGGCCCGCTCCGCGCGCAGGGTCGCGATCCGGGCGGCCACCGGCCGGTTGTCGTGCTCCCCCGCCGACGCGCGGCCCAGCGACGCCTCGAAGACCCGCCGCCGCAGCTCCCGGTTCCGCAGCTTGGCGAGCAACGGCTGACCGGTCGGCAGCAGCAGCGCCAGGAGATAGCCGTCGACGCCGCGGTCGCCGGCAGCGGTCTCCGCCCCGGCGATCTCGGCGTCGGACAGGCCGTCCAGCTCGGCCCGGTCGGTCACCCGGACGGCGGCCGCCTCGGTGGCCAGCTGGAGGTTCTGGCCGAACGTCGTCGCGAGCGTCGACAGCTCCTGGTTGAGCTCGGTCAGGCGGGCCCGGCCGGTTCCGTCGAGCTGGGCACCGGCCAGCACGAAGTCGAGGTGGTAGCGCTCGACGAGGCGGACGCTCTCGTCGTCGAGCCCGCTGTCGTGGCGGGCGGCGTGCACGGCGTCGATGCGGGCGAACAGGGCCGGGTCCAGCCGGATCGCGTCGTCGTGCGCCGCCTCCAGCGGGGCGATCTCCCGCTCGATCTCGCGCAGGCGGGGCGTCGACACCGACGACGTCAGGTTGCCGAAGACGCTCCAGGCGCGGACCAGCAGCGCCCCCGACCGCTCCATGGCGACGACCGTGTTCTCGAAGGTGGGCGGCTCGGCCGAGCCGACGACAGCCGCGACCTCGGCCCGCTGCTCGGCCATGCCCGCCAGCAGCGCCTCCCGGCAGTGCTCGGCGGAGATGTCGCCGAACGGCGGCAGCCGGAACGGCAGCTCGGAGACGTCGAGCAGCGGGTTGTCAGCGGACACGGCGAGGGGCACGGGAGCAGTCATCGTCGACCATCCTGCGCCCCCCGCCCGGCCCCGCTGCAGGGGCCCGCGCCGAGCGAGCGAGGCGTGGGGGCAGCGGGGTCCTTCGTCAGCGGCCGGCGGTGCGGCGGTAGGTGCGCACCGACAGCGGCACGAAGACGGCCAGGAACACGGCCACCCAGATGAACACGTAGAGCACCGGGTTCTGCAGCGCCCAGCCGTCCGGCTCCGGCGCGCCGGGCACGACGTTGCCGAACAGCTCCCGGGCGCCCTGGACCACCGCGGACACCGGGTTCCACTCCGCGAACGTCTTGAGCACGGACGGGAAGCCGTCGATGGGCACGAACGTGTTCGCGATGAAGGTGATCGGGAAGATCACGATGAAGCTCGCGTTGTTGACGACCTCCGGGGTGCGGACGAGCAGTCCGACGAACGCCATCACCCAGGACATCGCGTAGGCGAACGTCAGGAGCAGCAGCACCCCGAGGACCGCCTCGCCGATCGAGGTGTGGATCCGCCACCCGACGACGAACCCGGTGATCATCATGACGGCGATCGTCAGGACGTTCATCAAGGTGTCGGCGAGCGTCCGCCCGACCAGCACCGCCGACCGCGCCATGGGCAGCGACCGGAAGCGGTCGATGAGGCCCTTCTGCAGGTCCTCCGCCAGGCTGGCGCCGGTGATCGTGCTCCCGAAGATCACCGTCTGGGCGAAGATGCCCGGCAGCAGGAACTCGGCGTAGCTCAGCCCGCCGGGCACGGGGATCGCGCTGCCGAAGACGTAGCGGAACAGCAGCACGAACATGATCGGCGACAGGGTCGCGAAGACGATCAGGTCGGGCACCCGCTTGACCTTGATCAGGTTGCGCCGGGTGATCGTCAGACTGTCCGAGACGGACATGGCCAGGCTGGTCATCGGGCGCTCCCTGCGGTGGGTGCCGGCTCGCGACCGGTCGTCGTCGTGTCTGCATCGGCGGCCGCCGCGTCCTCGGTCGCGTGACCGGTGAGGGTGAGGAACACGTCGTCGAGATCGGGACGGCGCAGGCCGACGTCGAGGATCTCCACCCCGCTGCCCTCCAGCAGCCGCAGCGCTTCGGCGAGCACCTCGGTCCCGCCCCGCACCGGCAGGCTGAGCCGCCGGCTCTGCTCGTCCGACCGGGGCTCGTCGACAGCCAGCGGACGCAGTCGCCGGGTGGCCTCGGCGAGATCCACCGCCCTGGCGAGCGTGAACTCCAGCCGCTGACCACCGACCTGCGCCTTCAGGTCGTCGCCCGTCCCACGGGCGATCACCGTGCCGCGGTCGATCACGACCATGCGGTCGGCCAGCCGGTCGGCCTCCTCCAGGTACTGCGTGGTGAGCAGGATGGTCGTCCCGCCGTCGGACAGCTCGGCGATGAATTCCCACATGGCCAGCCGGCTGCGCGGGTCCAGGCCCGTGGTCGGCTCGTCGAGGAACAGCACCCGGGGGCGGTTGATCAGCGAGGCGGCGATGTCGAGCCGCCGTCGCATGCCACCCGAGTAGGTCTTGGCCGGCCGGCCGGCCGCGTCCACGAGGTCGAACCGCTCCAGCAGCTCACCCGCCCGCTGCCGGGCCTCGGCCCTGGGCAGGTGGTAGAGCCGGCCCACCATCTCGAGGTTCTCGAAGCCGGTCAGGTACTCGTCGACGGCGGCGTACTGGCCGGTGAGCCCGATGGACGCGCGCACGGCGTCCGCGTCGCGCACCACGTCCAGGCCCATCACCTCCGCCCGTCCCGCGTCGGCGAGGAGCAACGTGGTGAGGATCCGCACCACCGTCGTCTTCCCCGCGCCGTTCGGGCCGAGGAGCCCGAGCACCGAGCCCTCGGCAACGGTCAGGTCCACTCCGTCGAGCGCGGTGGTGGCGGCGTACCGCTTCACCAGCCCCTCGACCACGATCGCGTCGGTCATGAGGGCCACGCTAGGGACGGACGGTGACAGTTCTTGACCGCTTCTCGCGGTCGACGGACAGGGATCTGCCGGTTCGGGGGCACGGCAGGGAGGACGGCGACGACACCGGGAACTCATCGGTTCCCGGTGGCCGTCACTCCGGGGTGACGGAGTACCCGGCCCGCGTCAGGGCCGCCACCACCTCAGCTGCGTGGTCCGGGCCGCGGGTCTCCAGGACGACGAAGATCTCCACCTCGCCGACGTGCAGCCCGGAGCCGGTGCGCTCGTGCTCCACCTCGAGCACGTTGGCCCCGACCGCCGCGAGCTCGGCCAGCACGCCGGCGAGCGACCCCGGACGGTCGGGGACCTGCAGACGCAGCGACAGGTACCGCCCCGCCGCCGCCATGCCGTGCTGGACGACCTTGAGCAGGAGGACGGGGTCGATGTTGCCGCCGGACACGACGGCCACCACGGGCGGCGCGAACGCCTCCGGGTCGGCCAGCACGGCGGCCACCGCCGCCACCCCGGCGGGTTCGACGACCAGCTTGGCGCGCTCCAGGCAGAAGAGCAGCGCGCGGGAGAGGTCCTCCTCGCTGACCGTCCGCACCTCGTCGACCAGTCCCCGTACGTGGGCGAGGGTCAGGTCACCGGGCGCCGCGACCGCGATCCCGTCGGCCATGGTCGCCATCGCCGGCAGCGCCACCGGACGCCCCTCCGCGAGCGACCCCGGCAGCGCCGCCGCCATCTCGGCCTGCACCGCCACGACCCGGACGTCGGGACGTCGGGCCTTCACCGCCGCGGCCACGCCCGAGACCAGCCCCCCACCTCCCGCGCAGACGACCACGGTTGCGACGTCGGGGCACTGGTCGAGCACCTCGAGGCCGACCGTGCCCTGCCCGGCGATGACGTCGGCGTGCTCGAAGGGGTGGATGAACACCGAGCCGGTCCGCTCCGCGTGCTCTGCGGCGGCGACCAGCGCCTCGGTCAGCGTCGGGCCGCCCAGCCGGACCTCCGCCCCGTAGGAGCGGGTGGCCTCGACCTTCGGCAACGGCGCCGACTCCGGCATGAAGACGGTCGCCGAGCAGCCCAGCAGCCGGGCGGCCAGGGCGACCCCCTGCGCGTGATTGCCCGCGCTCGCGGCGACCACGCCGCGGGCACGCTCGGCGTCGGTCAGTCGCGCGATGCGCGTGTAGGCACCGCGGATCTTGAACGACCCGGTGCGCTGCAGGTTCTCGCACTTGAGCCACACCGGACCGCCCACCCGGTCGGCCAGGCCGCGGGAGTGCCACAGCGGCGTGTGCCGGACGACGTCGACGAGCAGACCCGCCGCGGCCTCGACCTCGGCGCCGCTGACCAGTGGCGGCTGAGCGGTGGACACCTCGGGACCGGACACGCCGTGATCATCGCAAAGACGACGTCGTCCTCCCGGACGACACCGCGGCCACGTGCCGTCCCCAGTACGAGGAACCGCTGATCGTGCTCCCGTCGGGACCCTCCGGGCCCGCGACGGGTCCACGAACGCGCGTGATCGTCGTACCGTGGTCGAGGTGACGGAACCGGCCACCCCAGCCACCCCTTCCCCCTCCCCCACGACGCTCGGCGACCTGCGCGCCGGCGGAGCCTCCTACCGCCCCGTGAAGGCCGAGCTCCGCAGCAACCTCCTCGCCCGCCTGGGCGCCGGACAGCCGAGCCTGCCCGGCATGGTCGGGTTCGAGGACACCGTGCTCCCCGAGGTGGAGCGCGCCCTCATCGCCGGCCACGACCTCGTCCTGCTCGGCGAGCGCGGTCAAGGCAAGACGCGGCTCATCCGGACCCTCGTCGGGCTGCTCGACGAGTGGACCCCGGTCCTGGTCGGCAGCGAGCTCAACGAGCACCCGCTGCACCCGATCTCGGTGTGGGCGCACCGGCAGATCGCCGAGCACGGCGACGCCACCCCCGTCGGCTGGCTGCACCGCAGCGAGCGCTTCGGGGAGAAGCTCGCCACCCCCGACACCAGCGTCGGGGACCTCATCGGCGACGTCGACCCGATCAAGGTCGCCGAAGGTCGCACCCTGGGCGACCCGGAGACCGTCCACTACGGGCTGGTCCCGCGCACCAATCGCGGCATCTTCAGCGTCAACGAGCTGCCGGACCTCGCCGAGCGGATCCAGGTCGCCCTGCTCAACGTGCTCGAGGAGCGCGACATCCAGATCCGCGGCTACCGGGTCCGGCTGCCCCTCGACCTGCTCCTGGTGGCCAGCGCCAACCCCGAGGACTACACCAACCGCGGCCGGATCATCACCCCGCTGAAGGACCGCTTCGGCGCCGAGGTCCGCACCCACTACCCGATCGAGCTCGACGACGAGATCCGCCTGCTGCACCAGGAGGCGCAGACCAGCTGGACCGGGCGGGAAGGTGGAGGAGACACCGGGCGGGCGGGTGGAGGAGACACTTCGGCCGGCTCCGGCTTCGACCTGCCGATCGTGCCCGAGCACCTGGTCGAGATCGTCGCCCGCTTCACCCGGCTGGTCCGCGAGTCCAGCCACGTCGACCAGCGGTCCGGCGTCAGCGCCCGGTTCGCCATCGCCGGTCTGGAGACGATCACCGCGTCCGCCGTCCGGCGGGCCGCCATCGCCGGCGAAACCCGGCCGGTGGCGCGGGTGGTCGACCTGCCCAGCGTCGTCCCGGCGAGCCGCGGCAAGGTCGAGTTCGCCGACGCCGGCTCCGACCCGGACGACGAGCGGGAGCTGGAGGTGCTCGAGCACCTGCTGCGGCAGGCGACCGCGCAGACCTTCCGCGCCCGGTGCGCGGGCCTGGACCTGACCGGCCTGCAGGAGCACTTCACCGGCGGCGAGACCGTCGAGTCGGGCGAGCTGGTGCCCGCCCCGGCCCTGCTGGGCCAGCTCGGGACGATCCCGAAGCTGGCCGAGCTGCTGGGCCGGCTCGGCGTGCCGGAGGGCGAGCAGTCCGCGGAGCAGGCCGCGGCCGCGGTGGAGTTCGCCCTCGAGGGGCTCTATCTCACCCGCCGGCTGGCCAAGGACACCGACGGCACCCGCACGGTCTACGGGGCCTGAGATGACCGGGAGACGCCCTCGCGGCTACCGGTACGGCCAGTGGCACGGTGGCCCTGACCCGCTGGCGCCGCCCTACGACCTGGGCAACGCCGTCGACGAGATCGGCGACTCGGTCCTGGGCGGCAGCGGTGTGCGCGAGGCCCTGCGCGAGCTCCTCCGGCGGGGGACGGAGGGGCGGCGCGGCCTCGACGAGCTCCGCCGCTCGGTGCGCGAGCGGCTGCGCAACGCCCGGACGGCCGGGCGGATGGACGGCACGCTCGAGGAGGTCCGCGAGCTGCTCGACCGCGCGCTGGACGCCGAGAAGCGGGAGCTGTTCCCCGACCCGGACGACGCGGCGCGGTTGGCCGAGGCGGAACTGGAGGCGATCCCCGAGGACACGGCGGGGGCCGTACGGGCGCTCAAGGAGTACCCGTGGCGCTCACCCGAGGCGCGGCAGGCCTACGAGCAGATCCAGGACCTGCTCCGCCGCGAGGTGCTGGACAGCTCGTTCGCCTCGATGAAGCAGGCGCTGGAGAACGCCGGTGAGCAGGACATCCAGGCGGTCAAGGACATGGTCGCCGACCTGTCCCAGCTCATCGACGCGCACAACCGCGGCGAGGACACCGACGAGCGCTTCCACGAGTTCATGGACGAGCACGGCCAGTTCTTCCCGGACGACCCGCAGTCGATCGAGGAGCTGATCGACTCCCTCGCCCGCCGCGCCGCCGCCCAGGAGCGGATGATGGCCGGCCTCTCACCCGAGCAGCGGGCCGAGCTGTCGGACCTGATGGCCCAGACCATGTCCGACATGGGGCTGGCCAGCGAGATGTCGCACCTGCAGGACGCGCTCCGGCAGGCCCGGCCGGACCTGCCGTGGGGCCAGCGCGGGCAGGTGCCCGACGGCGAGCAGTCGCTCGGGATGGGCGACGCCACCAGCGCCGTCGCCGAGCTGGCCGACCTCGAGGCGCTGTCCAGCCAGCTCTCGCAGGGATACGCCGGCGCATCCCTGGCCGACATCGACGAGGAGCTCCTCGAACGGGCCCTCGGCCGACCGGCCGTCGACGACCTCGCGGCGCTGCGGCAGCTGGAGCGCGAGCTCGAGCGGCAGGGCTTCCTCAACCGGACGGACGGGAAGCTGGAGCTCTCGCCCAAGGCGGTGCGCCGGCTCGGCGCCACCGCCCTGCGCCGGGTGTTCGCCACGCTGGACGCCACCGGGCGCGGGGAGCACGACGTCGCCGACGCCGGCGCCGCCGGGGAGCTCACCGGCGGCTCGCGGGAGTGGCGGTTCGGCGACGAGCAGCCGCTCGACGTCGTCCGGACGGTCAAGAACGCCGTCCTGCGGACGGCCGGCGAGCCCCGGGTGGAGGGACAGCGACGGGTCCGCATCGGCGTCGAGGACTTCGAGGTCGTGGAGACCGAGCGCCGCACCGGCGCGGCGGTCGCCCTGCTGGTCGACCTCTCCTACTCGATGGCGCTGCGCGGCACCTGGGGGGCGGCGAAGTCGACGGCGATGGCGCTGCACTCGCTGGTCACCACCCGCTTCCCGCAGGACGCCATCCAGATCATCGGCTTCTCCTCCACCGCCCAGGTGCTGCGGCCGGAGACCCTCGCCGAGCTGTCCGTCGACACGCTGCAGGGCACCAACCTGCAGCACGGGCTGATGCTGGCGCGGCGCTTCCTCGCCCACCACCGGGACGCCGAGCCGGTCGTCCTGGTCGTCACCGACGGCGAGCCCACGGCCCACCTGGAGGACGACGGGACGCCGTTCTTCTGCTGGCCGCCGATGCCCGAGACCATCGCCCGGACCGTCGCCGAGCTCGAGCGCGTCGCCCGTACCGGAGCCACGGTCAACGTGTTCGCCCTCGATCCCGATCCGGGTCTCATCCACTTCGTCCACGACCTCACGCAGCGGGCAGGTGGGCGGGTGTTCGAGCCGGACGCCGACCGGCTCGGCGAGTACGTGGTGGCCGACTACCTCCGTGTCCGCCGCGGCCGACGGGCGCGGTGAGGACCCCCGGCCCCCCACCAACTCGCACGCTCGCGGCGGGACCCCGCAGCGGGGCCAGGACCGCCCGGGAGACTGGCCGCATGACCACGCCGTTCTCCGGGACCGTCGACGAGGTCCCGGCCGAGGAGACGTACGCGCTGCGTCGCGCCGTCCTGCGGCCGGACGGCGGCGACGTCGTCTGGGCCGGCGACGAGGACCCGGCCACGTTCCACCTCGCCGCCCGCACACCCGACGGTCACGTGGTGGGCGTGGTCCGGTTCTCCCCTGCCCCGTGCCCGTGGCGGGCGGCGGCGCACCCGTGGCAGCTGCGCGGGATGGCCACCGACCCCGCTCTGCGCGGCGGCGGGTCCGGACGGGCGGTGCTCGCCGCGGGCCTGGCCGCCGTGTCGGCCCGGGGCGGTGACCTGGTGTGGTGCGACGCCCGGCTGTCCGCCGCCGGCTTCTACGTACGGACGGGGTTCACCGTGGTGACCCCCGAGCCGTACGACAAGCCGGGCATCGGACCGCACGTCGGCATGCTGATCGAGCTCAGTGGAGCGGGTGCGAACCGCTCGAGCTGATCCCCGGGATCGCACCGGCACGGAACGCGTCGACGAAGAGCCGGTGGTCCTCCTGCGCCTGCCGGGCGTAGCCGTGGGCGAACTCGACCATGTCGGCCACGAAGTCCTCCCGCCGGTCGCCGATCATCGCGATGAGGGCCTCTTCGGTCTGGAACGGGACGAGCGTGTGGTCGCTGTCGGCGTCGCCCACGCAGTGCAGCTTCGCCGTCGCGCGGCCCAGCTGCGCCATCACCGGCGCGATCTCCTCGGGCTCGGTGAGGTCCTCCCAGTCGAGGTCCACCTCGTACGGGGACAGCTCGGCCACCAGGAACCCCCGGCCGCCGATCTCCGTCCAGCCGAGGAACTGGGAGGCGTTGGCCTGCAGCGCCCGCTGGCTCAGGGCCGTCCGGTGTCCCTCGTTCTCGAAGTACCGGCGGATCTCCGGGTCGGTCACGATGCGGCTGGGCGCCGGCACGTTGCCCTGCTTCAGCGACAGGACGACATCGTTCTCCAGGGCCTGGTCGTATCCCTCGAGGAGCACGTTGTAGGCCGGCAGCCCGGCGCTGCCGATGCCGAAGCCGCCGGTGCCGACGACGTCCTTCACGTCGTAGGCCACGTCGCGGCGCCGCCGAGGTGGGTTCACCGTCTGCCGGTAGCGGTCGAGAGCCGCCATCACCTCGGCCCGCTCCTCGTCGTCCAGGCGCCGGTTGCGGGGGCTGTCGGCGAACCGGCGCTCGTAGTGCTCCACCACGGTGAGCCGGTCCAGCAGGCCCAGCCGGGTGCGCGCGGTCGTCTCGAGCACCGCGTCGTGCACCGCACCCTCGGTGTTCTCCCGCAGCAGGGCGAAGGAGCGGTCCTCGTCGGACCGGTTGAACGCCTCCGCCTGGTCCAGGTAGGCGGTCAGGAAGGTCCGCAGCAGCGACGCGATGACGTCGTCCCCGAGCGCCTTGCGCCAGGCCAGCAGGGCGAAGCTCGCGGCGAACCGGCGGATGTCCCAGCTGAGGTGGCCCAGGTACGCCTCGTCGAAGTCGTTGACGTCGAACACGATCCGTCCGGCGCCGTCCATGTAGGTGCCGAAGTTCTCCGCGTGCAGGTCACCCTGGATCCACACGCGCGACGTCCGCTCGTCGCTCCAGCGGTCCTCGGTCGTCGCCATGTCGGCGTAGAACAGACAGGCACTGCCCCGGTAGAAGGCGAACGGATCGGCGGCCATCTTGCGGAACTTCGTCCGGAAGGCGTCCGCGTCGGCTGCCATCAGATCGGCGAACGCCTCGACCAGGACGTCGACGATGAGCTGCCCCCGTTCGCTCAGTTCTGTGGAATGGGTCACACCTGCGAGTGATTGGGCCACAGGAGCAACCGTAAGGGGCCGATAACCTGCCTACCGGGAACGGACCGGGCATCGGAGCGGAGGACCAGTGACGCGCACAGCGACGGCACGACGGTTGGCCGCCGCCACTGCCTACGGCAGCGGCAGCGTCGCCCTCGGCGGCGCGGCGCTCGTCGCCCTGCTCCGCGAGGAGGCCCGCGCCGCCCGCCGGAACATCGAGTCCCGCACCGACAAGGCGGGGCCGCCGTCGGGCGACGGCATCTACGGCCGCGGGCGGGGCAAGCCCCTCGTGTTCACGGTCCTGGGCGACTCCAGCGCCGTCGGCCTCGGCGTCGAGCGCTCCTCCCAGACGCCGGGCGTCCTGATCGCCGCCGCGCTCACCGAGCTGGCCGAGCGTCCGGTCCGGCTGGTCCGCCTCGCGGTCTCCGGTGCACGCTCGCCCGACCTGGACGCACAGGTGGACAAGGCGCTGGTCGAGCAGCCCGACGTCGCGCTGATCATGATCGGCGCCAACGACGTCACCAGCCGCACCCGCCCGGCGGTGTCCGTCCGGCACCTCGCGGACGCCGTGCGGCGCCTCACCGCCGCCGGGTGCGAGGTCGTCGTGGGGACCTGCCCCGACCTGGGGACGATCCGGCCGATCGCCCAGCCGCTGCGCACCCTCGCCCGGCGCTGGAGCCGGCAGATGGCCGCCGCGCAGACCGTCGCCGTGGTCGAGGCCGGCGGGCGCACCGTCTCGCTGGGCTCGGTCCTCGGACCGGCCTTCGCCTCCGACCACGACATGTTCAGCGTCGACGAGTTCCACCCGAGCGCGCACGGCTACGCACAGGCCGCCTCGGTGCTGCTGCCGTCGGTGGCCGACGCCGTCGGTGTCTGGCCCGCCTCCGCCGACCGCGGCGTGCGTCCCATCCGGCGGGGCACCGTGCGGCCGATCGAGAAGGCCGCGGCGCGGGCCGCGAGCCGGACGGGGACCGAGGTCCAGCCGGCCGAGGTGAGCGGGTCCGACACCGGCCCGTGGGGCGCATGGGCGCTGCTGAGGCGTCGGCGTCCCCCGGAGATCCCGACCCCGGAGCAGGCGCAGGAGTCGGCGGAGGCCTCGGTCACCGCGTGACCAGGGGACGCCGCCGGGTCCGTTACCGCGGAGTAGTTTCGAGGTCGACCCGTCGCCGGGAACCCCCGCCCGGCGCACACCTCATCGTGGAGGACCCATGCCCGAAGCCGTCATCGTCGCCACCGCCCGCTCCCCCATCGGTCGCGCGTTCAAGGGGTCCCTCAAGGACCTGCGCCCCGACGACCTGACCGCGACCATCGTCCGCGCGGCGCTGGACAAGGTGCCCGCGCTCGACCCGCGCGACATCGACGACCTGATGCTGGGCTGCGGCCTCCCCGGCGGCGAGCAGGGCTACAACATGGGCCGCGTCGTCAGCGTGCTGCTCGGCATGGACCACCTGCCCGGCACGACGATCACCCGCTACTGCTCCTCATCGCTGCAGACCACCCGCATGGCGCTGCACGCCATCAAGGCCGGCGAGGGCGACGTGTTCATCTCCGCGGGCGTGGAGATGGTGTCCCGCTTCGTGAAGGGCAACAGCGACGGCCTCCCGGACACCAAGAACCCTGTGTTCGCCGACGCCGAGACCCGCGGGGCGAAGGTCGCCGAGAGCGGGGCCGACTCGTGGACCGACCCGCGCGAGAACGGCGACGTCCCGGACATCTACATCGCCATGGGCCAGACGGCGGAGAACCTGGCGCTGATCAAGGACGTCTCGCGCCAGGAGATGGACGAGTTCGCCGCCCGCAGCCAGAACCTGGCCGAGGAAGCGATCAACAACGGCTTCTGGGAGCGGGAGATCACCCCGGTCACCACCCCGGACGGCACCGTCGTCAGCAAGGACGACGGCCCTCGCGCCGGCACGACCGTCGAGGCCCTCTCCCAGCTCAAGCCGGTCTTCCGACCCGACGGCCGCGCGACCGCGGGCAACGCCTGTCCCCTCAACGACGGCGCCGCCGCGGTGGTCGTCATGAGCGACACCAAGGCCGCCGAGCTGGGCCTGACCCCGCTGGCCCGCATCGTCTCCACCGCGGTCACCGGCCTCTCGCCGGAGATCATGGGCTACGGCCCGGTCGACGCCTCCAGGCTCGCGCTGCAGCGGGCCGGCATGACCATCGACGACATCGACCTCGTGGAGATCAACGAGGCCTTCGCCGCGCAGGTGATCCCCAGCTACCGCGACCTGGACATCGACATCGACAAGCTCAACGTGCACGGCGGCGCCATCGCCGTGGGCCACCCCTTCGGCATGACCGGCGCGCGCATCACCGGGACGCTGATCAACGGCCTGCAGACCCGGGACAAGACCTTCGGCCTGGAGACCATGTGCGTGGGCGGCGGCATGGGCATGGCGATGGTGCTCGAGCGCCTCAGCTGAGAGCCCGCCGCGCCCGACAGCGGCACGGCCCAGAATGACGAAGGCCCGGCCCCCTCGCGGGGACCGGGCCTTCGTCGTGGGGAGGTGCTGGTGCTAGCTCACTCGCGGAAGTAGCTGAGCAGCCGCAGGATCTCGACGTACAGCCAGATGACGGTCACGAGCAGACCGAAGGCGATGTACCAGGCGAACTTCGCCGGGGCTCCACGACGGATGGCCTCGTCGGCCAGGTCGAAGTCGAGCAGCAGGAAGAACGCCGCGATGCCGATGACGGCGAGGCTGAACACGATCGCCAGCGGGCCGCCGGAGCGCAGGCCGAGGCCGTCGCCGCCACCGATCCAGGCCGCCACGATGTTGGCCAGCATCAGCACGAGCGCACCGATACCGGCGGCCATGACCCAGCGGGTCAACTTCGGGGTGACGCGGATGGCACCGGTCTTGTAGACCACCAGCATGCCGGCGAAGACACCGAAGGTGCCGATCAGCGCCTGCATGACGATGCCGGGGTAGATGTCGTTGAAGGCCTCGCTGATGGCGCCGAGCGCGACGCCGTACAGGGCGCCGTAGGCCAGCGTCGCCACCGGGTTGGCGATCTGCTTGAACGAGATCACCAGGCCCAGGACGAAGGCGATGAGCACGGCCGGGATCGCGAAGCCCCAGGCCGCCTGACCGGGCAGCGCCCAGGTGGCGGCGGCGGTGGCCACGGTCACCAGGAACGTGATGCCCGTCTTGGCGACGACGTCGTCCATCGTCAGGTAGCGCGTGGTGGTCGCCGCGTACGGCGACGGAGCGGCGTACGGGTCGGCGGTGGCAGGCGCGCCGTACTGCTGCTGGGGCTGGGCGCCCCAGCCGGCGTACTGCTGGCCGTTACCGGTGCCGCTGAGGCCCCTGAACGCCGGGTTACTGCTGGGCATCGTCATCTCCCTGAGGTGACTGGTCGGTCCGTGGAGTCCACGGTGCTGCACTCCACTCGTCCAGGTCAACGCCCGACCCCTCGTGATCGTTCCGGCGTGTCGCGGTTTCCCCCGACAGGGTCCCCCCGGGGGCCGTTCGGCGTGCCCCCGGTCGGGATCGAACCGACACTCGGACCCTTTTAAGGGGCCTGCCTCTGCCGATTGGGCTACGGGGGCTTCCCGGGCACGCTAGCGGGCCGCCGGAGGGTCCACCCGTACGGTGACGGTCGTGAGGCGCACCCCCCAGGTCCCCGTCCGGGTCATGCGTGCCGGCGTGCGCGGTCTCGTCCGCCCGGTGCTCGGCCCCCGCATGCCCGTCGGCCTGCAGCGACGCTGGCTGGGCCTGGTCACGCGGCCGACGCCGCCGGCCGAGGACGTCGCCCTCCGCACCGGGCGGCTGGGCCGTCGCCCGGCCGAGACGCTGACGCCGGCAGGCGGGCACGAGGGGTCGACGATCCTGTACCTGCACGGCGGCGGGTTCACCACCGGCTCGCCGGCGACCCACCGCGCCCTGGCCAGCCACCTGGCGGCCGCCAGTGGGGCGACCGTCCACGTCCTGGACTACCGACTGGCCCCGGAGCACCCGTTCCCGGCCGCGCTCGAGGACGTCCTGGCCGCCTTCTGGGAGCTGCTCGACCGCGGCGCCACCCCGGCCCGCACGGCGCTGGCGGGCGACTCCGCCGGCGGCTGGCTGGCCCTCACCGCGGCGCTGTGGCTGCGGGACAGCGGTGACCCGGCGCCGGGCGCGCTGGGCCTCATCTCCCCCTGGCTGGACCTCACCAGCCGCACCCTGCCCGACGACCGGACCGACGCGATGCTGCGGCCGGCCTGGCTGCGCCGGTGCGCGCGCGACTTCGGCGGCGGCACCGACCCGGGGGCGCCCGAGCTGGCTCCCCTGGACGCCGATCTCGCCGGTCTGCCGCCGATGACGGTGCACGTCGGGAGCGAGGAGATCCTGCTCGAGGACGCCGTCACGCTGGCTCAGCGGGCCCGCGCGGCCGGGGTGCCGGTGGACCTGCGCCGGCTGGACGGTCTCTGGCACGTCGCGCACGCCTCGGCCGGGCTGGTGACCGCCTCGACCGCCGCGGTCAACGCCCTGGGCGGTGCGCTCGGGGCCCGCCTCGCGGCGGACGGCTCGCTCCCCGCCTCCTGAGACGCGCGAAACACCCCGCCTGTCACCCAGCCTGCGAGCGCTCCGGGGTGTCGGCCGTCCCCGGCGCCTCCGGGCGCGGCGGCGGCAGCTGCCCGGTGCGGCCGGTGTTGGCAGCGAACACGAACTCCCGGCGCGGGTCCTGCAGCTGCCCGAGGGAGACCACCTCGCGGCGGAACAGCGAGGCCAGGGTCCAGTCCGCGACGACCCGGGCCTTGCGGTTGAAGGTGGGCACCCGGCTGACGTGGTAGCTGCGGTGCATGAACCAGGCCGGCCAGCCCTTCAGCTTCACGCCGTAGACCTGGGCCACGCCCTTGTGCAGCCCCAGGCTGGCCACCGAACCCACGTACTTGTGCCGGTAGGGCGCCGGCTCCTGCCCGGCGAGCACGGCCACGATGTTGTCCGCCAGTTGCTTGGCCTGCCGGACGGCGTGCTGCGCGTTCGGCGCGGTCGTGGCACCGGGCTCGTCCTTGGTGACATCGGGGACCGCGGCCAGGTCCCCCGCCGCCCAGGCGTCCGGCATCCCGCGCACCTGCAGCGTGGTCTCGCACTCGACCCGGCCCCGTCCGTCCACCGGCAGGTCCGTCTGGGCGAGCACCGGGTTGGGCTTGGTCCCGGCGGTCCAGACCAGGGTCTCGCTCGGGAACTCCTCGCCGTCGCTCAGCCGGACGACCCCGTCGTCGGACACCGACTCCAGTCGGGTGTTGAGGCGGATGTCCATGCCCCGCGCCGTCAGCTGCCGCACCGTCCACGCGCCCATGTCGAGGTCGACCTCGGGGAGGATCCGTCCGGTGGCCTCCACCAGCACCCAGCGCATGTCGGCCGGCGACAACCGGGGGTAGTAGTGCTCGACGGCGTAGCGGGCCATGTCCTCTAGCTCCGCGAAGGCCTCGATGCCGGCGTAGCCGCCGCCGACGAACGTGAAGGTCAGCGCCCGCGTGCGCACTGCCGGGTCGTCGGTGGAGCTGGCCGCGTCGAGGCGGGCCAGGACGTGGTTGCGCAGGTAGATCGCCTCGCCGACGTTCTTGAAGCCGATGCCGTGCTCGGCCAGGCCCGGGATCGGCAGCGTGCGCGCCACGGAGCCCGCGGCCATCACCAGGACGTCGTAGGAGAGGTCGAAGCTGGTGCCCTCGACCGGGGCGATGCGGGCCCGCTTCTCCGCGTGGGTGAGGCCGATCAGTGCGCCGGTGATCACCCGGCAGCGGTTCAGGGTGCGCCGCAGCGGGACGACGACGTGCCGGGGCTCCACCGAGCCGGCGGCGGCCTCCGGGAGGAACGGCTGGTAGGTCATGTGCGGTTGCGGGTCGACGACGACGATCTCCGCACGGCCGCGCGACAGCTTCTTCTGCAGCCGCAGCGCGGTGTAGAGGCCGACGTACCCACCGCCCACCACGAGGATCACCGGTCGGTGCGTCAGGTCGCGAGCCATCGCCTCAGACATGAGGCGAGCGTAGGCCCGGGAGGACGTGCCGACCGCTCGGGCGTCACTCCCGGGCTGCGATCCCGGCCACCTCGGTCGCCCGGTTCAGGACGGCGTCCAGCATCGGCTCGGTGAGCCGGCCGGTGAAGGTGTTCTGCTGGCTGACGTGGTAGCTGCCCAGCAGCGTCAGCGGGCCGCGCGGCCCCTCCAGGCCGACCTCCACCCCGTGCCCGAACGCGGGCCGGGGACGGGGCAGCGGGTAGCCAGCGGCGGCGAGCACCGGCCACAGCGCGGTCCAGCCGAAGCCGCCCAGGACGACGATCGCGCGCAGGTCAGGCAGCAGCGCCAGCTCCCGGGCCAGCCACGGGTTGCAGGTGTCGCGCTCCTGCGGCGTGGGCGCGTTGTCCGGCGGGGCGCAGCGCACCGCCGCGGCGACCCGGACGCCGGTCAGCTCGAGCCCGTCGCCGATGTGCGTGGAGGTGGGCTGGTTGGCCAGTCCCGCCCGCCAGAGCGCGGCGAAGATCCAGTCGCCGCTGCGATCGCCGGTGAACACCCGGCCGGTGCGGTTCCCGCCGTGCGCGGCCGGCGCGAGCCCCACGACGGCGATCCGTGCGTCGGCCGGCCCGAGGCCAGGCACCGGCCGGCCCCAGTAGTCCTCCTCGCGGAAGGAGGCCCGCTTGACGCGGGCGACCTCCTCGCGCCAGGCGACCAGCCGCGGGCAGGCGTAGCACGCGGAGATGCGGGCGTCGAGGACGGCGAGGTCCCGCGTCGAGGCGGCTGACCGGACCACCCCGGCGGGGGTCCGGGTGGCGGGGAAGCCGCCGGCGTCGCGGCCCCGATGCAGGGGCCCGTGGCGAGCCTGCGGGCCGCGGGGGGCATCGGAGTCCTTCATCTGCGGGCGAGGCGGAGGGCGATGCCGTCGAGGATGTCGTGCTCGCTGACGACGACCTCGGGCAGGTCGAACTCGTCCATGAGCACCCGCAGGATGAGCGCGCCGGCGCCGATGACGTCGACCCGGCCGGGATGCATGACGGGCATGGCCGCCCGGCGCTCCCGGGTCGCCGCGAGCAGGTCGGCGCTCACCGCCCGGACGTCGTCGACCGCGATGCGGGACCCGTGGATGGCGTCCGGGTCGTACTCCGGGAGGTCGAGGGCGATGGCCGCGACCGTCGTCACCGATCCCGCGACGCCCACGAGGGTGGCGGCCTCGGCCACGGGCACCTCCGCGGCGACCTCGGCCAGGGCGGCCCGGATGTCGGCCTCGGCCCGGCGGATCTCCTCGGCGGTCGGCGGGTCCGAGCGCAGGTGGCGCTCGGTCAGCCGGACGCAGCCGATGTCGACCGACCGGGCGGCCCGCACGCCGTCGGCGTCGCCCAGGACGAACTCGGTGGAGCCGCCCCCGATGTCGACCACGAGGAACGGCGGCTGCGGAGCCGGGCTGCCGTGGGCGCCGGCTGCGGCCACGAGGGACGCGGTGGCGCCGAGGAAGGACAGCTCGGCCTCCTCGCGGCCGGTGATCACGTCGGGGAGGCGACCGAGCGTGGCGGTCACCATCTGCTCGAAGTCCGCCCGGTTCGCGGCGTCCCGGCTGGCGCTGGTCGCGGCCATCCGGACCTCGGTGGCACCGAGCTCCCGGAGCGTGGCCGCGTACCCGGCCAGGGCGAGGCGCGTGCGCTCGATGGCCTCCGGGGCCAGTCGTCCGGTGGCGTCCACGCCCTGGCCCAGCCGCACCACCTCCATGCGGCGGACGAGGTCGGTGTGCGCGCCTCGCTCCGGCACGTCGGCGACGAGCAGCCGGATGGAGTTGGTGCCGCAGTCGATCGCCGCCACGCGGGTCACGTGCCCTCCCCGGCCGGGCGGGCGCACGGTCCGGCCGCCCACCACTCCCCCATCTCCTCGACCGCGCGGTCGCCGATCGGGTTGACCCCGGGACCTGCCGCGAGGGCGTGACCGGCGAGCGCGTGCAGGCACTTGACCCGGTCCGGCATGCCGCCGGCCGTCATGCGGGTGGGCAGCACGTCGCGGGCGTCGCGGGTCGCCAGGTAGGCCTCGTGGGCCCGCTGGTAGCCGGCGGCCAGCTCCGGGTCCGTGCCGAGCTCGTCCTGCCACTCGCGCATGCGGCCGGCCGACTCCAGCCGGCTGGCGGCCGCCGTCGCCCGCGGGCAGGTGAGGTAGTACAGCGTCGGGAACGGGGTGCCGTCCTCCAGGCGCGGGGAGGTCTCCACGACGTCGGGCTGCCCGCACGGGCAGCGGTGGGCGACCGCGACGAGGGCGCGCGGCGGCCGGCCGAGCTGCCGGGCGATGATCTCGCGCTCGGCGTCGGTGACGGGATCGGTCACTGCGCGGGGCCGCCGTCTGCATCGGCGAGGGACCGCATCAGCCCCTCGTGCCAGGGCAGCTGCTCGTCGCGGGCGGTGGAGGCCAGCGTGCCGGCGTCCCCCTCCACCGCTTCGCCGTCCACGACGACGACCAGCCGGTCGCCCGGCAGCACGTAGGTGAGCCGCTCGCGCGCCTGCCGCTCCGCGTAGGCCGGGTCGGACTGCCGCTCGAGCTGCCGGCGCAGGTCGGCCGCCCGCTCGTCCAGCGCGCGCCCCTCGGCGGCCAGCTGCTCGAGCTCGGCCTGGCCGGCCAGGTACTGCCGGATGGGGCCGGCGAGGGTCAGCGCGAGCAGGAGCACCAGGGCCCCGAGGAGCACGGCGGGGCCGGTGACCAGCGGACGCCGGCGTGGCGTCGTCGCCGTCGGGCGGACGGCGCGGCGCAGCGAGCGGCGGGCTCCGGGCCGGCTGGTGGCACTGCTGCGGAGGTTCGCCGCCACCGGTCGCGTCGAGTGCACGCGGGGAGCCCGGCCGGTGCTGCGCGACACGCGGCCACCGGAGCGCTGGGCGTCCCCACCGCTCCGCCGGCCGCGCACGTTGCTCATCGGGTGCTGCTCATCAGGGGGTGGTCATCGGGTCGTGCTCAGACCGCCAGCCGCGGGAAGGCGGCGGCACCGGCGTACCGCGCGGCGTCGTCGAGCTCCTCCTCGATGCGCAGCAGCTGGTTGTACTTGGCGACGCGCTCGCTCCGGGCCGGGGCACCGGTCTTGATCTGCCCGCAGTCGGTGGCGACGGCCAGGTCGGCGATCGTGGTGTCCTCGGTCTCGCCGGAGCGGTGGCTCATCATCGAGCGGTAGCCGCTGCGGTGAGCGAGGTTGACCGCGTCGAGGGTCTCGGTGAGCGTGCCGATCTGGTTCACCTTCACCAGCAGCGCGTTGGCCGCGCCCTGGGCGATGCCGTCGGCCAGTCGGGCGGGGTTGGTGACGAACAGGTCGTCGCCGACGATCTGCACCCGGTCCCCGAGGGCGTCGGTGAGCGCGACCCAGCCCTCCCAGTCCTCCTCGGACAGCGGGTCCTCGATCGAGACGATCGGGTAGGAGGAGACCAGCTCGGTGTAGTAGTCGGTGAGGTCGCCGGCGGTGAGGGTCTTGCCCTCGAAGGCGTACCCGTCGGCGCTGTGGAACTCGGTGGCGGCGACGTCGAGAGCGAAGGCGATGTCGGTGCCGACGCTGTAGCCGGCCGACTCGACGGCGCGCACGATCAGGTCGAGAGCCGCCCGGTTGCTGGAGAGGTTCGGGGCGAAGCCGCCCTCGTCGCCCAGCCCGGTGGACAGCCCGTCCTTCTTGAGCACGGCCTTGAGCGCGTGGTAGGTCTCGGCGCCCATCGCCAGGGCCTCGGCGAAGGTCGCCGCCCCGATCGGGGCGATCATGAACTCCTGCACGTCGACGTTGCTGTCGGCGTGGGCCCCACCGTTGAGGATGTTCAGCATCGGCACGGGCAGCAGGTGGGCCGACGGTCCGCCCACGTAGCGGAAGAGCGGCAGCCCGGCGGAGTCGGCCGCGGCGCGGGCGACGGCGAGGCTGACGCCGAGGATGGCGTTGGCGCCCAGGCGCGACTTGTCCGGGGTCCCGTCCAGGTCGATGAGCCGCTGGTCGATCAGCCGCTGCTCGCTGGCCTCGAAGCCGACCAGCTCCGGGCCGATCACGTCGAGGACGCCGTCGACTGCCTTGGTGACGCCCTTGCCGCCGTAGCGGTCACCGCCATCCCGCAGCTCCACGGCCTCGAAGGCACCCGTGGAGGCGCCGCTGGGCACAGCGGCGCGCGCGATCGTCCCGTCGTCGAGGGCGACCTCGACCTCAACGGTGGGGTTTCCGCGCGAGTCCAGGATCTCTCGCGCGCCTACGGCATCGATGCTCGGCACGGGGGCAGCCTAACCAGCCTGTCCGGTCCCGCCCGACAGCCGCGCGCCGCCGACCGTCTCCAGACGGCCGCATGGAGGCCAGGCAGGACGGTCTTGGCCGGCCGGATCCACCCGATGGCTCCACCAGGCGTCCTGAAGCGCGACTATCGGCTGTGCCCCTGAAGGCGGCCTATGGGACAGACGGCTCAGCCGTCTGAGGACTGCACCGAGCGCCCTTGGGCAAGCCGGTGACGCGATCCCGCACGTCCGAGCGCGGCCTCGAATTTGCCTCCGCCGAGCAAGCCCTCCGCTCGCACCACCATTTGCGAGACCTTCTCCAACTCCCGCTGGAGGTCGGCCACTCGGACGAACTGGTCCTCGTACAGAGGTGCGAGAGGCGCGAGGCCGTCTGAGCGCACCAACGGCTCAAGCCGTGGGGCCCAAGCGGTCTGCTCGTCGAACTGGTCGTCGTAGACATCCTGCTCTCTGACCCACTGGAGGAGTTCGGCCAACGACTCCTCCAATAGCTCGATACGCCGTCGAGCGTCCGCCTCGTCCACGCCCCGAGTATGGCGGCCGGCATGACAGCGGACGTCTACAGCAGTGGGTCGCTAGGACACACACCGATTGATGACGCGGCTGGCCCCTCCGACCTGTCAGCATCGAAGATGCTGGCGGAGTCGGTGGCCGTCGGCCTTGGCCGCGGCCTCGGCGCATGGGTTGCCCCGCCTGGCTCATGCGTCCGTTGTGGAGGGGAGCAGCCCGTCCGAGTCGGGCCCGTGCAGGCAACCGGGGTAGGCGTGCCACAACCACCCAACGCCTACCCCGGCCACCATCCACGTGTCCCTCAATGGGCCGCTCAGGACAGTCGGCACACGGAAGAGCGCTACCGTCCCGCCCGTGAAGCAGGACCTCTCTGGTGAGGAGTGGAAAGCCGTCGAAGAAGGCGAGCTGGTCGCACCTACAGGCACCGTCTACGGCCGGCGGACGACTCGAATGAAGCGCAGGGATGCCGACTCACTGGTGGCGTCGGGCTGTTCCGTCGTCACCTACTGGCCCGGTGGGCTCCCGGAGATGACCCGGGTCGTCTGGCACGACGGAGAAGACGCACGAGGCGCGTGGGCGGACGCCCGAGCCGACGTCACCAGCGAGACTCCCCATCCGCCTCATCGCGGCGCCGTGGTCACTGTCGGGTGCTGGGAGTCACTGGACGGACAAGCCCTGCTGGTCCTCACCTGGCATCACTGAGGCCGTCCGATCCGTCGCCTACGAGCTCACTGCGGTGTCTCATAGTGGGCGTTCAGGGACGTGACGCCGGCTGTGCCACAGGGCGGCCTTTGGGACACCGCTGCGGGTCATGTCGGATCTGGTGTCAGCGCTGGCGCCGCAGCCGATCGGACCACCCTCGGGCCCGAGGCGGCTGAGACGGCGGCGGTGGGATTGTCGCGATCATGCTTCCAAGCCCAGGAACGCGGTCCGGCCAGTCTCGCGCCACGGTGTGGATCTCCTCGTAGGCAGCGGGATCCCGTGTGACGTCGTGCAGTCGCTGGGCAATCTCGGGCATGAGGGACTCCAGGCCGTAGGCGTCACCAATCGCCAGAGCTGCGAAGACGCCTCCCCATGGGCGACTCCCGTAATGCACGGTCAGATAGTCGCCGCGTAGCAGGGCCTGGCCAAGCTGCGTCGGATCAGCGAGCCCGATGAGCGGCAACGTGGCGGCAAAGAAGTCTTGCTCGCAGAGATGTTGAGCGTCTGGCTTGCTGAAGTCGTAGAAGAAGTCCCGACCACCTGCCGATGTGCACTGGCTAACGGTCACCACACCACCGTCCTCCCGGGCGAGTCGCTTCCCTGGCCCCCCGACGTGTATGCCGACACCGAAGTAGGGGCCATGCGGGTTCTTGTCCTCATAAATCACAAGGGGCAGCACCGTTCGGTCGAGCCGCCACATGGCGCCCTCACGGAGGACGCCGCCTTCGCTGAGCGCCGCCTGCATCGCGGCAGTGAACGTCTCCATGGCGAGCACTCTCGCGCACGGGCAACGGGGCCTGGGTCGAGGGCCTCGGGAGCGGTACCCGGCTGAAACGCCCAGAGCGCGCCGGTGTCACCGAGTGGGCCGCTTGAGGACGCTGGGCGCCTCGACGGAAGATCCTCAGGTCGAGGACGCCACCTGCTGGCCCGGCAGAGAACCGACCTCGGCGACGTCGTGGTACGGCTCGCCTTCGCAGTACCACCAGCCACCGCACGCTCCCATGACGCGGCGATGTTGAGCGCAGATCGGCCAAGTGACGCCGAGGCCCCTGAGTGCTTCAACCACCTCGGTCGCTAGGAGTTCGTCTGCGTCAGCGTCGAGTCCAGCGCCTAGTTCGTCCGTGGACGCCTCGGCCGGCGCGAACCAGTCCTCATCCTCGACTTCGGACTCCAGCTGCAGGCGTTCAGTGACCACGCCATTCGTGACCGAGAGGACGTAGTCCGAGTCGACCGAGCAGGTCCACGGCTGGGATGTGGTCTGGCGAAGGTCTGCCTGAACGCGGTCAGCGGCGACCGAGAGTCGCGCCAGGTTCCGTTCCACCGCCGGAGGTTAACGCCAGCATCGAAGCGGGCTGGTCAGCCGCCCTACGTTGTGGCGAAGGGTCCCGGACCGCTCTGGGGACAAAGGGCGGCTTCAGGGACAGCTCCGACGAGCCGATACTCCAACCGTGCCGAAGCATCCCGGCTATCCGTTCATCCCGAAGTCGACCACCCACATCAGAGCCGGCGACTTCTGGGCTATCCCCTTACGCCGTGGCGGCTGGTACGCCTGCGGCCGGGTCCTCTGCCTCCTACCGGGTCGCACCTTCGTGATCATGGGACTTATGGACTGGTGCGAACCGACAGTCCCGACCGGCGAGAGCCTTCATGGACGCAAGGTGGTCCACTTCGGCGCTGGACACGTGAGGTTGTCGATTGCCGAAACAGGTCAGCCCATCCTGGGCAACCTTGAGCTAGAGGACGACGACTACTGGCAGGCAGTAGGGGCGGCCTGGACAGCCACAGAGGTAGGCAGCGTGACCCTCGGTGGGGATGGACTCGAAGGGCAAGCACACGCCCACTTCGGGCGGCACTTCCCTAACCATCCGAGCCCGGCAACGGAACGTCCGGCACCCCTCCAGGGTGACTGGCGCGGGTTCTAGAGACTGTCCCTGAGTGGGCCGCTCAGAGACACCTGCCGGCGGACAGCAGCCTGCGCTTCGGCCGCCGGCGGGATGCCGGTCGGAGCTAGAAGGGCGGGATGTCGAGGTCGGTGCCGAATCGTGGTGGGTGGCTGACCAGCACCTCGCCGCTGGGCGTGGTGATCGCCAAACCGCCGTCGTCGGCTTCCTCGAAGCGCCAGCCCGGGGCCTGGTGCTTCAGCCGATGGTGGTGCTCGCAGAGGCACCAGAGGTTGTCGTGCGCGGTCGGGCCGTCGGGCCACTCCCGCCGGTGGTCCAGGTCGCACGAACGAGCGCGGGCGCGGCAGCCCGGGAACCGGCACCGCCGGTCGCGCATCCGGACGAATCGCTCCAGCTCGGCTCCCGGCGTGTAGCCGTCGGTGGCCGGTGGCGGACCGAGGCCCGCACCGCGGCGGATCCCCGCGGCGTCGGTCAGCGCGATCAGGCTGCCCCGCAACCTGTCGACGACGGCGATGCGCGGCCGATGCGCGAGTCCCGTCCCGGCGAGATCGCGGACACCGATCAGCGCGCCCACGTCGAGTAGGGCACGCAGCTCGCCATCCACCCAGGTGCCGTCGAGGATCGCCTGCTCCGCCCCGGCAAGCCCTTCCTGGACCGCGGCTTCGTTCCGCGCCCGCGCGAGCGCCAGCCACTCGTCGAGCGCCCGGTCCTGCACGGGAGCGGGCGCCGGCGCGGGTCCGGAGCGCGGAGGTGGTGCTGGGTCGGGATCGCTGGATGTCTCGCACTCCGGCCCCGCCGGCGCCCCGTCACCATCACCGCCATCGGACAGACCCGCGACGTCCGGAGCCGGGCGGGGCATCAGCCCGAACGTGTAGCCCAGCTCGCGCACCATCTCGGCCGGAACCAGCATCCCCTCGACCTGACCGGGCTCCGCACCGCCGAGCATCGTCTCGAGAGTTGCGACCAGGGTCAGGGCCACGGTGACCGGCGGCATGCCGTTCTCCCCGGGCCGCAGGATCAGGTCCTGCACGCAGTCGGCCATGCGCTGCTGCTTGGTGCGCTCGTCGCCGTCGGCCCGCGCATCCTCCGCGTACGTCTCCAGCGCCCGGTAGATCGCCGCGGCGGACGGCAGCGGGAGGTCGAGGGACACCGTGGCGGTCCCGTCGCGGCGGTCGTGCAGCCGCACGCCGCGCTCACGGACGGCCGTCACGAGCTTGCGGGCCGCGGCGTCGGCGTCCTTGCGGAGCACGATGCGCCGGGCGCAGTCGCCCAGCTGAGGGGGCGTCTTGCGGTCGAGCAGGCCGAGCACGTGCGCCTCGATGTCGGCGCGGAGCCCGTCGTCCTCCACCGGACCGACCACGTTCACCATCTGCCGCGCATGCGCGGGGGTCAGCTCCCCACGCGCCAGCAGGGCGAGCGTTCCGGGCAGTCGGTCGACCAGCACGACCGATTCCGCGAGCTGGACCCCAGCCGCTGTCGAGGTCACGCGGAGCGACGGAGCCACCTCGTCGACCGCCCACTCGCTCACCTCGGACAGCGCAGCGGGTCGAGCGTTCCGGGTCGCGGCCGACATGGCCCCCTGCTCCCCCGGCTGCCGGTCGAACGACTCCGACGGCCGGCACCGGGCGAACTCGGCCAACGACGTCGCGACCACGGCCGACAGGCGAGCGATCGCCCGGGTCGCGGCAGCGGCCCGCTGCAGGTGGTCGATGCCGGCGTCGAGCACATCCCTCAGGTCGGCGAGATCGTCCGGTGCGGAGTCCTGCCCGGCCGGCCGGTGCCCCGTGCCGCCACCACGGACCGGGACGTACTCCCAACCCACCGCCGGGTCGGGGTGGACGACCTCGACCACGAGGGGCCGGGGGTGGTCGAGCAACGCCGTGGAGAGCGCGCGTTCGAACGAGGACGGGCGCGTGTCTGTCCCGCCAACTAATTGTTCGAACATGTGTTCGATGATACCGATGGGACGACGTCCTGACCAGCGAAAAGCTGCCCTGTGGACGGACCCCTGACCGGTGGACGGACGGGGGAACGGGGGCTACGCCGGTCGGTCCGCCGATGCCGCCGCAGCCTCGGCGTCCAACTCCCCGGCGTAGCGCCGCACGGCCTCCCGCAGGGCGTCCTCGACGTCCCAGCCGCGCTGCTCGGCGGCGGTGACGACGGCGAGCAGCCGCTCCCCCAGCGCCTCGGGACTCGCGTCGGCCAGCTCGGCCGGCTCCGGCGTGCTCAGCCCCGCCCGCGCCGCCCGCCGCACCAGGGCGGCCCCCCACGCAGCCGCGGGCTGCGACCGGGAGACGCCCTCGGTCGGTGAGAGGCGCTGCTTCTCCGCCTTCTTGATCTCGTCCCAGCCGGCCTCGACCTGCGCCACGTCGCGCGGCCCCGCGTCCCCGAACACGTGCGGGTGCCGACGGACGAGCTTGTCGACCAGGTCACCGGCGACGTCGTCGATGTCGAAGCGGCGGTCCGGATCGGCCTCGGCGGCCACGCGGGCGTGGAAGACCACCTGGAGGAGCACGTCGCCCAGTTCCTCGCGCATCGCCACGGGGTCGTCGTCGACGATCGCGTCGTAGGCCTCGTGCGCCTCCTCCAGCAGGTAGCCGCGCAGCGAGGCGTGCGTCTGCTCGGCGTCCCACGGGCAGCCGCCCGGCGAGCGGAGCCGGTCCATCACCCGGACGACGTCGAGCAGCCGCTCCCCGACCGCGCCAGGGGTCGGCTCCGACGGCGGGGCCGGCTCCGACGGCGAGGCCGGCTCCGGCGGCGGGGCCGGTTCGGCGAGCCAGGAGTCGACGAGCACGACCGAGAACCGCAGGGGCAGGCCGGTCTCCTCGCGGAGCAGCCGGACGGCCCGGACGCGGTCGTCCCGAGCGAGGTCGAGCACCCGCGCACGGATGTGGGGGTCGACGGTGATCGCGGCCGGCTTCGGGGGGGAGCTCCAGGGCACCCGTCCAGTGTCGGGGACCGGTGCCGGCGGGCTACTCGGCGGGGGCCGGAGCGGGGGCCGGAGCAGTGGCGGGATCGGCCGCGGCCTCGTCGCCGAGGATGTCCACGACACCGCCGTCGCCGGGCACGAGCCGCCCCTCCTCCAGGACGCCGTAACGCGGGTTGACGGTCACGCCGAGGTCGTCCCGGACCTCCTGGATCGCCTCCTCCCCCGCGGCCTCGGCCGCCTGGGCGGCCTCGTCCTCCAGCTGGGGCCGGACCTCCTCGAACGGCGGGTAGACCGTCCCCTGGACGAAGGTCACGACGACACCGCCGGCCTCGGGCACCGGAGTGGCGAACGCCGTGTTGGGCGCCGCCGACCCGATCCCCTCGGCGAGGATCCCGGGCAGCTCGTCGGGCGCCCGGGACTCCAGCGCCGGGAGCGTCGTCGCCCCGGGGAACTGCGCCGCGACGGCCGGGTACGCCGTCGCTCCCGGGGCGAGCTGCGTGATCACGGACTGCGCGGTCGCCTCGTCCGGGACGGTGATGTAGCCGAAGGACACCTGGGCGAGGCTCTGCCGCACCTCGGCGTACCGGGCCCGCAGCGCCTCCTCGCCCAGCGCGTCGGCCGCGCCCTCCGCCTCCGCGATGCCCCGGCGCACCAGCTGCTGGCGGACGTTCTCGACGACGTCCGCCCGGCCGATGCCCTGCTGGGCCAGCTGGCCGAAGACCTCCTCGGGGTCGTCGTTCCCGAGCAGCTCGTCGATGCGCGTCCGCACGTCGCGATCGCTCACCTGCACGTCGAAGCGCTCCGCCGCGGCGGCGAAGACCTCTTCCTGCACCAGGAGCCCGAGCACCCGGCGGGTGAACTCGTCGCCCTGCGCGTCGGCGTAGGCGGCCACCTCCGGGTCGGCCAGCCGGTCCTCGACGGCCGACTGCAGCTCGCTGACCGATATCCGGGTGTCGCCCACGTAGGCGGCCACGTTGGGCGAGGTCCGGCACGCGGACAGGCCCGAGACCGCGACGGCCAGGACGAACCCGGACACCAGCACCCGGGGGACGCGACGCTTCAGCACGTCCGCAGGTTGCCACATGGGGAGTGACCTCCGTCGCAGGCGGCTCCGGTCCCGCCGCCTCAGGACGCGGCGGCCACCGGTTGCTCGACGACGGCCTTGAGGACCGAGTGCACGTTCTCCAGCAGGGCGACGTCGCGCAGCGGGGTCCGCCGGTCGGGGCCGACCGGCACCTTGAGCGAGATCGTCTCGACGGCGGCCTTGTACGAGGCGCCGTCGGCCAGCCTGGCCAGCCGCATCTGCTGCGACTCGCGGAGCGGCACGGGGCTCACCCGGATGGCGCGACCCTGCAGCGACACCTCGGTGATGCCGAGGGCGCGCATCGCCGTCCGGAACCGGGCGACGGCCAGCAGGTTGAGCACCGGGGCCGGCGGGGCGCCGTACCGGTCGGTGAGCTCGTCGAGCACCGCCTGCGCCTGCTCGTCGGTCTGCACCGAGGCGACCTTGCGGTAGGCCTCCATGCGCAGCCGCTCGCCGGGCACGTAGTCGTGCGGGAGGTGGGCGTCGACCGGGAGGTCCACCCGCACCTCGAGCGGCTCGACCGGCGCGGACTCGCCGGTGACCTGCGAGCGGTAGTCGGCCACCGCCTCCCCGACCAGCCGGACGTAGAGGTCGAACCCCACGCCCGCGATGTGACCGGACTGCTCGCCACCGAGCAGGTTGCCCGACCCGCGGATCTCCAGGTCCTTCATCGCCACGGCCATGCCGGCGCCCAGGTCGGTGTTGTGCGCGATCGTCGTCAGCCGGTCGACCGAGGTCTCGGTCAACGGCCGGGTCGGGTCGTAGGTGAAGTAGGCGTAGGCGCGCTCGCGGCCACGGCCCACGCGCCCCCGGATCTGGTGCAGCTGGGAGAGTCCGAAGGTGTCGGCTCGGTCGACGATCAGGGTGTTCGCGTTCGGGATGTCCAGGCCGGACTCGACGATCGTCGTCGCGACCAGGACGTCGTACTCCTTCTCCCAGAAGCCGACCATGATCCGCTCGAGCTCGTGCTCCTTCATCTGCCCGTGGCCGACCGCCACCCGGGCCTCGGGCACCAGGTTCCGGATCTTGGCCGCGGCCTTGTCGATGGACTGCACGCGGTTGTGGATGACGAAGACCTGGCCGTCGCGCAGCAGCTCGCGCCGGATCGCGGCGGCCATCTGCTTGTCCTCCCAGGCGCCGACGTAGGTCAGCACGGGGTGCCGCTCCTCGGGCGGGGTGAGGATGGTCGACATCTCGCGGATGCCGGTCAGCGACATCTCCAGCGTGCGCGGGATGGGCGTCGCCGACATCGACAGCACGTCGACGGCCGTCCGCACCGACTTCAGGTACTCCTTGTGCTCGACGCCGAAGCGCTGCTCCTCGTCGACGATGACCAGCCCGAGGTCCTTGAACCGGGTGCTGGGCTGCAGCAGCCGGTGCGTGCCCACCAGGACGTCGATCTCGCCGGCGGCCAGCTTCCGGATGATCTCGTCGCTCTCGGTCTTCGACTGGAACCGGGAGAGGACGGCGACGGTCACCGGGAACTGGGCGAACCGCTCGGCGAAGGTCTTGAAGTGCTGGTTGGCGAGCAGCGTCGTCGGCACCAGGACGGCGACCTGCTTGCCGTCCTGCACCGCCTTGAAGGCCGCGCGCACCGCGATCTCGGTCTTCCCGTAGCCGACGTCGCCGCAGATGATCCGGTCCATCGGGACCGGCTGCATCATGTCGGCCTTGACCTCGTCGATCGCGCCGAGCTGGTCGGGCGTCTCCTGGAACGGGAAGGCGTCCTCGAGCTCGCGCTGCCACACGGTGTCGGGGCCGAACGCGTGGCCCTTGGTCGCCATGCGCGCCGAGTACAGCCGGATCAGCTCGGCAGCGATCTGCTTGACCGCCTTGCGCGCCTTGCTCTTGGTGTTCTTCCAGTCGGCGCCGCCCAGCTTCGACAGCGTGGGCGCCTCGCCGCCGACGTAGCGGGTCAGCTGGTCCAGGGAGTCGGTCGGCACGAACAGCCGGTCCGGCGGCTGGTTCCGCCGCGACGGCGCGTACTCGACGATCAGGTAGTCGCGCTGCCCGCCGTTGACGGTGCGACTGATCATCTCGATGTAGCGGCCGATGCCGTGCTGCTCGTGGACGACGAGGTCGCCGGGCTGCAGCTGCACCAGGTCGACGGCGTTGCGCCGCCGCGTGGGCATCTTCGTCGCGTCCCGCATGGAGGTGCCGCGCTGGCCGGTCAGGTCGTGCTCGGTGAGCAGCGCCAGGCCGATGTTGCGGAACGCGAAGCCGGCCTCCAGGTTGCCCTGGGTGACCTGGGTGATGCCGGCGGCGGGAGCGCCGGCGATGTCGGGCACCAGCCGGACACCGAGGTCGGCGTCGGCGAACTGGTCGGCGGCGCGCTGGGCGGGGCCGGGCCCGGCGAAGGTGAGGACGACCCGCCAGCGGTCGCGATGCCAGGAGCGCAACTGCTGGGCGGCCTTGGCCTGGTCACCGTGGAAGCGCTCGACGGAGGTGGCGTCCAGGGTGACCTGGTCGTCGTCGTCCTCGGCCTGGAGCGTGAACGCCCCGGTGGTCCACCACGGCAGACCGCGGAGCCGGGCCGCGGTCTCCACCTCGGCGAGGTCGCGGAACGACGACGCGCCGAGATCGATCGGCGCCTGGCCGGCCACGGCCGCGGTCGACCAGGACGCGGCCAGGAACTCCTCGGCGGTGGTCACCAGGTCGGCGGCGCGGGTGCGCACCCGCTCGGGGTCGCACACCAGCACGTGCGTGCCGCGGGGCACCAGGTCGGTGAGGAGCTGCATCTCCTGCCCACCGATGAAGGCGGGGATGAGCGACTCCATCCCCTCGACCGCGATGCCCTCGGCGAGCTTGCCCAGGATCTCGGTGAGCTCCGGGTGCTCCACGGCGAGGGCAGCGGCGCGCTCGCGCACCTCCGGGGAGAGCAGCAGCTCGCGGCAGGGCGGTGCCCAGAGCCGCTCGGGACGCTCGTCGAGGGAGCGCTGGTCGGCCGCGGAGAAGTAGCGCAGCTCGTCGACCTCGTCGCCCCAGAACTCCACCCGCACCGGGTGCGGCTCCGTGGGCGGGAAGACGTCGAGGAGCCCACCGCGGACGGCGAACTCGCCCCGCTTCTCGACCAGCTCCACCCGGGTGTACGCGGCGTCGACCAGGGCGCGGACGATCGCGTCGAGCTCGGCGGTGTCGCCCGGCTTCAGCTCCACCGGGACCAGGTCGCCCAGGCCCGGCGCGAGGGGCTGGAGAACGCTGCGCACCGGGGCGACCAGCACGTCGATCCTGCCGTGCTCGCCGGGGTGGGTGAGGTCGCGCAGCACCGCCAGCCGGCGGCCGACGGTGTCCGCGCGCGGGCTGAGGCGCTCGTGCGGCAGCGTCTCCCAGGCGGGGAAGGTCTCGATCCGGCGACCGGGGACGAAGCACCGGAGCACGTCGGCCACCTGGTCGGCGTCCCGCTCGCCGGCGGTGACCACCAGGACCGGCACGGCGGCGCCCGGCTGCTCCGCGGCCAGCGCCGCGGCCACCAGGGGCTGCACCGGCGGCGGGGCGGTCACGGCGAGGGAGGCGCGCCCGGCGGAGGCCACCACGCGGGCCACGCCGGGGTCGGTGAGGACGACGTCGAGCACGCCGCGCAGGGTCACGGTGGTCCACTCCCGGGGATCACGGCCGCACGTGCACCGCCGGACGCGGTGGAGGCCGGATTCCCAGGCTAGTCCGCGGTGCCGACACCGGTGGGCCCGAGCAGGACCGGCGGCCCGGGGAGGCCCTCCACGAGGGGCTCGCGCCGTCCCCCCCGGAGGGATGAGTGCGGTGCTCAGAGGCCTGATCGGAGGCCGTGCCGTCCGTAGCATCGACCCTCGAGAGCACGTGGACGAGCAGGCGGGGGCACGTGCGCCCGCCGCCGTCCGAGCACCCGGCTGGGAGTCGACCCATGGAACTGAGGGACTACCTCGCCGCGCTGCGGCGGCGTTGGCTGACCTGGGCCGTGATCTTCGCGGTCAGCGTCGGGACCGCGCTCGTCGCCATCCAGACCCTGCCGCGGTCCTACCAGGCCACCGCGCAGATCTTCGTGGGGACGACGTCGGAGAGCACGTCCGGCTTCCAGTTCGTCGCCCAGCGGGTCAAGAGCTACCCCGACATCGCCGAGAGCCCCGCCGTCCTGCGACCCGTCATCGACGCCCTCGGTCTCGAGCAGTCGTTCGAGGAGATCCGCCGGAGCGTCTCGGCCAGCAATCCGGTCGACACCACGCGCGTCGAGATCGCGGTGACGTCCGAGGATCCGGAGCAGGCGGCCGCCGTCAGCAACTCGGTGGCGGAGCGGTTCGCCGAGACCGTCGTGGACCTCGAGAAGGGGGCGAGCGAGGTCAGCCCCGTCACCCTGACCGTCACGTCCCCGGCCACGGTTCCCACCTCCCCGGTCTCCCCCGTCCCGCACCTGTTGCTGGCGCTCGGCGTGGTGTTCGGCCTCTGCGTGGGCGCCGCCGTCGCGATCCTGCGCGACCACACTGACTCCACCCTGCACACCGAGGAGCAGATCCGCCGCGCGTGGGGGCCGGGCGGCAGCGACCTGACGGTGCTGGCGCCCGCCTCGGGCTCCGCCCGGCACAGCCGGCTGATCGGCCGGCCGGCCGCGCTGCTCGCCCGGCATCTCCAGCTGCTCGCCGAGCGGCAGCCCGTGCGCGTGCTGCTCCTCTCCGCGGGCGGGGCCGACGCCGGACCCCGCCGCCTGGCCACCGACGTCGCCAACGAGCTGCGCGAGGCCGGGACGTCGGCGGTCGTGGTGGCGGCGCAGCCGGATGCCCAGCCCTCGGCCCCGGCGGGTCAGGCTCCTCTCGGTGAGCGTCTGGACCGCGTCCGCCTGAGCACCCGCACGGCGCTGGCCCCGCTGAGCGACCTGCGCCTGTACGCAGGCCGGGACGCGGCGGTCGTGATCGTCGTGCGGGCCGGCCACATGCACGCCGCGGAGCTGCCCGAGATCCGGCGCATGCTGGACGCCCTCGGCATCGAGCCGCTGTCGGTCGTGCTGCTCCCGGCACGGGGCCGCCGGGCGCTCGGCGTCCGGCAGACCCCGCGCGGTCCCGGCGACGTCCCGCTCGAGCGCCTCACCGGCGACCGCCCCGCGCTCGAGGAGCCGGTGACCGCTCGCGCCTGACCGCGGGGCGCTCCCCGTCGCTCCCGACGGGCCGCGACCGTCCCGTCAGGCCGGCTGCCCGAGCGGCCGCCCGGCGGGCGCGACCGGCAGTCCCGCGCCGTCCTCCTCCTCGTCCCGCAGGCGCGCACGCGAGCCGCCTTCGGCGAGGAGCGAGACGGCGAAGAGCACCAGGAACATCGGCGTGGCGTCGAACAGCCCGCTCTCCAGGAGGCTCCGGCCGACGAGGAAGACCACCAGGCCGAGGAAGAGGATGCGGAAGCGGCGCGGCGTCCGCAGCACCGACCGCACGATCCACAGCACCCAGACGACGGCGGTGACCAGCCCGAGCGTCCCGGCCTGGACGAGCGCGGAGACCCAGGTGCTGTCCAGCAGCTGCTCGTCCCACCACTGGCCCTCGATGGGGATGAGCTTCACCGACAGCCCACCGCCGAAGGCGGACTGCCACAGGGTCTCCGCCCACGATCCCGCCGCCCGCCAGGCGATGAACCGCGACTCCAGGGTGCTCGCACCCGCTCCGTCGCGCTCCGCGAAATCGCCGACGACCCCGGTGCCCACCGCCACGAGGGAGCCGACGCCGGCCAGCAGGAGGCCGCCCACGACCAGCCCGACAGCAGGTCGGCGCAGGTGGAGGGCCATCACGGCGACGGCGAGGAGCAGCATCGCGAGCGCGGTGCGTGAGCCGGTCGCCCAGATCACCCCGAGGTAGGCGGCCGCGAGCAGCAGGCCCAGCACCCGGACCTCACCGGCCACGATCCGCCAGACGCACCACAGCACCACGACGGCCGCCAGAGCGGCCATCTCGTTCGGGTTCAACGGCGGCAGCCCGCCCTCGAGCCGCCCGGAGGTCAGCGTCGACACGCCGGTGACCGTCGCGACCGCCACCACGACGGCGCAGGCCCACACGATGCCGCCCAGGACCTCGATGGCGGGCACCGAGCGCAGGAGCAGGAAGACCGTCGCCGCGAGGATCACGATCCGGACGGCGATGACCGCGGTCGGCAGGAGCGTCCCGAAGGCCAGCGCGCCCAGGAGGCCGGCCACGAGCATCGTGCCGAGGAACCACAGGGACCCCGTGCCGAGGCGGGGGGCGCGCTCCCGCGGGGGGACGGCGAGGAAGGCCAGCACCAGCGCCAGCACGCTCAGGACGCCCTTGCCGACCACGACGGCGTCCAGGCCGCCGGAGAAGATGTCACCGCGGCGCCAGACGACCGTGCTGGCGATCATCAGCAGGCTGACGACCGCCACCTTCAGGGACGGGACCGGCACCGCAACTCCTCGGGCACGAGACGGCACGCCAGCCGCACCAGAGGAGGATCGTACGGTGATCTGACAGTCTGATCGTGGTCCCGAGCGGGACCATGACCCGGAGAGGGGACGTGGTGGCCGACGATTCCGCCGGCACCGTCCTGGTCGCCCATCCGTCGGCGGACCTGTACGGCTCGGACCTGCAACTGCTCGAGAGCATCGCCGGGCTGGTGTCCCGGGGGTGGCGGGTGGTGGTGACCCTGCCCCACGAGGGCCCGCTCACCCCACGCCTGCGCGCGTGCGGCGCCGAGGTCGGCTTCCTCGCCGTCCCCGTCCTGCGCAAGTCCCTGCTGTCGCCGGCCGGTCTGCTCGCACTGCTGTGGGCCAGTCTCCGTGCGCTGGGCCCGATGCTCCGGCAGCTGCGCCGGGAGCGACCCGACGTGGTCTACGTCAACACGGTGACCGTGCCGTTGTGGCTGGTCGCCGCCCGCCTGGCCCGCCGTCCCGCGCTGTGCCACGTGCACGAGGCGGAGGAGGCCCGCGCGGCCGTCCGCCTGGTGCTCAACCTCCCGCTCTTCCTGGCGCGGTCCGTCGTCGTCAACAGCCGGGCGGCCGCCGACACGATCCTGTCGGCGCTCCCCCGCCTGGAGCGGCGCATGCAGGTCGTGCACAACGGCGTCCCCGGGCCGGGCACGGCGGTCGCCACGGAGCCGGGCACGGCCGCGCGGACCGGTGGACCTCGGCGGATCGCACTCGTCGGGCGGCTGTCGCCGCGCAAGGGCATCGACGTCGCCCTCGAGGCCGTCGCCCTGCTGGCCGCGAGGGGCCACGACACCCGGCTCGAGCTGTGCGGGTCGGTCTTCCCCGGCTACGAGTGGTACGAGCAGGAGCTGCGCGACCGCGCCGCGCTCCCCGACCTCGCCGGCCGGGTCACCTTCGCGGGGTACACGTCGCCCACGTGGCCCGCGCTGGAGCGGGCGGAGGTCGTGCTGGTGCCGTCCCGTGCCGAGCCCTTCGGCAACGCGGCCGTCGAGGGACAGCTCGCCGGGCGCCCCGTCGTCGCCTCCGCGGTGCAGGGTCTGCGCGAGATCATCACGTCCGGGGAGAACGGGCTGCTGGTGCCACCGGACGACGCACCGGCACTGGCCGACGCCATCACCTCGGTGCTCGACGACGCCGAGCTGGCCGCCCGGCTGGCCACGAGCGGCCGGTCCTCCGCCCTCCGCCGCTTCTCCCCGGAGCGGTACCAGGACGAGATCGCCTCGGCGGTCGCGGCGACCGTCCGGCACTGAGCCGGGCCGTCAGCCGACGGCGACGACCTCGGCCTGCCGGGGCCGGTCGACCAGCGGGCGCAGCACGCGCCGCCGGACGGCCGCCGCGGCGAGCAGGGGCCCGATCGCCAACGCCAGCGGGGCCCAGGCGGCGTGCGACGGGTGGGTGAGCACCAGCACGAGCACAGCGGCGAGGGACAGGAGCTCCAGCGTCCGCAGGCCCAGCACCCGTGCCTGCTCCCGGTGAGCCGAGGCCATCGCCCCGTAGGGCAGCAGCAGGGCACTGGCGACCGCGTACGCCGACCACCCGGCGACGGCGGCGGCCGGGACGCCGTAGTCGCCGCCGGTGATCACCGGGCCGAGGAAGGGCAGCACCAGCAGCGCCGCCGCGCCGATGAGCGCGACGGCCACGGCCAGGCCCAGCGCCGCCCGGTCGGCGACCCGCAGGCTGTGGGCGACGGGGCGGCCCCTCAACGCCACGAAGTGCGGGAGCAGGAAGGAACCCAAACCGCCGACGAGCACCAGGGTGGGCGCCGTGTAGACCCGCGCGGCCTCGATCGGCCCGTAGGCGGCCACCCCCGCCGTGGCGACGACCAGGAGGCGCAGCGCGGTCATGAGGGCCGGCCGGATGGTCTGGGTCGCCGCCCGCCAGCTGCCGAACGCGAAGACCTCCGCCCAGGCGGGTCGCCGCCAGGGCCCGTGCGGCCGCTCGGAGGCCGGGAGCAGCACGTACGCCGTCACCGACGCCCCCACCTGACCGACCAGGAGGGCGACGACGAAGGACGGGAACGTGAGCTCGCCGAGCGAGGCCAGGCCGGCGAGGGTGGAGAGCGCGAGCACCAGGCTGGTTCCGTCGACCGCCGACAACGACCAGAACCGGCCGGTCGCCATGAGGAGCCGGCGCAGCGTGTCCTCGACGATGAACGCGGCCGTGGCCAGGCCGAGCAGCAGCCCGGTGCCGGTGCCGCCCAGATCGGTGAGGACGGTCGCCAGGACCCCGAGGACACCTGCGCCCGCCGACACCACCACGGTCCAGCCGTGCAGGGCGGCCCTGACCCCGGGCTCGCGGCGGTCCAGCACCGTCAGGGAGTCACCGACCAGGCCGCTGCAGACGGCGGTGGCCAGGACGATGGCCCCGTAGGCGACGGCGAACGCACCGAATCCGGACGCGCCCAGCGACCGTGCGGCCGCGACCTGCAGGACGAGCCCCGCCGCGGCCTGGGTGACCTGCCCCGCGACCGCGGCCGTGACGGGCCGCCGGAGAACGCCCAGCACCGACTTCACCGCTCCCCCTCCCCCGGTCCCACCACGACGATCACGGCGCCGGGTCCGGGGGCCGCCGCGGTTGCGACGGCCCCCGGACCCGGACGACGTGTCAGTCTGCGACGGGTGCCGCGCTGAAGCGGGTAACCCGCACGGACACCGGCGTGGTGGCGCTCCCCGACAGGTACGCGGAGATGCCCACACCGCCCGGGGCCTGGAGCGAGGCGGTCTGGTCCGTACGCGTCAGCTGCGGAGCGGCCGGCTCCTGGGCGTCGGCGGACCAGACCGTGGCGGCCAGCTGCGTCGTACCCGTCCCGGAGACCTGGACCCGTACGTTCAGCGTCGCGCCCGGAACGTAGGTGAGACCCGGGACGACGACCTCGGTCCCGATGAGGACGTCGGTTGCCGTTCCCTCCTGCCGGGTGAACGCCAGGGCGACCGAGCCGTTGGCCAGCATGCGCAGCCGTGCGCGGTACTCCTGGTTGGTGCCGACGACCCGGCCGCGGACGTACACGTACGTGCCGGCACCCGTGGGCGCCGCTGACAGCGAGAAGCTCGTCCGCAGGTCGGTGCTCGTCTCCGAGACACCGCCCAGGTAGGACCCGGTGTTGTTGCCCGGGGCCTGGAGCGCCAGCGTGGCCGCTCCGGGCGCCACCGACTGGCGGGTGCCGCCGAACGTCACCGTCCACGGGCCCCCGACGTCCGCCGTGCCCAGGCCCCCGGTGACCGTGCGGTCGAAGGCGTCCGAGGCGAAGGGCGTGACACCCGGCTCCTCGGGCTCCTCGGGCTGGTTCGGCGCGGTGACCGTGACCGGGCGCTCGACGGAACCGGTGGCGCCGTCGTCGTCGGTGACGGTCAGGCGGACGGTGTACGTCCCGGCCGCGGCGTAGGGGTGCGTCGTCGTGGCACCGGTGCCGGTCGTGCCGTCACCGAAGTCCCACACGTGGCCGGCGACCGTGCCGTCCGGGTCCGTCGAGCCCGTCCCGTCGAACGATCCGGTGAGCCCGCTGGTCGTCGACACGAACGCCGCCGTCGGCGCGACGTTCGGCGTCGGGGCCGGGGCACCGACCGGCACGGCCGTCAGCCCGGTGACCCGGACGGCCAGCGGCGCGGTCGCGCTGCCGGACAGGTAGGCGGAGATGCCCACCCCGCCGGGCGCCTGGAGCGACGCGGTCGAGTCGGTACGGGTCACGGTCGGCGTCGCCGGCTCGCTGGTCCCGTCCGCCCACACCGTGGCCGCCAGCTCGGCGGTCCCGGTGCCGGAGACCTGCACCCGCACGTTCAGCGGGGTGCCGGGCACGTAGGTCAGGCCGGGGACGACGACCTCGCCGCCGATCAGCGTCTCCGTCGCGGTCCCCGTCTGGCGGGTGAAGGAGAGCGCCACCGCACCGGTTGCCAGCATGCGCAGCCGGGCCCGGTACTCCTGGTAGGTGCCGACCACGCGACCCCGCACGTAGACGTACGTCCCGGCCCCGGTCGGCGCGGCCGACAGGGAGAAGGTCGTGCGCACGTCGGCGCTGGTCTGCGACACGTCGCCCAGGTAGGAACCGGTGTTGTTCCCCGGCGCGGCCAGCTGCAGCGTCGCCGTGCCCGGGGAGACCGACTGGCGCGTCGGGCCGAAGGAGACGGTCCAGGGGCCGCCGACCTCGGCCGCCCCCAGGCCGCCGGACACGGTGCGCTGGAAGCTGTCGGACGCCAGCACCGTCGCGGTGACCGCCTGCACCGACTGCTCGGTGGTGTCGGTCGCCCCGTCGTCGTCGGTCACCCTGAGCTTCACCAGGTAGGTGCCGTCGGTCGCGTAGGTGTGGGCCGCCGTGGCGCCGGTGGCGGTCCGGCCGTCACCGAAGTCCCACGCGTAGGTGGCGACGGTGCCGTCGGCGTCGGTGGAGGACGTCGCGTCGAACGAGCCCTTCAGCCCGTTCATCGCCGCGGTGAACGCCGCCTCCGGCGCCTGGTTCGGCGGCGGCGCCGTCACGGTGACGTTCTGGGTCCGCGTCGCCGTGGCGCCCTTGTCGTCGGTCACCGTGAGCTTCACGGCGAAGGTGCCGGCCGCGGTGTAGGCGTGCCCGGTCTGCCGGCCGGTACCGGTCGTCCCGTCACCGAAGTCCCAGGCGTAGGCGCTCACGGTGCCGTCGGCGTCGGTGGACCCGGCGGCGTCGAAGGCAGCGGTGAGGTAGGTCGCCGTGGACGTGAAGGCCGCGGTCGGCGACAGGTTCGTCCCCTGCCCCGTCGTGCCCAGCGAGTAGTGGTTCAGCACGCGGTCGGCCGAGAGGGGCTCGGGGTACACGGCGGGCTCGTCGATGCGACCGTCGAACCAGGGCTGGATGTTGCCCCAGGCGCTGTCACCGCCGATGCGCCAGTAGCCGAGGTTGTTCTCCCCGTACCAGGTGTCGGCGCGGGAGCCGACCAGCTTCCCGTCGATGTACAGGGCCATGCCGCCCTTGCCCAGCGAGGCGACCACGTGGTGCCAGCGGCCGTCGTTGTAGCCCGGCGCGCCGGACACCGTGCGCTCGGCGCCGGGGTAGACCCCGAAGATCACGCGCCCCTGCAGGTCCATGTAGACGTGCCGGTCGTAGCTGGTGCTCGTGCCGGAGGTGCGGTTGCCGAAGCCGATGATCTTGCCGCCCTTGGTCGAGGTCGTCTGGAACCACGCCTCGACGCTGAAGGTGTTCGGCGCCCACACACCGGTCTTCGAGCTCGCCGCGAAGGAGGAGGACCGGCCGGTGAACTCGAAGCTGCTGTTCGGGTCACCCGTGATCGCACCCGGCCGGCCGCGGTTGACCCCGCTGCCGAGGGTCAGGTCGTTCCCGCCGATCCAGTCGCGGCTCCCACCGGTGGTGTCCGACAGCGGCCACAGGGACTCCGCCCCGTCCGAACGGACGGCCTCGGCGTAGGCGCGCGGCGCCGTCGTGCCGGCGGTCACCTCGACCGTCACCCAGGCCGTGTTGATGCGGTTCCCGGCCGGGTCGGAGGCGCTGACCCGGTAGGTGTGCGTGCCCGGGCCGGCCGTGGTGTCGACGAAGGCCAGCGACGGCCGGTCCCAGAACACCGACGGCTTGGTGACGGTGTGGATCGCCGTGCCGGTGGCCCCGTCGCGGTACACGCGGTAGGTCAGGTTCTGGTTGTCCTGGTCGGTCGCCGACGGCCAGCTCACGCGCACGGCCCCCGGCGCGATCGCCACGGCCGAGGCGGTGAACCCGTCAGCGCTCGGGGCGATCTTGTTCGGCGCGATGCTCGGCAGCGCGTACCGCACGAGACCCTGCTGGGGCTTGCCGTTGACGCGGGGGAACTCGCCGCCGTAGACGACGTACTGGGAGTTGCCGCTCACCGACCATCCGGCCTGCGCCGCACCGGTCACGGTCCCGGGGGTCATCGTCGGGAACCAGGGCAGCAGCGAGGGCGCCGGCTTCCCGGTGAAGTTGTTGTTGGCCACCGTCTCGTGCCCGACCCTGCCCGTCGCGACCAGGCTGGTCGCGGTGGCGTAGCGGTGGATCCGGGGGTTGTGCTCGGGGTACCCGTCGATGTTGCTGCACACGTGCGGGTGCCCGGCGATGTACAGGGCGCCGTTCATGGCGAAGTTGGAGTACGTGTCGCCGTGGCAGTCGTTCATCCACTCGAGGTTCCCGCCGTCGGCGGTGACCTTGAAGGAGCCCTCGACGTTGCCCGGCCCGTAGAAGTCGTAGCCCGTCCCGTACACGTACTGGCCGTCCGTGGACAGGCTGTAGATGGCCGAGTTGATGCCGTGGTTGGTGACCAGCTGGCTGATCGCGAACGGCCGGGTGGCGCCGGTCGTCGCGTCCAGTGCGCCGATGCCCGTGGCCCGCTGGCCGTTCAGGGTCCAGAAGCGGCCGGCGGCCACGACCTGCGACCCCCCGCCGGTGAGCACCAGGGCCATCACGTGGTCGCTGGTGTTCTTGTTGCCGTCGTCGTTGCCGTCGGTCGGCCCCACGCCGGTGACCGGCGCCCAGGGCAGCAGGGCGCCGTTGGCGGCCGAGACCGCCGCCAGGCGGGTGCGGGCCACGGACCCGACGGCGGAGAAGCCACCACCGAGGTACACGGTGCTGTCGGTCGCGGCGATGGCGCGGACCTGGCCCGCGACGCTGGGACGGAAGGTGTCGACGAGCTGACCGGTGGCGGTGCTGTAGGCCGCGACGCGGTTGCGCGCCTGGCCGTTCGCCTGCGTGAAGTCGCCACCCACGTAGATGCGCGAACCGTCGGGCGAGGCGGCGACGACCAGGGCCTGCGCGTTGAGGTTCGGCTGGAACGTGGTGTCGAGCTCACCGGTCCGGATGTCGTAGGCCAGGAGGTTGTTGCGCGGGACCTCGTTCGTCCCGGCTGCCGCCCCGGCCGGGCGGGCGGTGGAGAAGCTGCCGGCGACGTAGACCTTGTTGCCGACGACCACCTGCGACCAGGCCACGCCGTTGATCTGCGTGGTCGGGAGACCGTCGGCGGTGACCGTCACGGGCGTGGCGGGGTTCGCGGGATCCGCGGGGGCCGAGTCGGCGCGAGCCGACGCGGGTGCCAGGAGAGCCAGCGTGCCGGCGGTCAGCAGAAGGGCCACGAACCCCGCTGTGATCCGCTTCGACGCCATGGCAGGTCGAGCCGTCATTCTTTCCCCCACTCGCTCAGATCCCCGGGCACTCGCCGAGAAGCAGCGGATGGAGACTAAGCGTGACGATCATGAAGTCACCAGGGCGCGGACGTCACACGATCCGGTCATGACCTGCGGAGTTGCGCCGAGCAACCATTGTGCCGATCACTCCGCGTAGTGGCGCAATCGCGCTCGGATCAGATTTTGCGGGTTTTCGACCCCTGAGGCCCGTCCTGGAGGTCAAGAGGAACGCGCGCGCGAGGACGGGGGCGGACGACCGCCCCACGACCGCGTCGGCCCGAAGTCATCAGTTCGGGGCAGGCGCCCTCCCGCTCCCGGCCGTCCCGGGGGCCGATCCGGGCAAGATGGAACTCCGCGACGGCCCGTCGGCGACCGCCACCGGGCCCCGCTCGACCGACGGCCGTCCGCGCGCCCGCCGTCGATGCCGTGCCGACGCCCGAGGAGTACCGCATGACCGCCACGACCACCGCCCCACCGGTGCGACCGACCTTCTCGGCATCCGTGGCCCGGCTGCGCACCGTCGGCAAGTCCGACTACGGCATCCCGCTGTACTCGCGTCTGGTCAACCGGCCGCTCGGCCGTCAGTTCGCCGCCCTGGCGCACGTGGCCGGCATGACGCCGAACCAGGTGACGGCGATCAGCGCCCTGCTCACGTTCACGGCCATCGTCACCGTCGCCCTGGTGCCCCCGGGCCTGGCCATGGGACTCGGCGTCGCCCTCCTGCTCGCGCTGGGCTATGCCCTCGACTCCTCCGACGGTCAGCTCGCCCGGCTGCGCGGGGGCGGGACGCTCACCGGCGAGTGGCTCGACCACATGATCGACTGCGCCAAGAACTCGTCCATCCACCTCGCCGTCCTCGTCTCGCTGTACCGCTTCGGCGGGGACGTGGAGCCGGCTCTCCTGCTGCTGCCCGCGGCCTTCCAGGTGGTCGTGACGGTCCTGTTCTTCGGCAACATCCTCACCGAGCAGCTCCGCGGGGGCCCGCTCAAGGGGCGGACGGAGAAGCCGGGGCGCTCCGTCGTCCGCTCGGTCCTCGTGGCGCCCGCCGACTACGGCCTGCTGTGCGTGGCCTTCGCGCTGTTCGGCTTCCAGAGCCTCTTCCTCGGCGTCTACGCCGTGCTCCTGCTCGGCAACGTGGCCTACCTCGCCGGTGGGCTCGTGCGGTGGCGCGGGCAGCTGGCCGCGCTGGACGCCCAGCGGCTCGCCGCGACCGCCTGAGCACGCCCGACCGCTGACTCGTCAGGGGGCCCGCGCCGACGGCGCGGGCCCCCTGATCGTTTTCCGTCCCGGGGACCGGTCCGTGCCGCGGCTCGTACCGGGCGGCGACGTCGCCTTCCGCTCGCTCAGCCCTCGGGGCGGCGGCTGATCAGGCGGGCCGGCACGCCCCCGTACACGCCGTACGGCGCGTACTCCCCCGCCACGACGACGGCGCCGGCGGCGATGACGCAGCCGTCGCCGATGCGGGCGCCGTCGAGGACCGTCACGCGGGAGCCGATCCAGCACCCGTCGCCGACCTCGATGCCCTGGTGCGTGACGCCCTGGTCGCGGATCGGGACGTCCCGCCGGCTGAAGACGTGGTCCTCCGAGTGGAAGGAGACGTAGTTGCCGACGATCGTGTCGGCCCCGATGCGGACCCCGCCGGCGCAGCCGTAGAGGTTGTCGGTCCCCAGGCCCGTCCCGGGCCCCACGACGAGCCCGACGCCCAGGGTGGCGAGGCTCCCCGTGCACTCGATCCGGGTGTTCCTCCCGACCGAGACCCCGTCGCCCAGCCGGACGCCGTCCCGGGACGTCGCGTCGACGAGCGAGCCGTGCCCGAGGGTCACGCCGGAGCCCATGGCGAGCTGACGCTTCGACCGCAGGCGCACGCCGCGGCCGACGAAGGGCCTGGGCGATCGCAGGGGGAAGCGGACGACGCCGCGGGCGGCCATCACGCCGCGCTCGAGGACGACGGAGGCCAGATAGCCGGCCGCGATGCCCTCGTCGATGTCGAGCGGCCGCCCGCGCAGCCGGGTCGCCCGGTCCATGACCCACTGCCGCAACCGGGCGCGGGGATCACGGGCCGCGGGCACCGGTGCACCCGTGTAGCCGGCAGCGGCCGGCGTGGCGGGCAGGTCGAGGGACTGGTCCATCGTGGCGGGTCTCCCCCGTGAGGTCTCGGCCGTGTGGTCCCGGCCGTACGTCGAGGCGGCTGTCGCGCCTCCGGACGTCCCGATCAGCCGGCGGCCGACCCGCTCTCGGTCATGCGGGTCAGGGCGGCGCGCAGCAGCGTGCTCGAGGTGTGCTGGGTGTACGCGAAGTAGCGGACAGTGACGCCGCGAGCCGCGAACTCGGCCTCGAGGGCGTTCCACTTGTCGGTGCCCTTCCAGTCGTCGCCCACGAAGACCGCGTCGAAACCGATCTTCTCCCACGCCTCGAGCTTGTCCATGCTCGTCTGGGGGACGACGTCGTCGACGTAGCGGATGGCGCGGACGATGTCCATGCGCTCCTCGAACGGGACGACCGGCGTCTTGCCCTTGGCGGCCAGGGACAGCTCGTCGGTCGTCACGCCCACGACGAGGTGATCGCAGGCCAGCCGGGCACGGCGGAGCACGTTGAGGTGCCCGATGTGGAACATGTCGTAGACACCGGTGGTGTAGCCGACGACGCCTGTCATCTCGGACCCTCGCTGTTCGGGGAGCGGCCGGCGCGGGCGGGCGGCCTGGGGACGGCTCGACGGCATGTCACACAGCTCCGGTGAAGACCATGACGGCGGCGCCGGGGCGCACCCCGACCTCGACCCGGATGTCGTCCCGGTCGTCGGCCGGGACCCGGAGGACGTAGACGCCCTCGGCCGCGTCCCCCGGCGGGAGGTCCCCGGCGAACGGCGACTGGGACCGGTCCTCCAGGGGCGACGCCGGGGTGCGGTCCGCGCCGTGGAAGACGCTGACGGCGACGCCGGAGAGCGCGAGATCGGCGTCGGTGCCGTTGACCAGCCGGACGGTGATGCGCAGAGCCGGCCCGTTGATGTTGCCCGGCCCCTGCGCCGACCCGTCGATCTCCTCGACGAGGGCGAGCGAGCCGGTGACGCCGTCGACGTCGTCCCCGGCGTCCAGCGCGACGGGCGGACGCTGCGGCGGGGGCTCGTTGCCGTCGACCGGCACCGCCTGGGCGGAGCCGGCGGGCGCCGACGGCTCCGCGCCGGGCGTCGTCGGCGCGCTCGCCGAGGGCGAGGAGGCGCCGGACGACGTGGTCGCCGACGGCGTCGACGAGGCGGCACCGTCGCCGGCCGCGTCGTCCCGCCCGCTCAGGACGACGACCAGCACCACGAGTGCCACGGCGACGACCGCCGCGACGACTGCGAGGACCAGTCTCCGCCGTCGGGAGGGGACGACCGCGGGGCCGTCGACCGGCTCGGCCGGCCGGGAGGAGTGGTCGGATGTCGTTGTCATTGCGGCACCTTCGGCGTCCATGCGTGGGTCGGGCGGACGAGGAACTGGGGACTGCGGTCCTGCTGGGACGGCAGCGCGAGCTGCAGCGGGCTCTCGTCGGGAGCGCTCTGCTCGCGGGCCGGCGACCTCCTGCCGGAGGGGCGGACGGGCGAGAACCGTCGCTCGGCGAGGCATCGCGCGAGCTCCTCGTAGCCGACGGCGACGACGTCCCAGTCGTAGCGCGTGGCCAGCTGGCGGGACCGCGCGGCGGCGGCGGCGGTGCGGACGGGATCGGCCTCGGCCGCTTCGACAGCACCGCGCACCTCGTCCGCGGACGAGAAGTACCGCCCCGCGTCGCGCAGGACCTCGCGGTTGAAGTCGACGTCGTACGCGATCACGGCGGTGCCCGCACCGATCGCCCGCAGCAGCGACGGGTTGGTCCCGCCGACCGAGTGGCCGTGCAGGTAGGAGTACGAGTGGGCGTAGAGCTGATCGAGCTGCGTCTGGTCCCACACCCCGCCGAGGAACCGGACCCGGTCGTCGGCCAGCTCGTGCACCCGGGCGGTGTAGGCGTCGGAGTACGGGGCCGAGCCCACCACGACGAGGGGCAGGGTCGCGCCGCTGCGCCGGTAGCCGTCGACGATGACGTCCACGTGGTTCTCCGGCTCGAACCGGGCCACCACGAGGTGGTAGCCGCGGCTGTCGAGCCCGAGCTCGGCGAGCCGGTCCTCCCCGGGTGCGATGAGCGGCGCCCCGTAGGTCAGCAGGGAGGTGGGCGCGTCGAACTCCGAGCGGTAGTAGTCGGCGATCCCCTGGGCGTCGGCGATCAGCACGTCCGACCAGCGGACGGCCAGCGACTCCGCCATCCGGTAGTACCGGCGTCCGGCCTTCCCCCACTTGGCGCGCTTCCACTCCAGGCCGTCGACGTGCGTGGCGACGGGCACGCCCATGGCGCGGACGGCCGGCAGGAGGGGCGCGTTGGCGGCGTTGAAGACGAAGGCGGCGTCGGTGCGGTGCCGGAGCAGGTGCCCGACGGAGAGCGCCGAGTGGCTGAGGGTCTCCAGCGACCGTTTGCGGGCCGCCGGGAGGTGGACCAGCTCCATGCCGAGGTAGGTCTCCGGCCGGGCCTCGTCTCCGGGGGTGGTGCGGCAGTAGACGACCACGCGGTGACCGCGGTCGGCCAGGCGCTTGCCGACCTCCTCGACGGCGGTCTCGAAGCCGCCGTAGCGCGCGGGGACACCGCGTGTCCCGATCATCGCGATGCTCAGCGCGTCCACGTGAGGTCCGTTCGATTCAGGAGGAGGGCCAGGCACGGCCTTCCTGCGATGTCAACCCATCGGCTGACGGTAGGACGGAAGATCACCGCACCGCTGCCCCCTCTAACCCTGCGGGGTGACGCGGGGACTCAGCGTCAGTAGGCGCCGGAACGGCTCAGGACGGCTCGAGCGGTCTTGGCGATGATGAGCAGGTCGGTGGCCAGGGACCAGTTCTCGACGTACCGGAGGTCGAGGCGCACGGCCTCCTCCCACGGGAGGTCGCTGCGGCCGGAGACCTGCCACAGCCCGGTGAGCCCGGGCTTGACGAGGAGGCGTCGGCTCACCGAGGAGTCGTAGCGGGCGACCTCGACCGGCAGCGGCGGACGCGGACCGACCAGGGACATCGAGCCGCCGAGGACGTTGAGCAGCTGCGGGAGCTCGTCGAGGGAGAGGCGGCGCAGCCACCGGCCGACCGTGGTGACGCGAGGGTCCTCCCGCATCTTGAACAGGAGCCCGTCGGAGATGTTCGCGCCTTGCAGCGAGTCGACCTGCTGGTCGGCGTCCACGACCATGCTGCGGAACTTGAGCATCGTGAACGAGCGCCCGTTCAGGCCGACGCGCTCCTGCCGGTAGAGCACCGGCCCCGGGCTGGTGGCGGCGACGGCGAGGCCGATGGCGAGCAGCGCCGGCGACAGGGCGAGCAGCCCCGCCGCGGCGACGAGGCGGTCCATCCCGCCCTTCACCAGGCGGCGCCAGCCCTCGAAGCGGGGCTGCTCGACGGAGAGGAGCGGGAGGCCTTCGAAGGGCCGGATGTGCAGCCGTGGTCCGGCGACCTCGATCAGGCCGGGGGCGACGAGCAGCTCGACACCGGTGCCCTCGAGCTGCCAGGACAGCTGCCGCAGGTACTGCGCCGCGGTCTCGCTGGCCGAGGTGACGGCGATCGTGTCGGCGCCCAGCCGGGCGGCCATGTCCACCACGTCGTCGAGGCCGCCGACGGGCACCCCGGCCACATCGGTCACGCGGGTCCGGTCGGCAGGGGTGACGCAGAAGCCGACGACGTCGAGTCCTGCGTAGTGCTCACGGCGCACGCGGGCAGCCAACTCGAGAACCGCACCGCCCCGGCCGACGACGACGACCTTCCGGGTGCAGTGGCCCCGAGCCCGCAACCGCCGGAGCTGGCACCGTGCGGCGTACCGGCCGAGCAGGGTCACGATCGCCAGGGTGGGCACGGCGACGACGACCAGCGCGCGGCTCAGGTCGAGCGCCGCGGCGTAGGAGATGAACCCGGCGAAGGCCAGGAGGAGGAAGCCGGCTCGCCCGACCCGGCGGTACTCGTCGCTGCCGGTGCCGAACACCCGCTCCGAGTACGCGCCGACGGCGAGCAGCACCAGGGGCCACGCGGCGACGAGGCCGACCGAGCCCCAGAACGAGGAGCTGGCGAGGTGGACCTCCTCGGTCCGGGTGAGGAGGACGCCGGCTCCCGCGGCCGCAGCGGCGACGGTCTCGAAGACGGCGAGACCGACGGCGTAGCGGCGGACCCACGGCGCGGTGCGCCGGCCCACGGAGCGAGCGGGCCGCGGCAGCAACCCGGTGGGGGGCTCGCCCGAGCCCGACCGAGGGATCGGCAGGCGCTCCAGACCGCCCTGCAGCCCGGCAGAGTCCAGCAGCACGATGCCCCCCGTTGACGCTGTGTAATCGACCAGCGGCAACTCGGCGGGATTTCCCGCCTGGATCTGCGGCTTTCGCCCGACGAGACTGGTCGACGTCCGACACACCATCACAGTGCGTCACAGACAGCGTCAACGGCAGGACCGGGTTATCACCCTTTGGGGAGGGGGCGGGCGGCGGTCGCGCCGGGTGCGCTCAGGTACGCGGGTGGACCACGTTCTGCGCGGCCTCGAGCCCCCGCACGAGGAGCTCCTCGGCGGCGTCCGCGGCCTCGGCGACGAGGAGGTCCAGCTCCTTGCGCTCGACGGCGGAGAAGTCCTTGAGGACGAAGTCCGCCGGGTCCTGCCGGCCGGGCGGACGGCCGATCCCGACCCGCACCCGGAGATAGTCCTTGGTGCCGGTCGAGCGGGAGATGGAGCGCAGGCCGTTGTGCCCGCCCTCGCCGCCGCCACGCTTGAGCCGGACGGTCGCGAACGGGAGGTCGAGTTCGTCGTGCACGACGACGAGGTCCTCGACAGGGAGGTGGTGGTAGTCCAGCAGGCCGCGGACGGGGCTGCCCGACTCGTTCATGTAGGTCAGCGGCCGGGCCAGGACGACCCGCCGGCCGGCCAGGCGCCCCTCCCCCGCCACGGCACGCGCGCGGGCCCCCTTGCCGGCCGAGAGCCGGATGCCGGCACGCGCGGCCAGCTCCTCCAGCACCATGACGCCGACGTTGTGCCGGTTGCCCGCGTAGCCGGGACCGGGGTTCCCCAGGCCGACGACGAGGAAGGGCCCTTCGGAGACGCGCGAGACGGGGGCGCCGGCAGTGCCGGCGCCCCCGCGGGTCGTGCTCTCGGTCAGCGCGTCCCTCAGCTGTTCTCGGTGGACTCGATCGACTCGCCGCTGCCCTGGTCCTGCGGCTCCGGGACGACGTCGCCCTCGCCGGCGCCCTCGGCAGCCTCGTCGGACTCCTCGCGCTCGATGCCGGCCTCGGCTTCGGCTTCCTCCAGCTCGGCCTCGAGGGCCTCGGCGGACGGGGCGCCCATGAGGTTGACGACGAGCGCCTCGGCGTCGGTGAGCAGCGTGGCGCCACTCGGCAGGGGCAGGTCGGCGACGGTGAAGCCCTCCCCGACCCCACGGCCGGTGACGTCGACCTCGATCGACTCGGGGATGTTCGTGGCAGCCACCTGCACCGAGACGGTGTTCAGCTCGATGCTGACCAGGACGTCGGGGGTGGTGTCACCGATGACGACGATCGGCACGTCGACGGTGACCTTCTCGCCGCGGCGCACGATGACCAGATCCACGTGCTCGTGGATGCGCCGGATCGGGTCGCGCTGCACGGCCTTGGTCAGGGCCAGCTGGTCCTTGCCGTCGATGACGACGGTCAGGAGGGCGTTCGAGCCGCCGTTGCGCAGGGCCGCGGCGAACTCGCGGGCGGGCAGCGACAGGTGGACGACGTCCTGGCCGTGCCCGTACAGGACGGCGGGGACGCGACCGGCGCGGCGGGTGCGACGAGCACTGCCCTTGCCGAACTCGGTGCGGATCTCGGCTTCGAGGCGGAAGTCAGCCACGGTGATGTGCTCCTCAGGAGGTGGATCGGGTCTGCGGGCCGGCGCACGAGCGCGGGCACACCGTCAGGGGCTTCGACCACCGGGGCATGCACGTCGATCACGGAGCAGAAGCTCCCTCGCCGGGCAACGCGAGCAAGACTACGCGACCGGACCGAGGGTCGTCCTGAGCGGGGGCCCGGAGGGTCCCCCGAAGGACGACGGGCAAGCAACCCGGCGAAGCGGTCCTGAGGAGCGGGAGCCCGGAGGGTCCCCCGAGTCAGGACGAGAAGGGCTCAAGGCAGGCCGGGACGGCACTTGGTGGCGGTGTCGTCCGGAGGACGACAGATCAACTGGCGCCGTCGAAGAGGCTCGTGACCGAGCCGTCCTCGAAGACCTCCTTGATGGCCCGCGCGAGCAGCGGGGCGATCGAGAGGACGGTGAGCTTGTCGAAGTGCCGCTCGGGCTCGATGGGCAGCGTGTTGGTCACGATGACCTCGCTGACCTTGCTGTTCTTCAGCCGGTCGACGGCCGGTCCGGAGAGGACGCCGTGGGTGGCGGTGACGATCACGTCGGCGGCACCGGCCTCGAACAGGGTCTCGGCGGCCTTCACGATCGTGCCGCCGGTGTCGATCATGTCGTCGACGAGGATGCAGACGCGCCCGGCGACGTCGCCGACGACGCGGTTGGCCTTGACCTCGTTGGGCTTCAGCGGGTCGCGGGTCTTGTGGATGAACGCCAGCGGGACGCCGCCGAGCTTGTCGGTCCAGCGCTCGGCCACGCGGACCCGGCCCGAGTCGGGCGAGACGACGGTGATGTCGCGGTCGCCCCAGCGCTCGCAGACGTGCGCGACCAAGAGGTCCAGGGCGAAGAGGTGGTCGACCGGGCCGTCGAAGAAGCCCTGGATCTGGGCGGTGTGCAGGTCGACGGTCATCAGCCGGTCGGCGCCGGCGGTCTTGAACATGTCGGCGACCAGGCGGGCGGAGATCGGCTCGCGGCCGCGGTGCTTCTTGTCCTGACGCGCGTAGGGGAAGAACGGCGCCACGACGGTGATCCGCTTGGCCGAGGCGCGCTTGAGCGCGTCGACCATGATCAGCTGCTCCATGAGCCAGGTGTTGATCGGTGCCGTGTGGCTCTGGACGACGAAGGCGTCGCAGCCCCGGACGGACTCCTCGAACCGGACGAAGAGCTCGCCGTTCGCGAACTCGTACGACGCCGTGGGCGTCGGGGTCACACCCAGGTGCCCGGCGATCTCCGTCGTCAGCTCGGGGTAGGCCCGCCCGGAGAAGAGCATCAGGCTCTTGCTGTTCGCCTGCCGGATCGCGCTCATCGGCGTGTAAGTCCCTACTGGTCGGTGTCCGCCCCGGAGGCGTCGGCCCGGCCTCCGGAAAGCGCCTCCGCCCGGCTCTCCGCCGCTTCCGCGGCGTCGGCCGCGGGCGTTCCTGGGCGGCGGCGGCGCACCCAGCCTCCCACATTCCGCTGGGGGGCCCGCGCGACGGCCATGGCCCCCGGGGGGACGTCGGAGGTGATGACCGAACCGGCCGCCGTGTAGGCGCCGTCCCCGACGGTGACGGGCGCCACGAGCATGGTGTCCGAGCCGATGCGGACCTGGTCGCCGACGGTGGTGTGGTGCTTGGCCACCCCGTCGTAGTTGACGAAGACGGTCGCCGCACCGATGTTGGCGCCGCGGCCGATGGTGGCGTCACCCACGTAGGACAGGTGCGGCACCTTCGAGTCCTCACCGACCTCGACGTTCTTCGTCTCGACGAAGGCGCCCACCTTGGCGCCCCGCGCCAGCCGCGTGCCCGGGCGGAGGTAGCTGAACGGCCCTACCGTGGCCTCCGGGCCGACCTCGGCGCCCAGGCAGTGCGACCGGACCACCGACGCGCCGGCTGCGACCGAGCAGTCGACGAGGGTGCTGTCGGGGCCCACGACCGCGGCGGGGCCCACCGTGGTCGTCCCCCGCAGCTGGGTACCGGGCTCGAGGAGGGCGTCCTCGCCGACCGTGCAGGTGACGTCGACCCAGGTGGTCTGCGGGTCGACCACGGTGACCCCGCCGCGCATGAGCTCGTCGAGGACCCGGTCGTTGAGGGTGCGCCGGCGGGCGGCGAGTTCCGCGCGGTCGTTGCAGCCGAGGACGTCGTCGGGGTCGTCTGCCCGGACCGCGGCCGTCGGAGCGCCACCGGCGACGAGCGGTGCGAGCGCGTCGGTGAGGTACTGCTCGCCCTGCGCGTTCGACGTCCCGAGGCCGGCCAGGACCCGGCGCAGCGTGGCCGCGTTCGCGACGTAGACGCCGGCGTTGACCTCGCGGATGGCGCGCTGCGCGTCGCTGGCGTCCCGCTCCTCGACGATGGCCACGGGGGCACCCCGCTCGTCCCGGATGATGCGGCCCAGGCCGGTCGGGTCGTCGACCTCGGCGGTGAGGACGGTGAAGACGCTGCCGGCGGCGGCGTGGGCGGCCACCAGCGTGCCGAGCGTCCGGGTGGTCAGCAGGGGCGAGTCCCCGTTGACGACCAGGACGGCGCCCTCGAGCTCGGGCACCGCCGCGAGCGCGACGCCGGCCGCGTGCCCGGAGCCGAGCTGCTGCTCCTGCACCACCGCCAGCGCGTCGGGGGCGACGTCGGCGAGGTGGGCCTCGACCTGGTCCCGCCCCGAGCCGACGACGACGACCGTCGTCGCCGCCCCGAGCGGTTCCGCCGCGGCGAGGACATGGCCCAGGAGGCTGCGCCCGCCCAGCGCGTGCAGGACCTTGGGGGTCGACGACCGCATCCGGGTCCCCTGCCCCGCGGCGAGGACGACGACGGCGGCGACCGCCGGTGCTGCATCGACGGACGTCTCCTGCGCGATCACGGATCTCCTCAGACGGACGGCATGTGCGCTGGGGGACTCGGACTCGAACCGAGACTGCACGGCTCCAAAGGCCGGCGGGCTGCCGATTACCCCATCCCCCACCCGCGGCGCGGTCCCGCCCGGCCACGGGGGTGCCGCCGGGGCACCCGGGGCGAGCCTAGGGCCGCCCGGCTCTGCGGGCACCCACCGGTCGCGGAGGTCGAGTCGCCGGGCTCCCTACGCTGCCGTAGGTTACGGGCACGTAGCCATGGCGCTGGATGGTCCTCGACCCCGCGCGAGGCCCAGACACCGCTCAGGAGTTCATTTGTCCGCTCCCGTTCTCACCCGGCCCACGGCACCTCCCCTCGCCGATCCCCACGCCGGGTTGCCCGCCAACGCCATCGGCAGGCGGAAGAGCACGCTCGAGATCATCACGCTCTACGTGATCGTGCTGGTCCCGTTCCTCGCCCTCGGCGCCATCGTCCCCGCCGTCTGGGGATGGGGCCTGTCCTGGCTCGACGTCGGTCTGGCCGTGGGCTTCTACTACCTGACCCTCCTCGGCGTGACCGTCGGCTACCACCGGCACTTCACGCACGGGTCGTTCAAGGCGAAGCGGCCGCTGCGGCTGGCGCTGGCGGCCGCCGGGTCGATGGCCATCCAGGGACCGGTCATCCAGTGGGTGGCCGACCACCGGCGCCACCACGCCTTCTCCGACCGCGCCGGGGACCCCCACTCGCCGTGGCGCTACGGCACCGACCTGCGGTCGCTGCTCAAGGGCATGTTCCACGCGCACCTGGGCTGGCTGTTCGACCGGCGCAAGACCAACCAGGAGCGCTACGCCCCCGACCTGCTCAAGGACGGCGCCCTGGTCACCACCAGCAAGCTGTTCGTGGTGTGGGCCTTCGTCAGCCTCGCCGCCCCCGCGCTCATCGGCGGCCTGGTGACCGGCTCCTGGGCCGGTGCCTGGTCGGCGTTCTTCTGGGCCGGGCTGGTCCGCGTCGCCCTGCTGCACCACGTGACGTGGTCGATCAACTCCGTCTGCCACGTCGTCGGCAACCGGCCCTTCGTCTCCCCCGGCCGCGACCGGGCGACGAACTTCTGGCCGCTGGCGATCCTGAGCGCCGGCGAGTCGTGGCACAACCTGCACCACGCCGACCCGACCTGCGCCCGCCACGGCGTGCTCCGCGGGCAGATCGACATCAGCGCCCGGGTCATCTGGGTGTTCGAGAAGCTCGGCTGGGCGAGCGGCGTCAAGTGGCCCGACCCGGTCCGCCTCGCCGCCAAGCGCCGTGACGCCGTGGAGACGCGGGCCGCGGCGCCCGCGCCGGCGTCGGCCTGAGCCCCTCGCGCGCCGGGGGCACTGCGCGGGAGGGCGCCCCGGGCACTATGGCGCCCATGACCAGCAGCCCCCCGCGCCCCCGGGTCCGCATGACCGGGGAGCAGCGTCGCCGGCAGCTGCTCGACATCGGGCGGGAGCTGTTCGCCCAGCGCGGCTTCGAGGCGACGTCGGTGGAGGAACTCGCCGCCCGCGCCGACGTGAGCAAGCCGGTCGTCTACGAGCACTTCGGCGGCAAGGAGGGGCTCTACCAAGCGGTCGTCGACCGCGAGATGCAGGCGCTCCTCGACCGCTTCACGTCCGCCCTGGCGACGCCCGGGCCGCCGCGCGAGATGCTGGAGAGCGCTGCGCTGGTCCTCCTGGACTACATCGAGGAGGAGACGGACGGCTTCCGGGTGCTGACCCGCGACGCGCCCGGCAGCGGCGGCGGCGCGTCGTTCTCCTCCCTGATCGGGGAGGTGGCCCGGAAGGTCGAGCACATCCTCGGCCGCGAGTTCGGCGACCGCGGGTTCGACTCCCGGCTGGCGCAGCTGTACAGCCAGGCGCTGGTCGGCATGGTCGCCCTCGTCGGGCAGTGGTGGCTGGACAACCGGACGATCGACAAGCGCCGGGTCGCCGCGCACCTGGTCAACCTGTCCTACAACGGCCTGGCCCACCTCGAGCAGCACCCGCACCTCGGCCGCGAGGCGCCGCCGACCGCGGGCTGAGGAGCTAGCCCACGAGGCGGGCGCCGGGCACGGGGCCGTGCACCGCCCGGACGGTCCGGAACACCCCGGCGCCGGCCAGCTCGCCGGCCAGCCGGAGAGCGTGGTGCTCGTCGACGGCCAGCGCCGCCACGGTGGGGCCGGAGCCGCTGACGAGGACCGCTGCCGCCCCCGCCTCCGTGGCGGTCCGGAGGGCCCGGCCGAGATCGGGCCGCAGCGCCACCGCCGGCGCCTGCAGGTCGTTGGCCACCACTCCGGCCAGCACGGCCGGAGGGCCGCTGCGCAGCGCGGCGAGGACCGGCTCGGCGGCCACCAGCTCGGCACCGTCCGGCACCCGGTCGGCCGCCCGTAGCCGGTCCAGCTCGCGGTAGACGGCGGGGGTGGAGAGCCCCTCCCCCGCGATGCCGAGGACCCAGTCCCAGCGCGTGCGGGACAGCACCGGCGTCACCTGCTCACCCCGGCCGGCGCCGAGGGCCACGCCCCCCACCAGGCTGAACGGCACGTCGCTGCCCAGCTGCGCAGCCAGGTCCAGCAGGTCGGCGCGGCTCGCCCCGGTTCCCCAGAGCCTGTCGAGGGCGACCAGGGCAGCCGCGGCATCGGCGCTGCCGCCGGCCAGGCCGGCCGCGGCGGGGATGGACTTGGCGATCTCCATGGTCGCGTCCGCGGCGACCCCGGCGGACCCCGCGAGGAGCTCGGCGGCCCGCCACACGAGGTTGGACCGGTCAGTAGGTACCGCCCCGCCCGCCCCCTCGCCGGTGACGGTCAGCGAGAGCCCCTCGCCCGGGCGGACCGTGACGGTGTCGAGCAGCGAGACGGCGAGGTAGACCGTCCGCAGCTCGTGGAAGCCGTCCTCGCGGAGCGGACCGACGCCCAGGTGCACGTTCACCTTCGCGGGCGCCTGGGCGACGACCGTCGTCACGCGTCCACCGGGTCGGTCGCGGCCAGCCGGGCGAAGTCGGTGACCGAGAGCTGCTCCCCGCGGAGCGCGGGATCGATGCCGGCCGCACGCAGCCGGGTCTCCGCCGCCGCGGGGCTCCCGGCCCAGCGGGCGAGCGCGGCCCGCAGGCTCTTGCGGCGCATGGCGAAGGCGGCGTCGACCGCGGCGAAGGTGGCCTGCCGGTCGCCGGGCGGCGGAGGGCGCCGGACCAGCGCCACGAGCCCGGAGTCGACGTTCGGCTCTGGCCAGAAGACCTTGCGGCCGACGGAGCCGGCGCGCCGCACCTCGCCGTACCAGGCGGCCTTCACCGACGGCACGCCGTACGCGGAGCCGCCCGGGGGCGCCGCCAGCCGCTCGGCGACCTCCGCCTGGACCAGGATCAGGGCCCGGTCGAGCGAGGGCAGCAGCTCCAGCAGGTTCAGCAGCACCGGCACGGCGACGTTGTACGGCAGGTTGGCGACCAGGGCGGTGGGCGGCGGTCCCGGGAGCTCCTGGACGCGCAGGGCGTCCGCGGTCACGACCGTCAGGCGGTGGGCCAGGTCGGGCCGGCGCTCGGCGACCGTGCGCGGCAGCAGGTCGGCCAGGCGGGTGTCGATCTCGACGGCGACGACCGACGCGGCGGCCGGCAGCAGCCCCAGGGTCAGGGAGCCGAGACCGGGCCCGACCTCGAGGACGACGTCGTCCGGGCGTACACCGGCGGTCCGCACGATCCGGCGGATGGTGTTCGCGTCGTGCAGGAAGTTCTGCCCGAGCGTCTTCGTGGGGCGCAGGTCGAGCTGCTGGGCCAGCTCGCGGATGACCGCGGGGCCCAGCAGCCCGTCCGGCGTCTCGGGAGGAGTGCTCAGCAGGAGCCGATCAGAGGAGACGGCCGCAGTGCGGCCACTGCCCGGCGCCGGCCCGGTTGTAGAGCAGCTGGGCGCGGTAGGTCTGCTCGTCGGGCGAGGCCTCGGAGGGCAGACCGGTACCGCCGACCGCCTGCCAGGTGGAGACGGAGAACTGGTACAGCCCGTGGTACCGGCCGGTGCCGCTCACCGCGGTCGGCCGCCCGCCGGACTCGCACTGGGCGAGTGCCGCCCAGTTCAGGCCGTCCGCCGCCGGGGAGTTGGCCGGCCGGGGCTTGGTACCCACCGTGACCAGCTCCGGGACCGGCTCGCGGCTGACGGTGGTGCTCAGGGTCTCGCGGGCGGTCTCGACGCCGTCGACGACGGTGACGCGCACCGTGGCCACCTGCTCGCCGGCCACACCCGGCTGGGTCACCGTCTTCTCGCCCTCGAGGGCGTTCGGGTCCTGGGTCTCCACGGTCTCGTGGGGCACCTCGGTGGTCTCGGTGACCTCGGAGACCTGCACGCGGAAGACCTGCAGGCGCATGCGGTTCAGCAGCCCCTGGCCCAGGTAGAGGCTCGTGCGGTCGCTCTCGCTCAGCGCGATGCCCTGCTCGGCCAGCAGGTCACCGGCGGTGGCGGCCGTCGTCGTCACGACGCGCTCCTGGCCGTCGCTGACCAGGACGATGTCCTTGGGGGTGGTGATCGTCAGCTGCATGCCGTCCAGCGGGAGGCGCTCGCTGCGGCTGGCGGACAGCACCAGGCCGTCCGCGCGGTAGCCGAGCTGTGCCAGGGCCTCGTCCACCGACAGCGCGGTGACGTAGAGCTCGCGGGAGACGCCGTCGACGGTGAGCTCGAGGGGCCGCGCCCGGTTGAGGACCACGGTGTCGCCGTCGGCGATCTCCTGTGCCGCAGCGGGGAGCAGCACGTCGTGCGCCGCGGGCTCGAGGCCCTCCTCGTCCAGGACCTCGGCCACCGTGCCGGCGTAGGTGCCGACGGTGCGGGCCTGCCCGTCGACGGTGAGCGTCACGGACTTCTGGGCGGCGACATAGGCCAGCGTGCCGCCGATCAGTCCCAGGAGGATGACGGCGAACAGGCTGAGCTGGAGAGAGCGGCGCACGAACACTTCCACGGGGGTTCCAGGAACCCGGGCAGGAGTTCGGGCCGGCAGCCGGTCGGGAGCGGGTGCGCCCTGCCGGTGGTTGCCGCCCGGGTCGAACTCCACCCCGGCTGTCGGTCACGACACGATAACGAACACGGTGCGTGTGGCAATGCTGCACGGGAAGTACAGCAGAGGAATTCAGGTGCAGCGGGTGGGCTCGCCGATACGCTCCGTGACGGCCGGGACGGAAGGTGCAGGTGAGCAGCCCGCGTGACCTGCGGGTGACCTACGGGTGACCGGTGAGCAAGCCCACAGCCGGAAAACGGCCCGGGCAGGGTTGAGCGCGGGCTCAGCGGGTGAGGGCCGGGGTGCTCGAGCGCACCGGCCGCAGCCAGGTCAGCAGGAAGCCCGCCACCGCGATGCCCGCGGCCAGCGCGGAGAAGCCACCCGCGACGAAGGCCACCGGAAGGAAGTCGTACCCCTTGCTCACCCGGTCGGGATCGATGCCCTCGCGCAGCAGCAGCGTGCCCAGCGGGAGCAGGGCGAGCACCGTCGTGGCCGCCGTGACGAGGTGCGCGGTCCAGGTGCGGAGCGCCTCGTCCACGGGCACGTCGGCCCCCTGCTCCGGCAGCGGGCGGACGACCGCCCGCAGGAGGGCCGCCTCCGCGAGCAGCCAGGCGGCAACGGGGACCACCAGTGCGGCCCAGCCCACCGCGTCGGACAGCTCCCCGGCCCGCCACTGCGGCACCGTCGCGACGACCTGGGCGGCGACGGTGACCCGCATGGTCCACACCAGCCAGTGCGAGATCAGCTCGCCCAGGCGGGGCCGCCGCGGCGGCGACGACATCTTCCAGCGGGGTCGCGGCCGGGTGGCCTCGGCGACGAGCACCCCGGCGACGAGCCCGACCAGGAGGATCGGCACCCAGAGGAAGACCGACGCCTCGGCCAGGACGACGACGCTGCCGACGATCCCCGCCAGGCCGACGAGGAGCCCGAGCAGGCGGACGCGCCGGCCGTACTGCGCCTGACGGAGCAGCGTGCGAGCGCCTTCCGCGGTCGGCTCGGCCAGCTCGACGCCACCCGCGGCGACGGCGCGGCGGCCGGCCGCCAGCCACCAGGCCCGGGCCAGGAGGACGCCCGGGACGAGCACGGCGATGAAGAGGAGTACGGCGATGAGGCGGCCCACGCGACCAGTGTCCCCCGGTTCCGGCGGCGTGGGGGGGCCCACCCGCTCCGGGACCGTCCTGGCTAGCCCCAGGAACCGAAGACGCGCTCCCCGGTGGCGGTCAGCCGGCGGCAGAGCTCCTCGAGGTCCGCGCCCGTGACCTCCGCCAGCGCCCGCACCGTGTGCGGCACCAGCCGGGAGGCGTTGGGCCGGCCCCGGTGCGGCATCGGTGTGAGGAAGGGCGAGTCGGTCTCGACGAGCAGCTGGTCGACCGGGGTGAGAGCGGCCGCCTCCCGCAGGTAGCCGGCGTTGCCGAACGTGAGGGTGCCGGCGAACGAGAGGACGAAGCCCCGCTCGACGCAGGCCCTCGCGAAGTCCGCGTCCCCGGAGAAGCAGTGGAAGACGGTGCGGTCGGGTGCACCCGCATCGTCGAGGACCCGCAGGATCTCCTCGTGCGCGTCCCGGTCGTGGATGATCAGCGCGATGCCGTGCCGCTTCGCGATCTCGATGTGCGCCCGGAACGACGACTCCTGCGCGGCCCATCCCTCGGGGCCGGTGCGGTAGCGATCCAGCCCCGTCTCCCCCACCGCGCGCACCCGGGGCAGCGCCGCCAGCCGGTCGATCTCGGCGAGGGCCGTGTCGTCGGCGGCACCGGCGCCCGCCTCGTTGGGGTGCAGCGCGACGGCGGCGAGGACGTTCGGATGGCGCTCGGCCAGCCGCGCCGACCAGCGGGACGACGGGACGTCCACCCCGACCTGCACCAGGCGGGTCACGTTGACCGCCGCCGCCGCGGCCACCTCGGCGTCGACGTCGTCGTCGGAGGCCCACTCCCCGTGCTCGTCCCCCGCCGGCCGCTCCCCCAGCACGATGTCCAGGTGGGTGTGGCTGTCCAGCGCCGGAGACGGCAGCGGTTCGGGGGACGGCGGGGGTTCGCCCCGGCGGTTGGCGCGGGCGCTCGCCGACCGGCTCACGCCCCGTTCCCCGAGGTGCCGCCCTCCTCCAGGCGGCGGATCTCCTCCTCGACGACGGACTCGTCCAGCTTGGTGAAGATCGGCTTCGGCGGCGCGAGCGGCGTGCCGGGCGCGGCCAGCGGCGTGGACGCCCAGACCGCCTGCCCCTGGTCGTAGGGCCCGGTGATGATCGGGTACGGCGACCCGTCGTCGAGGTCGGTGACCTCGTGGATCTCCGGCGCGACCGACCAGACCCCGGTGCCGCCGAGCAGCTCGTGCACCTGCTGCGCGGAGTGCGGGAGGAACGGCGTCAGCAGGGCGTTGCAGTCCTTGATCGCCTGCAGCGCGGTGTGCAGGACGGTGTCGCGGCGGGCCGGGTCCTCCTTGAGCTTCCACGGCGCCTGGTCCGACAGGTACTTGTTCGCCTCGGAGACCACCCGCATCGCCTCGCCGATGGCGGCCTTCTGCCGGTTGCGCGAGAGCAGGTCGCCGACTGCGGAGAAGGCGCCGGAGGTGGTGGCCAGCAGCGCGCGGTCGTCGTCGGTCAGGTCGCCCGGCGTCGGGACGGCACCGACGTTCTTCGCCGCCATGGACACCGACCGGTTCACCAGGTTGCCCCACCCCGCGACCAGCTCGTCGTTGTTGCGGCGGCGGAACTCCGACCAGGTGAAGTCGGTGTCCTGGTTCTCCGGCCCGGCGACGGCGATGAAGTAGCGCAGCGCGTCGGCGTCGTACCGCGCCAGGAAGTCCCGCACGTAGATGACCACCTGGCGGGAGGAGGAGAACTTGCGCCCCTCCATGGTGAGGAACTCGCTGGACACCACCTCGGTGGGCAGGTTGAGCCGGCCCAGGTCGCCCGGAGTCCCGCCCTTGTCGCCGTCGCCGTTGTAGCCCTGCAGCTGGGCGGGCCAGATCTCGGCGTGGAAGACGATGTTGTCCTTGCCCATGAAGTAGTAGGCGTCGGACTCCGGCGACTGCCACCACTGGCGCCACGCCTCGGGGTCGCCGGACCGGCGGGCCCACTCGATCGAGGCCGAGAGGTAGCCGACGACGGCGTCGAACCAGACGTAGATGCGCTTGTCCGGCCGGTCGCGCCAGCCGTCCAGCGGGATCGGCACGCCCCAGTCGATGTCGCGGCTGTAGCTGCGCGGCTTGAGGTCCTCGAGCAGGTTCGTCGCGAAGTTCAGGACGTTGGGGCGCCAGCCCTTGCGGGTGGCCAGCCAGTCGCCGAGCGACCGGGTGAAGGCCGGCAGGTCGAGGAAGTAGTGCTCGCTCTCGACGAACTTCGGCGTCTCACCGTTGATCTTGCTGACCGGGTTGATCAGGTCGGTGGGGTCGAGCTGGTTGCCGCAGTTGTCGCACTGGTCGCCGCGGGCCCCGTCGTAGCCGCAGATGGGGCAGGTGCCCTCGATGTAGCGGTCGGGCAGGGTGCGGCCGGTCGAGGGGCTGATCGCGCCGAGCGTCGTCTTCGGGAAGACGTACCCGTTCTTCAGCAGGCCGAGGAAGATCTCCTGGCTGACGGCGGCGTGGTTGGCCGTCGTCGTCCGGGTGAACAGGTCGTAGCTGAGCCCGAGGGACTGCAGGTCGCCCACGATGATCCGGTTGTTCCGGTCGGCGATCTCCCGGGGCGTGATGCCCTCGGCGTCGGCGGCGACCGTGATCGGGGTGCCGTGCTCGTCGGTCCCGCTGACCATGAGTACCTGGTCGCCGGCCATGCGGTGGTACCGGCTGAAGACGTCGGAGGGAACGCCGAACCCGGAGACGTGGCCGATGTGCCGCGGCCCGTTCGCGTAGGGCCATGCGACTGCGGTGAGGATGTGCCGATCTGTCACGGCCCGAGAGTAGTGAGGGTGGTCCACCCTCGTTCGCGTCAGTCCTGCGTGAAGACGGCGGACGCGGGGTCGTGGACGTCGCCGGGCGGCACCGGGGCGAGCACCGCGACGGAGAACAGCGCGAACCCGATGACGCCGAGGGTGACCGTGGCCAGCCCGCGGTGGGCCTGGACCGGGTCGGGGCGCCGCACCCGGGCCCGGGGGCCCTGGGCGATCCACGCACGCGCCGACGGGGCGCCGGCCAGGAGCAGCTTGCCCACCGGGACGGCGAGGGCCAGCAGGCCCAGCGCCGGCACCGGCAGCGAGGTGGGGTTCGCGAACGGGGTCACGGTCGCGAGGACCAGGAGGAGGGCGACGAGCGCCATCTCGGCGTAGGCGACGGCGGAGAGCAGGGAGCGCCCCGATCCGTCGACGAGGGCGGCGGCGCTCCCGGCGCAGAGCACGATCCAGGCGGCCAGGACGACGAGCCCGCCGGCGACGAGCCAGCCGGAGGTCGCGCCCGACGTCAGGACGCCGTCCAGACCGCCGAGGGCCATGGCCAGCAGGGCCACCGCCTCGACGACACCGACGACGGCGGCGCCCACGACGGCGACCGGGATCCGGCGGACGGCGGTCGACGTCGCGACGGTCGTCGCCGCGGGCACGCGGACGTGCTGCGGCGCGAACCCGTCGCGGCCCTCGAGGACGCTGATCGCCATACGGTCAGCTCGGCGCCTCCCGGCGGCCGCTGAAGGTGCTCGCGGTGGATCTCACCCGACCGGGTGAGGGCGCCTCAGGCCTTGCGTGCGGCGTTCGCCGCCGCGGCGTCCTCCCGGCCCCCGGGGGTGGTGAACCGGCTCTTGCGACGCCCGTAGAGGTAGTAGACGGCGATGCCGAGGGCCATCCAGACCAGGAACCGGAGCCAGGTCTCGCCGGGCAGGTTCAGCATCAGGTAGAGGCAGGCCAGCGTGGAGACGATCGGCAGCACCGGCATCAGCGGCACCCGGAAAGCGCGCGGCAGGTCCGGCCTGGTGCGGCGCAGCACGATGACGCCGATCGACACGAGGACGAAGGCGAAGAGCGTGCCGATGTTGACCAGGTTCGCCAGCTCCTCCAGCGGGACGACCGCGGCCAGGACGGCCACGAAGACACCGGTGGCGATGGTGATCTTGTAGGGGGTGCCGTACTTCGGGTGCACCGAGGCGAACGACGGTGGGAGCAGGTGGTCGCGGCTCATCGCGAAGAGCACCCGGGACTGTCCGAGCATCAGGATCATCACGACCGACGTCAGACCGGCCAGGGCGCCGACGGAGATGACGGTCGAGAAGAACGAGAGCCCCTCCGCTGAGAAGGCCTCGGCCAGGGGCGCCTCGGCGCTGAGGTCCGCGTAGTTCTGCATGCCGACGACGACCAGCGACACGGCGACGTAGAGCAGGGTGCAGATGGCCAGTGAGCCGATGATGCCGCGCGGCAGGTCCTTGCCGGGGTCCTTGGTCTCCTCGGCGGCGGTGGCGACGATGTCGAAGCCGATGAAGGCGAAGAAGACGACCGCCGCGCCCGCGATGACCCCGCCCCAGCCGAAGGTCCCCTGGTCGAAGCCGAACAGGGTCTGGATCAGCGGGGCGTCCCAGCCGCTGGCACCCGCCTCGGCCGGCTGGGCCGGCGGCACGAAGGGGGTGTAGTTGGCGGCCTTGACGTAGAAGATGCCGACGGCGATGACGAGCAGCACGATCGCCACCTTGATCGCCACGATGACCGAGGTGACCTGCGAGGAGAGCTTGATGCCGAGGACGAGCACGGTGGTCATCAGCGCGACGATGACCACCGCGGGGATGTTGAAGGTCGCCTCCTCGCCCGCGATCGACGTGGGCAGCGGGATGCCCAGGTCGTCGAGCAGCTGGTTGAGGTAGCCCGACCAGCCCACCGCGACCGTGGCCGCGCCCAGCGCCAGCTCGAGCACGAGGTCCCACCCGATGATCCAGGCGATCAGCTCGCCGAACGTCGCGTAGGAGAACGTGTAGGCCGAGCCCGCGACCGGCACCGTGGAGGCGAACTCGGCGTAGCAGAGGGCGGCCAGCCCGCAGACGACGCCGGCGATCACGAAGGAGATGGCGACGGCAGGCCCCGACTGGTCCCGCGCGACCACGCCGGTCAGCACGAAGATGCCGGTCCCGATGATGACGCCGACCCCGAAGACGGTCAGGTCGAGGCCCGAGAGGTGCCGCTTGAGCCGGTGGCCGGGCTCGTCGGTGTCGCGGATGGAGTCCTCGACGGACTTGATCCGGCGCGTTCCTGCCGCCACGGGGTACCTCCTCCGCGCCGGCGCCCGCCGGCTCCGCTGGTGTCCCGGCAGCGTCGCACGGGTCCGCGGGACCTGCATGCCTACGCTCTACCCGCCCGGGAGCACCCCGGGCCCGATCCCAGGAAGGTGGGCGATGAGCGACACCGACACGCCCCCGGACCTCCCGGTGGGCCCGCCTCCCGCCCGCGTCCCGACCCTGCGCCCGCGACCGGCCGGCGCACCGAAGTCGACGCCGGCCCGCCGCGAGGGCGAACCCGTCGTCGTGGACTGCGCCGTCTACGTCGACGGCCGGCGCCAGGCACCGGTTCCGGCCGAGGAGGCGCTGGAGAGCGCCGTCGCCCAGGGCGGCTTCGTCTGGCTGGGGCTGTACGAGCCCACCGAGGACGAGCTGACGTCGATCAGCGGGCGGTACGGGCTGCACCCGCTGGCCGTCGAGGACGCCGTGTACGCCCACCAGCGGCCCAAGCTCGAGCACTACGACGACGCCCTCTTCATGGTGCTCAAGACCGCGACCTACGTGGAGCACGAGCAGCTGACGGCGACCAGCGAGATCGTGGACACCGGCGAGGTGATGGTCTTCCTCGGCGCCAACTACGTGATCACCGTGCGGCACGGGTCCCACTCGGGCCTCACCGGCCTGCGGTCGCGGCTGGAGGAACAGCGCGACCTGCTGTGCCTCGGCCCGTCCGCCGTCCTCTACGCCGTCGCAGACCTCGTCGTCGACACCTTCGTCGAGGTCGCCGGGGCGGTCACCGACGACGTGGACGAGCTCGAGACGTCGGTGTTCAGCCCGGACCGGACCGACGACATCGGCCGGCTCTACCAGCTCAAGCGGGAGCTGATGTCGCTCCGGAAGGCGGTCGCACCGCTGGAGGTGCCGCTGCAGAAGCTGGCCGAGCGGCAGATCGACGTCGTCCCCGACGCGATGCGCTCCTACTTCCGCGACGTGCAGGACCACGCGATCCGGGTGCGCGACCAGGTGGGTGGGCTCGACGAGCTGCTGTCCTCGATCCTCCAGGCGTCGCTGGCCCGCTCGACGATGGCCGACAACCAGGACATGCGGAAGATCTCGGCCTACGCCGGCATCATCGCCGTCCCCACCGCCATCGCCGGGATCTACGGGATGAACTTCGAGTACATGCCCGAGCTGGAGTGGCGGTTCGGCTACCCGCTGGTACTGCTCGTCATCATCACCGCCTGCGTGCTGCTGTACCGCGGCTTCAAGCGCAACGGCTGGCTCTGACCCTCTCTCCGGCGCCCGGCCGGGCGAGAGTGCACTTCCCGGGCTCACGCGCCGGGTGAGAGCCCTTGTTCTGCACACTCATCGAGCGAGCTCTGCCGCGACCCGTCGAAGGAACCGGCTCGGGTCGCGCAAGTCCTCGGCAGTGACGAAGACGACCCGCCAACCGGCGGCCGTGAGCCGGTTGAGCCGGGCGCGGTCCTTGCCGAACTGCCCGGGTTCGGCGTGCCACAGGCCGTCGTACTCCAGCGCCACCCGATGTCCCGGCCAGGCGAAATCCACGAACGCCACGAACTGCCCGCCATCGGCGGTGACGCGGTACTGGGCGGTGGGATCCGGCAGGCCGCTCCGCTGCAGCAGGAGCCGTACCCGGGTCTCCTGCGGTGACTGGGCGAGCCCATCGGCCTGCCGGCAGGCCGCCCGCGCGCGAGCCGAACCCCGGCCACGGGCCTCCGCGGCGAGTGCGCGGATGCGCCCCAGGTCCGCACCGGCCACGTGGACCATCCGGTCGACGGCGATCACGGCGTCGTCATCCGGGAGCAGGCCGGCGAGGCGCACCGCCGTCGCCTCGGGGGAGGTCAGGGGAACGCCACGACGCCGCCTCCTGTGGCCGCGCGGGATCGCTGCCCTGCGCACGGTCAGCCCGGGTATGCGGGCCGGGTGCGATCCCGGCGGGACGGTGACCTCCACGTCGTCGTCCACCCCGGCGATGTCGCAGCCCCAGAGGACCGCCGCACTCCGTCCGGTCACCACCGCCAGAGGCAGCAGGACGGACGCGGCCGTGGCCCGGAGTGCGTGGTCCACCTCGACGTCCCGGTGCACGTAGACACCGCGGACGACCCGACGCCACGCGCTGCTCCGCAGGTTGTCGACGGTGAGGAGCCCCTCGTCGACGGCCCACCACCCGAGGAACGGCTCCCGAGTCAGCAGCTCGGCGGGCTGGACAGGCGTGCGCGGCATCCGGACACCGTGCCGGGCACGGGCGGGCGGCGCGCCGCCCGTCCACAGCCTCCGCGCGAAAGTGCACCTTCCGGGCCGTCGTCGGCCCGGTGAGCCCGCGACGTGCACTCTCGCGGACCACCCAGGCCGGGAGCTACGAACCCTTGGCGGCGACGACGGCGTCGTACACGGTCCGCCGGGGCAGCCCGGTGCGGACGACGACGGCGCGGATGGCGTCCTTGCGGGTGGCGCCGGCCGCCTCCTCCTCCGCCACCGCCGCCGCGAGCTGGGTCGCGTCCAGGTGCACCGGGGCGGCGACGGCGCCGGCGACCACCAGAGTGATCTCGCCCTTCACGCCCTCGGCCGCCCACTCCGCGAGCTCTGCCAGCGGACCCCGGCGGATCTCCTCGTAGGTCTTGGTCAGCTCCCGGCACACCGCCGCCTCGCGGGAGGCACCGAACGCGGCGGCGGCGTCGGCCAAGGCATCGGCCAGCCGGTGCGGGGACTCGAAGAACACCATCGTGCGGCGCTCGTCGGCCAGGGCGGCCAGGGCCGAGCGGCGTTCCCCACCCTTGCGCGGCAGGAACCCCTCGAAGCAGAACCGGTCGACGGGCAGCCCCGACACCGCCAGCGCCGTCGTCACCGCGGACGGGCCGGGCACCGAGGTGATCGGCACGCCCGCCTCGATCGCCGCCCGCACCAGCGTGTAGCCGGGGTCCGACACCGACGGCATGCCGGCGTCGGTGAGCAGCAGCACGGTCGCGCCCTCGGCCAGCGCCGTCATCAGCCCCGGCAGCCGCGCCTTCTCCACCGACTCGTGGAACGTCACCACCCGACCGGTGAACGTGACGCCGAGGTCGGAGGCGAGCCGGTGCAGCCGGCGGGTGTCCTCGACGGCGAGCACGTCCGCGGTGCCCATGACCTCGCGCAGGCGTGGCCCCACGTCGCCCGGCTGCCCGAGGGGCGCCCCGCCCAGCACCAACCGCCCGCTCACGGGACGAGCCTGTCACTAACCTGCAGGCATGGCGGTACTGGCCCCGGAGCGTGCGGACGCAGCACCGGGTCCCCGTCCCCCGGCCCGCCGCTGGGCGCCGCCCCGCCGGCGGAGGGACACCACCCCGCCCCTGCCCGGCGACGCGCGGCTGTCCTGGATCCTCACCGCGGTCCTGGGCGTGGCCACCCTCGCCGTGCGGCTCTGGGGCATCAACTACCCGAAGGACCGGCTCTTCGACGAGGCGTACTACCCGCCGGAGGCGCACGAGCTGCTGACCTGGGGCTTCGAGTACAACCGCGGGTACTCCTTCATCGTCCACCCGCCCCTCGGCAAGTGGCTGATCGCCGCCGGGGAGCAGCTGTTCGGCTACGACTCCTTCGGCTGGCGGTTCCCGTCGGCGGTCGCCGGGACCGTCGCGGTCGTCGTCCTCGTCCGGCTGGCGCGGCGGCTCACCGGATCGACGTTCCTCGGCCTCGTCGCCGGCCTCCTGCTCGCGCTCGACGGCCTCTCCTTCACGCTCTCGCGGATCGGCCTGCTCGACGTCTTCGTGCAGGTCTTCGTCCTCTCTGCCGTCGCGTGCCTCGTGGTCGACCGCGACCGGGTGCGGGCGCGGGTCCGCGCGATGGGCGTCCCGGCGCGGATCGGCCCACGGGGCTGGCGGATCGCAGCCGGGTTCCTGTTCGGCTGCGCCTGCGCGGTCAAGTGGAGCGGCGTCTGGTTCCTCGCCTTCTTCGCGATCCTGAGCCTGTTCTGGGACCGCGCAGCCTGGCGGGAGCACGACGTCCCCAGTCCCACCCGGACGACGATCCGCCGCGGGCTCCCCGGCGCGGTGTGGGCGCTGGGAGCGGTCCCGGTGCTCACCTACCTGGCCTCGTTCACCGGCTGGTTCCTGGGCGAGACCTCGCAGGGAAAGGCGTGGGCCCAGCAGAACGCCGACACCGCGTTCCCCTGGATCCCCGACGCCCTCCGCTCGCTCTGGCACGAGCACGCCCAGTGGCTGGAGTTCCACAACGGCCTGTCCTCGCCGCACCCCTGGGAGTCGGGGCCGTGGTCGTGGCTGGTGAACGGGCGGCCCATCCTGCTCTGGAACCCGCAGGGGCTGACGGACTCGGCGGGCGACCAGGTGATCCGCTACATCCTGATGGTCGGCACGCCGACGCTGTGGTTCGCCTTCGCGCCGGCGCTCCTGTGGCTCGGCTGGCGGCTGGTCGCCCGCCGGGACCCCTCGTCGGTGCCGGTCGCGGTCGGCATCGCGGCGGGCTGGCTGACCTGGTTCCTCAACCCCGAGCGCACCATGTTCATCTTCTACATGGCGCCGGCGCTGCCCTTCTTCGTCCTGGCCGTCGTGCTGGCCCTGCAGGACGTCCTGGGCCGCCGCCACCCGGACCCGCTGCGCCGGCAGATCGGCCTGGGCGCCGTGTGCCTGTACGTGGCGCTGGTGGCGGCCACGTTCGTCTTCTTCCACCCGGTGCTCACCGGCAGCCCGCTCTCGCACAGCGAGTGGCTGCTGCGGATGTGGTTCCCCTCCTGGTTCTGACCTCCCGGCCCTACGGTGACCTGACCAGCCGCCACGGAGGGACGACGATGACCGCCGCACAGGACCGCCCCGCCGTGCTCACCGAGGTCGACGGTGACGTCTGGCGGATCACCCTCGACAACCCGGACACCGGCAACGCGCTGACCCCGCAGCTGGCGTCGGAGCTCGCCGCCGCCTTCGCCGGCCGGCCGGACGGCACCCGCGTCGTCCTCCTCACGGCCAACGGCCCCCGGTTCTGCGTGGGCGGTGACGTGCGGTCGTTCGCGGACGCAGCGGACCCGGGCACCTTCGTCGGCCGGCTCGCCCACGACTGGCACGAGGTCATCCGGGCGGTGCTCTACTGCCCGGTGCCCGTGGTCGCCGGCGTCCACGGGGCGGTCGCCGGGGCGGGGGTCGGGCTGGTCGGCGCCTGCGACGTCGTCATCTGCGCCCGGACGACGAAGATCCGGCCCGCGTACGGCGCGATCGGGTTCTCCCCGGACGGCGGCACCTCCTGGGCGCTCACCCGCTCGCTCGGCGCCCCGCGCGCGCTGGACCTCATGCTCACCAACGGTTCGCTGACCGCCGCCGAGGCGCACCTCACCGGGCTGGTGGCGCGACTGGTCGAGGACGAGGACCTGCGGCGCACCACCGAGCAGGTCGCCCGGGAGATCGCGGACGGGCCGATCCGCGCCATGGTCCGCACGCGTGCCCTGGTCCGCCGCGCGGCCACCCGCACGCTCGAGGAGCAGCTGGACGACGAGGCCCAGCTGGTCGCGGAGTCGGCGGCCGACCCCGAGGGTCGCGAGGGCGTGCGGGCGTTCGTCGAGAAGCGGGCGCCGGACTTCCGCAACGCGAGGTGAGGGTCGGCGCCCGGTGGGGTCAGCGCCCGCGGCGCGTGAGGGAGAGCGCGCCCACGGCGAGGGCGACCACGACGACCGCGAGGACGACGAGTCCGGCGCCGCCCCAGACGCCCGCGATCCCCTCGGCGAGGAACCACAGCCCGATGGCCGCGACGACGGCCCGGGCGATCCAGCGCAACCGCACCGCACGCGCGTCGTCGGGGGCGGGCTCGGTCACGTCGTCTCTCCTCCGGACGGCGAACGCCGCCGGGGCGGTGGGCCCCGACGGCGTCGGCTGGTTCGTGCTGTGAAGGTGTGGAGCTGAGGGGAGTTGAACCCCTGACCCCCTCGATGCGAACGAGGTGCGCTACCGGACTGCGCCACAGCCCCTTCGCGAGCGACTTTACCGTCCCGGCCCTCCGGCGCCACCACCGGGGCGGCACCGGTGAGCCGAGGCGGTAAAGCCTTACGCGTTCGCCACGCGGCGCGGCTGGTACTCGTCGATGTCGGCGAAACCGATGTCGTCGTCGTCCAGCCCGACCACCGCGCTGTGCTGCCACCCGGCCGGGGCCGGGGTACGGGCCACCACGCGCCGACCCATCGGGAAGGAGTGCACCGGCGCCAGCGGCACGCTCGGGTGCGGCAGGTCCTGCTGGGCCATCGTGTCGAGGTGCGGGGCCTCGTGGTGCTCGACGTCGCGCTGCACCGGCACCGGCACCGGCTTCGACGCCTGGGTGCGCATCGCGGCACGGGCCGCCGCACGGGAGGCGCGGCGGGCGGCGAGCCGCTCGCGACGGGCCACCTTGCGCAGCACCAGCACGTAGCCGACGACGGCGGCGTCGAACAGACCCTGCGCCACCCACAGCCACGGGCTGACGACGAGGGCAGCCACCAGGGTCACGGCGGCGAGGGCCACCAGACCCCCGAGGGTGCGACGCCGGAGGGCGTGCACGTCCACCTGCAGCTCACCGCTGGTGCGCAGCAGGTCGCGGTCGATCGCCACTCGCTCGGTGTCGGCGTGGACGACGGGGTCCACGGTCCGGCGGCGCTGAAGCGTCCGACCGGAGTCAGCCAGCCCCACCTGGCCGGTGGATGCGTCGCCACGGGTCACCACCATGGGCACCAGTACGACGAACCACAGCACGACCAGAGCGGCCAAGAGCACGCCCGATCCCATCAGAACACCACCTGTCACATGAGTCACTCGCGGTGGCGAGGTTAAGCAGGCCGGACGCCCCGACGAGGGAGGCGCGCGGTGTGTCGCCGATCGAGTTCTGTGGCCGGTGTGACGACTGGGGCGTGTCTCCCCCGCGTTCCGTCGACCGGCACGCTCAGCCTGGTATGCGACTGCGCCAGTGGGCGAGCACGCCGCCCGGCAGATCCTCGGCCAGCAGCGCGTAGGCGAGGTGGTCGCGCCAGTCGCCGTCGATGTCGAGATAGCGGCGCAGCAGCCCCTCGCGCTGGAACCCCAGCCGTGCCACGAGCCGCTGGCTGGGCAGGTTCTCCGGCCGGATGTCGGCCTCCACGCGGTGCAGGCCGACCTGCCCGAAGGCGTGGTCGCAGACGAGGGCGACGGCCAGCGACGCCATCCCGCGCCCGGCGACCGACCGGTCGATCCAGTAGCCGAGGTACCCCGACCGCAGCGCTCCCCGGACGATGTTGTCCAGCGTCACCTGCCCGGCCAGGCGGCCGTCGACCCGGATGGCGAACGGGAGCGACGTGCCCTGCCGGGCCCGGCGGGCGACGGCCCCGCGCATGGCCCGGTACGCGGCCGGCGTGTGGCGCTCGCCCCACGGCATGCCGCCCGAGGGCTCCCAGGGGCTGAGCCAGTCCTGGTTGGCCAGCCGGAGCCGGCTCCACTCCCCCGCGTCCCGGCGCCGCAGCGGGTGCAGCTCGACCGGGCCCGAGGCCAGCCGCGCCGGCCAGCCGGGGTGCATCTGGGGGTCCAGCTCAGCCCCCGAGGAGCAGCGGCATGACGGTGACCAGCCCGCCCTCGGCGACCTCCGTGACGTCCTCGTCCACCACGATCAGGCAGTTCGCCCGTGCCATGCGCGCGAGCAGCGCCTCGGTGCCGTCGCCCACCGGCTCGACGACGTACCCGCCGTCGGGGTGACGCATGACGGTGCCGTGCAGGTACTGGCGGTAGCCCAGCGGGGAGACCAGCTGCTGGCCGGCGACGGCCTGCACGGTGCGGCGGAAGAGCTGCCGCTTGCCGAGCATCAGGCGGATGGCCGGCCGGACGAACACCTCGAAGGCCACCAGGGCGGCCACCGGCTCACCGGGGATGCAGATGACCGGGATCTCGTCGCGCCCCAGCCGGCCGAAGGCCTGGGCGGGACCGGGGTGCATCGTCACCTGACGGGTGCGCATGTCGCCGAGCTCGGCGAGCGCCTCCTGCACCAGGTCGAAGCCGCCGCTGGCGAAGGTCCCGGCGATGAGCACCAGGTCGCTGCGCAGCAACTGGCTCTCCAGCACCTCGCGCAACCGGCGCGGGTCCGACGGCAGGATCCCCGACCGGTAGGCCTCCGCCCCGGCGTCGCGGGCGGCCGCGGCCAGCGCGTAGCTGTTGACGTCGACGACCTGCCCGGGCGCCGGGACGGTGCCGACGTCGACGAGCTCGGTGCCTGCGCAGAGCACCGCGATGCGGGGACGCGGGCGGACCAGGACGCGCTCGCGCCCGACGGCGGCGAGGAGGCTGATCTGGGCGGGCCCGATGGGTGTGCCCACCTGCACCGCCGGGTCGCCGGGTGCGACGTCGTCCCCGGCGCGGCGGACGTAGCCGCCCGCCGGCGGTCCGGCGTGCACGGCGACGCGCACCGTCCCCTGGTCGGTCCAGACGGCCGGGACGACGACGTCGGCCCCGGTCGGCAGCATCGCTCCGGCGGCCACCTTGAGCGCGAGGCCCGGGCCGATCGAGGACGGCGCACCGGCCCCCGCGACGCTCTCACCCACGACGGCGAGTTCGACCGGCGCCTGCGGGAGCGCGGCCTCGACGTCCTCGGCGCGGGCGGCGTAGCCGTCCAGGGCCGCCTGGTCGAAGGCCGGCAGGGCACGCTGGCTGGTGACCTCCTCGGCGCAGAGGAGCCCCTGGGCGTCGAGGACGGCGAGCTCGATCGGGTGCGGCTGCGGCACCGCGGCGAGGATCTCGTCGAGGTGCCGCTCCACCGTGCAGATCCGGTCCAGCGGGACGGACTCGGTGGCCGGCAGCGGGATCGGGCCGTCGACGACGGTTCGCGGCGTGGGCACGGGCCGGCTCGGGGAGGGGGTCACGACCCGGGCACCCGGCATCGCGACCGGGGCGCTCGCGCGCGGCGGCGCCATCGGCATGTCGACCTGGGCGGTGTCCCGGTACCCCCCGTACGCCCCGCCCGTGCCGTTCCCGCCGTCGTCCAGACCACTCATTCCCCCGATGGTGCCCTTGTCCCGGCCAGTCAGGACGGCGACGCGCCCTCCGCGGGCAGGTCGGCGACGAACTCGTGCAGCCAGGAACGCAGCGGCGGACCCAGGTCGTCGCGCTCGCTGGCCAGCCGGATGACCGCCTTCAGGTAGTCCAGCCGGTCCCCGGTGTCGTAGCGGCGGCCGCTGAACACGACACCGTGCACGGGCTCGCCGCGCTCGACGAGGGTGGCCAGGGCGTCGGTCAGCTGGATCTCTCCGCCGCGGCCGGGCGGGGTGTCCCGCAGCACGTCGAAGACGGTGGGCGAGAGCACGTACCGGCCGATGATCGCGAGGCTGCTCGGGGCCTCGTCGACCGGGGGCTTCTCGACGAGGCCGGTCACGCGGACCACCTCGTCGCCGTCGACGACCGGGTGGTCGCCGGGCTCGATCGCGACGGCGCCGTACTTGTCGATGTTCTCCCGGCCCACGTCGAGCAGTGCGATCACCGATCCGCCGTGCTCGGCCTGGACGGCGAGCATGTGCTCGAGCAGGTGGTCGCGGGCGTCGATGAGGTCGTCACCGAGCAGCACCGCGAACGGCTCGTCACCGACGAACGCCGACGCCTGCAGCACCGCGTGCCCCAGCCCCTTCGCCTCGCCCTGGCGGACGAAGTGCACGTGCGCGAGCTCGGTGGAGGCGTGCACCGCCGCCAGCCGGTCGGCATCGCCCTTCTTCTCCAGGGCCGCCTCGAGCTCGGGGGTGCGGTCGAAGAAGTCCTCGATCGCGGCCTTGTTGCGGCCGGTGACCATCAGCACCTCGGGCAGCCCGGCACGGGCAGCCTCCTCGACGATGTACTCGAGTGCCGGGCGGTCGACGACGGGCAGCAGCTCCTTGGGCACCGCCTTGGTGGCGGGCAGGAAGCGCGTGCCCATCCCTGCGACGGGGATGACGGCCTTGCGCGCCGGGCGGGCAGCGGGGCTGGACATGTCGGCAGCCTAGCTAGCCTCCAGGAGTGACCCTCCTGCCTGATGTGGGCGCCGCGAAGTCGGCGCTGCGCGCCGACGTGCTCGCCCGCCGGCGGGCCCGGCCGGCCGTCGAGCGGGACCGGGCCGCAGCGGCCGTTGCCGCGGCACTGCTGCGCGGGCTCGCCGGCTGCCGCACCTTCGCCGCCTACGTGCCCGAGCCCGAGGAGCCCGGCCACGGCCGGGTCCCCGCGGCGTTCACCCAGCTGGGCGCACGGGTCCTCCTCCCGGTGGTGCCGGTGGAGGGCACCGACCTCGCGTGGGCCGTGGACACCGGCCGCCTGGCCCCGGGGCGGTCAGGCGTGCTCGAACCGCTCGGTCCCCGGCTGGGTCCCACGGCCATCGGCACGGCCGACGTCGTGGTCGTCCCGGCGCTGGCCGTAGGGCGGAACGGCACCCGGCTGGGCCGCGGTGGCGGCTACTACGACCGGGCGCTGCGGTACGTCCGCGAGGACGCCGTCCTGGTCGCGGTCGTCTTCGACGACGAACTGGTCGACGCACTGCCCGTCGAGCCGCACGACCGCGCGGTCTCGGCGGTGGTCACCCCGTCCGGCGGCTGGCAGGCGCTACCCGCCGGTAGTTGATCCACTGGGCGACACGCATCCCCGCACGTCGGAGGAGGGACCGTGTCCCCTGAGATCGTCTCGATCCTCGCGCTCGTCGTCATCTTCGCGATCGCGACGTTCCTGCCGATCAACATGGGCGCGCTCGCGTTCGTCGCGGCCTTCCTCGTGGGGACGCTGTCGGTCGGGCTGAGCACCGACGACATCATCGCCGGCTTCCCCGCGGAACTGGTGCTGACGCTGATCGGGGTCACGTACCTGTTCGCGATCGCGCAGAACAACGGGACCGTGGACCTGCTCGTCCGCGGCGCGGTGCGGCTCGTCGGCGGCCATGTCGCGGCCATCCCCTGGATCATGTTCTTCGTCACCGGCCTCCTGACCGGCATCGGGGCGCTGTCACCGGCGGCGGTCGCGATCATCGCGCCGATCGCGCTCACGTTCGCCGCGCGGCACGGGATCAGCCCGCTGCTCATGGGCATGATGGTCATCCACGGCGCGCAGGGTGGCGGCTTCTCCCCGATCAGCGTCTACGGCGTCACCGTCAACACGATCGTGGAGGACGAGGGCCTGCCGAGCAGCCCCCTCGCCGTCTTCCTGGGTGCCCTGCTCTTCAACCTGGCGATCGCGGTGGTGCTCTTCTTCGCCCTCGGCGGCCGCCGGCTCATCGGGCGCAAGGTGGCGGCCGAGCCGGTGCCGCACACCGAGCACGCGCACGGCACCGTCGTCCGCGGGCACGGCGCGGCTCCCGGGCCGGCCGTCGGCGGGGACGACGACGAGCACATGCACCCCGACGTCGCCCGGCCGGTGACGTTCGAGCAGATCCTCACGCTCGTCGGTCTGGTCGTCGTCGCGGTCTTGGCACTGGCCTTCGACCTCGACATCGGCTTCGTCTCCATCACCGTCGCCGTCGTCCTGGCCCTGTTCTCCGCGCAGAAGCACAAGGGAGCCGTCACCCAGATCAGCTGGAGCACGATCCTGCTCATCGCCGGCGTGCTGACCTTCGTCTTCGTGCTGCAGGAGGCGGGCACGATCGACTACGTCGGCGATGCGGTGATCGGGCTCGGTGTGCCGCTGCTGATCGCCCTGCTGCTCTGCTACATCGGAGGCGTGGTGTCGGCCTTCGCGTCGTCGACCGCGATCATCGGGGTCGCCATCCTGCTCGCGGTGCCGTTCCTGGAGTCCGGGGACATCAGCGCCGTGGGGGTGATCGTGGCCCTGTCGGTGTCCTCGACGATCGTCGACGTGAGCCCGTTCTCGACCAACGGCGCCCTGGTGCTGGCCAACGCGCAGGACGTCGACCGCGACCGCTTCTACAAGCAGATCCTGGCCTACTCGGGGATCGTCGTGGCCATAGGACCGCTTCTCGCCTGGCTGGTGTTCGCCGTCCCCGGCTGGCTGTGAGGGGCGCTGGCCACAGATAGTTCAGCGCTGAGACACTTTGCCGGTCCGCCGCCCGACCCGGCGGCGTGGAGCGAGGGAGACTGCGATGTCCGGACCTCTCGACGGCGTGCTCGTCGTCGACCTGACGCGGGCGCTCGCCGGGCCCCATGCGGCGATGATGCTCGGGGACCTCGGCGCCCGGGTGATCAAGGTCGAGAGCCCCGGCAGCGGTGACGACACCCGCGGCTGGGGCCCACCGTTCGTCCAGCCCGAGCAGGGCGACCGGGAGTCGACGTACTTCCTGTCGACGAACAAGAACAAGGAGTCGATCACCCTCGACCTCAAGGCCGAGGACGACAAGAAGGTGCTCACCGAGCTCCTCCGCCGGGCCGACGTGCTGATGGAGAACTTCCGCCCGGGCACGCTCGCCCGGCTCGGGTTCGGCACCGACGTCCTGGCCGAGCTCAACCCGCGCCTGGTGACGCTGGCCATCAGCGGCTTCGGCCACGACGGCCCCGAGGGCGGCCGCGCCGGCTACGACCAGATCGCGCAGGGCGAGGGCGGCCTCATGTCCTTGACCGGCTCCGGGCCGGAGGACCCGCAGCGCGTCGGCGTGCCCATCGGCGACCTGCTGGCCGGCATGTACGGCGCCTACGGCGTGCTGGCCGCGCTCATGGAACGCGAGCGCACCGGCCGTGGCCAGGTCGTGCGCACCTCGCTGCTGGCCGCGATCGTCGGCGTGCACGCCTTCCAGGGGACGGCGTGGACGGTGGCCGGGAAGGTCGGGCACGCGCAGGGCAACCACCACCCCTCGATCGCCCCGTACGGCCTGTTCCACTGCCAGGGCGGCAGCGTCCAGCTCTCCTGCGGCTCCGAGGGGCTGTGGCGCAAGCTCTGCGCCGAGTTCGGCTTCGACCCGGAGGCGCCGGGCATGGCGACCAACGGCGAGCGGGTGGACAACCGGCAGCAGGTGATCGCCCTGCTCGAGGAGGCGTTCGCCGGGATCGCCCCGGAGGACCTGCTCGCCCGGCTCGCCGCCGCGGGCATCCCGGCGGGCAAGGTGCGCTCCGTCGACGAGGTCTACGGGTGGGACCAGACGCTCTCCCAGGGCCTGCTGGTCGACGTCGAGCACGCCACCCTGGGCTCGCTGCAGCTGCCCGGACCTCCGCTGCGGTTCTTCACCCCCGGTCCCGACGGCGAGACCGAGACGACCCGCCGCGACCACACCGCTCCCCCGGTCCTCGGCGCCGACGGCGACGCGATCCGCGCCTGGCTCCGGTCGTGACCGACCGGCCGGCCCGCCTCGACGCGCGGTCGCTGCGGGACCTCGTCCTCGACGCCGGCTCCTGGGTGTCCTGGGACGCGCCCGTGGTCCGCCCGTCGGTGTCGGCGGAGTACGCCCGCGAGCTGGCGGCCGCGGCGGAGAAGTCGCGGCAGGACGAGTCGATCATCACCGGCGAGGGCCGGCTGCGCGGCCGGCGGGTGGCCGTCGTCGCCGGCGAGTTCGGCTTCCTCGCCGGTTCCATCGGCGTCGCGGCGGCCGAGCGGCTCATCGCCGCCGTCGAGCGGGCCACGGACGAGGGCCTGCCCCTGCTGGCCGCGCCGGTCTCCGGCGGGACCCGCATGCAGGAGGGGACCGTCGCCTTCCTGCAGATGATCGGCATCACCGCGGCCATCGCGCGGCACAAGGAGGCCGGGCTCCCCTACCTGGTCTACCTGCGGAACCCCACCTTCGGCGGCGTGCTCGCCTCGTGGGGGTCGCTCGGGCACGTCACCATCGCCGAGCCCGGGGCCTCCATCGGCTTCCTCGGTCCTCGGGTCTACCAGGCGCTGTACGGCGAGCCGTTCCCCGAGGGCGTGCAGACCGCCGAGCACCTCGCCGAGCGCGGGCTCATCGACGCCGTCGTCCCGCACGACGAGGTCGCCGACCTCGCCGACCGGGCGCTGCGCGTGCTCGCCGCCCGGCAGACCTGGCACACCGACGTCCGGGGCGCCGAGCGCCCGACCCCCGAGGACGGCACGGACGCCGACGACCCCGAGGACCACCGCAGCGCCTGGGACGTCGTGACGGCGTCCCGGCGCGAGGACCGGCCGGGTGTGCGCCGGCTGCTGCGGACGGCGGCCACCGACGTGGTCGGCCTGTCGGGGACGGGGGCCGGGGAGAAGGACCCGGGCCTGCTGCTCGCGCTCGCCCGGTTCGGCGGCGCGCCCTGCGTGGTGCTGGGCCAGGACCGGCGGGGTCAGAGCATGTCCGCGCCGCTCGGCCCGGCCGCGTTGCGCGAGGCCCGGCGCGGCATGCACCTGGCCGAGGAGCTGCGCCTGCCGCTGGTCACGCTCATCGACACCCCCGGGGCGGCGCTGTCCCGGGAGGCGGAGGAGGGCGGGCTGGCCGGGGAGATCGCCCGCTGCCTGCACGACCTGGTCGTCCTGAAGGCGCCGACGCTGGCGGTGCTGCTCGGTCAGGGCACCGGCGGCGGGGCGCTGGCGCTGGTGCCGGCCGACCGCGTGCTGGCCGCGGCCAACGGCTGGCTCGGACCGCTGCCGCCGGAGGGCGCGAGCGCGATCGTGCACCGCGACGTCGAGCACGCCGGGGAGATGGCGGCGGCGCAGGGCGTCCGGGCGACCGACCTCTGGCGGGCCGGGATCGTCGACCGGGTGGTGCCCGAGCGACCGGACGCCGCGGACGAGCCGAACGAGTTCTGCCAGCGGCTGGGCCGGGTGCTGGGCGAGGAGCTGGCCGGGCTGCTGGGCCGCGACGACACCGAGCGCTTCCGCAGCCGGCTGCACCGCTACCGCCACCTGGGCCGCCAGCCGTCCTAGCCGTCGGCCAACCGTCACAGCCGTCGGCCAACCGTCACAGCCGTCGGCCAGGATCGGCGCATGGATCGTCAGACCGTGCGCCGGTTCCGGCCGGATCCCGGCGCCCCTCCCCCGGACCCCGGGGCCTGGCCGGCCGTCGTCCCGTCGATCGCGCAGATCCTCCGCGAGGGGCTGTCGCTGGGTCCGGGGGCGACCGTGCTCGTCGGCGAGAACGGGTCCGGGAAGTCGACGGTCCTGGAGGTGCTCGCGTCGGCCCTCGGCATCAACGCCGAGGGCGGCTCGCGCAACACCCGCATGGTCACGCGGCCGAGCGAGCCGGGCTCCCTCGACCTGATCGTGGAACGCTCACCGGGCGCGGACCGGTGGGCGTACTTCCTGCGCGACGAGACGCTGCACGGCCTCTACAGCTACCTGGAATCCACCAACGGGCCCGACCCGCTCTTCCACGAGATGTCGCACGGGGAGGGCTTCCTCGCGCTGCTCGGCAGCCGGGCACATGGCGGCGGCTTCTACCTGCTCGACGAGCCCGATGCGGCGCTCTCGTTCACGGGCACGCTCTCGCTGGTCGCCACCCTCGGCGACCTCGTCCGGAGCGGCGCGCAGGTCGTCGTCGCCACCCACTCGCCGGTGCTGGCGGCGCTCCCGGGCGCGCGACTGCTGGAGGTCGGCCCCTGGGGCCTGCGGGAGGCGGAGTGGGCGGACCTGGAGCTCACCGCGAGCTGGCGGCAGTTCCTCGGCGACCCGCAGTCGTTCCTGCGCCACCTGACCTAGGGATGGCCCGAGCCACGCCCAGTCAGTCGGGCAGGTCGTTCCCGTCGCGCACCCGCAGGCTCCGGTCGGGATCGAGCTTCTCGGCGATGGCCTCCAGCGCCTCGCGCAGGACGCTCGTCTGCTCGCCGGTGAGCGGGCCGAACACCGACTCCCGGACGGCGTCGACGTGCCCGGGCGCCACCGCCACGACCACGTCGTAGCCCGCGTCGGTGAGCACGGCGAGGTTGCCGCGGCCGTCGTCGGTGGCGCGCTCGCGGCGCACCCAGCCACGCTCCTCGAGCCGGGCGACGGTGTGCGACAGCCGGCTCTGCGACTGGTTGGCCCGGCGGGCGAGATCGCTCATCCGGCGGCTGCGGCTGGGCGACTCCGAGAGCATGGCCAGGACGACGTACGCGGCGTGGCTGAGCCCTGCGTCGCGCTGGAGCTGGGCGTCGAGAACCCGGGGAACCAGCTCGGACACCGTGAGCCACGCCCGCCAGGTCCGCTGCTGCTCGTCGTCGAGCCACCGATCCGCCACGCCGGCGACCGTACTTCCTGCCGCCGGGCTCAGGCGGTCAGGCGCCGGCCCATCGCCTCGTGCACGGCCTGGATCGCCTGCAGCGGACGCATCATGACGCGGAACTCGACGATCCTCCCGGCGTCGTCGCAACGGACGATGTCGACGCCGTTGACGTCCTTCCCGTCGAGGCTGGTCTCGAACTCGAGCACCGCGGTGTCGCCGCCGAGCACCTGCTTCGTGTAGCGGAACGCCCGGTCGGGGTCGCCCGCCGCGTCGCCGGCCAGCGAGGCGGCGGCCGCCTCCAGGTACCGCGTGGTGATCTCCTTGCCGCGCTGCGGTGTGTAGACCACGGGCGAGTAGAAGACGACGTCGTCGGCGAGGAGCTCCTCCAGACCGCCCGGCAGGTCGCCCTGCATGTACCGGTGCCACCGCGCGACAACGTCCTCGATCACGTCGGGACCCTAGCGCCCGGGGACGCGGCCGGGCCGGCGCGCGACCGGCGGCCGGTTTGCTCACACCGGGCTACACGCGTGGACGCACGGTGCCGGGATGGCGCATCATTGGCAGTCGCCGGGGGCGAGTGCCAACCCGGCGCAGACCCTTCCGCACCACCAGGGAGTACCGCCGTGCCCACGTACCAGTACGCCTGCACCAACCCCGAGGGCAAGCACGAGTTCGAGGTCGTGCAGTCGTTCAGCGACGCCCCGGTGAGCGAGTGCCCGGAGTGCGGCGCCCCCGTGCGCAAGGTCTACGGCTCGGTCGGCGTGGTGTTCAAGGGGTCCGGCTTCTACCGGACCGACAGCCGCAAGTCCTCCTCCGCGTCGGAGACCGCCGGCAGCACGTCGGCTCCGAAGAAGGAGAGCTCCACCTCGTCGACCCCGGCCGCCAGCACCTCCTCCTCGTCCTCGGGTGGGTCGAAGGCCGCCGACTGACGGCGTCCTCCACAGCCGGCGGGGTCGTCCACAGGTTCGGCCGCCTCCCTCCCCCGGGCTGACGGCGACGGCACGCTCGGCGGATGCGTCTCCGCCGTCCCCGGTCGCTGCTGCACACCGCCCGCCGGGTGCTCGCGGTGCTGCTCGCCGCCCTCGCCCTCGTGCTCGCCCTGCGGCCGGCCCCCCGGCCCGCGGCTGCCGACGTCCCGGCCACCACTCCCGTGGCGGTGGCGGCGACGGACCTCCTCCCCGGTGCGCCGCTGACCTCGCAGGACGTCCGCCTCGTCCGGTTCCCGGACGACCTGGCACCCACCGGGACGACCGCGGACGCTGCCGACCTGGCCGGTCGGGTGCTCGCCGGGCCGGTGCGCGCCGGTGAGCCGCTGACCGATGTCCGGCTGGTGGGCGCCGGCCTCACCGCCCGGCTGCCCGAGGGGCAGGTGGCCGCGCCCGTCCGGCTCGCCGACCTCGCGGTGGCGGCTCTCGTGCGGGCCGGTGACCGCGTCGACGTCCTCGCCACGGCCCCGGACGCGGCCGCCGCCGAGGTCGTCGCCGCCTCCGCGCTCGTCCTGGCCGCCCCCGCGGCGGGACCGGAGGGCGCCGGGGGGCTGCTGCTGCTCGCCGTCGATCCGGCGACCGCCGCGCGGCTCGCCGCCATGGCCGCCGCCGCGACGCTGACCCTCAGCCTTCCGCCGCCGTGACACGCTCCGCGGTGCTGGTCCCCGGCCTGCCCCTGTGCGTGGATGAACCCATGATCAAGGGATTCAAGGACTTCCTGCTGCGCGGGAACGTCGTCGACCTGGCCGTGGCAGTCGTCATCGGTGCCGCGTTCACCGCGGTCGTCGGGCAGTTCACCGCGTCGTTCCTGGAGCCGCTGATCGCCCTCGTCGGCGGCGGGGGCCTGGACGGAGGGACCTTCACCGTCGACGGCCAGGTCTTCGACTGGGCGGCGTTCGTCAATGCCGTGATCACGTTCGTGCTGACCGCCGCGGTCGTCTACGTCGTCGTCGTGCTGCCCATGAAGACGCTGATCGAGCGCCGCCGGCGGGGCGAGGAGGCCGGACCCGCCGCACCGACCCAGATCGAGCTGCTGGTGGAGATCCGCGACCTGCTCCGCGCGCAGCAGGGCCAAGGCCCCGGCCCCGGCCCGTCGGGCCCCGGCACGACGGTCCTCCCTGACCGGCTCTGAGTTCAGTCGCTCCCCCAGTGCGGGGGGCGGTCCTCCAGGTACCTGCGGTCGGGGTCGGGCACGTCGGAGGGGCGCTCGCCCCAGCCGACGTCGCTGTCGTCGGGGGCGCGGACCGGCCGCTCGGTCCCCGGAGCAGGAGCGGGAGGAGCGGCCGGAACGGCACGGCCGAGACCCTCGAGCACGTGCGCGCCCGGCAGTGCCGCCAGGGCCGAGCCCGGCACCGCGAGCTTGCCGCCCCGCGTCCCGGAGCCGATGACGACGAGGTCCGCGGCGGCCACTGCAGGGTCCACGAGCACCGGCCAGGACGCCGGCAGTCCCACCGGCGTGATCCCGCCGAAGGCCATCCCGGACTCGGCCACCGCCACGTCCTGAGGGGCGAAGGATGCCTTGCGCGCGTCGAGGTGCCGCCGGACGACGCCGTTGACGTCGGCCCGGGTGGTGGCGAGCACGACGCAGGCGGCGAGGCTGGTCTGCCCGGCCCGCCGCGCTGCGACGACCACGCAGTTCGCCGACGCCTCGAGGGGCACGCCGTAGGCGTCGCTGAACGCCGCGGTGTCGGCGAGGTCCTCGTCGATCTCGGCGACCCACGCCGGCACGGTCAGCCCGGCCAACGCCGCGGCGACCGGGGCCGCGAGGAGGTCGGGCCGCTCGACGGCGGGCAGCCAGGTCAGGGACCCGAGCACGGGAGCAGACGGGGAGGTCACGCCTCGATCCTCCGGTACGGCTCCCGAGCCGACCACACCGCCCGGTTGGCCGGAAGACGACGGAGCGCGGCCGCATCCCGCCTGTCGCCGTCCGACGGAGCGGGTCAGGATGAGCCCATGATCGGACAGCTCCACTCCGTCGTCATCGACGCGCCCGACGCCCACGCGCTCGCCGGCTTCTACGCCGAGGTGCTCGGCATGGAGGTGAAGGGATCGCCGGGTGACGACTGGGTGGTCGTCACCGGGGCCGGCTACCGGATCGCCTTCCAGCAGGCGCCGGACCTGCAGCCACCGGACTGGCCCGACCCGGACCGTCCGCAGCAGTTCCACCTCGACATCCGGGTCGCCGACGTCGACGAGGCCGAGCCGAAGCTGCTCGCGCTCGGCGCCCGCCGGTTGCCCGGCGGAGGCGGGGACTTCCGCGTCTACGCCGATCCGGTCGGCCACCCCTTCTGCCTGGTCTGGGACGCGTGAGCGACCGGCCCGCCGTCGACCTCACCGCCGCGAGCGCCTTCGTGGCGGCGTTCGGGTTCCAGATCGAGGAGGCCACCGGCACGCGGGTGACCGGGCACGTCGAGCTGGGCCCCGACCAGCACACGCCGTGGGGCGTCGTGCACGGCGGCGTGTACTGCTCGGTCGTGGAGTCGGCCGCCTCCGTCGGCGCCAGCCTCGCCGTCCAGGAGCGTGGCCAGTTCGCCGTCGGCGTCAACAACAACACCGACTTCCTCCGCCCGATGACCGCCGGCAGGGTCGACGTCGTGGCAGAGCCGGTCCAGCAGGGCCGCACCCTCCAGTTGTGGCAGGTGCACCTGACGCGGGCCGACGACGGGAAGCTCGTGGCGCGCGGTCAGGTGCGGCTGCAGAACGTGCCCCTCCCGGGGAGCTAGGAGACGGCCGCCGGGTCGAGGACGACGCGGAACAGCGCCCGGGGGTCCTGCAGCGTGGCCGGCGGCAGCGCGGCCGATCGCGGCACCACCCGCTCCCAGCGGGCCGCCCGCCGGTGCGGCAGGAGTTCGCGCCCCTGGAAGAGATAGCCGCCCACGACCTTTCCCAGCAGCAGTCCCGCACCGTGCTCGATCGGCAGCGCGACGCGGTCGCCGGGAGCCATCTCGTCGAGGAAGGCCGACAGCTGGCGGAGGTCCTTGGCCGGACGCCGTCCGGACAGCTCCTTGGACAGGACGCGGAGCTCCGTCGGCGTCAGTCCGGTCGCGTCGACGTCGATGCCGGACTGGACGCCGAGCCCGACCACCCCGGCGGCCAGGCACGCGCCCAGCTCGTTGTGGGAGCGCGGCCGCACGACCCACACGCCGGCGCCCTCGGGCGCCGGCGCCGTGGGCACGCCGTCGGACCCGGGCCACTTGTACGGCAGGTCGTCGGGGTCGCCGGGGAACCGCGGGCGGTAGAACCCCGGGTCCTTGGCGACCAGGTTGGACCGGTGCGAGAGGTGCAGCTCCTCGTCGCCCACCCATCTGGGCAGCAGCCCGGCGGCCGCGGCCTGCTCCTGCGTCATCGCGGCGGCGTCGGGGGCGAACTCCGCGATGAGCGTCTCCGTGGTGTCGGCGAAGCCGCGCTCCCGCCAGACGCGCACCATCGCCAGCGAGTAGACGACCAGCCCGGCGGTGTGCCCGCGCCACATGGTGACCACCGGGTGGTTGGCCCAGCCGTAGTCCGGCAGCTCGAGCGCGCGCAGCACCTGCAGGCACTCCACCCGCTGCTTGCCGAGCCGAGGGTTGTCCAGGAGACGGGCGGACTCGGTGAAGTCGGCGACCGGGAGGAAGGTCTGCATCGCTCTCCATCCTCACCCAGGGTGGAGATGCCCGCCGGATCAGCGGCGGCCTCCGTGCAGGGGCCCACCGCGAGCGGGCGAGGGGTGGGGGGCAGGGAGGTCCTTCTTCAGCCGTCGAGGTCGCGCAGCGCGGTCTCCCAGCGGTCCCGGCGGGCGTCGTCGTCCTGGTCCCACCAGGCAGGGCCCCGCTCCCCCAGCCCGGTCTTGGCCAGCTGCACCCGGGCGCGGGCCGCGGCCACCGCGGCGTCGTCACCCGATGCCTTGGCCGTCCGCACCCCGGAACGGCCGACGCCCAGGTGGTGCAGCAGCCGCTCCCGGACGTCGTCGGGCAGCGCGGGGTCCGCCGTCCGCCACCGCCGACCGTCGACGACGATCCACCGGCCGTCGTCGGTGCGCTCGACGTCCCGGCTCACGCGGTGAGGCGGGCGGCCAGCGCCGGCAGCACCGTCCCGAGCGGGGCATCGACCCGGACGTCGGCCTTGGCGTCGCCGCGGGTGGGCCCGACGTTCACGATCCCCACCGGGATGCCGAGCTTCGCCGCCCGCAGCACGAACCGGTAGCCGCTCATCACCGTCAAGGACGAGCCCAGGACGAGCAGGCTGCCCGCGGCCTCCACCAGCCCGAAGCAGTGGTCGACGCGGTCGCGCGGCACGGTCTCGCCGAAGAAGACGACGTCGGGCTTCAGCGGACCGTCCCCGCAGGCGAGGCAGCCGACCATCACGAAGCCGTCGAGCACCTCGTCGGGCAGCTCGGCGTCGCCGTCGGGGTTGATCTCGTCGGTGCGCGCCCCGAAGTGCGGGTTGGCCGCCTGCAGCCGCTCGTCCAGCGCCGCCCGGGAGGCGACGTCGCCGCAGCCCAGGCAGACCGTGCGGTCCAGCCCGCCGTGCAGCTCGACGACGTCGGTCGCGCCGCCGGCCTGGTGCAGCCCGTCGACGTTCTGCGTGATGACGCCCCCGACGAGGCCCGCGGTCTGCAGCTGACCGACGGCGCGGTGGCCGTCGTTGGGCCGCGCCTCGCGGATCTGCCGCCAGCCGACGAAGCTCCGGGCCCAGTAGCGGTGCCGTCCGCGCGGGTCGCGGGTGAAGGTCTGGTAGGTCATGGGCGTGTGCCGGCGCAGGCTGCCGGTCGCGCCCCGGTAGTCGGGGATGCCGGAGTCCGTGGAGAGCCCGGCCCCGGAGAGGACGACGACGTCCCCGTCGACGACGAGGTCGGCCAGCGCGTCGAGCGCCGTGTGGTGCCGGGGGTCGGCGGGCGGCGCGGCGGTCGTCACCCGGCCATCGTCCCCTCTCGCGGCGACCCGTGCCGGGATCAGTGCAGGGCCAGCACCAGGCAGCAGATCGCGAGGACCAGGGCCACGGGGGTCATCACCATCCGCTCCGGCCGGCTGCGCGAGGCGAGGTTGAGCGCCACGCCCAGCACGAAGTAGCCGGTGAGCACCCACATGGCCACGCCCACCATGCCTTCGGGCAGCACGTCGAGCACGCCGGCCGCCTGGAGCACCAGCAGGGCGACGACGGCGTAGATCGCGAGGGACACCACGCTGCCGATGCGCAGGCCCGTCGGCAGGACGGCGTGCTGCCCTCCCCAGGCGAACCGCCCCAGCGGCGCGCCGGCGACGAGGAGGAGCTGGAAGACGGCGAGGCAGCCGAGAACTGCGACCGCGACCCAGGCGGCGACCATGATCACGCGTGCACCGTAGTGGCGCGCCGCAGCCCTCCCGAGGAGGTGCTCAGCGGGCGGCGAGCTCCGTGTCCAGCCGCTCGAGGATCTGCTCGTACACGCGGCGCAGGCCCTTCGGCGCGAAGGTGCGCTCGAAGAACCCGCCGATGCCCCCCGCGCCGTTCCAGGTGGTGCGCACCCGGACCGTCGAGGTGCCGGCGTCGGCCGGGACCACCGTCCAGGTGGTCACCATCGAGGAGTTGGCATCGGACTCCACGAGGGTGCCGGCGGGCTCGGTGACGTCCAGGAGCTGGTCGCGCACCCGCTTCTGCGTCGCGGCGAACAGCCAGTGCACCCGCGTACCGGCGCCCTGTCCACCGGCCTCCACGCGGTAGTCGCTGAACTGCTCCCCCAGCACGCGGCGACGGGTGCCCTCGTAGTCGGCCAGCGCGGCGCGGACCTGCTCGGCGGGCGCTCGGACGACTCGTTCGGCGGTGGCGACGACCTGACTCATGCCGCCTATCCTCCTGCTCCGCCGGCCAGGACCGGCACCGGCCCCGCCACCCCGCCGCGGGTGGCGGCCGGCACCGTCTGGGGATCCAGCCCGGTGCGCATGCGCCACGCGCTCAGCGCCAGCCCCAGGCAGGTCCGCTGGCCCGGGTCGTCGACCGGGGCGCCGAGCAGGTGCTCGATGCGCTCGAGACGGGCGTAGAGCGTCTGCCTGCGGATCCCCAGCACGTCGGCGGTCCGGGTCTTGCTCAGCCCCGTCGCGACATGGGCGTCCAGCGTCCGCAGCAGATCCGTCCCGTGGGCGGCGTCGTGGTCGACGAGCGGCCCGAGCTGCCCGGTGACGAAGGCGGCGATCTCCGACGCGTCCAGCCCGCCGGCCAGCAGCCGGTGCACGGCCACGTCCTGCGCGAGCACCACCGGCTCGCGGCTGCCGATGCGCCGGCTGAGGGTGACCACCTCGCGCGCGCGGGCCACCGCACCAGGGACCGCGGCCAGTTCCCCGACCGGGTCGGCGACGCCGATGGTGCGCACCGCGGCACCCAGGGCGCCCGCACGCAGCTGCCGCAGGAGGTCCTCGGCGGCGTCCCGCTGCCTGCGCTGCGCCGAGCGGGGCCACCCGCGGGCCAGGACGACCACCGCGCTGCCGGCCGCGCCGACCAGGCATCGCCCGAGCACGCTCTCCGCCGCCTCCCGCACCGCGGGCACGGCCTCGCTCGCGGGCGTGCGCCGGTCCACCTCGACGGCGAGGACGAGCACCGCCGCGCCGGGAGCCGGCGCCCAGCCCGCCGCGGACATCCGGGCCTGCAGGTCGCCCTGCGAGACGAGCACCCCGGCCACCATGTCGGTGACGACCGCCTGCGCGAGCGACGGCCGCGAGCCCAGGTCGGGGTGGCGGCCCAGTTCCAGCGCGACGGCGACGGCCGCGCGGCCCGCCACGCCGGTGCGGCCGGCGGTCGGGCGGCCGTGCAGCACGAGCCGGCCGACCGGGCCGTGCGGCCCGCGCACCTCGGCGACGGTGCGTGCCGTGGAGTCGAGCAGACCCGGGGTGTGGCTGCGCTCGACGACCCGCCCGTCGACGTCGACCAGCTCGACCGGGCAGTCGGCCATCCGGGCGGTGGCGTGCAGGACGGCGGCGAGCCCCTGGCCGGAGACCACCAGCCCGAGCAGCTCCTGCCAGATCGGCTCACCCGCCCGGCGCCAGGAGAGCTTGCGGCGCAGCAGCAGGTCGTGGAAGTCCTCGACCATCCGGACGAACGGGACGACCTCGTGCAGCGCCAACAGCACCATCCCGCGCCGCCGCGCCGTCTGCACCAGCTCATGCGGGACCACGGCGAAGGAGCGTCCGACCTCCAGGGCCAGCGCGGAACAGCCGGCGTCGGCCAGCTGCTCGACGTAGCCCGCCACCTGCTGGGCGGTCCGCCCGTGCAGACCCAGCCCGGTGGTCAGCAGCAGCTCGCCGCCCGCCAGCAGCCCGCCCATCTCGTAGACCTCGGAGGAGTGCACCCAGCGGACGATGGCGCTGTCGGGGTCGCCCGCGAGCACCTCGGGCGCGGCTGCACGGAGGGCGGGCAGGCGGAGGACCTCGGTGACGGTGGGCAGCACCGGGGAAGGCTCGCGGCGGCTGGACGCCGTGTCAAGCAGCTGCCGGTCTGGAGCGGACACCATGTCCCTTGTCCCGCAGGGCTACGGAGCGCTTCGCTGCGGGTGCAGCACCACCGCCCGCCGCACCGGAGGAGAACCCCGTGACCGCCGCTCCCCTGCCCACCGCGCCACCGGACCTCTCCCCCGAGGAACGCGACCGCTTCTACCTCGGCCTGGCCGTCGAGCAGGCCCGCATCGGGTGGGACGAGGGAGGCGTGCCGATCGGTGCCGCACTCGTCCACCGCGACGAGGTGCTGGCCGTCGGCCGCAACCGGCGCGTGCAGCTCGGCAGCCCGATCCGTCACGGGGAGACCGACTGCATCGACCAGGCCGGGCGGCAGCCGGCATCGGTGTACCGGGCCAGCGTGCTCTACACGACGCTCTCGCCCTGCTACATGTGCGCCGGCACCGCGCTGCTCTACGACATCCCGCGCATCGTCATCGGCGAGAACCGCAGCTTCCAGGCGTCGGAAGCGCTGCTGCGCTCGAAAGGCGTCGAGCTCACCGTCGTCGACGATGCCGAGTGCATCGAGCTCATGCGCCGCATGATGACCGAGCGCCCCGAGATCTGGAACGAAGACATCGGGGAGGAGTCATGAGCAGCACGTCGGGCGCCGGTCCGGTCCTGGACGCCGACGAGGCCGCCGCCATCGACCCGGACTACCCGGTCACGCCGGTCCCCGCGCACGCGCGGAAGTCGTTCTTCTCGGTCGCCGTCGTCCTGCTGGGCTTCACGGTGTTCACCCCGACGATGCTCGCCGGGGCCGCGCTCGGCCCGGCGTTCGACTTCAGCGGCCTGCTGCTGGTCATCGCCATCGGATCCCTCGTCCTCGGGACCTACGTCGCCGTCATGGGGTGGATCGGCGCCCGCACCGGGCTCACCACCGTCGTCATGGCCCGGTACACGCTCGGCACCCGCGGCGCCAAGCTGTCCTCGGTGCTGCTCGGCGGCACGCAGGTCGGCTGGTACGCCGTCGTCGTCGGGACGATCGGCGACCTCACCGCGGAGGCGCTGGGCTGGGAGTCCTACGGCGCCAGGGCCGCGGTCATGGTGGTGACCAGCGCGCTGATGTGCGCCACCGCCTACTGGGGCTACGGCGGCATGTACTGGGTGTCGCTGGTGTCCACCCCGCTGATCCTCATCCTCGCGTTCTGGGTGCTCGCCCGGTCGCTCCAGGAGGTGGGCGGATTCGCCGGCCTGGCCGACGTGCAGCCGACGACGTCCATGGCTCTCGCCGTGGCGGTGACCACCGTGGTGGGCACCTTCGTGTCGGCCGGGACCCAGGCACCGAACTGGACCCGCTTCGCCAAGCGCGGCTCGCACGCCGTCTGGGCCTGCGTCATCGGCTTCTTCATCGGCAACGGCCTGATGGTCTTCTTCGGTGCGGTGGGGGCCCTGACCTTCGGCGAGGGCGACTTCGTGCTGGTCCTCTACCAGCTCGGCCTGGTGGGCTGGGGTCTGGTGCTGTTGTTCGGCAACCTCTGGAAGAGCAACGCCGACACCGCCTACGCCTTCGGGGTGGCCGGGGCGGAGCTGTTCAACCGGCCCAGCAAGGCGCCCTTCGTCATCGGGGGGTCGGTGATCGCCACCGTGCTGGCGCTGACCGGCGTGCAGAACCACCTGGTCGACTACCTGGTCCTGCTCGGGACGTTCATCCCCCCGCTGGGCGGCGTCATCATCGGCGACTTCCTCGCCCGGTGGCGGCGGGGCATCCCGGAGGACCACGTCCCCCCGGCCGTGCGGTGGCCCAACGTGCTCGCCTACGCCGTCGCGGCGTTCCTGGCGTGGCTCAGCGGGGAGCTCGAGATCGGGATCCCGCCGGTCATCGGCATCCTCGTCGCGGTCGCCCTGTCCATGGGCCTGTCCCGCCTGTCCGCCGGTCGTCCCCGGTCCGCCGTCGCCGGCTGACCCGCGCGTCGTCCCGGTCCGGCCCCGGACGGACCGGGACGACCCAGGGGTGGGGGACGTCACGGAGGCCCCGGCGCCCCGTGTGGGTACCCGGGGTGGATGAGTTCTCCGCTGTCCTTCACCCGTTCCGGCGCCGGTGAGCCCCTCCTGCTCCTGCACGGCTGGGGCAGTTCCCGCCGCGACTTCGCCGCCGTCCTCCCGGCTCTGACCGAGCGGTTCGACGTCGTGAACATGGACCTGCCCGGCGCGGGACGCTCCCCGCACCTGCTGGAACGGCCCACCGTCGCGGCGATCACCGACGCGGTGGAGCGCACGCTGGACGGCGAGGGCGTGGGCCGGGTGCACGTGCTGGGGAACTCGCTCGGCGCCCGGGTCGCGATCGAGCTGGCCCGCCGCGGCCGCGCGCTCTCGGTGGTGTCCATCGCCCCATCGGGCCTGAACATCCTGCCGGAGCGGGTCTTCCAGGGCACCGGTCTGGCCGCCGCCCGGCTGGTGGCCCGCACGATCTCCCCGCTCATCGGCCCGCTGTCCCGCTCGGCGGTCGGCCGGACCGCACTGATGCTGCCCCTGAAGACCCGTCCCTGGGCGACCGGCGAGGAGGAGGGCATCGGTCTGCGCGAGGGTTTCGCGGACTCCCGCGACTACTGGCGCATGCTCCTGTGGTCCCTGCTGCTCGACGTCCCCCGGGGGCTCGGCCACATCGACTGCCCGGTCCTGCTGGTGCAGGGCACGGCCGACTGGATCGCGATGGGGCAGACCGTCCGCTACCTGCCTCTGGTCCCGCGGTCGCGCTTCCGTCCGCTGCTCGCCGCCGGGCACGCGCCCCAGTCCGACCGACCGCGCACCATCGTCGAGATGGTGGAGCGGACGGCGGCACAGGCCCGGGAGGCCGACGCCGCCGGCACCCTGCCGTCGGAGGCCTCGGTCGACGAGCCGGCGGTGGCTACTGCGCCTCTTCGGCGTTCAGGTAGGCGCACCGGAACCGGGCGGTAGACATCGCCTCGGTGAACCGGGCCTCCCAGGCCGGGTCCTGTGCCGGGAAGGTCTCCAGCACCCGCTCGTCGAGCACCTCGGGTCGGCCGTCCAGCCCCGTGTAGGTGCGGCGGACGAGCACGCGGGTCGTGCCGTCCACCTCGTCGTGCGCCGGCACCCACCGCGCCTGCGCGATGGCCGCTGCCAGCTCGGCGCGCTGACGGGGCGGCGGCACTGCTCCGCCGCCGCTGCGGAGGGCGTTCCACAGCGACCACCCCACGACCCCCAGGGCACCGAGCACGGCCAGCACCAGGGCCAGCTCGATCAGCGCGAGGACCATTCCCCGACGGTAGTTCCCGGGACGCCCTGAGGACCCTGGAGAGGACCGGCCCGAGGGCTCGCACGGGGCCGGTCCGTCCCATCCGACACGGCGCACGGCCACTTCCGCACCACGCGTCCCAGCCCCGGCGGGTCGCACCCCTGACGGCCTCGTGGCTGACCGTAATCTCCGGCGCACGGAGGGTTGCTGCTGCGGGGGGTGCATGTGCCTGGACTGTCGGGTCCGATGACCCATGCCGAGTACCTCTTGATCCGCCGGTTCGGCGTGCTCGACGGACTCCGCGCGATCGCGATCCTGCTCGTCTTCACCGCCCATCTGCGCGGCGACCTCTTCGCCGTCCTCCACGGCGCCACCGGCGTCACGCTGTTCTTCGTCCTCAGCGGCTACCTGATCACGACCCTCCTGCTGCGCGAGGAGGACCGGACCGGCGCGGTGGACTTCGCGTCGTTCTACGTGCGCCGGACCTTCCGGATCTATCCGATGTTCCTGGGGGTCATCGCGCTCTACTGCGTGCTGATCCTCGGCCTCGGCATGGACGCCGAGCGGCGTGACCTCTGGGTGGACAACCTGCCCTACGTCGTCTGGTTCCCCGAGCACCTGCCGTACTTCCGGACGACCGACGCCTACCCGGCGTTCAGCGGTGCCTGGTCCATCGGGATCGAGGAGAAGTTCTACCTCGTCTGGCCGGTCCTGGGCTTCCTGCTCCTGGCGGCATGGAAACGGGCCCGCATCCCGGTGCTCGCGGTGATCGCCGTCGCGTCGTCGGTCACCGGGTTCTCCGACGACCTGGTCTACCTGGCGCCCTACCAGAACCTGGCGTTCGGCGCGATCGTCGCGGTCCTGCTGCACCGCGAGCGCACGTACGCGATCGTGGCGACCCTGGCGCGACCGCGGAACCTGCTCGCGGTCGCCGTGGTCGCCGTCGTCCTGCAGCTCGCCACCGGCACCGCGGTCTACATCTACGGGGACCTGTACGGGCTGCACGGCCTGGTCATCGCGCTGGTGCTGGCCGGCCTCGTGACGACCCACTCCCGACACGTCGCCTGGCTGAGCAGCCGGCCCATGGCCTTCCTCGCCGCGATCTCGTACACCTTCTACCTGATCCACGGGTTCTTCGTGAACGCCGTCGAGATGGCCGTCCCGGAGGACTGGGGCCGCCCCGGTTCGCTGCTGTCGGCGGCCCTGGCGCTCGGCCTCGCGGTGTACGCCTCCTGGATCGTGCACCGCTGGTTCGAGGAGCCCCTGCGCCTCTACGGCGTGGCTCTCTCCAAGCGCATGGCGGAGCGTCGCGCCGCCCGCCGTGCCGCCCCGGCGCCGCGCGAGACGGTGTCCGCCTGAGGCGGAGCCGTACGACCATTCTCCATTTCGGCAAACGTGGTTGCCGATATCGCACAGCCGCCCGCACGATCGGGGCCGGCCCGCGACAAGGAGATGCACGGATGACGCACGCGTTCGACCAGGACTACTGGGAACAGCACTGGCACCGGGACGAGGCCGGCGCCATGAGCGGCAACCCGCCCAGCCCGTACCTGGCACGGGAGGTCGGCGACCTGGTCCCGGGCACGGCCCTCGACGCCGGATGCGGCGCCGGGGCCGAGGCGATCTGGCTCGCCACGCACGGCTGGGAGGTGACCGCAGCGGACATCTCGGGCGAGGCCCTCGCCCGCGCCGCCGAGCGGGCCGCGGCGAGCGGAACTGCCGAGCGGGTGCGCTGGGTGGAGGCGGACCTGGGCGTCTGGGAACCGGGCGAGCGGTTCGACCTGGTCACCACCCACTACGCCCACCCGGCCATGCCGCAACTGGACTTCTACGACCGCATCGCCGGGTGGGTGGCTCCCGGCGGCACGCTGCTGATCGTCGGCCACCTGCACGGGCACGGTGCCGGAGGCCACGAGCACGGTGACCACCCGCCGGCCGAGGCGTCGGTCACCGCCGCAGCCGTCACGGCGCGTCTGGACCGGGCCGAGTGGGACGTCGCCACCGCCGAGGAGGCGCAGCGCACGCTGACCGGCCCGGGGAGCCGGGAGGTCACCCTGCACGACGTCGTCGTGCGCGCCGTCCGGCGGACGTGACCGCGGCTCAGCCGCGCGGCAGGGAACGGCCGTCGGGCAGGGTGCGGCCGCCCAGGAGTGCCACCAGGGATCCGGCGTCGGCGCGCACGACGTCGCCGCTCCCCCAGCTCCAGTCGGCGTCGGCCGCCTCGAGGCGGACACCGCTCAGTTCGATGCCGAAGAACGCCCCGTCGACGGCGGTGAGCTGGTCGAGGACGGCGACCACGGCGTCGGGCGGCGCGACCGACGGCCGGCCGAGCCCGACGGTGACGTCGAGGGAGTGGATGACGGCGTGGCTGAGCGCACCCGCAGCGCCACCGCCGGGCGGCTCCCACGCGTGCAGTCGCGGGGAACGCAGCGCGGCCAACTGGTCGGTCACCGGCAGGGCGGCGTCGCGCGCGGCCACGGTGTCGGACAGCACGCCGAAGTCGCCTCCGGCCGCCGCCATCTCGGCCCCGAACTGCTCCGGGGTCAGCCGCACCGGCATCGCCACGTGCGCGACCACGTGGCGTACCTGCCAGCCCTCGCACAGCGTCGGCGCGTCCCAGGTGTCCTCGGGCGCGGAGGCGAGCAGGTCGGCGAGGCCGTCGTAGGTCGACGCCACCCAGGACTGCGGGTCGGTCACGGTCGCTCCTCCAGGTCCGGTCGGCGGCAAGACTGGCACGGCGGGGATCACGTGGTGATACCGACCCCGCGGTCGGGTGCCGCCATGTCCCCGGTGCCCGGCACGCCCTCGGCCAGCCCGTAGCGCAGGTAGACGGTGCCCTTCGGGCCGGCCGTCGGCGGTTCGAGGAGCGTGATGTTCGTGGGCACCGCGCCCCCGTCGAACACCTTCTTGCCGACGCCGAGCACGACCGGGTGCACCCACAGGTCCAGCCGGTCGAAGAGCTTCTCGCGCAGGAGGGTCTGCACCAGGTCCAGACTCCCGACGACCTTCACGTGCTCGTGCCGGTCCCGGACCTCCCGGACCGCGGCGGGCAGGTCCGGGCCGAGCTGCTGCGACCCGGCCCAGGAGAGGTCGGGCCTGCCACGGGACGCCACGTACTTCGGGACGCGGTTGAAGAGCGTGGCGATGTCGTCGTCGTCACCACCCTCCTGGTGCGGCCAGTACGCGGCGAAGATGTCGTAGGTCCGGCGGCCGAGCAGCAGGGCGTCGGTGCCCTCGTACGCGGCGAGGACCTGCGCCCCGGCGACGTCGTCGAAGAGCGGCGCCTGCCAGCCGCCGAACGGGAACCCGCCCTCCGGGTCCTCCTCGGGGCCGCCGGGCGCCTGCCCGACGAGGTCGAGCGTCGCGAACATCTCGATGTGGATGAGCCCCATGCCCTGCTCCCGATGAGTCGGTCGTCCCTGTCCAGGAGCAGACCGGCCGACGTGGGCGGACTCATCGGTGGCACGCCGCGCGACCGCGCGCGCCGTCGGATGTGTGGTGCCCCCGGCAGGATTCGAACCTGCGGCACACGGTTTAGGAAACCGATGCTCTATCCCCTGAGCTACGGGGGCTCAGCACGCGACGGCCCGTGGCCGCCGCGCCGATGCGGAGAGGCTATCGGGTGCCTCCGGGAACACGCGTCACACCCGACTCGTCACCACACGTGAGACGAACCGACGCATCGCGGGGCTACCGTTCCGGGTACACGTCGGGCTCCGGCAACGGCGCCGGGAGACGGAGGGGGCGAGGACGATGGACACGCAGGTGGTGGACGTCCCGGAGAGGGGACGCTTCGAGATCCGGCTCGACGGCCGGGTCGTCGGTCTGGCCAGCTACCACGTCGACGGCACGACGATGACCCTCCCGCACACCGAGGTCGACCCCGGTGTCGGAGGCCAGGGCATCGGCACGACGCTGGTCGCCGGCGTCCTCGACGCCGCCCGCGAGCGCGGGCTCACCGTCCTCCCGTACTGCTCCTTCATCCGCCGCTACATCCAGCAGCATCCCGAGCTGGTCGACCTCGTCGCCGACGACGACCGACCCCACTTCGGTCTGGCCACCGCCGACCGCTGATCTGCGGCAGGTCCGGGACCTGCCTACGCTCCGCAGGTGCCGACGTCGCTGCTGTGGTTCCGCCGCGACCTGCGACTGGCCGACCATCCCGCACTCCTCGCGGCCGTCGACGCCGCCGGGTCGCACGGTTCGGTCCTGCCGGTCTTCGTGGTCGATCCGCGGCTGTTCGGGCCGGCCGGCGCCCCGCGCCGCCAGTTCCTGCGCGACTGCCTGGCCTCCCTGCAGGAGTCGCTCGACGGGGCGCCGCTGGTGATCCGGACGGGCGACCCCGCCGAGGTCGTCCCGGCGCTGGCCGCCGAGGTCGGCGCGGACTCGGTGCACGTGTCCGCCGACGCGGGCCCCTACGGCCGCCGTCGGGACGAGGCCGTCGACCGGGCCCTGGGCGAGGTGGAGCTCGTCCGCACCGGGTCCCCGTACGCGGTCACGCCGGGCCGGGTGACGAAGGCCGACGGCGAGCCGTTCAAGGTCTTCTCCCCCTTCGCCCGCGCCTGGCGCGAGCACGGCTGGCGCTCCCCCGCGCCCCGGCCGGACGCGGTTCCGTGGCACCGCGGAGCCCCCTCGGACGGCCTGCCGCCGGCCCAGGACCTCGACGGCGTGCAGCTCCCCCCTGCGGGAGAGGAGGCGGCGCTCGCCGCCTGGGCGCACTTCCGCGACGAGCTGCTCTCCGCGTACCCGGAGGACCGCAACCGCCCGGCCACCGCCGGCACCAGCCGGCTGTCGGCCTACCTGAAGTACGGCTGCGTCCACCCGCGCACCCTGCTGGCCGACCTCGCAGGCAGCGACGACGGCGAGGAGGCGGTGCGCCGCTTCACCGACGAGCTGGCCTGGCGCGAGTTCTACGCCGACGTCGTGTGGCACCGCCCCGAGTCGGCGCGCGAGCCGCTCGACGGCCGCACCGGGTCCATCGAGTACGACAGCGGGCCCGAGGCCGACGCCCTGTACGACGCGTGGGCGGAGGGCCGCACCGGCTACCCGATCGTCGACGCGGGGATGCGCCAGTTGCTCGGCGAGGCCTACGTGCACAACAGGGTGCGGATGATCGTCGCCTCCTTCCTGGTCAAGGACCTGCACCTGGACTGGCGACGAGGCGCGCGGCACTTCCTCCAGCACCTGGTCGACGGCGACCTGGCGAGCAACAACCACGGCTGGCAGTGGGTGGCCGGCACCGGGACCGACGCCTCGCCCTACTACCGCGTCTTCAACCCGACCCGGCAGGGCAAGCAGTTCGACCCCGAGGGCGAGTACGTGCGCCGCTGGGTGCCCGAGCTGCGCGACGTCCCCGGAGCCTTCGTGCACGAGCCGTGGCTGGCGCCCGGCGGCGTCCCCGCCGGCTACCCGGAGCCCGTCGTCGACCACGCCGCCGAGCGCGAGGTCGCGCTCGCCCGCTACCAGCAGGTGCGGTCCGCGTGACCGGGATCCGGAGGGGCCCCCGTGCCTGAGGGGCACACGCTGTACCGCCTGGCCCGTGAGCAGCAGCAGACCTTCGCCGGGCGCCCGGTCCACGTCACGAGCCCGCAGGGCCGGTTCGCCGCCGGTGCGGCCCTGCTCGACGGACGGGTGCTCCGGGAGGTCTTCTCCTACGGCAAGCACCTGTTCGCCGACTTCGGCGGGGACACCCTGCACGTGCACCTGGGGCTCTACGGCACCTTCGTGGGCGGCACGGGCGACCCGCCGCCGGTCAAGGGCGCGCTGCGGATGCGCTGGACCGCCGAGGGGTCCGACGGCGCCGTCGTCTGGACGGACCTGCGGGGCCCGACCGCGTGCGAGGTGCTGGCCGAGCCCGAGGTGCAGGCGATCCTCGACCGGCTGGGTCCCGACCCGCTGCGGCCCCGGGCCGACGGCGCCGTCGCGCACCGCCGGATCTCCGGCAGCCGGACGGCGATCGGCGCCCTGCTCATGGACCAGTCGGTGCTGGCCGGCGTCGGCAACGTCTACCGGGCCGAGCTGCTGTTCCGGCACGGGGTCTCACCGTTCCGCCCCGGCCGGGACGTCGATGCGGCGCTCTGGCAGGCCATGTGGGCCGACCTGGTCACCCTGATGCGCTCCGGCGTCCGGATGGGCCGGATCGTCACCACCCGGCCGGAGGACCGGGCGCGCAAGCGGGGCGCCGTGCAGCGCGACGACGCCCACTACGTGTACCGGCGAACCGGCCTGCCCTGCCGGGTCTGCGGCACCGGGATCCGCACCGAGGTGATGGTGGGGCGCAACCTCTACTGGTGCCCCGTCTGCCAGGCGGTATGACCCCGGACGAGCCCCCACCAGCGCGCGTTCCGATCCCACCCGCAGGTGGCAACCGGCACCCGGTAGGACTCGGCACCGCCCAGGGAGCCCGTGTACGTTGCCGCGGATGGCATCGTCAGCGTGGAGGATCGCCGTCATCGCCGTGGGGGCGGTGGCGGCCGTCGCCGTGCCCGGCGTCGCCTCGGCGGACACCACCGTCGGCTACGACGTCAGCCACCCGCAGTGCGGCACCGACCTCCCCCGCGACCGCGCCTTCGCCGTCGTCGGGGTCAACGGTGGCCTGTCCACCCGGGCCAACCCCTGCCTGCAGGAGCAGCTGACCTGGGCGTGGGAGTCCTCCGGCGAGGTGGACGACCAGCCGCGCGCCCAGGTCTACCTGAACACCGCCAACCCCGGACACCTGCTGGGCGAGGTCACGACGTGGCCCGAGAGCGGTGCCACCCCGTACGGCGTGTGCGACGGCACGAACTCGACCGCCTGCTCGTGGCAGTACGGCTGGGAGCGTGCCCAGAACAGCGTCCTGTCCTTCTTCACACCCGCGGCCCGCGCCGCCCGGGTGGACAGCCAGCCGTCCCGCTACATGTGGTGGCTGGACGTCGAGACCATGAACACCTGGCAGTCCGGCTCCGTCGACGCACTGGCGCGCAACCGCGCGACGGTCGAGGGCATGACCGAGTACCTGCACTCCCGGGACGCCGAGGTGGGGGTCTACTCCACCGGGCAGCAGTGGGCGCAGATCGTCGGCAGCGTCGACGAGGACAGCGTCCTCGCGGGCCTGGACAGCTGGCTGGCCGGCTCGGTGACCGCCGACCAGGCCGAGGATGCCTGCGACGAGGAGCCTCTCGTGCCCGACGGCGACGTGGTGCTCAGCCAGTACGTCCGCGACGAGTGGGACCGGAACGCGTCCTGCCGGTGACCGGCTAGAGCGCGCCCTTGTCGGGGTCACCCGCCGGCACGGCGGTGAGCCGCTGCACGTCCAGCGGGCCGGCCAGCTTGTCGGCGAGCTCTCCGCCGAGCGTGGTGAGCGCCTCCGCCCGCCCGTGCACCTTCAGGGCCTCGACGCTCTCCCAGCGCTCGACCATGACGAACCGCCCGTCGCCCTCGTGCAGCGCGTACAGCTCGCAGCCCGGCTCGGCGTGCACCTTCGGGACGGCGGCCAGGATCGCGTCCCGGACGGCGTCGACCTGGTCGGGCTTCGGGATGATGGTGGCGACGACGACGACGGACACGCGGACCTCCGGGACGGTGATCGGGCCGTTGCTCTGGTGCTGACGGCCCGGGCGGGGTCAGGATGCCAGTCGTGTCCGTCGACGGTTCGCCTCCTCCCCCGTCGGCGCCTCCCCCGTCGGCACGGCACCCGCTGCGGGTCGCCGTCGTCGGCGCGGGTCCCGCCGGCATCTACGCCGCGGACGCCCTGACCCGGCAGGACGCCGTCCCCGTCGCCGTCGACCTGATCGACCGGCTGCCGACGCCGTTCGGCCTCGTGCGTCACGGCATCGCGCCCGACCACCCCAAGATGCGGGCGATCCGCGACACCCTCCACCACAGCCTGGAGCACCCGCTGGTGCGCTTCGTGGGGAACGTGGACGTCGGTGTCGACATCCCCCTCGACGAGCTGCGGCGGCACGTCGACGCGGTCATCTACACCTACGGCGCCTCGCTCGACCGCCAGCTCGGCATCGAGGGCGAGGACCTCCCCGGCAGCCTCGCCGCCACCGACCTCGTCGCCTGGTACACCGGCCACCCCGACGCCGACCGCGCCCGCGTCGAGGCGGCGCTGACCGGCGTGCGGTCGGTCGTCGTCGTGGGCGTCGGGAACGTGGCCCTGGACGTCGCGCGGGTGCTGTCCCGGACGCCGGAGGAGCTCGACCCGACCGACATGCCCCAGCACGTGCTCGACGTGCTGGCGGCCGCGCCGGTCGAGGAGGTCACGGTCCTCGGCCGCCGCGGACCGGCGCAGGCCACCTTCACCACCCAGGAGCTCCGCGAGCTCGACGGGCTGGCCGACGCCACCGTGCTGGTCGACCCGGCGGAGCTCGAGCTCGACCCGGGCAGCGAGGAGCGCGCCGCCGCCGACCGGGTCGTCAGCCGCAACCTGGCGGTCCTGCGTGGCTGGGCCGATCACGCCGCCACCGCCGGCCGGGTCCGGTTGCGGCTGCGGTTCTTCCGCCGCCCGGTGCGGCTGCTGGGCACCGACCGGGTGGCCGGCGTGGAGGTGGAGCGCACCGCCGTCGACGGGGACGGCCGAGCCATGGGCACCGGCGAGCTGGAGGTGCTCCCCGCCGACCTGGTGGTGCGGTCGGTCGGCTACCGCGGCATCCCCCTCCCCGGCCTGCCGGTCGACGAGCGGAGCGGCACCGTGCCGAACGACGCGGGCCGGGTGCTCCGCGACGGGTCGCCGTCGGCGGGCGAGTACGTGGCCGGGTGGATCAAGCGCGGGCCCAGCGGGGTCGTGGGGCACAACAAGCACGACGCCCGGGAGACGGTCGCCTCGCTCCTCGCCGACGTCGCGGCCGGGGAGCTGCGCGCCGCGGGGCCGGTGGGCGACCTGGTCGACGAACTGGTCGCCCGGGGCGCCGAGCCGGTGCTGCTGGACGACTGGCGGGCGATCGACGCGGCCGAGACCGCGCTGGGCGCGACCAAGGGACGGGCGCGCACCACGCTGCACGAGCGGGAGGCGCTGATGGCCGCCGTCCGCGCGGCTGCCGCCCGCGCCTGATCCTGTCAGCCGCTGTTGCGCAGCGCGGTGGCGATGCCGTTGATGGTCAGCTGGATGTTGCGGCGGGTGAGCTCGTCGTCGTCCCCGCCCCGTCGCCGGCGCAGCATCTCCACCTGCAGGTGGTGCAGCGGCTCGAGGTAGGGGAACCGGTTCCTGATGGACCGGGCCAGCGAGGGGTTGTCGGCGAGGAGCTCGTCGTCGCCGGTGACGGCCAGCAGCATCCGGCAGGTGCGCTCGTGCTCGGCCGTGATCTGGTCGAAGACGCGCGCCCGCAGGTCCTCGTCCGGCACGAGCTGCGCGTAGCGGGCCGCCAGCCCCAGGTCCGTCTTGGCCAGCACCATGCCCATGTTGGAGAGCACGGTGCGGAAGAACGGCCAGGTGCGGTGCAGCTCCTGGAGGCGGGCCAGCTTCTCGTCGTCCCCACCCACCCAGCTCTCCAGCGCGGACCCGGTGCCGAACCAGCCGGGCAGCATGATCCGCGTCTGCGACCAGCTGAACACCCACGGGATCGCCCGCAGGTCGGAGATCTTGTCCCCCGCCTTGCGCGACGGCGGCCGGCTGCCGATGTTCAGCTCGCCCAACTCGCGGATGGGAGTGGCCGCCCGGAACCACTCGACGAAGCCCGGCGTCTCGTGCACGAGCGCCCGGTAGGCCTGCTGCGCCCGCGCCGCGAGGTCGTCGAGCAGCGCGTACGTGGACTCCGCGTCGCTCCCGAGCCCCTCGAGGTCGAGCAGGGTGGACTCGAGCGTCGCGGCGACCAGGGCCTCGAGGTTGCGCCGCGCGCGATCGGGGTCGCCGTACTTGGCGGCGATCACCTCGCCCTGCTCGGTGATCCGCAGCGCCCCGGCGACCGCACCGGGCGGCTGCGCCCGGACGGCCTCGTAGCTGGGCCCGCCGCCCCGGCCGACGGTCCCGCCGCGACCGTGGAACAGCCGCAGGCGGATGCCCTCGGCGCGGGCGACCTCCACCAGCTCCAGCTCGGCGCGGTAGAGCGCCCAGTTCGCGGCGAGGTATCCGCCGTCCTTGTTGCTGTCGGAGTAGCCGAGCATCACTTCCTGCGCGTCCCCGCGGGAGGCCACCAGGGAGCGGTACAAGGGCTGGTCGAGCATCGCCGACAGCGTCGTCCCGGCCGCCTTGAGGTCGTCGATCGTCTCGAACAGGGGCGAGATGCCGACTGTGGACGTCGGGCCGCCTTCGGCACCCGGGTCGAGCAGGCCGACCTCCTTCAGCAGGACGGCGACCTCGAGGACGTCGCTGACCGACTCGCACATGCTGATCACGTAGTTGGGGATCGCGCGCGGGCCGAGGATGGTCACCTGGTCGGCAGCGGCGAGCAGCACGTCGAGCTCCCCGCGGGCGGTGTCGGAGAGCTCGGCACCGGGCCGCACCAGCGGACGGCGCATCGTCAGCTCGCGGGCCAGCAGCTCCACCCGGGCCGCCTCGTCGAGGGCCGCGTAGTCGTCGCAGACCCCGGCCCAGGCGAGCAACTCCCCGACGACCTCCTCGTGGACGGAGGAGTTCTGCCGCATGTCCAGGCCGCAGAGGTGGAAGCCGAACACCTCCACGGCCTCCCGGAGCCGCAGCAGCCGGTCGTCGGCGAGCGGACCGGCGCCGTGGCTGCGCAGCGAGGCGTCGACGACGTCGAGGTCGGCCCGCAGGTCGTCCGGTGAGTCGTACGGCGGCAGCGGAGTCTGCGGCGCCGGCCCGGGCACCCGGCCGAGGACGGCGTGCGCGGTCGCCGCCAGCCGGGCGGAGATGCCGTTCAGCGCCCGCCGGTAGGGCTCGTCGGCACGGAACGGCGAGTCGTCGCGCGAGGCCTCGGCGAGGGAGTAGAGCTCCGGCGTCGGGGTGACCAGCCGGTCGGACATGGACAGCTCGCTGCGCAGCGCCTCCAGCTCGTCGAGGTGGTGGCCCAGCGCCGTCTCCGCCTGCCGGTTCGTCGCCCGGCGCAGCGCGTCGGCGGTGACGAACGGGTTGCCGTCGCGGTCGCCGCCGATCCAGGAGCCGGGCAGCAGCATCGGCCGGCGCAGCAGGCCGGCGTCGGGCCACCGCGCGTCGAGGGCCTTCCGCAGCTCGGCGTTGATCGCCGGGACGACCTCGAACAGCGACAGGTCGTAGTACCGCAGCGCCTCGTCGATCTCGTCCTGCAGGCGGAGGCGGGAGAGCCGCAGCAGCGCCGTCTGCCAGAGCGTGAGGACCGAGCGCCACAGCTCCGCCGACCACCGGGCGTCGTCGACCTCGCCACCGGCGGCGCGGTCCCGCTGCCGGATGAGGTCGGTGATGTGCCGCTGGACCTGCGAGATGGTCCGGCGGCGCACCTCGGTGGGGTGCGCGGTGACGACGGGGCACACCAGCGCGCCGGCGAGCTCGCGGGCCACCACGTCGGCGTCGAGGTCGGCGTCGTCGAGCAGGGCGATCGTCGCCGCCAGGCTGCCCGCCTGCGGTGGCGAGCCCTCTCGCCGGTGGAACCGGCGGCGGCGCTCGTGGTGGATGTCCTCGGCCAGGTTGGCCAGCACGGAGAAGTGGCTGAACGCCCGGATGACGTGGTTCGACGAGCGGATGTCCAGGCCCGACAGCCGCTCGGCCAGGTCCGCCCGGTCGACCTCCGACCGGCGGATCTTGAACGCCTCGACCCGGGTGGACTCCACCAGGTCCAGCACGTCCTGCCCTGCCTGGGAGCCGATCACCTCGCCGAGGACGCGCCCCAGCAGGCGGATGTCGTCCCGGAGCGGGGCGTCGTCGGCACGATCGACTCCCTCCCCTGAACCGGAGGAACGGAGGTCGGCGACGTCGACAGTGGCTTCGGACACGCGGGCAGTATCCGGCTCCGGTGTTACGGCGAGCTACCGCCCCGTTCCTCGTCAGCCGTGCTCGAGCTCCCGGAGGGCCTCGGCGGCCAGCTGGTCGCCCGCCGCGGCGCCCAGCCGGAACTGCTCGACGGCGCCGTCGAAGTCGCCCCGCTCGGCGAGGAGGACGGCCAGGTTGTGGTGGCAGTACGCCTCCCCGGCGGCGATCCCGCCGCGGTAGGCCTCCTCCGCCGCCTCGTCGTCCTGCATCACGTCGGCGTAGAAGTTGCCCAGCGGCAGCCAGGCCACGGCCTCGCCGAGCTTCGCGCCCCTCTCCAGCACGAAGCGGGCCTCGTCATGGCGCCCCGTCTCGCGCAGCAGGTGCGCCAGGTCGGCGCGCGCGGCCGGGAAGTGGTCGGCCCCGGCACGGAGGTCGGGCTCCAGCGTCGGGTCGAGGGTGGCGCACCAGCGCCAGCAGGCCACGACGGCCGCAGCCTCCTGGTCGCCCATGGCGGCGATCTCCATGGCCACGTCCATGGCCGCGTGCCGCTCTCCCTGCTCGCGGAGCAGGAAGGCCAGCTGCAGGCCACCCTCCAGGTCGCCGGCCTCGACGGCGCCGCGGTAGGCGCGCATCGCACCGGCCAGGTCGCCGAGGTCCTCCAGGACCTTGCCCAGGTTCCGCCAGGCGTCGGGCTCCCCCGCGGCCAGCGCGACCTCGTACGCCTCCACGGCCTCCGGGAACCGCCGCTGCGCCGCGAGGGCGTTGCCGAGGTTGAAGGACGCGACGGAGTCACCCAGGTCGGCGGCGCGACGGAAGCACCACTCGGCGTCGGTCTGTCTCCCGACGTCGGCCAGGTCGCAGCCGAGGTCGATCAGCGCGTAGACGTCGTCGGAGGACTGCAGCGCCTGGAGGCGGGCGTCGAGGTCCTCGGTCATGCCGCTGATGATCAGGGCGGAACCGTGTCCACCGCGCCCCCCGGCGGGATGACCTCACCCCAAGGTGTGCGTGCAGGTCAGCTGCTGAAAGCCTCCCGCCAGGCGGGCAGCAGCGTCTTCTCGGTCCACTCCAGGTACGGCTTCTGCTGGTCGCCGCCGATCTGGACCAGCGCCAGGTGCGTGAAGCCGGCGTCGGCGTACTCCTTCGCGGCCTCGATCACGGCGTCGACGTCGTCCCCGCACGGGATGCTGCTCTCGACGTCGTCCTTCCGCACGAACTGGCTCGCCGAGTCGAAGGCCGGAGGCCCGGGCAGCTCGGCGTTGACCTTCCAGCCGAGGCCGAACCAGCGGAAGAGCGTGTGCGCCCGGGTGACGGCGGCGGCCTTGTCGGTGCCGTAGCTGATCGGCATCTGCGCGATGCGGGGCTTGCCCGTCCCGCCCGCCGCGTCGAACCACTCCCCGTACTGGGCCTTCGGCTCGGTGGCGATCAGCGCGTCGGCCAGCTCACCGGCGATCGTGCAGGCCTGCTTCCCCCCGGCGGCGACGCCGATCGGCACCCGCTTGTCGGGGAGGTCCCAGAGCTTGGCGGACTCGACGTCGAAGTGCTCGCCGCGGAAGTTCGTGTAGCCGTCGCCGTCGAACAGGTCGCGGATGATGTGGAGGGCCTCCTCCAGCATCTCCTGGCGGACGTCGGCGGGTGGCCAGCCCGCGCCCACGACGTGCTCGTTGAGGTTCTCGCCGGAACCGAGACCCAGCGTGAAGCGGCCGTCGGAGAGGATCTGCAGGGTCGCGGCCTTCTGCGCCACGACCGCCGGGTGGTACCGGAAGCTCGGGCAGGTCACGTAGGTGGTCAGCGGGATGCGGCTGGTCGCCTGGGCGGCGGCACCGAGCACCGTCCACGCGTGTGGCGAGTGGCCCATCTCGTCGAGCCAGGGGAAGTAGTGGTCGCTGCTCACCGAGAAGTCGAAGCCGACCTCCTCGGCACCCACCACGTGGCTGACGAGGTCCTTCGGCCCGGCCTGCTCGGTCATCATCGTGTAGCCCAGCTGCATCGCCATGCGGCCCGGCTACCCCCACCCGATCGCGCGCAACCCGCTACGCGCGCTCGGCCTTCAGCGCCTCCCGCATCTTCAGCTTGCCGCTCGTGCGCAGCAGCGCCCCCGCGTAGATCCGCCCGCCGAGCCGCACGATCAGGGCGATGGCGACGAGCATGAGGACGACGGCCAGGCCGACCTCCCAGACCGGGACGTCGCCCGCCGCCTGCCGCACCGGCATCACCAGCGGCGAGAGCCCGGGGACCAGCGAGGTGACGCGGGCGAGGGTGCCGTCGGGGTCGGCCGACGCCTGGATGCCGACGACGAACGCGGCCACGAGGACCAGCGTCGTGGGCATGAGGACCGTGCCGAGGTCCTCCTGCCGGCTCACCAGGGACGCCGCGACGGCGAAGATGGCGGCGTAGAAGGCGTAGGCCAGCACGAACCACAGGACCACCGAGATCGCCGTCCCGATGAGGTCGCCGGGGATGTCGACGACGTCGAAGGCGATGGCACCGGCCACGCCGACGACGGCGATGACCACGATCTGGGCCAGGCCCAGCACCCCGAGCCCCAGGATCTTCCCGGCGAGGAGCTGCCACGGCTTCATCGTCGCCAGCAGCAGCTCGACCACCCGGCTCGACTTCTCCTCCACGACGCCCTGCGCGATGAACTGACCGAAGAGGATCAGCAGGCCGTAGAGGAGACCCGCGCCGATGATCGCGGCGACGACGCGCTGGCTGTCCTGGTCGGCGTCGGGGTCCAGCGCGGTCACCGGCACCTCGGGGACGTCGAGGCCGCTGATGCCCGCCTCGGCGAGCTGCTCGGCGACCGACAGCTGCGACACCGCCCCCTGGACGATCGCCTCCAGCGATCCGCCCGCCGACTCCTGGACGAGCAGCTCGTACTCCCTGCCCTGGACGACGAGAGCGCTGTCGACCTCCTCGTCCTCGACGGCCGCCGACGCGGCCGCCTCGTCGGGCAGCTCGACGACGGTGACGTCGACCTCGAGGGCCTCCCCCTGCGCCTGCAGCGCCTGCTCCAGGCCGGGGGCATCGCCGACGAGGCCGATCCGCGACTCCTCCGTGCCCGAGTCGAGGGCCACCTGCAACGCCAGGCTGCCCAGAAGCAGCACCAGGATGACGATCGAGCTGATGATGAAGTTCTTGTCGCGGATGCGCGCCGAGATCTCCCGCCTCGCGACCAGACCGACCAGCGACGCACTGCTCAGGCTGCGGGGCTCGCTCACGCGGCCACCTCCTCGGCGGTCGGGGCGGCGACGGCGCCGCGGAACAGTTCGACGAGCGTGGGTTGCTGCCAGGCGAAGTGGGTGACGCGGCCGGTCCGCAGGGCCGCGGCGAGCACCTCCTGGTCGTTCCCGCCGTCGGAGAGCTCGAGCACGGTGTCCCCTGCCTGCTCGGACACGACCCGGACGCCCGGCAGGGCCGTGGCCCAGTCGGGCGCGGCGTCGGGGACGACCACCCGCAGGAGCCGGCCGGCCTCGCGGCGGCGCAGCTCCTCGACAGTGCCCGTGGCGACCATCCGGCCGCGGGCAAGGATGCCGACGGAGTCGCAGAGCCGCTCGACGAGGTCGAGCTGGTGGCTGGAGAAGACGACCGGGACGCCGGCCCGCGCCTGGCCGAGGAGGGCCTCGGCGAGGGAGTCGACGCCGATCGGGTCCAGGCCGGAGAACGGCTCGTCGAGGATGAGCACCTCGGGGCGGCTGACCAGCGCCGCGGCGAGCTGGACGCGCTGCTGGTTGCCCAGCGACAGCTTCTCGACGGCGTCGTTGCGGCGTGCGCCCAGCCCGAGCTGCTCCACCCACTCGGCGGCGGCCTTCGCGGCGGCGGCGGCGTCGAGCCCGTGCAGCTTGGCGAAGTAGGCGACCTGCTCGCCGACCTTCATCTTCGGGTAGAGCCCGCGCTCCTCCGGCATGTAGCCGATCCGGCGGCGCAGCCCCTGGTCGAGCGCGCTGCCCCGCCACCGGACCTCACCGGCATCGGGCCGGACCAGGCCCATGGCGATGCGCATCGTCGTCGTCTTGCCGGCGCCGTTGGAGCCGCAGAAGCCGAACATCGACCCGGGCGCGACGGTGAAGCCGACCCCGTCGAGCACGCGGTTGTCGCCGAAGCTCTTGTGGAGCCCGTCGAACTCGAGCACGTGTCCTCCCGAGATTGTTGGTTGCCGCACCGTATCGGCCGCTCACCTCGCGTCCAGGGCGGCGCTGCGGTGTCATCGGCGAATGACTGGTGAACAGGGTCGCGCCCAGCCGCCGGACGGTGTGGGCCTGGACGGGCTCCGGGCAGCGGCCGCCGGCTGCCGCGCCTGCGAGCTGTGGGAGCCGGCGACGCAGACGGTCTTCGGCGAGGGCCCGGAGACCGCCCGGATCGTGTTCGTCGGCGAGCAGCCCGGGGATCGGGAGGACCGCACGGGCGAACCCTTCGTCGGGCCCGCAGGGCGACTGCTGGACAAGGCGCTCGGCGACGCCGGCATCGACCGGCGCGACGCCTACATCTCCAACGCGGTCAAGCACTTCCGGTTCACGGCGAAGGGCAAGCGGCGCATCCACCAGACCCCGGGGCCCGAGCACCTGCGCGCGTGCCGGCCGTGGCTGGAGGCGGAGTTCGCCGTCCTGCGGCCCGAGGTCGTGGTCTGCCTGGGGGCGACGGCGGCCAAGGCGCTGATCTCGCCGTCGTTCCGGATCACCCGGGACCGTGGGCAGCTGCTCCCGTGGACCCCGCCCGGAGCCGCCCTCCCTGTCGACGACGGGCACCTCGACGACGGGCACCAGGAGGCCGACGACGACGAGCCGGACGAGGGTGCCCCGGCGCAGACCTGGATGCTCGCGACCACGCACCCGTCCGCGATCCTGCGCACGCCCGACGAGGCGCGCGACGCCGCCTATGCCGCCCTGGTCGCCGACCTGACGGTGGTCGCCCACGCCCTCGCCTGAGGGGCCGGTGAGCACTGGTCCAGCGGGCCTCGCTGCGATCGAGCGCCCACCGGAGCAGTGCTCACCTCACCGACCGGACGTCGCCCCTGTATCGATACGGCATCGTCCAGGTTCTGTGGCATCGTTACGCGCTGCCCGGCCGGTCCTCGCCACTCTCGGGGGCGGGCGAGCCCGGCCGGGCCTCCGTCCCCGTGCCCGTCTCCACCGTCGACCGGGACGCCCGGAAGAGCCAGAACGACGGGACGACCAGCGCGACGACGGCCATCGCCACCACGACGATCACGCCGCCGGACACCATCGCGACGCTGACCGACGCCGCGCTCGCGATCGCGCCGGCCCGCAGGTCACCGAGCCGCGGCCCGCCGGCGACCACCACGATGAACACGCCCTGCATCCGTCCGCGCATGTCGTCGGGCGCCGCCAGTTGGAGCATCGAGGAGCGCAGCACCGCGCTGACCATGTCGCCGGCGCCCGCCACCGCCAGGCACAGGACCGCCAGCCACAACGTCGGCGCCAGGCCGAAGCCGATGATCGCCACGCCCCAGACCGCGATCGCGGCGAGCACCACCGCGCCCTGCCGGTCCACCCGCGACACCCAGCCCGACGTCAGCCCCATCACCAGCGCGCCGATCGACACCCCGGCGAACAACCACCCGAGGCTGTTGGGCGAGTCCGCGTACCGGGTCTCCGAGAGCTCGGGGAAGACCGCCTGCGGCCAGGCGAACATCATCGCGATGATGTCGACGACGAACGTCATCAGCAGCACCGGCTGGGTGCGGAGGAAGACGAAGCCCTCCCCCACCCCGCGCACCGCCGAGCGCAGCCGGAGCGGACCCACGACGCCGTGCGGGGGCAGCGACGGCAGGCCGCGCAGCAGCAGGGCGGCCAGCAGGAAGCCGAGCGCGTCCACCAGGTAGGTCAGGAAGAGCTCGCCCATCCCGATCAGGACGCCGGCCAGCAGCGGCCCGACGATCACGCCTGCCTGCCGGACCGTCATGGCCAGGGCGTTGGCCGCCGGAACCCCGGCGGGGCCGACGATCGCGGGGATGACGGCGCTGCGGGTGGGCTGGTTGACCGCGGCGAAGCCGGACACGCAGGCGGTCAGGATCCACAGCACCACCAGGTTGCCGCCGCCCGGCAGCAGTGACTGCACCGCGAGCAGGGCGCTGGTCACGGCCGCGCCGACCGACGTGATCAGGATGAGCCGCCTGCGGTCCATGGCGTCCGCGATCGCCCCGCCGAGCAGGCCGAAGACCACCAGCGGGACCAGCGCCACGATCGACGTGACGCCGACCAGCAGGGAGGACCCGGTGAGTGCGTAGACCTGGAAGGGGACGGCGACCAGCGTCATCTGCTGGCCGAGCATCGTGGCGGCGACGCCCCAGAACAGCCGCCGGTAGTGCGGGTTGCGCAGCGGCGTCGTGTCGATCGCCCAGCCGCGGCGCCGCTGGCCCTGCTCCAGGGGCCCGGGCCGACCGTGCGAGGTCTGGGGGGAAGCAGGATCCTTCTTCACGGGGCCAGGCGCCGCACCAGCCAGCCGCCCCCCTCTTCGTCGTCGCGCTCGAACCGCAGCCGGTCGTGCAGCCGGTCCTTGCCGCCCTGCCAGAACTCCACCCGCTCCGGGAGCACGCGGTAGCCGCCCCAGACCGCCGGGCGCGGCACCTTCTCCTCGGGTGTCTGCTCGTCGAGCAGCCGCACCCGCTCGGCCAGCTCCTCCCGGGAGTCCACGACCGTCGACTGGACCGAGGCCACCGCGGCCAGCTGCGATCCCCGCGGACGTGGGTCCCACAGCCCGTCGGACGCGGTCTCCCCGATCTTCTCGACCCGGCCGGTCACCCGGACCTGGCGCTGCAGCGCGTGCCAGGGGAAGACCAGTGCCGCCCTCGGGTTGACCGCGAGCTGGGCGCCCTTGGCCGAGGCGTAGCTGGTGCCGAAGATGAACCCGGCCTCGTCGTAGCCCTTTATCAGGACGACCCGGGCGTCGGGAGCCCCGTCGGCGTCGGCGGTGGCGACCACGACCGCGTTGGGCTCGGGCAGTTCCGCGGCGACCACGTCGCCGAACCAGCGGTCGAACTGCTCGACCCAGGTGGGCGCGAGGTCCTCCTCGGTGAGCCGGCCGGCGGTGTAGTCGTTGCGCATGCGGGTGAGGTCGGGCACGCCGCCATGCTGGCACCGTCCCGCCGGCTCGGCGCGCGAGACCACCCCCGCGCCGGCCAGGACCGCCCCCCGTGTGCCCAGGTGGGTCCGCAACGCCTAGGGTCGGCTGGCAATCTGCGTGCCACCTCCCCGGCGCGCAGGGGTCCGCGCGCAGAGGAGCATGCGAGATGGCCGACGACTTCGTACCCGGCCTGGAAGGCATCATCGCCTTCGAGACCGAGATCGCCGAACCCGACAAGGACGGCGGCGCTCTGCGCTATCGCGGCGTCGACATCGAGGACCTCGTCGGCAAGGTGACCTTCGGCAACGTCTGGGCCCTCCTGGTCGACGGGAAGTTCGGCCCGGGTCTCCCCCCGGCGGAGCCCTTCCCGATCCCGGTGCACACCGGGGACGTCCGCGTCGACGTCCAGGCGGCACTGGCGATGCTGACCCCCATCTGGGGCTACCGCCCGCTGCTGGACATCGACGACGAGGAGGCCCGCGAGGAGCTCGCCCGGGCCGCCGTCATGGCGCTGTCCTACGTCGCGCAGTCCGCGCGCGGCATCGGCACCCCCGCCGTCCCGCAGAAGCGGGTCGACCAGGCGTCGACGATCGTCGAGCGCTTCATGGTCCGCTGGCGCGGCGAGCCCGACCCCCGCCACGTCGCCGCCGTCGACGCGTACTGGACGTCGGCCGCCGAGCACGGCATGAACGCGTCCACCTTCACCGCCCGCGTCATCGCCTCGACCGGCGCCGACGTCGCCGCCTCGCTGTCCGGCGCCATCGGCGCGATGTCGGGTCCGCTGCACGGCGGCGCCCCCTCCCGGGTGCTCCACATGCTCGACGAGGTGGAGAAGACCGGCGACGCCGAGAAGTACGTGAAGGACCTGCTCGACCGCAAGGAGCGGTTGATGGGCTTCGGCCACCGCGTCTACCGCGCCGAGGACCCCCGCGCCCGCGTGCTGCGCCGCGCCGCCGAGGAACTGGCTGCGCCCCGCTTCGAGGCGGCCCTGGCGCTGGAGAACGCCGCGCTCAAGGAGCTGCGCGAGCGGCGTCCCGACCGGCCGGTCGAGACCAACGTGGAGTTCTGGGCGGCGATCGTCCTCGACTTCGCCGAGGTGCCCAGCCACATGTTCACCTCCATGTTCACCTGCGCCCGCACCGCCGGCTGGTGCGCGCACATCCTCGAGCAGAAGCGGACCGGCCGCCTCGTACGCCCGTCGGCGCGCTACATCGGCCCCGACCCGCGCAAGCCCGAGGCCGTCGAGGGCTGGGACACCATCCAGACGAAGGCGACGACCGAGGTCGCACCCTCCTGAGCCACGGCCCTGCTCGCACGTTCGCGGCGGGTCCCGGTGACGGGGCCCGCCGACTGCACCGCTGAGAGGCATTTCCTGGATGACCATCACCATCCCCGCTGAGCTCCTGCCGTCCGACGGTCGCTTCGGCTGTGGCCCGTCCAAGGTGCGCCCGGAGGCGCTGCGCGCCCTCGCGGGCGAGGGCGCCGCGATCATGGGCACCTCGCACCGCCAGGCGCCGGTGAAGAACCTGGTCCGGGAGATCCGCGAGGGCCTCACCCAGCTGTTCGACCTGCCGGACGGCTACGAGGTGGTCCTGGGCAACGGCGGGACGACGGCGTTCTGGGACGCGGCCGCCTTCGGCCTCATCCGCGACCGGGCGGCGTTCGGCACGTACGGGGAGTTCTCCGCCAAGTTCGCGTCGGGGGTCAAGGAGACGCCGTTCCTGGGCGAGCCCGTGATCGCCACGGGCGAGCCCGGCTCCCTCGCGCTCCCCAGCGGCCAGGACGGCATCGACGTCTACGGCTGGGCGCACAACGAGACGTCGACCGGGGTGATGGCTCCCATCCAGCGCCCGCACGGCGCCGACCTCGACGCCCTCGTGCTCGTCGACGCGACGAGCGGCGCCGGTGGCCTGCCGGTCGACATCGACCAGACCGACGTCTACTACTTCGCCCCGCAGAAGTCCTTCGCCGCCGACGGCGGGCTCTGGGTCGCGCTCATGTCGGGCGACGCGCTGGCCCGGGTGGCGGAGATCAAGGGCTCCGGTCGCTGGATCCCGGGCTTCCTCGACCTGTCGATCGCCGTCGACAACTCGGGCAAGGACCAGACCTACAACACCCCCGCCGTGGCCACGCTCTTCCTGCTGGCCGACCAGATCCGCTGGCTGCTCTCCCTCGGCGGGCTGTCGGGCGCCGTCGCGCGGACCACGGACTCGTCGAACCGGCTGTACCGCTGGGCGGAGAAGTCGGAGTACGCCACCCCGTTCGTCACCGACCCGGCGCACCGCTCCCTCGTGGTCGGCACCATCGACTTCGCCGACTCGGTCGACGCCGCCGCGATCGCAAGGACGCTGCGGGCCAACGGCGTCGTCGACGTGGAGCCCTACCGCAAGCTGGGCCGCAACCAGCTGCGCGTCGGCATGTTCCCGGCGGTCGAGCCCGACGACGTCTCGGCCCTGACCGCCTGCATCGACCACGTCGTCGAGCGCCTGTAGTCCCGACCGGATCGTGGTGTCGATGGCCGTACGCGGCTGGAGGTGATCGTGGTTCCCGATCCCCCGTCGGGACCCGGGGTCGGCGATCTTTTCGCCGGCGGTGGGGAGTGCGGCCGCCTCATGGCGGAGATCGACTGGGCGACCACTTCGGTCGGCCCCGTCGAATCCTGGCCGGACAGCCTGCGCTTCGCCGTCCGCACCGTGCTCTTCTCACGTTTTCCGACCATCGTGCTGTGGGGTCCCGACCTCCTGCAGTTCTACAACGACGCGTACGCCCCCGTGATTGGCGCGAAGCACCCGGCCATCGGGAAGGACATCCGCCTCACACAGCCCGAGACCTGGGGCGCGCTGCAGCCGCCGATCGACCACGCGATGCGGACGTTGGAGGCATCGTGGTTGCCCGGTCTGCTGCTGCAGCTGGAGCGCCACGGCTACCGGGAGGAGACCTACTTCACCGTCTCCCACGCCCCCGCGTTCGACGACGCAGGTCGGGTCGCCGGCATCCACGCGATCTGCACCGAGGTGACGGGCGAGCTCGTCTCCGCCCGCCGACAGCGTCTGCTCCACGAGCTGGCGACCGCGGGCAACCGGCTCGGCGACGAGGAGGAGACCGTCGCGAACATGTGCCGCGCGCTGGCCAGCACCTCCGTCGACGTCCCGTTCGCCGCTGTCTACCTCTCCGTCCCCGGCGAGCCGGGGTTCCGCCGGGTCGCGGCGGTCGGGTGCGACGACGCGCTGCTGCCGGAGACGGCCGCCGGAGAGGCCGACCTGGCGGGCGTCGTGGACGGGCTCGGCGTCACCGGCGGCCCCTTCGGCGACCGGATCACCGACGCCGTCGTCCTCCCGCTCACCGCCACCCGCGACGGCGAGCCGCTGGGACTGCTGCTGGCGGGACGGAGCCCCAATCTCGCGTTCGACGACGAGTACCGGTCCTTCTACGAGCTCGTGGCCGGTCAACTGGCCGGCGTCGTGGTGAACATCCGCGCCTTCGAGACCGAGCGGCTGCGCGCGGAGTCCCTGGCCGAGCTCGACCGCGCGAAGACGACCTTCTTCTCCGACGTCAGCCACGAGCTGCGCACCCCGCTGACGCTGCTGCTGGGCCCCATCCAGGACGTCCTGGAGAACACCGAGGAACCGCTGCCCGCCGGTGCCCGGGAGCAGCTCGACCTCGCCCTGCGCAACGGCCAGCGGCTGCAGCGGCTGGTGAACGACCTGCTCGACTTCGCCAGCATCGAGGCCGGGCGGGCCAACCCGGTGCGGGTCGAGACCGACGTGGCCACCTTCACCGCCGAGCTCGCCGGCATCTTCCGGGCGGCCGCCGAGCGGGCGGGGCTGCGGCTGACCGTCGACTGCCCGGCGCTGGACCGGCCGGCCTACGTCGACCCGCGCATGTGGGAGAAGGTCGTCGTCAACCTGCTGGCGAACGCCGTCAAGTACACCTTCGTCGGTGGCATCGACGTCGGCCTGCGTTCCGGTGACGACGGCTTCCTGCTCACCGTCACCGACACCGGCGTCGGGATCGTCGCCGACCAGTTGCCGCAGCTCTTCGAGCGCTTCCACCGCGTCCCCGGGGCCACCGCGCGCACCCGAGAGGGCACCGGCATCGGCCTCGCGCTGGTCCACGAGCTCGTCGCGCTGCACGGCGGCACGGCGTCGGTGACGAGCGAGCCCGGGGTCGGCAGCACGTTCACGGTGGCCCTGCCCTACGGCGCTCCCGACGTCGTCGAGGACGCGCCCCGGCCGGCGGCCCACCCGTCCGACGCCGCCCGCGGCGAGGCGGCGAGCTGGGAGGAGGACACCTCCCGGCCCGGCGAGTCGCCTGCGACGCCACCCGCGGGGGGCGGCGTGCTGGTCGTCGACGACAACGCCGACATGCGCGCCTACCTGACCCGACTGCTGGGGCCGCACTGGACCGTGCGGACGACGGCGAACGGCGAGGAGGCGCTGGCGGCCGTCGCCGAGCGGCAGCCCGACGTCGTCCTGACCGACGTGATGATGCCGCGCGTCGACGGGTTCGAGCTGCTGCGCGCCCTGCGGGCGGACCCGGCCACCCGGCACATCCCGGTCATCATGCTCACCGCGCGCGCAGGGCAGGAGGCGTCGGTCGAGGGGCTCGAGGCCGGTGCCGACGACTACCTGGCCAAACCGTTCCGCGCCGACGAGCTCATCGCCCGCGTCCGCGTGGCGCTGGAGCGGGCAGCCGGGCGGGCCGCGGCCGCACCGGCGCCCGAGCGGGCGCCCGCGACCGTGCCCCTGCAGATCGCGGAGGTATCCCGGCCGACGCCGTCCCCCACGGTCCTCCCCGTGCCGCCCGCACCGCGCACCCCCGCGGACCTGCCCGGCGGCTCGGCGTCCCGGTGGCGGGTGCGCTCGGAGCCGGCAGCCATCCCGGTCCTGCGCCGGTCGCTGCGCAGCTGGCTGGCCGAGTCCGGCGTCGAGGAGGACCAGGCCTACGACCTGCTGCTCGCCGCCTGCGAAGCGGCGACCAACGCCGTCGAGCACGCGCAGGAGCCCACCGAGCCGTTCGTCGACGTCAGCGCCTCGGTCGAGGACGGCCGGGTGCTCATCTCGGTCCGCGACCACGGTCAGTGGCGCGAGCGGGTGCCGAGCATGGACCGGGGACGGGGTTCCACGCTGATGAGCGCATTCGGCGAGATCACCGCCACGCCGAGCCCCGAGGGGACCACCGTGGTGATCAGCAGCCCCCTCGCCGTCGCGCGGGACGCCGAACCGCTCCCCTAGCCGACGATCCAGGTGTCCTTGCTGCCGCCGGACCACCAGCCGCCGTTCTCCGGACGGTCCGCCACCCGGGTGAGCGGTGCCGGCAGCGCGGTCGCCGTGTCGCCGGCGCCGGCGACCGACAGCACCCGCAGGTCCACCGGCCTGGGTCGCAGCGCACCGTCCACGACGGTGGGCAGCGTCGTCGGCACCACCGGCTCCTGGGCGACGAACCGGTAGGGCGCCGAGGAGACCTCCGCCTGGAGGAAGGCGAGCTCGTCCGCGGAGCACGACGGCCCGACCACGGCGCCTCGGCCGCCGTACCCGGCGACCGGCCGGACCACTAGCTCGTGCAGCCGGTCCCGGACCTGCGCCCACTGCTCCTCGTCGGCCAGCACCCAGGTGGGCACGGTGCCCAGGAGCGGCTCCTCGCCGAGGTGGAAGCGGATCAGCGCCGGCACCCACGCGTAGGTCGACACGTCGTCGGCGAGCTCGTTGCCCGGCACGTTGGCCAGCCCGAGCCGGCCCGCGCGGACCGCCTCGGTCAGCAGCATGTCCAGCGACTGCCCCGTCGGGGTGCGGAACGCGGCGAGCAGCCCGTCGTCGAACCGCCGGTACAGGACGTCGATCGGGAACCGCTCCCCGTCCACCGCCGCCTCGACCCCGCCGTCGATGCGCGGCCAGAGGTCACCGGCCCGCACCAGCGGCACTCCGAGCACCTCGGCCAGCAGCCGGTGCTCGAACCAGGCGTTGTCGCTCTCCCCGGCACTGAGGACGGCGATCCGCGGCGTGCCGGTGCATGCCCGCGGGGCCGCGGTCGCCAGCCCGGCGCGGAGCAGCGGGACGGCGTCGTGCGGGTCGAGGGTCCCGGCACCCGCGGCCATCAACTCCGCCGCGGCGGCCCGCAGTGCGTCCCGGCCGGCCAGGGCGTAGCCGAGCCCGGCCGGCACCCGGAGGTGGTCGGCGGTCACCACCCACGCACCGGAGGCGGTGCGCACCAGATCGGTGCCGGCGAGCGTGGCCCGCGGCTGCCCGGGCCACGCCTGCGCCACGGCGTCGGGGTCGCGTCCCGGGCTGTGCGCGACGGCCCACTCGGGGATGACCCCGGCCCGCACCACCTGCGGCGCGCGGTCGACGTCCCCCCGCCGGCGTCCGGCGGCCCGGTAGGCGTCGGCCAGGAAGGCGTTGAGCGCGCGGTGACGCTGCTCCACCCCAGCGGCGATGAGCGCCCACTCCGTGCCGCTCAGGATGCGCGGCACCGGGTCCATGGGGAACGGCCGGACCGTCTGGCGGCCGTCGGCCCACGCCCCTACCGTCACGCCACGTGCTGCCCGCTCGGCGGCCAGCGCCGCCGTCGCGGCGGACAGGCCGGTCGTCCCCCACTGCCGGATCACCGACGCGACCGCGACGTAGGCCTCCCGCACCCGGCCGTCCGCGGCGACCGCCTCGTCGGCGGCTGGAGCGGGATAGGCGGCGAAGGGGTCGGGGTTGCTCACAGCCAGCGATCGAACCAGGTGGCGACCCGCTCGCTGAGTTCCACGAGGTGGTCGCGGCCCACGATGGTGTGGCCCTCACCCGGTAGCAGCAGCAGGTCGCTCGGCGCACCGAGCGCCAGCAGGGCCTGGTGGGCCTGTACCGACTCGGCGACCGGCACGTTGGTGTCGCGGTCCCCGTGCACGAACAGCACGGGCGAGGTGAGCCGCTCGAGGTCGGTGATCGGGGACAGCGCGGTGAGCAGCTCCCGGTCGGCGACCGGGTCGCCGTACTCCGTGACCGACGCCGCCGCCATCCACGGCTCGGTCCCGGCGAAGAAGGTGCGCAGGTCGCTCATCCCCGCACCGGTGACCCCGGCGGCGAACAGGTCGGGCCAGCGGGTGAGCGCGACCAGCGTCAGGTACCCGCCGTAGGACCAACCGTGCGCGCCGATGCGCCCCGGCTCGGCGATGCCGGCGGTGACGAGCTCGTCCACCGTCGTCCGGACGTCGGCGAAGGACGTCTCGCGGGCCGGGCCGTCGTCCGCGAGGAGGAAGGCGCGGCCGAAGCCGCCGGAGCCGCGCACGTTGGGTGCGAAGACGGTGAGCCCGGCGGCGACCAGCGACTGGGCGAGCGGGTTGTAGTCCGGCCGCTCGTGCCCCTCCGGGCCACCGTGGAAGCTCACCACCGTCCGGTTCGGGCCCTCCATCCCGGGCGGGGTGTACAGCCACCCGGACAGCGGCAGTCCGTCCGGTGCGACGTAGTCGTGCCGGACCGGCGTCACCAGGGTCCGCTGGTCCGGCCGACGAGGCGTGCAGGGCAGGAACGCGGGCGTGCCGCCGTCCAGGGGGATCCGGAAGAGGCCGCGGGGGGCGCGGGGCCCGGTGAGCTCGGCGACCATGGTGGCGCCGTCGGCCGACAGCGACCAGCCGGGCATGACCGGCTCGGGGAGCGGGATCTCCCGGACCAGCGACCCGTCGGAGACCGCGTGCACCCGCAGCTCGGTGATCCCGCCGTGGTTCCAGACGGCGAGGGCGGTGCCGTCGGTGCGCAGGGCGTAGCCGTCGAGATCGGCGTCGGGCCGGGCGAGGACGACGCGGTTCTCCCCGGGGACGCCGTCGTCGGAGAGGGCGACCTGCACCAGGCCCGCCCGGTCGGTGAACGGGGCACCGGGCAGCGATGCCCGGACGAAGACCGATCGGCCGTCAGGGCCGAACCGGCCGTCCTCGGACGCGATGCCGCCGGGGGCGTCAGGGCTGATCAGCGGACGCTGCTCGCCGGAGGCGACGTCGACGAGCACGATGTGGCGGTAGGCGCGCGGACCCCGCCGGGCCAGCACGAAGCGCCCGTCCGCGGACACGGACGTGACCGACAGGAAGCCGCCGCGGGCGAGCGTCCGGTGGGCGCCGGTCATGACGTCGACCAGCACGACGTCGGCGTCGGGCCCGTCGCCGGGAGCGATCGAGCACACGTAGGAACCAGGACCGGTCCAGCCGCCGGCGAAGACCGTGGCGCGCGGGTCCTCCCCCGCCACCAGCCGCGCGCCGGTCCCGTCAGGACGGACGACGTGCAACTGGGCGCAGATGGAGCCGCCGGGACTCACCAGGTAGGCCAGCCATGCGCCGTCCGGCGACCAGGCGACGGAGACGACCTCCTCGGCCGGCCCGGACAGGACGACCGGATCGGCGCCCTCGAGCGTCGCCATCTCCAGCCGGGGGATGCCGGACCGGTCGGTGACGTAGGCGACCGACGTGCCGTCCGGCGAGAGCGCGGGACACCACGCCCCGGGCGCCGCGGCGATCTCGGTGACGGCGCGTCGGACGTCGGCAGGCAGGAGGTCCGGCATCCCCCGGCTGGGGGCGCCGACGGGGATCCTGGGCCGGCGGGCGGACGTGCCCGGCCGGAGATCGGTCAGCGGACTGACCATGGGGCACCTCCTCATGTGCTCGCGGGGCTCCCACCAGGAGCCCCACTGTTGCGGCCGCGTGTTGCGAACACGTGACATGGCTCGTATCGGCGGGATGAACGGCTGTCTGCACCCGTGCGGGGAAGGTTCTACCGTCCGGGGGACGCGCCGCGCCGCGTCGCCTGCGCGCCGGGTTCGCACGACGCCGATAGCCTCGGGCTCCGGTCCGTCCCTTCCGACGGCCCGGTCGCGAGTCAGGAGGTCCGCCATGCGCACGCTGCGTCTCGTGGCACTCTCCGACGACGGGAAGAGCCTCGTGCTGGCCACCGAGGGCATCGATGGCGCCGAGGGCGAGCGGTTCGAGCTCCCCGTCGACGACCGCGTGCGCGCCGCGGCCCGCGGGGACGCCCGTCGGCTCACCCAGATCGACGTCGACGCCGGCGTCGAACTGCCGCCGCGCGTCATCCAGGCCCGCATCCGCGCCGGGGAGACCCCGGAGCAGGTGGCCGCGGCCTCCGGGACCCGCGTGGAGCGGATCATGCGGTTCGCCTCCCCGGTGCTGCAGGAGCGCGAGCGCGTCGCCGAGCAGGCCCGCGAGGCCCGCGTGCGGCTGAGCGAGGGGGCTCCCGGCGGCGAGCTGCACCGGTTCATGGACGAGCGACTGCGCCTCATCGACTCCGACATCGGCGCGGTCACCTGGGACGCCCACCGCACCCACGACGGCAGCTGGCAGGTCACCGGTGCGTGGCGGGCCGGCGACAAGTCGGGGCTGACCCGCTGGACGTTCGACCTGCCCTCGCGCACGGTGACGCCCGCCGACGCGGCGACGATGGACTTCGCCGAGGGGACCCGGCTCGTCCGCGTCGTCCCCGAGGTGCCCGCCGGTGCCACCGTGACGGCACACCGCCCCCGGTCGGTCAGCGTCGTGCGCGACGACGACGGGCCCGTCGTCCACGACACGGTCACTCCCGACGTGCTCCCGGCGGACCTGCTCACGCGCGACGACGACGAGCTGGTGCGGGACGTGCACCCCGCCAGTGGGTCCCCGGCGGACGACCGGACGATCGACGCGCTCCTCGACGAGGTCGCCGACCACGACACCGTCGTCCTCGGCCGCAGTGGCGGCGAGGACGAGGACCCGCGGGCCCGCATCCCCGCGTGGGAGGACATCGTCTTCGGGGTCCGCCGCCACCGTTAGCCGTACCGACCAGGGCCGTTGGCCTTGTCCGCGCGACCACCGACGGCGACGCTGGGAACGGATCACCGGTCGCGGAGGTTGGAGCGGACATGTCAGCTTCGGTGTCGATGCCGCTCGGCGGCGTCCAGGTGGGTTCCTACGACAGCTACGAGCAGGCGCAGGCCGCGGTCGACTACCTGTCGGACCAGAAGTTCGCGGTCGAGAACGTGACGATCATCGGGTCGGACCTCCGCCAGGTCGAGAAGGTCACCGGCCGGCTGACCCTGGGGCGCGCGACCGCGGCCGGGGCTGCGGGCGGCGCCTGGTGGGGTCTGTTCGTCGGGCTGCTGCTCGGGATCTTCTCGACCGACGGCGGCGGCTGGGTCGGATCGGTCCTCAGCGGGCTGCTGGTCGGTCTTGTCTTCGGTGCGATCTTCGGCGCCATCGGCTACTCCGCCATGGGCGGGCGCCGTGACTTCACCAGCACCAGCGCCATCGTGGCCGGCCGCTACGACGTCATGTGCGCCCCGGCGTCCGCCGAGGAGGCCCGCGCCCACCTGGCGCGCTTCTCCCTGCGGGGCTGAGTGCCCCGGGGCCTCACCGCAGGGTGGCGAAGGCGATCGCGGCGGCCGCCGCGACGCCGAGGGAGTCCACCCCCGGTCGCATCGGGATCCGCGCCCGCACGGTGGCCGCCTGCTGCGCCTCGGGGGTGAGGCCCGGGCCTTCCGCGCCGAGGAGCACCGCCGTGCGCGGATGGGCGACCGGGTCCAGGTCGCGCAGGTCGACCGCGTCGGGGGCGGGCGTGAGCGCCACCGTCGTGTACCCGGCGTCGTGCACCTGGCCGAGGTCGGCCGGCCAGTCGGGCAGGACGGCGAACGGGAGGGCGAGGATGTGCCCCATCGAGACCCGCACCGAGCGCCGGTAGAACGGGTCCGCGCAGCGCGGGTCCAGCAGCAGCCCGTCGATCCCCAGCGCGAGCGCCGAGCGGGCGATCGAGCCGAGGTTCTCCGCGTCGTTGAGGCCCTCCAGCACGGCGAGCCGCCGCGGTGCCGCCGGATCGGGGCCGGCGAGCAGCTCGCCGAGGTCGGCCGGCGGCATGCGATCGGCCGACGCGATCACCCCGCGGGTGAGCCGGAACCCGATGACCTCCGACAGCACCCACTTGTCCGCCTCGTAGGCCGCGACGTCGTCCGGCAGGTCGAGGGCCGCAACCCGGCCCGGCACCCCGAACACCGCCCGCACCCGGTAGGGCGAGTCCAGTAGCCGCTCGACCGCGGACACGCCCTCCACGATCACCGGGCCGCCCCAGCGCGGCGTCCCCTCCGGGCGGTCCCCGGCCTTGAGATCGCGGAAGTCGGCGACCCGGGGGTCCTGCGGGTCGGTGATGACGACGGGGCTGGGCACGAGCCGATTCTGCCCGGACGCTGCGCGCCACCCTGCTGAGGGAGCCCGCTCACGCGGCGCTCAGGCCCTGCTGCCGCCCTGCCGATGCTGCTGGGGTGGCACTCACGACGGCGACGACGCCGCCCGCATCCGGGGACCGGCGGCCCCCGGTGGGGGTCTTCACCCGACTGGCCCTGGGCATGGCGGCACTGGGTATCTGCATCGGTGCGGTCTTCCCCTACTTCGCGGAGTTCCTCGACGTCCCGACGCAGTACTCCCGCGCCTCGACGTTCCGCATGGCCTGCCTGGCTGCGGGCGTCGGCCTCGGCGCGGCGAACTGGCTGCTGGCGCGCCGGGTCATCGGCCGCCGGCTGCAGCTCCTCGCGACGCGGTTGACCGATGTGGCCGACACCGTGGGCAGCCGTTCCGGCTCGTCCGGCATCGCGCGGGCGGAGCTGACCCTCCCCGTGGGCGCGGCGGACGACCTGGGACGGACGGCTGCGGCGTTCAACGCGATGCTGGCGGCGCTCGACCGGGAACGGCGCTTCCGTTCGGTGGTGCAGGCCACCAGCGACGTCATCATGCTGATCGACCTCACCGGCCGGATCTCCTTCGTCTCCGACTCGGTGACCGACCTGCTCGGCCGTTCACCGCAGGAGCTCCTGGGGCAGCGCCCGCACGACCTCGTCCACCCCGACGACCCGGCGCTCCTCGGACTCCCCACCGGCGCCGAGTTCCGGGCCGGTGCCGCCGATCTGCCCGACGTCCTCGTCGTCCGCGTGCGCCACGGCGACGGGAACTGGCGTCACCTGGAGGTCACGTCCTCCGACCGCCGGACCGACCCGGTCATCGGCGCACTGCTGCTCACCGCCCGGGACGTCACGGAGCGGATCGAGCTGCAGGAGCGGCTGGCCCACCAGGCGACGCACGACGAGCTGACCGCCCTGCCGAACCGGGCGGCGGTCCTGGCCCGCGGCGCCGAACTGCTCGCGGCCAGGCAGGGCGGAGGCCACGTCGCGGTCGCGCTGCTCGACCTGGACCGCTTCAAGGAGGTGAACGACACCCTCGGCCACGGCTACGGCGACCGGCTGCTCGCCCAGATCGGACCCAGGCTGCGCCCGCACCTGCGCGAGGTCGACGTCGTCGCCCGGCTGGGGGGCGACGAGTTCCTCCTCCTGCTCCCCGACGTCTCCACCGAGGCCGCCCGCGCCGTCGCGGAGCGCGCACGGGCGGCGTTGATCGAGCCCTTCCTGGTCGACGGACTGGCCCTGGACGTCGACGTCAGCATCGGGGTGGCCGTGTCCGGAGCGGGCCCGCTGGACATCGACTCCCTGCTGCGCCAGGCCGACATCGCGATGTACACCGCGAAGGAGCGGCAGAGCGGCGTCGAGGTGTACGACGCCGCCGCCGACGGTCATGACCGCGGTCGCCTCGTCCTCCTCTCGGAGTTCCGGCGCGGGATGGCCGAAGGCCACCTCGTCCTGCACTACCAGCCGAAGGTCTCGCTCCGCACCGGTGCCGTCGTGGGCCTGGAGGCACTGGTGCGCTGGGAGCACCCGACCCGAGGGCTGCTGCTGCCCGGCGACTTCCTCCCCGCCGTCGAGCAGACCGGGCTCATCGAACCGCTGACCGACTGCGTCCTGGATCTGGCCCTGGCCCAGGTGCGCGCGTGGACGGAGCAGGGGGTGGCGGTGCCGGTGGCGGTGAACCTGTCGGCCCGGTCGGTGCACCGCCCGGACCTGCCGGCCCGCGTGCTGTCCGCGCTCGCGAGCCACGGGATCCCGGCCGGCATGCTCCGGCTGGAGCTGACCGAGAGCGCGCTGGTCGCCGAGCCCGCCCGCGCCCGCGACGTCCTCGGTCGACTGCACTCCGCGGGGGTGAGCCTGTCGATCGACGACTTCGGCACCGGTTACTCCTCGATGGGGCGCGTCAAGAACCTGCCGGTCAGCGAGGTGAAGATCGACCGCAGCTTCATCGCCGAGATGGCGACGACGACGGAGGACGCCGCCCTGGTCCGGTCGGTGGTCGACCTGGGCCACGAGCTGGGTCTGACCGTCGTGGCGGAGGGCGTCGAGGACCCCGCGACCGCCGCCGCCCTGGCGGAGCTCGGGTGCGACGTCGGGCAGGGGTACCTCTACGCCGCGCCGATGGGCGCCGCGGAGATGACCGACTGGCTCGCCGGCCGGCTGCCCGCCGCGGTCACGGCGCGCGCCTGAGGCAGCCGGGACCAACGACTCCGTTGACGGGTCCACAGCAACTCATCTAGCGTTGAGTTCATCACCCGTTGAGTTTCAGGAGGCCGGCATGGATGCCGTCACCGTCACCGATCTCGTCGTCGACAGGGGACGCCGTCGCGTGCTCCCCGGCCTGTCGTTCACCGTCCCCGCCGGGCAGGTCACCGGCCTGCTCGGGCCCAGCGGGAGCGGGAAGACGACGCTCATGCGCGCCCTGGTCGGGGTCCAGCAGGTGCGCTCGGGCCGGGTCACCGTGCTCGGCCGGCCGGCCGGCTCCCCCGACCTGCGCCGCCGGGTCGGCTACGTGACCCAGGCGCCGAGCGTCTACGCCGACCTCACCGTGCGGGAGAACGCCCGCTACTTCGCCTCGCTGTACGGCATGGGCGCCCGGGAGGCCGACGCCGCGATCGCCGACGTCGGCCTCGCCGGTGCCGCCGGTCAGCTCGTCGCGGATCTCTCCGGCGGGCAGCGGGGCCGGGCCTCCCTGGCCTGCGCGCTGGTCGGCAGCCCGGAGGTGCTGGTCCTCGACGAGCCGACGGTCGGGCTCGACCCGGTGCTGCGGGTCGAGCTGTGGGAGAGGTTCCACGGCCTGGCCGCGGCCGGGACGACGCTGATCGTCTCCAGCCACGTGATGGACGAGGCCGGGCGCTGCGACCGCCTGCTGCTGCTCCGCGACGGCGAGCTGATCGCCGACTCCACGCCGGCGCAGCTGCGCGCCGACGGCCACTCCGAGGACCTCGAGGAAGCCTTCCTCACCGTGGTCCGCGCCCGTGAGGAGGTGGCGGCATGACCGCGACCCTGGACCGTCCGGCCCCCACCCACCTGAGCCCGCGCCTGACGGTCTCGACCGCCGGCCGTATCCTGCGACAGCTGCGGCACGACCACCGGACCATCGCGATGTTGTTGGTGCTGCCGAGCCTGCTGCTCGGCCTGCTGTACCTGCTCTGGAAGGACCTGCCGACCATGCCCGGCCAGCCGAGCACGTTCGACCGGGTCGGGCTGACGATGCTCGGGATCTTCCCGTTCGTCGTCATGTTCCTCGTGACCAGCATCGCGATGCTGCGGGAGCGCACGTCCGGCACGCTCGAGCGGCTGCTCACCACTCCGCTCGCCCGCCTGGACCTGCTGCTCGGGTACGGCCTGGCGTTCGGCCTGGCCGCGGCCCTGCAGGCGGTGGTGACGGTTTCGGTCGCGACCACCGTCTACGACCTGGACGTCACCGGGTCGGTGGGGCTGGTGGTCCTCATCGCCGTCGTCGACGCCGTCCTGGGGGTGGCCCTCGGACTCCTGGCCAGCGCCTTCGCCCGCAGCGAGTTCCAGGCGGTGCAGTTCATGCCGGTGATCGTGCTGCCGCAGTTCTTCCTGTGCGGCCTGCTGGTCCCCCGCGAGCAGATGGCCGGCTGGCTGCAGGCCATCAGCGACGTCCTCCCCCTGACCTACGCGGTCGAGGCGCTCCAGGAGGTCGGCAGCTCCACCGAGGCGACGGGCACCATGTGGGTCGACGTCGGGATCGTGGCCGGCGTCGCCCTGCTCGCCCTCGCGCTCGCGGCGGCGACCCTGCGGAGGAGGACCAGCTGAGCACAGCAGGACCCGCACGACGGTCGGGACGGCGCCCCGGGAACCCCGACACCCGGGACGCCGTCCTGACCGCTGCACGGCAGGCGTTCGCCGAGCGGGGTTTCGACGGCGCCACCATCCGCGGCATCGCTGCGGGGGCGGGCGTGGATCCGGCCCTGGTGCACCACTACTTCGGCAACAAGGACAAGCTCTTCCTCGCCGCCATCGAGGCTCCGGCCGATCCGGCGGACCTGCTGCCCGAGGTGCTGGCCGGCGGCCGGGACGACCTCGGGCGCAACGTCGTCCGGCTGCTGCTGCGGGTCTGGGACGGCCCCATGCAGCCGGCGGCCCTCGCCCTGGTGCGGTCGGCCATCGGCAGCGAGCGGACGGCGAAGTTCCTGCGCGAGTTCCTGGTCACCCAGGTGCTCCGCCGTGTGGTCGGGACGCTCGACATGCCCGCCCGGGAGCGGGAGATCCGCGGCGCCCTGGCGGCCTCGCAGCTGATCGGGCTGGTCGTCGGCCGGTACGTGCTGAAGCTGGAACCGCTGGCGACGGCGTCCCCGGAGTGGCTGGCCACGACGATCGGGCCGAACCTGCAGCGCTACCTCACCGGGCCCATCGAGCTGCCGGACTCCTGACTCAGCCCGCCCCCAGGACCTCGCGCAGCCGGGCGGCGAAGGCCTCCGGCTGCCCGTGCTGGCCGAACTCGCCGCCGAGGAATCCGCCGTGGTGGCTGGGGAAGACGACGATCTCCTGCCCCAGGGCCTCGGCCGTCGAGACCGCGGTGCGCCAGGTGAGGGTGTCCTTCGACTCGATGCCGGCGGCGACGACGATCCGGGTCGGCGCCGCCGTCAGCGCGGCGACGTCGAGCCGGAAGGCCGTGATCGCGTCGGAGGCGTCCGACAGCAACGGGTCGTCGCGGGAGCCGTCGTCCTCGGTGGGGAAGCCGAACGCCGCGGGGTCCGGCGTGGCGGTGGCCGCGAAGTCGTCGGTGAACTCGCCCTGCCACGAGGTCAGGGCGATGAACGCGGCCATCCCGTGGCCCCAGCCCTTCGCCCGGTAGACCGCCTGCACCGCGCGGGTGGCCGCGACGGCGCGCTCCGCGTCCGGGAGGACCGGCAGGAGCGGCGGCTCGTGGGCGACGAGTCTGCGCACGTCACCGGGGTGGGCGGCGACCAGGGCCAGCCCGCTGATGGCACCGCCGCTGCTGCCGAACAGGTCGACGGGGCCGCCGACGGCCTCGATGACCCGGTGGATGTCCTCGGCGTGCTGCTCGGGCGTGTGCGTCGTCCGCCCGTCGGTGCGCGTGCTGCGGCCGAGGCCACGCGGGTCGTAGGTGACCACCGTGCGGTCGGGAAAGTGCCCGGCGAGCGTGCCGAAGCCGCTGGCGTCCATCGGTGCGCCGACGAGGAACAGCGGCGGGCGGCCGTCCGCCGTCGGCAGCGGACCGCGGACGTCGTAGACGAGCGCGGCCTCGGGGGTGTCGAGCGTCGTGGTGGTCACGGTCGTGCAGACCGCAGGGGCGCCCCGAACTCATCGCCCCGTCGGGATCAGGCCTCGCCGACGGCGACCTGCGGTCCGCCGGGCACGGGACGCTCCGCCGCGTGGTCGGGCAGCACCCCGGTGCGGTGCCGCTGACGGAGCCGGTAGTACGCCAGGCCGGCCAGGGCGATCGCGCCGATGAAGACGGCCGCACCCCACTGCAGGTACCAGTGGTACGGCTCCGCGGCGTTGTAGACCTCCCGCCGCGGCCAGCCGAGGTTGATCGCCATGCCGGCGCCCCACAGGACCGCCAGCACGTTCACCGGCAGGCCCCAGCGCCCCAGGGAGAAGTGCCCGCGGCTGCCGCCCTCGGCGGGCAGCGGCCACCGGCCACGGAGGCGGCTGAGGAGCATCGGCACCGTCACCAGCAGGTACGCGAGGTAGATCATCACGACGGCGATGCTGGTGATCACCGTGAAGATCTGCGGCTGGCGGATGTTGATCAGCAGGATGGCGATGGAGAGCAGCCCGATGACCACGGCGGGGACGACGGGGGTCTTGAAGCGGGGGTGCACCCGGGCCAGCCGGGCGGCGCCCGGGAGGTTGTTGTCCCGGGCCATGCCGAACATCATCCGGATCGTCGCCGTGTGCACCGCGAGGCAGCAGACGGTGATCGCGACGACGATCGCGAGCAGGAAGACCCGCCCGATCCCGCTGCCCGAGGCCTGGAGGAGCACGTACTGCAGGCCACCGGTGCTGGAGGACAGCTGCGGGTCGCGGATGTCCTCGACGGCCATGAGGCCGAAGAGCAGGATCAGGCCGCCGAGCACGAAGGAGGCGGTGACGGCCCGCAGGATGGCCCGGGGCGCGGTGCGCCGCGGGTCGACGGTCTCCTCACCCATGGAGCTCGCCGTGTCGAACCCGTACATCACGTAGCCCGAGGCCAGCGCGGCCACCAGGAAGGCACCCAGGTAGCCGAGGTCCTGCCCCTCCCCCGTCCCTGCCGTGTCGAGGACGACGTCGGGCCCGCGGGTGATGTTCGCCGCCAGCAGCACGATGATCAGCACGGCGGCGACGAGTTCGACGAAGACCCCCGCGCTGTTGATGCGGGACATCAGCTTGACGCCGAAGACGTTGACCAGCGTGGTGAAGACGATGAGCGCGCTGCCCAGGATCACGGCGTTGACCGCGTAGTCGTAGGTGCCCGTGCCGTCGCCGACCAGCTGGAAGCCCGACCAGAGCTGGGGCAGCGTGATCTGGTAGGCGAGGACGGTGGCCGCCAGCGTCACGATCGAGGCGGTGAGCATCATCCAGCCGGCCATCCAGGCCGTGGTCCGGTTCCCCAGGCGCTTGGTCCAGTTGTAGAGCGACCCGGCGACGGGGAACCGCGCGGCCAGCTCGGCGAAGCACAGGGCGACCATGAGCTGGCCGACGAACACCAGCGGCCAGGACCAGACGTAGGCCGGCCCGCCCGCGCCGAAGCCGAAGTAGAAGAGCTGGAACGTCCCGGTGAGGATCGAGATGTAGCTGACGCCTGCGGCGAAGCTGGCGAACCGCCCGATGCTCCGGTCCAGTTGCTGCCGGTACCCGAACCCGGCGAGGTGGTCACCGTCCTCGGCGTGCCGGTCCTCCCGCGCGCCGCCGGTCATCGGGGCGCCCGGGCGAGCTGACGGCTCTGCGCGACCAGCCGGCCGGTGGAGTCCCAGATGCGGTAGTCCTCGTCGACCCAGCCACCGGAGATCTCGCTCGACCGGGCCTCGACCAGGCACCACCCGGGCGCGGGCAGCGCCCGCACGAGCACCTGCAGCTGCACCGTCGGCGCCCACCCCATGTTGCCCATCGAGAAGCTGGTGGGCGGCAGGGCGTCGGCAAACGTGAGCAGCGCCAGCGGATCGGGTTCGCGCCCGTCGGCGAACCGCAGCCAGGCACGGAGGACCGGCTCACCCGAAGGCTGACCGAAGGCCCACCCCGCCGTCGCCATGTCGAGCCGCGTGTCCACCTGCAGCGAGAGTCCCGGCACCTGCACCCCGGGGGGCGCCAGGTCGCGGTGCTCGGAGACGGAGAAGCACTCCTCGACCGGCGGGACGTCGGGCATCGGACGGCCGTACTCCGACGGCGCCGACGTCAGCGTGGCCGTCGTCGCCTGGACGGTGAGCGCCGGTCCCCCGCCGTCGGACAGCGTGACCAGCGAGTGCGCCAGCGTGCGGCCCGCCGGGCCGGGCTCCACCGTGAGGGTCGCCGGCCCTGCCGCGGGCGCCCGCAGGTAGCTGGCCGACAGTGCGACCGGGTGCGCGTGCGGGCTCTCCAGCACCGCGGCCCGGCCGGCCACCGACAGCAGGTACCCGCCGTTGAGGATGCCTCCCCCGACGTCCCACCCCGGGTCGAGCTCGGCGACCAGGCCGCCGCCGTCGGTCCGTCGGACGGCGGTGGCGGCGTCGAAAGCAGTGGTTGCAGCGGTGGTTGCATCGTCCTGCGGCACGGCGCACAGGGTGCCAGGGTCGTTCCCCATGGAGTACACGCACCTCGGCCGCAGCGGCCTCACCGTCTCCCGCCTGTGCCTGGGCACCATGAACTTCGGCTGGAAGACCGAGGAGGCCGACTCGCACGAGATCATGGACCGCGCGCATGCCGAGGGGATCAACTTCTTCGACACCGCCAACGTCTACGGCTTCGAGGTCGGCAAGGGCCGCACCGAGGAGGTCCTCGGCACCTGGTTCGCCCACGGGGCGGAGCGGCGGGAGAAGACGGTCCTCGCCACCAAGGTCTACGGCTCGATGACCGACTGGCCCAACGACACCTTCCTGTCGGCCCGCAACATCGTCCGGGCCTGCGAGGCCTCGCTGCGCCGGCTGCAGACGGACTGGATCGACCTCTACCAGTTCCACCACGTCGACCTGCGGACGCCGTGGGAGGAGATCTGGCAGGCCTGCGAGACGCTCGTCGCCCAGGGCAAGGTCCTCTACGTCGGATCGTCGAACCACGCGGCGTGGCAGATCGCGGCCGCGAACGAGGCCGCCGCCCGCCGGAACTTCCAGGGCCTGGTCAGCGAGCAGTCGCACTACAACCTGCTCACCCGGCACGTGGAGCTCGAGGTGCTCCCGGCCGCCACCCACTACGGCGTCGGCATCATCCCGTGGAGCCCGCTCGCCGGGGGCCTGCTGGGAGGCGTGCTCGAGAAGACGGAAGGCGGCCGCCGCAACGAGGAGCGCCAGCAGAAGCGGATCGAGGAGCACCGGCCGGCCCTGGAGGCCTACGAGGCGTTCTGCCGCGACCTCGGGCACGCACCCGCCGGCGTGGGGCTCGCCTGGCTGCTGCACCAGCCGGCGGTGACCGCCCCGATCGTGGGCCCGCGCACGATGGCGCAGTTCGAGGGCTCCCTGGCCGCGCTCGACGTCGAGCTGGACGACGCCGCGCTGGAGCGCCTGGACGAGATCTTCCCGGGCTACCGCGCCGCCCCCATGGAGTACGCCTGGTGACGCCGACTGTGCAGTTCCCGTCGCCGACGTGCGCGGGCACGCCGGGCGAGGCGACCGGAACTGCTCACTCGACCGGGATCGGCCAGCTCGCGACCACGTCGTAGGTCGGCTCCCGCCCGAGGTGGCTCTCCCAGAGGCGCACCTCCTCCACCGGCCACACCGGACCGCGGTAGTCCGCGAGCCGGTCGGTCAGCGACCCGTCCGCCGGCTGCCGGGGACGCCAGCGGCCCAGGGTGAGGTGCGGACGGAACGGCCGGTCCTCGACCGGCAGTCCGACCGCGCGCGCCGCGTCGGCCAGCCGCTCCGCGAGCGCGACGAGTGCCGCGACGTCCCCGTCCAGGCCGGCCCACGCGACCTGCGGACGGCGGAGGGAGCCGAACCGCCCACCTCCCGCCAGCCGCAGCCGCATCGCCGGTGTGCCCGCCACGGCCGGTCCCGCCGCCGACACCAGCGGCTCCACGCACCCGGCCGGCACCGCGCCGAGGAAGAGCAGCGTGAGGTGCCACCGCTCCGGGACGGTCCAGCGCGGCGCCCCGGCCGCCGAGGTCAGCGGCGCGACGGCCGCCGCCAGGTCCGACCGGGCCCACTCCGGGGGGTCGACGGCGAGGAACAGCCGCCGTCCGGCCGGACTCAGCCCTGCACCGCCAGCCCGGCGGCCTCCAGCTGGGCCACGAGCCGGAGCCGCTCGGCGTCGCGCACGGGGCCGTCCGGCCCGGTCCGCAGCTCGTGCGGCACCTCGAGCAGGGCCGCCGCCTCCACGAGGACGTCGTCGTAGGCAGCCACCAACGCCCGCCGGCGGGCCATCGGTGCGCCGGCCGGGACGAGCGAGAGGGAGCGGGCGAGCCGGCGGAGGTCGGCCGCGACGACCTGCAGCGGACGCCGGTCCGGCGCGGGACAGCGGACGGCGCGGCGGCGTTCCATCCTCCGGCGGACCCATCGGACGGCGGGCCCGGTCCACGCGATGAGAGCGGCGATGACGGCGACCGTGCCGCCGATCTGGAGCAGTGGGACGTACATCGTCGCCTCCGGTGCCCGCACGGGGATGCCGGGGACGGTACTCCGGGTGCGGTGCCCGCGGGCCCTCAGCGCCCCAGGTTCTGGGGCCCGGTGGTCTGTTCCTCGGCGGCCTCCGCCGCGGCGCGCAGCCGGGCCGACGGCACGCGCGTCCCCGGGGCGCCGACCCGCAGCCGCAGGCGCGGCGGGCGCAGGGCGCCCTCCAGCCGCACCCGCCGTCCCCGGGCGAGCCACGCGGCCGCGCCGAGGCCGGCGACCACGCAGACGGCTCCGCCCAGGATCAGCCCCCACGGCGCACCGAGGTGCTCGGAGATCCAGCCGATCAGCGGTGCCCCGACCGGCGTGCCGCCCATGAAGGACATGAAGTACAGCGCCATGACGCGGCCGCGCATCTGCGGGTCGACGCCGAGCTGGACGAAGCTGTTGTTGGCCACGCTGAACACCAGCGCCGCGGCGCCGGTGGGCACGAGCAGCAGGGCGAAGGAGGCGTAGCCCGGCATCAGGCCGGCGACCACGGTGAACAGCCCGAAGACGACCGCGGAAATCACCAGGAATCGCTGGCGCGGCCGCACGCTGCGGCGGGTGGACAGCAGGGCGCCGGTCAGGGATCCGACGGCGAACGTGGTGGACAGCAGCCCGAAGGCCTCCGCGCCCAGCCCGAACTGCTCGCGGGCCATCAGCGCGATCGTCACCTGGTAGTTGAAGCCGAAGGTGCCGATCACGAACGCGAGGCCCATCGCCAGGAGCAGGTCCGGGTGCGCCCGGGTGTAGCGGAGGCCCTCGCGGAGCTGGCCCTTGGCGCGCGCCACCGGCGTGCTGGGCCTCAGCTCGGAGGCCCGCATGCCGGCGAGCGCGGCGATCGTGAACGCGAAGCTGGCGGCGTTGACGAAGAAAGCCGGGGCGGTGTTCCCCGAGGAGGCGCCGATCAGCAGGCCGGCCACCGCGGGCCCGACCAGCCGGGCCCCGTTGAAGATCGTGGAGTTCAGGCTCACCGCGTTCGTCAGCAGGGCCGAGCCGACCATCTCGGACACGAACGCCTGCCGCACCGGCAGGTCGATCGCGGCGACCGAGCCCAGCCCCGCGGCCAGCGCGAAGACGTGCCACAGGGCCACCGCGTCGGTGGCCACGAGGATCGCCAGCACCAGCGCGAGCAGGCCCATCAGCGCCTGGCAGATCAGCAACGTCCGGCGCTTCTCGTAGCGGTCGGCGAGGACCCCGCCGTACATGCTGAGCAGCAGGCTGGGGCCGAACTGCAGCGCGGTGATCAGCCCGAGCGCGACCCCGCTGTCGCCGGACAGCTGGAGGACCAGCCAGTCCTGGCCGATGCGCTGCATCCAGGTGCCGGTGAGGCTGACCAGGTTGGCCGATGCATAGATGCGGAAGTTCCGGACCCGCAGCGCACGGAACGATCCCGTGCCGGGGTCCTGCACGGCCGCCTGGTCAGTACTCGTCCAGGTCACCCACCGGCGAGCTTCTCCATGATCTCGGCCGCCTCGCGGAGCACGGCGCGCTCCTCCGGCGTCAGCTCCTGCAGCCGGCCGCTCAGCCACGCCTCGCGCGCGCGGGCCTCCTCGGTGAGGAGGTCCTCCGCGGCGGGGGTGAGGCCGATGATGACCTGCCTGCCGTCGGTCGGGTGCGGGGTCCGGGTGACCAGACCCATCCCCTCGAGCGCGACGACGACCCGGGTCATCGAGGGTGGCTGCACCCGCTCGTGGGCGGCCAGCTCCCCCGGGCTGATCGGCCCCACGCGCTTGAGCGTGGACAGCGCCGCGAGGTGGGTGAGGGTGACCGAGCTGTCGACCCGCTGGTTGCGCAGCCGGCGGGAGAAGCGCATCACCGCCAGCCGCAGGTCGTGAGCCAGTGCCGCGGTGTCCAGCGTCGTCCGGCTCACGTTCCCCAGCTTATCCCCGTGTGATTAGCGACGCTCAGCAACTGCTCAGAACAGCTGCTGCAGGGGCTCCAGCAGGAAGTAGACGAGGAACAGCAGCGCGATGACCCACATGAGCGGGTGGACGTCGCGACTCCGGCCGACGGCGGTCCGCAGCAGCACGTAGCTGACGACACCGGCCCCGATGCCGTTGGTGATCGAGTAGGTGAAGGGCATGAGGGCGATCGTCAGGAAGGCCGGGATGACCAGCGACATGTCGTCCCAGGCCAGGTTCTTGATCTGGCTGATCAGCATGGCGCCGACGATCACCAGCACCGGGGCCGCGGCCTCCGACGGCACGACCTGGACGAGCGGGCTGAAGAGGGTGGCCACCAGGAAGAGCAGACCCGTCACCACGCTGGCCAGGCCGGTGCGCGCGCCGTCGGCGACGCCGGCCGTGCTCTCGATGTAGGTCGTGTTCGACGAGACGCTGCCGGCACCACCCGCGGCGGCGGCGAGGGAGTCGACGAGGAGGACCGGCTGCGACTTGGGCAGGTTGCGCTTCTCGTCGAGGAGGTCGGCCTCGGCGCCGACCGCCGTGACGGTGCCGACGGTGTCGAAGAAGTCCGCGATCATGATCGAGAAGACGATGAGCAGCGCGGCGATGACACCGATCCGCTCGAAGCCCCCGAAGAGCGAGAAGTTGCCGATCAGCGAGAGGTCCGGGGTGCCCACGACGTCGTCGGGCAGGGTCGGGACCTGCAGCGCCCAACCGCGTGGGTTCTCCGCACCGTCGGCGCCGAACCGCGGGCCGATGTCGGCGACGGCCTCGATGATGATCGCCAGCACGGTCGAGATGACGATGCCGATGAGCAGCGCACCCTTGACCCGGCGGACCACGAGCACGGCGGTCAGCAGCAGCCCGACGACGAAGACCAGGATCGGCCAGCCGGCCAGCTGACCCCCGACACCGAAGCTGATCAGCGGGTTGCCCGGCCGGATGATGCCGGCGTCGGCGAGACCGATGATCGTGAGGAAGAAGCCGATGCCGACGGCGATGGCCGTCTTCAGCTGCGGCGGGATGGCCTCGAAGACGGCGCGACGGAACCCGGTGAGCACCAGGACCGTGATCAGCAGGCCCTCCAGCACGACCAGGCCCATGATCTCCGGCCAGGAGAGCTGGGTGGCGGCGAAGACCGCGACGATGGCGTTGATGCCCAGTCCGGTGGCGAGCGCGAACGGGTACCGGCCGACGACGCCCATGAGCACCGTCATGACGCCCGCGATGAGCGCCGTGACGGCGGCCACGGACGCGAACGGCAGCTCGTTCCCGCTGACGTCGGCGCCCGACAGGATGATCGGGTTGAGGACCACGATGTAGGCCATCGTGAAGAAGGTCGTCAGGCCGCCGCGCAGCTCACGGGTGAGGGTCGAGCGCCGGGCACTGATCTCGAAGTAGCGGTCGAGGCCGTTCTTCGGGCGCACCTGCGGTCCGTCGCTGCGGCGGGCACCGGTCCCGCCGGCGAGCACGTCCGCCGGCGTCCCGCCGTCAGCACCTGCGGTGGTGGAACCCGTGGTGGGACGGGACTTCTCGGGCATGCGGACTCCCCCGGGACGGCGGTGGCTGGCGACGAGCGGCGACAGCGTGCCACACGACCGTCCGGCAGGACGCGTGCCCCGTCCCGCCCGGCCCGAGGGGTTCTGCGATCGTGACCTGCCGCGGGCCTAAGGTCGCACCGTGACGAAGCAGGCCCCGCCCCCGCTGCAGGTGGACACCGCCCGCGTCGTCCTCGTCGGCATCGGCATCTGGGCGGTGGCGCTCGTCGTGCTGCTGGTCCTGGGCGACCGGGTGGACCGGATGTGGACCTGGACGTGCCTGGCCGCCATCGGCCTGGCCCTGATGGGCCTGTGGATCATGAAGCTGCAGGGCCAGTCCCGCCGCAGGTGACTGGAAGGACCCCCTTCCTCCCCACCCTTCGCAGGCTCAGGGCGGGCCCCTGGAAGGGGGCCCTCAGTCGGTGAGGACGTCGTACGTCCCGGTGTCGTAGCGCGCGGTGCGCACGACCTCGGTGGCCTCGTCGGCGACCAGGGTCGCCTGGCTGTGCGCACCGCAGCCGTAGTCGGCGGTGACGACGCGGCCGTCGGCCGGGGCGTAGGCGTTGCCGCAGGCGCCGACCATCTGGCGCAGCGAGCCGGCCAGGGGCAGGTAGAACCCGCAGGTGGCGCAGGGACCCGGGGCCTGACGCGCCATGGGCGACGTCGGCCCGAACTCGCCCGCGGTCCAGCGCCCCACAGCCTGGCCGCGTCCGTCGGCGGACATGACGCGCTCGCGCCCCACGCCCAGCTCCTGGGCCACGACCCGGCCCTCCGGGTCCTCGGCCGAGTCGTCGTCGACCAGGTAGGCGGGCGCGAGGCGCGGGTCGTCCTCGGTCGAGGGAAGCACATCACCGACGGAGAGATCGCCGGGGCGCAGCCGCTCCTGCCACGGCACCCAGGCCGGGGCCAGGAGCGCGGAGTCGCCCGGCAGCAGCACGACCTCGTCGACGGTCACGCCGTCGTCGCCCGGGGCATGGGCCACGGTGACCGCCCAGTGCCAGCCGACGTACCCGGGCAGGCGGCTGGCGAAGGTGTGGGTCAGCACGTCGCCGAGGGCCTCCACCGGCACCTCGTCGGTGGCGGGGGCGACCGGCTCGCGCGCGGCGCCCAGGTGGTCGCCCACCAGGGAGGGGTCGCCGGCGGTCTCGACGGCGGCGGCGCGGGCCTGCTCGACCGCGGCGGCCAGGACGTCGGCGGAGGCGGAGGAGTCGGTCACCCGCCCATTGTCCCTGACGCGTCCACCTCCGCGGAGGGCCACCCGCCCGACTCCGTGCGGCACGATGGTGGCGTGCCCGCGTCCCGTCGTCCGCCCGGTGCCGGCCGCCGCCTGCGCCGGGCGAGCCGCACGGGGCCCGCGCGCCCCGACCGGGCCGACACGACACCGTTCGGCACGCCGCGTCCGGCCACCCGCCCGATGCCGTCGGCGACGGGGCCCACCCCGGTCGACGAGCAGCCGACGACGGTCCTCCCCGGGCCCGACCGGCCCGCTGCGCCGGATCCGCCACCGGGCGGGCCGCAGAAGGTGACCGTCACCCGGGTGGCCGCCGCGCGGTCGCGGGAGCTCACGGCCGCCGCGGCCCGCCGGGTCCGGGCCGCGAGCCGCGCCGACGGCGCCGGGGAGAGCGGCCTGACCCAGCTGCTGTGGGTCAACGCCCTGCACATGGCCGGCGACGCGATGATCGCGGTCAGCCTCGCCGGCACCCTCTTCTTCGCCGCGGCCGCCGACGCGCAGCGCGGGAACGTCGCGCTCTACCTGCTCGTCACGATGGCCCCGTTCGCCGTCCTCGCGCCCGTCATCGGCCCCGCCCTGGACCGGCTGCAGCGCGGCCGGCGGTGGGCCATCGCGGGCAGCCATCTGGGCCGGGCGGTGCTCGCGCTGGTGATGATGCGGCACTTCGACGACTTCTGGCTCTACCCGGCGGCGCTGGGCGTGCTCGTGCTGTCCAAGGCGCACAACGTGCTGCGCGCCGCCGTCGTCCCCCGTGTCCTGCCCGACGCCATGTCGCTGACCTCGGCCAACGCCCGCCTCTCGGTCTTCGGGCTGGCGACGGCGGGGGTCGCCGGCGGCGTCGCCGCGGGGATCGCCGCCGTGCTCGGGTTCGACTGGGAGCTGGGGGCGACGGCGGTCGTCTTCGCGATCGCCGGCGTGCTGGCGGTCCGGCTCCCCCCGCACGTCGACGTCCCCACCGGCGAGCTCCCGGCGGACGTGCTCACCACCGCGGAGATCCCGGTCGGCAGCGGCCGCCGCCGGGTCAGCCCGCACGTGGTGCTGGCCCTGCGCGCCAACGCGGCGCTGCGCGGGCTCGGGGGCTTCCTCACCATCTTCAGCGCGTTCCTGGTGCAGGCGAACTTCGACGACGGCTGGTCGGCGACCCTCGCGCTCGGCGTGATCGCGGCGGCTGCGGGCCTCGGCAGCTTCGCCGGGACCGCGATCGGCTCGCGGATGCACGCCGCCGCCCCGGACCGTCTCGTCCTGATCTCGGCGGCCACCGCGGCCGCGATCACGCTGCTGGCCGCGGTCTTCTACAGCTTCACCATGGCCGCCGTCGTCGCCGGTGTCGCCGCGGTGACCAACGCGCTGGGCAAGGTGTCGCTCGACGCGATCATCCAGCGGGAGGTGCCCGAGAGCCTGCGCGCCTCGGCGTTCGCGCGTTCGGAGACCTGGCTGCAGATGGCCTGGGTGGTCGGCGGCGCGCTCGGGATCGCCCTGCCCCCGACCGGCTGGCTGGGCTTCACCGTCGCCGCCGCGCTGCTGGGCCTCGCCGTCGGTCTCGTCGTCTGGAGCCTGTACCGGGGACGGCGGCCGGTCGGCCCGTCGGGGGTCTCCCCCGAGGCGCCCACCACGCCCGTGGGACCCTCGTGGTCGTGAGCAGGTCCGTCGCCGCCCTGCTCCTGCTCCTCGTCGCCGGGTGCGGGTCGGGCGAGCCCGCCGGCCCCCCGGACGTCGAGGTCGAGGTCGGGCCGCAGCAGCTCGCCGTGCGGCCGGTGCAGTTCTGCCTCGACGGGGAGGGGCAGCGCTACGACAACACCCCGCCGGTCCTCGAGGTCTCCCCCGGCGCCACGATCAGCCTGACGGTGCCGCAGTCGGTCGCCGAGCGCGGCTGGGCGGTGCAGGTCTTCGACGAGCAGCTCGAGGAGCTCATCGGCGAGGTGGACGTCCCGGCCGGGGAGCGCTCCTTCGACGAGATCACCACCGACGACGTCGTCCCGCCGGCGTTCTACCTGGTGGTCGTCGAGGACAAGGGCGGCGACTGCGACGAGTTCTCCGGCGCCTGGCCGATCGGCTTCCTGCGCGCCGGCGGCGACCTGAGCGGGACGCCGTCGCCCGCGTCCCCGCCCACCGCGGTGCCGGGGAGCTAGCTCTCCAGGTCCATCGCGACGGCGCGCAGCACGGAGCCGATCTTGCGGGACTCCGCGCGGTCGGGGTGCCGGCCGTGGCGCAGGCCCTCGCCGACGTCGTCGAGCAGCTTGATCAGGTCCTCGATGATCGGCACCAGCTCGTCCGGCTTCTTCCGGCTCTTCGCGGCGACGGTGGCCGCGACCGACGGCAGCGGGTCGAGGATGCGCACCTGCAGCGCCTGGTCGCCACGCTTGCCGGCGACGATGCCGAACTCCACCCGCTGGCCCGGCTTCAGCTCCGCCGTCCCGGCCGGGAGGGCGTCCTTGTGCACGAAGACGTCCGGGCCGTCCTCGCGCGCGAGGAAGCCGAAACCCTTCTCCGGGTTGAACCACTTGACCTTGCCGGTGGGCACGTTGGATCCCTCTTGCTCGCTTCCGGGTCCGGCACGCTGGCCGGGCGACGACGGCGGCACGGAGCCGCTCCCCCGACAGGTTAGCCGCCCCCCGCCCTCCCCCGGACCTGGCTTTCCGCAGCGGCCGGGCCGCCGCCCTAGCCTGAGCGGGTGGACCCGTCCCCCGGCTCCGGCACACACCCGGACTACCGCTTCACCCTGGCCAACGAGCGCACCCTGCTCGCCTGGCTGCGCACCGGGCTGGCGCTGGTCGCCGGCGGGGTCGCCGTGGCGACCTACGCCCCCGATCTCGGGGTGTCCTGGGGCAGCGCGGCGATCGCTCTGGCGCTGGTCCTCATCGGGCTCGGGACGGCGCTGGCCGGCTACTCCCGCTGGCGCGGCAACGAGGCCGCCATCCGCGCCGGCCGGCCGCTGCCGGAGGGCTGGATGGTGCCCGCGCTGACCGCCGCCGTGGCCGCCGTCGTCGTGGTCGTCGGCGTCCTCGTCGGGCTGGAGGTGCTGTGACACGCGCGGGACCGCCGGGCGTCGCTGCGGAGCGCACCGACCTCGCGTGGCAGCGCACCGGCCTCGGCATCCTCGCCGTCGCCGGGCTGATCGGGCACCGTGCCGTGGATTCGGACCGGCCGGCCCTGCTCGTGGCGGCAGGTGTCACCGCACTGTTCGGCCTCGGCGTCCTCGGTGGGCTCGCCCCCGCCCGTGCCCGGTTCGTCCAGCGCCGGCGACTAGAGGACGGGGACGTCGCGGCACGGCGCTCCGTCGCTGCCGTCACCGCCGCCGTGATCGCGATCTGCCTGGCCGCCGCCGTGGCCGTCACGGTTCCGGTCGACTGACCCGGGCACAGGACCGCCCGTGCGCATCGCCACCTTCAACCTGCTGCACGGCCGCTCCGTGGACGACGGTCGGGTCGAGCCCGGCCGGCTCTCCCAGGCGGTGGCGGCGCTCGACGCCGACGTCCTCGCGCTGCAGGAGGTCGACCGCAACCAGGCCCGGTCGCACGGTGCCGACCTCACGGCGCTGGCGGCCGAGGCCATGGGAGCGGTGGACGCGTGCTTCGTCCCCGCCGTGATCGGGACCCCCGGCGGCACGTGGACGGTGGCCACGGGCCAGGAGCAGCAGGACTCCCCCGGGTACGGCGTCGCGCTGGTCTCCCGCTACCCGGTGGTCACGTGGGACGTCGTCCGGCTGCGCGGGGCACGCGCCGGCCTGCCCATGTGGTTGCCGGGGACGCACCGGCCGATCCTGGTCCGGGACGAGCCGCGGGTGGCGGTGACAGCGGTGATCGACGGCCCGTCCGGCCGGTTCACCGTGTGCACCACGCACCTGTCCTTCGTGCCGGGCTGGAACCGCCGGCAGCTGCGGCAGGTGATGAGCACGCTCGAGGGGGCTCCCGGGCCCCTGGTGCTGCTCGGAGACCTCAACATGACGGCCCGCCCCGCGGTGCGGGTCAGCGGTCTCCAGCCTCTCGCCTCGGTTCCGACGTTCCCCGTGCACCGCCCGACGCGGCAGCTCGACCACGTGCTGGTCAGGGGTGGGCTGCGGGCCACCGGTCCGGTCGAGTCACCGCGGCTGGCCCTGTCCGACCACCGCGCGCTCGTCGTCCCCTGCGGACCCGCCTGACTGTTACCCGACGACTCGCGAACCGCGCGCCGCTGCGCCACGATGCTCCGCATGGCCAGCAACGGTGCAGCCCGCGTCTTCTCACTCGTCGCCACGATCGTGCGGGTCGTGTGCTCGGTGATCGCCGCGATCATCGTGATCCACGCGGTGTTCGTGCTGTTCGAGGCCAACCCCGCCAACGGGCTGGTCGAGTTCACCGCCGGCTGGCGGGACACGTTCGGCTGGTTCACCAAGGACCTGTTCACGCCGTCGGACCCGAAGATCGCCGAGGCGATCAACGACGGTCTCGCGGCGCTGATCTGGGTGGTGGTGGGCAGCCTGCTGTCGAAGCTGATCGTGCGGCTGACCCCGGCCTCGAAGGCGAAGGCCTGAGTCAGGCGTTCCGGACGGCGGCCGCGGACTCCAGGCCGAGCTCCTCGACCGAGACCTGCCGCATCTCCACCTTGCGGATCTTGCCGGTCACCGTCATCGGGAACTCGTCGACGACCTTGACGTAGCGCGGGATCTTGTAGTGGGCGAGCCGGCCGGTGCAGAACTCGCGCAGGGCCTCGGCCGTCAGCGGCTCGGCGCCCTCGCGCAGCCGCACCCAGGCCATCAGCTCCTCGCCGTACCGCTCGTCGGGCACGCCGATCACCTGCGCGTCGACGACGTCCGGATGGCTGTAGAGGAACTCCTCGATCTCGCGCGGGTACACGTTCTCGCCGCCGCGGATGACCATGTCCTTGATCCGGCCGACGATGTTGAGGTACCCCGCGTCGTCCATCACGGCCAGGTCGCCGGTGTGCATCCAGCGGGCGCGGTCGATCACCTCCGCGGTCCTCTCCGGCTCGTTCCAGTAGCCGAGCATCACCGAGTAGCCGCGGGTGCAGAACTCCCCGGGCGTCCCGCGCGGCACGGTCAGGCCGGTGGCGGGGTCGACGACCTTCACCTCGAGGTGCGGGTGCACCCGACCGACGGTGGAGGTGCGGCGGTCGAGGTCGTCGTCGGCACCGGTCTGGGTGGAGACCGGTGACGTCTCGGTCATCCCGTAGCAGATGGTCACCTCGGTCATGCCCATCTCGCTGACCACCCGCTTCATCACCTCCACCGGGCACGGCGAGCCGGCCATGATCCCGGTGCGCAGAGTCGAGAGGTCGTAGTCGGCGAAGTCGGGCAGCGCCAGCTCGGCGATGAACATCGTCGGGACGCCGTACAGCGAGGTGCAGCGCTCGTCCTGGACGGCCTTGAGCGTGAGCGCCGGGTCGAACCCGGGGGCGGGGATGACCATGGTCGCGCCGTGCGAGGTGGCGCCGAGGTTGCCCATGCCCATGCCGAAGCAGTGGTAGTAGGGCACCGGGATGCAGACGCGGTCGGCCTCGGTGTAGCCGCAGCCCTCGCCGACGAAGAACCCGTTGTTGAGCAGGTTGTGGTGGGTGAGCGTGGCGCCCTTCGGGAAGCCCGTGGTCCCCGACGTGTACTGGATGTTGATCGGGTCGTCGGCGGAGAGCTCGGCCTCCCGGCGCGCCAGCAGCTCGCGGTCGGCGGCCCGGCCGGTGGTGAGCAGCTGCTCCCACTCGGGATCGCCGAGGAAGAGGACCTCGCGCAGCTCGGGGCAGTCGCCCCGCACGTCGGCGACCATCGACCGGTAGTCGCTGGTCTTGAACTCCGGCGCGGCGACCAGCACCGAGATGCCGGCCTGCTCCAGCACGTAGGCCAGCTCGTGCGTCCGGTAGGCCGGGTTGATGTTCACCAGGATCGCGCCGAGCTTCGCCGTCCCGTACTGGACGAAGACCCACTCCGCGCAGTTGGGCGCCCAGATGCCGACCCGGTCGCCCTTGCGGACGCCGAGGGCCTCCAGGCCCAGGGCGGTCGCGTCGACCTCGGCCACCAGCTCGGGGTAGCTGAACCGGCGGCCCGTGGCGCACTCCACCAGCGCCTCGGAGTCGCCCACCCGCGCTGCCGTCCGATCCAGGTTCGCCCCGATCGTGTCGCCCAGCAGGGGGACCGTCGAGGTCCCGCTGCTGTAGGACGGCAGCGCGGGGGAGGTCACCGCCGACGTCCCTCGGCCGTCTGGACGCCGGCCCGGTTCGGCTTGTCCGTCGGGTGCGCGTACCGGAGGCTCTCGACCGGCAGCGGGAAGCTGTGGTCCTCGCCGAAGGGGGAGAGCGGACCGGCGGACTCGCTCGTCAGCTCGGTCAGCGGCGGGCCGCCGTCGTCGGACTGCCCCCAGGTGGGCTCCACCAGGTGCGCGTGCTTCTCGTTGCGCTTGGCCATGTCGCCTCCGTGTCCAGGTGCGCCCTGCGGCGCACGTCCGGGTCATCTTCGCAGCGATCGGCACGCGCGCGCACGCACGCTCCCTCTCCCGGGCCGGTCGGGTCAGCGGCGCGCGGCCTTGGCGCCGTACAGCGTGGGCAGGCCCTCCGCGGTGAGCACCCACTGGCCGTCCCCCACGGGCGCGGCGCGCACCTCGCCGCCGTCGAGCTCCTGGACGGCACGGGTCCGCCACACGGCCGTGCTCAGCAGCTGGAGGCGCACGGGCTCCTGCAGCGGGTCGAGCTCGTCGAAGCCCTCCGGCTCGAACGCGATGATCGCCGGGCCGGCGATGCGCAGCCGTCCGGTCCGCCACGGGGCGGCGGCCAGGGCACGCTGCCAGCGCCGGGTGCGGAGCAGGGCGCCGGCGCCGGCCGCGATCCCGACGAGCCCCAGCAGGACCAGGGCGATGACGGCGAGCCCCAGGCCCGGCACCCGCCGGCCGCTGTCGGCCAGGGTGACCGCGGCGGCGCCCAGCAGCACACCCAGGACGACCGCGATGGCCCCACCGCCCAGCCACCGGATGGCGCCGGCCTGGTGGGCGGCCAGGGCCGTGCGGGTGTGCGGGTCGTCGGCGGCCGGGATCACCCGGCCATGCTGTCAGCAGGTTGCACGGGCGACGTAGCGTGGACCGGATGCCCACGGAACCCCCTGCGACGCTCGCCGGCTGGCTGCGCACCCGCAGCGACGAGCAGTTGCGCGCGTTGCTGGTGGCCCGCCCCGACGTGGCCCGCCCCGCGCCCTCGGACCTGGTCGCCCTCGCCAGCCGGCTCGCCGTCCCGGTGTCGGTCGACCGCGCGCTGGACGAGCTGGACGCCGCGACGCTCCAGGTCCTCGACGTGGTGCTGCTCGCGCCCGGCGACGGCCTGGCCCCGGACGCGCTGGCCGCTGCGCTGCCCGATGTCCCCTCCGACGTCCTGGCCTCGGGCCTGGAGCGGCTCACCGACAGGGCGCTGCTCTGGGGCGACGACGTCCTGCACGCCCCCGACCCGGTGCGGCGGGCCGTCCGCCACCCGGCCGGCCTGGGCCGCCGGGCGACGGAGCTGCGCGTGCAGCTGCCCACCGACCTGGCGGCGACGATCGGCGAGCTGGACCCGGAGGAGCGGGAGGTGCTCGAGCGCCTGGCCGGCGAGCGGCCGGTGGGCCACCTCCCCGATTCACCGAACGGCGGCTCCACCCCCGCCCGCCGGCTGCTGCAGCGTGGGCTGCTGGCCCGGATCGACGCCCTGAACGTGGAGCTGCCCCGCGAGATCGGCCTGCACCTGCGCGGCGACCGTCCGTACGGGCCACCGCGGCTGCGCCCCGAGCCCCCGGCCGCCTCCCACGAGCGGGCGTCGGCGGACCGCCGCGCGGCCGGCGCGGCGCTGGAGAGCGTCGGCAAGATCGGCGAGCTGCTGGCCCTGCTCGAGGAGGAGCCGGCCGGCCTGCTGCGCAGTGGCGGGGTCGGCGTGCGCGACCAGAAGCGGCTGGCCCGGGTGCTGCACCTGGGCGAGCCCGAGAGCGCCTGGCTGCTGGAGCTCGCCTATGCCGCCGGGCTGCTCGACGTAGGCGGACCGCACCGCGACGAGTGGCTCCCCACCCGCGCCTACGACATCTGGCGGGAGCAGGACCTGGCCGACCGCTGGGCGGTTCTCGCCGCAGGCTGGCTCGGCGGGGTGCGGCTGCCGTCGCTGGTCGGGCAGCGCGACGTCGCGGGAAAGGCCGTGAACCCGCTCTCCCCCGACCTCACCCGGCACACCGCTCCGGCCATCCGCCGCTCCGCGCTCACCGTGCTGGCCGAGTACCCGCCCGGCTCCGGGCTGGCCGCAACCGACCTGGTCGCGCTGCTGCGCTGGCGCACGCCCCGGCGGGCCGACCGGCTCGCACCCGTCCCCGGCATGCTCGACGAGGCGGCCCGCCTGGGGGTGCTCGTCGGTGGCGTCCTGTCGACGGCAGGTCGCGGCCTGCTGACCCATGGAGAGGACGGCGCCGCCGACGGCATGCGCGGCCTCCTGCCCGAGCCGGTCGACCACGTCCTCGCCCAGCCCGACCTCTCGCTGATCGCACCCGGGCCGCTGGTCGCCGAGCTGGCCGACACCCTCGCCGTCGTCGCCGACGTCGAGTCCTCCGGTGGGGCGACGGTGTTCCGGGTGTCGGAGTCCAGCGTCCGGCGCGCGCTGGACGCCGGCTGGTCGGCGTCGGACCTGCACGACTTCTTCACCCGGTCCTCGCGCACGCCGGTCCCCCAGGCGCTCGACTACCTGGTCGACGACGTCGCCCGCCAGCACGGCCGGCTGCGCGTGGGCTCGATCGAGTCCTACGTGCGCTCCGACGACCACGGGCTGCTCTCCCAGGTGCTCAACGACCGGCGGACCGCTCCGGCGGAGCTGCGCCGCCTGGCCCCGGGCGTCCTCGTCAGCGGGCTGGGCGCCGACGAGGTGCTCACCGTGCTCCGCGAGGCGGGCTACGCCCCGGCCGGCGAGCAGGCGGGCGGCGCCGTCCTCACGCGGCCGCCGGCCCGTCCCCGCGCACTCGGCCGCAAGACCGGCAGCGACTCCTCCCCCGCGCCGCGGGCGCTCGGCGCCGACGAGCTCCAGTCGACCGTCCGTCAGATGCGCGCCGGGGACGCCGCCCTGTCCGCGCGTCGCGGTGAGGCCGTGCGGCAGGTGCCCGGGGTGACGACGGCGACCACGCTGGAACTGCTGTCCCGCGCGGTCCGCGAGGGATCCGCCGTGTGGCTGGGCTACGTCGACGCCCAGGGCAGCGGCAGCCAGCGCGTGGTGCGCCCGGTGTCCCTGGTCGGTGGTTTCCTCCAGGGGTACGACGAGCGCCGCGGCGAGAACAGCACCTTCGCGGTGCACCGCATCACCTCGGTCGCGCTGGTCGAAGAAGATCAAAAGCCGTCGACGTCGTCCGGGGCCGCGCAGTAACTTCCCTCGCGGGAGGCCGTGATGGATGGGAAGAGGACCGTCGCCGAGCAGTTGGCGACGGCGCTGGCCCCGATCCTGGGGGTCGAGCGGTTGCCCGTGCGCCTGCAGGCGTGGGACGGCACCGTGGCCGGCCCGGACGACGCCCCGCTGGTCGTCCTCAGGTCCCCCCAGGCGATCCGCCGGATCGTGTGGACCCGGGACGAGCTCGGGCTCGCCCGCGCCTACGTCGCCGGTGAGATCGACGTCGAGGGCGACCTGTACGCGCCGTTCGCCGCCCTCACGTCCACGGGCCGCCTCGCGCCGGGCGAGTCCCCGGCTCCCTCCCTCGGCGAGCGGCTGGGGCTGCTGCGCACGGGCCTGGCGCTCGGCCTCCTCGGCCGCGAACCGGCACCGCCGCCCGAGGAGGTCCGCCTCCGCCGGTACGGCCGGCTGCACAGCCGCCGCCGCGACGCCGTCGCCGTCTCGCACCACTACGACCTGGGCAACGAGTTCTACCGCCTGGTCCTCGGCCCGTCGATGGTCTACTCCTGCGCCGTCTGGGACGACCCCGGCGTCGGCCTCGAGGCGGCCCAGGAGGCCAAGCTCGACCTGATCTGCCGGAAGCTCGCACTGCGCTCGGGATCGCGGTTGCTGGACGTCGGCTGCGGCTGGGGCAGCCTCGCCCTGCACGCCGCCCGGGAGTACGGCGCAACCGTCGTCGGAGTCACCCTCTCCGAGGAACAGGCCGCGCTCGCCCGCAAGCGCGTGGCCGAGGCGGGGCTGGCCGGGTCCGTCGAGATCCGGGTCGAGGACTACCGGGAGGTGGAGGACGGGCCCTTCGACGCCATCAGCTCGGTCGGGATGGCCGAGCACGTCGGGCGGTCGCAGCTGCCCGGCTACGCCACCACCCTCCACGACCTGCTGCGCCCGGGCGGCCGGCTGCTCAACCACGCGATCGCCTGGGTGGGGCCCCGGACCCGCCGGAACGACGACACCTTCATCACCCGGTACGTGTTCCCCGACGGGGATCTGGTGGGTCTCGGCGACATGATCGACGCGCTGGCGTCCAGCGGACTCGAGGTGACCGACGTCGAGCCGCTGCGCCGGCACTACGCCCTCACCCTGCGGGCGTGGGTCGCCAACCTCGAGGCGAACTGGGCCGGGGCCGTGGCCGCGGCCGGTGTGGGGCGCGCCCGCGTCTGGCGGCTCTACATGGTGGCCAGCGCGCTGGCGTTCGAGGTGGGCAAGCTGGGCGTGAACCAGGTCCTGCTGCAGCGGCCGGGCGGCGCACCGCCACCACTGCGGCGCGACTGGGTCTGACGGTCCGACCGGGAAGTACCGGTCGCGCGGCGCGGTTACGGTGGAGAGTCCCCGGTGCCCCTCGGCGCCGCCTGCGCGCCGCCGCGTCGGACCCCCATCTCCGGAAGAGGAACCACGCTTCGTGAGTGACGGCCCCCTGATCGTCCAGTCGGACAAGACCCTGCTCCTCGAGGTCGACCACCCGCTGGCCCGTGAGTGCCGCGCGTCCATCGCGCCGTTCGCGGAGCTGGAGCGCTCCCCCGAGCACGTGCACACCTACCGGGTGACGCCGCTCGCGCTGTGGAACGCCCGCGCGGCCGGTCACGACGCCGAGCAGGTCGTGGACGCGCTGGTGCGCTACTCCCGCTACCCGGTGCCGCACGCGCTGCTGGTCGACGTCGCCGACACCATGGACCGCTTCGGCCGGCTCACGCTGGCCAACCACCCGGTGCACGGGCTGACGCTCACGTCGTCCGACCGCGCGGTCCTGGAGGAGGTGATCCGCTCCAAGCGGGTCGCCCCCATGCTGGGCGCCCGCATCGACGGGGACTCCGTCGTCGTGCACCCCTCGGAGCGCGGCCGGCTCAAGCAGGCGCTGCTCAAGGTCGGCTGGCCGGCCGAGGACCTCGCCGGCTACGTCGACGGCCAGGCCCACCCGATCGAGCTCGACCAGTCGGAGTGGCACCTGCGCGACTACCAGCAGGAGGCCGTCGAGGGCTTCTGGGCCGGTGGCTCGGGCGTCGTCGTCCTCCCCTGTGGCGCCGGCAAGACCCTGGTGGGCGCGGCCGCCATGGCCGAGGCGAAGGCGACAACGCTGATCCTGGTGACCAACACCGTCGCCGGGCGGCAGTGGAAGCGCGAGCTGATCGCGCGCACCTCGCTCACCGAGGAGGAGATCGGCGAGTACTCCGGTGAGCGCAAGGAGATCCGCCCGGTCACCATCGCGACGTACCAGGTGATCACCACCCGCCGGAACGGCGAGTACCGGCACCTGGACCTGTTCGACGCCCAGGACTGGGGCCTGATCGTCTACGACGAGGTGCACCTGCTGCCGGCGCCGATCTTCCGGCTCACCGCGGACCTGCAGTCCCGCCGCCGGCTCGGGCTCACCGCCACGCTGGTGCGCGAGGACGGCCGCGAGGACGACGTCTTCTCCCTGATCGGGCCGAAGCGGTACGACGCCCCGTGGCGCGACATCGAGGCCCAGGGGTACATCGCGCCGGCCGAGTGCATCGAGGTGCGGGTCTCCCTCGACGACGAGGAGCGGATGACCTACGCCGTCGCCGAGCCCGAGGAGCGGTACCGGATCGCGGCGACCGCGCAGTCGAAGCTCCCGGTGATCCGGCGGGTCCTGGAGCGGCACCCGGACGAGCCGTCGCTGGTGATCGGCGCCTACCTCGACCAGCTCGAGGAGCTCGGTGCCGCGCTCGACGCCCCGGTCATCCAGGGGTCGACGACGAACAAGGAGCGCGAGCGGCTCTTCGACCTGTTCCGCACCGGGGAGATCCGCGTGCTGGTCGTGTCGAAGGTCGCGAACTTCTCCATCGACCTGCCGGAGGCCGCCGTCGCCGTCCAGGTGTCGGGGACGTTCGGCTCCCGCCAGGAGGAGGCCCAGCGGCTCGGCCGGGTGCTGCGCCCGAAGGCCGACGGCCGGCAGGCGCACTTCTACACGGTGGTCAGCCGCGACACCCTCGACAGCGAGTACGCCGCGCACCGGCAGCGCTTCCTCGCCGAGCAGGGCTACGCGTACACGATCGTCGACGCTGCCGACCTCGCCGGGCCGGGCGAGGTCAACGGCCCCGACTGGGTGGACGAGCCCGCCGACTGACGGCGCCCCCGCCGCGACTGTGCGCTCATCGGCCTCTCACGAGCGTCGAGAGGCCGACGAGTGCACGGTCGCGCGCTGGGACCTGCTCGGTCAGGGACGGTCCTGGGCGGCGATCCGCTGGAGGATGCCGATCAGGTGGCCGAGGTCGTGCCACGGGACCACCGTCCGCCCGACGTCGATCATGGTGCCGAGCTCGTCGACGTCGTCCGACAGCTGGGCGACGGGCAGGGCCTGCACGTCCGGTACGCCCTCGAAGTCGTAGGCCGCGTCGGGCGGGAGGACCCGGTAGTAGTCGGCGGTCAGCGCGAGGACGTCGCCGTTGCGTCGCGCGATCTCGTCGAGGACGCGATCGAGCACCCTCCGGAGCTGGGCGACGGACACCGTCAGCTCGTCGGCCATGCGGGCGAGTGAAGCACACCACGCCGGACCCGTCGGGACTCCGGGCGAGGGCGTGACGACCTCTCCGTGACCCCACGCGGCGGAGGTCGGAGGCCCCTGGGGACACCGGGACCGGCGGTGCGTGACGTGACGGTCCCTCCCAGGATGAGGATCACCACATCCGGGAGGGCTTGACAGGCGTTTACGCAGGTCAGCGGCTCAGCCGGGAGCCCTATACGTCGCCGTCGGCAGGGCGCGCGGGAGGTATCCGGTTGGGCGTGTTGCCTCCGCGCCGACCAAGATGGACCCCGATATGGGGAGCGCAGCACGAGCGGAGGCCTTGAGCCCGCAGACGACCAGCCGACCGCTCCGAGCGTGGCAGCAGTCCGCTCTCCGGACGTACGAGGAGCAGTCGCCGAAGGACTTCCTGGTCACCGCGACCCCCGGCGCCGGCAAGACCACCTTCGCCCTGACGCTGGCCGCGCGACTGCTCGCCCGCCGCGAGATCGGCCGCGTCGTGGTGGTCTGCCCGACCGACCACCTGCGCATGCAGTGGGCCGATGCCGCGGACGCGATGGGCATCATCCTGGATCCAGGCCTCACCAACGCCGTCGGACCGGTGCGCGCCGGCACCCAGGGCTACGTGACCACCTACGCGCAGGTCGCCGGCAAGCCGATGCTGCACGCCGCCCGTTCCACCGCCGTCAAGAGCCTGGTCATCCTCGACGAGGTCCACCACGCCGGCGACGGCCTCTCCTGGGGTGAGGCAGTCGAGGAGGCGTACTCCTTCGCCGCCCGCCGCCTCTGCCTCACCGGGACGCCGTTCCGCACCAAGCCCGACGAGCGCATCCCCTTCGTCCGGTACGAGGAGGACACGTTCGAGGGCGACAACGGGGAGCGCGGGGTCGGTCTGGTCAGCCGCGCCGACTACACCTACGGCTACAAGGAGGCGCTGGCCGACAGCGTCGTCAGGCCGGTCGTCTTCGCCGCCTACACGGGCACGTCGCGCTGGCGGAACTCCGCCGGCGAGGTCGTCGCGGCGTCGCTGTCCGACGCCGGCACCAAGTCGGTGGAGATGCAGGCGTGGCGGACCGCGCTGGACCCCAAGGGCCAGTGGGTGCCGCACGTCATCGCCGCGATGGACGACCGGATCACCCACCTGCGCGAGGAGGGCGGGATGCCCGACGCCGCCGGCCTGATCCTCGCCAGCGACCAGGACGACGCCCGCGCCTACGCCAAGATCGTCCGCCGGGTGACCGGCAAGGCGGCCGAGCTGATCCTCTCCGACGACCCGAAGGCGTCGAAGAAGATCGAGCGCTTCGCGACCGGCTCCGCCCGCATCGCGGTCTGCGTGCGGATGATCTCCGAGGGCGTCGACGTCCCGCGGGCCGCCGTCCTCGCCTGGATGACCTCCTACCGGACCCCGCTCTTCTTCGCCCAGGCCGTCGGCCGCGTCGTGCGCTCTCGCGCCACCCACGAGTCGGCCACCGTCTTCCTCCCCGCCGTCCGCCCGCTGCTGTCGCTGGCGGCGTCGATGGAGGAGGAGCGCAACCACGTCATGCCGCCGCCGAAGACGGTGCAGGGCGACGAGCTGGACCTCGAGCCGCTCCCGCCCAAGGAGAAGGACGAGGAAGGGCTGAAGCAGTGGGAGGCCCTGGAGGCCGACGCCCGCTTCGCCCACGTCCTGCACAGCGGGACCGCGCACACCGGTGAGGGCTCCGGCCCGACGGTGGTCGTCGGCGAGGAGGACGAGGAGTTCCTCGGCATCCCCGGCCTGCTCACCCCCGCCCAGACGGCCGAGTTGCTCTCCAAGCGGGACGACGAGCTGCGGTTGCGGATCGCGGCCAGCCACCGGGCCGACGACGGCGACTTCATGCTCGTCGAGGACCACCCGGACGAGGACGACGCGGGCCGCTCGTGGCGCGACGCCGCGGAGCTGCGCCGGGAGATCAACCGGCTGGTCAACCGGGTGGCGGCGAAGACCGCTCAGCCGCAGGCCGTCGTGCACACCCAGCTTCGCCAGTCGGTGCCCGGCCCGCCCTCGGCGTCCGCCTCGGTCGACATCCTCCGCGCCCGCCGGGAACGCCTCCGCACGATGCTCTGACAAGCGGCTCAGACGGGAAGCAGGCCTCGCTGGGCGGCGATGGCCACGGCCTCGGTACGGCCGTTGGCGCCGAGCTTGGCCAGGATGTTGCTGACGTGCACGCTCGCCGTCTTCTCGCTGATGTAGAGCTCCGCGCCGATCTGCCGGTTGGTCCGGCCCTGCGCGAGCAGCCGCAGCACCTCGGCCTCCCGCGGGGTCATCACGGCGGAGACATCGACCACCCGCACTCCCCCGACGTCCAGCCGGCCGCGGCGGATCAGCCCCTCCAGCGCGGTCCGCAGCGGCGTCGCACCCAGCCGCACGGCCACCGCGTGCGCCGCCCCGGCCTCCGTCGCCGCACCGGCCCGGTCACCGGTCGCCAGCAGCGCCTCCGCCAGCCGCCACCGCGAGCGTGCCTCCTCGTACACGTGCCCGAAGCCGAACGCCTCGACGGCCTCGCGCCACAGCTCCACCGCCGGCTCTCCGCGCACGCGGGCTGCCTCGGCCACCACCCGCGCCTGCCACGCGAGGGCCTCGACCCCCATCGTGGCGCCGTAGTTCCGCTCGTAGACCTCGACCGCCGCCAGGGCGACCTCCAGCAGCTCCTGCCCCGCCCGGGTCCAGTTCTCGACGGCGGCCTCGTCGCCGGTCCGGCGGGCAGTCACCGCGGCGTCGCCCACCGGGGCCAGCGCGGTGCCGGCCAGGCGGAGCACTCCGAGGTGGTCGTCGTCCCACTCCTGCCGCAGCCGCCGGTAGGCCGCGAGCGCGGCGTCCACCGCCTTCTGCGGTTCGCCCTCCCACGCGGCGAGGTCGATCTCCGAACCGGCGGTGACCAGGTCCAGCAGGATGTGCGCGCTCAGCCGCGGGATCAGCCCGCGCGCCCAGTCGATCCGCTCGCGGGCGGAGGGGTCGCCGCGGCCGACGAGGACCAGCAGCCCGTCGGCCCGGACGTGCGCCGACATCTCGGGCACCCGCGCGAGCAGGTCGGCCTCGGCCAGGCTCTCGTCCCAGTCGCCGGTCATGTACAGCGCCGTCACCTGCAGGTGCCGGAGCTCCGCCGGGTAGTAGGACCACTCGGCACCGATCTGGCGGGCCCGCCGCGTGCCGCGCCGGGTCCACTCGAGCGCCTCCGCTATCTGCCCGGCCTCGAAGGCGACGGTCGCCAGGTTGTAGAGCACCCGCATCTCGACGTCGACGTTGCCCGACCGGCGGGCCCGCACCAGTGCCTCGTCCAGCCGCGCCCGCACGGCCACCGGGTCGGCGCCCGGACGGGCGCGCACCTGCGTGACCGCGATGTCCGACCACGCCCCGTCGAAACCCAGGGCGTCGGCCGCGGCGAGCGCCTCGTCGGCGGCGGCCTCCGCCTCCTCCAGCGCGCCCACGGAGTAGCTCATCCGGGCGTGCGTGGCCGCCGCCCACGTGCGCGCCTTCGACGGCGGGTCGGCCGGGACCAGCGCCATGGCCGCCGCGCTCTCCCGGTAGGCACCGGTGACGTCCTCGACCCGCACCATCGCCTGGGACAGCGTGTAGTGGACCCGCGCCCGCTCGACCGGATCGCCGTCGGGGCCGAGGACCTGCAGCGCCGACCGCAGCAGGGCGACCGCCCGGTGCAGCTCCCCCACCGTCCGCGCCGCCGCCGCGGTCTCCATGAGCAGCGCTGCCTGGTCGCGGCCCGCGCGCTCCGCCGCGTCGGGCACGGCCGACCACAGCGCGAGGGCGGCTTCCAGGTGCTGCAGCTGCTCGGCGGGGGCGCCGACGCCGCTCGCCGCGGCGGCCGCCTCCAGGGATGCGCTGAACGCGCCCGGCAGGTCGTTGCTCTCGCGGGCGTGGTGCGCCCGTTCCGCCGCGTTCTCCGCGCCCGGCGCTCCGGCCAGGTAGGCCGCGATGGACCCGTGCAGCCGCACCCGCTCACCCGGCAACAAATCGGCGAGCACCGCCTCGCGCAGCAGCGCGTGCCGGAAGCGGTAGCGCCCGTCGTCGGAGACCACGAGGAGGTGGTGGTGCACGGCCTCGGCGAGGGCCGTCTCCAGGTCGGCGTCGTCCAGACCCCCGACGGCGGCCACCAGCTCGTGCCGCACCCGTCGACCGGCGACGGCGGCGACCCGGAGCACCTGCTGCGCCGCCGGGGAGCGCTGCTCGACCCGGGCCAGCAGGACGTCGGTCAGCCCCATGGGCAGCGCCTCGCCGTGCAGGCCTGCCGCGAGCAGCTCCTCGGCGTAGAAGGCGTTGCCCTCGGCCCGCGCGACGACGTCCTCGACCGTCGAGTCGGGCAGCGAGCCGGCCGCGGCGGCCAGGCGCCGCACCAGCGCGCCAACCTCGGCGTCGCCCAACGGGCTGAGCTCGAGGCGTTCCACGCCCGGCAGGCGCACCAGCTCGGCCAGCAGGGGACGCAGCGGGTGCCGGCGATGCAGGTCGTCCGCGCGGTAGGAGGCGACGACGGCCACCGGCTCGTCGACCAGGCGGGCGAGCAGGTAGCGCAGCAGGTCGCGGCTGGACCGGTCGGCCCAGTGCACGTCCTCCAGCACCACGAGCAGCGGGCCGGCCGAGGAGAGCTCGCAGATCAGCGCGGCCACCGACTCGAACAGCGGGAGTCGCCCGTCGTCGACCGGCTGGGGCGCCGCGCGGTTGGGCAGCGGACGGCTCAGGTCGCGGCTCTCCGTCGCCGTCTGGACCGGCGGAGCCCCGCCCGGTCGCCCCGCGAGCAGCCCGGCCAGCACCGGGTTCGCGGCGGCCGCCGGGGCCAGCTGCGGATCGGCGGCGACCGGGCGCAGCAGGTCGACGAAGGGCAGGTACGGCAGGCCGACGTCACCCAGGTCGACGCAGTGGCCGGTGAGCACCCGCACGCCCCGCTCCGCCGCCCGCGCGGTGAGCTCGTCGAGCAGCCGGGTCTTGCCCACGCCGGCATCACCGGACAGGAGGACGGTGCTCGCCCGGCCGGCCGCCGCACGGTCGACGTGCGCCAGCAGGTGGGCGAGCTCGTCGGCCCGTCCCACCATCGGCGCGTCGTCCCAGCGTGGCACGTGGTCGATCGTGGCACGGGCCTGTGACAGGACCGAGCCGTTTGTCACCCGGAGGTGCCGGTCAGCGCGGACGACGGCGGTTGCGGAACCAGGCGCCGCGCTTGGTGCGGGTGCCGCGACCGGCCGCCATGAGGACCTCCCGCCGGTAGGCGAGCTCGGAGTCCAGCGCCGGGTTGCTGTAGTGGAGCGTCATCGTCGTGCCCTTCCGCCGTCCCGGGGAACGAGCTCCCCGGTGCTGACGACGACGTTCGTGCTGAGGGGACGCCCGCGGCATCGGGCGACCACGCCGTCCTGGGCGCCGGACGGGTCCTAAGGGGCCTCAGACCCACTCGTTCGGGGGATGTCGGGCCCCTGAGGGGGTTCGCCGCGGTCTCGGGGGGCACGCTCCCGGGCCGCGGCGACCGCCGCAGGTCCCGGCGTGCCCGAGCGTGCCGGACCGTGAGGAAGGGAGTTCGCGATGCGACTCGGTACTGCCATCGTCCTGCTCGCCCTGGGCGCCATCCTGACCTTCGCCCTGCGCCTGGACGTCAGCGGCGTCGACCTGCAGGTGGTCGGCTGGATCCTGATGATCGCCGGTGCTCTCGGCATCGTGCTGGAGCTCGCCGTCTGGGGGCCCCGCCAGCGCCGGGTGACGCACACCGCCGCCTACGCGGAGCCCGGCGCCGCGCCGGTGCGCCGGAGCACCACCGAAGAGACCTACTGAGCACATCCGCTCAGCACGGTGAAGGGCCCTCGTCAGCGTCGACGGGGGCCCTTCGCCGGTCTCAGCGCAGTTCGGTGCCCTTGGTCTCCTTGAGCGTGAGGATGACGGCGAACGCCACCGCCGCCGCGATCGCGACGTACCAGAAGAACCAGAGCGGGTGCCCGGCGTCCGACAGCGCGGTGATGACCAGGGGCGCCGTCCCGCCGAAGACCGCGACGGTCAGGTTGTACCAAGCCCCGATGCCGGTGGCGCGCAGCTCCGTCGGGAACAGCTCGCTCATGACCGCGGGGGCGATCGACGCCATGAGCGCGTACAGCCCGAGACCGACGCAGAAGACGACGATCAGCGAGAACAGGTTGTCCTGCACGAGGAAGGACAACGGCACGATCAGCACCGCCATCGCCGCGGACCAGAACAGCAGCTGGGGTTTGCGGCCGATGCGGTCCGACAGGTTCCCGAACGGGTAGCAGAGCGCGACGAACAGCGCGGTCCCGATGGAGAGCGCGATGAAGACGTCCGTCTTGTCGGCGTCGCGGAAGCTGATCGCGAACGGCGTCAGCGCGCTGAAGAACGTGTAGTACGAGAGCGTCGAGAGCAGCGTGAAGGCGCACAGCTGGACGACGGCCTTCGGGTGGTGCTTGATCGTCTGCAGCAGCGGGTTCTTGGTCGCCCGGGCCTTCTCCGCGTTCTCCTCGAACTGCTCGGTCTCCACCAGCGAGCGGCGCAGCCACATGCCGATGAAGCCGAGCAGGCCACCGATGAAGAAGGCGATCCGCCAGCCGTAGGACTCCAGCTGGTCGTCGCTCAGGACGGTGGTGAGCAGCACGCCCATGAGCGACGCCGCCAGCAGGGCCGAGCCCGTCGAGATGTAGAAGAACGACGAGTACCGCCCGCGATGGGCCGGCGGGGCGATCTCGCCGAGGTAGGCCGAGGCGTTGGAGACCTCGCCGCCCAGCGACATGCCCTGCGCGATGCGGGCCAGCAGCAGGAGGATCGGGGCGAACCAGCCGACCTGGTCGTAGGTGGGCAGGAGCGCGATCACCATCGACCCGCCGGCCATCAGCAGGATGGTGAGCAGCATCCCGGCCTTGCGGCCGCGGAGATCGGCGAAGCGGCCCAGCAGCAGGCCGCCCAGCGGGCGGAAGAAGAACGCCAGCGCGTAGGTGGACGTCGCCCCGATGAGGGCCAGCGCCTCGTTCTCCGAGGGGAAGAACTGGCCGGCGAAGAAGACGACGAACGTCGCGTAGACCGTCCAGTCGAACCATTCGACGGCGTTGCCGATGCTGGCCGAGACCAGGGTCTTGACCGGGAGCTTGTGCTTCTCGTCGACGGCCGGTGTGCCCGGGCCGTGCTGGACGGTGCCTGCCATGGTCTTCCCCCGACGCCTGGTGGGTATGACGCGCGCCACGCTAAGCGCCCTCGCGGCCCACGGCATGTCGACCTTGGAGGATGCGCCAGAGCCCCCACCACGACGGGCGAGGGCTCTGGGGACGACAGGGTCCGGACCGGGTGACGGCCGCCTCGCGGCGAGATGCACAACGCGGCTCCAGCCCCCGACCGAGGTCGGGGCGGTAGTCCGTGAAGGCGTAACCAAATGGCACCCGGGGGCACGTGGCACCCGGTCCGGACAGCGCCCAGCCTACGCGTCAGGCGAGAGGCCGTCTTGTCGCGCCGAGTGGGCCCGGAGGGTCCGCGCAGGCACGACTCAGCGGCTCCGCACAGAGGGGACGGCAATTGGCCGCGGTGCGGTCCGGAGGACCGCGATCTAATTGAAGCCGCGGTCGTCCTGCTTCAGGGCGGTGTCCACGGTCAGCGCCGATGCGATCACCATGCTGGCCAGCGGTTCCGGCAGCCGGTAGTGCACCAGGACCACGTAGCGGTCCGCCGTGGTGAACAGCGTCCGGGCCAGCCCCTCCCACTTCTTCGTGATGCGGGCCACCTCGACACCGGCCGCGTCGACGACCGCGAAGTCCCAGGCCCGCCAGTTCTCCGCCTGGATCGCGCCGACCACGGTGCCGTTCGCCACGAGGTCGAACCGGATCTTCCCGAACACGTTGGCCTGGACGATCTCGCCGATCGGCGCGCCGTCGGGGCGCTGCACGATGATCCGGGACTTCATCAGCTTCGCCGGGCGGGTGAGCACCAGGACCGGCCCGCGGGCGTCCCGGACCTCCAGGTGGTGGGTCAGGAACTGGTCGAGGTTGGAGACGAAGCGCACCGCCTTCTTCAGGCCGCTCTGCCCGACCTGGACGACGGCGCCGATCTGCCGGCCCTCGCCGTCCATCACCGCGTACTCGTTGGTGAGCTCGATCAGCTTGGTCTTCTGGCTGACGACGAGCACCGGCTGCTCGTACAGCGAGGGGCCCTGTCCCTGCGGGGGCGGAGGCGGAACCGACGGGGCCGGGGGCATCGGCGGGGACGGGGGCACGGGCGGGGGTGGCGGGGCCGCCTGCTGGAGGTGCTCGGTCCAGCCCTGCCCGTCCCACCAGCGGCTCCCGCCGCTCCCGGCGGGATCGGGGTACCAACCGGGCGGCGGAGGAGGCTGCGTCACGGCGGTCAAGCTAGCGCCCGCACCCGGCCGGGGGCGGGACGGACCGGGCGACGGCGCGTGCCAGACTCCGCCCATGTCCGCGGCCATGGTCCCCGGCGGGGCCGACGTCACCCATCTGACCGACCTGGAGGCGCGGGTCCTCGAGGCCGTGGACGAGACCTGGGTGGTCGACCGGCTGTCGGCGATGGTGGCGGTCCCGTCGGTCGGCGGCTCACCGGCGGAGTCCGAGGTGCAGCACCAGCTGGCCGGCTGGCTCGACGAGCTGGGCTGCGACGTCGACACCTGGCAGATCGACCTGGCCGAGGCCGCCGCGGACCCCGACGCTCCCGGCCAGGAGGTCCAGCGAACCGAGGCCTGGGGCGTCGTGGGCACGCTGCCCGCCGCCGAGACCGGCCGGCCGGCGCTGGTGCTCTCCGGGCACACCGACGTCGTCCCGCCCGGCGACCTGAGCCTGTGGGACGGCGACCCGTTCGTGCCGCGCATCGTCGGCGGGCACCTGCACGGCCGCGGGGCGTGCGACATGAAGGCCGGCGTCGTGTCCGCCCTGGCCGCGCTCGCCGCCGTCCGGACGGCGGGGGTGCGGCTGGTCCGGCCGGTCGCCCTGCACGGCGTCGTCGGCGAGGAGGACGGCGGGCTCGGCGCCTGGGCGACGCTGCGGCGCGGGCACGGCGGCGACGTCTGCGTCATCCCCGAGCCGACCGCCCGCGCCGTCGTCACCGCCAACGCCGGCGCGCTCACCTTCCGGCTCGAGGTCGAGGGCCACGCCGCGCACGCCGCGATGCGCGACCGGGGTGTCAGTGCCGTGGAGAAGTTCGCGCTGGTGCACGCCGGCCTGCAGGCGTTCGAGGCCGAGCGGCAGCGGGACACCGATCCCCGCTTCGGCGACGCCCGCTTCCCGTACGGGCTCTCCATCGGCCGGGTGCAGGCCGGGGACTGGGCCAGCTCGGTGCCCGACCGGCTCGTCGCCGAGGGCCGGTACGGCGTCCGCGTCGGCGAGCCCGTGGCCGTCGCGCGGGCGGCGTTCGAGACCCGGCTGGCCGACATCTGCGCCGGCGACGCCTGGCTGGCAAGCCACCCGGTGCGGCTCAGCTGGATCGGTGGCGCCTTCGCCAGCGGTCAGCTGCCGGCCGGCCACGCGCTGCTGCCCGCCGTCCGGGCGGCCGTCGCCGACGCGGGGGGCGGGACGGCGGAGGAGCGGGCCATCGCCGCGGGCAGCGACCTGCGCCTGTACGCCGCCGCCGGGATCCCGACGCTGCACTACGGCCCAGGCGATCTCCACCTCGCCCACGGCCCGCTCGAGAAGGTGCCGGTGGACGAGGTGGTGACGGCGGCGCGCGCGTTCGCACTGCTGACCCTGCGCACCTGCGGCGTGCGATGACCGGGCTGGTGAGCTTCGAGGCGTGGGCGGAGCTCGCCGGCGACTCCCCCACGTCGCGGACGGAGTGGGCGGCCGTCGTGGCGGCGTGGAGCGAGCCGCACCGGCGCTACCACGACCTCGCGCACCTGGCCGCCGTCCTCGGGCTGGTCGGCCAGCTGGGCTCCGGGGACCTGGCCGCCGTCCGGCTGGCCGCCTGGTACCACGACGTCGTCTACGACCCCGAGCGCACCGACAACGAGGACGTCAGCGCCCAGCGCGCCCGGGCCGGACTCCGCGGGCTGGTCCCGGACGAGCTGCTGGCCGAGGTGGAGCGCCTCGTGCTGCTCACGGCCGGGCACGACGCCGCCGCGGACGACGAGAACGGCGCGGTGCTCTGCGACGCCGACCTCGCCGTCCTGGCCGGCCCCCCGGAGGCCTACGCCGCGTACGCCTCGGCCGTCCGGGAGGAGTACGGGCACCTCTCCGACGAGGAGTTCACCACCGGTCGGATCGCCGTCCTCGAGCACCTGCTCGCGCTGCCGACGCTGTACCGGACGGCCGCTGCGCAGCCGTGGACGCCGACCGCCCGGGCGAACATGAGCGCCGAGCTGGTGCTGCTCAGACGCCGCGCCGGATCTTCCTGAGCCGCAGCCCGGCGCCCATCAGCCGGCTGAGCAGCTCCCGCGCCCCGACCGGCTGGGCGCCTGCCGCGACGGCGACGTCGTAGAGGTCCTCGGGGATGTCGTAGTGGTCGCCCTGGAACGCCCGCCGCGGGATGCCCAGCTCGGCCTCGACGAAGGCGTGCAGCTCCTCGTAGGAGACGTCGCTGACCAGGTGCGACCAGCGCCGCCCCCGCCAGGGCCACACGGGGGTGTCGATCAGGACCGTCACGGTGGCAGTCTGCCCCGCATGTGCTCCAACCACCCGGACGTCCGCGTCTCGCCGATCTTCCCAGTGACCGACCTGGACCGTGCCCTGGAGCACTACGCCGCCCTCGGCTGCGTGGTGAGCCGGCACGACGAGGGCTATGGCTTCGCGGCCATGGCCGGCGTCGAGCTGCACCTGGTGGTGACCGCTGATCACGACCCGCTGCGCACCGCCGCTGCCGCCTACCTGCACGTGCCCGACGCCGACGCCCTCGCGGCCCGGTGGGCCGGCGTCCCGAGCACCGGCGCGCCCGTGGACACCGACTACGGCCTCCGGGAGGGCGCGCACGTCGATCCGGACGGCAACCTGCTCCGGTTCGGCTCACCGCTAGCGTCTGGGACGTGACTGCTGACATCCGCTGGGGCATCGTCGGGCCGGGGCGCATCGCCGAGAGCGTCGTCCAGGACTTCCCGCTGGTCGACGGCGCCCGCGTCGTCGCCGTCGCGTCCCGCTCGCAGGACCGCGCGCAGGCCTTCGCCGACCGGCACGGCATCGACCGGGCGCACGGGTCCTACGCGGAGATCGTCGCCGACCCCGACGTCGACGTCCTCTACATCGCCACCCCGCACCCCCAGCACCACGCGATCGCGCTGGCGGCACTGCGGGCCGGCAAGGCGCTGCTGGTCGAGAAGTCCTTCACCGCGACCACCGCGGGCGCGACCGAGGTCGTCGACCTGGCGCGCGAGACCGGCTCCTTCGTCATGGAGGCGATGTGGACCCGCTTCCAGCCGGCCGTCGTCGCCGCCCGCGAGCTGATCGCCGACGGCGCGATCGGTGAGGTCCGGTCGGTGCAGGCCGACCTCGGGGTGGCCCGCGAGTACGACCCGGCCGACCGGCTCTTCGACCTCGCGCTCGGGGGTGGCGCGCTGCTCGACCTCGGCGTCTACGTCGTGTCCTTCGCCCAGATGCTGCTCGGGACGCCCGAGCGCCTGGTCGCCGCCGGGTCGCTGTTCCCCTCGGGCGCCGACGCGGAGGCCTCGCTGCTGCTCGACCACGGCGACGGGCGCACGGCGACCCTGATGACGTCGCTGCGCAACGCACTGCCCGGTCAAGCGCGCATCTTCGGGACGACGGGCTGGATCGACGTCCCGCCGCGCTTCCACCACCCGCACGCGATCGTGCTGCACCGCGCCGGGGCGGAGCCGGAGACGATCACCCGCCCGCCGCTGGGCGCCGGGTACTCGCACGAGCTGATCGAGGTGACCGAGGGCGTGCGGGCGGGCCGCGGCGAGAGCGCGGTCATGCCGCTGGCCGACACCCTCGCCGTCCAGACGCTCCTCGGGGAGGCCGCCGAGCAGCTCGGCGTCCGGCACGCGGAGGCGCCGGAGGTCGGCTAGACCGGCACCCCGGGCGTCTTCTGCCCCTCCGCCCACGCCTCGCCGAGCGCCTGGGCGGCGGTCGGGACGCGGGTCGGCGTCCCCCCGGTCCGGCGGACGGCGTCGGCGAAGTGGACGGCGTCGATGATCGCCGCGCACCCGGGGTCGTTGTTGAAGTACACGAGGACGTCCTCGTCGCCGTAGGTCGTTGCCAGCCGGTCGGCCCAGAGCTGCAGCGTCTCCGGCCGGTAGCGCCACGCCTCGAAGCCGTGGTGGAAGCGCAGGTAGCCCCAGTCGGCGGTCCGCCAGAGCGGGGCGACGGGCTGCTCGTCGCGGTCGGCCCAGCACAGGGCGGCGCCGTAGCGCTCCAGCAGGGCGCGGATGTCGTCGGTCCACCAGCTGTCGTGCCGCGGTTCGACGGCGACGCGGGTGCCGCCGGGGAACTGGGCGAGGCAGTCGCGGAGCAGGTCGGCGTCGGCCTTGAGGGTCGGTGGCAGCTGCAGCAGGATCGTGTCGAGCCGCTGCTCGAGCCCCTCGGCGCGGCCCATCAGCCGGGCGACGGGCTCCTCGGGTTCACGCAGCCGCTTGATGTGGGTGAGGAAGCGGCTGGCCTTCACCGCCCACCGGTAGTCCGGCGGGGTGCGCTCGCGCCACTTCACGAACGTCTCGCGCTCGGGGAGCCGGTAGAAGGCGTTGTTGCTCTCGACCGTCGCGAAGAACTCGGCGTGGTGCTCCAGCCACAGGCGCTGAGGCAGCTTCTGCGGATAGAAGAGCCCGCGCCAGTCGCGGTACTGCCAGCCCGAGGTCCCGATGATCACGGTCACGGGGTGCCGCCTACCCTGCGCAGTCATGGCTGACGCACCCGTGCGGTTCAAGGACCTCTGCCTCGACGCCCGCGACCACCAGGCCCTGGCCGACTGGTGGTGCGCCGCGCTCGGCTACGTCCGCCGTGACGAGCTCGAGGACGCCGCGACGCCGGAGGAGGACGAGCCGCGTCCGCGCGACTGGCCGGTGCCGATCGTCGACCCCACCGGTGAGGGGCCGCTCATCTGGATCGTGCCGGTGATCGAGCCGAAGATCGTCAAGAACCGCATGCACTTCGACGTCGTCGGTGAGACGTGGCCGCTGCTGTCGGCCGGCGCCACGATGGTGCGGGCGCAGGACGACGAGATCGAGTGGGACGTCCTCGCCGATCCGGAGGGCAACGAGTTCTGCGTCTTCGCCCCGGAGGACTGACCGCCAGCGCGTCCTGCACAGCGCCGTCCTGGAGATCAGCACTGCTCCATCGGGGCCTCGCCGCCGCGGAGACCCCGCTGGAGCAGTGCTGATCACGGTCGCGGCCCAGGGTGGCCCCGGAACGCCGACAGGGGCGGCCCGCCGAAGCGGACCGCCCCTGCCGGAGGTGAGGCGATGGAACGGCCCCGTCCCGGGCCCCGCCCCGAGCTAGCGAGGGGTGGGGAGGACGGGGTCCTTCATCAGAAGTCCATGCCGCCCATGCCGCCGTCGCCGCCGGGCATGGCCGGAGCGTTCTTCTCCGGCTTGTCGGCGATGACGGCCTCGGTGGTGAGGAAGAGCGCCGCGATGGAAGCGGCGTTCTGCAGCGCCGAGCGGGTGACCTTGGCCGGGTCGATGATGCCGGCCGCGACCAGGTCCACGTACTCGCCGGTGGCGGCGTTGAGGCCCCAGCCGGTGTCGGAGTTGCGGACCTTCTCCGCGACGACGCCACCCTCGAGGCCGGCGTTGATCGCGATCTGCTTCAGCGGGGCCTCGAGCGCGACACGCACGATGTTGGCACCGGTCGCCTCGTCACCCGTCAGCTCGAGCTTCTCGAACGCGACGGCCGTGGCCTGCGCGAGAGCGACGCCACCACCGGCGACGATGCCCTCCTCGACGGCGGCCTTGGCGTTGCGCACCGCGTCCTCGATGCGGTGCTTGCGCTCCTTGAGCTCGACCTCGGTCGCGGCACCGGCCTTGATGACGGCGACGCCACCGGCGAGCTTGGCCAGGCGCTCCTGGAGCTTCTCGCGGTCGTAGTCGGAGTCCGACTTCTCGATCTCGGCGCGGATCTGGTTGACGCGACCCTGGATCTGGTCGGCGTCACCAGCGCCCTCGATGATCGTCGTCTCGTCCTTGGTGGTGACGAACTTGCGGGCGCGGCCCAGCAGGGAGATGTCGGCGTTGTCGAGCTTGAGGCCGACCTCCTCGCTGATGACCTGGCCACCGGTGAGGATGGCGATGTCGGCCAGCATGGCCTTGCGGCGGTCACCGAAGCCCGGAGCCTTGACGGCAACGGACTTGAAGGTGCCACGAATCTTGTTCACGACCAGGGTCGCGAGGGCCTCGCCCTCGACGTCCTCGGCGATGATGGCCAGGGGCTTGCCCGACTGCATGACCTTCTCGAGCAGCGGCAGCAGGTCCTTGACGGAGCTGATCTTGCCGTTGACGACCAGGATGTACGGGTCGTCGAGCACCGTCTCCATGCGCTCGGAGTCGGTGACGAAGTACGCCGACAGGTGACCCTTGTCGAAGCGCATGCCCTCGGTGAGCTCGAGCTCGAGGCCGAAGGTGTTGCTCTCCTCGACGGTGATGACACCTTCCTTGCCGACCTTGTCCATGGCCTCGGCGATGAGCTCACCGATGGCGGGGTCAGCGGCGGAGATCGAGGCGGTGGCCGCGATCTGCTCCTTGGTCTCGACGTCCTTGGCGGTCGAGAGGAGGTACTCCGAGACCGACGCGACGGCCGCCTCGATGCCCTTCTTCAGGGCCATCGGGTTGGCGCCGGCGGCGACGTTGCGCAGACCCTCGCGCACGAGCGCCTGGGCCAGCACGGTGGCGGTGGTGGTGCCGTCACCCGCGACGTCGTCGGTCTTCTTGGCGACCTCCTTGACGAGCTCGGCCCCGATCTTCTCCCACGGGTCCTCGAGCTCGATCTCCTTGGCGATGCTCACACCATCGTTGGTGATGGTGGGCGCGCCCCACTTCTTCTCAAGCACGACGTTCCGGCCACGGGGGCCGAGGGTCACCTTGACGGCGTCGGCGAGGGTGTTCATCCCTCGCTCGAGGCCGCGGCGCGCCTCTTCGTTGAACGCGATCATCTTGGCCATGTGGTGATGTCCTCCGAGCGTGGATCGCTGCGCGGCCGGGTGGGTGCCCGCGACGGACGACACCGGATGCCATGGACTCCCTTGCGTCCACGCGCCGGTGCCTCACCGTTCCGACCGAATTGGCACTCAGGAGCCCCGAGTGCCAGAAACGAGTCTGGCACTCGACCCCTGCGAGTGCAAGAACGGGGGGTGCCGGGGCCCTTGTTCCGGGGTCGGGAAACGACCGAGGCCCGGCCCCCTCGACGGGGACCGGGCCTCGGGCAGCGCCGGTGTCTCAGGCGGCGGTGACGCCGTCCGCCTGCGGGCCCTTGGCGCCCTGGACGACCTCGAAGTTGACCCGCTGGCCCTCTTCGAGGCTCTTGTACCCGTCCATCTGGATGGCCGAGTAGTGGACGAAGACGTCCTGGCCGCCGTCGACGGCGATGAAGCCGAAGCCCTTCTCGGCGTTGAACCACTTCACGGTGCCCTGTGCCACGTGTGCTCCCACGTTCGTGCGGACGGACGGTTCCTCTGATCGGGGAACCGGGTCTAGCTCTTCCGCCCGTCGATCACGAACATGGAACCGGAACCGCGCGGAACGTACATCAGGAACGGCCTGGTGGCGGTAGTTCGATGCAGGACCGATACCGGACCGGGAAACCCCAGCTCAGGCGATCAGACCCGACGCCCGCACGGACTTCAGGGAGGGCTCCACCCGGTGGGTCGGACCGACGACCGGCTCGAGCGGATCGAGGGTCTTGAGGCCCTCCCCCGTGTTGAGGACGACGGTCTCCTTGGCCGGGTCGAGCCGGCCGTTCTCGACCAGCTGGCGGAGCACCGCGATGGTGACCCCGCCGGCGGTCTCGGCGAAGACACCGGTGGTGCGGGCGAGGTCGCGGATGCCCTGCACGATCTCGTCGTCGCCCACCCGGCCGACCGAGCCCCCGGTGCGCCGGATGGCGTCGAGGGCGTAGGGGCCGTCGGCGGGGTTGCCGATGTTGAGCGACTTGGCGATGCCGGTCGGCTTCACCGGCTTGACGACGTCCCAGCCGTTGTCGAAGGCCGTGGCGATCGGGTCGCAGCCGGCCGACTGGGCACCGAAGATCGTCCACTCGGTCGCCTCGACGATGCCGGCGGCGGTCAGCTCGCGGAACGCCTTGTCGACCTTGGTGAGCAGCGAGCCCGACGCCATCGGGATGACGACCTGGGCCGGGATCCGCCAGCCGAGCTGCTCGGCGATCTCGTAGCCCATCGTCTTGGAGCCCTCGGCGTAGTAGGGCCGGACGTTCTGGTTGACGAAGGCGGTGTCCTCGAACTCGTCGGTCTCGGCGAGCTCGCTGGTCAGCCGGTTGACGTCGTCGTACGAGCCGTCGACGGCGACGAGCGTCTGGCCGTAGACCGCCGACTGCACGACCTTGCCGGGCTCGAGGTCGCTCGGGATGAAGACGAAGGAGGGGATGCCGACGCGGGCGGCGTGCGCGGCGACGGAGTTGGCCAGGTTGCCCGTCGAGGCGGCGGCGATCTTGCGGTAGCCGAGGCCCTTCGCCGCCGTCGCGGCGAGCGACACCACGCGGTCCTTGAAGGAGTGGGTCGGGTTCGCCGAGTCGTCCTTCACCCACAGCCCGCCGGTCAGGCCGAGCTCGGCGGCCAGCCGGTCGGCGCGCACCAGCGGGGTCAGGCCGGGGTCGAGGCTGACGCGGGAGGCCGGGTCCTGGCCGACCGGCAGGAGGCCGGCGTAGCGCCAGATGTTCTGCGGGCCCGCTTCGATCTGCTCCCGGGTCACCGCCCGCATGAGCTCGGGGTCGTAGTCGACCTCCAACGGGCCGAAGCACTCGGCGCAGGCGTGCTCGGCGATCAGGCCGAACGTGGCCCCGCAGTTGCGGCACACCAGGCCGCGGGCGGGACAGGGGGACACGGGACCACCGGCTGAAGAATCCGCCTGGGTCGATCCGGGTGCGGTCAGGGTCATCCGACGACTACCTCCTCATCTTCCCCGCACCGGGCCGTCGAGCCGTGCGGGACGGAATTGGCACCTTCCGCCTGCGCGCATGCGCACAGGCGGCGGTTGCCGGGGCTTCATCGGGCCGTGTCCCTCTGCCCCTCTGGATGAGTGGAACGCCTCGAACTGTACCGACCGCCGGAGGCGTCCTCCGCGACGGGCGCGCACCGCGACGGGGTTGACCGGTCCGGCACCGCGACCGACGATCCGCTGACCACTCCGACGAGGAGTTCACGTGCAGGGCATGTCGCGGTCCGGCCGACGGGCGGTACCCCTGGCGATGGCGACCGTCCTCGTGCTCGGGACGACGGCGTGCACCGGTGGTACGACGACGGGGCCGGCCGCTCCCGCGGAGGCGTCGTCGACAGGTCCCGGCCCGGTCGCGCGGGACGAGGTCCTCCTGGGCGAGCTCCTGCAGTTCCGCCGGGACGTCCCCGCGCGACGGCTGCAGGTCCGGTTGACCACCGGCGTCGACGGTCTGGTCGTCGAGACCGTCGAGCTGGTCGCGCGCGGGCTGCCCACGGCCGAGTCCACCGCGACCGGGGTCGCACTCCGACCGGGCATGCCGCTGGACTTCCCGGTACCTGCCGGGGCAGGCGACTGCGCCGTCGAGCCCGGTGCTCCCACGGCCAGGGTGCGGCTGCGCGACGGCACCGGTGCCCGGCGGGAGGTCACCGTGCTGCTCCAGGACGGCGGCCTCGTCCATCGGCTGCACCGCGACGACTGCGCCGAGCAGTCGCTCCGCTCGTTGGTGACCATCGAGGTCACCGCGATCGACGCCGTGCCGACCGACGACGGACCGGCCCTCGAGGTCGTCGTGCGGCTGAGCCGCATCGGTGGCACGACGCCGGTCCGCGTCACCGGCCTGGGGTCGAACACGGTCTACAGCGTCACCGCGCGGGGCCCGCTGCCCACGCTCGACCGGCAGGAAGCCGTCGACCTCGACCTGCGCCTGCTGCCGGCTCGCTGCGACGTGCACGCCCTGGGCGAGAGCTACCGGACCGGTCTCATCGGGCTCGTCCTCGCGGTCGGCGACGACGGACCGCGCCCGTTCGTGCTCACCCCCGAGCCCGCCGACCGGGCACGGCTGGAGACCTTCGCCGTCGAGACGTGCCGCGCCCGCACCGAGTGAGCACCACCCCGCCGTCCGCGCGCGGCGGGACGGCGTCAGGATGTGCGTCGTGGCCGCCATCGTCTACACCGATCTCGACGGCACGATGGTCGGCCCGCGCGGCTCGTTCTGGCACACCGCCGGCCGGGAGCTGACCGCGGATCCCGCGGCCGCGCTGCTCGACCTGCACCGCGCCGGGGTCGCGCTGGTCCTGGTCAGCGGCCGGACGTTCGAGCAGGTGGTCGAGGCCGCACGCATCTTCGCCGCCGACGGCGCCATCGCCGAGCTGGGCGCCACGATCTCGTGGGACGCGGGCCGCGGCACCCATCAGCTGACCGGGGCCCTCCCCGCCGAGTACGCGGGCCGCACCCCCATGGACGTCATGGCCGAGCTCGGCGTGGTGGAGAAGCTGATCGGCGAGCACCCCGGGCAGCTGGAGTGGCACGCCCCCTGGCACGCGACGCACTCGACCGACGCCCTGCTGCGTGGCCGGGTGGATCCGGTCGCCGTCGACGCCTGGCTGGCCGAGCAGGGCGCGGGCTGGCTGACCCTCAAGGACAACGGCGCGATCCCGGCGACGTCGCGGTTCGGCCTGGACGACGACCCGCTGCCCCCGCGGGTCTTCCACCTCATGCCGCGCGGGATCTCCAAGGGTGCGGCCATCGCCTGGGACCTCGAACGGCGTGGACTCTCCCCCGACGACGCCGTCGCCATCGGCGACAGCGTCAGCGACCTCGACATGGCGCCCGCCGTCGGCCGGCTCTTCATCACGGCCAACGGGGCATCCGTCGACGGCATGACCGGGCTCATCGAGGCGGTCCCGAACGTCACCGTGACCGATGCCGCGATGGGCGAGGGCTGGGCCCAGGCGGTCCTGGCGAGCCTCTGACACCTTCGACCGACCGGGCCGGGCCCAACGGCACTGGGGCCCCGCCCGGCTGACTCCTAGCCTGCTCCACATGACCGGGAAGCCGATTCGATGTCGAGTCGGGCTACATGGCTTCGTCGTGGAGCACCCGCATGACGAGCGGCCACAGGGGCCCGACGCCAAGATCTGTCGCTTCTGCGGCAAGCGCACCGGACCTGGCGTCATGGGGCTGCCGCCGGTGCTGGGCAGCTAGCGCCCACATCGACGTGCACCCCTGGGCCGCCTTGTGGCCACGTCCATAGCCGATGCCATGCCTCGGCACGCCCGGCCGCTTGTCCGCATGCCCGGACCGCCTCCGGGCGTCCTGCCCGCAAGCAGCCCTCTCAGCTGGTGACGTCGCGCCGGGCGAAGTGGCGGAACGCCAGCGCGGTGAAGATCGAGGCGTACACCAGCGACTGGATGACGCCCCGGAACATGTCCGCGGAGTCGACCGGCGTCTGGAGCAGATCGGTCCAGGCGAACTCCTCCGCGGTCGGGAACCAGTCGCGGATGGCGCCGAGCTGCTCGACCTGGTCGAGGATCGCGAACACGAACATGGTGAAGACCGCGCCGCCCACCGCTGCCAGCGGCGCGTCGGTGATCGTGGAGAACCAGAACGCCAGCGTGCCGACGACGAGCAGGTGCACGGCGAGGTAGCCGAGCATGCCGGCCAGCCGGAGCATCCCCTCGCCCTGGCCGAGCGTCACCCCGACCGGGGTCTGGATGTCGCCGAAGCCGAACGCGATGCCACCGGCCACCACGGCGACCGCCGCCAGCACGAGCAGCGCCCCCACCGACTGCACGAAGGCGGCGAGCCACTTCTGCCGGAGCAGCCGCATCCGCGGCACCGGGGTCGCCAGCGTGTACCGGAGCGACCCCCACTGCGCCTCGCTGGCCACGCTGTCGCCGAAGCAGAGCGCATAGACCACGACGAGGAAGAACCCGGTGGTCGCGAACAGCACGAACAGCGTGAAGTTCAGCCCGCTGGACGTGGCGACGTCGACCAGGTTGATCCGGGAGTTCTCCGCCGCCTCCTCGCTGGCACCCAGCTTCAGGGCCGCGATGAGGATCAGCGGGAGCGCGACCATCAGCGCGAAGACGCCGATGGTGCGCCGTCGCTTGAACTGGCGGCGCAGTTCCACCGACAACCGCAGGGTCCGTTCCGGCCGGTAGCCGGCCACGGCCCCCGTCGGCTGCACGTGCGGGGCCGAAATGGCCATGTCGGCCCCTTCGTCGGTCGTGGTCATGACTCCCCCACCAGTGCCAGGAACGCGTCCTCGAGACGGCGGCGCGGCGTGAACTCGTCGACGTCGATCCCGGCCGCCACGAGCGCCTGCAGCGCCGCGGCCCGGCTGTAGCCGTCCAGGTCGGCGACCAGGCCGTCGTCGGTCCGCCCGGCACTGACCCCGGGCAGGCCCTCCAGGACGGCGATCGCCCGGTCGGTCTCGGCCTCGTCGGCCAGGCCGACGAGCACCGCACCGCCGGCACCGACGATCTCCTCGACGGTGCCCTGCGCGATCTTCTGCCCCTTGGCCATGACGACCACGTGGCTGCACGTCTGCTCGATCTCGCTCAGCAGGTGGCTGGAGACGATGACCGTGCGGCCGGTGGCGGCGTAGGAGCGCAGGACGTCGCGCATGGCGTGGATCTGCGGCGGGTCCAGCCCGTTCGTCGGCTCGTCGAGGACCAGCAGGTCGGGCAGGCCGAGCATCGCCTGCGCGATGGCCACCCGCTGACGCATGCCCTGGCTGTAGCGGCGTACCGGCCGGTCCAGGGCGGCACCGAGGCCGGCCACCTCGATGGCCTCGTCCATGTGGGCGTCCTCCGCCGGGCGGCCGGTCGCCGCCCAGTAGAGGCGCAGGTTGTCGCGCCCCGACAGGTGCGGCTGCAGCCCGGTGCCCTCGACGAACGACCCGAGACGGGAGAGGACGGGGGCGCCCGGCCCCGCAGCGTGCCCGAAGATGCTGATCCGGCCCTCGGTCGGCCGGATGAGGCCCATCAGCATGCGCAGCGACGTCGTCTTGCCGGCCCCGTTCGGTCCCAGCAGGCCGAGGACCTGGCCGCGGCGGACCTCGAAGGAGAGGTCGCGGACGGCGACGAAACCGTCCTTGTATGCCTTGGTCACGCCCTCGAAGCGCAGCGGGACGTCCTCGCCGTCGGGCTCCACGTGCGAGACCTGCCGACGACGGCGCCTGCCCCACAGCAGGGCGAGGACCCAGCCGAGGAGTCCGAGCGCGGCGACCGCGGCCAGCAGGACCCACCACCGCGAGGAGCCGGTGTCGGCCTGCGTGGCGCCGTCGACCTGGGGCACGGCGAGCGTGGCGCTACCGGCCGCCAGGTCCCCTCCGCCGAGGGCGACCGAGTAGACCGTCGACTCGGCCGGAAGGGCGAAGCCCTGGTCGGTCGACGAGACCACCACCCGCATGGTGTGGCCGGCCTCGAACCGGTGCACGATCCCGGGCAGCGTCACCTCGACCGGTGTCGGCCGGGTCGGGTCCGCCGACAGCCCGGTGAGCGCCAGCGGGGCCACGAGCCCGGCCGGCAGCGTCGTCGCACCACCGGGGCCGACGTCGTACAGCTTGGCGAAGAGCGTGGCCGTGCCCCCGGGCGCGGCGACGGCGAGCTGGACGGTGGGCGCCCCGACCACCTCGACGGCGGCGTCGAGCGGCTCGCTCTCGAAGGCGGCGAACTGCCCGGGGATCTCCAGCGTGCTCCCGCCCAGCGCCGAGGTCAGGGCGCCCAGCCCCGGGACGGTCGTGAGCGCGCCCGGCGTGCCACCGGGAGGAGTGACGACGGGCTGCGTCGGACCCGTGAGCGGGACGTCGCGGCGGTCGGCCGGCTCACCGCCCTCCAGGCCCGGGTACGCGTCGGCGACGACGGTCTGGCTGCCGCCCTGGACCTGGCCGAGGCCCGACCCGAGGCCGGTCGGGGCGGGGTACTCGAACCCGGTCCCCGGATCGGCGCCCTCGCCGCGCAGGTGGAAGTCGAACCAGCCGGCGACCTGCTCGCGCAGGTCCTCCGTGACCCGGTCCGAGGCCGATCCGTCGTGACCGCCCTCGTACCAGGCCACCTTGACCGGTGTGCCGTTGGCGGCGATGCCGCGGGCGTTGGCGTCGGCCTGACCGAGTCCGAACAGGGAGTCCTGGGTGCCCTGGATCAGCAGCGTGGGCGCCTCGATGCGGTCCAGCACGGCGGCCGGGCTGGACCGGTCGAGGACGGCGGCGATCTCCGGCGTCAGCGTGCCGGTCGACCCCGCGGTCTGGTAGGCGGCGCAGATGTCGGCACGGAAGCGGCCGCAGGTGAGGGCTTCCTCCACCGCGGCCGGATCCAGCGACGAGAGATCGGGCAGGGCCTGGCCGGCCGCCGACGGGGCGGCTCCCCCCTCGTCGTCGTCGCCACCTCCCAGGCCGCCGATCAGTCCGCCGGTCGGGGCCGAGCCGACCCCGAACAGCAGCCCGGCCCAGAGCCGCTTGTAGACGCCGGCGTCCGGGGTCTGCGGTGTCGACGCGATCGTCTCGCCGTCCGGGGTCCCGGTCTGGGAGGGGAAGAGGGCGGCGGTGAGGGAGTTCCAGGTGATCTGCGGAGCGATGGCGTCGACCCGGTCGTCGTACGCCGCGCCGAGGAGTGCCACGCCGCCGCCGTAGGAGCCGCCCGCGACACCCACGCGTGGGTCGCCGTCGGCATCGAGCTCGACGTCGTCCCGCTCGGCCAGGAGGTCGATCAGCGTGGAGAGGTCGGCGATCTCGTAGCGCGGGTCGTTGAGGCCGATCTGCCCCGTGCTCTCCCCGAACCCGCGGGCGGAGTACGTGAGGACGACGTAGCCGCGCGCGGCGAGATCCTCCGCGTCCGCGGCGACCGACTGCTTGCTGCCGCCGAAACCGTGCGCGAGCACGACCGCGGGAGCGGGCCCGCCGTCGGGCGGGAGGTAGAGGGTGGTGTCCAGCTCGACCTCGTCGGCGCCGCTGCCCGACGACACCCGCGCCTCCTCGGTCCGGACGTCCTCGGCGGCCGAGGCGGCGGGCGCGAGGAACAGCAGGACCGGGGCGAGCAACAGGGGGACCAGGGCTGCGGACGTCACGCGGGCGCCGGAGCGCGGGCGGGGACGCACCAGCCCGCGGAGGGGGCGCACGAAGCGGCCAACGGACGGTGAACGCCCCGTGTTCCGCGCGCGGTCGAGCAATTCCGGAACGGGCGGTCAGCCCTTCCCCGGCGTCGGGATCAGGGCTGCCAGTCGCCCGTGGTCACGAGGACCAGGCCGGGCGCCTGGACGTCGGCCGGGAGCTCGAAGAACCGCGGCGTCGGGCCCTGGAGCTGCGGGTACATCTCGATCAGCTGGACGGCCGCCTGCCGCTGGTTCTCGTCGCCCTCGGTGAAGAACACCGTGCTGGCGGCGACGTCCCCCGCGGTGTAGCCACCGACAGCCGGCGTCTCCCACCCTCCGGCGGCGACGGCGCCGGCGACCTTGGCGGCCAGGCCGGTGATGTCGGTGGAGTTCAGGACGGTCACGGGCACCCGGATCGGGGACGCGGCGACCGGCTCGGCCGCGATCGGGTCCGCCGGGAGCTCCGGCAGCGACGCGACGTCGGGGACCTCGGGAGCCGTCGTGCTGACACCGGACGGCGACTGGGCCGCCGTCTCCTTGGTCTCGGGCGACACGTAGGAGTAGACGCCGAGGACGCCCAGGGCCACCACGGTCATGGCGACCAGGCCCTTGAGCACTCGCCGCGGCCTGCGCGGCTCGTCCTCCTCGAGGACGGCGACGGCGGACCCCTTGTGGCCCTCGGCCTTGCGGCGGACCGCATCAGCGGCCTGCCGCTCGGCCCGCATGGCCGCACGGCCACCGACCGGGCCGGTGCCCGGGCCTGCGACGGGCACGGGAGCGTCCTCGACGACGACGTCGGCGGAGCGGCGACGGCGGACGGAACGCTCGGGGATGGCGGTGGTGCCCGGGGCCGCGACAGGGGCCGACGGAACGTCCGCGAGCAGCTCGGGGTCGGTGCCGAACGCGCCCTCGCCGTCGCGGGACGGCCGGGTCCAGTCGCCGTAGGCGGACGACGACGAGCCGGCGGCCGTCGTCTGCGACGGCACCCGCGGCGCCGGACCGGACGGGCGCCGCCCGGCCGGACCGGTGGAGGCGAAGGAGGGCTCGACGTCGGGGCGACTGCGGGACGGCCGGACCGGGGCGGGCTGCACGCGGGCGGGCCGCTCCAGCAGATCGCCGCGCGCGGCGGCGGGAGAGGCCGGGAGGAACGCGTCGTCGGCCGACAGGTCGAGGCGCGGCTCCGGTGCGGGCACGGCCTGGAACGGCGCGACCGAGGTGGACGGCGCGGGCACGGGGCGCTGCGGGGTCGCCGGGCTCGGGGCGGCGGAGCGCGCAGCGACGGGAGCGGCGGCGCGCGACGCGGCCGGGACCGGCGGGAGCGGGAGACGCGAACGCGACAGCTGGCGGGGTGCTTCAGGCGTGCGGGCGGCGGCTCCGGGCGCGGGGCGGCGAGCGCCGTCCACCCGCTCGGCACCGGGCCGGGACGGCGGATCGTTCAGCTCCGCGGCAGCGCCGCGCCAGAGCCCGTCGGGGCCGTCCGTACGCCGACGACCGGGCGCCACCGGGGCGCGCCCCTGCTCTCGTCCGTCACTGCCTGATTCGGCGTGCCTGCCCACAGTGAGCGAATCTAACCGGTGTAACTCTCATTGCCCAGGACCTTGGGACGAACGTGTTCGTTGCCGCGCGAGTCGCAGCCGCCGGAGGCGCTGCACCAGGAGTGGGTCGGACGCCAGGGCGTCGGGACGGTCGACCAGTGCGTTGAGCACCTGGTAGTAGCGCGTCGGCGTCACGCCGAACCGGTCGCGGATCGCCGTCTCCTTGGCCCCCGGCCGACGCCACCACTGCCGCTCGAACGTGAGCATCTCGTGCTCGCGGCGGGACAGCCCCACGCCCGCGACCTGCAGCGACGCGTCCAAGGGACCCTCGGTCCGGGGCGGGGAGATCACCGGGGTCGGGTCGTCGGTCATGGCTCGTCGTGCTCCTGTCCGTCCGGCGTCACCGGTGCTCGGTGGTGCCGTGGGGACGACGGTAGCGCTGGGGTCCGACACTTCCGCGCAGCCCGGACGAGCCTTCCGGAGCGGGGTTGGGGGGCTCGTCAGGGATGGGCGTGGACGGCCTCGTCGGCCGCCCGCCGACTGCTCGCCCGGGCGTGTCGCAGGAGATCGACGGTGAACACCGCCAGAGCCACCCAGACGATCGCGAATCCGACCAGCCGCGCCGGCGGCATCTCCTCGCCGTAGACGAACACGCCGATGGCCAGCTGCATCGTCGGGGTGAGGTACTGCAGCAGGCCGACCGTCGACAGCGGGATCCGACGGGCCGCGGCGGCGAAGAGCAGCAGCGGCACCGCGGTGGCCACGCCGGAGCTGACCAGGAGCAGGGCGTGACCGGTGCCGGCGTTGCCGAACGCGCCGTCGCCCGAGGAGTGCAGGACCGCCAGGACGACCGCCGCCGGCACGGCCACCAGCGCGGTCTCGACGAACAGGCCCGGGGCGGCCTCGGTGCGCACCAGCTTCTTCATCAGCCCGTAGAGACCGAAGGTGAAGGCGAGCGCCAGGGCGATCCACGGTGGCCGCCCGTAGTCGATGGTCAGGACGAGCACGGCGATCGCGGCGACCGCCACCGCGGCCCACTGGAGAGGACGCAGCCGCTCGCTGAAGACCACGACGCCGAGCAGCACGCTGACCAGAGGGTTGATGAAGTAGCCGAGCGAGGTCTCCACCACGTGCCCGGAGTTGACGCCGTAGACGAAGACCAGCCAGTTGCCGGCGATGAGCACGGCCGCGCCGAGGAGGACCAGCAGCCGCCGACGGTCGGTGACCAGGGCGCGGACCTGCCCCCACCGCCGGAGCGCAGTCAGCAGGATCCCGACGAACAGCAGCGACCAGAGCACCCGGTGGGCGACGATCTCCAGCCCTCCGGCCGGCTCCAGCAGGGGGAAGTACAGAGGGAAGAGGCCCCACAGCGAGTAGGCGGCCAGCCCGGAGACCACCCCCAGGCGCCGCTCGTCCACGCGGGCACCGTACGCCGGTCGGCTCCCCCGCCCGCCGGCGGTCGTGAGGCCGGCTCACGACCGTCGGCGTTCAGGGGCTCTGGATGTAGTCCACCAGCTGCCGGCGTTCCTCCTCCAGCTCGTCGAGCCGGGCCTTGACGACGTCGCCGATCGACACGATCCCGAGCAGCTCGCCGTCGGCGACGACCGGGACGTGCCGGACCCGCTTGTCGGTCATCGTCCGCGCGAGGTCGTGCACGCTCGCATCGGGTGGGCAGGTGTGCACCTGCGCCGTCATCACGCTGGACACCGGTTCGGTCAGGAGCCCGGCCCCGCGGTCGTGCAGACCGCGGGCGACGTCCCGCTCGGACACGATGCCGTCGATGCGTCTCCCGTCGGAGGACACCACGAGCGCACCGATGCCCTTGTCCGCCAGGACGGCGAGCGCGGTCCGGACGCTCTCCGTGCCGTCGATGGTGGCGACCTCGCGGCCCTTGTGCCTGAGCAGCTGGCTGATCTGCACGGAGCCTCCTCGGGAGTTGGGTGCGGGGAGTGTCCACCCGGCGTCTCCGCGGAGCAACGCCTCGCCGATCGGGCCTACCGTCGAGCCGTGCCCACCCGTCGTCCCAACCCCGCGCAGTGGGTCTGGTACGCCCTCGGCGGCGGGCTCCCCCGGGAGCTGTCCTCCTGGGTGCTCGCGGACACGACGGGGCGGACGTGGATCTGGCGGCACGTGGCGCGGGCGGTCGTGCAGATGGTCCCGCTCGTCGTGCTGTGCCTCGCCGTCGTCCCGGTCCCGTTCGCCTACCGGCTCTCGGCCGCAGCGGGTGGCCTGCTGCTCGGGCTGCTCTTCTCCTTCGCCTTCATGACCGAGACGATCGAGCACCGCGTGGCGAAGGCGGGGTACCCGCCCGGGACGGCGGCGCGCATGCGGGCGGAGCGGGCGGAACGGGCCCGCGTGGAGAAGCGTGCCCGCTACCGCCGCGACGGCGCGGGCAGCTTCGACTGAAAGGACCCCCTTCCTCCTCCCCCCTCGCACGCTCGGGGCGAGCCTCGGGAGGGGGCCTCGGGGAAGAACCTCAATCCACGCGGAAGCCGATCTTCACGGCGACCTGGAAGTAGGCGACGGCGCCGTCGACCACCTGGCCGCGGATCTCCTGGGCCTCGAACCACTCGATGTTGCGCACCGTCTGCGACGCCTTGGCGACGGCGTTCCGGATCGCCTCGTCGACGCTGACCGGGCTGCTGCCCACGATCTCGCTGAGCCTGTACACGTGGTCGCTCACGGTGCCTCCTACGTACGTCGGACGGGAGCCCCGACCCTGTCACGGCACGCCCCTCGGCGGGCTACGTACGTACATCCCGGGGTCCGGAATACGTCGTACGACAGATCCGGCGGGGCCGGCGTGTCACGAGTCTTCGAGTCGTTCCCGGACGACCTCGAAGGAGCCCCCGATGACCGCTCTCGCCTACGCCGACGCCCCCGCCGTCCCCACCCCTCGCCGGGGCGACCGGGCCGACGTCCCGGCCGTCGACCGGCGGCACCTGCTGCTCCTGGCCGCGGGCGACGACGCCACGTGGCAGGCGACGGTCCGCCGGTACGAGGGCGTGCTCCGCTCCGCGGCCCGCGTGGTGCTGCGCAGCGACTCCGACGTCGACGAGGCGGTGCAGCGCACCTGGGTGCTGCTGCTCCGCAACGCCGGGCGCATCAACGACCCCCGGTGCCTGCCGGGCTGGCTCTCCACCACCGCCCGCCGCGAGGCGCTCGCCATCCTGCGGGCGCAGCAGCGGGCCGTGCCCAGCGAGGACGTCGCGGACCGCGTCGCCCCGGACGACCGGGACATGGCTACGGCGCTCATGGACGAGGAGCTGCGCCGGGCCCTGGACCGGGCGGTGGAGACCCTGCCCGAGACCCAGCGCCGCATCGTGCGCGCCCTGCTCCGCGAGCCGGAGTCCTACGACGCCCTGAGCCAGGAGCTGGGCATCCCCCGGGGCAGCCTCGGCCCGCTCCGGGGGCGCGCCGTGAAGGCCCTGCGGGCCCAGCTCGAGCCGAGCCTGCGCTGACCGCTACTGCTGGCCGCCGCCGGGCCGCCGCTTCGCGACGACGTGCTGCAGGCCCTCGCGCAGCGCCCCCTCCAGCGTGAGGTCCGGGGTGTCCGCGACCACCTGGCGCAGGTCGTCGGCGAGCTGGTCGTCGATCTCGACGGTCTCCTCGTCGTCGTCGTCACGGTTGAACAGCGAGAACTTGACGGGCGACATCAGCGTCCTTCCACCAGAGCGACCGGGGACTTCGGGGCCACCTTGGCGGCAAGCACCGCTGCTTGTCCACGGTTGCTGACCTGGAGCTTGGCCAGGACGCGGGACACGTGGACCCCGACCGTGCGCTCGCTGATGAACAGGCTGCGCGCGATCTGGCGGTTGGTCGCGCCGGTGCCGAGCAACGCGAGGACCTCGTGCTCCCGCTCCGTGAGCCCGTACGGCCGCTCCTCGGCCGGCGCGCGCGGCGCCGGCGTCGCGGTGAGCCGCGAGCGACCCACCAGGGCGTCGATGTCGGCGGTCAGCGGTGCGGCACCCAGCCGCTCGGAGATCTCGCGCGCAGCCGACGCCGCGGCGGCGGCACGGTCGCGTCGCTTCTCCGCCAGGTGGCACTCGGCCTGGCGGAACAGGCAGTAGGCCTCCTCCAGCGGCCGGTCGACCGCCCGCCACAGCGCTCCCGCCGCCGCCCAGCCCTCCGCGGTGGCCTCACCCATCGCCCGGTCCAGCTCCGCGCGGGCCGCGCGGTGGTCGGCGGCGTGCCCCGGGTCGTCTTCCGTCGTCGGCGCGACGAGCTGGAGCTGCGCGTCGAGCCACTGCGACCGCGCGTCCGCTGCAGCGTCCTTCCGACCCGGCACCGGGCCACGCCGGTCGGCCTCGTTGCGACAGCCGATGACCAGCAGCTCGGTCCGGAACGCCTTGTCCTGCGTGTGCGCGAGGCGCTCCAGGGCCTCGACGACGGTGCGGTGGCAACCGGCGTGGTCGCCCTCGCGGGCGAGCAGCGCCGCGGTGACGGTGGCGAGCGCCGCGACGACCGTCGGTTCGTCGATCTCGCGCAGCGCGCCGGCCGCCTCCAGGCTGGCGCGCGCCCCGGCCGTGTCGCCCGTGGCCAGCCGCAGCTCGGCGCGCTCGAGGTGCAGGTGCAGCCCCTGCCCCTGGACGACGTGGCCGTCGAGCAGACCGGCCAGCACCTCTTCGCAGCGGGCGTACCGACCGCGCCGCCGGAGCATGTTGGCGGCGTTGCAGGCGAGGGCTGCCCCGACGGCGAGCTCCAGCCCGTACTCCGGCAGGAGACGGAGCCCCTCCAGGGCCGCCGTGCACGCCTCCTCGGGCATCCCCGAGAACTCGTAGGAGATCATCAGGTTGGCGTAGCCGCGGCACAGGACCACGCGGTCCTCGACGTCGCGGGCCAGCCGGACCGCCTCGCGCAGGTACTCGAGGGACGCTGCGTCACCGAGGAAGGTGCCGGCGGCACCCCGGGTGGTGAGGGCGTCCGCGAGCACCGCGGAGCTGCCGTGCCTGCGCGCGGCTGCGACCGCACGGTCGGCGAGCCGGACGGCGTCGTCGAACTCGGCCATGATGAAGGCCCCGCGCCCCATGGCCCCCCAGACCTGCGCGTGGCAGGCGTTCTCCTCGGGGCCGAGCGTCGCCGCGGCCTCGGCGTAGGCGGCCTGGCTGCGTCCGGTCTGACCGGCCTCCCAGAGGAAGCAACCCAGCCGCTCCAGGGCGACGGCGCGGTCGGACGCCGGGATGTCCCGCTCCTCGAGCGCCTTCTCCAGCAGCGCGACGGCGGCCGCAGGGTCCCCGGCCAGCCGGGCGACACCTGCGGCCTCGAGGGCCAGGTCCAGTCCGGCGGACGGGTCCCCCGGTGCGTCCCCGAACTCCAGTGCGCGCCGGTAGTGCGCCCACGACTCGGCGTACGCGTTGAGCGCCCGGGTCGCGCGGGCGGCACGCAGGCTCCACACCGCCGCCTCCCCGAGGGAACCGGCGGCTTCCCAGTGGACGCTGACCGCCGCGGCCGAGACGACGTCGTCCGCCCGTCCCGCCGTCAGCGACCGGGCCGCCCGCTCGTGCAGCTCGCGCCGCTCGAAGGGCAGCAGCTGCGAGAGGACCGCCTCGCACATCAGGCTGTGCCGGAACGCGTAGTCGGCCCCCTGGACGACCAGGACGCCGGTACCGACGGCTTCCCGGACCGCCGCCGCGTAGCGCTCCGGGGCGAACCCCGACGCGCGGAACAGGTGGTCGTCGGAGACCCAGAGACCGAAGACGGCGGCCTCGCGGACGAGGACCGCCGCGTCCGGGCCGAGCCGGCGCACCCGCGCGAGCAGCATGTCGGTGACCCGGCGGGAACCGGGATCCTTGACCAGCTCGCCGAGCAGGTAGGGGTGTCCCTGCGTCTGCTCGTACCAGGTGTCGACGTCGACGTCGTCGCTGCCGGTCAGCGCCGCGACCAGCTGCCGGGTCTCCTCGCGGTCGAGCCGCTGGAGCTCCATGCAGCTGGCGCCGGGGAGGCGGGTGAGCTCGGCGACCGCGTCCTGCACCCGGCCCTCGCGCGGGCTCTCGTCGTCGCGCAGCGTCAGGACCAGGCTCAGCCTGCGGCGCCGTGCCGTGGAGGCCAGGTAGACGAGGAAGTCGCAGGTCGTCTCGTCGGCCCACTGCAGGTCGTCGATCACCAGGGTCGTGGCGGTCGCGGCACCGGCCGGGGCCAGCGCGTCGGCCCAGCGGCGGATCGCGCGCAGGCGCTCCTCCGCCGACTGCTCGGCGTCGTCGGGCGACCCGGGCCACCCGCCGCGGGCATCGAAGATCATCTCCAGCGCCGCCAGTGGCAGCGGCTGCCCGGCCAGCTGCAGGCAGGCGCCCTCGACGACCTCGGTGACCGCGCCGGCCCGCTCCGCGGCGACGAGGGAGGACTTGCCGACGCCGGCCTCGCCGCAGATCACCACGATGTGCCCGGGCTCGGCGAACGCCTCGGCGACGGTCGCCCGATGGTGCGCCCGCCCGATGTAGGGGACCTCCACCCCGATCACCGGGTCATCCTGCCTTCGCGCTCCGGTGGCGTCCAGGCTCTTACGACCGTGACGACGGCCGGTCAGGCGAGCGGGCCGAAGAGCTCGCTCGGCGTGACCGTCTCGTCGCGGATCCCGTCGAGGACGTCGAGCAGTGCGCGTTCCTCGTAGCGGAAGTGGCTCTCCATCACCGCCTCGATCCCGTCGAGGTGGCGGAGCTTCTCCTCGACCGGGAGCCCGCGGTCGAGAGCGCGCTGCAGGCCGCCGATCAGGTGCTCGATCATGGAGTGGTCCTGGACCAGCCGGGCGATCACCGGAGCGAGCTCGGGGTCCTCGGCCAGCCGCGGGAAGAGGACCGTGTCCTCGCTGCGGTGGTGGCCGCTGAGCGCGGCGCAGAACCCCCAGCAGTACAGCAGCGGGTTCCCGACGAGCGGGTCGGCGTCGTCCACCGACTCCCGGGCGAGAACGAGCGCGTCGCGCAGCCGCCGGTGGACCTCGCGCATCTCCTCGCCCCAGGCCCGCAGGCGCTCTGCGCTCATCGGGCGCTCATCTGAGCGGGGCGGGACCGCCGATCGGGTAGCGCAGGGGACGTCGGACGTGCGGAGATGGCGGAAGCCACCCTTCGTGCTCCGGCGCCTCCATGCCTGACGCAGCCCGTCATCGGCACGCGACGCTGCGGAGACCCTACGTCCCGATATCCACCCGGCCAATGACCGGGACGGCGACGGATCGGGCGGAACAACACATCGATCTGGAGCCGACGAGGGGACTTGAACCCCTAACCGCCCGATTACAAGTCGGGTGCGCTACCAATTGCGCCACGTCGGCGGAACACGGGAACCAGTCCCGGGACAAGGATAGGGACCTCCCGAGGCGACGACTGCCCGGTTCCGTCTCCGGCCGGTGGACGCTGAACCTCGCGTCAGGGCCGCCAGACGTAGCGGACGTCCGGTTCGCGTTCCTCGTTGCCGGCCCCGTCGGTCCGTTCGACGGCGACGAAACCGTGCCGCTCGTAGAAGCGCTGCGCGGATTCGTTGACCTGGAACGTCCACAGCTGGAGCCCGGCCGGCTGACGACGACGGGCCAGCGCCATGAACCGGTCGCCGATCCCCCGCCCCCGCCAGGCGGGGTCGAGGTACAGCTGGTCCAGCCATCCCTCCGACAGCGCCAGCACGCCCACGACCGCACCGCCCACCTCTGCCACCCAGGTGTCGTGCCGGGGCACGAGCACGTCACGGACCCAGCTGCGGACCTCGTCGTCGGAGTGGGCCCGGCTGACGGTCGGCAGCGCGGCCCCGAAGGAGCGCAGCCACACGTCCGCGACACCTCCGGAGTCGGAGGCGACGGCGGGCCGGAGCAGCACCTCGTCGCCCGTCACGGCCGGGGAGGATGCCAGGTCGGCCGGTCAGGCGGCGTCGGTGTCCGCCGCCGGGTCGCCGTGGACCGACCGTGCGTGCACGTACGCGGCCGGGTCGCTCCCCGGTACCGGTCCCTCGGCCAGCCAGCGGGCGAAGCCCGCCGGGTCCCGGCGCTCGAGCTCGTCGAGGGTCTCCTGGCGTCGCCGGACCAGCGCCTGCCGCTCGACCGGCGCCAGCCGGCCGGAGAGCGCCCTCGTGGACCGCAGCCACTCACGGCCCAGCGCCGGCGTCGAGAGTTCCGCGATCGGCGAGGAGCCGGGCGCCGGACTGGTTCCGGACGGCGGGACCGGCAGGCGGAACACCTCGGCGCCTGCGGCGGGTCCCGGCCGGCTGCCCGGAGCGGGGGCGGGCCCGGCCGTTCCGGCCGCGGAACGCATCGCCCGCAGCCCGAGCCAGACGGTGACCCCGACGACGAGCGCCAGCAGCGCCACGAATCCGCCGGCAACGGTCGCCAGTCCGGCCAGCACCAGCAGGAGCCCGATGGTCCACCCGCCTGCCTGGACGGCCGACTCCGCCACCGTGCGGCGGTCGTGCCGCGGGAGGTCGCGGGCGATGCCAGCGGCGGTGCAGGCCGCGAGCGTCCCCGCGATACCCACGGCCACCAGGCCGGGGCCCTGGAGTCCGAGGCCACCGACGACGGCCAGGGCACCGGCGCCCAGCGCGCCGACCCACGACAGCAGGCGGAACAGAGGTCCGCGGACGGGCACGAGCGGCCTCCAGGGGCGACACCGGACGGAGCCATCCCCTACCCCGGACGCCGCCGCGATGCACACGGCGCGCCGAACTCTTCCCTCCGGCGACGGACGCGAGGACCCTCGACCTCGGGACGGAAGCAGCCGACGCCCGGAGGTGTCCCGTGACGACCTCGACCCCCACCGCTCCCCTCGGCCGCCCCGGACCGGAGTCCGCCGAGGACCGGCCCGGGCGCGAGGTCCTGGTCGGGGTGGACGGCTCCGAGTGCGGCCTGGGAGCCGTGCGCTGGGCGGCCCGCGAGGCCGCTCGACGAGACGCCCCGTTGCGGATCGTCCACGCGGCCCCCTACCTCGGCTCCCACGGCGGTGCCGGCGCATCCCCGCCCGGGCTGGTCCGCGCCCGGCACATCACCGCGCAGGCGTACACCGTGGCCCGCCACACCGACCCTCGCGTCCCGACGACGACGCAGGTCGTGCCGGGGCATCCCACGGGGGTGCTGCTGCATGCCGCGACGACCGGCCAGCTGGTCGTCCTCGGCAGCTCGGCCACCGGTGCGGCCGACGAGCTCGTCCTCGCCTCCGTCGCCGTCCGGGTCCCCGCCCGCTCCCCCCAGCCCGTCGTCGTGGTCCCCCGACGCCGGTCCGGCGAGGCCCCGGACCGGCCCGTCGTCGCCGTGCTGGGGGTGGGCGACCGGTCGGACGACGAGGCGGTGGCCTCCTTCGCCGCGGACGCCGCCGAGCGGACGGGAACCGGCCTGACGGTGCTGCAGACCCGGCCGCCTCGGCGCAGCGTGCCCGACAGCTGGGTGGACGACGCCGATGAGTGGGCCCGCCGTCACCCGGGCCTCTCGGCCACGCGCACTGAACTGCCGGCCGCCCGGGCCGACCAGCTGCTCGGGGCGTCCTGTCCGGCGCCCCTGCTGGTGATCAGCGCCGGCAGTGGCACGCTGCTGCACCGCCACCTCGACGGCCCGCACCGGTGGCTCCTCCGGCACTGCACGTCACCCATGGCCCTGGTGCCGCCCGTCCACCGGCGGGACCAGGAGCCGCGGGAGGAGATCATCGCGCTCGGCTGAGTACTCCGCGGGGGCCGACGTACTCCGTGGGGGCCGACCGGCAGGATGGCTCCTCGTGGGTGCCTCGGTCGTCGACGTGGGACCCCGCCTGGCGATCGTCCTGGTGGTGCTCACCGCGCTGGCCGCCCTCGCCGGTCGCCTGTCGGGGCTGGGGCAGGACCGGCCCGTCGTCGTCGCCGCCGTCCGGGCGACCGTGCAGCTGGCCGTCGTCTCCGCGCTGCTGCTCGCCGTCGTCCGCTCGCTGTGGCTGTCGACGGCGTTCGTCCTCCTGATGGTCGGCGTGGCGACGGTGACGGCGAGCGCCCGCGTCACCGGCAGGGGGCTCCGCGACGGACGGCGCGCTGCCCGGCTCCTGCCGGTGGCCCTGCCGATCCTCGCGGGCAGCGTCCCGGTCGTGGGGCTCGTCCTCGCCAGCGGCACCGTTCCGCTGCGCGGCGTGGCCGTCATCCCCGTGGCCGGGATCCTGATCGGCGGCGCGATGACCGCGACGTCCCTGGCCGGACGGCGGCTGCGCGACGAGCTCACCGATCGCCGCGGCGAGGTGGAGGCCGCCCTGGCCCTCGGCCTCCTCCGGCGCGACGCCGTACTCCTGATCGCCCGGCCGGTGGGGGCGACGGCCCTGGTGCCACCACTGGACCAGACGCGGACGGTGGGCCTCGTGACCCTGCCCGGCGCCTTCGTCGGCGTGCTGCTCGGCGGCGGCGACCCCCTCGAGGCGGGCGCGGCCCAACTGCTCGTCCTCCTCGGCCTCCTCGCGGCGGAGATGCTGGCCGTCTGGGCGGTCACCGAGCTGATCGCCCGGGGAGCGGTGCTCGACGACGTCCCGGAGTGACGCGTCCAGGAATCTCACGTCCAGGAATCTCACAGGGCCCCCACAGCGCTGTACGAGAGCGCGGCCCGACAGTGGAGTCATCCGCGGCCGGCAGGGCTGCACGCAAGGAGGAACCGACGTGACTGAATCCGGACAGCCCACGGTCCCCGGGACCACCCCCGGCGGCCAGGGCCCCGAACCGCTGCGCACCCCCGACGGCACACCGTCGTACGCGGCCCCCGGCGGATCCTCCCCCTGGTCACCGCCCTTCGCCACGGCGCCGCAGCCCACCAGCTACCCCGGCTACGGCGGCCATCCGACACCGCCGGCCGGCCCCGCGCCGGCGGCCGCACCGGAGTCCCGCAGGGCCGGGCGGCTGCGGATCGGCCTGGCCGGTCTGGTGGCCGGTGCGCTCATCGGCGGTGGAGCCGGCGCCGGCGTCGTGGCGCTCGTCGACGACCCGGCCGGCACCTCGGGCACGCCCGCCGCCGCCCAGAGCGTCGTCATCCAGAACCCGGAGTCCGCCACCACCGCCACCGCGGCCGCCGCGAAGGCGGCGCCCAGCGTGGTGACCATCTACGTGTCCAGCGCGTCCAGCTCCGGCAGCGGCTCGGGCGTCGTCCTCACCGACGACGGCTACGTGCTCACCAACAACCACGTCGTCGCCGGGGGCGGCAGCGGCGGCTCCGTGCAGGTGCGGACCTCCGACGGCACGCTGTACGGCGCCACCGTCGTCGGTACCGACCCCGCGTCCGACCTGGCCGTCCTGCGCCTCGAGGGCGCCGAGGACCTCACCCCCGCGACCTTCGCCGACTCCGAGGACGTGCAGGTCGGGGATGTCGCGGTCGCCATCGGTGCGCCGCTCGGCCTGTCCAACACCGTCACCGACGGGATCATCAGCGCCACCGACCGGGCCGTGCAGACCGGTTCGACCCAGGACGACGCGACCGTCATCGACGCGCTCCAGACCGATGCCGCGATCAACCCCGGCAACTCCGGCGGAGCGCTGGTGAACGGCGCCGGCGAGGTGATCGGCATCAACACCGCCATCGCCACCGTCGCCTCCGGCGTCCCGGGCTCGCAGTCGCAGAGCGGCAACATCGGCGTCGGCTTCGCCATCCCGTCCAACACGGCGCAGCGGATCGCGCAGGAGATCGTCGAGACCGGCTCGGCCACCCGCGCCTTCCTGGGCGTCACCGCGCAGACCGCGGCCGACGACGCGAACAGCGAGGTCGGCACCGGAGCGGAGATCGTCTCCGTCGAGCCCGACAGCGCCGCCGCCGGCGCCGGGCTGCAGGAGGGCGACGTCGTCACGGCCGTCGGGGACCGGCCGGTGACCACGTCGACCGAGCTGACGGCGGCGGTGCGCAGCCAGGCTCCGGGCGAGACCGTCGAGCTGACCGTCCGCCGGGGCGACCAGACCCGCACGGCCGAGGTCACCCTCGGCTCCACCAGCTGAGCCGGACGGCCCCCCTGCAGGGCCCGCGCCGCGAGCTCGCGAGCGGCGCGGGGGGCAGGGGGGTCCTTTCTCTAGGCTCGGACCGTGCCGGCCTCCCCGATCGCTCCGCTCGCCAGCTCGCTGGACGATCCGGCGCGGGCCCGCGACCTCGCGCGGATGAAGCGGCTGGCGACCGGGTTGTTCCTGGCCGCCGCCGTCGTCTTCCTCGCCTGCGTCCTGCTGGGCGAGGAGACCGGCGCATGGGTGGGGTACGTCCGGGCCACCGCCGAGGCCTCGATGGTCGGTGCGCTGGCCGACTGGTTCGCCGTCACCGCGCTGTTCCGGCACCCCCTGCGGCTGCCCATCCCGCACACCGCGATCATCCCGCGCAAGAAGGACCAGATCGGCGAGAGCCTCGGCGCCTTCGTCCAGGAGAACTTCCTGACCCGCGCCGTGGTCGAGGAGAAGCTCACCACGATCGACGTCCCCGGCCGCCTGGGCGGGTTCCTGGCCGCCCCCGGCCGGGCCGAGCGCCTGGCCGGCGACGCCTCCGCGGTGCTCACCTCCCTCACGTCGCTGCTGCGCGACGAGGACCTCGAGCCGGCCGTCGCCGCGCTCGTCGACCGCAAGCTGCACGAGACGCCGGCCGCACCGGTGCTCGCCCGGGTCCTGGAGCTCGTCGTCGAGGGCGACCGGCACCAGGAGGTGCTGTCGGCCGCGCTGCGGCTCATGGCCCGCTTCCTCCAGGAGAACCGCCTGGTCTTCCGGGCGCAGCTGGGCGACGCCTCGCCGTCCTGGGTGCCCGACTGGGTCGACGACCGGGTGTTCGACAAGGTGTTCGCCGGCCTGCAGGGCTTCTTCGACGAGGTGGGCAACGACCCGCGGCACGAGCTGCGCCGCTCCTACGACGCCCGGCTGCGGGTCTACGTGCACGCGCTGCGGACCGACCCCGACACCGCCGCGCGCGTCGAGGACCTGAAGAAGGAACTGCTGGAGCACCCCGCCGTCCGCGCCTGGTCGGGCTCGCTGTGGTCCAACGCCAAGAACGCCGTCCTCGCCGCCGCGGCCGATCCGGACTCCGAGCTGCGCTCCCGCGTCGCCGGGCTGATCTCCGACGGGGCGCGGCTGCTGCAGACCGACCCCACGGTCCGGGAGCTGGTGCAGCGGCACACCCACCGGATCGCCGGCTCCGTGGTCGAGCGCTTCGCCGGGGACCTGGCGGACCTGGTCAGCAGCACGGTCGCCCGCTGGGACACCGAGGAGACCAGCCGGCGGATCGAGCTGCAGGTGGGCCGGGACCTGCAGTGGATCCGGGTCAACGGCACCGTCGTCGGCGGCCTCGCCGGTCTGGTCATCTACACCGTCGCCCAGCTCCTCGGCTGAGCCGCGCGTCCGCTCAGTCGAGCCGGAAGCCGCTCCACTCGAAGCCCGGTGAGACCACGCAGCTGACCAGCACCTCCGCGGTCACCGGCTCGGTGGCCTGCCGGACGCCGGCCGGGACCAGCACCTGCGGGCGTCCGGGCCCCAGGAGGTTCCGCTCCTCCCCGACGAGCAGGGTGAGCTCCCCCGGGCCGTGCCAGAACCAGAGCTCGTCGGCGTCGACGACGTGCGGAGCCGACCGCTCGCCCGGCGTCAGCAGGAAGTGGATCGCCGACGCGGCCGGGCGCCCACCGTCCACGACGGCCGACGACGTCCAGGTGCGCCGGAACCAGCCGCCCTCGGGGTGCGGCCGGAGGTCCAGGCGCTCAGCGGTCGGCGGCCGGCTCACCGGCGAGCGGCCGCCGCGGCGTAGAGGGCGATGCCGGCGGCGACGCTGACGTTGAGCGACTCGGTGTCCCGGTCGATCGGGATCCGGACGACGACCTCGCAGCGCTCCCGCACGAGGCGGGAGAGCCCGGTGCCCTCGGCGCCGACCACCAGGCACGCGGGGTCGGCGAAACCGTCGAACTCGTGCAGGTCGACGTCGCCGTCACCGGCCAGGCCCACGGTCACCAGGCCCTCGTCCTGGTACGTCCCGAGGGCGCGGGCCAGGTTGACCGCCCGGGCCACCGGGATGCGGGCGGCGGCACCGGCACTCGTCCGCCAGGCGGACGCGGTCATGCCCACGGCGCGACGCTGCGGGACGACGACGCCGTGCGCGTCGAAGGCGGCGGCGGACCGGACGACGGCGCCGAGGTTGCGCGGGTCGGTGACCCCGTCGAGGGCGACGATCAGGGGCGGGCGACCGGAGTTGCGGGCCAGGTCGAGCAGGTCCTCCGGGTGCGCGTAGTCGTACGGCGGCACCTGCAGGCCGATGCCCTGGTGCAGCGCACCCTGCGACATCCGGTCGAACTCGGCCTTGCCGACCTCGAGCAGCGGCAGGCCGCGGTCGGCGGCCAGCGCCAGCGCCTCGGCGATCCGCTCGTCGGTGCTGCGGAGGTTGTCGCCGGTGACGACGTACAGCGAGGTGGCCGGGATCCTCGCCCGCAGCGCCTCGACGACCGGGTTGCGCCCGAGCAGCAGCTCCGGCTGCTCCTCGGACTTCGCGCGCGCCCGGGCGCGGTCGGCCCGCTGCCGCTGGTCGGCCGCCGCCCGGCGCTGTGCCGGGTGGCCGGGCCGCGCCTCGGCCGGCGGAGTCGCGCCGCGACCGGCGAGCGACCGGCGGTTCTTGCCGCCGGTGCCGGCGGTCGCCCGCTTCTTGCCGGCGCCGTCGCTGCGGCCTCGGCGTTGGCTGTTGCCGGCCATCAGCGGCTCAGCTCCCATCGGGGTCCATCGGGGGTGTCCTCGACGGAGACGCCGAGGGTGGTGAGCTGGTCGCGGATCGCGTCGGCGGCGGCGAAGTCCTTGCGGGACCGCGCGGCCTGCCGCTGCTCCAGCGCCAGCGAGACGAGACCGTCGGTGACCTGGGTGAGTCGCTCGTCGCCGCCCGCGGTCGACCACCGGGGATCCAGCGGGTCGAGGCCGAGCACGCCGAGCATGGCGCGCACCGAGCCGAGCGTGCCGGCGACGGCGCGGTCGTGCCCGTCCGCCAGCGCGGTGTTGCCTTCGCGCACCGTCTCGTGGATCGCGGCGACGGCGGCGGGAGTGCCCAGGTCGTCGTCCATGGCGTTGGTGAAGTCCGCGCAGAGCACGGCGGCACCCGCATCGGCACCGACCCGCTCGGCGGCCCGCTTCACGAACGACTCGATCCGCCGGTAGGCCACCCCCGCCTCGGCCAGTGCCTCGTCGGTGAACTCGATCGTCGAGCGGTAGTGCGGCGCGACGAGGTAGTAGCGGAGCTCGACCGGGCGGACCCGCTGGACGACCTCGTCGACCAGCGCCGTGTTGCCCAGCGACTTGCTCATCTTCTCGCCGCCGAGGGTGACCCAGCCGTTGTGCATCCAGTACTGCGCGAAGCCGTCGCCGGCCGCCCGCGACTGCGCCTGCTCGTTCTCGTGGTGGGGGAAACGCAGGTCCAGACCGCCGCCGTGGATGTCGAACTCCGGCCCCAGGTAGCGCTCGGCCATGGCCGAGCACTCGAGGTGCCAGCCCGGGCGCCCGCGGCCCCACGGCGTCGACCAGGACGCCGTCTCCGGCTCGTCGTCCTTGGCGCCCTTCCAGAGGGCGAAGTCGCGCGGGTCCTTCTTGCGCTCGTCGGTGTCGGTGTCGGCGGCCGGCTCGAGGGCGTCCAGCTTCTGCCCGGTCAGCGCGCCGTAGTCCGGGAACGACCGGACGTCGAAGTACACGTCGCCGTCGACGGCGTACGCGTGCCCGCGCTCGATCAGCCGCTCGATGAGCGCGACCATGTCGGGGACGTGCCCGGTGGCGCGCGGCTCGTAGGTCGGCGGCAGGACCCCGAGGACGTCGTAGGCGCGGGTGCAGGCGAGCTCGTTCTCGTAGGCCCAGGCCCACCACGGGACCCCGTGGGCCGCGGCCTTGGCCAGGATCTTGTCGTCGATGTCGGTCACGTTGCGGACGAAGGTGACCTCGGACCCGCCGGCGGCCAGCCAGCGGCGCAGCACGTCGAAGACGAGGGCCGCGCGGACGTGTCCGATGTGCGGCGGGCCCTGCACGGTGAGGCCGCAGACGTAGAGCGACGCCTGACCGGCACGCAGGGGCGTGAAGTCGCGGACCGCACGGGCGGCCGTGTCGTACAGGCGGAGGCTCACTGACGGGAGTCTACGGAGTGCCGGCCGGCGCCTCCGCCCGCGGAGAGCCGCCCTCCCCCGTCCGGACGACCAGCGCGGTGGCGACCGCCGCCCTGCCCTCGCCGCGGCCGGTCAGCCCCAGGCCGTCGGTGGTGGTGGCCGACACGCTCACCGGCGCACCGAGGGCGGCCGACAGCGCGGCCTCCGCCTCCGCCCGGCGCGCACCCATCCGGGGGGTGTTCGCGACCAGCTGCACGGACGCGTTGCCGATGGTCCAGCCCTCCGCCGCGAGCACCTCGCGCACGTGCTCCAGGACGGCGACCCCCGCGGCCCCGGCCCAGCGTGGGTCGTCGGTGCCGAGCAGGCCGCCGATGTCGCCGAGGCCGGCGGCGGACAGCACCGCGTCGGTGAGCGCGTGCGCGACGACGTCGCCGTCGGAGTGGCCGGCGCAGCCGTCGGTGTCCGGCCAGTCGAGCCCGGCCAGCCGGCAAACCCGGCCCGGTTCGACGGGGTGCACGTCGGTGCCGACGCCGACGCGGGGCAGAGCGGTCACCCGCGCACCTGCTTCTCGGCCAGCGCGAGGTCGTGCGCGACGGTGATCTTGGCGGCCCGCTCGTCGCCCGCCACCGTCCGCACCGGGACGCCGATGGAGTGCACGACCGCGGCGTCGTCGGTGAGCTCCGCGCCGGCGGGCAGCCGGCCGTAGGCCTCGACCAGCGTCGCCCGGTCGAAGCCCTGCGGGGTCTGCACGCGGCGCAGCTGCTCACGGGGCAGGGCGCCGGTGATGACGCCGTCGGCGTCCACGGCGACGGTGGTGTCCACGACCGGCAGGACCGGGACGACGGCGCGGGCACCACCGTCGAGCGCGGCCAGCACGCGGGCGACCACCTCGGGCGGGGTGAGCGGGCGGGCGGCGTCGTGCACGAGGACGGCGTCCCCGAGGTCGTGCGCGGCGGAGAGGGCGGCCCGGACCGAGGCGGTGCGCGTGGCCCCGCCGTCGACGAGCCGGACGCCGGGCAGCGCGGTCTCGAAGGCGGCCCGCTGCTCGGCCGGGACGGCGACGACCACCTCGGCCACCCCGCCTGCGAGGAGGGCGTCGACCGACCAGGCGACCAGCGGACGGCCGGCCAGCGGCACCAGGGCCTTCGGCAGATCGGCCCCCAGACGCAGACCACTCCCGGCCGCTGCGACGATGCCGACAGCGTGCACGGGAGTGGTCCGGGTGTCTCTGTGGAGCAGGAGCTCAGGAACCGAGCTCAGCTGGCGAGGACCTCGTCGAGGAGGATCTCGGCCTTGTCCTCGTTGGTGCCCTCGGCGAGCGCGAGCTCGCTGACCAGGATCTGGCGGGCCTTCGAGAGCATGCGCTTCTCGCCGGCGGACAGTCCACGGTCCTTGTCACGACGCCAGAGGTCGCGGACGACCTCGGCCACCTTGTTCACGTCACCCGAGGCCAGCTTCTCGAGGTTGGCCTTGTAGCGGCGCGACCAGTTGGTCGGCTCCTCGGTGTGCGGCGCGCGCAGGACCTCGAAGACCTTGTCCAGGCCCTCCTGGCCGACGACGTCGCGCACGCCGACGATCTCTGCGTTGTCAGCCGGCACACGCACGGTCAGGTCGCCCTGGGCGACCTTCAGCACGAGGTAGGCCTTCTCGACGCCCTTGATGGTCCGCTGCTCGATCGCCTCGATCAGCGCGGCACCGTGATGCGGATAGACGACGGTCTCGCCGACAGTGAAGCCCATGTGGATGTGACCCCTTTCGCTGTCCCCAGGTTACCACGGCAGACTGACCGGCGGATCGGAGTCGGAGAGTAAATCTGCAGGTCAGGGGCCTGGTCAGGTGTGCGGGAGGGGTTGACAGAGCGTGGCCGATGTGCCTCTGGGGCACCCCGGAACGGCGTCCGCGGTGCGGGCGCTGGTGCTCGCCACCCACCCCGGGCCGGCCGTCGCCGTGACCACCGTCGCCACCCTCCTGGCGGTCGCGACGGGCATGCCGGCGGGGCGGGTGGTGCTGGTGTGCACGGCCGTCCTCGCAGGTCAGGCGTCCATCGGGTGGAGCAACGACTGGCTCGACGCGGACCGGGACCGCGCCGTCGCACGGGCCGACAAACCCGTCGTCCAGGGTGCCGTGGCGCCGTCGCGGCTGCGCTCCGCGGCGCTCGTGGCAGTCGTCCTGGCCGTCGTGCTGTCCCTCCTCCTGGGGATCGTGCCGGGGCTCCTGCTCCTCGTCCTCGTCGCCAGCGGGTGGGCCTACAACGCGGGGCTGAAGCGCACCGCGCTGTCCGTCGTCCCGTACATGACCGGGTTCGGCGCCCTCCCGGCCGGCGTGGTGGCCGCGGCCCCGGGAACGCCTGCCGCGCCCTGGTGGCTGGTTACCGCCGGAGCGGCGCTCGGGGCCACCGCCCACCTGGCCAACGTCGCGCCCGACCTGGAGGACGACCTCGCCACCGGGGTGCGCGGCCTCCCCCACCGCCTCGGGGCGCGCGTCTCGGCCGCCACCGGCGCGCTCGTGCTCGGCGGCGCCTCCCTGGTGCTCGTGCTCGGGCCCGAGAGTGCTCCGACCGCGGCCGGCTGGGCCTGCCTCGTCCTCGCCGTCCCCGCCGTGGCCGTCGCCGCCCTCGCGGGCACCCCGCGCTTCCGGCGGCTGGCCTTCCCGGCCGTGATGCTGCTGACCGTGCTGGACGTCGCCCTGCTGCTCGCCGGCGGCGCCGGTGTCACCTGACCACCCGGTTGGCTGACTACGGCGGTTCGGTGCCCCGCAGCCGCTCCTGCTGCACCACCGCGGGCAGGTCGGCCAGCCGGTCGAGGCCCTGCAGCGGCCGCCGCATGCGGTGGTTGCCGGCCAGCCGCTCCCGCGTGCGGTCGAGGAAGGCCCAGTAGCCCGCGGTGAACGGGCAGGCGTCCTCCCCCAGCCGCTTCCTCGGGTCGTACCGGCAGCCACCGCAGTAGTCGCTCATCCGGTCGATGTAGGCACCGCCCGACGCGTAGGGCTTGGTCGCGAGCACGCCGCCGTCGGCGTGCTGGCTCATCCCGACGACGTTGGCGACCATCACCCACTCGTAGCCGTCGACGAAGCTCTCGTGGAACCAGTCGGTCATCGCCGAGGGGTCGATGCCGCGCTGCAGCGCGTAGTTGCCGAGCACCATGAGCCGCGGGATGTGGTGCACCCAGCCGTCGCGGCGCAGGTCGCCGAGCACGTCGGAGAGGCAGGCGGCGTCCACCGCGGTGTCCTCCAGGCCGGCCATCCACCCCGGCACCCCGGCGTGAGCCGCCAGGTGGTTCCGGTGCCGGAAGTCGCGGCCCAGGTGCCAGTACATGTGCCAGATGTAGTCGCGCCAGCCCATGACCTGCCGGACGAAGCCCTCGACGCTGTTCAGCGGCAGCGGGTCCCCCTGGGCGGCGGAGTCGCGGTACCGCTCCTCGGCCCGGTTGACGACCTCGAGCGGGTCGAGCAGGCCGAGGTTGAGCGACGGCGACAGCAGCGAGTGGGCCAGCCACCGCTCGTCGCGCAGCATCGCGTCCTCGTACGGACCGAAGACCCCGAGGCGGGAGTCCAGGAAGTCGCGCAGCCGGTGCAGCGCCTCCTGCCGGGTCACCGGGAACAGCCTCGGACCGTCGTCGCCCACGAACGAGACGTCGCCGTCGGCCGCCCAGCGGTCGAGGTCCGCCCGCACCTCCTGGTCGATCTCGTCCTCCTCCGGCCACCACGGGGCCGGGGCGGGCGAGCGGCCGTCGGCAGGCGGGGGCTGCCGGTTCTCCTCGTCGAAATTCCACCGCCCACCGACCGGGCCACCGCCGTCGAGGAGGACGCCGTGCCGCCGACGGGCGTCCCGGTAGAAGTCCTCCATGAGCAGCCGCTGCCGCCCGCGACCGGCTGCCCAGGCGGTGAAGTCGCCCCGGCTGCTCACGAAGCCGCGCGCCCCGAGCACCAGCACGCCCGGACGGCGGAGGACGAGGTCGCGGCTGCCCCACGACGTGGGCGCGCAGACGCTCAACGGCTCGCGCACCCGGTCCAGCGCCTCCCCGTAGGTGCCGACCCGGTGGAACTCCGCCTGCTCGCCCAGCTCGGCCGCACGGTGGCGGAGGGCCGAGAGGATCAGGTGCGCCTTCTGCCGATGGAACCGGCGGCGGGCGAACACCGCCCGCGACTCGATCAGCAGCACCGGCTGCTGCGCCCCGTCGAGGAAGTGGGGGCCGAGCTGGTCGGCGAAGCACCAGCGCCGCGTCTCCGGGGCGCGCTCGGGGAAGTCGGCGAGGGCCGGGTCGGCAGCGTCGCCGTCCGTCCCACCGTTCGCGCGCTCGGTCACCGGACCCACCTCCCGGCGGACATCGTGCGGTGACCGATGCGTCGCGCGCGACTCGGCCGGGCGGGGCCGGAAGCGGCCGCCCCCGCCGTCCCGTCAGTTCCGGCCGTTGCCCTTCGCGACGTTCCCGTTCCCGTTCCCGTTGCCGTTGCCGTTGCCGGCGCTGCCGTAGGGCGAGCCGCCCCCGGTCGTGCCGCTGTTGCCGCGGCCACCGCCCGGCTGGGTGGCGGTCGCCGGAGCGGGAGCCGGGCTCTCGGTGGCGACCTCCGGCGCCGTCGTCGGGGTGGTGCCGATCAGCTCCTCGATGGCGACGCCGTCGACCTCGACGTCCTCGATGGCGACGTGCTTGCTCTGCGCCCAGGTCCGGACCAGCTGCCCGAACCGGAACTCCTCGTCGCCTCTCAGCGCGGCCGCGGCCTCGAGCGCGGCCTTGTTGTGCGCCCCCTCGCTGACCCACGCGCCGAAGGACGGGTAGGCGTCCGGCCCCGCCTGCCAGACGAGCGCGTCGAAGACGGCCTCCTCGGCCGGGACGGTCGCCGGGACCTCCTCGTCCGCGGTGGGGTCGTCGTCGACGGGCTCCCCGGGGGTGGGCTCCTCGACGGGCGCCGTCTCCTCGTCCTCGGACAGCTCGAACGGGGTCACGGTCTCGACCGCGGCGGCCACCGTGTCCTGCATGGGGTCGGGGAGGACGCCGGCGGCGCCGGCGCCGGTCACGGCGACCAGCGCGACGCCGGCGCCCGCGGCGGCCTGCGCGATCGCACCGGCGGACAGGAACTTGGCGAGCAGAGCGGGGAAGATCATGGCGGAGCGTCTCCGGTTCCGGGTCCGGGAGGTCCGCCGCGACGGCTGACCCCCGGCCGATCGTGCCGTCCGGGCGGACGGGCTGGACTGGTCGGCGAGACAACCGGTGGCCAGCAGCTCGGCGAGAGCGGCGCTCGGGCGGCCCTGCGGGGTCGCCGTCGTCCGTACCGCCTCGCCGAAGGACGCCAGGACGGTTCCCCCGGCGGGGACGGGCCGGCCGGCGAGGTACGCCTCGAAGGCGTCCTCGACGGCACGGTCGTCGGCTGCTGTGGTCATCTCACCTCCGTCATCGCCGGGCGACCGCAAAAGGGTTCGCCCCCGATCCCATCGGCCCGGGGACGTTCTCGAGCTCGTCGCGGAGGGCGCGCAGCCCGCGGCGCTGCAGGGCCTTCACGGAGGCCGTCGACCGGCCCATGACCTGGGCGACCTGCTCCACGGTGAGGTCGCCCAGCACCCGGAGCAGCACCACGGCCCGCTGGTCGTCCGGCAGCAGTGCGCAGAGCCGGTGCACGTCCTGGGCACCCAGCCGGGTGAAGGCGTCGTCCTCGACGTCGCCCCCCAGGTGCCCGGCCAGGTCCACCTCGTCGTCGGCGACCAGGGGGCGACGGCTCCGACGCCGCCAGTCGTCGACCAGGCGTCGATGGGCGATGGTGAACACCCAGGCACGAAGGGCGCCCTCGTCCCCGCGGAAGCCGGCCAGCCCGGTGAACACCCCGAGGAAGGTCTCGCTGGCGACGTCGTCGGGTTCGGCGGCGCCGTGCAGACGGAGGTAGCCGGTCACGGATGGCGACAGGTCCCGGTAGAGGGTCTCGAAGGCCCACGCCGCCCCTGCCTGCGCGGCGGCCAGCACGTCGTCGAAGGGCAGGCCCGTGCTCATCGTCGCCCCTTCCCGTCGCCGTCCGCTCCTCCCTCCCTGATCGGCAGCCGGGCGACCGGACGCGACGTGCCTCCCCCGGAGGGGCGACGCGCGGGCGTCGCGCCTTCCCTCCGGGCGGGGACCCCCGGGTGCCCGTTAGGCTCCGGTCGACCCGCGCCACCGATCCCGGTGGCCGGCCGGTAGTTGTGTGGAGGTCGACGGCTGTGAACCGCGCGCTGCGCGCCGCCTCTGTGGGCGTGCTGCTCCTGTCCCCCGCCGTGCTGTCCGCGTGCAGCGCGGGGCAGGTCACCCAGACCGCCACGCAGGAGCGCGACAAGGTCGGCGCGATGGCGCAGGTCGGTGACATCACCGTGCGCGCGGCCGAGTTCGCGAGCCCCCGCCAGGGCAGCTACGAGGCCGGCGACGACGCCGAGCTGCGCATGGCCATCGTCAACGGGGGCGAGGAGGTCGACACCCTGGTGTCGATCGACGGCGACGGCTTCGGCGACGCCGAGATCCGGAACGCCGGCGCGGCCACGACCGTGGGGACCGCCAGTGGTGCCGCCCGGGGCTCCGACGAGATCGAGATCCCCGTCGACACGATCGTCTTCATCGACGGCGACGAGATCACCGTCACGCTGACCGACCTCGACGAGCCGCTCACCGTCGGGCAGTACCTGGACATCACCCTCACCTTCGAGAGCGCCGGGGAGCTGACCCTGCCGGTCAGCGTCGCCAACCCCGACGAGGAGGTCGAGCGCGGTGAGGCGTTCGACTTCCACCACGAGGAGGGCGGCGAGGAAGAGGGCACCGAGGACACCGCCCGCGAGCGCGAGTCCGGCCGTCAGTCCGCCGAGGACTCCGGCGGCACGGACGAGACCGACAACGAGTAGCGGTCCCGCCCGTCCCGCCCTCCCCGGAACTGTCGCCCCCCGGGGTTAGCGTCGCCGCGTGCCGCCCGCTGGAGTGAAGTCCGCCCGCCCTGCCCACCGCTGCACCGAGTGCGGCTACGCCTCGGCGAAGTGGGTCGGCCGCTGTCCCGAGTGCCAGGCCTGGGGCACCATCCAGGAGTTCGGCTCCGCCACCGCCCCTCTGCGCGCCGTGACCGCGGGGCCGGTCACGGCACCGGCCCGCCCGATCGCCGAGGTCGAGCTCGCCGGCGCCCGAGCGGTCCCCACCGGGATCGCGGAGTTCGACCGCGTCCTCGGCGGCGGCCTGGTGCCCGGCGCCGTCCTGCTGGTCGCCGGTGAGCCCGGCGTCGGGAAGTCCACCCTCCTGCTCGAGGTCGCCCACCGGGTCGCCGAGCGCAACGGTCCGGCGCTGGTGGTGTCGGGTGAGGAGTCCGCCGGTCAGGTGCGGCTGCGGGCCGAGCGGATCGGTGCCCTGCACGAGCGGCTGTACCTCGCCGCGGAGACCGAGCTGTCCGCCGTCATGAGCCACATCGAGCAGGTGAACCCCACGCTCCTGATCCTCGACAGCGTCCAGACCGTCCGGTCGCCGGGCGACGGCACCGACGGCGGGGCGACGCAGGTACGCGCGGTCGCGAGCGCGCTCACCGCCATGTCGAAGAGCCGAGGGATGACGACGATCCTCGTCGGCCACGTCACCAAGGACGGCGCGATCGCCGGCCCGCGCACACTGGAGCACCTGGTCGACGTCGTCATCTCCTTCGACGGCGAGCGGCACTCCACCCTGCGCCTGGTCCGTGCGGTCAAGAACCGGTTCGGCCCGGCCGACGAGATCGGCTGCTTCGAGATCGGCGATGCCGGCGTCGTCGGGGTCCCCGACCCGTCGGCGCTGTTCGTCTCCCGGCGGACGGCGCCCGTCCCCGGCAGCTGCGTCACGGTGACCATGGAGGGCAGCAGGCCGCTGCTGGCCGAGGTGCAGGCGCTCGTGGCGGGTACCGGCGGGGGCGGCTCCCCCCGGCGGGCCGTGAGCGGACTGGACGCGCAGCGGGTGGCCATGGTGAATGCGGTGGTCGAGCGCCGTGGCGGGGTGAAGCTCGCCGACGCCGACGTCTTCGCCGCCTCGGTGGGCGGTGTGCGCATCGCGGAGCCGGCGGCCGACCTCGCACTCGCGCTCGCGATCGCCTCGGCCGCGAAGGACCGCGCCCTGCCGGAGGGCATGGTCGCGCTCGGCGAGGTCGGCCTCTCCGGGGAGATCCGGCGGGTGGGGGGCGCCGGACGCCGGCTGGCGGAGGCGGCCCGGCAGGGCTACACGGCCGCGCTGGTCCCGGTGGACGCCGGGGCTGCACCCCCCGGGATGCGGTTGATCGAGGTGCCCGACCTCGGCGCGGCCTTCCACCGCTTGTTCTAGCTCTCTAGAGTCTCGTTAGGCCCGCCGGCGAGCGGGACCCGACCCGAAGCCCTGGTGAGGCGGGACACGTAGACTCGGCCACCGCACCACTCGACCGTCAGGAGCGCTCGTGCCCACCGAGGTGGATCCCGAGGTCGCGTTGCGCGAGCTCCTCGGCCGCATCGCCCCGGGGACCGCGCTCCGCGACGGGCTGGAGCGCATCCTGGCCGGCCGCACCGGCGCTCTCATCGTCCTCGGCTACGACCGCGTCGTCGAGTCGCTCTGCACCGGTGGGTTCGCCCTCGACGTGGCCCTGTCGGCGACCCGGCTGCGGGAGCTGGCCAAGATGGACGGCGCGGTGATCGTCTCCTACGACGGCACCCGGATCGTCCGCGCCGGCGTCCACCTCATGCCCGACCCGACGATCCCCACCGAGGAGTCGGGCACCCGGCACCGGACGGCGGAGCGGGTGGCCCTGCAGACCGGCTTCCCGGTCATCTCGGTCAGCCAGTCGATGCACATCATCAGCGTCTACGTCGCGGGCCGGCGGTACACGCTCGAGCACCCGACGACGATCCTGGCGCGGGCCAACCAGGCCCTCGCTGCCCTGGAGCGCTACAAGCTCCGCCTGGACGAGGTGGCCAGCACCCTGTCGGCGCTGGAGATCGAGGATCTCGTCACCGTCAGGGACGCGATGAGCGTGAGCCAGCGGCTGGAGATGGTGCGGCGGATCGCCGACGAGATCGAGGGCTTCGTCGTCGAGCTCGGCACCGACGGCCGCCTGCTGGCGCTGCAGCTCGACGAGATGCTGGCCGGCGTGGAGGAGGACCGCGGGCTGCTCGTCCGCGACTACCTGCCCAACGGTGGCCGACGTCCCCGGACCATCGACCAGGTGCTCGTCGACCTGCGGGCGCTCACCGCGACCGAGCTGCTCGACCTCTCGGCCGTGGCGCGCTGCTACGGCCTCCCGACGTCGCCGGACGCGCTCGACTCCCCCGTCAGCCCACGGGGCTACCGCCTGCTCAACCGGGTGCCCCGACTGCCCTCGGGGATCATCGACCGGCTGGTCGACCACTTCGGCGGCCTCCAGAAGCTGCTGGCCGCCACCATCGAGGACCTGCTGGCCGTCGAGGGCGTCGGCGAGGCGCGCGCCCGCGGCATCCGCGAGGGCCTGTCGCGCCTGGCCGAGACCTCGATCCTCGACCGCTACAGCTGACGTCCTCCGTCGCTCCACTCCCCGCGCGCTCGGAGCGGTCTCCTGACGGGGGGCGTCATTCGAGGGCGAGGGTGGCGTCCGGGGAGACCTTCGTGTCCAGCCGGGCGCGCAGCACGTAGGTCCCGGGGGCCGGCGCGACCCGCTCGGCGGTGCAGGTCGGCTCGCTGGTGAGTCCGCTCCACACGAGCGGGACGGTCACCACCTCACCGGGTGCGAGGGTTCGGGCGTCGACCGTGGCCTCGGGGAAGCAGTCGTTGCTCCCCCAGACGCGCGTGCCGGCGGCGTCGAACATGACGATCTCCTGCAGGTTCTTGTCCAGCGGGCGGACGCAGGGCACCGCCGAGACGTTCCCGACCGCCAGCTCGAACGTCGGCTTGCTGCCGACGGCGGCCGTGCGCGGCGTGCGCACCTCGAGGGCGAGCATGGCGTCGGTGCACGACCCGCCGGCGGTCGGGGCCGGGGCGGCCGCCTGCGCCGCGGCAGCGGCCGGCGTCACCGGCGGTGGGTCCGGGGTGGCGACGGCGCTCAGCGAGGGCACCACGCGCGCCAGCGCCGGCTCGGGCAGCGGCCGGGAGGCATCCGAGGCCGCCGCGTCGTCGTCCCGACCCGCCAGGAGCGTGAACCCCAACCATCCTGCACCGCCGAGCACGCCCAGCAGCACGATCAGGACGACCAGCCGCCGTCGCCAGTAGACGCGCGCCGGGAGCTCGCCGACCGGGTGCCACACGCGAGGAACCGTAGTGGGCACCGCCGGGCGGGGTCGGGTCGGCACGCCGCTCCCCCCGGACGGCAGACTGGTCCTCCGTGACCAGCCTCCCGCCCCGGGGTGCGATGGTCGGCGACACGATCGTCGACTGGTACGCCGGCGCCGCCCGCGACCTGCCCTGGCGCCGGCCCGGCGTCGACGCGTGGGCCGTCCTGGTCAGCGAGGTGATGCTGCAGCAGACCCCCGTCGCCCGCGTCGAACCGGTCTGGCGGGAGTGGATGGACCGGTGGCCGACGCCGGGCCATCTCGCGGCTGTCGCGCCGGCGGACGTCATCCGGGCCTGGGGCAAGCTCGGCTATCCCCGCCGGGCCCTGCGGCTGCGCGAGACGGCGGTCGCCGTGGTGGAGCGGCACGGAGGGGTCGTCCCGGACGACGTAGCGGCGCTGGAGGCCCTGCCGGGCATCGGGACCTACACCGCCCGGGCGGTGGCGTGCTTCGGCTACGGGCAGCCCCAGCCGGTGGTGGACACCAACGTCCGCCGGGTGGTGGCCCGCCTCGTGCACGGCTGGGCGGAGGCAGGGAACGCCCGCGCTGCGGATCTCACCGACATCGGAGCGCTGGCACCCACGGACACCGCGCGGGCGACCCGGTTCTCGGTCGCCGTCATGGAGCTCGGGGCACTGGTGTGCGTCGCCCGCACGCCGCGCTGCGGTGCCTGTCCGGTGCGGGACCGGTGCGCCTGGCGGCTCGCCGGCTCCCCGGTACACGACGGCCCGGCCAAGCGGGTGCAAAAATTCGCTGGCACCGACCGCCAGGTGCGGGGGCGGCTGCTCGACGTCCTCCGGGCCGCGCACGAGCCGGTGGACGCGGCAACCCTCGAGCCGGCGTGGGACGACGCGATCCAGCGGAGCCGCTGCCTGGACTCGTTGCTCACCGACGGCCTGGTCGAGCAGACCGCCGACGGCCTCTTCCGCCTGCCGGCCTAGGGGCCATAGTGGCCACTTCGGCCCCTGACCCTCGGAGGCGGAGGGGCCCCGGGGACGACGGAGGGCCGCCCCCACCTCGCGGTGGGGACGGCCCTCGTCGGTCGTGCCGGGGAGTTACTCGGCGGCTGCCGCCGGGCCTTCCTCGTCACCCTCGGCGCCCGTGAGGGCCACCGGCGGGGTGTCGGGGACGGCGATCGGCTTGGGCTCGCCGCGGAAGGTGAACTTCTGCGCGGCACCCTCGGCGTCGTCGACGTCCACCACGATGATCTGACCAGCGGTCAGCTCGCCGTAGAGGATCTTCTCCGACAGCGCGTCCTCGATCTCCCGCTGGATGGTCCGGCGCAGCGGCCGGGCACCCAGGACCGGGTCGAAGCCCCGGTGCGCCAGCAGCTTCTTCGCGGCCGGGGTGATCTCCAGCGCCATGTCCTTGTTCGCCAGCTGGCCCTCGACGCGAGCGACCATGAGGTCGACGATCTCGATGATCTCGTTCTCGGTCAGCTGGTGGAACACGACGATGTCGTCGATGCGGTTGAGGAACTCCGGCCGGAAGTGCTGCTTGAGCTCTTCGTTGACCTTGAGCTTCATCCGCTCGTAGTTGCTCTGGGTGTCATTCCCGACCTGGAATCCGAGACCCACGGCCTTCGAGATGTCGCGGGTACCGAGGTTGGTCGTGAGGATCAGGATCGTGTTCTTGAAGTCCACGATCCGGCCCTGACCATCCGTGAGCCGGCCGTCCTCGAGAACCTGCAGCAGCGTGTTGAACACATCTGCGTGCGCCTTCTCGATCTCGTCGAAGAGGACCACCGAGAACGGCTTGCGCCGCACCTTCTCGGTCAGCTGCCCACCCTCGTCGTAACCGACGTAACCGGGAGGGGCACCGACCAGTCGCGAGACGGTGAATCGGTCGTGGAACTCACCCATGTCGATCTGGATGAGCGCGTCGTCCTCGCCGAACAGGAACTGCGCCAGAGCCTTCGCCAGCTCCGTCTTACCGACACCCGAGGGGCCGGCGAAGATGAAGGAACCACCGGGACGGCGCGGGTCCTTGAGACCTGCACGCGTGCGCCGGATCGCCTGGCTGACGCTCTTGATGGCCTCTTCCTGGCCGATGATCCGCTTGTGGAGCTCGTCCTCCATGCGGAGCAGACGCGTGGTCTCCTCCTCGGTCAGCTTGAAGACCGGGATGCCCGTCCAGTTGGCGAGGACCTCGGCGATCTGCTCGTCGTCGACCTCGGCGACGACATCCATGTCGCCGGCCTTCCACTGCTTCTCGCGCTCGGCCTTCTCCGACAGCAGCGTCTTCTCCTTGTCGCGGAGGGACGCGGCCTTCTCGAAGTCCTGGGCGTCGATCGCCGACTCCTTCTCGCGGCGGATGCCGGCGATCCGGTCGTCGAACTCGCGCAGGTCCGGCGGGGCGGTCATCCGCTTGATCCGCATCCGGGCGCCGGCCTCGTCGATCAGGTCGATCGCCTTGTCGGGCAGGAAGCGGTCGGAGATGTACCGGTCGGCCAGCGTCGCGGCGGCCACCAGGGCGGCGTCGGTGATGCTGATCCGGTGGTGCGCCTCGTAGCGGTCGCGCAGACCCTTGAGGATCTCGATGGTGTGCTGCAGCGTCGGCTCGCCCACCTGGATGGGCTGGAAGCGGCGCTCGAGAGCGGCGTCCTTCTCCAGGTGCTTGCGGTACTCGTCGAGCGTCGTGGCGCCGATGGTCTGCAGCTCACCGCGGGCCAGCATCGGCTTGAGGATGCTGGCGGCGTCGATCGCGCCCTCGGCGGCACCCGCACCGACGAGGGTGTGGATCTCGTCGATGAACAGGATGATGTCGCCGCGGGTGCGGATCTCCTTGAGGACCTTCTTGAGGCGCTCCTCGAAGTCACCGCGGTAGCGGGAACCGGCGACGAGCGCGCCGAGGTCCAGCGTGTAGAGCTGCTTGTCCTTCAGCGTCTCGGGCACCTCGCCCTTGACGATCGCCTGCGCGAGACCCTCGACGACGGCGGTCTTGCCGACGCCGGGCTCGCCGATGAGGACCGGGTTGTTCTTGGTCCGCCGCGACAGGACCTGCATGACCCGCTCGATCTCCTTGGCCCGCCCGATGACCGGGTCGAGCTTGGAGTCGCGCGCGGCCTGGGTCAGGTTGCGGCCGAACTGGTCGAGGACCAGCGAGGTCGACGGCGTGCCCTCGGCGGGGCCGCCGGCCGCGGCCGGCTCCTTGCCCTGGTAACCCGAGAGCAGCTGGATGACCTGCTGGCGGACGCGGTTGAGGTCGGCGCCGAGCTTCACGAGGACCTGGGCGGCGACGCCCTCGCCCTCGCGGATCAGGCCGAGCAGGATGTGCTCGGTGCCGATGTAGTTGTGGCCCAGCTGCAGAGCCTCGCGCAGCGAGAGCTCCAGCACCTTCTTCGCCCGCGGGGTGAAGGGGATGTGGCCGGACGGGGCCTGCTGGCCCTGGCCGATGATCTCCTCGACCTGCTGGCGGACGCCCTCGAGCGAGATGCCCAGGGACTCCAGTGCCTTGGCAGCGACGCCTTCACCCTCGTGGATCAGGCCCAGGAGGATGTGCTCGGTGCCGATGTAGTTGTGGTTGAGCATCCGGGCCTCTTCTTGGGCCAGGACAACAACGCGGCGGGCTCGGTCGGTGAACCGTTCGAACATCTGCTGCTTCTCCTTCGACCGGCTGGTCCGGCACTGTCCTTCCCTGTGCTGGGGAAGGCGCACCCGACATCCGTCGGCGCTGGGGGCACCGGTCATTCCACTGTAGTCGCGGACCACGCCGTCCTGTCGTGAGTGCACGGGACGGTGGGTGGCTGTCCGGTCCAACTGATGGTGGCCGACGCCTGTTCCGGTGCGGTTACGCCGTCAGCGGACGCCCTGATCCGTGCAGGTGGGGTGGCTGCGGCGACCACCGACCACCGGGAACGACGACGGCCCGGTCCCCCCATACAGGGAACCGGGCCGATCGGCGCGCAGACACGCGCGGGCACCCCAGACGTCACAGTGGTGACCGGAAGGACCTCGTGCCTCTCAGCCCTCGCAGCTCGGGCCAGGCCTCCGCACGAAGCCTTAGTGCGCGGCCTCGTAGGCGTCGACGACGCTGGCCGGGATGCGACCGCGGTCGCTCACGTTGTGGCCGTTCTTGCGGGCCCAGTCCCGGATGGCACCGGCCTGCTCGCGGTCCATGCGGCCACCGGTGGCCCGGCTGCGTCCGCCACCGGACGCGCGGGTACCGCGACCCACCTTGCGGGCGGCGGAGACATAGCGGGAGAACGCGTCGCGCATCTCCTTGGCATTCTTGTCCGCCAGGTCGATCTCGTACGAGGTGCCGTCGAGGGAGAAGCTCACCGTCTCGTCGGCCGGGAGGTTCTCGTCGAGGTCGTCGCTCAAGATGACCTGAACCTTGCGTGCCATATGCCATTCCTCATTTCACAGCGACCCGGGAGTCGAACTCAAAGTGACGCCCGGCGGGCGACAGAAGCCATTACATCACAGTGCGGCGCCATTCAGGGCGCACTGTGCGCGATGCTGCTCCTTGGTGTGAAACGACTCATCCCGGTTCCACTGTTTTTCGTCACTGCTGGGCGATAGGGCGTACCAGTGGGAAGAGGATGGTCTCCCGAATTCCGAGACCGGTGAGGGTCATCATCAACCGGTCCATACCCATACCCATACCGCCGGTCGGCGGCATTCCGTACTCCAATGCCTCGAGGAAGTCCTCGTCCAGTGCCATGGCCTCGGGATCGCCGGCCGCGGCGAGCGCCGCCTGCGCGGTGAACCGTTCCCGCTGCACGACCGGGTCGACCAGCTCCGAGTAGGCGGTGGCCCGCTCGATCCCGCCGATGTAGAGATCCCACTTCTCCGCCACCCCGGGCGTCGAGCGGTGCGCCCGCGTCAAAGGCGAGGTGTCCACCGGGTAGTCGATGACGAAGGTCGGCGCCTGCAGGGTGTCCTGGACCAGGGCCTCGAAGAGCTCCTCCACGACCTTGCCCGGCAACCACGCCGGGTCGACACCGACGTCGTGCGCCTCGGCGATCGCGCGGAGCTGCTCGATCGGCGTCTCGGGGGTCACCGGTTCGCCGACGGCGTCGGACACGACGGAGTACAGCGGCACCTGCGGCCACTCCCCCGACAGGTCGACCTCCGTGCCGTCGTGGTGCCGGGCCACGTGGTCACCGAAGAGGGCCAGACAGCACTCCTGGATGAGCTCGCGAGTGAGGGTCGCCATCACCTGGTAGTCCGCGTACGCCTGGTAGGTCTCGAGCATCGCGAACTCCGGGGAGTGCGAGCTGTCGGCGCCCTCGTTGCGGAAGTTCCGGTTGATCTCGAAGACCCGGTCCAGCCCGCCCACGATGCAGCGCTTGAGGAACAGCTCGGGCGCGATGCGCAGGAACAGGTCGAGGTCGAATGCATTCATGTGCGTGCGGAACGGCCGGGCCGCCGCCCCGCCGTGCACCGTCTGCAGCATGGGGGTCTCGACCTCGAGGAAGCCGCGCGAGGAGAGCCCCGCCCGAAGCGTCGACATGACCGTGGCCCGCTGACGGACCGTGCGGCGGGCCTCGTCGCGGACGATGAGGTCCACGTAGCGACGGCGGACCCGCAACTCCTCGCTCATCGGCTTGTGTGCCACCGGGAGCGGCCGCAGCGACTTCGAGGTCAGCTGCCAGGAGTCGGCGAACACCGAGAGCTCGCCGCGGCGCGACGTCCCGACCTCGCCGGTGACCAGGACGTGGTCACCGAGGTCGATGTCGGCCTTCCACGCGGCCAGGGACTCCTCCCCCACGCGGTCTCGCGAGAGCATGACCTGCAGTTCGGCGTCGCCCTCCCGGAGCGTGGCGAAGCAGAGCTTGCCGGTGTTCCGGAAGAAGATGACCCGGCCCGTGACACCGGCCGTCTCACCCGTCATCGTGTCCGGCTCGAGGTCGGGGTGCGCGGCCCGGACGGCGGCGAGGGTCGTCGTGCGGGCGACGGCCACCGGGTAGGGGTCGGTGCCGCTCGAGCGGAGGCGGTCCAGCTTCGCCCGCCGGACCCGCATCTGCTCGGGAAGCTCTTCAGGAGCTGACTCGTCGGTGTCCGGTACGGCGGGGCCTTCACTCACGGGGGCAGAGCCTACGGGCAGCGGATCGCCCCGCTCCGCGCGGAACTACCTGGCCTGGTGGCGCTGGAAGGCCAGTCGCAGGCCGTGGACGGTCAGGTCGGGCTCCCGCTCGCCTATGGAGCGGCAGCTGTCGACGACGAGCGGCGCGAGCCCGCCCGTGGCCACGACGACCGGCGCCGCTCCGAACTGGGCGACGATCTCCGCCGCGATCCGGGCGACCAGCCCGTCGACCAGGCCGGCGAAACCGAGCACGAGACCCGACTGGAGGGCCGCGACGGTGTTCTTCCCGATGGCCTGGGCCGGGACGGTGAGCTCCACCGATCGCAGCTGCGCGGCCCGGGTGGCCAGCGCATCCAGGCTGACCTCCACGCCCGGCGCGAGCGCCCCGCCCAGGAACTGTCCGTCCGGGCCGATGGCGTCGACGTTGGTGGAGGTGCCGAAGTCCACGACGACGACCGGCCGGCCGCGGCCGTCGGGCCAGCGGCCGAACAGCTCGTGGGCGGCCAGCGCCGTCACGACCCGGTCCGATCCGACCTCACGCGGGTTGTCCACGTGCAGCGGGACGCCGGTCCGCACGCCCGGCCCGATCAGGACGACCGGCACCTCCAGCGAGTCCAGCAGCTGGCGCAGTGACGGCAGCAGCGCGGGCACGGTGGAGCAGGCGGCGACGCCGGTGATCTCGCTGTCGCGCATGAGCCCGCGCCACAGCATCCGCAGCTCGTCCGCGGTGGCCCGCGGCGCGGTGGTCACCCGCCAGCAGTCGACCCGCTCCTCGCCGTCGAACGTGGCGAGGACAGTCTGGCTGTTGCCGACGTCAACGGTGAGCAGCACGGCTCAGTCCACCGTTCGGAGGGCCGAAATGGCCATTGTGGCCCTGCGGGTCACCGGACGGGGACGCCGAGGTCGCTGCGCTGCTGGTCGGCCGCTCCCGGTACCGGAGCCGACGGGTCGCCCCCGAGCTCGACGATGCGGTTGGCGCCGTCGACGTGCACGACCTTGGGGATGTAGCTCTTCGCCTCGGTCTCGTCCATGACGCCGTAGCTGATCATGATCACCATGTCGCCCGGGTGGACCAGGTGGGCGGCGGCCCCGTTGATCCCGATGACGCCGCTGCCGCGCTCGCCGGGGATCACGTAGGTCTCCAGGCGGGCGCCGTTGGTGATGTCGACGATCGCGACCTGCTCACCGGGGAGCAGGTCGGCGGCGTCCAGGAGGTCCTCGTCGATCGTCACCGAGCCCACGTAGTGCAGATCGGCCTGGGTGACCGTCGCCCGGTGGATCTTGGACTTGAGCATCGTGCGCATCATCGGGGCTCTCCCAGGTCTACGGCTGCGTTGTCGAGGAGTCGGGTGCTGCCGGCGCGGACGGCGACCAGCAGGCGGGCGGGGCCGGCGGCCGGAGCCGGTCCCAGATCGGTATCGGTGAGTTCGAGGTAGTCCTGGAGCAGCGCCGGCTCTGCGTCGAGGACTGCACGGGCGGCGGCCAGGACGGCGTCGGCACCGCCGGGACCCGCGGCGGCACCCGCGCGCAGGGCGGCGGAGATCGTCGCGGCGGCCGACCGCTGGGCCGGATCGAGGTAGCGGTTGCGACTGGACAGGGCCAGCCCGTCCTCCTCGCGGACGGTGGGGACGCCCACGACCCCGACCGGGAGCGCCAGCTCGCGGGCCATCGCCCGGATGAGCGTGAGCTGCTGGTAGTCCTTCTCGCCGAAGAGGGCGAGGTCGGGGCGGACGAGGCCGAACAGCTTGGCGACGACGGTGAGCACGCCGGCGAAGTGGCCCGGCCGCACAGCGCCCTCGAGCACCGCCGCCAGCGGCCCCGGATCGACGGTCACCCCGACCGCACCGGGCGGGTAGACCTCGTCGACCGGCGGGTGGAACACCACGTCGGCGCGCTCCTCGGCCAGCGCGGCGAGGTCGGCGTCCCAGGTGCGCGGGTAGCGGTCGAAGTCCTCGCCGGGACCGAACTGCGTCGGGTTGACGAACACCGAGACGACGACGGTGGCCGCCTGCTCGCGAGCGGCGCGGACCAGTGTCCGGTGCCCCTCGTGCAGCGCGCCCATCGTCGGCACCAGCGCGACCGGCCCGGGGAGCCCGGCCAGCAGGGCGCGCAGCTCGTCGACGGTCTCGGCGACAGCGGGCGTGGTGACCACGGCGGTCACCGGAGGGGGGTCTCGTCGCGCGCCAGGAGGTCGAGCAGGGGCGCGCCCTCGTGCCGCTTGAGCCGGCCGGCAGCGAGCGCCCGCTCGGTCGTCCGCCTCGCCATGGCGACGTAGGACGCCACGGAGTCGGGCGCACGGTCGGCGAGGGTCTCCAGGTGGTCCCGCACCGTGCCGACGTCCCCCCGGCTGACCGGGCCGGTCAGCCCGCGGTCGCCGCGGCGCAGGCCGTTGTCCAGGGCGGCGGTGAGCAGCGGCGCCAGTACCTGGGCCGGGTCGGGAACGCCGGCCGCGCGGAGCAGGTCGGCCGCCTCGGCGACGAGGGTGACGAGGTGGTTGGCGCCGGTGACCAGGGCCGCGTGGTAGAGCCGCCGGTCCTCCTCGGCGACGAAGAACGGCTCGCCGCCCATCTCGAGGACGAGTGTCTCGGCCACCGGGCGGAACTCGGGGCGGCTGGTGACGCCGAACGGGGCGCCGGTGAGCCGGTCGGCGTCCTCCGGGGCGCCGGAGAAGGTCATCGCCGGGTGGAGCGCCAGGGGCAGGACACCGGCCTGCTCGGCCGGGGCCAGGACGGCCAGGCCGTGGGCGCCGGACGTGTGGAACGCGAGCTGGCCGGCCCGCCAGGCGCCGGTCCCGGCGAGCCCGGAGACCAGGCCGGCGAGCGTGTCGTCGGGAACGGCGAGGACCACCAGGTCGGAGGCGGCGACGACCTCGTCGGCGGGGACCAGCGGCGTGCCGGGGAGCAGCCGGGCAGCGCGCTCGGCGGAGGCGGCGGAGAGCCCGGAGGCGGCGACCACCTCGTGGCCGGCGGCGGCGAGAGCGGCGCCGAGCACGGCACCCACCCGGCCGGCGCCGATGACGCCCACGCGGAGGCGGGCGGGCGCGTGAGCGGCCGGTTCCAGGCCGGCAGCACGAACGTTCCTGCGGCGTGCAGGCATCGGTGCACCTCTCGTTCCAGTCCCTCGCGGGTACCGGACGTCGGTCGCGGCCCTCGTCGTCGGGGACCGCCTGGGTCGTGCGGTGGTGCGGCCGTGCTGGTGGCGCCGTCCCGCTGCAACCGGATGTGTCGCGCAGGTCGACCGCCGATGGCGAGTGTGTGACCGGTTCCGGCGGGCCGCAACGTCTGGCGACTGTGTCGTGCCTCACGCAACGCTCGGGCCCACCCGGACGGGTGGGACGGACCGGCCCTAGCGTGGGGCGACTCGGGAGACGGACGACGGGAGCACCACGTGGGCGAGATGGACGGCCGGACGGCGCTGGTGACGGGTGGCAGCCGGGGGATCGGGCTGGCGATCGCGCGGAGCCTGGTGGACCGGGGGGCGCGCGTCGTCGTCACCGCGCGCAAGCCCGACGCCCTCGCCGAGGCGGTGGAGAGCCTGGGCGGGCCGGAGGTCGCCGTGGCGGTGGCCGGCCACGCCGGCGATGCCGCGCACCGCGCACAGGCGGTGCGCACGGCGGTGGAGACCTTCGGCAGTCTCGACATGCTGGTCGGCAACGTCGGGGTGAACCCGGTCTACGGGCCCCTGACCGACCTGGATCTCGACGCCTTCCGCAAGATCCTCGACACCAACGTGGTGTCCTCCCTCGGTCTGGTGCAGGAGGCGTGGCAGGCCTGGATGTCCGAGCACGGCGGCTCGGTCCTCTTCGTCGCCTCGGTGGCCGGCCTCCGGTCGTCGGAGAACATCGGGGCCTACGGCGTGAGCAAGGCCGCCGTCATCAACCTGACGACGCAGCTCGCCGTCGAACTGGGGCCGACGGTCCGGGTCAACGCCGTGGCCCCGGCCGTGGTGAAGACCCGGTTCGCCGGCGCCCTGTACGAGGGGCGGGAGGAGGCGGTGGCCGCCGAGTACCCGGTCGGGCGGCTCGGTGTGCCGGAGGACGTCGGCGAGGCCGCCGCCTACCTGCTCGGCGACGGGGCCGGCTGGGTGACCGGGCAGACGCTCGTGCTGGACGGCGGCCGGCTCTCGCGCGGCCGCTGAGAGTCAGTCGGTGCGGAGCACCCGGGCGAGCACGTCGTCCGGCTCGTCCTCGTCCCGGTAGCGACGACGGCGCCGCCCGCCGGAACTGGGGGTCACCCCGTTCTCGGCCAGGATGTCGGACAGCCGCTTCTCCTGGGACGGCGGTCGGGACGGTTCGGCCGGCGGCTCCGGAACGCGGACGCGGTAGCCACCGCGGTCGTCGACGCGCACTCCCGGGTTCGCCGGGACGGCCGGGCGCTGCATGGTCGTGGCCACCATCGGATCTGCCGGCACGTCGTCCCCACGGCGCCGATGCGGAGGCACCTCCGGACGGAAGGACGTCGGCTCCGCGTCGAGCAGCGAGCGCGCGGCCAGCCACTCCATCGGCGACGGCAACGGCTCAGGGGCAGCCACCGGCGGTGCGACGGCGGGCGACGACGTCGTCCGCGGGACGTCGTCCGACCGGGGCGTCATCGGGAACGAGGTGGTCGGTGGGAGCGGTGCGGCGTCGTGGCGGGCGGAGGCGCCCGCGTCGGCGTGCCCGGTGAGCGACCACAGCGGGGTGTCGTCGTCGAGGGCGTCGCGGCCCCGGCTCACCGGTGCCCGCCGGTCCTCCGGCATCGGCGACCACCGGTCCTGCTCCCGGGGCGGCGCGGGATGGGCCCACGGCTCCGGGCCCACGGATTCCCACGAGGCGGTCGACGGGGTCTCCCAGGAGGACGGCGCGAGGCTCTCCCACGACGCCGTCGCCGGTGCCTGCCGGGATCGCCGGGGCTCCGGGTCGGACTCCCAGCTGGGCCGCCAGGACGGCGACGGCACGGGCCGGGACTGCGGTGTGGGCGGCGGAGGCACCGGCGGCCGGGCGGCCCGCTCGGTCCGCACCTGCTCGGCGTGGCGGGTCTCCCGCGGCTCGTCGAGCCGGACGGCCGGCCAGCCGCCGGTCAGCTCCCGCGGCGGGGCGTCGTCGGCCCACCGCATCGCCGCGTCGATCGTCCGTCCCGGCGCGTCGTGCAGGTCGGCGCCCGGCCGGCCGGCCTGGGTGCGCATTACGATGCGCTCGATGAGCATCTCGCTCGACAGCTGTTCGGTCAGCTCCTGCCGGAACCTGCCCATGTCGGCCCGCAGCTCCGCCAGCTGGCCCAGGTCCTGCCGCAGGCCGGTCAGCGCCGCGACGTCGTCGCGGAGGGCGGCGACACGCGCCACCTCCTCGCGCAGTGCGGGGAGGGCCGCGAGGTCGGTCCGCAGCTCGGCGACACGGGCGACCTCGTCGCGCAGGTCGCTCAACCCCGCCAGGTCCTCGCGCAGCGCGTCGAGCTCGGCGCGCATCGAGTCCTCGGCCTCGCGGCGCAGGTCGGCCTCGAGCTCCAGTTCGTACTCGCGGCGCGCGGCGACCTCGCGCTCCAGCTCGGCCTGGTAGGCCCGGCGCAGCTCGGTCTCGCGGGCCCGCGCGGCCGCCCGGTCGGTGGACCGGGCGCCGGCCGCGAACGTGGCCAGGACGAACGCCCAGGCCACACCCACGACGGCGAGCCGGAGGACCTGCGCGTTGTCGGTGAGGAAGACCGCGAGCGTGGCCGCGATGGCGAGCGCGAAACCGCCGGCCTGGACCATCGTGCGGCGGTCGAGGGCACCACTGCGAGGAGCGACGTCGTCCTCGCGCAGGGGCATGGGCCCAGCGTAGCGGCGGAAGCGACCGTCCTCCGGGAGGACTTTTCGGTCGTGACCGAGCTGTCGCCGGACGCTGCTGCCAGAGTGGCGCTGTGACCCTCACCCTGCTCGGGTGGCGCCGGGACGTGGCCGCCCTGTACGCCGCGGCCCGCGCCGCGGGCGATCCGGAGACGGGCTGGCGGACGTGGCGCGACGGCCGGGACGAGCTGTTCGCCGGTCATCCCGACTCCCCGCTCGGGGAGTCGGCGCGCGCCGCGTTCACCGGGCTGCCCTACGCCGGCTACGACCCCGCGCTCCGGTTCGAGGCGGTCCTCGAGCCCGCCGGGCCCCGTCGGCTGGAGGTGCCCACCGCCGACGACGGGACGGTGCCCCTCGACCGGATCGGCACCGTGACGCTGGGCGGGCAGGGACACGACCACGTGGGCCGGCTGGACGTGTGGTGGCTGGGCGGGTACGGCGGCGGGGTCTTCCTGCCCCTTCGCGACGGCACCGCCGGGACCACCACGTACGGCGGCGGCCGCTACCTGCTCGACACGATCAAGGGTGCCGACCTGGGCGGCGACGGCTCCCGGCTGGTGGTCGACCTCAACTTCGCCTACCACCCGTCCTGCACCTACGACCCGGGCTGGTCGTGCCCCCTGGCCCCCGAGGGCAACCGGGTGCCGACCCCGGTCGCCGCCGGGGAGCAGTTGCCCCCCGGCGGCTGGTACTAGCCCTGGGCGAGGGCGCCGTCGGAGCTGAAGATCAGTCCGATCGAGACCTCGCCCTGCTGGATGGCGGCCTTGGTCAGCGGACCGCCGGTGTCGCCGTACTCCTGGAACTCGGCGAACTCCAGGCCGTAGGTCTCCTCGAGACCCAGCTGGCAGAACGGGCGCTCCGGGCACTCGGCCGGGCCGCCGAGGATCAGGGAACCGTCACCGCAGGCCTCGGCCAGCTCGGACAGGGTGGTGACACCCAGCTCGTCGGCGAACGCCTGGGTCACGGCGAACGCGTTCTGGTCGACCGCCTCGGACGGCGTGCCGAAGGCCAGGCCGTTCGTCTCGGCCAGCGGCTGGAGGGCCGCCAGGGTCTCGTCGGCGTCGGGGCTGGCCACCTGGTTCGCCTCGTCGCCCTCCAGGAACTCCGTGACGGTGGCGAGGTACTCGGGGAAGACCTGGATCTCGGCGCCGTCGATCAGGGCCTGCAGGTACAGCTCCCGGCTGCCCACCTCGCGGACGGAGGCGTCGAAGCCGGCGGCCCCGAGGACCTCGGCGTAGATGTTGGCCAGGATCGTGGACTCGGTGAAGCCGGCGCCGCCGACCGCGACCGCCCCGCTCCCCTGCTCCAGCCCCTCGGTGACGCCGTTCTCCTCGACCCAGGCCGCGGCGACCTCCTCCGCGCTCTGCCGCTCGACGTCGACGGCAGCGTTCATCTCCACCAGGTCCTCGGTGGTCAGCGCCGCCGAGACGGCGTTCAGGGCCGGCAGCAGCGCCGGCTGCGACTGCGCCGTCTGCGCGTTGACCGCGGGGAGGACGTTGTCGGCCAGCTGGAGGTTCTTGTCGTCCTCGAGTGCGACGAGCTGGTCGCCCGGGACGGGAGCGCAGGTCTCACCGGCGGCCGCGCTGCCCCCGGTGTCCTCATCTCCCCCGTTGCCGGAGGAACCGGACTCCCCGCACGCCGCGGTCAGGGCGACCGCGAGAGCGAGAGGAGCGATGATCCGAGTGCGTGCGCGCATGGTTGGACGCCCCGCCTTCTGTGTCCCGTGACGGACCGGCCGTCACGCGTGTCTGGCGAGAGGATTCCCGCGGCTCCATCGAACACCGTCGATTGCGCACAACGCAATCGAGTTCGCGCATCATTGCTGCACGGTGACCCGGCGGACCGCTCAGAGCGGCATACCGGCCGCGGTGGGTTCCGGTCCGGCAGCGGGGTGCCGGCGGCCGGACGAGAACGGCGACGTGCGGCGGCCCGGGGTGACCGCCCGGGAGAGGAGGACCAGCAGCAGTTCGGTGAGCAGTGCGAGGACTGCGATGAGGAACGCCCCCGCGATGATCTGCCCGTAGTCCTGCTGGCCGAAGCCGAGCGCCACGATGCGGCCGAGCCCGCCGCCCGCGACCAGCGCCGCCAGGGACGCGGTGGCGACGACCTGCACCGCCGCCGTCCGCACGCCCGTCATCACCAGCGGGAGCGCCAGCGGGAGCTCCACCCGCCGCACGATCTGCCCACGGCTCATGCCCATGCCGCGGGCGGCCTCGCGGACGTCGGCGTCGACGCCGCGGAAGCCGACGTACGTGTTGGTCAGGATCGGCGGCACCGCGAAGACCGCGAGGGCGATCGTGGTCGCCGTCGCCCCGAAGCCGATGGGGCTCACCGCGAACAACGTGAGCAGCGCGAGGGTCGGGACCGCCCGGCTGACGTTGGACAGCACCACGACCGCGCCGCGGCCGCGACCGGCGCTGCCCAGGGCGATCCCCACGGGGACGGCGACGACGATCCCGGCCAGGACGGCGATGACCGAGATCCGCAGGTGCTCGCCGAGCAGTTCGAGGATGCCGTTCGGCCGCGTCCAGTTGAACGGGTCGTTGAGGTAGACGACCGCGTCGCCGAGGCCGTTCACGTCCGCGCCCGGGCCCACGGCGTGACCAGGCGCTCCACGCCGGCCAGCAGCACGTCGGCGACGAGCGCCAGCAGCACGCAGCCCACCGCCCCGGTGACGATCTCCGCCCGGTAGAAGTTGGCGTTGAAGCCGCCGGTGATGAGCTGGCCGAGCCCGCCGTGCCCGACCAGCACCCCGACGGTGGTCAGCGCGACCGTGGACACGGTGGCGATCCGCAGCCCGGCCATGAACGCCGGCAGGGCGAGCGGCAGCTCGATCCGCCAGAACAGGCCCAGCGGCCCGTAGCCCATGCCCCGCGCCGCCTCCCGGACGTCGTCCGGGACGCCCTGCAGGCCGGTCAGGAAGTTCCGGACGAGGATGACCAGGGAGTACGCGGCCAGGCCGATCAGCACGGTTTCCGCCGACAGCCCCGTGAACGGGAAGACGAAGGCGAACATCGCCAGCGACGGGATCGTGTAGACGATCGTGGACAGCGCCAGCACCGGTCCGGCCAGGAACCGGCTGCGGCGCGCCACCACCGCCAGCGGGAGCGCGATCGCGGCGCCGATCAGGACCGCGCCGACGGTCAGCCGCACGTGCTCGCCCAGGTACCCCATGATGGTGTCCCAGTTGTCGGTCACGTAGCCACCGTCGAACCACGGGTTGGGCGCCTCGTCGAGTGCGAGCACCGAGCCCCCAGCCGCGCTCACCGGGCGCCGTCCAGGAAGGCCACGTCGTGGACGCTACTGCCCAGGCCCTGGACTCCGCGAGGACTCCGGACGGGAGCACCCGCGCCGCCGAGATCCGGCTGGAGGGCGTCAGCAAGGTCTTCGCCGACGGCACGGTGGGGGTGGCCGAGCTCGACCTCACCTTCGCCGCCGGCGAGCTCACCGTCCTCGTCGGACCGTCGGGGTGCGGCAAGACGACGACGATGAAGATGATCAACCGCCTGATCGAGCCGACGACCGGCCGCATCCTCATCGCCGGCGAGGACGTGACCCGGGCCCGGCCCGACGAACTGCGGCGGCGGATCGGCTACGTCGTCCAGAGCATCGGGCTGTTCCCGCACCAGACGGTGCGCACCAACGTCGGCACGGTCTGCCGCCTGCTCGGCTGGGACCGGGCCCGCACCCGGGCGCGCGTCGACGAGCTGCTGTCCACCGTCGGTCTGGACCCGGCCGTGCACGGCGACCGCTATCCCGCGCAGCTCTCCGGTGGCCAGCGCCAACGAGCCGGGGTGGCCCGGGCACTGGCGGCCGACCCTCCGGTGCTGCTGGTGGACGAGCCCTTCTCCGCCGTCGACCCGGTCGTCCGCGAGCGGCTCCAGTCGGAGTTCCTGAGGCTCCAGCAGACCGTCCGCAAGACGATCGTGTTCGTCACCCACGACATCGAGGAGGCCGTGCGGATCGGTGACCGGATCGCCGTGATGAGCCAGGGTGGGCACGTGGAGCAGTACGCCACCCCGGCCGAGCTGCTCGGCCGGCCGGCGAACGCGTTCGTGGCCGATTTCGTCGGCGCCGACCGCGGGCTCAAGCGCCTCGCCGTCACCGGGATCGACGCCGCGGATCTGGAGCAGCCGCCCGTCGTGCACGTCGCCGACGGTCTCGCCGACGCGCGCGCCGCGATGGAGCGGACCGGCGCGCGGTGGGCCGTCGTCCTCGACGACGCCGGACGCCTGCACGGATGGCTGTCGGCGGAGCGGTCGCGGGGCGCGGGGACGGTGGCGACGACGGCCCGCCGCATGGAGGCCTGGGTGTCCCAGGACGCCTCGCTCAAGGCGGCGTTCAGCACGATGCTGCAGCACGAGGCCGGCTGGGTGGCGGTGCTCGACGGGGACCGCTTCCTCGGGGTGCTGACCCCCGAGTCGCTGCACGCCGCCCTGCGCCGGTCGGTGGAGGGACGCGTCCCCGAGACCGCCGGGGCCGCCCAGCTGTAGCGCTAGGCGCTGACGCCCTCCGAGGGGTCCTGTTCCTGGGGTGGGACCCGGCAGACCGATTCCAGCCACAGCGCCGCGGCGACGAGGGCCCCTGACCCGACGATGCCGATCAGCGCTGCGACGGTGTCCCCCGACGCCGCCTGCAGCCGTCCCACCGCGGGGCCGACGTGCAGCAGCACACCCGCCCAGACGCCGAGGAAGACCGCACCCACGTAGGCGCTGGCCTGGGCGAGGACGGCCAGGCGGGCGACGAGCATCGGCTCGACCGGCCGGACGGGGACGTCGCGCGACACAGCGGCGGGTGTCCCCGACCGGGTGCGCGCCTCGCGGAGGGCGGTGAGCCGTGCCTTGAGGGTGCGCGCCCCGAGCGCCTCCGCCAGCGCCAGCACGGCCAGCGGCAGCGGCTGCCACCACTGCAGCGCAGGGAGCTCGCCGTACCAGGTGCGGACGAGCAGCCAGGTGGCGACGGCGAGGCCGGCAGCGAGGACCAGCAGGTCACGGCGGCGGACGGGTGTCAATGCAGGTGGTCCCAGCGCGTGACGGCCAGCTTCTCGTCGGCCGGCAGGGCGGCCAGCAGGTCGGCGACCCGCCCCTTGCCCGGCAGCACCGCCCCCGGGTCCAGGCTCGACCACGGCAGCAGGACGAACGCGCGCTCGTGGGCCCGCGGGTGCGGCAGGGTGAGCTGTGGATCGTCGGAGGTCACGGGCGTGCCGTCGTCCTCGGTCACCGTGACGACGTCGACGTCGAGGGTGCGGGGCCCCCAGCGCACCTCGCGGGTGCGACCGGCGGCCTGCTCCAGTTCCTGCGCGCGGGCGAGCCATCCCGCGGCGTCCCGCGGGCCCCGGACCACGACGACGGCGTTCAGGTACGGCGGCTGCTCGACCGGGCCCCAGGGCGGGGTCTCGTACAGCGTCGACCGGGCCACGAGGCCGTCGTCCTTCAGCGCCGTGATGGCGGCCCGGATCGCGCCGGCCCGGTCACCGAGGTTCGCGCCGAGGGAGAGCACCGCGCGGGTCATGCGCGCGCCCGGCGGATCGTGACCGAGACGTCGTCGAAGGGGACACCGAGCTCGGCCTGCGGCTTGTGCACGGTGATCTCGACGGCGTCGACGAGCGCGTTGGCCAGGCAGACCCGCGCGAGGCGCTCGGCCAGCGTCTCCAGCAGGCTGACCGGCTCACCGGTGAGCACCGCGTACAGCTGCTGGGCGAGCTCGGCGTAGTTGACGGTCTTGTCGAGGTCGTCGCCTGCCGCCGCGGCCCGCGTGTCCAGCTCCAGGACGGCGTCGACGCGGAACATCTGACCGCGCTCGCGCTCGAAGGCGTAGACACCGTGGTGCGCATGGCCGCGGACGCCCCGCAGCGCGATCCGGTCCGGAGCTGGGCCCGAGGTGTCGGGGCGGGTGGAGGACTCAGCCACGACCGGTACCCCGTGCCGCACGGACGGCCGCCACGGTGCGCACGGCGTCGGCGGAGGCGGCCGCGTCGTGGACGCGGACGCCCCACACGCCGGCTTCGGCCGCCAGCACGGTTGTGGCCAGCGTGGCGTCGTCGCGCAGCTCGGCCGGCCGCACCGCGCCGTCCGGTGCGGCGAGCAGCCGGCCGAGGAACGTCTTGCGGGACGACCCGACCAGGACGGGCAGTCCGAGACCGACGAGCCGGTCGAGCCCGGCCAGGAGGGACCAGTTGTGCTCGGCGCGCTTGGCGAAGCCGAGCCCCGGGTCGAGGACCAGCTGCTCGGGCGCGACACCGGCAGCGACGACGTCCTCGACGCGCGCGGTCAGCTCGGCGCAGACCTCGGTGACCACGTCGCCGTACTGGGCGGCGGCGTACATCTCGCGGCTGTGCCCGCGCCAGTGCATGAGCACCCAGGGCACTCCCGCTTCGGCGACCAGCTCGGCCATGTTCTTGTCGGCGAGGCCGCCGCTGACGTCGTTGACCAGGCTCGCGCCGGCCCCGATCGCCGCCTCGGCCACCTCGGCCCGGGTCGTGTCGACGCTGGTCCGCACGCCCGCCGCCGTCAGCTCGCGGATGACCGGCAGCACCCGGGCACGCTCCTCGTCGGCGTCCACGCGGTCGGCGCCGGGCCGGGTGGACTCCCCGCCGACGTCCACGTAGTCCGCCCCCGCGGCGTGCATGTCCAGACCGTGCGCTACCGCCGAGGCGGTGTCGGCGAAGCACCCGCCGTCGGAGAAGGAGTCCGGCGTGACGTTCAGGACGCCCATCACGACGCACCGCCCGGGTCGCGGGAGGGCGATCACCGGCCGTAGTCCCGGCTCACTCGACCGTCACCCGCGCATCACCAGGCTCATCGCCTCGCTCCGGGTGGCCGGGTTGTCCCGGAACAGGCCCCGCACCGCGGAGGTGACCGTCGTCGACCCGGGCTTGCGGATGCCCCGCATCGCCATGCACAGGTGCTCGGCCTCGATGACGACGATGACGCCTCGCGGCTTGAGGACGTCGTTCAGCGCGTCCGCGATCTGGCGGGTCATCCGTTCCTGCACCTGCGGGCGGCGCGCGAACACCTCGACCAGCCGGGCCAGCTTGGACAGGCCGGTCACCCGGCCGTCCTCGGCCGGGATGTACCCGACGTGCGCGCGGCCGTGGAACGGGACCAGGTGGTGCTCGCAGGTCGAGTACATCGGGATGTCCTTGACCAAAACCATCTCGTCGTGGTCCTCGTCGAACGTCGTCCCGAGGATCTCGTACGGGTCCTGCCAGAGGCCCGAGAACGTCTCGGCGTACGCCCGGGCCACCCGGGCGGGCGTCTCCGCCAGGCCGGGCCGGTCGGGATCCTCCCCGATCGCCAGGAGCAGCTCGCGGACGGCAGCGGCCGCCCGTTCCTGGTCCACCTGACCGGACGGACTCGGGTCGCTCATCTCTGAGCGGGCGCCCCGACGTCGCCCACGGGGGTGGCCCCGCTCGTGTGGCCGTTGACCGCGCCGCCGTTCTGCGCGGCCACCTCGGCGGGGGTGAGCACCGGCGGCTGGTCGGACGGCGTCCGCTTGCCGAACCCGTTGTAGGGCGCGAGGGAGGGACGCTTGGTGACCGGGGCGCAGATGCGGTCCATGTCCTCCTTGGAGAGCGTCTCCTTCTCCATGAGCTCGAGGACGAGCTGGTCGAGCACGTGCCGGTGCTCCACCAGGATCTCCCAGGCCTCGTCGTGCGCGGCCTCGATCAGCGCGCGGATCTCCGCGTCGATGTCGGCGGCCACGGCCTCGGAGTAGTCGGGCCGGGAGCCCATGTCGCGGCCGAGGAAGGGCTCGGCGTCGGTGCTGCCGTACTTGACCGCGCCGAGCTTGGCGCTCATCCCGTACTGGGTGACCATCGCGCGGGCCATCGAGGTGGCCTTCTCGATGTCGTTGCCCGCACCGGTCGTCGGCTCGTGGAAGACCAGCTCCTCGGCCGCCCGCCCGCCCAGGGCGTAGGCCAGGGTGTCGATCATCTCCGAGCGGGTCTGCGTGTACTTGTCCTCGGTCGGCAGCACCAGGGTGTGCCCGAGCGAGCGGCCGCGCGGCAGGATCGTGACCTTGTGCACCGGGTCGAGGTTCGGCAGCGCGTGCGCCACGAGAGCGTGCCCGCCCTCGTGGTAGGCGGTCACCTTCTTCTCCTTCTCGCTCATCGCCCGCGTCTTGCGCTCGGGGCCGGCGATGACCCGGTCGATCGCCTCCTCGAGGTACTCGTCCGTGATCAGCGACCCGTTGTTCCGGGCGGTGAGCAGCGCGGCCTCGTTGAGGACGTTGGCCAGGTCGGCCCCGGTGAAGCCCGGGGTCCGGCGGGCCACGGTCTCCAGGTCGACGTCCGGCGCGAGCGGCTTGCCCTTGGCGTGCACCGAGAGGATTGCCTTGCGGCCGAGCAGGTCGGGCCGGTCGACGGCGATCTGCCGGTCGAAGCGGCCGGGACGAAGCAGCGCGGGGTCGAGGATGTCCGGGCGGTTCGTGGCGGCGATCATGATCACGCCGCCCTTGACGTCGAAGCCGTCCATCTCGACGAGCATCTGGTTGAGGGTCTGCTCGCGCTCGTCGTGGCCGCCGCCCATGCCGGCGCCGCGGTGGCGGCCGACGGCGTCGATCTCGTCGACGAAGATGATCGCGGGGGCGTTGGTCTTGGCCTGCTCGAACAGGTCGCGGACGCGGCTGGCGCCGACGCCGACGAACATCTCGACGAAGTCCGAGCCCGAGATCGAGAAGAACGGCACCCCGGCCTCGCCGGCCACGGCCCGGGCCAGCAGCGTCTTGCCGGTCCCGGGAGGACCGAAGAGCAGCACGCCCTTGGGGATCTTCGCGCCCACGGCCTGGAACTTGACCGGGTTCTGCAGGAACTCCTTGATCTCGTGGAGTTCCTCGATGGCCTCGTCGGCGCCGGCGACGTCGGAGAACGTCGTCTTCGGGGTGTCCTTGGTGACCTGCTTGGCCTTGGACTTGCCGAACTGCATGACGCCGCGGCCGCCGCCCTGCATGGAGTTGAAGAGCCAGAACAGCAGGAGCAGGAGGATCAGGAACGGCAGGAAGCTGACCAGCAGGCTGACCAGGAGGCTCTGCTGGGTGACGTTGGTGTCGAAGTCGACGGCGTCGACGTCACCCTGGCCGGTGACCAGGTCGTAGACGTCCTCGGAGGCGCCGAGGGGGTAGGACGCGGTGATCTTGTCGCTGCCCTGGACCTCGTCGCCGACCTCGAGGTCGAGCGTCTGCTCCTTGTCGTTGATCGTCGCGGACTCGACGTTGCCGTCCTGGAACTGGGCGAGCGCCACGGAGGTCGAGACCTCTTTGAAGCCCCCGTTCCCACTGAAGAAGGACGAGAACGTCAGGGCCACCAGGACGACGAGGACGACCCAGAACCACACCGAGCGGAAGATCTTCTTACGTTCCATACACCGATGCCGGGCGCCGGGAGAACCGGACTGCCCGTCGACCCTCCTGATCGTCCGGGGACGCCACGTGCGATCCGGGCGGGGACCCCGGCGCCGGGAGCAGCGTCGTCGGAATCGACGGTACACCGGGGCACCTGTGGAATCCCTGGCCACGAGCAGGGTTGGCCCGGAGGAGTGGGGACCATGTCCATCGTCGGCCTACCGGCCGACACCGCGGCCAGGTGCCGTCCCCCACCACGGTTGAGCCGCTGCGTCGCGGCTGCGCGGGACCCTCCGGGCCCCACTCGCCACGACAGGACAACAACTAGGCATAGACCTCGGGCTTCAGCGTGGCGATGTAGGGCAGGTCGCGGTAGCGCTCGGCGTAGTCCAGGCCGTAGCCGATGACGAACTCGTTGGGGATGTCGAACCCGATGTACTTCACCGGCACCTCGACCTTCACCGCGTCCGGCTTGCGCAGCAGGGCGCACACCTCGAGCGAGGCGGGCTGGCGGCCGCCGAGGTTCTTGAGCAGCCAGGACAGGGTCAGGCCGGAGTCGATGATGTCCTCGAGCACCAGCACGTGCTTGTCGGTGATGTCCCGGTCGAGGTCCTTGAGGATGCGCACCACGCCGGAGGAGCTGGTGGCCGAACCGTAGGACGAGACGGCCATGAACTCCATCTGCGTGGGCAGCTGGAGCGCCCGCGCGAAATCGCTCATGAACAGCACCGCGCCCTTGAGGACGCCGACGAGCAGGACCTCCTTGCCGGCGTAGTCGGCGGCGATCTGCGCCGCGAGCTCGCCGATCTTCTCCTGGATCTGCTCCTCGCTCAGGAGGACGTGGTCGATGTCCGGGCCGTACCCGTGGTCGGGGCCGAGGGCCCCGGGAGTGGTCGCAGACTCGCTCACGCTGAGGGCTCCTCGGAGTGCGGGGGTGGCGCGACCCGGTCCTCCGGGCGCTGCATGACCAGCCTGCCAGACGTCCGGACGACGCCCGCGCCGCCCGGTAGGTCGACCCTCCCCTGCCCCCGCCAGCGGACCAGCAAGGCGTCGACGGCGGCCAGGTGCACCGCCTGCAGGTCGGGGACGCCCGCGGCCCGCAGCCAGCCGCGCAGCACCCGGGTGCGGAGCGCCGTCGGCAGGGCTGCGGTCCCGGCCGCGGGGAGGTCGTGCGCACCGCTCAGGCGCTCGAGCTGCGCGGCGGCCAGCGCGTCGAGCGCCTCGAGGTCCTCGCGGAGCATCGTTGCCGTGCGGGCCAGCGCGGGGGCGACGCCGCCGCCCAGCACCTCCTCGAGGATGGGCAGGACCTCGGTCCGCAGCCGGACCCGCGTGTAGGCCGGGTCCACGTTCCACGGGTCGTCCCAGACCGGGAGCTCCTGGTCGGCGCATGCCTGGCGAGCCGTCGCGCGGCGGACGCCCAGGAGCGGCCGCCACCAGCACACGCCACCCGTCTCGCGGACCTCCGCCATCCCGGCCACCGAGCGGGGACCGGAGCCCCGACCGAGGCCCAGCAGCACGGTCTCCGCCTGGTCGTCGAGCGTGTGCCCGAGGGCGATGCGGGCACCGTGCTCCTGCGCCGCGCGCGTGAGGACGGCGTACCGCGCGATCCGGGCGGCCGCCTCGGGTCCGCCGTCGACACCGACGTCGGCCGTCCGGACCAGGACGGGATCCAGGCCGAGGGTGCGCAGCAGCTCCGCCGTGCGGGCCGCCCGCTCGGCCGACCCCTGCTGCAGCCCGTGGTCGACGGTCACGCCGCCGACCCGCACCCCGGCGTCCCGTGCCTCGAAGGCGAGCGCGGCCGCCATCGCCAGCGAGTCGGCACCGCCGCTGCAGGCCACCAGGACCGGCCGGCCCGAGCTGCGCAGGCCGTTCCGGACGGCGTGCCGGAGGACCGCCACCGCCCGGGGAGGGCCGGCCATGTCGTGCGGCCCCGGGTCAGGCGGGGATGGCCGGGCGGCCGTGCACCCGCTCGACCCAGCGCTCCGGAGCGGTCAGCTCGTCGATGCGCGGCAGGTTCTCCGGGCCCTCCCAGACGCGGTTGAAGCCCTCCATGCCCACCAGGTCGATGACGCCGCCCACGAAGACCCGGCCCTCCGCGTACTGCTTCATCTTCTGCTCCAGCCCGAGCAGGCGGCGGAGGACGCGGTCCAGCGGCCCGCGGCCCTTGCGCCGCTGGGCGAAGCGCTTGCGCAGCGTCGTCACGGTCGGGACGACGTCCGGGCCCACACCGTCCATGACGTACTCGGCGTGCCCCTCGACGAGGCTCATCACGGCGGTGACCCGGTCGAGCACGGCCCGCTGCTCGGGGTCGCGCACGAGCGCCATCAGGCCCTCCGACTCCCCCTCGCCGCCGCGGACGGCGTCGGTGAGGCTGCGCAGGACGTCCTGCAGCCGCTCGCGGAGGACGTCGGTGGTGAGGTCGGTGGCCTCGATGAACTTCGCCATCTCGCCCTCGAGGTGCCCCTTCAGCCAGGGCACCGCGGTGAACTGCAGCTGGTGGGTGGCCTCGTGCAGGCAGACCCAGAGCCGGAAGTCGGCCGGGTCGACACCGAGCTTCCGCTCGGTGGCCACGATGTTGGGGGCGACGAGCAGCAGCCGGCCGCCGGTCCCGAAGATCTCGTACTGGCCGAGGACGCGGGAGGACAGGAAGGCGAGGATGCCGCCGGCCTGCGCGCCGGTGACCCGCGAGCCGATCGCCGTGGCGATGGCGCCGGGGCGGCTGTCCTGCTTGGCGGCCAGCGCCTCGACCAGCGGGTCGAGGAGGGCCGCCATGCCGTGGGTGTTGGCGTCCACCCAGCCCGGGCGGTCGACGACCGCGACCTCGGGAACCGGCCCCCCGGGAACCGGCGAGAGGCCGGTCAGCTTCTCGACGTGCGCGACGGCGACGGCGGCGGCCTCGTGCAGGTCCCGGACGACGCCGGCGGCCTCCTCCCGCGTCGTCGCGGGTCCCGCGCTGATCAGCCGGCGGGCCGTGCGTCCGGCGAGCTCCCAGTCGACCATCGAGGAGGCGCTGCTCATCGCCTCACCGTACGCGGCGGCGAGGGCGCGCCGCCCGGTCGGCAGCGCTAGCGGCAGCCGCAGCCGGCGAGCGCCGCGGCGACGTCGTCCAGGGCGTTCTCCGCGGCGGCCTCGTTGCCCGAGCCGTCGGCGACGACCGCGAAGGCCAGCAGCCGTCCGTCGCTGGTGACCACCGTTCCCGCGAGGGCGTGGACCCCGAGCAGCGTGCCGGTCTTGGCGCGGACCGTGCCGGGTGCGGCGCCCGCGTCGCCCCGGTCGAAGAGCGTGCCGTCGTAGCCGGCGACCGGGAGTCCGGACAGCAGCGCCGAGGCACCGGGCAGGCTGCCGTCGGCGGCACCGGCGACGACGGCGGTGAGCACGCCGGCGGGGATGCGGTCGGCCTGCGACAGGCCGCTGCCGTCCGAGAGCACCACACCGGTCATGTCGATGCCCGCCTCGCTCAGCGACTCGATGACCGCCTGGGCCCCGCCCTCGAAGGTGGCCGGCCGGTCCCGCGCGATCGCGACCTGCCGGAGCAGGGCCTCGGCGAGCATGTTGTCCGACATCGAGAGCGCCTGCTCGACCAACCGGGCGATCGGCGCGGACTCGACAGTGGCGAGCGTCTCCGCACCGGGAGGCGCCTCGCCGAGGACGACCGCCGCGCCGGGCGCGCCCAGCGCGTCGGCGAGCGCGGATCCGGCGTCGATGCCGGGCTGACCGCTGCGGGCGAGCGAGCCGGGGCTGACGCGGGCGCCGTCGACGGCGGTCGCCGTGACCGGCGCCGCGTACGTGGACGGGGCGTCGCCCGCGCCCCAGCCCGGCGCGGTCAGGGCGCCGCTGAACAGCGAGTTGTCGACGACGATCCGGGTGACCGGGGTGCCGGCCGGCAGGGCCGCGACCACCTGGGTGGCGAGGTCGGCCACCGTCGGGGCACCGGGGTAGGTCTGCGACGGCGCGGTGCGCGACAGGGTCGGGTCGCCGCCGCCGACCAGGACGACCTCGCCCGGGGTGGACCCGGCGACCACGGTCGTGGTCAGCGTGTCGGCGGGATCGAGCGTGACCAGGGCGGCCGCGGCGGTCAGGAGCTTCGTCGTCGATGCCGGGACGGCGGGGTCCTCGGCGTCCAGGTCCAGCAGCACGTCGCCGGTGGCGACGTCGACCACTTCCGCGGAGACACCGGTGCCGAGGCCGGCGGTGGCGAGCAGCGGGGTCAGCCGGCTGCTGAGGACGCCCGGGTCGGGGGCCGGGGCGTCGCTGCCCAGCGAGGCGAGGACCGGCGCGGCATCGCCCAGGTCGGGGAGCTCGGCATCCGGGACGGCGACGGCCTCGGTCGGGTCGTCCCCTCCCCCGCGGGTGAGGAGCACGCCGACACCAACGACGCCGCCGATGAGGAGCAGGACGAGCCCGATGACCCCCATCGCGAGGCGCCGACGGAAGCGTCCGGTCTTCGCTGTGACCATCGTCGAACCGTTCGACGCGATGTCGCCCACCCCCCAAAAGGTGACCTCCGCGAAACGCGCGGGGCCACCGTGGGCCAGACTAGGCGGGTGCAGTTCGACGTGACGGTAGAAATCCCGAAGGGCCAGCGGAACAAGTACGAGCTGGACCACGCCACCGGCCGCATCCGTTTGGACCGGATGCTCTTCACCTCCACCCGATATCCGGCCGACTACGGCTACATCGAGAACACCCTGGGACAGGACGGCGACCCGCTCGACGCCCTGGTCCTCCTCGAGGAGCCGACGTTCCCCGGGTGCCTGATCACCGTCCGGGCCATCGGCATGTTCCGGATGACCGACGAAGCCGGCGGCGACGACAAGGTCCTCACCGTGCCGGCGACGGACCCGCGCCAGTCGCACCTGCGGGACCTCACCGACGTGTCGGAGTTCGACCGCCTGGAGATCCAGCACTTCTTCGAGACCTACAAGGACCTCGAGCCGGGAAAGTCGGTCGAGGGCGCCAACTGGGTCGGTCGCGAAGAGGCCGAGGCGGAGATCCTCGCTTCGATCGAGCGCGCCAAGACCGAGACGCCGCACCACTAACCCATCCGCCCGGCCCTCCGGGTCGCCGAACGCATCGACGGCGGCACACCTCCTGTGAGGTGTGCCGCCGTCTGCCGTTCCGGTCGGAACCCACGTGCCGCACGGAGGCACCGGCGCTAGCGTCCCGCCGATGATGCCGCGCCACGTGACCGTCGACTGCGCCGATCCCTACGAGCTGGGGAGGTTCTGGAGCGCCGTCACCGGGTGGCCGGTTTCCGCGGAGGACCAGCCGGGCGACGACGAGGTGCTGGTCGAGGCGCCGCCACCCCTCCCCGGGCTGCTCTTCATCCGGGTGCCCGAGCCGAGGACGGTCAAGAACCGGGTGCACCTCGACTGGGCACCCACCGACCGGACCCGCGACGCCGAGGTCGAGCGGCTGCTCGCCCTCGGCGCCGTGCTGCACGAGGACCACCGCACGCCCGAGGGGCCCGGCTGGGTCACCCCTGCGCGACCCCGAGGGCAACGAGTTCTGCGTCGAGCGCAGCGACGCCGAACGGTCCGGCTGACCGGCCTCAGCAGTTCTCCTTGCCCCAGTCGTCGATGGCGGTGCCGGCCTCGACCAGCTCGGGCTGGAGCCGCTGCAGCTCCGGTGCGAGCTCGGCGTTGGCCGCCGGGTCGCTCAGGTCGGCCCGGCCGATGAGGTCGCGCATGTCGCTCCACGCCGTCTCGAGGCGGCTCCACTCGTCGGCGACGTCCTCGGGCGGCTCGACCTCTTCCAGCTGGGCGACGGCGTCGTCGAGCGCCTCGTTCGCCGACATCGGGTCCGACGGGACCTCGTTCAGGTCGGCGGTGACCTCCTGCATCAGCGTGGGGACGTCGTCGCAGAAGGCGGCCTTCCGCTGCTCGTCCTCCGAGGCGCCGCAGGCGCCGAGCAGGGGGGCGGCGAGGGCCAGGGCGAGGGCGAGTCGGATGCGCACCGACGGACCGTAACAACCGGTGACGACGGGACCGCGACGGGCAGGCAGCGGAGGGGTGCCTGCTCGGGAAACGGGTCAGCGGGCCCGTCCGGCTGGACGAACCCGCTGATGGTGGCTCTGCTGTGGAGCGGAGCCGCCTGTCGGAATCGAACCGACGACCTTCTCATTACGAGTGAGATGCTCTACCGACTGAGCTAAGGCGGCGGACTGCCCGGACAGCCTACGACACCGCCGCCTCGCTCCTGCGCAGGGTCGCCCGCCCTCAGGCGGGCAGTCGCAGGGCGACGGTGAGCGCCTCCAGGGCGATCCGCGGTTTCACGTTCTGCTCCAGCGCGAGCCGGCAGGCCAGGACGGCGTCGATGCGGCGGAGCGCACCCTCGGCCCCGATCCGGCGACCCAGTTCTGCGGCGTCGGCGCGACGGTCGGGGTGCAGCAGCTGAGGCGGATCAGGCTCGGGCGGGGCCGCGGACAGGGCGTCGAGGACGAGGGCGTCGCGGTACAGCCCGGCGAGGTCGACGAGTGCCCGGTCCAGGGAGTCGCGGCCCAGGCGGGTGGCCCGCGACTTCTGCCGCTTCTCCAGCTCCTTGAGCTGCCCGGCACCCCGGCTGGCGGCCGCCACCCCCGGCCCGCGGGCGCCCACCCCCAGGCTGGCCTTGACCGCCTCGGTCTCGGCACCGTCGAGCGCGGCCGAGGCCTCGTCGGCCTCCTCCTGCGCGGCACCGACGAGATCGTCGGCGGCGTCGAGGCAGGCGGCCAGCGACACCAGCTTGAGCGGGACGTCGAGGACGGCCTTGCGCGCCATCCGGGCCGACTCGTCGCGCGCGAGCCGGCGGGCCCGGCCGACGTGACCGGCTGCCGCAGCGGCCGACCACGCGGCCAGGGCCGGGTCCACGCCGTCCCGGCGGACGAGCTCCTCGGCGACGGCCTCGACCGGAGGCGTCCGGAGGCCGACCACGCGGCACCGGGAGCGGATCGTCACCGGCACGTCGTCGGGGTGCAGGCTCGGGGCGCACAGCAGGAACACCGTCCGCGACGGCGGCTCCTCCAGCATCTTGAGGACGGTGTTGGACGCCTGCTCCGTCATCCGGTCGGCGTCCTCGACCAGGACGACCTGCCACCGGCCCTGCGAGGGGGCGCGCCCCGCGATCCGCACGATCTGGCGGACCTCGGCCACGCCGATCGACAGCCCCTCCGGGACGACGGTCTGCACGTCGGCGTGCGTCCCGGCCAGGACCGTCCGGCACGCATGGCAGGTGCCGTCGCCGCCGTCCGGGCACTGCAGCGCGGCTGCGAACGCCCGGGCGGCCACCGACCGCCCCGAGCCGGGCGGACCCGTGAACAGCCAGGCATGGGTCATGGCGGCGGGGTCGGCCACCGCCGCGCGCAGCTCCGCGACGACCGCCTCCTGGCCGATGACCTGCGACCAGACGCCCTCGGTCACGGGTGCAGCTGGGGGGTCGTGCCGGTCTGGACGTGCGGCCGGTGCGGGCCGGACGCGGCCAGCTCCCCGTCCTGGACCCGGGTGCCGTTCGACTGCGCGGGCACGGCAGGGGTCAGCTGCTGGAGCGGCAGGCCGGACAGCAGTTCGGCGATGCGGACCCGGATGGCCGCCGCGATCTGGTCGGGTGACTCGCGGGCGTCGAGGACCAGGTAGCGGTCGGGCTCCGCCTCCGCGAGTGCCCGGAACGTGCGCCGGACGCGCTGGTGGAAGTCCAGCGACTCGGACTCCAGCCGGTCGGCGGCGGCGCGGCCGCGGGCGCGGGCCAGCCCGACCTCCGGCGGCAGGTCGAGCAGGATCGTGAGGTCGGGCTGGACGCCCTCCGTCGCCCAGCGCGACAGCATGCGGACGTCGTCCAGCGGGATCGTCCGGCCGGCGCCCTGGTAGGCCAGCGAGCTGTCGACGAACCGGTCGGTGATCACGACCTCGCCCGCGTCGAGGGCGGGGCGCAGCACGTCGTGCACGTGCTGGGCGCGGTCGGCGGCGTAGAGCAGCGCCTCGGAGCGGGAGGAGATCCCGGCGTGCGCCTTGTCCAGGACGATCGCCCGGATGCCCGCCCCGGACGGCGTCGCCCCGGGCTCGAAGGTGGCCCGCGCGACCAGGCCCTCGTTGGTCAGCCACTCCTGCAGCTTGCGGACCTGGGTGGACTTCCCCGCGCCCTCCCCGCCCTCGAAGGCGATGAGGACGCCACCGCCGGCGAGACGACGCCGGGCGGTGGTGTCCCGGCGCAGCGCGGTGACGACGTCGGCGAGCAGGGGTACCGGACGGCCGTCGTCCATCTGCCGGTAGGCGATGATGCCGACGCCCAGCGCGAGCAGGCCGGCCACGAAGAGCATGATCCGCTCCCCCGTCACCGGGACGGTCAGCAGGCCGAGGTCGAGCGAGTGCCGGCCGATGAGCCCGACGCCGAAGGGCACGACCGCGAGGGACAGGATCAGGGCCGCCCGGACCAGCGACTGCACGATGGCGAACGTGCGGCCCCGGATCTCGTCCTCCACCTCCGTGCCGAGCAGGGTGAAGCCGGCGAGGTAGGCGATGCCCGCGAAGAAGCCCATGAGGACCACCAGCAGCAGGGCGATCCACAGGGTGAACGTCCAGGCCATCAGCAGCACCATCACGCCCGCCACGGCCACCGCGAGCCCGAAGATGCGCTCGCGGGCCAGGTCACGGGCGATGCTCGGGCCCAGCGCGATGCCGAGGCCGAGACCGATGAAGACGGCGCCGAACAGCAGCCCGTAGGCCGCCTGACCGCCGCCGAGCGCGTTCGCGAAGGCCTGCCCGGTCGCGATGATCACGCCCGCCGCCGCCATCGCACCGGTGATGCCGACCACGAGGCCCCGCACCAGGGGCGTGTGCCCGGCGAACGAGAACCCGTGGACGAGCGAGCGGAGGAAGCTCTCCTGCGTGGTCACCGCGCCGCCCGAGCGGCGCCCGCTGATCGACGGCAGGTTCCAGATGACGAACGCGGCGACCAGGAAGGTCAGAGCGTTGAGGTACAGCGCCAGGTCGACCTCGTCGACCGACGGCCACACCTTCTGCGCCTGGCCGCCGATCGTGGCGAGGACGGCGAAGACGATGGCCGCGAGCACCGGGGTCAGCCCGTAGGTGGTGACCAGGGACAGCTGGTTGGCCGGCTCCAGCTGGTCCTTGCGGAGCATGTTCGGGACGGCGGCGTCCTTCGCCGGGATCCAGAACAGGCTGAAGGCCTCGATGAGGAACTGGGCGATGAACAGCCAGACGAGGTTGTCGACGATCGGGATGGACGCGAACAGCCCGAACCGGATGACGTCGGTGATCACCATCGTCTTGCGCCGGTCGAACCGGTCGGCGAAGGCGCCGGCCAGCGGGCCGAGGACGATCGCGGGCAGCAGGCGGAACAGCAGCACGCCGCCCAGCGCGAAGTTGCTGGCGGCGAACCCGTCGACCAGCGTCGTGGCCATCGCCGTGATCGCCAGCAGGCCGAGCCAGTCGCCGAAGCTCGACAGGGACATCGACAGCCACAGCTTGCGGAAGTCCCGCACCCGCAGCACCGCCCGGAGCTTGGCCACCAGGCCCACGGAGCCGAGCACGTCGGGGTGCGCGCCCTCGTCCGCGTGCCCCTGGTCCGCCGGCTCCCGGTCGCTGCCCGCCGGCGCGCCCGGATCCAGCTCCGTCAGCGGCGCGGCGGCATCCGGCGGCACCGGCGTGCCCGCGGAGGGCAGGCCGTCGGCCGCGGGGGTCGTCCGCTCGGCCGGTGTCGCCTCGTCGGGCGGCGGTACCGGGGACGTCGGGTCGGACGGAATGGGGGCTCCCGGGGTCGGAGGAGGGGCGGCGAGCTTTCCCTGGGGAGGCTCACGTTACCGGGGCGGAGGGACGGAATCGGCAGGTTTCCGCCCGGAGGAGGGAACGGATCCGGGCCCGACGCGACGCGAGGCGTCCACGAGGTGACTACGGTCGGAACGGGGAACGGACACGAGGCGGACGACCGGAGACGCGATGCGCGAGGGCACCTGGGACCCGGTCGGCTACCTGCGCTTCGCCGGGGAACGGGCCCGGCCCTTCGCCGAGCTGGTGGCCCGGATCGCCACCGACGCCCCCACGACCGTCGTGGACCTCGGGTGCGGTGAGGGCAGCCTGACGGCGGGCCTGGCCCGGCGCTGGCCGGGGGCCCGGGTGACCGGGGTGGACTCCTCCCCCGAGATGCTCGCCGCAGCGTCCGCGTCCGCGAGCGCGGAACGCGTCGAGTTCGCCCTCGGCGACGTCCGCGAGTGGGAGCCTCCGGGCCCGGTGGACGTCCTCGTCAGCAACGCCGTCCTGCACTGGGTGCCGGGGCACGACCGCCTGCTCACCCGATGGGCCGGCCGGCTCGCGCCCGGCGGCTGGCTGGCGGTGCAGGTGCCCGGCAACTTCCGTGCCCCCACCCACGCGCTGCTGGCCGAGCTCTGCCGGTCCCCCCGGTGGGCCGACCGGGTCGCCGCCGCGGCACCACGGCCGGACACGGTGCTGGACCCGTCGGGGTACTTCGACGTGCTGACGGCCGCGGGGTTGGCGGCCGACGTGTGGGAGACCACCTACGTGCACGTGCTGACCGGACCGGACCCCGTGCTGGCGTGGGTGCGCAGCACCGTCCTCCGGCCGGTCCTGGCCCTGCTCCCCGAGGACGACGGCGCGCGCTTCACGGCCGAGTACGCCGCCGCCCTGCGCGCGGCCTATCCCCCGCGTCCCGACGGCTCGACCCTGCTGCCGTTCCGCCGCGTGTTCGCCGTCGGCAACCGCCCTGCCTGATCCGGAGAGCGCCGGCCACCCCGTCGAGTGGGATCCACACTTCCCCGGGCACCGGCGGCTGTACGTCGCCGATCCGGTCGGCAACCGCCTGGAGCTGCTGGAACCGATCAGCGAGGACTGAGCCGGAACGCGCGGGTCACGTAGGGCAGGTCGAGGACCGCGCGACCCCGCGTGTCGGGGTGGGTGGCCAGCAGGTCGCGCAGGCCGCCGAGGAACGACGCCCGGCCCGCCTCGTCCATGACGGCCACGTAGCTGCGCGTGGCGATGCCGCTCACCACCTCGTCGGGGGTCAGGCGCTGCACGGTGCCGGACTCGGCAACGGCCACGTCGGCACCGAGCTCGGCCGCGAAACCGTCCACCACCCCCTGGTCGGCGTCGTGCCCCCGGGCCTCGTCGGCGAGGGCCCTCCCGAGCGCGGCGACCCACGGGACGCGTTCGTCGCGGGTGTTCCAGACCAGCCCGAGGGCCCCGCCGGGGCGCAGCACGCGACGGAACTCTCGGGCGGCCGGTCCGACGTCGAACCAGTGGGCCGCCTGACCGGCGACGACGGCGTCGACCGCGGCGTCGCCGAGCGGGAGCGCCTCGGCGGTCCCCGCGGCGGTGCGCACGCCGGGCAGCCGGGCGGTCAACTCGGCCAGCATCTCCGGCGACGGGTCGACCGCCACCACGTCGTGCCCGCCGCCCAGGACGACCTCGGTCAGCAGCCCGGTCCCCGCGCCCACGTCGAGCACCTGCTGCCGCCCGCCGCGGCCGAGGAGGTGGGCGACGGCGTCGTCCGGGTAGCTCGGGCGCAGGGTCGCGTAGCCGGCGGCGACCGTCCCGAACGACCGCCCGCGCGACGGCGGTCGGCTCCCGCCCGGGCCGGCCACCGGGGTCAGCCCGCGGTGACCGGGTCGGCGGCCTTCTTCGCTGCTGCCTTCTTGGCCGGCGCTTTCTTGGCGGCCGTCTTCTTCGCCGGCGCCTTCTTGGCTGCCTTCTTCTTCTTCGACGGGCCCGCGGCCCGGCGGTCGGCCAGCAGTTCCGCCGCGCGCTCGATGGTGATGGTCTCGACGTCGTCGCCCTTGCGCAGGCTCGCGTTGGTCTCGCCGTCGGTGACGTAGGGGCCGAACCGGCCCTCGCGGACGGTGACCTGCCCCTCGGTGACCGGGTCGGCGCCGAGCTCCTTCAGCGGTGCCTTCGCGGCGGCGCGACCGCGCTGCTTGGGCTGGGCGAAGATCGCCAGCGCCTCCTCGAGGGTGATGCTGAACAGCTTGTCCTCGCTGTCCAGCGACCGGGAGTCGGTGCCCTTCTTGATGTAGGGCCCGTAGCGGCCGTTGAGCGCCTGGATCTCCTCGCCGTCGGGCGCCGCCCCCACGGTGCGCGGCAGCGTCAGGAGCGTCAGCGCCTGCTCCAGCGTCAGCGTCTCCGGCGTCATCGACGCGAACAGGCTCGCCGTCCGCGGGGCGTCCTTGCTGCCTTCCGGCACGACGGTGGTCACGTACGGGCCGTACCGGCCGGCCTTGACGACCACGGGGTGCCCGGAAACGGGGTCGGTGCCGAGCTCGCGGTCGCTGGACGGCGCCTCCAGGAGCTCCCGCACCTTCTCCGTGGTGAGCTCGTCGGGCGCGAGGTCCTCGGGGATGCTGACGCGGGCGCCGTCGTCACCGCCGGCCTGCAGGTAGGGGCCGTAGCGGCCGACGCGGGCGATGACCGGCTTGCCCTCGGGGCTGGTGGCCTGGAGCGGGATCGAGTTCACCCCGCGGGCGTCGATCTCCTCCAGGCGCTGGCCGACGATCTGCTTGAGCCCCCCGGACTCCGCGATGCCGCCGGTGTGCCGGCCCTCGCCGCCGAAGTAGAACTCGGTGAGCCAGTCGACCCGCTGCAGCGTGCCGCCCGCGATCTCGTCGAGCTCCTCCTCCAGGGAGGCGGTGAAGTCGTAGTCGACCAGCTGCGCGAAGTGCTGCTCCAGCAGGTTCACCACCGCGAAGGCGATGAACGAGGGGACCAGCGAGTTGCCCTTCTTCCACACGTACCCGCGGTCCTGGATCGTCTGCATGATCGAGGCGAAGGTGGACGGGCGGCCGATGCCCAGCTCCTCGAGACGGGCGACCAGGCTCGGCTCGGTGTAGCGGGCCGGCGGGCTCGTCGTGTGGCCCTTGGCGTCGAGCTGGCGGGTGTCCAGCTGCTGACCGCGCTCGAGGCGGGGCAGCCGGCGCTCGGCGTCGTCGCTGGCGCTGTCGTCGTCGCCGGTCGTGGTGGTCTCCTCGCGGGACTCCACGTACGCCTTGAGGAAGCCCGGGAAGGTGATGGTGCGGCCGCTCGCGGTGAACTCGACCGCCTCGTCGGTGGCGCTGCGCCCGGCCAGCCGGATGCTCACGGTCTGCCCGACGGCGTCGGCCATCTGGGACGCGACCGTGCGCTGCCAGATCAGCTCGTAGAGCCGGAACTCGTCACGGGCCAGCTGCGGGGCGAGCTGTCCGGGCGTCCGGAAGTTGTCACCGGCGGGGCGGATCGCCTCGTGGGCCTCCTGCGCGCCCTTGGCCTTGCTCTTGTAGCGGCGCGCCTCGGCGGGCACGTAGGCGTCGCCGTAGAGCTCGCGGGCCTGCGAGCGGGCGGCGTTGATCGCCTCCTGCGACAGGTTCGTCGAGTCGGTGCGCATGTAGGTGATGTGGCCGTTCTCGTACAGCCGCTGCGCGACCCGCATCGTCTGCGCCGACGACCAGCCGAGCTTGCGACCGGCGTCCATCTGGAGCGTGGAGGTGGTGAACGGCGCGTAGGGACGGCGCCGGTAGGGCTTCTCGTCGACCCGGGTGACGCCCACCTGGCGCCCCTCGAGGCGGGCGGCGAGCCCGCGGGCGCCGGCCTCGTCGAGGTGGACGACGTCGCCGCTCACCCGGCCCGTCGCCGGGTCGAAGTCCTTGCCCGTGGCGACGCGGCTGCCGTCGACGCTGACCAGCTTGGCCCGGACGGTGGTGGGCTCGCCCTCGTCGGTCGCCGTGGCGGCGCGCGGCACGGCGAAGGTGCCCTCCAGGGACCAGTAGTCGGCGGCGTGGAAGGCCATCCGCTCCCGCTCGCGCTCGACGACGATGCGGGTGGCGACGGACTGCACCCGGCCGGCCGAGAGCTTGGGCAGCACCTTCTTCCACAGCACCGGGGAGACCTCGTAGCCGTAGAGGCGGTCGAGGATGCGGCGGGTCTCCTGGGCGTCGACCAGCGCGGTGTCGAGTTCGCGCGGGTTGGCGACGGCGCGCGCGATGGCCTCGGGGGTGATCTCGTGGAAGACCATCCGGTGCACGGGGACGCGGGGCTTGAGCGTGTCGACCAGGTGCCAGGCGATCGCCTCGCCCTCGCGGTCCTCGTCCGTCGCGAGGTAGACCTCGCTGGCGTCCTTCATCAGCTGCTTGAGCCGGCTGACCTGCTGCTTGCGGTCGGGGCTGACGACGTAGAGCGGCTCGAAGGAGTTGTCGACGTCGACGCCGAGCCGGGCCCACGAGGCCCCCTTGTGCTCGGCGGGGACGTCGGCGGCGTTGCGCGGCAGGTCGCGGATGTGCCCGACGCTCGCCTCGACGACGTAACCGCTGCCCAGGTACCCGGCGATCTTGTTCGCCTTGGTCGGCGACTCCACGATGACCAGCGGCTTCCCTGCGGGCGCGGCCGCACGCCGGCGGGCGGGCGTCTTCTTCCCGCCGTCGGTCGCGGGGACGCTCTCGCTCCCGGTCTGGCTGGTCTTCGTGGGCACGGTGCTCCTGTCGGTGGTGCTGCGGTGGTGCTGCGGTGGTGCTTCCGTGGTGCTTCGTGTCGAGGACGGGTGCGGACGGCTGACCGGTGCCGGGGCGCGTCGCCCGTGCGAACGGGCGGCCTCCCCGAGCTCCGGCGGGCGTCGCCGCGGAAATCCCCTCCGGCGGGCCACGGTAAGCCACGCACCGGACCAGGCGCCGGGGGCGACCCACCGTGGGCGTGCCGTCACCCTCGTCAACGTCGCCGGCGCCCACGTGTTCCCCGTCACCCGTGCCGCGGGCTCGCGTCCCGGTCAGCGGGGGTCCGGCACCCCCGCCACCACCCGCCCGATCGCGGCCAGCGTGGGCAGGTCGGGGTCGTAGTAGTCGGAGTGTCCGGTGTCCGGGTCGACCGGCAGCCCGGCCGAGTCGAACCGCTCGGACGCCGTCGACCGGCCGAACCACCGGGAGGCGACCACGAAATCGTCCGGGGAGGCGGCGTCGTACACCTCCGGGACCTCGAGGCTGTCGGCGTCCTCCTCCATGCCGGGGCTGCCCAGGAGGACCACGGCGTCGGCAGCCAGCCGCCCCGGGACGTCGGCGGCCTCGTCGACGACGACGGTGCCGTAGCTGTGCGCGAGCACCGACGTGCGCGCGTCCGGGGAGGCGACGGCCGCCCTGCCCGCCAGGAGCCCGGACAGGGTCGTGGCGAGGGCGGCGCCACCTTCGATCGCGTTCCGGCGACCGAGGATCTGACCGGCACCACTGGGGCTGTCGTAGCCGAGCCACACCATCGTGGCGAGGGTCATGGCCGGAGCCGCGTCCTGCGCGGCTCCGGCGACGGCCCGCGCACTGCCGACCAGCCCGCCCAGGTCGTCGCCGGGGGTGTTGTGGATGCCCGGCACCACCAGCGCCACCGCGTCGGCGGTGTCGAGGTCGCCGAGGCCGAGGGCCACCCGGTCACCGGCCAGGTCGAGGAGGTGGAGCTGGACGTGCCGTCCCGCCGTTTCCTCCGCCTGGATGCGGCGTGCCACGACACCCGCGGTGAATGCCGTGTAGGGATCGGTCCCCGGATCCGCGAGGGCCTCGTCCAGGAGGAGACGGTTGGCCCTGTCCCGCGCCCAGGCCGGGAGCCCGTCGCGTCCCCCGAGCCCGGCCGGGTCGGCCTGGAGCGCGGACAGCTGTGCCGTCAGCGGGAGGGCCGCCCACCACGCCGCGACGGCATCGGGCGGCCCCGCGGGACCGGGTGGCGCGCAGACCGGCGCGGCCACCGGCACCCACCGCGTGAGCCCGGAGAAGTCGGCGGGGGCGAAGGCGTCGCGGACCCCGACGCCGGCCAGGGTCTGCCCCGCCTCCTCCGTAGCCGCGGCGACGGCCGCCGCGCGGTCGAGCGCGGCCTCGAGCGTGGCGAGCGGCAGGGCGACCTCCGTCGTCGACGACGTCGCGGCCTCCAGCCGGAGCAGCGCCTCGCGGGCGAGGTCCTGCGCCCGGTCCGCCTCGGTGGACAGCCGTTCGAAGGCGGCGGACGAGTCCGCGAGGGCACCCTCCACCGCCCAGCCGGCGGCGGAGAGCTCCCGGAGCGCGGCGGCTGCACTGACCGCCGCCGGGCCCGCCCAGGCGTCCCCCGCGTCCACGGAACGGGCCACGCCCTCCAGACGCGCCCGCCATGAGGGCAGGCGCTCGGCGACCCCCGTCAGCGTGCCGACCGCGCCGCGGAGCAGCGGCAGGTCATAGCTCGCGGCCTCCCGCACCCGGACGGGCACCTCCACGAGGGGCGCCGTCACCGGGGACCCCGCGGCTCCGCACCCATGCCCCCGGCGAGCCCCGCGTCGTGGTCGAGCGATGCCTGGACCGCGCCGGTCATCGTCCGGGCCAGCGCCGCGGCCCGCTCGGCGAGGACCTCCCCGAGGCCCGCCCACGCGGTCGCCGCCGCACCGGCCGTCCACCCGTCGTCGCCGTCGAGGGCCCGGGCGACGGAACCGGCCGCACCGCGGCAGCTGTCGGCGTCGTCGGACAGTTCCGCGGCGAGAACGGTCAGCTCGTCGGCGAGGGCCACCACCGCGTCCGGTCTGAGGAGCAAGGCGTCGGCGGGGCTGGGCGAGGACATGGCGGCTCCTGGTGGGTCCGGGCGGTAGGGCACGGACGGTAGGAGCCGGAGAGCCGCCGCGTGCGCCGTCGTCCACAGCCACCTGCGCCCTCCACACCCGGCGCACGGGTCCTCCGGCCGACGGTCGCCGGCCGGAGGACCCGTGCGGTGTGCTCGGGCGCTGTGATCAGGCGGTGATCAGGGAGCCGAGGCGGTGAGGCCCCTGTCGGACGTCGCGGACGGCGCGCCACCGACGACGACCGACCGGCGCTTGGAGATCACCACGGACACGACGATGACGACGACTGCCGCCAGCGCGATGAGCACCCGGAGGGTGGTGTTGGCGTCCTCGCCGACCGACAGGCCCACGACGGCGGGGGCGATGATCAGCGCGACCAGGTTCATCACCTTGATCAGCGGGTTGATCGCCGGCCCGGCGGTGTCCTTGAACGGGTCGCCCACGGTGTCCCCGATGACGGTCGCCGCGTGCGCCTCGCTGCCCTTCCCGCCGTAGGCGCCGTCCTCGACCATCTTCTTGGCGTTGTCCCACGCGCCACCGGAGTTGGAGAGGAAGACCGCCATCAGCGTGCCCGCCGCGATCGCACCCACGAGGTAGGCCGCGAGCGGGCCGAAGCCGAGCCCGAAGCCTACGGCGACCGGCGCGAGGACGGCGAGCAGCCCGGGGGTGGCGAGCTCGCGCAGCGAGTCCTTCGTGCAGATGTCGACGACGGCGCTGTAGTCGGGCCGCTCGCTGTAGTCCATGATCCCGGGCCGGGTGCGGAACTGCTCCCGGACCTCGAAGACCACGCGCCCGGCGGCACGCGACACGGCGCTGATGGCCAGACCGGAGAAGAAGAACACCACGGCCGCACCGAGGACCGCGCCGACGACGTTGTTCGGGTTCACCAGGCTGAAGGCGTCGCCGAGGGTGTCGCCGGCCTCGTCGAGGGCGACGGCGATCTGCGCGTTGTAGGAACCGAAGAGCGCCGTGGCGGCCAGCACCGCCGTCGCGATCGCGATCCCCTTGGTGATGGCCTTGGTGGTGTTTCCGACGGCGTCGAGGTCGGTCAGGACGCGAGCGCCCTCCTCGTCGATGTCGCCGGACATCTCGGCGATCCCCTGCGCGTTGTCGCTGACCGGTCCGAAGGTGTCCATCGCGACGATGACGCCGGCCGTCGTGAGCAGGCCGCAGCCGGCCAGCGCGACCGCGTACAGCGCGGCACCGCCACCGATGAGGAAGGCCCCGTAGACGGCGCCGCCGATGAGGACCGCGGCGTACACCGCGGACTCCAGGCCCAGCGAGATGCCGGACAGGATCACCGTCGCCGGGCCGGTGAGCGAGCTGCGCCCGATGTCCTTGACCGGCTTGCGGCTGGTCTCGGTGAAGTAGCCGGTGAGCTGCTGGATGGTCGCGGCGAGGACGACGCCGATGAGCACCGAGACGAAGCCGAGGACCTGCGGGCTGACGGCCATGTCGACGCCGTCGGAGATGCTCGGCAGGTAGATGAACGACGCCGCGGCGACGAGCACGAGGGAGGCTGCGGCCGAGGTGAAGAACCCGCGGTTGATCGGAGACATCCCGCTCGAGTCCGTCTTGGCCGGCCGGGTCGCCAGGACGCCCACGACCGAGGCGATGATGCCGATGCCGGCGACCAGCAGCGGGAAGACCATGCCGACGTTGCCGAAGAAGACCTGCCCCAGGATCAGGGCCGCGACCAGGGTGACGGCATAGGACTCGAAGAGGTCGGCCGCCATGCCGGCGCAGTCGCCGACGTTGTCGCCCACGTTGTCGGCGATGGTCGCCGCGTTGCGGGGGTCGTCCTCGGGGATGCCCGCCTCGACCTTGCCCACGAGGTCGGCGCCCACGTCGGCGGCCTTGGTGAAGATGCCGCCGCCGACGCGCATGAACATGGCGAGCAGGGCGCCGCCGAAGCCGAAGCCCTCGAGGACGATCGGGGCGGTCTGGTCGAACAGCAGCAGGGCCAGTGCGGCGCCGAACAGGCCCAGACCGACGGTGATCATGCCGACCACACCGCCGGTGCGGTAGGCGATGCGGAAGGACGGCAGGTAGCCCCCGGCGTTGGCCGCGGCCGCGACCCGGACGTTGCCGCGCGTCGCCAGCGTCATGCCGATGAAGCCGACCGACGCGGAGAAGAGGGCACCGACCAGGAAGAAGATCGCCCGTCCGATGCGGGTCTCCCAGCCGCCGTCGGCCACCGGGAGCACCAGGAGGAGGAGGAAGACGATGACGGCGAAGACGCCGAGCGTGCGGAACTGCCGCCTCAGATAGGCCGCCGCGCCTTCCTGCACCGCCACCGCGATCTCGCGCATCTTCACCGTGCCCTGGTCCGCGGCCAGGACGGCACGAACCAGGTAGGCGGCGAACCCGAGGGCGGCCAGGGAGACGACGAGGACGATGGCGACCAGCGCCAGGTCCCCGCCGGACAGCGAACTGTCGGGCATGTGTTCCTCCAAAGCGGTCGGCAGCCGCCGGGAGGCGTGGGTGCTCCCCGGGTCGGCGGAGGTTCCGCCCGGCACACCGGGGACCCCGGAGCGCCGAACGCTGCCGGAGTGTAAGCGAGATCACATGGAGTGAAGAGAACGTGGACGTTGTGTAAGCCGCATCACAGCGATGGCATTCGTCGCCGACGCTCGTCGGCAGAAGGTGTGACAGTGGACCGGTGACGACGCTCCACCCGGTCCGGCGGGTCGACCACACCGTGGCCGTGCTCCCGGGCGCCGACCTCCTCGCGTCGGTCCTCGCCGGGACGGAGGACGACGAGCAGCCGGTCACCCACGTCCACCACGTGCCGGTGCGGGAGAGCAGCACCCTGCCGTGGCCCGGGTGGGTCGGCCAGGACCTGCGGTCCCGGCTGGAGGAGCGCGGGGTCGACGCCCCGTGGCGGCACCAGGTGGAGGCGGCACAGCTCGCCCGCGAGGGCAGGCACGTCGTGGTGGCCACCGGGACGGCGTCGGGCAAGTCGCTGGCCTACCAGCTGCCCGCCCTGACGCGCCTGGCCGAGGACCCCCGCGCCTGCGTGCTCTACCTGGCACCGACGAAGGCGCTGGCGCGCGACCAGCTGGCGTCGGTGGCGGCCCTCGCCGACGCGTCCGTGCGACCGGCCGCCTACGACGGGGACACCCCCGGCGAGGAGCGCGACTGGGTGCGCCGCCACTCGCGGTGGATCGTCACGAACCCCGACATGCTGCACCGCGGGATCCTGCCCGCGCACCAGAAGTGGTCGAGCACGCTGCGGCGGGTGGCCTACGTCGTCATCGACGAGTGCCACGCCTACCGGGGCGTCTTCGGCTCGCACGTCGGGCACGTGCTGCGCAGGCTGCGGCGCATCTGCCGCCGCTACGGCGCCGAGCCGGTGTTCGTGCTGGCCTCGGCCACCGTGGCCGATCCGGCCGCTGCCGCGACCCGGCTGGTCGGCGCGCCCGTCGAGGCGATCACCACCGACGGCTCGCCGCGCCCCGGAGCCACGTTCGCGCTGTGGGAGCCGCCGCTCACCGAGCGCCTGGGCGAGCACGGCGCGCCCCTGCGCCGGTCGGCAGCCGCGGACGCCGCGGGTCTCCTGGCCGACCTGGTGGAGCGGGGCGCCCGCACGCTGGCGTTCGTCCGGTCCCGGCGGAGCGCGGAGTCCGTCGCGGAGCAGGCCCGGCGGCTGCTGCACGACCGGGGCCGCGACGACCTGGTCCGCCGGGTGGACTCCTATCGCGGCGGCTACCTGCCCGAGGAGCGGCGCGAGCTGGAGCGGTCGCTCTCGAGCGGGGACCTCCTGGGTGTGGCGACGACGAACGCGCTCGAGCTCGGCATCGACATCGCCGGCCTCGACGCGGTGGTGCTGGCCGGCTATCCCGGCACGCTGGCCTCGCTGTGGCAGCAGGCAGGCCGGGCGGGCCGGGCGCAGAAGGAGTCGCTGGTCGTCTTCGTCGCCCGCGACGACCCGCTCGACCACTACCTCGCCCACCACCCGCGGGCGGTCTTCGGCCGGCCCATCGAGGCGACGGTCACCGATCCCGGCAACCCCTACGTCCTCGGACCGCAGCTGTGCTGCGCCGCCGCCGAGCTCCCGCTCACGGCCGACGACCTGCCCGACTTCGGCGGCCCGGTGGCGGAGGCCCAGCTCGAGGAGCTCGTGGCCGCCGGCCAGCTGCGGCGCCGGCCGGCGGGTTGGTACTGGGCCGGGCGCGGGCGGCCGGACGTGGACATCCGGGGCAGCGGCGGCGAGCCGGTGTCGATCATCGAAGCGGGCACCGGCCGGCTCCTCGGCACCGTCGACGGCGGGGCCGCGCACGCCACCGTCCACGAGGGTGCCCTGTACGTGCACCGGGGCGACACCTTCGTCGTGGACGAGTTCGACGTGGACGACGCCTGCGCGGTGGTGCACGCCGACAACCCCGAGTGGACGACGGTGGCCCGCGACGTCACCGACCTGTCCGTGGTGTCGGTCGAGCAGACCCGCCGGCTGGGGACGGTCACCGCGTACACCGGCGTCGTCGACGTGACGAACCAGGTGGTCGCCTACCAGCGGCGGCGGCTGGGGAGCGGCGAGGTGCTCGCGGAGTTCCCCCTGGACCTGCCTGCCCGGCAGCTGCGCACCCGCGCGGTGTGGTGGACGCTCAGCGACCGGGCGGTCGAGCGGGCCGAGGTCGACGACGTCGCGCTGCCGGGCTCGCTGCACGCTGCCGAGCACGCGGCGATCGGCATCCTGCCGCTGCTGGCCACCTGCGACCGCTGGGACCTCGGCGGGCTCTCGACCGCGCTGCACCCCGACACCGGGACGGCCACGATCTTCGTCTACGACGGCCATCCCGGCGGGGCCGGCTTCACCGAGCGCGGCTTCGGCGTCCTCCGCCGATGGCTGCAGGCGACCCGGGCGACCGTGGCCAGCTGCGAGTGCGAGAACGGCTGCCCCTCGTGCGTCCAGTCGCCCAAGTGCGGCAACGGCAACGACCCGCTCGACAAGGCCGGCGCCGTCCGCGTCCTCGACGTCGTCCTCGACGAGCTGGCCGCCGCCGGTCACGACGAGCCGACGCCCGCTGGTCGGCGCAGGCACCCGCTGCGGGACCGGGCGGCCGCTCCCGCCGACGAACCGGTGGACGACCCGGCCGACGAGCAGATCGACGAGGCCGTGGACGACCTGGTCTTCTGACCTGTCGTCCTCCGACCCGCCCTGTCTCACGGGTCGGCCCCCACCGGGACCGGACCGGCCCGCGCACGACCGGTGGCGGGGAAGATACCGAGCCGTCCGAGGGCGACCGGCACGCTGACCGTCACCCGCACCCGGCCGCCCGGCTCGACCTCGCACCCGGTCGACTGCGCGCCGTTGGCCGCTGCCAGCCGGGCCGCCTCCGCGCACGCGTCGCCACCCTGGACAGCGCGGGCCGCGCCGGCCAGCGCCGCCAGGTCCGCCGCGGCGCCCGCGCGGTGCCGGGCGACGACGGCGGCGCCGGTGAGGACGACGGCCACCCCGACGGTCGCCAGGACGCCGCACAGCACGATCACCCACACGGTCGCCGAACCCCGCTCCCGGGCGTCTGCCCTGCCGCTCATCCCGCCCAGCCGTCCGATTCCCGGAGGGCCACTGCCTCGGCGGACACGGTGACGTCGAGCGGCACCGGCCCGAGGGGTGCGATCCGGGCCGACACCGTCACCCGGACCTCCTCCCCGTCGGTGGCGAGGGTGGCGCCGGCTCCCTCGGGCGCGATCCGGCGCACCAGGTCGGTGACCACGGCCGCCTCCTCCCCGCGGGCCGCGGCGCGGGCGCCCTCGCGGGCGGCGTCCACGCAGCGCAGCTGGGCACCGACCACGACCACTGCGGCGACGACGCCCGCCAGCACGAGGAGGAGCACGGGGAGGACGACCGCGGTCTCGGCGGTGACCATGCCGGCCTCTCCGCGAGCTCCTGCCCGGAGCCGACCACGACGGTCGCGCACCGGTCAGGACAGCGTCGCGAGCGCGGAGTCGACCAGGGCGGTCAGCCCGTCGACGATCGAGCTCCCGGTGACGACCCGGTAGAGCACCGCGGCGAAGGCGCACGCCGCCACGGTGCCGACGGCGTACTCGGCCGTGCTCATCCCTGCCTCACCGGTCGCGCGGACGGCCGCCCATCGTCGGCCGAGCCGCCCGCTGATCGGGGGGCCGTCGGCCGTGCCGTCGCCCGGGTCCTCGACGGTGTTCGCTGTCGCCACAGGTGCCTCCTCGGTCGTGGCCCGACGCTCGGGCCCTCGCGTCGAGACTTCCGCCGGCCGGGCGCGGATCCGACGGCCCGCGGAGATCTGTGGACGGGCGCTCGGGCTGTGCACGACGGCTCACCGGAAGACGTCGCCTGCGATGCCGAGCACCATGGGCACGACCCCCAGGCACACGAACGCCGGCAGGAAGCAGAGGCCCAGCGGCGCCAGCACCCAGACCCCGGCCCGCTGCACGCCCGACTGCGCTGCTGCACGCGCGGCGGCCCGGCTCTCCCCCGCGAGCGCCCGCAGCGCCGGCACCGCGGCCGCTCCCGACTCCCCGGCCCGGATCAGCACCCGTCCCAGCGCGGCGAGCTCCGCCGGGACGTCGGCCCACGCCCGGCGCGGATCGGCGCCCAGGCGGGACAGCGCGGCGACCCCCCTCAGGGAGCTCCCCAGCGGATCGGGCACCGCGGCGCCGACCGCCGCCAGGGCCGACCCGACCGGGACGCCGGCCGCGAGGCACACCCCGAGAAGGTCGCAGGCGGCCGGGATCTCGCGCTCGATCGCAGCGCGTTCGACGTCCCGGTCGTCCCGCCCGCGGAGGGCTCGCTCGGCGAGGACTGCCACGGCCGTGCCGGCCAGCACGCCGGAGAGGCCGCCCAGGAACGCCGCGACCGCCAGACCGGCGGCGGTGGCCAGGCACCAGCGCCGTCGGCGCGACGGTGCCGGGTCGTCAGCGAGCTCGGCAGGACGGGCACGGGGGCGCAACCGCGCCAGCCGCAGCCGGGTGAGCCGCGACCCCGGCGACCAGAGGAGCAGAGCGGCGGCCAGCGCTCCCAGCGCCGCGGCGGTCACCGGACGGCCCGCCGCACGAGGCGTTCCGACCAGGACAGACCGATGAGCTCCAGCGCGACCCCCACGACCAGCAGTACCTGGCCGGTCCCGGTCGTGGTCAGGACCCGCCACGGATCAGCACCCACCCCGCCACCCATCGCCAGGCCCAGCAGCGGCAGCGCGGCGAGCAGCATCGCGCTCGCCCGGGGGCCGGCGGTGGCGGTGCGCAGCTCCAGGCCCAGGCGGTGCCGGCTGCGCAGGTCGTCCTCGACGGCTGCGGTGACCGCAGCGAGGGAGCAGCCCGTCCGGGCGCTCACCAGGACGCCGGCCGACACCCGTCCGAGGGCGGCGGTCAGGTCCGCGCCCAGCCCCGGCGGAACCCCCGCTCCGGGGGCCCGCAGGGCCCGGGTCAGTGCCGAACGGCAGGTCTCGTCCGGGCAGGAGGCCACCGCTGCCGCGGTCGCGTCCTCGAACGACCGCCCGCTCCGCAGCTCGGCCCCGAGCGCGCCCAGCGACTCGGCGACCGACCGCAGCCGCTGCTCCGAGCGGCGGGCCAGCCGTTGGCCGTTCCAGGTCCGCCCACCGGCGTAGGCGGTCAGGGCGGCCAGTGCCGCCACCAGCGGCGGGCTCACGAGGGCTGTGGCCGCGGCGGCGGCGACGGCAGCCGTGCCCGCCACCGGCAGGGCGACGAGCACGGGACGTCGGGCCGGACTGCCGGAGACGTCGAGGCCGCGCAGCCTCGTCCCGCGCCCGGACCGCGGGTCCGGCCAGCACAGCGCCGCCAGCGCCGCGGCGAGCAGGGCCGCCGTCACGGCCGGCCCTCGACCAGCTCCCGCAAGCGGCCGGCAGCAGCCGCGGGCAGCCCGTCGGCCCGCCATCCGGGTTCGACGACCACCCGCTCGCCGGCCCGCCGGACGACACCGAGCTCGGTCACCCGTCGGCCGGCGGGGGTGCGCCGGAGGTGCACCACGACGGCGAGCGCCGCCGCTGCCTGGCTGTGCACGGCTGCCCGGTCGAGGCCTGCGGCGACGCCCAGCGCCTCCAGCCGGGCGGGCACCTCGGCGGGCCGGTTGGCGTGCAGCGTGCCGCCGCCACCGTCGTGGCCGGTGTTCAGCGCGGCCAGCAGATCGGTCACCTCCGCGCCGCGCACCTCTCCCACCACCAGCCGGTCCGGCCGCATGCGCAGGGCCTGCCGGACCAGGTCCCGCAACGTCACCAGGCCGACGCCCTCGACGTTCGGGGGCCGTGTCAGCAGCCGCACCACGTGCGGGTGCTGCGGGGTCAGCTCGGGCGCGTCCTCGCACAGCACGATCCGGTCGGCGGGATCGGCGGCCCCGAGCAGCGCCGAGAGCAGGGTCGTCTTCCCCGATCCCGTCCCGCCCGTGACCAGGAACGCCAGCCGGTGCGCCACCACCTGCCGCAGCAGCTCCTCGCTGTCGCCGGGGAGGGTGCCGAGGGCCGCCAGGTCCGCGAGGGTGTGCGTGGTCCGGCGCAGCACCCGCAGAGACAGGCAGGTGCCGCTGCCCGACACCGGCGGGAGCACCGCGTGCAGCCGGGTGCCGTCGCCGAGCCCGACGTCGACCCAGGGCGACGCGTCGTCCAGCCGGCGGCCCACCGTGGCCGCGAGCCGGACGGCCAGCCGGCGGACCGCGTCGTCGTCGGCGAACCGCACCCCGGTCCGCTCCGGCCCCGATCCCCGGTCGACCCACACCTGCTCGGGCCCGTTGACCAGCACGTCGGTGACTCCCGGCGCGCGCAGCAGCGGCTCCAGCGGACCCGCACCGGCGAGTTCGTCGACGGCGTCGCGGACCGCGCGCAGCACGTCGTCGTCGCCCAGCAGGCCACCGGACTCCTCCCGCACGAGCGCGGCCACGCCGGCGCGGGTGGGCGGTCCCGGTTGCAGCGCCAGGCGGGCGCGGACCCGGTCCAGCAGGGGCGGCGCGCTCACCGCGGTGCCCCGGCGGCCGGCAGGGCCGCGAGCACGCGCCGCGCGACGACGCCCAGCGGGGACCGCGCCGACACCAGCGGCGGCTCACCCCGCTCGCCTCTCGGGACCGCGCTGCGGTCGTGGGCGAGCTCCGCCAGCACCGGCCGGCCCACCACGTCGGCGACCTCGTCGCGGGACAGCCCGCCCGGGACCTGCCGGACGACGAGCTGCGCGCCCGCCCACGGCCCACCCGGCCCCTCGACGACGAGCCGCGCCGCCGTCGCGGCCCGCAGCCGGGCGGGCACGACCAGCACCGCGAGGTCCGCGTCGCCCAGCGGCGTCTCCTCGACGCCACCCCGCGGAAGGTCCACCACGACCGTGGAGCCGATCGACCGGGCGGCGTCCACGACGGCGGCCAGGGCGTCGTCGTGGACCCGTTGCGGTGCCGACCGGGAGGCGGCCACCACGGTCACCCCTTCCACGACCGGCAGGGCGGCGAGGAGTGCGTCGCCGTCGACGCGCCCGCGCAACCCGGCCAGGTCCGGCCAGCGCAGGCCCTCGACCCGCTCGGCACCCAGCAGCAGGTCCAGCCCCGCGCCCCACGGGTCGGCGTCGACCAAGGTCACCCCGGGTGCCGCGGCCAGCGCGACGGCCGTCGCGACCGTGCTGGCACCCGCGCCGCCGCATGCCCCGCCGACGACCAGCAGCCGACCCCGCTCCACCGGTTCGCGGACCGCGGCCGCCGAGCGGGCGAGCAGCCACGACTCGTCGTCCGGGAGCACCGCGACCCGCTCCGCACCGATCTCCACGGCGCCGGCCCACTCGGCGGGCGGCAGCTCCCGCAGGGCCACCACGACGACGCCCGGGCGCCGCGGCAGTGCCCGCACGACGCCGCCACCGAGCGCATCGGCCCCGACGAGGACCAGCGGCGCCTGCCGGTGCGCACGTCGCAGCGCCGGACCGCCGGTCGCCAGTTCGGGCTCGGCACCCGCGGTGGCCAGCAGCCTCAGGAGGTCGTCGAGGAGCCGTTCATCGGTGCTGACGACGAGCGGGCGGGAGGGGGTGCGGGAGGTGGACACGCCCCGACCCCACGCCGCCGTGGGCAACCAGTGCCAGAACGCGCGGCGAACTGTGGATGACCCGAACGGGTGTGGACGGCGCGCGACGTCCTCCGGTGTCACCCGGTCCACTTAGAGTCGTGCCTTGTGACCCGCTCAGCGGCGTTCTTCGACCTGGACAAGACGGTCATCGCCAAGTCCAGCACGCTGGCCTTCGGCCGGCCGTTCTTCAACGGCGGGCTGATCAACCGCCGCGCCGTGCTCAAGACCGCCTACGCGCAGCTGGTCTTCTCCCTCGCCGGCGCCGACGCGCAGCAGATGGAGCGCCTGCGGGCACAGCTGACCGCGATGGTGACCGGCTGGGACGCCGCGACCGTGCACGACATCGTCCGGGAGACCCTGCACGAGATCGTGGACCCGCTGGTCTACGCCGAGGCGGCCGACCTGATCGAGGAGCACCGCGCCGCCGGCCGCGAGATCGTCATCGTCTCCAGCAGCGGCGCCGAGATGGTGGAGCCGATCGGCCAGATGCTCGGCGTCGACCGGGTCGTGGCCACCCGGATGGTGACCGAGGGCGGTCGCTACACCGGCGAGATCTCCTTCTACGCCTACGGCGAGAACAAGGCGGCGGCGATGCGCGAGGTGGCCGCCGAGGGCGGCTACGACCTCGCAGACTGCTACGCCTACAGCGACTCCATCACCGACCTGCCGATGCTGTCGGCCGTCGGGCACCCCACCGCCGTCAACCCCGACCGCGGGCTCCGCAAGGCCGCCCTGGAGCGCGGCTGGCCGGTCCTGCAGTTCACCCGCCCGGTCAGCATGAAGGCACGGTTCTCCGCTCCGCCGGCCCCGGTCGTCACCGGTGCCGCGGTGGGTGTCGGCGCAGCCGTCGTCGGGCTCGCCTGGTACGCCCGGCACCGTGCGCTGCGCGCGGGGCTGTCCGCCGTGGACGACACCGCACCGCTGTCCGGTCGCCGGCGCCGCCGCGGCGCCTGACGGCGCTCCCTCCCGGCGGGGCTCCGCGGTCCCCCCTCCGGCGTGCGACATCCTGCCGACGTGCTCCTCGTGGTCCTCGCCTGGCTGGCCGTGCTGGCGGTCTGCGTGGCCGCCGTCCTCTTCGGCCAGTCCACCCGCACGGCACCCCGGCGGCGGCGCCGGTCGCGCACCGCCCGACTGGGGTTGTTCCTCTCGCTCTCGGGCCCGTGGCTGGCGGTCATGGGCGCCGCGGCGGCCGGCGCAGCGACCGGCGTCTGGATGGCCGCGGCCGCGACCGCGGCGTGCGGGGTGGTGGTGACCGCAGTGCTGGGGTTCGCGCTCGCCGCCCGCTGACGCCCATCTGCTCAGCCGCCGAACCGCTCCCTTACCCGGTCGACCAGCGTGCGGCCGGCCGACACCGGCGAGAAGGCACGCGGCCGCGGTCAGGGCCGCGTGCTCGTCGGGCCGGAGCGAGATCGCCGCCGCGGCGGCGTTGGACTCCAGCTGCGCCACGCTGGACGCGCCGGGGATCACGACCACCCGCGGCAGCCCGGTCAGCCAGGCCAGCGCCACCTGCGACGGCGTCGCGTCGTGCGCGTCGGCCACGTCGCGCAGGAGGTCCAGCAGGGGCGCCACCCTGCGCAGGTTCTCGGTGCCGAACAGCGGGTTGACCGCCCGCACTCCGCCGGGGCGGCGGTCGGCGGTGTAGCGGCCGCCGAGCAGCCCCTGGGCGAGCGGGCTGTAGGCGATCACCAGCCGGTTCTCGCGCTCGGCGAAGGGGACCTGGTCGTCGAGGGGCCCGGCGTGGGCGAGGGAGAACTGCACCTGGTTGCTCACCACCGGCACCCCGAGGGCGGCGTCGGCGGCCTGCCAGCGCGCCAGCGAGTAGTTCGAGACGCCTGCGGCGCCGATCCCGCCCTCGCCCAGCAGCCGCCGGAACGCGGGCATGATCACCGAGTCCGGCACGAGCGGGTTCGGCTGGTGGACCTGGTACAGCGGGATGCGAGCCAGCCCGAGCCGCCGTGCGCTGGCCGACCAGCGCTGCCGCACCACCGGAGGGAACGGCGCGACGGGGAAGACCTTGCTGGCGACGACGACCTCGTCCCGCTCGTGCCCCAGCGCGTCGCCCAGGATCCGTTCGCTGCGACCGAAGCCGTAGATCTCGGCGGTGTCGAAGAGGGTGACGCCCAGCTCGCGCGCCCGGCGGACGATGTCGACGGCCGCACGGTCGGCATAGCTGCTGCCGTAGCCCCATTCGCGGGAGCCGAACTGCCACGTGCCCAGCCCGATGCGGCTCACCGGTCCGAGGCCGTCGACCTCCAGGTACTCCATGCGGTCAGTCTTGAGCCCGCCGCCCTCCCCCGCAGATCAGCCGCGGAGCAGGCTCTCGCAGATCGCCAGCCCCTCGCGCGCGCCGTGCTCGGTGGCCAGGCAGCAGTGCACGAGCCAGCCGGCGACCCCCGCCTCGGTGCCGGAGGCGTACCCGCGCAGTGCGTCGTCGTAGGCACCCCGCCCCAGCTCCGCGAAGCCGACCTCCGGCACGGACACCGCCTTCGGGTCGAGGCCGCGGCTGATCACGGTGAGCCTGCCCGCGGCGCGCGCCACCACGCCGTCCGCCATCCCGAACGGCGCCAGGGCAGCCAGTTCACCGTGCACCAGGGCGGCGACGACGATGGCGGGGACCGTCGTCGTCGCGGTGATCAGGGCGAAGAGCCCCGACAGGCGCGGCCCGGCGTGCGGTGCCGGCCGTCCCAGCGCGCTGGGGTCGGCCAGGTCGGCGGCGGCCAGCACGTGCAGGCGGGCCAGCACCTGGCCCGGCGCCCGGGGCCACGTCTCGACCATCGAGCCGAGCCCGGCGGAGACGCGCAGCGCGCCCTGGACCACCGGGTCGGTGACCTCCCCGGCCCGCAGCTCCCCGAGGGGGACGTCGACCCCCTCGAGGGCTGCCGACGCCCGGGCGCCCCGCAGGGCGGACTCGCTGCTGACCCCGGCGGACTCCCGGCGCAGCACCTTGTGCCCCAGCAGCCGGTCGATGCCGGCCCGGGCGGCGTCCGCCGCCTCGCGGACCCCGGGCAGGTCCAGCAGCGGGCCCAGCGGGTCGGGCGCCGACGGGCGCGCCGTCGGACGGACGGCACCGGGGCGCACGGGGATGCTCACGACGACGACGGTACGAGGCGGCCGGCAGGAGCCCGCACGGCCCTCGCCTACGCTCCCTCTGCCATGGCCCACCCCCTCACGTTGCTCCTCGTCCGCCATGGGCAGAGCGAGTGGAACGCCGCGGGCCTGATGCAGGGCCAGACGGCGCACGTCCCGCTGACCGCCAAGGGTCACGCGCAGGCCGCCGCGGCCGCCACCCAGCTGGCCGGTCTGGCCCCGGGAGCGCTGCTCTCCAGCGACCTGCTGCGGGCGGTGCAGACCGCGGAGCACTGCGCCCGCGCCACCGGGCTGCCGATCACGACCACGCCGGCGCTGCGCGAGCAGGGGTACGGCGAGCTGGAGGGCCGCCCGTCGCGCGAGCTCTGGGACGTCGTCGACTGGACCGATCCGCACTGGTCGGCACCCGGGGGCGAGAGCCTGGCGGAGCTGCACGACCGCGTGCGGACCTTCCTCGAGGGCCTGTGTGCCGAGCCGCCGGCCGACGTGATCGCGCTGGTGACGCACGGCGACACCATCCGCGCGGCCCAGGCCGTCGTGGCCGGGCTCGGGCCGGAGGCCATGCCCGCGGTGACGCCGCACAACGGCACGGTGACCCGGCTGGAGGTCGTCGCGTGAGTCCGGTGCGGTTCGTCGGGCCGCTGGAGTCCGCGGCCCTGCTCACCATCCTGCCGGTCCCGGCACGGGCCGCGGGATCCACCCGGGGCGTCCTGCCGTGGGCCCCGCTGGTCGGCCTGGCCCTGGGGGGCGTCGCGGCCGGCGTCGCGGTTCTCGGCGACCGGTGGATCAGCCCGCTGGCCGGCGCCGTGCTCGCCGTCGCCGTCCTCGCGGTGCTCACCCGCGGACTGCACCTCGACGGGCTGGCCGACACGGCGGACGGGCTCGGCCCGCTCCGCGACCGGGAGCGCGCCCTGCAGGTGATGCACCAGGGCGACGTCGGGCCGTTCGGCGTGGTGACGCTGGTGCTCACCCTGCTGCTGCAGGTCGCCTGCCTGGCGGCCCTGCTGGAGACACGATGGGGCTGGCTGGCCCTCTGCGCCTCCGTGGCCGTGGCCCGGCTGGCCATGGCCCGCACCGGCCTTCCGGGAGTGCCGGCGGCCGAGGGCTCGTCGCTCGGCGCCCTCGTCGCGGGCACCGTCTCCGTGCGCTGGCTCGCCGGCTGGGCGGTGGTCCTGCTCGCCCTGCTCGGCGCCGCCACGTCCGCGGACCTGACGGCCGCCGGCCCGCTCGCGGCCGCGGCGCTCGCGGGACTGCTGGCGGCGGAGGTGCTCTACCGGCGGGCCCGCGCGCGGCTGGGCGGCGTGACCGGTGACGTCATGGGCGCCATGGGCGAGACGGCGACGGCGGCCACCCTGCTGGTGGCCGCCGCCGTCGTCTGAAGGGTCAGCGCCGGCGCAGGAAGCCCTCGACCAGCCGGCCGATGCCTCCGCTGCTGGCGGGGGTCGCCCTGCCCCGGCCCATGCCCCGCCCCATGCCGCTGCGACCGGTCGTGCGCCCCATGCCGCGGGCGGGGCGGGCCGTGGCGCGGCCACCGCGAGCGCTGCTCCGGGCCGCCGTCTCTGCAGTTCCCATCAACTTCCCGAGGATGCTCATGAGGTCGGGGTGCCCGGAACACGTCCGTGTGATTCTGTTCGGGGCCGCCGAACGCCCGGCGCACTGGCGTGGCGTGACGCCCCGCAGCCGGACGAGTCCAGATCGCGCCGGGGTCAGGCAGCGCCGAGGGCGTCGGCCATGCGGTGGTGCGGCGCGGCCTCCGCGCTCCTGCTCTGCCGCTCGAGAGTCCGGGCCAGCGCACGACGCGCCCACCCGTTGGCCGGCGCCAGCGCGACCAGGCGGGTCAGCGCCTCCTCGGACCGGGTCAGCTGGGCCGAGGCGAAGTACGCGCGGGCGAGCAGCTCCAGGGCGGCCTCGTTGGCGGGCTCGGCCTCGACGACGCGCTGCAGGAGCCGGGCCGCCTCGGTGGGCTGGCCCATGGCGAGGAAGAGATCGGCCCGCAGGAACTCCGAGTGCATGTCGACGGCGTGCATGTCGGTCTCGAACTGCTGGGTCATGCGCCGTCCAACCACGGGATGCGCCCGGACCTTCCCCCCGACCTTCCCGCCCTGTCCTTGGGCCGGGCTGGTCGCGGGGCTCGGCGCCGACCGCGTCCTGGGCGTGGACACCGGCGCCGTCACCGACCCGGCCGAGCGGGTGGCGGCGCTGCTCAGCGGCCTCGGAGCGACCGCGACCGCGACCGCGACCGGCCTGCGGCTGCGCACCGACCAGGTGGGCGAGGGCTACGGCGCGCTGACCGCGGCCGCGGAGGCGGTCATGCGGACCGCGGGGCGCACGGCGGGGCTGCTGCTCGACCCGGTCTACTCCGGCAAGGCCCTCGCCGGCCTGGCGGCCTCGGTGGCGGACGGCGGCATCCGGCCCGGGGAACGGACCGTGTTCGTGCACACCGGCGGGCTGCCCGGGCTCTTCGGCCACCCGCTGGCGGGTCGGCTGGCAGGCGACCTGCTCCACCGCGCGATGTGACGTCGGCCGCATCTGCGGAGCGGGCAGCCGGCGAAGTACGGGCGTCCCCCACCTCTCCCGAGGAGCTCGCGATGCAGCTGCACCTCCCCACCCGTGCCCGGACCGCCGACGGTCCCGAACCCCGCGTCTTCACCGTGCAGCGGATCGGCGCCCTGGCCGTCGCGGCCGTGATCCTCCTGTTCGGCGTCCTGGGCTTCGCCGGCGGCCTGGACTTCTTCTCCACGGACGGCGAGCCGATCCTCGGTCTGTCGTCCAACGGCCTGCTGTCGACGGTCTCCGTGCTCACCGCGGCAGTGCTCGTCATCGCGGCGCTCCGGAGCCCGCGGGTCGCCTCGACGGTCATGATCGTCGTCGGGGTGCTGTTCCTGGTCTCGGCCCTGGCGAACCTCGCGGTGCTGCGGACGTCGTTCAACGTGCTGGCCTTCGAGATCGAGAACGTCGTCTTCTCCGTCGTCGCCGGCCTGTTCCTGCTGCTGCTCGGCGCCTACGGCCGGGTGAGCGGCAACCTCCCGCCCGACAGCCCGTACGCGCGCCCCCGCGCCGACGACGTGGACGACGAGCCGGAGTCCTTCCCGTCGACACCTGCGGAGTTCGCCGCCGAGCGGGCCATGCGGGACGCCGAGATCGCCGTCGTCAACCACGTGGCGACGGCCGGGCAGCGCCGCCGGGTGGCGGCGATGGCGGAGGTGCGCAGCCGGGGCGACCGTCGCCGGGTGTGGATGGAGTTCGACGCGCCGGCCTCCTGATCAGTCCTGCTCGAGCTCCGGCAGCCGCCCCCCGGCGAGGATCTCGCTGCCGGCGTCGACGCGGGCGCGGCGGCCGATCAGCGTCACGTCGCCGTCCCCGCCCACCACGGCCCGCTCCCCCACCTCGACGCCGTCGTCGAGGACCGACCGCACCACCCGGGCGCCCGCGCGGACGTGTGCGCCGGGCAGCAGCACGGAGTCGACGACGGTCGCCCCTTTCTCCACCACGACGCCGGGGGACAGGACCGAGCCGCGCACCTCGCCGGCGACCCGGGTGCCCCCGGACACCAGGCTCTCGTCGACCACCGCCCCGGGGAGGATGCGGGCGGCGCTGTGCCGGCCGCCCCGGGTGTGCAGCGGCCACGCCGGGTCGTCGAGGTCGATGGGCGGCTCGGCCGCCAGGAAGTCGCGGTGCGCCTGCCAGTAGGCCGGCACCGTGCCGACGTCGCGCCAGTAGCCGCCGAACGAGTAGGCCCGGGCCAGCCCCTCCCGCGTCTGCGCCGGCAGCAGATGGCTGCCGAGGTCCTCGAGGCCGTCCTCCCCCAGTTCGTCGTCCAGTCCGTCCAGCCGGTCCAGCGTGGCGCCGGGCGTGAAGACGAAGACCTCGTTCGTGGCCGTCGTGGTCGCCGGTTCGTCGGGCTTGTAGGCGTAGTCGGTGACCCGCTCACCGTCGACCTGCACGATCCCGTAGCGGGACGCGTCGTCGGCAGCCACCTCGGTGGTCACCATCGTGACCTCCGCGCCGGACCCGAGGTGGGTGTCGACCACGTCCCGGTAGTCCAGCTTGTAGACCGCGTCGGAGCTGACGACGACGAGGGCGTCGGCGTCGTACTCGCGGATCAGGTCGGCCTGCCGCCACAGCAGGTTCGCGGTGCCGCTGACCCAGCCGCCCCGGTCGGTGCCCTGGTAGGGCGGCAGCATCATCAGCCCGCCCGAGGTCCGGTCCAGGTCCCACGGGCGGCCGTTGGCGAGGTGGTCCGACAGCGACGTCGGGTGGTACTGCACCGACACCCAGACGTCGGAGATGCCGGAGTGCTGGCAGTTGCTGAGCGGGAAGTCGACGAGGCGGTAGACCCCGGCGAACGGGACGGCCGGCTTCGCCCGCTGGTCGGTGAGCAGTTCGAGACGGCCACCGGCACCGCCGGCCAGCACGAGGACGAGGATCCGGGGAAGCGCCATGAGCCGCCTCTACCCGAGGGTGGCGGCACCACGCGCCTGCCCGACACGCGCTCCCGGGAATCAGCCGCCCGGCGGGCGCCTTCCTGGTTGTCATGCCCGTCTCCCGCCGCCTGCCCAGAGCGCCTGCCTTCTGGTCCGTGGCGGTGCTGCTGGTCCTCATGCTGGCGGCGTCGGGCGTGCCCTCGCCGCTGTACCGCGTGTACCAGGAGCAGTTCGGGTTCAGCTCCGGCGTCCTGACGACGATCTTCGGCATCTACTCCTTCGCCCTGCTCGCCTCGCTGCTGGTGGTCGGCGGGCTGTCCGACCACGTCGGCCGGCGGCCGGTGCTCGTCGGCGCGTTCGTGCTCGAGGCCGCCGCGATGGCGCTGTTCCTCTTCGCCGACGGCGTCGGCTGGTTGCTCGCCGCCCGCGTCGTCCAGGGGCTGGCCACCGGCGCGCTGACCAGCACGCTGGGCGCGTCACTGCTCGACCTGCAGCACCGGGAGCGCCCGCTGGGCGCCTTCATCAACAGCGCCTCGCCCGGACTCGGGCTCTCGATCGGCGCGGTCGGCGCGGGACTCCTGGTGCAGCTCGTCCCCTCGCCCACCGACTGGGTGTTCGGCGTGCTCACCGCGGTCTTCCTGCTCGCTGCCGTCGGCACGGTGCTGCTGCCGGAGAGCTCCCCGCGGCTGCCGGGCGCGGCGGCCTCGCTGCGGCCGGCGGTGCACGTGCCGTCCGAGCACCGCCGGGCCTTCGTCGTCGCGCTGCCGCTGCTCGTCGCCTGCTGGTCGGTGGGCGGGCTCTACGCCTCGCTGGGTCCGTCGCTGGTCGCCGACGTCTTCGCCATCGACAACCACCTGGTCGGCGGGCTGCTGATCCTCGCACTCAACGGCACCGGCATCGTCGGGTCGCTGGCCCTGCGCACCTCACCGCCCGAGCGGGCGCTGCTGGTCGGCGCGCTGGTCTTCACCGTCGGGGTCGTGGGCACGCTCGTCTCGCTGTTGGCCACCTCGGCGCTGCTGCTGTTCGCGGCGGCGGTCGTCACCGGCTTCGGCTTCGGCGCGGCCTTCCTCGGCGCGGTCGCGACCATCACCGCCGGCGTCGCCCCGGGTTTCCGGGCCGGCCTGCTCGCCAGCATCTTCGTCGTCGGCTACCTGGCCTTCAGCCTGCCCTCGATCGCCGCCGGCATCGCCGTCGAGGAGATCGGCCTGGCGCGGACGACCGAGATCTACGGCGCCGTGGTGATCGTCCTCGGCCTGCTCGCCGTCGTCGGTCTGCTGCGTGCCCACCGGACGGTCGGGTCGCTCGTGCCGGCCGAGCGACCCGAGGCCATGGCTCAGCTGCCCGGGTAAGGGCTCGCCTTCAGCGCCCGGGCCAGGGACGCGGCGTTCTCCGCCAGCGTCGTGTTGGTCGACGCGACCGCCTCCGGGGTCTCGGCCAGGTCCAGGTAGTCGCGGCTGCCCATGGCCTCGTCGTTCCAGTAGGTGCCGCCCTGGGCCGGGATGGTGAAGCCCATGTCGTTGAGGCCCTGCATGAGGTCGGCGGTGATCTTGTGCGCGCCGTCCTCGTTGCCCACCACGGCCGTGACCGCGACCTTGCCGGTGACCAGCGGACGGCCGGTCCCGTCGGTCTCCGACAGCTCGCCGTCCAGCCGCTCCAGGACCCGCTGGGCGACGCTGCTCATGTGACGGACCCAGGTCGGCGTCGAGACGACGAGGATGTCGGCCGCCATCATCCGCGCGCGGATCGCCGGCCAGGCGTCACCCTCCCCCATGTCCACCTCCACGCCGGGCTTCACGTCGTGGTCCACGACGCGGACGACGTCCCCGGTGACGCCGTGCTTCGCGAGCTCCTCGAGCAGCTGACGGGCGATCAGGTCACTGCTGGACGGCGCGGGCGAGGCCTTGAGGCTGCAGACGAGGGCAAGAGCACGGAGAGGCGTGGCTTCGGTCATGCGAGGTCAGCTGCCCCACGATCGACCTCGCCCACACCTCAGCGGCGGACGGCGTCCACGAAGCCCGCGACCCGTTCCCGCAGCTCAGCCGCGCGCTCGGCCACCACCTCGGCGGGATCCCGCTCCAGCAGCCACGGCGGGATCTCCGACCTCACCCGCTCCGCACAGCCCAGATCGGCGCACATGTACGTGCCGACGGTGTTGCCGTTGCGGCCGGCCTCGCCGCTGCGCCGGGCCGTGAACAGCGACACCGCGTCCCCCGCCTGCGTCGTCTGGCAGAGCAGGCACATCGCGGTGGTCCGGCCGGACATCCGCGTGTCGGCAGCACGGACGGCGATGCCCACCGGCCGGTCGCCGGCGTCGAGGACCAGGTAGCCGCGCAGCGGTGCCTTCGGGTCCCGCCAGCCGAGGAGTTCCAGCTCCGCCCAGTCGAGCGAGGCGAAGTCCTCGGGCAGGGTCAGGCCCTTCGCCTCGCCCTGGGAGCAGTTGACGAAGGAACGGCGGACCTGCTGCTCGGTGAAGGCGTGCACCGGCCCATCCTGCGCGACGAGCACCCGTTGCTCACCCGATCTCTCCGAGCAGGCGCGGCACGTCGGCGGGCGTGGCGGCGATCGCGGACGCGCCGGCCCGCTCCAGCTCGCCGTCCTCCGCCGGGCCCCAGCCGGCGCCGATGCACGGCAGGCCGTGCGCCGCGGCGCCCAGCACGTCGTGCGCCCGGTCCCCGATCAGCACCGGGTCGCGGCCGCCGGGGTGCGCGGCGAGAGCCGCGGCGACCACCTGGTCCTTGTGCCGGACGACACCGTCCATCGTCGCGCCGTGCACGCCGGCGAACGACGGCAGCAGACCGGTGTGCGCCAGCACGCGGACGGCGAACGGCTCCGGCTTGCTGGTCGCGACGGCGAGGGTGGCGCCGGCCTCCCGCAGCGCGGCGAGCAGGTCCGGGACGCCGCCGTGCACGGTGACGTCCAGCAGCGCGCCCGCCGCGTAGTGCTCCCGGTAGGCGGCGACGGCCCGGGGGACGTCGGCTGCCGGGACGCCGAGCACCAGCGCGAAGCCGTCCTGCAGTGGCGGGCCGACCATCGCCCGCAACTGCTCCGGCGTGGGCCCGGGCAGGCCGAGGGCCGCCGCGGCGTGCCGGACCGAGGAGAAGATGCCCGGCGCGGAGTCGACCAGCGTGCCGTCGAGGTCGAACAGGACCAACCGTCCGGCGAGGCTCACGCCGGCAGGTCGCCGCCGGGCCCGGCCGCCTCCGCCAGCAGGCGCTCGCGGTGCTCCTCCGTCAGCAGGTCGACGTAGACGGTCCCGTCGAGGTGGTCGACCTCGTGCTGCAGGCACCGGGCGGCCATCCCGGTGGCCTCGATGGACATGGGGTCCCCGTGCACGTCGACGCCGTCGACCCGGGCGCGGAAGGCCCGCGGCAGCTCGGCATAGGGACCGGGCACCGAGAGGCAGCCCTCCTCGGTGGTCTCCTCGGCCGGCTCGTCGCCGACGGGCTCGAGGATCGTCAGCGTGGGGTTGACCACGTAGCCCACGACGTCCTCGCCGTCGGCGTCCGGGCAGTCGATCACGAAGATCCGGGCATCGACGCCGATCTGGTTGGCCGCCAGGCCCACGCCGTCGGCCGCCTCCATGCTGGCGAACATGTCGAGCAGCAGGTGGCGCAGCGGCCGATCGAACTCGGTCACCGGGGCGCAGGACCGGTGCAGGACCGGGTTGCTGCCGTAGGTGACGATCGGCCGGGCGACGCCGTCGTAACGGCCGGGCAGACGCATGGGCACCGATCCTAGGGACGGGCCGAACGACGGCGATCGGCAAGATGGACGGCGTGACCGCCGCGACCGCCCTGGGGCTCGCCCTGGGCGCCGGGGCCGACCTGCTCCTGGGCGATCCCCGCCGCGGCCACCCGGTCGCCGGCTTCGGGACCACCGCTCTCGCCCTGGAGCGCCGGACGTGGCGGAACTCGCGGGCGGCGGGGGCCGCGCACGTCGTGCTCCTCACCGGCGCGGCGGCCGCCCTGGGGGCGATGCTGGACCGACGCACCCGGCGGCACGCCCCGGCCCGCGTACTGACCACCGCCGCGGCGACCTGGGCCGTACTGGGTGGCACCTCGCTCGGCCGGGCCGCGACGACGATGCAGCGTGCGCTGGAGGCCGGCGACCTGCCGGCGGCCCGCGCGGCCCTGCCGGCACTGGCCGGCCGCGATCCGCGGGAGCTGGGCGAGGCGGAGCTGGCCCGGGCCACCGTCGAGTCGGTCGCCGAGAACACCTCCGACGCCGCCGTCGCACCGCTGTTCTGGGGCGCCGTCGCCGGGATCCCCGGGCTGCTGGCCTACCGCGCGGTCAACACCCTGGACGCGATGATCGGCCACCGCTCCCCCCGCTACGAGCGGTTCGGCTGGGCCGCCGCCCGGCTGGACGACGGCGCCAACTGGCTGCCCGCACGGATGTCCGCGGCCCTCACCGTCGCGTGCGCACCGCTGGTCGGCGGCTCCGCCCGTGGGGCGCTCCGGGTGTGGCTCCGGGACGGCGCCGCGCACCCCAGCCCCAACTCCGGGCGGTGCGAGGCCGCGGCCGCCGGGGCGCTGGGGCTGCGGTTGGGCGGACGGAACGTCTACGGCACGCGGGTCGAGGTGCGGCCGGTGCTGGGCGACGGCCGGAGCCCGACCGCGACCGACATCCCGCGCGCCGTCCGGCTCTCCCGTGCCGTGTGGACCGCCGCCGCGATCCTGGCGGCGACGGGCCGGCTGCTGCGCCGCTGATACCGCTGCTGCGGCGCGAGGACGGGGAACCCGTTGGGGTCCACGTGCGGGTGGCTGGCCGGCGGGGCGCCCGGGCCCCGGCCACCGCGGACCGCGGTCCCGAGAGTCGTTCCCGCGAGGGCGCCGATCCCGAGCAGGAACAGGACGACGAGAACACCACCTGAGGTCATGAGAGCAGAGTGGCAGCGTTCTCCCTTGCCGGAATGGATCCATTTCGGCATGGTGGACCCATGCCACCGGTGATCGACCAGTCCACTGTGCGCGAGCTGGCCACCCTCATCGGGCCGGTCGAGGACCTCCCCGGTCCCCGGTACGCCGGGCTGGCCCGGCGGATCCGCGACCTCCTCACCGCCGGCACCCTGCCGGCGGGCCGGCGGCTGCCGGCCGAGCGCGAGCTCTCCGCCGAGCTCGACGTCAGCCGGGTGACCGTCGCCTCGGCCTACCGGGTGCTCCGCGAGGAGGGGTTCGCGAGCACGCGCCACGGCTCCGGCACGGTCACCGAGCTCCCGTCGGCCGGCTCCCGGTGGCTGCCCCCGAGCAGCCGCCCCGGGGTGCTGGACCTGGCCCATGCGGCACCCGAGGCGGCCCCGCGACTGTTGGACGCCTACCAGCGGGCCCTGGCCGGGCTCCCGGCGCAGCTGTCCGGCCACGGGTATGCCCCCGGAGGCCTGCCCGGGCTGCGGGCCGCCATCGCCGAACGGTTCACCACCCGCGGGCTGCCCACCGAACCGGACCAGGTCGTGGTGACCGCCGGCGTCGGCGACGCCACGGCCGTCGTCCTGGAGACGCTGCTCCAGCCGGGCGACCGGGTCCTCGTCGAGCACCCGACCTACCCCGGCGTCCTCGGGATGGTCGCCGCCGCCGGCGGCCGGTGCACCCCGGTCCCGGTCGATGCCGCCGACGCCGACGCGATCGTCGGAGCCGCGGACCTGGTCGCCCGGCAGAGCAGCCCCCGGCTGGCCTTCGTGATGCCCGACTTCTCCAACCCGACCGGCAGCCGGCTGTCCGCCGCAGGGCGCCGCCGGCTGGCCGCGACCCTGTGGCAGCACGGGATGCTCGCCGTCGTCGACGAGGTTGCCGCCGAGCTCCACCTGGACGACGGCCCGCTCCCTCCCTTCGGCGCGAGCCTCCCCGACGCGGCGACCGTGACGGTCGGCGGACTGTCGAAGGCGGTGTGGGGAGGCCTGCGGGTGGGCTGGCTCCGGACCGAGGAGACCCTCGCCGCTCAGCTCGAGGAGACCCTCGGACGGCGCCAGCTGTCGGTGGGGCTCCTCGACCAGCTGACGGCGACGATCCTGCTCGGGGAGCTCGACGAGGTGCTCGAGGAGCGCCGCGCCCAGCTCCGCGAGCGCCGGGACGGCCTGCGCGCCGCGATCGCCGACCGGCTGCCCGACTGGGACGCGCCCTCGCCCGCGGGCGGCCTGTCGGTCTGGTGCCGGCTCCCTCCCGGCATCAGCTCCGCGGCGCTCACCGCCGCCGCGGCACCGCTCGGGCTGACCCTCGCCGAGGGGCGTGCCTTCGGGACCGGCCACGCCTTCGACGACCGGTTGCGGCTGCCCTTCACGCGTCCGGTGGGTGAGCTGCGCCGCGCGGTCGACGTGCTCGCCCAGGCACAGGATCGGCTGCGGTCCGGCGTCGCGGACGGCCAGCCGGCCCGCGCCTCCACGGTCGTCTGAGCGGCGCGCGCCCGTAGCCGCTCAGCTGCGCGGCGTCACGGCTCGACGGTCCTGGGGTCGGACCACCTGCCCGGTTCCGTTCCGCGAGGATCGCAGGCTCCTGCGGTGTCGCGGCACCCGTCGTACGGTCCTGGCATCGGAGCGACCGGCCCCCACGCGGCCGGTGCGCCCGCCCGGTCGAACCTCCGGCCCGCGGGTGTCGCCGGCGTCCGGTCCGCCTCCGACGAGGGGGAAGTCATGGCGTCACCCGCGATGTCGCCGCAACGGATGCCCGCGCGCGCGATCCCGGAGCGGGTCGCCGGGCGCTACCGCTACGACCGGCTCAGCGGCGCCTGGTGGTGGTCGCCGGAGATGTTCACCATGCACGGGCTCCCGTCGACCTCGCCCCCGCCGGCCACCGAGGAGTACCTCCGCTACCAGCACGCGGCCGACCGCGCCCGGGTCCTCGAGGCGATCGCGCAGGCCTGCGCCGACGGCCGGGCCTTCGCCCTGGAGACCTGCATCGTGCGCAGCGACGGACGCGAGCGGGCCGTGGTGCTGGTCGGCGAGCCCCAGCGGGACGCCGGCGGGGACGTGGTCGCGGTCGAGGGCATCTGCGTCGACATCACCGACAGCCGCCGGTCGGATTCCGACGTCGGACGCGCGCAGTCCCTGGAGGCCGAGGTCGGGCAGATGCGCGCCGCCATGGCCAGCCGGGCGGCGATCGAGCAGGCCAAGGGCATCCTCATGCTCCTGACCAGCTGCGGCGACCAGGTCGCCTTCGACCTGCTGGCGCACATCTCTAGCCACACGCACCGGAAGGTGCGGGACGTCGCCGAGGTGATCACGCGGTCCGCGGCCGGGCACGGCAGCCTCCCCGACGACATCCGCGCGATCATCCGCGACGCCTGCCCGCCGCCCCAGCCGGTGCGCTGAGACGGCCTGGGTCCCGCGCCCCTCGGGCCGTTCGGGAGAATGCCGGAGCCACCCGCCGTTCCCCTCGACCGGCGTGCCCCGACGAGCCCCGAGGAGGACGCGCGGCGTGATCTACGTCATCTCGCGGCTCATCCTGCGACCGCTGTTCCTGCTCGTCTTCCGGCCGCACGTGGTCGGCCGGGAGAACGTCCCGGAGACGGGCGCCTTCATCATCGCGAGCAACCACCTGTCCTTCATCGACAGCATGGCCATCCCGCTCATGTCGCCCCGGCGGGTGGGCTACCTGGCCAAGGCGGAGTACTTCACCGGCACGGGCATCCGGGGCTGGTTCACCAGGACCTGGTTCACCGCACTGGGCGCCCTGCCGGTCGAACGCGACACCCACCGCGCGGCGCAGGCGGCCCTCGACACCGCGATGACGGTGCTGCGCGCCGGCGGCGGCTTCGGCATCTACCCGGAGGGCACCCGCTCACGGGACGGCCGGCTGGCCCGCGGCAAGACGGGGGTCGCCTGGCTGGCACTGACCGCCGACTGCCCGGTCGTGCCGGTGGGGATCACCGGCACCGACCGCATCCAGCCCATCGGCGCCGGCTGGCCGCGCCCGCACCGGTTCACCGTCGTCTTCGGAAAGCCCCTGACCTTCCCCGAGCACGCCGGCCAGGCCGAGAGGAACCGGTCCCGGCGCGAGGTGACGGACACGATCATGGAGGCGATCGCCCAGCTCTCGGGCCAGGAGAAGGCCGGTTGGTGAGCGTCAGTCCGCGGTGAGCAGCGCCCGGATGTCGTCGGGCCACGGCGTCGCCCGGCCACCGTCCGTGGCCACGTAGGTGTTCCGGACGACGCAGCACAGCTGGTCGTCCACGAGGATCGTGAAGCGCACGGTGAGGCTGGTCCGGCCCACCTTCTCGGTCTCCGCGTCGACGGTCACGGTGTCGCCCCAGCGCGCCGACGAGGTCCACTCCAGCGTGCTCGCCTTCACCACGGGGTTCACCCGGGCGGCCACGACGTCCCAGGGCAGGCCGTGGGACGCCCACCAGTGATTGGACGCCTCGTCGGCCCAGGTCAGGTAGTGCGCGTTGAACACGACACCCTGCTGATCGCACTCGACGAAACGGACGGGCGAGCTCCAGACCTGTGGCACGGGGCGCCACGCTAGCGGGCGCGTTGGTTACCGTCGGGGCGTGCACCTCGACGCTGTGCCCTCCGCGGTCTCGCCCTCCGACGTCCTGTCCGGTTACCGGACACCGGGCGGGCTGGTGCTGGACAAGGTGATCGACCGTCTCGACCGGCACTGCCGCGAGTTCATCGCCCACTCCCCCTTCGCGACGCTGGCCACCGCCGACGCCGAGGGCTGGCCGGACATCTCACCGCGGGGCGGTGACCCGGGCTTCGTGCACGTCCTCGACGAGCACCGGCTGGCCCTGCCCGACCGGCCCGGCAACAACCGCGTGGACAGCCTGAAGAACGTCGCGGCAAACCCCCGGGCAGCGCTGATGTTCCTGGTCCCGGGCGTCGAGCAGACCCTGCGTGTCTACGGGACGACGACGCTGGTCCGCCCCGAGGACCTCGACGTCGACCTCACCGAGTTCGGGCGGGCGCCGCTGTCCGTGCTGGTCCTCGACGTGCAGCGGGCCTACTTCCAGTGCCCGAAGTCCGTCATGCGGTCGGGACTGTGGGACCCCGCTCGGCAGATCGACCCGAAGACCCTGACGCCCTTCGGCCGGGTGCTCAAGGACCACTGCGCGCTGGACTCCGATCTTCCCGACGACGCGACGATCCGGGCGGACCTCGCGCACGAGCTGTAGCACTTTCCGTCGCCACCCTCCCCTACCGTCCGGGCATGGCACTCGACTTCCAGGTCACGATCGACAGCGCCGACCCGCACGCCATGGCCGACTGGTGGGCGGAGGCCCTCGGCTGGCAGGTGGAGCCGCAGGACGAGGCGTTCATCCGGCGGATGATCGACTCCGGGGCCGCCTCGGAGGACGACGCGACCCGGCACCGCGGCGCGCTCGTCTGGAAGCAGGGCGCCGCCATCAACTCCCCGGGGCCCCACCGTCCGCGCGTCCTCTTCCAGCAGGGCTCGGACCCCAAGAGCGGCAAGAACCGGGTGCACCTCGACGTGCGCGTGGGCGCGGAGCAGCAGGAGGCCGAGGTGTCCCGCCTCCTGGCGATGGGCGCGACCGAGCTCTGGCGTGCGTCCCAGGGCCCCTTCTCGTGGGTCACCATGGCCGACCCCGAGGGCAACGAGTTCTGCGTGGCCTAGCCGTACACCTGGCCACGCGAGCGGAGACCGCTCAGCCGGTGCGCAGGTCCCGGAGCCGCCTGCGGTCGGCCACGGCGCGCTCGGCCAGCAGCCGGGACCGGCTCTTGCGGGGGCGACGATCGCTGCCGAAGTAGCGCGCGTCCTCGACGAGCTGGAAGGCGGCCAGGACGCTCGCCTGTACCTCCCGGGCCCGCGGGACCGCCGGTCGTACCGGTTCGGACGTCGTCATGGCTGTCCCCTTCTGACGGGACGCCCCACCGCGTTCGCCCCGTGGCGCCGATGGTGCCCCCTCATCGGCCACTCCAACCCCCTGCGTGACCAATTGGTACCGATGTGTCACAAGTGACACACGGGGCTCCAGCCGCCACCCGGGAGCGGCTGCCCGTACGGTGCCGGCATGGCACGTGACGACGGCATCCTCCGGCTTGCCGGCCGGGCCGCGACGCTCGTCCGCCGCGCGCTCCGCTCCGGTGCCGGAGCCGTCGCGGCGCCGTCCCGGAGGTCGGCCCGCACGGCCCGGCAGCGGGACCAGTCCGGTGTACCGGACCTCGAGTACCGGCCGCGCGCCGACGGACGACCCGACCCGGGCGAGATCGTCTGGACGTGGGTGCCCTACGACGAGGGCGACGGCCGGGGCAAGGACCGGCCGGTCCTGGTGATCGGCCGTCGAGGGGGCGATCTCCTGGGCCTGATGCTCACCAGCAAGGACCACGACCGGGACCTGGCCGACGAGTCCCGGCACGGTCGCGTGTGGACCGACATCGGCACCGGCGCCTGGGACTCCCGTGGCCGCCCCAGCGAGATCCGCCTGGACCGCCTGCTGGAGCTCGACCCGGCCGCGGTGCGCCGGGAGGGCGCCGCCCTGGACCGGGCGCGCTTCGACCGCGTCGTGGCCGAGGCCCGTCGCGTGCAGGGCTGGTGACCGGCTAGAAGGGGACCTGCTGCGCCAGCAGCCCGGCCCCGCTGCCGCGGCCGGAGAGCAGGCGGCAGAACTCCACGGCGTCGAGCTCGAGCTCGTCGCCACCCTCGCCGGCGGACCACGTGCCGCCGGCCGGCCCGGTGAGCCGGAGCCGGTAGGGACGGCCGTGCCGGGCCGCCCACTCCGCGACGACATCGGCGACGAGCACCGCGTCGTGGTCGGCGGTGAGCTCGGGTTCCCGGCCGGTCGCCCGCGAGACGTCCATCCGGTGCATCCAGGTGTCGCGGGTCAGGATCACGTCGAAGAGGTAACCGAACCGCCAGAGCTCCGTCTCGCTTCCGACGACCTGCTTCTCCGGGAGCGGGAGCCGCCCCAGGACCGCCGAGAGCCGGCGCCTGCCCCGCACAGCGCGAGGCCCCACGGCCACCAGCCGCGCCACGAGCTCTTCCGTCGACAACCCGGCCGTGCGCCGCACCTGCAGGCCGGTGAGGGCGTCGATGCCACCGCCCGCACGCGCGGCCGCCGCGTTCTGGCCGATGAAGGCGGGGAGCGACGTCACCATCTCGGCCATGCCGAGCACGTGCCCGGCCATCGCGCGCACGTCCCAGTCCGGGCAGTCGGTCGGACGCGACAGGTCGGCCGCATCGAGATCCTGGACCAGCTGGGCGAAGCGGCCGTACTCGACGGCCGCCAGTCCCATCGCCGGAGCCCGCTCCAGGACGGCGGTTCGGGCGGTCATGCCAGGGAGCGTTCTCCTGGTGCCGTCACGGAGTCAACGGCTTCGCCGGTCCCGCGTCAGTCGGCGACGGACTCGTCGCGCGCCGGCTTGTTGCCCGGCTGACGGAGGTTGTAGACGGCCGCGCCCTCGGTGAGCGGCTCGAGGTCGTAGCGGTGCACCACCTTCGGCCCGCCGTGCAGGTGCACGTGGGTGACCGTCGGCAGCGGGTCGCCGTGCCGGGCCGGGCGGATCTCCACCCGCCCGTCGAGGGGGCCGCCGAGGAACAGCAGCACGGCGTCGTCGTCCGCGCTGGTGTCCGTCCCGGCCGATGCGTCCTCGGTCAGTTCCGCCTCCTCCAGCAGCTCCGGGCCCGGATGCCCGGTCAGCCAGGATAGGCGCGATCCGCGGCTGGGTCAGCCGGCCGCGCGTCGCCGGAGCCACCGGGCGACGAGCGGGGCGCTCAGCAGCACGGCGAACAGCCGGAGCACCTGGACCGCCAGCACGAAGGTGACGTCGGCACCGAGATCGGTCGCGGTGGCCAGCACGGCGTAGAGGCCGCCCGGAGTGGTGGCCAGGTAGCCGTCGAGCAGGCTGGCCCCCGTCGCCGCCGACAGCACTGCCCCGAGCCCGGCCGACGTCACGATGAGCGCGAGGATGAGGACCAGCGCCAGCGGCAGCGCCCGGCCGATCGTGCGCACGCTGTCCCGGGTGAAGCTGACGCCGACCTGCAGGCCGATGACGAGGAACGCGGCACTCTGCGCGAGATCCGGCACCGCGAGGTCACCGGCGACCCCGGTCAGGTCGACGACGGCAGCCGCGATCATCGGGGCGAGCAGGGCGGCGACCGGGAGGCGCAGCAGCCGGCCCACGAGCAGACCGCCGACCGCGCATCCCGCCGTGAACAGCAGCCCGGCCGGCCAGCCGGCGGCATCCGTCGCCGGCGACGGGCCCACGCTCCCGGAGGAGGAGCCGTAGGCGGCCACGGCCACCGCCGGCATGAGCAGCACGATGACCAGGACGCGCAGGTACTGGAGGACGGCGACCATGCGGTCGTCGGCGCCGAGGTCCCGGGCCATCGCGATGATCCCCGACGCGCCCCCGGCGATCATGGAGAAGGCGCCGGTCACCGGGCTGATCCCGCCGTTCAGCCGCAGCAGCGAGCCGGCGCCGAGGCTGAGCAGGAGGGTCCCGACGGTCACACCCAGCACGGGCAGCCAGTTCTCGGCGACCGCGCGGAGGGTCTCCACGTCGACCAGCGCGCCCATGGCCACGCCGATGACCGCCTGACCGCCGGCGGCGACGGCGCCCGGGACGACCACCGCTCCCGGGACGGCGAGCGCGCGGACCAGACCGGCCAGCAGTCCGCCGAACAACGCCGGCGACGGGACCCCGGTCGCGGCGAGGCCGGCGCTGACGAGGACCGCCGCGACCGTGACGAGGGCCAGGTCGAGCAGCCGCCGCCGTCCCTCGCCCACCGCACCCCGCTCCCCGGTCCCCGCCGGGGCCCACTCTGCCCGGTCAGGCGCCGGTGATCCTCCGCAGCTCCGCGACGTGCGCGTCGAACGCCGTCCGGCCGGCCGGTGTGAGCGCCAGGTTGGTGCGCACGCGGGAGGCGCGGGTGGACTTGCGGACCGTCACGTACCCCGCCTCCTCCAGCTGGCGCACGTGCTTGGAGAGCACCGAGTCGCTGACGCCGACCTGCTCGCGGACGGTGGCGAAGTCCATGTCGGTCACCGCGGCCAGCAGCCCGCACACCTGCAGGCGGGGCGGCATGTGCACCACGGAGTCGAAGCGCGGCTGGACCGCCGTCACAGCTCGCCCCGCAGCTCGGCGACGTAGATCCGCGCCCACCACTGGCTGATCGCCGCGATCCCGAGGCCCAGGACGACCCCGGCGACGACCATCGCGCCGCGGATCTCCAGGCCGAACTCGACGACCGCCCCCGCCGCCACGACGACGGCGTAGCCGACGAACCAGACCCGCACGGCCCGCTGCGTGGCACCGGGACGCAGCCCGCTCACCCACATGCCGGTGATGCGCCGGTAGACGGCCATCAGGCCGCGCAGACCGACGAGGAACACCACCAGTGCGCCCGTGATGATCCAGCCGTTGTGACTGGAGTACGACGAGATGAACCCGGCCACCAGCAGCCCGAGCAGCGCGTCGTACCACCAGGGCTGCACCACCCGTTCTGCCAGGCGCGCCCGGTCCGCGTCGAGCGCGGCGAGCTCCGCCGCGGCAGCCGTCGTGTCCATCGCCGTGCCGTCGCTTTCCATGTCGGAAAGTATGGAGTTTCACTTTCCGGATCGTCAAGTGACGGCGAAACCGGCGCGTCATGTGCCCTTGGCACAGTGCCGTCGGACCTCCCGTGCGCCCGCGCCCCGACCCGCTGGAATCCTGTGCCCAGAACCCCGGTACCGAGGAGACGCCCTGAGCACCGACCCGAACCCGTTCGCCGGCACGTTGCTCGGCGACACCATCGACGCCGTCGTCCCGCGCGACGCGGCCGCCGAGCGCGTAGCCCGCGAGCGCCTGGACCGGATGACGAAGCCACCGGGCTCGCTCGGCGTGCTCGAGGACGTTGCCGCCCAGCTGGCCGGCATCGCGGGCAGCTGCCCCGCCCCGCTGCCCGTCCCTGCGGTCGTCGCGGTGTTCGCCGCCGACCACGGCGTGCACGCCCAGGGCGTCACGCCCTGGCCGCAGGAGGTGACCGCCCAGATGGTGGCCAACTTCCTCGCCGGCGGTGCCGTGGTGAACGCCTTCGCCGCCGAGCTGGGCGCCGAGGTGGTCGTCGTGGACGTCGGCGTCGCCGCGACGCTCGACCCCGCGGACGGCCTGATGGACCGCAAGGTGCGGCCCGGTACGGCCGACCTGGCCGAGGGTCCGGCCATGACCCTGGACGAGGCCCGCCAGGCGGTCGAGGCCGGCATCGAGGTGGCCACCCGCCTGGCCACCGCCTCCCCCTGCCTGATCACCGGCGACATGGGCATCGCCAACACCACGGCCTCGGCCGCCCTGGTCTGCGCCTTCACCGGCGCCGCGCCGGCAGCCGCGACCGGCCGGGGCACCGGCGTCGACGACCCGACGCTGGCCCGGAAGGTGGAGGTGGTGACGCGGGCGGTCGGCCGGGTGCCGACCCGTCCGAGCACCCCGGCAGCGGCGCTGGCCGTGCTCGCCGAGGTGGGCGGGCTGGAGCACGCCGCGCTGGCGGGGTTCATCATCGCCGCCGCCGCCGCGCGCGTGCCGGTGCTGCTCGACGGCGCCATCGCCGGATCGGCCGCGCTGGTCGCCGCCGGGCTGTGCCCCACCGCCCTGGAGTACGCGCTGGCCGGCCACACCTCGGTCGAGCCGGGCCACACGATCGCCCTGCAGTCCCTCGGCCTGCGCCCGCTCCTGGGCCTCGACCTCCGGCTGGGCGAGGGCACCGGCGCCCTCCTCGCCCTGCCCCTGGTGGCGAGCGCCGCGCGGGCGCTGCGCGACGTCGCCACGTTCGACTCCGCCGGCGTGACCGAGAAGGGCTGATGAACGCCACCCCCGTCCCCCCGGAGAGCGGGGTGGTCTACCCCGTCGGGCTCCGGCTGCACGACCGCCGCGTCGTGGTGGTGGGCGGGGGTCAGGTGGCGCACCGCCGGGTCGCGGGGCTGCTGGCGGCGCGGGCCCGGGTCACCGTCGTCTCCCCGGAGGTGACCCCGGCGATCGAGGCCCTCGTGGAGCCGGGATCCCTCAGCTGGGTCCGCCGCCGGTACGAGCCGGGCGACCTGGACGGCGCCTGGTACGCCGTCGCCGCCACCGACGACCCCACCGTGAACGCGGCGGTGGCCGAGGAGGCCGAGCGGGCCCGGCTCTTCTGCGCCCGCGCGGACGACCGCTCCGCCTCCAACGTGTGGACCCCCGCCGTCGCCCGGCACGGCGAGCTCGTCGTCGGTGTCCACGGCGGCGGCGACCCGCAGCGGGCGATCGGCGTGCGCGACGCCGTCGTCGCGGGACTGACCGACGGGAGCATCGCCGACCGGGCGGCTCGCACCCCGGCGGTCGCCCCCACCGGCAGCGTCGTCCTGGTCGGCGGCGGACCCGGCGACCCCGGCCTGATCACCGTGCGCGGCCGGCAGGCGGTCGCCCAGGCCGACGTCGTCCTGGCCGACCACCTCGCGCCGCTGTCCCTGCTGGAGACCCTGCCCACGCACGTCGAGGTCATCGACGCCTCGAAGCTCCCCCGCGGGCGCTCCATGGCGCAGGAGCAGATCAACGCCCTGCTGGTCGAGCACGCCCTGGCCGGCCGGCGCGTGGTGCGCCTCAAGGGCGGCGACCCGTTCGTCTTCGGGCGCGGGATGGAGGAACTGGAGGCGTGCGTCGCCGCCGGCGTGCCGGTGGAGGTCGTCCCCGGGGTCACCAGCGCCATCGCCGTCCCCGGCCTGGCCGGCATCCCGGTCACCCACCGGGGGCTCACCCACGAGTTCGTCGTCGTCTCGGGGCACCTGCCGCCGGGCCACCCCCAGTCACTGGTCGACTGGCCGGCGATCGCGCGGCTGCGCGGCACCGTCGTCGTCCTCATGGGCGTGGAGACGGCGCCGGCCATCGCCGCGGCTCTCGTGGCGCACGGCCGCGCGCCGGACACCCCGGTCGCGGTGGTCACGGACGGCTCGACGCCGACCCAGCGCACGATCCGGACGACGCTGGCGGCGCTGCCGCAGGTGATCGCCGAGGAGGCCGTCCGGCCTCCCGCGGTGTGGGTGGTGGGAGCCGTCGTCGGGCTGAACGGCCCGCACGACGAGCCGACGCCGGACGACGCAGACCTCGACTAGCTCACCGAGCCCTCGGCGAGGGTGTGGGCCACCAGAGCGTTCGCGTGCCCGTGGCCGAGACCGTGCTCGGCCTTGAGCCAGGCCACCAGCTCCATGTGCCTCGTCAGCGGCGACGAGCGGATCAGGTCCTTCCACTCGGCGATCGGCCGGCCGTACTTCTTCTCGATGGACGGGAAGTAGGCGGCGGGGCCCGTGGCCGGTTCACTCATGGGGGCAGTCTGCCGGGTTGCTCGGAGCGAGAGTAGTTGTACTCCCGATGTAGTACACCTACTATCTCCGCCATCAAGCCGGTTCGACGGAGGCGGGGTCGCCAGTGAGCACCGAGATCGGGTCCCAGGCACTCGGCGGACCGACGGGTGAACCCGTCGTCAGCGTCCGCGGACTGCAGATGACCTACGGCCCGCGCGACGTCCTGACCGGCGTCGACTTCGACGTCCACGCCGGCGAGGTGGTCTGCCTGCTCGGCCCCAACGGGGCGGGCAAGACCACCACGATCGAGATCCTCGAGGGCTTCCGACTCCGCTCCGGCGGTGAGGTGCGGGTGCTCGGCGAGGACCCGGCCCAGGCCGGCGACGCCTGGCGCGCCCGGGTCGGCGTCGTCCTCCAGTCCTGGCGGGACCACGCCCGGTGGACGCCCCGGCGCCTGCTGGAGCAGCTGGGCGGCTACTTCGTCGCCTACTCGACGCCCGAGCGCACGCGTCCCTACGAGGTGGACTGGCTGCTGGACACCGTCGGCCTCGTGGAGCACGCGGACCGCAAGATCGGCCAGCTCTCGGGCGGGCAGCGGCGCCGGCTCGACGTGGCCGTGGGCATCATCGGCCGTCCCGAACTGCTGTTCCTCGACGAGCCGACCGCCGGCTTCGACCCGCAGGCCCGGCGCGACTTCCACGACCTGGTGCACCGGCTCTCCGACCTGGAGGGCACGAGCATCCTGCTCACCACGCACGACCTCGCCGAGGCCGAGCGGCTGGCCGACCGGATGCTCATCCTGGCCGACGGGCACATCGTCGCCAACGGCAGCGCGGAGGCCCTGACCCGTCAGGTGGCCGGGAACGCGGAGGTGCGCTGGACCCGCAAGGGGGAGCGCTTCGTCCACGCGACGGAGGACGCCACCCCGTTCGTCCGCCGGCTGTTCGAGCAGCACGGCGAGGAGATCGAGGACCTCGAGGTCCGGCGGGCCAGCCTCGAGGACACCTACATCGCCATGGTCGCGACCTTCGAGTCCGGCGCCCGGCGCACCCCGACCCTCGCGGAGGTCTCCCGATGAACCCCACCCGGCACGCGATCGGCCTCGGCCTGCGCCGGGGCTGGACGGAGTTCGTCCTGAGCCTGCGCAGCCCTCAGGACCAGGGCTTCTACATGTTCATGGGCGTGGCCACGCTCGCCTACCTGTGGTTCAACCGCGACAGCGAGGTGGAGGGCACCGACCTGCTGCTCCCGTCCTTCGCCCTCCCGAGCATCCTGGGCGCGCTGCTGGCGTTCGGGGTGGTGATCGGGCCGGCCTACTCGCTCGCCATGGAGCGCGAGGACGGGACGCTCCTGCGGCACAAGGCGCTGCCGCACGGGATGCAGGGCTACGTGACCGGGCAGGTGGTCTACCACTCGCTGAGCCTGTTCCCGCTGCTCCTGGTGATCCTCGTGCCGAGCTTCCTGCTCTTCGACGACGTGATGAGCAACGGCCTCGCCGGCTGGGCGACCGTCGTCTGGGTGTGCGTCCTGGGCCTGCTCGCCACGCTGCCGCTGGGGATGATCATCGGCTCGGTGGTGCCCAGCGTCCAGAAGGTGGGCACCTGGGGCATGCTGCCGGTCATCGTCCTGACCTCGATCTCGGGCATCTTCTTCCCGATCCAGGCCATGTGGGGGTGGGTCCAGGTCGTCGCGCAGGTGTTCCCGACCTACTGGATCGGCCTGGGCATGCGGTCGGCCTTCCTCCCCGACGCGGCGGCGGCCCTCGAGGTCGGCGACTCCTGGCGCAGCTCGCTGACGGTGCTGGTGCTCGGCGCGTGGGCGGTCTTCGGGCTGCTGGTGACGCCCCGGGTGCTGCGCCGCATGGCACGCCGGACATCGGGCTCCCAGGTGCAGGAGGCCAAGGAGGCCGCGCTGCAGTGGGTCAAGTGAGCGAGCCGGCGAGCGCCGGCGAGGAGGTGGAGTGAGCGGGGAGCGCGCCGGGGATGCCGTCTACAACCGCATCGCGCTGCTGCGGGCGGAACAGCAGGTGACCCGGCGGCAGCTCGCCGACGCACTCGGCGTCCACTACCAGACCGTGGGCTACCTGGAACGCGGCGAGTACAACCCCAGCCTGAACCTCGCGCTGCGGATCGCGGAGTTCTTCGCCCTGCCCGTGGAGACCATCTTCTCCACGGAGCCCTTCCCCCGCATCAGCGACCTGCCCCGCACGGCGGCCCCGGCCGACGGCGCGGAGCCGCCCGGCCGGACGGCCTGAGTGCTGCGGAACCAGCTGGATCTGGCGCGTGCGCTGTGGTGGGCGCTCCGCGGGCGGACGGACGTCGGGCCGGACGACGTCCCCTTGGCCTACAACGGTCTGGACCGCGCCGTGGTCTGGACGATCACCGCGGTCGGGGTCATCGAGACCGTGATCGTGCACGTGCTCGTCTCCTGGCCTCCGCTGCGCTGGAGCCTCCTGGCGCTGAGCGTCTACGGGGTGCTGGGGCTCCTCGCGTTCGACGCCACGACCCGGCAGCACCCGCACCTGCTGCGCGACGGCGAGCTGGTGCTGCGCTCCGGGCACTTCCGGTCGGTGCGGGTGCCGCTGGAGGACGTCGTCCAGGTGCGGAAGCACGTGCGGAACGAGCACGGGAGGACGGTCGAGATGACGGACGACGGGGTCGCCGTGTCCTTCATGGGCGGGACCGACGTCGAGCTCCGCTTCGCCACCCCGACGCCGGTCGACGTCGACGGGCGGATCTCGACGGTCGAGCGGGTGTCGTTCTCCGCGGCCGATCCGGCTGCCGCGGTGTCGCGGCTGCGGACCGCGACGACCGGCGTCGACCGCTGAGCAGGCGTTCGCGCGGGAACGCCTAGACGTTCACGCCGTCCGCGGGTGGGCCGTCCGGCAGCGGGGCCGCGACACCGGTGCCGGAGACGGGGGGCGGCTCCATGCCCACGGTGTAGGCCGTCATGGACAGGGAGCCGTAGGAGTAGCCGTCCACGAGGACCTGCGCGGGCGTGCCCGTCGCCCCGGCGACGCCCGCCACGTAGAGCAGCGGCAGGAAGTGGTCGGGGGTGGGGACGGCGAGGTCGTAGTCGCGGTGCCCGTCGAGCCGGCCGACTCCGGTGGGATCGGTGAGCATCAGCTCCTTGGCGCGCTCGTCGAACCGCTGCGCCCAGTCGAACCCGGCGTCCGGCAACGCGCGGCTCACCCCGCCGAGGTTGTGCACGACGTTGCCGCTGCCCATCACCAGCACGCCGTCCTCCAGCAGCGGGGCCAGCGCCGCACCGAGCTGCAGGTGGTAGTCGAACGGCTTGAGCGCGTTGATCGACAGCTGGACGACGGGGACGTCCGCGTCCGGGAAGGCGTGCACCAGCACAGACCATGCCCCGTGGTCGATGCCCCAGCTCTCGCGGTCGGCGCCCACCCAGGCCGGGTGGACGATGTCGGCGATCTGCTCGTACAGCTCCGGCAGTCCCGGCGGGCGGTAGTCGACCTGGAAGAGCTCCGGCGGGAAGCCGAAGAAGTCGTGGATCGTGCGCGGCCTCGCCATGGCCGTGACCGCGGTCGCCTGCACGTACCAGTGCGCCGAGACGACGAGGATCGCCCGCGGCCGGGGCACCGCCTGGCCGAAGGCCCGCCACGCCTCGGTGTACCGGTTCTTCTCCAAGGCGTTCATGGGACTGCCGTGACCGAAGAACGCGGCGGGCATGACGGCCATGGCTTCCCCCTGTCGACGTCGACAGCGCCGATCATCGTCCCGACGTCGCCTGGGTGCGACACCGCTCAGCCCGGCTCCGCCGCCTCTCCGTCGGGCCGGGCGAGGCGCTGCAGGAGCTGCCGCCGCTCCTCGGGTCGCCGGTGCGGGCAGGAGGTGCAGGTCGCCCCCCAGCGGGTCCGGTCGACGAGGCAGCAGGAGCCCCGCCGGACGAAGCGACGCCCACCGACGTCCTCGTAGCGCGGGACGGGCAACGGCGCTCCCACGGCCTCGGCCAGCGGCACGGCCAGCGCCGTCGCCCGGTCCACGTCCCCCACGGCCTGACCGACCGCCAGCAGCCGGTTGGCCAGCGAGTCGGTCGCGATCGCCCACAGGGGGCGCTCCCGGAGGTCCCCCGCCTCGGCCACGGCCGCCACGACCGACGCCAGCGACCCGCGCAGATCGGCCGCGAGGTCGCCGGACCCCGGCCCCACGGCCACCGCCGTGACCGGCAGCAGGCCCGGTGCGAGCGTCACCGACAGGTCCGCCAGCCGCCCGGAACGCGGGATCCCGGCGACCAGTCCGGCCAGCGGCGGGGTGAGCAGCACCGACGACACCGAGTACCACCAGACCGTCGCCAGCACCCGGCGGTCGGTCGTGCCCTGCGCCCGGGCCCGTCGCGCCAGGACCTGAGCCGTCCAGCCGGGATCGGCGAAGGAGGTCGCCGCCACCGCGCCCTCCATGCCGCCCGCCACCGGGCCAGTCTGACCGGCCGCCGCGTGGAACCGGCCGTCCACCGTCCCGGAGCAGACGCGCAGGCCCACGAGCCATACGGTGTGGCGGGAGCCACTATGTGAGCGTGGCAGCGCCGCCCCGAGCGCGCGCCGCCGGACTAGGGAGGTACCGCATGAGCGAGACGACGACCTCGACGGAAGGCCGGCCGTTCCAGCCGCCCGAGCAGCTCGCCGCCCACGCCAACGTCGGCCCCGACGTCTACGACGAGGCGTCCGCCGACCGCCTGGCGTTCTGGGCGAAGCAGGCCCGCAGGCTCACGTGGACCCAGGAGTGGGACGAGGTGCTCGACTGGAGCAACCCGCCCTTCGCCAAGTGGTTCGTCGGCGGCAAGCTCAACGTCGCCTACAACTGCGTCGACCGGCACGTCGAGGACGGGCACGGCGACCAGGTCGCCTACCACTGGGAGGGCGAGCCGGGCGACACCCGCACGATCACCTACGCCCAGCTCAAGGACGAGGTCAGCAAGGCGGCCAACGCCCTGACCGAGCTCGGCGTGAACGCCGGCGACCGCGTCGCGATCTACATGCCGATGATCCCCGAGACGATCATCGCGATGCTGGCCTGCGCCCGCATCGGCGCCGTCCACATGGTCGTCTTCGGCGGCTTCTCCGCCGACGCCCTGGCCAGCCGGCTCGACGACGCCGGCGCCGTCCTGGTCATCACCTCCGACGGCGGCTACCGCCGTGGCGCCCCCAGCGCGCTGAAGCCCGCCGTCGACGACGCCGTGGGCCGCAGCCCCGGCGTCCGCAACGTCCTGGTGGTCAAGCGCACCGAGCAGGACGTCGAGTGGACCGAGGGCCGCGATCTCTGGTGGCACGACGTCGTGGACCGGCAGTCCGCCGAGCACGAGCCGGAGTCCTTCGACGCCGAGCACCCGCTCTACATCATGTACACGTCGGGGACGACGGCGAAGCCCAAGGGCATCCTGCACACGAGCGGCGGCTACCTGACCCAGGTCGCCTACACGCACTGGGCGACGTTCGACCTCAAGCCCGACGACGACGTCTACTGGACCGCCGCCGACGTCGGCTGGGTCACCGGCCACAGCTACATCGTGTACGGGCCGCTGGCCAACCGGGCCACGAGCGTCATGTACGAGGGGACGCCGGAGACGCCGCACCGCGGCCGCTGGTTCGAGCTGATCCAGAAGTACGGCGTGACCATCCTGTACACGGCGCCGACGGTGATCCGCACGTTCATGAAGTGGGGCGAGGACATCCCCGCCGGCTTCGACCTGTCCAGCCTCCGCCTGCTCGGCTCGGTCGGTGAGCCGATCAACCCGGAGGCGTGGCTCTGGTACCACAAGAACATCGGCGGAGGCCGCTGCCCGATCATGGACACCTGGTGGCAGACGGAGACCGGCGCGCACATGCTGACGCCGTTGCCGGGAGTCACCGACCTCGTGCCCGGGTCGGCCCAGGTCCCGTTCCCCGGCATCTCCGCGAAGGTCGTCGACGACGAGGGCAACGAGCTGAGCGACGACTCGACCGGGCTGCTGGTGCTGACCGAGCCGTGGCCGTCGATGCTGCGCACGATCTGGGGCGACGACGACCGCTACGTCGACACCTACTGGTCGCGCTTCGGGAAGAACGTCTACTTCGCCGGCGACGGCGCCAAGAAGGACGCCGACGGCAACATCTGGTTGCTCGGCCGCGTGGACGACGTCATGAACGTGTCCGGGCACCGCATCTCCACCACCGAGGTCGAGTCCTCGCTGGTGGGCCACCCGACGGTGGCCGAGGCGGCCGTCGTCGGCGCCAGCGACCCGACCACGGGGCAGGGCATCGTCGCCTTCGTCATCCTCCGCGGCAACGCCGAGGACTCCGGCGACGAGCTGGTCCAGACGTTGCGCAACCACGTCGCCCGGGACATCGGCCCCATCGCGAAGCCGCGCCAGATCATGGTCGTGCAGGAGCTGCCCAAGACCCGCTCGGGCAAGATCATGCGCCGCCTGCTGCGGGACATCGCGGAGAACCGGGAGCTGGGCGACGTCACCACGCTAACCGACTCGTCGGTGATGAACCTGATCAAGGACAAGCTGCCGGCGGCACCCGCGGAGGACTGAAAAACACCCCTTGCCCCCCACCGGTCGCACGCTCGCGTCGGGCCCCTGCAAGGGGCCGGGGCGAGCGTCTGGACGGGGCCATAGCGCGCACTGCCTGGAGGTGCGGCACCATTCCCCTGAGCAGGACGATCGATCCACCGCGCGCAGCGCAGCCCGACAGGAGGAGCCACTCGTGGCCCACAGTGTGTCCAGCGCGTCCAGCACGCCGCCGGCAGTCCGGTCCGCAGGTGCCGAGGAGCCGTCCGTCGGCACCCTGGTCCAGAGCGCCATGGCGGACATGTCGACGCTGGTCCGCAGCGAGATCGAGCTGGCCAAGGCCGAGATCGGGAAGTCGGCGAAGAAGGCCGGGATCAGCATCGGGCTGTTCGCCGCGGCGGGCGTGCTGGTCGCCTTCGCCGGCATCTACTTCTTCGTGACCGTCGCCGAGGCGCTGACCGCCCTGGGGCTCCCCCGCTGGATCTCCTACGGGATCGTGACGGTGTTCCTGCTGCTCCTGGCGGGTGTCTGCGCGCTCATCGGGAAGCGGATGCTCAAAAAGATCGAGAAGCCCGAGCGGACGATGGAGACCCTCTCCGACCTGCCCGACGTCCTGCACCGCGAGGCTCCGGGCGAGCGTCACCGCGCCGTCCCGGAGGTCAGCAACGGCCGGGTCAAGCGGGCGGGCACCGACTCCTACACGGTCTGACCGGGGCGTGCCGGACCCGGTGAACGGCCCGCCGGACGCGACCAGCGTCCTGCTCCCGGGGCCGTGGACCCATCGCGACATCTCCGCCAACGGCGTCCGGCTGCACGCGGCGGAGGCCGGCGAGGGACCGCTGGTGCTGCTGCTCCACGGCTTCCCGCAGTTCTGGTGGACCTGGCGGTCGCAGCTGACCGACCTGGCCGCCGCGGGCTTCCACGTCGTGGCCCCCGACCTGCGCGGCTACGGCGCCAGCGACAAGCCACCGCGGGGGTACGACCTGCCCACGCTGTCGGCCGACGTCGCGGCGCTGGTGCGCGCACTCGGTGAGCAGGAGGCGGTCGTGGTCGGCCACGACTGGGGCGGGCTGCTCGGCTGGACCATGGCGGCGCTGCACCCGCGCACCGTGCGCCGGCTGGTGGTCCTCTCCATGGCGCATCCCCGGCGGCTGCGGGCCGGCATGACCGACCCCGCGCAGCGCAAGGCGTCGCGGTACGCCCTCGGGTTCCAGGTGCCGCGTCTGCCGGAGCGCCGGCTGACCCGCGCCGACGACGACCCGGTGGCCGACCTCATGCAGCGCTGGTCCGGGCCGGCGTGGACGCGTACGCCGGACTTCGCGGAAGCGGTGGACCGCTATCGGGCGGCCGCCCGGATCCCGCAGGCCGCCTACGGCGCGATGGAGTACTACCGCTGGGCGGCCCGCTCGCAGCTGCGGCCCGACGGGCTGCGTTACGCCCGGCGGATGTCGGCTCCGGTCACCGCACCCACGCTGCAACTGCACGGGACGCTGGACTCCTGCGTGCTGGTCGGCACCGCTCGCGGCTCGGGCCGGTACGTCGCGGGCGCCTACGAGTTCCGGGAGCTCCCCGGCATCGGCCACTTCCCCCACGAGGAATCCCCCACCGAGGTCACCGAGGCCATCGCCCGTTGGGCCGCGTAGCGCGGCGGCCCGTGGTGACGCGCTGGAACGGCCCCCGTTCAGGGACCCGCCGCGAGCGGAGCGAGTGGTGGGGGGAACGGGGGTCCTTTCACTCGCACGGGCCGGTGCCGACCTCGGCGACGGCCTGGCTGCCCACCGTCGCGGCCTCCGAGACCTGGGGCCCGGTGAGCGCGTAGCCGGTGTCGGGGTCGTCGATGGCGGAGGCGAAGACGACGCCGAGGACGCTGCCGTCGGGGGCGAACAGCGGACCGCCGGAGTTCCCGGCGCGGACCGTGCCGAACAGCGCGTAGACGTCGCGCACGACGGTCTGGGAGTTGCGGAAGTCGGGGCCGCTGATCTCGCCGCGGTCACGCACCCGGGCCGCACCGACGTAGAACGGACCGCCGCCGGGATAGCCCATGATGATCGCGTCGTCGCCCGCGTCGGCGGACTGGGCGGTGAACGACAGGGGCACCGTGTCCAGCCCCGGGACGGCGAGGACGGCGACGTCGATCTCCTCGTCCACGTACACGGGGGTGGCGTCGTACTCCTCGCCCTCGGCCAGCACGACGGGGTCGGTGACGCCTGCCAGCACGTGCGCGTTGGTCATCACCCGCTCCTGGGCGTAGACGAATCCGGAGCCGTCGATCTGCCGCGAGCACGACGCCGCGACCCCGCTGATCTTGACGACCGACCCCTGGACCGACGCCACCACGGGGCTGGCCAGCAGCGCCTGGTCGGGCGCCTCGACGTCGCGCACCTGCGTGGGGGTGAGGGGGTCGAGCACATCGGGCAGGCCCCGCCGGTCGATGGCGTCGCGGAGGTTGTCGTAGACCGTGCGCACCCCGTCGGGGACGGCGCGGTCGACGGCCTGGACGAGCGCCGACTGCCGGACCTGGCTGGCCACCTGCGGGAACGGCGAGCTCGCCAGCGGGGAGGCGACCATCCAGGCGACCAGGAGGACCGCCGTCGCCGAGACGACCGCACCCGCGACGGAGTCGAGCATCTTCGCCGGTTCCCACGTGAGCTGGCCGCGGATGGCCCGCCCGATCGCTCCCGCGAGGATCTGACCGAGCAGCGCCGCGGCGAGCACCACCACCAGGGCCGCGAAGACCCGCGTGACGCTGGACCCGTCGATCCGCTCCGCGACGGGACCGGAGAGCTGCGCCCCGACGACGGCGCCGCCGAGGAAGCCGAGGATCGACGTGGACGAGACGACGAGGCCCTGTCGGAAGCCGGACAGCGCGAACACCAGGGCCAGGACGATGAGGACGACGTCGACGAGGCTCACCGGCTAGCCGCTCACCGTCATCGTGCCGACCTGCCCGAGCTGGACGTGGAAGGTGCACTCGAACGGCTGGTCGCCGGGCGCGCTCACCTCGAACTCGATGGTCTTCTCCTCGCCGGGCGCCAGCAGCGAGATGCCCTCGGAGATCTCCTCGGGCCCGCCCCCGGAGAACTCGAGGTTGTGCGTCATCTCCTCGGCCACGTTGACCACTGTCAGGCGGACCGTGCCCGGCGCGACGGTGAAGCGGTCGGGGACGAACACGTAGTCGTCCTGCGTCTGGAGGGTGATCTCCTGGGCGCCGTCGGGCGCCGTGGTGACCTCGCCGACGCCGTCCGCGGTGCTGGGCGCTGCCGCACCGGGAGCCTCCTCGCCGCCGCCGCATCCGGCGAGCACGACGATCGCCAGGGAGGCCGCGGCGGCCCTCTTGCGGGGGCCCGCCGCGAGCCTGCGAGCGGTGGGGGGCAAGAGGGTCCTCTCCTTCATCGGGGCCGAACCGTACGCGTCGGCGGGCCGTCCGGTGCGGGATCGGCGACCGTCGGCGCGGCGGCGTCGCCCTCGGGGTCGTCGTCCCCGGAGCCGGGGAGGGTGTAAGGCCGCAGCATCGACTCGGGGATGGGTCGCACGTCGCGCTCGTCCCACGGCTGTGCGAGACCTGCCGCGTCGAGGATGGCCTCGAGCAGACCGGCGGTGAAGCCCCACACGAGCATGTCGGCCACCGCGAAGGCCGGCCCGACGTAACCGAGGGGATGGCGGAGCCGGAAGCGGTTGGCCGGGTTCACCAGCTCCGCCAGGGGCACCCGGGCCACCCGGGCGACCTCCTGCGGATCACCGACGCTGACGTCGCGCGGGTCGTCCCACCAGGCCACCACGGGGACGACGAGACGGTCCGACGGCGGGAGGTACAGCTCCTGGAGCGTCGCCAGCACCCGGACGCCGGCCGGGTCGATCCCCGCCTCCTCCTGCGCCTCCCGCAACGCCGTCCCCACCGGGAAGTCGTCCCCGGGGTCGACCCCGCCGCCCGGGAAGGCGGGCTGCCCGGCGTGGCTGCGCAGGTGCGCGGACTTCTCGATGAGCAGCACGTCGGGTCCCGCGGCGCTCTCGCCGAACAGGATCAGGACGGCGGAGCGGCGGGCCGTGGCGCCGGCCTGCGGCATGCGGTGGCGCAGCGGCAGGTCGCCGGCCGCGTCGAGCAGGCGCACCAGGTAGTCGGGCAGGTCGTCGGTCCGGCCGTCGGCCTCCGCGGCGCTCACAGCTGGACCCCGAGGTGCTCGGTGGCGAGCGCACGCAGTTCGTCGACGGAGCTGACCGGGCGCGTCTGCACGTGCACCACGCCCCCCTCGGCGTCCAGGAAGTAGGTGAAGGGCAGCGCGTTGAGGCCCAGGCCGGCCATCAGCTCGCCCTCGCCGTCGAAGGCGTTGGGGAAGCCGATGCCGGCATCGGCCGCGAACGACTCCGCCTGGGGCACGCCGTCCCGGCTGATCACGCCGACGACGCGCACCTGCTCGCCGGCGCCTGCGGCGAAGTCCTGCAGCAGCGGCAGCTCCTCCCTGCAGGGGCCGCACCAGCTCCCCCAGAGGTTCACCACGGTCGGCATCCCCGGGGCCCGGCCGAGGTCCAGCGTGCCGCCGCCGGGGCAGTCCAGCGACAGCGCCGGCATGAGCTCGTCCCCCTGAGCCGCGACGTCGGGCTGCTCGGGGCAGGCCGTGAGCGACGTCGGCTGGGCGTCGGCGCCGTCCGGCGCGGGGGCCTCCTCCGAGGAGCAGGCGGTCAGGGCCAGCAGGCAGGCGACGGCGAGTGCGCGGGGCCGCATCACTCGGTGTCCGACGCGGCCGGGGTCTTGACCAGCCTCAGCGCGACCTCGGGGTCCACCGGGCCGATGCCGAAGGAGGGGCACCACTTCGCCAGGCCGCAGGCACCGCAGGCGGCCTTCTTGGCGTGGCAGACCCGACGGCCGTGGAAGATCACGCGGTGGCTGAAGTCGGTCCACTCCTTCTTCTGGATCAGCTCGGCGATCTCCGCCTCGACCTTGACCGGGTCCTCCTCCGCGGTCCAGCCGAACCGGCGGACCAACCGGCCGAAGTGGGTGTCGACGGTGAGGCCGGGCACCCCGAAGGCGTTGCCGAGGACGACGTTGGCGGTCTTCCGGCCGACGCCGGGCAGGGTCACCAGGTCCGCCATACGGCCGGGCACCTCGCCGTCGAAGCGCTCGACCAGCGCCTGGCTGAGCCCCAGCACGGAGTTGGCCTTGGCCCGGAAGAACCCGGTCGGCTTGAGGATGGTCTCCAGCTCGTCACGGTCGGCGCCGGCGAGGGCGACCGCGTCGGGGTAGCGGGCGAAGAGCGTCGGCGTCACCTTGTTGACCATCTTGTCGGTGGTCTGGGCCGACAACACCGTGGCCACGAGCAGCTCGAAGGCGTTCGTGAAGTCCAGTTCGCAGTGCGCGTCGGGGTGGATCAGCGCCAGCTCGCGGGACATCCGCCGCGCGCGGCGGGTCCGCGACAGCGACGTCTCGGACGCGTCGAAGGGTGAGGCGCCGGTGCGGGCGGCCGGAGCGGGGCGACGGGGCGGCGCCGGACGGGCGTAGGCAGGCTGCGCGGGCGGCTGCGTCACGGGCAGGGACACGGGCAGGGACACGCGGTCGAGCGTAGGCGGCCCCGCTGACGGGTTCGGGGCGTGTCATCCTGGGAACCGACAGGTCGGCGCGGAGCCGCCCGCGCGCGGAGGTGGAGGACAGGCATGGTGGCACTGAGCGTCATCCTCTTCCCCCCGCTGCTGATCGCCTTCCTGCTCGTGATGGAGCGCGTCGAGGAGCCGCTGCGCCGGCCGGCCGGGCCCCGCGAGGTGTCGGAGTTCCTCGACACCGCCACGCCGGGCGAGGTCGACACCCTCGCGACGTCGGGCATCCGCCGGGCGCTCAACCGGTGGCGTCGGCGCCGCAGGAACCGCGGCGCCACGGCCAACCCTCCGATGGTCTAGGTCGCCCGCGGCCCTGCCTGTGGTCCAGCCCACTCGCTCCAACGAGGGACGCGGCGACCCACCGAACGGGTGACCGACTGCACAGCCGCCTAGACTCGCTCCGGAGCCGGACGCCTCTGCGTCCGCATGAACGGCAGTGAGAGGACGTGCAGTGGACGAGGTGCTGGCCCAGTCCGGGATCTTCCAGGGGCTCTCGGAGGACGCGGTGAGCCCCGTCGCCAGTCGGCTGGAGATGATCACGCTGCCCCGCGGCCGCGTCGTCTTCAACGAGGGCGAGCCCGGCGACAGCCTCTACATCGTCGTCTCGGGCAAGATCAAGCTGTCCCGCCGGTCGCCCGACGGCCGCGAGAACGTGCTGGCCGTCATGGGCCCGTCCGACCAGTTCGGCGAGTTGTCGGTGTTCGACCCCGGCCCGCGCACGGCGACCGCCACCGCGGTGACCGACGTGAAGCTGGCCCGCATGCCGCAGAGCGTGCTGCGCCCGTGGATCGAGGCGCACCCGGAGATCGGCGAGCAGCTGCTCCGCGTCCTGGCCCGTCGCCTGCGCCGCACCAACGACTCGGTCGCCGACCTGATCTTCACCGACGTCCCCGGCCGCGTGGCCAAGGCGCTGCTGCAGATGGCCGACCGGTTCGGCAGCCGCGAGAGCGACGGCCTGCGCGTCAAGCACGACCTCACGCAGGAAGAGCTGGCCCAGTTGGTCGGCGCCTCGCGCGAGACCGTGAACAAGGCACTGGCCGACTTCGTGCACCGCGGCTGGATCCAGCTGCAGGGCAAGTCGGTCGTCGTCCTCGACGAGGAGCGCCTGCGCCGCCGCGCGAGGTGAGACAGCACTGAACGACGGACGGCCCCGCACCCGGAGTGGTGCGGGGCCTCCTGCGTTCCGGGGGACGCGCCTGTCGCGCCGAGTGGGCCCCGAAGGGGTCCTGCGACGGCGCGACGCAACGGCTCGGCGCAGCGGGGGAACGGCACCTGGCCGCGGTGTGATCCGGAGGATCACGATGGAAGTGGCACGACCATGCGGATGCGGGTGCCGTCGGGGAGGACGGCCCAGTGGCCGTCGGGGGTCTCCTCGAACGTGGGGCTGATCGGGTGCAGCGGTTCCGGCGGCGACCCGGCGAGGGCGGCCGCGACGTCGGGGAACGGCTGCAGCTGGCCGAGCGTGTGCGTGGTCGGCGGCAGCATCGGCCGGGCTCCGGCGGTGGCCTCGGCCAGGGCAGCGGACGGCGTCAGCCAGGACGCCTCGTCGGCCTCCCCCGAGACGTCCCGCGCCTCCTGCCCCACCGGCAGCGCGGCGACGAAGAACTTGGTGTCGTAGCGCCGGGGCTCGACCGGCGGGGTGATCCAGTGCGCGAACGGCCGCAGCAGGTCCGACCGCAGCGCCAGGCCACGGCCGGCCAGCAGCTCGGTCAGCGACAGGTCCCGGGTCAGCAGGGCCTGCCGCTGCGCCTCCCAGTCGTCCCCGGAGACGTCCGGGACGACGGCGCCGCCGTCGGGATCACCGGCGAGCAGCACGCCCGCCTCCTCGAAGGTCTCCCGCACCGCGGCGCAGACCAGCTCGCGCGCCGTCCGCTCGTCGCAGCCGAAGGCCGCGGCCCACTGCGCCGGGGACGGGCCGGCCCAGCCGACCTCGACATCGCCGTCGCGGGGGTCGACGCCACCCCCGGGGTAGGCGGTCATCCCGCCGGCGAACGGCATGCCCTTGGTGCGTCGGAGCAGATAGACCTCGAGTCCGGGAGCGCCGTCCCGCAGCAGGAGCACGGTCGCCGCCTGCCTCGGCTCCGCGGTCACCTGAGCTCGACGGTCAGCTCGACCTCGACCGGGGCGCCCAGGGGCAGCTCGGCGACGCCGACGGCGCTGCGGGCGTGCTGGCCGGCCTCGCCGAAGATCTTGCCGAGCAGCTCGCTGGCGCCGTTCACCACGCGCGGCTGGCCGCTGAACCCCTCGGCGCTGGCCACGTAGCCGACGACCCGCACGACGCGGGCCACGGAATCCAGGCCGACGAGCTCGTCGATCGCCGCCAGGGCGTTGAGGGCGCACACCTTCGCGTCCGCCGCGGCCGCCTCGGCATCGACGGATCCGCCGACCTTGCCGGTGCGGCGCAGGCCGCCGTCGACGAACGGCAGCTGGCCCGACGTGAAGACCAGGTTGCCCGTGCGGACGGCAGGCACGTACGCGGCGACCGGTGCCGCGACGGCCGGGAGACGGATGCCCAGCTCGGCGAGGCGGGCGTGCCAGCTCATGCCGGTCGCTTGAGGTAGGCGACCAGCTGGTCGGAGCCGCCGGGCCCCGGGAGCACGGTCACCAGCTCCCACCCGTCGACGCCCCAGGAGTCGAGGATCGCCTTGGTGTTGTGGATCAGCAGCGGGATGGTGGCGTACTCCCACCGGCGGCGGGCGGGTTCGGTCATGGGGCGACGCTAGCGCAGCACGGCTCCGTCCCGAGGCTCAGGCTGAGCTTGCGAGGTGTGAGGAGGACGGGGTCCTTACGCTGCTCCTAGGCTGGTGCAGGTGAGCCCCGACTCCTCCCCCGTGCGCCTGCACGTCGTCACCGGCAAGGGCGGGACCGGCAAGACCACCGTCGCCGCCGCGCTGGCCCTCGCCCTGGCCTCCGACGGCCGCACGGTGCTGCTGGTCGAGACGGAGGGCCGGCAAGGCGTCGCCCAGCTCTTCGACACGCCACCGCTCCCCTACGAGGAGCGTCGCGTGGCGGTCACCCGGGGCGGCGGCGAGGTCAAGGCGCTGGCGATCGACGTCGAGGAGGCGCTGCTGGACTACCTCGACATGTTCTACAACCTGCGCCGTGCCGGACGGGCGCTCCGCAAGATGGGCGCGATCGACTTCGCGACGTCGATCGCGCCGGGCCTCCGGGACGTCCTCATCACCGGCAAGGTCAAGGAGGCGGTGACCCGCCGCCACGACGGCCGGCCCGTCTACGACGCCGTCGTCGTCGACGCACCACCGACCGGCCGCATCACGCGGTTCCTCAACGTCACCAACGAGATGGGGCAGCTGGCCCGATCCGGTCCCATCAAGACCCAGAGCGACGGCGTGATGGCGGTGCTGCGCTCGCCACAGACGGCGGTGCACCTGGTCACCCTGCTCGAGGACATGCCGGTGCAGGAGACCGCCGACGCGATCGACGAGCTCACGAAGGCCGAGCTGCCGGTGGGCTCGGTGATCGTCAACATGGCCACCGAGCCGGTGCTCCCGGTCGAGGAGCTCACCCGTGCGGCGGAGGGCCGGCTCACCGGTGCGGACCTCGCGCCGGCGCTGGCCGCCGCCCACCTGACCGGCGGCCCGGAACTGGCGCAGGCGCTCGTGGCCGAGGTGACCGAGCACGCCCGGCGATGGGCCGGGCAGGACGCGCTGCGCGACGAGGTGGAGGCGCTCGGCCGGCCGACGATCGAGCTGCCCCTCCTGACCGGGCCGATGGACCTGGGCTCGCTGTTCGAGCTGGCCGCCCGTCTCGAGGACCACCTGCGCACCGAGGTGGCGGCCGCGTGAGCGCCGCCGCGCAGCCGGAGCGCCCGGCACGGGCCACCCGCCCGGCCCGCCCCGCACCCGTCGCGCCCGCGATGGACCTGCAGGCGCTGATCACCGACCCGGAGACGCGGATCGTCGTCTGCTGCGGCGCCGGTGGCGTCGGCAAGACGACGACGTCGGCCGCCCTGGCGCTGGCCGCCGCGGAAGCCGGCCGGACGGTCGTCGTCCTCACCATCGACCCCGCCCGGCGACTGGCCCAGTCGCTCGGGCTGGTGGAGCTGGACAACGAGCCGCGGCGGGTGGAAGTACCGGGTGCCGACGGCGAACTGCACGCGATGATGCTGGACATGAAGCGGACGTTCGACGACATCGTCACCGCTCATTCCACGCCCGAACGCGGCCAGGCGATCCTGGAGAACCCCTTCTACCAGACCCTGTCGTCCTCCTTCTCCGGGACGCAGGAGTACATGGCGATGGAGAAGCTGGGCCAGCTGCGGGCCAGCGACCAGTGGGACCTGATCATCGTCGACACCCCGCCGTCGCGGTCGGCGCTGGACTTCCTCGACGCCCCGAACCGCATGAGCCGGTTCCTCGACGGCACGATGATCCGGCTGCTCACCGCGCCCAGCCGGTCCGGCTTCAAGATCGCCAGCGCCGGCTTCATGTTCTTCAGCCGGATCATCAGCAAGATCCTGGGCGGGCAGCTGCTGCGCGACATCTCCGCCTTCGTGGCGGCGCTGGACACCATGTTCGGCGGCTTCCGCGAGCGCGCGACCGCGACCTACGAGCTCCTCCGCCGGCCGGGCACCTGGTTCGTCGTCGTCGCGACGCCGGAGCCCGACGCGCTGCGCGAGGCGTCCTACTTCGTCGACCGGCTCTCGGCGGAGGGCATGCCGCTGGCCGGCCTCGTCGTCAACCGCACCCACCCGCCGGCGACGACGGCGCTGTCGGCCACGCGGGCCGAGGGCGCGGCCGAGGAGGTCGCCGAGGCCGGTGGACCGGGGGCCGGCCTGGCCGCGGCGGCGCTGCGCGTGCACGCCGAGCGGATGCTCCTGGCCACCCGGGAGCAGCACCTCGCCGACCGGTTCACCAGCGCCCATCCGGAGGTCGCCGTGCGCACCGTGCCGGCCGCCGCGGGGGACGTCCACGACCTCGACGGACTGCGGGGCATGGCCGACGCCCTGACCGGCGCGGACGATGACACGCCGACGGGCACACCGCGCACGCGCGTCCTCCCCGCGCGCCGCGCCTGACCACGGCATCAGCGCCCGGGAGCCACGTACATTCGACGCCGATGTCGGAGAACGTGCAGTCCCGGTCCCGTGCCCTCGCGAAGCTCGTCGCGACGATCGTCGTCGCCGGTGCGCTGCTCGCCGGCCTCCTGTTCCCCTGGGTCGGGGGGACGGGTCTGGTCGCGCGCAACTCGGCGTCGCTGCTGGACGCCCTGCCGGTCGAGCTGACCGACAAGACGCCGGCCGGCAACAGCCAGGTCCTGGCCGCCGACGGATCGTTGATCACGTACCTGTACGAGAACAACCGCACGCCGGTGGCGCCCGATCAGATCTCGGAGATCATGAAGCGGGCGCTGGTCGACATCGAGGACTCGCGGTTCTACGAGCACAACGGCCTCGACGTGCAGGGCACCATGCGCGCCCTCGTCAAGAACGTGGCGGCCGGCTCGGTGCAGGAGGGTGGCTCGACCCTCACGCAGCAGCTGGTGAAGCAGACCCTGCTGCAGACGGCGACGACGCCCGAGGACCGGCAGGCGGCCACCGAGCAGAACGTCGGCCGCAAGCTGCGCGAGGCGCGGCTGGCGATGGCCCTGGAGGAGACCTTCTCGAAGGACGAGATCCTCACCCGCTACCTGAACATCGTGTACTTCGGGCAGGGCGCGTACGGCATCCAGGCCGCCGCGCAGAAGTACTTCAGCGTCAACGCGATCGACCTGACGCTCCCCCAGGCCGCCATGCTGGCCGGCCTCGTGCAGAGCCCCGCCAACGACGACCCGATCACCAACCCCGAGAACGCGCAGATCCGGCGCAACCAGGTGCTGCAGCGGATGGCCGACCTCGGGCACATCACCCCGCAGGAGCTCACCGACATCTCCGCCCAGCCGGTGGCCGTCACCCCGGGCGCGAACCCGCAGAACGGCTGCATCGACGCCACGACGGGCGGCTTCTTCTGCGCCTACGTCCTCAGCTACCTGACCGGCACCCTGGGCCTGAGCGAGAACGAGATCAAGAACGGCGGCTGGACGATCCAGACCACGCTGCGACCGGACATGCAGGCCGCCGGGGAACAGGCGGTCCTCAACACGCTCGCCATGGGCGACGAGCTGGTCGGCACCTACACCGCGGTCGAACCGGGCACCGGCCACGTGCTGGCCATGGCCAACAACCGCCGGTACGGCTGCGACGCCGAGTCGCAGGAGTGCGAGTCGGTCAACCTGAACGTCGTGCCGAGCCGCGGATCCGGGTCGACCTTCAAGGTGTTCACCGCCGCCGCAGCGCTCGAGCAGGGGTACGGCAAGGGCTACACCATCAGCACGTCCGACCCGTACACCTCGCGGGTCTACCGGGGCCCCTGCCAGGGGCGGAACAACGGCGGCATGTACTGCGTCCCGAACGCCGGCAGCGGCTACCCGGGCACGCTCGACATGGAGCGGGCCCTGTACATGTCGTCGAACACGTACTTCCTGGCGATGGAGGACGCGCTCGGCTCGGTCGAAGGACCGGTGCGCATGGCCGAGCGGATGGGCATGAAGTTCGACAACCCGGTCACGCAGACTCCCGCCGACCAGATCATCGAGGAGAACCGCGGGTCGTTCACCTTCGGCACCGACGCGGTCAGCCCCCTGGACCTGGCGAGCGCCTACTCGACGCTGGCCGCCAGCGGCACGCGGTGCGACCCCACCCCCGTGGTGCAGGTCCTCGACCGCGGGGGCCAGCCGGTGGTCGGCGACGACGGCCAGCCGGTGGTCAAGGGCGACAGCTGCACGGCGGAGGCCATTCCCGCAGGCGTGGCCAACACGCTGAACCAGATGCTGCGCAAGGACGTCGAGCCGGGCTACTCCGGCCAGACGGCGAGCCGGGCGTACATCCCCGGCCACGAGATCGCCGGCAAGACCGGAACGATCAACAACAACGCGTCCGTGGCGTTCGTCGGCTACACGCCCGAGTACTCGGCCAGCGTCCTGGTGTGGAACTCGGTCGAGGATCGCAGCGTCGGCGGCTTCGGTGGTGGGAAGGGCGCGACGATCTGGCACGACGCGATGGAGCCCGTCCTGAGCGGCCGGCCGACGGCGAGCTTCCCGCCCGAGGACCCCGCCGTCGCCGCGGGCACCCGGGGTTCCGGACGTCCGGCGCCGGCGCCGGACAACGGGCGGGGCGACGACCGGGACGACGAGCGGGACGAGCCCTCGGCGCCGAGTGACGGCCAGACCCCCGACGACACCGGCACGACGGAGCAGCCGGCGACGCCGGTGGACCCGCCCGTGCAGGAGGGGACCACCGAGGAGGACCCGTTCGGCGAGGGCTTCCCCTTCGACGACTGAGGAAGGGAAGCCTCCTCCTCACCGCTCGCAGGCTCGCGGCGAGCCCCTGGAGGAGGCCTCAGCCGAGCTGGCGGCGCACCTCCGCGGCGACCCGGCCGCCCTCGGCGCGGCCGGCGACGGCGCCCTGCACCGCGCCCATGACCCTGCCCATGTCCTTCATGCCCGACGCGCCGGTCCGGGTGACGACGTCGGCGACGATCGCGGCCAGGTCGGCGTCCTCCAGCTGCGCCGGCAGATAGTCCGCCAGCACGCCCCCCTCGGCCTCCTCGCGCTCGGCCTGCTCGGCGCGGCCGGCGCCGGCGAACGCCTCGGCGGCCTCACGGCGCTTCTTCGCCTCGCGCCGCAGCACGCCCATCACCTCGTCGTCGGAGAGCTCGCGGGCCTCCTTGCCCGACACCTCCTCGGAGGTGACGGCGGTCAGCACCATGCGGAGCGTCGCCGTCCGCAGCTCGTCGCGCGCCTTCATCGCGGTGGTCAGGTCCTCGCGCAGGCGGTTCTTCAGGTCAGCCACCGCACCAGCCTGGCACGGTGCGCGCACGGACCGCGCACGTAGGCTCTCCGACCGTGCGCTGGTACACCGCCCTCCCCGCCGCCGCCGTCGCGTCCGGCGCGGCGGCCACCGCCTACGCCGGGCTGTACGAGCGCACGCGGTGGACGCTCCGCCGCTTCGACGTCCCGGTGCTGGCCCCGGGGTCCGCGCCGCTGAGGATCCTGCAGATCTCCGACCTGCACATGACGGCCCACCAGCGGTCCAAGCAGGAGTGGGTCGCCGGGCTCGCGGACCTCGAGCCCGACGTCGTGATCAACACCGGGGACAACCTGGCCGGTTTCGACGCCGTGCCGGGCACGTTGGAGGCGCTGGACCCGCTGATGGACCGGCCGGGCGCGTTCGTCCTGGCCAGCAACGACTACTACGCCCCCCGTCCGAAGAACCCGCTGAAGTACTTCTGGCCCGACCACAAGCGGGTGCACGGGACCGAGCTGCCGTGGCGCGACCTCCGCGACGGGATGCTGGCCCGTGGGTGGCTGGACCTCACCAACGCGGCCGGCGAGCTCACCGTCGGCGGACGGCGGATCGCCTTCGCGGGCGTCGACGACTCCCACCTGAAGCGCGACCGGTACGACCTGGTCGCGGGGCCGGCCGATGCCACCGCTGACGTCCGGATCGGGCTGGCGCACTCACCCGAGCCACGGGTCCTGGACCGCTTCGCCGCCGACGGGTACGACCTGCTGCTCTGCGGGCACACCCACGGCGGCCAGTTGCGGGTGCCGTTCTACGGCGCCCTCGTCACCAACTGCGGCATCGACCGCGATCGCGTCCGGTGGCTGCACCGCTGGGCGGAGCCGACGGCGGAGCACCCGTCCGGTACCTGGCTGCACATCTCGGCGGGCCTGGGCACCAGCCCCTACGCACCCCTGCGCTTCGCCTGCCCGCCGGAGGCGACGCTGCTCACCCTCACCCCCCGGGACGCCTGAGATGAGACCCCGCTAGACTCGTCCACGGCCTCGGGGTGTGGCGCAGCTTGGTAGCGCGCGTCGTTCGGGACGACGAGGCCGCAGGTTCAAATCCTGTCACCCCGACCACCGGCTCAGGGGCCGCCACATGGCGGCCCCTGAGTCGTTCCCGTCTCGTTCCGGTTGGGCGTGGTCCGCAGCGGGCACCGAGTGGGCGATGACCGAATGGCTGCTCCTGCTCGCCGCCGTGGTGCTGACAGCCTTCACCGGCTTCTTCGTCGCCGCCGAGTTCTCCTTGACCACCGTCGACCGCGGCCGGGCCGAGGAGGCCGCTGCCGACGGCGACGCCCGCGGCCGGGCCGTCGTCCGCGCCCTGCAGACCCTGTCCACCCAGCTGTCGGCCGCCCAGCTCGGGATCACGCTGACCACGCTGGTGGTGGGCTACCTCGCCGAGCCGGCGATCGGCGGGCTGCTGCGCGGGCCGCTGGAGGCGCTGGGGCTGCCACAGGCGACCGCGATGGGCATCTCCATCGGCCTGGCGATCGCCCTCGCCACCACGTTGCAGATGCTGCTCGGGGAGCTGGGTCCCAAGAACCTGGCCATCGCCAACCCGATGGCCGTCGCCGCCTTCGTCGCGCCCGGGATGCGTGCCTTCACGCGGGTCTTCGGCTGGTTGGTGGGCGCGCTCCAGGGCCTGGCGAACTGGATCGTGCGCCGGCTCGGCTTCGAGCCCCGCGAGGAACTGGACACCGCCCGCGGCGCCGACGAGCTGGCCGCGGTGGCCCGCCGGTCGGCCGAGGAGGGGGACCTCTCCCCCGTGGCGGCGCGCCTGCTGCAGCGCTCGCTCCGGCTGGGCAGCAAGTACGCCACCGACGTCATGACCCCGCGCACCCGGTTGTGGACCCTGCGGGCCAGCGCCACCGCCGCCGAGGTGATCGAGGCCGCCGTCATGTCCGGCAACTCCCGCTTCCCCGTGTACGGCTCCGACCTCGACGAGGTCACGGGCATCGTCCACGTCAAGCACGCCGTCGCGGTCCCCGAGGCCGATCGCGGGCGACGCACCGCCGGAGAGCTCTCCTCGCCGGTGCTCGCCGTGCCGTCGTCGCTGCAGCTGGAGCGGCTGCTGGACCTGCTGCGCGACCAGGGACTGCAGATGGCGCTGGTCGTCGACGAGTGGGGCGCCACCCACGGGATCGTCACGCTCGAGGACATCGTCGAGGAGCTGGTCGGGGAGATCGCCGACGAGACCGACCGCCCGCTGCGCACCCTGCGCCGGCTCGACGACGACACCTGGCTGCTGTCGGGCCTGCTGCGGCCGGACGAGGTGCTCGAGCGCACCGGCGTACCCATCCCCGAGGGCAGGTACGAGACGGTCGCCGGGTTCCTCGCCGAGCAGCTGCAGAAGCTGCCCGAGTCCGGCGACACGGTCGAGCTCGACGGCGTGACGCTCACCGTCGAGACGGTCGAGGGCCGCCGTGTCGCCCGCGTCCGCGCCGACGTCACCTCCGCCGAGCGCGTGGAGCTGGCAGCGTGACCGTCGTCAGCCTCCTCGTCCTGGTGGCCCTGCTCCTGGGCAACGCGTTCTTCGTCGCCGCCGAGTTCGCCCTGGTCTCCACCCGCGCCGACCAGATCGAGCCGCGCGCCGAGGCCGGCTCGGCGCGGGCCGTGAAGACCCTGGCCGCCATCCGCAACGTCAGCGAGATGATGGCCGGCGCGCAGCTGGGCATCACCCTCTGCTCGCTGGGCCTGGGCGCCGTCGGCGAACCGGCGATCGCCCACCTCATCGAGGTGCCGCTCGAGGCGGCGCACCTGCCCGAGGGCCTGCTGCACCCGATCTCCCTCACGATCGCCCTCGCGCTGGTGACCGTGCTGCACATGGTCCTGGGCGAGATGGTGCCCAAGAACATCACCCTGGCCGGCCCGGACCGCGCCGCCCTGGCCCTCGGCCCCCCGCTCGCGGCGCTCGTGCGCGTGCTGCGGCCCTTCATCTGGTTCTTCAACACCCTGGCCAACGCATTCGTCCGGCTGTTCGGGGTGCAGCCCACCGACGAGGTGGCGGCGAGCTTCGACGAGACGGAGATCCGGTCGATGGTCACCCAGTCACGCCGCGAAGGCCGGCTGGGCGACGAGGTGGGCGAGCTGGTCGCCGGCGCGCTCACCTTCGAGCAGCACGACATCGACGCCGTGCTGCTGCCGATGGACGAGGTGATCTGCGTGCCGCGCAGCACCACCCCGCGGCAGTTGGAGGCGGCCGTGGCGGAGTACGGGTTCAGCCGCTACCCGGTCGGCGGGAGCCAGGGAGAGCTGCTGGGGTTCGTGCACGTCAAGGACGTGCTCGACGCCGGTCGCGACGCCCGGGACGAGCCGATCGCCGCCGAGCACATCACGCCGTTCGTCGAGCTGCGGGCCGACGAGGACCTCCCCGACGTGCTCGCCGCCATGCGCAGGGCGGGAACCCACATGGGGAGGGTCGACCAAGGTGGCCGCACCCGGGGGATCGTCGCCCTGGAGGACGTGCTGGAGCGGCTCATCGGCGACGTGCGCGACGCGGCCGCCGAGCGACGGCGGGTGGACGAGGACGACGACGCGGACCGGGGCACCACGGTGGCCGGAGCGGGCGCCGGGGGAAGATAGGGCGGTGACCGCCCTTTCTTCTCCTGGCGCCGCCCAGCAGCCCGCTCTCCCGCCCGAGGTCACCGCCCGCTGGCAGGCCCGCTTCCGCGCGCCGCGGGTGTCCCTGCCCGACTGGGCGCTCGATGCGCCGCAGCGGAACGTCTACTCCTCCGACCTCAGCGGCGTCGTGGAGCAGTACGCCTGGGACCGGGACACCGGCGAGCACCGGAAGATCACCGACCGGCCGAACGGCACGCTGATCGCGACGCTGAGCCCGGACGGCGAGACGATCTGGTGGTTCGCCGACACCGACGGCGACGAGTTCGGCGTGTGGATGACCCAGCCGTTCGGCGGCGGTCCCGACGCGGTCGCCGTCGACGAGGTGGAGCCGGCCTACCCCGCCGGGCTGGAGGTCGGCCGCACGCTGGTGGCGATCGGGCGGTCCACGGACGACGGCAGCGAGCTGTGGCTGGCGCCCGCCGACGGCTCGCCGCGGGTGATCTACCGGCACGCCGACCCGGCGTCGGTGGACGCGCTCACGCGGGACGACGCGCTGCTGGTGGTCTCGCACTCCGAGCACGGCGACCCGCGCTACCCCGCGCTGAGGGTCCTGCGGACGGCCGACACCACCGAGGACTCCCCCGCGGTCGTCGCGGAGAAGTGGGACGGCGAGGGCCGCGGCCTGCACGCGCTGGAGTTCGGTCCGCTGCCCGACGACCGGCGCCTGCTGGTGGGGCACGAACGTCGCGGCCGCGAGGAGCTGCTCATCTGGGATGTCGAGGCCGACACCGAGACCGAGATCGTCCTCGACCTGCCCGGTGACGTGACGGCGGGCTTCTACCCGGACGGCTCGGCGCTGCTGGTCGGGCACGACCACGCCGCCCGGAGCGAGATCTACCGCTACGACCTGGCCACCGGGGCACTGGAGAAGCTGGAGACCCCGCCGGGTGTCGTGCGCGGAGCCACCGCCCGCCCGGACGGCACCGTGGAGCTGGCCTGGTCGTCGGCCGAGCTGCCCCCGGTGATCCGCCGCGCCGACGGTCCCGTCGTCCTGGCGGTCGCCGACGAGGAGCCGCCCGCCGCCTACCCGGTCGAGGACCGGTGGGTGCCCGGCCCGGGTGGCGACATCCACGCCCTCGTCGTCCGTCCCGAGGGCCCGCCGCCGTACGCGACGGCGTTCCTCGTCCACGGCGGTCCCGAGGCCGCCGACGACGACTCCTACCGCGCCCGCCGCGCGGCCTACGTGGACGCCGGGTACGCCGTCGTGCACGTGAACTACCGCGGGTCCACCGGCTACGGGTCGGTGTGGCGGGACGCGCTCACCGGCCGGCCCGGGCTCACCGAGCTCGAGGACGTCGCCGCCGTCTACGACGCCCTGCTGGCCGAGGGGTTCCTCGACCGCGAGCGGGCGCTGCTGACCGGCGGCTCGTGGGGCGGTTTCCTGACGCTGCTCGGTCTCGGGACGCAGCCGGAGCGGTGGGCGGCGGGTATCGCCGAGGTGCCGGTCGCCGACTACCTGGCCGCCTACGAGGACGAGATGGAGGGCCTCCGGGCCTACGACCGCGCGCTGTTCGGCGGGTCACCGGAGGAGGTGCGCGACGTGTACGTGCGCTCTTCCCCGATCACCTACGTGGACGCCGTCGCCGCGCCGGTGCTCGTGGTCGCGGGCGCGAACGACCCGCGCTGCCCGATCCGGCAGATCGACAACTACCTGGGTCGCCTGGAGGAGCTCGGCAAGGAGCACGAGGTCTACCGGTTCGACGCCGGGCACGGATCGCTGGTCATCGAGGAGACCATCCGCCAGGTCGAGGTCGCGCTCGCGTTCGCCCTGAAGCACGTGAAGCCGTAGGCCGGTGAGACCCGGCGCGGGGCCCGGAGGGCTCCCGCCGGGTATCACTGAGCGGCTCAACGCAGCAGGGGGACGGCTCCTGGCCGCGGTGTGACCCGGAGGGTCACAGTGTCGTAGCGATCAGCTCGGCGATCTGGACGGTGTTGAGCGCGGCGCCCTTGCGGAGGTTGTCGTTGCTGACGAACAGCACCAGGCCGCGGCCGCCGTCGACGCTCTGGTCCTGGCGGATCCGGCCGACGTAGCTCGGGTCGCGGCCGGCCGCGTGCAGCGGGGTCGGGACGTCGGAGAGCTCGACACCGGGAGCGGCCGACAGCAGCTCGGTGGCCCGCTCGACGCTGATCGGGCGCTCGAACTCGACGTTCAACGAGAGCGAGTGACCGGTGAAGACCGGCACGCGCACGCAGGTGCCCGAGACCCGCAGATCGGGGATGCCGAGGATCTTGCGGCTCTCGTTGCGGAGCTTCTGCTCCTCGTCGGTCTCGAACGAGCCGTCGTCGACGACCGAGCCGGCCATCGGCAGCACGTTGAACGCGATCGGCGCGACGTACTTCACCGGGTCGGGGAAGGTCACCGCGGTGCCGTCGTAGGCCAGCTCGTCGGCCTTGTCGACGACGGCCTTCGCCTGGGAGTGCAGCTCCTGCACGCCGGCGATCCCGGAGCCCGAGACCGCCTGGTAGGTGCTGGCGACGATGCGGACCAGGCCGGCCTCGTCGTGCAGCGGCTTGAGCACCGGCATCGCGGCCATGGTGGTGCAGTTCGGGTTGGCGATGATCCGGCCGGAGGCCTTCGCGATGTCGCCGGGGTTCACCTCGCTGCAGACCAGCGGGATCTCCGGGTCACGCCGGAACGCCGAGCTGTTGTCGATCACCGTGACCCCGGCCGCGGCGTAGCGGGGGGCCTGCGCGCGCGACGTGGTGGCGCCGGCGGAGAACAGCGCCACGTCCAGCCCGGTCGGGTCGGCGGTGGCGGCGTCCTCGACCGTGATCTCGCCGTCCCCCCAGGGCAGGGTGGTCCCGGCGGAGCGGGCGGAGGCGAAGAAGCGGATCGACGCGATCGGGAGGTCCCGCTCGGCGAGGATCGAGCGCATCGCCGCGCCGACCTGGCCGGTCGCGCCGACGATCCCGATGTGCAGGGGGCGCATGCTCATCGTCCGGTCCCTCCGTAGACCACTGCCTCGACGTCGGAGCCGAGGTCGAAGGCGTCGTGCACCGCGCGGACGGCGATGTCGACGTCGGTGTCGCGGCAGACCACGGAGATGCGGATCTCCGAGGTGCTGATCAGCTCGAGGTTCACGCCGGCGTCGGCCAGCGCGCCGAAGAACTTGGCGGAGACGCCCGGGTGCGAGCGCATGCCCGCGCCGACGAGCGACACCTTGCCGATGTGCTGGTCGAACTCCACCTCGGTGTAGCCGACCGTGTGCTTGACCTTCTCCAGCGCCGCGATGGCCGTGGGGCCGTCGCTCTTGGGCAGCGTGAAGGAGATGTCGGCGAGCTTGCTGGCTCCGGCCGACACGTTCTGCACGATCATGTCGATGTTGATCTCGGCGTCGGCCAGGACCCGGAACAGCTGCGCGGCCTCGCCCGGCCGGTCGGGCACCCCGTAGACGGTGATCTTGCCTTCGGAGCGGTCGTGCGCGACGCCCGTGATGATCGCCTGTTCCACCGGGAGGTCCTCCATCGAGCCGGACACGATCGTGCCGGGAAGGTGTGAGTAGGAGCTGCGGACGTGCACGGGGATGCCGTAGCGGCGGGCGTACTCGACGCACCGCAGCATGAGCACCTTGGCCCCCGAGGCGGCCAGCTCGAGCATCTCCTCGTAGGTGATGGTGTCCAGCCGCTTGGCGTTCGGGACGATCCGCGGGTCGGCGGTGAAGACGCCGTCCACGTCGGTGTAGATCTCGCAGACGTCCGCGCGCAGGGCCGCGGCGACGGCGACGGCGGTGGTGTCGGAGCCACCGCGGCCGAGGGTGGTGATGTCCTTGGTGTCCTGGCTGACGCCCTGGAACCCGGCGACGATGACGATCGAGCCCTCGTCCAGCGCGGAGCGCAGCCGACCCGGGGTGACGTCGATGATGCGGGCCTTGCCGTGGCTGCCGGTGGTGATGACGCCGGCCTGCGACCCGGTGAACGACCGCGCCTCGTAGCCGTGGGTGGAGATGGCGATGGCGAGCAGCGCCATCGAGATCCGCTCCCCCGCGGTGAGCAGCATGTCGAGCTCGCGACCGGGCGGGTCGTCGGTGATCTGACCGGCCAGGTCGAGCAGTTCGTCGGTGCTGTCGCCCATCGCGGAGACGACCACGACGACGTCGTCACCGTTCTTCTTCGCGCTGACGATCCGCTCGGCGACACGCTTCATGTGCTCTGCGGAGGCGACGGAGGAACCGCCGTACTTCTGGACGACGAGGGCCACGGCTCCCAAGGCTACCGATGTGCACCGGCGCACCGTTTGTTGCGCCCCCGCCACCAGCGCGTTGTGATCATCCGGTGGACGAACCGGAGCAGTGGCTGCTGACCGCCGAGGAGCGCGGCAACCCCCATACCGCGGTGCCCGGGTGGACGGCGGGGAACCTCGCCGAGCCCCTGCTGCACGGGGTCGCCTACTTCGACCGGCTGGTCGACGAGGTGCGCTCGCTGAACGCGGGAGACCACCTGTTCTTCACCGACTGGCGCGGCGACCCCGACGAGAAGCTGCGCGAGGACGGGCCCACGGTGGCCGAGCTGTTCACCGAGGCCGTGCAGCGCGGGGTCTGCGTCCGCGGGCTGGTCTGGCGCTCCCACATGCAGGCCGTGCAGATGAACAAGGAGTCGAACCGCTCGCTGGACCGGGAGATCGAGCACGGCGGCGGAGAGGTGATCCTCGACCAGCGGATCCGCCGGATGGGCAGCCACCACCAGAAGATGGTGGTGCTGCGGCACGACGAGGACCCGTCGAAGGACATCGCCTTCGTCGGCGGGATCGACCTCTGCTACTCCCGCCGGGATGACGCCGAGCACCTAGGTGACCCGCAGGCGCTGCCGATGGCCGCCGCGTACGGGCGGAACCCGCCGTGGCACGACGTGCAGCTGCAGATCCGGGGGCCGGCCGTGCACGTGCTCGACACGGTGTTCCGGGAGCGCTGGGACGACCCCAACAGCCCGGACGCGGACCATCCGCTGGCCTGGATCCACGACAAGCTGCACGACGCCCGGTTGCACGCCGACCCCCTGCCGCCCCAGCTGCCGCCACCGCCGGAGTGCGGACCGCACTTCGTGCAGAACCTGCGGACCTATCCCGCGATCCGGCCGCCCTACGACTTCGCTCCGGACGGCGAGCGGTCGGTCGCGCGGGGCTACACCAAGGCGATCAAGCGTGCCCGGCGGCTGATCTACCTCGAGGACCAGTACATGTGGTCGGCCGAGGTGGCCCGCCTGTTCGCCGAGGCGCTGGCCGACCACCCGGAGCTGCACCTGGTCGTCGTCGTGCCCCGGGTGCCCGACCAGGACGGTGCGTTCGCGGAGCGGCCGCAGTACGTGGGCCGCTGGCAGGCGATCGAGATGTGCCGGAAGGCGGGGGAAGGGCGGGTGCACGTCTTCGACGTCGAGAACCACGCCGGGACGCCGGTCTACGTGCACGCCAAGGTCTGCGTCGCCGACGACATGTGGGCCAGCGTCGGCAGCGACAACTTCAACCGGCGCTCCTGGACCCACGACAGCGAGCTGTCCAGCACCGTCCTGGACAGCACCCGGGACGAGCGCGAGCCGCGGGACCCTGCGGGCACCGGCGAGGGTGCCCGGACCTTCGCGCGCGACCTGCGCCTGGCCCTGGCGCGCGAGCACCTGGACCTCGCCGCCGACGGGAGCGAGGACGACCTCGTCCTCGACCCCGGACGCTTCGTCGAGACCCTGGTCGAGCGGGCGGCCGCCCTCGACGCATGGCACGCCGGCGGTCGGCAGGGGCCCCGCCCACCGGGTCGGCTGCGCGAGCACCACGCCGAGCGACTGCCCTGGTACACCCGCCTCTGGGCGACCCCGGTCTACCGCCTGCTCGACGACCCCGACGGCCGGCCGCTGCGGCTCCGGCTGAAGAAGGACTTCTGATCCTCGCGCCGGGCCCGTGCGAGGTCCCGGCCCCCAGCTCGGGCCCCGATCACGCGTCCAGCAGGAGGGAGACCCCGTACGCCAGCGGGACCAGACCCGCGGCCACGGCGCAGTACAGCGCAGGCGCGAGCACGGCCCGCCGTCCGGACGTCACCCCGCGACGGGTGCGCCGCACCGACAACCACGTCAGAGTGCCCAGGCCGACGAGGGCCCAGCCACCGATCCAGGAGTCGGCCGCCCGGTAGAGGCCGTCGTACCCGCCGTCCAGGAGGAGCCGGTAGTCCTCGGCCAGGTAGCCCGTGCGGCCGTCGTCGGACACGAACACCTCCGCGGGGCCGCCGCGGACCGGCACCGCGAACCAGCCCTCCTCATCCCGGACGACCGCACTCGAGTCGTAACTGCGCAGCTCGACCGTGGCCGTGCCCGCCGGCGACCGGTAGGTCGCGACCTGCTCCTCCACCACGTAGCCGGTGCGGGTGCTCCCGACCCGCTGCCGGATCTCGAGGACCGGGTAGGCCTCGGCGTCGCTGCTCTCGATCCGCTGCGCCCTGGCCGTGTCGCGAGCGTCGATGAACTGGATCGGGACGACGAACACCCCCATCAGCACGGCGAGGAAGGCCGCGACGATCCAGGTGCCACGGAGCAGTCGCTCCGACCGCGTCGGCCCGTCGGGTTCCTGGCGGCGCCCCCCGGCCGGTCTGCCTGTCATACCGCCGTACCCCTCGTCGCCCAGTGCCCGGGAGGATTGTGCAGGCGGACGTCGGCGGCACGGGCACGGCACCTGCACCCCGCACCCGTGACCCGCACCGCCCCCCGCACCGCACCCCGCACCCCGCACCCCGCACCGCACCCGCACCCGTGACCCCCCGCCGGTGCAGGCGCGCACCTGAGGGGGTGCCGGGAACCTCGGGCTCTGAGTCCCCGGCGACTCAGAGCACGAGGTTCCGGGAGACGCCCCCGAGCCTCGGTCCGACGGTGCGGTGCGGTGCGGTGTGCCCACAGGAGCTGGGTCCGTCCACCGATCGCCGTCCCGACGTCCTGGGCGTCCCGCGCACCGCAGCATCTGCTGCGTGACGTTCGACCTCGCCGGCGCGCTCCGTCGCATCCGACGTCTGGCCGACCTGTCGCAGCGGGAGCTGGCCCGGGCGTGCGGGATCTCGCAGTCGGCGATCGCCCGCGCCGAGCGGAACGCGTCCGACCTTCCCACCGGCGCCCTCGTCCGGGCGGCGGCTCAGGCGGGCCTGACCGTCGCCCTCGTCGACGGAGAAGGTCAGGAGGTGGCGCCGATGTCGTCGCAGGCCGTCCGGGACAGGGCGGACCGCCGGTTTCCCGCCCATCTCGACACCCGGTACAGCGACCAGGGCTGGTGGCACGACGACCACCACTACGGCCGCGCCCGCCCCTGGTACACGTTCGACCGCGACCGACGGCTGCGGGACGCGGTCCGGCGTCGGGTCGGCACTCCCGAGGACCACCAGCTCCCGCAGCCCGGCGACTCACCGGAGGAACGGGCGGCCGAACGGGCGGCGGTGCGACGGCGCCGGCGGGACGAGGACCGCGAGCGCCGTTGCCTCGCCGGGGAGTCCCGACGGCTGCCCGAGTTCTTCGAGTGCCACTGCCTGAGCGGGTGCGACGACCTCGAGGACTGGAGCGGGCGGCCGGTCCACGCCGAGGGCTGCCCGTGTTCGTGCGACGTCGGCTGACCCGCTGCTACCGTGGGCACGTGCGCGGCAGCCTCCTGCTTATGAGCCGCGGCGAGGCCCTCTCCTAGGTCGGCCCCCTCGCCGCGGTGACCTGCCGTGATCGAGTGCGTTCCCGGCGCCTGCTGACCGCCCCACCGGAGCTGAGTCCAGCCCGCGCCAGAGGAGCCACACCGTGACCGCCGCACACCGCCACTCCGCCCATCCCCATGCACGCAATCCGCAGCAGCCCTCGCGGATGCCGATCCACCGCTACACCCCGTTCACGCCCGTCGCCCTGCCCGACCGCACGTGGCCGGAGAAGACCACCACGGTCGCCCCGCGGTGGTGCGCCGTCGACCTGCGCGACGGCAACCAGGCCCTGATCGACCCCATGACGCCCGACCGCAAGCGTCGGATGTTCGAGCTCCTGGTCCGGATGGGCTACAAGGAGATCGAGGTCGGCTTCCCCGCCGCGAGCCAGACCGACTTCGACTTCGTCCGCCAGCTCATCGAGGACGACCTGGTCCCCGACGACGTCACCATCCAGGTGCTGACCCAGGCCCGCGACGAGCTGATCGAGCGCACCTTCGAGTCCCTGCGCGGCGCGAAGCAGGCGATCGTCCACCTCTACAACTCCACCAGCACCCTGCAGCGCCGGGTCGTCTTCGGCTCCGACCGCGCCGGGATCATCGACATCGCCGTCCACGGCGCGGAGCTGGTGCGCAAGCTGGCCGAGCAGATGGGCGACACGGAGATCTACTTCGAGTACTCCCCCGAGTCCTTCACCGGGACCGAGCTCGACTTCGCCGTCGAGATCTGCAACGCCGTCACCGACGTCTGGGAGCCCACCCCCGAACGGCCGACCATCCTCAACCTGCCGGCGACCGTCGAGATGGCCGAGCCGACCGTCTACGCCGACCAGATCGAGTGGATGCACCGCAACCTGGGCCGCCGCGACTCCGTCGTCCTGAGCCTGCACCCGCACAACGACCGGGGCACCGCCGTCGCCGCCGCGGAGCTCGGCTACCGCGCCGGTGCCGACCGCATCGAGGGCTGTCTGTTCGGCAACGGCGAGCGCACCGGCAACGTCGACCTGGTGACCCTCGGCCTGAACCTGTTCAGCCAGGGCATCGACCCGCAGATCGACTTCTCCGACATCGACGAGATCCGCCGCACCGTCGAGTACTGCAACCAGCTCGGCGTCCACGAGCGCCACCCGTACGGGGGCGACCTCGTCTACACCGCCTTCTCCGGCTCCCACCAGGACGCCATCAACAAGGGCTTCACCGCACTCGCCGCCGACGCGGCGGCAGCCGGCACCACCGTCGACCAGGTGCAGTGGGCCGTCCCGTACCTGCCGATCGACCCCAAGGACGTCGGCCGCAGCTACGAGGCCGTCATCCGGGTGAACAGCCAGTCCGGCAAGGGCGGCGTCGCCTACATCATGAAGACCGAGAACCAGCTGGACCTCCCCCGCCGGCTGCAGATCGAGTTCAGCGCCGTCATCCAGCGGCACACCGACGACGAGGGCGGCGAGGTCACCGCCCAGCAGATGTGGGCGGCGTTCAGCAACGAGTACCTGCCCGACCCCGAGGCGCCGTGGGGCCGCTTCTCGCTCGCCGGCCACCGGCACACCGCGCACGGCGACACCGTCGACGAGATGACCGTCGAGCTCGTCGACGACGGCGTCCCGGTTACGGTCGAGGGGCGCGGCAACGGACCCATCGCCGCGTTCGTCGACGCCCTGAGGAGCCTCGACGTCGACGTCCGCGTCCTGGACTACGCCGAGCACGCCCTCTCCGCCGGCGGGGACGCCAAGGCCGCCGCCTACGTCGAGTGCGCCGTCGGCGAGCGCGTCCTGTGGGGTGTGGGCATCGACCCGAACATCGTCAGCGCCTCCCTGCGCGCGGTCGTCTCGGCGGTGAACCGGGCGCAGCGGTAGGAATTCTGCCGTCAGGGCGTCGGAGGAACCGGCTCCCGGACGACGGAGGGACATGAGCAGCCCGGGATCGCGCGCGGTGGGGCCACCGCCCGATCCCGGGCTGCTGTCGCTCTACGACCGGGCGCTCCCCGAGGTCTACGGCTACCTGCTGGCCCGCTGCGGCCAGCGCGCCCTGGCCGAGGACCTCACCGCGGAGACGTTCCTCGCCGCCGTCCGCGCGGAGAACGACGGCGGCAGCACGACCGTCCCCTGGCTGATCGGCACCGCGCGGCACAAGCTCGTCGACCACTGGCGCCGGCTCGAGCGCGAGGAGCGGGGCCTGCGGCTGCTCGACGGCGGTGCCGACCGCAGCGAGGACCCCTGGGACGACGAACTCGACACGCTGCGGGCGCAGCAGGTCCTCGCGGAGCTCTCCCCCGCGCACCGGGCCGCCCTCACCCTGCGGTACCTCGACGACCTCCCCGTGCCACAGGTCGCGGCACACCTCGGCCGCACCCTCCACGCCACCGAGGCCCTGCTCGTCCGCGCCCGCACCGCGTTCCGCCGTCACTACGAGTCCACCGAGCAGCCGGGAGGTGCCCCGTGACCGATCCCGAGCGGCCGTTCCGGTCGCTGGCCCGCCCCTCGACCCCGGTGGACCCCGACCCCGCGTTCGCCGCCGCCCTGCGTGACCGGCTCAGCCGCGAACTGCTCCAGCAGCGTCCCACCATCACCGCAGCCCCGAGGAGGACGACCATGTCCGCGATCACCCCCTATCTCGTCGTCCGCGACGCCCGCGCCGCGATCAGCTGGTACGCCGAGGCCTTCGGGGCCCACACCGTCGGCGACCCCTACCTGGACGGCGACCGCGTCGGCCACGCGGAGCTGGAGATCGCCGGCGCCACCCTCTACCTCGCCGACGAGTACCCGGAGTACGGCCTCCGGGGGCCCGGGGACGCGAAGCCGCCGGTCTCCCTCCACCTCTCGGTGCCCGACGTCGACGCCGTCATGAGCCGGGCCGAGAGCGCGGGAGCGACGATCGAACGGCCCGCCACCGACGAGCCCTACGGCCGCGGTGGCCGGCTCATCGACCCCTACGGCCACCGCTGGATGGTCCAGTCGGTCACCGGGACGGCCGCACCGGCGCCGAGGCCCGGCGATCCCGTCTACCTCACCCTCAACGTCCCCGACGGCCGGCGGGCGCTGGACTTCTACGGCGCGGTCCTCGGCTGGACCGCCGTGCCCGGACGGGTGCCCGACGGCTGGCAGGTCGAGGGACCCTCACCGATGGTCGGCATCGGCGGCGGCAGCAGCGAGCCTGGCACCGTCCCCATGTACGCCGTCGACGACATCGAGGTCGCGGTCGCCGCCGTCCTGACCGCCGGCGGGAACGCCGGTGAGATCGAGCGGCAATCCTACGGGCTGGGCGCGCTCTGCCGGGACGACCAGGGACTGCCGTTCTGGCTCGGTCAGCTCGGCGGCTGAGCGGTCCTGCCGTCGGCCCGGTCCTCGCGGCGGCTCTGCAGGAGCGCCTCGGCCGGCTGCTCGGGCGGCGCGTCCGCCGGCTCGTCGCCGCGGTAGACGCTGTCGCGCACCTCGCCGCCGGTGTGCAGCTCGTCCACGAGCAGCCGGTCCCGCCGCACGTGCCGTCGGCGGTAGGCCACCCGGCTGATCATGTGCGCGCTCACCGGCGCGGTCAGCATCTGGAACGCGGCGACCAGGAGCAGCATCCAGGTGGCCGACCAGCCCTGCAGCCGGATCGCCGCGCCGACCATGATCGCCAGCACACCCAGCACCTGCGGCTTGGTGCCGGCGTGCATCCGGGTGAGGACGTCCGGGAACCGCACCAGGCCGAGCCCCGCGGTGAGGCACAGGAACGCTCCCAGCAGCAGCAGGACGACGGCCACCACGTCGCCGATGCCCTCCACGGCGCTCATCGGTCGCCCTCCGCTGCCCGGGCGGCCTTCTCCTCGGCCGCCTCCGGCAGCCCGACGTCCTGACCGTCACCGGTGGAGGCCACCAGCATGCCGCCGATGTACCGGGCCACCGACACCGAGCCGACGAATGCCAGCAGGGAGACCACCACCAGCACCGGGACGACGGTCGGGTCGCGCTGCAGCCCCGCGTGGACGGCCAGTCCGGCCGCGATGATCACCAGCAGCGTGTCCGTGGCCACCACCCGGTCGAGCAGCGACGGACCCGTGCCGAGGCGGACCAGGGCGAGGAGGGCGCCGATCCCGAGCATCCCGTAGGCGAACCAGAAGACGACGGTCACGGCGTCCTCCGCCCCGTCCCGGCGGGGCTCTCCCCCGGCGCCGCGTCCAGCGCCGCGATCTCGTCCGGCGAGCCGAAGGCCCGGACCACGCGTTCCTCCTCGGCGAGCACCGCGGCGCGCTGGCGCTCGACGTCGGACTCGTCCTGCACGTGCAGGACGTGCAGCGCGATGACCTGCCGCTCCCGGTCGAGCTCGATGACCATCGACCCGGGCACGAGCGTCAGCGACTCGGTGAGGATGGTCAGCAGCAGGTCCGAGTCCGTACGCAGCTGCACGGTGATGATCGCGCTCCGGTCGATCCCCCGCGGGCGGACGGTCTGCCACGCCACCAGCGCTCCGGAGCTCACCAGGTCGACGAGGAAATGGCCCAGGAACCGCAGCAGGGGCAGCGGACGCACCCGGGCACCGCCGACCACCGGGGGCAGTGGCAGCAGCAGCGTGACGGCGAGGGCGACCAGCATGCCGCTCAGCAGGTTGGCCCACGACCAGGTGCCCCAGAGCAGGTTCCAGACCAGCACGAGCCAGACCAGCAGCGGCAGCTGGTGCCGCAGCTGGTGCCCGAACCCGGGGGTCGCCGCGCCGCCCGTCACGGGACCTCCTCCCCGCCGAAGACCGTCGAGACGTACGGGGTGCGGTCCAGCAGGTCGTCCGCCGCCCGCTGGGCCACCCCGTACAGCGGCCCCGCCAGCGCGGTGAGCCCCACGGTCACCGCGACCATGACCGCGGTGGACCCGACCATCACGCGGGGCAGGGGCCGCAGCGGACGCTCCCGCTCGGCCTCCTCTCCGAGGCCGTCCGTGACCGGCGACGTGGCCGTGGCGACGGCCGTGTGCCGCTCCCACGCCGCCCGTCGGGCGTCCGCGCGGCCGTCCCCGGCGGTGACCGCCGGCTCCGGCTCTCCGGCCGCTTCCTGCTGCTGACCCGGGGTCGGCTCCGGGCCGGGCGACAGGTCGGGGCCCGCGTCGGCCGCGGCGGCCTCGGACGTGTCGTCGGCGGGCGACTGCGCCGGTGGCCGCCAGAACGCGCGGCTCCAGACCCGGGAGATCGCCAGCAGCGTGAGCAGACTCGTGAGCGCGCCGCCGGCCACCAGCACGAGGGGCAGCCAGCCGCCGTCGGCCACGCCGGCCTCCAGGAGTCCCAGCTTTCCGATGAACCCGGAGAAGGGCGGGATGCCGGCGAGGTTCATCGCGGGGACGAAGTACAGGATCGCCAGCAGCGGGGACGCCGTCGCCAGGCCGCCGAGCCGGTCGACGCCGGTCGAGCCGCCCTGCCGTTCCACCAGGCCGGCCACCAGGAACAGCGTCGTCTGGATGGCGATGTGGTGGACCACGTAGAAGATGGCGCCCGCCAGCCCGGCGGAGGAGGCCAGGGCGATGCCGAACACCATGTAGCCGATGTGGCTCACCAGCGTGAAGCTCAGGATGCGGCGGATGTCGGTCTGGGCGACCGCGCCGAGGATCCCGACGACCATGGTCGCCAGCGCCGCCCACATCAGCACCTGGTCGAGCGCGCCGCCGGGGAACAGCAGGGTCTGGGTGCGGATGACGGCGTACACGCCGACCTTGGTCAGCAGCCCGGCGAACACCGCGGTGACCGGCGCGGGGGCGGTGGGGTAGCTGTCGGGCAGCCACGCCGACAGCGGGAACACCGCCGCCTTGATGCAGAAGGCGATCAGCAGCATCGACTGCAGCAGCAGCTGGGTGCCGTCGGGGAGCTCCGCGAGCCGGCCGGCCAGCTGCGCCATGTTCACCGTGCCCGTGGCCGCGTAGACGAGGCCGATGGCGGCGAGGAAGAGCAGCGAGCTCAGCAGGCTGACGACGATGTAGGTGATGCCGGCGCGGATGCGGGGCGCCGACCCGCCGAGCGTCAGCAGCACGTAGCTGGCCGTCAGCAGGATCTCGAAGCCGACGTAGAGGTTGAAGAGGTCGCCGGCCAGGAAGGCGTTCGCGACGCCCGCGATGAGGACCAGGAACGTGGGGTGGAAGATCGAGATCGGCGTCTCCTCGTCGCCGTCGGCGGCGCCCTGGCCCACGGCGAACACCAGGACCCCGAGCGCGACGGTCGCGGCGACCACGAGCATCAGCGCCGACAGCCGGTCGACGACCAGCACGATGCCGAGCGGCACCGGCCAGCCACCGACGGAGACCGCGGCCGCGCCGTCGGCGTCGGCGAGCAGCAGCAGCGCGACGGACACCGCGAGCACCGCGGCGAGCACCAGGACGCTCAGCGTGCGCTGCACCCGCGGGTGGCGGCCGCCGACCAGCAGGGCCGCTGCCGCCCCGAGCAGCGGCAGCAGCACCGGGAGCGGCGTCAGGACGCGGATCACCGGCGGCTCCCCTGCGTCGGGGGGAGGTCGACGTCGTCGGACGGGATGCCCGCGTACCGGGCGGCCAGCTTGCGCTCGATGTCCCCGTCGCTGTCGCCGTCGGCCGCGAAGGTGTCGGCGTGCATGGCCGGGCGGTCCTCGGGGGCGAGGTCGTCCGGATCGATGTCGTCGGCGTCGGTGTCCGACCGGCGGGCCACCCGGCGGTCCTCCTCGTCCACCTCGATCACCTCCTGACGCACCAACCGCCAGGAGCGGTAGATGATCGCGAGGAGGAACGCCGCGATCCCGAAGGTGATGACGATCGCGGTGAGGATGAGGGCCTGGGGCAGCGGATCGCTCATCTCGTCCGGCTCGGCGTAGCCCAGGATCGGCGCCAGCCCCGGCGGCCCGCCCGCGGACAGCAGCAGCAGGTTCGTCGCGTTGCCGAGCAGCAGGAAGCCGAGCAGCACACGGGTGAGGCTGCGGTCCAGCAGCAGGTACACCCCGGCGGCGTAGAGGCCACCGATGATCACCGGCAGGACGATCGTGGGGGTCATCGGACGATCACCTCTCCGCGCGCGGCGTCGATCGGGTCGTCCTCGTCCACCTGGCGGTCCAGCTCGGCGCCGAGGCTCCGCAGGATGTCGAGCACGAGCCCCACCACGATCAGGTAGACGCCGATGTCGAAGAACAGCGAGGTGACCAGCTTGACGTCGCCGAGCACCGGCAGGGTGGTCTGCAGGATCGCCGTCTGGAGGACGTCCGCACCCAGCAGCAGCCCGGCGACGCCGGTCCCCCCGGCGAAGAGCAGGCCGGCCCCGAGCAGGAGCCCGGGGTCGACGGGGGCGGCCTCGCCCAGCTCGTAGCGGCCACCGGCCAGGTAGCGCAGCACCAGCGCCAGGCCCGCGACCAGGCCACCGGCGAACCCGCCGCCCGGCTCGTTGTGCCCGCTGAAGAGCAGGAACAGCGAGAAGACCAGGATGGTGTGGAACAGGATCCTGGTGATCACCTCGAGGATCACCGACCGCCGCTCGGGGGCCAGCGCCGCGGAGGCGGCCAGCCACTGCCCGCGGGGTGCGCGGCGGGACGTGCGCTCCTGCCGGGCCAGCTCCACCGGGTCCAGCCGCTCGACGGCGCCGGTCCGCCTGCGCAGGAACACCAGGCTGGCCACACCGGTCGCAGCCACGACGACCAGGGAGATCTCGCCGAGCGTGTCCCAGGCCCGGATGTCGACGAGCGTCACGTTGACGACGTTCTGGCCACCACCGAAGTCGTAGGCGGCCTCCGGGTAGTCCACCGAGACCGGGGTGGCGGTGCGCACGCTCATGGCCACCGCGCCGGCGGCGGCCATCAGCGTCCCGACGGCGACGGCGATGACCCCGCGCACGGCGCGCTCGCGGGGCCGGTGCCGCTCGGCGATGTCCTTCGGCAGCTTGCGCAGCACCAGCACGAAGACGACCAGGGTGAGCGTCTCGACGAGGAACTGGGTGAGGGCGAGGTCCGGGGCGCCCTGCAGCGCGAAGAGCACCGCGAGCGCGTAGCCGGTGACCCCCACGACGAGGACTGCCGAGAGCCGCTGGCGGATGCGCAGCGCGAGAGCGGCGGCGATGAGCGCGACCGCGCCGACCAGGGCCTGGATGGGGGTGTCCCACGCCCGCCACTCCCCCGGCCACGGGGCCCGGAACAGCAGCACCGCCCCCGGCAGGGCGAGCACGACGACGAGGATCGTACCGAGGTAGGCCGGCAGCGAGCCGCGCTGCGTCGTCCCGGTGACGAGGACCGCCAGCCGATCGAGCGCCTGCAGCGTGTTCCAGTAGCCCTCGTCCGCCGACGCGCCCACCGCCAGCCGCCGCTGGGTGCGGAAGACCGTGCGGCGGACGGCGAACAGGAGCGCGCCGCCGAGGACGGTGAGCAGCGACAGCAGCAGCGCCGGCTGGAGCCCGTGCCACAACGCGAGCTGCTCGGCCTCCGGCGCGAGGAGCGGCAGCCCGTCGGCGTAGGACGCGACCAGCGGCTCCAGGACGGGGCTGAAGGGCCCGGCGAGGAGGCCGGCGACGGCGAGGACCGCGGGCGCGGCCAGGAAGAGCGCGCCGGGCGGGTGGATCAGCTCGGCCGGTTCGGTCGGCGCGAGGCCGGGTTTGCGCGCGAAGGCTCCCCACAGGAACCGCGCGGTGTAGGCGGCGGTGATCACCGACCCCAGAACCAGGCCGGCCAGCTCCGCCGCGGCGACGGTCCGGTCGGGCAGGCCGCCGTCCAGGAGCGCGGTGAACGCCGCCTCCTTGCCGACGAAGCCCAGCAGCGGCGGCAGACCGGCCATCGAGGCGGCAGCCAGCGTGCCGATGACGGCCAGCACCGGGAGCCGGCGGCCCAGGCCGGACAGCGTGCGCAGGTCGCGGACCCCCGTCGCGTGGTCGATCACCCCGACGGTGAGGAACAGCGTGGACTTGAACAACGCGTGCGCCAGCGTCATCGCCAGCCCGGCGGCGGCCAGCTCCCGGCTCCCGCCGCCGACCAGCACCATGAGGAAACCGAGCTGACTCACCGTGCCGAAGGCCAGCAGCAGTTTGAGGTCGTTCTGCCGCAGCGCGCGGTACCCGCCCACCAGCATGGTGGCCAGCCCGAGGACCAGCAGGACCGGGCGCCAGCCCGGCACGTCGGCGAAGCCGGGAGCCAGCCGCGCCACCAGGTAGATGCCGGCCTTCACCATCGCCGCGGCGTGCAGGTACGCGCTGACCGGGGTGGGCGCTTCCATGGCGGCGGGCAGCCAGAAGTGGAACGGGATCATCGCCGACTTGGTCACGGCTCCGGCGAGGACGAGCATCGTGCCCGCGACCAGGAGCGGGCCGCTGCCCGGCTCGGCGACGACCTCCGACAGCAGGTAGCTCCCGCTGGTCTCGCCCAGCATGATCAGCCCGATCAGCATGGCCAGCCCGCCCGCGGTGGTGAGGATCAGCGCCTGGCTGGCGGCGCGACGGGCGGCGAGCTTGGTCCCCGACCCACCGATGAGCAGGTAGGAGAAGACGGTGGTGAGCTCCCAGAAGACGTAGAGCAGCAGCAGGTCGTCGGCGAGGACCAGGCCGAGCATGGAGCCGGCGAACGCGGTGAGGGTGCCGGCGAAGCGGCCGGTCCCCTCGTCGCCGGGCTCGAAGTAGCGGGCGCAGTAGAGGAGCACGAGCGCGCCGACGCCGGTGACCAGCAGCGCGAAGGTCAGCGAGAGGGCGTCCAGCCGCAGGGCGACGTCGAGATCGAGGGCGGGGACCCACGGGATCGTCTCGGTGACCTCGCCGCCGTCGGTGACCGCGGCCAGGCGGGTCAGCGCCCAGCCGAAGCCCGCCGCGGGCACCGCCGCCAGCAGCACGAAGGCGTTCCGGCCCCACCACCGCACGAGGACGGGCGCCAGGACGGCGGCCACCACGTGGAGGAGCAGGACAGCGAGCACGGGTCTCCGGGAGTCTCGAGGGGCTCGGGGACGACCACAGACGTCGGACGGACACCAGCGGCGGTGCCGCCAGGTTACCGGCCCCGCGTCATCGCCCGCCGGGCGTCACAAGCCCGCTCTCGGCACTCGTCCCGGCGGTCGCGTCGGCCTGGCCAGGGCAGCCGCGCCGAGGCCGCCGCCTGCCCCCTGCTCCCCCGGCACGCTCGAGCTCTGAGTCCCCACGGACTCAGAGCACGAGCGTCGTCAGGACACCGTGCGCCGGCCCGTCCGGTCAGCCGTCGGCGAGCTCCGTCGCGGCCAGCCAGTCGTTCTCGACCTGTTCCTTCTCCGCGTGCACGGCCTTGAGCTCGGCGTCCAGCGCGGCCGCCTTCGCGTAGTCGGCGGCGGCCTCCGCCAGCTGCGCGTGCAGCTTCTTCTCGTCGGCGTCCAGCTTGAGCATGCGCCGCTCCAGCCGGCTGGCCTCCTTCTTCGCTGCCCTCGCCTCCGCCGCGGAGACCGCGGGTGCCGCCGTCGACGGCGAACCGACCGGCCGCGGCCCGCCGTCGCCCGAGGCCGTGGTCAGCGGGGCCCCGCCCGCGGCCCGGCGCCGCAGGTACTCGTCCACCCCGCCGGGCAGCTCGGCCAGCGTGCCGTCGCCGAGGAGCGCGACGACCTTGTCGCAGACCCGGTCGACGAAGTACCGGTCGTGGCTGACCACGAGCACCGTGCCGGGGAAGCTGTCGAGCAGGTCCTCCAGCGCGGTCAGCGTGTCGATGTCGAGGTCGTTGGTCGGCTCGTCGAGCACCAGCACGTTGGGCTCGGCCATGAGGAGCCGCAGCAGCTGGAGCCGCCGCCGCTCACCGCCGGAGAGGTCGCCGACGGGCGTCCACTGCCGGTTCGCCGCGAAGCCGAACCGCTCGGCCAGCGTGGATGCCGAGATCTCCTGGTTGCCGATCCGGGCGATGCGGGCGACGTCCTGCACGGCCTCCAGCACCCGGGCGCGCGGGGGCAGCTCGGTGACGTGCTGGGAGAGGTAGGCCGGTGCCACGGTCTGGCCGACCACGACCCTCCCGGCGTCCGGCTTCGTCTCCCCGACCAGCAGCTTCAGCAGCGACGTCTTGCCCGCGCCGTTGACGCCCACGATCCCGATCCGGTCGCCCGGGCCGACGTGCCAGGTGAGGTCCTGGAACAGGCTGCGGGGTCCGTCGTCGGTGGGAACCGCGTAGTCGACGTCCTCGACGTCGTAGACGGTCTTGCCGAGCCGCCGGGCGGCGAAGCCCTTGAGCGCCATCGTGTCCCGCGCCGGGGGCTCGTCGGCGATCAGCGCCTGCGCGGCCTCGATGCGGAACTTCGGCTTGCTGGTCCGGGCGGGCGGGCCGCGGCGCAGCCAGGCCAGCTCCTTGCGCACCAGGTTCTGGCGCCGCTCCTCGGTGACCGAGGAGATCCGCGCCCGCTCCGCACGGGCGAGCGTGTAGGCCGAGTAGCCGCCGTCGTAGGCGTGCACGCTGCCGCCGGCGACCTCCCACGTCGTGGTGCAGACCTCGTCGAGGAACCACCGGTCGTGGGTGACGACGACCAGCCCGCCGGCCCGCTGGTTGACGTACTCGGCCAGCCAGGCGACCCCCTCGACGTCCAGGTGGTTGGTCGGCTCGTCGAGCACCAGCAGGTCCAGCGGGCGGATCAGCTGCGCGGCCAGGGCGACCCGGCGCCGCTCGCCACCGGACATCGGGGCCACCGGCGCGTCCAGGCCCATCCGGTCGAGCTCCAGCCCGGCGAGCACGCTGCGGACCGCGGGGTCGGCGGCCCACTCGTGCTCGTTCGCGAACATGGTCGTGGGCAGCACGACGTCGCGGATCGTCGTCCCGACCGGCAGGGTGCCCAGCTGGTCGAGGACTCCCATGGCGAGGTCGCCACGGCGGGTGACCCGGCCGGAGTCGGGTTCGTCGGTGCCGGTCAGCAGCGACAGCAGGGTGCTCTTGCCCCCGCCGTTGCGGCCGACGACGCCGATCCGCTCGCCCGCGGCGACGCCCAGGGAGACGTCGTCGAGGATCACGGTCGTGCCGTGTGCCTTGTGCACCCGCTCGAGGTTGACCAGGTTCAGGGGTGCGCTCATCGCCTCCAGTGTCCCAGGTCCGCGGCCGGGACCTCAGGCCAGGCGGGTGACCTCCACCGTCACCGTGTGCCCCTCGCTCTTCGGCCCGGAGAACAGGCCCTTGAACGGTGGGACGTCGCCGTAGTCGCGGCCCCGGCCGAGCGTGACGTGCCGGGTGCCGATCTCGACGGCGTTGGTGGGGTCGTAGGCGTTCCAGCCGCCGTCCCACCACTCGACCCAGGCGTGGCTCTCGCCGGTGACCGGGACACCGATCTCCGCGCCGGGCCTGGGGTGCAGGTAGCCGGAGACGTAGCGCGCCGGCAGGCCGAGCGCCCGCAGCAGGCCCACGGTGACGTGGGAGATGTCCTGGCAGACCCCCTGGCCCGCGCTCCAGGCCTGCATGGCGTTGGTCTTCACGTTCGTCGACCCGGAGAGGTAGCCGATGCGGTCGCGGACGAACTCGCAGATCACCCGGCCGGCCTGCTGCGGCCGGGCGTCGCCGACCGCTGCCCGCGCCTCGGCCACCACCTCGTCGTCCATGGCCGTCAGCGGGGTGGGGCTCAGCAGCTCGCCGAACTGCGCGCGCACCTCGCCGGCCGCGAGGCTGCTCCAGCCCACGCGGTCGTGCCCGCCGAGGTCGGGCCCGGCCTCCACGATCGACGTCCCGGTGACGACGAGCTCGGAGTGCGGGCTGTGCAGGTCGAACGCGGTGACCGTCGACCCCCAGTAGTCGCGGTAGGCGTAGGCGGTCGCGGCCGGTTCGATCTCGACCTTGGAGCGCAGCGTCGTCTGCCGGTTGCTGCTCTCCGGCGTCAGCCGCGCCTCGTTGTAGCTGGAGCGGACCTGCCCGGTGTAGTGGAACCGGGTGCGGTGCACGACCTGCAGCCGCCAGCGGTGGGCAGCGGGCCGGGAATGGGCCACCTGGCTCTGGGCCTGGCTCTGCGTCATCCCGCCTCCTCCGGCACCCACACCTGCGGCGCCTGCTCGGTGAAGAAGCGGTGGGTCACCGCGGCGCTGGCCGCCGAGGAGGTGCGCTGCAGCTCCTCCAGCCGCGCGGGCAGACCGGTCAGCAGCTCGGGCGGGCTCATGAACTCCAGCATCGTGCGGGCGCGGCCCACGATGCGGTGCGCCTCGCCGGCCACGCCGACGCGGGCGGCGTCGCGGACGGTGGAGCGCTCCAGCTCCGCCAGGCACGCCTCCGCCTGCTCCAGGGCCGCGAACACCGAGCGCGGGAACAGCCGGTCCAGCAGCAGGAACTCCGCCGCCCGGCTGCTGTTCACCATGCCGCGGTAGGTGCGCAGGTAGGGCTCGTAGGCACCGGTCGAGCGCAGCACCAGCGTCCACGACGGCGCGGCGTCCCCGGCCAGGATGCGCGTGGAGATGATCCGGGAGGTCATGTCCACCCGCTCCAGCGAGCGGCCGAGGATGAGGAACAGCCAGCTCTCGTCGCGGCTCATCGTGGAGTCGGCCAGGCCGAAGACCATCGCCGAGCGTTCCCGGACGAAGCGGAACAGCGAGTGCGGGCCGTAGCGGCGGGCCATCGTGCGCTGCTGCGGCAGGGCGTTGTGGGTGACGTTGAGCGACTCCCAGATCTCCGCGCTCAGCACCTCGCGGGCGCCGCGGGCGTTCTCCCGCGCCGCCGACAGGGCGCCGACGATCGAGCCGGGGCTGGTCCGGTCGAACGCCAGGGTGGCGAGCACCCGCTCGGTGTCGGCCTCGGCCTCCGGCGTGGGCGAGCCCATCAGTCCCAGCAGGTTCGAGCAGGCCCGGCGCTCGTCGATCCAGGGGTCCTCGACCAGGCGCTGGGTGTGCACGTCGAGGATGCGGGCGGTGTCGTCGGCGCGCTCCACGTAGCGGCCGATCCAGAACAGCGACTCCGCGATCCGGCTCAGCACCTGGTCCCCCGAGGGGCCGAACTGGCCATGAAGGCCCCCTGCTGCTGCTGCTGACCCTGGCCCACCACGGTGTCGCCCAGCGGGCCCGGGTCCGGCGCCGGCGGGTCGTCGGGGAGGTCGACGGCGGTGAACTCGATCGTCGTCAGGTCCGGAGCCGCGTCGTCGTCCGCACCTGCGCCGTTGCCCTGCCGCGGCGGGCTGATCACCCAGGTGTCCTTCGAGCCGCCACCCTGGCTGGAGTTGACCACCAGCTCCCCCTCGGGCAGCGCCACCCGGGTCAGCCCCCCGGGCAGCACCCACACCTTGTCGCCGTCGTTGATGGCGAACGGCCGGAGGTCCACGTGCCGGGGGGCGATCCGGCCGCCGATCAGCGTCGGGCAGGTGGAGAGGCCGATCGGCTTCTGCGCGATCCAGTCCCGCGGACGGGCCCGCACCTTGACCGCGAGCTCGTCGAGCGTCTTCTCGTCCGCCTTCGGCCCGATGACGATGCCCTTGCCGCCGGACCCGTCCACCGGCTTGAGCACCAGCTGGTCGAGGGACTCCAGCACCCACTCCACGGTGTCCCGCTCGTCCAGGCGGTAGGTGTCGGCGTTCTGCAGCACCGGCTCCTCGTCCAGGTAGTAGCGGATGAGGTCGGGGACCCAGGTGTAGAGCAGCTTGTCGTCGGCGACGCCGTTGCCGACGGCGTTGGCGATGGTCACCCGGCCGGCGCGGGCGGCGTTCAGGACGCCCGCGCAGCCGATCACGGAGTCGGGGCGGAAGTGCACCGGGTCGAGGAACTCGTCGTCGATCCGGCGGTAGATGACGTCGACCCGCTGCTGGCCGTCCGTCGTCCGCATGCTGACCTGGTTGCCCGCGCAGACGAGGTCGCGGCCCTCCACCAGCTCGACGCCCATCTGGCGGGCCAGCAGCGCGTGCTCGAAGTAGGCGGAGTTGTAGACGCCCGGGGTGAGGACGACGACCGTGGGGTCGGCGACGTTCGACGGGGCGGACGCCTTGAGCGCGGCGAGCAGCCGGCTCGGGTAGTCGGCGACCGGCTGGATGCGGTGGTCGGCGAAGAGCTCCGGAAGGACCTGGCTCATCGCCGCGCGGTTGGTGATGACGTAGCTGACGCCCGACGGCGAGCGCAGGTTGTCCTCGAGCACGCGGAAGTCGCCGGCCTCGTCGCGCACCAGGTCGATGCCGCTGACGTGCACGCGGACGCCGTTGGGTGGCACCAGCCCGTGCGCCTGGCGGTGGAAGTGCGCGCTGGTGGTGACCACGCTGCGTGGCACGACCCGGTCGGTGAACACCTGCCCGGCCCCGTAGACGTCGGCGAGGAAGGCCTCCAGCGCGTGCACCCGCTGGGCCACCCCGCGCTCGATGACCGCCCACTCCTCGGCGCCGATGACCCGCGGCACGATGTCGAGGGGGAACGGCTGCTCCTCCCCCGCGTGGGCGAAGGTGACGCCCGCGTCGCGGTAGGTCTGCGAGAGCACGTCGGCGCGGGCGGCCAGTTCCTCGCCGGCCATGGGCTGCAGCGACGCGAACAGACCGGCGTACGCGGCCCGCGGCTCGGAGACGCGGGCGAACATCTCGTCCCACTGCTCCCCGAGGGAGTAGCCGTCGAAGAGGTCCGCCATGGCGACGAACCTAATGACGGCGTGTGTCCCGCGCGTTTCGGGTCCTCAGCGGGCTCAGCCTGCTCAGCGGGCGATGGCGATCCCGAGCCACGGTCGCAGGTGCTTCCCGGAGATGAGCCTGCCGACCCGCTTGGCGTTCTCGCGGGCCTGCTCGTGCTCCGGCGCCTCCCCGTGCCTGCGGGCCACCTCCGCATCGACGGCGTCGGCCCGCTCCAGCCACTCGTCGGGGCTGTCGGCGAGATCAGCGGTCCCCGAGTCCTGCAGGTCGAAGCCCGCGCCGCCCAGCAGGTCGAGCAGCTCGGTCTCGCCCGGGAACTCGTTGCCCTCCGGCAGGGGTGGCGGCAGCGGACCGGCGGCCACGAACACCAGCAGACCGAGGCGCGCCCCCGGGACGAGCACCCGGCGCAGCTCGGCCAGCGAGCCGGCCTTGTCCGACGTCGTGCACAGCACGCCGAGGCACCAGGCGGCGTCGAACGAGCCGTCGGCGAACGGCAGCTGCTGGGCCATCGCCACCACGGAGGGGAGCCCGAACAGCCGTCGGGAGGCGCGGACCGCGGCTGCCATCGGCTCCGCGCACACCGGTCGCACCCCGCGCTCGGCCGCCAGCCAGCCAGCCGGTCCGCCCACGCCGGCCCCGTCGTCCAGCAGCCGGGCGCCCGGACGCAGGTCGAGCCGGTCGGCCAGCCAGCGCAGCGCACCCTCGCTCCCGCTCCCCCGGCAGCCCGCGGGAACGGCGTACTCCGGGCCCAGCGTGCGGACGGCCTCCTCGGTCCAGCCGGCGACGGTGTCGAACTCCGCCTCCATGGCCTCGCTCTCCAGGGAACTCATGCTGCCTCTCTCATCCGTTCGGCGACCTCGGCCTTGATCCGTGCGCCGTCGTCCTCACCCCTGCCCGAGCCCATCCCGGACAGGTTCACGCCGACGACCCCGGGGACCGCCAGCAGCGCGCGGCCCTCCTCCACCGCGGCGGCGATGCCGGCCTCCCGCGGATCGGGCGCGGCCAGCACCGCCTCGACCACGGCGTCGTCGAGGTGCAGGCCGGGGAAGTGCTGCAGCACCCGCGCGGAGCGCTCGTCGGTGTAGACGGCGACGCCGGCGACGAAGGGCAGGGTCGCCCCGGCGGCCCGGGCGGCGACGACGAACGCGGCCACCCGTGCCGGGCTGCGCACGTGGTTGAGCACGCACAACTGGGCACCGGCCCGCTGCTTCTCCGCCACCCGAGCGGGCCGCAGGTCCACCGGTGGTGCCTCCGGCGACTCGGGGACGGCGACCTGCAGCCCGTGCCCGGCGGCCAGCGCGGCCAGCCGCACGCCGTCGAGGTCGAACACCTGGCTGACGCCGGGCCGGACGCCGGGTCCGCGACCGTCGCCGGTGACGCAGAGGACCCCGTCGACGCCGAGTGCGGCGAGGCCGGCCAGCTCCTGCTCGAGGACGACGCGGTTGCGATCGCGGCAGGCCAGCGTCGTCCAGAGCCGGCCGCCCGCGGCGAGGGCCTCCGCGGCGAGCATGGTCGGGGGGAAGTCGGGGCGGTTGGCGTGTTCCCCCAGCAGCAGCCCGTCCGACTGCGGACCGAGGACCGACACCACCCGGCGGACGGCGGCGGCGTCGAACGGGGGCACGGAGAGGTCGGCCAGCACCACGGGGCCGTGCTGCGCCCGTTCCAGGAGGCCGGTGGGCGGTGGTGGTTCGACGGCCGGCCCGGGCCAGCGGACCAGGGGCTCGTCCAGGAACACGCAGCGGTGCTCGGCGAGCTCGCACCGGCCGTCGTCGCGGACCCCGCCGCACGGACCGAACACCATGCGCTTCGGGCAGCCGAGCCGGCCGGCGGCGGACGACTCGGGCTCCATCGTCGGGAGTCCTGCCCCTGCCCGGTCCGCCGAAACGCGCACCGGCGCAGAGGGGGAAGACATCGACGCCCGGGGCGGTTACGGTGCCACTAGTTGAACACTCAACCGAGGAGGCCGGCATGCCTGCCGTGACCGTCGAGGACACCACCACCCTGGCCCGCGTCCCCGTGCCCGCACCCGGAACGGTGCGCCGCCGCACCCGCTCGGTCACCACCGCGCCGTCGGGCTTGGAGGGCGAGGGCTTCCCGGTGCGCCGCGCCTTCGCGGGCGTCGACCTCCGCGACCTCGACCCGTTCATCCACATGGACCAGATGGGCGAGGTCGAGTACGCGCCGGGCGAGCCCAAGGGCACGTCGTGGCACCCGCACCGCGGTTTCGAGACCGTCACCTACATCATCGACGGCACCTTCGAGCACGCCGACTCCCACGGGGGCGGCGGCACGATCAGCAACGGCGACACGCAGTGGATGACCGCAGGGGGCGGCGTGCTGCACATCGAGCGCCCGCCGGAGCACCTCGTCGTCAGCGGTGGGCTCTTCCACGGCCTGCAGCTGTGGGTGAACCTGCCGCGCGCCCAGAAGTGGGTCGAGCCGCGCTACCAGGACCTGCGCGCCGACGAGTCCGTGCTGCTGGCCAGCCCGGACGCCGGCGCCTTCCTCCGGGTGATCGCCGGCGACGTCGCGGGGCACACGGGGCCCGGGTCCACCTACACGCCGATGGCGATGGTGCACGCCACCGTCTCCCCCGGCGCCACCCTGGACCTGCCGTGGAACCGCGACTTCAACGCCCTCGTCTACGTGCTGTCCGGCACCGGCTCGGTCGGCATCGACGGCGCCCCGGTCCGCACCGGGCAGCTCGCCGTCCTCGGCCCCGGCGACACGGTGACCATCAACGGCGCGGTGCACCAGGAGTCGCGCACCCCCGCGCTCGACGTCGTCGTCCTCGGCGGCGCCCCGATCCGCGAGCCCATCGCCATGTACGGGCCGTTCGTCATGAACACCCGCCAGGAGGTCATGGACGCGTTCACCGACCACCAGGCGGGCCGGCTCGGTTCCATCCCGGCCAGTTACGGCCGGCGCATTCCGCACGCCGACGTCCGGGGCGAGACTGGTCAGGTCTCGTAGGACCTTTGTGGCCACTATGGGCCCCCTCCGGGCCGGGGAAGGAACGAGCATGAGCAACCTCGACCGCCGCCCGGCCGCCCGCGAGATGGGCGGCCTCGAGGCGACGCCCGCCGGCCCGGTCCTGGACCTGCTGCCCGGCAAGGAGGTGCTGCTGGGCGAGAGCACCCGCGTCCGGCGGCTGCTGCCCACGCTCGGGCGCCGGATGGTCGGTGCCTGGGCGTTCGTGGACCACTACGGCCCGGACGACGTCACCAGCTCGCCGGGCATGCAGGTCGCCCCGCACCCGCACACCGGGCTGCAGACGGTCTCCTGGCTGCTGCAGGGCGAGGTCCACCACCGCGACTCGGTCGGCAGCGACGTGGTGTTCGGCCCCGGGCAGCTGGCGCTCATGACCGCGGGGCACGGCATCGCGCACGCCGAGCAGTCGCCGGCCGTGCACCCGCGCTACCTGCACGGCGCGCAGCTCTGGGTCGCGCTCCCCGACGCGCACCGCGAGGTGGCGCCGCACTTCGAGCACCACGCCACCCTCCCCGGCTTCACCTCCGACGGCCTGACGACGACGGTGCTCATGGGCTCGGTCGGCGACGCCACCTCGCCCGGCACCGCCTACAGCCCGCTGGTCGGCGCCGACCTGACGCTGACCGCCGGCGCCGACGTCGAGCTGCCCCTGGAGCCGGACTTCGAGTACGCGGTGCTGGCCGCCGGCGGCTCGGCGACGGTCGAGGGCGCCCCGGTCGCGCACGGCTCGATGCTCTACCTGGGCACCGGCCGGCGGACCGTGCGGCTCCGGGCCGAGGAGGCCGCGAGCCTGCTGCTCCTCGGCGGAGAGCCGTTCGAGGAGCAACTGGTCATGTGGTGGAACTTCGTCGGCCGGTCGGGTGAGGAGATCGTCGAGTACGCCGACCTCTGGAACGCCGAGGACGAGCGCTTCGGTGTCGTCGAGGGCTTCGACGGCGACCGGCTGTCCGCCCCCTCCCTGCCCGCGCTGCCGCTCAAGGCCCGGGGCCGCGTGCGCTGAACGGGGCTACCCCGACGTCGTGTCCTGGAGGACCTCGAACGATGCCCCCCACGGGTCCTCGACGACGGCGAACCGGCCGAACGGCGTGTCCTCGGGCGGCGTGACCACCTTCCCGCCCTTCGCCTCGACGAGCGCCACGGTGTCGTCGGTGGCACCCACCGCGAAGCAGGTCAGCCAGCCCGTGGGCATGCTCGGATCCGACGCGGCCAGCCCGCCCAGCGGGTTCCCGCCCGTGCTGAAGGTGGCGTAGTCCGTGCCGGCGCCGTCCTCGGCGCCCAGCTGGTCGAAGCCGAACCCGAAGACGGCGGTGTAGAACTGCTTCGCCCCCGACGTGTCGTCGACCATCGCCTCGTTCCAGGCCAGGGCTCCCGGCTCGTTGTGGATCTGGTAGCCGGTGTGCATCCCGGCCTGCCAGAGACCGAACGGATTCCCCTGCGGGTCGAGGGCGATGACCATCGTGCCCATCGGGCCGACCTCCATCGGCTCGACGAGCACCCGGCCGCCGGCCGCCCGGATGCGCTCGGCGCCGGCGGCCGCGTCGGACGCGGCGAAGTACGTCGTCCAGCGGGTGGGATCGTCGGGGTCCTGCTGCGGTCCGAGGCCGGCGACCATCCGGCCGTCGAGCTGCGCGCTGCTGTAACCCCCGAACTCCGCATCGCCGCCGACGTACTCCCAGCCGAACAGCGCGGAGTAGAACGCCTTCGCGCCGTCCATGTCGGGCGTGCCGACGTCGACCCAGCAGGGGGTGCCGTCGGGCCAGGGGGTGTCTCGGGTGGGCATCGCTCCTCCTCCACGGGTGTGAGGGGGGTCACGCTGCCACCGGGCTCCGACAGTTCCCAGGCCCCGCAGCGCGGGGCGCAGGGCTCAGAAGTCGCCGCCGCCGAAGTCGCCGCCGAAGCCGCCCCCGAAGTCGCCGCCCCCGCCGCCGAAGTCCCCGGCGTTCCAGTCGCCGCCGCCGTCGCCCCCTCCGCCGCCGAAGATGAGCCCGCCGAGCAGCAGTCCGCCCAGACCGGCGCCGACCGGGCCGATGCCGCCGCGCTGGCGCCCGTATCCCCCGTAGCCGCCGCCGCCGTAGCCGCCGCCCCCGTAGCCGCCGTACCCGCCGTACTGGTTCTGCTGCGACCACTGCTGGACGTCGGCCTCCGCGACCTGCAGCGCGTACTGCGCGAGCCGGTCCGCGGCCTGCGCCTCCGCGAGCGCCTCCGCCGGGTCACTGCGCGCCAGGGACTCGGCCGCGTCCAGGTGCCGCTCGGCCTCCGCCAGCCGCGTGCGGGCGGTGCTCCCGACCGCGCCGCGCCGCGTGCTGATGAAGTCGCCGGCCGCGGCCACGGTCGACCGGGCGGTGAGCATGGCCTGGCCGAGTGACTCCTCGGCCCGGCGCGCGCGGGTCTGCTCGTCGCGCGCGGTCCGGAGGGCCTCCTCCAGCGCGGCGTCGGCCTCCTCCAGCCGGCGCAGCGCCCCGAGCGGGTCGGGCCGTCCGCCGTCCCGCGGGCGGAACGCCTCCTCGGCGCCGGACAGGGCCGCCTCGGCACGGGCGATCCGCGAGCGCAGGTCGGCGCGACTGCCGGACTGCAGCAGCGACCGGGCCTCGGCGAGGTCCTCCTCGATGTCGGCGCGCGCCGCGGGGATGCGCTGCTCGGCCGCCCCGAGGTCGGTGCTCAGCCGGGAGATCGCGTCGAGCAGGGTCGCGCTCTGGCCGACGGCGTTCTCCGCACCCCGCAGCCGGCCGACCGAGCGACCGGTGAGCCCCTCGGCCTGGTCGGCGCGGGCCAGCTCCAGCTCCTGGGCGGCCGCGGCCAGCCGCACGTCGGCCTCGGCGACGTTCTGCACGACCGGCGCCACCGTGGCGGCGGCATACCGGTCCTGCAGGCCGGCGAGCCGGCGCTGTTCCTCGGGCAGCCGGCCCCGCAGGTCGTCGATCCGCTGCTGCAGCGCCTCGACCGCCTGCGGAACCGTCCGCTCCTGCTCGCGCAGGGCGTCGATGGCCTTCTCCTGGGCCTCCAGCCGGCCGCCCGCGGCGCCGGTGAGGGCGAGCAGCTCGGTGAGCATGACCCGCTGGGTCGGCTCGTCCTCGGGGATCTCGTCGTCGAGCTCCTGGCGGATGGTGAAGGCCCGCGCCAGCTCCGACCGCGACTCCGCGAGCGCCTCGGCCAGCCCGGGCACCGCCTGCTCGCCGAAGTGGGACCGCGCGTAGTCGAGGTTGACCTGCGCGCTGCGCACCTTCTCGTCCAGGTCCAGCAGCTCGCTGCTGGCCCGGAAGTTGAGCTTGTCGGTCGGGGTGCCGGCGTGCGGGTCCGGGGCCGAGAGCTGCTGGGGAGCCTGGCCGGCGAGCGCGGGGCGGCGGTTGCGCCGCCGGACGGCCCAGTAGGCGCCACCGGCGAGCGCGAACAGCAGCAGGACGACGAACAGGGCGCCACCGCCGCCACCGCCGGACGCGCCGGTCGCCGCGGCCGATTCGCCGCCACCGCCGGAGAGCCCCTCGGCGAGCGCCACCGAGGCACCGGCCCAGTCGCCCTGGGAGAGCAGCGGTTCGACGTCGCCGCCGAGCACGTCCTGCAGCTCACCGCGGTCGACGTCGGCTCCTGGGGCCACCGCGTACAGGCGGTCGTCGACGGCGACGGCCATCAGCACGTCGTCGGACTCCAGCCCGCTCTGCCGCGCGGTGGTCTCGGCCCACTCGACCCGGTCGACGCCGTCGAAGGTGTCCACGTAGACGACATAGGTCTCGGTACCGGTGTCGGAGCCGAGCGACTCCAGCTCCCGGAGGACGTCGGCCTCCTCGCCGGCGTCCAGGACGTCGGCCTGGTCGCTGACCTGACCGGTGACGCCGCTGGGCGGCTCGGCGAGGGCGGGTGCGGCGCCGCCCACGAGCAGGGCGGCCGCGAGGGGCGCCACGATGGTCAGCCGGCGCACGGGGAACCTCTTTCGAACGGGGGCGACCGTGTCAGGCCGCCCGGACTGTAGGCACGCCTGGGAGCGCGTCGGAGTTCCCGGCGACCCTGCCGGGCTCCGACCGCGCTCCGGATCAGAAGCGTCCGCCTCCACCGCGCCGGCCGCCACCCGAGCGGCCTCCGCTGGAGCGGCGCCCCGCGCTCGACCGGCCGCCGCCGAACCCGCCGCTGGAGCGCCGCCGGCTGCCGCCGTACCCACCGCTGCGGTAACCGCCGCCCGACCCGCCCCCGGACAGGATGCTGCCGAGAACCAGGCTGCCCAGGTCCACGCCGCCGCCGCGGCTGGGGTAGCCACCGCCGAACCCTCCCGGCGCGTACCCGCCCCGGCCGGAGGACCAGGCGGACAGGTCGTTGGTCGCGAGGTCGGTGGCCTGCTGCGCCAGGGACGTCGCCTGCTGCGCCTCACGGAGGGCGGACACCGGGTCGGTGCCGGCCGTTCCCACGGCGACGTCGAGGTGCCGCTGGGCCTCCGCCAGCCGGGTGCGCGCGTCCGCACCGACCGCGCCCCGCCGCGTGCTGATGAAGTCGCTCGCCGAGCCGATCGCCGAGCGGGCGGTCAGCAGCGCCGCCTCCAGCGCCGCGGTCGCCCGGCGCGCCGCCGCCTGGGCGTCGCGCGCCGGACCGAGCGCCTGCTCCAGCGCGGTGTCGGCCTCCTCCAGCAGGCGCAGGGCGGCGAGCGGGTCGGGCCGCTCGCCCGAGGACGCCGCGTCGGCCGCGGTCAGGGCCGCCTCCGCCCGCGCGACCTGCGGCTCGAGGCCGGTGCGGTCGCCGGCGCCGACCAGGGCGCGCGCCTCGGCGAGGTCCTTCTCCGTCTCCGTCCGCGCGGCGGTCACCCTGCCCGCGGCGGCGGCCAGGTCGGCGGCGAGCCGGTCGACGGCGTCCAGGAGGGTGGTGGTCTGCGCGACGGCGTCCTCGGCGGCCCGGACGTCGGTGACGGCGTCGCCCGGCTTCCCCGCCGCCAGCTCGGCCCGCGCCTCGGCGATCTCCTGCTCGGCCGCGGCCAGGCGGGCCCGCGCCTCGGGCACGTTGCCGGCGACCGGCGTCAGCGCGGTGTCGGCGTAGCGGCCGGCGAGGTCGGCGAGGCGGGCCTCCGCGGCGGGGAGGCGGCCGGTCAGGTCGGCGATCCGGGGGCCCAGCGCGTCGAGGACCTGCGGCGCCGTCCGCTCGAGGTCGCGCAGCTCCTCGAACGCCTCGGCCTGGTCGTCCAGCCGCGCGTCCCCGGCCTCGACGAGGGCGAGGAGCTCGGTGAGCATCCGGCGCCGGGTGGGGTCGTCCTCGTCCGTCTCGTCGTCGAGCTGCTGGCGGATGGTGAAGGCGCGCGCCAGGTCGGCCCGCGACTGCGCGAGTGCCTCGTCGAAGCCGGTCACCGCCTCGGGGCCGTACTGGTTGCGGGCGAAGTCCAGGTCCAGCTGCGAGGACTGCACCGCCTCGTCCAGCTCCAGCAGGGCGCTGCTGGCCTGGAACTGCAGCTGCTCGGTCGGCACCCCGGCGTGCGGGTCGGGCGGGCCGCTGGGCGGCGCCGTGGCCGGCTTCCGCCGGCGCGACCGCGTCGCCAGCCACGCACCCCCGCCGACGACGGCGACGCCACCGACCACCCACAGGGCCGTCGAGCCGCCACCACCCCCGCCGCCGAGCCCGTCGGCCAGCGCGACCACCGCACCGGACCAGTCGTCGTCGGCGAGCCGGGGCTCGACGTCGTCGGCCACGAGGCGGTCGACCTCCGCGGCGTCGAGCCGGAACTCCTCGTCGACGGAGTAGCCGTAGGCGCGGTCCTGCACGGCGACGGCGAACACGACCTCGTCGCGGCCGAGCTGGGAGACCCGGGCGGTGGCGTCGGCCCACTCCTGGCCGCCGAGCCCGTCGAAGCTGTCGACGAGGACGACGTAGAGCTGGACGCCCTCGGCCGACTCGAGCTCCTCGATCGCGTCCTCGACCTCGCCACGGGAGCCGCCGAGGACGCCGGCGTCGTCGGTGATCCGCTCGTCGAGGCGGAGGGGGTCGACGGCGGTCGCGGGGCCGCCGAGCAGGGTGAGCAGCGTCAGCAGCCCGAGGACGACGGACAGCCGGCGCACGGGGACCTCCGGGATGGGTGAGGATCGGGTGCCGACCCTATCCAGGAGGACCTGTGAGCGAACCCGATCGCCTGCCCGCCGCCGACGTGCCGCCCGGAACGGTGCGCCGCGCCGGGGACTGGGCGGTCGGCAACCGTGGTGCGGACGGCGCCGGCGAGGACCGGTACTTCGCGGTGTCGCGCCGGTGCCGGCACCAGCTCGCCGACCTCTCCGAGGGCAGCATCGACGCCGACGGGTGCCTGGTCTGCCCGTGGCACCAGAGCCGCTACGACGTGCGCACCGGCGAGATGGTCGAGGGTCCCCGGGGATTCCTCGGCTACCACGGCCCGACGCCGGTCTACTCGCAGGTCGTGCAGCTCCTGGGCCGGATCGCGCGGCTGCGCGTGCGCCGCGCGACCCGCCAGGGCGACGACGTCGTCCTGGAATGAGCTAGCGCAGCGACTCCCAGACGCCGCGCCGGCGGGCCTGCTCGTCGGGATCCGGCACGGGCAGCGAGGCCAGGAGCCGCTGGGTGTAGGGGTGCTGCGGCGCCCCGAGCACCTCGGCGCCGGTGCCCTCCTCGACGAGCTGTCCCTTGTAGAGGACTGCGATCCGGTCGGCCAGCAGGTCGACGACGGCGAGGTCGTGGCTGATGAACAAGCAGGCGAACCCGTGCTCGCGCTGCAGTTCGTCGAACAGCTCCAGCACGCGGGCCTGCACCGAGACGTCGAGCGCGGAGGTCGGCTCGTCGGCGACGAGCAGCTCCGGCTCGAGCGCCAGCGAGCGCGCGAGGCTGGCCCGCTGGCGCTGACCGCCGGACAGCTCGTGCGGGAAGCGGTCGCCGAACGCCTTGGGCAGCTGGACCTGCTCGAGCAGCTCGTCCACCCGCTGCCGGGCGTCCTCGACGCTGCCGGCCCGCTTGTGGACGACGAGCGGCTCGGCGACGGCGGCGGCGATGGTGAGCAGCGGGTTGAAGCTGGACGCCGGGTCCTGGAAGACGAAGCCGATCCGCTCGCGGACCGGCCGGAACGTCTTCTCCTTGACGCCGTTCATCTCGGTGCCGAGCACCTGGAGCGAGCCCCCGGTGACCTTGGTCAGCCCCGCGATGGCGCGGCCGATCGTGGTCTTGCCGCTGCCGCTCTCCCCGACCAGGCCGAGCACCTCGCCGGGCCGGATGTCGAAGCTGACGCCGTCCACCGCGACGAAGTCGGGCTGGCGCAGCCGGCCCGGGTAGACGATCCGCAGGTCGGCGGCCGAGACGACGGGAGCCGCCCCCTGCCACTCGGCGGTCCGCGCGGCGGCCCGCTCCTGGGTGCGGGCCCGGCCGGAGCCCAGCTTGGGGACGGCGGCCAGCAGCTGCTGGGTGTAGGGGTCCTGCGGCGAGGCGAAGAGGCTGCGCACGTCGGCCTGCTCCACGATCCGCCCCTGGTACATGACGGCGACCCGGTCGGCGAGGTCGGCCACCACGCCCATGTTGTGCGTGATCAGCACGATCGCCGCGCCGAACTCGTCGCGGCAGCGGCGCAGCAGGTCGAGGATCTCGGCCTGCACGGTGACGTCGAGGGCGGTCGTCGGCTCGTCGGCGATGATCACGCCCGGGTCGAGGACCAGCGCCTGCGCGATGACGATGCGCTGCTTCTGCCCGCCGGAGAACTGGTGCGGGTAGTGGTCGACGCGGTGCTCCGGGTCGGGGATGCCGACGCGACGGAGGACGTCGATCGCCTTCTCCCGCGCCTCCTTCTTGCTGTACTTCCCGTGCGCCCGCAGTCCCTCGGCGATCTGCCAGCCGACCGGGTAGACGGGGTTGAGCGCCGTCGACGGCTCCTGGAAGACCATGGCGGCGTCGCGGCCGCGCACGTCGCCGAGCCGGGAGCCCGAGAGCTGCACGACGTCGGACGTGGTGGCGCCGTCCTTGCTGCTCAGCAGGATCGCGCCGCGGGTGAGCGCGGTGTCGGGCAGCAGACCCAGGATGCTGCGGGCGGTGACGGTCTTGCCGCTGCCGCTCTCCCCGACGATGGCCAGCACCTCGCCCGCCGCGACACCCAGGCTCACGTCGCGGACGGCGTCCACGGTGCCGATGTCGGTCGCGAAGCTGACCGACAGGTTCTCGATGTCGACGACGTCGCCCACTGGCCGGGTCACTGCTCGTACCGCCTTCCGTCGTCGGGACCCTCGAGGCCGGCCAGCCCGCCGGGGCCGGCGTCCAGGGTTCCACCGGGGACCACCGAGGTCTCGGCGACGTCGGCCGACGACGCCACCGCCCGGCGCCGCGTGCGCAACCGGGGGTCGGCCAGGTCGTTGAGGCCCTCGCCGACCAGGGTCAGCCCGAGCACGACGATGACGATCGCCAGCCCCGGGAAGACCGACGTCCACCAGATGCCGCTGGACACGTCGGCCAGCGCGCGCTTGAGGTCGTAGCCCCACTCGGCCGCGGCGGTCGGCTCGATGCCGAAGCCGAGGAAGCCCAGGGCGGCGAGCGTGGACACCGCCTCGGACGCATTGAGCGTCAGGATCAGCGGCAGCGTCCGGGTGGCATTGCGCAGCACGTGGCGGAACATGATCCGCCGGTGCGAGGCGCCGATGACCTTCGCCGACTCGACGAACGCCTCCGACTTGATCCGCACCGTCTCCGCTCGGACCACCCGGAAGTACTGCGGGATGAACACCACGGTGATGGCGATCGCCGCGGCCATGATCCCGCCCCACAGGCTCGACTCACCGCCGCTGATGGCGATGGCCACGACGATCGCCAGCAGCAGCGAGGGGAACGCGTAGATCGCGTCGCAGACGACGACCAGCACCCGGTCGAGCCAGCCGCCGAAGTAGCCCGACACCAGCCCGAGCAGCACACCGACGAAGAAGGAGAGGACGAACGCCACGACGATGACGTAGAGCGCGGTCCGCGATCCCCAGATCACCCGGGACAGCACGTCGTACCCGCCGACGGTGGTGCCCAGCAGGTGCGTCGACGACGGCGCCTGCTGCGCGCCGAATGCACCGGAGGGGTCGCGCAGCTGGTTGTACTCGTAGGGCGCGAGCAGGGGGGCGAGGACCGCGACGAGCAGGAACAGGGCGCTCAGCACCAGCCCCGCGATCAGCATGCCGCGCTGCAGGCCGACGCTCTGCTGGACCTGGCGGAGCAGCGGCAGGCTCTTCCAGCCCCGGCGGGTGCCGGCGGCCGGGGCGGTGGGTCCGCCTTCCGAGATACGAGTGCTCATCAGTACCTCACCCGCGGGTCGATCAGGGCCGCGATCACGTCGACGACGAAGTTGGTGACCGCGACGATGATCGCCAGCAGCACCACGATGCCCTGGACGGCGACGAAGTCGCGTGCCTCGATGTACTCGGTCAGCTGGAAGCCGAGCCCCTTCCACTCGAACGTCGTCTCGGTGAGCACGGCGCCGCCGAGCATCAGCGCGATCTGCAGGCCGATGACGGTGATGATCGGGATGAGCGCCGGCCGGTAGGCGTGCTTCTTGAGCAGCCGCCGCTCGGGGACCCCCCGGGATCGCGCGGCCTCGACGTAGCCCATGCCCAGGGTGCCGATGACGTTGGTCCGGACCAGCCGCAGGAAGATGCCGGCGGTGAGCAGGCCGAGCGCGATCGCCGGGAGGACTGCGTGCTCGAGGACGTCGGCGATCACCTCGCCGTCGCCGAGCCGGATCGCGTCGATGAGGTAGATGCCGGTCGAGCCGTCCAGCTGCTGCAGCTGGATGTCGGCGCCCGTCGATGCCCGGCCGGCGACCGGCAGCCAGCCGAGGTTCACCGCGAACACCAGCTTGAGCAGCATGCCGAAGAAGAAGACGGGGGTGGCGTAGCAGACGATCGCGAAGACCCGCAGCACGGCGTCGGGCCACCGGTCGCGCAGGTAGGCGGCGAGGCGGCCGAGCGGGATGCCGACGAGGAAGGCCACCAGCAGGGCGTAGAAGACCAGCTCGAGGGTGGCCGCTCCGAAGGTCGTGAGGATCTCGGTGACCGGGCGGCGGTCGCTGATCGCCGTCCCGAAGTCGCCGGTGAAGACGTTGCCCAGGTACTCGAAGTACTGCGTGAGCAGCGGTCGGTCGTAGCCGGCCTCGCGGACCCGCTCGGCGAGCTGCTCGCCGGTGAGCCGGCCGCCCAGCGCCGCGGTGATCGGGTCACCGGTCGAACGCATGAGGAAGAAGACCGTCGTCACCAGGATGAAGATGGTCGGGAAGATCAGCAGGAAGCGGATGAACAGGTAGGCGCCCAGTCCCCCGCCGCCGACGCGGCGCTTCTCGGCGCGCGGCGCCCAGGTATCAGGGTCTGCTCCGCCGGCTACGAGCTCCGTCGTCGTCGTGGTCATCTCTCCTGCTCGTGTCGTCCCGTGACGTGCCGAACCCCGGGGAACCCGCAGCGCGGGTCCCCCGGGGTCGGAGTGTGCTCCTGCTGTTCAGCTGGGCTCGGATCAGCCCTTGCTGAGCGCGCCGTAGCGGAACTTGAAGGACGGGTCGAGGGTGTCCTCGGCGCCTTCCACGTCCGCACCGGTCACGGCGACCTGTGCACCCTGCAGGTAGGGCACCGTCGAGAGGTCGTCGGCGACGAGGTCCTGGATCTGCTCGATCAGGGCCTGGCGCTCGGCGGCGTCGGGGGTGGCGGCCTGCTGCAGGATCAGGTCGTTCACCTGCTGGTTCGTGTAGTGGTTGCTCAGGAAGTTCTCCGTGAGGAAGAACGGCGTGAGGTAGTTGTCGGCGTCCGAGTAGTCCGGGAACCAGCCCAGCTGGTACGACGGGTAGACGTCCTCGGTGCGCTGCTCGGAGTACTGCACCCACTCGGTCGTCTGCAGGTCGACCGTGAACAGGCCGCTGGACTCCAGCTGGTCCTTGATCAGGGCGTACTCGTCACCCGACGACGGGCCGTAGTGGTCGTTGGAGTACTGCAGGCTCAGCGAGACCGGGGTCTGCACCCCGGCCGCCTGCAGGACCTGGGCGGCCTTGTCGGCGTCCGCGCCGCCCTCGCCGTCGCCGTACTTCTCCATGAGCGGCTGGGTGGCGCCGGTCAGGCCCTCGGGGACGAAGGAGTACAGCGGGGTGTAGGTGCCCTTGTAGACCTGGTCGGCCAGCTCCTCGCGATCGATCAGGTTCGCCACCGCCTGGCGGACGGCGGTCGCCTTGGCCGGGTCGGCCTCGGGCGTGGTGGCGCCGAACGGCTGGGTGTTGAAGTTGAAGACGATGTAGCGGATCTCGCCGCCGGGGCCGTCGACGACCTTGACCTCGTCGTTGCCGCGCAGGTCCTCGATGTCGGTGGCCGACAGGCTGCGGAAGGCGACGTCGATGTTGCCCTCCTGGATGTCGAGCTTCAGGTTCGAGGAGTCGGCGTAGTACTTGACGTTGACCTGCTCGGTCTTGGCCTCGCCGAGGATGCCCTGGTAGTCCGGGTACGCCTCGTAGGACACCAGGTTGTTCAGGTCGTAGCTGGTGATCACGTACTGACCGTGGAAGGCGTTGCCGTCGACGATCTCCTGGTCCGTGGTCAGCTCGTCGGGCGAGAAGACGTCCTCGTCGACGATCGGGCCGGCCGGGCTGGACAGGATCTGCGGGAAGACCTGGTCGTTCTCCGACTTCAGGTTGAACACGACGGTGGTGTCGTCGGGGGCCTCGACGCTGTCGAGGTTGTAGAGCAGCGACGACGGGCCGTTCTCGTCGGCGATCGCGAGCTGGCGGTCGAACGAGAACTTGACGTCCGAGGAGGTCAGGTCGTTGCCGTTGGCCCACTTCAGGTCGGGCTTCAGGGTCACCGTGTACTGCGTGGGCGCGGTGTACTCCGCCGACTCGGCGATGTCCGGCTCGACGTCCGGGCTGCCGAGCGGGGTGTTCATCAGGAACGGGAACACCTGGTTCATGACGGCGAAGGAGCCGTTGTCGTACGAGCCCGCGGGGTCGAGGGTCGTGACCTTGTCGGTCGTGCCGATGGTCAGGGCGCCGCCGCTGCCGCTGTCGGAGCCACCGCCGTCGCCGTCGCCGCCGCCGCACGCGGCCAGTACCAGGGCCGTCGCCGCGATGCCCGCCGTGGCGACGATGCGCCGACGGCTGCTCGATCCGGAAGTCATCCGTACCTCTGTCTTCGAATGGACGGCGCTCGGGCGCGCGCAGGCGCCACCGCGGCCGCCGAAAGGCCAATGGAGGATCTAGGTCTAACACCATGTGAACGCAGGAAGGAGTCCTGCCGAAGCACTGTTATGCGCTCGTGACTGCGGGCGTGAGCGCTAACACACGGCGACGGCGCGCTGCACACCCGTCCGGGCGACGCCCGCTCATGCGATACCCATGGCGCGACTCCGCGCCCCGGTCCGCTCCTCGCTCGTCCCTCGCTGCGATGCTCCCGGGGCTGTCGTCATGCGTCGATGCGGCGGCGACCCTCGAAGGCGCGGCCCAGCGTGACCTCGTCGGCGTACTCGAGGTCGCCCCCCACGGGCAGGCCGCTGGCCAGCCGGGAGACGGCGAGGCCCATCGGCGACACCAGCCGCGCCAGGTAGGCCGCCGTCGCCTCGCCCTCGAGGTTCGGGTCGGTCGCGATGATCAGCTCGGTGACCGCGCCGTTCATCAGGCGGGTCATGAGCTCCTTGACCCGCAGGTCGTCGGGCCCCACGCCGTCGATCGGGCTGATCGCGCCGCCGAGGACGTGGTAGCGGCCGCGGAACTCACGGGTGCGCTCGATCGCCACGACGTCCTTGGGCTCCTCGACGACGCACAGGACGTCGTCGGTGCGGCGCGGGTCGCGGCAGATCCGGCACTGCTCGGCCTCGGCGACGTTGTAGCAGGTCACGCAGAAGCGGACCTCCTGCTGCACGCGGGTGAGCGCCGCGACCAGCCGGCTCACGTCGGTGGACTCGGCCGACAGCAGGTGGAAGGCGATGCGCTGGGCGCTCTTGGGGCCGACGCCTGGCAGCCGGCCCAGCTCGTCGATCAGGTCCTGGACGGCGCCTTCGTACACGGGGTGTTCCTCTGGGATCCGGGAGGCGCGGTCAGAAGCCGGGGAGGCCCAGGCCGCCGCCACCCAGCCCGCCGGCGAGCGGGCCCATGGTGTTCGCGGCCAGTTCGTCGGCCGCGCGCTTGGCGTCGTGCAAGGCGGCGACGACGAGGTCCTGCAGCGTCTCCAGGTCGTCGGGGTCGACGGCGGCGGGCGTGATGGTGATGGCGGTGACGTCGCCGCTGCCGGTCATCGTGGCGGTGACCAGACCACCGCCGGCGGAGCCGGTGACCTCGGTGCGCGCCAGCTCCTCCTGGGCGGCGACCAACTGCTGCTGCATCTGCTGGGCCTGCTGGAGGAGCTGAGCCATGTCGGGCTGACCACCGGGGAACATGCCACGAGAGTAGGCCGCGGATACGACGCGCAGCGCCACGCCGAGCGCCGCCGCCCCTCCGGCCTCAGCTCTCCCGAGAGCGCTCCACGAGGCGGCGCACGATCACGTTGCGCTGGATCTCGTTGGTGCCCTCCCCCACGATCATCAGCGGCGCGTCGCGGAAGTAGCGCTCGATGTCGAGCTCGGCCGAGTACCCGGCCGCCCCGTGGATGCGCATGGCGTCGAGCGCGACCTGCATGCACGCCTCGGACGCGTAGAGCTTGGCCATCCCCGCCTCCAGGTCGCTGCGCCGGCCCGCGTCGATACCGGCGGCCGCGTCGAGCACGAGCAGGCGGGAGGCGTGCACCTTGGTCGCCATGTCGGCGAGCAGGTTGCCGACCGACTGGTGCTCCCAGATCGGCCGGCCGAACGTCTCGCGCTGCTGGGCGTAGGCGAGGGCGTCGTCCAGGGCCGCCTGCCCGACCCCCACTGCCCGGGCGGCGACCTGTACGCGCCCCAGCTCGAGGCCGGCCATGAACTGGGCGAAGCCGTGCCCCTCCTCGCCGCCGAGCAGGGACCCGGCGGACACCCGCGACCCGGCGAAGGAGAGCTCGCAGGACTCCACCCCCCGGTAGCCGAGCTTGGGCAGGTCGCGGGAGACGGACACCTGGTCCGGCTCGACGAGCAGGATGCTGATCCCGGTGTGCCGCGGGGATGCCTCCGGGTCGGTCTTCACCAGGGTGGCGATCAGCCCGGCGTGACGGGCGTTGGTGATCCAGGTCTTGCTGCCGTCGACGACGTAGTCGTCCCCGTCCCGGACCGCCCGCGTGCGGATGTCCTGCAGGTCGGAGCCGCCGCTGGGCTCGGTGAGCGCCATGGCGGCGCGCACCTCACCGGTCGCCATGCGGGGCAGCCACCGCTCCTGCTGCTCCGGGGTCCCGTACCGCGCGAGGAGCCGGGCGACGACGCTGTGCCCGCCCATCGCCCCGGCCAGGCTCATCCAGCCGCGGGCCAGGTGCTCGGTGACCAGCGCGAAGCAGCGGGTGGAGACCGCGGACTCGCTCCACCGCTCGGGGACGGCGAGCCCGAAGACCCCCATCTCCTTCATCTGGTCGATCAGGGCCGCGGGGTACTCCTGCGCCCGCTCCAGCCGGCCGGCCTGCGGGCGCACCACGCGGTCCACCCAGCGGGCGACCGCCTCGACGATCGCCTGCTCGTCGTCCGGGAGGTCGCGCGCGCTCATCGACTCAGCCGTCGAGGGGCCGGGCGCCGAGCTGCGCCCGGAGCAGCGACAGGGCCGCCTGCTCGGGGTCGACCATCGGCGCGGGCTCGCCGTCGCCCGCGGCCGAGACGTCGGCGGCGCGCTCGGCCATGAGTTCCCGCGCCTCGGCGGCCTCGGCGGCGCGTGCCGCCTCCTGCGCCTGCTCGGGCGGGATCGGCGGCCCGGGGGCCGCCGCGGCGCCCTCGACCACGGCGTCGACCCGCCAGCGGACGCCGAGCAGCTCGTTCAGCGCCTCGCGGATGACGTCCTTGTTGAGGTCGTCACCGAGGCGGCGGGCCAGCGCCGGGGACGACGTCGCCAGGGTCAGCACGCCGTTGGTCAGCTGGTGCACCTGGGCGTTCTTGAGCAGGGCCTCGGTGGTGCGCTTGTGCCGCTTCACGACGGCGAGCAGCTCCGGCCACATGCGGCGGACGTCGGTCGTGGTCAGCTCGCCGTCGTCACCGGACTTCTCGGGGTTGGCCGAGACGACCGGAGTGGGCTCGCCACCGCGCGGGGCCGGAGCGGACTCCGCGGCGGCCCGGGGTGGACCGTCCGCCGGGCGGGTGCCGTGCTCGGCGGCCTCGGAGCGTGCGGCCGCGGCCCGGCCGGCAGCCGGGCTCGGCGCGTGCGGCCACTCCTCGTCGTCGGTCGGCTCCGGTGGAAGCGGGATGTCCGGCTCTCCGGTGGCGCGGCGCTGCTGGGGCGCCGCAGCGGGAGCGGCCGGCGACGCCTTGCCCCGGCCGGACCCGGGCTGCACCGTCTCGGGCCAGTCGTCGGTCGACGAGGCCGCGGGTGCGGCGGCCGCGGGGGCTGCCGGTCGCTTGCTGGGCGCCTCGCTGCGCTGCGACGGGCGGACGTACCCCGCGCGCGGAGCTTCGGCCGCCGGCGCGGGCACGGGTGCGGCCGCAGCGGGCGGAGGGCTCGGAGCCACCGCGGGGGCCGGGCGCGGTGGCGCCTCGCGCACGGGGGCCTCCCGCACGGGCGCCTCACGGACAGGGGCGGGGGCCGTCTCACGCACGGCGGCCTCCGGACGCCCGGCGTGCTCGCCGGCGATCGACATCCGGCGCTCGAGCCGTTCCAGTCGCTGGAGGGTGGCGGCGGCCGACCCGTCGGCCGCCGGCAGCAGCATGCGGGCGCACACGAGCTCCAGCAGCAGCCGGGGCGCCGTCGTCCCGCGCATCTCGGTCAGGCCCTCGTGGACCGTGTCCGCCATTCGCGAGAGCGTCGCCGAGCCGAGTGCGGACGCCTGCTGGTTCATCAGGTCGATCCGGTCGGGCGGGCAGTCGAGCAGCCCGTTGCCCCCGGCGTCGGGGACGGCGTCGAGCACGATCAGGTCGCGCAGCCGGTCGAGCAGGTCGGTGGCGAAGCGGCGCGGGTCGTGCCCGGCCTCGACGACGCGGTCGACGGCGCGGAAGACCGCCGGGGCGTCGTGGGCGGCCAGCGCGTCGATCGTCTCGTCCAGCAGGGCGTCGTCGGTGACCCCGAGCAGGCCGACGGCGGTCTTGTAGGTGACGCCCTCGGGGCCGGCGCCGGCGAGCAGCTGGTCGAGGATCGACAGCGAGTCGCGGACCGAGCCGCCACCGGCGCGGACCACCAGCGGGAAGACGGTCGGCTCGACGGTGACGCCCTCGGCCTCACAGGTCTTCTCGAGCAGTTGGCGCAGGGTCGTCGGCGGGACGAGACGGAACGGGTAGTGGTGGGTGCGCGAGCGGATGGTCGGGAGGACCTTCTCCGGCTCGGTCGTGGCGAAGACGAAGACGAGGAAGTCCGGCGGCTCCTCCACCACCTTGAGCAGGGCGTTGAAGCCCTGCGTGGTGACCATGTGCGCCTCGTCGACGATGTAGACCTTGTAGCGGCTGCTGACCGGCGCGAAGAAGGCGCGTTCCCGGAGGTCACGGGCGTCGTCGACACCGCCGTGGCTGGCCGCGTCGATCTCCATGACGTCCAGCGAGCCGGGGCCGTCGGGCGCCAGGGCGATGCAGGACTCGCAGACGCCGCACGGCGTGGACGTCGGGCCCTGCTCGCAGTTCAACGAGCGGGCCAGGATGCGCGCCGACGACGTCTTGCCGCAGCCGCGCGGGCCGCTGAAGAGGTAGGCGTGGTTGATCCGGCCGCCGTCGACCGCGTTCATCAGCGGGGCGGTGACGTGCTCCTGACCGACCACCTCGGCGAAGGTCGCCGGGCGGTACTTGCGGTAGAGAGCCAGGGCCACGCCGAGAGGTTACGTGTCCGCACCGACGCCCCGATGGACGTTCCGGATCGACGGCTGCCGACGGTGCTGACCATCCGTTACGAGACCGATACATAGCGGTATGGGGTGGGTGCGGGTCTCCGACGCGTCCTCCTCGTGACGACCGAACACCGGAGGAACGAGTGACCGAACACAGGGACGCGGAGTTCACCGACTTCGTCGCCGATCACGGCGGGCAGCTGCTGCGCACAGCCTGCCTCGTCACCGGGGACGCCCATCTCGGCGAGGACCTGCTCCAGACCGCGCTGGCCAAGACGTACGGGTCGTGGGCCAAGGTGCGCCAGGCCGACCACCCCGTCGCCTACGTGCGCCGGCTCATGATCAACGCGCACCTGAGCTGGGTGCGTCGGCTGACCAACACCGAGCGGGTCCTCGAGACCTTCCCGGACGTCGGCGGCGGCGACCTCCAGAGCGCGCACGCGGAGAGCGACGAGATGCGCCAGGCACTGCTCCGGCTCTCCCTGCGGGTGCACACCGCCGTCGTCCTCCGCTACTTCGAGGACCTCAGCGAGGCCGAGACCGCGCAGCTCATGGGCTGCTCCCGCAGCACCGTCAACAACCACGTCTCGAAGGGACTGGCCGCCCTGCGCGGTCTGCTCGCTCCGGTCCAGGACGAGAACCTCACGCCCGCATCGGGGAGGCACCAGTGAACGACCACGACACCACCGTCCTCAGCTCCCGCCTGCACCACCTGGCCGACGACATGACCCCGGCGGTCGACGTGGTCGCCCAGGTGCGTGCGGCCCGGGCGCGTCATCGCAGCCGCCGGCGGGCACGCCTCACCGTGCTCGCGGTCGCCACGGTGACGGCGACCATGGTCGTCGGCGTCCCCATCGCGATCGGGACGTTGACCTCGTCCGCCCCCAGCGAGGTCGCGGGACCCGCGGACCTGTCGACCTCGGCCGTGCCCACGACGAACGACGCCGACATGAAGCGCGCAGTGGCGGAAGCCCGCGTGGCGGCGCAGGCAGCCCAGGCGCAGGCGGCGCTGGAGCAGCAGGCTGCCGCCGAGGCAGCACTCGCCCGGCAGGCGGCCGAGGCCGCGGCGGAGGTGCCCGGCCTGCCCGTGCCCGCCGGCTGGGAACGGCGCACCTTCCAGGGCGTCACGTTCGCCGTGCCGCCGGGTTCCCGGACGGCCGACACCATCGACGAGAGCGCCGAGCCGAGCTTCATGGAGGGTCCCTCGCTCACCTGGAACGGGCCCTCGCTGGGTGACGGCGAGTACTCCCTCGTGACGGTCAGGCTGCTGGAGCCCTTCGAGGGCGGGCTCCCCCCGATGGACGGTGACTACTTCCTCCCGGTGGTCCCAGGGGGCACCGATACGCACGCCTTCGTCCTGACGCTGGGCCCCGACAACGACCCGATTCCCGGGCGCACCACGGTCGAACGGACCTCCTTCGGCGTGCAGATCCTCGCCGGGGACCGGCGCGTCGTGATCGGCGGACAGTTCCCGGCCGGTGCCGCCGGTGAGCAGATGGCGAGGGACGTGATCGCCTCCATCGCCGTGACCTGATCGTCCGGACCCGTTCACCCAGGCCCGGGGCCGGCCCCTCGCGGACCGGCCCCGGTTCACGTCTCCAGGAGGAGCAGGAACTCGATCGAGCCCTGGTCCTCGACGCGCACGAAGCCGAGGTCGGGTGCCTCGATGCCGAAATCGGCGAAGGTCACGGGGATCGAGCCGGAGATGTCGACGCCGTTCGGCGTGCGGACGACCCCCAGATCGACCTGCACCTCCCGCGTCTCCCCGGTCAGGGTCAGCTCGCCGGTCACCGGCACGGTCGTCGGCGTGCCGGTGAGCTCGGGCAGGTCGACCGGGCCGGTGACCACGAACGCCGCGGTCGGGTGCTGTCCGACGTCCATGACGCTGTCCCGGAAGTAGGAGTCACGCCGGCCGCTGTCGGTGGTGATGCTGGCGACGTCGACGGTCACCTCGGCGGTGCTCAGGACGCCGTCCTCGACGACCACGGTGCCCGTGACCTGGTCGGTGGTCCCGGCGACCGTCACGTCGGCACCGTTGAGCACCTCGTCGACCCGGTAGCCCGCGCTGGACCCGTCCCCGACGGTCCAGGTCCCGTCGGTCTGCGCGACGAGCTCCGCGTCCTCGGCCTGCGCCTGCACCGTCTCGGCGGGCGGCGCGTCGTCCTGCAGGGCCGCATAGGCGAGCGGCCCGAGGACGAGGCCCAGGACCAGCACGACAGGGACGGCGACCAGGATCCACGTCCGGCGACTCATCGCGACTCCTTCGCTTGAAAGTTCATGGAGTCAACCGCACGAACCTGCGAGGGAGCTGGGAAACCAGGGCTCGGACAATGCAAGGGACCCCCCGCGCACCCGCCAGAGCCCGCTTATCCTTGCTGCCTTCCGGCCCTGGGGAGGTTCACAGGATGACGCCACACGAGGGGTCTGGCGTCCACTGTAGAGGAAACGGGCGGGCGCTCCGACGACGGCTCGCACTACTCTTCCGCCCATGACGCCATGGCCCCGTCCCGAGGCTCGCCCCGAGCCTGCGAGGGGCGAGGAGGACGGGGTCCTTCATCTGCCCCCGCCCCGCTCCTGAGCCGGAGCACCGCGGGCTGACCCCCTCGACGCAGGCCCACGGGCCTCCCGTCGCGCCGTGCTCCGGATCCGAGTCCCCTCGCCGGTTCCGATCCCAGGAGCGTCATGTCCTCCCCCGTGCTCCCCGCGGCCCGCCGCGGCTTCCTGCTCGTCGTCCTCGCCGCCCTCTGCTGGGGCACCTCCGGGATCAGCGGTGCGCTCGTCGCCGACCGCACCGACCTCGGGCCGCTCGACATCGCCTGGCACCGCATGGCCATCGGCGCGGTCGTGCTGCTGGTCGGCTTCGCGGTCACCCGCCGCCGACGGGTGGACGCGCCCGTCCCGGTCACCCGCGGCACCGGCATCCGTCTCGCGCTCGTGGCGGCCGGGCTGGCGGCCTACCAGCTGGCGTACTTCGCGGCGGTCGCCGCGGCCGGTGTCAGCATCGCCACCCTCGTGGCACTCGGCCTCGCCCCCCTGCTGATCGCCGTCGGCGCGACGGTCCTGGGGCACGGCCGGCCCGACCGCGCCACGGTCGTCGCCCTCGTCGTGGCGCTGGTCGGTCTCGTCCTGCTGGTGGGCATCTCCGCGGGCGAGGACACCGGGACGACGGTCGTCCTGGGCGCACTGCTCGCCGTCGGCTCGGCCCTCGGCTACGCCGTCGTCACCCTCTCCGGCGCCGGCGTGCCGCACGGCATCCCGGTGACCCTCGTCGGGTTCGCCGGGGGCGCCCTGCTGCTGACACCGGTCGCGCTCGTCACCGGGCTCCGGTTCACCACCGACCCGGTGGCCGTGGGCGTGCTGCTCTACCTGGGCGCCGTGCCGAGCGCGCTCGCCTACGGGCTCTTCTTCACCGGGATCCGCAGCGTCCCCGGCGCGGTCGCCTCGATCGTGACACTGCTCGAGCCGCTGACGGCGACCGCGCTGGCGACGGCGTTCCTGGGCGAGCGGCTCTCCCCCGGCGCGCTGGCCGGAGGAGTGCTCGTGCTCGCCGCCGTCGCGGGGCTGTACCTGCGGAGGATGGGAGATTCGAACTCCCGAGGGGTTGCCCCCAACCCGCTTTCCAAGCGAGCGCCATAGGCCACTAGGCGAATCCTCCAGTGCACCGGGAATCCTACCGGGCGGCTCCGGCGGACTCTGCGCGGCTCTCGACGACGAGCACCGGGGCGCACGTTCGTCCTCCGGCTCCCGCGCGTGCGATGCTCCGTCCGCAGTTCACCGGCGCTGCCGGTGGGGCCACCGAGTGGTTGAGTGTCCCGGCCGCAGGGCATGGCCGGTGGTCGGGACGAGGAGAGGAGGCAGCGATGAGCGAATCGACCGAGGTGCGACCGGAAGTGGTCGACGCGATCGTCGGCGTCCTCAAGGGCGACGACACGGCCGACCTGCCCGCAGGTGCCACCGCCGCGGAGAAGGCGGCGGCCAAGGACGCCTACCTCTCGGAGTTCCTGGCCGAGCGCGGCAAGCGCGACCGCCAGTCGCAGGCCTGGGAGCTGCTGCTGACCCGCAGCTACGACGAGCCGCCCACGTGGAAGCAGATCTTCGACGACCTGTCCCCCGAGGTGCACGCCGAGCTCGGCGACCTCTACGACGCCCTGCCGGCCGGCGCCCAGGAGGAGTACGCACGCCGGTTCGGGGTCCCGTCGGCGGTCTGACCGCCCTCCCTGCCGAGCTCGCGCGTCCATGACCCGGCCCGTCACGACCCCCGGCCGCCTCGTCGCGGGGCGTTACCGGTTGCAGTCCCAGGTGGGCGGCGGCGGCATGGGCACCGTCTGGCTGGCGCGCGACGAGCTGCTGGGCCGGAAGGTGGCGGTCAAGCAGGTCCTGACGGCGGCAGGGGTCACCGAGGCCGAGGCCGACCAGCAGCGCCAGCGGGCACTGCGCGAGGGCCGGATCGCGGCACGGCTGAGCCACCCGCACGCCATCTCGGTCTACGACGTGGCACTGGAGTCGGGCCAGCCCTGGCTGGTCATGGAGTACCTGCCCTCGCGCAGCCTGGCCGCGGTCCTCACCGAGGACGGCGTCCTGCGCGTCGACCAGGTGGCCCAGATCGGCGCCCAGGTGGCCGACGCGCTGGCCGCCACGCACGCGGCCGGGATCGTGCACCGCGACGTCAAGCCGGCCAACATCCTCATCGGCGAGGGCGGCCGGATCGAGGGCCTGGTGAAGATCACCGACTTCGGCATCTCGCACGCCAGCGGCGACGTCACGCTGACCCAGACCGGCCAGATCACCGGCACCCCCGCATTCCTGGCGCCCGAGGTCGCGCAGGGACACGAGATGACCGCCGCCAGCGACGTGTTCTCCCTCGGGGCGACGCTCTACACCTGCATCGAGGGTCAGCCGCCGTTCGGCATGGAGGACAACGCCCTCGCGATGCTGCACCGCGTCGCCGGCGGCTCGATCGTCCCGCCGCGGCGCGCCGGCTCGTTGACCGAGCCGCTGCTGCGGATGCTCGCCGCGGACCCGGCCGACCGTCCGGACATGGCGGCGGTGCGCGACGAGCTGGCCAAGCTCGCCGCCGGCCGGGACGGCGACACGACGACCGTGCTGCTGGCTCGCACCGACATCCGCTCCTCCGTCGGCGGCCGTGATCGCACGTCGGCGTTCCCCGCGGAGCCCACGGCGGCGGCCGCTGCACCGACCCCGACCCCGGTCCCTGTTCCGGCTGCCTCCCCGCCGACCCGCACCGACACCCGCGAGCGGCACGCCACCGCCGATCCGGCGCCCGCGCCGGTGGCGCAACGGCCCGCCACGGCCCCGCCCGCGAGGGAGGGCCGGCGTCGCGGCCGTGCCCTCTGGCTGCTCGCCGGACTGGCCGCGGTGGTCATCGCGGGGCTGGTCACCTACTGGGCCGTCGTCCGGGACGGTGACGGGAACGACGCGTCGGACACGGCCGCGGGCCCGACCACCAGCGCCGCGGCCACGACCGACCCCGGCACCGACGACGAGGAGCCGGCGCCCACGTCGGAGTCCGAGGAGCCCGCGACCACGTCGGAGCCGGAGGAACCCCCGGCCGGCGACCCGGCCGCGGCCACGACGCAGCTCTTCGCCCTGATCCCGGGGGACCTCGCCGCGGCCTACGAGCTGACCAGCCCGGAGTTCCAGGCCAATACCCCGTTCGAGAACTTCTCCGGCTTCTGGGACGACTACTCGAGCGTGCAGATCGCCAACGTGCGCACCGAGAGCCCGACGAGCGCACTGGTCGACATCACGTACGTGGAGTCGGGGGGCTCGTCCGAGACCGAGTCACACCGCCTCCGGTTCGTCCAGGGCGACGACGGCCGGCTCCTGCTGCTCGACGACCGCATCGCCTGAGCCCGGTCACGCGGGGGCGCGGGCGGCGAGCAGCGCCTGAGGGTGCAGCCATCCGTCCATGGGCAGCCGCAGCTCGGCGACCGGCTCCAGGCCGGCGTCGACGAGCAACGCCGCCACCTGCTCGGGCTGCCACAGGTGGGTCGTCCACGACACCGGCACGCCGCCGTACGCCTCGGAGCGCTCGATCTCGCCGTCGCCGACGTGCGTGCCGATGAGCACCTGCCCGCCGGGGACGAGCGCCCGGGCGAAGGCGGCGAGCACAGCGGGCAGGACGTCACGGGGCAGGTTGAACAGCGACCACCACCCCAGGACGCCGCCCAGCGAGGCGTCCTCGAGCCGCAGGTCGGTGGCCGAGGCGACCGAGAACCGCAGCTCCGGGTGCAGCCGTCGGGCGTGCTCGACCATCCGCGGTGACAGATCCACGCCGGACGCGTCCACGCCGAGCCCGGCGAGATGAGCGGTGACCAGACCGGGACCGCAGCCGACATCGAGCACGGGGCCCAGCCCGCGCACGTCCTCGGCGAACGCGGTCAGCGCCGCGCGCAGCCACGGCGTCGGCGCGAGGTCCCCGACGTCCATCGCGACGTAGGTGTCGGCCACCCGGTCGTAGGAGGCGCGGACGAGTTCCAGGTCGGCGGGCTGCGCCACGGCGTCGGTCACGACGGACACGCTAGGACGAGGACGGCGGCGCCCGGCCGGGTGCTGGACCCGGGCGGACGCCGCCGTCGTCGTCTTCCTGCGGTGGCGGTGGGATTTGAACCCACGGAGGGGGTTGCCCTCACACGCTTTCGAGGCGTGCTCCTTCGGCCGCTCGGACACGCCACCGCCGAAGAGACTACAGGCCCCGCTGAGCCCGGAAGAACGCACGTAGCAGCGTGGCGGACTCCTCGGCCCGCACGCCCGCGGTGACCTCGGGCCGGTGGTTGAGCCGGCGGTCGCGGACGACGTCCCACAGCGAACCGGCGGCGCCGGCCTTGGGGTCGTCGGCGCCGTAGACCACCCGGTCCACGCGCGACAGGACGCTCGCGCCGGCGCACATCGTGCAGGGCTCGAGGGTGACGACGAGCGTGCAGCCGGTCAGCCGCCAGCCGTCGCCGTGCGCCCGCGCCGCCGCCCGCAGGGCCAGCACCTCCGCGTGCGCCGTGGGGTCCCCGCGCTTCTCCCGCTCGTTGGCCGCCTCGGCGAGCAGCGTCCCGTCCGGCCCGAGGACGACAGCGCCGATCGGGGTGTCGCCCCACTCCTGCGCGGCGGTCGCGAGCTCCAGCGCCCGCCCCATCGCCGCGTCGACGTCGCCCGTCAGGGGGTGCCCCCTCGGAAGCTCGTGCTCTGAGTCCCCGGAGACTTAGAGCACGAGGTTCCGGGAACACCGACTCCGGCGGCGGTCACGGGACCACCGCCCCGTCCAGCGGGAAGCCCACGAGCTCGGACAGCTCGGCCAGCGCGACGGCCGGGTCGACCACCTTGACGGTCGAGAAGCCCAGGGCCCGTGCGGGCTTGAGGTTGATGCCCAGGTCGTCCAGGTAGGCGCAGTCGGTCGCCTCGATCGGCCGGCCCACCGCGTCCGACAGCCGGGCCAGCGCCCGCCGGTAGATCTCCGGCTCGGGCTTGCGCACGCCCTCGACCGACGACTCGACGATCACGTCGAAGAGCCCCAGCAGGTCGCCGAGCGGACCGGTCCGCTCCATCGGCGCCACGTTGTTCGACAGCAGCGCCAAGGGCAGCCCGGCCTCGCGCAGGCGGCGGACCGCCGCGACCATCGCCGGCCGCAGCTCCCCCCGCAGCGCGCCGAGGACCCGGGCGGCGTCGACCCGGTGCCCCGCGGCCAGCGCCTCGGCCTCGAACGCGGCGGAGAAGCCGGCGACGTCCAGCTCGTTCCGCTCGAACCGGGCCCAGGCGTTCGTGTCGGGGTCGGTGGAGTTCAGCCGCACGATGAGCCCGGCCGGCAGCCCGGCCTCCTCCTCGTAGGCCGTGAACGCCGTGATGGGGCTCTCGGTCAGCACGCCGCCGAGGTCGAAGACCACCGCCGAGACGGTCACGACGCGACCGTCGCGGCGAGCTCGTCGGCGAAGCCGAGTCGCTGGGCGATCCGCTCCACCATCTCGTCGGCCCACAGGTCGTCGGCGGTCACGATCGCCCGCAGCTCGTCGTGCGGGAGCCCGTCGTCGGCGAAGACGTGCAGATCGCCGCCCGGCCAGCCCGACTCGTCGTCGTCGAAGGCGCCGTCGGTGTCCACCCCGATGCCGTAGCGCTCGACGACCTCCGCCGCGAGCACCCACTCGAGCATCGTGGCGTCGGAGATCAGCGCCCGGACCATCCCGCCCGGCCCGTGCCGCAGGACGACGAAGTACAGCCGGGAGTCGACCACCACCACGAACGGCGGCGGCCAGTCCCCCGCTCCCGGATCACCGAGCGCGCGCTCGAGCACCGGCAGCTCGTCACCGGCGTCCTCGGCCAGCAGATCCACCGTCCACCGGTCCTGGGCCCGGCTCACCCGCACCGCGTAGCTGGTGCGCACCTCGTCGCTCATCGCTTGCGGAGCAGGGTCAGGCCGTCGGACACCGGCAGCAGGACGGTCTCCCACCGCGGATCGGCCGCCAGCGCGGCGTTCAGGCGGACGACCGCGCGGTCGTCGTCGGTCTCCGGGGCGAGCACCCGGCCGCCGCGGAGCGTGTTGTCGAGCAGGACCAGGCCGTTCGGCGTCATCCGCCCGTGCAGCTCCTCCACGTAGTCGGGGTACCCGGTCTTGTCCGCGTCGACGAAGGCCAGGTCGAAGGTCTCGGCGAGCGGGAGGTCCCGGAGGCTCGGCAGCGCCTCGCCCAGCCGCACGTCGATGCGCCCGGACACCCCCGCCCGTTCCCAGTACCGGCGGGCGACGTCGATCCACCCGGCACTGCGCTCCAGGCACAGCAGCGACCCGTCCTCCGGCAGGCCCCGCGCGATGCACAGCGCGGAGAAGCCGGTGAACGTCCCGATCTCGATCGCCCGGCGGGCGCCGACGGCGCGGGTGAGCAGCTGCATGAACGTGCCCTGCTCGGGAGCGATCTGGTACGTCGGCGAGGCCTCGCCCCGCTCGGCCATCGCAGCGGTCTCGGCCAGCAGATCGGCGACGACGTCGTCGACCGGCTCGGAGGCGGCGCGGACGTGGTCGGCGAGTTCCTGCGTCAGGAGGAAGGAGCGGGGGGTCATGGCGCGTGCGGTCCGCGGCTCGAGGGCGTGATGTGCGGCGTCATAGCCTCTGATCATGGCCGATGCCGCAGGACCAGGTGCCGCACCGGCTCCCGCCTTCCCCGTGCCGACGATGCCGGCGCCGCCCGTCGGGGTCGTCGGGCTCGGCCAGCTCGGCGGATCGCTGGCGGCCGCGCTGGTCGCGGCCGGCCGGCCGGTGCAGGGCTGGGACGTCGATGCTGCCGCTCGCGACGCGGCCGCCGCCCGGGGCGTGGAGATCACCCGGGCGCTGTCCGGCGTCGTCGTCCTCGCCGTTCCGCTCCCGGCCATGGCGACCGCTCTCGACGGGCTCACCGTGGATCCCGGCGCGACCGTGACGGACCTGGGCTCGGTCAAGCGCCCGGTGCTGGAGACCGTCGGCGCCACTGCGGGCAGCAGGTTCGTGGGCGGGCACCCGATGTGCGGCACCGAGCGCTCAGGCCACGCCGCCGTCGACCCGGACCTCTTCTCCGGGGCCCGGTGGGCCGTGTGCCTGGAACCGGACACCGAGCTGCCGCGCTGGCTGCGGGTGGCCGAGGTCGCGCTGGACGCGGGCGCGGCCGTCGTCCCCACGACGGCCGCCGAGCACGACGACGCCGTCGCCGCGATCAGCCACGTCCCGCACCTGCTCGCCGCCGCCCTGGCCGCCGCCGCCGGACAGGCGGGGCCGCTCGCCCTCGCCCTGGCCGCCGGCAGCTTCCGCGACGGCACCCGGGTGATCGGCAGCGACCCCGGGTTCGTCCGCGCCATGGTGACGGGCAACGCCGGACCGACCGCGGCCGCGCTGGCCCGGGTGCAGGAGCAGCTGGCGCGGCCCTGGACCGACCTCGTCGCCGACGGCCACGCCGTCGCCACCCGGCAGCACGGACGGCGGGACGTGCGGGTGCCCCTGGAGCGCGCGGCGCTGCTGGCCCTCGGCCGCGCCGGCGGTGCCATCACCCGACGCCGCGCCGCGTTCGTGGAGGGCTGGGTCCCCGACCAGGCCTGACGCCTGCCCCTGTTTCGGCCGGGCCGCGCAGGGCAGGGTGTCGGCATGGACGAGAAGGACATCATGGGCCGCATCCACGAGCTGGTGGAGGAGGAGCACAAGCTCCGCGAGGGCACCGAGCACACCGACGACCAGCGCGCGCGCATCCAGGAGCTCGAGAAGCACCTGGACCAGGCGTGGGACCTCCTGCGCCAGCGCCGGGCCAAGCGGCAGTACGACGAGAACCCCGACGAGGCGCAGGAGCGCCCCGAGTCCACCGTCGAGAGCTACCTCCAATAGAGGACGAACGGGGTTCCTCTAGGCGGAGCGCCGGGCCGGCCTCCGGTGCTGGGTGCCGAGCAGCGCGAGCTGCCAGAGCAGCCGGGACCGGGGGTCGGTCACCTTCCGCCCCGTCACCGATTCGATCCGCCGCAGCCGGTGCATGACCGTGTTGCGGTGGCAGTAGAGCTCGTCGGCGGCCCGCGTCGGTGACCCGTCGGAGGCGAGGAAGGCCGCGAGGGTGTCCAGCAGGACTTCCCGCTCGTCCTCCGGCAGCTCGAGCAGCCCGCCGAGGGACTGGCCGACCAGCCGCGAGCTGATCTCCGGGGAGTTGCTCAGCAGCGCCTCGGGCAGGCGCTCGTCGATCGTGACGACCCGGGTGCTCCCCGCCGGCAGGGTGCGGGCCGCCGTCGCCGCGAGGCGGTAGGCCGAGCCCACGGCCGCCGCGCCGTCGACCACGGCCGAGACCCCGACCGGTCCGGTGGCCATCCCGCGGAGCCATCTCATCACCTCGCACCCGCGCAGGCTCCCGAGCGCCACCACCCCGACCTGCGCGCCGTGGCGGGTACCCCACACCGACCGCACCCCTCGCTTGAGCAGCGCGGACGTCGGCCGGTCCAGCGCCGGGCCGCCGTCCGGTTCGGGCAGGGCGACGACGGCCACCAGCGGCCCGTCGAGCGGGACGGCGAGCAGATCCGACGCCGACCGCACGAAGGACGGGTCGCCCCCGCGTCCGTCGAGGAGCGCGTCGAGGGCGTCCTGGCGGGCGCCGTCGTCCACGCCGGCCAGGCGGCGCTGCTCCTCGCGGTATCCCTCCGCCAGCGCGGCGCACTCGGCGTCGTTGGTGCGCCAGACCGAGCCCGCCACCTCCAGCAGCAGCGTGTCGTGCGCCCGGCTGCTGCGGCGGGAGACCTCGAGCAGCGCCTCCCACGTCACCTGGCCGCCGAGCCGGTAGGCGCGCAGCACCGCCTCCAGCGGGACGCCCTGCGCCGCGCGGCGCCGACCGACCTCGCGCGCGTCCCGGAAGGAGGTCCGGGTGTCGCCGGCCGCCGCACCGATCAACGTGTGCAGGCCGCGCGCGAGGTTGGCGCGGGTGGAGCTGCGCATCTCGTCCTCGCCGTGGCCGAGGAGCTCGCGGTAGGCGGGCTCGGTCCGCAGCAGGACGTCGATCATCCGGTCGGTCATGGCGTCGAGTTCGTCGAGCAGGAGCGGGGCCAGCTCGGCCAGCCGGGCACCCACCTCGGGGCGGAAGGGCTGCACTCGATCACCTCCTCGTGACGCGCCGCACACAGCACAACATGACTCCGCCATCACTGTGCGATCAGCCCATTGTGACGACGGACACGACCCGGCAGGCTCAGCGGGACGTACTCGTGACCCAATCGTCGCCGACCGCCTCCCCGGTCGGTCGCCGACCCCTCCCCGACGAAGAGGAGCAGTGGGCCCCTTGGCGCAGCCGCCTCCGCACTCCGGCAGCCAGCCTTCTCAGGAAAGAACGCCCACAGCACGGCTCGAGATGACCGGCATCAGCGTCTCCTTCGGGGGCGTGGCCGCACTCAGCGACGTCTCGCTCACCGTGGAGCCCGGGCAGGTGCACGGGCTCATCGGCCCCAACGGCGCGGGCAAGACGACGCTCTTCAACGTCGCCTGCGGCCTGGTGCGCCCGTCGGCCGGCCGGATCGTCTGGCGCGACCAGGAACTGCGGCGGCTGAAGCCCAGCCAGCTCAGCGGCCTGGGCATCTCCCGCACCCTGCAGGGCGTGGGCCTGTTCGCCGGGCTGACCGTCCTCGAGAACGTGATGATCGGCGCCCACCGGCACGCCAAGGCGGGCTTCTTCTCCGCGCTGCTCGCGCTGCCCACGGCGGACAAGGACGACAGGCTGCTGCGCGAGCGCGCGCAGCAGGCGCTGGTCGAGCTCGGCGCCGAGAGCTACGCCGACCGCTACCCGGGCTCACTCCCCTACCCGGTCCAGAAGCGCGTGGCCCTGGCCCGCGCCCTGGTCGCCGAGCCCGACCTGCTGCTCCTCGACGAGCCCGCCAGCGGCCTCTCCGAGGACGAGATGCACGAGCTCGGCGAGCTGATCCGCGCCGTCACCACCCGCATGAGCGTCCTGCTCGTCGAGCACCACATGGACCTGGTCATGCGCGTCTGCGACCGGATCACCGTGCTCGACTCCGGGCAGCAGATCGCCGCCGGCACACCGGCCGAGGTCCAGGCCAACCCCGCGGTCACCGAGGCCTACCTCGGGGACGACGTCGACGTCGAGGCCGACGCCGCCGAGCTCGCCTCCGGAGGTAGCAATGCCTGAGCCGCACGGCAGCACCGCGGTCTCCGCCGGTGCGGGCAGCACCGGCGCCCCGGGCAGGTCGCTGCTCGAGGTGGAGGGGCTCACCTCCGCGTACGGCCCGGTCCGCGCGCTCGACGGCGTCACGCTGAGCGCCGAGGCGGGCCGGATCACCGCCGTCCTCGGCGCCAACGGCGCGGGCAAGACGACGCTGCTGCGCACGATCAGCGGCCTGGTCCGCCCGCAGGCCGGCAGCGTCCGGCTCGACGGGGAGGACATCACCAAGGCACCCGTCGAGGCCATGGTCGGCAAGGGCATGTCCCACGTGCCGGAGGGCCGCGGTGTCATCGCCGAGCTGACCGTCGACGAGAACCTGCGGGTCGGCTCCCTGTTCCGCGGCAAGGTGGGCAAGGACGAGTTCGACCGCGTCTACGACCTCTTCCCGCGGATCGCCGAGCGCCGCAACAACGCGGCGCACACCCTGTCCGGCGGTGAGCGCCAGATGCTCGTCATCGGCCGGGCGCTGCTGGCCCAGCCGCGCATCCTGCTGCTCGACGAACCCTCCCTCGGTCTCGCCCCGCGCATCGTGGCGCAGATCTTCGGGCTGCTGCGGCAACTGGTCGACCGGGACGGACTCTCCGTGCTGCTGGTCGAGCAGAACGCCCGCAGCGCCCTGTCGGTCGCCGATGTCGGCGTCGTCCTCAATCTCGGGAAGGTCGTGGTCACCGACCAGGCCCGCACCCTGATGGCCGACGAAGGCCTCCGGCACGCCTACCTCGGCTTCTGACCCGCCCCTCTCCGGTCCAGGAAGGCACCTTTCGTGCAGCAGTTCATCAACATCACCCTCTCGGGGCTGGTCGAGGGCATGATCTACGCCGCCTTCGCCCTGGCCCTGGTGCTGATCTGGCGGTCCACCCGCATCGTCAACTTCGCGCAGGGCGCGATGGCGGCGGCCACCGCCTTCATCGCCCTGGCGCTCATCGACGCCGGGCAGTCCTACTGGATCGCGCTGATCGTGGCGCTGCTCAGCGGTTTCGTCCTGGGCGCCGTCGTCGAGCGGGTCGTCATCCGGCCGGTGGAGGGCGGTCCCGAGCTCAACGCGGTGATCGTGACCCTGGGCCTCTTCGTCGCCATCCAGGCCTCGATCGCGATCATCTTCGGCTCGTCGTTCCAGTCGTTCCCGACGCCGTTCGGCGTCCGGGGCTTCGAGATCGGTGACAGCACCATCGCCCTCACCCCGACCAGCCTGTACATCATCGGTTCGGTCCTGGTCGTGATGGCCCTGCTGGTGGCGCTGTTCCGCTTCACGCGGGTCGGTCTGGCCATGCGCGCCTCGGCCTTCGGCCAGGAGGTCGCCCGGCTGCTCGGGGTCCGGGTGGGCCGGATGCTGACCCTCGGCTGGGCGCTGGCCGCCGTCGTCGGCTCCCTGGCCGGCCTGCTGATCGCCGGTGGCGAGTTCATCTACCCGGCCTACATGGACAGCCTGATCGTGTTCGGCTTCGTCGCCGCGGTGCTCGGGGGCCTCGACTCCCCGATCGGCGCCATCGTCGGCGGTCTGCTGCTCGGCCTGGCCCTGAGCTACGTCAGCGGCTACATCGAGCGCGGCAGCGCCCTGGTGAACGTGGCGGCGCTCGTGATCCTGATCGTGGTGCTCCTGGTCCGGCCAGGTGGCCTCTTCGCCAGCAGCGTGGCCCGGAGGGCATGACGATGAGCGACTCGCAGACCCCCACCTCCGCCGCTGGGGCGGCCACCGAAGAGGCCCCGGTCGAGGCCACCGCCGCCGCGAACGCCCCGTCGGCACAGGCCGCGGGCGGCCGTTCCTTCCTGCCGAAGTCCACGTTGCTCCGGCACCTGGTCGTCGTGCTGCTGGCCATCGTCGCCGCGGTGGTCATCCTGGAGATCACCGACCCGTTCACCAACTCCCAGCTGGCGCAGCTGAGCTACTACGCCATCGCGGCCGGCGGCCTGACCGTGCTCACCGGCCTCAACGGGCAGGTGTCGCTCGGTCACGGCGCACTCATGGCCGTGGGCGCCTACACGACGGCGCTGTTCCTCCAGGCCGACGAGCCGGTACCGCTGCCGCTGATCCTGCTGGTGTCGACGCTCGTCGCCACCGTCGTCGGTGCCCTGGTCGGCGTCGCGGCGGCCCGCCTGCACGGGCCGTACCTGGCCGGCGCGACCCTGGCCCTGGCCGTGGGCCTTCCCGGGCTGGCGATCTACTTCCACGACATCTTCGGTGGCGAGCAGGGCATGCGGGTCCGCGCACCGCAGCCGCCGGACGCGTTCAAGGACTTCATCTCCTTCGTGTCCGGGAACTCGGCGACCGGCACCAAGTGGCTCGCCTACGTCGGCGCCATCTGCCTGGTCATCACCTACTTCCTCCTGGCGAACCTGGTGCGCAGCCGGATCGGGCGCACCTGGCGCGCGGTCCGCGACCAGGACGTGGCCGCCGAGCTGGCCGGCATCAACCTGGGCACGTGGCGCGTCCTCGCCTTCACGGTGAGCGCGGCGGCGGCCGGGCTGGCCGGCGGCGTCCTGGCGCTGGTCATCCGGCTCGCCGCACCCAGCGGCTTCACGCTGGTGCTCTCCCTCTCGCTGCTGACCGCGATCGTGCTCGGCGGCCTCGGCAGCCTGCTCGGCGCACTGCTCGGCTCCGCGCTCCTGGTGTTCCTGCCGCCGTTCGTCACCGACCTGGGTGCCGACTTCGGGCTCGACAACACCGAGGCCGCGCAGCTCGCGCCCTTCGTCTACGGCGTCGTCCTGATCGTGGCGATGATCTTCGCCCCCGCGGGCTTCGTCGGAACCGTCCGCCTCCGCTGGCTCACCTACCGGGCGAAGCAGCGTGCGGCGGCGGCCCGCTCCTCGAGCGGGGGGTGAGGACGACCCGATCGATCCGGCCAGTCGCACCCCGCTCCACCCCCACCAGACTCCCGGGCACAGACGCCCGGGCTGCATCAGAGGAGAACTGTTGTCCAGATCCTCCCGACGTCTCGTGTCCTTCCTGGCCGCAGCCACCGTCGTCTCCACCGTCGCCGCCTGTGGCGGCGGCAGCGATGACGACGGCGGCGGCGGTGGCGGTGGCGGTGGCGGTGGCGAGAACGAGGCCTCCGACATCGGCATCACCGAGGACACGATCAAGCTCGGCGCGCACTACCCGCTGACCGGTGTGGCCGCCCCCGGCTACAGCGAGATCCCGACCGGCGTCCAGGCGTACTTCGACTGGGTCAACGACAACGGCGGGGTCAACGGCCGGCAGATCGAGTACATCTACCGCGACGACGCCTACAACCCGACCAACACGACGCAGGTCGTCAACCAGCTGGTGCTGGAGGACGAGGTCTTCGCGATCGTCGGCGGTCTGGGCACCCCGACCCACAGCGCCGTCCTGGACTTCCTGAACAGCGAGGGCGTGCCCGACCTGTTCGTCTCCTCCGGCTCCCTGCTCTGGGGCGACGACCCGGAGGCGAACCCGTACACCTTCGGCTGGCAGACCGACTACACCAGCGAGGGCAAGATCATCGGCGAGTACATCGCCGAGGAGTTCCCGGACGCCAAGGTGGGTCTGTTCCTCCAGGACGACGACTTCGGCGAGGACGGCGAGGAGGGCATCCGCGAGTACATCGACGACCAGATCGTCGCGGCGGTCCGCTACACGCCGGGCAACACGAACGTGGCTCCGCAGATCTCCGAGCTGCAGGCCGCCGGGGCCGACTTCGTCGTCGGCTTCAACGTGCCCAGCTACACCGCGCTGTCGCAGCTGACCGCCCTGCAGCTCGGCTACCAGCCCGAGCAGTGGTTCTACTCGAACGTCGGGTCGGACCCCGCGCTGGTCGGCTCGCTGCTGGCCCGGTTCTCGCAGGGGTCGGTGACGGACGCCAGCCTGCTCGACGGCGCGCTGACCACCGGCTACCTGCCGACGGTCGACCAGACGGACAACCCCTGGATCCAGCAGTTCCAGGAGATCTGGGAGGCCTCGGGTCAGGAAGGTGAGCTGACGAACTACCGCGTCTACGGCATGTCGCAGGCGTACACCACGGTCCAGGCGCTGCAGGCCGCCGGTCAGAACCCGACCCGCGACGGCATCGTCGAGGCCATCGAGACCGCCGGTGCCGACTGGCAGGGACCGGTGTTCGCGCCGTACCGCTACTCGGCCGACAGCCACATGGGCACGAGCGGCATGTCGATCGAGCGCATCGTGGGCAACGGCTCCGAGGAGGTCCAGCCGGTCCGCATCACCGACATCGGTGACGCGGAGATCGAGGAGTTCGACGGCGAGGCCTCGGCCCCGCCGGAGAACGGCATCCCCGACGAGGAGTCCGCCGTCGACTGAAAAAGGACCTCGTGCCCCCCGACCCTCGCTCCGCTCGGGCCGGGACCCTGCACGAGGCCGTTCCAGCAGGTCACGTGGGCCGTCGGTCTCCTTCGGGAGGCCGGCGGCCCGCCGGCGTCCGCGGACACTTCGGTTCCGAAGTGTGTGCAGTTGATCTCCGGGTAGGAGGGCGCGGGCACGTCAGCCGAGGGTGAGAGGTGCAGCGATGTCACAGCCGATGCCGGTCCGCGAGGCCCGCACCATCCGCCGGGCCGTGGTCACCGGTGGGGCCGGGTTCCTCGGATCGCACCTGTGCGAGCAGTTGCTCGAGCGCGGGGTCGAGGTCGTCTGCCTCGACAACTTCCTCACCGGCTCCCCCGAGAACGTCGTGCACCTCATGGAGCACCCCGGCTTCCGGCTCATCCGCTGCGACGTCACCGACTTCGTGCACGTCCCCGGGCCGGTCGACCTGGTCCTGCACTTCGCCTCCCCCGCCAGCCCGATCGACTACCTCAAGATGCCCATCGAGACGCTGAAGGTCGGCAGCCTCGGCACGCTGCACACCCTCGGCCTGGCCCACGAGAAGGGCGCCCGCTACGTGCTGGCCTCCACGTCGGAGGTCTACGGCGACCCGCTGGAGCACCCCCAGCGCGAGGAGTACTGGGGGAACGTCAACCCGGTCGGCCCCCGCGGCGTCTACGACGAGGCCAAGCGGTTCGGCGAGGCGATGACGACGGCCTACCGGACGTCCAAGGGCACGGACACGGGCATCGTGCGGATCTTCAACACCTACGGCCCGCGGATGCGCGCCGACGACGGCCGGGCCATCCCCGCCTTCGTCGGCCAGGCCCTGGACGGCCGTCCCCTGACCGTCGCCGGCGACGGCTCCCAGACACGGTCCATCTGCTACGTCGACGACACCGTCCGCGGCATCCTCGCCATGGCGTTCTCGAACCACGCCGGACCCGTCAACATCGGCAACCCCGACGAGCTCTCCATGCTCCGGCTGGCGCAGTGGATCGCCGAGCTGACCGGCTCGGACTCGGCCGTCGAGTTCATCGACCTGCCGGTGGACGACCCGAAGGTGCGTCGTCCCGACACCACCCGCGCGGAGGAGCTGCTGGACTGGCGGCCCACGGTCCCGTCGGAGGAGGGGCTGCGCCGCACGGTCGACTGGTTCGCCGCTCAGCGGGAACGCGGAGCCGTTCGCGCGGGGTGAGCGAAACAGCACACTGAGTTCGCCGTGGGCCAACTAAGCTGGCCCGTGCGGACTCGGGGGAGCCGCGTCCCCCCGAGTCGAACCACAGAGAGCGAGCATGGGCCGCCACGCCGATCCCACTGCCACACGCCGCAGGGCGCCCCTCCCCCTCCTCGTCGCCGCGGGGGTCGTCGTCCTCCTGGTCGCCGGCGGACTGGCCTGGTGGCTGACCGGATCGGACGGCCCGTGCGGGACACGCGAGTCCGTCGCCGTCACGGTGGCGCCCGAGTTCGAGCCGGTCGCCGCGCAGCTGCTGGCCGAGCCGATCGAGCTCGACGGCGAGGTCTGCGCCGAGGCGGCGGTCACCGCGCAGCAGCCGCTGCAGACCGTCGGTGACCTGGCGGCGCTGGAGGACGGCGCCCTGCCCGACGTATGGGTGCCCGACTCCTCCCTGTGGGTGGCGCGGGCCGGCGACGCCCCACTCGAGCCGGTCGGGTCCGCCGCCACGTCCCCCGTCGTCCTGGCCACCAGCAGCGAGGCGGTCGAGGCCCTCGGCTGGAACGCCACCCCGCCCGGCTGGGGTCAGGCCCTCGCCGGCCAGCAGCCGCTGGCCGTGCCGGACCTCGCGACCAGCGCCGAGGGCCTGGCCGCACTGAGCGCCGTCCGCACCGCGCTCGGCGCCGACGCCGATGCCGACAACGCCGTCGTCCAGGCCGTGCTGGCCGCCCAGCGCGGGGCAGCGCTCTCGGTGGCCGACGGGCTGGCCGCCGGGCGGGACGGTGGCGCCGACGCCCCGCTCGTGCCGGTCAGCGAGCAGGAGGTGGTCGCGACCAACCAGGGCGCCGACTCCTCCTCGCTCGTCGCCGTCTACCCGGCCGAGGGCAGCCCGTCGCTGGACTACCCGGTCGTGCGGATCGGTTCCCCGTCCGGCAGCGCCGCCACCGCCGTGGACGCCGTGGTGAGCCGGCTGACGTCGGACACCGCACGGACGGCCGCCCTGGACGCCGGCTTCCGCGACGCCGACGGCACGGCGCCCGCCGACGCGGACGGCACCGGGATCCAGGCGACCGCCCCCACCCCGCTGGGCCTGGACCCGGCCGGCGTGCAGGCCCTGCTCGCCCGGCTGTCCAGCCTGGCGTCGCCGTCCCGGATCCTGGCGGTCTTCGACGTCTCCACGTCGATGGAGGCCCCGGTGGGCGACGGCACCCGCGCCACCCTGGCGCGGGACGCGGCCAAGGCCACGCTGTCCCTGGTCCCGGGCGACTACGCGCTCGGGCTGTGGGTGTTCGCCTACCAGCTGGCCGATGGCCAGGACTGGACCGAGCTCGTGCCGACGCAGGAGCTCGACGCCGACGCCGGGGGCCGTCCGCAGCGCGACGTCCTCGACAGCCAGCTCGACACCATCCCCGAGCGGCTCACGCCCGGCGGCACGGGCCTGTACGACACGACGCTGGCAGCCGTCCGCGCGGCGCGGGACAACTACGACCCGACCGCCGTCAACAGCGTCCTGGTGCTGACCGACGGCACGAACGAGGACGACGAGTCGGGTCTGCAGCTCGACGCGCTGCTGGAGACGCTGCGCAGCGAGGCGAACCCCGAGCGGCCGATCAAGGTGATCGGGGTGGCCCTGGGGCCGGACGCCGACCTCGGCGCGCTGGAGCAGATCGCCGAGGCGACCGCCGGAGCGGCCTACTCGGCCGTCGACCCCGCCGACCTGCAGACGGTCCTGTTCGACGCCCTCCGCCAGCGGGGGTAGCACCGACCGACCCGCTGTCGGGAACCTCGTGCTCTGAGTCGCCACCGACTCAGAGCACGAGGTTCCGCGGACGTGGTGTCAGACCGCAGCCGGCAGGGCGTGCAGCGCCTCGATGACCTCGTCGACCGTGATCGCCGCCAGCGCCGGGTCCAGCTCGGTGCCCCACGGGTCGCCGGTGCCCTGGTGGACGTCGCCGTGCCAGAGGACGGCGTGCAGTGCTCCTCCGCCCAGCCCGGCGCGGGCCGGCGGTCCCCACAGTGCCGGCGACACCGGTCCGAACAGCACCACCGAGGGACGGCGGTACGCCGACGCCAGGTGCGCGACGCCGGTGTCGCCGCACACCACCAGCCGGGCGGCGGCCACGACGGCCGCCAGCTCGAGCGACGAGGTCCGGCCGGCGAGCACCGCCTCCTCCCCCAGTCCGGCCACCGAGGCGACCGTGCGGGCCAGCTCCACCTCGGCCGGCCCGCCGGTGATCCGGACGTCGTGGCCCTGCGCGGCGAGGTGGCGGGCGACCGCGGCGAAGCGCGCGGGCGGCCAGCGCCGGCCGGGATGGGCCGCCCCGGGGTGGACGACGGTGACCCCGGACGCCGGCGGCGGCCCGGCCGGGGCGGCGAGGTCGAGGGCGTCCGGATCGGCGTCGACGCCCAGGCCTTCGGAGACCAGCCGGCACCAGCGCCGGACCTCGTGCTCGTCGGCGTACCACGTCGGGCCCGGATAGCCCGGGCTGTCGAAGGTCAGCAGCCGCTCCGGACGCAGGTCGGCCACGATCACGTGCGAGGCCGGCCCCTTGCCGTGCAGGTCGACGGCCACCTCGGGTGGCGGCCCGCTCCAGTCCAGCGGTTCCAGCTCGCGCGCGGGCAGCACCTCGTCGACGGCGTCGATCAGCCCGGCCAGCGGACGCAGCGCCTCCGTCGTGGCGAGCACCAGCCGGTGGTCGGGCACCGCCGCCCGCACCGCCCGGATGGCCGGCACCCCGGTCAGCAGGTCCCCCAGCCCCAGCGGTCGCAACACCACGGCGGTCTTCACACTTGGGAGCGCTCGACCAGCGCCGTCGTCGAGTGCCCGTCGAGGTAGGGCAGCACGACGGCCTGCCCGCCCCAGGTCCGCAGCACGGCCGCCTCCGGCAGGTCCGCACCGGCGTAGTCGCCACCCTTGGCCCAGACGTCGGGCCGCAGTCGATCCAGTACCGCCGTGGGGGTGTCCTCGTCGAAGACGACGACGGCGTCCACGAACTCCAGCGCCTCCAGCACCCGCGCGCGGTCCGGTGCGCTGACCAGCGGCCGGGTCGGTCCCTTCAGGCGACGCACCGACTCGTCGGAGTTGATGCAGACGATCAGGCAGTTCCCCAGCCCGCGGGCCGCCCGCAGCGTGGCGACGTGCCCGGCGTGCAGCAGGTCGAAGCAGCCGCCGGTCGCCACCACGGTCCCCCCGGCGGCCCGCACCCGCGCCAGCAGCGCGTCGGCCGACGACCCGGCGGGGACCGGCTCCGGCTCCGGCCGGGCGTCGCTGTCCCAGGCACTGGCGCCACCGCGCGCGACGAACGCCGAGGCGGCCGCCACTGCCGCCGCCACCGCTTCCCCGGTCACCGCGCCGTCGGCCAGGGCGAGCGCTGCCGCCGCCGCGAACGAGTCACCGGCACCGCAGGCGTCTCCTCCGCTGACGGCGACCGCCGGCACCACCATGGGCGCCCCCTCGCCGTAGGAGAGCAGCGCGCCGCGGGCACCCAGGGTCACGGCGACCGCCCCCACTCCCCAGGTCCGGATGAGCGCCTCGGCCCGTGCACCCACGGCGGCCAGGCCCTGCCCGGCGGCGGTGACGGCGCCCGCCACCCGGGCCGCCTCGGCGCCGTTGGGGGTGACCAGACGGGCGTTGGGCACCGGGTCGGCCCCCCGCGGGTGCGGATCCCACACGACCGGACCGCCCGCGGCGGCCAGCGCCGCGCGGACATCGGGCGCGGACGTGGTGCCCCGGCCGTAGTCCGCGACGAGCACCGCCGCCGCGTCGCGGATGGCCGCGGCGGCCTCGTCCGGCAGCGCGCCCAGCGTCGCCACCGGCGCCCCGCTGTCCAGCCGCACGACGGAGTGGTCCCCCACCCGCACCCGCTGCTTGACCGCCGTCCCACCCGAGGCCGGGATGGGCAGCAGCCGCACCCGGCCGTCGAGCAGCGCGGTGAGCCGCCGCGCGCCGTCGTCGGTGTCGATCGGGGCGACCAGCACCACCTCGCGCGACGTGGCGGCGGCCGCGATCACCGCGGCCAGGGCCGCACCTCCGGGGCGCTCCCGGGTCTCCACGTCCTCGACCACGGGGACGGGAGCGTCCGGGGTCAGCCGAGAGGCCGTCCCGACCAGGTCGACGTCGAGCAGCGCGTCGCCGACGACGACCAGCGGCCCGCTCATGACGCGCTCCCGAGCGACGGGCCGCTGGGCACCCGCGACGGCTCGGCCAGCACCGCGGCGTCGAAGGCGGCGCACACCAGGTGCAACGCGACCAGGTGGCACTCCTGCACGGTCGCCGTCCACGGGGAGTCGATGCAAACGGCGTCGTCGGCGACCGCCGTCAACGGGTTGGGCGCCGGTCCGGTGAGCGCCAGCACGGTGATCCCGCAGTCGCGGGCCCGGCGGGCGGCGGCCACCGCGTTCGGGGAGCGTCCCGAGGTGGAGAGCAGGACCAGCACGTCACCGGCGCGGCCGTGGGCCTCCACCTGGCGGGCGAACAGCTCGTCGGCCGGGTAGTCGTTCGCGATCGCGGTCAGCGACGAGGTCTCCGCGGTCAGGCAGATGGCGGAGAACGGGGGCCGGTCGGCGCGGTACCTGCCGACGAGTTCCGCGGTCAGGTGCTGCGCCTGCGCGGCGCTGCCCCCGTTCCCGGCGGCCAGCAGGCGTCCGCGGCCCGAGCCGCACAGCACGTCGGCCAGGTGCCGGCCCCAGCGGTCGAGGGCGTCGAGCTGGCCGTTCAGCGAGCCGATCGCGGCGGTCAGCGAGGCGACGTGTTCGGCCCCGGTGAGGTGCGTGCACGTGTCCGGCGAGGGGACGTGGGCCGCCACGTTCTCGAAGAAGGAGTGCGGGGTGACGCTCATCGGGTGGCCTCCACGGGAGTGCGGCGGGCGAGCACCTGCCGGTAGACGGTCTCGGTGTCCGCGACGACGCGGCTCCAGCGGTAGCGGCTGCGCGCGCGGCGCACCCCGGCCGCGCCGTAGGCCGCACGCCGCTCGTCGTCGGCGAGCAGCGCCGCGAGGACCTCGCCGAGCCGCTCGGGGTCGCGCGGGGGGACGAGGTCGCCGGTGACGCCGTCGGCCACGCTGTCCTGCAGCCCGCCGACGGCCGTGGCGACGACGGGGCGGCCGCAGGCCATGGCCTCGAGCGGGGTGATGCCGAACGGCTCGTACCAGGGGACGGCCAGGACCACGTCGGCCGAGCGGATCCACCCCGGCACGTCGGCCCGGGCCACGGAGCCCGCGAAGACCAGCCGGTCGGCGACCCCCGCCTCGGCGGCGATGGCCCGCAGCCGGCGCACCTCCGGATCTCCGTCGACGGCGTCGGTCGGGGGTCCGCCGACCACCACGAGCTCGGCGTCGGGGACGGCGCGCAGGGCCCGGACGGCGTCGTCCTGACCCTTGCGCTCCACCAGCCGGCCGAGGACCAGCAGCCGCGCGCGCTCCCCGCGGGGAGCCACCGGCCCGCGCGGCGTGAACACCGCGGTGTCGACGCCGCAGGGCACGATCGAGACGCGGTCCGTGGCCAGGCCGAGACGGCGCAGCTCGACGACCTCGTCGGAGCAGGTGGCCACCACGTGGCTCACGTCGCGGCACAGCCCGCGCTCCAGGTCGATCCGGTCGTCCGGCGAGGTGTCCGCCCCGCCCTGGTGGCGGCGCTTGACCGAGCCGAGGGCGTGGAACGTCTGCAGCACCGGCACCGGGGACAGCAGGCCGGCGGCGGCCTCGACCGACGCCAGGCCGCTCATCCAGAAGTGCGCGTGCACGACATCGGGCCGCGCGGCCGCCCAGCCGTCCCGGAGGACCCGGGCGAAGGCCGGCATGTGCCGGAGCAGCTCGTCCTTGGCCAGCGGCTCCGGCGGGCCGGCGGTCACGTGCACCACGTTGTAGCCGTCCTGCACGACCACCCGCTCGGGCAGCGACGCGTCGTCCCGGCGGGTGTGCACGGTGACGTCGTGCCCGCGCTCGGCCAGGCCGGCGGCCAGTGCTGCGACGTGCACGTTCTGCCCGCCGGCGTCGACGCCGCCGATGGCGGCGAGCGGACTCGCGTGCTCGCTGACCAGGTCGATCCTCATCGCGTGACCTCCTCCAGCAGCGCGTCCCAGTCGCGCAGGAAGCGGTCGAGCCCGTAGCGCTCGAGGGCGGCGGCGCGGGCGGCCTTCCCGGCCAGCCGGGCGGCGTCCTCGTCGCGCACGAAGTGCCGGACCGCCTCCCACAGCCGCTCCGGGCGGGTGGACAGCACCCCCGCCTCGGTGGGCACGGCCTCCACCGCCTCGGTCGTGGCGAGCCCGACGACCGGCATGCCCAGGTGCATGGCCTCGAGCAGCGAGAGCCCGAGCGAGGTCCAGCGCACCGGGTGCACGTAGACGCGCCGGCGGGCCAGCTCGGCGTGCATCGCCGACTGCGGCGGGTCGTCGAACAGGCTCACGCGCGAGGGGTCGAGGCCGTACGTCTCGTGCAGGCCCGGCAGCCCCATGCCGAAGACGTCGACCGGCGCGGCCGCCGCCAGCCCGGGCAGCAGGTCGGCCCCCACGGTGCGGCCCCGGCGGACCGGCTCGTTGACGACGACGGCGGCGCGCGCGAGCTCGCCGGTGTACCGCTCCCCCGGATCGACGATGCCGTGCTCGATGACCGTCGTCGGGGCGCGGCCGTTGTCGTAGAAGAGCCGGTTGAAGTGCGTGACGTGCGCGATCGGGATGTCGTCGCGGTCGGCCAGCGGGTGCCGGGTGTGCGGGACCGGACCGTCGTCGGGCTCCAGCCCGGGTGCGTTGTGCTCCAGGAACACCGCGGGCAGGTCCCGGCCCGGCTCGCGCCCCAGCCACTCCCGGACCAGCTCGAGGTCGCGGGTCCGCTGGAGGACGACGACGTCGATCTGCTCGTCCCGCAGGGCCTCGGGTGTCACCTCCCGGGCGGCGGCGGGCCAGTCCCAGGTGCGGGCCCGGCCCAGGCCGTCGCCGTCCCGACCGGGGGTGACGGGCAGCAGGTACTCGTGCTCGCCCTGGACGAACGCCGTCGTCCAGGAGCCGTGCACGTGCCAGATCAGGACCTTCACGACGTCACCAGCTTCTCCACCGCGGCGACCACGTCCGCCGCGGTCACCGAGGTCAGGCAGGGATGGCCGGGCACCGGGCACTCGCGGGCCCGGGTGTCGCGGCACGGGGCGTCCTGGTCCCCGAGCAGGACGGTCGGCACGCCGTACGGCGCCCACCGCGCGGCCGGGACGACGGGCGCGAACAGCGAGACCACGGGCGTCCCGACCGCGGCGGCCAGGTGTGCGGGGCCGGTGTTGCCGACGACGACGGCCGCGGCACCGTCGAGCAGCGCCGCCATCTCCGGCAGCGACGTCGCCCCGCCGAGGTCGACGCCCGCGGACCCGGCCACCGCCGCGGTCAGGGCCCGCTCCCCCGGACCGCCGGTGACCAGCACGCGGTGGCCCGCCGCCGTCAGCGCCTCGACGGCCTCCGCGCACCGATCCGCCGGCCAGGCCCGGGCGGGCACGGAGGCGCCCGGATGGAGGACGACGTAGCCGGGCTCGTGCGCGACGGCCGGCAGCGGACGCCGGACCGCGAGCCGGCCGTCGTCCCCCTCGGGGAGCTCGAACCTGGCCGCCCGGGCCAGGGAGAGCGCGCGCTCGGGCTCGGGGAGCTCGTCGTCGACCCGGTGGCGGACGTCGAGCAGCGTGCCGGGGTAGTCGACGCTGATCGCGGCGATCCGGGGCACCCCGGCGGTGCGCAGCAGCAGCGCCAGCGGCAGCGGCGACTGGTGGAACGACGTGGAGACGACGGCCTCGTCCGGCGCGAGGGCGCGCACGCGTTCGGTCAGGACGGCGAGGTCGTCGGCGTCGACCGGCGGCGGGTCGCCCAGGATCCAGGGGCAGCGCCAGGTCCAGACCTCGTCCACCCCGGGCAGCAGCCCGGCGGCGTCCGCCCCCGCCGGACCCGCGAGGAACACCACGCGGTCGGCGCCGGCGGCGACGGCGCGGACCAGCGGTCCCTGCAGGAGGACGTCGCCGGCGTTGTCGAGCCGGGCGACGAGCACCGTGCGGGCAGGCCTCACCACTGCCCGTCCAGGACCACGTCCACCGCTTCGGTCACGGACGCGAGCACCCAGTCGCTCGCGGCGAGCTCCTCGTCCCGGGTCACCGACGTGGGCACCAGCATGCCGACCGCGCCCGCGGCCGTCGCGGCCTCGACGTCGGCGCCGATGTCGCCGATGACGACGCAGCGGGCCGGGTCGACGTCGAGCTCGGCACAGGCGGCCTTCACCATGCCCGGCGCGGGCTTCCGGCAGGTGCAGCCGTCCTCGGGACCGTGCGGGCAGTACTGCACCGTGTCGAACGGGCCGAGCAGCTCGGCCAGCCGATCCATGCAGGCCTCGACCTGGGCACGGGTGATCAGCCCACGGGCGACGCCGGACTGGTTGCTGACCACGCCCACCCGGACACCCCGGGCGCGAAGCCGGTCCAGCGCCTCCTTCGCGCCGTCGACCGGCCACACCTCCTGCGGGTCGCCGTTGTAGGGCACGTCGTGGACCAGCGTGCCGTCCCGGTCGAACAGCACGAGGTCGGGCAGCCCGCGCCAGGCCCGCACGCCGCGGTGCCGCACGACGCCCGCGAGCCAGTGCCACGTCGCCAGCGGGGGAATGGCGGCACTGGTGAGGAGCATCGTGGTCACCTCGTCGCGGGTGCGCGGTCCGGATGCGATCCGCGCCCAGGCGAACTCGGCGGTCCCGGCGAGCCAGCAGGCGGCCGCGAGCGCCGCTGCCCGCGGTCGTCCCGCGGCCGCGAACCCGAGCGCCGCCACCGCGGCCGTCGTCACCGCGGTGTGCTGCGGACGGCGGCCCAGCGCGGCGTCGGCGCGGTCGCGCCAGTCGGGTCCATGCAGCCGCCGCATCAGGACGTCGTCGGCGTTGCCGGCCTGCACGCGGGTGCTGATCCAGCGGTCGGCGGGCCGGACGGGGTGGGTGATCCAGCGTTCGCCGCGCACCAGGCGGGCGCCGGTGTCCATCACCCGCAGCGCCAGGTCGGAGTCCTCGCGGAAGGCACGGGGGAAGCGCTCGTCGAAGCCGCCGACCGCGGCCAGCGCGGCGCGGCGGTAGGCGAGGTCGGCGGTGATCCAGCTGCTGGTGGCCAGGCCCGCGGTGCCGCGCTCCCAGTCGGTCGGCGGGCGGTCGTCGGGCAACGGCACGCGCACCCGGCCCTGGCTGCCCGCCACGTCGGCCGGGAGGTCGGCGAGGTCGTGCTCGAGGCGCTGGTACCAGTCGGCGTCGGGGACGACGTCGTCGTCGAGGAAGGCGATCCACTCCGTGCGCGCGGTGCGCCAGCCGAGGTTGCGGGCGCGGGCCGGGCCACCGCCCCCGGTGCGCACCACCCGGACCGGCGGCAGGCCCGGGCGCTCGGGGCGCAACGGCTCACCGGTGGGCCGGTCGTCGACCACGATCAGCTCGGCCGGCCGCGGCCCGGGAGCGGCGGCCAGGGCATCGAGGAGCACGTCCAGCGACGGCCGACCGATGGTCGGGACCACGACGCTGCTCCGTTCGAGCGCCGGCGACATGATCGCCTCGTGCCCGATCCAGTTGGGCGAGAAACACTACGGGCTTGAAGCTTCGCCGAACGCTCCGGGCGCCGCTGCGGTCACCGCCGTGAACGGGTGGCGGCCGACACCCGCGCGAGGGCGTCGGTGACCACGGGGGCGTCGTCCCCCAGCATGCTCAGCAGGTGGGCGACGAGGCCGTCGTGCGTTCCCGCCGCCTGCTCGACGCGCGACCGGCCGGCCGGCGTCAGCCGCGCCAGGAGCAACCGCCGGTCCCCGTCGCCGCGCTCGCGCAGCACCAGGCCGTCGGCCACGAGACGGTTCACCGTGCTGGTGACGCCGGCGCGGGACAGGCCCAGGGCCTCGGCGAGGTCCCCCATGCTGACGCGCTCGCCGGGTGTCTCGGCGAGCCGGCGCAGCGCCTCGAAGCCGGTGAGCGACAGGTCGTGCTCCCGGTGCAGTGCGGAGTCCACCCGCCGGGTGATCCGGTCGTGCACCTGGACGATGCGCAGCCAGGTCTCGGCGGGGCGGGGCACGGCCCCCGGGACGGCGCCTGCGTCCCGGGGGACACCGCGCGCGAGCGCGTCCTCGGGGCGGGGCACGGCTCCATCGTCGCCGATGGCGGCCTCAGGCGCTCCTGATGGGAGAGCGCCGGCGCGATCCGCGCTGGCCCAGGACGGAGACCAGCGTGGAGACGGTGCCCACCAGGGCGACGGCCGCGCTGGTCAGCGGCACGAGGTCCCGCCAGTCCTGGGTGGCCACCACGCGGTCGGCACCGGCAATGCGCAGTTCGACGTCGGCCACCACCGCCGACTCCGCGCCGACGAGGCTCACGGTCGTCCGGCCGGCCGCGGCACCGTCGGGGATGCGGATCTCCGCCTCGACCCGGCCGTCGCGACCGGCGGTCGCGGTGCCGAGGACCTCGCCGCCCTCGTGCAGCTGGATGGAGACCTCTTCGCCGGGCAGGAAGCCACCGGCGGAGACGGTGACGGTCCCCCCGGGACTGACCGCACGGACGGGCGCCTCGCTGCTCCGGTCCGCGGGCGAGGGGGACACCGACCCCGACGGGCGCGGTTCCGCCGACGGCGTCGGTGTCGGCGACGGCGTGCCCGGGGTCGGGTCGGCGCCCGGGCCGGAGTCGGACCCCGCGTCCGGGGTCTCCGTCGGCGCGGCGGTGGGGGCCGCCGAGGGGGGCGGGGTCGGGTCGGGGTTCGTCGGCTGGGCCACCGCGTCGCAGTCCTCGCGGGTGGGCCGGGTGAAGCTGTACTCCTCGAGCTCGTCGGTGAAGGCCGTGCCCGAGCCGTCGCCCGCGGTGAACTCCAGCCGCCCGTCGATCGTCTCGCCCCAGGCGACGTCACCGGTGCGGAGCACCACGGTCTCCCCCGGGGCCAGCTGCGCCTCGTCCTCGCCGGCCGGGGTGCGCGTGGTCGCCAGCCGGACGGCGTAGGGGACCGTGCCGGCGACCACCTCGACCACCAGCCCGCCCGGGCGGCAGCTCGGGCCGTGGGTCACCCGCGCGTCGGGACGGGTGGGGTCGTCGATCGCGGCGGCGGGAGCCGCCGAGGCCAGCGCGGCACCGAGGAGGAGGAGCACGAGGCTCGAGAGCACTCCGGCCGATGCGGCCGGTCGGACGTGGCGGGCGGACGTCGCGCGGTTCTCCGCGACGGGCCACTGGGTGGTCCTGATACGTGCTCCCCCAAGCGTGGTGCAACTTCGCTCGAACTATGACGGATGTGACGCTTCGTTGCCAGCCCGTTACTCGGCAGTTCGAGCGTGTCGTGCGGCGTGTCGGGAAGAACCCCGGGTTCAGCTGCCCAGGCCGACCAGTTCGTTGACGCACAGCACCACGAAGAGCAGGGCCGCCGCGACGAGCAGCCCGTTGGAGAGCCAGCCGTTGCGCCACTGCTCGGGTGTGCGGCTGCTGTTGAGCAGCCAGACGAGCGTGAGCGCCAGGAACGGCATGAAGAAGGCCCCCAGAGCGCCGTAGGCCACCACGATCGCGAAGGGCTGCCCCAGGAAGACCAGCACCATCGGGGGGAAGGTCAGCCAGAGGACGTAGCCGCGGTAGGGCAGGCTGCGCTCGGCAGGCCCCTCGCTCAGCTGCCCGCGCGCCTCGCGCCGCGTGCGCACGAAGTCGGTGAACAGCAGGCTCACCCCCTGCCAGACGCCGAGCAGCGACGAGAACGACGTCGCCCAGAAGCCGACCAGGAACAGCGTGGAGACGACGCGCCCGAAGCGGTCCCGCAGGATCTCGTCGAGGTCGAGCAGGCCGCGGTCGCCCTCCGTCAGCGTGATGCCGGACCGGTACAGCAGGTCGGCGCCGACGATGAGCATGGCGACGACGAAGACGCCGGTGGTGATGTAGGCGACCCGGTTGTCCAGGCGCATCACGCGCATCCACGACGCGTCGCGCCAGCCCTTGGCGTTCACCCAGTAGCCGTAGGCCGCCATGGTGATGGTTCCGCCCACCCCGCCGACCAGGCCCAGGGTGTAGACGGCCGACCCCTCCGGCAGCCGCGGCACCAGGCCGGAGAGGGTGGCGCCGAGATCGGGGACGACGAGCACCGCCAGGCCCACGACGATCACGAACATGACGCCGATCAGGGCGGTCATGACCTTCTCGAACACCCGGTAGTTGCCGAACCACACGAACGCCAGCCCGACGAGGCCGGAGAGGATCGCCCACGCCTCCAGTGGCAGCACGGGGAAGAGCGCGGCCAGGGGCAGCGCCGACGACGTCATCGCCGTCGCGCCGTAGACGAACCCCCAGATCGCCACGTAGACGGCGAAGTAGACCGACGTCCAGGCGCCCAGCGACCGCCAGCCGACGAAGATCGTGGAGCCCGTGGCGAGGTGCCAGCGCCCGGTCGCCTCGGCCAGCGCGATCTTGACGGCGACGCCCAGCACGACCGCCCAGAGGAGCGCGTACCCGAACCGCGAGCCGGCGATGAGGGTGGCGACGAGGTCGCCGGCGCCCACCGCGGTGGCCGCGACGACGATGCCGGGGCCGACCAGGCGCCACCGGCGGGTCTGCTGCTGGTCCGCGGCGGGGCGCGGATCGACGTCCTCACCCAGTCGTTCGGTCTCCTCGGCCACGCTGCCTCCCGGGTGTCGCAGCCAGTCCAGTCCAGGGCGGAGGACCTCGCAACCGGCGGGTGAGAGCCGGGTCACTACGGTGGCCGCGTGGACGAACCAGGCGTGGGCCGCCGTCGGCAGAACGAGGTCTACCGGGCCGGGGTGTACGGCCGTTCACCCCGGGTGCCGGTCGGGGCGCGCAGGCTGCAGGAGGCGGCGAAGAAGGCGCTGAACGCGCGCGCCTACGCCTACGTGGCCGGCGGCGCGGGCGACGAGGTCACGCAGCGGGCCAACCGGGCCGCCTTCGACCGGTGGGCGGTCGTCCCCCGGGTGCTCCGGGACGTCAGCAACCGGGACACCTCGATCGAGCTCTTCGGCCGGCGCCTCCCGGCCCCGCTGCTGCTGGGCCCGGTCGGGGCGCTGGAGCTGGTGCACGACGAGGCCGACCTCGCGGTCGCGCGGGCCGCGGCGGCCACCGGCGTCCCCATGGTCTTCTCCAACCAGGCGTCGTACTCCATGGAGGAGTGCGCGGCGGTCATGGGCGACTCCCCCCGCTGGTTCCAGCTGTACTGGTCGACGTCCGACGAGCTCGTCGAGAGCCTGGTCGGCCGGGCGGAGGCGGCCGGGTGCGACGCGATCGCGGTCACCCTCGACACGACGATGCTCGGCTGGCGGCCCCGCGACCTCGATCTCGGGCACCTGCCGTTCGCCCTGGGCAAGGGCATCGCGCAGTACACGTCGGACCCGGTGTTCCGCCGGCTGGTCGAGGAGCGGGTCGCCTCGGCCGGCGCCCCGGCACCCGCCGACCCGGCCGCCTCGGCGGAGCGCGACAAGCAGCCACGGCCGACCCCCGCCGCGGTGCGCGCCCTCGTCGGCATGGCGAAGGCGTGGCCCGGCTCGTTCCGCGACAACCTGAGGTCGCCGCTCCCCCGGGCCGCCGTCGAGACGTTCCTCGGCATCTACTCGCGGCCCTCCATCACCTGGGACGACCTGGCCTGGCTGCGGTCGCGGACTCGGCTGCCGATCCTGCTCAAGGGCGTCCTCCACCCGGACGACGCCCGGCGCGCGCTCGACGAGGGCGTCGACGGCCTCGTCGTCAGCACCCACGGCGGCCGGCAGGTAGACCGCTCCATCTCCGCGCTCGACGCGCTGCCCGAGGTGCTCGGCGCCGTCGCCGGGCGGGCACCGGTGCTGCTGGACAGCGGCATCCGCACCGGCGCCGACGTCTTCACCGCCGTGGCGCTCGGCGCGACGGCGGTCCTGCTCGGCCGGCCGTTCGCCTGGGGGCTGGCGCTGGGCGGCGAGGAGGGTGTGCGCCAGGTGATCGGCGACGTCCTCGGGGAGTTCGACCTCACCCTCGGCCTGACCGGGCACACCGCCGTGGACCAGCTCTCACCGGACATCCTGCGGCGCGTGGGCTGACCCGTCCTGGCGCCGCCGGGGCAGGGACGGCGCGCCGGAAACGACACTCCCGGGTCACCTTGACGGATCGGTGTGACCGGGCTCACAGTGATCGCGGGGCGGGAGAGCCGGCTACAGAGTGGCTATCCACTGCTGGGTAGACCGACCAACGCGGCCAGACCGTCAGGCCCGGCCTCCCGCCCCCACATCCTCCGTCCGGGCATCCAGATGGCCGCGCGCCGCGCCACCCGCGGCCACCTCAGCGCGGCCCGCAGGGGCACCCACTGACGAGATCTGCACACTCGCCCCCATCAGCGGCCCGATGACGGCGAGTGTGCAGATCTCGTCGGCGCGGTCAGTCGGTGGCGACCAGCTGCGGCACGTCGTCCCCGGCCCGCCGTCCGCCCTGCGCCGGGACGACGGCCGCCGGGCGGTCCGGCCCGACGTCGTGGGACATCGTCGGCAGCCAGTCCAGCCACCGCGGCAGGTACCAGTTGGCCTCGCCCAGCAGCCGCATGACCGCCGGCAGCAGCACCGCCCGCACCAGCGTCGCGTCGAGCAGCACCGCGAGCGCCAGCCCCAGCCCGATCTGCTTCATCGAGGTCATCGACAGCCCCACGAAGCAGAGGAAGACGAACACCATGATCATCGCGGCGCTGGTCACAACCCCGGCCGACGACGTGATGCCCGAGGCGATCGCCTCCCGCGTGGAGAGCCCGCGGTCCCGCGCCTCGCGGATCCGGCTGAGGATGAACACGTGGTAGTCCATCGAGAGGCCGAACAGGATGACGAAGAGGAACAGCGGGATCCAGTTCACGATCGGTCCGGTGGACTCCAGGCCGATGAGGTCGGCGCCCCAGCCCTCCTGGAAGACCAGCACCATCGCGCCGTAGGCCGCCGCCACCGACAGCAGGTTCAGGACGATGGCGGTCACCGCGACCACCACTGACCGGAACGACACGAGCAGCAGCAGGAAGGCCAGCACCAGCACGAACCCGAACACCCACGGCGTCCGCTCGGCCAGGAGCTCCTCGAAGGCCACCGACCAGGCGGTGCTGCCGGTGACCACCGCGGTGACGCCGTCCAGCTGGCCCACGGTCGCGGGGACGACGTCGTCGATGAGCATGGCCAGCGCGTCGCGGGAGGCCTGCTCCTCGCCGTCGCCCACCAGCGGCACGGAGACGACGGCGACGGTGCCCGCCTCGTTCGTCTCGACGCCGATCGGCTCGAACATGTCGCCGGTGGCCAGCGCCGTCCTCCGCAGGTCGGCGATCGCCGCCTGCACGGCGGGCGCGGTGACGTCGTCGGCCTCGAGCACGACCTGCGCGGGGTCGGACCCGCCCGGGAACGCCTCGGCGATCCGCTCGTAGGTCTGGATCACCGGGAGGTCGCCCGGGAGGTCGGTGATCCCGTTGTTGCGCAGCGACAGCCCGACGGCGGGGACGGCCAGCCCGACCAGCAGGCCGGCGGACACGAGCGCCGCGACCAGCGGCCGGCGGAGGACGACGCCCAGCACCGTGGGCCAGAACCGCCCGGGACCGGCCGCCCGGCGGCGGCCGATGAACGGCAGCCGGCCCTTCTCCACCCGGTCGCCGAGCCACGACATCAGCGCGGGCAGGACGGTGAGCGACCCGAGCACCGAGGTGGCGACGACGAGGATCGTCCCCACCCCGACCGCGGTGAACGAGGCGAACCCGGTGAGGAACATGCCGGCCATCGCGACGACCACGGTGATGCCGGAGATGAGCACCGAGCGGCCCGAGGTGGCCGCGGCGACCTCCAGGGCGTCCGCGGCGGAGAGCCCGCGGGCCCGCTCCTCGCGTTCGCGCTTGAGGTAGAAGAGCGAGTAGTCGACGCCGACGGCCAGGCCGATGAGCAGCATCACCGTCGGGGTGGTGCCGTCGACGTGCCAGAGCTGGCTGGTGAGGCTGAGCAGGCCGAACGCGGCGACGAACGCGGTGATCGCGAACACCAGGGGCAGTACCGCGGCGACGAGCGCGCCGAAGGTGAGCATCAGCACCGCGAGGATGATCGGGAGCGACAGCAGCTCGGCCTGCTGGAAGTCGGAGTCGAGCGCCTCGTCGAGGGCGAGGTCGGCGCTGGTGCCGCCGAACTGCTCCACGCGGACGTCGCCGTGCCGGTCGGCCACCTCGCCGACGGTGGCCTGGATGGCGCCGATCCGCTCGTCGGCGTCGTCCGGCGAGCCGCGGATGTCGAAGGTCACCAGCGCGGACCGGCCGTCGGCGGAGACGAGCGGGGCGCCGGCCAGCGGGCTGACCACGTTCGCCACCTCCGGGGTGTCCTCCAGGGTGGCAACCAGGTCGGTGAGCGCCGCCGTGGCGGTCGCGTCGCTGACGTCGTCCGCGCGCTGCACCAGGACCATCTCCGACGCCGGGTCCTCCCAGCCGTTCTCCTCGAGGATCACCTGGGCCTGGGCGGGTGCGCCGACCAGCTCCTCGCCGTCCTCGAGCTGGGCCTGGGGAACCAGTACCGAGGCGAGGACGGCCAGGGCGACGAACGCCAGCCAGCCGAAGACCGCCGTCTTCCGATGTCGCGCGCTCCACCTGCCCATGCGGGCGGCGAGGTTGCGGGATGTCTGCATGGGAGTGCCCCTCTGTCTCCGGGTGATGTGCCGCATCGACTCTTGCGGGGCAGCGGCTCCCGACCGATCCCGCCAGCTGGCCGATCGATGGTCGGGCCAGCCCGAACCCGCAGGTCGGAGGGCCACCGCTGCCCGCCGAGGAGCCTGGCGGCCGGCCCGGGGCAGGGACATCAGGGAGGACCCGGAGCGGTCCCTGGTTCAGCGCTCGGGGCATCCCCGGAAACGAATCTGCCGCGCCCTCCCCCGTCGGGGATGGCGCGGCAGATCGGTGTCTCAACCAGACGTGCACCCGAAGGGATTCGAACCCCTAACCTTCTGATCCGTAGTCAGATGCTCTATCCGTTGAGCTACGGGTGCCTGTGTTCAGTTGTCGTGCGCGGAGGCTCCGGGATTTGAACCCGGGATGGGGATTAACCCAAACCGCATTAGCAGTGCGGCGCCATAGACCGGACTAGGCGAAGCCTCCCGGGGTCCGAGTTCCTCGGAACCACCGAGGAGGAAGACTACCAGCGGCCCGGAGACGCCTCCCAGCCCGGGTCCGGCCGCCCGGCGAGATCTGCACACTCGCCCTGGTCAGGGCGCTGATGGGGGCGAGTGTGCAGATCTCGTCGCGGGTCAGGCGGGCACGGACTCCCGTGCGGCGGCCGGCACCGACGGGCGGCGGCCGGGCACCAGGGTGACGACGACGGCGAGCGCCGCGCCCGCGGTCGCGAGCACCAGGCTCCCCGGCACGCCGGACGACCCCTCGATGAGCGCACCGCCCAGGGCCGCGCCGATGGCCGAGGCGCCGACGGTGATGGTCGACAGCCAGGTGAAGGCCTCGGTCGTGGCGTGCACCGGCGCCATCGAGCCGACCAGCGTGTTCTGCACCGTCAGCGTGGGCGCGATCGCCGTCCCACCCAGGAAGAGCAGCACGCCGAGCGCCCAGGGGCTGGAGATCCAGGCCAGCGGGGCGAGGCCGATGGTCACGCCGAGCAGCAGCAGGCGGTACTGCCGGGGCAGCGAGCTGCTCAGCACGCGGGCGCCGAACCACAGGCCGCCGACGACCGAGCCGAGCGCCCACAGCGCCAGCAGCAGGCCGGACAGGCCGGGCGACCCGGTGGAGTCCGCGAACGCCGGGATGGCCACCTCGAGCGCGCCGAAGCCGAGCATGAGCGCGGCACCGCTGAGCAGCAGGCGCGGCATGCCGGGGGTGAGCACGGTGGAGAACAGCCCGGCGCGGGCGCCGACCACGGGCTCGTAGGCACGGGTCGCCGCGGACGTCGCGATGCCCAGGGCGCCGAGGATGCCGAGGACGCCGGCGAGGCCCACACCCGCGGCAGGCGAGACGAACACGGCGAGGGCGGCCACCAGCGACGGACCCACGACGAAGACCAGCTCGGTGGCGGTGGCGTCGAGGGCGTAGGCGGTGGGGCGCACCCGGACGTCGACCCGCGACCAGAGGGCGCGGACGGTGCCCGACACCAGCGGCGTGGCCATGCCGGCCAGCGCCGCGGCCGCGATCACGACGAGATCGGCCGCACCGCCCAGGACGACGGCGATGAGCAGCGCCAGCAGCAGCGGGTACACGGCCGCCTGCGTGAAGAGGATCGGACGCGGACCCCGCCGGTCGGCCAGCCGGCCCAGGATCGGGGCCATGACGGCGGAGGCGATACCCAATGTGGCTGAGGCCAGCCCTGCAACCGCGTAGGAACCGGTCTGCTGCTGCACCATCAGCAGGAGCGCGAGCGGCACCATGGCCGACGGCAGACGACCGGCGAAGCCGGCAAGGAGGAGGACCGGGGCGGAGGGAAGCCGCCACACGGACAGGTAGGCACGCACGACTGCACTCGTTTCACACTTGCAGGGAAGGAATCTGTAGGGGGTCTAACGGAGTTAACCCCCTACAACGTCCCGAGGCTATCACCCAGGGGTAGGGAGTCACATGGATTACGACACCTACGGGTCGACGGCGGTCGAGCTGGCCATCGAACTGGCCAACGCCGACCGCAGCGACCCGGAGTGGGCGCGCCGGTTCCTCGCCTCCCACGACGACTGGTTCACGCCCGGGACGCCGCTGGAGCTGTCGCCCGGCGAGACGCACAAGGCCGGCGCCACCGCCGAGATCGTCCGCGCCGTCGCGCTGGCGGAGACGCAGGACGACGTCCTCGCCCGGCTCAACCAGCTGCTGGCCATCGCCCGGCCCCGGCCCTACGCCACCGACCACGACGGGGAGCTGCACCTGCACTACGCGCGCCCGGACGCGCCGGTGCTCGAGCAGCTGACGACGACTGTGGCGATGGGGCTGTCGCAGGTCGTCGTCCAGCACGGCTGGCAGCGGCTGGGCGTCTGCTCGGCGGAGAACTGCGACGACGTCTACGTGGACACCTCGCGCAACGCCAGCCGCCGGTACTGCTCCAACACCTGCGCCAGCCGCTCGACCGTCGCCGCCTACCGCGCCCGCCAGAAGACCTGAAGCCCGGCCCACGGTGATCAGGTGACCTGATCGTCAGGGGCCCCGTCGGCTAGCGTCCGCGGCGTGGCCTCCCCCCGGCAGCTCGACCGACGACTGCACGCCTGGGTCGGCGGTCTGCCCACCACCCCCGCCGACCGCTGGCTGCGCCGGATCTCCACCGCCGCCAACCACGGCCGGCTCTGGCTGCTGATCGCCGCGGTGCTCGGCGCCCGCAAGGGCCCCCTGCGCCGGGGGGCGATCCGGGGCGTCGGGTCGATGCTCTTCTCCAGCGCCGTGGTGAACGTCGTCCTCAAGCGGGTCTTCGGCCGCGTCCGGCCCGACTTCGAGAACCTGCGCACGGATCGCAAGCTCCGCCGCTCCCCCGTCACCCTGTCCTTCCCCAGCGGGCACTCGTCCTCGGCCGCGGCGTTCGCGACCGGCGTGGCCATGGAGAGCCCGCTGGCCGGCGCCGCGGTGGTGCCGCTCGCGCTCGGTGTCGGCTACTCCCGCGTGCACGTCGGCGTGCACTATCCGGGCGACGTCGTCGCCGGGCTCGCGGTGGGCACCGCGGTGGCCGCCGCCACGCAGCACTGGTGGCGGGTGCGCCCGCGGGATCCCGCGCGGGTGCGCGACACCGCCGAGGCCCCGGCCCTGCCCGGGGGTGCCGGCCTGGTCGTGGCGGTGAACCCCCGATCGGGCCCCGACGACTACGACCCGGCCGCCGACATCCGCCGCATCCTGCCGCGCGCGGAGGTGCTCGAGATGACGGAGGACGCCGGGGTCGCCGATCTCCTCGGCGAGGCGGCGTCGTCCGGCCGCGCGAAGGCGCTGGGCGTCGCGGGCGGCGACGGCAGCGTCGCCGCGGCCGCGGCGGTGGCCATCGAGCACGGGCTGCCCCTGGCCGTCATCGCGGCCGGCACGCTCAACCACTTCGCCCGGGACGTCGGGCTGGAGACGCCGCACGACACCGCCGAGGCCGTCGTCTCCGGCCAGGCGGTGAAGGTCGACGTCGCCGACGTCAACGGGACGCCGTTCCTCAACACCTCGAGCATCGGCGCCTACCCCGAGATGGTGCGCCGCCGCGACCACCTGTCTGGCCGCCTCGGGAAGTGGCTGGCACTGACGGTCGCCGTGGCGCAGACGCTGCGGCGGCAGTCACCGGTGGAGCTGGTCGTGAACGGCCGCCCGCTGTCGGTCTGGATCATCTTCGTCGGCAACTGCCTCTACACCCCGCGCGGCCTGTCCCCCGCCTGGCGGCCGCGGCTGGAGGACGGGCTGCTCGACGTCCAGTACCTGCGCGCCGACCTGCGATTCGGCCGGACCCGCGCCGTGCTCGCCACCCTGCTCGGGGTCAGCGAGCACACCGGCAGCTACGGGCACTTCACCGCGACCGAGGTCACCGTCGAGTCCCGCTCGGGGCTGCGCCAGGTGGCCTACGACGGCGAGATGGGCGATCGGTCGGCGGAGTTCCTGTTCAGCAAGCGGGCGCCGCTCACCGTGTACTGCGCCCGCACCGGCTGAACCGCCTTCGAAAGGACCGCGGTCGGGGTCAGCCGGCGGACCGGGCGAGGCGTCGACGCATCCACGCCTGGCTCGGCCGCTCGACCACCAGGTACGCGGCCACCGCGGTCACGGCCATCACCACGCAGTACCCGGCCAGCACCGAGCACCGGACGACGAGCGGTGTGCCGGCGAAGGCCTCGGGTGGAACGAGGTTCTTCAGCACCAGGAGCACGATGGCGTGGGTCATGTAGAGGGCGAACGACACCTGCCCCGCGAAGACCATCGGCCGGGAGGCCAGCCAGGCCGCCACGGGGCCGGACGCGAGGCTGGCGCTCCAGACGACGAGGACCAGGGCCGGCGCGACGACCATCGTGCGGGCGTCCGACCACCATGTGAGCACTCCCACCAGCAGGAACGCCACGGGCAGCAGCCAGGCGTGCAGGCCGCCGCGTCGGCGACTGTGCCGGTGCAGCACGAACAGGAAGCAGCCGGCGAGGAATTCGACCGAGACCCGCACCAACGGGATCCCCTCGCTGTCCGCGGTCGCATCGATCAGCGGAAGGCCCAGCGCGAGCGTGACCAGGACGCCGACCGCCGCGCGGGCGGCGGTCCGCACGCCGAACCGGGCGAAGGCCACGGCGATGAGCGGGAAGAGCAGGTAGGCGAACCACTCGGCGCTGATCGACCACGCGGGGTAGTTCCACGACGTCTCCTCACCGCCCCAGGCGTGGACGAGGAAGACGTTGGCCACGAAGCTGCCCACCCCGAACGCGCTCTCGTCCGACAGCGCGACGTGGATCACCCGGGCCACGACGACGAGCAGCAGCACGGCGAGCAGGGTGGCGAGGTGCAGCGGGTAGATGCGCGCCAGACGCAGGTAGAGGAAGCGCACATACGCCCGGCCGCTCAGGCGCTGGAAACCGTCGAGGTAGTTGTAGGCGATGACGAAGCCGCTGAGGGTGAAGAACAGGTCTACCCCGACGTAGCCGCCCCCGACGAACCAGGCGAGCCGTTCGGAGGCGGGCAAGAGCCCCGGCATCACGTCGGTGGACCGGAGGTGGAAGAGGACCACCCAGACGGCCGCGAGGATGCGCAGTCCCGTGAGCGCGTCGATGGTCGGCCGGGGCGGTTCCGGCAGCCCCGTGGCCGGCGCCACGGGCCACTGCGCGCCGCCGTCCTGACCCATGGGGCGTCACGTTCCCACCCGTGCGGCCCGCTCGCCAGGCCGGGGAGCACGTTTCACCCCGAGGCGGGAGACGCCCGGCGGACGGCTGCCGGACCCGGTCGCTACGGTCAGTCGAGTACCGCCTGGGTTGCCCGGACGATCTTCCGGGCAGTGCACGCCTCGACTCATCACCGGTAACCGAGGGAAAGAGGACAACCATGCTGGTCCGCCGGATCGCCCGGCCATTGCTCGCCGCCCCGTTCATCTACGGCGGCATCAGCACCCTGCGCAAGCCAGAGGACCGCGTACCCGGGGCCGCCCCGGTCGTCGAGAAGATCGCGGAGACGGCCGACAAGCAGCTGCCCGTGCAGGTGCCGCGCGACGTCCAGCAGTGGGTGCAGGCCGATGCCGCCGTCAAGGTGGCCGCGGGCTCGCTGTTCGCACTGGGCAAGATGCCCCGGCTGACCGCCCTGGTCCTGTCGGCGTCCATCGTGCCGACCACGCTGGCCGGGCACCGCTTCTGGGAGCACGACGACCCGACCGAGCAGTTCGGGCAGATCTCGAACTTCCTGAAGAACACCGGCCTCCTCGGCGGGCTGCTGCTGGCCGCCGTCGACACGGAGGGGAAGCCGTCGGTCGGCTACCGCGCCCGCCGCGCCGCCAAGAAGGCCGCGAACAACACCGAGAAGAGCTTCGAGAAGGCCCAGAAGCGTGCCGCCAAGGCACAGCGGAAGTCCGAGAAGCGCATCAAGAAGACCCGGTCCTGAGGGGCCGGCACTGAGCACACCGCTCGAGCCCGCGGCCGCGCTCCGGAGGATCGCCTTCCTTCTGGAGCGCGCCCGCGAGCCCAGTTACCGGGTCGGGGCGTTCCGGACGGCGGCGGCCGTGGTCGACGGCCTCACCGCCGAGCAGCTCGACCTGAAGATCCGGACGAACACGCTCAAGGACCTCAAGGGCGTCGGGCCCAAGACGGCGGCCGTCGTCGTCCAGGCGCACAAGGGCGAGGTGCCCGAGTACCTGACGAAGCTCGAGGACGCCTACGCCGAGCTGGTCCCGCTGGCCGACGACGTCGCGGAGTTCCGGGCCGCGCTGCGCGGTGACCTGCACCTGCACAGCGACTGGTCCGACGGCGGCAGCCCGATCCGGGAGATGGCCGAGGCCGCCATGGCGATCGGCCACGAGTACATGGCGCTGACCGACCACTCCCCCCGGCTGACCGTCGCCAACGGGCTCTCCCCGCAGCGGCTGGAGAAGCAGCTCGACGTCGTCGCAGCACTCAACGAGGAGCTCAGCCCCTTCCGGATCCTCACCGGCATCGAGTGCGACATCAACGTCGACGGCAGCCTCGACCAGACCGACGAGCTGCTCGGCCGGCTCGACGTCGTCGTCGCCAGCGTGCACTCCGAGCTGCGCGCCCCGAGCGCCCAGATGACCGAGCGGATGCTCACCGCCGTGGCCAACCCGCACACCGACGTCCTCGGGCACTGCACCGGACGGCTGGTCATCGGCCGCCGGCAGCGCAACGGCGAGCAGAAGCCCCGGCCGGAGAGCCAGTTCGACGCCGAGGCGGTGTTCGGCGCCTGCGTCGAGTTCGGCACCGCGGTGGAGATCAACTCCCGGCCCGAGCGCCTCGACCCGCCCAAGCGGCTGCTCTCGCTGGCCGTGGACATCGGCTGCGAGTTCGCGATCGACACCGACGCGCACGCCCCCGGCCAGCTGGACTGGCAGTACAACGGGGTCGAGCGCGCGATCGAGTGCGCCGTGCCGGTGGACCGCGTGATCAACACCCGGGACGCCGACGACCTGCTGGCCTGGACCGGCGGCTGAGACCTGCCCCCGACGGGGTGCACTCGCCCCACGCGGTCCTGTTCTGGGCACCCGCCGCACTACGCTGGGTGACGACTTCTCCGGAGAAGGTGGGGCATGGCCGACGATCGTCCGGGCGCTGCACCGCGCCCGCTGCCGACGGTGCTGATGTACCACTCCATCAGCCCGGCGCAGACCGCCGACCCGAACCTGCTCCGGGTGCACCCGGAGCGGCTCGACGCCCAGCTCCGCACACTCCGGCGCCTGGGCCTGACCGGGGTCTCCCTGGCCGAGCTGGTCGACGCCCACGACCGCGGTGAGGGCGCGCGGCTGGTCGGGCTCACGTTCGACGACGGCTACGTGGACTTCCTCGAGCACGCGGTGCCGATCCTGGACCGGCACGGCATGACCGGCACGGTGTACGTCGTCGCGGGGCGGCTGGCCGGGCAGAACGACTGGGACGAGGGCCCGCGGCTGGACCTGCTGTCCGCCGACCAGGTCCGCCAGGTGGCCGCGCTCGGCCACGAGGTGGGCAGCCACTCCTCCACCCACGCCCACCTCGCCGGGCTGGACGCCGGAACGCTGCGGAACGAGGTCGCCGAGAGCCGCCGGGTGCTCGAGGAGGTCCTCGACGCCCCGGTGCGCGGTTTCTGCTACCCCTACGGCGACTTCGACGCCGCCGCGGCGGACGCGGTGCGCGCGGCCGGCTACGACCACGCCTGCGTCACCCGCGACTACTCCGTCGCCGACCGGCACACCCTCCCCCGCTTCTACGTCGGCGACCGCGACACCGGCCCGCGCCTCGCGGCCAAGCTGGCCCGCCACCACATCGTGCGGAGACGGTCAGGGCCGAGGTGAAGGTCCTGCACGTCATCACCGGGCTGGCCGCCGGGGGGGCGGAGAGCCAGCTCCGGCTGCTCCTGCAGCACGCGCGGCACGACGCGGATGTCGTCGCCCTGTACAACGCGGGCTCGGTCGCCGACCAGCTGCGGGCCGACGGCGTTCCGGTGACCGACCTCGGCATGCGCAGCAACACGGAGGTCGGCGCAGTGCTGCGGCTGGCCCGGCTGGTGCGGCGCGGCCGGTACGACGTCGTGCACACGCACCTCTACCGGGCCGGCCTCTACGGGCGGCTGGCCGCGCGCCTGGCCGGGGTGCCGGTCGTGGTGGCCACCGAGCACTCCCTGCTGGACGACCAGCTGGAGGGCCGACCGGCGACCCGGCCCGTCCGGCTGCTGTACCTGGCCGCCGAGCGCCTGGGCAGGCGCACGGTCGCGGTCTCCTCCGCCGTGCGCGCCAACCTCCTGGGCTGGGGCATCGCCGCGGACCGCGTCGTCACGGTGCCCAACGGCCTGGACCTCGACGCCGTGGCCTTCGACGCCGGCCGGCGCGAGCGTGCCCGGTCCGCGCTGGGCCTGGCCGACGGCGCGCAGCTGGTGGGCGCCGTCGGCCGCCTGCACGCCGGCAAGCGATTCGACGAGCTGATCACCGCGCTGGCGCCGTCGCTGGGCCGCGACCGGCAGCTGGTGGTGGTGGGCGAGGGCGCGTCCCGCCCGGAGCTGGCGGCGCTGGCCGAGCGGCTCGGCGTCGCAACCGCGGTACACCTGGTCGGCGAGCAACCGGTCGCCGAGGTGCTGCCGGCGATGGACGTGCTCGTCTCGCCGTCGCACTACGAGACGTTCGGCCTGGCCGTGCTGGAGGGGCTGGCCGCCGGCCTGCCGGTCGTCTACCGGCGCTGCCCGGGCCTCGAGGAGCTGGACGCCGAGGTGGCCGGCGCCGCGCGCATCGGGGTCGGCGACGCGCTCCTCCCCGCGGTGGAAGACGCCCTCGCCCGCGGCGCCGGTGACCGCACCTGCCCGCCCGCCCTGCGCGCCCTGGACATCCGTTCCGTCGCCGCCCGGATCGACGACCTCTACGACGAGCTCCACGACGATCCGGCCGGCCGCGGCGGCCGACCCGGCCGGCGCCGGACCCGGACCGGACCGCGCGTGGGGCAGCGGTCCCAGCCGGCTCGCAGGGAGGACCGCTAGGTTGGCCGGCCATGACACCGCGGTGGGCCCTCCGCGCGCTGGTGCTGTTCGCGGTCCTGGTCGGCGCGAGCACCCTCGGCCCCTCGCCGGCCGAGTTGATCCAACTGGTCACCGAGACGGCGCGCACGGACGCGGGGATCTCGTCCGTGAGCTTCGAGCGCGTGGAGCTCGTGGCCAACGTGCTGCTCTTCGTGCCGATCGGGCTGCTGCTGGCGGCCGCTCTGCCGCGCACCCCGGCATGGCAGGTGTGGGCCCTGTGCTCCGGGGCCTCGCTGCTGGTCGAGGTCGTGCAGACGGTACTGCCCGACCGGCAGCCGACCGTGACCGACGTGCTCGCCAACTCGGCCGGCGCGGCGGTGGGCGTGCTGCTGCTGCGCGCCGTCCGGCGGCGGCGTGCGCAGCGCCCGGGCGGGCCTGCTCCGTGCTCCCCGCACGAGTGAGGCCGGGAACGACGAGCGGGCCTCCCGGTCCGCGGCCCGGCTACCGTGGCCCGGACCGTAGGGGGATGCACCATGCCGGACGCCGACCGGGCGGGCAGCGCGTGACGCCCTGCTCCGTCCTGCCCGCGCGGTGGCGTCCGTGACGGGGCCGGCCCGGGCGGCCGACGAGGCCGCCGTGGCGCCCGAGCGTGCCGACGCGGGCGCGCGGCCGGGCATGACGCACAAGGTCCGGCTGCTCTACACCGCCGGCCTGGTCACCGCCATCGAGATCATCGGTGCCGTCCTCGGCCTGCTGCGCGACGTCCTGCTCGCCCACTACTTCGGGGCCAGCGCGGAGACCGACGCCTTCCTCGTCGCGTGGATGATCCCGGAGACGGCCAGCCCGCTGCTCATGGAGGGTGCGCTCGCCTACCTCCTCGTGCCCCGGCTGGCGCGCGAGCTGGAGTTGCGCGGCACCGTGCAGCGGGTCCTCGACCGCAGCGTGATCCCGCTCGGCCTGCTCCTGGCGGGCCTCACCGCGCTGGTCGCCCTCCTGGCGCCGGGGCTGGTCGCCGTCCTCGCCCCCGGCCTGGCCGAGCCCGAGCTGGCCGTGCGCTGCGTGCGGGCCGCGGCACCGACCATCCTCTTCCTGGGGCTCTCGGGCGTGCTCATGGCCACGCTGCGCGCGCACCAGCGCTTCCTCGTGCCGGCCTGGGTGTACGTCGTCTACAACGTCGGCATCCTCGCCTGCCTGCTCCTGCTGCACGACCGGCTCGGGATCTTCGCCGCGGCCCTCGGGCTCAGCGTCGGGGCCGCCGGCATGGTCGCGCTGCAGCTCGGCCCGTTCCTGCGCCGGGTGCACGTGCGCAACCTCCGTCTGGGGCTGGACCGGGGGCTGCTGCTCGCGGCGGTGGCCTTCCTGCCGGTCGGTCTCTACACGCTGGGCCGGCAGGCGCAGGTCGTGGTCGAGCGGTTCTTCGGCAGCACGCTGGACGCCGGCACGATCTCGCACCTCAACTACGCGACGAAGGTGGCGCAGATCCCGCTGGCCCTCGCCATGGCCATCGCGATGGTGTCCATGCCCTCGCTGGCCAGGCACGCCGCGGGTGGCCGGACCGACGAGCTGCGCGCCGGGGTCGAGCAGACCCTCCGGCTGGCCGTCCTGGTGATCCTCCCGGCGATCGCCGCGCTCGTCGCCTGCGCGCCGCAGGTCATCCAGTTCCTGTTCCTGCGCGGTGAGTTCACCGCCGGCGACGTGGCCGAGACGGCCGTGATCATGCGGGTGTACGCAGTTGGCCTGCTCGGGCAGACGCTGGTCGGCGTCCTCGCCACCTGCTACTGGTCCCGGGCGCAGCGGACGTGGTGGCCGGCCGTGGCGACGGCCAGCGGGCTGGCCGCCACGGTCGGCGTGAGCGTCCTGGCCGTCGGGCCCCTCGGTGCCACCGGACTCGCCCTGGCCAACGCGGTGGGGATCACCGTCGCCGCCGCACTGCTCCTGGTGGGCTTGCGCTCGCGGGTCGTCGCGCTCCCGTACACCCCGCTGCTCGGCCTGCTGGCCCGAGCGACCGTCGCCGGCGGCGCGGCCGGGCTCGCCGCCTGGGCGGTGCTGCGCGGCGTGGGCGACAGCCTCCCGGTGGCGCCGGCGGTGGTCGTCGGCGGGCTCGTCGTGGCCGCCGTGTACGGCGCGACCACGTGGGTGCTGCAGGTGCCCGAGGTGAGGGCCGGCGCGACCGCTCTTGTCCGGCGCACGCGCGGCCGCGCGGCCGACTGACCCCGCAGCCGCCCGCACGCCCGGCCTGGTCCAGCGGCGCAGGGTGTGTCCAGCGGCGCTGGGCCTGCCCAGCAGCGCAGGGCCTGGCTAGCGGCGCAGGGTCTTCAGGGCGCGGTCGCGGATCTCCCGCACCCACGGCGCCCGCGCTTTGACCCACGGGACCGCGCGGCCACGCCCGCGAACAGCGGCCAGGTGGACGACGGCCGGCAGGCTCCTCGGCCGCCCGAGCACGATGCGCTCGTTGCGGACGGCGTCCGGGCGCCACCGGAACTTGTACTCCTCCTCGCCCCGCAGGAGGCTCAGCGTCCCGACGCCGGCCGCCTCGGCCAGCTCGAGGTTGTGCCGCATCATCAGGGTGGCGACGTCGACCGCTTCGCGGAGCGCGGGGTCCACGCCGGCGAGGTAGGCGCCCGCGAGCCGCTGGTCGGCGACGTTGAGGCGCAGTCCCGCCGTCCGACCGTCGTGCAGGTAGCGCACCAGCACCGCACGTCCGTCGCCGGCCATGGCCGAGACGGCGCCGCGGAGGTGCCGGCGGAAGCGGTCCCGTCCGTGCTCGGGGTTCATCCCGCGCCCCGACCACTGGGCGGCATGCAGGGCCAGCAGCTCGTCGACGGCGTCGGCCGCCTCGGCAGGGGCCACGACGACCGCCTCGACCCCGACCTCGTCGATCCGGCGCAGCTTGCGGCGGATGTGCTTGGCGGTCTTGCCGGGCAATCCGGAGAGCAGCTCGGGCAGCGGCAGCACCGGCAGCTCGAGGCACGTGGAGGCGGGGATGACCGCCCGGCCGCCCGCCCAGCGGGCCGCCAGCTCCGACATCACGGACCCGGGCCGGGCCTCGGGGACGTCGAGCGCGTCCCAGCCGTCCAGCGCGAGCAGCGCCCCCACCAGCGCCTCCAGCGCGGCGGTCCTGGACGCGACGTCGTCGGCAAGGAGGACGTCGCCGAAGTCGGAGATCCCGGCGCCCACCGGCCGGAGCAGGCGCACGGGCCCACGGCGCTCGACGACGAGGGCCGCCGCCGCGACCATCCGGTCGCCGTCGTGGACGCGCACGACGCGCAGCCGCCCGGGTGAGCCGTAGGACCGCCACCAGGAGGTCAGCCAGGGATGGGCCTGGAACGGCGTCGAGGTGGCGCACGACGCGACCAGCTCGTCCCAGGCCACCGCCATCGCTTCGAAGGCTGCGTCGTCGGTGACCACGTCGACGCGCAGGGCCGCCGCGCTCACGCCTCGCTCCGCTTCCGCAGGCGGCCTACCGCGGCCCGCCCGCGACCGACTGTCCGGCGGGCACCTCGGACCAGGCCCAGGGTGGCGCCGCCGACCGCACCGTGCAACGGCAGCAGCACGGTGGACAGAGTGCGACGGTCCGGCCAGAGGGAGTTCATCAACGCGTTGTCGGGCAGCGTGCACGAATCACGCCGGTGCGCCTTGCCCCCCTGTCCGTCGATGACGTGGAGCAGCGGCTGCATGCCAGGCACGTAGTCGGCGTAGGCCTCGTCGTAGGCAGCTTTCAGGTGGAAGGCGTCCTCACCGGCGAGCAGGCAGCACTCCATCGCCAGGTCCTTGCCACCCGCCCGCAGCGACAGCAGCTCCAGCCGGCCCTGCGCAGCGAGTCCGGCGCACATCTCGCGGAACCAGTCGGCGTGCTCCGGCCGGCAGGCGAGTGCGCTGCCTGCCCGGCCCTTCCAGCCGGAGGCCTCCAGGCGCAGGAAGTCCTCGACGGCGGACGGGTCGCCGGAGCGGTCGAGGATCGTGCTCACCCCGACCTGCTGGTCCAACTTCTCGCGCGCGGCCCGCACCTGCCGGTACCGGCGCCGCCCGCTCTTGCCCGGCGTCGTGCCGCTGTCGCTCAGGAACACGGCCCGCTGGTACGTCTTCAGCCGCAGCACGGTCCGGCCGCCGCCGGCCAGGGCCTCGTCGAAGGCAGCCGCCACGGGACCGTCGTCGGAGAAGGCGCGGACGCCCAGCATCGCAGCGGGTCGGCGCGCGCTCACCGGCGGCCGGAGCAGGGCCGCCGCCGCGTCGACCGCTCGCGTCCGGTCGAGCAGTGGGGTGCCCAGCGGGCGGTAGGGCAGCGTGGTGGCCTCCCAGGCCGGCAACGGCAGCCAGCGCCCGCCGGGCAGGGGGATGCGCATCGGCCAGCGCACCGGCAGGAGCGCGTCGAGGCGGTCCCCGTCCCAGACGGTGAGCAGGGCTGCGTCCCGCCCGTCGAGATGCCGCATGGCCGGGACGACGACGTCGGGTTCGGCGAAGGGATTGGCCTCGGCGGCGCGGGTGGCGAGATCCCGCCACTGCGCGATCAGGTGCGCGTCGGGGCGCTCCAGGACACGGGTGACATGGCCGGCCGACGGCGACCTAGACATGCCGCAGGGCCTCCTCGACGACGCCGAGTGCGGGGGTGGGGCCCGCGTCGTCCGCGTCGCGGGCGGCGAGCGCCGCCCTCGCTCTCCCCGGCAGTCGCCCCACCCACCGGGCTCCCTCGATGCCCGTGACCGCGACGGTCCCGGTCCGGCCACGCATCGGCACCACGACCGTCGACAGCCGCCGGCGGCTGGGCCACAGCTGGTTGAACAGGGTGTTGTCCGGGACGGTGCAGGAGTCGCGCCAGTCGAACGGCCCGCCGGCGACGGTCTCGACGCAGTGCAGGACCAGGAGCGAGCCGGGGCGGTGATCGCTCAACGACTCGTCGTAGGCGGACTTGAGGTGGAAGGAAGCCGTGCCGACGCTGACGTTGCAGATCATGGCCGCCGACCGCCCGGCCACCTCGAGCGAGAGCACCTCGAGCCGGCCCTGCGCGCGCCATGCGGCGGTAACCTCGCGGAACCAGGTGGCGTGGCTCCCGGCGGCAGCCAGCGCCGTCCCGGCCCGCCCCTTCCAGCCGCTGTCCTCCAGCCGCAGGAAGTCCTCGATGGCGGCCGGGTCCTCCGAGCGGTCGACGACGGCGACCTCGCCGAGCGCCTCGGCCAGATCTGCCCGGTGCCGGCGGAGGCGGTTGTACCGGTTCTTGCGGTTCTTGTTCGGCGTCGGACCGCCCTCGCGCTCGAGCAGCGCCCGCTCGTAGGTCTTGGTGCGCAGTGCCCGCTGCCCCCGGGCGGCGAGCGCCTGGTCGAGCGCCGCAGCGACCGGTCCGTCCTCCCCGAAGTTGCGGATCAGCAGCGCCGGCGCGGGGAAGGAGCGCGGCGGGCGCAGCAGCGCATCGAGCGCCGCGACGGGTTCGTCGGCGTCGACCAAAGGCGTGCCGAGCGGGCGGTAGGGCTGGACCGGCACCTGCGCCAGGGGCAGCGGGAGCCGGCCGCGCGGCCCCAGGGGAGCGACGACCGGCCACACGACCGGCAGCACCGCCAGCAGCCTCGCACCGTCGCCGACGGCGAGGATGCCGGTGCGCCTGCCGTCCCCGAGGTGGCGCAGCGCCGGCGCGACGACCTCCGCCTCGGCGAAGGGGTTCGGCTCGGCAGCCCGCGTTGCGAGGTCCTGCCAGGCCCTGACGAGCGCATCGTCGATGGCGGCGTCGGGAACGAACCGGCAGACCAGCGACCCGACCCCTCGTACCGCGGCCTGGGGCGTGGGCGCCGGGGACGCGGCCTGGGGCGAGATCACGTGCGCAGAGTAGTTGCCGGGCACGGCCGGCCGGCCGTATCCGGAGGCAGAGGTACCAGTTGGGGGGAGGTGCCGGTCAGCCGGCCGGCTCCGGGAGCACGGTGTTGGTGCCGCGGTTCGCCACGGCGGAGCCGGCCCCGATGGAGAGGTTCCCCACGGCCACCACGCCACCGCTCTCGAACAGGTCGATCGCGGTGGCGCAGCCCTGCGTCGTGTTGGCGGAGACCAGGGCGGAGGTGACGAAGAACAGTCCGATGCCGGTCCCGCAGTCCACGATCCGGTTCCCGAGGACAGCCGCTCCCGAGTTGGCCGCGGCGTCACCGAGCACGCCGTGCTCGCACCCCGCTCCCCCCACGACGGTGTTGCCCTCGACGTCCGGGCTCGTCGCACCGCCGAGGTAGATGCCCGCCGTCGACATCCCGCTGAACACGTTGCCCGTGACGCGGGGCCGCACCGGACCCCGGTCGCCGACCATGCTGACGCCCCGGGTGCAGCTCCCACCCTCGGCGACCTGGCACGAGTTGCCGGACACCAGCGCGTCCTCCGGCGGGGATCCCAGCTCGGTCAGGACGACGAACGCGTCGGCGTCCCCGGTGACGGTCACGGTGTTGCCGCGGACCACGTGGCCTCGGCCGCCGTAGACCTGGACCGCCGCGCGCACCGGGCTGTAGGCGTACCCCTGGTCGTCGTCGGCGGTCCGCGAGTAGCGGATGGTGTTGTCGGCGACGAGACAGGCCGACCCCGAGATCAGCGCGATGGACCACCATGTCGCGTCCGCGCAGGTGTTGCCCACGACCGTGCCGGAATCGATCTCCTCGAGGACGATGGAGCGCCGGAACGGCCCGGTCACGACGTTGCCGCTGATGGTCACCATCGCGTCGCTGTGCGGCGGCCGCTCCTCCGCGCCGTCGCCGAGCGCCTCGGCATGGATGCCGATGCGCGCGTCCGTGCCGGGCAGCGCCGAGACGACGTTCCCCACGACGGTGGCCTGCGCGCCCCAGACGGTGATCCCGTCCCCCCGGTCCTCGCCCTCCGGCGAGTCGCTGCCCCGGCCTCCCCCGGCGCCGACGACGTTGGTCACCCGGTTGCCCAGGATCTGGGCCCCGAGCCACTCCCCGTCGGCCGCCACGACGATGCCGTGGTTGAACCGGTCGACCCGGCAGTCGGTCACCGTCACGTCGTGGGCGTTGATGTCGATGCCCGAGCTGCGCCGGCCGTCGGGGGTGCCGATGAGCTCGTTCGGGTTGGTCACCGTGACCTGGGCGATGCGGCTGCCGTTCCCGGTCACGAGCAGCGCCGCTGCGTCGTCCACCCCCTCGGTGAAGCGCAGCTCGCCCGGGCCGACGAGGCTCTTCCCGGTGCCGCCGAGGGTGATGGTGGAGGTGCACCGGAGCACGGCGCCGGCAGGGATCGCGATGACCGCACCGTCGGGGGCGTCGTCGATCCGACGCTGGATGCCGCCGGAGGAGTCGGCCGCCCCGGTGGGGTCGACGTCGTCCCCGTCGAGCAGGACGACGGTGCCGGTGGCCACGGCGGCCGCGGTCACCGCGGCGGTGCCGACGACGCCGAGGCCGAAGGCGCGGCGCGACAGCCCGGCCGTGCGATCCACCGTGCCGCCTCCTCCGCTGCTGGATGCCCGGCCCAGCCGTCGCCGATCGTACGAGGGGCGGGTGCCCCGCGGCGGGTCCGCACCGCCCCGGTGGGGTGGGAAGGCTCGTCGTCCGGGCCGCGGCAGGCGATGATCGACGTGTGCACGAACCGACCGAGAAGGGGAGCGAACGCGGGTGAACCGTCTCTCCGCGTCGCTGGACCGCCTGCGTCGGACCCCGTCCGGGCCCGTCGAGGGGCTCGGCGACCTCTACGTCGCAGCGGTGGTCGCGCTGCTCCCGATGATCGTGGTGGCACGCGCGCTGCTACCCGACCGGTACTCCTACGACAGCAACACCATCGCGTCGATCGCCCGCCGTGAGTACCACCCCTTCGAGGACACCTCCTACCTCTACGTCGGGCGGCTGTACGAGTTCCTGGGCGCGGCCGACCGGCCCTGGCTCGCCGCGCTGATCGGCAGTTCGTTCGCCGCGATGGCCCTCTATCCGGCGTTGCTCGGCGCCCGCGGCCCGGTGACCCTGCGCGCCGGCTTCCTGGTGGGGCTCTACGTCGTCACCGTCAGCGCGTACCTGGGGCAGTACTCCAAGGAGGTGTGGGTCCTCCCGGTCGTGTTCGTGGTGCTGGTCGCCGGTCGTGGCCTGCGGGGAGAACTCGCGATCGTTGCCGCTGCGCTGACCTACGCCTACTTCTTCCGCACCTACTGGGCGCTCATCCTGGTCGTCTACGTGGGCCTGCGGATCGTCACGTCCTCCGCGCTCCGGCGCAGGCGGGTGGTCGGGTCGGTGGTGGGAGTCGTCGTGGGCGTGACCGTCCTGGCGCCCGTCGCGCTCGGCGAGTCCATCCAGACCTACCGGCAATCCGTGAACCTCGACCGCGTGCTCAACCCGGACGCGACGACCCTGATCGCCCCGCCGGAACTGGGAGCCAACCCCATCGCCGACAGCATCGAGAACGTCGTCGCGCTCGTCGAGCTGGCCGTTCCGGTGCCACTGGCGGCCCTCGGCTCGCCGCAGTACCTCGTCTTCGCCGTCGTGATCGTGGCCATGTGGGCCCTGTTCGCCCGGTCGGCGGTGTGGGGTCCCGGCCGGCTGCTGGACGGCGGGCCGGCCCGCGACGCCGACCCCAAGCTGCTGCGCGCAGCACTGTTCGCCATCGCCGTCCTGACGACACAGTGCCTCTTCGAACCGGACTACGGCTCCTACCTCAAGCATCTGACCCCGGTCATGCCGTTGCTCATCGCGGTGGCGCTCCGGTCCGCGTCCCGACCGGCCGCCGACGCACGCGCGGAGGCCGCTCGACCGGCACCGGGGAGTGTGGGCAGCGCCCGGGAGTAACCCCTTCCGAGGGATGGGATGAGCTCAACGGGCCGCAGGCCTGGCAGTCTTGGGCGTGACAGAGCGTCGCGAACGACGTTCGGCGGGGGGAGGCACCGGTGGGCATATCGCGGTACGCGGGCAGTTTGCTGCGCCGGTGGTACTACCTCGTGATCGGCCTGGCGCTGGGCGCGGCCGCGGCGGCGGGCGTCCTCCAGTTGATGACCCCGCAGTACGCATCGAACACCCAGCTGTTCGTCTCGACCGCGGGCGCGACCGATCTGAGCGCCGTCGCGCAGGGCGAGCAGTTCTCCCAGCAGCGCGCAGCCTCCTACGCCCAGCTCCTCATCGGCCGCGACCTCGCTGCTCTCGTGATCGCGGACCTCGGTCTCGAGACGACGCCGGACCAGCTCCCGAGCCAGATCAGCGCCCAGGTCCTGCCCGAGACCGTCATCCTCGACGTCACGGTGACCGACGAGTCGCCCGAGCGGGCCCTGGCGATCGCCCGGTCCGTGGGTGAGCAGTTCAGCGCACTGGTGGAGCGGCTCGAGACGCCCCGGGGCGCCGCTGTCGCGCCGGTCCAGGTCAGCGTGGTGGCTGCACCGCTGCTGCCGTCGGAACCCGCATCACCCGACCCCGTCCGGATCCTCGCCGCCGGGATGTTCGCGGGCCTGCTGCTCGGTGGCCTGGGTGCGGTCGCCCGTGACAGGCTGGACACGAGCGTCCGCGAGGAGTCCGAGGTCACGGACGCCGCACGGGTGCCGGTGCTGGGTGCGATCCCGGACCTGGTGTCCCGCGACGTGCGCATCGCCGAGGTCACCACCGGACCCGTCGCCGAGGCCTACCGGCTCGTGCGCACCAATCTGAAGTTCGTCTCCGTCGACGCCCGCCCGCGCGTCCTCATGGTCACGAGCGCGGACCAGTCCGAGGGCAAGACCACGACCACGATCCAGCTGGGCATGGCGCTCGCCCAGGCGGGGCAGAACGTCCTGCTGATCGAGGCCGACCTGCGCCGTCCGCGGCTGACCCGGCAGCTGGGCCTGGTCGCGGGCGCCGGGTTGACCAGCGTCCTCACGGAGACCGCGGACGTCGAGGACGTCCTCCAGCCGCAGGGCACCGCCGGTCTGACCGTGCTCGCGGCCGGAGCGACACCGCCGAACCCCGGTGAGCTGCTGGCCTCCGACGCGATGGCCACCCTCCTCGGCAAGCTGGCGGAGTCCTACGACGTGGTCCTGGTCGACGCGGCCCCGCTGCTGCCGGTCGCCGACTCGGCCGGACTGGCAGCGCTCGTCGACGGGGTGATCCTCACCGTCCGTTGGGGAAGCACGCCGGTCGACCGCTTGCGCCGGTGCCGCGAGCTGCTCGACCGGGCCGGCGTGGCGGTGCTCGGTGCGGTGCTCACCTTCGCCCCGCGCCGGACGGCGCGGAACTACTACTACGACGGCGACGACGCCTCGACCGGTTGGTTCCGGCGCACGTTCGCCGGCCGCGGGCGGCGCAACAACCGCTGACCGGGTTGGTCCTACCCAGTCCCGCGAGCACGCGCTGACACCAGATCCTCACGGTGCGCGGCAACGCACCAGGGAAGCGGCTGTGTGGAGCTGTTGCTCCTCGCCGCGCCCGCGGGGAGCCCTAGGGTGCGCCGCGTGCACCTCCTGTTCGTCGGCGACGGCAACGTCCGCCGCTCCCCGGCCGCGGAACTGCTGTGCCTGGAGCGAGCCCAGCGCGTGGCCGTGGGCAGCGGGCAGGTGCAGGTGTCCAGCGCCGGACTGACCGCCACGGTGGGCGAGCCCGTCGACCAGCGGATGCTGGCGGCACTGGCACGACGGCGCATCCAGGTCGGCGATCCACGCTCGCGGCCCTTCAGCGTGGAGTTGGCCGAGTCGGCCGACCTCGTCCTCTGCATGACCGGCGAACAGCGGCGCCGGGTCCTGGAAGCGCGCCCGCGACTGCTGCGGCGCACGTTCACACTGGTCGAGGCGACCGAGCTGCTGACCGGCGTGCCGACGGACGGCCTCGCGACGCTCGACCTGCCCGACCGTGCCCGCGAGCTGGCCCGGCTGCTGGACGCGGCGCGCCCCCTCCGCATGCCGGCCGACTCCTACGACCTGCCGGAACCGTCCGGCCGGCGGCGGAGGGCCTATGCGAGGTCAGTGGAGCAGATCGCGCGGCTGGTGCAGCCACTGAGCAGCGTCCTGTTCGAGGTCCGACCTCCGACGGAGCGGGCTGACGTCCTGTCGCGGCAGGCGCCTACCCGGCCTGCCGGAGTCGAGTTGGCCGAGCGCAGGGGACGGCCCGAAACGTCAGTGGCCCACCCGCCGACCGGTGTGAGCTGACCCGCTCGATCACGCTCGTCGTCCCACGACGCAACGGGGTGAACCTCTTCCTGCGGCGCGGACGAACTCTCGTCCGGCACGGCGACGAGCATGAAGGTTCATCGATCGTTCTCTCACAGAGGGTGACGCCGGGCCGACTCTCCGGCTGTCATCACCGTGGTGGGCGACCACTCGATCGTGGAAGACGACCGGCACACGCACCTGATGCAGCATCATGGCGATAACTCCAGCTCAGCGACGCGCGGGGGACACCTAGGGGGGAGTGACGCGCGATGCCCTGTGGCCCCACCACACGTTCGCACCTCGCCGACCCCTTCGACGGTGACCTCCGGACACGATCCCGCCGGTTGCGCCTCGTAGTCGTCCTCCTCGCCGTGGTCGGGTTCGGGGTGCTGCTGGCCGCCCTGTCCCCGCACGCCCACGCCGGGAACGACGACCGCGGCCGGTCCGCGAGCGCTCCGGGCAGGGTGGCGCCGGCGGTCGAGTCGGTGGTCGACGTCCCGCCGCCGGATCCCGCACCCAGCGGTCCACCCGGCAACGGCACGGCAACCGGCACCGGCCAGGGCACCGGCACCGGCACCGGCACCGGCACCGGCACCGACCAGGACAACGGCACTGGCCAGGGCACCGGCACCGACCCGGGCAACGACCCGGGCAACGGCCAGGGCAACGGCACCGACCAGGGCAACGGCACCGACCAGGGCAACGGCACCGGGAGGGACCCGGTCGGGGTCGACCCCGCTCCGCCGATGCCGCTTCCTCCCGCGACGGGGACGGACGATGACGCCGGCCAGCCGCCGAGCGACGGCGGGGATCCGCCGAGCGAGGCACTCGGCCAGCCCGCGCAAGCCGGGTCGACCACGAAGCCGCCCGCACGCCAGCCGGCGGCCGGCCCGTCGGTCGAGGGAACCGGCGTCGAGGCCGGCGCTGCGACGCCTGCTACCGCGATGACTGCCGCGACGGCCCCCGCGACGAAGCCGCCCGTGACGGAGCCCGCCCCCGCGCCGGCCGAGGTCGGGGACTCAGGGTGCAGCAAGGACCGGCTCGCGTCCGGCACCGATGGCCGGGTGGAGTCCGACCCGACGCCCCGCGACGTCTCCCAGCTCGAGGAGAAGGCTCCGGTCCTCCTCCCCTCGACACCTGCGGATGCGCCTGAGCCGGCTCCGCCGGCACCCCCGCCTCCGGCCGCGCCCGCACCGGCCCCCGCGCCGTCCGGACCGTGCACAGCAGCCCCCTCCGGCGCCTCGTCGGCCGGCGGCGCGCACGACGAGATCCACTCCCCCCTCGCGGTGCTCGGCGACGCGGTGACCGCCTCGCTCGCCCGCGAGTCGGCCCGCGCCGCCTCGAGCGCCGCAGGCCATGTCGTCGGCGGCGCCGACGACCCGGGCGACAGCCCCGATTGACCTCGGCACCCCTCTGACCGACGCCTCGACGGCGCCGGACCCTCCGCGCCACCAGAGGTACGCCGCCGCGTGCCTTCCCCCGGACCGCCGTGTCCGCGCTCAAGCACGTCCAGCGATATGCCGAGGAAAACCTCAAATGACCAAGAGCCTGCACTCCGTCAAACCTGGCGCGGAGTCCTCCCCTTCAACCGCACCGGGCGCTTCGCCCGGCGCCGCCCACCCGTCCGTCACGCCGCTCGACTGGGCGGAGATGACGGAGCCCGCCCCAACCACGCCCGCTCGCTGGGCGCGGTTCACCCGCTTCAGCGTCCGGCCCCTCCTGGTGGCGCTCGACGTCGCCGCGATCGCGGTCGGCATCGTGGTCCTCGAGCTCGTCGTCGGCGGCCTCGGGTTCGACAGCCCGACGGTCAAGACGCTGTCCTTCGGTGCCTTCTTCCTCATCGGCCTGTGGTCCGGTGGCCTCTACCGGTCGCGGCTGTCGCTGTCGGCCCTCGACGACCTGCCCGCGCTCGCCGGCCGTGCGCTCGCCGCCGCCGCGCTGTCCGCCGTCGCGCAGATCGCCTGGGCGGAGCTGACCTCGACGGTCTACGACGTCAACTGGTCCTACCTCGGCGGCGCGACGATCGTGACCGTCGCCGTCATCCTCTTCCGGGCCGTCGGGTACTCCGTCGTCCGCCGGATGCGCGCGCACCGGATGGTCGCCCACCGCACCCTCATCCTCGGCGCGGGTCGCGTCGGCAACCAGGTGGCCGAGGTCCTGCGCGCGCATCCCGAGTACGGACTGCACCCGATCGGCTTCCTGGACGCCGACCCGCCGGAGACCGAGCAGCCGCGCATCCTGCCGGTGCTCGGCGGGCCGGAGGCCTTCTCCCGCGTCCTGCTGCAGGGCGGCGTCCGCACCGTGGTCGTGGCGTTCTCCTCGATGAAGGAGTCGCAGATGGTCAGCCTCATCCGGACCTGTGACCGGCTCAGCTGCGAGCTGTTCGTCGTGCCGCGGCTCTTCGAGCTGCACCAGGTGGAGAGCTCCATGGACAACGCCTGGGGCTTCCCGCTGGTGCGGCTGCGCCGGGCGACCTACCGCAGCCAGGCGTGGGCGATGAAGCGGGCCATGGACATCCTGGTCTCCGGCTTCACGATCGTGCTGCTCGCGCCGGTGCTCGCCCTGATCTCGCTGGCGGTCCGCCTCGACGGCAAGGGCGACATCCTCTTCCGGCAGGAGCGGGTCGGCGTCGACGGGCACCACTTCCAGCTGCTGAAGTTCCGATCGCTGCGGCCCGCGACGGAGATGGAGTCCCAGACGAAGTGGAACATCGGCGACGACCCGCGGGTCACCCGGGTGGGCCGATTCCTGCGGTCGACGTCGCTGGACGAGCTGCCGCAGCTGTACAACATCCTGCGCGGTGACATGAGCCTCGTCGGGCCGCGCCCCGAGCGGCCGCACTTCGTCAGCCAGTTCCAGAGCCTCTACCCGAGCTACGACGCGCGCCACCGGGTGCCGTCGGGCCTCACCGGGTGGGCGCAGGTGCACGGGCTGCGAGGGGACACCTCCATCGCCGACCGCGCCCGCTTCGACAACTACTACATCGAGAACTGGTCCCTGTGGCTCGACATGAAGATCATCCTGCGCACGTTCAGCTCGGTGCTCCGGGGCGCCGGTCGGTGACCTCCGAGTCACCGGACGACCGCGTCGACCTCGCCGGCACCCGGGTGCTGCACGTGGTGCAGAAGTTCAGCAGCGGGGTGGGCTCGGCCATCGCCCAGTACACGCACACGGTGTCCGAGGTGGAGCACCACCTGCTCTCCGGCACGCCCGTGGACGCCGAGGGGGACCTGGCGCAGCAGGGCGACTTCGCGTCCGTGCACCGGATGGACGGCGGGCATGTCGCCCGGATCCGACGGGTCCGGGAGGTGATCGACGAGCTGCGGCCCGACGTCGTGCATGCGCACTCCAGCCACGGAGGTGCCTACGCGCGGCTCGCAGTCTCGCGCCGTCGCGCGCACCTGGTCTACACACCGCACTGCTACGCCTTCGAGCGCCGCGACGTCTCGGGGCCCGTCCGTGCCGGCTTCTGGGGGCTGGAGGCGTTGCTGGCGCTCAACACCTCCGCGGTCGCGGCCTGCTCGCCCCGCGAGTGGCAGCTCGCCCGCTGGCTCACGCACGGCGCACCTCGGCACCTGGTGCCCAACATCGCGCCGCTGCACCGCCCTTCCCGACCCGACGAGCGGGGGACGACGCGCCTGGTGGTCGGCGGCGGCCGCCTCTCACCCCAGAAGGACCCGGCGTACTTCCTCCGGGTCGTGCACCAGCTCCGGGAGGCCCGTCCCGGGGTGCGGGCGGTCTGGCTGGGTGACGGCGATCCGTCGTGGCGGGCGTCGCTGGAGGACGACGGCGTGGAGGTGTCGGGATGGTTGCCCCGCGACGCCGTGACGGAGGTCCTGGGCGCAGCGGACCTGTACCTGCACTCCGCGCGCTGGGAGGGCTTCCCCTTGATGGTGGCCGAGGCCGCCGCCCTGGGTGTTCCCACGCTCGTCCGCCGGCTTCCGTGCTTCGCCGGCGTCCCGGCCGCCCTCACCCTGACCGCGGATCCACAGGTGGACGCGGCCGTGTCGCTCCTGGACGACGACGCGGTGGCGGCGGACAACGTGGCGGCCTGGGCCCAGGTGCTCGCCCGGAACACCCGCGAGGACCAGCGGGCCGGGCTGCTCGCGTCGTACTCCCCCGGAACGAACGCCGGATGACTCTGGTCTGAACGCCTTTCGCGGGGGACAGTGAGCGCGGACGTCGCGGTGGGCGGGGATCTCACTCCAGCCACGGGATGGTAGGTGCTCCCACCGCGCTCGCTGGAGTGACTGATGGACACGGTGCTCGCCGTCGCGTCGGTGTGGCTCGCCCTCGCCCTGTGCGCCGGCCTCCTGATCGGCCGAGCCATCCGTCGGGCCGGACTGGATCCGGACGACCCCATGCTCGACGACGCCGCGCTCGCCGACATGGCCGCGCTCGCCGACATGGCGCGAGACGCCGTGTCTCCGGACGCCGTGTCGCCGGACGCCGAGGTGCCGGCGGTCCCGCCCGGGACGGCACGGCCGATGAGCGACCCGTCGGGTCAAGCGGTTCCGACCGCCCGCCCCGAGCAGCGGCCGCTCGCGGGGTCCGACGACACGCGTCCCAGTCAGGTGCCGAGGGTCGCCTGACGCCCGCGGATCCAGTCGCGGGCCGTGCCCTCAGATGCGGGCCATCTCAGCCGCGAGCGGTGCCCTCGCTCCGGCCGGGAACGAGCTCGGGCAGGTCCAGGGTCTGCGCGTCGGCCTGCCGGCGCAGTGCCCATTCGGCGGGCAGCACCAGGCGGGGCGCGACACCGACGAGGACGGCGACGAGGAACGCGACCCCGGCGAGCGCCTCGCCGGACTCCTCGAGGAAGGTGACGGCGGCGGTCAGGTTGCTGGCACCGCCGAAGTTCTGGCCGGCTACGACGGACAAGGCCGACAGGCCGACCGAGGCAACGGCATAGAGGGCCAGCACCCCGAGCACCCGCCGCCGGTCACGGCGCTCGGTGCGGCTGAGGAACCACAGCCCGCCGACCACGGCGGCAGCGACAGCGACGCTCACGAGGACGGCGCCCACTCCCCCGACGGCGTCCTCGAGGATCGTCATCGCGTCGGAGTGCACGGTGCTGCCGGTCTTGACCACGGCCACGCCGGCGGCGACCACGCCGACGGCGGTCCACCAGGTCCGGCGTCCGGGGATGTTGGAGGCTCCGGCGAGCGCCGCCATCGCCGCGGCGGCGAACAGTGCGGCGACGTACAGCCGGGGCAGGGAGAAGGGGGCGTCCATGGACATCACCTGGGCGACGTCACCGGTGCCGCCGGTGAGCCGGACGAGGTACCCGCCGGTCTCCAGGGCGACGGCGATCGCGGCGAGGGCGATGCCCAGCGGCGGCAGCGGGAGGGCGCGGCGGCGGGCGCGGGGGGCGGTGGCGGCACGGGCCAGGCTGGTGGCGAGCTCCGGCGTCAGGTCGGCGGCGGTGACGTCCCGCGCGACGCCGGGACGGCGCGCGTCGGCCAGCCGGATGCTCCGGCCGACGACGACCCCGAAAACCGAGGCCACGACGAGCCACGCGACCAGCACACCCACGACCCAGAGCCACCACACGAACTGGTCATCGGCAGCCGCGCGGACGAACGTGACCGCTGTGTCACAGATCCCCCGATCGTGTGAACGCCGGGGGCACTCGCCGCGCTACGCCGGGACCTCTTGGAAGGCCCGGACCTCGATCCGGCCACCGAGCCCCTTGGACGCCTTCGCGGCCCAGGCGACGGCAGCATCCTGGTCGGGCGCCTCGATCACCCAGAGGCCGCCGAGGTACTCCGGGGCCACGGTGAACGGCTCGTCGGCGAGGACGAGTTCGTCGCCGGTGTGGTCGACGGTGACCGCCGTCGACGGCGGGTGCAGTCCGCCCGCGAAGACCAGCGCGCCGGACGACACCAGTTCTTCCATGAACGCGCCGGCGGCCGCCATAGCGGCCTCGAGCTCGGCGGGTTCCATCGTCGCCATCGTGGGTTCCTCCGCCGAGTCGTGCGGCAGGGAGAGCAGGTACTGCGTCACGGGATCCTCCGGGATCGTCATGGCGGCCCGTCGGGCCGCGCTTGCCGAACGGTTGACCGCACGCCCTGCGACAACTCATCGGTCGGAACGGAGAGCGCGTCCGCCGCACTCCGCGGGCCGGCCGGCGGCGTCAGAGGCCGGGGCGCACCTCTCCGCAGCGGCAGGCATAGAGGCTGCCGAAGGGGCCGTCCTCGGCCCACCGGAACCGGTGGATGTGCCGCCGCACGTGTCGAGCAACCTCGGTCATGACCGCCATGGGTCCTGCGTAGCGGCCGGAGCTGTCGCGCACGTGAACGCCGGGTGGGCGACCGGCGTCCACCGGGGGGCGGTACCGGTCGGCGTCCACAGCGTCTCCAGTCGGCCCGACGTCAGTGGCGGGCCAGGTAGTCGTCCAGGGCCGCGCGCCAGTCGCGAGGCTGAAACCCGGCGGCGGTGATTCTGCCCAGATCCAGCACGCTGTTCAAGGGGCGAACGGCGGCTCCTGGCTTGTCCGCGAAGTAGTCCTCGGTGCTGGTCCGCCCGACGTCGTCGGCCGAGCGGCCGCGGGCGGCGAAGACGGCGGCGGCGACGTCGGCCCAGGACACGGCGTCGCCGTCGTTGGTGAGGTTGTAGGTGCCGAACGGCGCCTGGGTGCGCAGCAGGTGCGCGATGCCGGCGGCGAGGTCCTCGGTGAAGGTGGGGCGGCCGATCTGGTCGTCGACCACGGTCGGGGAGACGCCGCGGTCGGCGAGCCCGGCCATCGTGGCCACGAAGTTGCCGCCCTCGCCGACGACCCAGGTGGTGCGCACCAGGTAGTGCTTGGTCACGTAGGAGGCCTGGGTGTCGCCGTCGGCCTTGCTCCGGCCGTAGACCGACAGCGGGTTCGGCGGCCAGTCCTCGGGGTGCGGTCCCTCGTGCCGGCCGTCGAAGACGTACTCGCTGGAGACGTGCACGAGGGTGGCGCCGCAGGTGCGCACGGCGCGTGCCAGGTAGCCGACGGCGTCGACGTTGGCGGCGCGGACGGCGTCGTGGTTGGCCGGGTCCTCGGCCGCGTCGACGGCGGTCCAGGCCGCGGCGTTGAGGACGACGTCGACGTCGCCCCAGCGGTAGTCGCGGACCGCGGCGGCGTCGGTGACGTCGAGCGCGGACCGGTCGAGCGCGACGGCGTCCGGGAACTGCTCCTGCAGCGCGCGGCCGAGCTGGCCGCCGGCGCCGACGATGACGACGGTCATTGGCCCTGGGCCGCGTACTTGGCCTCGACCTGCTTCTTCAGCGGTCCCCACCACGCCTCGTTGTCGCGGTACCAGTCGACCGTGGCGGCGAGGCCGTCACGGAAGTCGGTGAACTGCGGCTTCCAGCCCAGCTCGTCGCGCAGCTTGGACGCGTCGATCGCGTACCGCAGGTCGTGCCCGGCGCGGTCGGTCACCTGGTCGAAGGCATCACCGGGTTGGCCGAGCAGCTCGAGGATCATGCTCAGGACCTCGCGGTTGTTCCGCTCGCCGTCGGACCCGATCAGGTAGGTCTCGCCGGAGCGGCCCTTGTCGAGGATCGCGTGGACGGCGGAGTTGTGGTCGTCGACGTGGATCCAGTCGCGGACGTTCTCGCCCTGGCCGTAGAGCTTGGGGCGCAGGCCGGCCAGCACGTTGGTGATCTGGCGCGGGATGAACTTCTCGATGTGCTGGTAGGGCCCGTAGTTGTTGGAGCAGTTGGAGATGGTGGCCTCGATGCCGAAGGACCGCACCCAGGCGCGCACCAGCAGGTCGGAGCCGGCCTTGGTCGAGGAGTAGGGGCTCGAGGGGTTGTACGGCGTCTCGGGGGTGAACTTCGCCGGGTCGTCTAGCTCCAGGTCGCCGTAGACCTCGTCGGTGGAGATGTGGTGCAGCCGGACGCCGTGCTTCCGCACCGCCTCGAGGATCGTGTACGTCCCGATGATGTTGGTCGTCAGGAACGGCGACGGGTCGCGCAGCGAGTTGTCGTTGTGGCTCTCGGCGGCGAAGTGGACCACGGCGTCGCTGCGGCCGACGAGCTCGTCGACGACGGCGGCGTCGGCCACCGAGCCGCGCACGAACTCGATGCTGTCGCGCACCGGCGCGAGGGACGCCTCGTTGCCCGCGTAGGTGAGCGCGTCGAGCACGGTGATCTGGTGCTCGGGGTGCCGGCGCAGTGTGTAGTGGACGAAGTTCGCGCCGATGAACCCGGCTCCGCCGGTGACGAGCAGTCGCACAGGTACTCCTGGGTGGTCGGTGGGGCGACGGGAGAAGCTTGCCCCACCGCGGAGGGAAGCAGCGTCAGACGCCGGCGGGTGTGGCGTCGCGGAGGTCGGCGATGCGGCTCAGCACGGGGAGCAGGGCGCCGACGATCAGCTCCCCCACCTGCTCGTGCACGTGCAGCGGTTTGCCGATCGGATCGGGAACGTCGTCCTCGTCACCGCCGTGGCGCAGCGAGCGGGCCGCGGCCATCTCCTTGACCAGGGAGCGGGCGCGGCTGGGCAGGTCGGCGCCGTCCAGCCGGCGGGCCGGGTCTAGCAGCTGGGCGAGGTCGGCGGCCTCGCGCAGGGTGAAGGTGCGCTGCAGCGCGCGGGGGGCGGCCCGCAGCACCTCTCGCCGGTGCACGCGGGTCATGGTGAGAGTCAGGTCCGCGTCCGCGCTCATGCCGTCGGCGAGCTGCCGGGCGCGGAAGTCGCCGGCCTCGGCGCCGTACCCCTGGAGCACCAGAGCGCTGTCGGGGTGCATCGCCGAGCCGACGACGGCCCGGGTGCCGGCGCTCTCCAGGCGGACGGCGGCGGCGTCGGCTCCGAGCCGCTCGGTCAGGTAGGCGCGGCCCAGCCGCTCGGCGAGGGCCGAGCGGCAGATGTTCCCCGTGCAGACGAGGAGAACGGTGAAGGGCCACGGCTGATCAGCCACGGGAGGCTCCGCCTCGGGTGACCCGGCACGGCCGGGCCCGCACAGGCTGACTGCACCCACGCAGGACACCTCCGAGTTCGCCTGGATCTTCCCGGCGGCACGCCGGAGCACGGTCCAGGCTGATCGGCGCTCGCGGTCCCCGCAATCATCCCTCCTCCCTCGGAGGGACGCCGCCGACCGACCGTCCGGTGCGGTCGCGCTGCACCGCCCCGGCAGGATGGCGGCATGCCGACCGCCCGGATACGTCTCAGCGATGCGCAGGTGGCCGAGGTGGCCCGGTACGCGTTCGGCCTCGCCGGCCTGCCGGAGCTGCCGCCCGCCGAGGAGTACGAGGACACGCAGGGCGTCCTGGTGGCGACGTCGGACGGCGAGAGCCTCACCGTGGTGGAGGTGCCGCGCTGGGAGGCGCCGGCGGCGGTGGCTGCCCGGCTGCGCGAGCAGGGCTGGACCTTCCCCACCGCCTGGGTGGACGCCCCGCCGGACGACGTGTCGGTGCTGCCCGAGCGACTCGTCGTCCTGCTCACGGCCGGAGGCACGCCGCCCGACTCGGCGGAGCTGTCGGCCCGGGCCGGCGCGTGGAACGGAGCACGGACCGGAGGCCGCGAGGTCGTCGTCGTGCCGGTGCCCCTGTCCCCGTACTTCCCGGAGATCCCGGTCGCCGAGCTGGCCGCCGCGTACGGGGCGAGTCTGGCCGGTAGCGGACTCGGGGTGTCGCCGCACCGGACCGGGGGCCGGGTGCTGCTCTTCACCGGGCTGTCGGGGGCCGGGAAGTCGACCATCGCCGCGCGCGTGGTGGAGCTGCTGGTGGAGGAAGGGCGCACGGTCACGCTGCTGGACGGCGACGAGGTGCGGCACCACCTGTCGGCCGGGCTGGGCTTCTCGCGCGCCGACCGCGACACCAACGTGCTGCGGATCGGCTGGGTGGCTGCGCAGATCGCCAAGCACGGCGGGATCGCGGTGTGCGCGCCGATCGCGCCCTACGCCGAGGTGCGCGACGCCGTACGCCGGGAGGTGGAGACGCAGGCGGGGCCGGAGAGCTTCGTGCTGGTGCACGTCGCGACCTCGCTGGCCGACTGCGAGGCCCGCGACCGCAAGGGCCTGTACGCCAAGGCCCGGCGCGGGGAGATCCCGACGTTCACCGGGATCAGCGACCCGTACGAGGTGCCGACCGACGCGGAGGTCACGGTGGAGACCGCCGGCCGGAGCGTCGACGAGTGCGCCCGCCAGGTGCTCGAGGCGCTCGCGGGCCGCTGACCGGTCAGCTGGGGCCGGTGCTGCCATCCGGCGCCTGCTCCGGCGAGACGCTGCTGACGGTGTGGTGGGATCGAGCAGCCCGTCGCGGACCATGGCGCGACCAGGCCTTGGCCTGCGTGTCCGGCACGGCGCCCGCAGGGCCGCCCCAGCTCCACCAGTCCCCAGTACGCCATCGCACGAAAGCGTTCCCCATGGCACACAACGACACGATCTCGGCCACAGCGGGCCGGCCTTCGGCGCACGACACCGGCACGAGCTCGCATGCGGACGACCTGGCCCAGCGACTGACGGTGCTGGCCCGGGACCTGCAGCGGTTCTCCTCCTCGCAGGAGGTGCTGGACCACATCGTGTCCACGGTCGTGGAGATGGTGCCCGGCGCTCAGGACGCCACGATCACCGTCGCGCAGCAGCGGAAGACCGCGCGGTCGGCGGCGGCCAGCAGCGACCGGGCGCGCTTGTTCGACGTCCTCCAGTCCGAGACCAGCCAGGGCCCGTGCCTGGACGCGTTGTTCGAGCAGGAGACGGTGCGGGTGGACGACCTGTCCACCGAGGAGCGGTGGCCGGACCTGGCCGCCCGAGCCGAGGAACTGGGCGCGCGCAGCATGGTGTGCTTCCAGCTGTTCGTCACCGGCAACACCCTCGGCTCTCTGGACGTCCTGGCCACCGACCCGGGCACATTCAGCGACGAGTCCGAGCGCGTGGGGCTGCTGTTCGCCACCCACGCAGCCATCGCGCTCGCCGACGCGCAGGAGTTGGAGAACGTCAGATCGGCACTGGCCAACCGGGACATCATCGGTCAGGCCAAGGGGATCCTCATGGAGCGCTTCAAGATCACCGCCGACGAGGCGTTCCACCTGCTCGTCACGGCCAGCCAGCAGACCAACCGCAAGCTGTACGTCGTCGCCGCCGACCTGACCCACAGCGGCACCCTCAGCCGCTGACGCTCACTCGGCAGATCCTGTCGAGGGATTCCGGTCGGCGACGTCGCTGCCGTGCCGATGCTCCGCGTCACCTCGGTCCCGGGCGGCACTGGCCGGTCGCCGGCGCACGCCTGGCATGTCGAGCAGGCCGTGGTAGTACCAGCACCAGTAGCGCCAGCGACTTCCCGCTGCCGGGCCTGTCGCGCACGGTGTCGGGGTGATGGCCGGCCTGCTCATGGCGCTGTCTGCCGGGATTCTCTGGGGAAGCGCCGACTTCGCCGGGGGGCGGTTGAGTCGGCGCCTGCCATTGCTGATCGTGGTCACCTGCAGTCAGGGCGCGGGACTGGTGGCGTTGACGATCGTGCTGCTCGTGCGCGGGCACCCAGCTGTCGGGGCGGTCGGTTGGGGCGTCGTGGCCGGGCTGCTCTCGCTGGGCAGCGTCACGTGCTTCTACCGAGCGTTGGCTGTGGGAACGATGAGCGTTGTCGCGCCCCTGGTGGCTACGTCTGCCGCGGTGCCCGTGTTGGCGGGCGTCGTCGAAGGTGAGCGGCCGGGAACCGTGGCCGCGGCCGGCATTGCGGTGGCTCTGACCGGGATCGTGCTCGTCAGTAGGCAGATGGCGCACGAGCCGCCGGAGAATCACCGCCTCAGCGTCGTCCTGGCTGTGGTCGCGGCGGTCTTCGCTGGTGCGCAGCTGGTGGCGCTGCAGCGGGCCGGTGCGGTCGACGCGTTGACCGGGGTGGCGGCCAGTCGCGCCATGAGCGTCGCGGTGCTCGTGATCGTGCTGATGCTCAGCCGAGCTTCCGCGCCGGCGCGGGACCTTCCGGCCGCCGCGATGGTCGGCTTGCTGGACACCGGTGCCAACCTGGCCTACACCTTCGCCAGCGCCCGCTCGCTGCTGTCATTGGCCGGTGTGCTCGCCAGCGTCTACCCGGCCGTCACCGTCGCGTTCGCTCGCTTCGTGCTGCACGAGCGCCTTCGCCCATCCCAATGGGCCGGCGCCTCACTGGCTTTCGCGGGCGTGCTGCTGATCGTGAGTGGATGACGTCGGATTCCTGCGGCAGTCCCGAGCTGGACCGAGTGGACGGTCTGCGCCTTGCCGGCTCGGCGAATGACGGCTGACACTTCGCGGCCCACGGAGTGGACGGCTGAGGCGACAGGCGCGCTGTCTCATGACATGTTCCGCCCGTGAGCACCCCCAGCAGCGAGCGGCCCCTGGTCACGACCGTCGACGCGCTCTTGGCCGAGCAGGGGGTCCGGGCGTACCGGGAGTTCCTGCGTGTGCCGGTGATGTCGTTGGGGCTGTTCGCACCCGCCCCCGGGCACGTGGACACACAGCAGCCGCACGAGCAGGACGAGGTGTATCTCGTGGTGGCCGGCCGGGCAGTGCTCGAGATCGGGGGAACCCGGACGCCGGTGGCCGCCGGCTCCATCGCCTACCTGCCGGCCGGTGAACCGCACCGCTTCATGGAGATCAGTGAGGACCTCCGTGTCGTGGCGGTGTTCTCCCCGCCGGGCCCCACCCCGTAGCCCCTCGGGCGCGAAGCCTCGCCGGAGCCGTCCCCCGGCGACACTGCGGCCCCACGGGGGATGACCGCGGTGTCAGCGCCCTACACCGACGCAGCCGACTACGGCCGTGGAGCCCGCCGGCCGCAGCGTGGACGAGTGCGCCCGCCAGGTGCTCCAGGCGCTCGCGGGCCGCTGACCCGGCTTCCGACGCGACGAGCGGGTGGGCTGCACGTACGACGCGCGACCTCCTTGCGGGCAACGCACCTGCGGAGGATCGTCCATGACGCACAGGAATCGAGGATCAAGGACGATCCGATGGCGTGGTGGGGTTGGCTGCTCGCGGCATGGACGGTGATCGCCTGCGCCGTCGCCCTGTGGCTCGCCCTCGCGATCCGGCTGGCCGAAGATCGTGAATGGCTGCGCCGCGGCGGGGTGGACCGCCGGAAGCACCCTCGGGTCCAGGAGCCTGAGCCGAGCATGCGAGGACGACGAGCGGCCGGCCTCCGCCGCTAGCCCGTCCTTCCGGTCAGTGCGCGCCGCCGTGGCTGGGACGCGACGGTGCCGCCTCTCGGGGCATCTCGGCGATCGCCGCCAGCAGGCGGTCGGCCAGCTCGGGGCGGCAGATCAGCAGGTCGGGCAGCCACGGATCAGGCTGGTTGTAGCGCAGCGGTGTGCCGTCGAGCCGGCTGGTGTGCAGTCCCGCGGCGCGGGCGACGGCGACGGGCGCGGCGGAGTCCCACTCGTACTGGCCGCCGCCGTGCACGTATGCATCGGCCTGACCGCGGACGACGGCCATCGCTTTGACGCCTGCCGAGCCCATGGGCACCAGTTCGCCGCCCAGTTGGGCGGCGAGGTCCTGCACGAGCGCCGGCGGGCGGCTGCGGCTCACGGCCAACCGGACGGGCGCGTCCACGGCGGCCGGGAGGGCCGGCGCTTCGCCGGTGTGCAGCGTCAGCCCTTCGGCGGGGATGGCGACGGCGCCGGCGGCCAGCTCGCCGCGCTCCCAGAGGGCGACGTGGACGGCCCAGTCGGTGCGGTAGGGCTCGGAGAACTCCCGGGTGCCGTCTAGCGGGTCGACGATCCACACCCGGTCGGCGTCCAGGCGGGCGGCGTCGTCGGCGCCCTCCTCGGAGAGGACGGCGTCGTCGGGGCAGAGCTCTCCCAGGCGCTCGCTGAGAAACCGGTGCGACTCCGCGTCCCCGGCGCCCTTGCGGGCCGAGGCGTCGGCAAAAGTTCTGCCGCGCACCTGGACGAGCAGGGCGCCGGCGGACTCGGCGAAGTCGCGAGCCAGCTCGTGATCGTTGCGGGGCGGCACTCGTACTCAGCCGGCCCGGCGACCTAGGGCGCGGTAGCTCCACCCTGCGGCCGTCCAAGCCTCGCGGTCGAGGGCGTTGCGCCCATCGAGCACACGCTTCTGCCTGACGATGCGGCCGAAGGCGACCGGGTCGAGCTCCCGGTACTGCTTCCACTCGGTGAGCAGCAGCACCGCGTCGGCCCGGTCTGCAGCCAGCTCAGCGGTGTCGACAACGTCAAGCTGTGGCCAGCTTCGGCGGATGTTGTCGCCCGCCGCCGGGTCGGTCACCTGCACTACCGCGCCCTGCAACTGCAGCTGAGCAGCGACGTTGAGGGCCGGGGAGTCGCGGATGTCGTCACTGTCGGGCTTGAAGGCGGCGCCCAGGACGGCGACCCGCTTCCCCAGGAGCGAGCCGTCGCAGACCTCGCGGGCCAGCTCGACCATGCGGATGCGGCGACGCATGTTGATGTTGTCGACCTCGCGCAAGAAAGTCAGCGCCTGGTCGGCACCGAGCTCGCCGGCACGAGCCATGAAGGCGCGGATGTCCTTGGGCAGGCACCCACCACCGAAGCCGAGGCCGGCGTTGAGGAACTTGCGGCCGATGCGGTCGTCGTAGCCGATGGCGTCGGCGAGCAGCTTCACGTCCGCTCCGGTGGCCTCGCACAGTTCGGCCATGGCGTTGATGAAGGAGATCTTCGTGGCGAGGAAGGAGTTCGCCGCGGTCTTGACCATCTCGGCGGTGGCGTAGTCGCTTTCGACCTTGGGGGTCCCGCGCTCGACGATCGGCGCGTAGACCTCGTCGAGCAGCGCCCGGGCGGTCTGCGCGTCGTCTCCCGCGGGCAGGCCGTACACCAGGCGGTCAGGGTGCAGCGTGTCCTGTACGGCGAAGCCCTCGCGGAGGAATTCCGGGTTCCACGCCAGCAGAGCGCCGGGCACCTTCGAGGCCACAAGCTCAGCGAGCCCAGCGGCGGTACCGACCGGGACTGTCGACTTCCCCACGACCAGCTCGCCGGGCGACAGAACTCCCAGCAGCGACTCGACGGCGCCCTGCACGTAGCGCATGTCGGCGGCGTACTCACCGCGCTTCTGCGGGGTGCCGACGCAGACGAAGTGGACGGCCGAGCCGGCGGCGTCGGCGAAGTCGGTGGAGAAGCGCAGCCGCCCCGTCGCGAGGGTACGGGCGAGCAACTCCTCGAAGCCCGGCTCGTAGAACGGCGCCTTCGCTTCGGACAGCAGCTGAATCTTGGGCTGGTCGACGTCGATACCGACGACGTTATGGCCGAGCTCCGCCATCGAGGCTGCGTGCACGGCTCCCAAGTAGCCGCAGCCGATGACCGAGATCCTCATGTGTCCTGCTCCCATCCGAGGACAGCGACGGCGCATGTCCGACCGCGCCGTTGATCGCTCCGGACGTTAGATCGTTCCTCAACCGCGAGGCCACCCAGGGCGGCGAGTGACCCCCGAAGGTGAGGTCACCCCAGCTAGAACGGGGCCGTCCGAGGTGGGACGCCTGCGCACTCATGTGACAGTGCAAAAGCGCCGACACAACCGAGGGCCTTGATTCGGCACGTTCTGCCTGCGGCGGACAGGAAGAGCGGTCCGCCTTCCCCTTAAGAAGGTCTCATGAGCTGGTTGCTGGTTGTCGCGATCGTCTGGGTCTCGGTCGCCGTGCCCCTGGCGCTGCTGATCGGATCGTCGATCCGTCGTGCGGACGAGCCCGCGCCCTCATCCCCCCACCCGACGATCCCAGACTTCGTCCCCGCTCACTGGGTGGCGTCGGCAGCCGAGCCTCGCTGACGCCTCGCTCGCCCGAGTGAGGTGACGGCCGCTGTCGCGTGACCGCCCGTACGCTCGATTTCGCAGTCGAACGGACGGGGGGGTCCCATGAGCGCCGACGAACCGATCGGTTCGGGCCGGAGCGCACACCGCTTCGATGCTTCGCAGGAGTACGTCGAGCGGTCGGCACAGGCAGATGCCCTCGACTGGGACGACGACGAGCAGGACGAGCCGCGCCGGCCGATGCGTCGCGTGCTGGTCAGCTTGGGCGTCCTCGCGCTCGTCCTCGCCCTCGTGGGCGGCGGCGGCCTCTGGTTCCTGACCGAGCGCTACGCCGGCAACATCGACCGCGTCGGTGACGTCTTCGAGGGGCTCGACGAGGAAGCGCGCCCGGCACCGGCCACCCCGGAGGCTCCGGCCGGCGAGGAGCCGGTCACCTTCCTCCTGGTCGGCTCCGATACCCGCGCGGAGCTCCAGCCCGGGGAGACGCCGGACGGCCGGTCGGACGCCATCATGCTGGCCCGCTTCACCGCCGACCGGCAGCACGCACAGCTGATATCCATCCCCCGCGACTCCTGGGTGGACATCCCGGGCCACGGCCGGAACAAGATCAATGCCAGCTACGCCTTCGGTGGCCCGACGCTGCTCATCCAGACGGTCGAGCAGCTGACCAAGGTGCGCGTCGATCACTACGTGACTATCGACTTCGACGGCCTCATCCAGGTGACCGACGACCTCGGCGGGGTCGATGTTGTGGTGGCGGAGACGACCAGCAACGGGCCGTACACGTTCCCGGCCGGCACCAACCACCTCAACGGCGACCAGGCCCGTTGGTACCTCGGCCAGCGCTACGACCTGCCCGGCGGCGACTTCGACCGCGTGAAGCGCCAGCAGCAGTATCTGCAGTCGATGTTCGGCAAGCTGTTCAGCTCGGGGACCTTTACCGACCCTGGCCGGCTCGACTCGGCCCTGCTCGCCGTCACGAGTGCCGTTACGGTGGACGACACGCTCGGCAATGGCGACCTGCTGGCGCTGGCTTACTCGCTCCGCAACGTCACACCGGACAGCATCAACTTCTTCACCGCGCCCGTCCTGGGGACAGGCATGGAGGGCCCCGCCTCCGTGGTCTACCTGGACGCCGTCGCCGGCGAGCGGATGTGGACGTACCTGCGGAGCGACTCTCTTGCCCCGAACGCTGCCGAGTTCGCCGACGACGCGCTGCCCGACGTCCCGCGCTGATCTCGGCCGAGCCGCCCCGGCCAAGCCAACGGCTCAGTAGGCTCCGGAGCCGCGGATCACCGCGCCGACGGTCTTCCAAAGAATCATGAAGTCGAAGGTGAGCGACCAGTTCTCGACGTACCGGACGTCGATGCGCACCGAGTCGTCCCAGGAGAGGTCCGACCGACCACTGACCTGCCACAGGCCAGTGAGGCCCGGCTTCACCAGGAATCGGCGGTGCATGTCGAAGCCGTACTTCTCGACCTCGGTCGGCAGCGGCGGGCGCGGGCCGACGAGGGACATGTCGCCGCGGATCACATTGAGGAGCTGAGGCAGCTCGTCGAGGGAGTACCGGCGCAGGAGCTTGCCGACCCGGGTAATGCGTGGGTCGTCCCTCTTCTTGAACAGGACGCCGTTACCGTCGCTGTCGTCGGAGAGCTCCTCGACCATGCGATCGGCGCCGGGCACCATGCTGCGGAACTTCAGCATGGGAAAGGTCCGCCCATCGCGGCCGACGCGCTCCTGCCGGAAGAAGACTGGGCCGGCGCTGGTGACCTTGACGGCCAGGGCGATGCCGAGCAGGACGGGAAGCAGGAACAACACGCCCAGGCCTGCCGCGGTTTTGTCGAACAGCTCCTTGGTGAGCCGGCGGTGACCGGTCAACTCCGGACGCTCCATGTGCATAAGCGGCAGCCCGCACACCGGGCGGATGCGCACCCGCGTGCCGACGATCTCCGTGATGGCCGGGGCCAACAGCAACTCCGCCCGGGTCTTCTCGAGGTCCCAGCCGAGCCGGCGGAGCGCTGGCCCGTCGAGTTCGGGGCAGGGCAGGACTGCAACCGTGTCGACCTCGTAGCGCTTGACGACGTCGGCGACCTCGTCGATCCCACCGAGCACGGGCAGGCCATTGAAGGCGTCGGCCGCCGGGTCAAACTGACGGGTCGGCAGGCAGCAACCGATGACGCGGTAGCCGTGGAAGGCCTCCCGGTCGAGCTGCTCGTCGAGGGCAGCCACGGCGTTGCGATGCCCGACTAGGAGCGTGGTCTGCAGGTGCTGTCCACGGCCGCGCGCCTGGTGCAGCCTCTGCCGATGGGCGTAGCGCTGCGCCAAAGTCAGCAGAAGGGCCAGAGGAACAGCGAGGATGACGAACCCGCGGGCGACGTCGAGACGGAACGCCCAGGAGACGGTGCCCAGCGTGGCGAGCAGCATCATGGCCGCGAAGAAGACCCGCCGGAACTCCTCCGCCCCGACCCAGAGGAAGCGCTCCTCGTAGCTCCGGGCGATCAGCATGGAGCCGACCCAAATCACCGGGAGCGCGGCAGCGGCCCAAGTGGACGCGTGCGTGGCCGTCGTCTCAGCACCGAACCGAACGAGGTAGCCGGCCAGTCCGGCGAGCGCTGCGGAGACGACGTCACCGATCAGGATGCGCAGGACGTAAGTATGCCGCCAAGCGCGTCGGGCCTCGGTGCCTTCACCGCGGAAGCGGGCGGCGTAGGAGTACCAGCCGCGCGTCACCGACCGCTGGTCGTGCTTGGGTAGGCCGCCGCGAACGTCGAGCATCGAAACAGGGCACCCCCGTGCACCTACTGGGCGCGAGCGCCCCTGATCCCCCCGGACAACTGGGAACTTCATCGTTCAACCGGCAAGGGGACCGTACAGGCTCGTTAGCGGTCGCGGGAGGGGCCGAAGACATCTGTGACACGTCGCACCACCCGGGGCGCCTGCGAAACACTTAGGCCCACCGGAAGTCTGCGGCCGACGCTTAGGGGCTCTTGTGCTTTCCGTCGGGCGTGACCGCCTCGTAGGTGTACCCGTAGCCGTAAGCAGAAGCCACTTCGGCTTTCGGCGGCACGATGTTGAGGATCACGCCCAGAGTCTTTGCGCCGACCCGTTCCAACGTAGATGCTGCCTGGCGAAGCTGATCTTGCCTGGTGCTCCCGTAGCGGACAGATAGCAGTACGCCGTCCATGATCACCGCGAGCCCCGAAGAATCCGCGACGGGCAAGAGTGGCGGGGCATCAACGAGGACGAAGTCGCTGTCCGACCGCAGACGCTCCACCAGCCCAGTCATGTGACTGGACGAAAGCAGTTCCCCTGGATTCGGTGGCGTGGGTCCCGCCGCGATCACCTTCAACTCACCAGAGCCGTAGTGCTGCACCACATCCTCAACTTCCGCGGTTCCAGCCAAGATGTTCGTCAGGCCAGCCCCACCCACCATGCCCAGGTATCGGGTGACCTTCGGCTTGCGCAGGTCCGCCTCGATGATCGTGACCCGGTGACCGGCGTCAACGAGAGCTAGCCCAAGGTTTACGACAACTGTTGTTTTGCCTTCGGACGGAACGGCACTGGAGACCATTATCACGCGAGGCGGATTATCCACGCTCAAAAACTGTAGATTGGTCCGCAATTGCCTATAGTCTTCGGCAGCGCGACCGGGGCCGCTGCGAACCACTAGGTGCCGCTTCTCAAGCAGCCCGTCCCGAAGGATGGTGCCGATCACCGGAGCGCCCGCAAGGGTTGAGGCCGCGTTCGGATCGGTGACTGATCGGTCCAGACTGGTTCGCAGCACGGCGAGACCTGCACCCACCAGGAGGCCCAGCAGGAGTCCCAGGGCTGTATTCCGGCTCACCTGCGGGGAACTCGGAGAGTCCGGCACTTCGGGTTGATCTGCGACCGTGACAGTAACGGGAGGAGCCCCCCCTCCTTCGGGGGATTCAAGCTCTGCAACAAAAGCAATGAACTCACTCCCGACGGTTTCCGCCAGGCCTTGCGCTTGACGCGGCGACTCGTCTCTGACCGACACGTCGATCAACACGGTGTCGGCGACGGCCGTAGCCGTGATCCTGCCGCGCAGGTCAGATGTCGAGTCGTCGAGATCCAGGCGCTCGATGACTCGGCGGGCCATTTCATCCCCCGAAAGGAGCCTGGCGTACGAGGTGACGCGCTGCTGTGAAAGCTGGCTTCCTTGAAAAGCATCAGACGTCGACACGGATTCGCGAGGTGAAACAAACAACTGCGTCGAAGCAGTATAGAGGGGAGTCTGCAGCAGGCTAATGGCTAAAGCGCATGCCCCGCCCACCAACAGGCCCAGGAGTGGCAACCACCACGCAGCGCGGAGAGGCTTGACGATATCGCTCATTTCCACGGTATGGTGCGCTCGCTTCCCGTCGCTACGTCAACCCAGCCACCGGCTCAGTGCGGCAAGGATAGAGATCTCGACAAGCGCCTACAGGCTTGCCGCCCCGTACATCATCATGAAACCCGCGCAAGCTGCACGTCGCACAGCTCGAATCAGCCCGAGGGAGGGATGGACCGTGGGCCGGCCCTCCCCGCCAGCCGGGGCGTGCCAGCGGACGGCTGGCGCGCGCGGTCACACCCCGTCGCCGTGGCCTCGAGCCGCTCGAATGGCGTCATTGCCACCCTGAGGGGCATGCGCTGCCGAACACAGGCGGAAGCTTCGGCGGCGCCTCGACCGACCGTCTGCCAGGACCACTTCCGAGGGACGGGGGGCAACTGGCCGAGTGCTGGAACCAGGCACGAGTGTTTACTACCGGCGTGCATGTCCTGCGAAGCGACCTCATGGCCACGGTGCCCAAGTACTCGCTCGGGCGAATGATCATGAACGTGCTGCTTGTGCCACGTGTCCAGACCCTACTGTTGTATCGGGCGGCACAGTTGCTCCTCAGACTGAAGCTGAAACCGCTCGCTCTTTGGGCCACTGGCCGCGCGCTACGCATCTCTGGCGCCGAGTTGGGGGTCCGATCCCGGATCGGGCCGGGCCTGTGCATCGTTCACAGTTCCGGCATAGTTGTCGGCGACGGAGTACGCGCAGGCAAGAACCTGCGTCTGTACCAGGGGGTCACTCTCGGCGATAACGGCCGGCGCGGGGAGGAAGGCCTGCAACCGACCCTCGGCGACGACGTAACCGTCTTCGCGAACGCCAGCATTCTCGGGCCGGTTAGCATCGGCGATGGTGCTGTCGTAGCTGCCCACTCACTCGTCGTTCGGGACGTCCCGCCGCGCCACTTGGCCGTAGGCGCGCCCGCAACACTTAAGCCCCTCGGCGCGGTTCATCGGTACACGCACGGCGAACGCACCCTACCTACTGTCTAGGCGCCTGTCGCTCGATAGCTACTAGGACTTGATGCATTCAAAGTGCAGAGCTTCTTGGAGGACATGAAGTGTCAGACGCGAGGACGGCAGTCTGCTTCACCGTCAGGAACGCATTACACGAGACGAGTGCCTTACTGGACGACCTCCGCGGACAAGACTGGCAAGACTTTCTCATCAGTGCCGTAGACGCTCACTCCACCGACGGTACCTACGAACTACTTAGGGACAGAGCGCACGAGTTCGATGGTCGTATGACTGTGAATCAAGTCGCGGGAAACATCTCGGTGGGGAGGAACGCGGCCATAGAACTGTCAAATGCCGAACTCATCGTCACAACCGACGCAGGCGTCCGACTGCCTCCCAACTGGGTGCACGCGATGGCTGCCCCGCTCCTGGAGGGCGAGGCTCGTTCCTGTCGCGCCCGATACCGTCCGCAGTTGCACGCTGACGGCTGGCATGCTGCCATAAGTTCGGTCATCACTCCCTCGGCTGGAGAGTTCGCTGCGGACAAAGTCCTTCCGAGCGCCCGCGGCTCGGCCTTCCGACGCGATGATTTTCTCTCAGTTGGCAAGTTTCCGACCGATCTCGATCACACCGAGGATGTCGTCTTCTTCAAGCGGCTCCGGGACCTAAATGGTCCGCCCCACCGAGTAGATGATCCCGCCATCACATGGGATGCCCGCCCAAGCCTTCGCCACTACTCCAAGCAGTACCAGAACTACGCCCGCGGTGACGCGATGGCTGGCCTATATGCCGTGAGGAACTTGGGTCGTCCTACGTTCTACCTCGCCACTGCCGCAGTCTGCACACACGGCGGGCTTGGTCGCTGTCTGTCCATAATGGCCTGGGGAGCATTGCTTCGTCGACCCCTGCGACGCCTAGCAGAGCACCCGAGCACCGCCAGTTGGAGCTTCGCTCGGAAGCTCGGGTCAGCCATAGTGGTACAGGTCGTAGGCGACTACAGCAAGATGGTCGGGTATGCCAAGGGGCAGGCGCATAATGTGCGCCGGACACCCCAACGCTGAGGTCGGGAATTCGTCCCAACATGACAGAGCACGAGACTGTGAAGCCCACTGGGAGAACGCTCGCCGTCGCGACGGACGCCCGACAAGCCCGCCCAGTCCGTCCCGTCCATCCCCTTCCGCCCAGCCCAGACTGGCGCTACGGCAGCGTGGACACTCCCCCACTCTCCACGCGACTGGCCCTGTGCATCGCGGGCACTGCGTTCTTGTTTGCCGCCACGGGCCGCGGCGTTCTTGAGAGCTTTGGCCCGAAACTTGTTGCTTACGCTGTGCAGTTTGCGCTCCTTGGTGCCGCGCTAGTCGTTCTCTTCGCCGTGGGCAGACCCGAGCGTCGGCAACCACGTCGGGGGACCAGCGCCGTAGCTTATGCGGCAATTATTGTCTTCGTGACATCATCGATCGTGACCGCTATGGGGCCGACAGGGTCCAGTGGACTCGTCTACGTCATCGTCATGACGTTCTACCTCGGCCTCTTCTGGGCCTTCTCCAGTTTTCGATTTGCACACATAGGCTATTGGATCAACTCCTCCACTCTGGCCGCCATCACGATCACGATAGTTATCGTCGCCCTCTTCCAGCAGTACACGAGCCTGTTCGGCTACCTGCCGGGGAATGACACCTTCAGCGTTGCCGGTTACATTCGTCCCGCATCGATAACCGGGAGTTACCTCCACTACCCCCTAGCGCTAGCGGTTCTTCTGTTTCCGCTATTCCAGTACAGCGCTCGTCGGAGCACCATATCCTTCCTAGTCGGCGCAATCGGCACGGTGGCGCTCGTACTGTCGCTGAGCCGATCCGGGCTCCTAATTCTAATTGGAGGATGTCTCGTCTGGCTACTTGTTCGACGCGCATGGGTCCCCTTTGCGACGCTGAGCCTCTTCTTCGCCGTCCTAGCGCTACTTCCTGTCACCTGGTCGCAGAATGCCTATTTGGAACGAGTGCTCGATGCCGGCAGTTTGTCGGCGTCAGGGAACACCGGCCGAGTAGCTCTGTGGCAGCAAGGCTGGGAGATGTGGCTGGACTCACCACTCCTCGTTGGCGGATATGTCGGGGTTGTGACCAATGCGGCTAGCAATCTCGGTGGCGGGTCCGGAATCATCGTCGAGTCCGGGCTTCTTCAACAGATGCTGAATTTCGGCCTCCTTGGTGCTGGTCTATTCTATTTGGTACTTCTCTCGGGAACGAGGCGCATTGATCGTTCGCACGCCTGGCTCATCTCGGGCCTCATAGCTGCAGCGGTGGAAAGTGTCTTCTACCAATCCATAGAGGTACTTCCCTATATGGCCCTCCTGTCGGTCTACCCCGCCGTCTCGGACTCGATCAGAACAGGCCGGTCGGGACCGGCAGCCGACGCCGCTGTCGGCAGCGAAGCGTTTAACCAGGAGGAGAACAATGCAAGACTGGGACGTAATCGTCGTACTGCATAACAGCGAGTTGGAACTTGGCACTATCTGGCCAGAGATACCCGCGGAAGTTCGTGAAAGGGTGTGCGCCGTTGACAACGCCAGCACAGACAATAGTTATCCGTTGGCGAGGAAGTTATTCGGTCGCGTCATTCGCACCGACAATGGAGGTCTCTCTCGAGGAAACAACCTGGGGCTGAGGAACACATCCGCCCGCTTTGTGCTCTTCTTGAATCCAGATGTTCGGCTCACCCGCGACGGCCTTCGCACTCTGGAGAGCACTCTCCGGCAGCATCGATCTCTTGTTGCGCCTCGACTTGTTGGGCCGGATGGGGAGCCCCAGGCGAATGGGCGCGGATTGCCGTTCTTAGCCAAGCAGGTGCGGAACCGCCTATCGCATCGGTCAAATGAGGCATATAATTGGCCCCCGCTCGGGCCCGCGGGAGAGGTTCCCTGGGTTCTCGGTGCCGCCATCGCATGCGAACGTGAAACTATTACCGGATTGGGCGGCTGGCCGAAGGAGTTCTTTCTCTACTACGAAGACGCGGAACTTTGTATGCGGGCTTGGAAGCATGGCGTGCCCGTTCTGCTGAACGAAGAAGTTCGCTGGATTCATGCCTGGGCAAGACAATCTCATAGTTGGAGATCTGTCGCTTTCCGCCTGCATCTAAGGTCCGCCGTGCGGTTCTTCCTTCGCCACCCCGGATTGCTCGTTGGACGGCGTCCGAGCGGTTTGAGTACCGCTCCGGTTTCTGCGTCATCACGTGGCGAGAAGCAAGCACGCAACCGCCATAGGTAGGGGCAAGAGAGCCATGACTGCGAGGGAGCGATCGCGCGCCCTCCACGTGAGTGCCGCAAGGCCTGCAAGGGAGATTACGGTCCAGGCAGCGAAGAAGCCACTAGGCGTTGGGTTTAGGTAAACCCACAAGACAGCGAACCCGCCGACGATTGTCTCCAGAGCAGCTTTCGCGATCAAGCGTCCACCCCTTCTACGGGCATTCGCTTCCCGAGATGCAATAGGTGTTACGACGATCGCATAGAGCCATAAGATGGCGATCGGGAACAAGGCAACGCCCGACTCTCCTCCCACTAGTATGACGCCAATGGTTACGGCCAAGAGTCCAACGAGAAGCCAAAGTGTCCGACTCACCCTATGTGCCGGCACGTTCGCTGCGCTCACCCAGTTGTAGCGAACCGCAAGGATGGCGTTAACGCCTGTGGTAACGATGGACGTCCCTGCACGCGATATCAGGAATAGCGCCGTAGTTGTGCCGGGGTCGAGCTGGCTCGTGGATGCAAGGAGGACAACGCTCGCTAGACCGATGTTCCCTGCCGACCATGCCAACGCTGAGACATGCAGGGACTTACTCTTAAGCGACTCGTTGAATTGTGGAATTGCCGCGACATGGGGAAGCCGAGTCGCGAGCACCCAGTAAATCGCCGCTGCAACGCACGCCCCCAATGCCCAGCACACTGCTGGGAGAACGAGTGAGGCATTGCCGTCGCCCCCAGAAAGAACCCTGGTCGTAAGGACGCCCAACAGCAGGGCAGCGTTAGGTATCACAGTAACAAGGCTGAGCAGGAATGGCCGCCCGTGGCACGCCAAGCGAACACCGTGAACGCCGGCGAGGGCGAGGGCTGCTCCCCCAGCTGCGAAGATCAAGTGAATCCCGTAGTGACTCTCCTCGGCGTTAGAACTGGAGGCTGCCGAGCTCACTGCAAAGACAACTATCAACCCGAGGATCATCGAAACAGAGAACGTAGCTGCGCTAGCCGCGCCCCACGCTCGGAACGAGGGTCGGCCGATGACCGCCAGGTACAAGACACTCAGCACGATAGTCGTGAGAGCGGTGTTGCCGATCTGCATGCCGATGGAGTACGCGTCCGATGTATCCAGACCGAGGCTGACCGTCGCGGCGATGGCGAGCACTGAGAATGCCTGAGATGCGAGGCTCCCCAACACTGTCGGTCCGTAGCGGCGCAGTCTGTCCACGGATCGTTCGCGCAGAATGGAAATCATGATGGGGACACGGTAGCGGTTGTGAGGATCGGAAGGTCGCGCCGCTAGTTGCCGACGATTATTCCGTTAGCCATCCAGCGGTCGGCCACAAGCCGGCCGTCGATCCCGGACAGGGAACTGAGAACGGCGTGGGGATCGACTGGGGTTTCGCATCGAGCCCGTAAGGTCTCTGCGAGTTTCGATGGCGGCGAGGACGCGTCGACAATGGCATGACCATGGTCGGCCAGCCATGGCGCTAGTCCTGTCTCGCCGGTGGCAATGATGGTGCATCCATGAGCAAGCCCTTCCGTGAGGGAGAGCCCGACTTGCTCCTTCCAATAGCGGTGCGGCTGCGACAGCAGTAGAACAATCTTCGCTCGCCGCAGAAGCTCATGCACGCGCGCTCGCGGAGGATCTATCTCCACAATGACATCGCCAATTTCGGCGGCCAAGTTCACAACGCGCTCTTCCAAACCACCCTTGCCTACAACGCGCAACTTGTACCCGTATGCGCCCCGCACCTGCTCCGAACTTCGCCATAATTCGAACATCAGATCGATGCCTTTATGCGGCTCCAGGGTGGACAAGAACAACACTTCCGGCTGCTTTTCTAGGGCCCCAAGGCAATCGCATCTTGTTGGGATGGGCCATATAGTGGTCCTCTCGACTCGACTTGGTAGGCCGAGAAGCTCGTAATTCTCTTGCGCCTCTCTAGTGGCGAAAGCGATCCGTGAATACTGGCCCGCGATGATGGGGAAGAGCAACCGCGCGATGCGCGATGCTATGGCCCCAGCGTAGGGCAGCATTCTGCCAATGGCCGCTGGGATGTCGTTATTCTCCATTGCGTATGCCACGACGGTTATGGGGCGCCTGAACAACAGGCGTCGCACTCGCACGGCCAAAACATAGGGCAGAAGTGCAGTCCACCGGCGCACCCATAGTGGCTCGTTCAACTCAAGGATATCGTAGTCCTGCGCCAAGATGGCCCAGACGCTTCTAAGTATTCCCGCTCGCTTGGCTCCGACTTGGCGAGCCTGATTCTCGTCAAAGCTGTAGTTTCGCCGGCGATAAAGGAGCGTGCCCGGGTCCATGTAGGGAAGCTGCTCGATGTACGCGGTGCGGAGCTCGTCCCACACTCGGAGGCGTCGTTTCGTGCCTGCTTCCATTGCTCCTACCTGGGTCGCTTCTTCGAGCGGCTCGTGGGATTCGACTGTATCTACAACTACAAACCTAGAGCACTGTCTGTTCCCCGACTCGTCCAGGTGGCGAAGCGTCGGTTGTTGCGCCGACGTCCATGCGCTCGGCTGCTGCGAAAGCGGCTCCGCGCGTCGCGCGTGACCAAGACGCTAGCGCGGTCACGAGCGCGGCTTCGCACAGGATGCTTACACGGCAGGCGAATTGGGATGCCTGCGTGTCGGGTTTGTTGGCTACAGCATCCGCCGGTGGATGTCCTTAGTCGTTTGCGGACGTCCGCAAAGGCGTTCTTCCCGAGCATCGTCGGCATTCGCGTAGTGGGGGGCGCGACGACGATTTGAGTGGAACTACAGGACAACGTCGGGCGCTGGCACGCTCGTACCTGTTGGAAGGCTGCCGTCGCCAGCACCCTTGACCCGCTCGCGCTGGGGGATGACCGTGTACTTCGGGTCCCGCGCGCTGGCCATGCCGGCGTCGAAGACGCCGAAGCGGGTGAGCAGCGAGCCGGCCGCCAGAAGGGTCCCCGACGCAACTGCCCCGGCCCGGGTGCGTCCTGCCAGCACGGTCAGCCCGGCGCCCGCGGCGGTGCACGCCTTCGCGGCCCGCATCAGCTTGCCGGCCCGCCCCTCGTGGTATGGCTCCGAGACGATGCTCATGTCGTTCTCCACCTGGTGCACCACGGCCAGCTCGATCACCGCGCCGGTCACCGCCATCTTTCGTGCGGGCCCGGCCTGGTCGACAGGCGTGAACGCCATGCAGATGCCGCCACCCGCGGCCATGCCCGAGCCGCCGAACACGAACGGCAGCTTCGTGTGGAAGTGGTGCCACGACGGCACCGCGGTGTTGGCCAGCAGCACGCCGGTGTAGGTGGCCAGCGGCCCGCCGAACAGTGCCGAGACCACTCCCCCGAAGCGCTTCAGCCGCGGGAACCAGCCGAGCAGCTCCACCGCCGCCGTCGCGCCGGCCGCCGCGCTGAACGGCGACAGGATGTACGTCCCCACCGACAGGGGCGAGGTCACCTTGAACACGCGCAGCATGTGCAGGAAGCGCTCGGGCCGCCCCAGGTCGTGCACCAGCGCCACGACCGAGAGGATCGACCCCGCGCCGGCGGTCACCCGGGCGACCCGCGTCAGCGCCGGACGATCCGTCAGGTCCGCCATCGCGGCGAGGATCGACGACGAGCCGGCCGCTCCCCCGAGGAACAGGTACAGCGGCACGTCCGGCGTCTTCCACACCGGCGGTTTGATAATCGGCCGGCCGTAGTACGAGGTGAACTCGACCTCGTCGACCATCGCGATCTCGGCGTTGCGGCCGCGCCGCCCGCCGCCCTTGCGGCGCCGCTTCTGCGTCTTCTGCGCCGGCGGTCCGTCCGCCCGCCGCCAGCCCGCCCCGGGCGTCGTGATCCCCTGCGTCATCGCCGTCATCGCCTCCGCGAACCGAGGATCGCCGTCGCCGCGACACCGATCATCATCAGCGTCGCCTTGCCGGCCGCCTTCCACATGGCCGGCAGGTCGCGGGTGGTGACGATCGGGTCCGGCGGCAGGCCGTAGACCTCCGGCTCGTCGAGCAACAGGAAGAACGCTCCCGCTCCCCCGACGCCGTCGTTCTCGTCGCGCCCGTAGAGCCGCGCCGTCTCCACGCCCTGCTCCTGGAGCGTCGCCAGCCGGGCGTCGGCCCGCGCCTGGAGTTCGTCGAGGTCGCCGAACTGGATCGACTGGGTGGGGCACGCGGAGGCACACGCCGGCTGAAGCCCGTCGGTCAGCCGGTCGTAGCACATCGTGCACTTGAAGACCCGGCCGTCGTCCTTGCGCTGGTCGATGACCCCGTACGGGCAGGAGGGCACGCAGTAGCCGCAGCCGTTGCAGATGTCCTGCTGCACGACCACCGTGCCGAACTCGGTGCGGAACAGCGCACCGGTCGGGCAGACGTCGAGGCAACCGGCGTGGGTGCAGTGTTTGCAGACGTCGGAGCTCATCAGCCAGCGGATCTGCTTGTCCGCCCCGGTCTGACCGGTCTGCGGGTCGAACTCGCTCAGCGCCTCGGCGTTGAGCACGCTGGCCTGCGCCTTGGCGGTGGTGTCCAGGTCGCCGGTGTCCGGGGCCGGCAGGTCGGCCAGTTCGGGCCGGTTCTTCTCCCCCGGCAGGCCGATCGACGGCATCGGCAGGTCCACCGTGCGGGTCTGCTCGATGAAGGCGACGTGCCGCCACGAGTTGGCGCCGAGCATCCCGGTGTTGTCGTAGGACATGCCCGACATGCCGATGGCGTCCCGCTTGCCGTGGGCGTCGTCCATCGGGAGCGTGTTCCACTCCTTGCACGCCACCTCGCAGGCCTTGCAGCCGATGCAGACCGACGTGTCGGTGAAGAACCCGACCCGCTTCGGGTGCTCGTCCACGTAGCCGGCCTGCTCCGACACGTCGGGCACCGGCCCGTACAGCCGGTTCCCGGGGTCGTTGCCCGTGAAGGCCGCGCTCGCCGAACTGATCGTCGTCACAGCGTCGAGCCCTCTCCTGCGTCAGCGGCCACCGGATCGCGGCCGTTCACCCCGACCCGGCCGGAGTCCACGCCCGCCCGCCGGCGGTAGGACTCCACCAGCTCGAGCATCTCCGGTCCGCGCGGCCGCCGCCCGGCGACGATGTCGCAGGAGGAGACCTTCGATTCCTGGATGTGGGTGTTGGGGTCCATGACGATGCCCAGCAGGTCGTTGGCCGCGTCTCCGGTGGAGATGCCGCTGTAGGACCAGTGGTAGGGCATGCCGATCTGGTGGACGACGGTGCCGTCGCGCAGCTTGATCGGCCGCACCCGCTCGGTCACCAGCACCTTCGCCTCGATCGCTGTCCGGGAGCTGACCAGCGTCGCGTAGTCGTTGTGCGTCAGCCCGCGCAGCTGCGCCAGCTCCGGGCTCACCTCGACGAAGAACTCCGGCTGCAGCTCGGCGAGATAGGGCAGCGTGCGGCTCATCGCCCCGGCCGTGTGGTGCTCGGTGAGCCGGTAGGTGGTCACCTGGAACGGGAAGACGTCGCTGTGCGCCGGGTTCGCCCGGTTCCACGGCCCCTCGATCATCTCCAGGGTCGGGTTCGCCTGCTGCTTGTAGAGACCGTTCTCGACCACCGACTCGGCCGGCTCGTAGTGCGTCGGCAGCGGACCGTCGACGACACCGGCCGGCGCGAACAGCCACGCCTTGCCGTCGCCCTGCATGACGAACGGGTCGTTGCCGGCGAGCGCGTCCTGCGCCTTGGCACCCTCGGGCGGCACGTAGTCCGGGCGCTTGTTCTTCTCGAAGTCCGGGATGTCCAGGCCGGTCCACTCGCCGTTGGCCTCGTCCCACCACACGTACTTCTTGCGCTCGCTCCACGGCTTGCCGTCCGGGTCGGCCGAGGCGCGGTTGTAGAGCATGCGGCGGTTCAGCGGCCAGGCCCAGCCCCACTCCGAGGCGACGGCGCCCTGCTCCTTGGCCGGCTTGCGCCGCGCGGCCTGGTTGACCCCGTCGGCGTAGACGCCGGTGTAGATCCAGCACCCGCCGGTGGTCGAGCCGTCGTCCTTCATCTGCATGTAGGAGTTCAGCAGCTCGCCGTCAGCACCGAAGCCGTTGATCTCGCGGAGCACCGCATCGGCACTCGGGTCCTGCGTCTCGCCCTCGACCGGGTAGTCCCAGGTGAGCTCGAGCAGCGGACGGTCCCGCGGGTCGGTCGAGTCCTTCAGCCGCTCGCGCAGCATCCGGCCCAGGTGGAAGAAGAACCACAGGTCGCTCCGGGCGTCGTTCGGCGGCTCGACCGCCTTGTGCCGCCACTGCAGCACCCGCTGGGTCTGCGTGAAGGTGCCTTCCTTCTCCACGTGCGTCGCCGCCGGCATGAAGAAGATCTCGGTGCCGATCGTCTCGGGGGCCAGCTCTCCCGTCTCGATCTCCGGGCCTTCCTTCCAGAAGGTCGCCGACTCGATCATCTGCAGGTCGCGAACGACCAGCCAGTCGAGGTTGGCCAGCCCGAACCGGTTCATCCGGCTGTTGGGGTGCCCCACCGTCGGGTTCTCCCCGACCAGGAAGTAGCCCGACACCTTGCCCTGGATCATGTCGGCGATCGTGCGGTACGAGCTGTGGTCGCCGTTGATCTTCGGCAGGTAGTCGAAGGCAAAGTCGTTCTCCGCCGTCGCGTGCTCGCCCCACCATGCCTTGAGCAGGCTGGTCATGTACGACCGCTTGTTGCCCCAGAAGCCGGCCTTGCCGGCGGCGTCGGCCACGTACTCGTCGAGGGTCGAGTGCTGCATGGCGTGCGGCATCGGCAGGTAGCCGGGCAGCAGGTTGTACAGCGTCGGGACGTCGGTCGAGCCCTGGATGCTGGCGTGCCCGCGCAGGGCCATGATCCCGCCGCCGGGACGGCCGATGTTGCCGAGCAGCGTCTGCAGGATCGAGCAGGTGCGGATGTACTGCGCGCCGACGCTGTGCTGCGTCCAGCCCACCGAGTACACCCAGGCCGTCGTCCGGTCGCGGCCGCTATTGGACGTGACCCACTTCGCGACCTGCTCGAAGACCTCCGGCTCGACGCCGCAGACCTCGGACACCATCTCCGGCGTGTAGCGGGCGAAGTGCCGCTTGAGCACCTGGAAAACAGAGCGCGGGTGCTGCAGCGTCTCGTCGCGCTTGGGCTTCGACGGGATCGTCGGGCCGCCGCTGCCGGCCGCCTGCGCACGGTCGGACTTCTTGACGTCCGGGTGGTCGTCGCTCTGCTCCTGCTCGGCGGCCTCCGCCGGCTGCTCGGCGCCCGAGTGCTCCGCCTCCTCGGGCTCGTACTGCCAGCTGTCCTCGTCGTACATGCGGTTCTCGGCGTCGAAGCCGGAGAACAGGCCGTCCATGTCCTCCGCGTCGACGAAGTCCTCACCGACCAGCGCGGCCGCGTTCGTGTAGGCGACGACGTAGTCCTTGAAGTACAGCTCGTTGTCGAGCACGTACTTGATCAGGCCGCCGAGGAACGCGATGTCGGTGCCGATGCGCAGCGGAACGTGCAGGTCGGCGATCGCGCTGGTGCGGGTGAAGCGCGGGTCGATGTGGATGACCTTGGCGCCGCGGGCCTTCGCCTCGGTCACCCACTGGAAACCGACGGGATGGCACTCGGCCATGTTCGAACCCTCGATGACGATGCAGTCGGAGTTCGCGAGGTCTTCCAGGAAGTTGGTTGCGCCACCACGGCCGAACGAGGCACCCAGACCGGGCACCGTCGCAGAGTGCTATATGCGGGCCTGGTTCTCGATCTGCACAGCGCCCATCGCGCTGTACAGCTTCTTCATGAGGTAGTTCTCCTCGTTGTCGAGGGTCGCCCCTCCGAGGCTCGCGATGCCCATCGTGCGGTTGACCCGGTGCCGGTTGTCCGCCGGACCGTCCTCGTCCTGCCAGCCCTTGCGGCGGGCCTCCAGGACGCGGTCGGCGATCATCTCCATCGCCGTGTCGAGGTCGAGGTCCTCCCACTCCGTCCCGTACGGACGGCGGTACTTGACCGTGGTGACGCGGGTCGGGCTGGTGACCAGCTGCTTGCTGGCGCTGCCCTTGGGGCACAGCCGGCCGCGGTTGATCGGCGAGTTCGGGTCGCCCTCGATCTGGACGATCTTCTCGTCCTTCACGTAGACGTTCTGCGCGCAACCCACCGCGCAGTACGGGCACACGCTCTTGACCACCTTGTCGGCGGTCGCGGTGCGCGACACCACCGCATCGGTCGCCTTGCTGCGCGCAGCCTTGCCGCGCCCCAAGGGATCAGAGCCGGTCAGCTGCCGGTACACCGGCCAGGCGTCGAGCCACGTCTTCACAGGCGGAACTCTGCCACCCGAAACCGGGTCCGGCACGACGGAGTTGCGCGCGTGTCCACCTCGACAGGCTGACTCAGATGCGCAGGCCGTTCTCCGTACGGTGCTTCGCGCCGCAGTCGCGGCAGAGATCGTGCGTTCTGGGCGCCGCGTCGAACAACGGGTTCAGCCGCGCGGCGCCCGTACGCACGGCACGGGACTCCATCGCGACCACGTTGACACTGCCGCAGACCCCGCAGGGCCGGTGGCTGGGTCCGATTTGCGTCGCCCGTCGTTGCCGCACCTCCATGGCCCTCATGTTGGCAGCACAGAGTGACGGCGCGGTAGCCCGATCGGCGTGTCCTGAGCGCGGTGTCGCACACACCGTCGGCCCTGGCCGCACGACCGGCGGGGTACCGGAATGGGCCGTACCGTTCGCCCATGGCGAGGGGTCCGGGCCGGCCAGGACCGTTCGCCCGGCTACCCCTCCCGGGCCGCACCGAGGGCATCGTCATCCTCGTCGTCCTCCTGGTCACGGCGATCGCCGTCGGAGCAGCTGCCTGGTACGCCGGCACCCGGACGACCCCGGCCTTCGACTCCCCGGACGACGCCGCGGAGGCCGGCGCTCCGCCCCCGACGGCCACCCCGCCGAACGATGAGCCGCCCGGCCTCGCCGTCTACGGCGACTGGTACGTGTCCGGCACGGCACTGGGCGGCGCAGGACCGGCCGGCTGGCCCGCGATCGTGAGCCAGCGCCTTGGCGCCCAGGCCACCGAGCCGCACGCCGTCACGGATGCCGGGTACGTCGCGGCGTCCGACCGGACGGGCGACACCTTCCTGAGCCTCGCCGAGAACTTCCCGGAGCCCAGGGCCGACGTCACGGTCGTCTTCGGCAGCCGGAACGACTACTCGGCCGCGCCGGCCGAGATCACCGCAGCTGCCACCCGCACGCTCGAGACCATCCGGGCCACGGCCCCGGAGACGGAACTCCTCGTGATCGGCCCGGCCTGGACCGATGCCGACGTGCCACCCGAGCTTCCGCCGGTGACCGACGCGGTGCGGCAGGCAGCAGCCGCCGTCGGAGCGACGTTCGTCGACCCGCTCGAGGAGCGGTGGTTCTTCGACAACCCGGAGCTCATCGGCGCGGATGTCATCAGCCCGACCGACGAGGGCCACCGGTACCTCGCCGATCGCATCGAACCGTTCGTGCGGCAAGTGCTGGAGGAGAACGCGACGAGCCCGTCCAGCGAGACGGTTGGACCGACGGGCTAAGCCTGGCGTCGGAGCCGCCTGCTGCCTCGTCTCTTCTCGCGGGTGCGTCCTGCGCGCAGCCAGTCGCGTGCCGCCACAGTCAGCAGGAACAGCGGCACCACGACGGCCAGGGCCAGCCAGCCCACCATCACCCACTGCCACCACGCCATGGCCCACACCACCCCCGATCCGGTGAACGGTGGCCGATCGGGACGGGTGATGACAACGCTCCGTGAGCGCGCCTCACCCCGTGGGGGTGCTGTCAGCACCTGCGCCGCGCCACCGGGAATCGGCGAGCGAGAGCGGCGGTCGTCGGACCGCCCGGGCTAGAACCCGGCGTCGGACTCCAGGTCGAGGCCGAGGACGGCGGAGGCGCCTGCGGCGAGCAGCCAGAAGGCGACGGTGCAGCACTTGCGGACGACGTCCACGTGATGGTGCTCAGCGCGCCGGCTCGTCGTCGTCATGGCTCCCGCTCCCGTCGTCGTAGGCCAGGAAACCTAGCGGCGAGCGGTGTCCGGAGACCGACGGATGTGGCGGTTGTGACCAGCGGTGCGCGACGTCCGGCATCCGTTATGTGCTCGGCTGGACCGGCCGGGAGCTCCCGGCCGGTTCACTCCGTCAGCGACGACGCGGGGGCAGCAGCGGCTCGTGGGGTCCGGGCCGGTCCCAGGTGCACGTGAAGGTGGAGCGCACGTAGATTTCGGGTTCCCCGGGCTGGTTGACCGGCACGTGGACCACCGCCCCGCACCGCCGCAGCGGCAGAAGACGACGCGGTCCGCGTCGCGCTGAACCGGGTCCAGGACCTCCGCGTCACCGATCACGAGGGGAGCTTCCGCCCCCGGAGGTCGTCCGGCAAGCACCCGGACGGCGGATTCGGCTGGGCGCCAGCGAAATCTTCGTCACTGCCTGGCGCGCATCGCACGCAGCGCGACGACCCCGGCCACCAGAGCGACGACCAGCATGGCTGCGGCGGCGACGATCGTCCCCGTCGCACCGACCCAGAAGAGCGCTCCGGCGATGCCCACGATCAGGATCAGCTCCACGATCACGAGCACCGTCAGGAGAACCGCGGCGAGCTTCCCCATGCGCGGGAGGGTGTCACACCGAGGCTTTCCGGCGCGCGACCCGCGAGGCTCCGCGGTCGCGTCAGCCCACCAGCCCGCCGACCACCGGCAGCTCCTCGACGGTCTGGGTGACCGGGGCGGGCAGCACCTTCTCGACCGGAGCCGTCACCGGCTCCGTCACCGGCTCGACGGCGTCGACCACCGGTTCCGTGACGGTCTCGACGACCGGCTCCGCCGCCTCGACGACCGGCTGGGCAGCCTCGACCACCGGCTGCGCCACCTCGACCACCGGGTCCGTGACGGTCTCGACGACCGGCTCCGCCGCGTCGACCACGGGGTCGATGGTCGACGTCACCGGCTCCGGCGCGGTCACCACCGGCGTCCCGCTCTGGGGAACCGTCGGTGCGGTCGGTGACGACCCGGTCGACCCGGTCGACCCGCCGGATGACGCCGGCGGTGCACCGGCGGGAGCGGCGCCCGTAGCCGGCGGCGCACCGGCCGGAGCGGGGACACCCGACGCCGGCTGCCCGCTCACCGGACCGGCCACCCAGGCCGCCGTGGCCGCCGATGCCGGCTGCAGCCGCACGGACGTCAGCCCGTCGCACAGCGCCGCGAAACTGCCGGGCGTCGAGCTGTCCGCCCACAGCGCGGACCAGCCGGCACCGGGCCAGCTGCGGCCCATGCCGCCACCTTCCGGCACCTCGCTCGCCACCGGGACGATTCCCGCGTCCCCGCCCGCGTCCCCGCCCGAGTCCCCGCCCGAGCCCCTGGGCCCCGTCTCCGACGGCCCGAACGTCGGCGGATCCGCCAGCACGTCCCTCGGCTCCGCGCCCCCGACGAGGAGGGTCACGACCGCGGCGGCGACCAGCGTGCCGTTGGCGCCCCAGAGCGCGGGGACCACCCGCTCCCGGACGCCTTCGCGAGTGGGCTCCTCGCGGCGGATGCGGTGTCGCCCCTGGTGCTGGCTCATGATTCCCTCCCCCACCGCTGCCGCTCGCCGACAGCAGCACGACCTTCACTGCTCCCCGACGCTCGTCCTCCGACGACCCAGGAACGAGGCATCGCCGGACGGGCGGAACGAAACCCCCTCGTACCCCTCACCCGGGCCACACACACCCGCAACTTCCGGAGAAGACGGCGAACGCGGCGTCACCCACCCGGGTGACGAATCGGTAACGACGCTGCAGCGGACCTCCACAGTTCCCGATCAGAGCCGTGTGACCACCGCCCCCGTCCTGGGGCAGCCAGGGCCTGTGCTCCCGGCGTCCCCCTCGGGGCGCACCGGGCTCGTCGCCGTTCCCGCGGCCGTGGTCGCCGTCTCCCTCGTCGTCGGCGGCCTCGTGGCCGTGCCCACCGGTCTCGGCGCCGTCCTGGCCGCCGCCGGGCTGGCCGTCCTGGTCGGCTTCCAGGCCACGCTCTGGACCCGCCAGCGACGCCTGACCGGCGCCCTGCAGCGCAGCCAGTCCTCCTTCCGCACGCTCGTGAAGAGCAGCGTCGACCCGGTGGTCATCCTCGACGACCGGCTCCGCATCACGTTCGCGTCCCAGGGCATCGCCGACCTGCTGGGCTTCGACCCGGCGGCGGTCCACGGCCGGCCCGTCGCCTCCGTCGTGCACCCCGACGACCGCGCCGCCCTGGTCGGCGCCCTGAACGCCGACCGCAGCCGCCCGGAGGAGCTGGCCGTCCGCACCGCCCGGGTCCGGCACGCCGACGGGCGATGGCGCCTCATCCAGGCCACCGTCCGCGACCTGCGCGACGACCCCGACGTCGGCGCGCTGGTGCTCTACTGCCGCGACATCAGCCCGCGCGGGCCCGTGACCGGGCTCGACGCGGACCTGTCCGAGTTCTCCCTCACCGACCCCGTCACCGGCCTGCCCAACCGCGCCGCCCTCGTCCGCCGCCTGGGCGCGGTGCACCGCGACGCGCAGAGCCGGCCGACCAGCCTCGCCCTCGTCCGCATCAGCGGCCTGGCCACCGAGGTCCTCGCGCCCGACACCGAGACCGCCGTCCTGCGCGCGCTCACCGCCCGGCTCACCCGCGCGCTGCGCGGGGAGGACTGGCTGGCCCGCGGCAAGGACGGCGACTTCGTCGTCCTCGTCGAGGGCACGATCGCCGACGCCGAGACCGTGGGCGCCCGCCTGGTGGACGCCGTCGGGCCGGTCCCCGTCCCGGGCGGCTCCCTCCGCCTGTCCGCCGTCGCGGGTGTGACCACCCTCAGCGCCGGGATCGACACCGGCGAGGCGCTGCGCCGCGGCGAGCTCGCCCTGCGCAGTGCCGCCACCGCCGGCCCGGGCTGCGTCCACCGGTACGACGATGCCCTGCGCGTCGAGGAGGACCGGCGCGCCGTCCTGCGCGCGGACCTCGAACACGCCCTCGGACGCGGCGAACTGCGCCTGGTCTTCCAGCCCGTCGTCGACGTCGTCCTGCACCGCACCGTGTCGGTGGAGGCGCTGCTGCGCTGGCGCCACCCGCTCTACGGCGACGTCTCCCCCACCGAGTTCGTGCCGCTCGCCGAGGAGTCGCCGCTGATCACCGAGGTCGGCCGGTGGGTGCTCCGCGAGGCGTGCAGCACGGTCGCCGCGCTCGACGGGACCGACCTGGGCGTCGCGGTCAACGTGTCGGCCCACCAGGTGCGCAGCGGCGAGCTCGTCCCCGACGTCCTCGCCGCCCTGGAGGTCAGCGCCCTGCCCGCCTCGCGGCTGATCGTCGAGATCACCGAGTCGGTGCTGCTCGACGACTCGCACGTCATCGAGGACCTCACCGCCCTCCGCCGGCTCGGCGTCCGCGTCGCCGTCGACGACTTCGGCACCGGCTGGTCGTCGCTGGCCTACCTGGTCGGTATGCCGATCGACGTGCTCAAGATGGACCAGTACTTCCTGTCCAACGTCGAGCACGACCCCGCCCGCCGCGCCATGTGCCGCGCGGTCCTCCAGCTCGGCTCCAGCCTCGACCTGCCCGTCATCGTCGAGGGGGTCACCAACGCCGCCGTCCTGACCCTGCTGCGCGACATGGGGCACCGCTACCTGCAGGGCTACGTCTTCGCCCGCCCGCTCGAGGCCGCCCAGCTGGCCGCCGGCGCGTGGGACGTACCGGACGTCCCCGCCCTCCCCGACGTCGCCGCCCTCCCGGCGGTGACGCCGTGATCGGCCTGCGCGACATCCCCCGGAGCGTCCGCTGGACGGTGCCGCTGGGCCTCCTCGGCCTCGCGCTCACCGTCCCGTTCAGCGCGCCCGACGGCACCGGCATGCAGTGGGACGAGATCGTCCTCGGCGCCGTCGCCGCCTCCTCGTCGTGGGAGGCCTTCCGCATCGCCCGGCCCATGGCCCGCGACGCCGGCCGCCCGTGGCGCATCCTCGGGTACGCCTCGCTCCTCTTCATGACCGCCCAGTGGCTCGCCGCGGGCTTCCCGGGCCCGGAGCTGGACGGCTTCGGCTTCGACGACGTCCTCCTCTTCGCCGGCGCCACCGCCCCGCTGCTGATCTGCGGGCTGCTGGCCCGCCGGGTCAGGCGCACCCGCTGGCTCGCGCTCGTCGTCGACGGCCTGGTCATCACCGTCGCCCTGCTCGTCGTCACCGAGGTGCTCCGGACTCCGCTGGTCAACCCCGCCGACGCCCCGGAGGACCTGCGCTCCCTCGTGCTCATGTACGGCGCCTACGGCGCCGCGATGCTCGGTGGCGCCGGTGCGCTGTGCACCGTGTCGACGGCGGCGCTGCGCCGCTCGGCCAGCATCCTCATCGGCGCCGTCGCCTGGCAGGCCACCGCGGGCGTCGCCGAGGCCATGGCCATCGTCGACCCCTCGGCCCTGTGGACGGCGGTGTCCGACGTCTCGGTCGCCATGGGCCTGCAGACCGTCGTCCTGGCGGCGAGCTTCGCGCCCCGGCGGTTCGCCGACCACACCGCCAAGGCCTCCGCCCCCGTCGTCAGCCCGATCGGCATGGCGCTCGTCGTCGGCGCGCTGCTGTCCCTCCCCGTCGCCATCGGGCTGATGGAGTGGCGGGAGCACTCGCACTCCACCGCCGCCGAGATCGGTATCGCGGTCGTCCTCACCCTCATGGCGGTCCGCCTCGTGCTGCGCATGCGCGAGGACGGCCGGATGACCGAGGACCTCGTCCGCAGCGAGGAGGACTTCCGCGAGCTGATCGAGGCCAGTTCCGACGGCATCGCCATCATGGACGGGGAGTTCCGCCTCCTGTTCACCTCACCGGCCGCCCGCAGCCTGCTCGGTCTCGGTGCCGACGCCGAGGACGAGGTCTGCCTGCTCGACCTCGTCGACGCCGGCGACCGCGACGCCGTCCGAGCGGGCACCCTCCACGTTCCCGGCGGGGACGGCCCGCCGCTGCACTTCTCGGTGGTCCGCGCCGACGGCCCGTCCCGGGAGATCGAGGCCACCGCCACCGAGCGCCCGGGGAGCGGACGGCGCGTGCTCTACCTGCGCGACGTCACCACCCGCCGCCACCGCGAGCGCGAGCTCGAGCGCATGGCCTACACCGACCACCTGACCGCGCTGCCCAACCGCGCCATGCTCTTCAAGGAGCTGGGCACCCCGTCCCACGACCAGCGCTGCCTGCTCGTCCTGGACCTCGACGGCTTCAAGGCCGTCAACGACGTCGCCGGGCACGAGGCCGGCGACCAGCTGCTGGTCGAGGTGGCCCGCCGGCTGCACACCGTCGTCCGCGAGGACGACCTGGTCGCCCGCCTCGGCGGCGACGAGTTCGCCGTCCTCGTCACCGGCACCCTCGCCGAGGCCGACGACGTCGCCCGGCGCGTCGTGGACACCCTCGGCATGCCCCACCGCACCAGCGACGGGGCCTTCGCGGTCGGTGCCAGCGTCGGCGTCGCGACGATCGGCGCGGCCGGAGGCCAGGTGGCCTTCCGCGAGGCCGACGCCGCGCTGCGCGAGGCCAAGGCCGCCGGCAAGGGCTGCGTGCGGCTCGCCGGCGTCGAGACCGCCAACGCGGGCGTCGAGAGCCAGCCCGACTTCCACGACGTCGTCGCCGAGGGCGTCTTCGCCGTGCGCCTGGACGCCGCCTGCACCCCCGACGGCCGCATCGAGTGGCTGCACGCCGTCCCGACGTGGTCCCACCCCGAGCACGCCGAGGTGCGCGGCCTCGAGCTGTGGGGCTTCGCCGAGCGGCAGGGCCGGGCGGCGGAGCTGCTGACCTGGCTGCTGCACGAGGCCACCCGCGCGGTCGCCGGCCTGTCCGCCGAGGACATCGGCGTCGCGGTGAGCCTGCCGGCCGGCTTCGCCACGGCCGACGGCCTGGCCGGCGAGGTCGCCGGCGCACTCAACGCCTCCGGTCTCCCGGCGCACCGGCTGCTGCTCTCCTTCACCGAGGAGACGCTGCTGACCGCGTCCGCGGCACTGGTGCCCGAGCTCGAGGCGGTGCGCCGCAGCGGCGTCAAGCTCTGCCTCGACAACTACGGCATGGGGCACAGCCTGTTCGCGCTGCTCGCGCGCGTCCCCCTCGACATGGTCCGCGTCGACGTCGCCGCCCTGGCCTCCCGCGACGACACCGGGCGCGCCATGCAGGTGTTCAGCGCCATCCTGCGGACGACGAAGGACTTCGGCCTGATCGCCATCGCCGGGGGCATCAGCACCCCGGCCCTGCACGCCGCCGTCCTCGACACCGGCGTGGAGCTGCTGAACGGCCGCACCCAGCCGCACGACCTGACCATCGACGACGTCGCCGCACTGGTCGCCGTCCCGGCCGTCGGCTGACCGAGCCGCCACGAACGGGGTTACGGCCGGTCCCTGAGTGCCGGGCTCGCCGAGGGGCGGCGGGTCTTGCTTATCCGCACAGTTCCGAGGACAGTCCGTCACAGGTCCTCACGCGCTGCGAAGCTCCGCGGACTCAGGTCCTCTCGGTTGAAGTCACAGCCGCCAGTACCGCCCCCGCAACGCCAGGCTGGGCATCCCCTCGGGGCTCCAGGAGCGTCAGCGACTTCCCTCCGGCCGGCACGCGCCGCGTGCCTCCTGGACCCATGCACTGCGCCGGTCGGCCCCGAGCTGTCGACCGCAGCCGCAGCGAGGCGCCCCGATCCGTCGACACGGACGGACGCCTCTCCCGTTCGCAAGGAGCACCCATCGTGCGGTTCGCGGCCATCGTCGAGCGACATCTTCTGAACTGGAGCGTCTACCTGCCTGCCCTCGCCGTCGGCGGGCCGGTACCGGAACCCAACGACGTGCACGCGACGGCCGTGGCGCTGGCGGCAGCGGCCACCCAGCTCCCCCGGGAGGACGTGCGGATCGCGGTGCACCTCGCGGTCGCGGCCGACACGTTCCTGCACGCCCCGCCCGCCGACGTCGAGGTGCGGCACACCGACGGGGCATGGCACCGGGGCCGCCACATCGCCTGGGTCCGGCGACGGGACGGCTCTTGGACGTCGCTGATCCGCTACGGAGCCGACGGTGTCGTGTGGGAGCGAGCCGTCCACGCCTCGGGCTGCCGGGGGCGCGGCCGCGACGCCCCGGCCCTCCCGTCAGCACGCGTCAGCGTCGAGTCGGCGGACGCGGACCATCCACTGCGCGAGGCGACGCCGATCACGTGACCGGACCGGTCCCCACTCGGGGACCAGCCGAATCCTCGACTGGCCGGCTCAGGGTTCTCCCCCATTTCCACGCCCGGCAGCCCCCAGACGGGTGCAAACGCCTTGGGAACCGTCCCTGCCCGCGAGCAGACTGACCGCGTGACGAGCCCGGAGCTGCACTTCCTGGGCCACTCGACCGTCCGGATCGAGCTGGCCGGCCGCACCGTGCTCACCGACCCCCTCCTCGCGCCCACCGTCGGCGCGCTGCGCCGCGTGGTGCCCCTCCCCGACCCCGCCACCTGGGCCGGCGTCGACCTGGTCCTGATCAGCCACCTGCACGGCGACCACCTGCACATCCCGTCGCTGCGCACGGTCGGCCCGCGCACCCGCATCGTGGTGCCGCGGGGCGCCGCCGCCTGGCTGCGCGGCCGCGGCTTCCCCCACGTCGACGAGCTCTCGGCCGGCGAGGCGGTGTCCGACGGCGGCCTGCGCGTCACCGCCGTCCGCGCCGAGCACAGCGGCCACCGCTGGGGCCCCCGCTCCACCCATGGCCCCGCCACCGAGTCCATCGGCTTCCTGCTCGAGGGCGGCGGCGCACGCGTCTACGTCAGCGGCGACACCGGCCTGTACGACGGCATGGCGGTCCTCGGCGGCCGCGCCGTCGACGTCGCGCTCCTGCCCGTGTGGGGCTGGGGGCCGACGCTGGGCCCCGGCCACCTCGACCCGGTGACCGCCGCCGACGCCGTCGCGCTCGTCCGGCCGCGGATCGCCGTCCCCGTCCACTGGGGCACGCTCGCCGTCGCCGGAATGGCCTCGTTCCCGTCCCCGTTGCGCGCTCGTATGCGGCGGTTGCTGGTCGATCCGCCCCACGCCTTCGCCACCGAGGTGGCCGCGCGCGGGCTGCCGACGCGCGTCGTGGTCACCGAGCCCGGTTCCGCCGTCGACCTGACCGCGCCGAGGGCCGCGGCATGACCGTCGACCTGCTCACCGCGCCCTGGTCCGAGGGCACCCAGATCGGCTATCCGCTGCTGTTCGGGCTGGTGCTGCTGGGCTCCGTCGTGCCGGTGGTGCCCACCGGCCTGGTCGTCGGCGCCGCGGCCGCGTTCGCCATGGCCGCCGGCAGCCTCGGCCTGCCGCTGGTGCTGCTCCTGGCCACCCTGGGCGCGCTGACCGGCGACCTGATCACCTTCGCGATCGCCCGGTTCGGCGGCCCGTCGGCGGTCCGGTGGCTCGTCCGCGGTCAGCACGCCGAACGGGTCGACGAGGTGCGCGAGCAGTTCCGGGTGCACGGCTGGCAGATCATCGTCGCCGGCCGGCTGCTCCCCGCCGGGCGCATCCCGGTGCTGGTCGCCGCCGGCGCCCTGGCCTATCCGTGGCGCCGGCTGGTGCCGGCGTCCCTCCTCGCCGCCTTCCTGTGGGCGCTGGCCTACTCGCTGCTCGGCGTGATCAGCGGCGGCATCTTCGACTCCCCGCTGATCGCGATGCTGGTGGCCACCGTCCTGGTGCTCGCCGTCAGCGCGATCACCAACCAGGTGAGCACGCGGCGTCGCCGCACGGCAGCGGTCGTCGCCGCCCGCGAGCCCGAGCGCTGCGAGACCGCATGACCGCCCCCACCCCCGGCCGGCTGCTGCGCACCGGCCGCACCCTGGCCCGCGTCGTCGTCACCTGGGCGGCGGTCACCGGGACGCTGGTCGTGCTCAGCGACCGGCTGGACGGCTTCGAGCTGTCGTCGGCGTGGCAGGCGCCGGTGATGGCGCTGACCCTGGGTGTCCTGTCCGCGGTGGCCTGGCCGGTGATCATGCGGGTGGCCCTGCCCGTCGCCTTCTTCACCCTCGGCCTCGGCAGCTTCCTGCTCCTCGGCGCCCTGGTGCTCGCCGTCTCCTACGCCGTCCCCGGCGTGCAGATGGACAACCTGAAGGTCGCGGTGTGGGTGGCCCTCGTGCTCGCCGCCGTGTCCGGCGTGGTCAGCAGCCTGCTCGCCGTCGACGAGGACGAGATCTTCTTCCGCCGGGCCCGCCGCCGGGCGGGCGCCGTCCCCTCCGCGGATCGCCCGCCCGGCGTGCTGTTCCTCCAGATCGACGCGCTGTCCTACGACACCGCGCGCCGCGCCGTCCGCGACGGCTGGATGCCGAACCTCGCGTCCTGGCTCCGCTCGGGCAGCCACACCATGACCTCCTGGCACACCGACTGGAGCTCGCAGACCGGCGCGGCGGTGAGCGGCATCCTGCACGGCTCCAACCACGACATCCTCGGGTTCCGCTGGTACGAGAAGGACCGGGACCACATCACCCGCGTCTCGCACCCGGCCGACGCGGTGGAGGTCGAGCGCCGGCACTCCGACGGGCGCGGCCTGCTCGCCCCGGACGGCGCCGGCCGCGGCAACCTGTTCACCGGCGACGCCGCCCACGTCAGCCTCACGATGAGCTCGCTGTCGCACGTCGTCCCGGCGTCGTCGCGCGTCACCCGGCGCACCCGCGAGCGCGTCGGCTCCGGGTACTACGCCTACTTCGCCAGCCCGGTGAACGCGCTGCGCACCATCGGCGTCTCGCTGGTCGACATCGTCCGCGAGCTCGCCGCCGCCGCCCGCGAGCGCCGGGACGACGTCCGGCCGCGGGTCAGCCGCGGCGGCATCTACCCGCTGGCCCGCCCCGGGGTCACGGTCATCTCCCGCGACGTCGTCGTCTTCGCGCTGCTGGACGACATGCTCGCCGGCCGCCCCGTCGTCTACTCCGACTTCCTCGGCTACGACGAGGCCGCCCACCACGGCGGCCTCGAGCGCGCCGACAGCCTGGCCGTGCTGCGCACCATCGACCAGCAGCTCGGGCGCCTGCACCGCGCCGCGTCGGTGGCGCCGCGGGAGTACCACCTGGTCGTCCTCTCCGACCATGGCCAGACGCAGGGCTGGGCCTTCACCGACCGGTTCGGGGAGTCGATCGAGGAGCTCGTCGGACGGTTGTGCGGCTCACCGGGCGCCCAGCCGACCACCGGGACCCGCGACAGCCGCCGCCCCGTCGAGAGCTGGCAGGTGGCCACCGCCCTCGGCGAGAGCGGTGGGCTCATCGCCCGCCGGCTGCGCGACCGGGTCGAGCGGGCCTCCGCCGTGCACCACGAGCACGCGTTCGAGCCCGGGCTGACCGGGGAGGTGCCGCGGGTGGCCCCCGGCGTCGTCTGCGTCGTCTCCGGCCACCAGGCGATGGTGTCCTTCCCCGACATCCCCGGCCGGGTCTCGCTGGAGGAGATGGAGCGGCACTGGCCCGGCCTGCTGCCCGGCCTGGTCGACCACGACGGCGTCGGCTTCGCGCTGGTGCACTCCGAGGAGTTCGGGCCGGTGGTGCTCGGCCGCGACGGCCTGCACCGGCTGGCGACCGGCGTCGTCATCGGCACCGACCCGCTGCTCCCCTACGGCGAGCACGCCGCGGCGCTGGTCGCCCGCGTCTCGACGTTCCCGCACTGCGCGGACGTCGTGATCAACAGCCGCTACGACCCCGACACCGACGAGGCGTCACCGTTCGAGCCGCACGTGGGCTCACACGGCGGGCTGGGTGGACCGCAGCAGCATGCGCTCCTGGCCTACCCGCGGGCCTGGCAGGCGCCCGGCGAGATCGTCGGCGCCGAGCAGCTCCACCGCGTGCTGCGCGGTTGGCTCACCGACCTCGGCCACCCCGCGCCCACCGGAGAGGGCGCGGCGGTCGGCGAGGACAGCCCCACGGCTCTGGCGCGGGACGCCGTCGCCCGCTGAGACCGGCCGGCCGGCCCACGCCGACTCGACCATCTCGCGCACCCCGTACCGGGCCGTCCAGCCCAGGACCCGCTCGATCGTGTCGGCGGCCGCGACCACCCGCGGTGGGTCGCCGGGACGCCGCGGGTGCACCACCGGCTCGGCCCACGCGTCGTCCGCGGTGCCGGTGACCTCGCGGATGGTCGCCACCATCTCGCGCACGGAGATGCCCTCGCCGCGGCCGATGTTGGCCACCAACCCGGTCACGCTGCTCTCGGCCAGGGCCCGCGCCGCCGCCACGTGCGCCGAGGCGATGTCGGCGACGTGCACGAAGTCGCGGATGCAGCTGCCGTCGGGGGTCGCGTAGTCGCCGCCGAAGATCAGCGGGGCCCGCCCCGAGGCCAGCCGGTCGAACACCATCGGGACGAGGTTGGCCGACCCGCGGTCGACGAGCTCCGGGAGGTCGCAACCCGCCACGTTGAAGTAGCGCAGGGCGGCGTACCGGAGGCCGGTCGCAGCAGCCACGTCGGCGACCAGGCGCTCACCGATGAGCTTCGTCTGTCCGTAGGGGTTCACCGGCGCGCACGTCGTGCTCTCGGCGACCAGGTCCACGTCGGGGGCGCCGTAGACCGCCGCGCTCGAGGAGAAGACGAACGACTCGACACCGGACGACGTCGCCGCCTCGAGCAGCACCCGCAGGCCCTCGACGTTCTCCCGGTAGTAGCGCAGCGGCTCCCGGACCGACTCCTCGACGGACTTCTTCGCCGCCAGGTGCACGATCCCGCGCACCCGGTGCCCCTGCAGGGTCCGCTGCACGAACTCGGCGTCGAGGGTGCTGCCCACCACCAGCGGGACGTCGGGGATGCGGCACTGCTCACCGGAGGACAGGTCGTCGAGCACGACCACGTCGTCGCCGGCCTCCTGCATGGCCCTGACCACGTGGGCGCCGATGTACCCGGCACCCCCTGTGACCAGCCATGTCATGAGGCGGGACCGTACTCCGCGCCGGGCGTGTGGCACAGGTCATCCGGTCGATGTCGTCCCCGTGGTCCCAGGCACCTCACCCTCCACCGGAGCAGCGCCGATCTCGCTCCTCAGGATGCGCACCGACCGGCCCAGCGACCGGGACGCGTCCGGCAGCTTCCGGTAGCCGAACAGCAGCATGACGGCCAGCACGATCAGCCCGATCTCCATCGGTCCGAGGCTCACCTCGGCGGCCCGCCGGGGTTGCCGCCGCCCGGAGCGCCCGACGGAGCTCCGTCGCCGCCCGTGCCACCGCCGGTCGGCGTCGTCGTGGTGTCGATCCGCACCGGCAGCGTCACCGTGTACCCGGAGCGCACGTTCCCGGTCACCGTGGCCAGCTGACTCGCCCCGCCGTCGTCCCCGAAGACGTTGTCGCCGCTGAGGCTCACCCCGGACAGGTTCGACACCGAGGCCTCGTAGCCCTCCTCCGCGTAGACCGTCGCGCAGACGTCCTGCGGCAGCGCGACCTGCGAGGTGGCGATGACGTTGGCCGAGTCGGTGATGCCGGCCTGGTCGGGATAGACCTCGAAGTGGATGTGCGGCCAGCGGCCGTCGTAGCAAGCGGGGAAGACGCTGGTGAAGCGCACCGTCCCCGACGCATCGGCGACCTGGACACCGCGCAGGTAGTTCTGGTCGGTGATGCCGTCGGAGTACAGCGAGTAGCCGCCCTCGCGGGTGCAGTGCCACACGTACACGGCCACGCCCTCGAAGGGGATACCCCCGTTGGCCAGATCGGCGATCGACAGCTCCAGCGTCATGGGCACGCCCTCGGCGGTGCCGCTCATCTCGCCGAAGCTGGAGCGGATGTCGCTGCGGACGATGCCGCTCTCCTCGAGCACGTTCGGGCCGTTGGAGCCGTCCCCGGGGTAGGGGCCGGCGGTCTCTTCGGGGATCTCGCTCCCGGTGCCGGCCGCGGCCGACGACGCGGCGGACGACGACGTCGAGGCCGCGGAGCTCCCCGGACCGGCGCCACAGGCGGCCAGCCCCAGCGTCGCGCTCCCGATGCCCAGGAAGGCCAGCATCCGGCGGCGGCTGAGCAGCGTGTCGACGTCGAAGCGCAGCCCCTGGTCGACCACCTCCTCGTCGGGTCGGGGCAGCGCCCGGCCCTCGTAGGTCGGGGGCAGGGTCGGGGTGGCGGCGTGCGGAGGCGGGGTGCCCATGGTCGTTCTCCCTCGTGGGTCGGCTTCGATACCGACGCTAGGAAGGGGACCCGGCTCCCGGCTGTACCGCGGCTGTGCGTGCGCTGTGGGCGGACGTCAGTCGTTCCCGCGGTGCCGCTGCTCCAGGAGTACGGCGACGACGCGTTCCACCAGGTCGTAGGGCACCGGCCGGTCGTAGCGCAGCTGCATCGCGTCCTTGGCACCGCGGTACGGCTCCACCTGCGCGGCCAGCTCGCCGTCCATCGGGGGCAGCGGGTACAGGCCCAGGTGCTTCTTCCAGGCGGCGACGTGCACGAGCGGCAGGCCGTCCAGGACGAACGTGGGCATCCGGTAGCTGATCGTCTCGGCGACGCCGGGCACGAGCCGGTGGACGACGCGGCGCACGTCCTCCATCACCGTCCGGGCGTCGTCGGGGAGCGCGGCGACGTACTCGTCGACGTCCTCGGACCGGCCGGTCATGGGGTGTTCCTACCGGGTGCCGACCGGCTGCGACAGCTCCACCGTCGCGATGCCGGGGCCGACGTCGCCGGCCGGCGCGGAGGCCAGGTCACCGAAGGCGCCGAGGCCCGCGAGGGCGAGAGTGCCGCCCAGGACCGAGGCGGCCACGGCGAGACGCGCACCGGTGACGCGGCGGGACAGGGCTGCGTCGGTGCGGTTCATCGTGGTCTCCTCGGTCCGGGCGGCGGTTCCCCCTGGGTGGTGCAGGGACGACCTTGCCGGGCCAACCGCAGGCGCAGCGCTCGGGAACCGCAAGGGATCCGCAAGAAGTCGGCGTCCAGCCGGACGATTTCCGGTGACGAACGCGTGAACACCCGAGCGCCGTCCTGGCGTGCTCCGGTGTCCTCGTCGACAGTGACGTGATGAGACCCGACGCCCGCGCCTGGTTCCAGAGCCGCACGACCTCCGCCACCTCGCTGGCCGAGATCGATCTGGACGCCCTGCTGCGCGCCAAGCGTCGGGGCGGGCACCGCGTCAGCGTCGTCCTGCCGGCCCGGAACGAGGAGGCCTCGGTCGGACGGCTGGTGGCCGATCTGCGCGAACGCTGGATGGTCCGGCTGCCGCTGATCGACGAGCTCCTGGTCGTCGACTCCGACTCCACCGACGCCACCGCCGCCGTCGCCCGGGCCGCCGGCGCGGACGTCGTCGCCACCACCGAGGTGCTCGCCGATCACGGCACCCGGCCGGGCAAGGGCGAGGCGCTCTGGAAGTCGCTCGCCGCCACCACCGGCGACCTCGTCGTCTTCCTGGACTCCGACCTGATCGGCGACGTCGCCCATTACGTGCCGGGCCTGCTCGGACCGCTGCTGGCCGACCCGCAGGTCAGCTACGTCAAGGGCTGCTACACCCGGCCGCTCGAGGTCGACGGGCACGTGCAGCCGGCAGGCGGGGGCCGGGTCACCGAGCTGACCGCCCGGCCGCTGCTGAACGCGCTCTGGCCGGAGCTCGCGGGCTTCGTCCAGCCGCTCGGCGGCGAGTACGCCGGGCGGCGCTCGGTCCTGGAGCAGGTGCCGTTCGTGTCCGCCTACGGCGTCGAGGTGGGACTGCTCATCGACCTGCTCCGGCTGGGCGGGCTCTCCTCGCTCGCCCAGGTCGACCTCGGCGTCCGCCGGCACACCTCGCAGTCGCAGGAGGCGCTCGGCGCCATGGCCGGGGAGGTCGTGTCCACGGTGCTGGCCCGCGCCGAGTGCGGCCGGCCCGGGCACCAGCCGCTCACCGCCAGCGGGCTGCTCACCCAGTTCCGGCACGACGGCACCGGGTTCGTGCCGCGCAGCCGCGCGGTGGCCGTCGACGAGCGGCCGCCCATGGCGACCGTCGCCGAGTACCGGGTCCTGCGCGCCGGCTGAGCGCCTTACCTGCGACTTCGTGGCTGAGCGTGATCGGGACGTCGCTCGGACGCGCGACCGGGTCCCCGACAGGGGAAGATCACCCGGTGCCGCTCGCTCCCTCCGCCTCGCTCCGTTGACCGCTCCCGAGGTCGTCGCCCACCGCGGCGCCACGTCCGCGGCGCCCGAGCACACGCTCGCCGCCTACCGGCAGGCCGCCGCCGTGGGTGCCGACGCGGTCGAGTGCGACGTGCGGCTGACCCGCGACGGCGTCCTCGTCTGCGTGCACGACCGGCAGATCCGGCACACGTCCAACGGGCGGGGCATCGTGTCGGCGCTGCACCTCGCCGAGCTCGAGCAGTACCAGTTCGGCTCGCGGAAGCCCCGGAAGGTCGTCCACCGCTGGGCGGACGACGAGATCCTCGCGGTGACCGACGAGCCCGACGTCGAGAACGGCCTGGTCCTCACGCTGGACCGGCTGCTGGAGTACATCACCGCCTCCCCGGGCACCGTCCGGCTGGCGATCGAGACCAAGCACCCGACCCGGCACACCGGCAAGGTCGAGGAGGCGCTGGTGGACTGCCTGCGCCGCTACGGCCTGCTGGGCAACGGGCGGCCGGTCGAGTGGGCGGGCAAGCCCGCCGTCCGGATGATGAGCTTCTCCCAGCTCGCCGTGCGCCGGATGAGCGCGCTGGCGCCGGCGATCCCGACCGTGCAGCTGATCGGCAAGCGGCTGCGGCCGGTGCGCCGGGAGCTGCTGAACGGGAGCGCGACGGCGGTGGGGCCCGGGATCTCGGTGATCCGCTCCGACCCCCAGTTCGTCGCCGACGCGCACGCAGCCGGCAAGGAGGTGCACGTGTGGACGGTCAACCGGCCCGCCGACATGGACCTCGTGCAGCGGCTCGGCGTGGACGCGGCCATCACCGACGACCCGGTCGAGCTGCTGCGCCGCCTCGGCCGGAACTCAGCCGCCTCCTGAGCAGCTCTCCGGACGGCGACTCCTGCGCGATGCCTTCCCGAAGCCCCATTTTCGAGCCCCTTCCCGCAGCCCCTTCCCGAAGCTCGTGCTCTGAGTCACCACCGACTCAGAGCACGAGGTTGCGAGCACCCCACCGCCCAGAGGCAGCGGGCCCTTGCCCGCAGGCCCCCGACGGCGGACCGCAGACCACAGGCCGGGTCAGGAGAGGTCGGTCTCGTCCAGCGCGGCGGTGAGGTCGGCCGGGGTGTCGTAGATGCCCAGGGCGCCGGCGTCGCGCAGCTCGTCGTCGCCGAACCCGCCGGACCGGACGACGATCGCCGGCATCCCGGCGTTCTTGGCCGCCTCGACGTCGTAGACCGAGTCGCCGATGACCATGGCCGGCGCGTCCACGGGTTCGCCGAGCTTCTTCAGCGCCACCTGCAGCAGGTCCGGCGCCGGCTTCGTCGCCTCCACGTCCTCGCTGGTGGTCCACGCGTCGGCCAGCTCGCGGGCGTCGAGCAGGTCCAGGGCGCGCTCGACGTGGTGCGGCTTGCCGGAGCTGGCCAGCACGACCCGGTGGCCGCGCTCCTTGAGGGCGACGATCAGCTCGCGCGCGCCGGGCAGCAGCTCGGTCTCGCCCATCATCGGGTCGACCTCCTCGACCCAGCGCTCGCGGGCGGCGTCGCCGATCCGCTCCTCGACCTCGTCGCCACCGAGCGCGCTGACCAGCTGATCGCCACCCATCCCGATCAGCCGGTGGACCCGCCACACGGGGTAGGTCTCCCCCAGCGACCGCAGCGCGCGGTACCAGGCCAGCGCGTGCTGGTAGTTGGTGTCGACCAGGGTGCCGTCGACGTCGAGGACGGCGATGCGCGCTTCACTCATGCGCGGGAGCTGCCCAGCCCCCGCGCCGTCCAACCGGGCTCAGGTCAGGGAATGGTCCAGCAGCCCGCGGATGGTCTCGCCCGCCGCCTGGTCGCGGTAGCCCTCGTTGAGCTGGTCCAGCGAGTACCGCCGGGTGATCAGCCGGTCGAGCTCCAGCCGGCCCTCCTCGTGCATGCGCAGCAGCATCGGGATGTCCTTGAAGGGGTTGCACGACCCGAACAGCGACCCCTGGATGCGCTGCTCGAAGACGGTGGCCAGCTGCCCGCCCAGGGAGACGTTGCCGTCCTCCGGCCGGTCCGCCAGGGCCGTGAGCACCAGCGTCCCGCCCTTGCCCAGCGACGACGACGCGCCGGCATAGGCCTCGGCGGACATCTTCCCCACGGTCACGATCACGACGTCGGCACCGGTGCCCCGCGACAGCTGACGGGCGAGGCCGGCGGCCTCGTCCGTGCCGGCCACCGTGTGCGTGGCACCCACCGACCCGGCGAACTCGCGCTTCATCGCCACCGGGTCGACGCCGACGACGTTCATCGCGCCCGCGTGCACGGCGCCCTGGACGGCGTTGATCCCGACCCCGCCGAGCCCCACGACGACCACGGTGTCGCCGGGGCGCACCCCGCCCGAGTACACCGCCGAACCCCAGCCGGTCGGCACGCTGCACGCGACCAGGGCCGCGGTGTCCAGGGCGATCCAGGGATCGATCCGCACGCAGGAGAACTCGCTGAGCAGGCTGTGCCGGGCGAAGGCCCCGATCATGCAGAACCCGCCGAGCGGCTCGCCGTCCAGCCGGAAGGGGTACGTGCCGGTCGGCAGCTCGCCCTTGGCGATCGTCGCGCCCTTGTCGCAGAGGTTGGAGCGGCCCTGCGCGCAGAACCGGCAGTGCCCGCAGGCGGGCAGGAAGCTGGTGACGACGTGGTCCCCCGGGGCGACGGAGAGGACGCCGGGACCCACGGCGAGGACGACGCCGGACCCCTCGTGCCCGCCGACGATCGGGTACCGCCCGCCCGGGTTGGAGTGCCGCAGGTGCTCGTCGGAGTGGCACAGACCGGCGTAGGCCATCTCGACCAGCACCTCGCCCGGGCCAGGGTCGAGGACCTCGAGCTCCACCATCTCGTACTCGGTCTCGGGCCGGCGCAGGACTGCAGCTCGCGTTCGCACGGTCGCCATGCTGCCTGGCCGGGCACCGGGTGCCGCACCGACCCCTCCGCACCGACCCCACCGCACCGGCCTCCGCGGCAGCCCCGGACCCGCGACACCGGTCCGCGTGCGGCACCATCGGTCGAGTGCCCGACGACCACCTGCCCCAGCCCACGCAGAGCTGTCCGGGGTGCGGTGCGGTCCTCGTCCCGCTGACCGACGGCGGCCCGTCCCATCCGGGCGGGTCCCCCGCCTGCACCCGGCTCTTCGAGGTGACCCTGCACGGCCTCCGGGAGGAGGCCGGCACGCACGCGGGGACGGCCTCGGCCGTCGAGCTTGCCGACGCCGCCTACGACGCCCAGCACCCCGTGCCCGGGGACGACGAGCGGTTGCGGGCGGCCCTCGACCGTCTCGGTGCCGCCGGGGACGTCGACGCGACCCGGCGCCCGCGGGTGTGGCGGATGACGATCGCGGACGTCGCCGCCGACCTCGACGTCATCGACCTGCCCGCCCTCGTCGAGTCCTGGGCGCGGTCGGTGCGCGACGACTGGGCCGCCGAGCCGGCGTCCCGCTGATAACGGCCCCGGTTCGTAACGAAATGTCGGCCGGCGCCCGTGTCGCCATCCAGCAGCGGATACTTTCTGTGCCTATGCTGCGACGGTGAGTGAGATCCAGGACCGTCGCGCCGCGAAGAAGGCCCACACGCGACGACACATCCGCGACGTCGCCCAGCGGATGTTCGCCGACGGCGGCTTCGACGCGGTCACGATCGCCGACATCGCCCGCGAGGCGGACGTCGCCGTCCAGACGGTCTTCAACCACTTCGTGACCAAGGAAGACCTGTTCTTCGACGGCCGTCTCCCCTGGGTCGAGGCTCCGGCCGAGGCGGTCCGCGGCAGGCCGCCCGGGACCTCACCGCTGACCGCCCTGCGCCGGCACCTCGTGGAGGGTGCCGGGCACTTCGGCACCCTGCACCTGTCCGCGGAGGGCCGGTCGTTCACGGCCGCGCTGGCCGCCTGCCCGGCCCTGGCCGCGCACGAGCAGCGGGTCATCCAGGAGGCCGAGCGCCGCCTGAGCGCTGCGCTGGCCGAGGCGTGGCTGACCGATCCCGAGCCCGGCGCGCCCCACCTCTCGTCGTCGGCGATCGTCGCGCCGCTGACCGCCGCCATCTGGCTGGCCGCCTCCCGGGTGGTGTTCGTCGAGCATCGCCGCCAGGACACCGTCCACGGCGACGTCCCCGACCGGGTGGCCGCCCTCGAGCAGCTGATCGACCGGGTGCTCGCCGGCATCCAGTCCCAGATCGGCAGCGTCACCGGCGCGGGCGACGGCTCCGAGACGGGCTGGCCCCCGGCCGCGATCCGCCGGGCCGGCTGACCGGCACGGGTCAGACGGTCGCCGGCTCCGGCCGGCGCGCGCCCGACGTCAGGGCCACGATCGGCACCAGGACGTCGTCGACCACCAGTTCCACGGCCTCGCCACTCATCGCGCCGTCGCCGGCGGCGGTGTACCGCTGCCACCAGAAGGCCTGCAGCACCGATCCCAGCAGGGCCAACCGGTCGGGATCGACGGGCTCACCCCGGGCGGCCGACCGCCGGGCCAGCTCGTCCACGGCCGCGGCGAGCGGGTGGACGAGTGCGTCGTCGAGACCCTCCCGCAGCTGCTCCTCGTGCCGCGCCGCTCCGACGATGCTCGCCACGGCCCGCTCTTCGCGGTCCAGCGGCAGGGTCCACCGGGAGACCAGCGAGACGAGGTCCGCCCGAAGCGACCCGCCGTCGTCGGGGACGGTGACCAGCCGGAACCGACCCACGGCGTGGCGGGCGAGGGCCGCCATGGTGGGCCATCGGCGGTAGATCCCCGCTTTGCCCGCCCGGGCCCGGGCAGCGATCCGGTCGCTGTTGAGCCGCCCCCAGCCCTCCTCGGCGAGGATGTCCACCGCCACCGAGAGCAGCTGCTCGGACAGCTCCGAGCTGAGCGGGCGCCCGGGCGTCCCGCTCATGACCAGATTCCGTGTCCCGACGTCATACGCACCGCGACATCCTGGCGTGTCGGCGGACCGACCACAATGATCCGCGGGGCACAACTGTTGGGTACCTGAGTACTTGAATTCTGGCGTACCGCGCGAAATCCCGCTCCGGGAGTCCGTTCAGGCGCCGGCGGCGCTCTCCACGTGCACCCTGACGGTCGCCCCGTCCTCGGACAGCCAGCCCTGGGTGCGGGCATGGGCGATCATCCGGTCCCAGTCGGCCTGCCAGTCGGGACCGGTGGCGCGGGGCTGCGCGGCGGCGTGCAGGGCGGCGACGTCCAGGAACGCCGTCTCGCTGTCCTGGATCCGGCCGAGGCCGGCTCGCTCCAGCACCTGCGCGGCCTCCTCGTCGGTCACCTGGCCGAGGGCCAGGTGCAGCCGGCCCAGGTCGTCGACGTCGACGACCCGCGCCTCCGGACGCTCCTCGGTGCCCGTCACGACCTCGACGATCACGTTGTCCTCCTCGTCATGGGCCCTCTACCGGGCCTTTATGGCCACAAAGGCCCTTACACATGCCACGGGAAGCGGCTGAAGTCGGGGGCGCGCTTCTCGAGGAAGGCGTCGCGCCCCTCGACGGCCTCCTCGGCCATGTAGGCCAGCCGGGTCGTCTCCCCCGCGAAGAGCTGCTGCCCGACCAGGCCGTCGTCGATCAGGTTGAACGAGTACTTGAGCATCCGCTGGGCGGTCGGGCTCTTGGCCACGATCTTCCGGCCCCAGTCCAGCGCCGTGGCCTCGAGCTCGGCGTGCGGGACGACGCGGTTGACCATGCCCATGGCGTGGGCGTCCTGCGCGGTGTACTCGTCGCCCAGGAAGAAGATCTCGCGGGCGAACTTCTGGCCGACCTGGCGGGCGAGGTAGGCGGAGCCGAAGCCGCCGTCGAAGCTGCCGACGTCGGCGTCGGTCTGCTTGAACCGGGCGTGCTCGGCGCTCGCGAGCGTCAGGTCGGAGACGACGTGCAGGCTGTGCCCGCCGCCGGCGGCCCACCCGGGGACGACGCAGATGACGACCTTGGGCATGAAGCGGATCAACCGCTGCGCCTCGAGGATGTGCAGCCGGCCGCTGGAACCCTGCGCGTGCTCGTAGCCGTACTTCCCACGGACCCGCTGGTCGCCGCCGGAGCAGAACGCCCAGCCGCCGTCCTTGGGGCTGGGTCCGTTGCCGGTGAGGATCACGCAGCCGACGTCGGTGGACAGCCGGGCGTGCTCCAGCGCCGTGATCAGCTCGTCGACCGACTGCGGCCGGAACGCATTGCGCACCTCGGGCCGGTCGAAGGCGATGCGGACGACGCCCGCGTCGACCGCGCGGTGGTAGGTGATGTCGGAGAAGTCGAAGCCGTCGACCGGCGCCCAGGCGGAGCTGTGGAAGATCTCGGAGACGTCGTCGCGGGCGCTCATGCCCACGAACCTATCCGGGCCCCGGACGGGGCCGCCGGGTCACTGGCCCAGCAGCCCGCCGGGCAGCTTCGACAGGCTGGTCAGGACGCCGTTGATCACGGTGCACGGGCACGGGACGCCGTTCGCGTCCGTGCTCGGCGGGGGCGCCGGCTGCGGCTCCGGCTGTTGCGGCGCCGGCTGCTGGGTGGGCTGCTGCTGGGTGGGCTGCTGCTGCGTGGGCTGCTGCTGGGCCGGCTGCTGGGAGGCGGGCTGCTGACCCTGCTGTGCCGGGGCCGTCCAGCCGCCACCACCGGCCGGCTGCCCCGCGGCCGTGCCGGGCTGGACCGCGCTGCCGCCGCTCCCGGAGCCCGCGGGGACACCAGAGCCCGCGGGCCCACCGGCAGCCGCCCCAGCAGCCGCTGCCTCACCCCCGGCAGCAGCGCCCGCGCCGCCGGCGGCACCGCCGGACGAACCGTCGGCCGCCGTGTCCACGGGCGGGTCCCCGGGCGCCGGCGACTGCGAGGAGCCGGTGACGACACCGGGCGACGAGGGTCCGGGGCCGCCGCCGACGCCGGTGTTCGGGTCGCCCGTGAAGACGCCCTCGGGATCACGGGAACTCCCGCCGCTCGCCGGACCGCCGGAGAGGAAGAGCGCCAGCGGGGCGGCGACGAGCAGCGCCGCGCAGGCCATGCCGAGCACCAGGATGATCCGGGCGCGGCTGCGCTGCACCGCGGTGCGTGCGGTCGCCAGCCGGGTGGCGCCACGAGTGGCGGAACCGGGGGCGCGATGCCGGTGGACGCGGGACAAGGCCGGCTCCTTCACGTACGGGTGGTGCAGGGAAGCTGTGACCGCCTACCCACGGAGAGCCACCTCATTCCCGCCACGCCCAACTACCGTTCCGGATGTCCCAGGAGCTGCCGCAACCTCGTCAGGGACGCGGCGAGCCCCGGGTGCAGGTCCACCTCGTCCAGCCGGGCGAGCGGCACCCACGCCACACCGGTGCTCTCGCCGTCCAGCTGCAGGTCGCCGGCCTCGATCGGCCGCGCCGGGCGGGCGAGCACGGTCGTGTAGGCCCAGCCGCCGTGGTCGTCGACCGACCGCGCGCCGAGGACGACGTCGTCGGAGGTCAGGCCCAGCTCCTCGCGCACCTCGCGCAGCGCGCCGTCATCCACCGATTCGCCGTCGTGCAGCGCGCCTCCGGGCGTTCCCCAGGTGCCGCCGTGGTGGGACCACCAGGCACGGTGCTGGAGCAGCACCTCCGGCCCGTCGGCGCCGTCCCGGTGCAGGAGCAGGCCGGCCGCCCCGGCGCGACCCCAGTGGCGGTGGCCCTGGGCGCAGGACGTCCAGCCGTCGGTGGAGGCGAGCACCCGACCAGTGAACCCGGTCCGCGCAACCTCCGCGGTGCGGTGGGGTCCTGCGGAACCTCGGGCTCTGAGTCGCGGGGGACTCAGAGCACTAGGTTGCTGGGAGACCCCCCGCCCGCACCACCTGGAGGACCGTTCCCGCATGACGACGACCACGACGACCATGGCCGAGGTCCCCGGACTGGTCGGCACCGAACTCGGCAGCAGCGACTGGCACGAGGTCACCCAGGAGCACGTGAACCAGTTCGCCGAGGCGACCGGTGACCACCAGTGGATCCACGTCGACGTCGAGCGCGCCAAGGCCGAGAGCCCCTTCGGCGGCCCGATCGCCCACGGCTACCTGACGTTGTCGCTGCTGGCGCCGCTGTCCTCGCAGGTCCTCGTCGTCACCGACACGGTCATGGGCGTCAACTACGGCCTGAACAAGGTGCGCTTCCCCTCGCCGGTGCCGGTGGGCGCCAAGGTGCGGCTGACGGCGACCCTGAAGTCGGTCGAGGAGGTCACCGGCGGGCTGCAGCTGACGCTCTCGGCCGTCATCGAGCGCGAGGGCGGGGAGAAGCCGGTCTGCATCGCCGAGCCGGTCTACCGCTACTACGGCGGCTGACGCATGCGCGTCGCGGTCTTCACCGGTTCACACGCCGGTCCGCCGTCGCACGCCGAAGCGGCGGCCACCTTCGCCCGTGAGCTCGCCGAGGCCGGCGTCGGCATCGTCTACGGCGGCGGGCACGTCGGGATGATGGGCGTCGTCGCCGACGCTGCCCTGGCCGCCGGCGGCGAGGTCGTCGGCGTGATCCCCCAGCACCTGGTCGACGACGAGGTGGCCCACCCCGGCCTGCCGCGGCTGGAGGTCGTGCAGTCGATGCACGAGCGCAAGGCGGTGATGGCCGACCTCGCGGACGCCTTCGTCGCTCTCCCCGGCGCCGCGGGCACCCTCGAGGAGCTCTTCGAGGCGTGGACCTGGGGGATGCTGGGCCTGCACGCCAAGCCCACCGCGCTGTTCGACGTCGACGGCTTCTGGCAGCCGCTGATCGCGCAGTTGCACCGCATGGTCGACGACGGGTACCTGGACGCCGCCCGCCTCGACGCGTTCGGCGTCGTGTCCGACGCGCAGGGCCTGCTCACGTTCGTCGAGGGCTACGAGCACCCGCCGCGCAAGTGGACCGCCCCACAGAAGCGCGCCTGAACGACGTCCGCCGGGGTTGCCTGTAACTCGTCGGCAACAGGTTCGTGGTGCACTGGAGGCATGCCGCCCCGCCAGGTGTCCGAGACCCGAGTGGTCCACGGGCACAGACGAGCCTTCATCCGGGCGGGCGACGGTCCCGCGCTGCTGCTCCTGCACGGCATCGGGAACAACTGCCAGACCTGGGCCGGGGTCATCGACCGGCTGGCCGAGACCTACACCGTCATCGCGCCGGACCTCCTGGGCCACGGCAACTCCGACAAGCCCCGCGGCGACTACTCCATCGCCGCCTACGCCAACGGGATGCGCGACCTGCTCTCCGTCCTGGACATCGAGCAGGCGACGGTCGTCGGCCACTCCCTCGGCGGCGGCATCGCACTGCAGTTCGCCTACCAGTTCCCCGAGCGCTGCCAGCGGCTGGCTCTGGTGGGCAGCGGCGGCCTCGGCCCCGAGCTCTCGGCGGGCCTGCGTGCCGCCACCCTGCCCGGCGCCGAGCTGGTCGTCACCGCCCTGGCGAGCGTCTCCGGCCCCCTGCGGTTCGGCCTGCAGGCCGTGGAGAAGGTCGGCCGGGCGGCGGGCTGGCGTCGGGTCGGCGATCTCGCCGAGGCCGGCGACGCCCTGCTGGCCCTGAAGGACGTGGAGGCGCGCCGGGCCTTCCTGCGCACCCTGCGCGGGGTCGTGGACGCCCGCGGCCAGGCGGTCACCGCGCTGGACCGGCTGTACCTCGCCGACTCCATCCCGCTGCTCGTCATCTGGGGCAGCCGCGACCCGATCGTCCCCGCCCAGCACGCCGAGACCGTGCGGTCACTGGTGCCCAGCGCCCGCATCGAGGTCTTCGACGGCGCCGGCCACTGGCCGCACCTCGACGACCCCGACCGCTTCTGCGACGTCCTGCTGGACTGGATCGGCGGCACCGAGCCCGCGGCGCACGACCTGGACAGCTGGCGGCGGCTGCTCGCCCAGAACTGGGACGGCGTCGCGCGGCCGGTCGGGCAGTGACCGCCGGCACTGCCTAGCGTTCCTGCCATGCAGTCCACCGGCGCCGAGCACTGGGACGTCGTCGTCGTGGGCGGCGGGCCCGCCGGCGCGGCCTGCGCCACGGCCGCCCGCCGGGCCGACCCGGCCGCGCGCGTGCTCGTGCTCGACCGCGCCGAGTTCCCCCGCGACAAGGTCTGCGGCGACGGCATCGCCCCGGAGGCCCTCGACGTCCTGGCCGGGCTGGGGCTCGATCCGGACGCGCTGACGGAGGGCTACGCGAGCATCCCGCGGCTGCGGCTCCGCTCGCCCGGCGGAGCCACCGTCGAGCGGACGATGCACCGGCCGGCACGGGTGGTCCCCCGCGCCGTCCTCGACGCCCGGCTGCTGGACGCGGCGCTCGCCACGGGCGCGCAGTTCCGCCGGCACGTCGTCCGCCGGATCGAGGTGCGCCCGGACGGCGTGCAGATCGACGGCGTCCTGAGCGCGGACGTCCTGGTCGGTGCCGACGGCGCGGAGTCCGTCGTCCGGCGGGCGCTCGGCATCGCCCCGAACGGACCGAGCCGGCTGGCGATCGCCATCCGCGGCTACGCGCCGGTGCCGGCCGGCCTGGAGGACGTGCAGCTGATCGCGACGACCGAGCAGCGCTGGCCGGCGTACGCGTGGTCGTTCCCGATCGGGGACGGGCGGGCGAACGTCGGTTACGGCGAGCTGGTCTCCGGCGGCGTCAACCGCGAGGGGCTGCTGGCCGGGCTCGAGCGGCTGCTGCCGGACGTCGGGGCGGCCGAGCTCAAGGCCCACCGCCTGCCGCTCTCGACCGGCCGGCCCCGGCTGCCGGACGGACGGGTGCTCCTCGCGGGGGACGCCGCGTCGCTGATCAACCCGCTCACCGGGGAGGGGATCTTCTACGCCGTCCTCTCCGGCGCGCTGGCCGGTGCGGCAGCGGTGCGGGGCGCCGCCGCGGGTGCGGAGTACCGCGCGGCACTGCACCGGCGGCTCGGCCGGCACCTGCGGCACTCGTCGACGGCGTCCTGGGCGAGCCGCTGGCCGCGGGTGATGGACGCCGTCTTCCGCGCCGCCGACGACGACCAGCGGGTGTTCGACGACGTCGTCGACCTGGGGCTGGCCGACGGCCGGCTCACCGCTCGGACGCTCGCCGCGGCGGCCCGCCGCCTGCGCTGACGCGCGGGCGGCCGGCACCCGTCAGGGCAGGCGCCGCTCCGCGGACTGCACGCGGCTCGATCCGGCGGGCACCCGCCGCGACGTCGACCAGATGGCGGCCGAGTGCGGATCGGTCCGGTCGGTGAGCACGAACCAGTCCATCTGCGCCCCGTCCTCCGTCAGCTGCAGCACGGAGTAGCCGTGGGAGTCGAGGTCGACGTACTTCACGTGCGGGTTGGTGGCCCGGACCGTCCGCTCCACCACCAGCGACGACGTCCGCGGCGCCGTGCGCAGACCGTCGTCGAGGTTGTCGCTGGTGACCGAGGCGCACACCAGCTCCACCGCGACGGTCTCCCGGGTGCTCCGGTAGGTCGCGGGGTCGGCCGGGATCTCGTTCGCCCAGCCGGAGTGGATGTCACCGGTCAGGAAGACCACGTCGCGGATCTGCTCCTCGCGCAGGTGGTCGACGATCCGCGCCCGGTCGGCCGGGTAGCCGTCCCACTGGTCGAGGCTGTAGGGCTGCCCCTCGACCGGCGGCACCGGGAAGCCGACCATCTTCGCCATGTGGTCGATCACCTCGGCGTCCAGGAGCGGCGGGTACTTCAGCGGCGACATCATCACGGGGTTGCCGACGAGCTTCCACTGCACCTCCCCGTCGTCCAGCGAGTCGAGCAGGAAGTCCATCTGCCGCGCCCCGGTCATGGTGCGGTCGCTGTCGTCCAGGGCGGGGTCGTCCGGGGTGAGCACCTGCTCGTCGCGGTAGCTGCGCAGGTCCAGCATCGACAGGCTGGCCAGCCGCCCGAACGTCAGCCGCCGGTACAGCCGGCCGCCGGGGGTGTACCGCACGGGCATCCACTCGGCGTAGGCCTGCTGCGCGATGGCGCGGCGGCTCTGCCACTCCCCCTCGACGCCGGCGGTGTGGCCCTGGGCGCCGCCGGACCAGGCGTCGTTGGCCGTCTCGTGGTCGTCCCAGGTCACCACCCACGGAGCGGCGGCGTGCAGCGCCTGCAGGTCGGCGTCGGACTTGTACTGCGCGTGCCGGCGCCGGTAGTCGGAGAGGGTGAACAGCTCGTGCGGCGGGTCGTGGGGGCGGACGACGACGTCGCGCGCCTGGTACGTGCCCGGGCCGTACTCGTAGAAGTAGTCGCCGAGGTGCACCACCAGGTCGAGGTCCTCACGGGCGGCCAGGTGCCGGTACGCCGCGAACCACCCGGCCTGCAGGTTGGCGCAGGACACGACCGCCATCGTCAGCTTGTCGACGGCGGCGCCGGGCGCGGGCGCGGTGTGCGAACGGCCGACGGGCGAGCCCACGCCGCCGTACCGGAAGCGGTACCAGTAGTCGGTGCCCGGCTCCAGGCCGGTGACGTCGACCTTGACCGTGTGGTCGCGGCCGGGACCGGTCCGCACCGTCCCGCTCCGGACGATCTCCTCGAAGCGGGGGTCGGTGGCCACCTCCCAGCGCACGGAGACGTCCGGGCCGGTGCCCGATCCGGGGACGTCCTCCGGCCGCGGGGTCACCCGGGTCCAGAGCAGGATCGCGTCCGGCAGTGGGTCCCCGGAGGCGACACCGTGGACGAAGACCGATCCACCCGTGGCCACGCCACCGGTGGAGACGGGGTCGACGGAGACCGGGTCGGCGGTGGCGGGATCGGCGGTGGCCACCATCAACCCGACACCGGCGACGGCACTCATCTGGAGTACCTGTCGGCGGGTGAGCTTGTGCATACGGGTGGCCACGGACCGTCCCTTCACGGAAGGTCGCGAAGTATGCGCAGATCACGAAAGGGTCAACAATCGATTCACCCGTACCCGTGACCTCAGAAACCTCACTTGTCACGCACCGTGCTCAGGCGACTTCTCGCGGTGTTTTTCCGGCGGTTTTCCGGGCGTCGCCCGGGCGCCACGAGCCGGTCACTCCTCGGGGGGACGCTGATCGCGTTCAGGGCCGGCCCCGGCCCCCGGTCCGCGAGGAGAGCCATGACCTCCGCCCCGCCCCGCACCCAGCCCCGGACCAGGCCCCGGATCAGGCCCGGCCGGGTCACCCCCACCACGCAGCAGCAGCGCCGGCTGCGCTTCCAGGCCACCCTCGCCGGCATCCGCACCCGGGCGGCGATCCTGCCCGCCACCTCGGTGCAGCGCCGCCGGGCCCTGCAGGTCTGCGGCGCCGCCAACCTGCTCACCGCGCTGGGCATCCGCGTCCAGGTCGTCCAGCCGGCGACGCCGTGGCCGCGGGAGCGGCCGCACCGGCTGCTGGTCGAGAACTCGGCCGGGGTCTTCGGCGACCTGGCCCTGCTCGTCGGCGTCCCCCGGACCGCCGCGGGGTGGTCCGACGTCGCCGACCGGGTGCTCCCCGTCCGGACGACCGCCCGCGCTCGGCTCCGGGACGTCACCGACGCCGTCGTCTGCCCCGTGCGCATCGGGTTCGGCTCGGCCACCGGTCCGCTGCTCGTCCCGCCGCGAACGCTGACCGAGGTCGTCGAGCTCCGCGACCTGGTCATCGAGGTCCGGCTCCTCGCGGCGCTCGGGACGGAACAGCGTGCGGCCTGAACCCACGCCGTCCGGGCATGTTCGGCCGGTCCCCGGTGTTGCCCTCCGTAGGGTCCGCGGCAGCTGGCACCGCCACGCGTGCGGACCCGCCCCGACCTCCGCCGACCAAAGGCCGCATCCGCACTGTGAGTGTTCCCCCGCAGTTCCCCGATCGACAGCACCCGGATCGACAGCACTCGGATCCACGCCGCCCCGACCGGCGCCGTAAGCGCAACGTCGCGCGCGACCTCCGCGTCCGCGACGACGACCGCGCGGCCGCGCGCGTCGAGACGCTCGCCCAGCAGAGCTGGGTGGACGGCGCCGAGCCCGAGCTCCCCGTCCGCACCACCCGTCCCGAGAACGTGGTCTTCCACCTCGGCCCCACGAACTCCGGCAAGACCTACGAGTCCCTCGTCGCGCTGGCCGAGAACCGGTCCGGCGTCTACGCCGCGCCCCTGCGCCAGCTCGCCCACGAGGCGTACACCCGGCTGTCCGCGCAGCTCCCGCCCGGCACCGTCGGCCTCTCCACCGGCGAGGAGGAGATCGACCCCGACGCGCCGATCGTCTGCTGCACCGTGGAGAAGGCGCCGATGCGCGGCGACCTCCTGGTGCTGGACGAGTCGCACTGGGTCGCCGACCCCGACCGCGGCCACCACTGGGCCCGCCTGGTCCTGACCGGCGACTACCGCGAGATGCACCTGATCTCCGCGGCCGAGGCCTACCTGCTGCTGAAGCCGCTGGTGGCGGACGCGAAGAAGATCACCGTCGTCAACCACAAGCGGTTGTCGCGCCTCGACGTCCTCAAGGCGCCGGTCCGCGCCGACGGCGTCCGGCCGCAGACGCTCGTCGTCGCCTTCTCCCGCAAGGCCGTGTACGGCGTCGCCGCCGCTCTCGACCCGTACCGTCCCGGCAAGGTCGGCGTCCTCTACGGCGCGCTGCCGCCGGCCACGCGCCGCGACGTCATCGACCGGTTCACCCGCGGCGAGACCGAGGTCCTGGTGACCACCGACGTCATCGGTCACGGCATCAACGTCCCCGCCACCACCGTGCTCTTCGCCGAGACGACGAAGTTCGACGGCGTGGAACGCCGCGCGCTGCGCACCTGGGAGACCGCGCAGATCGCCGGCCGGGCCGGGCGCTACGGGCTGACCGGCCACGGCGCGGTCGGCGTCCTGGCCGGCGTCACCGGCATGCGTGCCGACGCCGGGCTGCTCAAGGCCGGCGCCGAGGTGGCCCGCGGCGACGCGATGAGCGACCTCCCCAAGCGCCGTCCCCGCCTGCGCCCGGAGCTGGACGACCTGGGTGCGTTCGAGCCGGTCGACCTGCCCGAGGCGCTCACCCGCTGGATGGCGTGGGCCCGCGAGGCGACCAAGGACCAGGGCGCGGCCATGACCGCCGACGACGTCACCAGCCTGATCGTCCGCGTGCACGCCCTGCTGCCGCTGCTGCGCGGCCCGCTCGGTGCGGCCGGCGACCTCTGGACGGTGTGGCGGCTGATCAACCTGCCGATCGACTACAACCCGCCGCGGCGCACCCGGTGGCTGGTGCTGGCCAAGGCAGCCCTGCGGCACGCCGCCGGGCTGGCCGTGGACCCGGAGTCCGTCCTCGAGCCCATGCCGGCCAAGGGCATGGTCGAGGACTACGAGCAGGCCGCCGCGGCCGCGCGCGACGCGCAGACGCTGCTCCGGTCCTTCCCCGGTGTGGCCGGCCTGACCAGCGAGGACGCCGCCGACGTCGAGGACGCCTGCGCCGACCGGATCACCGAACTGCTGCCCGAGGCCATCGGGCTGTCCTCGTCCGGACGGTGCACGTCGTGCGGCGCCGGGATCGCGCCCTGGTTCAGCACCTGCCGCGACTGCTCGGTGGGCTCGGCCGGCCGCGGCCCGGGACGCGAGCGCACCGGACACCACACGGGCGACCGCCACCACGACGGGCACGACCGCCATCCGCGCCAGTCCCGGAGCGGTGGCGGCCGGGCAGCGGCCTCCGAGGGGGGACGACGCGGCCGCGGAGCGGCCCCGACGACCCGCGGCCGTCCCGGGACGGGGCGGTCCGGCCGGGCCCGCTGATCCGCCGGGTCAGTCGTTCAGGCGCTGACCGTCCTCGCCGAAGATGTGCACCTGCCCGGCCCGCGGCATGACGTGCAGGACGTCGCCCTTCTGCGGCGGGCGGCGCGCGTCGACGCGGGCGGTGATGGTCGGCTGCTCGTCGCCGAGCGTCACCCGGCCGTACGCGTAGGCGTCCGAGCCGAGCTCCTCGACGAGGTCCACCTCCATGCGGAGGCCGTGCTCGGACGGCTCCAGGTCCTCGGGCCGGACGCCGACGATCACCGTGTCCCGGGCGCCCGCGAGGACGCTGCGCTCCACCGGGTGGACGGTGTCACCGAACTCGACGCCGCCGTCGACCACCGGCAGGGTGAACAGGTTCATCGCCGGAGAGCCGAGGAACCCCGCCACGAAGACGTTGCTCGGGCGGTCGTAGAGCTCGCGCGGCTTGCCGACCTGCATGAGCAGGCCGTCCTTGAGCACGCAGACCCGGTCGCCCATGGTCATGGCCTCGACCTGGTCGTGGGTGACGTAGACGGTGGTCACGCCCAGGCGGCGCTGCAGCTGGGCGATCTGGGTGCGGGTCTGCACCCGCAGCTTGGCGTCGAGGTTGGACAGCGGCTCGTCCATGCAGAACACCTGCGGCTGGCGCACGATCGCCCGGCCCATCGCGACCCGCTGCCGCTGCCCGCCCGACAGCGCCTTGGGCTTGCGGTCCAGGTAGGGCTCCAGGTCCAGCAGCGTCGCGGCCTCGTGCACGCGGCTGCTGATCTCGCTCTTGTTCAGCCCGGCGATCTTCAGCGCGAAGCCCATGTTGTCGGCCACGGTCATGTGCGGGTACAGCGCGTAGTTCTGGAACACCATCGCGATGTCCCGGTCCTTGGGCGGCACACCGGTGACGTCGCGGTCACCGATCAGGATGCGCCCGTCGGTGACGTCCTCCAGGCCGGCGAGCATCCGCAACGACGTCGACTTGCCGCACCCGGACGGCCCGACGAGGACGAGGAACTCCCCGTCCTCCACCTGCAGGTCCAGCTCGTCCACCGCCGGCCGCTCGGCCCCCGGGTAGACACAGCTCGTGCGGTCGTAGGTCACAGTCGCCATCGGGCGTCCTCCGAGCGGTCGTGGAAGGCCTGCGTGCCGAGAGCCCGCGCCTTTCCGGGTGCGGCGAAGATACCGCCGCTCGACAACGTTGGAAAGTGCAGCGCGGAGGGGCGTACCCGCGGCTCCGGACGGATTGTTGCCGGGGTCGCGCGAAATGCTTCCCCGGTCGTCTATTCTCGCCCCGTCCGAGGCTCCGGGAATGGCGGTGCCGGAAATGCGCGGATGACCGCCGGGCAGGCTCCGTCGACGAAGCAGAGGACCATGTCGGAACTGGACGAGCTCGTCAATTCCTGCCTCATGCCCGGCTTCGCCGGACCCGTCGTCCCGGGGTGGGTCGAGGACGCCCTCGGGCACGGTCTGGCGGGCGTCTGCCTGTACGGCGACAACCTCACCGGCGGCCGGGCCGGCTCGGCCGCGGAGCAGGTGACCGACCTGGGCGCCCGGATCCGGGCGGTGCGCTCCGACGCCCTGGTGGCCCTCGACGAGGAGGGCGGGGACGTGACCCGCCTCGAGTACCTGACCGGCAGCAGCTACCCGGGCAACCTCGCCCTCGGGGTGGTCGACGACGAGGCGACCACCACCGCCGTGGCCGCCGCCATCGGTGCCGACCTGCGCCGTGCGGGCGTGACGGTGGACTTCGCGCCGTCGGTCGACGTGAACAGCGACAGCCGCAACCCGGTGATCGGCGTCCGCTCGTTCGGCCCCGACCCCGGGGCGGTGGCGCGGCACGGCGTCGCCTACCTGCGCGGACTGCAGTCGGCCGGCGTCGCCGCCACCGCCAAGCACTTCCCCGGGCACGGGGCCACCACCGTCGACTCCCACCTCGGGCTGCCGACCATCGACGCGGACGAGGCGACGTTCCGCCGCCGGGAGCTGCCGCCCTTCACCGCCGCCGTCCGGGCCGGCGTCGAGCTGGTGATGACGTCGCACGTGGTCTTCCCCGCGCTCGACGAGCACCCGGCCACCCTGAGCCGCCGGCTGCTGGTCGACCTGCTGCGCGACGAACTCGGGTTCGCCGGGGTCGTCGTCACCGATGCGCTCGACATGGCCGGGGTGCGGGCGGCGCACGGCCTGGCCGGCGCCGGCGTCCTCGCCCTGGCGGCCGGCGCCGACCTGCTGCTCCTGGGCGCGGAGGACGGCGAGCAGCACTGCGCCGACCTGCGCCGGGCGATCGGCGACGCCGTCCGCGAGGGCACCGTCCCGGAGTCGCGCCTGCGGGAGGCCGCCGACCGGGTCGCCGCGCTGCGCGCCCGGCTGGCCGCCCACGACGAGGGAGCCGAGGCACCCGACGGCGACGTCGGCCTGGATGCGGCCCGCCGCGCCCTCCGGACGCGGGAACCGGTGGCGCTGACCGCCCCCGCGCTCGTGGTGGAGCTGCGGGCGGGGACCAACATGGCCGTCGGCTCCGCCAAGTGGAGCGTGGCCGAGCCGCTGGCGCGCGCCGGCCTGGCCGCCGCCGTCCGGACGGTCCACGAGGACGGAACGGTCGAGGACGTCCTGGCCGCCGCGGCCGGGACGCCGCTCGTGGTCGCGGTCCGGGACGCCTACCGCAGCGACTGGCAGCGCGCGTGGCTGCGCCGCCTGGGCGAGCAGCGGCCCGACGCGGTCGTCGTCGCCGTCGGCATGCCCGACGACGCCGCGCTCGCCCCCGGGCCGGTGGTCCTGACCCACGGCGCGGGCCGGGTGAACACCGACGCGGCGGCGGAGCTGCTGGCCGGGACGGCACCGTGACCGTCCTGCTGCACGGCGCCCGCGTCCTCGACGCCGCGGGGATCGTCGCGGACGGGTGGGTGCTCTTCGACGGGCCGCTGATCGCCGCGACCGGAACCGGGGAGCCGCCCCCGGCGGACCGCGCCGTCGACCTGGCGGGCGCCTGGCTGACGCCCGGGTTCGTCGACCTGCACCTGCACGGCGGCGGTGGCTCCGCGTTCGACGACGGAACGGCGAGCATCGTCGCCGCGCTCCGCACGCACCGCGCGCACGGCACCACGCGCTCGGTGGTGAGCCTGGTCGCGAACCCCCTGGAGGTCCTCGAGGCGCGGCTGGACGAGATCGCCGGCCTGACCGGAACCCACGGCGTGCTCGGCGCCCACCTCGAGGGGCCGTTCCTCGCGCCGTCCCGCTGCGGTGCGCACGACCCGCGGTTCCTGCGCACCCCGGCCGTCGCCGACGTCGACCGGCTGCTGGACGCCGCCCGCGGCACGCTGCGCCAGCTCACGGTCGCGCCCGAGCTGCCCGGGGCGGTCGCGGCGATCGAGCAGCTCGCCGCCGCCGGCGTCACCGTCGCGGTCGGCCACACCGAGGCCGATCTCGCGACCACCGGCCGGGCGTTCGACGCCGGCGCGCGCCTGCTCACCCACGCCTTCAACGCCATGCCGGGGTTGCACCACCGCGCGCCGGGGCCGGTGCTGGCCGCCGTCGCCGACGAGCGGGTCACCCTGGAGGTGGTCCTGGACGGCGTGCACGTGCACCCGGGCCTCGTGGCCCTGCTGGCGGCCGGGGCGCCGGGCCGGATCGCGCTGGTCAGCGACGCGATGGCGGCCGCGGGCACGGGCGACGGCAGCTACGCGCTCGGCGGCCTGCGCGTCGACGTGCGGGACGGGCGCGCCGTGCTCGAGGGAACCGGCACGATCGCCGGCTCCACGCTCACCCTGGACACCGCGCTGCGGCTCGCCGTCGACGTCGCGGGCCTGGACCCGGTCACCACGGTGACGGCGCTGACGGCCACGCCGGCCCGGGCCATCGGCCTCGGGAACCGCTTCGGACGGCTGGCGCCGGGCTACGCCGCGGACGCCGTCGTCCTGGGCGACGACTGGTCGGTCCGGGCGGTCTGGGCGGACGGGGAGCCGGTCCCCCGCTGATCCCTGCTAGGGCCCCTGCCAGCGCGGCTTGTGCTCGTGCGTGAAGCGGTAGTAGTCGGCCAGCCGGAGCCGCGACGCGGCCGCCTCGTCGACGACGACGCTCGCCCGCCGGTGCAGCTGCAGCGCCGAGGCCGGGCACATGCTGCTCAGCGGCCCCTCCACGGCAGCCGCCACCGCGTCGGCCTTGCCCTCCCCCTGCGCGACGAGCAGCAGCTCCCGGGCCTCGAGGATCGTCCCGAGACCCTGGGTGAGGCAGTGGGTGGGCACCTCCGCGGGCGAGGCGAAGAACCGGGCGTTGTCCGTGCGCGTCCGCGGCGCGAGGGTCTTGATGCGGGTGCGCGACGCGAAGGACGACGTCGGCTCGTTGAACCCGATGTGGCCGTTGGTGCCGATGCCGAGGAGCTGGAGGTCCACGCCACCGGCCGCCGCGATCGCCGCGTCGTACTCCTCCGCCGCGGCCGCGAGGTCGGCGGCCCGGCCGTCGGGCACCCGGACGCGCGCGGGGTCCAGCCCCAACGGGCCGACCACCTCCCGGTCGATCACCGCGGAGTAGCTCTCGGGATGGTCCGCCGGGATGCCGACGTACTCGTCCAGGGCGAACCCGCTGACGCCGGAGAGGTCCAGCGTGCCGGCCGCCACCCGCCGGGCGAGCTCGGCGTAGATGCCGGTCGGCGAGGACCCCGTGGCCAGGCCGAGTACCGCCCGCGGGTTGCGGGCGACGACCGCCGCGACCCGGTCGGCGCCGAGGCGGCCCACCTCCTCCGGGCCCGGCAGGATGATCACCTCCACGCGGTCACGACCCGACCGGCTCCACCGACGACCGGCGGCGCACCGCACCCCGCGCGGTGAGGGCCGCACCGATCGGTGCCACCGGGACGCCGCCGGGCACGACCTGGACGCGGTCGGCGATCCGGAAGCTGCGGAGGAACGGCGAGCCGTCGGCCTGGGCACGCACCTGCCGGCAGACGGCGTCCAGCAGCGGTGCGCCGACCTCCGCCACGCCCCCGCCGAGCACGACGTGCTCGACGTCGCAGGTCAGCACCAGCAGCCGCACCGCCGCGGCCACGGCATCGGTGAACCGGTCGCGGATGCCGATCGCGGTGGCGTCGCCCTCGGAGGCAGCGGCGAACACCTCGGCGGCGGCTGGACGCCCGGTGCGGCTGGGCCACGCGGCGTCGATCGCGGACCCGGAGGCGTACAGCTCGAGGCAGCCCCGCTGACCGCACGGGCACAGCGGGCCGGTGGAGTCGTAGGGCAGGTGCCCGATCTCCCCCGCCCCGCCCCCGTGGCCCCGGCGCAGCTCGCCGCCGAGCAGCAGACCGGCCGCGACCCCGGTGCCCAGGGCGAGGAAGGCCAGGTCACCGCGCAGGCCCAGGACCCGCGCGGCGCCGACCGCCGCCACGTTCAGGTCGTTCTCCACGCTCACCGGGACACCCTGCAGCTCGGCGGCGAGCAGCGGGGCCAGCCGCACGCCGTGCTCGTGGATGTCCAGGTTGAGCGCGTGCGACACCTCCCCGGTCACCGGGTCGACCAGCCCGGGGACGCCCGCTCCCACGCCGGCGAGCTCCGCCGGGGTGATGCCGGCCGCCCCGCAGAGCCGCTCGACCACCTCGGCCGCCGCCGCGACCACGCCGTCGGTGCCCAGCCGGGTGGGCACCCGGACGCTGCCGCGCACCGTGGCGTCGTCGTCCAGGAGGACCCCGAGGACCTTCGTGCCGCCGATGTCGAGCCCGATCGACCAGGAACCGGACGGGTGCCCGTCGGCGGTCACCCCTTCACCGCCCCGGCGACGAGGCCGGCGCTCATCCTGCGCTGCACGAAGAGGAAGAACACGATGACCGGCACCGTGACCAGCGTGGCCCCGGCCATGACGACCCCCCAGTCGGTTGCCCGGTTCGCCTCGACCAGGCCCTGCAGCCACAGCGGGACGGTGCGCTGCCCGGGATCGGTCATGACCACCAGGGCGAGGGTGTACTCGTTCCACGCCTGCAGGAAACCGTAGACGCCCGAGGCGACCAGGCCCGGCGCCAGCAGCGGGAAGGTGATCCGGAAGAACGCCGCGGTGCGCGACAGGCCGTCGACCATCGCCGCCTCCTCCAGCTCGATCGGGACGCCGCTCACGAATCCGCGCAGCATCCAGATGGTGAACGGCAGAATGGCGGCGACGTACACGATGGTGAGGCCGAGGACTGCATTCACGAGCCCCCATCCGTCGAGCAATTGGTACTGCGAGATGAACAAGCCCTCGGCCGGGATCATCTGGACCACGAGAATGGTCACGATGAATGTCTTCCTGCCGCGGAACCGGAAACGGCTGATCGCCAGTGCCGCGACGAATGCGAACAGGATGGCCGCGGCAAGGGTCAGCGCCGTGACGGCGAGCGAGACCCGGAACGAGTCGAGGAACGCCGGATCGGCGAAGACCCGCCGGAAGTTGGACAGCGTGCCGTCCACCGGGAAGAAGGTGGGCTCGGCGGTCCGCAGCCGGTTGGTCGGCAGGAAGGCGCTGCTCACCATCCAGTAGACCGGGAAGACCCATACCAGCGCGACGACGACCGCGAGGACGCCGAGCAGCCGACGGCCGGCGGACGGCCGGCGGCGGCGGACGGGGGCGCTCACACCTCCTCCTGCCGCAGCATCCGGCGGATGTAGAAGGTGGTCAGCCCCAGGGTGATCACCAGCATGATCGTGGCCATGGCGCCGGCCATCGAGAACTCCTTCGCCAGTGAGTAGATGTAGGTGCCCAGCAGGTGCGTCTCGCGCGTCGGGGCGCCCGCGCGCTGGAGCACGTAGATCTGGGTGAAGACCCGCAGGTCCCAGATGATCTGGAGCAGGGCCACCACGAAGAGCACCGGCTTCACCATGGGGATGGCCAGGTTCCACAGCCGCTGCCAGGCGTTGGCGCCGTCGAGCTGCGCGGCCTCCATGCACTCCTCGGGAACCTGGAGCAGCCCGGCGTAGACGGTGAACACGACGAACGGGACGCTCATCCAGACCACGATGACCGTGGCCACCCCGTAGAAGGACAGCGGCTCGATGAGCCAGGAGTGGTACCGCATGGACTCCATGCCGAGCGGCTCGGCCAGCAGCCAGTTGACGACGCCGTACTGCGAGTCGAACAGCCACTGCCAGACGGTCATGGTGGCCAGGACAGGGGTGCCCCAGGCCAGCAGCATCCCGACCTGGAGCGTGATCCGGGCGGCCCGGCCCACCTTGGTCATGAGCACCGCGAGGGCGACCCCCACCACCATCGTCAGGGCGGCGTTGACCAGGCAGAAGGCGATCGACCGGGCGATCACGCCCCAGACGTAGGAGTCGCCGAGCAGCTCGACGTAGTTCTGCAGGCCCACCCACTCGGCCGGCCGGCCGAACTGCTGCGCGAGACCGAACTCCTGGAAGGAGATGACGAACTGCCGGACCAGCGGGTAGCCGAGCCCCACCACGATCGGCACGAGTGCCGGGACGAGCAGGAGGTAGGGCCCGAGCCGCGAGCGCAGCGGCTTACGCCTCGACGCGGGGGCCTCCGGTGGGGCGACGGCCGGCACCCGCGGGACCGGCACCGGCGGGGCGGCCACCGGCGCCACCGGAGCGGTGGGCACGGGTGAGCGTGGAGCGGTCACGGGCGGGCTCCCCAGGAAGGACCGGACGAGATCTGCACATTCGCCCTCATCGGACGCCCGAAGCGGGCGAGTGTGCAGATCTCGTCGACGTCAGCCGGTCAGTTGAGCGTGTCGCTGATGAGCTGGTCCGCCTCGGCCGCCGCCTCGGCAGGGTCGGTCCCGCTCGCGATCTCCTGGAAGAAGTCCTCGAGGATGCGGGCGCCCTCCACGTCGGCCCACTTCTCGGCCGCCGGGGTGAGCTTCGCGTCGACCCCCGCCGCGAGCGCGGCCTGGGCGTAGACGTCGTCACCGAGGGCGCCGGCGTAGTCCTGGTTGCCGGGGATCAGCCCGTTCTCGGCGAGCATCGTCTGGTACTCCGCGCTGAAGATGATCCGCATCAGGTCGCGGGCCAGCTCCTGGTTGCCCGACTTCGCCGGGATCGCGATGTTCGAGCCGCCGGCGAAGACGGCCGCCGCCTCGCCCGGCTGGTTGCCCGGCAGCGGGAAGACCCCGGTCTTCTCCTCGTTGCAGGCCTGCTGCTCGGCCAGCAGCGCCTCGGCCTCCGCGGACTCGTCCTCCGGGTCGACGCCCTTGTTGCACTCGGGGAGGTCGATGCTCCAGCGGGCCCAGGTGGGTGCGGAGAACATCGCCGACTCGCCGTTGTTGAACGGGATCCACGGCTCCTCGGAGTCGGCGTCGCGCGGGGCCGCCGTCGCGCTGGAGAACAGCTGCTGGACCTGGGCCAGCCCCGCCTGGGACTCGGGGCTCGACAGCGCGCCGACCCACTGGTCGCCCTCCTGCACGGCGAGGTCACCGCCGGCGGAGAAGATCCAGGCGATGCCGTTGTACCAGTCCTGGCCGGGGAACCAGAAGCCCGAGAAGTTGGGCTTGCCGGCGGGGTTGGCCGCCTGGAGGGCGACCGCGGCGGCGGCGAACTCGTCGAGCGTGGTGGGCACCTGGACGTTCGCGGCGGCGAAGAAGTCCTTGCGGTAGAACACCGCCCGGGCTCCCGAGTAGTAGGGCACCGCGTAGACGGTGTCGTCGACCGTCCCGGCCTCGACGAAGCCCGGGAGCAGCTTCTCGCCGCCGATCTCCTCGTAGAGGTCGCTGATGTCGGCGAACGCGCCGGCGTAGGTGAAGGTGGGGCTCTGGGTGTTGCCGATCTCGACCAGGTCCGGCGTCTGGTCCTCCGACGCCAGGGCGGTCTGCAGCCGGGGCACCAGACCGTTCCAGTCCTGCTCCTCGATGACGAGCGTCGCGCCCGTCTCCTCCTCGAAGGTCTCGACGAGGTAGTCCCGCAGTTCCTGAGGGGTGTCGGTGCCGCTGAGCCAGAGGCGGACCTCGTCGCCGCCGGACCCGCCGCCGCCGTCGTCGTCGCCGCCGCCGCACGCGCTCACCGCCACCAGGGCGGCAGCCATGACGGCCACTCCGCCCTTACGTACTCTGGTCATCGTTGGGGTTCCTTCCCGTTGCGCGGACGGTGCCGGACAGCGCCGCCATGAGGGTGTGGGTTCTCCGACCTGCAACTGGCCGGCTCGGGGTCGTCACGAGACCCCGAGCTGACCGGAGAGCACGAGCACGGCGGCCCCGGACAGGGCGCCGTCCTCGCCGAGCGAGGTCATCCGCAGATCCAGATCCCTGCTGATGACCGGCATGGTGCGCTCGCGGAGGGCCGCCAGCGCAGCGGAGCGCAAGGGGCCGTCCAGGAGCTCCCGGGGTCCGCTGACCACGACCTCGGAGAGATTGAGCGCGCTGACCACCGGGGCCAGCACGATGCCGAGCCGCCGGCCGACCGACGCCAGCGCGGCGTCCCGGGCCTCGGGCGCCAGGCCCTCGATCCGGCGGCGGATCGCCGGGACGGAGAGCACGGTCTCCAGGCACCCGGAGCGGCCGCACGCGCACTGCTGCGGCCGGCCCAGCGGGGCGCCGTCGATGTCGTCGCGCTCGTCGACCGCGGTGACGTGGCCGAGCTCGCCGGCCGCGTGCTCGTGACCCTGGACCAGGGCGCCGTCCAGCACGATCCCGGCCCCGACACCGCCGCCCACGGTGAGGACGAGCAGCCCGCCGCCGCCGGCGCCGCCGTAGGTGAACTCCCCCAGCGCAGCGGTGTTCGCGTCGTTCGCCACGTGCACCGGCAGCCCGAGGGCGTCGCCGAGGTCGGCGGCCAGCGCCACGTCGTACCAGCCGCGGTTCGGCGCCTGCACGACCGTGCCCGCCGGGTCGACGACGCCGGGTGACCCCACGCCGACGCCGAGGACGGGGCAGGTGGCCGCGGCGACGAGGTCGCGGCAGAGCCCGAGCAGTGCGTCGACTGCTGCCTGGCCGGTCCGCCCGGCGACGGCGGCCGAGCGCCGCTCGCGGACCTTCCCGGAGAGATCGAGCACCGCACCGTGCATGCGCTCGTCGTCGGCCAGGTCGACCGCCACGATCTGGAAGGCGTCGGCGCGCAGGCCGATCGGTGTGCCGGGCTTGCCGACCTTCCCCTCGGCCCGCAGCTCCAGCTCGGTGACCAGCCCCTCGGCGAGCAGCGAGGCGACCAGGTCGGAGACGGTGACGCGGGTGAGGCCGGTGGCCCGGGCCAGGTCGGCCCGCGACTGCTCCCCGGAGTGGAAGAGCTGCTGCAGCACCATCGAGCGGTTGTGCGCCCGGGCGTGCTCGGGCAGCACCTTGGACGTCGGGCGCAGGAGGCGCCGCTGGGAGTGGGTGTCCGCCGTCACGTTTGTTAGGACACCGTCCTTACAAACTGCTGTCAAGAGGCGGTCCGCCCCGTGACCTCATCGTGACCTTCTGCCCCAGAGATCTGCACACTCGCCCTCATCGGCTGCCTGACGGGGGCGAATGTGCAGATCTCGCCGTGCGTCAGGGCCCCCCGAAGACGGTCCTCCGCTGGCATCCTCTCGCCGTCACGCGGACACGGAGGAGAGACCCATGGCGGATGCGAGCTGGCTGCGCGACCCGAGCGGGGCGCACGAGCTGCGGTACTGGAACGGCAGCTCCTGGACCGAGCACGTCTCCGACCGGGGGACGACGGGACAGGATCCCCTGACCACCGAGCTGCCGCCCCCGGCGGACGCGTTCCCTCCGCCGCCGACCCCTCCCCCCGCCGACACGGTCCCCACCGCGGCGCCCGCGGGCGGCAAGGTCAGCTGGAAGGACCGCCTCAAGCAGGTCGCCGACCAGGGCAAGGCCATGGCCGACCAGGGCAAGCAGAAGCTGGCCGAGCAGAACGCCAAGCGCACCGAGCAGTGGGCGAACGACCCGAACACCCTGTGGTTCGGCGAGAGCAAGAACGCTGCCACCAGCGCGGCCGGCGTCTCGAAGGCCCGCTACCGGATCACCCGCGACCGGGTCTGGATCGAGAGCGGACTGCTGGGCACCCGGACCGAGAGCGTCCCGCTGTGGGCGATCAACGACATGGACGTGCGGCAGGCCGTCTGGCAGCGCGGCAACGACATCGGCGACGTCGTCCTCAACCTCGAGGACCCGTCCTACGGGGCGAAGGCCGACATGTTCTCCCTGAGCGGCAACGTCGAGGGGACGACGACCGGCCAGGTCGTGCTCGACAACGTCGAGAGCCCCTACGCCGTCATGGACATCCTGTCCCCGCTGATCAGCGAGGCGCGGCAGAAGAAGACCGTCGAGCGGCAGTCGCAGTACCTGCACGTGAACCCGGGCATGGCCGGCGCCGCGTTCGGTGCGCCCGCCCCCGCCGCTCCCCCGCCGGCCGCCCCACCGCAGACGGACATGGTGGATCAGCTCCGGAGGCTGGCCGACCTGCGGGACGCCGGCATCCTCACCGACGAGGAGTTCGCCGCGCAGAAGGCGAAGCTCCTGAACGCCTGAGCACGCGGACGGCGACGCGCGCCGCGGCACCCTGGCGTCAGGACGGCGGGGCCGGCGGGGTGGTGGCCGCCGGGGGCTCCGGTGCGGTCAGGAACGCGGCGTAGTCCGCCGCGGTGAGCGGCGCCGACGTCAGCTCGCCCATGGGCAGCGGCGCCTCCACCGGGTCGCCGCCGATGGTCAGCTGGACGGCGTCGACACCCTGCAGGCTCGTCGCGGTCAGCACCAGCTGCGCGACGGCCCGGCGGCCTGCCGGGCCGGACGGAGCTCCGGCGGGCTGCCCGATGTCGACGGTCGCGGTGCGCTGGGTCAGGTCGGTCACCGTCAGCCGCACGTCCGGGGTCAGCAGGGTGGACAGCTGCTCGTCCCGTTCCGCGGTGGTCGGGCCCTCGACGAGTGCGGCCAGCAGATCGGTCAGCCGCTCGCGGACCGTCGTCCCCTCCACGTCCCGGGGCCGGCCGACGAGGACCTCGTCGGCCGCGAACAGGAACACCTGGGACGGCGCCTCCACCGCTCCGGTGGTGGCCGGCGCGCTCGACGACGGGCGGGAGTCGGCCAGCCCGTACGGGACCTCCGACGACGGGATCGCCTGGGGCGGGCCGCCGGCGGGCACCCCGCAGGCGGTCAGGCCCAGCACGAGGCCCGTCACCAGCAGCGCACGGCCGGCCGTCATCGCGGCAGCGCCGGTCATCGCGGCAGCGCCGGTCATCGCGGCACCGCCGGGACCGACAGGGTGAAGCGGGCTCCGCCGTCCGGGGCGTCGGAGCACCACGCGGCCCCGCCGTGCCGGGTCGCGGTCTCCGCCACGATCGCCAGGCCCAGGCCCGCGCCGGGCAGGGAGCGGCGGGCGGCCCGCGGCCCACGGGCGAACCGCTCGAAGATCCGTTCGCGGTCCGCCGTCGCGACACCCGGTCCGGCGTCGTCCACGGTGACCACGACGGCGCCGTCCCTGCGCTCCACGCGGACGGCGCGCGGTCCCCCGGCGTGCCGGTCGGCGTTGTCCAGGAGGTTGCGGACGGCCCGCTCGAGGCTCGTCTTGTCCGCTCGGACGGTGGTGTCGCCGCCGCCGGGCACCGTGAGCAGCTCCGCCGGCCGGTCGCTGTCGGCGAGCACCTGCCGCACCAGGGCCGCGAGGCACACCGGCTGCGCGGACTCCTGGACGGCGGCCCCGTCGAGGCGGGCGAGCTGCAGCAGGTCGTCCAGGGTGCGGCGGAAGCGGGCCAGCTCCCCCTCCACCATCCCCAGCGCCTCACGGCTCCGCGGGGACAGCTCGTCCCGCCGGGTCCCGAGGACCTCGACGCTGGTGACCAGCGTGGTCAGGGGGCTGCGCAGCTCGTGGCTCACGTCGCCGACGAACCGGGCGTCCCGCTCGATCCGCGCCGCCAGGGCGTCCACCATGCTGTTGAAGCCGGCCACGATCCCGACCAGGTCGGGGTCGTCGGTGGCCGGCAGCCGGGTGGTCAGCTCCCCGCCGGCGATCCGGGTCGCCGCCGCCGCGACCTGCTCCAGGGGGTGCACGGCACGGCGGCTGGCCCACACGCCGAAGGCCGCACCCGCCGCGGTCGCGGACAGCGCCCCCGCGGCCAGCACCGCGGCCAGCGTGCTGAGCACCTGCCGCAGCTCGGTCAGCGGCGCCAGCTCGTAGAACTCCACGTCCGCGCTGCGCAGGGTCACCCCGACGATGAGCCGGGGCCCGTCCGCCGTCTCCACGACGACGCTCGCGGCGGGCTCGGTCCCGACCAGTTCCCGCAGGTCCGCGGGGACGTCCCGGGCGCCGACGTCCAGGCTGGAGGAGTACCAGGAGTCGCCGTTGTGCAGGACGACGTCGGCTCCGCCCGACGGCACCAACTCGTCGAGCACGTCGCCGACCTCGGTGCCCGCCGTCGCCAGCCGGCTGTCCAGGACGTTGGCGTCGGCGAAGGCCTGCCGGGTCAGCGACGCCTCGCGCTGGTCGAGCAGGTAGCTGCGGGCCAGCAGGAACGTCACGGTCACCAGGACGATCGAGACGATCAGCGTGCCGGCGGCGTACCCGAGCACGATGCGCGCCCGCAGGCCCTTCCTCACTGGAGGTCCAGCCGGTACCCCAGGCCGCGGACGGTGACCACCACGCGCGGCGCGCCGGGGTCGCGCTCGACCTTGGTGCGCAGCCGCCGCACGTGCACGTCGACGAGCCGCTCGTCGCCGAAGAAGCCGTGCTGCCACACCCGCTCGAGCAGCGCCTGCCGGCTGAAGACCCGGCTTGGCGCCGCCGCCAGCTCGCAGAGCAGCCGGAACTCCGTCAGCGTCAGGGGCAGCAGCTCGTCACCGCGGTGCACCGTGCCGCTCGCCTCCCGCAGCACCAGCGGCGCCACCGGGTCGTGCTCCAGCACGACGGCCTCCGGCTCGGGCTCGGTTGGGACGGGCGACACCCGGCGGCGCAGCGCCCGCAGCCGCGCGGTGATCTCCTTGACCGCGAACGGCTTGGTCACGTAGTCGTCGGCCCCCGCGTCGAGCGCGGTCTCGATGTCGCTGGTGTCGGCGCGGGCGCTCACCACGATGATCGGCAGGTCCAGGGTCCGGCGGACGTGGCGGATCACCTGGAACCCGTCCATCGACCCGAGCATCAGGTCCACGATCATCAGGTCGGGCGCGCTCACCGCGACGGCCTGGCACGCCTCCTCGCCGGATCCGGCCTCGGCGACGTCGTAGCCCTCGTCCTCCAGCGCCCACCGCAGCGCGGTCCGGATGTGGTCGTCGTCCTCCACCACCAGCAGTCGCAGCGCCATCGCCACCCATGCTGCCACCGCCCCGTCGGGCGCACGGCAGCCGTCATGCAATCGCAAAGCCGCGTCCCGGCGGATCGCAATGTCCGCGGACCAGGCTCGGGGCACGCACCGAGCCGGGAGGAGATGCGGGATGACAGGAGCCACCGCCGTGCGCGCCGCGGCGCACAGCCGGCTGGACGCCGACCTGGACGAGGTGACGATCCGGCTGGACGACGCCCTGCTCGCCGAGGGGCTGGCCGACGTCCGCTGGCTGCTGCACGACGCCCTGCTCGCCGGGGCACGTCAGCTCGTCATCGACCTGAGCGGGGTGCAGCAGCTCGCCAGCCCGGCCGTGGCCAGCTTCCTCTCCGCCCACCGCACCTGCCGGGCCCGTGGCGGGAGCGTCGTCCTGCGGGGGGCGAACCGGCGGACGCTGGACCTGCTGCACCGGACGGGCCTCTGGCGGGTCCTGGAGCTCGAGCCCGCCCGCGGCCGGGCCGCCTGATGCTCAGCGAGACCGTCGACCGGCGCACCGGGTCCATCCGCGCCAGCGGGCGCCTCACCGTGCTCGGCGCCGACCTGCTGCGCGGCACCGCGGAATCCCTGCACGGCAGCGGCCACCACCGGATCGTCCTCGACCTGCGCGACGTCCGCGACGCCGACGACGCCGGCCTCGAGGTCATCCGCGGCCTCGGTGAGGACCTCGCCGCGCGCGGCGGCGAGCTCGTCGTCCACGGCGCCCCGGAGGCCTGACCCCGGGCGCACGCCGCACCGCGGGATCCCCCGGACATGCCACGTGGCCCGGTCCCACGGGGGAACCGGGCCACGCAGGCAGGAGTCCTGCTCCGAGGAGGAACTCGGGTCTGGGGGCGGCCGTCAGCCGGCGGCGGCCGCGCGGCGCCTCAGCCGGCGGACGAAGAAGACGCCGAACGCTCCGCCGGCCAGCAGGGCGACGGCGAGGCCCGTCCCGTTGCCGATGGCCGGGAGCGGCGTGGACGGCGAGCACTGTGCGACCGAACCGGCCGACCACTGGTCCAGGGTGTTCCCGTCGAGCACCCAGCGGGGGTTGGCCCACATGTCCGCCTGCGTGGCCGTGATGGAGAAGACACCGCGCTGGGTCCCCGGCTTGAAGACGGTGGGCTGCGCGCCCTGGAACTTGGTCGGGGTGATGCTGTTCCGGGTCCCGAGGGGGATGGCCGTGTTCCGCGTGTTGGGGTTCGTGTAGCCGAGCACCACCGTGATGGTGCCGTTGGCGTTCGCCCGGTAGCAGTCGACGAACGGGGTCACCGTGGCCGCCGAGGCGACGCCGGGGACGGCCGACAGCAGCACGGCGAGGCAGACGACGACGAGGACCCCGAGGGACCTCGTACGACGGGTCGGCTCCGCACTCATGGACACACCTCTGTTCAGGGGCGGCTGTCCCACCCGTAGGAACGCCATCGGCTCCTCCGGCGCGCTCCTGTAGCGACGGCCGACCGGAGTCACCCGGAGGAGTGACCGGCCACCGCCGGCCGCCGGAGCACGGACAGGGCCAGTGCCGCCGCGGCCGGGAAGGAGTCCACGACGGCCCAGGCCTGCGGGACGTCCGGCGCGGACGCGTACTCGCCCTGGCGGATGCGGACGGCCCGCGCCCCGACCGCGGCCGCGACGGCGACGTCCTTGCCGGGGCGGTCGCCGATGACCAGCAGCCGTCCGGCCGGCACGCCCATCCGCCCGGCCAGCGCGGTCAACCCCGCGGGCTCGGGCTTGCGCATCGCACGACCGCCCAGTGCGTCGGTGACGACGACGAACGGGATCTCCAGGCCGGTCGCGGCGAACTTGGCCGCCTGGATGTCCGGGTTGCCGTCGGTCAGGCAGCCCACCGGCACGACGGCGAGCAGCGACCGCAACGCCGCCTCCACGCCCGGATAGGGGCTGAGCCGGGCCGGCGCGTGCCCGGTGAACGCCGTCACCAGCGGCGGCACCAGACCGGGCAGGTCGGTCTCCGGCACGCCCACGGCCAGCAACGCCCGGTCGATGGTGCCGCCGGCGTCGGAGCCCGCGGCCAGGCAGGCGGCGAGGGCGCCGGCGACCGCGTCGCCGTCCAGGCCCAGCCGGGTCGCCGCCCGGCCCACCGCCACGGCCGCACCGGCGAGGTACTCGGCCTGGGGGTACAGCGTGTCGTCGAGGTCCACGACGACGCCCAGCGGAGGCGCGCCGTCCCACGGCGGTGCGGATGGGTCCGTCACCACGGCAGCCGGCCGTCGGTGAAGTCGGGCTCGGTCAGGGCCAGCAGCGCGTCGGTGCGCGGATCGGCGAGGATCTCCGCGACGCGCACCCCGGTCGTGCCGTCCCCGTACGGGCAGGGCAGCGCGGCGGCGCGGGCCTGGGCCTCCGGCGTCGCGTGCGCCTCCGCCGCCGCGAGGATCCCGGCGGGCGCGTCGTCGTCGGCGAGCCCGGCCAGGGTGGTGGTGCCGGCCTCGACGCCCTCCCAGCGCGGCGTCGACGCCCGGAGGACGACGACGGGAACGCCGAGGAACGCCGCCTCCTCCTGGATCCCGCCGGAGTCGGTGACCGCCAGGCGGCACCCGGCCAGGGTCGCGAGCAGGGTGTCGTAGTCCATGGGTTCCGTCACGCTGACGTTCGGGTGTACGAGCCGTCCGGTGAGCCCGGTCTCCTCCAGCCGCCGGGCCGTCCGCGGGTGCACCGGGAAGGTCACCGGGCCGATCCGGTCGGCCAGCCCGCGGACCACGTCGACCAGGCGACCCAGCCGGGCGGGGTCGTCGACGTTGGTCGGCCGGTGCGCGGTGACCAGGACGCCGTCGCGGTCCGCGACCGGCCGGGGGGCGATCCCGCGCTGGACGAGCGTGTCGATGACCGGGTTGCCGACGACGAAGACCCGCTCCGGGGCCACGCCCTCGGCGGCGAGGAACGCGGCGGCGCGGGCGGTCGGTGCGAAGTGCACCTGGGCGATCGCCCCGGCGACCCGGCGGTTGACCTCCTCGACGCTGCGCTGGTTGAGGCTGCGGAGCCCGGCCTCCACGTGCCCGAAGGGCACCCCGGCGGCGCGGGCGGCCAGCGCGTAGGCGGGCACGGTGTTGGTGTCGCCGAGCGCCAGCACGAGGTCGGGCCGGGAGCGGGTCAGGGCCTCCGCCGCGTCGGCGTGCAGGGCACCGGTGCGGGCCGGCTGCTCGGTGGGCAGCGTGAACCGGTACGTGGGGGTCAGCCCCAGCACGTCCTGCAGCTGGGAGCTCAGCGCCGGGTCGGTGTGCTGACCGGTGTCCACGGCCGTCACCCGGTGCCCGGCGGCGCGGAGCGCGGCCACGACCGGAGCGAGCTTCACGACCTCCGGGCGGGTGCCGAACGGCACCAGGACGTGCCGGACCCGGCTCACGCCAGGACCGCGAGCGGGGACGACGGATCCGCGACCGGCGACCCGTCGGGGCCGGTGTAGGTCTCGGCGAAGTAGCGGCTCATCCGCACGCCCGGGGTGAACCAGAGGAAGGGCAGCTCCGCCTGGGGGTCGCGGATGCCGGCCAGGTAGGCGGAGACGACGTCGGCACCGGCGGCGAGGGTGAGCGGCAGCCCGCCGGAGAAGCGCGGGTTGATCTCGACCACCGTCGCCGTCCCGTCGTCGGCCACGAACCCCTGCACGTTCGCCGGCCCGGTCAGCTGCACCGCGGCGAGCGCTGCGGAGACCAGGTCGGTGACGGCCTCGGAGGAGAAGGTCGTCCCCTTGACCGAGATCCCGGCCTTGGTCTCGTCCCGCCAGCGGGGGACGACGGTCACCAGCCGGCCGTCGCGGTCCACCAGCGCGTCGGCGGTGAACTCCCGGCCGGACAGCCGGGTCTGCGCGATCAGCCCCGGGTCGGCGGCCAGGGCGGCGACGACGTCCGGACCGCTGTCGAGCAGCTGCAGGCCGCGGCTGCCCCGCCCCGCGTTCGGCTTCACGATCCACGGCCCGGGCAGCTGGGCGACCTGCTCCGGCCGGGTCGCCGTCCGGGGGTGGGGAACGCCGGCGGCCCGCATCCGGGTGGAGAACGCCGCCTTGTCGCAGCAGACGTCGACCGCGGCGAGACCGGGCAGCCAGGTGGCCACGCCGGCGGCGGTCAGCCGGTCGACGCCGGCGGTGAGCGCGGGCAGCTCCTCGGCGACCGTGCCGATCAGCGCGTCCGCGCCGTAGGCCGCGGCCGCACCGAGCAGCGCGTCCAGGAACCGCGGGTGGTCGGCGGTCGGCACCGTGACGGCGGCCTGGGCCAGCGCTCCCCCGGCCGCCGCGCCGTCGGCGTCGGCCGCGACGACCCGGTGCCCGACGGCGACGAGCCGACGGATGACCGCGATCCCCGCGGGACCACCGGAGCCGGTCACCAGGACGGCGCCCCGGGACGGCCGGGCATGGAACGGGATCTGCGCGTCGAGCGGTGACCGGGGCACCGGCGGCAGCGGGACGGGCATGCGGGTCATCGGACGTCCTCGGTCTGGGCGGTGCCCGGTGCGGGGCGGGCGAAGCTGCGGGGGTGCGCCGGCCGCTCGGGCTGCCGCGGGACGGGGCGGGGGGCGGGCACGGGGACGGGCGGGATGGCCCGCACGCTCCGGACCAGCGTTCCGTCGTCGTCCGGGGGGACCGCGAACTGCTGGGTGTCGTCGTCGAGCCCGGCGTGCTCCGCCGCTGCTTCGGCGCGGCCGCTGCGGCGGCCGAACAGCCAGCCGCGCGCCCACAGGCGCACCGCGGCGATGCGGTCGTTGGTCACCGGCTCCCACTGACGGGCGGCGATCGCGTCGGCCAGGGCGTCGAGGACGGTGACGTCCTCCTCGTAGGTGGCGACCGCCAGCAGCGAGGCGATGTGGGCGCCCAGGCCGTCGGCGACCAGGGCCCGCACCGTCGCGGCCCGCTCCTCCGGCGGGAGGTGACCGATCCGGTAGTCGATGCGGCCGGCCTCGCGGCGCGCCGCCAGCCGGCGCGACACCCGGCTCGGCAGGACGTAGCGGTGCATCAGCCCGGTGATCGTGCGGCGGCGGGCGTTCGGGCCGGCCTCCTGCTCCTCGGTCCGGTAGCCCAGGCCCGGACGCGCCCAGCTGTTGGGCCGGCGGGCGGTGTGCCGGCCGGCCACGTCCTGCTCGGCCCGCTCCGAGATCGGCAGCGTCAGCCAGACCATGATCAGGAAACCCATGAGGGTCGCCGCGAGGGTCCAGACCGTGCCGACCCAGTCGTGGAAGAGCACCATCGCCGGCTGGCCCCAGTGCACGCCCGCCAGCGCCGAGGCGATCAGGCGCAGGTCGTTGGCGATCACCACCGCGACGAGGCCGACGGCCAGGCCGTAGACGGCGTGCCAGCGCCGCTTGCGCAGCACCGAGACGGTGAGGGCCGTGAGCCCGATGACGGTCAGGATCGACGAGCAGGACGTCGTCACCGCACCGTCGAGGATCTGGCCGTCGTCCCGGAACATGAGGATGTGGCCGGGGATCGCCGCAGAGACGCGCTCCTCGCCGAAGAACCGGAGGATCGCGACGGTCCAGCGGGCCTCGTGCTCCTTGAACCACGTGGCGCCGTAGCGGTAGCCGACCAGGCAGATGGAAACGGCGACGATCAGCTCGACGAGCACCACCAGGCGCCGCCGGGCACCGCCGCGGACCACGACGCGGCCGCGGATCTCCCGCGGGACGACGGTGGCGGTCATCGCTTCTGCACCGCCACGAGGACTGGGGCGACCGTGGACGTCGATCCCGAGCGGGTGGTCTTGACCCAGGTGTAGGGCCGGCCCAGCATCCCGTCGAGGTAGGCGCGGGTGGTGATCCAGATGGAGAGCGCGAACGCGGGCAGGAAGCCGAGCAACGACCAGGCAGCGCGCCGCTCCACCCGGCCGACGAGCAGCCCGACGGTCAGCTCGGCCAGCGGACCGACGAACAGCAGCATGGACAGCGGCAGCAGGCCGATGATCGGCTGGTCACCGATGTCGAACGCGCGCAGGACGGTCAGCAGCACGCCGATGCCGCTGAGCACCGGCACGTGGTAGCCGAGCAGGAACAGCAGCGACTCGATCTTCTCCATGACCGTGAGGTGCGGTGAGCGCAGCATCGGCCACGAGTAGTCGCGGAAGCACTTCTGGTGGCCCCGGGCCCAGCGGTAGCGCTGCGTCCAGAAGCGCCGGGCGGTGACCACCGCCTCCTCGTAGTCGATCGCCGAGACGTCGTAGCGGACGCGCTGGCCGGAGAGCAGCACCCGGAGGGTCAGGTCGGTGTCCTCGGTGACCGTCTCGAGGTTCCAGCCCCCGAGGGCCCGGAGGGTCGACATCCGCACCGCGCAGTTCGCGCCGCCGTACGCGGGCAGCTCGAACAGGGCCTGCCGGCCGTACTCGTTGACCAGGTAACCGGAGAGGAAGTCGACGAAGACCGTGGTGGCCATCGTCGACTCCTTGCCGTTGCGGATGACGCACCGGCCCATCACCGCGCCGACGCTCGGGTCCCGGAAGTGGCGGACCAGGCGGCGCAGCGCGTTCGGCTCCGGTTCGTGGTCGGCGTCGAACACCAGGACGACCTCGGCGTCGATCGTCGCCAGGGCCTCGTTGAGCGCGCCGGACTTGCCGCCACCGGCGTTCGGGGGGCGGTGCAGCACCCGCAGGCGCGGCTCGACCGACGCCCGGGCGTCGAGGACCGCGCCGGTGCCGTCGTCGGACCCGTCGTCCACGACGACGAGGGTGAGCCGGTCCGCCGGGTACTCCAGCGCCAGCAGCGCGGTCAGCATCCCGTCGACGACGAGTTCCTCGTTCTTGCAGCCGACCAGCACCGCGACCGACGGGGTGTACCCGTCCAGGTCGACGTCGGCGGCCAGCAGGTCGGCCTCGGCCCAGCGGGCGGCCGACACCGCGAAGGCGAGGTGCCGGAAGAAGTAGATGGCGAAGACGATGTTGAGCGCGCCGGCGATGTACCCGAGCACCGGGTCGACCCCGAAGGCGGCCAGCGACGCCGCGAGCAGGACCACGTAGGCCACCAGGACGAGGCGGCGGCCGTCGGGCCGGCTCTCGTGGGCCGGGGGTGCGGTCGGCGCCGCGAGGTGATCGGCGGTCGCCGGGGCTGCGCTCATCGGCCGGCGGCGGCCGGACGACGCGGCGCGGGCACGACCCGGCTCCCGGACCGCCGGCGGTCGGCGGGGCGGGCGGGGACGGGTGCGAGGTCGAGGACCATCCGGGTGGGCGCGAAGGCCTCGGCGTAGCCGATGCGGGCCTGGGCGCCCCAGTGCCGCGCCGACGCCTGGACCGCGTCCGGCTCCACCATGGCGGAGAACTCGACCTGCGAGCCGTGGGCGCCCAGGGCGGCGAGCTTGCCGGAGAGGAAGGCGGTGATGTCGACGAACACCGTCGGGGCGAAGGCCAGGGTGGAGGGGCTCTGGTAGTGCAGGACGCGGGACAGGCGGCGGGCGGCCGACAGGGTGGCGGCGGCGGTGGCCCGGTGGTCCTGGTGGCTGTCCTCGGGGGCGTGCACGTAGACCAGGTCGGCCTGCGTCTCCGCGACGACCGCCTCGATGATGCCGATGGTGGTCGTGTCGGAGACGACGGCGCAGTCGCGCAGACCGCCCCAGCGCAGGGCGGCGCCGAGGGTGCGGGCGGCGGTGCGCTGCTCGGCGTGCCGCTCGCCGGCTCCCGGACCGCTCTCCCCGCCGGTCATCACGAGCATGGTCACGACGTCACCGGCCGCGGCGTGCGCCAGCAGCGACGCGCCGCATCCCAGCTCGATGTCGTCGGGATGGGCCCCGACTGCCAGTACCGACTTCCCGGCCATGGTCTCTTCCTGTCGACTGAGCGGCTCTGGGAGGACGTCCCATCCCTCACTCGGCCGGATGATCGGCACGTCGACGGCAGTCCTGTAGCGCGAAGTCCCGGAACGACGCCCGGATCGGGCGTCCGACCCCCCGGGCGGCTGGGCCGTCACGTCGTGCCCCGTCGTCCGGCGCGGGTCAGCCGAGGGCCGTGACGAGCGACCCGCCCGTCCCGCCCACCGGCTCGAGGACGAAACCCAGGTTGGCGAGGACGTCGGCGATCGCGGCGTTCATCGACTGCTGGATCGTGGCGTCGGCCGCGGCGCCCCGCAGCTGGTGCACCGTCATCCGGTCGTGGCCGCGCCAGCTGACGACGACTCCGCAGAAGGCGGTGTCGGGCATCAGGCAGACGCCGCCCGCCGGGGAACCCTGCGGGTCGTGCAGCGGCAGGCCGGCCTCGATCAGGGCCGCCGCGACCTCGACGACCAGCGTCGTCAGCGGGTCGGTGTCCGACAGCAGCTCGTCCCAGTCGCGGGGCAGCCGGTCCAGCTGGTCGCCGAGGTCGCTCAGCCAGGCGCGCTCCTCCGGCGAGGGCCGCGGGGCCACGGTGCCGTCGGCGTGCCGGGCACCGAAGACCGCGACCACCGGCAGGTCGTCGGCCAGGGCCGCCCAGTCGGCGTCGATCCGGTCGGCGAACGGGCCGGCCACGGCCTGCGCGGAGTCGTCGACCAGCCACCAGCCGGGCCCGCGGCCCGCCGGCGCCGGGCCGGGACGGACGGCGACGTCGACGGCGGCGTCGACGGCGTGGGGGCGCGCCTGCGTCTCGGTGGCACCCGCCTCCCAGCTGCCGAGCCGGCTCCCGGCGGGGTGCGTGCCGGACTGCTGCGCGGCCGAGCGCTGCGCCTCCCGCGCACCGTTGCGCTCGAACTCGTAGCGAGCGGTCGAGCTGGTGGCCAGAGCCACCACCAGACCGGTCAGAACGAGGAAGCCCAGAACCGCCGTCGCCGGCCATCCCACCGTCACACCCATGTCCACGCGCGGACTCCTCAGTACCCCGTCGCCGCGGCGGGGAAGTGCCGCGGACAAGGGGAAAGGTAGGTCGGCGGGGGTGGCTGACGGCCGGCTGCGACGGGGCGGGGAGGGGCCCGTCACCGGATCGTTGCGAGCGCCGTCCCGGGGGGTCGGTGACCCGTCTCCCGGGTCGCCGTCTTGTCGACAAACCGCCCGCCCACCAGCGCGAACACGGCGTTTCGGCGTGCGGTCATCCCCGGCGACCCCGCGCCGCGGCGTGTCGGGCGCTCTCTCCCTATCGGCAGTCGCCCGGAGGATGCGTACGCCGTCGGTCCAGCAGTGCGGAGGGCGTGGGATTCGAACCCACGAGGAGCTGTGAACTCCTAGCGGTTTTCAAGACCGCCGCCATCGGCCACTAGGCGAGCCCTCCTGGCGCCGTCGAGGCTAGTGCCCCGCTGCCGCTCGGCGCCGCGCGCGGGTCCGGGAGGTGATCAGCACTGGCCAGCGGGCCCTCGATCGCGACGAGACCCCGGTGGACCAGTGCTGATCAGGGGACCGACGCAGCGGTCAGAACTCCGTGCTGCCGTGGTCGGCCGACGTCGGCAGCGCAGTCGCACCCGCGCCCACCGGCTCGGCGGCCGGCGTCTTCGCGCGGTGGATCTGCTCGTAGACCCGCGCCCGCAGCTCGGCGAACCGCGGCGAGGACCGGGTGGTGAGCTGGTCGCGCTGGTCGGGCAGGTCGACCGCCAGGTCGTCGCGGATCACCGTCGGCGAGTTGGACAGGATCAGCACCCGCTGCCCCAGGTAGACCGCCTCGTCGATGTCGTGGGTGACGAAGAGGGTCGTGACCTGGAACTTGTGCCAGAGGTCGCGGATGAGGTCCTCGAGGTCGGCGCGGGTCTGCGCGTCGACGGCGGCGAACGGCTCGTCCATCAGCAGGACGTGCGGCTCGTAGGCCACGGCGCGGGCGATGGCCACGCGCTGCTGCATGCCGCCCGACAGCTGCCACGGGTAGGCCGCGTGCGCCTCCGCCAGCCCCACCGCGGCCAGCGACTCCTCGACCAGTTCCGTGCGGCGGGCGGCGGCCAGCTTCTTCTGCTTGAGCGGCAGCTCCACGTTCTCGCGGACGGTCATCCACGGGAAGAGGCTGCGGCCGTACTCCTGGAAGACGACGGCCATGCCCGGCGGCGGCCCCTCGACGCGCTTGCCCTCGAGCAGCACCTCGCCGGACGTCGGCTCCAGCAGCCCGGACATGATCTTGAGCAGCGTCGTCTTGCCGCAGCCGGACGGGCCCACGAGGCAGGCGAGCTCGCCTGCCTGGAGGGTGAACGTCAGGTCGCGCACCGCCTCGACCGTGCGGTCCTTGCTCTCGTACACCTTCTTGATGCCACGGACGTCGAGCACGGGTCAGCCTTTCGAGAGGTTCAGGAGGAGCGCTGGGCGCGGCGCAGGCCGTGGTACCAGCGCAGCTGGCGGTTCTCCACGACGCGGAACAGCAGGGCCAGCAGGAACCCGAGCAGGCCGAGCATCAACATGCCGGCCCACGTCTCGGCGATGGCGAAGCTGCGCTGCGCCTGGACGACGGCGAAGCCGAGGCCGTTCGACGCCGCGAACAGCTCGCTGATGACCATGAGGATGATCGCGACGCTCAGCCCCTGGCGGAGGCCGGCGAAGATCTGCGGACTCGCCGCCGGGAGCACCAGCGTGCGCAACCGCGCGGCGCCGGTGATGCCGTAGGTCCGCGCGGTGTCGCTGAGCACGGTGTCGACGGCGCGGACGCCCTCGACGGTGTTGAGCAGGATCGGCCACATGCAGCCGAAGGCGATGACGACGACCTTCATCCCGTCGCCGATGCCGAACAGCAGCATGAAGATCGGCACGAGCACCGGCGGCGGGATCGCCCGGAAGAACTCCAGGACCGGCTCCAGCAGCCCCCGCACCGTCCGCGACGTCCCGATGAGGACGCCGAGGGAGATGGAGACCACGACGGCGAGGGCGTAGCCGGCGGCCAGGCGCAGCACGCTGGGGACGACGTCGGCGGCCAGCCGCGGTCCGAACCACTCCTCGACCAGGCTCTGCAGGATCTCCGACAGCGGGGGGAAGAAGAAGTCGGTGCTGTTGGCGCTGGCGAACCACCAGGCGGCGAGCAGCACGATCGGCAGGCCGAGGGCCAGCCCGAGCCGGCGCAGCACCCCGGTCATGCGGGCAGCTCCCCTCGCTGCGACGGGTGCCAGGACAGCGCCCGGCGTTCGATCGCCCGGAACACGAGGTTGACCAGCACGCCCAGGATCCCGGTGACGACGACGATGGCGTAGGTCGGCGCGATGGCCCCGCTGCTCTGCGCGGTGCCCAGCAGCTTGCCCAGCCCCGGGTTGCCGATGACCAGTTCCGAGGTCACCGCCAGGATCAGCGCCACCGCCGCGGCCAGCCGGAGGCCGGTCATCACGTACGGCAGCGCCGTCGGCCAGGTCAGGTAGCGCACCCGCGCCCACCGGCCCAGCCCGTAGGCGCGCGCGGTGTCCTGCGCGACCGGGTCGATGTCCTGGACCCCGTAGAGGACCTGGATGAGCACCTGCCAGAAGGACGCGTAGACGACCAGCAGCAGCTTGCTCTCGATCTCGGTGCCGAAGAGCAGGACGGCGATCGGGATCAGCGCCACCGACGGGATCGGCCGCAGGAACTCGATGGTGGACGCCGTGAGCTCGCGGGTGATGCGCGAGCTGCCGATGAGGATGCCCAGGACCACGCCGGCGACCGCGGCGATCGCCAGGCCCAGCGCCCAGCCCTGCAGGGTGTCGAGCACCGCCGTCCAGAAGGTGGACTGCCCGACCAGCTCGACCAGGGCGGAGCCGATCTCCGACGACGTCGGGAAGTACTCGTGGGGCAGGACGCCGATGCGCGGCAGGATCTCCACGAGCGCGACGAGCGCGAGCAGCCCCAGCAGGCCCAGCACCACCTGCGGGACGCTGCGCCGCCGGGGGGCGCGGGGCAGGGCGGCGGAGGTGTCGCTGACCGGCGGGCTCCCGGCGGGCGACACGACCGCGGGTGGGCCGCTCATCGCGCCACCGTCGGGGCGCCGGGCACCGGACGCGTCATCGCTGCCTTCACCACCTGTTCGCTGTGGTCCGCATGCTCCTCCGCGCGCTCGGGGCGCGCGAGCCCCGCTGCGACGTCCGGCACCGCGGTCCCGCTGTCGCGAGGCATCGGACCCTCCCCCGACCGGCGTTCGTTCTTGTGTCCAGGCGTTCGCTTTGCGAACGTGTGTGTGCACAGTGGACGCTCGCAGGTGAGGGGCGTCACGTCAACCGGGGTGGCCGGAGCGCTGGGGTCCGGGGTGATGATCGAGGAAGAGGTCGCCGTGGAACCGGCCGCCGAGGGCGTCGCGACGGTCGCCGCGGGCGCCGGACCGGGGCGGGACAGCAACTTCGTGCAGTCCCTGGACCGCGGGCTGGCGGTGATCCGCGCCTTCGACGCGCAGCACCCCCGGCTCCCGCTCAGCGAGGTCGCCCGGAAGACCGGCCTGACCCGGGCGGCCGCCCGCCGCTTCCTCCTGACGCTCGTGCAGCTCGGGTACGTGCGGGTCGAGGGGCGCGAGTTCTCGCTCCGACCCCGTGTGCTGGAGCTCGGGTACGCGTACCTGTCCGGCCTGACGCTGCCCGAGGTGGCCCAGCCGCACCTCGAGTCGCTGGTGGGCCGGGTGGACGAGTCGTCGTCGCTGTCGGTCCTCGACGGCGACGACGTCGTCTACGTGGCGCGGGTGCACACGAAGCGGATCATGACCGTGATGATCACGGTCGGGACCCGGTTCCCGGCCCACGCGACGTCGATGGGGCGGGTGCTGCTGGCCGGACTGCCCGCCCGGGAGCTGGCGGACTACCTGGCGCGGGTCCAGCCGGCACCCCTGACCTCGCGGACCGTCACCGACCGGGGCAGGCTCGGGGCGATGCTGGAGCAGGTGCGGGACCAGGGGTACGCGCTGGTGGACCAGGAGCTGGAGGAGGGGCTGCGCTCCGCGGCCGCCCCGGTGCGCAACCGGGAGGGTGCGGTCGTCGCGGCGGTGAACCTGTCGGTCAGCGCGAGCCGGACCTCGCTGCGCCACCTGGAGGACCGGTTCGTGCCGCCGCTGCTCGAGACCGCCGCACAGATCTCCCGCGACCTCGGTCGCCCCGCGTGACGACGGCGAGGCGCGTCGGCTGGACGGTGGTCGCCCCCGCGGCGGTGCTCGTCCTCACCGCGCTGTGCCTCCGTGGCCCGTTCGCCGCCGTCGGGCCGGTGCTGGGCGACGTCGGGGACGAGGTGTCGCTGTCCACCGGCGCCCTGGCCGTGGTCACCTCGCTGCCCCTGGTCTGCTTCGGCCTGCTCTCCCCCTTCGCCCCGGCGCTCGCGGCCCGCATCGGGCTGCACCGCGCCGTCCTCGCCGGCGCCGTGGCGCTCGCGCTCGGCATCGGTCTGCGCTCGGCCGGCAGCGTCGGCCTGTTCGCCGGCACCGTCGTCCTGAGCGGCGGCATTGCGATCGCGAACGTGCTGCTGCCCGCCGTCGCCCGGGCCGAGTACGGCAGCCGCAGCGCCGCCGTCGTCGGGGCGGTGGTCGGGTCGATGGCGCTCTCGGCCAGCCTCGGCGCGGGGCTGGCCCAGCCGCTGGCCGTCCTGGCCGGGAGCGCGATGGGCGGGCTGGCGCTCTGGGTGATCCCGGTGGGGCTGGCCATCGTTGCGCTCGCCCTGCTGGTCCGCCGCCGTCCCCCCGCCCCCGCTCCGCCTCCGGCCTCGGGTCGACGCACCGCGATCCTGCGCGACCGGGTAGGCCTGGCCGTGATGGCGTTCTTCGGTCTCCAGTCGCTGTCCTTCTACGCCCTGCTCACCTGGCTGGCCGCGATCCTCGAGGACGACGCGGGCGTCGGCCCCGTCACCGCCGGAACGCTGGTGGCGCTCGCCGCGCTCGTCGGTGCCCCGCTGTCCCTGCTCGTCCCGCCGCTCGCCGCCCGCCGTCCGAGCCAGGTGGTCTGGGTCGTGGGGGCCGCCGTCCCCATCGCGGCCGGCATCCTGGGCCTCCTGCTCGCCCCCGAAGCGGCACCGGCCCTGTGGGCGGTTCTGTACGGCCTGGGTACCGGCGCGTCGTTCCCCCTCGCCATGACCCTGGTCCTCCTGCGCAGCCGCGATGCCGCCCAGACCGGCCGGCTGTCCGCCGCCTCGCAGAGCCTGGGCTACCTGCTGGCGGCGACCGGCCCGCTGTTCGTCGGCCTCCTGCACGAGGTCACCGGCGGCTGGACCGCCAGCCTCCTCCTGCTGCTGGTCGCGCTGGCCGGTCAGGTGGCCGCGGGTCTGGTGGCCGGCCGCCCCCTCCTGGTGCGCGCCGACGCCTGAGCCACCTGGGCGAGTGAGCAGTTGACGTCGCCGACACGCGCCGACCCGCCGGTGCGGGCGACCGCAACTGCTCACTCGGCCGCCGGGGCGATCCCCTGGGGCGTCTCCTCGTCCACCGGGCGGCCGACGACGCCGTGCAGGTGGCAGGCCGCGAGCTGACCGGCCGCGCCGGCCGGCTGCAGCGCCGGGTCCACCGTCGGACAGGGCTCGAAGGCGTACGGGCAGCGGGTCCGGAACCGGCAGCCGCTGGGGACGGCGGCCGGCGAGGGCACGTCGCCCCGCAGGACGATCCGCTTCCGCTCCCGCTCCATGGCCGGGTGCGGGAGCGGGACGGCGGACAGCAACGCCTGCGTGTACGGCATCTGCGGGTCCGAGCCGACCGCCGCGGCCGGCCCGATCTCCACGACCCGCCCCAGGTACATGACCGCGATCCGGTCCGACAGGTGCCGGACGGCGGACAGGTCGTGGGAGATGAAGAGCAGCGTCAGCCCGAGCCGGCGCTGCAGCCGCCGCAGCAGGTTGAGCACCTGCGCCTGCACGCTGACGTCGAGGGACGCGATCGCCTCGTCGCAGACCAGGAAGTCCGGCTCCCCCGCCAGTGCCCGGGCGATCCCGACGCGCTGCCGCTGCCCGCCGGAGAACTCGTGCGGGTACCGGCCGGCCACCGAGCGGTCCAGGCCGACCAGCTCCAGCAGCTCGCCCACCCGCGCCGCCCGCTCCCGCCGCCCGCCGTGCAGGCCGTGCACCTCCAGCGGCTCGGCGATCGTCTGCGCCACCGTGCGGCGGGGGTCGAGGGAGGCGAACGGGTCCTGGAACACCATCCCGGCCCGGCGGCGCATCTCCTTGAGCCCGCGGCGGTCCAGCGAGGTGATGTCCGTGCCGTCGAAGGTCACCGTCCCCCCGGTGGACGGCACCAGCTTGAGCAGCGCGTTGCCGAGCGTCGACTTCCCACACCCGGACTCCCCCACGAGGCCGAGCGTCTCGCCGCGGTGGATGTCGAGGTCGACGCCGTCGACGGCGCGCAGCAGCCCGGCCGGTGTGCGCCGCAGCCCGCCGCCGCCGATCGGGAAGTGCACCTCCAGCCCGCGGGCCGACACCAGGACGTTGCTCATCGTTCGGCTCCGGACTCGTTCCGCTCCTCGGTCGCTGGCGCTCCCTGCGATGCTCGCTCGCCCGTCGCTCTCACAGCGCTCATCCGCCGCACCACGTCGCCGCCCGGTGCGGCAGCTCGGGGCCGAAATGGCCCTTCTGGCCCCTGGGGACGACGACGAGCGGAGGCTGCTCGGTCTCGCACCGCGCATCACCGCGCACCGGGCACCGCGGCCAGAACACGCACCCGGTGGGCAGATCGGTGGGTGCCGGCGGGAGGCCCGGCACGGTCGTCAGGTCCGGCAGTTCGCCGTCCGGCCCCACCGGCGCCGCCAGGTCGGGCAGCGACCCGAGCAGGCCCCGCGTGTACGGGTGCGCCGGCCGCTCGAGGACGTCGTCCACCGTGCCGTCCTCCACGCAACGGCCGCCGTACATGACCAGCACCCGGTCGGCGATGCCCGCGACGACGCCGAGGTCGTGGGTGATCCAGATGACGCCGGTGCCGTGGTCGGCCTGCAGCTTCTCCACCAGGTCGATGATCTGCGCCTGCACCGTCACGTCGAGGGCCGTGGTGGCCTCGTCGGCGATCAGCAGCGACGGCGAGTTCGACAGCGCGATGGCGATCACGACGCGCTGGCGCATGCCGCCGGACAGCTCGTGCGGATAGCGGTCCAGCGCGCCCTCCGGGTCGGGCAGGCCCACCTCGGCGAGCAGCTCCGCGGCCCGGCGGCGGGCCGCCTCCTTGGAGACGTCGGCGTGCGCGCGCAGGCCCTCGACGATCTGCTTGCCGACCGTCAGCACGGGGTTGAGCGACGTCATCGGGTCCTGGAACACCATGCCGGCGCCGGGGCCACGCACCTGGCGCAGCCGCTCGGGCGACATCGCCAGCAGGTCCTCCCCCTCCAGCAGCGCCCGCCCGGTCACCGTCGCCACCCGCGGGGGCAGCAGCCCGAGCAGGGCCAGCACCGAGACGCTCTTGCCGCTGCCCGACTCCCCCACGACCGCGACCGTCTCGCCCGGGCCGACGGTGTACGAGAGCCCGTTCACCACGTGCGCCGTCCCCCGCGGGGTGCGCAGCTGCACCCGCAGGTCATCGACCTCGAGCACGGGCCCGGCCATCGACCCGCTCATCGCCCACCACCGGCCATCAGCGTCCGCTGCCGCGGATCCAGCACGTCGCGCAGCCCGTCGCCCAGCAGGTTGAAGCACAGCACCGTCACCACGATCGCCATGCCCGGGAAGAAGGCGAGCCACCAGGCCAGCCCGATGAACTCACGGCCCTCGGCGAGCATGAGCCCCCACGACGGGTTCGGCGGCTGGGTGCCCAGCCCGAGGAAGGACAGCGCCGCCTCGGCCAGGACGGCGAACGCGAGGCTGACCGACGTCTGCACGATGATCGGCGGCGCGGCGTTGGGCAACACGTGCCGGGTCAGCAGCCGGAAGTCCGAGGCGCCCACCGACCGGGACGCGCGGACGTAGACCTCCTCGCGGACGCCGAGCACGCTGGCCCGGGTCACGCGGGCGAAGATCGGCACGTAGACGACGGCGATCGCGATGATCGTGTTCGACGTCCCCGGGCCGCGGATCGCCAGGATCGCGATGGCCAGCAGCACCGCGGGGAACGCGAACAGCATGTCCATCAGCCGCATGAGGACGTCGTCCACCCACCCGCCGTAGTAGCCCGCCAGCAGCCCCAGCAGGGTGCCGACCACGAGGGCCAGCCCGACGGACAGGAAGCCCACCTTCAGCGACACCGAGGCGCCGATGATCACCCGGCTGAGGATGTCGCGCCCGAGGTTGTCGGTGCCGAAGGGATGGCTCCAGCTGGGCGCCTGCAGCCGGTCGGCGATGTCCTGCGCGTTGGCCGACTGCGGCGCGAAGGCCCGGTCGAAGACCGCCACCACGATGATCGCGAGCAGGACCAGCGCCGCGCCGAGCGCGACCTTGTTGCGGACGAGCAGCCCGAGGGTCTCCCGCCAGCGCGGCCGGACGGGCCGCAGCGGCACGGGTTCCGCGGTCACAGCAGGACTCGGCTGAATGTCATTGCCGGATCCTCGGGTCGATCCGGGTGTACAGCAGGTCGACGAGCAGGTTGATCACCAGGAAGACCAGCGCGAACAGCAGGACGGCGCCCTGCAGCACCGGGTAGTCGCGGGCCTCGACCGCCTGCAGGGCCAGCTGGCCGAGCCCGGGCCAGGAGAAGACGATCTCCACGACGACGACGCCGGACAGCAGGTAGGCCAGCTGGACACCGGTCACCGTGACCAGGGGCAGCAGGGCGTTGCGCAGCACGTGCCAGGTGAAGACCTGCCGGGTCGGGAGACCCTTCGCCTGCGCCGTCCGCACGTGGTCGGAGCCGAGCGCCTCCAGCACGCTGGACCGCACGAACCGGGTGAGCACCGAACCGGAGACCACACCGGTGGCGATCGCCGGGAGGATCAGCCGCTGGGCCCACTCGACCGGGTTCTCCGTCAGCGGCACGTAGCCGCCGGACGGCAGCCAGCCCAGTGTCCCGGCGAACACCAGGATCAGCACGATGGCCAGCCAGAAGTCCGGCACGGAGATGCCGAACTGGCTGATCACGGTGGCGATCCGGTCGACGACCGACCGGGGCCGCAGCGCCGAGATCGTCCCGAGCGGAACGGCGATCAGCAGGGCCAGCACGATGGCGGCGAGCGCCAGGGTCAGCGTCGCCGGCAGCCGCTCGGCGATCAGCGTCGTCACCGGCTCACCGCTGCGGAAGCTGACCCCGAGGTCGCCGGTCAGCGCCCGCCCGGCCCAGGTGAAGTACTGCTCGACCAGCGGCAGGTCCAGACCGTTGCGCGCCCGCAGGGCGTCGTAGGCCTCCTGGGAGTACCGCGTGCCGAGCGCCCGGCGGACCGGGTCCCCCTTGACCAGGTGGATCAGCGAGAAGACCAGCACGCTGACACCAGCCAGGACCACGAGGGACTGGCCGGCCCGCCGGAGCAGGAACCCGGTCAGGGCAGCTCCACTTCCTCGAAGTTGATCGCGCGGTCGGCCCGGATCCGGTAGCCCTCGAGACCCGGGACCCAGGCCTGCACGACGTCGGGGTTGTAGAGGTACAGGTAGCTGACGTCGTCGACGATCAGCTTCGCGGCCTGGTCGTAGAGCTGCTTGCGCGCGTCCTGGTCGGTCTCGGTGGACGCCTCGGTGAGCAGCCGGTCGACCTCCGGGTTGCTGTAGCCCTGGTAGTTGCTGGACCCGTCGGTGATGTGCTGGGCCTCGTAGAAGTCGGCGGGGTCGATGTTGCCGAGCCAGCTGAGCATGAAGGCGTCGAAGTCGCCCTGGTCCTGGCGGTCGAGCCAGGTGGCGAAGTCGAGCACCTCCACCTCGACGGTGATGCCGATCGCCTCGAGCTGGCTGGCGATGACCTGCGCCGCGGTGACCGACTCGGGGAACTCGTCGGTGACCATCAGCCCCATCGTGAGCGGGGTGGTGACGCCGGACTCCTCCATCAGCTGACGGGCGGCGTCCTCGTCGGCGTCGAACGGCGCGTAGTCGGAGTAGAAGAACGAGTCCTCGGGGATCGCCGTCTGGTTGGCCCGGGCGGCCTCGAAGCGGGCCGCCTCGGTGACCTCCTCGCGGTCGATGGCGGTCGCGATGGCCCGGCGCACCTGCGGGTTGCCGAAGGGCTCCCGGGCGTAGTTCATCGACATGTACCAGTAGTCGACGCTCGGGGTGCTGGCCAGCTCGACGTCCTCGTTCTCACCGAGGGACTCCACCTGCTGCGGCGGCACGTTGTCGGTCCACTGGACCTCACCGTTCTCCAGCGCGGTGAGCGCGGCGGCCGGCTCGGTGATGTAGCGGTACTCGACGCCGTCGATGGCCGGCGCCCCGCCCCAGTAGTCCTCGTAGGCGGTGAGGACGGTGCTGCTCGCGTCGGAGCTCTCCAGCTGGAAGGGGCCGGTCCCGTTGGCCTCCGTCGTCAGGTCGAGGTCCTCGGCGGCACCCTCCGGCAGGATCGCCATGCCCTTGAAGGCGCCGATCAGCGACAGCAGGTTCGGGGTCGGCTGGCTCACCCGGATGACGACGCTCTGCGGGCCGTCGGCCTCGACGGCGGTGACGTTGGCGAACCGGTAGGAGTTGGCCAGCTCCTCGTCGATGATCCGGTTGTAGGAGTAGACGACGTCGGCGGAGTCGAACTCGCTGCCGTCGTGGAAGGTCACGCCCTCGCGGAGGGCGAACGTCCAGGTGAGGCCGTCCTCGCTGGTCTCCCAGGACTCCGCCAGGCTCGCCTCCATCGTGAGGTCCTCGGCATTGGGGACGACCAGGGTGTCGTAGACGTTCTCCAGCACCTGGAAGCTCGGGTAGGCGCTCGTCACGTGCGGGTCGAACTGGTCGGGCTGCGCGCTGACGGCGGCGACGAGGACGTTGTCCCCGCCACCCCCGCCGCCCCCGCCGGTGTCGACGCTGTCCCCTCCACCGCACGCGGTGAGCAGGAGGCCGCCGGCAGCGGCGAGAGCGAGTGGTCGGTAGGCGCGCACGGTGGTCCCCCGGGGCTCGGAAGTGCAGGTCCGCCCCCGACCTTCGCGCCCAGGGGCCGGGGCGTCCACCCCAAGTCCGGCGCCGTCGCGATCGTTGCGGCTTCGAGATGTGGGCGTCCGGCGGGCGCATGAGCCGGTGGCGAGCGGCCGGAAGTGATCCGGCTCACACTGGAGCTGACCGCCCGTCGCCCCGAGAAGGTGCCCCATGACCGACGTCCAGTCCACGCACCGGGCCCGCATCCCGCGCGACCGGGAGCACGACTACACCGACGAGATGGCCCACCAGCGGCAGTCCTTCGTCGCCGAGCAGACCGGCGCCGACCTCCACCACGTGGGCAGGTACTCGTTCGACCCGGCCGTGCTGCCGGGCAACGTGGAGAACTTCACCGGCGTCGCCCAGGTGCCCATCGGCGTCGCCGGGCCGCTGGCGATGCGGGGCGAGCACGCCCAGGGCGACTTCTTCGTCCCGATGGCCACCACGGAGGGCACCCTGGTGGCCAGCTACAACCGCGGGATGCGGCTCATCGGCGAGTGCGGCGGCGTCCGCGCGACCGTCGTCGACGACCACATGCAGCGCGCGCCGGCCTTCCTGTTCGACGACGCCCTGCAGGCGCGCGAGTTCGGCCGCTGGGTGGACGAGCACCTCGACGGCATCCGGGCGGCCGCCGGGACGACGACCCGCTCGGGCCGCCTCACCTACATCGGCCAGCACCAGATCGGCCCGCTGCGCTACCTGCGGGTCAACTACACGACCGGCGACGCGGCCGGGCAGAACATGACCGGCAAGGCGACGCTGGCCGCCTGCGAGTGGATCCGGGAGAACCATCCCGACCACCCTCGCTACGTGCTGTCGGGCGCCATCGACACGGACAAGAAGCACTCGCAGATCAACATGCTCATGACCCGGGGGAAGCGGGTCGTGGCCGAGGTGACGATCCCGGACGAGGTCCTCCGGCGCGTCACCGGCGTCGACACCCGGCAGCTGTTCGAGTACCGGCAGATCGGGATGGCGGGGGCGTTCATGTCGGGCGCGGCCTACAACGGTGCGCACGCGGCGAACGGCCTGACCGCGATGTTCATCGCCACCGGCCAGGACGTCGCCAACGTCGCCGAGTCGCACTCCGGCGTCACGTACACGCAGCTGCGCGAGAACGGCGACTACTACTGGTCGACGACCCTCACGTCGCTCATCGTCGCGACCTACGGCGGGGGCACCGGGCTGGCCACCCAGCGGGAGTGCCTGGAGATGCTGGGCTGCTACGGCGCCGGCAAGGTGCAGAAGTTCGCCGAGATCTGCGCCGGCGTCGTCCTCGCCGGGGACATCTCGCTGACCTCGGCCATCCTGGCCGGCGACTGGGTCACCAGCCACGACGCCCTCGGCCGCAACCGCTAGGGCAGCCCGTCAGCGGCCCGTCAGCCGCCGACGGTCACGTCGTTGAAGGGCAGGTGCGGCTCGACCCACGGGAAGACGACGAACAGCAGCAGCGCCACGACGGCGAGCACCAGCACGAGGGCGGTCAGCGCCTTGACGGGCGTCGCGCCGGGCAGGTGCCGCCAGATCCAGCCGTACATGCGTCCTCCTGCTCAGCGCTCGTTGAGGGCGGCGGGCCCGTTGGGCGACTCCGCCTTGCTGACGGTGGCGTCCAGGCGCGCGTGGATGATCATGCGCTGCTCCGCGGAGTAGCGGGGGTGGCAGGTCGTCAGGGTCAGGTAGGCCCCGGTCGGCGGGGCGTTCTCGGCGGCGCCCGGCGTCGGCGAGATGACCTCGATGTCCTCGGGCCGCACGATCTGCCGTCCCGGGATGCCGCTGGGGTCCGCGTCGCCCAGCATCCGGTAGACGAACCAGGTGTCGGAGGTCTCGACGACGATCGGGTCCCCGGCCTGCAGGATGTCGAGCTCGAGGAACGGGGATCCCTTGCCGACGCGGTGGCCGGCGAAGGAGACGTTGCCCTGCTCGCCCGGCATGGCCGTGCCCTCGTAGTGGCCGGGGCCCTGGGAGAGCTGCCGCTCCTGCGTGCCCTCGAGGACGACGCGCTCGTAGTCCAGGCCGAGGCGCGGGATGTGCAGCACCCCGAAGGCGTCGCCGACCTTGCTCTCGTGGACGGGCAGCACGGTCGGTGACCGGTCCCAGTCCTCGTGGAGCTGCTGGGACAGCTCGTCCTGGCGGCGGTCGGTGATCACGTCGGTCACGAGGAGCTCGTAGACGACGAACAGCAGGACGACGAGCCCCGCGGTCACGAGCGCCTCGCCGACCACCTGGGCGACCGTGCGCCACCGCTCCACGGGCGCCGGTCGCGGTTCCGGACTGCGCACGTCCGCGTCCAAGGTGTGCACGTCACTCCCCGAGTCGAGCTGCGGCCTCGCCGCCTGCTTCCAGATGCTAGGTGCGCGGTCGCGCCGTTCCGGGCCGCACGCGCCGGGAGCCCGGGTCCGCTCCGTGACGGAACGGACCCGGGCTCCCAGGTGGTGCTGGTGGGGTCAGGCGTTCGTGCGACGGCGGGCGACGGCGATGAGACCCGCACCCAGACCCAGCACGGCGATGCCACCGAGCGCGGGGACGGTGACGTCGGCACCGGTCGCGGCCAGCTTGGGCGTCGCGACCGTCGCGACGCCGGCGGCGGAGACCGTGACCGACATCGTGGTGAATCGGTAGTCACCGTTCGTGTCGTAACCGGAGGCGACCAGCGTGTGCTGTCCGGGCGCGATACCGGCCGGCACGGTGACGGTGGCGGTGAAGTTCCCGGAGGAGTCGGCGACGACCGTGGTCAGGATCTGGGGCGAGGAGTAGATCAGGACGGTGACGGTCGAGCCGGGCTCGTAGCCGCTCCCGGTCACGGTCATCGACGTGCCCGCGACGACCTTGTCGGACGAGCCGGCGACGGGGGTCAGGGGTCCGTCGGACGCAGGGACAGCGGCGGGGAAGGGGATGACCCCGGTCGCGACGGGCGCCGACCGAACCCCCGCATTGCCCTCCGTGTCGATCGCGACCACGGCGATCTGCCACTCGGTACCGAAGTCCGCGTCACCGGTGCACGTGACGACGGCCGCGGTGGTCGCGCAGAGGAGGTCACCCATCTCGCCCTGGAAGATCGAGGCGACGTAGCCGTCCACCTCGTACGAGCCGGCGACCGTGGGTGCGGTCCAGCTGGCGGTCACCTTGCCCGGGGAGGTGGTCACGGTGAGTCCGACGGGCGCGCCGACGGGCTTGGCCGGGGTGCCGGTGTCCGAGTTGCTGTTGGCGCTCGGACCGGCAGCGCTGGTCGCCCGCACGATCACGGTGTAGGTGGTCTTGTTGGTGAGGCCGGACACCGTCCCCTCGTGCTCGTTGTTGCCGTAGGGCGTCGTGGTGGTCAGCGGGGCCCAGGTCGAACCGTTGTCCGTGCTGACCTCGTATCCCGTGGTCGGGGACTCCACATCGGCGTCGTAGAAGCCCACGAGGAACGAGACATCCAAGGTGCCGTCGCCGACGCCGTCGACTTCCAGGTACTGGGGCGCGGCGGGGACGCTCAGCGCCGCCGCGACCTCGGCATCGGTCGCCACGGCGCCGCCCGGGGTCGCGCTCGCGACCCCGGCGACGCCGAGCAGTGCTGAGGACAGCCCGATCGTGCCGGCGGCCAGGATGCCGAGCGCACGACGGGGTGATGACGTGAATTGCACGTCGACTCCCTGAGAGGAACCCGGAATCGCCGGGGCGGTGGCCCGGCGGTCCGGACGGCGTGCACGAGATCACGCGGAGCGGGGCCGGAACCGTGCCGCCACGCTCCCGTCCACCAGTGGGGCGCGGCGTTATCCGATCGAGATCATCGGCCCGAACCAGCAGGTCAGGGCGCCGGAGAGCCAGGACGAGAAGTCACAAGGCGAGGCAGGGGCGTTGTGCACAACGGTTCACGGCAACCCGCCGTCCGGCTTCCGGTCAACGCACGTGGACGCCGGAGATCGTGCGGGCGATGACCAGGCGCTGGATCTCCGACGTGCCCTCGAAGATCGTGTAGATCTTGGCGTCGCGGGCCATGCGCTCCACCGGGTACTCCCGCGTGTAGCCGTTGCCGCCGAGGATCTGCATCGCCTTCTCCGTCACCCGGACCGCGGTCTCGCCCGCGACCAGCTTGGACATCGAGCCCTCGGCGGCGGTGAACTGCTGACCGACGCGGGCCATCCACGCGGCGCGCCAGACCAGCAGCCGGGCGGCGTCGATGGACGTCTTCATGTCGGCGAGCATGAACGCGATCGACTGGTTCTCGATGATCGGCCGGCCGAACTGCACCCGCTGCCTGGCGTACTCCAGCGCGTAGTCGTAGGCCGCGCGGGCGACGCCGACGGCCTGCGCGCCGACGGCCGGCCGGGTGCGCTCGAAGGTGGCCATCGACGGCTGGGTGCGGCCGCTCTTCGCGCCCTCGCGGGCGCGCGCCAGACGCTCCTCGAGCTTCTCCCGGCCGCCGAGCAGGCAGTCGCCGGGGATCCGGCAGTCGTCGAGGACGACCTCGGCGGTGTGCGAGGCCCGGATGCCGTGCTTGAGGAACTTCTGCCCCTGGCTGATGCCCGGTGTGCCCGGCGGGACGACGAAGCTCGCGTGCCCGCGGGCCTTCAGCTCCGGGTCGACGACGGCGGTCACCACGTGGATGTCGGCGATCCCGCCGTTGGTCGCCCAGGTCTTGGTGCCGGTGAGCACCCATTCATCGGAGGCCTCGTCGTAGACCGCCCGGGTGCGCATCGCGCCGACGTCGGACCCCGCGTCGGGCTCGCTCGAGCAGAACGCGGCGACCTTCGGCTCGGCTTCCGTGCCGAACATGGCCGGGATCCACTGCCCGACCTGCTCGTCGGTGCCGTTGGCCCGCACGGACGCCGCGGCGAGAGTGGTGCCGACGATCGCCAGGCCGATGCCGGCGTCACCCCAGAAGAGCTCCTCCATGGTGAGCGGGATGCCGAGCCCGGACTCGTCGAACCACTGGGTGGCGAAGAAGTCGAGGGAGTACAGGCCGATCTTCGCCGCCTCCTGCAGGACCTCCCACGGGAACGCCTCCCGCTCGTCGTACTCGTGCGCCGCCGGACGGACGACGTTCGCGGCGAACTCGTGCACCCACTTCTGCAGCTCGAGCTGGTCCTCGGTGAGGTCGAACGAGACGGGCATGGGATGGGCCTTCCTCCGGACGGGGTCCTCGAGCTGACTACAGCGGGCGGACGGTCCCGACGACGTGCTCGGTCCCGCTCTTCTCGTTGCGGACGGCGACGTCCCACCCGCCGTCGTGCTGCTCCGTCGCGAGGGTGACCGTCGAGGGGAGGAACAGCGGCTTCGTGAACCGGACGTCGACCGTCACGGCGTCGGGCAGCCGACCCGCCAGCGCGCCGAGCACCCGGGCCTTGACCCACATCCCGTGCGCGATCGCCCGCTTGAACCCGAACGCCTTGGCGGTGAGCCCCGACAGGTGGATCGGGTTCACGTCACCGGAGACCTTGGCGTAGCGGCGCCCGGCGTCGTCCGGGACGCGCCAGGTCGCGACCACCCGCTCCAGGCCGCCGACGGAGACCTCGACGTCGGCCTGCGGCGCGCCGTCGGGAGCCGTCGCCCCGCGGGCCAGGTAGCTGGACGTGGACCGCCAGACCTCCTCACCCCCGGCCGACACCGTGGCGCGGAGGTCGACGACGGCGCCGCTGCGGTGGGCGGCGAGGTTCTCGGCCCACACCTCCAGGTCGAGCGGCTCGTGGGCCCGCACGGCCCGGAGCACCTCGATCCGGTTGCGCACGTGCACCAGCCCGGGCAGCGCGAGCGGGAACGAGCGGTCGCTCATCAGCGCCATCTGCAGCGGGAAGGTGAGCATGTGCGGGTAGGTCGCCGGCAGGACGTCGCTCAGCGGCATCCCGCACACCCGCGCGTAGGCGGCCAGGTGCGCCGGGTCGACCTGGACGCCGTGGCGCGCGAGCCGCGTGTCGGGCAGGTCGCCGCCCCGGCCGCGCGCCGTGACGGCGGCCTTGGCGTACAGCTGACCGAGGTTCGGGGCCTGGTCGAGGACGGTGACCGCCACGTCAGGCCCCCAGCATCGACTGGCCGCACACCCGCACGGTCTGCCCGTTGACCCCACCGCTGCCCGGCTGGGAGAGCCAGGCGATGGTCTCGGCGACGTCGACCGGGAGCCCGCCCTGCTGCAGCGAGTTGATCCGGGACCCCACCTCACGGGTGCCGAAGGGCATCTTCGCCGTCATCTCGGTGACGATGAAGCCCGGGGCGACGGCGTTGATCGTGGCGCCCCGCTCGGCGAACTGCGGCGCCCAGGCGCGCACCATGCCGATGACGCCGGCCTTCGACGCCGCGTAGTTGGTCTGCCCGCGGTTGCCGGCGATGCCCGACTGCGAGCTCACGCAGACCACCCGGGCGTTCGGCTTGAGCGCACCCTCGGTGTCCAGCAGCGCCTGCGTGATGTCCAGCTGGGCCTGCAGGTTCACCGCCATCACCGAGTTCCAGCGGGCGGCGTCCATGTTGACCAGCAGCTTGTCGCGGGTGATCCCGGCGTTGTGGACGACGACGTCGACCCCGCCGTGGCGCTCCCGCAGGTGCTCGATCAGCCGCTGTGGGGCGTCGGCGGCGGTGATGTCGAGCTGGAGCGCCGTCCCGCCGATCTCGTTGGCCACCTCGGCGAGCTTGTCGCCGGCGGCCGGGATGTCGACGGCCACCACGTGGGCGCCGTCGCGGGCCATCACCTTCGCGATGGCGGCGCCGATCCCCCGCGCCGCGCCCGTGACCACGGCGACCTTGCCGGCCAGCAGCTGCTCGTCGTCGTCGGCCTTCGGCAGCTCGGCCGGCGAGACCGACATGACCTGGCCGTCGACGTAGGCCGAGCGGCCGGAGAGGAAGAAGCGCACCGGCGAGGCGATCGAGGCCTCCGCCCCCTCGGGGACGTGGACCAGGTTCGCGGTGGAACCGCCGCGGAGCTCCTTCGCCATGGAGCGGACCAGCCCGTCCAGCGCCTGGCGCGCCGCTGCCTGGGCCGGGGAGTCGGCGTCGGACGGCGGGTCGGCCAGGATCAGCACCCGGCCGGTGGCCCGCAGCCGCTTCACGGCCGGGCTCAGGAAGTCGTGCGCGCTGGCCAGGTCGCCGGGGGTGCGCAGCCCGGTCGCGTCGAGGATCACCGCGGCCGGCTTCTCGCCGTCGGTCGCGCCGTCGGCGGTGACCGGCGACTGCACGTGCACGCCCTCGGCCCGCAGGAGCTCGGTCAGGGCCTCGCGGAGCCGCCCCTCCCCCGCGGAGCCGATGATCGCCGGGCCGGGCAGCAGCGGCTGGCCGGGCTCGAACCGGCGCAGGACGGCGGGCCGGGGCAGCCCGAGCTGCTTGACCAGGGTGGTGCCGAAGCCGGAGTTCGCGAAGTCGCGGTACCAGTCGCTCACGAGATGGGTTCCCTTCGATCGGGGTGCCGTCCGGGGGGCCGAAGTGGCCACTTCGGCCCCTCGGGGCGGGTGGTCAGGACTCGAGGATGGCGACGACGCCCTGGCCGCCGGCCGCGCAGATGGAGATCAGGCCACGGGAGCCCGGCCCCTTCTCGTGCAGCATCTTGGCCAGCTGGGCGACGATCCGGCCGCCGGTCGCGGCGAACGGGTGCCCGGCCGCGAGCGACGAGCCGTTGACGTTGAGCTTCGACCGGTCGATCGGGCCGAGCGGGGAGTCGAGGCCCAGCTTGCCCTTGCAGAACGCCGGGTCCTCCCACGCCTTCATCGTCGCGAGGACGGTCGACGCGAACGCCTCGTGGATCTCGTAGTAGTCGAAGTCCTGCAGCGTGAGGCCGTTGCGGGCCAGCATCACCGGCATCGCGTACACCGGCGCCATGAGCAGGCCCTCCCCGCCGTGCACGTAGTCGACGGCCGCGGTCTGGGCGTCGACCAGGTGGGCGAGCACCGGCAGGCCGTTCTCGGCGGCCCACTCGTCGGAGGCCAGCAGGACGGTGGAGGCACCGTCGGTCAGCGGCGTCGAGTTGCCCGCCGTCATCGTCGCGGCCGGGTCGCCCTTGCCGAAGACGGGCTTGAGCGTCGAGAGCTTCTCCAGCGAGGAGTCCGGGCGCAGGTTGTTGTCGCGCGACAGCCCCAGGAACGGCGTCACCAGGTCGTCGAAGAAGCCCCGGTCGTAGGCGGCGGCCATGTTGTGGTGGGAACGGACGGCGAGCTCGTCCTGCTCCTCGCGGCCAATCTCCCACTCCTTGGCGGTGATGGCCGCGTGGTCCCCCATCGCCAGGCCGGTGCGGGGCTCGGCGTTGCGCGGGATCTCCGGGGCGATCATGCCGGGGCGGATCTTCGCCAGTGCCTTGAGCCGGTCCTGCACGGTCTTGGCGTTGTTCAGCGAGATCAGCACGCGGCGCAGGTCGTCGCTCACCGCGAGCGGGGCGTCGGAGGTGGTGTCCACGCCGCCGGCGATGCCGGACTCGATCTGGCCGAGCGCGATCTTGTTGGCGACCAGGATGGCCGCCTCCAGGCCCGTGCCGCAGGCCTGCTGGACGTCGTAGGCCGGCGTGGTGGCCGAGAGCTTCGAGCCGAGCACGGACTCGCGGGTCAAGTTGAAGTCGCGCGCGTGCTTGAGGACGGCGCCGGCGACCACCTCGCCCAGCTGCTTGTCCTGCAGACCGAAGCGGGCGACGAGCCCGTCGATGGTCGCGGTCAGCATGTCCTGGTTCGACGCCTGCGCGTAGGCGGAGTTGGAGCGGGCGAACGGGATCCGGTTCCCGCCGACGATCGCGGCCTTGCGAGTCGCTGGCTTCGAGGTGTCAGCCATCGGAACCTCCAGAGTGTGATGAACGGCCGGTTGGCCGGTACTGAGAGTACGCGGTACTGTGGTTCACATGAAAGCGGAGGCGGTGAGACGCTCGTCGCAGGTCGATGCGCAGCCCGACGTGCCTGCGGACGACCTCCGCGCCCCAGAACACATAGCGCGCACCCGCGACCGCCGCGACTCGAGATGGGACGACCACCGGCGCGAGCGCCGCGAACAACTCGTCCAGGCGACAGTGGCCGCCGTCTCACGGCACGGCGCAGGCGTCGGGATGGACGAGATCGCGGCGGAGGCGGGAACCAGCAAGACCGTCGTCTACCGGCACTTCGCCGACCGCACCGAGCTCTACGTCGCCGTCTGCAACCGGGTCGCCGCGCAGCTCCTGCCCAAGCTCCGGGACGCGATCGGGAGCAGCGACGAGCCCCGGGAGATGGTCGCTGCCGCGATCGACACCTATCTGGGCTTCCTCGAGGCAGACCCGGAGCTCTACCGGTTCGTCGTACACCAGCAGGCCCTCGACCGGCCGGCCGGCCGCGACCCGATCAGCAGCCTCTCCGACCTCGTCGGCGAGCAGGCCGCCGCCATCGTGGGCCCGGCGCTCGAGCGGGCCGGCCACGACCGGCGGGCCGCCGCGCCCTGGGGGCACGGTGTCGTCGGCATGGTCCGCTCGGCCGCCGACTGGTGGCTGCGCGCCGGGCACCCCATGCTCCGCTCCGAGCTCACCGCACACCTGACCGATCTCGCCTGGGCCGGCCTGTCGGCTGTCGGAACGCCCGCACCCCGCGCCACCGCATCTCGCATCAAGGAGGACACGTGACGAACAGCCTGCCCACGTCGGTCGACCCGAAGGCGCTCCAGGAGGTCCTGGACGGCCGCTGGGCGCACGTCCGCCGCGACGCCCGCGAGAACCTCGGCGACCAGGACTTCCTGCCGGTCTACGGCGAGACGATGCAGGAGGCCCGCGAGCGGGTCACGCGGGCGGCCAAGAAGCTGGCCGACTCCGGCCGCGTCGGCTTCGGCTTCCCGAAGGAGTTCGGCGGCGAGGCCGACTCGGGCGCGTCGGTGACGTCCATCGAGATGCTCGCCTTCGCCGACCTCTCCCTCATGGTCAAGGCGGGCGTCCAGTGGGGTCTGTTCGGGGGTGCGCTCGAGCTCCTGGGCACCCGCCGGCAGCACGAGAAGTACCTGCGCGACGTCATGAGCTTCGACCTGCCGGGTTGCTTCGCGATGACCGAGACCGGTCACGGGTCCGACGTCCAGCAGCTGCGGACGACGTGCACCTACGACCCGGCCACCGAGACCTTCGACCTGCACACCCCGCACCAGGCCGCGCGCAAGGACTACATCGGCAACGCGGCCAAGGACGGGCGCATGGCCGTCGTCTTCGCCCAGCTCGTCACCCAGGGCACGAACCACGGCGTGCACGCCTGGCTGGTGCCGATCCGCAACGAGGACGGGACGCCGTGCGAGGGCGTCACGATCGGGGACGACGGCCCCAAGGCAGGACTCCCCGGCGTGGACAACGGCCGGCTGAGCTTCGACCACGTCACGGTCCCGCGCGACATGCTGCTGGACCGCTACGGCCAGGTCGCCGCCGATGGCACCTACACCTCGTCGATCGAGAACGAGACCCGTCGCTTCTTCACCATGCTGGGCACCCTGGTCCGCGGCCGGGTCAGCGTCGGTGGCTCGGCGTCCTCGGCCACCAAGCTGGCCCTGGACATCGCCGTCCGGTACGGCGACGTGCGCCGCCAGTTCGCCGCCCCCGGCGAGGACCGCGAGATCGTCATCAACGACTACCTCGTCCACCAGCGCAAGCTGCTGCCCGCGCTGGCCAAGACGTACGCGCTGCACTTCGCGCAGGGCCACCTGGTCGAGACGATGCACGATGTCCAGACCGCCGTCCACGTGCACGGCGAGGAGGTCGACGAGAACGCCCAGCGGGAGCTGGAGTCGCGGGCCGCCGGGCTCAAGGTGGCCCAGACGGCACACGCGACGGCGACCATCCAGATGTGCCGCGAGGCGTGCGGAGGTGCCGGCTACCTGCAGGAGAACCGGCTGCCGCACCTCAAGGCCGACACCGACGTCTTCACCACCTTCGAGGGCGACAACACCGTCCTGCTCCAGCTGGTCGCCAAGGGCCTGCTGACCGGCTACCGCGACACCTTCGGCTCGCTGGACGGCTGGGGTCGCGTCGGCTTCATCGCGGACATGGTCCGGGAGACCGTGCTGGAGCGGACGGCGGCCCGGGCGCTGATCGCCCGTCTCGTCGACGCCGTCCCCGGCCGGGACGACGACGTGCCGATGCTCGACCGCGGCTGGCAGCTGAAGATGTTCGAGTTCCGCGAGAAGCACGCGCTCGAGGGCGCCATCAAGCGGCTGCGGAAGAACTCGACCACCGAGGGCATGGCGCCGTTCGACATGTTCAACGACGTCCAGGACCACGTGCTCAAGACGGCGCAGACGCACATCGAGCGGGTCGTGCTGGAGTCGTTCGTGGCCGGGGTGGACCGCGCCACCGACCCCGCGGCCCAGCAGCTGCTGGACACCCTCTGCGACCTGTACGCCCTGTCCACCATCGAGGCGGACAAGGCGTGGTTCATGGAGCACGGCCAGCTGACGCCGGCCCGCGCCAAGGTGCTGACCAGCACGGTGAACCAGCTGCTCAAGCAGCTGCGTCCGCACATGGTGACGCTGGTCGACGGGTTCGCCATCCCGCCGACGTGGAAGGCCGCGCAGATCCTCGAGGAGGAGGGCGACCGCCAGGAGGCCATGGCGGCGCGCGACGCCGAGCTGAAGGCTGCGACCGGGGAGGACGCCCCCGAGGGGACGGCGACCGCCCTCGAGGTCGCCCCCGCCCAGTAGCGGAGGCTGCCGAGCCCGGCCAGGGGGCCACCCTGCGGACAGTCGTGCTCTGAGTCGCCGATGACTCAGAGCACGACTGCGCGTGGGGTGCCCTGGCGGGGCTCCCGTGTACCGGGAGTGGGAGCCTGCGCACCCCGGCGGCGCCGGGCACGGAGAATGACGGCCCGTGGAGATCCTTGCGGCGACCGAGGCACTGCGGGTCCCTGCCGCGGTCGACCTGACCGCCATCGTCATCGGCGCCCTGACCGGCGGGCTGCTCGCCGCGCGCGAGGGCTTCGCCGTCTCGGGCGTGCTCCTGCTGGCGGTCAGCACGGGGCTGGGCGGCGGACTCATCCGCGACGTCCTGCTGGCCGAGGGACCCCCCGTCGCACTCACCAACCCGGCCTACCTGCCGACGGTCGCCATCACCGCGGGCGTCACCTTCTTCTTCTCCGGGTGGATGTCCCGCCTCACCGCCCTGCTGGTCGGGCTCGACGCCGTCACGCTGGGCTTCTTCACCGTGATCGGGGCGCAGAAGGCGCAGCTCGTCGGGCTCCCCAGCGCCTCGGTCGTCTTCATCGGCACGCTGACCGCGGTCGGCGGCGCCGTGATCCGGGACGTCCTGCTCGCCCAGCGCGCCGACATCGTGCAACCCGGGCCCTACAACGCCGTGGCCGCCCTCATCGGGGCCGCCGCGCTGACCGTGCTCGCCGGGCCGGTCGGCCTCGACCCGCTGCCCGTCGCCGCCATCGTGATCGTCCTGGTCGCCGTACTGAGGATCCTCTCCGTCTGGCGCGGCTGGGAGGCCCCGGTGGCCGTCGACCTGCCGCTGCACGCGCGCAACCGGCTGGGGCGCCGCCGTCGCCGGCGGCACGACGACAGCTAGCGGCTCAGCCGGAGGGCGAGCACCGCCACGTCGTCCTCCGCGTCGGGCCGCACCAGGCGGTCCAGCACCCGGTCGCAGAGCTGCTCCAGGGGCAGGTGGGCCGACTCCCGCAGCGCCTCGACCAGCGCGTCGGTGCCGGCGTCGATGTCGCGGTCCCGCCGCTCGACCAGTCCGTCGGTGTACAGCAGGACCGTGGCACCGCGCTCGAGCAGCTCGATGTGGTCCTCGCGCGCGGCCTCGGGCGAGACGCCCAGCAACAGGTCGGCCGGCTTGGGTTCGAGCACGGTGATCTCGCCGGCCGCGTCGATCAGGACCGCGGACGGATGCCCGGCGTTCGACCAGCGCAGGATGGTCCCGCCACCGTCGTCGTCCCGCTCGAGACGGGCGACCAGGGCAGTGGCCATGGTGTCCAGGGCGAGCCCCTCGACCGCCTTGTCCACCCGGCGGAGCACCTCGGCGGGCGTCCCGCCGCTGGAGAAGCTGATCCCGCGCAGCAGCCCGCGGACCTGACCCATGGCCGCGGCGGCGCGGGTGTCGTGGCCGACGACGTCGCCGATGGCCAGCACCGGGAGGCCCGACCTGTCGAAGAAGGCGTCGTACCAGTCGCCGCCGATCTCGGCCCCCTCGGCGGCCGGCACGTACCGGACGACCACCTCGCAGCCGTCCATCAGCGGCGGCTCCGTCAGCATGCTGCGCTGGAGGGCGTCGGCGAGGGCCCGCTGCTGGCCGAAGAGCCGGGCGTGCTGCAGCGAGAGCCCGGCCCGGCGGCCGATCTCGATCGCGGTGTCCACCTCGGCGGCGGTCAGCGGCGACCGCTCCGGCCCGCTGAAGAGGCCCAGCGCACCGAGCGACTGGCCGCGGGCCGCCAGCGGGACGATGGCGCCCGAGGCCGCGCCCAGCCGGTCCAGGGCCGCGCGCACGTCGGCGTCCGGCAGCGCCCGCTCGACGTGCGCCGGGTCGATCGTCGGCATGACCATGGGGCGCCCGGTGCTCGCCACGATCCGTGCGCCCGCGTCCTCCGTCATGACCCCGACCATCCGGCGGATGAAGGCCGCCAGCTCCTCGCGCCGGGCCGGATCGCCGTGACCCGAGGCGATCCCGTTGAGCCGCCCCTGCTCGTCGGTGACCATGATCCAGCACCAGTCGCTGAGCGTGGGCACGACCAGCTCGGCCAGCTGCTCGATCTGCTGGTCGATGTCGAGCGTCCCGGAGAGGACCCGGCCGGCGTCGGCCAGCAGCTGCACCTGCCGGTTCGCGTCGGCCATCGCCGCCACCGCGGCGGCCCGCTGCGTGTCCGCCTGCAGGCGAGAGACGCTCAGGGCGATCTGCGCGGTGAGGCCGTCGAGCAGTTCGACGTCCTCGTCGCTGAAGTGGTGGTCGGTCGTCCAGGTGGCCACGAAACTGCCGAGCACCTGCCCCTCGACGACCAGGGGCAGGGACGCCAGGGCATGGATGCCGAGGATCTCGGTGACCCGGGCCATCGCCGGGTAACGCTCCGCGCCGGCCGCCGCCGAACCGAGGAGCACCCGCTCGCCCGTCCGCGCGGTGTACTGCGTGGGCAGCGTGTCGTCCAGGTCGATGACGAGGCCGCCCGCCGGGACCGGCTCGTGCGTCTCGGCCTGGACGGACGCGATGAGCCGGTGGCCCAGGTGCACCCGCAGCAGCCCGTCCTCGGGGTCGAAGACCGCGACGCCGCCGGATTCCGCGCCGAGGACGGCGGCGCCGCGCAGCGTGATGTCGGCCAGCTCGGCGATGCTGGCCGCGTTGGCGGCCTGCGCCGCCACCTCGGCGATCGCCGCTGCGCGCTGGATGGCGGCCAGCCGGGAGGCCGACTCCTCGCGGGCGTCGGTGACGTCGAGGACGGTGCCCAGGATCCGGACCGGCTCGCCGTCGGGGTTCGCCAGGACCCGGCCGCGGGACACCGTCCAGCGGATGCCGCCGTCGCCGGCCCGGACGACGCGCACTTCCACCGTGTACTGGGCCCGGGCCTCGATCGCCGCCTGCATCGCGGCCTGCGCGGCCTCGCGGTCGTCAGGGTGCACGTGCTCGGCGAACAGCCGGTCCATGGGCAGGTTGACCGCGCCCTCGTAGCCGAAGATCGCGGCGCACCGCTCGTCCCAGTCCATGCTGTTGCGGACGAGGTCGACCTCCCAGGTGCCGACCGAACTGGCCTCGAGGGCGACGTCGAGCCGGGCCAGGGACGTGCCGATGGCGGTGCGGGCGGCCGCCAGTTCGAGCTCGGCGACCACGGAGGCCCCCAGCTCGTCCAGCAGTTCCGCGGCGTCGTCGGACCACGCCTGCCGCTCCGTGTCGTACACCGCCAGCACACCGACGACGTGGCCCGAGTCCGCGACGAGGGGGGCGCCCAGGTAGGCCCGCACCTGTCCCGAGGTGACCGCGGGGAGGTCGGCCACCCGCTCGTCGTCCTGCGCGGAGTCGATCGCGAGCGGGCGGCGCTGGCGCACGGTGATGGCCGAGAGCGCGCCGGTCAGCAGCGCCGGCCCACCGATCACCCCCGGCGGCAGCCCGAAGCCGCCGACGACGGTGTCCTGGTCGGTGAAGATGGTGACCTTGGCGTGCCCCACGCCGAGCAGCCGGGCGGCCAGGTTCGAGAGCCGGTCGTAGGCGGCCGGGCCGGAGACCTCGGCGAGCAGGCGGCGCGCCGCCGCGATGCGGTGCGGGTCCCGGAGAGCATCCGGTTCGGGGCGCGCGGCATCCTCGGACATGGCTGTCCGCCCCCCTCCGCTGTCCTTGCGAACGACCGGCCGAGCGCTGGTCGAGCGTAATGCTGACACGCCCGGGGCCCCCTGCCGGGGCCGCGCCCATCGCCGTGACGCGCAGTGACGCGTTCCCCCAGCGGGGTGAGGCACGAATCACCAGGTCAAGGAATCGGGCCCGCCGGCCGATGGACTCCCATGCTCGGCACGCACACGGCGCGTCTCCCGGACTGCCGTCCGCTGCTCGCCGACCCCGATGACCTGACGCTGGTCTTCCAGCCCATCGTCGACCTCGCGGGCGCCACGATCGCCGGCTACGAGGCCCTGGCGCGGTTCCCCGGCGCGGCGGGACCCGACGTCTGGTTCGCCGCCGCCGCCGAGGCCGGGATCGCCGCCGAGCTCGAGGCGCTGGCCGTCCACAAGGCGCTCGCCGTCGTCGACGCCCTGCCCGCCGACACCTTCCTCACCGTGAACGTCAGCCCGCACATCCTCGGCTCCACCCCGGTACAGGACGCTCTCGCCACCCGCCCCGACCTGCGCCGCGTCGTCGTCGAGCTGACCGAGCACACGCCGGTCCACGACCTCACCGCCCTCCGCCGCCAGTGCGACGAGCTGCGTGCCCGCGGCGCCCTCATCGCGCTCGACGACGCCGGGAGCGGCTACTCGGGCCTGCAGCAGCTCGCCGCCCTGCGCCCGCAGGTGGTGAAGCTCGACCGCGCGCTGGTCAGCGACGCCGACACCGATCCGGTGCGGGTGGCACTGGCCGAGATGCTCGGCGAGTTCGCCGGGCGCATCGACGCCTGGCTGCTCGCGGAGGGCATCGAGACGCCCGCCGAGCTGGCCGCCTTCGCCCAGCTCGGCGTCCCGCTGGCGCAGGGCTGGCTGCTCGGCCGTCCCTCGGCCGGTTTCGCGCCGTTGTCGGCCGAGGCCACCGAGCTCGTCCGGGCACAGGTGGCCCGGGCCCGGCTCTCCGACACCGTGGCAGGGCTGATCCGCCCGATCCGCCAGCACGCTCCGGACGAGGAGCTGCCCGCCGTCCCGCCCGTCGTGCTGCTCGGCGCCCAGGGCGAGCCGACGGTGCTGGTGCTGCACGACCCCCGGACCGGGGACACCTACGAGGCCCCGGTCTCCCTGCGCGTCCACCCGACCACCGACATCACCGAGGCGCTCCAGCGGGCCCTGACCCGCCCGCCCGCCGTCCGTTTCGACCCCGTCCTCTGCACCGACCGGTCCGGCCACGTGCTGGGCCTGCTGCGCATCGAGGACCTCGCGGCCGCCGCCCCCCGGCGCAGCTGACCCCCTGCCCCGGCCCTCGGCCGGCTGCTCACCCCGGAAGCACGACGACAAGGAGTCCACCCCATGAAGACCTTCGCCTGCGGAGACGTCATCCCCGGCTGCGGCGCCCGCTTCTCCGCCGCCGACGAGGACGGCATCTTCGGCCAGGTCGCCGGCCATGCGGCCGCCGACCACGGCGTCACCGGCATCACGCCCGAGCTGGTCCAGGCCGTCCGGGACCGCATCGTCAGCGTCTGAGCGAGCAACGCACCACCGACGACCGGGCTGTCCGCAGCCCGGTCGTCGTCGTTCCCCGGCCTGGTACGGGTGTGGTCAGCGTGTCGTCCCGTGTCGTCACGCGGCCTTCCGGGGACCCCTGGGTGGCCAGGACCCAGGCGGACATGGCACGGTGCCCGGGGTCCGCCTTCCCAGAAGACCGGGGGGCGAGCCCTGCCCCGCGCCCCGTGCGCGGACGCCGGGTGGTCCCCACCGGGGGAAGAAGCCGGCCGCGTGCCGAGCCCTGGCACCTGCCACCGCACACACGAGAGGAACCTCATGAACAAGGCCGAACTGGTCTCCGCCATCGCCAAGCGCGCCGACGTCCCCGCCTCGACCGTGGACTCCGTCCTGGCCGGGCTCCAGGAGGAGCTCGTCGACGCGATCACCCGCGGCGACAAGGTCGCCGTCTCCGGCCTGCTGACCGTCGAGCGCACGCAGCGCTCGGCGCGCACCGGCCGCAACCCGCAGACCGGCGAGTCGATCGACATCCCCGCCGCGAACACCGTCAAGGTGACCGCCGGCTCGAACCTCAAGAAGGCCGCCAGCTCCGTCCCGGTCTGACGAAGGACCCCGTCCCTCTCACCCTTCGCAAGCTCAGGGCGAGCCTCCGGACGGGGCCACACCTCCGCCGTCGGGCGGCTTCCTGACCCGTGTGGTCCGGCCCACAGCGTCGTGGGCCAGGATGCGGGTGCAGGGGCCGCCCGACGGCGGACGGCCCTCCGGGCGCCATCGACAGACATGGGGGCCTCCCGTGGCCAGCGACCTGACCGTGAGCACCGACCCCGCAGAGGTCGGCTTCGACCCCGCCCGGCTCGGGCGCATCGACCGACGGCTGGCCCGCTGGGTGGACGACGGGCAGCTCCCGGGCTTCCTGGTCACCGTCGCGCGGCACGGGAAGCTCGTGCACGTCGGGCGACAGGGCCTGCGGGACGTCGAGAACGCCCTGCCGGTGGAGGAGGACACCCGCTGGCGGATCTTCTCCATGACCAAGCCGGTCACCTCGGTCGCGGCGATGATGCTGTACGAGGAGGGCGCGTTCGAGCTGAACGACCCCATCGCCAAGTGGCTGCCGGAGTTCGCCGAGACCCGCGTCTACGTGGCCGGATCGGCGATGAAGCCCGTCACCGCACCGCAGGTCGAGCCGATCCGCGTGCGGCACCTGCTCACCCACATGTCCGGCCTCACCTACGGCTTCCACCACGCCCACCCGGTCGACGCGATGTACCGGGCGATGGGGCACGAGTGGGGCACCCCGCCCGGTGCCGACTCCGCCGAGGTCTGCCGGCAGTGGGCCTCGGTCCCGCTGGTCTTCCAGCCGGGCACCGAGTGGAACTACGGCGTGTCCACCGATGTGCTCGGCCGACTGGTGGAGGTGCTCTCCGGGCAGCCGCTGGACGAGTTCTTCGCCTCTCGGATCTTCGCGCCGCTCGGGATGCGGGAGACGTCGTTCGGCCTGCGCCCGGAGGACGACGGCGAGTCGCTGGCCCGCCTCTACGGCGCCGTCCCCGGCGAGCCCGGCGGCGCGGCCACCGGATTCGCCCTCCTCGAGGCGTTCGACGCCGCGGCGCGCGCCAAGCCGACGTTCCTGTCCGGCGGCGGCGGGCTGGTGTCCACCGCGGGCGACTACCTGCGGTTCGTGGAGCTGCTGCGCCGCGGCGGCTCCTACGACGGCGGCCGCCTGCTCGGGCCCCGCACGATCGCGCACATGGTCGGCAACCACATCCCGGGCAACCAGGACCTCGAGACGTTCGGGCGGCCGCTGTTCGCCGAGACGCCGCTGCGCGGGGTCGGCTTCGGTCTCGGGTTCTCGATGATCATCGACCCCGCCCGCTACGGCGTCGTCGCCAGCCTCGGCGACTACAGCTGGGGCGGGGCGGCGTCGACGGCGTTCTACGTGGACCCGGTCGAGGACGTGACCGTCACCTTCTACACGCAACTGCTGCCCTCGAGCACCCTGCCGATCCGCAACCACCTGCGGCAGCTGGTCAACCAGGCCCTCGTCGACTGAGAAGGGACCCCCTGCCCCCCACCACTCGCAAGCTCGCGTCGGGCCCCTGCAGGGTGCCGATAACCGCTTGCCGGGGCGGGGGCACCCTGGGACCTTCGCGGCATGGCCCTCGGCGCCGCGGGACCGCCGTTCGACCAGTTCCTCGCAGCCGCGGAGGCGGTGGCACGGGCGCGGCCCGACGTGGACCCCGAACTGGCCCGTGAGGTGTTCCGCGAGGCGGCGACACTGCTCCACGACGGCCTCGCACTGGACGGCCTGGACGAGCACGACGCCGACGCCGTCGTCGCCGGGCTGTGCATCGATCTCGTGGCCGAGGACCCCGGCGCCGCGGTCCGCGGACGTGCCCGGGCGACGGTGGAGCATCCCGGGGATCTGCACGACCCGGACGGTGTGTCCGCGGCCTACCTCACCGCGGCGCAGATCCTCCAGCTGTGACGAAGGACCCCGCTTCCCCCACCGCTCGCACGCGCGCGGCGGGCCCCTGCACCGGGGGCCTCAGAGGTAGCGGCGGTAGACGACGGTGGCGACCATCGCCGGCTTGGTCCCGCCCTCGATCTCCATCGTGACGCCGAGGTTCATCGCGACGCCGCCGTCGAACGGCGTCGCGGCCTCGAGGGTCGCACCGGCGCGCACGCGCGCGCCCACGGGTACCGGCGACGGGAAGCGCACCCTCTCGGTGCCGTAGTTCACGCCCATGCGGAAGCCGGTGATCTCGATGATCTGCGGAACCAGCGACGGGATCAGCGACAGCGTCAGGTAGCCGTGGGCGATCGGGCCGCCGAACGGGCTCTCCTTCGCCGCCCGCTCGGGGTCGACGTGGATCCACTGGTGGTCGCCGGTGGCGTCGGCGAACCGGTTCACCTGCTCCTGGGTGATCTCCACCCAGTCGCTGTGGCCGAGGTGCTGCCCGACCAGTCCCTGCACGCCCTCGATGCCTTCGACGGTGGTCTGCGCCATGGAAGTCTCCTCCGACTCGACTACGTTGGCGCACTCCACCACACCGGCGTCGTCGAGGGAGGCACGGGTTGCTCCGGATCGGTGCGCTGGACGTGCCGCACGGCGCGTTCGTGCTGATGGCGATCGTGAACCGGACACCCGACTCGTTCTACGACCGCGGGGCCACGTACGCCATGGGAGCCGCGCTGGAGCGCGTCGACCGGGTGGTCGCCGAGGGCGCCGACATGGTCGACGTCGGCGGGGTGAAGGCCGCGCCGGGCGAGGACGTCGACGCCGCCGAGGAGATCCGCCGGACCGTCGACCTGGTCGCCGCGATCCGTGCCGCCCACCCCGCGTTGCCGATCTCGATCGACACCTGGCGGGCGTCCGTCGCGAAGGAGGCCCTCGCCGCCGGCGCCGACGTCGTCAACGACGCCTGGGGCGGGGTCGACCCGGAGCTGGCCGCCGTCGCCGCCGAGGCGGGCGCGGGCATCGTCTGCACGCACGCCGGCGGGCTGCCGCCACGCACCCGCCCGCATCGAGTGGCCTACGACGACGTCGTCGCCGACATCGTCCGCCGGACGACGGCGCTGGCCGAGGCCGCCGTCGCCGCGGGGGTCGACCGCGAGCGCGTGCTGGTCGATCCGGGGCACGACTTCGGGAAGAACACCCGGCACTCCCTGGAGGCCACCCGCCGGCTCGACGAGCTGGTCGCGACCGGCTGGCCGGTGCTCGTGGCGCTGTCGAACAAGGACTTCGTGGGCGAGACCCTCGACGTCCCGCTCGAGGAGCGGCTCACCGGCACGCTCGCCGCGACGTCGGTGAGCGCGTGGCTGGGGGCGCGGGTCTTCCGGGCGCACGACGTCGCCGCCACCCGGCAGACGCTGGACATGGTGGCCTCGATCCGCGGCGACCGGGCCCCCGTCCGCACCGTCCGCGGCCTCGCCTGACGGCGCTGTTGATCAGGTCTCCTGATCAGGGCTCCGTACCGCGCGGGAGGACGTCGCCGCACCGGAACGAAGGCCGTTGAGCCCGTCGACCTCGCGGTACGGCCGCCGACCTCACCCTGCAACGCGAGGTCGGCGGACCGAGGGCGAGGACGGCGGCTCAGAACCGCAGGCCGTGCCGCTCGATCAGGGCGCCGGTCCGCTCCGGGTCGACGTCGCACCGGTAGGGCGCGCCCTTCTCGGCCAGTTCCTCCGGTGATGGGAACTCCGTCTGCGAGTCGATCCAGCGGAAGAACTGCTCGAGCCCCGCCGGGGAGATCAGCTCGAGGACGGCCGCGGGCTCGTCGGAGGCGTTCCACATCGTGTGCCACTGGTTGCGCGGCTTGAACACGAGGTCTCCGGGCTCGGCGACCACCTCCTGCTCGCCCAGGATCCCGCCGATGCGCCCCGACAGGACGTAGGAGTACTCGTCCTCCAGGTGGTGCCGGTGCAGCGGCGCGAGCAGGGCCCTCGGCGGGAACAGGTGCTGCACGAGCGCGAACCGGCCGCCCGCGTCGCCGCCGTCGATCATGAACCGGTCGCGGACGCCGGCCGGGTCGCCCAGCGGCTCGCCGTCGCCCGCCCGGAGGATGCGCGCTGCTGCCATGACCGCGTCGTCCATCGGGACCTCCACGAGGGGATGCGGGCGCACGCTACCGCCGTCGGGGTGCCGGGAGACCGGGTTAGGTTGCCCCGCATGGCCGCCACCGGGTTCCACACCGCCGACGAGCTCAACGCCCTCCTCCCGGGCACCTTCCCCGGGCTCCTGGGCATCGTCATCGACACCCACGAGCGGGGGCGGCTCACCAGCCACCTCGACGTCCGCCCCGAGCTGCTGGCCCCGAACGGCTACCTGCACGCGGGCACCGTCGTCACGCTCGCCGACACCAGCTGCGGGCTGCCCACCCGCGCGCTGCTGCCCGAGGGAGCCAGCGGCTTCACCACGATCGAGCTCAAGAGCAACCACCTGGGGACGGCGCGCGAGGGGCGGATCGCCTGCACCGCCACCAACGTGCACGCCGGCCGGACGACGCAGGTCTGGGACGCCGTGGTGACGAACGCGGAGTCGGGGAAGACGCTCGCGCTGTTCCGCTGCACGCAGTCGGTGCTCTGGCCCCGATGAACCGAACTGGCGGGTAACCCCCCTGTGGCGGCGGACACTCCAGGTGTGAGACTGGCGCCACACCAGCACTGAGGAGGACCACCGTGGCCCTGGCCAGCCCGTATCCCGATGTCGAGATCCCGAACCTGTCGGTGCCCGAGTTCGTGCTCGCGGCCGGCAAGGACCGGCCCGACGCGCCCGCTCTGATCGACGGCCTCAAGGGTGACGTGATCACGCACGGTCAGCTGGCCGCCTACGTCGACCGGGTCGCCGCGAACCTGCACGCCCGCGGCCTGCGCAAGGGCGACGTCGTCGCGGTGTTCTGCCCCAACACGCCCTGGTTCCCGGTGGTCTTCCACGGGATCGCCGCCGCCGGCTGCGTGATGAGCCCGATCAACTCGCTCTACACGCCCGACGAGATCGCGTTCCAGCTCAAGGACTCCGGCGCGAAGGTCCTGATCACCATCTCGCTGTTCCTCGACCGCGCGAAAGCGGCGGCCGAGAAGTCGCCGCTCGACGAAATCGTCGTGCTGGACGGCGCCGAGGGGCACGCCAACCTGTTCGACCTGCTGGGCGCCGACGCTCCGTCGGTCCAGGTGGACATCGACCCGGCGAACGACCTGGTCACGCTGCCCTACTCGAGCGGCACGACCGGCCTGCCCAAGGGCGTCATGCTCACCCACCGCAACCTGGTGGCCAACGTGGCGCAGTGCCGGCCGCTGATCAGCCTGGGCGAGGACGAGCGGATCATCGCCGTCCTGCCGTTCTTCCACATCTACGGCCTGACCGTGCTGATGAACCAGGGCCTGGCGTGGGGCGGCGCGGTGGTGACCCTTCCCCGCTTCGACCTCGAGGACTTCCTGCGCACCATCCAGGACCAGAAGATCACCCGGGCATTCGTCGCCCCGCCGATCCTGCTGGCCATGGCCAAGCACCCGCTGGTCGACCAGTACGACCTGTCGTCGCTGACGTCGATCCTCTCCGGTGCCGCCCCGCTCGACGAGCAGCTGGCGCTCGCCGCCCAGAACCGGCTGCGCAAGGGCGCGGCGGACGGCGTCAACGTCGGTCAGGGCTACGGGATGACCGAGCTGTCCCCGGTCTCGCACACGTCCCCCGACCCCGGTTGCGAGCCGCCCGGCTCGCAGACCGACGTCCCCAAGGGCTCGGTCGGCTACGCGGTGCCCAACACCGAGTGCCGGCTGATCGACCCGGGCACGGGCGAGGACGCCGCCCCGGGCGAGCGCGGTGAGCTGTGGATCCGCGGCCCGCAGGTGATGAAGGGCTACCTCAACAACGCCGAGGCGACGACGAACACGGTCGACGGCGAGGGCTGGCTGCACACCGGGGACGTCGCGATCGTCGACGACGAGGGCCGCTACACCGTGGTGGACCGCGTCAAGGAGCTGATCAAGTACAAGGGCTACCAGGTGGCCCCGGCCGAGCTCGAGGCCGTGCTGATCGGCCACGACGAGATCGCCGACGCGGCGGTCATCGGTGTGCCGGACAAGGAGAGCGGCGAGGAGCTGCCCAAGGCGTTCGTCGTCCGCGCCCCGGGTTCGGAGCTGACGGAGGAGGCGGTCATGGAGTACATGGCCGTCAAGGTCGCGCCGCACAAGAAGGTGCGCTTCGTCGAGTTCATCGACGCGGTGCCGAAGTCGGCCGCCGGCAAGATCCTGCGCAAGGACCTCAAGGCCCGCTGACGCGGCGCAGACCCGACCACGGCGTCGGGACCACCGGACAGCGTCGTCCGGCGGTCCCGGCGCCGTCGTCGTCCGGCGTCGGGTGTCAGCCCGCCGCCGCGTCCTGCCGGCCGCGGACGGACACCGGGGGGACGCCCGACACCCGCTTGTAGGCCCGGGAGAACGCCGCCTCCGAGTCGTAGCCCAGCCGTCGGGCGAGCTCACCCACCCGGGCGCCGCGGGCCAGCTCCACCGTGGCGAGGTGCATCCGCCACCGGGTGACGTAGCGCAGCGCGGGCTCGCCGGCGAGCTCGGTGAAGCGGGCCGCGAACGCCGAGCGGGACATCCGGGTCTCCCGCGCCAGCCGGTCGAGCGTCCACGGTGCGCCGGGGTCCTGGTGCACCAGGGCCACCGCCCCGCCGACCTGCGGGTCCCGCAGCGCGCGGAGCCACCCGGGACCGGTGCCGCCGGTGTCCAGCCAACCGCGGATCGCCTGGATGACCACCACGTCGGCGAGCCGGGTGACGACGGCCTCCGCGCCGGGGCGGTCGCGGCGGACCTCGTCGGTGATCATCCCCAGCAGCACGGTCAGCCAGCCGCCGCGAGCCGCGTCGTCGGCCTCGACCAGCAGCACGGGTGGCAGCAGGTCCAGCAGGTGCGCCGCTCCGTGCCGCTCGGGCTCGAGGACGCCGCAGACCAGCCGGGCCTCCGCCCCGCCGCCGTCGATCCGCAGCACCGAGTAGTGCTCACCGAGGTAGTCCTGCGGCAGCAGGTCGGCGCGGCCGGCGATCGGGGCACCCGGGCCGCTGCGGAGCAGGTGCCCGCGGCCGTGCGGGACCAGCGCCAGGTCCCCGGCCCGCAGCTCGTGCACCGCGTCGTCCACCTCGAGCAGGCAGCTGCCCTCGGTGACGACGTGGAAGCTCATGCAGCCGTCCAGCGCGGGCATCTCCACGCCCCAGGGGGCGGCGCCCTCGGCCCGGCAGTAGAACGTCCCGCGCATGCGCAGATCACCGAGCACGCCACCGAGCGGGTCGCTCGGGCTCCAGGGCAGGACGCGGTCCGCCGTCATGTCGTGATGGTTGCGCCCTGACGTCCGCCCGTCCACCCGCCGTGGACGAACGGTCATGGAAACTGGTGGCACAGGCATTCCGACGCACTGGTCGTCCGCGCAGGCTGGGTCTGCCGGCGATCGCCGGCAGCCGGCGAGGGACGGAGCGGATCATGAAGGTGCTCGTGGTCGGAGCAACAGGCGGTACCGGACGGGCGACGGTCGACGCCCTGCTCGCGGGAGGTCACGACGTCACCGCTCTCGCCCGGCGGGCCGGCGAGGCGCTCGGCGGACTGCCGGGCGTGCGCACCGTGGACGGGGACGCGACGGCGGCAGCGGACGTGACCCGGGCCGTGCACGGCCAGGACGCCGTCGTGGTGACGCTGGGCATCGCCGAGAGCGCGGTGCGGGTCCGGCTGCGCGGGCCGTCCGGGACGCCGCTGGACGTGCGGTCGCCGGGCACCGCGGCCGTGGTGGCGGCGATGCGTGAGCACGGGGTGCGCCGGCTGGTGGTGCAGTCGTCCTACGGCGTCGGTGACACGCGCGGCCTGCTGCCGTTCGCCTCCCGCGTGGTCTTCGGCCTCCTCCTCAAGCCGCAGATCGCCGATCACGAGGTGCAGGAGCGAACGGTCCGCCGCAGCGGGCTCGACTGGACCCTGGTGCAGCCGGTCTACCTGACCGACGGCGACGAGGGGGCCACCGTGTCGATCGACGGGTCGGTGGAGGGGATGAAGGTGTCCCGACGCGCGGTCGGCGGGGTCCTCGCCCGTCTCGCGACCGGCAGCGACGACGTCGGTTCCTGCGTCTCCGTGTCCGGGGCCGGAGGTCAGGCGTCCGGCGGCCGCCGGGCGGCCGGGTCGGGAACCGGCGACGACGCGGCGTCGGCCGCCGTCGTCCGGTCGACCGGCGCGGGCGGGGTCCAGTAGGGAGGCGGACCGCCGGGCGACATGCCGTACGTCGACCCGGTTGCGGCAGCCGGACGACGACGGGCCGCGAGCACCAGGACGAGCACGGACACGAGGCCGAGGAACAGCCCCCCGGCCAGGATTCCCCACGCCAGTCCACCGAGCGCCGGAGCGGTCGCCCCGATGCGGGCGTCGACGGAGACGCCCGCCGAGCCGTCGGCGTTCATGATGACGAGCGTCCAGGAACCGTCCGCCGGTTCCCAGCTCAGCTGCTGCGTGCCCGGACCGCTGGCCTCCACGGTCCAGAAGTCCTGCTGGGTCGGCGGCCCGGACGGGGCGCCTCCCGGGAGGAGTTCCTGGCCGGCCGACGTGTCCAGCCCCAGGTCGTCGATGACGGTGCGCTCGACCCCGCCCAGGTACGCCTCGACGTCGGCGGTCGGACCGACGCCGATGAAGACGTCCTCGCCGGCGTCGGCGCTCGTCACCTCGACGCGTGCGGTGCCCAGCGCCGCGGACAACGGCACCCAGTCGGCGTCCGTCTCGAGGTCGATCCGGTCGCTCTGCATCGCGTGCCCGGCCGTGGAGAACTCATCGGTGGCCGTGAACAGGTAGTCGTCGTCCTCGCGCCCCCAGGTGTCGGCCCACAGCAGGACCCCACCGCCGGTGAGCAGGCCGATCGCCGGCAGGAGCACCAGGGCGCCGAGGACCACGGCGAGCACCCGCCCGGCGCCCATCCGGGCCGGCGGCGGTGGCGGGACCCACGCAGCTGACGGGTTGGCGGCCATGCGGCACCTCCTGGCGGCCGCCGGGCCGCGGATGCCGCGGCGCGTGCCGGCGGTCCGTCCACCCTGGCACCGGCAGGGGTACCCGTCAGTGCCGGTGTCCCGGCCGGCGACCCGGGCCGGGCGCGGACGGCCGGTCGCCGCGGACGGTGAGGGGGCATGACCGTCAGCGGCCGCGTCGCCGGTGGGCAACCGGGCCGGGACCGGGCCAGGGACCGGGCCTTAGGGTCGGGGGATGCGTGCGGTGACGGTGACCGAGCCCGGCGGACCCGAGGTGCTCAGCTGGTCGGAGGTCCCCGACCCGGTCTGCGGGCCCGGCGAGGTGATCGTCGACGTCGCGGCCACCGCCGTGAACCGGGCGGACCTCCTCCAGCGACAGGGCTTCTACCCGCCGCCGAAGGGCGCCAGCGAGATCCTCGGCCTGGAGTGCAGCGGCGTGATCAGCGAGGTCGGCGCGGGGGTCGAGGGCTGGACCGTGGGCGACGAGGTGTGCGCGCTGCTCTCCGGCGGCGGCTACGCCGAGCGGGTCGCCGTCCCGGCCGGTCAGCTGCTCCCCCGCCCGTCGGGGGTGGAGCTGGCCACCGCCGCCGGGCTCCCGGAGGTCACCTGCACGGTCTGGTCCAACGTCTTCCAGCTCGCCGGCCTGCAGCGGGGGGAGACGTTCCTGGTGCACGGCGGCTCCAGCGGCATCGGGACGATGGCGATCCAGCTCGCGGCCCGCGCGGGCGCCCGGGTGCTCACCACCGCGGGGACGGCGGCCAAGCTCGACGTCTGCCGGGAGCTGGGCGCCGACGTGGGCATCAACTACCGCGACGAGGACTTCCTCGACCGCGTCCGCGAGGAGACCGGCGGCCGTGGGGTGGACGTCGTCCTGGACAACATGGGCGGGAAGTACCTCGCCCGCAACGTCGACGCCCTGGCCGTCGGTGGCCGCCTGGTGATCATCGGCATGCAGGGCGGCACCAAGGCGGAGCTGAACATCGCCACGCTGCTCGGCAAGCGCGCCTCGGTGCACGCCACCGCCCTGCGGTCGCGACCGGCGACCGGGCGGGGCGGGAAGGCCGACATCGTGACGGCGGTCCGCCACGACGTGTGGCCCGACGTCGAGCGCGGCGTGGTCCGCCCGATCATCGACCGCCGGCTGCCCATGTCGCGGGCGGCGGAGGCGCACCGCGTCGTCGAGGCCAGCGAGCACGTCGGCAAGGTGCTGCTCCTCCCGGAGGCCTGACCGGCCCCCCGTTCGGCGGTGGCGGCGCCGGGGCAGGATGGAGGCATGACTGCACCCGGGAACGGCAGCGAGCGCCCCCAGCAGGTCGTCGTGGTGGGCCCTGACGGGCAGCCGGTCGGCGCCCTCGCCATGCCGCAGGGCGACGACGGCGACGGGGACGGGTCGGCCGGCGTGGGCGACATGGTCGAGCAGCCGGCCAAGGTCATGCGCATCGGCACGATGATCAAGCAGCTGCTCGAGGAGGTCCGCGCCGCTCCCCTGGACGACGCCAGCCGCAACCGGCTGCGCGACATCCACGCCGCCTCGATCCGCGAGCTGGAGGACGGGCTGGCGCCGGAGCTCCGCGAGGAGCTGGAGCGCATCACGCTGCCCTTCACCGAGGGCGAGACGCCGTCGGACGCGGAGCTGCGCATCGCACAGGCCCAGCTGGTGGGCTGGCTGGAGGGCGTCTTCCACGGCATCCAGACGGCGATCTTCGCCCAGCAGATGGCCGCCCGCGCGCAGCTCGAGGAGGTCCGCCGCAAGGCCCTGCCCGGGGGGCAGGCGCCCGGACAGCAGCCCGACTTCCGCCCCGGTGGGGGTCAGTACCTCTAACGAGACGCACCGGTTCCCTCGACCAGGTGAAAGGCCGCAACACCGGTTGCCCGCCGTTCCCGGCGTCCGCACCCTCTGGGGCGTCCGGCCGGAGACCCCGGTCACCAGGAAGCGGAGGAACCGTGACCACAGAGCACTCGACCACGTCCACGACCACGGGAAGCGGCACCCGGCCCAACGGCATGGCCGTCGCCGGGTTCGTGACCGGCCTGGTGGGCCTCGGCCTGTCCTGGGTGATCCCGATCGTCGGCATCATCCTCGGTGTCCTCGGCGTGGTCCTCGGTGGCGTCGGCATCTCGCAGGGCCGCCGGACCGGGGCCAAGACCGGCCTGGCCATCGCGGGCGTGGTCCTCGGCGTGCTGGCCGTCGTCGTGGCGATCCTCGTCGTCGCCGCGGTCGTCGCCACCACCAGCTGAGGTAGGACGCACGACGGCGCCGGACCCCTGCGGGGGCCCGGCGCCGTCGTGTACGGCCCGCTGCATGGGTCCCGCCGCGAGCGGTGGGGCGGCGGGGTCCTGCTAGACGGTGAAGCGGCCGACGGCCTCCTGCAGCTCCCCGCTCATGCGGGCCAGCTCACCGGCGGCGCGCTGGGCGTCGGCGACCTGCTGGTTGGTCTCCTGCGTGCCCGCGGCCAGACCGGAGATCGCCGCGGCGATGCCCTGGGTGCCGGTGGCGGCCTCGGCGACGTTGCGGTTCATCTCGTTGGTCGTCGCGGTCTGCTCCTCGACCGCCGCGGCGATGGTCGCCTGGAAGTCGTTGATCTCGCCGATGACGGTGGAGATCTGACTGATCGCCTCGACGGCGCCGGCGGTGTCGGCCTGGATGGCCTCGACCCGCTTGGAGATGTCCTCGGTCGCCCGCGCGGTCTCCTGCGCCAGCTCCTTGACCTCGCTGGCCACGACCGCGAAGCCCTTGCCCGCCTCGCCGGCCCGCGCCGCCTCGATGGTGGCGTTGAGCGCCAGCAGGTTGGTCTGCTCGGCGATCCCGTTGATCAGCTTGATGACGGTCGCGATCTCCTGCGAGGAGTCGCCCAGCTTGCCGACGGTCTTCGTCGTGTTCTCCGCGACCGCCACGGCCTGACCCGCGACACGGGCGGCCTCGGTGGCGTTGTGGGCGATCTCGCGGATGGCCGACTCCATCTGCGAGGAGCCCGTGGCCACGGTGTCGACGCTGGAGGCGACGGCGCCGGCGGAGGTGACGACCTCGTCGGCCTGGCCTGCGGCGGTCTGCGCGTTGACGCGCATGCCCTCGGCGGCGTTCTTCAACTGCGAGGACGCTGCGGCCAGCCGCGTGGAGGAGTCGCCGACCAGGGTCAGCACGGACCCGAGGGCGTCGAGGGTCTGGTCGAGGGACTCGGCCATCTCGCCGAGCTCCCCGCCGCCGGTGCGGCCGGCGCGGACGGTGAGGTCACCGGCGGCCACCTGACCGAGGATCTCGCGGATCCGCTGGACCGGGCGGGTGACGCTGCGGGAGACGAGGACAGCGAGGACGAGGGAGAGCAGCAGGCCGGCGACGATGATGACCAGCGTCAGCGTGCGGGCGGTCTCGTAGGCGTTCTGCGCCTCCGTGGCTGTCTCCTGGGCCGTGACCGAGGCCGACTCGGTGGCCGCCGCGATGGAGTCGGCGATGATCAGCTCCTGCTCGCTCAGCTGCCCCACGAGCTGGCCGACCTGAGCCGGGGCGGCGGGCGTTGCGGCACTGGCGATCAGCTGCTGGAGAACGCCGAGGTAGGTGTCGACGGCGCCCTCGAACTCGGTGAAGTGGGCGCGGGTCTCCGCGGAGAGCGGCATGTCGGCCACGGCGGCTCGGTTCTCGACCAGCTTCTGGCCGAGCTCCTGGGCTGCCTGCTGGGCCCGGACGCGGCTCTCGGCCGGCAGCGACGGGATGTTCGCGCGCGCGGTGTTGGTGGACATCTGCCACCAGTCCGCCTGCAGGGTGCGCAGCGCGTCCAGGGGTTGGGCGCCGTCGTCGTAGACCACCTGCGCCTGGTCGCTGAGGACCGACATCCGCTGGATGCCGAACGCGCCGACGGCGACCGTCGTGAGGGCTACGACGAGGATGGCCCCCAGCAGCCGCGCGCGGAGACCGACGTCGGCCAGGGTCCGCCGGGGGGACTCGTCCGGCGGCTGCTCCGCCGCCGGGATCCCGGGATTGCGCTCGTCATCCATCGCCTGCTCGCTTCCATCGGTAGAAGGACGCATCTGTCCGCCCACGCCGTGCAGGAGGACGCGCCTGTCGTCCTGAGCTTCTTCGGCAGCGCGACCTCGCACTCCAGTCGGGCGGCTCACCTGCCGGAAGCGCGACGGCGCCGGACCCCACCCGGGGTCCGGCGCCGTCGCGCTGTCCTGCCTCGCTGCCGCAGCAGCGAGCTCCTCACACGGTGAAGCGGCTGACGGCCTCCTGGAGGTCCCCGCTCATGCGGGCCAGCTCGCCGGCGGCGCGCTGCGCCTCCTCGACCCGTTCGTTGGTGGCCTGCGTTCCTGCTGCCAGCCCGGTGATGGCGGCCGCGATGTCCTGCGAGCCGCTGGCGGCCTCGGCCACGTTGCGGTTCATCTCGTTGGTCGTCGCCGTCTGCTCCTCGACCGCCGCGGCGATGGTCGCCTGGAAGTCGTTGATCTCGCCGATCACACCGGAGATCCGGCTGATCGCCTCGACGGCGCCGGCGGTGTCGGCCTGGATGGCCTCGACCCGCTTGGAGATGTCCTCGGTCGCCCGCGCGGTCTCCTGCGCCAGCTCCTTGACCTCGCTGGCCACGACCGCGAAGCCCTTGCCGGCCTCACCGGCCCGCGCCGCCTCGATGGTGGCGTTGAGCGCCAGCAGGTTGGTTTGCTCGGCGATCCCGTTGATCAGCTTGACCACCGTCGCGATCTCCTGCGAGGAGTCGCCCAGCTTGCCGACGGTCCGCGTGGTGTCCTCGGCGACCGACACCGCCTGGCCGGCCACCCGGGAGGCCTCGCTGGCGTTCTGCGCGATCTCCCGGATCGCCGACTCCATCTGCGACGAGCCCGTCGCCACGGTGTCCACACTCGTGGCCACCGCGCCGGCCGTGGCGACGACGTCCTCGGCCTGGCCTGCGGCCGTGCGCGCGTTCGCGGCGATGCCGGCAGCGGCGCCGTCGAGCTTCTGGGAGGCGTCACCGAGGCGCCCGGCAGAGTCCGAGACCAAGGTGAGGATCCCGCTGATCGCGTCCAGCGTGCGGTCCAGCGACGCCGCGACCCGGGACAGCTCGGCGCCCCCCGTGGGACCGACGCGGACCGTGAGGTCGCCGTCCGCGACGCGGTCGAGGACCTCGCTGATCCGCTGGACCGGCCGGTTGACGCTGCGCGCCACCAGCACTGCCAGCGCCACCGACACCGCCAGGCCGACGCCGATCACGAGGAAGGTCAGCGTGCGTGCGGACTTCGCGGCCGCGATCGCTTCGTCGGCCACCCGGTGGGCGGACTCGGACTGGGCGTCAGCCGCCTCCGTCAGCGCGGCGACCGCCTCCACCTCGGCAGCCTGCAGGTCGGCGATGAACGTGCCGACCTGGGCGAGCTGGGCCGGGGCGCCCGACTGCGACGCCTGGATCAGCCGGCCGAGCGCCTCGAAGTACCGGGCGACCGCCGGCTCGAAGCGCTGGAAGGCCGCCCTGGCCTCGGGGCCGAGGGGCGCGGCGCCGACGGTCGCGGTGAGCTCCTCGATGATGGCCTGCACCTCGACCCCCTTCGCCTGCGACGCCGCCAGGAGGTCCGGCGAGAGGGTCGTCATGGCGCCTCGCGCGGAATGCGTCTGGTACTCCCACCAGTACGACTGCAGCAGCCGGATGTCGTCGAGAGGCACCGTCCCCTCCTCGTACACCTGCTCGGCCCGCTCACTGAGCACGGTCATGCGAGAGGCCCCGATGAGCCCGACCGCGAGGGTGGTCAGGGCGACCAGGAGGATGGCCACGAGCAGCCGCCCCTGCAGGCCGACGCGCGCGAACAGCCCCTCCGTGGTCTTCTCCCGTCCATCGAGCGCCGGGTCGTGCGGGGATGTGACGGCGGCGGCCATGCCGACCCTCTTCCGAACCTGGACCGCCCCCTCGGCGGTCATCTGTCCGGATTGACGGCACCTTCCGGTCGATGTTGAGTCGATCCATCCATGGAGCGGGTCCAGCGGAGGAGTGACTACAGGGAGGCCAGGAAGGACGCGACGCCGTCGTCCTCGTTGGTACCGGTGACGTCGGTGGCGACGGCCAGGAGGTCGGGATGCGCGTGCGCCATCGCCACGGCGCGCCCACCGGCGGCCCGCACCCACTCGAAGGCGGCGATGTCGTTGGGCATGTCCCCGAAGACGACGACGTCCTCGGGACCGAGGCCGTGGCTCGCCGCGACCCGCGCCAGGCCGGACGCCTTCGTGACCCCGGCCGCGGAGATCTCGGCGAGGGCGTCGGTGGAGCTGTGGGTGACCGTCGCGCGCCCGGCGACGACGTCCTCGACCAGCGCGACGAACTCGTCCCGCGGGAGCTCCTCGTGCCGGGCGAGGAGCTTGGCCACGGGCTGGGCGACCAGCTCGTCCAGGGTCGCCTCCGCGACCCCGGGGGCGTCGACGTCCCAGCGCGGCTTGTAGATCGGCTCGTGTCGGAACTCCAGCCCGTACTCGACCGCGAACCAGGTGTCCGGCTGGCGCCGGCGCAGCCCGTCGGTGACCGAGCGGAGGACGTCGGCCTGCAGGAGCTCCTCGTGCACGATCTCGAACCGCTCCAGGTCCATGATCACCGCACCGTTGCAGCAGACCGCCGTCCCGGAGCCCAGGACGTCGCGGATGCGGTACATCCAGCGCGGCGGCCGGCCCGTGGCCAGCACCACCGGGACGCCGTCGGCCCGCCACCGCTCGAGCTCGGCCACCGTGGCGTCGCTCACCGTGTCGTCCCAGCGCAGCAGCGTGCCGTCCATGTCGCTGGCGATCAGCCGCGGCTTCCAGTCAGACATCGCTGGGCCCGCCGTCGAACAGCAGGGCCTCCAGGTAGCGCGCCACCCCGTCGGCGTCGTGCCCGCTGGTGAGGCCCGTCGCTGCCGCGCGGACGGTCGGGTGCGCGTTGGCGACGGCGATCGCCCGCCCGCCCGCCTCGGCCACCGCGCCGATCATCGGCAGGTCGTTGGGCATGTCGCCGAAGACGAGCACGTCGCCGAAGCCCACGCCGTACCGCTCCAACGCGATCGCCAGGCCGGTGGCCTTGGTGATCCCGGGCGGCAGCACCTCGATGAAGCCGAGCCCCGCGTGGGTCACCTCCGCGTCGACCGGGTCGACGACGCGCTTCGCGCGGGCCAGGAGCTCGTCCTGGCCCACCGTCGCCGAGCGCAGGAACACCTTGAGGACGGCGCCCTCGGGGAGCACCTCCTGCCGCGGGAGCAGGTGCGCCGGCTCGGGATAGGGCCAGTCGAACCCGTGCTGCACGCGCAGCGGACCGGCGACCTCGCTCTGCTCGGCGGCGTCCTCGACGGCGACGATCAGCTCTCCGGCAACCGCCTCGATGCGCTCGATCACCGCCTGCGCCTGGTCGCGGGGCAGCCCGACGGTGCGCAGCACCTCGTCGCGTTCGAGGTCGACGACGAAACCGCCCTGCGCCAGGACGGCGATGCCGCGGCCGTCGAGGGCGGCGCGGACGCTCTCGAGCAGCCGCGGTCCGCGTCCGGTCACACCCACGACCGGGATGCCGGCGTCCCAGCACGCCTCCAGGGCGGCGCGGGTGCGCGGGCCGACCTCGCCGTCGGAGTCGAGCAGGGTGCCGTCGAGGTCGGTCGCGACCAGCTTGGGACGCCAGGAGCCGACCGCGGCGGCGTCCAGCTCGACCACGCGGTCGGCGTCGGCGAGCACGCCGTACGCCTTGAGTGCCTTCGGTCGCTCCGCGGTCATGCGGTGGGCACCGGGACCGGCGGCACCAGGGTCATCCCGGGGGCGAGCCGCTCGACGCCACCGAGCCAGGGCCGCAGGGCGACGGGGACGTGCACCGAGCCGTCGGCCTGCTGGTGCACCTCGAGCAGGCAGGCGATGGTGCGGGCGATGGCGCAGAGGGTGCCGTTGAGCGTGGCCGCCGTCTGCGGCTTCCCGTCCTCGTCCCGGTAGCGGATGTTGAGCCGCCGGGCCTGGAACGTCGTGCAGTCCGACGTGGAGGTGAGCTCGCGGTAGGTGCCCTGCGTCGGGAACCACGCCTCGATGTCGTACTTGCGGGTGGCGCTGGTGCCCAGGTCACCGGCCGCGATGTCGACCACCCGGTAGGGCAGCTCGAGGGCCTGGAGGAACTCCTCCTCCCACTGCAGCAGCCGCAGGTGCTCCGCCTCGGTCTGCTCCGGCCGGCAGAAGCTGAACATCTCGACCTTGTCGAACCAGTGCACGCGGATGATGCCGCGGGTGTCCTTGCCGTAGGAGCCGGCCTCCCGGCGGAAGCAGGAGGACCAGCCCGCGTACCGCCGCGGACCGGCGGAGAGGTCGAGCACCTCCTTGGCGTGCATGCCCGCGATCGCGACCTCGGACGTGCCCACGAGGTAGAGGTCGTCGCGCTCGATCCGGTAGACCTCCTCGTCGTGCTCGCCGAGGAAACCGGTGCCCTCCATGGCCTCGGGCTTCACCAGCGCGGGCGCGATGACCGGCGTGAAGCCCGCGGCGACCGCCCGGCTGATGGCCAGCTGCGCCAGCGCGAACTCCAGCAGCGCGCCGGGGCCGGTGAGGAAGTAGAAGCGGGCCCCCGAGACCTTCGCCCCGCGCTCCATGTCGATGGCGCCCAGCGCCTCGCCGATCTCGATGTGGTCGCGCACCGGGAAGTCGTACGCGGGGACCTCGCCGACCGTCCGCAGGGTCACGGCGTCGTCCTCACCGCCGGGCGGCACCTCGTCGGCCACGACGTTCGGGATCCTCAGGTGCGCCTCGCGCAGCGCGGCGTCGGCGGTCCGCTGCGCCTCCTCGGCGTCCTTGACCTCGGCGGCCAGGGCCTTGGCCCGCTCCAGGACGGCGGGGCGCTCCTCGGGGGTGGCCTTCTTGACCGCCTGCGACGCGTTCTTCTGCTCGCCCCGCAGGTCGTCGGCCCGCTTCACCACCTCGCGGCGGGCGGCGTCGGCGGCGAGCAGCGCGTCCACCAGGGACTCGTCGGCACCCCGGGCCCGCTGGCTGGCACGGACGAGGTCGGGGTTCTCACGCACGAGCCGGAGGTCGATCACGACCCGATCGTACGGAGGGGCCGGTACCGCCTGCCCGGGGTCAGCGTTCCGTCCCCAGGAGGGCCGAGACGGCCACCTGCACCCGCAGGCTCTCCTCCTGCAGCTCGGTCAGTGCGCGGTCCAGCTCGGGGGTTCCGCCGGTGGCGGTCTGCAGGAGCTCGCAGAGCTCGGCCATCCGGGCGGCGCCCATGGCTGCGCTGCTGCCCTTGAGCCGGTGGGCGAGCCGGGGGACCGACAGCTCGTCGTCCTCGGACCAGGACCCGCCGTCCGCGGCGGCGGCGAGGGCCGCGAGCGTGTCGGGCAGGCCGTGCGCGTACTTCCCGTACAGGTGCGCGAAGGCCTCGTCCCCGAGGTCCCGGAGCTCGTCGACGGTCTCGGCGTCCAGGACGTCGGTGTGCGGGAGCCGGCCCGCCGGCTCACCGGCGCGGGGCAGAGGGACGACCACCGCGGACCGGAGCGGAGCGCTCGCGCCTGCCGACGCCCACCGCTGCAGCGTCGCGTCCAGCGTGGCCAGGCGCACCGGCTTGGTCAGGAACTCGTCGGCGCCGGCCGTCATGAAGGCCGTGCGGTCGCTGGCGAGGACGCTGGCGGTGACGGCGACGATCCGCGGCTGCGGGATCGGCAGCGCCCGGATGGCGGCCGTGGCGTCCACGCCGCCCATCACCGGCATCTGCGCGTCCATGAGAACGACGTCGTAGCGCGACCGCTGCACGGCTTCGACCGCCTCGCGCCCGTTGACGACCCGCTCGCAGTCGTGCCCCAGCTGCGCGAGGTAGAGCCCGATCAGCTGGGCGTTGACCGCGTGGTCCTCGGCGACGAGGACTCGCAGCCGGCCCCCGGAGGGGGTCTCCGCCGGACCGCCGGCCGGTGCGGCCGTGCGTGCGTCGTCGGGGTGCAGCACGGACAGCAGCGTCAGGAGCAGGCGCTCGGGCCGGACCGGCTTGTGCATCCGCGCCGCGAACGACGCCGCCTCCGTGGCGTGCAGGCGGGTGGAGCTGCTGAGCAGGACCAACGGCGTGCCGGCCGCTCGCGGGTGGGCCCGCAGCCGGGTGGCCAGCACGTCGCCGGGCATGCCGGGCATGTGCAGGTCCAGCAGGCACGCGTCGAACCGCTCGCCGGCATCGAAGCGGGCCAGCGCCTCGGCCCCGGAGGACACGAGCACGGTGGTGGCTCCGAAGCGCCCCAGCTGGTGCTCCAGGATGCGCAGGTTGGTCACGTTGTCGTCGACGACGAGCAGCCGGCGGCCCGTCAGGTCGGTGGACACGGCGCGGTCCCGGTCGGCGGCCGCGGGGGTCAGTCGCACGCTGACGGTGAAGGTCGAGCCCGCACCGAGGTCGCTGTACACGCTGATGCCGCCACCCATGGCCTCGGCGATCCGCTGGCTGATGGCCAGGCCCAGCCCGGTCCCGCCGTAGGACCGGGTGATCGAGGCATCCCCCTGGCTGAAGGACCGGAAGAGCCGCTGCTGCTGCTCGGGGGTGATCCCGATGCCGGTGTCGATCACGGAGAGCCGGCACATCAGCGTGCCGTCGTCGTCGAGGTCGCCGTCGTCGCTGGTGAGGACGACGACGACCTGGCCGGTCGAGGTGAACTTCACGGCGTTGCCGACCAGGTTCATCACCACCTGCCGGAGGCGTCCGGCGTCGCCCACCACCCGCCAGGCGCAGTCGCCGGGGATGTCGACCAGCAGGTCCAGGCCCTTGCCTGCCGCCTGCGGCGCCAGGAGCTGGGCGACGTCGTAGACGACGTCGTCGAGCTGGAACGGGGCCTCCTCGAGGTCCAGCTCGCCGGCCTCGATCTTGGAGAAGTCGAGGATGTCGTTGATCAGCATCAGCAGGCTGTCCCCGCTGCGCGACACGGTGTCGAGGTGGCCGCGCTGCTCCTCGGTCAGCTCCGTGGTCAGCAGCAGGTCGGTGAGGCCGAGGACGGCGTTCAGCGGCGTCCTGATCTCGTGGCTCATGGTCGCGAGGAACGCCGTCTTGGCCTGCCCGGCGCGCTCGGCCTCGTCCCGGGCCCGGACCAGCTCCTCCTCGCGCGCCTCGACCAGGGCGACGCGCTCCTGCAGGACGTCGCCCAGGGCGTTCACGTCCTCGGCGATGTCCCGCAGCTCCTCGGGGCCGGCCGCGACGGCCCGGCGGTCCATCTGCCCGGTGGTCAGCGCGGCGAGGGTGTCGCGGACCTGCCCGATCGGCGGCAGCAGCTCCTCCGCGAGTCGGCGGTTGGCCCGCCGGACCGCCACCGCGACGGCCGCGGCCACGGCCAGCGCCGCGAGCGCGGCGGCGACGACCATGAACGTCCGCTGGGCGCCTGCCTCGTTCCGCTCCTCCTCCACCAGCCCCCGCACGCGCAGTTCGACCTCGCGGTACCGGTCGAACAGTCGCTTGTCCTCGCGCAGCAGCTCGTTCAGCGCCGCGATGTCCCCGATGGCCGGCTGGGCGGCCAGCGTGGGCACCGTCCAGCCCTGCGTGAAGGCCCGTTCCGCTTCCTCGAGCTCGACGAGGTGCTCGGCCACGTCCGGCACGTCGTTCCGCAGCTCCCGCAGCGCCGCATCGGCCCGCTCGAGGTCCTCCACGCCCTTCACGTACGGCTCGAGGAAGCGGGGCTCGCGGGTCACCAGGAAGGCGCGCACGCCGGTCTCCTGGTTGAGCATGGCGATGTGGCCGTCCTGCAGGGCGCTGAGCATGTCGTTGGCCCGGTCGACGCGCGGTCCGATGACCGTGACGACCACGAGGGCCAGCCCCAGCGTCATCAGCGCGACCGTCGTGAGGGCCGCGAGGCCGACGGCGAGGGGCCGGCGGAGCAGCACTCCGAGCGGGCGGGGGAGACCACGGTCGTGAGCGCTGTTCCGGAATGCCACACCTCTGTCTCGACCGGTGCAGGGCCGCCTCCACCCGAACCGGTGCCGGCGCGGCCGCCCGTGTGACGCACGGGGCTACAGGGACACCAGCAACGTGCCGATGCTGGTTGTGCCACACCTTTTCTGATCGGAGCCCCATGCCCCACGTCCTGGTCGTCGACGACGATCCCGTGATCGCCGACCTCGTCGCCTTCCGGCTCGGCCGGCTCGGCCTCGAGGTCTCGGTCGAGGCCGACGGCGAGGCCGGCCTGGCGGCCGCCCGAGCACTGCACCCCGACCTCGTCGTCCTCGACTGGATGATGCCGCGGATGAACGGCCTGGAGGTCTGCGCCGCCCTGCGCGCCGACGCCGACGCCGGGCTCGCCCGTACGCCGGTGCTGCTGCTCACCGCCAAGGCGCAGGAGCCCGACCTCGAGCGCGGCTTCGCCGCCGGGGCGACCGACTTCGTCGCCAAGCCGTTCAGCACCCGTGAGCTCATCAGCCGCGTCACCGCTGCGCTGCCGCCCGGCAGCATCCCGGCGTGACCGCGTTGCCGGGCCCCGTGCTGCTCCTCAGCACCGGGGTGACCGGCCTGGTCGTGCTCCTGCTCCTCTCGGTCGGCGGGGCCCACCTGGCCCGCCGACGCCGGGAGCAGCGGGACGCGTCCCGTCGCGCGGCGCTGACGCCGCTGGTCTACAACCTTCTCGACGGCGAGCAGACCGCCCAGTCGCTCGCCGACGCCCCCGCCGTGCTCGACGACGTCGTCCTGCACCTGCTCCCGCAGCTGCGCGGCAACGACCGTCAGGTGCTGCGCGACCTCCTCGTCGCCCGCGGCGTGGTCGACCGCGCCGCGGAGCAGCTCTCCGCCCGTGCGCCGTGGCGCCGCGGGCGCGCCGCGATGCTGCTCGGCGCCACCGGCAGCACGCGGCACACCCCGGACCTGGTCACCCTGCTGGAGGACCGCTCCCCCGACGTCCGCTCCGCCGCCACGCGCGCGCTGGGCAAGGCCGGCGACGTCGCCGCCGTGCCGTACCTCCTGGCGGCCCTCACCACGTTCCGGCCGGTGCCCTCCGGCATCGTCGGCATGGCCGTCCTCGACCTCGGCACGCCCGCCCTGCCGGCCCTGCGCACCGCGCTGGACTCCGGCACCGCGTCCGCGCGGGCGCTGTCGGCCAGCCTGCTCGGCCTGCACGGTGACCTCCCCGCCGTGGCCGCGCTCACCGCCGCCCTCGACGATCCCGGCGCCCCTCCCCACGTCCGCCGCGCCGCGGCCGGAGCGCTGGGCCGCATCGGCGCCCCGCAGGCCGGTGACGCCCTCAGCCGGGTGACCGTGTTCGCCGTCGATCCCGCGCTGCGTCAGGCGGCGGCCGAGGCCCTGGGACGCATCGGCGACCCGGACTGCGTCCCGGCGCTGGCCGCCGGGATGTCGGCGTCCGACCTGCGCGTGCGGACCGCCTGCGCCGACGCGCTGGCCTCGATCACGCCCGAGGGCCGGGACCGGCTCCGCGCCCTCGGCGCCCTCGACGGCCCCGCGGCCCCCGCTGCCCGCGCCGCTCTCGACGCGGTCTCCTCGGCGGCCCCGCGCTCGCTGGCCGGAGCCTCCTGATGCGCGAGTTCCTCGTCGACGCCCTGCTCACCGCCGGCTGGGTCCTCACCGCCCACGTCGCGCTGTTCCACCTGGTCACGCTGCTGCTCGTCCTCGCGGGTGCCCGGCGGGTCTGGCGCAACCGGCACTGGCGCGGCGTGGAGGGGCACGACGAGACCTTCGCCAGCCCGCTGACCCCCGCCGTCTCGATCCTCGTGCCCGCGCACGACGAGGAGGCCGGCATCCTGGACACGCTGTCCGCGGCGCTGGGCCAGAAGTACCCGGCCCTCGAGGTCGTGCTCGTGGACGACGGCTCCACCGATCGCACGTTCGCCCTCGTCGCCGCGCGCTACGCGCTCCGCGAGGTCGCGCCGCGGCCCACCGCCGACCTGCCGGTCGACGGCGAGATCCTCTCCGTCCACCGCGCCACCACCGGTGACCCGCTGCTGGTTCTCCGCAAGCACAGCGTCGGCCGGCGCTCGGACGCCCTCAACGCCGCCCTGAACCACGCGCGTCACCCGCTGGTGTGCATGGTCGACGCCGACTCGCTCCTGGAGACCGAGGCCCTCCTGCAGGTCTCCCGGCCCTTCGTCGAGGACCCGGACAACGTCGTCGCGGCCGGCGGGGTCATCCGGGCCGCCAACGGCGCGCTCACCGACCGCGGGACGATGCTCGAGCCGCGGCTCTCCCGGCGCTGGGTCGTCCGGGTCCAGGTGATCGAGTACCTGCGCTCGTTCCTGCTCGGGCGCACTGGCTGGGCCGACGCGCAGGCCCTGCTCATCATCTCCGGGGCCTTCGGGCTCTTCCGGCGCGACGTCGTCCTCGAGGTCGGCGGCATGGACCCGAACTCCCTCGCGGAGGACGCCGAGCTCGTCGTCACGATCCAGGAGCACCTGCGCCGCCGGCGGCGCCCGCACCGCGTGGTGTTCGTCCCCCAGACCGTCTGCTGGACCGAGGTGCCCGAGAGCTGGCAGGTGCTGGGCCGGCAGCGCAAGCGCTGGTCGCACGGCCTCGGTCAGCTGCTCTGGAAGCACCGCCGGATGATCGGCAACCCGCGCTACGGCCCCATCGGCGTGCTGGCCCTGCCGTTCTTCCTGCTCTTCGAGCTGCTCGGGCCGGTGGTGGAGATCGTGGGTGTCGCCGCCGTCGTGACCTCGATGGTCCTCGGGCTGGTCGAGCCGGCGATCGCGGGAGCGGTTTTGGTCCTCGCCATCGCGCTCGGCGTGCTGCTCTCGGCCACCGCGATCGCGGTCGAGGAGCTCACCTACCACCGCTACGGCCGCGGCCGGGACCTGCTCGGACTGATGGCCGCCGCCCTCGTGGAGCACCTCTGGTTCCGCTGGGCGCACTCCTGGTACCGGCTGCGGGGCCTGGTGGCCGCGCTCACCCGCCGGTCGCCGGTGTGGACGGCGATGCCCCGGGTGGGCTTCTCCGGGCACCCGGCATCCGCCGGACGACCCGTGCCCGCCGACGTGCTGGTGCCCGCCGAACGTCTGGTGCCCGTCGGCTCCTAGCCGGCCGGCTCCTCGTCCGCCGGCGTCCGGCCGGTCGGCTCGGCGGGGCAGCCCGCGGCGCTGATCTCCGCGAACTGGGTGACCAGCTCCGGTGAGACGACGAGCGCGTCGTGCCACTGCTTCCACTGCTCGTGCGAGAAGCCGGCGGCGGCGAGGTGGGTGTCGAGCTCGATGGTGAACTGCGCCTCGTCGGCGTAGTTCACCGACGCGACCGTGCACTGCCGCGCGAACTCGATCTCGGCGATCCGGCCGGTCGTCGCGTCGGCCGGCGTGCTGGACGGCGTGCTGGACGGCGTCGCCGCTGCGGGCCCGGTCGCCGGCTCCTCGGCGCCGCAGGCGGCCGTGGTCCCGAGGACCGCCAGCGCGGCCAGGGCGACGACGGTCCGCGCCGGACGGCGGTCACTGCACGACAAGGGTCACCGTCCCGGATGCGGTCCGCGGCGTGGCGGCGGTGTAGGAGATGACGAGCGGCAGCGTGTAGGTCCCGCGGGCCATGCCCGTGGTGTCCAGGCGGAGGGCGACCTGGTCGGTGGAGCGCCCGATCAGCGCTGCGCCCCCTGCCGGTCGGCTCGCCGGCGCATCGCCGGGATAGCCGACGACGAGCCCGGCGGGCAGCCGCCCGGCGCGGACGGTGAAGTCCGCGAGGTCCGCCTGCCCGGCGCTGAAGGCCAGCTGCGCGAAGGCGTCGCTGGAGGCCGGGACCGTCAGGCTGGTCGTGTCCTGGATGAAGTCCGGTCCGGTGGCGGGGACGACCGGCACCGTGACGGTGACCGTGGTGCTGAAGTCCCGCGCCTTGTCGTCGTTGCCGCCGCCGACCTCCTTGCACTGGCCGTTGTCGCCGCAGGTGCTCGTGTAGGTCGACACGACGGTGAGGGGGAACGACGTCCGCTGCGTGTAGGGCACCTGCAGCTTGAACGCGGTGAAGTCGCGCGTGCTGCCCACGAGGCTCTCCGAGCCGTACAGCGAGGTGTCCGCTCCGCCGCGCGTGGTCGGGTAGCTGACGGTCACGCCGGCGGGTGCGCTCACCGTCGTCGACCAGTTCGTCACGGTCTGGTCGCTGGTCCACACGACCGACAGCCAGGCCGTCTGCCCGGGGACGACGGCGGCGGTCTGCGTGGTGACGGCGCGGACGCCGGTCCTGTCCACGTCCGCGGCCGCCGGCGACGTGCCGAGCAGGGGTGCGGCCAGGGCCGCGGCGAGCGCGACGACGAGACCGGCACCCCGCCGACGTCCGGATCTGCGCGCGAGCGCCACGCTGCCCCCTGTCCACCCCGACGGGAGACCTCGGTGGGAGCCCGTTCGTCGCGGAACCGTAGCGATCGGATTGCTCGCGACCGGATCACGCGGCGGGCAATTCCTGCCGAAATGGAACCCGCCGATCGGGACGCCGACGCAGCGCACCGCATCCGACCGCCCCGCCCCCGGCGCCGGTTCAGGGACAATGGGGCCATGCGCTTCCTGCAGCGGCCCGATCACGACCTCACCTACGCCGACGTCTTCATGGTGCCCAACCACTCGACGGTGGGCTCCCGGCTCGAGGTCGACCTGACCACGCCGGACCGCGTGGGCACGACCATCCCGCTCGTCGTCGCCAACATGACGGCGATCTCCGGGCGGCGCATGGCCGAGACCGTGGCCCGCCGCGGAGGGCTCGCCGTCCTGCCGCAGGACATCCCGGTCGACGTCGTCAGCGAGGTCGTGTCGTGGGTGAAGTCGCGGCACCCGGTCTACGACACCCCGATCACGCTCTCCCCGACGTCCACGGTCGGCGAGGCGCTGGCCCTGCTGACGAAGCGGGCGCACGGGATCGTCGTGGTGGTCGAGGGCGGCGCACCGGTCGGTGTGGTCACCGACGGGCAGTGCCAGGGCGTCGACCGCTTCACCCAGCTGTCCGAGGTGATGACCCGCGAGCCGCTCACCATTCCCGCCGGCACCGACCTGCCCAAGATCTTCGACGTCCTGTCCGGTGAGCGGGTGAGCGCCGCCCCCGTCGTCGAGGGCGACCGGCTGGTCGGCGTCATCACGAAGAAGGGCGCGCTGCGCTCGGCGATCTACACCCCGGCCGTGAACGACGAGGGCCTGCTGCTCACCTCCGCGGCGGTCGGCATCAACGGCGACGTCGCGGGCAAGGCGGGCGCGCTCCTGGCCGCCGGCGTGGACGTGCTGGTCGTGGACACCGCGCACGGCCACCAGGAGAAGGCGATCGAGGCGCTGCGCGCCGTGCGCTCGGTGGCCGGGTCGGCGCCGGTCGTCGCCGGCAACGTGGTGACGGCGGAGGGCACCCGCGACCTCATCGAGGCCGGCGCCGACGTCGTCAAGGTCGGCGTGGGCCCCGGCGCCATGTGCACCACCCGGATGATGACCGGCGTCGGCCGGCCGCAGTTCTCCGCCGTCGAGGAGTGCGCCGCGGAGGCCCGCTCGCTGGGCAAGCACGTGTGGGCCGACGGCGGCGTGCGGCACCCGCGGGACATCGCCCTGGCGCTGGCGGCCGGCGCGGCGAACGTGATGGTCGGTTCCTGGTTCGCCGGCACCTACGAGAGCGCCGGCGACATCCACGACGACGGCTCGGGACGGCTCTACAAGGAGAGCTTCGGCATGGCGTCGGCGCGGGCGGTCAAGGCACGGACGTCGTCGCAGTCGGGGTTCGAGCGCGCGCGGGCAGGCCTGTTCGAGGAGGGCATCTCGTCGTCCCGCATGTACCTGGACCCCGCCCGGCCCGGGGTGGAGGACCTCGTCGACCAGATCGTCGCCGGCGTCCGCTCCTCCTGCACCTACGCCGGGGCCCGGACGATCGACCAGCTGCACGAGCGCGCGGTCCTGGGGGTGCAGAGCGCGGCCGGGTACGAGGAGGGCCGCCCGCTGCCGACCAGCTGGTGAAGCCCCTCCCCCTGCCCGTCTTCGAGGACCTGGTCGCCGACGCCCTCGACGCCGTCCCCCCGGAGCTCATGGCCCTGGTCGACAACGTCGTCTTCCTGGTGGAGGACCGGAACCCCGAGGAGCCGGACCTGCTCGGCCTCTACGACGGGTTCGCGCTCACCGAGCGCGGCTGGGAGTACGGCGGCGCGCTGCCGGACCGGATCATGATCTACCGCGAGGCGATCTGCGCCGTCTGCGATACCGCGGAGGACGTCGTCGACGAGGTGACGATCACCGTGGTGCACGAGATCGCCCACCACTTCGGCATCGAGGAGGAGCGCCTGCACGAGCTCGGCTGGGGCTGATCAGGGCCATAGTGGCCATGAAGGCCCTCGACGCCCGCGCGTAACGTGGGACGACGTGCCCGACGACATCGCCCCCGCTGTCGGCAAGCTGCCGATCAAGATGCTGCACGACCGCGTCCTGGTGGCGCTGCGCAAGGACGACGGCGACCGCCGCTCCACCGGCGGCATCCTCATCCCGGCGACGGCACAGGTCGCCAAGCGGCTGGTGTGGGGCGAGGCCCGCGGCGTGGGGGCGGGCGTCCGCCAGGTGAAGGTCGGCGACCAGGTGCTCTTCTCCCCCGAGGACCAGCACGAGGTCGAGGTGCACGGCGAGGACCTGATCATCCTGCGCGAGCGCGACGTGCACGCCGTCGCCGCGGAGCGCATCGAGGAATCGACCGGCCTCTACCTGTAGGGGGGCCGCGCGACTGTGCGCTCATCCACCCCATCTGCGTCGGATGAGGTGGATCAGCGCACAGTGGTCATGACCCGCGGGAGTGGCGGGTGATCACGTCGGTCATGTCGGTCAGGAACCGGCGGACGACGGCGAGCTCCTCGTCGGAGTAGTCCTCCATCGCGGCGGTCAGGTCCTGCGCGAGGGCGCCGAAGTGCTCCGCCCCCGCCGCCATCGCGGTGTCCGACATCTCCAGGGCCACCCGGCGCCGGTCCTGGGGGTCGCGCACGCGCCGCACGTGACCGACCTTCTCCAGCCGGTCGACCAGCGCGGTGACCGACGCGGACCGCAGGTCCACGGCGTCCCCGAGCCGGCCCGCGGTGAGCGCCTCCCCTCGCCGGGCGGCGTCCATGATCGCCACCAGCGCGCGCACGTCGGTGCGGTTGAGGCCGTGCAGATCGGCGAATCGCTGACCGACTGCATCCAGTTCGACGTTCAGCCGGCGAAGGAGCAGTGCCAGCTCCCGCCGCTCGTCGGCGTCCGCCATGCCCGCCTCCATTCGCCCTGCGCCCCGTTCCGTCATAATCTCTCGACAATCGAGATTATCGACCATCAAGGAAACTCATGCCTCGCCGGACGTCCGTCCTCCGCTGGCTGGTCCCGGCCCTCGTCGCCGTGGCCTGGCTGGCCCTCGCCGGTCCGCTGGGCTCGTTCGGCGGCAAGCTCGCGGAGGTCTCGGAGAACGATTCCGCCGCCTTCCTGCCCGACAGCGCCGAGTCCACGCGGGTCACCGAGCTCCAGCGGACCTTCCAGACCGAGCGCACGCTGCCGGTGATCCTCCTCTGGGAGAGCGAGGACGGTGCGCTCGACCCCGCCGCGCTGGCCGAGGCGCAGGAGCGCGTCGACGAGGCGGTCGGCATCGCCGAGGACGCCGACGCCCTGGAGGGCGACCCGTCCCCGGCGATCCCGTCGGAGGACGGCGAGGCCGTCCAGGCCGTCCTGCCGTTCGACCCCGACCTCGGCGACGCGCTGCCCGACGTGATCGCCGAGCTCCGCGAGTTGCCCGGGATCGACGGCACCACCTCGTTCGTGACCGGCCCCGGCGCGGTGTTCGCCGACTTCGCGGCGGGCTTCGCCGGCATCGACGGCCTGCTGCTGCTCGCCGCCTTCGGCGTCGTCCTGCTGATCCTGCTCGTGGTCTACCGCAGCCCGCTCCTCCCGCTGCTGGTCATCGGCACCGCCGGCATGGCGTTGGTCGTCTCGCTCGCCGTGGCGTACTTCCTGGCGGAGCAGGGCTGGATCGCGGTCAACGGCCAGAGCCAGGGCATCGCCTCGATCCTGGTCGTCGGCGCGGCCACCGACTACGGCCTCCTGCTGGTCGCCCGCTACCGCGAGGAGCTGCGCCGGGAGCAGTCGGCGTACACCGCGATGCGGGTGGCCCTCCGGCAGTCGTGGGAGCCGGTCCTCGCCTCGGGCGGCACGGTGATCCTCGGCGTCCTCTGCCTGCTGTTCTCCGACCTCGGGTCCAACCGGGGCCTCGGCCCGATCTCCGCGGTGTGCATCGCGTTCGCCATGCTGGCCGCCCTCACCTTCCTGCCTGCGGTGCTCGTGCTGTTCGGCCGGGCCGCGTTCTGGCCGTTCCGCCCGAAGCACGGCGAGGAGCACGCCCACGGCCGCGGCCGGGAGGGCATCTCGGCCTCGGTCGGACGCCGCCCGGGCCGGTACCTGCTCGGCAGCGTGGGCGCGCTCGTCGTCCTCGCGCTGTTCCTGCCCACGTTCGACTCCGGCGGCATCCCGCTGTCGGAGGGCGTGCGCGGCGGATCGGAGTCCGGCGCGGGCCAGGAGGCCCTCGCCCGGCACTACGAGGCCGGCGCCGCCAGCCCCGCGGTGATCATCACCCCGGCCGACGGCTGGCGGGACGTCGCCGATGCCGCCGCCGCGACCGACGGCGTGGCCGGGGTCGAGCCCTTCACCGGGCAGCAGGGCGGACCGCCCGGCGCCGGCGCGGCCCAGCCGATCGAGGTCGACGGCCTGGTCCGGCTGGACGCCACGCTGGACGACGCCCCGGACAGCGAGGCCGCACAGGCCACCGTCGGCGCGCTGCGGACGGCGGTCGGCGACGTGGACGCGGACGCCCTCGTCGGTGGCTCCAGCGCCGGGGACCTGGACACCCAGGAGACCGCGGCCCGCGACCTGCTGGTGATCGTCCCTCTGGTCCTGCTGGTCATCACGGTCGTGCTGGCCCTGCTGCTGAGGGCGATCCTGGCGCCCCTGCTGCTCGTCGCGACGGTGGCACTCAGCACGGCGGCGACCGTCGGCGTCAGCGCGCTGGTGTTCGACCACCTGTTCCGGTTCCCGGGCAGCGATCCGCAGGTGCTGCTCATCGGGTTCGTGTTCCTGGTCGCCCTGGGCATCGACTACAACATCTTCCTGATGACCCGGGCCCGGGAGGAGTCGATCCGGCACGGCACGAGGGACGGCGTCCTGCGGGCGCTCGCCGTCACCGGCGGGGTGATCACGTCGGCCGGGCTGGTCCTCGCGGCCACCTTCGGCGCGCTGACCGTGCTGCCGCTGGTCATCCTGATCCAGCTCGGCTTCCTGGTCGGCTTCGGCGTCCTGCTGGACACCTTCGTCGTCCGCACGCTGCTCGTTCCGGCGGCCGTCCACCTGCTCGGGGACCGGGTCTGGTGGCCCAGCGCGCTCGCGCAGGGCCCGACCGCGCCGGAACCCGAGCGGGAACGGGAGCTGCTCCGCGGCACACCGCGCGCCGACTGAGCAGTCGGTGTCGCCGACACGCGCCGGCGCGCCGAGCGCGGCGACCGCAACCGATCACTCGGCCCCTTGACCCGCTGGGGAAGGTGGCAGCTGTGAGCACCCTGCGCGTGGCCGTCCTGGGACCGGGCGGCGTCGGTGGCCTGCTCGGCACGCTGCTCGCCCGGCAGGGGCACGCCGTCACCTGCCTGGCCCGACCGGACACCGCGGCGCACATCGAGCGGCACGGGCTCCGGCTGGACAGCGACCGGTACGGGGAGGTGACCGCGCCCGCCTCCGGTGCGGAGGTGCTCACCCACCCGGTCGACGTCGTCCTGGTGACGCCCAAGGCCACCCGGCTCACCGAGGCCCTCGAGCGGGTGCCCGCGCCCGTGCTCGGCGAGGCCGTCGTGGTGCCGCTGCTCAACGGGGTCGAGCACATGGACGTGCTGCGGAGGCGCTACCCCGACGCCCGCGTCGTCGCCGGTGCCATCCGGGTGGTCGCGAGCCGGCCGGCGCCGGGCGTCGCGCGCCACGAGGGCACCCTCGCCGCCGTCGAGCTGGCGCCGGGGGCCGAGGCGCTGGCCGACGCCCTCGCCGACGCCGGGCTCGACGTCACCGTCCGCCCCGACGAGGCCGGCCTGCTCTGGGCCAAGCTCGCCTTCCTCGCTCCGGTCGCCCTGCTGACGACGACCCTCGACGCGCCGCTGGGCGCCGTCCGCGAGCAGCTCGGCGACGACCTGCGGGCCCTGGTCGAGGAGGTGGCGGCGGTCGCCCGGGCCGAGGGCGCGCCGGCCGACGCGGCCGCGACGCTCGCGTTCATGGAGACCGTCCCCGCCGCCATGACGTCGTCGCTGCAGCGCGACACCGCGGCCGGCCACGAGACCGAGTTGGAGGCCATCGGCGGCGCGGTGCTGCGGGCGGCCGCCCGGCACGGCGTGGACGTGCCGGTGACGACCCGCGTCGTCGAGCACCTCCGCGCGCAGCCGGCCTGACGGGCGGGGCAGCCGGTCAGGCGGTTCCGCGGATGGCGGCCAGCCAGGCGTCGGCCTCGGTGAAGGCCGCGTCGTCCGCCCCCGGCTGCACGGGGCGGTTCTCCCGGCCGTCGGCGCGGGCGTAGGACCCGAGGAAGCGGACGTCCTCGCAGACCCGGTGCAGCGCGGCGAGCGCCTCGCCCACCCGCCGCTCCGCGACGTGGCCCTCGCAGTCCAGCGAGAACGAGTACACCCAGAGCCGGTCCCGGGTGGGGCGCGACTCGATCCGGGAGAGGCTGATGCCGCGGACGGCGAACTCCCGCAGCACGTCGAGCAGCGCGCCGGTGCGGTCCTCCACGACCGCCACCAGCGAGGTCTTGTCGTTGCCCGTCGGCGCCGGCAGCGCGCCGGCCGGCTCGACCAGGACGAAGCGGGTCACCGCGCCGGGGGTGTCGGCGAGGTCCTCGACCAGCGGCACCAGCCCGTAGCGCTCGGCCGCGATGGGGGCGCACACGGCGGCGTCGTACTCCCCCGCGGCGACGGCCGCGGCCGCGACCGCGGTGGACGACAGCGGCAGCGGGACGACGTCGGGGACCAGGTCCGCCAGCCGCCCGGCGGTCTGCGCCAGCGCGTGGGGGTGGCTGACCACCGAGCGCACGTCGCCGAGCGCGGTGCCGGGCCGGACGGCGAGGACGAACGCGACGTCCAGGAACACCTCGCGGGTGACGACGAGCGGCTCGCCGTCGGCCAGCCCGTCCATCGTGGCGGGCACCGAACCCTCGACGGAGTTCTCCAGCGGAACCAGCGCGGCGTCGGCGTCGCCCGATCGGACGGCGGCCAGTGCGGCGGCCACACTCGGGTGGGGGTACCGGGCTCCCTCGGAGGAGGCAACGGCGCTGCGGAGCGCCGCTTCGGCGAAGGTACCCTCGGGCCCGAGATAGGCGAACCTCGTCGGGGGCGTTCTGGGTGGCATCCCGGACATTCCGAGGAGGGTAGTGCGGGCGGGTCGGCGACGGTGGCGGCCCGGGGGAACTGCGTCGTCACCGACACGCCCGGCCCGCGACGGCCGGCCCGACCCGTCAGTGGAGGGAAGCGTTGAACTCCGGCCCGGCACGCGTCGCCTCCGGCGACCTGACCGCCGTGCTGTGGCGCCTGCTCGATGCCAGCTCGCGCGAGGACTCCACCGCCTTCCTGACCCTCCTCGACGACGCCGACGGGGCGCTCGCGGAGTCGACCGAACCCCGGTGGACCGCCTGGGGTCAGGCGTTCACGGCCCGGCGCGCGCTGATCGAGAGCGACCCGGAGGGCGCGGCCGAGGCGGTCGCCGCCGCCCGTGAGGCGCTCGACAAGTGCCCGCCGTCGGCGGACACCGCGCTCACGCTCGCCTACCTGGCCCACGTCGAGGTCACCGCCGACCACTTCGACGCCGCGATGCTCCTCGCCGTCGACGCCAGCCTGCTCACGGAGGGCCCCAACGCCGGGGAGCCCACCCGGGCGCTGCACCAGGCCCACCGCTGGCTGTCCCTCTCCCTGTCGGGCCTGGACCTCGAGGAGCTGGCCGTCAGCCACGCCGGCCGGGGCCACCGGATCGCCGCCGTGCTGCCCGACCTGGCCGACCAGTGGCAGATGCTGCAGCTCTCCGCCCAGCAGCACGCCGAGCTCGCCCAGACCCTCCGCCGTCGCGGGGACTCCGAGCGCGCCCGGGCGCTGGCCGCCGTCGCCATCGCCCAGGCGACCGAGGCCCGCGAGATGGCGTGGGAGCCCGACCCCGCCGACGCCGACCTGCTCGACGTCGTCCAGGCGTGGGCCCTGAACAGCTCCGACGACCTGGACGGCGCCGTCGGCCCGCTGCGCCGCGTCCGCCGCCGGGTGCAGGAGCACGGCGGCCTGTGGCTGCGCGCCTACACCGACCTGGTGCTGGCCCGGTTGCTCGTGCGGGTGGCCCGGCGCGACGAGGACGAGGAGTACGGGGAAGAGGCGATCGGCCTGCTGGTCGACGCCGCCGGTGGCTTCGTCGCCTCCGGCGACCGCCGTCGCTACCGGCAGTGCCTGCTGGAACTCGGCCAGAACTCCGCCGACCTGGGCCGCCCCGCCGAAGCGCTGCACTGGCTGGAGGCCTACCGCGCCGACAGCGGCCGGGCGCACTCGCGCTCCCGCGAGATGTGGGCGGAGATGTTCGTCCGCCGCAGCCGGCTGCGGGAGGCCGAGCGCCAGGCGGCCCTGCTGCGCCGGCACGCGCTGGAGGACCCGCTGACCGGGCTGGGCAACCGCCGCAGCGCCGAGCGGCGCCTGGGGGCGATGCGGCTGGGCGACGAGCCGCTGTCGCTGGCGGTCGTGGACGTCGACCGGTTCAAGAAGGTCAACGACGAGGCCTCCCACACCCACGGGGACGCCGTCCTGCGCCGGGTCGCCGACCTGCTGCGCGAGCACATCCGCACCGGCGACGAGGTCTACCGCTGGGCCGGCGACGAGTTCCTCGTCGTGCTCCCGACCGCGACGGAGGCACAGGCCGTCGTGGTGATGGAGCGGCTCCGCGCCGCGGTCGCCGCGGCCGACTGGAGCGACCTGATCCCGGGCCCGGTCACGGTCAGCATCGGCGTCGCGACAGCACCGGCGGTCGACGAGGGCCAGCCGGCCACCGTCGTGGGCTGGAAGGCGCTGTTCGACACCGCCGACCTGCACCTGTTCTCGGCCAAGCGGAGCGGTCGCAACCGCGTCCGCGCCCCCGGGGCGTCGGCCGGCGAGGAGCCGTCCGGCCACCACCCGACCGACAACCACCCGACCGACGACCACCCGACCGACGACCCGACCGACGACGAGGCACCCGCGTGACGCGCTCGGCGTGGGACGCGTGGGACGCATCGGGCGGCCTGCGGCGCGTTCCCGAACAGGTGCTCGACACCGCTCCCCCCGCCGTGCACAGTGCGCTCGTGCCGCCCGGAGCTCTGCATCATCGGGTGACCGCCGCCCTGGCGAACTGGCAGCTCGACGACGCCGAGGACCTCCTCGCCGACGTCGAGCAGGAGCCGTCGCCCTACGTGGCCGCGGACCCGGGCGCCGACGCGCCCGACGACGCCCCCGTCTCGCTCGGCAAGGCCTGGGCCGACACGCTGCGCGCCGAGCTGCTGGTCCGCCGGCTGCGCGTCGCGGGCTTCACGCTCGTGGGCGACCCGGTCACCGGCGGCGACTCCTCCGAGGAGGCCCTGGACCTGCACGCCGGGGTCGAGAAGCTGATCGACGGCGACGGCGGCGGCGAGGACCCGCGCGCCGAGTCCGCCTCCCGGGCCGCGCTCGCGATCGCGCTGGTCCGGTCGGCGAAGGCCGCCTTCGACGCCACCGACGACGACCTGCAGCGCGCCGCCGGCCTGGCCCGGCACGCGCGCATCGAGCTGCTCTCCCGGCGCATCGACGCCGCCATGGACGAGGCGGTCGAGGCCGCCAGCCTCCTGGACCCCGTCCTGCCGCCGAGCGCGCTGCTCGTGGACACCCTCGGCACCCTCGCCGGCGTGCTCGCCGACCTGGAGCTCATGCCGCTGGCGCTGGACTACCAGCGCCGGGGCCACGAGGTCGCGATCACCGCGGCCGCCGAGCCCGGCACGCTGGGACCGGACGACGGCGATCCCGACGTGCTGGTCGCCACCACGGCCACCAGCCTGGGCGAGCTCTGCGCCGAGCTGGGCGAGGGCCTGCTGGACGACGGCGTCCCCGAGTCGGCGGTCCCGCACTTCGCCGAGGCCCGCGCGCTCGCCGAGCAGGCCCTGGCCCTGCTGCCGCCGGAGCACCCGGGCATCGTCACCGCACAGGTGGTGCACGGCTGGGCCCTCGTCGGGCTCGGCGAGCACGCCGCCGCCGTCGGCCCGCTCCGCGCCGCCGTCCGCATCACCTCCGCGACCGCCGACCGTGCCCAGCTCGCCTCCGCGCAGCTCGCCCTCGGCCGGGCGCTGCGCCGCCAGGGGGACGTCGGCGGGGCCGACGAGCACCTGGTCTCCGCGCTGAACCTGGCCACCGAGCACGGCCTCCCCCGCCTGCGCCGGGCCGCGCTGCGCGAGCTCTGCACGCTGCACGCCGAGCTGGACGACGCCGGCCGCGCGCTGCCCTACCTGCAGGCCTACCTCTCCGACGAGCTCGACCGGGTCGACGAGCGCCGGACCCGCTGGGTCGAGCTCTTCGGCCGGCGCAAGAGCCTGCTGGAGACCGAGCGGGCCGCCGGTCAGCTCCGCCGCCAGGCGTACGAGGACCCGCTCACCCACCTGCCGAACCGCCGCTACGCCGAGGCCCGGCTGGACGGCCTGCTCGCCACCGGCGGGGCGCCCGCGCTCGCCGTGGTCGACGTGGACCGGTTCAAGACGATCAACGACGCCTTCGGGCACCCGGCCGGGGACGCCGCCCTGCGCACCGTGGCCGACCTGCTGGTCGACGGGGTCCGCGACACCGACGAGGTCTGCCGCTGGGCCGGCGACGAGTTCGTCATCCTGCTGCCCGACACGACCGCCGAGCAGGGCGAGCGGGCGCTGGAGCGCATCCGCCGGGCCGTGGCGACCTACGACTGGTCGCGGCTCGGCATCGACATCCCGGTCACGATCAGCGTCGGCATCGCCTCCGCCGCCCGTGGCGACGACCGCCGGACGCTGTTCGCGGCCGCCGACGGCGTCCTCTACGACGCCAAGCGCAGCGGCCGCGACCGCGTCGTACGGCTCTCCGGCGTGACCCAGACCCGGGCCCCCGGCACCAGCCCGCTCGACGCCCTCTTCGGCCCGCCTCCGTCGACCGGGCCGGCCGACGACACGGCCCCGGTGGAGTCCCCGGAGGAGGACGACGCGGCGGTTACCGTCGCGGCCGTGCAGCCTTCCCCGCTGGATCCCCGCCCCGCGCCGTCCGAGACCGCCGCGTTCGCCCCCGTGCTGGTCGACCCGCCGCTCGGCTCGGGCACACCGTCCGAGCCGCTGCTCGGGCCGGTGCTCGAGCCCGCCGTCGTGCTGGAGCAGGTGCCGGAGCAGGTCGTCGCGCACGTGGCGGCGCCCCGTCCCCCGGCGGTCGAGCCCGAGGTCATCTGGGCGACCGGCCGCACCACCGAGCAGGTCCTCGCGCTGGTCCGCGAGGCCCGTCGCGAACACCCCGACCGCCCGGCGCTGGTGCTGCGGGCCGCCGCCGAGACGCTCGTCGCCGTGGCCTCGGAGCACGACGCCTACACGACGATGGACGCCGCCGCGATGGCCGCAGCCGTCGGGCCGCTCCCGGAACCGGTGGGGCGCGTGCACGTGCTGTGCGCCGGTGGCGCCGACGGTCCGGTGGCGGCCGAGGCCGCGTTCGTCACCCGGATCGCGGGCTCGGAGGTGGTCCGCGTGGACGACGTCGCCGGCAGCCGGATCCGCGGGCTGCTGGCCGACGGCTCGCTGTTCGCCGACGCCGACTGCCTGGTCGTCGTCGCCGGGATGGACGCCTCGCTGGCCGCGCTGGTCGGCGCGACCGCCGACGTCCCGGTGGTCGCGGTGCCGACGTCGACCGGTGCGCCCAACGCCTTCGCCGGCCTGGGCGCGCTCATGACGATGCTGAACTCGGCCGCGCCGGGCGTCGCGGTCAGCGCCATCGACAACGGCTACTCGGCCGGCGTGTTCGCCGCCCGCGTGGCCCGCCGCGCGATGACTACTGCGAGGCCCTGAAACGCAGCGTCTGACCTGGACGCAGCTGCCCGCACCGGTCGACGTCGCTGCGGACGGGCTCGTCCGCCACGTAGCCGATCACCGGATAGCCGCCGGTGACCGGGTGGTCGGCGAGGAACAGCACCGGCGTTCCCGACGGCGGCACCTGCAGCGCCCCCCGGACCATCCCCTCGCTCGGCAGCTCACCGTTCCGCACCCGTTCCAGGGGAACGCCTGCCAGGCGCAGCCCGACCCGGTTGCTCTCGTCGGTGACCGTCCAGGCCTGCCCCGTCAGCGCCGCCCACCCCGCGTCGCCGAACCAGTCCGCACGCGGGCCGGGCAGCACCGCCACGGTCACCTCCCCGCCAGGTATGCCGGGGACCGGCGCGACGTCGACCCCGGGCATCGGATCGACCGGCGGACCGACCGGCAGCACGTCGCCGTCGGCGACCACCGCCGGCCCCAGGCCGGACAGCACGTCGGTGGCGCGGGACCCGAGTACCGGGGGGACGTCGATGCCCCCGCGGACGGCGAGGTAGGTGCGCAGCCCGGTCTCCGGGGCTCCCAGTCGCAACTCGGCTCCGCGCCGGAGCGACGTGGGCGCGGCATGCGGGAACGGCCCCGCGCATCGCGCGCCCGTCGTCACCACCAGGAGGTCGGCCTCCGCCCGCAGGGCCAGGCCGCCATAGGTGACCTCGAGGACCGCGAGGTCCTCGGGATTGCCCACGAGCCGGTTGGCCTGCCGGTACACGGCGCGGTCGCAGGCGCCGGAGCGGCCGACGCCGAGCGCGCCCTGCCCGGGCCGGCCGGCGTCCTGCACGGTGGTCAGGGGGCCCGCGGCCAGGACGGTGAGGGCACGCGTCATCGCGGGCCCGCCTCGACGAAGCGCACCCGGGCCCCGGGCCGCAGCAGCGCGGGCGGGTCGCGGTCCAGGTCGAAGACCGCGACGTCGGTCCGGCCGATGAGCTGCCAGCCGCCGGGCGACTCGCGCGGGTAGACGCCGCTGAACTCACCGGCCAGTGCGACCGATCCCGGCGGCACCTTGGTGCGCGGCGTCGACCGGCGCGGCACGTCCCACGCCCCGCCGGACTGCGTGAGGTAGCCGAAGCCGGGGGCGAACCCGCCGAAGGCGACGGTCCACTCACCGCCGGTGTGCCGTCGCACGAGCTCCTCCGGGGTCAGGTCCAGGAGGCCCGCGAGCTCCTCGAGGTCCTCCCCGTCGTAGTGCACCGGCAGCTCGACGACATCTCCGCCGGTCCGGGCATCGGGACGCGGCCCGGACCTCGCTGTCCGCCGGACCGCGTCAGCCACGTCCGACAGGGAGGACCGGGCCGGATCGGTGATCAGCAGCACGGTGCGCGCGGCAGGGACGATGTCGACGACGCCGTCCGGCGGCTGCTCGGCGAGCGCGGCGTAGAGGGCCAGCACGGCATCAAGGTCGTCCAGCTCCACGAGGAGCGCCGTCGTGCCGCTCGGCAGGACCCGCATCACGCTGCGAACGGGGTCAGGGTCACGCCGGCCGCGGTGAGCGCCTCCCGCACCTGCCGGGCGATCTCCACCGCGCCCGGGGTGTCGCCGTGCACGCAGATGGAGCCCGGTCGCAGGCTCAGGGGACCGCCCTCGACGTCCGCGATCGGCTCGCCGGCCGCCATCGCGACGCAGCGCCGGGCGATCTCGTCCGGGTCGTGCAGGACCGCACCGGGCAGCCGCCGCGACACCAGGGTGCCCTCGGGGGTGTACGCGCGGTCGGCGAACGCCTCGTGGACCACGGTGAGCCCGGCGTCGGCCGCCTGCCGGAGCCAGGCCGAGCCGGGCAGCCCCAGCACCGGGAGCGTCCGGTCGTAGTCGACGACGGCCCGGACGACGGCGGCCGCCTGCTCCTCGTGGGAGACGATCGCGTTGTAGAGGGCGCCGTGCGGCTTGACGTAGCGGACCCGGTCGCCGGCGACGCGGGCGAAGGCCTCCAGCGCGCCGATCTGGTAGATGACGTCGGCGGTGAGCGCGTCGGGCTCCATGTCGATGAACCGGCGGCCGAACCCCGCCAGGTCGCGGTAGCCGACCTGGGCGCCGATCGCGACGCCGGACTCGACGGCCCGCGCGCACACCCGGCTCATGATCGAGGGGTCGCTCGCGTGGAATCCGCACGCGACGTTGGCGCTGGTGACGATCCCGAGCAGGGCGTCGTCGTCGCCGAGCATCCACTGCCCGAACCCTTCGCCGAGGTCGGAGTTCAGGTCCACGGCGGTCATCGCGCGCTCACGAGAAGAGCTCGATGACGGGGCGGATCGAGTTGACCGCCAGGTAGAGCGTCAGCAGCCAGGCGGCCCAGCCGATGACCAGCAGCCACCGCGGGTACCGGTAGCCGTTCAGCAGGTCGGTCCGACGCGTCGCCACCCACAGCAGCACGGCGATGCCGATCGGCAGGAGCAGCCCGTTGAAAGCGCCGGCGAACACCAGGAGGGTGGTGGGCGCGGCGCCGGCCAGCACGAACGCCAGCGTGGTGACCGCGATGAAGGCGCACACCAGGATCGTCCGGGTGCGGTCGCTGGTGCGGGTACGGGACGTCACGAAGGACACCGACGTGTACGAGGCGCCGATCACGCTGGTGATCGCTGCCGCCCACAGGACGACGCCGAAGACGCGCAGGCCGACCTCGCCGGCCGCCTGCTGGAACGCGTTCGCCGCCTGGTTCTCGGCACCGAGGTCGGCACCGCCGGTGACCACGCCGAGGATGGCCAGGAACAGGACGACGCGCATGATCCCGGTGATGACGATCCCGGTGATCGAGCCCCGGGTGATGTCACGGACGTGCTCGGGTCCCGCGACCCCGGAGTCGAGCAGCCGGTGGGCGCCCGCGTAGACGATGTAGCCGCCGATGGTGCCGCCGACCAGCGTCGTGATCGCCAGGAAGGACACCTCCTCGGGGAGGACGACGTTCTTCAGCGCCTCCCCCACCGGCGGGCCGGAGGTGATCGCGATGTAGGTGGTCAGCACGATCATCAGCAGCCCGAGGACGACGACGATCCGGTCGACGGCGACCCCTGCCCGCTTGCTGAGGAAGACGCCGATCGCGATGAGGGCCGACAGGGCTCCGCCGATCTTCGGGTCGAGCCCGAACATCGCGTCGGTGCCCAGGCCCGCGCCGCTGACGTTGCCGATGTTGAACACCAGGCCGCCGACGAGCAGGAACGCGGCCATGACCCAGCCGAGCCCCGGCAGGACCAGGTTGCCCAGCTCCTGGGCGCGTCGGCCGGAGACCCCGATGACCCGCCACACGTTCAGCTGCAGTGCGATGTCGATGACGATGGAGACGGCGATCGCGAAGGCGAACGCGACCCCGAGCTGCACGGTGAACGCCGTCGTCTGGGTGATGAAGCCCGGTCCGATGGCCGAGGTGGCCATGAGGAACATGGCGCCCAGCAGGGTGGAACGGGTGCTCGAGGCCAACTTCCCCGACGGCGCGGTGGCGGTCGGCTGGTCCGGGGGGTGCGACATGGGCGCTCCTGAGAGCTCGCGGCCGGCGGTCCGGGTGGTTCGGCATCTCCGGGTCCGGCGCCGGTGCCGGGGACGACTGTGCGCTTTCGCCTCGTCGTCGCCGACCGTAGGTTCGAGTGGGACGCCGGGCAATTCGAGCCTGCCGAGGAGCCTCCTGTGACCGCCACCAGCGCTGCCGCGCCCGCCCGCACGTCCGCGGGCCGGACGCCGGCCGACGCCCGTGCCCGCTACCGCGCCGGCCTGGCGGTGCCGAGCTCCGGTGAGGCACCCGGCTTCACCCAGGCCAACCTCGTGGTGGTGCCCCGGGACTGGGCCTTCGACATGCTGCTGTTCGGGCAGCGGAACCCGCGGCCGGTGCCACTCCTCGACGTGACCGACCCGGGCTCGTTCCGCACCGTCCTCGCCCCGGATGCCGATCTCCGGTCCGACCTGCCGCGGTACCGCGTCTGGCGCGCCGGCGAACTCGCCGACGAGCCGACCGACGTCACCGACCTGTGGACCGACGACCTGGTCGCCTTCCTGATCGGCTGCAGCTTCAGCTTCGAGACCGCCCTGCTGGACGCCGGCGTGCCGGTCCGCAACATCGAGCAGGGTCGCAACGTCTCGATGTACCGGACCAACCGCGCCTGCCGACCGGCCGGGCGGCTCTCCGGGCCGCTCGTGGTGTCGATGCGCCCGGTGCCGGCCGAGCACGTCGTCGCCGCGGTGCAGGTCACCGGGCGGATGCCGCAGGTGCACGGGGCGCCGGTGCACGTGGGCGCACCCGCGTCCCTGGGCATCGCCGACCTCGGGCGGCCGGACTTCGGCGACCCGGTGGAGTTCGCCGAGGGTGACGTCCCGGTGTTCTGGGCATGCGGCGTGACCCCGCAGGCGGCGCTGATGGCCTCCCGCCCACCGTTCGCGATCACGCACGCGCCGGGCCACATGTTCGTCACCGACGTCCCGGACGCTGCCTACCAGGAAGCCTGACCGGACCGCCGGTGCGCGATCATCACCGCATGATCGGCTGGCTCGACCTCTCGGCGGGCGCCTCGGGCGACATGCTCCTGGGTGCCCTGGTCGACGTCGGGGTGCCGCTGGACGTCCTCACCGGCGCGGTCGCCGCCCTGCCGGTCGAGCAGATCCGGCTGGTCACCGAGCAGACGAGCCGGCACGGCCTGGGCGCCACGCGGGTGCACGTGCACGCGCCGCCGTCCTCGGAGCACCGCACCTGGGCCTCCGTCCGGGAGCTGCTGCTCGCTGCGGACCTCGCGACGCCGGTCCGGGACGGCGCGCTGGCCGTGTTCGAGCGGCTCGCCGTCGCCGAGGGCCGCGTGCACCGGGTCTCCCCCGAGGACGTGCACTTCCACGAGGTCGGCGCGCTCGACGCCCTGGCCGACGTCGTCGGGGTGGTCGCGGGCTTCGAGCACCTGGGACTGAGCCGGCTGACCGCCTCCCCGGTCGCGCTGGGCAGCGGGTCGGCCCGCGGCGCGCACGGTGTGGTGCCGGTCCCGGGCCCGGCCGTGCTGGAACTGCTGGCCGGCGTCCCGGTGGTGGCGGGGCCCGTCCCGGCGGAGATGTGCACGCCGACCGGGGCCGCGCTGGTCGCCGCCCGGGTGCACGAGTGGACGACGCTGCCGCCCATGCGGGTCGAGCGCGTGGGCATGGGCGCCGGTGGCCGCGATCCGGTCGAGCTGCCGAACGTCGTCCGGCTGGTCCTGGGCTCACCGGCCGGGCCGCAGCCGGCCGGCCCGGTGGTGCTGGAGACCAACGTCGACGACCTCGATCCCCGCCTGTGGCCCGGCGTGCTCGAGGCGCTGTTCGCGGCCGGGGCGTCCGACGCCTGGCTGACGCCGATCCTGATGAAGAAGGGGCGCGCCGCGCACACCCTGTCGGCGCTGTGCCGCCCCGACGCCGTGGCGGCCGTCCAGGCCGCGGTCTTCGCGACGACGACGAGCATCGGCCTGCGGATGGTCCCGGTCGGCAAGGTCGCCCTCGAGCGGGAGCACACGTCGGTGGCGGTGCTCGGGGGCACCGTGGGGGCCAAGGTCGCCGTCCACGACGGGCGGGTGGTCAACGTGAGCGTCGAGTACGAGGACGTCGCCGCGCTGGCCCGCGAGCGCGGCCTGCCGGTCAAGGAGGTCCTCCGAGCCGCCACCGCGGCCGCGGAGGCCGCCCACCCCGTCGGCTGAGGTCAGGCCACGACGACCAGGCCACTGGGCCGATTGGCCCGGAGCCGGCAGGCCACTCATGCGCGAAACTCGGGAGGTGCTCCAGTCCACCGGTCGGCAACTGCCCCGCCGCCTCGTCCAGCTCTACGCGGGTCTGGCGCTCTACGGCGTCTCGATGGCGCTGATCGTCACCTCGACCTTGGGCAACATGCCGTGGGACGTGCTGCACCAGGGGCTCGCGGACCGGCTGGACCGGTCCATCGGCACCGTGGCGATCGCCGTCGGGGCGCTGGTGCTGCTCGCCTGGCTCCCCCTCCGCCAGCGACCGGGCCTGGGGACGGTCAGCAACGTCGTCGTCCTCGGGCTCGTCCTGGACGCGACGCTCGCGGTCCTGCCCGACCCCACGTCCCTCCCCGCTCGGGCCGGCTTCCTGGTCGCCGGGATCCTGCTGAACGGCGTCGCCACCGCGGCCTACATCGGGGTGCACCTGGGCCCCGGTCCCCGCGACGGGCTGATGACCGGTCTCGTCCGGCGCACCGGCCGGTCGGTGCGGCTGGTCCGTACGTCCATCGAGGTCGCCGTCGTGGCCGTCGGCTGGCTGCTCGGCGGCACGCTCGGGATCGGCACCGTCCTCTACGCGGTGGCGATCGGTCCGCTGGTGCAGGTCCTGCTGCCGCTGCTCTCTGTCAGCCCTGCTGGGCGCCCCACTCGGCCAGCCGCCGCTCCGCTTCCTCGGGGCTGACGTCCTCGACCTTGGTCATGACCGCCCAGCGGTGGCCGAACGGGTCGTAGATGGAGGCGAACCGGTCGCCGGTGACGAAGGTGTCGGGCTTCTCGCGGACGGTTGCCCCGCGCTCGACGGCTTTCGCGAAGACGGCGTCCACGTCGGGCACGTAGATGCAGGTCGAGCCGCTGACGGCGTCACCCGACCGGTCCGGGACGACGAGGCCGAACTGCTCGTTCGGGTCGGACAGCTGCAGGCGGCCGTCCCCGAGGTCGAGTTCGGCGTGCATGACCGTGTCACCGGGACCGTCCATCCGGCTGACCAGCGTCGCGCCGAACACGTCCTCGTAGAAGCGGATGGCCTCGGCCGCCGGGGAGCAGACCAGGAACGGGGTCAGGGTCGTGTAGCCCTCGGGCTTGCCATTCGTGATCGTCATGTCCCCGATGCTGCCTAGGCTGCTGCCGTGGCGTCTTGGAAGAACGCGACAACCCTCGACCGGGCGTCGTCCCTGCGCGGCGTCCTCCGCCCGGCCGAGACCGCCGAGCAGGCCGACCTGCGCCGCGACGCGCCGGTGAGCGAGGGGCTGCGGCCCTTCGTCGAGCGGTACTGGTCGGTGCGCTGGGACCTGACCGGCAGGCCGCCCTTCCGGTCGGAGGTGCTGAGCCACCCCAGCGTGAACGTGTCGGTGGAGTCCGGCACCGAACCGCGCTTCGGCTTCGAGATGCCCGCGGTGCTCGTGCACGGCGTCGTCACCCGGCGGTTCACCGTCGACCTGACCGGTGCCGGCCGGGTGACCGCGGTGAAGTTCCGCCCCGGCGGGTTCACCGCCCTCACCGGCGCCCTTCCGGGGCGCAACACCGTGGCGCCGCTGGGCGACCAGCTCCGGGTCCCGGCAGCCCGGTTGCTGGCCGAGGTGACCGCACCGGAGGACGACGACGACCGCGCCGCCGCCCTCGACAGCGCCCTCGCGCCGCTGGCGACGGATCCGCCGGACGCCTACCTCGACCTGCTGGGGCTGATCGGCGCGATGATCTCCGACCGCGGGCTTGTCCGCGTCGACCAGGTCGCGGCGCTGGGCGGCCTCGGCGTGCGCTCGCTCCAGCGGCTGTTCGCCGGCTACGTCGGGGTGAGCCCCAAGGCGGTGCTGGCCCGCTACCGGCTGCAGGACGCCGCCGCCGCGATGGACGCGGGGGAGGTGCAGGACCTGGCCGGCCTGGCGGCGTCCCTAGGCTGGTTCGACCAGGCGCACTTCAGCCGCGACTTCCGCGCCGTCGTCGGCATGACGCCGTCGGCCTACCTCCAGCGGGCGCGAGCGGCTCCCTAGCGGCTCAGCCGGCCCGGTCGAGGATCGGGCGCAGCAGCGCCGCGAGCGCCTGGGGCTGCGCGAGGAACGGCGAGTGGCCGGTGTCCATCCGGAGCACCTCGCCGGCCCGCTGGGCCATCGCCTCCTGCGCGAACGCGGGGATGGCCTGGTCCTGCTCGGCGACCACGTAGGTGCTGGGCACCACCTTCCACGCGGCGTTCGTCAGCGGCTGCTCGAAGGCGGCCAGGGAGTGCGACGCGACGCGGGCGACCGACCGCTCGGTCAGCTCTGGGGAGACCCCGTTGTAGAAGACCTCCGCCGGCGTCCTCACCGCGACGTGGTCGCCACGGACGTCCCACCACGGGGGCGGGTTCCCACCGACGGCACCGAGCAGGGAGTCCCCCTCGTCCAGGAGGAAGGCGCACAGGTAGACCAGGTGCGCGACGCCGCTGTCGGCGGTGACCGCCTCGGTGATCACCGCTCCGCCGTAGGAGTGCCCCAGCACCACGGTCGGCCCCTCGATCCCGGACAGCACCGACCGGACCGCCGCCGCGTCGGCGTACAGGTCGCCCAGCGCGGTCGGGTCGTCCCCCACGCTGGGCAGGTCGACGGTCGTGACCGGCACGTTCCCGAGCGCGTCGAGGAGCTCCGCCCAGCACCAGGAGCCGTGCCAGGCACCGTGGACGAGGACCAGCGTGGCGGTCATCGCACTTCCCTCCGTCGGGATCAGGGCCGGGGCCCCGGCCGCGGGGAGTCTGGCACGGCACCTCGCCCGCGCACACCCGTCCGGCGGGCTCAGCGGTGGACGGGGCCGCTCGTCCGCAGGCCCGCCCGGACGACGGGGACCACGGCCAGTACCAGCGCCACCACCGCGAACGGTCCCGCCAGTGCCCACGCGGCGAAGACCAGCAGCGAGGCGACCTCGATGCCCAGCCCCGCGACGGAGGTGATCGTCGCCCGGTGCCGGCTGGCGATGCCCTCCTGCAGCCGCGCCTCGGCGACGACGAGCACCGCCAGGTAGAGGGCGTAGAAGATCGCGACCGCGCCGAGCGCGGCCGGACGGGCCCACACCGCGGCGAGGGAGAGGCAGCCGGCCGCGGCGACCAGCAGCCCGAGCAACGCGTTCCCGGGGAGCCGGTCGGCCCGGCCGCCCAGCGCCGCACCGGCGGCACCGGCGAGGGCGATCACCAGGACCGCCACCGGGACGGCGGTGGTCGGGACGCCCCAGTCGCCGGCGAGGACGGGGAAGTACTCCTCGATCGCGTCCAGGCCGCCGACCAGCGCCACGGCGAGCACCAGCACCCGCAGGCTCGGGGACCGGAGCGCCTCGACGACGCCCCGGCGCAGCGGCTCCTCCTCCTCGTCGTCGTCCGTCGTCCGGGGCGCCTCGGGGAACCGCAGCGCGAGCGCGGCGGCGGCCAGGCAGGCGACCACGCTCGCCCAGCCCACGAGCTCGTACCCGCCGACGGCGAACAGGGCGCCGGCGGCGAACGCCGTCGGCACCTGGACGAGCAGCTCCGCGGAGGTCATCCAGCCGTTGACCCGGGCGTAGCTGTCCCCGGCGCCGACGGCGACCAGGCCGTCGTAGACCAGCGCCTCGCTCGCTCCGGAGACGAGCGCGCCGGAGACACCCCAGACGACGAAGCCGACCGCGAAGGCCCACGCCTCGGGCGCCGCCGTCCAGACGGCGAACGCGGCCGCCTGCAGGACCCCGGCCAGCACCACGACGCCCCGCCGCGACCACCGGTCGGCGAGGACCCCGGCGGGCACCTCGGTGACGAAGGAGGTCACCGACCATACGGCGAAGAGCAGCGAGATCTGCGCGCCGGAGAGCCCGGTGTCGAGGAACAGCAGTGCGTAGAGCGGATAGAGGGGCACCAGCTCGGACAGCGCGGCCCAGCCCACGGCCAGGCGGGCGAGCGGCCGGGCAGCGGGCGGGAGGGTGTTCGGTGCGAGGCGTCAACGGAACGGCATGTGCGGAGGCTAACTCCGGCAGCGGCGCTCCCGCAGCCGTTTTCTCGCTACCCTCACGTGGCGAAGGGGAGTAGCCCCCCGTCCGCTGGTCGACATGCTGGCGCCCCCCGGGGCGCCCGGTCAGCGGGTCCACGTCCTCGTGGATGGGCGAGACCTTCGACCAGCAGCCCTGCGCTGCCCGGTCGGAGGCCGTCCCTGTCTCCGCCCGGCAGCGCCCAGCGGAGGAGAAGTCCCGTGGTCCTGTCCGTCATCGCGACGGCGTTCATCCTGGTGCTCCCCGTCGAGCTGCCGGACAAGACGCTGTTCGCCAGCCTGGTGCTCGCCACCCGCTTCCCACCGCTGCCGGTGTTCGTCGGCGTCGGCGCGGCGTTCGGCCTCCAGGTCGCGATCGCGGTCACCGCCGGCTCGCTGCTCTCCCTGCTTCCCGAGGCGCTGGTGAGCGGTGTCGTCGCGGTGCTCTTCCTCGTGGGCGCGGTCATCCTGTGGCGCAGCGCGAACAGCGGGCCCGAGGACGAGGACCTGGACGAGACCAGGGAGGGCACCTCGTTCCTCCGCGTGGCCGCCATCTCCTTCGGCGTCCTGTTCGCCGCCGAGTGGGGCGACCTCTCGCAGCTGGCCACCGCCGGCCTCGCGGCGCGCTACGACGAGCCGTTGTCGGTGTTCATCGGCGCATGGGCCGCGCTGCTCGTCGTCTCCGGCCTCGCCGTCTTCCTGGGGAAGAAGCTCGCCGACCGGCTGCCCATCGCGCTCATCCGCCGGGTCGCCGCCGTGCTCTTCGTCGTCTTCGCGGTCTTCGCCGTCGTCGAGACCGTCCGCGCCCTCACCGGCTGAGCGGCCAGGCACCCCATGGGGGGACTCGCCTCAACTCGACACCGAGTCCTGCCGTTCCCGGAACCGAGACGGACCCACGAGGGGTGCCGTGCCAGGAGGCAGTGGACGTGACGACGACCGGACGGCAGCACGCGCGGGCACGCCAGCCCGCGTTCGTGCACGAGTTCGGCGTCCCCGGCATGAGCGCGGACGCCGAACTGGACGGCATCGTGCGGATCGCCGCCGCGGTGGCCGGCCTGCGCTGCGCCGCCGTCAACACCCTCGACACGCCGGTCAAGCACGCGCTCGCCGCCCACGGCTTCCGCGGCGCCGCCTCGCCGCGGGACGAGTCCATCGGCGCGGCCCTGGCCCAGCGCGGCTCCGGCACCCAGGCCGTGGCCGACCTCGCCGCCGAACCGGAGTTCGCCGGCAACCCCTGGGTCGACGGCCGTCGCGGCCGCGTGCGCGCCTACGCGAGCGCGCCGATCGTGGTGGACGACGTCCTGCTGGGGGCGCTGAGCGTCTTCGACGAGGAGCCGCACGAGTTCACCCAGGCCGAGTGCGACCGCCTCGACGACCTCGCCGCCGTCACCGTCTCGCTGTTCCGCTCCCGGCAGCAGGCCGGGCAGCTGGCCGACGTGGCGGCCGCCGCCCAGGTGGCCCGGGTCGGCATGGAGCGCGCGCACGCCGACCTCGTCCGGTCCGAGGCGTTCATCCGTGCGCTGCTCGAGGCCCTGCCCGTCGGGATCGTCGCGGGCGACGCCGAGGGGCGCGTCGAGCTGTTCAACCAGGTCAGCCGCGAATGGCACGGTCTCGACGCCGACCCGACCGTGGCCGTCGAGGACCTGCCCACGAGCTTCTGCATCACCGACGGGAAGGGCGATCCGCTCCCCGCCGACCGCGTGCCCCTGACCCGCGTCTACCGCGAGGGCCGGGTCTCCGACGCCGAGATGGGGCTCTCCGCCCCCGGTCAGCCCCTCCGGCTCCTGTCCGCCTCGGGCGCCACGATCCGCGACGAGGACGACCAGCTGCTCGGGGCCCTGGTCACCATGATCGACATCACCGCCCAGCGGAAGCTGGAGGAGGCCCTGCGCACCGCGGCCCTGCACGACCCGCTGACCGGGCTGCCCAACCGCAGCCTGCTGCTCGACCGGCTCGAGCAGTCGCTGTCCGCCGCCCGCCGGGCGCTCCAGCCGGCCGCGCTCCTCTACTGCGACCTCGACGGCTTCAAGCCGGTGAACGACACGGCCGGCCACGCGGTCGGGGACGAGGTGCTGGCCGAGGCCGGGCGGCGGCTGGAGTCGGCCGTGCGCCCCGGCGACACGGTGGCCCGCATCGGCGGGGACGAGTTCGTCGTCCTCTGCCCCAGCGTGCGCGACGAGGAGGTGGCGCAGGAGATCGCCGACCGGGTGACCGCGGCGTTCGCCGAACCGCTGCGCACCACGGACGGCACCGGCTACGCCGTCGGCATCAGCATCGGCGTCGCCGTCTGCTCGGCTGACGACACCCCGGAGTCCGCGCTGCACGCCGCCGACGCCGCGATGTACCTCGTCAAGGCCTCCCGTCGGCGCACGCGGACCTCGCGCGCCTGAATCCTGCTTGACCCTGACGTTGCGTCAGGCTGTTCCCTTCTCCTCGTCAACAGGAGGGAGGACCGGAGTGAACGTGGGTCAGGTCGCCGCACTCGCCGGCGTCACGGTGCGCACGCTGCACCACTACGACCGGATCGGGCTGCTGTCGCCGTCCGGGCGGACGGCGACGGGCTACCGGCAGTACTCGCCGTCCGATCTGGATCGGCTGCACCAGGTGCTGCTCTACCGCGAGCTCGGGTTTCCCCTCGAGGAGGTCGCGACCCTGCTCGACGACCCGGCCGCCGATCCCGAGGCGCACCTGCGCCGGCAGCACCGGTTGCTGCGGGACCGGCTGGACCGGACGTCGGCGATGGTGGCGGCCGTCGAGAAGGAGATGGAGGCACGATCGATGGGGATGTCACTGACCCCGGAGGAGCGGTTCGAGGTGTTCGGCGACTGGCTGCCGGAGGAGTACGCCGCGGAGGCCGAGGAGAAGTGGGGGGACACCGCGGCCTGGGCGCAGTCCCAGCAGCGGACCCGCGCCATGACCAAGGACGACTGGCTGCGCGTGAAGGCGGAGAGCGACGCCGTCGAGCGTCGCTTCGCCGAGGCGCTGCACGCCGGCGTCCCGGCCGACTCGGAGCGGGCGATGGACGCCGCGGAGGAGCACCGGCAGCAGATCAGCCGGAACTTCTACGACTGCTCTCCCGAGATGCACGCCGGCCTGGGCCGGATGTACGTCGAGGACGAGCGGTTCACCGCGTACTACGAGCGGATCGCACCCGGCCTGGCGCAGTACGTCAGCACCGCCGTCCAGGCCAACGCCGCCCGTCAGGGCTGATGCACGGCACCACTGTGCGCTGATGCGCAGTTCCCGGGCCCGGAACTGCGCATCAGCGCCCCCCGTCGGGACGCCGCCCGCGTGACAGGAGGCGGCTGACGGCCGGTGCGACGACGAGCAGGAGCAGCGACGCCATCCCGACACGGGGCGCCACGAGGGCGAGGACGAGCGCCAGCAGCAGCACCGCGACCGTCACCAGCCCCGACACGAGGTCGCGGTCCCCGACCGCTCCGGGGTGCCGGATCTCCGGCGACCGCGCGATGACGGCGTCCATGCCGAGCCCCGCCAGCGTCGTGACGGCCAACGTCCCGATGTAGAGCACCGGCGCCCACACGTCGTCGGAGTCCACGACCCCGATGAGCTCGGTCGGGTACGGCAGGAACACGATGCCGATGAGCCAGACGAGGTTCAGCCAGAACAGCGTCCCGGTCATCTCGCGGACGTCGTTGAAGACGCCGTGATGGATGAGCCAGAACCGGCCGACGACGACGAAGCTCAGCACGAAGGCGCCGAACTGCCGGCCGGCGTCGCCGAGCATCTCCGCCACCGTCGCGCCGGGCATCGAGTCGATCTGGTCGACCAGCGGCAGGACGAGCAGCGTGGCCGCGATGGCCACCACCGCATCGCTCAGGTTGACCAGCCGCGTCACGTCCCGGCTGGGGGTGTCGGTTCCGCCGTCCATGCGCCGCGAGCCTAGGGGCGCGTCGTCCGTGTCGGCCCCGTCCAGGGGCCCGCGCCGAGCTTGCGAGGGGTGGGGAGGACGGGGTCCTTCACCAGATGTGGATGAGCAGTTCGCCGTGCAGCATGCCGAGCCAGCCGTCGTCGGCCTCGGACCACCGGAGCCAGGCCGCGGCGATCTCGTCCAGGTCGTCCGCCGTCGCCAGGCCGTAGCCCAGCGCCTGCTCGGCGAACGCCGACGACGTCGCCCGGCCCGCCCACGACCGGCCCCACCACTCCCGCTCCCGGGCCGAGGCGTAGCAGTAGGTGCTCGCGGTCGCGGTGACGTCCCGCAGCCCGGCCGCGTGCGCCCACGACAGCAGCCGCCGCCCGGCATCGGGCTCGGCGCCGTTCGCCCGTGCGACGCGGTGGTACAGGTCCAGCCATCGGTCCAGGCCCGGGTCGGCGGGGAAGGTGACGAAGGCGGCGTAGTCGACGTCCCGGACGGCGATCACACCGCCCGGGCGGCAGACCCGCGCCATCTCGCGGAGCGCCGCGACCGGATCGGTGAGGTGCTGCAGCACCTGGTGGGCGTGCACCACGTCGAAGGAGTCGTCCGCGGCGGCCAGCGCGTAGACGCTCCCGACCTCGAAGGTCACGTCCACACCGGCGCGCTCGGCAGCCGCGCGGGCCTCCACGAGCGGATCGGCTGACACGTCGAGGCCCACCACCCGGCCGGGGGCGACGCGACCGGCGAGGTCGACCGTGATGGTCCCGGGCCCGCAGCCGACGTCGAGCAGGTCGAGCCCGGGGCGCAGGGAGGACAGCAGGTAGGCGGCCGAGTTCTCCGCCGTCCGCCATCGGTGCGACTGCAGCACCGAGTCCGCATGGCCGTGCGTGTACGTGTCCACGACGGCAGTGTGGACCCGTTATCCCATAAAGTGGAACCGCCTTCCCAGGAGATGGGACGACTACAGCTCCTCGGCCAGAACCCTCTCGGCCTCGGGCACGGCCCGCGCCCGCTCGGCCGGCACCAGGCCGAAGCGGGTCCGCCGGTCCAGCAGGTCGTCGACGGTCCGGGCACCCTCGTGCCGGACGGCGAACCGCAGCTCCCCCACCGTCTCGGGCCGCCCGGCGACGACGGCCGCCGGCCCGAGCGCCTCCACGACCGGCGCCTCCGTCCCGTACCGGGCCACGAGCCGTCCGGGCGCGTGCACCCGCTCGAGCGCCGACCGCGGCGCCGCGCCCACCAGCGGCAGCCGACCGGTCAGCGAGCGCGCGGCACCGCGGCCCAGGCGCGCGACCACGGCGTCCACCGCCTCCTCGGCCATGGCCCGGTAGGTGGTCAGCTTCCCGCCCACCACGGACAGGACCGTTCCGTCCCACGTCAGCAGGTGCCTGCGCGAGAGGTCCGCGGTCGCGTCCCCGGGACCGGTGCCGGCCGACGCGGGCAGCACCAGGGGCCGGAACCCCGCGTAGGCGCCGACGAGATCGTCACGGGTCAGCGGCGTCGCCAGCACCTGGTTGACCGTCTCGAGCAGCTGCGTGACCTCGGCGTCGCTGGGCACGGGGTCCTCGTCGGGCACCGGGCCCTCGACCGGCTCGTCGGTGAGGCCGAGGTAGACCAGCCCGTCGGCCTGCGGCAGCGCGAACACGTAGCGGGACCGCGAGCCGGGCAGCGGCACGGTCAGCGCCGCCGTCGGCGAGCCGAGCAGCGTCCCCGGCACCACCAGGTGCGACCCTCGCGACGGCACCAGCCGGATCGACGGCGCCAGGCGCTGCGCCCACACCCCGGCGGCGTTCACGACCACCCCGGCCCGCAGCGTCAGCGAGACCCCGTCCACGACCGCGTGCACCTCAGCGCCGTCCACCGCGGTCACGGTCGCGCCGGTGAGCACCCGCGCGCCGTACGCAGCGGCAGTCCTGGTCAGCGCGACCACGAGCCGGGCGTCGTCCACGAGCTGCCCGTCCCAGAAGACGACGCCGCCGCGGCCGGCCCGCACACCGGGGACGAGCCGCGACACCTCGTCGGCGGACACCCGCCGGGTCGAGGGCAGCGAGCCGCGGCCGCCGGGCACCGACAGCCGCACCGCGTCGCCCAGCCGGCCGCCCGCCGCGGCCAGGGCGGTCACGTCCCGCCCTGCGACGTCGGGGACCAGGAACGGCAGCCGCCGGACCAGGTGCGGCGCCGTCGATCCCATGAGGACGGCGCGCTCGCGGGCGCTCTCCCGCGCCAGGCCGATCTCGCCGTGCGCGAGGTACCGCAGGCCGCCGTGCACCAGCTTCGACGACCACCGGCTGGTGCCGGCCGCGAGGTCGGTGCGCTCGAGCAGGGCCACCGAAAGGCCGCGGCTCGCGGCGTCCAGGGCGACCCCGGCGCCGGTCACTCCCCCACCCACCACGAGGACGTCGACGGAGCCACCGGCGAGCTCGGCCAGGTCCTCCGCGCGGCGGGCCGGGGACAGCGTCCCGGGCAGCGCGGCGGTCACCATGATCGCTCGGGGAGCAGCACCGGCAGACTGTAGCCGTGGCAACGCAGCCGGAACTGACGATCCAGGGCTGGGGTCCGGCCGACCCCCTGCCGTCCAGCGCGCCCGACAGCGACCTGAGCGACACGCTGCCCAAGGCCGCCCGCCGCTACCTGACCCGCGAGCTGGGCTGGTCCCCTCGGCCGACACCGCCGGTCGCCGTCGCCGACATCCGGCTGGGGCCGTCCCGCCTCCCCGAGCAGGCCCGGACCCGGCTGGTCGAGCTGCTCGGCGAGGACAACGTCCGCACCGACCGCGAGTCGCGGCTGCGCCGGGCCGGGGGCAAGAGCTACCTGGACCTCCTCCGCCGTCGAGAGGGCGATGCGTCCGACGCACCGTGCGCGGTCGTCCTGCCGGGCAGCACCGAGGAGACCGCCGCACTGCTGAGCCTCTGCAGCGAGCTCGGCATCGTCGTCGTCCCGTTCGGTGGGGGCACCAGCGTCGTGGGCGGGCTGGCGGGCGTGGACCCCGACGACCGGCCGTCCATCTCCGTCGATCTGTCCCGCATGTCGTCGGTGCAGTCGCTCGACGTGCCGTCGTCCCTGGTGACCGTCGGCCCCGGCATGCGCGGCCCGGCGCTGGAGCAGGCGCTCGACGAGCACGGGCTCACCTTCGGCCACCTGCCGCAGAGCTGGGAGTTCGCCACCCTCGGCGGCTACGCGGCCACGCGGTCGGCGGGGCAGAGCAGCACCGGCGTCGGCCGCTTCGACGAGCTGGTGGCCGGTCTGACCCTGACCACGCCGTCCGGTGTCCTGGAGCTGGGGCATCCCCCGGCGACGGCGGCCGGCCCGGACCTGCTCGGCGTCGCCCTGGGGTCGGAGGGGACCCTCGGCATCATCACCGAGCTGTCCCTGCGGGTGCGGCCGAAGCCGGCGACGAGCTCCTACGAGGGCTGGTCGTTCCGCTCCTGGGTGGCCGGGCTCGCCGCGCTCCAGCAGCTCGCCCGCCACGACCTGCTGCCCGACGTCGTCCGGCTCTCCGACGCCGACGAGACGCGGGCCAACCTGCTCATGGCATCCGGCACGGGGGCGAAGCTGCTGCGCGGCAGCCTGCGGGCCCGGGGTCACGCGGACGGCTGCCTGCTCGTGCTCGGCTGGGAGGGCCTGCCTCCGCTGGTGCGCGCGCGGATGAAGGCGGCCGCTGCCTCGCTCCGGGACGGCGGCGCGATCCGGCTCGGTCCGAAGGTCGGCCAGGCGTGGAAGAAGAACCGGTTCCACGGCCCCTACCTGCGCGACCAGCTCATGGACGGCGGCCTGCTGGTGGAGACGCTGGAGACGGCGGCCACGTGGTCGGCGCTGCCCACCGTCTACGACGCCGTCCGCCGGGCCCTGCGCGAGTCGCTGACCCGGGCGGGGCGGCGGCCGCTGATCATGAGCCACGTCTCGCACGGGTATCCGACCGGCGCCTCGCTGTACGTGACCGTGCTGGCCGACCGCGACGAGACGCTGCCCATCCAGCAGTGGCTCACGGCCAAGCGCGCCGCCACCGATGCACTGCTGGGCGCTGGCGGAACGCTCACCCACCACCACGCCGTCGGGGCCGACCACCGCCCGTGGATGGAGCGCGAGATCGGCCCGCTGGGCGTCGAGGTGCTGCGCGCGGTCAAGGAGCGGCTCGACCCCAACGGCATCTGCAACCCGGGCGTCCTGCTCCCCGAGTGACCGACGAGATCTGCACACTCGCCGCCTTCAGCGCGCTGATGCGGGCGAGTGTGCAGATCTCGTCCTGTCGATCCTTCCGGTGCCGCGGACCGGGGTCAGGGGTCCACGGCACCGGCGTCCTCAGAAGGCGTGGCCGAAGGAGAAGACCCCGGCCGGGTCGACCTGGCTCTTGACCGCGCGCAGCCGCTCGATGGTCTCGGGCAGGTAGGCCGCCGCGACCTCCTCCGGGCCGGAGACCTCGCCCAGGAAGTTGATCATCGTCTCGGGGGCCTTCCACGGGGCGAGCGTCCCGAGCACCCCCTTGCCGACCATCGGCACGACCTGGGCGAGCTCCGGGATCCCGGGGCCGACCACCTCGACGGCGAAGGCACCGCTCCGGCCCGGCACCGCGTTCGGCACCCTGGGCTGCCGGGCGAGCGCGCCACCCATGAGCCGGATCTCGGTCATGAAGAGGGGGATGTCGACCTGCGGTCCGGCTGCCTCGAGCAGGGCGTCGACCGCCTCCTCGGGGAGGTCGGTGAGCAGCATGCCCTTCTCCCACGCGGGCATCGGGTCGACCGGGTCCATGTGGATGGAGTCCATCTCGTCGGTGCGGATCGGTCCGACGTAGCCCATGACGATCGTGCCCAGGATCTTCATCGGCGACAGCAGCTTCTCCGCCTCGGCGTGGTCGGTGCCCGAGTAGGCGTAGCGCAGGTGGACGACGGTCTGCCCGCGCAGCGGCGGGGGCAGCTCCTCCATGGGAGGCATCCGCATGACGGCGATCGACGTGCCGACCTCCTCGGGCAGCGTCGGCGCCCACTGGCGGAACCGGTGCAGCAGGGCAGGGGCGTCGTCGCCGGTGAAGAAGATGCCACCGGCGTACAGGGAGCCGACCGGCACGAGGTCGATCTCCATGGCGGTGACGATGCCGAAGTTCCCCTTCCCGCCGCGCACCGCCCAGAACAGCTCGGGCTCGCTGTCGGCAGAGAGACGGCGCAGCCGGCCGTCGGCGGTGACGAGCTCGACGGCCTGCACGTGGTCGGCCGCGAAGCCGAACCGCCGGCCGAGCGAGCCCATGCCACCGCCGAGGGTGTAGCCGACGACGCCGACGTCGGAGGTCGAGCCGCACAGCCCGGCGAGGCCGTGGTCGGCGGCGGCCTCGAGGACCTTCTTCCACTTCACCCCGGCCTCGACGCGGGCTACGCGCCGCTCGGGGTCGACGCTCGTGCCCTGCATCCGCCGGGTGGTGATCATCAGGGAGCCGGCAGCGTTCCGGACCGGCCCGTGGCCGGTGGCCTGGACGGCGACGTGCAGGTCGTGCGCGACGGCCCAGGTGACGGCGGCGGAGACGTCCTCGGCGCAGGTGGCACCGACGGCGACGGCGGGGGTGTGCTGGATCGCGACGTTCCAGGTGGCGACCTCGGCGGCCATGCCGTCGTCGCCCGCCGCGTAGACCGGGCCGTGCACCTGGCTGCGCAGCTCGTCGATCGCGCCGGCCGGGAACGACGGCACGAGGGTGTCGAGGACGGCGTCGCCCATGACGGCGGACGGCAGGGGCCCGGACTTCTCGGTGAGGCTCATCAGCGGGGTTTTCCTCTTCGCGGCCGCGGCGGTGACCGCGGATCGGATGGCTCGCGGCGGTGACCGCGCAGCTCGTTCGGACGGAGGAAGAGTCGCGACGACCCCTTGGCGGATACTTGCGGCCGACTTGCGAAAGGACCCCCTGCCCCCCAAGCGCTCGCAAGCTCGCGCCCGGGACCCTGCAGGGGGCCGCACATCAGCGCACGCAAAGGGGTGCCGCCCGGGCGCCGGCACTGGGAGCATCGCCGGCCGTGCCATTCCGCGTCCTCGGCCCGCTCGAGGTCACGGGGCCCGACGGCAGCCCGCTGGACGTCGGCGGGGCCAAACCGCGCGCCCTGCTGACCCTCCTGCTGGCCGAGCCCGGGCGCGTGGTCGGCATCGACCGCATCGTCGGCGCGCTGTGGGGCGAGGACCCGCCCCCGACGGTGACCGGCACGCTGCAGGCATACGTCTCCCACCTCCGACGGGTGCTCGAGCCGGAACGCGGCCCGCGCGAGGCGCCGACCGTGCTGCTGACCCGTCCGCCCGGCTACCTGATCCGTACCGACGCCGCGGATCTGGACCTGCTGCGGTTCCCGGAGCTGGTCGAGGCGGGCGACCGGGCCGTGGGCGCCGGCGACCCGGAGCGGGGCATCGCACTCCTGGACGAGGCCCTCGGCCTGTGGCGGGGCGAGCCGCTCGCCGAGCTGGGCGACCTGCCCGCCGCGGCCACCGACCGGCTGCGCCTCACCGAGCTGCACGTGCGGGCCCGCGAGCGTCGGTGCGACGCCCTGCTCGCCGCGGGGCGGGCCGACGCCGCCGTCACCGACCTCCAGCACCTGGTCGCCGAGCACCCGCTGCGCGAGCGGCTCTGGGCGCGACTGGTCACCTCCCTCTACGCCGCCGACCGGCAGGCCGAGGCGCTGGAAGCCCTCCGCCGGTGCGCCGAGCTGCTGCGGGACGAGCTGGGCATCGACCCCGGCCCGGAACTGCGCGACCTCGAGCAGGCCGTGCTGCGGCAGGATCCGCGGCTGCTGGAGCGGGTGCCGCGCCCGGTCCTCCCCGCGACCAAGGCCCAGCCGCCCGCCCCGTCCCTCGCCCCCGGCAGCGAGCTGCTGGTCGGTCGACGCGCCGAGCTGTCCCGGCTCCAGGCCGTGGCCGAGCAGGTCGGCTCGGGACGTGGCGCCGTCGTCGTCCTGCAGGGCGAGGCCGGCATCGGGAAGACGCGGCTGGCCGAGGCCGCCGCGGAGGCCGTCCGCGCGGCCGGCTGGTCCGTCGCCTGGAGCCGCTGCGCCGACGACACCGGCGCGCCGGCACTGTGGCCGTGGACGCAGGTCCTCGAGCAGCTCGGCCAGGAGGAGCTGACCCCGCTGTCGCAGACCGACGACGACCCGGACGCCGCCCGCTTCCGGCTGTTCCAGGACCTCCGCGGCCGGCTGAAGGCCGCGGCCGGCACGGGTCCGGTGCTCGTCGTGCTCGACGACCTGCAGGGGGCCGACACGACCTCGGTGCAGCTGCTCGGGCTGCTCGCCCGGCACCTCCCGCGCGCCCCGGTGCTGCTCGTGGTCACCGCCCGGACCGTCGGCGAGCGGCTGCCGGAGGCGGTCACCGACTGCCTCGCCCGCCTGGCCCGGGAGCCGTCGGCCACCTGCCTGCAGCTGTCCGGTCTGGACGCCGACGACGTCGCCGCGCTGCTGGCGGCCCAGCTGGGCTCCCCCGGCGACCGGTCGCTGGCCTCCGCGGTGCACGACCGCACCGGCGGCAACCCGTTCTTCGTCGTGGAGCTCTCCCGGTGGATGGTGGGCGCCCACGACCTGCACCTGGACCACGTGCCCGTGCCGCCGTCCGTCGGCGAGGTGCTGCGGACCCGGGTGGCCCGGCTACCGGCAGCGACCCGCGAGGTGCTCGAGCTGTGCGCGGTGGCCGGCCGCGAGGTGACGCTGGACCTGCTCGAGGCGGCACGCATGCCCGCAGAGGACGCGCTCGGCGCGCTGGACTCCGCCGTCGCGGTCGGCCTGGTCGTCGAGGGCCGGCGGCCGTGGAGCTGGCGGTTCGCCCACGCACTGGTCCAGGAGGTGCTGGTCGGCGACCTGCCCGCGCTGCGCCGGGCGCGGCTGCACGCCCGGCTGGGCGAGGCGCTGGAGCGCCGGATCGCCACGACCACGGACGACGCCCTCGTGGAGCGGCTGGCGCACCACTTCGTCGAGGCGCTGCCGGTCACCGGCCCGGCGCCGGCGCGGATGTACTCGACCGCCGCCGCCCGTGCCGCCCGCGCTCGTCTGGCCCACGGCGAAGCCGCGGTGCACACCCGCCGTGCGCTGGAGCTCGTCGACCCCGCCGAGCCCGACGCCGCGCGCACCCGGCACGACCTGCTGACCGCGCTCGGCAACGACCTGCTGCGCAGCGGCTCCCGCACCGAGGCCCGCGACGTCGTCGCCCAGGCCATCACGGTCGCCCGGCAGCTGGACGACCGGGCCTGCCTGGCTCGGGCCGCGGCGGTGTGGGGCAGCGTCACCGTCTGGAACTGGCGTCCGCACGGCGTGGTGGACGACGACATGGTCGCGCTGCTCGAGGACCTGCTCGCCGACGACGCGGACGAACGGACCACCGCCCAGCTGCTCGGCACGCTCGGCGTGGAGCTGGCCTTCAGCCCGGACGACCGCGGCGTGCAGGCCGCCCGGCAGGCGGTCGGGATCGCCCGCGGCACCGGCGACCCGGAGCTGCTCGGCCGGACGCTGAACAACTTCTGCCTCGCGGTCTGGGGTCGCCCGGGAGCGGCGGAGCTGCGGCTGGCTGCCGCCGACGAGTCCCTCGCGATGGCCGGTTCCGGCCTGCCGCGGTGGACGGAGTTCGTCGCGCGGCTGCACCGGGCGGCGATCCGGCTGCACCTGACCGACCTCGCCGGCTTCGAGGCCGACCACGCCGAGGCCCGGCGACTGGCGGTGTCGCTGGGCGGGCCGGAGGTGCGGCCGCACGTGCTGTGGCAGGCCGGCGGCCTGGCCTGGCTGCGGGGCAACGCCGATCGCGCGGAGGAGCTGACCACCGAGGCGTACGAGCTCTACCGCCGCGTCACCCCGCACGCGCGGCACGCCTACGCCGCGCACCAGTTCACCCTGCGCCGCGCCGACGGCCGGCTGGGCGACGTCATCCCGCTGCTGGTCGAGACCGGCGACGAAGGGAGCCCGCTGCTGCAGGAGATGGCCGTGCTCGCGGCGGCGGAGTCCGGAGACGTCGACGAGGCCCGGCGGTTGCGGGCGCGGTGGGGACGCACCCGGATCCGCGACTGGGCCAGCGACGTGGCCGTCCTGCTGCAGGCCGAGTCCGCCCTGCGGCTGGGCGACGAGCCCGAGTGGGCGTCGGCGGTCCAGGCGCTGCTCCCCTACGAAGGACGGCAGGCGGTCCTGGGAACGCCGGCCCTCTCGCTGGGTGCCTACGACGAGCTGCTCGGCCGGATCGCCGAGCGCCGCGGCGACCTGCCCGCCGCCCGCGAGTGGTGGGACGCGGCCCGTGAGCAGGGCGTGCTGGTCGGCTCGCCGCACCAGGTGGCACTGGCCGACTCGCACCTGGCCCGGATCGACGGCGTCCCTGCCCCGCGGCGGCCGACCGAACCGCTCTCCACCGCGCCCTGACCGCGGGGACGGCGGCCGACCACGCCGCAGACCCCGCGGACGGCAGCCGTACGGCGCGGTCGACCCGCTACGCCGTGGTGGCGATCCCGCCGTCGACCGGGATGACGGCGCCGGTGACGTAGGCACCGGCACGGCTGGCCAGGTAGACGACGACGCCGGCCATGTCGTCGGGGCGGCCGATGCGGCCCAGCGGTGACTTGGCGGCGATCTCGGCACCGAACGCGTCCAGGGTGGCGGCCATCATCTTCGACTCGAACGGCCCGGGGGCGACGGCGTTGACCGTGATGCCCCTCGGGCCGAGCTCCTTGGCCAGGACGCGGGTGAGCTGGTGCAGGCCGGCCTTGCTGGCGGCGTAGGAGTAGGTCGGCATCGGGTTGACGTGCAGGCCGTCGATGCTGCCGACGTTCACGATGCGCGCCGGGTCACCCTCGCCCGCCGCCGCCTCGAGCATCGGCAGGAAGGCGCGCGTGAGGAAGAACGGGGACTTCAGGTTGAGGTCGAGCAGCTTGTCCCACGCCGACTCGGGGAAGGTCTCCAGCGGTTCGCCCCAGGTGGCCCCGGCGTTGTTGACCAGGACGTGCACCCGCTCCTCGGTGCGGCCGACCTCCTCGGCCAGCCGGACGCACTCGGCCTCGGTGGAGAGGTCCGCGGGGATGGAGACGGCGGTCCCGAACTCGGCGAGCTCGGCGACGGCGGCGTCGCCGGCCTGGGCCTTGCGCGAACTGATGTAGACGCGCGCCCCCGCCTGGAGCAGTCCGCGCGCCATCATCAGCCCGATGCCGCGGGTGCCACCGGTGACGACGGCCACCTTGCCGGTCAGATCGAACAGGTCCACGAGCTGCCTCCGTCCAGGGGGTCCGGCCGCGCCGCAGGACCCGGCCCGCACTGTAGCCAGCCGCGCGCGAGGGCCATCGGCGTGTAGAAGCCATCGGCCCGCACGGCCCGACGGGGGCCGATGGGTGACGCCGCCGACGCCTGATCCGGTGGTCCCCGGCCCGCGCGGCAGCGGGCCGGCAGCCGGCCGGCCTCGTTCGCACCCGGACCGCATTATGTGAGCGATAACAGCGCTGTGTCAAGGATCACAACACACCTGTGACCTGCGAAAACGCGGTCGATCAGGAGGCGCACCGGTGCCTTGACACCTCAGAGTGATAGCGCTCACACTTCCGCCTCGAACGAGCCAGCAACGTCGCGCGACCCGGCCGGAGACGCCCTGTACACGGCGCCATCCGCCATCGGCGGCACGCCTCGCTGCGACCCGCGCGTTCGTGCACCACCCCGGACCGGACGGGACGACCCGCACGGCACACCTCGACGAGGAGGACCTGTGTTCAAGAAGACGATGGTGGCCGCGATGGCGGCGGCGGTGGCCCTGGGCACCGCGGCCTGCGGGAGCGGCGACGGTGACGACAGCGGCAGCGGCGGCGGTGGTGGTGGCGGCGACACGATCACGATGGGCTTCGCCCAGGTCGGCGCGGAGAGCGGCTGGCGGACCGCCAACACCGCCGACATCCAGCGGGCCGCCGAGGACGCCGGTATCGAGCTCCAGTTCTCCGACGCGCAGCAGAAGCAGGAGAACCAGATCTCGGCGATCCGCTCGTTCATCCAGCAGAAGGTCGACGTCATCGCCTTCAGCCCGGTGGTCGAGACGGGGTGGGACGCCGTCCTGCTGGAGGCCAAGCGGGCCAACATCCCCGTCATCCTCACCGACCGCTCCGTCGACACCGAGGACGAGTCCCTCTACGTGACCTTCCTGGGGTCGGACTTCATCGAGGAGGGCCGCAAGGCCGGCGAGTGGGCGGTGGAGAACTGGGGTCCCCTGGGCCAGGTCAACATCGCCGAGCTGCAGGGCACGACGGGCGCAGCGCCGGCCCTCGACCGGCAGGAGGGCTTCGCCGACGCCATCGCCGACACCCCGAACCTGAAGATCGTCGCCTCCCAGACGGGCGACTTCACCCGCTCCGGCGGCCGAGAGGTCATGGAGGCGATGCTCAACTCCAACCCGGAGATCAACGCCGTGTACGCCCACAACGACGACATGGGACTCGGGGCGATCGAGGCCATCGAGGCCGCGGGCAAGGTGCCCGGCAAGGACATCCAGATCATCACCGTCGACGCGGTGAAGGACGGGATGCAGGCACTCGCCGACGGCAAGATCAACTTCATCGTCGAGTGCAACCCGCTGCTGGGTGACCAGCTGATGGAGCTGGCGAAGAAGGTGGTGGCCGGGGAAGAGGTCGAGAGCCGGGTGGTGACCGAGGAGACGACCTTCACCCAGGAGCAGGCGAAGGAAGCACTGCCCGACCGGCAGTACTGACCCGCACCGCTCCACCCCGTCCCGCCGCCCGCCTGCGACCAGGCGGGCGGCGGGGCACCTCGCCGAAGGGGCGCCCGATGACCTCAGCCAGGCTCCAGCCGTCCGACGGGCGCGATGCCCCCGTCGTGGAGATGTCCGCCATCACCGTCGAGTTCCCCGGCGTCAAGGCCCTGCAGGCGGTGGACCTGCGGCTGTTCCCCGGCGAGGTGCATGCCCTCATGGGCGAAAACGGTGCCGGCAAGTCCACCTTGATCAAGGCCCTGACCGGCGTCTACGCGTACGACACCGGGACGGTGACCGTGGCGGGCGAGCAGCGGGAGTTCAGCTCGCCGGCCGACGCCCAGGCGGCCGGGATCAGCACGGTCTACCAGGAGGTCAACCTCTGCGCGAACCTCTCGGTGACCGAGAACATCACGCTCGGCCGGGAGCCCCGCCGGCTGGGCCGCATCGACCGTCGCGCCGCACGGGAGCGGGCGCGGGCCGTCCTCGCGCGGCTCAACCTCCGGATCGACCCGGACTCCACGCTCGCCACCCATCCGATCGCGGTCCAGCAACTGGTCGCCATCGCGCGCGCCGTCGACACCGACGCCCGGGTCCTGGTGCTCGACGAGCCGACGTCCAGCCTGGACGCCGACGAGGTGGCCGAGCTCTTCCGGGTCGTCCGCGCCCTGCGCGACGAGGGGGTGGCGATCCTGTTCGTCTCCCACTTCCTGGACCAGGTCTACGAGATCTCCGACCGGATGACGGTGCTGCGCAACGGCCAGCTGGTCGGCGAGCACCGCACCGTCGACCTGCCCCGATTGCAGCTCATCCAGGAGATGATCGGCCGCGAGCTGACCACGCTCGAGGACCTCGAGCGCGCGGCCACCCGCCAGGTGCCGCCCGGCGCCGTCCCCCGGCTGTCCGCGCGCGGGGTCGGACGCGCCGGGGCCCTGGCTCCGGTGGACGTCGACGTCCACGCCGGTCAGGTCGTGGGCCTCGCCGGCCTCCTCGGCTCGGGCCGCACCGAGCTCACCCGGCTGCTCTTCGGCGCCGACCGGATCAGCACCGGTGACCTGCACGTCGACGGACGACCCGTCCGCTTCCGCACCCCCCGGTCGGCCATCGCCCGGCGGATCGGCTTCTCCTCGGAGGACCGCAAGGGCGAGGGCGTCGTCGGGGACCTCACCGTCCGCGACAACCTGCTGCTGGCCATGCAGGCCCGCCGCGGCTGGCTGCGGCCGATCCCCCGACGCACCGGCGACGAACTGGTCCAGCGCTACATCCGCGCCCTCGACATCCGCCCCGCCGACCCGCAGGCGCTCCTGCGCAACCTCTCCGGCGGCAACCAGCAGAAGGTCCTGCTCGCCCGGTGGCTGCTCACCGAACCGCGGCTGCTGCTGCTCGACGAACCGACCCGCGGCATCGACATCGGCGCCAAGGCGCAGATCCAGCAACTCGTCGCCGAGCTCGCCGGCGAGGGGATGTCGGTGGTCTTCGTCTCGGCCGAACTGGAGGAGGTGGTGCGGATCTGCGACCGGGTGGTGGTGCTGCGCGACCGGCACAAGATCGCCGAACTCGACGGTGCCGACACCTCGGTGGACGATGTCGTCGACCTCATCGCCCGTGGAGGACGGTCATGACGCTTCCGGTGCGGATCAGCCGTTCCCCGTTGCTGTGGCCGCTGGCGGCGCTGCTCGCGCTGCTCCTGTTCAACCTCGTGGTGAATCCGGGGTTCTTCACCGTCCGCATCCAGGACGGACACCTGTTCGGCTCCCTCGTCGACGTCCTCAAGAACGGCTCCCCGACGCTGCTCATCGCGCTGGGCATGACGCTGGTCATCGCCAGTCGCGGGGTCGACCTGTCCGTCGGCGCCGTCGTCGCGATCTCGGCGGCGATCGCCTGCACCTCCATCGCGTCGGCCGACGACCCGTCCTCCCCCGGCGCGGCCATCGTCGCGATGACGTCGGCGATCGGGGTGGGCCTGCTGCTCGGCGCCTGGAACGGGCTGCTGGTCTCGGTCTTCGGCATCCAGCCGATCATCGCCACGCTGGTGCTGATGACCGCCGGACGCGGGATCGCCATGCTGATCACCGACGGCCAGATCATCACGGTGAACAACGAGACCTACTCGTGGCTGGGCGGTGGGCACGTGCTCGGCCTCCCGGCCCAGGTGGTGGTGACCGGGCTGATCCTGCTGCTGGTCGCGGTGCTCACCCGGCGGACCGCCCTGGGCATGCTGGTCGAGGCGGTCGGCATCAACCCGGCCGCCGCCCGGCTCGCCGGCGTCCGCTCGCGCAGCATCACCTGGACCGTCTACGTCTTCGCCGCCTTCGCGGCCTCCGTCGCGGGGCTGATGATCAGTGCGCAGGTGAACGCCGCCGACGCCAACCGCGCGGGCCTGTTCATCGAGCTCGACGCCATCCTGGCGGTGGTGATCGGCGGCACCTCGCTGGCCGGTGGGCGCTACTCGCTGACCGGCACGGTCATCGGCGCCCTGGTCCTGCAGACGCTGACCACGACGGTCTACAGCGTCGGCATTCCGTCGCAGTACTCGACGCTGTTCAAGGCCGTCGTCATCATCGTGGTCTTCCTCCTCCAGGCACCGCGGCTGCGGGCGGCGCTGCGCCGGCGTCGGCGCCCGGCACCACCCCCGCCCGCCTCCGGCGGCCTGCCCTCCGGCCCGGTGCCGGTGGGCACTGACCTCGGCCCCACCCCGACGGCCGTCGGCGCACCGGCGGTCCCGACCGGCAGGGAGCCGTCCGGCTCGACCGTGGTGGGAGCAGGGAACGACCCGGCCGAGGGAGCGCTCCGATGACGGTCTCCGACACCCGCCCCGCGAGCGAGGGGGCCGGCTCGACCGCGCCCGCACCGCCGCCCGCGTGGCAGACCTGGCTGCGGGCCAGCACCACGGGGTCGCGGACGTTCTCGGTGCTCGTCACCGCGGTCCTGCTCGTCGTGCTCTTCGGCGCGGGCTCGGTGCGGTACGAGAACTTCGGGACGCCGCAGGTCGTGCTGAACCTGTTCGTCGACAACGCGCACCTGATCGTCCTCGCGGTCGGCATGACCTTCGTGATCCTCACCGGCGGCATCGACCTGTCCGCCGGGGCGGTCGTGGCCCTGTCCACGGTCATGGCGGCGCGCATGCTCGAGGCCGGCTGGTCGGCGCCGCTCACCGTCCTCGCGGTGCTGGCCACCGGCGCCCTGCTGGGCTGGGCCATGGGCGCCGCGGTGCACCACCTGCAGCTCCAGCCGTTCATCGTGACGCTCGCCGGGATGTTCCTCGCCCGCGGCCTGTGCTTCGTGATCAGCGTGCCGTCCATCCCGATCCGCGATCCCGCGTTCACGTCGCTGGCCACGAACTTCGTCGAGCTCCCCGGAGGCACCTTCCTCACCTACAGCGTGTTCATCGCGCTGACGGTCCTGATCGCCGCGATGTGGGTGCTGCACCGCACGCGCTTCGGCCGCACGGTCTACGCGGTCGGCGGGAACGAGAACTCCGCCGCCCTGATGGGCCTGGCGGTCAGCCGCACCAAGGTCGGCGTCTACGTCATCAGCGGCACGTGCTCCGCTCTGGCCGGCCTGCTGTTCAGCCTCTACATGCTGTCGGGCTACAGCCTGCACGGGATCGGCATGGAGCTCGATGCCATCGCCGCGGTGGTGATCGGCGGCACGCTGCTGACCGGTGGGGCCGGCTACGTCTTCGGCTCCCTGCTGGGCGTGCTGGTCCTGGGCACCATCCAGGCGCTGATCTCCTTCGACGGCGGCCTCAGCTCGTGGTGGACCCGGATCACCATCGGCGTCCTGCTGCTGGCCTTCGTCGTCGTCCAGCGGCTGTCCACCCGCAGCGCCGGGTCCAGCGGGTGAGCGGGACGCTGCCGCGGACCGACGGCGGTCGCACGCCCGCACGCGCGGCCCGCCCGGCGGTCATGACCGACGTCGCCCAGTTGGCCGGGGTCTCCCACCAGACGGTGTCCCGGGTGCTCAACGGCCATCCGCACGTCCGCCAGGAGACGAGGGAGCGGGTCCTCGAGGCGATGGTCAAGCTGGGCTACCGGCGCAACCTCACGGCGCGCGCACTGGTCACCCGGTCGACCGCGACCATCGGTGTCGTCGCCTTCGACACCACGCTGCACGGGCCGGCCAGCACCCTGTTCAGCATGGAGGAGGCGGCCCGGGCCCGCGACTACCGGGTGAGCGTCGTGACCGTTCAGGACCCGGACGAGGACGCCTTCGCCGAAGCGGTCGACCGGCTCCTCGAGCAGTCGGTGACCGGCGTGGTCGTGCTGGCCCCGCAACGCGCCGCCGTCCGCGTCATGACCGGCCTGCCCCCGCACCTGCCGGCCGTGGCCGTGGAGGGCGGGGCCGCCCCCGGGATCCCGTCGGTGGTCGTCGACCAGGTTGGGGGCGCCATGGCGGCCACGCGGCACCTGATCGAGCTCGGCCACCGCCGGATCGCCCACGTCTCCGGCCGGGAGGACTGGATCGAGGCCGACGCCCGGCGTCGCGGATGGGAGCAGACGCTGACGGCGGCCGGCCTCGCGGTGCCCCCTCCGCTCGCCGGGGACTGGAGTCCGCGATCGGGCTACGAGGCGGGTCGCCGGCTGCTCACCGAGCTCCCGGACACGACGGCGGTGTTCGTCGCCAACGACCACATGGCGCTCGGGCTGATCCGGGCGGTGTCCGAGGCCGGGATACGGGTTCCGGAGGACATGAGCGTGGTCGGGTTCGACGACATCGCGGAGGCCGAGTTCCTCCGCCCGCCGCTGACCACGGTGCGGCAGGACTTCGCCGAGGTGGGACGGCGCTGCGTCGACGTCCTGCTGGCCCGGATCGCCACCGAGGTCACCTGGTTCGACGGTCCACCGGTGGTCGTCCCGGCGCAGCTGCTCGTCCGCGACTCCACCGCGCCGCCGCGGAACCCACCTCCGCAGCCCTGAGCGGGTGCCCGCGCGACGGCGACCCGGGTTGGCCGGCTCGGAGGCCATCGGCGAGGCTCGTCGCATGACCGCCCCCTGCTCCGTCACCAGCGAGGTCGGCCGGCTGCGCACGGTGCTGCTCCACCGACCGGGTGCCGAGCTGCGCCGGCTGACCCCGCGCAACAACGACCAGCTGCTCTTCGACGGCGTCCCGTGGGTGGACCGCGCGCAGGAGGAGCACGACGCGTTCGCCCAGGCCCTGACCGACCGCGGGGTCGAGGTGCTGCACCTGGACCGGCTGCTGGCCGAGGTGCTGTCCTTCCCCTCGGCGCGGACGGAGCTCATCTCGGCGGCGGTCGACGACCCGCGGCTGGGCGCCACCCTGCAGCGGTCCACCACGGCGCACCTGTCCGACATGGATCCCGAGGTGCTGGCCAACACGCTGATCGCCGGGCTCGCCCATGACGAGCTGCGCGGTGGCAAGGGGCTCGCCTACGAGGTCATGGACCGCGGCGACTTCGTCGTCCCCCCGCTGCCCAATCTGCTGTTCACCCGCGACTCCTCGGTCTGGGTGGCCGACGAGGTGGCCGTGACCTCGCTGGCCATGCCGGCCCGCCACCGGGAGAGCACGATCACCGCCGCGGTCTACGCGCACCACCCCCGGTTCGCCGGGGTCGAGCAGCTGTACGGGGCGCGCCTGGAGCACCTGGAGGGCGGGGACGTCCTGCTGCTGGCCGCGGGGGTGGTGGCGGTCGGGGTCGGGGAGCGGACGACGCCCGGCGGAGCGGAGCGGCTCGCCCGCCGGCTGTTCGCACGCCGACTGGCGCACACGGTGCTGGTCGTCCCGATCGCCCAGCAGCGGGCGACGATGCACCTCGACACCATCGCGACCATGGTCGACGTCGACGCGATGGTCATGTACCCCGCGGTCGCCGACTCCCTCGTCGCCTGGACCGTCACCGCGCCCGACGGCTCCCCCGCCCACCCGGCCGACGACGCCGACACAACCGAGCTCGCGGTGAGCGGCCCGCAGCCCTTCCTGACCGCGGCCGCGGCCGCCATGGGGATCGACCGGCTGCGGGTCATCGACACCGGCCTGGACCCGGTGACGGCCGAACGCGAGCAGTGGGACGACGGGAACAACACCCTCGCGCTGGCCCCCCGGCTGGCGGTCGCCTACGAGCGGAACACGGTCACCAACGCGGCGCTGGAGGCGGCCGGCATCGAGGTCGTGCGCATCGCGGGGTCGGAACTCGGCAGTGGTCGCGGCGGGCCGCGCTGCATGTCCTGTCCGGTGGCGCGCGACCAGGTTTGAGGTCGAAGCGCTACTCCGCGTTGCGGCGCGCGGCGTGGTGACGGACCGGTTCGCTCGGTACCTGGAACTCGTGCCGGCGATTAACTGTTACCCGTGATACAGCTCACTGCACTGCTGCAGTGAACCCCCGGGGGATAGATGTCCAAGCACGTCAGAGCACCACTCGTCCTGATCGCCGCATTCGCGATGGCCCTGCTGTGGGTGGTGCCCGCGAGCGCTCTGCCGGGGGACGAGACGGAGCCCGCAGGCCCGACGACCTCGGAGATCCTCGACTCCCTCACCGGCACCACGGCCAGTGGGACGGCGGAGACGAGCGGCCCAGGGGCCACCGGCAGCTCCACGGAGTCGGAGAGCAGCGGCGCTGCGACGGCTACCCGGACCGCCCCACCGCCGCCGGCCGGCCGAATCGCAGGGCTGGGTGAGGGTGCCGGCGCTCTCGTCGAGGGCGAGAGCTCATCCAGTTCCAGTTCGAGCTCCAGCTCCAGCTCCTCGACCAGCTCGAGCAGCCCGGCAAATCCCGGGACCTGCATCGCGGGCGTGGTGCAGAAGCTGGCGACCGACCTGCAAGCGGCTCTCGGCGCCAACGGTGAGGAATTCGCCGGCCTGCTCGAGGACGCCCTCGACCCGGCGAATGCGGCGAACCTTCCGGCCTTCCTCGCGACGCTGCCCGACCTGCTCGCCGAGCAGGGAGAGGACCTGTCCACGGAAGGCGAGCTCATCCTGACCAAGGCGGGTGAGGACCTGCAGAAGTGCCTGCCCACGCCCCCGACGGGTGGCGGCACGCAGACCACCGCGCCGACGAAGTCCTCGGGCTACTACACGCCTCCGGCCCAGCAGCCGGCCGCCTTCCAGTACAAGAACTGCGACGAGGCCCGCGCGCACGGTGCCGCACCCGTGTACGCCGGGACCTACGGCTACGGCAGCCACCTCGACAGCGACTCCGACGGGACCGGCTGCGAGGAGACCGCAGCCCCGGTGGCACAGCCGGTCGCCTACTCCGGCGACGGCGGGAAGCTCGCGTACACCGGTGTGGCGACCGAGCCGCTCGTCGCGTGGGGTGCGGCGCTGCTGGCCTCCGGCGCGTGGTTGATCCTCTCCGGACGCCGCCGGGCCTGACCACTCCGCAATCCGTCCGGGCGGACCCCAGGCTCAGGGGGTCCGCCCGGACGGCTCGGCCATTACGCTCCGATCCCTCCGCGCCATCGCCGATGGTGCAGCGGGAAAGGACGACGGGTGACGGGAACGGACCGGGCGAGCGGGCGGATCGCGGGCATCGGCGGGGGCCTGGTCGGCTTCCTGGTGTTCGTCGAGTTCACCAGCGGCGTCCTCCAGGGCTACTACATCCCGCTGCTCACCGACGTCGCACGCCACCTCGACATCCACGACGCCGACGTCAACTGGCTCGAGGCCGCGCAGCTGATGCTGTCGGCGATCGCCGTCCCGATCCTGGCGAAGCTCGGCGACCTGCACGGCCACCGCCGGATGCTGCTCGTCTCCGCGGCGCTGGTCGCCGCGGCGACCGTCGTCCTCGCCTTCGCGCAGAGCTTCCCGGTGTTCCTCCTGGCCTGGGCGGTCCAGGGCATCTACGCGGCCTGGCTGCCCCTGCAGGTGGCGCTGATCTACAACCGGTCACGGGGGCTGGCCGACCCGGCCGCGCAGACCCGCCGCGCCACCGGCCTGATCGTCGCCGCTCTGCAGTTCGGCGCGATCGTCGGCGCCCTCGGCGGTGGGCAGGTGGGGAGCGTCCTCGCCGACCAGTTCTGGCTCGTCCTGCTCGTCCCCGGGCTGCTCGTCGTCGGGGTCTGCGCCGTCGTCGCACTGCGGGTGCCGGAGAGCGTGGACCGCCAGGCCGGCAGCGTCGACGCCACCGGCGCGGCACTGCTCAGCGTCGTCCTGCTCGTCATCACCGGCGGGCTGACCTTCGTGCGGATCAACGGCGCCGGCGAGGCCTGGCCGTGGCTGGTCACGGCGCTGGGCCTGCTGCTGGTGATCCCGTTCGTCCGCTACGAGCTCGGCCGCCCCGACCCGCTGGTCGACTTCCGGGTGCTCCGCAGCCCGTCGATGTGGCCGGTGCAGCTCACCGCCGGGCTCTTCGGCATCAGCGTCCTGGGCGCGCAGGGTCCGCTGTCGACCTTCGCGCGCACCGACCCGGACGAGTACGGCTACGGGCTGGGTCTCTCGACGAGCATGGTGTCGATCGTCATCGGCGGCTACGTCATCTCCATGCTGATCGGCGCCAGCCAGTTCTCCCGGATCTCCGCACGCACCAGCCCTCGGACGACCCTCATCGGCGCGGCGCTCCTGGTCGGCGCCGGCTACCTGCTGCTCGTCCCGCTCCACGGCTCCCTGCCCCAGGTGCTCGCCTGCATGGTGGTCGCGGGGCTCGGCTCCGGCGCGCTGGTGGCCGCGCTCCCGGCCGCCGCCGCCGCTGCCGCCCCGGCCGGCCGCACCGGTGTGGCCACCGGCCTGACCAACACCACCAAAGTGCTCGGTGGCAGCTTCGCCTCCGCGACGTTCGCCGTCGCCCTCGTCGCGGGCGCGCCCACCATGGTCGACGGCTCCGAGGGGACCGCGGGCTCGCTGGGCGGCTACATCACCGTCTGGGTGGTCTGCGGCGTCACGGCGCTGCTCGCGGCCGTCGCGCTCGTCGTCGTCCCCCGGCTCGCCTTCTCCGACGATCCGGCGGCCGCGGACCTGCGCTCGGTCGCGCCGGCGACGGAGCTCCGGCCATGAGGGCGGCGCTGGTGGCCGCGGCCTGCGGTGCCGCCGTGACCGCCGCGGCGCGGAGGGTGGCCCGTTTCCGCCCGCCGGAGGTGCACCCGGACCCGGCCGACCTGGACGGCTTGGACGCCGAGGCCGCAGCCGAACGGCTCGCCGAACTGGTGCGGATCCCGACCATCTCCTCGCGGACCCCCGGCGAGGTGGACACCGAGGCCTTCGAGCTCTTCCGGCAGCGGCTCACCGAGCTGTATCCCGAGACCCATCGCGTGCTGGAGCGCGAGGTGCTCGGCGACGGTGCGCTGCTCTACCGGTGGTCCAGCGGCGTCGACCTCCCTCCGCTGGTGCTCATGGCCCACTACGACGTCGTCCCGGTGGCCGGCCAGAAGTGGTCGCGCGACCCCTTCTCCGGCCTGGTCGAGGACGGGGTCGTGCACGGCCGCGGCGCCATCGACGACAAGGGCGCGCTGGTCGCGGTCCTCGAGGCGGTGGAGTCCCTGGTCGCCGCCGGCGTCAGCCCCGCCCGCGACGTCTACCTCTCCTTCGGCAACGACGAGGAGGTCTTCGGCGTCGGGGCGCAGCTGGCGGTGGAGGCGCTGGGTGCCCGCGGCATCCGCCCCTGGGCGGTCATCGACGAGGGCGGCGCGGTGGTGCGCGGGGTCTTCCCCGGCGTGCCCCGCCCCACCGCCGTCGTCGGGCTGGCCGAGAAGGGCCTGCTCGACGTCGAGCTCATCACCACCGACGCCGGTGGCCACGCCTCGTCCCCGGCGCGGGGCGGCGCCCCCGCCCGGCTGGCGAGGGCGATCACGCGGATCGACGACCACCCCTTCCCGGCCCGGCTGCACGACGTCGTCCTCGGGATGGTGGACGCGCTCGGCCGGCACTCCCCCGCCGGCTACCGGGCGCTGTTCGCCCACGCGGAGTACCTGCGGCCGGCCCTGGCGGCGGTGCTCTCCCGCGCGAGCCGGGAGGCGAACGCGCTGGTCCGGACGACGGTGGCGATCACCCAGCTCGAGGGAAGCAAGGCGCGCAACGTGCTGGCGACCCGCGCCCGGGCGCACGCCAACATCCGGATCGCGCTCGGCGAGACGGTGCAGTCGACCCTCGAGCGGCTGCGCCGGATCGTGGACGACCCGGAGGTGGAGTTGCGCGTGGTCGCGGGGAACGACCCCTCACCGGTGTCGCGGGCCGACAACGAGGCATTCGCGCTCATCGGCGCCGCCGTCCGGTCGGTCTACCCCGACGCGGCCGTGGCGCCGTACGTGATGGTGCAGGCCAGCGACGCGCGCCACTTCAGCCAGGTGTGCGACAGCGTCTACCGCTTCATGCCGTTCGACCTGAGCCGCGAGGAGCTCGCCACCCTGCACGCCGCCGACGAGCGGCTGTCCGTGGCGGCCCTGCACCGCGGCGCCGGCTTCTACCGGTACCTGATCCGCCACCTCTGAGAGCGGCCAAAGTGACCATTTTGGCCATCTGCCGGAGCGGAACGTCCGACGAGACGGGCCGAAATGGCCACTTTGGCCCTTGGATCAGAGGCGCTGGTTGAGGCGGTGGTACGCCGCGCTCCAGCGCAGCTCCTTGGCCAGCGAGCGACGCGTCGTGTCGGCGTCGATGAGCACCAGCTCGGTGGAGAACACCTCGGCCAGGTCGGTCAGCTCGTCGGCCCCCAGCTGGGTGGTCAGCACCGTGTGGTGCGGGCCGCCGGCCGTCAGCCAGCCCTCGGTCGCCGTGGCGAAGTCCGGCCGGGGCTCCCAGACCGCGCGCGCCACGGGCAGGTTCGGCAGCGGCTCGTCCGGCTCGACGACGTCGATCTCGTTGGCCACCCAGCGGAACCGGTCACCGAGGTCGGACCACCCGATGACGACGCCGGGAGCCGGGTCCGCGTCGAAGACCAGGCGGGCCGGGTCCTCGCGGCCGCCGATCCCCAGCGGGTGCACCTCGAGCCGCGGCTTCCCGCCGGAGATGGTCGGGCAGACCTCGAGCATGTGGGCGCCGAGGATCTTCTCGCTGCCCACCTCGAGGTCGTAGGTGTAGTCCTCCATGAACGACGTCCCGCCCGGCAGGCCCGCGCCGGCGACCTTCAGCACGTGGAGCAGCGCCGAGGTCTTCCAGTCGCCCTCGCCGCCGAAGCCGTAGCCGTCGGCCATCAGCCGCTGCACGGCGAGGCCGGGGAGCTGGCGCAGACCGCCCAGGTCCTCGAAGTTCGTGGTGAAGGCCCCGAAGCCACCTTCCTCGAGGATCCAGCGCAGCCCGGCCTCGATGCGGGCCTGGTAGCGCACCGCCTCGTGCTGGTCCCCGCCCGGCAGGACGTCGGCGGACATGTCGTACAGGTCGGCGTACTCCGCGACCAGCTCGTCGACCGCGGAGTCCTGCACCGCGTCCACGACGGCCACCAGGTCGTTGACGCCCCACGTGTTGACCGACATGCCGAAGCGGATCTCCGCCTCCACCTTGTCGCCCTCGGTCACCGCGACGTTGCGCATGTTGTCGCCGAACCGGGCCAGCTTCAGCCCGCGGGCGGCGGCCGCACCGGCGGCCGCGCGCGCCCAGGAGCCGACCCGGGCACGGACGCGCGGGTTCGAGACGTGCCCGGAGACCGTCGTCCGCGGGACGCGCAGCCGGGTGAGCATGAACCCGTACTCCCGGTCGCCGTGCGCGGCCTGGTTGAGGTTCATGAAGTCCATGTCGATCGTCGCCCACGGCAGGGCGGCGTCGGCCTGGGTGTGCAGGTGCAGGAGCGGCTTGCGCAGCGCGTCGAGGCCGGAGATCCACATCTTCGCCGGCGAGAACGTGTGCATCCAGGTGATGACGCCGAGGCAGCCCGGGTCCTCGTTGGCCTCGCCCAGGATCCGGCGGATGGCGCCGGCGTCGGTGAGCACCGGCTTCCAGACGACGCGGACCGGCACCTCCGCGGCCTCGTCGAGGGCCGTCGCGACCCGCTGGGACTGCGCGGCGACCTGCTGGAGGGTCTCCTCGCCGTACAGCCCCTGGCTCCCGGTCAGGAACCAGACCTCGCGACCTTCGAACGGGGCAGTCACAGGGAAGTCCTCCATCAGCGTTGTCCGTACACGTTCTGGTACCGCGCGTAGAGCGAGTCGATGTCCGCCTGCGCGATGGGGATGGGCTCGCCGAGCTGGCGCGAGAGGTGCACGGTACGGGCGACGTCCTCGGTCATGACCGCGGCCTTCACCGCCGCCTTCGCGTCCCGGCCGATGGTGAAGACCCCGTGGTTCTGCATGAGGACCGCCGGCGAGCGAGAGTCCTTCAGCGTCGCGACGACGCCCTGCCCGATCGAGTCGTCACCGATGAGCGCGAAGGGGCCGACCGGGATCGGGCCGCCGAACTCGTCGGCCATCGCCGTCAGGACGCACGGGATCTCCTCGCCCCGGGCGGCCCAGGCGGCCGCGTACGGGCTGTGCGTGTGCACCTGACCGCCGACCTCGGGCATGGTCCGGTAGACGTAGGCGTGGGCGGCGGTGTCCGACGACGGCGCCTTGACCCCGTCGACGACGGTCCCGTCCAGGTCGCAGACCGTGATGCCCTCCCAGGTCAGCTCGTCGTAGGAGACGCCGCTGCCCTTGATGACGAACAGCTCCTCGCCCGGCACCCGGCCGGACACGTTGCCGGCCGTCCAGGTGACCAGGCCGTAGCGCGTGAGCTCGGCGTGCAGGGCGGCGACGTGCTCCCGCAGCGCGCGGTGGCTCCCCCGCTCGGTCGGGGTGGGAACGCTCATGCCGGCTCCTCCTCGGTCGGGACGGTCGCGGTCGGCTCGCTGTCGGCGGTCTGCCGCCGGCCCACCGCCACGTGCGCCACGGCGGCCCGCTCGACCGGCAGGGCGGCGACGTAGCGCCGCATGAACGCGTCGAAGCCCTCGACGTCGGCCGGGTCGGGGTGGACGGTCTGCAGGGTCGCGCCGGTGAAGACCCTGGTGTCCAGGTAGTCCGCCAGGGCCTGTTCCGGCGCGCACCGACCCGAGGAGCGATCGGCGGCGAAGGCGGCCAGGACGGCGATGCCCCAGGCCCCTCCCTCTCCGGCGACGTCGCCGACGGAGACGGGGGTGTCGATGGCGGCGGCGAGGAACCGCTGCGCGACGCCCTCGGTCTTGAACAGGCCGCCGTGCGCGAACATCCGCATCAGCCGTACGCCCTCGGTCCTCTGCAGGACGTCCATGCCGATCCGCAGCGTGGCCAGGGACGCGTAGAGGTGCGTGCGCATGAAGGACCCGAGGTCGAGCCGGCTGTCCGGCGACCGCAGGAAGAGCGGCCGGCCCTCCTCCAGGTCCGTGATCGGCTCCCCGGAGAGGTAGTTGTAGGCGAGCATCCCGCCGCCGTCGCTGGCACCGCCCAGGGCCGCGGCGAACAGGGTCTCGAAGACCTCGGAGGTGCCCACCTCGGACCCCAGCGCGCGGGCGAACTCGGTGAACAGCCCGGCCCAGGCCTCCAGCTCGCTGGCCCCGTTGTTGCAGTGCACCATCGCCACCGGGTCGCCGGCGGGTGTGGTGACCAGGTCGAGCTCCCGGTGCACCCGGGTGAGCTCGTGCTCGAGCACGACCATGGCGAAGATGCTCGTGCCGGCGGAGACGTTGCCCGTGCGCGGAGCGACCGAGTTGGTGGCGACCATGCCGGTACCTGCGTCACCCTCGGGAGGGCACAGCGGGATGCCGGGACCCAGCCGCCCGGACGGGTCGAGCAGCGTGGCGCCCGCCGCGGTGAGCGTGCCGGCCGGGCGGCCGGCGAGGGCGACGGCGGGCAGCAGGTCGGCCAGGGTCAGCTCGACCCCGGCCTCGGCGGCCAGCTCGTCGAACCGGGCGAGCATCGTGGCGTCGTAACCGCCGGTGCTGCTGTCGATCGGGAACATGCCGCTGGCATCACCGATGCCGAGGACCTTCTCGCCGGTGAGCTGCCAGTGCAGGTAGCCGGCCAGGGTCGTCAGGTGGTCCAGCCGGCCGAGGTGCTCCTCGCCGTCCAGGATCGCCTGGTACAGGTGCGCGACGCTCCACCGGTGCGGGATGTTGACGCCGAACTCCACGCTGAGCCGCACGGTGGCCCGGCCCGTGTTCGTGTTCCGCCAGGTGCGGAAGGGCGTCAGCAGCTCGCCGTCGGCGTCGAAGGCGAGGTAGCCGTGCATCATCGCGGACACGCCCATGCCCCCGACCGTGGACAGGTCGACCCCGTGGCGGCGGCGCACGTCGTCGGCCAGGGTCGCCACGCTCTCCTGCACCCCGGCCCGGACCGCGTCCAGCGAGTACGTCCACAGCCCGTCGACGAGCTGGTTCTCCCAGTCGGAGCTGCCGACGGCGAGCGGCTCGTGGTCCGGGCCGATCAGCACGGCCTTGATCCGGGTCGACCCCAGCTCGATCCCGAGGGCGGTGCGACCGCCGGTGATCGCTGGGCCGGCTTCCATCGTCATCTCAAGGCACCCTCTCGCCGCCGGGGACAGGCCAGGGTCCCGAGGACCGATCGCATGTTAGCGCTAACACCCAGCGTGGCCCTCACGTCCGCACCCGGGCGGGGCCCGTGCTCGACCGGACCAGGAGAGCCGTCGGCACCGGCTCGGGGTGCAGGTCCTGACCGTTCATGCGCGCGAGGACCAACTGCACGCCCCGCCGTCCCAGCTCCGCGAAGTCCTGCCGCACGGTGGTCAGCGGCGGCGTGAAGTACGGCGCTTCGGGCAGGTCGTCGAACCCGACGACGCTGACGTCCTCGGGGATGCGCAGTCCGCACTGATGCAGGGCGGCGAGCAGACCGAGCGCCATCTGGTCGTTCGCGGTGAGGACCGCGGTGATGTCCTCGCCGCCGTGGATGCGCGCCGCCAGCGCCTTCCCGGCCAGGTAGCCCGACGAGGCGGTCCAGTCGCCGCGCAGCAGCTCCTCGGGGACGGGCGCACCGGCGGCCCGGAGCTCCGACCGCCACCCGTCGATCCGGCCGCGCGCCTCCTGCGAGTCGGCGGGTCCGGCGACGTGGTGCACGGTCCGGTGCCCCAGGCCGAGCAGGTGGCGGGTGGCCAGCCGGGCCCCGGTCTCCTGGTCGACACCGACGGCGGGGCGGTCCTCGCCGCCGCCGACCTGGACCGCGACCAGCGGGACCGGCGGGTCGAGGGCGCGGAGCGCCTCCGCGGCGTCGTCGTACGTGGAGAGCGCGACGATGCCGTCGACCCGCTGGGCGACGAAGGTGTCGATGGCGTCGCGCATCGCGGCGGCGGTCGCGTCGTCCAGGATCGAGACGCTCACCGAGTAGCCGGCCGCCCGGGCGGCGTTCTCCAGGCCGATCATGGTCTGCGCCGGCCCGTACTGGTCGATCTTCACCGTCACGAGCCCGAGCGTGCGGGTGGAGCCGGTGACCAGCGCCCGCGCCGCGATGTTGGGCCGGTAGCCCAGCTCGGCGATCGCCCGCTCCACCCGCTCCCGGGTCTGCGGAGCGACGTTGGGGTGCCCGTTGACGACCCGGGACACCGTCTGGTGCGACACCCCTGCGAGCGCGGCGACGTCGGACATCACCAGCGGCCGGGGCGCCCCCTCGGCCTCGACCGCTCCTCCGCGTCGCACCGGCTGCCCGAACGGCTCAGCGCTCAGCGAGAGGTCCCGGCACGGCGCTTGTTGTACACGTCGAAGGCGACGGCCAGCAGCAGCACGAGACCCTTCACGATCGACTGGATCTGCTGCTCGACGCCCATGAGCTGCATGCCGTTGCTCATGACGGCCATGATCAGACCGCCGACCATGGCGCCGACGACGGTGCCGACACCACCGGTGACGGCCGCACCACCGATGAAGGCGGCGGCGATGGCGTCGAGCTCGAACATGTTGCCCGCCGCGGGCTGGGCGCCGTTGGACCGCGAGGAGTAGATGATCCCGGCGATCGCGGACAGGAAGCCCATGTTCACGAAGATCCAGAAGTTGACGACCTTCACCTTGACGCCGGACAGCTGGGCCGCCGCCAGGTTGCCGCCGATGGCGTAGATCTGGCGGCCGAAGACGGTCCGCTTGGAGATGACGCCGTAGGCGATGATCAGCACCGCCAGGATGATCAGCACGATCGGCAGGCCGCGGGCGTGGGCCAGCTGCCAGGCGAAGTACATGACGACGGCGCCGACGACGAGCACCCGGCCGACGAACAGCGGGAACGACTCGACCGGCTGCTGGTACTTGATCCGGGCGACGCGGGTGCGGAAGCCGCTGACCGCGTACCCCGCGACGGCGACCGCGCCGATCAGCAGCGTGAAGGCGTCGTAGCCGTTGCCGCCGAGCAGCCCGTTGAGGAAGCCGCTGGCGACCTTGCTGTACTCCGAGGGGAACGGCGAGAGCGAGATGTTGCCCAGCACCTGCAGGGTGAGCCCGCGGAACAGCAGCATGCCGGCGAGGGTCACGATGAAGGCCGGGATCCCGACGTAGGCGACCCAGAACCCGTGCCATGCGCCGACGGCGAGGCCGACGGCGATCGCGGCGAGCATGCCGACCCACCACGGGTAGTCCCGCTGGATGACCAGCACCGCCGACACCGCACCGGTGAGCGCGACCACCGATCCGACGGACAGGTCGATGTGCCCGGCGATGATCACGAGGACCATGCCGATCGCCAGCACGAGGATGTAGGAGTACTGGAGGACGATGTTCGTGATGTTGCCGGGGCTCAGCGAGAGGCCCTCGGTGAGGATCGCGAACAGCGCCACGATCGCGACGAACGCGATGTAGATGCCGCTCTGGCGCAGGTTGCGCAGCAGCAGCTGGCGGAGGTCGCTGGTGCCGGTGGTCAGCGCAGCGGCGGGCGTGGCCTCGGGCTCCTTGGGAGTCGGGTCGGCCTGCGGGGTCGCGGTCGTGGCCATCAGACGGACTCCCTTTCCTTGGTCATGAGTTCCATGAGGTTCTCCTGCGTCGCCTGGGTCACCGGCATCTCGCCGGTGATGCGGCCGGCCGACAGCGTGTAGATGCGGTCGCAGATGCCGAGCAGCTCGGGCAGCTCGGAGGAGATGACGACGACGGCCTTACCGGCCGCCACGAGACGGTTGACGATGGTGTAGATCTCGTACTTGGCGCCGACGTCGATGCCGCGGGTGGGCTCGTCGAGGATCAGCACGTTCGGGTCGGTGAACAGCCACTTGGACAGCACGACCTTCTGCTGGTTGCCGCCCGAGAGCTTGCCGACGATCGACATCACGCTGGGCGCCTTGATGTTCATGCTGCGCCGGCTCTCCTCGGCGACCTTCGTCTCCTCGTTGCCGTTGACCCAGCCCCGGCGCGACAGCTTGCCGAGGGCGGCCGCGGAGACGTTGCGCCGGATGTCCTCGATGAGGTTGAGGCCGTAGCGCTTGCGGTCCTCCGTGGCGTAGGCGATGCCCCGGTCGATGGCCTCGGCCACCGAGCGGGCCCGCACCTCGTTGCCGTGCATGAAGATCCGGCCGGAGATGTCGCGGCCGTAGGAGCGGCCGAAGATGCTCATGGCGAGCTCCGTGCGCCCGGCACCCATGAGGCCGGCGATGCCGACGACCTCGCCGGCGCGGACGGTGAAGCTGGCGCCGTCGACGACCTTGCGGTCCTGCGTCGGGTGCCAGACAGTCCAGTCCTCGACGCGGAGGACCTCAGCGCCCGGGTCCGACGTCCGCTCGGGGTAGTAGCTCTCCAGGTCGCGGCCGACCATCCCGCGGATGATCCGCTCCTGGGTGACCTCGCCGGCGTCCAGGTTGAGCGTCTCGACCGTCTGCCCGTCGCGGATGACGGTCACGCGGTCGGCGATCGCGGTGATCTCGTTGAGCTTGTGCGAGATCATGATCGAGGTGATGCCGCGCTCCTTGAGGCGGCGCAGCAGGTTGAGCAGGTGCTCGGAGTCGGTGTCGTTGAGCGCGGCGGTGGGCTCGTCGAGGATCAGCAGGCGCACGTCCTTGGACAGCGCCTTCGCGATCTCCACCAGCTGCTGCTTGCCGACGCCGAGCTGACCGACCGGGGTGACGGCGTTCTCGTCGAGGCCGACCGACTGCAGCAGCTCGGTGGCCTCGGCGTTCGCCTTGTTCCAGTCGATGAGGCCGCCACGGCCGCGGCGCTCGTTGCCGAGGAAGATGTTCTCCGCGATCGACAGGTACGGGACCAGCGCGAGCTCCTGGTGGATGATCACGATCCCGACGTGCTCGCTGTCGCGGATGCCACCGAAGGACGCGGCCTGGCCGTCGAAGACGATCTCGCCGTCGTAGCTGCCTGCCGGGTAGACCCCGGACAGCACCTTCATGAGCGTGGACTTGCCGGCGCCGTTCTCACCGCAGATAGCGTGGATCTCGCCCCGGCGCACGGCCAGGGAGACGTTCTCGAGCGCCTTGACGCCCGGGAAGGTCTTGGTGATCGAGCGCATCTCCAGGATGTTGTCGTCCATGGACTCCGTCGTCCTTCGGCTCGTCTGCGCGTACAGGACAGGGCGGGTGCGCGCGGTGTTCAAGAGTGTGGGAGGTGCGGGGCCTGCGGGCTAGACGCCGGGCGGCCCGGGTGGTGCGGGGTGGTGCGGCCGGGCCCGGCAGCGAGATCGCCACCGGGCCCGGCCGGTCTGTGGTGCTCGAGGTCAGTCGGCCTGGCCGGCTTCGACCTCTTCGGCCGTCCAGTACTCGGTCTCGACCAGTTCCTTCTCGATGTCGTCGGCGAACACCGTGACGACGGGGAGCAGGTAGGCCGGGACGACCTTGACGCCGTTGTCGTAGGACTCGGTGTCGTTGGCCTCGGGCTCGTCGCCCTCGAGGAACGCCTGGGCGGCGATGACGGCCTGCTCGGCCAGCAGACGGGTGTCCTTGAAGATCGTGGAGCTCTGGACACCGTCGGCGATCAGCTTGACCGACGCGATCTCCGCGTCCTGACCGGTGACGACCGACATGGGCTGGGCCGCCGAGCCGTAGCCGGCGTTCTGCAGCGCGGTGATGATGCCGCGGGACAGACCGTCGTAGGGCGAGAGGACGCCGTCGACGCGGGTGCCGTCGTTGTAGCTGGAGGTGAGCAGGTCCTCCATGCGCTTCTGCGCCGTCTCCTGCTGCCAGCGGAGCGTCGCCGCCTGCTGGATGGTGGTCTGGCCGGACTTCACGACCAGGGTGCCGTCGTCGATCTTGGGCTGCAGGACCGACATGGCGCCGTCGAAGAAGAAGAAGGCGTTGTTGTCGTCCAGCGAACCGGCGAACAGCTCGATGTTGAACGGGCCGGTGGCGGTGCCGTCGGGGGCGTCCTCGTTGGCGATGCCGAGCCCGGTCAGCAGCGCGTTGCCCTGCGCCACGCCGACCTTGAAGTTGTCGAAGCTGACGTAGAAGTCGACGTTCTCGCTGTCGCGGATCAGCCGGTCGTAGGAGATGACCGGGATGCCGGCGTCAGCAGCGGCCTGCAGCTGGCTGCTGAGCGCGGTGCCGTCGATCGCGGCGATGATCAGGGCGTCGACGCCCTGGGTGATCATCTGGTCGACCTGCTGCGACTGCGTGGGGATGTCGTCGTTCGCGTACTGCAGCTCGACCTCGTACCCCTCGGCCTCGAGCTGCTCCTGGACGGACTCGCCGTCGGCGATCCAGCGCTCGGAGGTCTGGGTCGGCATCGAGACGCCGATCGACAGGTCCTCGTCCGAGCCGCTTCCGCCGCCGGAGCTGCTGCCGGCGCCTTCGCCACCACATGCCGCCAGCGTGAGCGCCAGGACGGCGCTCGCGGCGGTGAAGCCGAGCTTCCTGCTCACGTATTGATCTCCTCTTCGAGACAACTGCCACCACTCGACCCGGCGCAGGCCCGCGCGACGCGAGCGGAGTCAATGTGAGCGCTAACAACCAACGCCGTCAACCCCTCCTCGCTCTTTAGTTGTCACGGTCGCGTAACGCGCCGGTCATCTGGGCATGGGGAGAGGTTCACCGGACGGCTCCAGCCCTGCACGCGCCGGCCCCGGACGGCTCCCGGGACGACGCCGGCCGGTCAGCGCAGCGTGATCTGGCGCGAGATCAGGCCGGCGCGGGCCCGCCGCTCGTCGCTGGTGAGCGGCTCGGTGACGGTGAGCGCCTGCTCGAGCCGGGTCTGGAACTCCGTCGCCGGGCCGATCCACTCCTCGGCCGGCACGTCGGCGGGGAGGTCCCACACGGGGACGACGAGGCCGAGCGCGCGGAAGGCGCCGGCGTAGCGGGTCCCCTCACCGAGCAGGATCTGCTCCGACGCCGAGAGCCGGGCGAGCGCGTCGAGGAGCTCCTCCTCCGGCTCCGGGCGCACCCAGCGCAGGTGCGCGCGCTCGCTGCCCGGCCGCACCCAGTAGGCGGCCTCGAGCCCCGGCAGCCGGACGGTCGGCAGGACCGCCTCGTTCGCGTGCTCCAGGCCGTGCAGCGCCGCCTGGCTCGGTTCGGTGCCCTCCAGCCAGAAGGCGAAGTCGTCGTGCACCACGACCTCGAAGGGCGCGGACACGTCCAGGAGTTCCTGCAGGCGGGGACCCGCGGAACCGGCGGCACCGATCGGGCCCGGGTCGACGGGGGCCCCGGCCGGCGCCTCGAGGGCGGCGGCCAGGGCGGTGCCGATGTCCCGGCTGACGTCGTCGGAGGAGGTCTGCATCTGGACGCCGACCACGATCTCGCCGTTGGCCCGCACGAGGGCGGGCGTGCCGCCGGGCAGCACGCTCGCGAGGGTGACCTCCCGGCCGTCCGTCGTCCGGAGGGTGGCGGTGGCCGCCGGCACGAGCTCCCGCAGCGCCACCCAGTCGGGCTCGCCGGGCAGACCCTCGAAGGGCCGGCTCACCGGCGGGGCGTAACCCGAGCCGTGGCAGTGCTTGTAGCGACGCCCGGAGCCGCAGAAGCACGGGGCCTTCGGGTTGATGCCCTCCGGCGCGGTGGCAGCGGGGGCGGAGGAGCGCTTGCGGGAAGCCATGCGGTGCAGCGTAGGTGGGGTCCCTCGCGGCGGCACCGGTCGCCCGGTCGCGCTGTCGCAGGCGAGTTCTGCGTTCTCGTGGTCATCAGTCCCCCGATGGCCACGAGAACGCAGAAGTCGGCATCAGGACGGCCGCGCAGGCTCCCTAGGCTCGCTGCCGTGACCACCCCGCTCGATCTCGCCGATGCGTCCGTCGTCGCGGACCCGTACCCCTCGTTCGTCCGGGCCCGGCAGGCGGCGCCGGTCCAGTGGCACGAGGGGCTGGGCCTCTGGCTGGCCTTCACGCACGCCGAGTCCAACGCCGTCCTCCGCGACCGCCGGCTGGGCCGGATCTGGCAGGACAAGGAGCCCGGCGAGCGGTTCGCGAGCTTCAACCTGATCCACCGGAACGCGATCCTGGAGATGGAGCCGCCGGACCACACGCGACTGCGCCGGCTGATCAGCAACGGGAGTAGCCGATCCGGGGTGCGCGGCCTCAGCCTGTGCGGGTGACCGACGACTACGTGGGAGACCCCGCGGTGCAGGCGGAATGGGACCGGCGGTATGCCGACCGGCAGCAGCTGTGGAGCGGCCGACCCAACGGCGCTCTCGTGGCCGAGGTCGCCGGGATGACGCCCGGGCGGGTCCTCGACGTGGGCTGCGGCGAGGGCGCCGATGCCGTGTGGCTGGCGCGCAACGGGTGGGACGTCACGGCCCTCGAGGTCTCCGGCGTCGCGCTGGAGCGGGCCGCCGGGCACGCGCGCGACGCCGGCGTCGAGGTCCACTGGGTGCACGCCGGCCTGGCCGAGGCGGCGCTGCCGCCGCGGTCCTTCGACCTCGTGTCGGCGCAGTACCCGGCCCTGCTCCGCACCCCGGACGCCGCCGCGGAGCGCGCCCTCCTCGACGCGGTGGCGCCGGGCGGCGTCCTGCTGCTCGTGCACCACGCGGGGATGGAAGCCCAGGAGGCGCACGACGGGGACTTCGACCCGGCCGACTACGTCTGGCCCTCGATGGTGGCGGCCCTCCTCGACGACGCCTGGCAGGTGGAGGTGGACGAGCAGAGGCCGCGCGTCGCGCCCGAGGGCGGCGCCGGCGCGCACCACACCGACGACGTGGTGCTGCGCGTCCGCCGTCTGCGCTGAGCCCTCCGTGCAGGATGCGGGCATGGCCCCTGACCAGGTGCTCGACCGGCTGCGCGCCCTTGCCGACCCGTCGCGGCTGGACGGCATGGCGCGCTACGGCATCGGCGGCGGAACCGTCCTCGGCGTCACCGTCGCCGAGCTGCGGGCGCTGGCGAAGGAGCTCGGCCGCTCGCACGAGCTGGCGGCCGGGCTCTGGGCCTCCGGCGTCCACGAGGCCCGCATCCTGGCGAGCCTCGTCGAGGAGCCGGGGCAGGTCACCGCGGAGCAGCTGGACGGGTGGGCGGCCGGCTTCGCGTCCTGGGACCTGTGCGACCAGGTGTGCCAGAACCTCGTCCGGCACACGCCGTTCGGCGCACCGTTGGCGCTGGAGTGGAGCGGGCGGCCGGAGCCGGTCGTGAAGCGCGCCGGTTTCGCGGTGATGGCCGGCCTCGCCGTCGCGGACAAGGTGTCCGGCGACGACCGGTTCGAGCCGTTCCTGTGGGCGATCGCCGAGCGGGCGGACGACGAGCGGACCGTCGTCCGCAAGGGGGCGAGCTGGGCGCTGCGCCAGATCGGCAAGCGCAGTCCGGGCCTGCACGCGCGCGCCGTCGAGACCGCGCAGGAGCTGGTGTCCGGCGGTCCCGGCGCCCGCTGGGTCGGCCGGGACGCCCTGCGCGAGCTGGAGCGTCGCCCTCCCCGGTAGAACGTGAGCGCCGTCACTGGCAGGATCCGGCCATGCGCGGGCTCATGCAGGACACCCCCCTGACCGTCGACGCGATCTTCCGGCACGTCGAGCAGCACTACGGCGACGGCACGATCGTCACCAACAACCCCGGGGGCGTGACCCGGGCGACCTATGCGGAGTGGGCTCAGCGCACCCGCAAGCTCGGCGGTGTCCTCGACACCCTGGGCATCAGCAGCGACGGCCGGGTCGGCACGTTCGGCTGGAACAGCCAGCGCCACCTCGAGCTGTACTTCGCCGCGCCCTGCACCGGGCGCGTGCTGCACACCCTCAACGTGCGGCTCTTCCCGGAGCAGCTCACCTACATCGCCAACCACGCGGAGGACGAGGTCATCTTCGTCGACCGCACGGTCCTGCCCCTGCTGTGGTCGCTGATCGACACCATGAAGACGGTCAAGCAGGTCGTGGTCATGGACGACGGCGGCGACAACGAGATCCCCGACGACGCTCGAATCCTCGACTACGAGACGCTCCTGGCCGACGCCGAGCCGGTCGAGTTCCACGTCGAGGACGAGGGCCTGGCCGCCTCGATGTGCTACACGAGCGGCACCACCGGCAACCCGAAGGGCGTCGTCTACTCGCACCGCTCGACGTTCCTGCACACCATGGGCGTGATGGCTCCGAACGCCTTCGGGCTGGGCATCCGCGACGTCGCCATGCCGGTCGTCCCGATGTTCCACGCCAACGCCTGGGGCATCGCGCAGGCGGCTCCCGCGGCGGGGGCCTCGCTGGTCATGCCGGGCGCGCTGATGCAGCCGGAGGCGATCGCCAAGCTGATCATCGACGAGGGCGTCACGTTCACCGCCGGCGTCCCGACCATCTGGCAGGGCGTGCTCCCCCACCTGGCCGGCAAGCCGCACAAGCTCCGCGACATCGGCTGTGGCGGCTCCGCCGTCCCGAAGGCCCTGTCGGAGGCCTACCGCGAGCAGGTCGGCATCCCGATCCTGCAGGCGTGGGGCATGACCGAGACCCACCCGGTGGCGTCGTCGGGTGTGCTGCCCAACCGGTACGAGGACGCCGACGACGAGACGAAGGCGACCCAGCGGGCCCGCGCCGGCATCCCGTTCCTCGGCGTGGAGGCCCGCATCGTCGACGCCGACACCCTCGAGCCGCAGCCGTGGGACGACAAGGCCACCGGCGAGCTGCAGGTGCGCGGGCCGTGGTGCGCGCAGGACTACTACAACCCGGACGCCGGCACCGAGCTCACCACCGAGGACGGCTGGATGAAGACCGGGGACGTCGCGGCGATGGACGCCTACGGCTCGATCCGCATCGCCGACCGCACCAAGGACCTGATCAAGTCCGGCGGCGAGTGGATCAGCTCGGTGGACCTGGAGAACGCGATCATGAGCCACCCGGCGGTCAAGGAGGCCGCGGTCATCGGCATCCCGCACCCGAAGTGGGACGAGCGCCCGCTGGCCTGCGTCGTCGTCAAGGAGGGCGAGTCGGTCACGCAGGAGGAGATCCTCGAGCACCTCAAGCCACTGGTGGCGAAGTGGTGGATGCCGGAGGCCGTCGAGTTCATCGACGAGGTGCCCAAGACCAGCGTCGGCAAGTTCTCGAAGAAGGACCTGCGGACGAAGTTCGCCGAGTACGCGCTCCCGAGCTGACGGCCGACGTGGCCCCTACGGCCCCTGCTCCGGTCGGGAACCGACCCCTGGAGGGGCCGAAGTGGCCACTATGGCCCCTCGTTGTCGGACGGGCCCCTCGTTACCGGACGAAGGGGGGCTGGCCGGTCTCGCTCACCATCGGCTTGCCGGCCGCCTCCCACTCGCCCATGCCACCGGCGACGTTCACCGCGTCGAACCCGTTCTGGTTCAGCCAGGCGGCCACCCGCGCCGAGCGCCCGCCGCTGCGGCAGATGACGTAGAGGGGGTCGGCGTCGGGGAGCTCGTCGAGCCGCGGCGGCACGTCGCCCATCGGGATGTGCGTCGCGCTCTCCGCGTGGCCGTGCACCCACTCGTCGTCCTCGCGGACGTCGAGGATCACCGCGTCGTCGGGCAGTTCGCTCACGGAGACGGTCGGCACCTGCTGCGGCATCACGCGTTCCATCGTGGCACGGCACGGACCGGGCGACGGCACTGCCAGGATGGACTGCGATGACCATCACCCGCCGCCCGCCCCCATGACCACCACCCCTGCACCCGTTCGCGAACCGGCCTGGTCGCTGTCCCGGTCGGCGATCGGGCTCTGGGTCACCGAGAGCGTGATCAGCTCGGTGATCCTCGGCGTGCTCGCGGCCCTGGTGGCGATCTTCGTCCCGTCGGACTCCCCGGGCGTGCTACCCGAGCTGCGGTGGGCGGCCCCGGCCGCGGTCGTCCTCTACGCCGTCGTCGCCATCGGCGTCCGCCCCTGGTTCAAGCACCGGGTGTACCGCTGGGAGATCACCCAGGACGCCGTCTTCACCCGCACGGGCTGGCTGAGCCAGACCTGGACGCTGGTCCCCATCTCCCGCATCCAGACCGTCGACGTCACCCGGGGGGTGCTCCAGCAGATGTTCGGCCTGTCGACGGTCGCGGTGCTGACCGCCTCGTCCCAGGGCACCGTGCACATCTGGCACCTGGAGTCCGACGTCGCCCAGCAGGTGGCCGACGACCTCGCGCACCGGGCCGAGCAGGTCCGCGACCAGGCGACGTGACACCGCCTCCCACCACACCGCCGCCGACCACGCCGCCGCCCCGGCCGGTGGACACCGGACGGCGCACCTCGCCCCGGATCGTGCTGGTGCACACGGCGACCTTCCGCCAGGCCCGCCAGTTCGTGCCGGCCATGATCCCCCTTGTCGCCGCCACCGGACTGGGCGGCGGGACGACGACCGTGGTCGCCCTCGTCGTCGGCGTCACGCTGCTGTCCCTGGCCACCGCGGCCCTCTCCTGGTGGCGGTTCACCTACGCCGACGGACCGGCGTCGGTCGTCGTCACCCGTGGGTTGCTGTCCCGCTCGGTGCGCACGGTGCCCAACGACCGCATCCGGGGCGTCGAGGTGGAGGCGGGACCGCTGCACCGCGTCTTCGGGCTGGTCCGCGTCCGCATCGACGCCGCGGCCGGAGCCGCGGACAAGGACGAGGAGCTCGTCGTCGACGGCGTGAGCCGGGCCGAGGGCGACCGGCTGCGGGCCTCCGTCCTCACGCACCGCTCGACCGCCCCCCTCAGCGAGGACGCCGAGCCGGCGCCCGAGGAGCCGTTCGCCCGCTTCGACAACCGGTGGCTGCTCTACGCCCCGCTCGTGGGCAGCTACCTCGCGGTGCCGATGGCCGCGGTCGGCGCGCTGATGCGGCTGGCCCAGGAGCTGCCCGAACGGTTCCGGCCCGACCTCGACGGCGTGCACGTCTCCGGCGTCCAGGCGGTCGTCGTCGTGGTCGTGGTGGCGCTGGTCGTGCTCGTGGCCGGGTCGATCATCGGCGCCGCCGTCGTCAACTGGGGGTTCCGGCTGACCCGCCGGGGCGGGTCGCTGGTCGCCGCCCGCGGGCTGGTCACCCGGCGGCACACCGAGCTGGAGATCGACCGGATCCGCGGGTGGACGCTGTCGGAGGGCCTGGGCATGCGCTGGGTGCGGGCGGCGCGCGTGAACGCGCTGGTCACCGGTCTCGGGGACGCCACCCGCCGCGGGCAGCTGCTGCCGCTGGGTCCCCGCGACGAGGCGCGCTCGCTCGGCGTCCGCCTCGTCCCGGAGCCCGGTCCGCTCCGCCAGCACCCGCCGGCGGCGCGACGCCGCCGGATCGTGCGGGCGGTGTCGGCCGGCCTGCTGGTCACCGCCGCGGGTGCGGCCCTCACGCCGCTGCTGGGCTGGTGGTGGGTGCTCGTCCTCGGGCTGGTGCTCCTGGCCCTCGGTGTGCCGCTCGGGCTGGGCCGTTACGCCGCCCTCGGGCACGCGGCCGGCGCGGGCGCGTTCGCCGTGCGCAGCGGGTGGCTCGTCCGGGAGCAGGCCGTGCTGCAGCGGCGCGCGGTCGTCGGCTGGCAGGTGCAGCAGTCGCCGTTCCAGCGTCGTGCCGGACTGGCGAGCGTCACCGCCTGCGTCGGGGCCGGTCGCGGTGGCTACACCGCCGTCGACATGGCCGCCGACGACGTCGCGGCCTTCGCCGCGGCCGCCTCCGAGGCGTGGGCGGACGAGCTCAGGCCGGTCGCCGCGCCAACGGGGTGACCCGGTCGCCGCCGCGCACCAGGTCGTCGGCGAGTGCGGTGGCCGCCGCGGGGTGCTCGGCGGCGAGCAGGCCGATGGCGGCCAGCACGTAGCGGCGGTCCACGATCACCGCCTTCCCGCCCAGCACACTGCCCGCGCCTCCGGCATCCTCGGCGAGCCGGGCGAGGACCTGGTCGACGTCGGCCGGTGCGGCGTGCCGGAACACCCCGCCGGAGAGGACGACGAGCCGCGCGGAGCGGGCGCTCGCACCGCCGGGCCCGTAGGCCGCCTCGGCCCGCAGGTGCCGGCGCAGCGCGACGACCGCGGCGGCCTCCCCGAGGGCGAGCGGGTCCTCCCCCGGCGTCGGAAGTCCCTCCGCGGCGGCCGCCTCGCGCAGCGCGTCGACGCTCCACGAGACGCCCAGGTCGCCCTCCACGGTCCGGCGCCGGGCCGGGATCCCGACCGCCTCGCGGCCGAGCGTCGCCTGCTCGGCGTCGGGATCGGGCACGCAGTAGACGTCCGTGGTGGCGCCGCCGACGTCGAGCGCGACGACCGACACCTCGGCCGGGGCCAGGACCCGGGCCAGCACCGTCACGCCCTCAAGGGCGGCGTCCGGCGTCACGGCGCGCACCCAGGAACGGAGCCGGGGATCGGTGGACAGCCGGTCGCCCCCGATCACGTGCTCCAGGAACACCGCCCGGATGGCCGCCCGGGCGGACTCCGGGGAGAGCCGGCCGATGTCGGGCAGCACGTTGCCCGCCTCGTGCACCGGCAGCCCGCCGCCGCGCAGGACCGCGGCCACCTCGTCCCGCACCGCGGCGTTCCCCGCCAGCACGACCGGGACGGACCAGTCCGCACCCGCCAGGACGGCCGCGTTGGCCCGCAGCACCGAGGCCTCGCCGCCGTCGGTGCCGCCCACCAGCAGGACGACGTCCGGCGCGGCGGCGCGCAGGGCGGCCAGCCGCTCCGCGTCCAGCACCCCGGCGGTCACGTGCACCACCCGGGCGCCGGCGGACAGCGCCGCCCGGTGCCCGGCCTCGGCGCTGATCAGCTGCTCGTAGCCGACCACCGCCAGGCGGAGGCCCCCGCCCGCGCTGGAGCAGGCGACCACCGGGGCGTCGGGGAACCCTGCGGTCGCGGCCAGGACGCCGGTCACGACGTCGTCCAGCGTGGTCGGCGACTGGGCGGTGGCGAGCAGCCGACCGGTCGCCGGATCGACCAGCGCGGCCTTGGTGAACGTGGACCCGATGTCGACGCAGGCCAGCGTCGTCGGCTGGCTCGCGGTCACCCGGCGGACCCTATCCACCGTCGGCTCCGGCGGTGTGGCCCCCGGGGGCCACGGAACGGCCCGACCGGTCCCCGCACGGCGGGCAGGACAGCCTCACCAGCCCTCTGTCCCGAGCGAGGCCCGTCGTGTACCTGTCGAAGTCCGAGGCCGCCCTGCTGCCGACCGCGCTGCCGCCCCAGCTCGGCGCCGCGCCGCCCCGGAAGCCCGCGCCGACCTCCCGGCGGCGCCTGTGGCCGCTCCTCGGGCCCGCCTTCGTCGCCTCGGTCGCGTACGTCGACCCGGGCAACTTCGCGACCAACTTCTCCGGCGGGGCGTCCTTCGGCTACACGCTGCTCTGGGTCATCGTCGCGGCCAACCTCATGGCGATGCTCATCCAGTCGCTGACCGCCAAGCTCGGGCTGGCGACCGGGCGGGACCTCGCCACCCTCTGCCGCGAACGGCTGCCGCGCCCGGTCACGCGCGGACTGTGGCTGCAGGCCGAGGCGGTCGCCATGGCCACCGACCTCGCGGAGATCGTCGGCGGCGCCGTCGCACTCAACCTGCTCTTCGGGGTGCCGCTGCCCATCGGCGGCGTCATCACCGCCGTCGTCGCGTTCGGCTTGCTGGCCACCCAGTCGCGCGGCCACCGGCCCTTCGAGCGGGTCATCACCGGGCTGCTGCTCGTCATCGGCCTGGGCTTCGGCTACACGCTCGTGGGCTCCGGAGTGGACGTGGGGGGCGCCGCCGCGGGGCTGGTCCCCTCCTTCGCCGGGCCGGAGAGCCTGATCCTGGCGACCGGCATCCTCGGGGCGACGGTCATGCCGCACGTGATCTACGTGCACTCCGCCCTCACGCCCGGCCGCTACGGCGACGCCGTCACCGCCGGCCGCAGCACGGGGGGACGGCGCCGCCTCCTCCGGGCGCAGCGGATCGACGTGCTCGTCGCCATGGGGTTCGCCGGACTGATCAACGCCGCGATGCTGGTCATCGCCGCCCAGCTGTTCACCGGCACCGGAATGGACGGCTCCCTGGAGGCGGTCCACGCCGGCCTCGGCGACCAGCTGGGCCGGGGCGCCGGGATCGTGTTCGGCATCGCGCTGCTGGCCTCGGGCTTCGCGTCGTCGTCGGTCGGGACCCACGCGGGCCAGGTCGTGATGGCCGGCTTCCTGCGCCGCCGGATCCCGGTGCTCGCCCGCCGGCTCATCACGCTCGCCCCCGCGCTCGCGGTGCTCCTGCTCGGGGTCGACCCGACGACGGCGCTGGTGTGGTCGCAGGTCGTGCTGTGCTTCGGCATCCCGTTCGCACTGGTCCCGCTGCTGTGGCTGACCAGCCGTCGCGCCGTCATGGGCGCCTGGGTCAACCGGCGGCGGACGACGGCCGTCGGCTGCGTGGTCGCGGCGCTGATCATCGGCCTCAACGCGCACCTGCTCGTGCAGCTCGCCGTCGGCTGACCCGCGGGCCTCAGCGGCCGGTGCCCTGCTCCAGTCCGACCCGGCCGGCCAGCCCCGCCGCCTCGACGCGGGTCGCGACGTTGAGACGCCGCAGCAGGTGGGCGACCAGCCGTTTCGCCGTCCGCTCGGAGACGTGCAGCGTGGTGGCGATGTCCATGGTCCCGGCACCCCCGGCGATCAGCCGCCAGAGCCGCCGCTCGTCGGCGCTGAGCTGACCGGCGATCCCCTCGTCGTCGGTCGGGGCGGCGCGTTCCAGCAGGCGGCGCAGGAGCGCCTCGGGCAGCACCGACCAGCCGTCGAGCACCGCGAGCAGCGGCTCGACCAGCGCCTCGGGGTCCGCCGTCTTGGGGAGGAAGCTGGCGGCACCGGCCCGCAGCGCCTCGACCGCCGCGTCGGAATCGGCCGATCCCGACATGGCCACCACCCGCACCGTCGGCTCGACCCGGCGGATGGCGGCGATCGCCCGGGCACCGCCGGGCGGCGGCATCTGCACGTCGACGACGGCGACGTCGGCCCGGTGCCGCTGCACGAGCGCAGCCGCGGCGGAGGCGTCGTCGGTCGTGCCGACGACGCGGACCCGGCCCTCGCTCACGTCGGGGAGGAGGAGTGACAGTCCCCGGGTGAAAAGTGGGTGGTCATCGACCACAATCACGTCTACCTGGGTCCGGCGTGAAACAACAGCGCCGTCCATGCCTGCGTGTCCCCCAGACGTCGGCAGATCAGCTGAGTTCGTGCTGGTCGGCTGGTGTGGGGCGGAGATGCCCGTGATTCTTGCTCATCACACGTCGTCCCCCGGGCGCGGTCGGCTCGTGCCGCCGCTGCTCCGGTCGCTGCGCACCCGGCTCCGCCGGTCGGCGCCGGTCCGACGCGCCGACCCGCCGCCGTCCACCGAGGACGCACTGGTCAGAGCGCTGTGCCACGACATGCGCGGCTCGCTCAGCTGTCTGGAGAGCGCGCTCCACCACCTCGACCGGACGACCCCGGGGCGCGACGAGGTTCTCGTGCTGGCGCAGGCCCAGGCCGCGCACCTGACCTCGCTGCTGCGCACCGCCGAGGCGACCGGCGGAGCACCGCCCCGCCGCGCCGACCGCGGCCGGATGATCCCGGAGGTGGTCGCCGCCTCGGTCGCCGCCTCCGGTCTTCCGCGCGGACAGCTGACCGTGCAGCTGGACGCGACCGCCGGCGGCGTGGAGGTCGGCGACGCACGGCTCCAGCGGATCCTGGTCAATCTGCTGGAGAACGCCCACCGGCACGGGAACGGTGCGCCGGTCCAACTGGGCATCACCAGCGGGGGCGGCTGGGTCGAGTTCGCCGTCACCCAGGCCGGGATCCCGGTGCAGCGGATCGTCGAGCACCTCCGCACCACGCGCCCCCCGGCCGACCTCACCGGACTGGGCCTGTGGTCGGTGCAGCAGCAGGCGCGCGAGTTGGGCGGGTGGGTCGTCTGGGACGACGTCGACGACGCCCTGACCCTCCGGGTCCAGCTGCCCGACCATTAGAAGGACCCCTCTGCTCCCCACGCCTCGCGAGCTCGGCGCGGGCCCCTGCAGAGGGGCTGTCCCGCTCACCTGACACGGGCTCGTCCGATTGGCACCAGGGGGCCACCGGACGGCACGGGCAGGCCAGCGGGGGTGGGCAGTCCTCTGGTGCAGCCGCGACAGCGGGTGCCGGACGACCCAGAGGAGCCCCCCGTGTTCACGCACTTCCACGCTCTCCAGTACGAGGCCAAGCCCGACGCTCCGGACCCGGACTTCGCCCGCAAGATGCAGGAGGTCCTCGGCGGCCAGTGGGGCGAGATGACCGTCGCCACCCAGTACCTGCTGCAGGGCTGGAACTGCCGGCTGCCCGGCAAGTACAAGGACATGCTCCTGGCGATCGGCACCGAGGAGCTCGCGCACGTCGAGATGATCGTGACGATGATCGACCGGCTGCTCGACCACATCCCGCTGAAGCCGGACGCCGCCGACCGCAGCAAGGAGGCGGCAGCCGGCTACGGCCAGCACAACCCGCAGCACCCGATCGTCAACGGTGCGGGCGCCTCGTACATGGACTCCATGGGCAACCCCTGGACCGGTGCGTACGTGACCGCCAGCGGCAACCTGATGGCCGACTTCATGTACAACGCCACCGCGGAGATGCAGGGCCGTCTTCAGGTGGCCCGGCTCTACAACATGACCGACGACCCGGGCGTCAAGGACCTGCTCCGGTTCCTCATCACCCGCGACCACTACCACCAGCAGCAGTGGCTGGCGGCGATCGAGGACCTCAAGACGGAGGGGCTCGAGGGCATCCCGGTGCCTGAGGCGTTCCCGCTGGAGGAGGAGGTCGGCGACCTCGGCTACACCTTCATCGACACCTCCGACGGTCCTGACGCGGCGGCCGGCAGCTGGGCCTCCGGACCGTCGATCGACGGGCGGGCCACGTTCGCGGCCCGTCGCATCGAGGCCACCGCCGACGCGCCGATCCTGCCGCCGGGCGACCCGCGGCTGTACCCGACCCCGCAGACGGAGGTCAAGAACCTCCTGCAGAAGGCCAAGGACATGCTGACCTGAGGTCTGGCGACCTCACCGCTTCTCCTGTGCCGTCGCCGGACGGCGGCCCGTCCCTCCCGGGGACCGGCCGCCGGCCGGCGGGGCACCCGTCCAGGAGGTCCGTCATGCACCCGCACCTGCACCTGCCCCACCTGCCGGCCGCCCTCGTGGCGCTGTCGGTGGTCTACGCCGCCGCGATCGCCGTCGCCCTGGCGAACCCGGGTCGGGCCACGCTCGCCGGGCTCGTCGTCCTCGCCGGCCTGACCGCGCGCTGGGTGGCCCGGCACCACCGGGCGTCGTCCTCGGCGGAGGTCGTCGTCCTCACCGCGGAGGCCGCACCGGCACCCGCACCGGCGGCCGCGGCCTGAAGGTCCTCGCGGCGCGCACGCCCTCCACGCCGTCGACCGCGTGCCCGGCTGCCCTACCGCGAGGTCGACCGCACGACGCGCGAGGCGCGCGCCCCCGCAGGGGACGCGCGCCTCGGCGGCGTGCTGGGTCCTTCATCAGTGGGCGACGGCCTTCTCCGCCCCGATGCCGGTGAAGGCACGCACCTCGAGCTCCGCGGACTTGAGCTCGTCGGGGCGCTCCTTCGACAGCTTCGAGCCGAGCCAGCCCAGGAAGAACGAGAGCGGGATCGACACCAGGCCGGGGTTGTTGAGCGGGAACCAGGAGAAGTCCACGTCCTGGATCAGCGACGGGCTCACACCGGTCACCGGGTTGACCGGTGCACCGGAGACGACCGGCGAGAAGATGATCAGCGTGACGCAGGCGATGAGCCCGCCGTAGATCGACCACAGGGCGCCCTGGGTGGTGAAGTTCCTCCAGAACAGCGTGTAGAGGATCGTCGGCAGGTTGGCCGAGGCCGCCACCGCGAAGGCCAGGGCCACCAGGAAGGCGATGTTGATGCCTGCCTGCAGCGCCAGGATGCCCAGCCCGATGGAGACCGCGCCGATCACGACGGCGGTGATCCGCGCGACCCGCACCTCGCCGTTCCCGGTGACCTGCCCCTTCTTGATCACCGACGCGTAGACGTCGTGGGCGAACGAGGCGGACGCCGTGATGGTGAGCCCCGCGACCACCGCGAGGATCGTGGCGAACGCGACGCCGGCGATGATGCCCAGCAGCACCGTGCCGCCGAGCTCGAAGGCCAGCAGCGGAGCGGCGGCGTTGACCGCGCCCGGGGCGGCGAGGATCCGCTCCGGCCCGACCAGCGCGCCGGCGCCGTAGCCGATGATCAGGCTGAACAGGTAGAAGATGCCGATCAGCCAGATGGCCCAGACGACCGAACGTCGGGCGTCCTTGGCGGTGGGCACCGTGTAGAAGCGCATCAGCACGTGCGGCAGACCCGCCGTCCCGAGGACCAGCGCCAGGCCGAGCGAGACGAAGTCGAGCTTCGACGTGCCGGTCGCGCCGTACTGGGCACCGGGAGCCGCGACGTCGCGCCCCTCGACCGCCAGGTCCTGCGCGCCACCGATCAGTGAGGACAGGTTGAACCCGTACTTGCCGAGCACCCACACGGTCATCACGAACGCGCCCACGATCAGCAGCGAGGCCTTGATGATCTGGACGTAGGTGGTGCCGCGCATGCCGCCGACGAGGACGTAGAAGATCATCAGCGCGCCGACGACGGTGACGACGACGGCCTGGGCCGCCTCGCCGCTGACCCCGAGCAGCAGGGTCACCAGACCACCGGCGCCGGCCATCTGGGCCAGCAGGTAGAACAGCGACACCGCGAGCGTCGAGATCGCGGCGGCCATGCGGACCGGCCGCTGCCGCATCCGGAAAGCCAGGACGTCGGCCATCGTGAACCGTGCGGTGTTGCGCATCAGCTCCGCGACGAGGAGCAGCGCGACCAGCCACGCGACCAGGAAGCCGATCGAGTACAGGAAGCCGTCGTAGCCGTAGACGGCGATGGCGCCGGCGATGCCCAGGAACGAGGCCGCCGACAGGTAGTCCCCCGCGATGGCCAGGCCGTTCTGCTGTCCACTGATGTTGCGGCCCGCGGCGTAGTAGTCGGCCGCGCTCTTGTTGTTGCGGCTGGCCCGGAACGTGATCACCAGGGTGATCAGGACGAACACGCCGAAGATCGAGATGTTGACGGCGGGCTCGCCGATCGTGGCGCTGTCGGCGGCGAGGACGTCAGACACGGGTGGCCCCCTCGGTGCCGGTGCCGCGCGGGCCGGCGTAGTCGTGGTGCTCGAGCCGCTCGCGCATCTCGTCGGCGATCGGGTCGGTGCGCTTGTTGGCGTGGTTCACGTACAGGTGCGTGATCACGAAGGTGGACACGAACTGGGCCAGACCGAGCAACAGGCCGAGGTTCACGTTCCCGAACACCTTGGTGGACATGAAGTCGTGCGCGTAGGTCGAGAGCAGGACGAAGAGCAGGTACCAGGCGAAGAACGCCAACGTCATCGGGAAGGCGAAGGCGCGGAACCTCTTCTTGAGGTCCTGGAACTCGGGGGAGTTCTGCGCAGCCAGATACTCCTCGGGCGTCAGCAGACGCCGTTCCTCGGGCTCGGTCACGGTGCGACCTCCTGGTCAGGTCGGGCGGGGCTCACGCAGGGGGCGGGATGTGAGCCCTGTCACGGTAGAAGTGTGCTCCGGTGGCGTCAGGACGGCGTGCGGACGCTGCGCCGAGCGGCCACCGCCGGTCGACGTACGGCCGGTCCTGCGGGACGAGCGGTCGCGTCCGGCGCCGTCGGGCAGCTCGCCCGGTTCACCGCGGCGGGGTGCTCCGGTCGAGCTGCACCGCCTCGGGGGTGTGCAGCCGGACCATCGTGCGGGCGGCGTGCCGCGGTACGCGCCGGGGGGTGGCCAGCGAGACCGCCACCATGGTGAGGAACGCCAGCGGGACGGTCCAGGCGGCGGGCTGGGCGAGCAGCGCGCCCGGCCAGCCCCCGGGTGCCACGCCGAGCAGGGTGCCCAGCACCGCCCCGCCAGCGCACCCCCCGCCGACGAGCATGCCGGCGATCGCGCCCACGTCGGTGAGCCGGCGCCACCAGATGCCCAGGACCAGGAGCGGGCAGAAGGTGGAGGCGGCGAAGGCGAAGGCGAGACCCACGGCCTGGGCGACGCCCACGCCCTCGGTGAGCAGGGAGAGGCCGAGGGGGACGACGACGGCGACGACGGCGCCGGCCTGGAAGGCGCGCACCCCGCCGAACCGGCGGCCCATCACGTCCTGGCTGATCACGCCGGCCACCGCGACGGTCAGCCCGGACGACGTGGAGAGGAACGCCGCGAACGCTCCCGCCGTCGTCAGCGCGGACAGCAGGTCGCCCGCCGTGCCCGCCACCATGCGCGCCGGCAGTTCCAGCACCACCGACTCGGTCCGGCCGCTGCTCACCAGGTCCGGCGCGTAGATCCGGCCCAGGCCGCCGTAGACCGGCGGCAGGAGGTAGAAGAGGCCGAGCAGGCCCAGCACGAACAGCGTCGTGCGGCGGGCCGCTGCGCCGTCGGGGTTGGTGTAGAAGCGCACCACCACGTGCGGGAGGCCCATCGTGCCGAGGAACGTGGCGATGATGATCGAGTAGGTCGTGTAGACCTCGTGCTGCGTCCCGGCGAGCGGTGAGACCCACGAGTCGCCGGCCCCGCCGCCGTCCCCGATCTCGGCCGAGGCGGGGGAGACCGCGCCGTCGCCGAACCAGATCGCGGCCATGAACAGCAGCGGGAACAGCAGCGCGGTGAGCTTCAGCCAGTACTGGAACGCCTGGACGAACGTGATGCTGCGCATGCCGCCGAACAGCACGTTGACGACCACCACCGTCGCGACCAGCACGCCCCCCAGCCAGGGGCCGGTGCCGGTGGTGGAGGCCAGCGCCAGGCCGGCGCCCTGGAACTGCGGCATGAGGTAGAGCCAGCCGATGGCGACGACCAGCAGCGCGGACAGCCGCCGCACCCCGCGCGATTCCAGCCGGCTCTCGGCGAAGTCCGGCAGCGTGTAGGCGCCGGAACGGCGCAGCGGGGCGGCGACCAGGACGAGCAGGACGAGGTAGCCCGCGGTCCAGCCGACCGGGTACCAGAGCATCTCCGTGCCGAAGGCGAGCACCAGGCCGGCGACACCGAGGAACGACGCCGCGGAGAGGTACTCCCCGCCGATGGCCGACGCGTTGAGCCCGGGCCGCACCGTGCGCGACGCGACGAAGAAGTCGCTCGTGGTGCGGGAGAACCGCCAGCCGTAGGCGCCGACCGCCAGCGTGGCCACGAAGACCGCCGTGACGCCGACGACGCTGTACCCGGCGGCGGTCACGACCGGTCCAGCACGTCCGTGAAGTCGCGCTCGTTGCGCTCCGCGGCGCGCACGTAGAGCCAGCCGATCAGGAAGAGGAACGGGTAGACGGCGAATGCCAGCAGCAGCCACGGGAGCGGCACGGCCAGCACCTCGACCTCGGACAGTTCCGGCGCCAGCCAGAAGACCAGCGGGATCCCGCCGACGAGGACCGCGAGCGCCGCGAGGGCGAGCAGCGCGAGCCGCAGCTGGGAGCGCAGCAGCGAGGACATGTACACCTCACCCAGGAGCGTCTGGGCGTCGATCTCCCGGGCGGGCGGCACCCGCTGGGCGCGGGCGGCGACCGTGCGCGGGCTCGTCACGCGCACCCGGCGCGGCGTGGTCTCCGACACCGGTCATCCCCTGCCCGGGGTGCCGGGCCGCGCGCGGCGCACCAGGAGGTCGCGCAGCTCTCGGGTGTGCCGCCGGCTCACGCCGAGCTGCGTGCCGCCGACCACCACCGTGCACCGGCCGGCGTCCATCCGGACCTCCTCGACGTGCTGGAGCGCCACCAGCAGCGACCGGTGGATCCGCACGAAGCCGGCGTCCTTCCAGGCCTCCTCCAAGGTGGTCAGCGGCACCCGCACCAGGTGGCTGCCGGACGGGGTGTGCAGCCGCGCGTAGTCGCCCTGCGCCTCGACGTAGCCCACGCTGGAGCGCTGCACGAACCTGGTCACCCCGCCGAGCTCCACGGCGATGTCGTCGTCCACCGACGCGGGACCACCGGCCCGGGCGCCGACCACCCGGCGGACGGCCTCGGCCAGCCGGTCGTCGCGGACGGGCTTGAGGACGTAGTCGACGGCCCCGAGCTCGAAGGCGTCGACGGCGTGGTCGTCGTAGGCGGTCACGAAGACCACCGGGGGCGGCACCTTGAACCGTGACAGCACCCGCGCCAGGTCGACCCCGCTGAGCCCGGGCATCCGGATGTCCAGGAAGACGGCGTCCACGCCCCGCTCCTGGAGGAGGCGCAGCGCCTCGGTGGCCGAGTCGCAGCTCAGCACCGTCTCGATCCGCTCGTCGCGCTCGAGGAGCCAGCGCAGCTCCTCGAGCGCCGGGCGCTCGTCGTCGACCACGAGAACGGTCAGCCGCTCGGTCATGGACGCACTCCCGGGGCGAACTTCGGGACCCGCACGATAACCTTCGTGCCCGCTCCGGGACCCGTCTCGACGACCAGGCCGTAGTCGTCGCCGAACGCGGTCCGCAGCCGCGCGTCGACGTTGCCCAGGCCCACCGAGTCCACGGAGACGTCGCCGGCCAGCGCCCGTCGCACCTTCTCCGGGTCCTCCCCCACGCCGTCGTCCTCCACCGAGATCAGGCACTCCCCACCCTGGTCCGCGGCGATGATGGTCACGGTCCCGGTGCCCGGCTTGCGCTCCAGCCCGTGCCGCACCGCGTTCTCCACCAGCGGCTGGAGGCAGAGGAAGGGGACGGCGACCGGCAGGACCTCCTGCGCCACCCGCAGCGTCACCTGCAGCCGGTCGCCGAACCGCGCCTTCTCCAGGACGAGGTACCGCTCGATCGAGCGCAGCTCCTCGGCCAGCGTCGTGTACTCACCGTGCCGGCTGAAGGAGTACCGGGTGAAGCCGGCGAACTCCAGCAGCAGCTCGCGGGCGCGCTCGGGGTCCGTCCGCACGAACGACGCGATCGCGCCGAGCGAGTTGTAGATGAAGTGCGGGCTGATCTGCGCCCGCAGCGCCCGGACCTCGGCCTCCATCAGCCGGGTGCGGGACGCGTCGAGCTCCGCCAGCTCCAGGTTGCCCGACACCCAGCGCGCCACCTCGGCTACGGCCCGGACCAGCCCGGCCGACGCCGACGAGGTGAACGCCTGCAGGGTGCCGACCACCCGGTCCTCCACCACGAGCGGGCTGACCACGACCTGCCGCAGCCCGCAGCCTGCGTCCGCGCAGGGGAAGTCCGTGCGGTCGCGGACCACCGTGTTGCCGGACTCCAGGAGGATCGCCGCGAGGCCCGCCGCATCCCCTGCGTGATGGCTGAAGCGGCCGTCCCAGGCCAGCATCGCCACGGTGTCGGTGAGGGCGACCGCCGGCACGCCGAGCAGGTCCCGCAGGTGCCGGATCGCGCGCTCCGCAGAGCCGGGAGTCAGTCCCTCGCGCAGCGCCGGTGCCGTGCGGGACGCCGAGTGGAGGGTCCGGAACGTCGCCTGCTCCGCCTCCGTGCCCAGGTGGCCGGGCCGCAGCCACCGCAGTGCATCGCGCATCGACGTCCGGCGCCGGGGCGGTGCGAGCCCCCCGGCCCCACCCTCCCTCCCCGCAGTCCAGGCCCATGGTTCCCGTCGGGCGGAAGGTGAGCCAGCGCACGGTAGAACCTGAGAGGTCACCGGCACCACCCGGGTCGGGGGCGTGTCCCCGGTCCGGGTGTGCGACGAGGACGCGACGCCCGTTCCGTGGGTGGAACCCGGACTCCGGGGTGCCCGGGCGGGTCCGTCCCGGCTGTTAGGTTCACCTGGTGAGAGCGGGGCGGAGAGGAAATCCGTCCGCCGGCCGCCCGCGATCCGCTTCCCTCGCGGGGCGGCTCACGCGTCGGCGGGACCAGACGCTCCTCGTCCTCGTCCTGCTGGTCGCGCTGTGGGCGCTGATGGCGAGCGCCTCCACCCCCGGCCTGGCCGTGGCGATGTACGGGTTGGTCCCGATCGTGCTGGCCGGGTACTGGTTCGAGCTGCGCGGCGCCCTGCTGACGGCGACGGCGACCACGCTGATGTTCGTGGTCGACAAGGTGCTCCTGGCCCCGCACCCGGATCTCGGCGGGGCGACCGTCTGGCTGGCCGCCATGAACCGCGCCCTCGTGTTCTTCGGCGTGGGCGTCCTGGTCACGCTGCTGCTGCGGCGCGAGCGCGCGCTCGCCCTCCGCGTCCGCGCGCAGGAGGAGGAGCTGGCGGAGCTGGAGTCGTTGCGGGCGGTGCTGACGCCGCGGGACGTGCCGGATCGGCCGCACCTGCACATCGCCACCTCGTTCACCCCAGCCGACGGCCTGGTCGCCGGCGACTTCTACCTCGTCGTGGAGGGGCCCGCGAGCAGCACGACGATCGTCGTCGGCGACGTCGTCGGGCACGGCCTGGAGGCCGCCCGCTGCGCCGCGTTCGTGCGGGCCGCCTGCGCGACGTTCGCCCGGTTCACCAGCGACCCGGTCCAGCTCCTCCAGCTCGCGAACACGGCCCTGTCCGAGACCAGCGGGACAGGGAACGGCCCGTCCCCGTTCGTGACCGTCGTGTGCCTGAACGTCGCAGCCGCCCCGGAGAGCACCGTCCGCTGGGCCGCTGCCGGACACGACGTCCCCTGGGACCTGGACACGGCGGCCGCCCTGCCCGGCGGCCGGATCGGTGTCCCGCTCGGGATCGGGGCCGAGCCGCTCGTCGTCGAGGCGGGTACGACCCGGCTGGCGGACGGTCGCGGGCTGCTGGTCTTCACCGACGGGCTCCTCGAGGGACGGACCGCGGACCGCGACCGCTCGGCGCCGATCGCCCTGTTCGGGGAGGAACGGGCCCGGCAGGTGCTGCGCGAGCACCGCGGAGCGACACCGGCCTCCGTCCTCGACGCCCTCGTCGCCGCCGTGACCACGTTCGCCCGAGGGGCCCCGGCCGACGACCTCTGCATGGTGGCCCTGCGGGCCGAACCCGTCGGGGCTGCCGCCGGCTGACGCACATCGTTGCGCGGAACGTAACGCCGCGAAAACCCGCGTCGGCTGCAATGGCGGCCATGGGTTCGACGACGGGGTGGTACCCGGTGGCTCGCGCCGCCGAGGTGGGGACGACGCCGGTGCCCGTGGGCGCCGCCGGACGGGCGTTCGTCGTCGTCCGGTTGCGACCGGGTGGCGAGGTGAGCGCCTTTCCCGCGCGCTGCCCGCACCGGCTGGTGCCGCTGGCCACCGCCTCCGTGGTCGAGGGGCGTCTGCAGTGCCCGGCGCACGGCTGGCGCTTCGACACGGAGGGCCGGTGCGTGGACATCCCCTCCCTCGGTCCGGCCGGCACCTCGCCACCCCGCGCGGACCTCGCCACCCCGTGGGCGGTGGAGGAACGGCACGGCTGGGTCTGGCTCGCGCCCGACCCGACAGCGACGCCGTCCCCACCGCGCACGGCCTCCGCGGCCGAGCCGGTCCCCGGATCGCCCGCCCCGCCCGGACCGGTCTTCGGCAATCTCGACCCGTCCCTCGAGCACGCGTGGCACCCCGTCGCACTGTCCCGCGAGCTGCGGCCCGGTGGCTGGCTGCAGGTGCGCCTGCTCGGGCGGAACTGGACGCTGCGCCGCGAGGGGAGCGGGCTCCGCGCGGACCCGCCCGCCCACGGGGTGCGCGAGCGCCTGGGCGTGATCTGGCTGGCCCCGGACGAGCCGGCCGACGTCGACCTCGAGGTGCCCGAGGCCGTCGACCGCCGCTTCGTGAGCCGCTGGCTGCGGCCGTTGCGCTCTCCCGGACCGGCGGGCCCCTTGGCCGACACCTTCCTCGACGCCACGCACGGATCGTTCGTCCACGCGTCGACGATCGGGCCGACCGACAGCGCCGAGGTTGCGCCCTACCGGGTGGAGCCCGAGCCCGGCGGGTTCACCAGCGTGCAGGAACAGTGGTGCGACAACCCGGTGGACCCGGAGGTCGCCCTGGGCGGCCGGCCGCTGCGGCAGCGCCGGCGCACCACCTACACCTACCGGGCGCCCTTCCAGCTCCGGCTCCGGCAGGAATTCCTCGATTCCGGGGCGGCGACCACGATCGTCTACCTGGTGCAGCCCGAGGACCTCGACTCCTCCCGGCTCTACGTCTGCCTGCTGCTCTCTGCCGGGCCGGGACAGCCCCTGCCCACCCCGGCGACGGCGGCCGGGCAGATCGCGCTCCAGCAGCAGCTCCTCGAGGAGGACATCCGCTCCCAGGCGGCGCTGGACCTCGCCGGGCTGCCGCTGGACCGGCGCGACGAGGTCCACGTGCCGGCCGACGCCCGCGGGATCGCCCTCCGCCAGGCGCTCTGCGACTTCATGGCGGTGGGTCGGCGGCAGCTGGCCGCCTGACGGTCAGCCCGGGTCGAGCTCGGCGCCGCACGCGGCGCACGACGTGGGTGGGTCCTCCTCGGCCAGCCGGCCGCAGGCGGGGCAGACCCGGCGCAGCCAGCAGGCCGGGTCCCCGCCCTCGTCCTCCGGCTCTCCCGGTTCGGTCATGCACCCGTCCTACCTCAGACCGGGGTAGGACACGCGTCTCCCCCTCAGGGACGACGACTGCTCCGGGCCGGCTGCCTAGGCTCGACCGCGATGGAGAGTCCCCTCGAGCGCCTGGCGATCCGGCTGCGCGAGCACCCGTTCGCGGTCGACGTGGCGATCGCGGCCGGGATCTTCCTCGTCACGGTGGTCATGCCGGCCGGCAGCTACTGGGAGGCCGAGGGCACGGCCCTGGTCCTCGGGACCGTCCTCGTCGTGCCGCTGGCCTGGCGCCGGCGGGCCCCGATCCCGGCGGCCGGCGTCGTCATCGCCGCCGGCCTGCTCGAGCTCGTCCTGCTCAGCACGTTCCTCGCCGCCAACTTCGCCGCGCTGGTGATGATCTACTCGCTCGCCGCGTACGCGCCGCGGTGGGCCGGCCGGGCGGGGCTGGCCGTCGGCCTCGTCGGGGCGGTGCTGGCCGCCCTCCGGTACTACACCTTCGACTCCAGCGACGCGCTGGTCATCTCCGCCGGGTCGATCGGTGTCGCCGTCGTCGCAGCGTGGGCGCTGGGCGACCTGCGTCGCGTGCGGATGCAGCGGCAGTCGGCCCTGGAGGAGCGTGCGCAGCTGCTCGAGCAGGAGCGCGACCAGGAGATGCGGCTGGCGGCCACGGCCGAGCGCGCCCGGATCGCCCGCGAGCTGCACGACGTCGTCGCCCACTCCCTCTCGGTCGTCATCGCCCAGGCCGACGGCGGCCGGTACGCCGGGAAGGCCGATCCGGAGGCCGCCACCGGCGCGCTCGAGGCCATCGCGGCCACCGGCCGGCAGGCGCTCACCGACATGCGCTCGCTGCTGGGCGTCCTCCGCGAGGGCGGCGGCGAGGAGTACGCCCCGCAACCCGACGTCGCCGCGATCCCGGCCCTCGTCGAGGACGTGCGGGCCAGCGGCCTGGACGTCGACCTGATCATCGAGGGCGACCCGCGCCCCATGTCCGCGGGACCGCAGCTGGCGGCCTACCGGATCGTGCAGGAGTCCCTGACCAACGTGCTGAAGCACGCCGGGCCGGCCGGCCGGGCATGGGTGCGGCTGCAGTGGCGGCCCGACGCGCTGGAGCTGTCGGTTCTCGACGACGGACGGGGCGCATCGGCCACGATGGTGGACCACGACGGCAAGGGACAGGGGCTGCGCGGCATGCACGAGCGGGCATCGCTGCACGGCGGCCGGCTGGAGGCCGGGCCCCGGACAGGAGGCGGCTTCGGGGTGCACGCCGCGCTGCCCTACGGTCGGAAGCGATGAGCGAGCCGATCCGGGTGGTGCTGGTCGACGACCAGCAGATGGTGCGCGCCGGCTTCCGCATGGTCATCGACTCCCAGGCCGACCTCACCGTCGTGGGCGAGGCCGGCGACGGCGCGAGCGCGGTACAGCTGCTGGCCCGCACCCGTGCCGACGTCGTCCTGATGGACGTCCGCATGCCCGGCACCGACGGCATCGAGGCGACCCGACAGGTGACCGCCCTGCCCGGTGCACCGCGCGTCGTCGTGCTGACGACCTTCGACCTCGACGAGTACGTGGTGGCGGCGATCGGCGCCGGGGCCAGCGGGTTCCTGCTCAAGGACGCGCCGCCGGAGGAGATGCTGGCCGCCGTGCGCACCGTGCACGCCGGCGACTCGGTGATCGCGGCCAGCTCCACCCGGCGGCTCCTCCAGCACGTCGCGCCCATGCTCCGCGGGTCGGGGGTGGGTGGGGGAGCTGGAGCGGCGGCCGGCACCGACGCCCGGGCCATCGCCGACCTCACCCCCCGCGAGCGGGAGGTGCTGGAGCTCATGGCGTACGGCGCGAGCAACACCGAGATCGCGGCGAGGTTCGTCGTCAGCGAGGCGACGGTGAAGACGCACGTCGGCCGGGTGCTGGCCAAGACCGGCTCCCGCGACCGCGTGCAGGCCGTCGTCCTGGCCTACCGCACCGGCCTCGTGCAGCCGGCCGACCTCCTCCGCGACGCCTGACCTCCTCCCCACCCCTCGCAGGCTCGGGGCGGGCCCCGAAAGGAGGCCGTCCGACCGGAGGATGACACGGCGTAGTCCCGCGGGCGCAGGATGCGCGAGGACAAGACCCGCCCCGGCTCCGACGCGGGGCGACGTGCCCGACCGGCAGCGTGATCACCGTCCTGATCACTGCCTCGGAGGTACCTGTGTCCGTCCCCGTCATGACCGTTCCCGGTGAGCCACCGGCCCCGCTGTCCACCGCCGCCGTGCGGGCGACGGGACTGCGCAAGACCTACGGCAGCGGCGAGACCGCCGTGCACGCACTCGCGGGGGTGGACGTCGCGTTCGCCGCCGGGGAGTTCACCGCCATCATGGGCCCGTCCGGCTCCGGCAAGTCCACGCTCATGCACTGCCTGGCCGGCCTGGACACGGCCACGGCCGGCGAGGTCTGGCTCGGCGGCACGGACCTCACCCGCCTCCGGGACGACGAGCTGACCAAGCTGCGCCGCCAGCGGATCGGGTTCGTCTTCCAGTCCTTCAACCTGCTCCCCGTCCTCGACGCCCGGGACAACATCGTGCTGCCCATGCAGCTCGCCGGCCTGCGTCCCGACACGGCGTGGATGGACTCGGTCGTCGCCCGCCTGGGCCTGCGGGAGCGGCTCGGCCACCGCCCGCACGAGCTCTCCGGCGGCCAGCAGCAGCGGGTGGCCATCGCCCGCGCACTGCTCCCGCGGCCGGACGTCGTCTTCGCCGACGAGCCCACCGGCAACCTGGACTCCCGCTCGGGCGCGGAGGTGCTCGGACTGCTCCGGTCCAGCGTCAAGGAGACGGGCCAGACCGTCGTCATGGTCACCCACGACCCCGTCGCCGCCGCCTACGCCGACCGCGTCGTGCTGCTGGCCGACGGCCTGCTCGCCGGCGAGCTGAGCGACCCCACGGCGGAGTCCGTGCTCGACGCGCTGCGCGGACTGGGGGCCTGACCGGTGCGCAGCGTCCTCTTCGCCCAGGTGCGGGCGCACGTCGCCCGCCTGCTGGCCTCGACCCTCGCCGTCGTCATCGCGGTGGGCTTCGTCGTGGCCACGCTCGTGCTCAACGAGACCGCCCGGAGCACCGTGCTGAACGCCGTCGGTGCGCAGTACGTGGGCGCGGCCGCGGTCGTGACCTCCGACGACGGCTCCTCCCTCGCCGACGACGCCGACGCGGTCGCCGGCCTGTCCTCGGTCGCCGCGGTCGCGCCCTCCTTCGAGACGTCGATCCAGGCCGCCGTCCCCGGCCGCACCGGCTCCCAGTACCTGTTCGTCGGCACCGTCGCCGACGACCCCGCGCTGCGGTGGCAGCGGGTCTCCGACGGCGCGCTGCCCGACCGTCCCGGCGAGGTCGCTGTCAGCGACCGCGCGCGGGCCGCCGTCGGCGACGTCCTCACCGTGACCACCTACGACGCCGCCGGCGACGAGTCCACGTCGGAGGTGACCGTCACCGGCATCGTCGACCTGAGCGGCGACCCGGAGGCCGGGCTCTACGGCCGGGCCTTCGTCACGCCCGAGCAGGCCCGTGAATGGGGTGCGGCCGATCCCCTCGAGCTGCGCGTCGCCGCGGCTCCCGGCTTCTCCGACGAGCAGGTCCGCACCGATACGGCCGCCGCCCTGGGCGACCGGCCGGTCGAGGTGCGCACCGGCTCCGAGCGCGCGGCGGACGCCGCCGCGGCCATGATGGGCAACACGACGGCCCTGGCCGCGGTGCTGCTCGTGTTCGGCACGGTCGCCGTGCTGGTCGCCGGGCTGGTGATCGCCAACACCTTCGCCGTCCTCCTCGCCCAGCGGACCCGTGAGCTCGCCCTGCTGCGCTGCGTCGGCGCCACGGCCCGGCAGGTGCGCCGCAGCGTCCTCGGCGAGGCCGTGGTCACCGGCCTGGCCTCCTCCACGATCGGCGTCGCAGCCGGCATCGGGCTGGCTGCCGCGGTGTCCGCGCTCGCCGGTGGCGGCGAGTCGCCCATCCCCCTGACCGGGCTGTCGATCCCCTGGTACGCGCCGGTCGCCGGCGTGCTGGTCGGCACGCTGGTGACGCTGCTCGCCGCCCTCGCCCCCGCCCGCGCCGCCACCCGCGTCGCGCCGCTGGCCGCGCTGCGGCCGGTGGATCCGGCGCCGCTGCGTTCCCGGCCGGGGGTGCTGCGGCTGGTGCTCGGCCTGCTCCTCCTGCTGCCCGGCGTCGGCCTCATGGCCCTGGGCGTGGCGATGGGGCAGGTGCTGATCGCGCTGCCCGGTGGGGTGCTGAGCTTCCTGGGCATCGTGCTGCTCGCCCAGCGTGCCGTTCCGCCCGTGGTCGCGGCCGCCGGCCGGCTCGCCGGGCGCTTCGGCGGGGTCCCGGCCCAGCTCGCGGCCGGCAACGCCACCCGCAACCCCCGTCGGACGGCGGCGACCGCCACGGCCCTGCTCATCGGCGTCACGCTGACCAGCGCCTTCGTCGTCGGCGCGGCCTCCACGAGGGCCACGGCACAGGCCGGGCTGGCCGCCGAGTTCCCCACCGACATCGTGGTGAGCAGCTTCGACGGCGCCCTGCCGGCGTCGCTGCTGGCGACGCTGGAGGACCTCGACGGCGTCGACCGGGGGGCCGCCGTCATCTCCGCCGACGTCACCGGTCCCGACGGTCAGCCGACGTGGACCTTCGGGGTCGACGCCGCCGCCACGGAGCCGGTCCTGCGGTCGACGGAGGAGCTGGCCCTGCCGGTGCCCGGTCAGGCGCTCCTCCCCGAGTGGCTGGCCGAGACGTGGGCGGTGCGGGACGGCGATCCCGTGGCCCTGGGCGCGCCCGGCCAACAGCGCACGTTCACCGCGCTGGTGGTCGACTCCGGCCAGCCGCTGATGCTCACCGCGGACGACCTGCGCGCCGTCGCGCCCGAGACGGGGCTGGGTGAGCTGTGGCTGCGCCTCACCGACGGCGAACCGGACGGTCAGGTCGGCGCCGTCGACCGGATCACCGACGTCGTCGCCGAGATCGACCCGGCGGCGCAGGTGACCGGGCTGGTGACCCTGCGGGACCAGATCGACGAGGTGCTCGACCTGCTGCTGCTCGTCGTCACCGGTCTGCTGGGCATCGCCGTGCTGATCGCCCTGATCGGTGTGGGCAACACCCTGGCGCTGTCGGTGGTGGAACGCCGGCAGGAGAACGGCCTGCTGCGGGCGCTCGGCCTCACCCGCGGCCAGCTGCGCGGGCTGCTGGCCTGGGAGGCGGTGCTGGTCGCAGGTGTGGCGGCGGTGCTCGGGGTCCTCGTCGGCGGGGCGTACGGGCTCATCGGCGCCGCCTCCGTGCTCGGCGAGATCGGCGAGATCGTGCTGTCGGTGCCGTGGCTGCAGGTGGCCGTGATAGTCGCCGTCGCCACGGTCGCCGGGCTGCTGGCCTCGGTCCTGCCGGCCCGCCGCGCCGCCCGGACGTCGCCGGTGTCCGCCATCGCCGGCTGACCGTCCGCCGAGATCTGCACATTCGCCCTCATCAGCGCCTCGATGGGCGCGAGTGTGCAGATCTCGCCGCGGGAACGTCGCCCGGCTCACAGCAGCCATGCAGCTCCGGCTGGGATGCTGGGACCGTGCCGTCCCGTATCGCCCGCCGTGCCGCCCTCGTCGCCTCGATCCTCGCCGGCCCGGCGGGCTTCGTCGCCGCAGCCGCCTGGGGACTGCCGACAGCCCTCGGCGCCCACCGCCGCCGGCTGCGCCCCGTCGTGAGCCGGTCCGCACAGTTCTCCGACGGCAAGTTCCACAACCGGATGCCCACGCCGGCCCTCTCCCCCGCCAACACCCGCGACGGGCTGCTGCGGCAGTGGCACGAGGAGCGGCACGTCGGCCTGCCGGGCGGCCCGATCCCGCTGTCGCGGGCGGCCATCCCGGCGGACGCCGCCGAGCTGGCGGTCACCTGGTTCGGGCACGCCAGCGCCCTGCTCGAGATCGACGGCCAGCGAGTGCTGGTCGACCCGGTGTGGGGGCACCGCGTCTCGCCGTCGCCGGTGTTCGGCCCCACCCGCCTGCACGAGCCCCCGATGCCCCTCGAGGAGCTCCCCCAGGTCGACGCCGTGCTCATCTCGCACGACCACTACGACCACCTCGACCTGCCGACCGTGCGGGCACTGCTCACCACCCAGACGGCGCCGTTCGTCGTCCCGATCGGCATCGGCGAGCACCTGCGCAAGTGGCACGTGCCCGAGGAGCGCATCGTCGAGCTGGACTGGGACGAGAGCCACACCGTGGGTGGGCTGACGCTCACCTGCACCGAGGCGCGCCACTTCTCGGGGCGCTACTTCCACCGCGACACCACGCTCTGGGCCTCGTGGGCGCTGGCTGGGCCACGGCACCGCGTCTTCTTCGGCGGGGACACCGGCTACACCCCCGCGTTCGCCGCGATCGGCGCTCGCCTGGGGCCCTTCGACCTCACCCTCCTGCCGGTCGGCGCCTACAACGACGCCTGGCACGCGATCCACATGGACCCCGAGGAGGCGGCGCGCGCGCACGGCGACCTCGGAGGACGGGTGCTGCTGCCGATCCACTGGGCGACCTTCAACCTGGCGTTCCACCGCTGGGCCGAGCCGGTGCAGCGCCTCCTGACGGCCGTCGCGCGGACCGGCGCGGAGGTCGTCGTCCCGCAGCCCGGTGAGCGCATCGACGTCCTCGACCCGCCACCCCTGCACGACTGGTGGACGGCGGTGGGGTCGGCCGCGGACTCCGCGGCGGCCGGCGACGGCGGCGTCGGGACGTCGGTCCTCGCCCGCACGCTGACCCGGCTCCTCTCCCTGCTCCCTGGCTGACCCGTCACCGTCCGCGGTGACAGTGCACATTCCGGGCCATCCCAGCGCCGGTAGCCCCGCGAAGTGCACTCTCGCGCAGCCGCGATCCTCGACTACCGGAGGAGCTTGGACATCCGCCGGTCGGCCAGCGGCTTGCCGCCGGTCTGGCACGCGGGGCAGTACTGCAGCGAGGTGTCGGCGAAGCTCACCTCGCGGACGGTGTCGCCGCAGACCGGGCACGGCAGCCCGGTGCGGGCGTGCACCTGCAGCCCGGAGCGCTTCTCGCCCTTCATCGTCGCCGCCTTCTGGCCCGCCTGCCGGTCGAGGGCGTCGGTCAGCGTCGCCCGCATGGCCTCGTAGAGACGGATCAGTTCGTCGTCCTTGAGCTTGTCCGCGCCCTTGAACGGCGACAGCCGAGCGGCGTGCAGGATCTCGTCGGAGTAGGCGTTGCCGATGCCGGAGATCAGCGTCTGGTCGGTGAGCGCGCCCTTGAGCTGGCCGCTGCGGCCGGCCATGAGGGCGGCGAACTGCTCGCGGTCGACCTGCAGGGCATCGGGGCCGAGCCTCGCGATGCCGGGCACCTCCGACGGCGACCGGACGACGTACACCGCCAGCCCCTTGCGGGTGCCCTGCTCGGTGAGGTCGAAGCCGTTCCCGTCGTCGAGGTGCACGCGCAGTGCCAGCGGGCCCTTGCCGGGCTTCGGCGGCGCGGGCGGCAGCCCGGTGCGCCAGTGCAGCCACCCCGCCCGCGCCAGGTGGACGACGAGGTGCACACCGGAGACGTCGAGGTCGAGGAACTTGCCGTGCCGGCCGACGCCGGTGATCTCCAGCCCGCCCAGGGCGCTCAACGGCGGGTCGAAGGTCTTGATCGCCTGGACCGACGCCAGGTCGGCGCGCGCCAGCACGTGGCCGACCGCGTTCTCGCGCAGGAACGCGGCCAGCGCCTCCACCTCGGGCAGCTCCGGCACGGTGACCATGATCCCCGCTCGCGACGCCGCACGCGTCCCACGTCCGGGTGTCGTCGACGGCGAGCGGGTACCACCAGGCTCGTGCCCGGCCCCGGGCGCGATGTCCGACCGGAAAGCGGTTCGCGTGCGGCCCACCTCGACCCGCCTGGCGTCTCCCCCGTCGGGGACACCGTCGCTTCCACCGCTGGGCCCGGGGCGCGATCCGGCGGCCGTGACGCGGGTGGCCCGGGCCGTGCTGTGGCCGCTGGCCGTCGGCTCCCTCCTCCACATCGCGGTGCGCTCGTCGACCGGGAACGCCTATGACCTGGCCATCCTCTGGCGGGGCGGGGCCAGCCTGGCCTCCGGCGGGCCGCTGTACGACTCCCACCTCGAGTTCATCTACCCCCCGCTGGCGGGCTGGTTGCTCGCGCCGCTGGGGCTGCTGCCGTTCCGGGCGGCGGTGGTCGTGGTCGTGCTGGGCGGACTGGCCGCCGCGGTGACCGCCGCCGTCCTGATCCTGCGCCTGGTGGGTGTCCGCGCCGACTCCCCCGTCGTCCCCGGCGTCCTCCTGCTGCTCGCCCACAGCAGACCCCTGATCGGGTTACTCGCGCAGGGGAACATCGACACCGTCCTCCTGCTGGCCGAGGCGAGCGTCATCGCCCTGCTCATGGCCCGCCGGGACGTCGCGGCGGGTGTCCTGCTCGGCGCGGTGTGCGCGGTCAAGCCGACGCTGGCCCCGGTCGTCCTCGCGCTGGTGCTCCTGCAGCGCGGTCGCGCCCTGCTGGCCGCCGCCGCCAGCGGGATCGTGCTCACGGCCGTGGGCCTGCTCACCGTGCCCGACCGCGACGTCTTCATCACCGGCGTCCTGCCGCTCCTCGCGGACGGCAACCGCGACGTGCTGGCCCCGTACAACCGGTCCATCCACGGCGCCGCCGTCGAGCTCGGGCTCCCCGGAGGCCTGGACGTGGCGCTGCGGGTGGCCGCCTTCGGCCTGGCCTGCTGGGTGGCCTGGCGGCGGCGGTCGGGGCCGATGGCTCCCCTGGAGGTCGTGCCGCTGCTGATGCTCGGCACGATGCTCGCGTCGTCGTTCTCGTGGGCGAACTACGGCATCTACCTGCTCCCGCTGCTGCTGACCGCGGCCCGGCCCGGCAGCCTGGTGCGCAGCTGGCCGGCGTGGGCGGGGGTCTACCTGTTCACCACCACGAACGCCTGGCACATCGAGGACCTCACCGGGCTGCCGGACGTGCTGCTGCGCCTGCTGCCGCTGTGGGGCTGGCTGCTCCTGCTCGGCACGTGCGCCGTCGCCGCGCTCCGGTCGCCCCCGCCCGGGGCCCCCGAGCCCGCGGGGGCCGTCAGGCCCGGGTGGTCTCCACCCCGCTGACCTCGACGGTCGCGCCCGGCTCGTGCCGCGCCTGGTCGGCCACGGCAGCGGCCACGGCCGTGGTGACGGCGGGGTCGAAGACGCTCGGGATGATGAAGTTGGCGTTCAGCTGGTCGTCCTTGACGACGGCGGCGAGCGCGTCGGCCGCCGCGAGCAGCATCCCGTCGCTGATCTCGGTGGCCCGGGCGTCCAGCAGGCCGCGGAAGACCCCGGGGAACGCGAGCACGTTGTTGATCTGGTTCGGCAGGTCCGACCGGCCCGAGGCCACGATCGTCGCGTACTCACGCGCGCGCACCGGGTCCACCTCCGGCGTCGGGTTGGCCATCGGGAAGACGATCGCCCGCTCGTTCATGCGGGAGAGGTCCTCAACCTTCAGCACGTTCCCGGCGCTGACCCCGATGAAGACGTCGGCCCCCTCGAGCGCGTCGGGCAGCTCGCCCCGCTCGGCCCCGGGGTTGGTGAGCTGCGCGAGGTCCTTCTTCGCCGGGCCGAGCCGGTCGTCGTCGGGCGAGAGGATGCCCTCGCGGTCCCAGACCAGCACCTTGCCGGCGCCGGCCTTGAGCAGCAGGTGCACGATCGCCGTGCCCGCCGCACCTCCGCCGGCGACCACGATCTTCACGTCGGGCAGAGACTTGTCCACGACCCGCAGCGCGTTCTTCAGCGCGGCCAGGGCGACGATCGCCGTCCCGTGCTGGTCGTCGTGGAAGACGGGGATGTCGAGCTTGTCGCGGAGCCGGGCCTCGATCTCGAAGCAGCGCGGGGCCGCGATGTCCTCGAGGTTGATGCCGCCGAAGCCGGGCGCGATGAGCTCGACGGTGCGCACGATCTCGTCGACGTCCTGCGTGTCGAGGCAGATGGGCCAGGCGTCGATGTCGGCGAACCGCTTGAACAGCGCGGCCTTGCCCTCCATGACGGGCATCGCGGCGCCGGGGCCGATGTCGCCGAGACCGAGGACCGCGGATCCGTCGGTGACGACGGCGACGGTGTTGCCCTTGATCGTCAGCCGGCGGACGTCCTCGGGGTGCTCGGCCAGCGCCAGGCAGACCCGCGCCACTCCGGGGGTGTAGGCCATCGAGAGGTCGTCGCGGGTCTTCAGCGGGACCTTCGACGCGATCTCCAGCTTGCCGCCGAGGTGCAGCAGGAAGGTGCGGTCGCTGACCTTGCGCACCGTCACGCCGGGGACGGCGCGCAGTGCCTCGACCATCTCCTCGGAGTGGGCGGCGTCGGCGGCCGAGCAGGTGACGTCCACGGTCAGCCCGTCGGAGCGGGAGTCGACGACGTCGATCGCGGTGACCGCACCCCCGGCGGACCCCACGGCCGTGGCGATGCGCCCGATGCTCGCCGGGTCACCGTCGGAGGTGAGCCGCACGGTGATCGAGTAGGACGCGGAGGTCACCGGCCCCCGGGGGACGGCGGCGGGGACGGGCTCGGCGGCGCCGGCTGCGGGCGCGGTATCGGTGCTCATGACGGCGTCCATCGTCTCACCGCGTGGTGGCGGGCCTCAGCCGGCCGGGCGTGAGACTCGTCCCTCCGCCTTCGCCTTGAGTCCGGCGCAGAACTGCCGGAAGGACGGGTTGAGGTCGGGGGTGGTCCGTCCGAGGACCCCGGCGAGCGGTCCGGAGTGGTCCTCGCGCACGGTCAGCACCGTCCCGCCGCCGTCCTGGGCGTCCAGGGCGTAGGTCCGCTCGATGACGGCGAGCCCGCCGGGCAGACCGCCCCGCCAGCGCATCGCCTCCTGCGGGCGGAGCTCGGTGACGGTCGCGGTGAACGGCCGGCTGCGGATCATCGTGGCGTAGACGGTGATCGGCTCGCCGAGGGCGACCCGGCCCTCGATGCGGTCGACGCCGGAGTCCCAGTCCCGCCAGCCGTGGACGTCGGTCAGCAGCGCCCAGACCGCGGCGGGGTCGGCGTCGATACGGGTGACGGCCTCGAAGCTCCTCACGACCGGGAGTCTGCTCCGCCCGGCGACGGAGGGCCAGATCTCATCCCCGCAGCCGGGGCGCCCCGACGTCGAGGTCGCGGCCGCCGGTCGCGTCGGCGGCCAGGCGTCGCGCCCACCCCTCGAGGCCGGCGACGTCGATGCCGTGCGGCCGCGCCGCGGCGTAGGGCGCCACGTTGCCGGCACCACGCTCCAGCAGGGTCGCCGCGCCCAGCTGGTTGCCCCGGGCGGCGTGCGTGAGGCCGACGGCGAGCTGCGCCAGGCCGCGCCACAGCCGGCGCTCGTCCTCCGGCGCGGACTTCCACGCGTCCTCGAGCACCTCGTGGGCGTGGAAGGGGCGTCCGGCGTCGAGCAGTTCCTGCGCCTCGTCCAGCGCCCGGTCCGGCGGCCGGACGATCCCCTCCGGCGCCCGCTCCTCACCGACGGCGTCGTAGGGCAGGGGCCGGCCGAGGGCGTCGCGCGGTCGGGCGTTGCGGGCCCGGCCGTCGATGTCGCGGTCCCGCTCGATGGCCATGCGGCCGATCCTCCCGCAGTGGCCTGCATCCGGACGACCGATGCTCGCGGAAGAAGGAGTGCAGCACCCGTTCGAGCCAGGGAGGTCCGGTGCCAGCGAGCGGCACGGTGCGCCCGTGAGCGAGTTGGTGGCGGTGCGCCCTCTGCGGCTCGGTAGCGTTCGGGGCATGGCGACGGACCGACGGCAGGCGCGACCCGCCGCCGCCGAGCCGGACGACCGGGAGATCGGCCGCCGCTTCGCCGCAGGTGACGAGCAGGCGCTCGCGCTCGCCTACGAGCGGTGGGCGGGCCAGATCCACGGGATGGCGGTCCGGGCGTTCGGTCCCGGACCGGACGCCGAGGACGTCACCCAGCAGACCTTCGTCTCCGCCTGGACCGGGCGGGCGGGCTACCGGGCCGACAAGGGCCCGCTCCCCGGCTGGCTGGTCGGGGTCGCGCGGCACAAGATCGCCGACACCTGGGCGCGCCGGGACAAGCAGCGCCGGGAGACCGAGGCCGCGATGTCCGAGGCGCAGGCCGGCCCGGCCGAACGGGTCACCGCAGGCGTGGACACCCAGGTCGCCGACCGGATCCTGGTGCTCGACGAGCTGGACCTCCTGGGCCAGCCACAGCGAGGGATCATCGAGCTGGCGTTCTTCGAGGACCTCACCCACGCCCAGATCGCCGAGCGCACCGGACTGCCGCTCGGCACGGTGAAGTCCCACATCCGACGCACCCTCGAACGGCTCCGGACCAGGTTGGAGGTGGACGGTGCAGCACTGCACGCCTGAGCAGCTCGCCCTCGCCGCGCTGCGCGAGCCCCTGCCTGCCGACGACTCCGCCCACCTCGCCACCTGCGAGGCGTGCCGGTCGGAGGTCGCCTCCCTCCAGCGGGCCGTCGACGCGGTCGCCGTCCCCCAGCTCGCCGCTCCCGGCCCCGCTGTGGCGCCGCCGCCGGCAGTCTGGGACGCCATCGTGGCCGCGACCGGCGTCTCGGCGACCGTCCGGGACGACGTCGTCGCCGACCCGCCGGCTGCGGAGCCGGTCCGCGCCGCCACGGTGCTCCCGTTCCGCCCTCGCCGTCGTCCGGCGCTCCTCGTCGCCGCCGCGGTCCTCGCCGGCGCGGTGGTGGGTGCCGGAGCGGTCGCCGTGGTGCAGAACGGCGACGACGGCGAGGCGGTCACCGCGGTCGCACTCGACCCGCTGGCCGACAACGAGGCCTCCGGCCGGGCCGAGGTGGTGGAGCTCGAGGACGGTTCGCGGGTCGTCCGCGTCGAGCTGGACGCGCCGGCGCTGGACGCCGAGTACTACGAGATCTGGCTGATCGACCGCGACGTGGTCGACATGGTGCCGCTCGGGGTCGTCCGCCCCGGCACGCAGACCGTGGAGCTGCCGGCCGATCTCGACCTCGGGCGGTTCCCGCTGGTCGACGTCTCGGTGGAGCCGCTCGACGGCGACCCGACGCACTCGGGCGTCTCCGTGGCGCGCGGGGAGCTGGACACCTGAGCGACGCGCTCGCCTAGCCTGGTGCCAGTGAGCCTTCCGCAGTCCCCTCTGCTCCACGAGGACCTCGGCGCCGCGTGGCGCAAGGCCCGCCCCCGCCCCGCCGGCCGGCACCTGGACAGCGCAGCCTGCAGCCGGCAGAGCCACCGGACGCTGGAGTCCACCGCGCACCACGCCCGGCACGAGGCGGAGCTCGGCGGGTACGTCGCGGAGGCCACCGCCGACGACCTGCTCCAGCAGGGCCGCTCGGTGATCGGCGGGCTGGCCGGCATGGCGGCGGCCGACGTCGCCTTCGTGGAGTCGGCCCAGGCCGCACTGGTCGCCCTGCTCACCGGGTGGCGGCTGCCGGCCGGCTCGCGGGTGGCCTGCCTGCCCGGGGAGTACGCGCCGAACATCGCCCAGCTGCGCACGTACGGTCTCCGGCCGGAGCCGCTGCCCGTCGACGGGGTGGGCCGGGTGGACGTCGAGGGCGTGGAACGCCTGCTCGCGTCCGACCCGCCGGCGTTCGTGCACCTGACCCACGTCCCCAGTCACCGCGGCCTGCTGCACCCGGCCGCCCAGGTGGCGGCGGTGTGCCGCGCCGCCGGGGTCCCGCTCGTCCTGGACGCCGCCCAGTCGCTGGGCCACGCCGACGCCGACGTGGGCGCCGACGTCGTCTACGGGACCTCCCGCAAGTGGCTGGCCGGGCCGCGGGGCGTGGGCGTCCTCTGCGTCCGGCCCGCGCTGGCCCGGCAGCTCACACCGGTGCTGCCCGAGCCGGAGGGCGTGCCGCCGATGCGCGCGTTCGAGTCCGGTGAGGCGCACATCGCCGGGCGCGTGGGCCTCGTCGTGGCGGTCGGCGAGCACCTGGCCGCCGGTCCCGATCGGGTGCGCGAGCGGCTGGCGTCGATCGGGCGCACCACGCGCGAGCTGCTCGACGGCGTGGGCGGCTGGCGGGTCGTCGAGCCGCTGCACGAGCCGACCGGCACCACGACGCTGCGCCCGCCGGACGGCGTGGACGTGGTGGGCGTCCGCAGCTCCCTGCTCACCGAGCACGGCATCGTGGTCAGCGCCATCGGCCCCGAGCGCGCGCCCGGTGAGATGACCGGCCCGGTGCTGCGGGTGTCGCCGCACCTCGACGTCGAGCTCGACGACCTCGAGGCCCTCGCCGCCGCCCTCTAGGGGCCGAAGTGGCCACTTCGGCCCTTCAACGGCCCCGCTGCATCGCGGCCGAGACCCGGCGGTGGACGGCGAGCTGCTCGTCCAGCCCGGCGTGCACCGGCCGCCCGTCCTCCACGACCAGCCGCCCGCCGACGACGGTGTCCCGGGCGGAGACCGGGCCGCAGCGCAGCCACGCCTCGACCGGGTCCGACAGCGCACCGGCGAACCGCGGGCCCTCCAGCGACCACACGACGAGGTCGCCGCCCGCCCCCACGGACAGCTCGCCGACCTCACCGGTCCGCCCGAGACAGGCAGCTCCCCCGCGCGTGGCCATCTCGAGGGCGTCCCGCGCGGACATCGCGCCCGCACCGTGCCGCAGCTTGCCCTGCAGCATCGCCGTGCGGGCCTCCAGCCACAGCGACGCCGAGTCCGCCGAGGCGGAGCCGTCCACGCCCAGCCCGACCGGGGCGCCCGCGGCGCGCAGCTCGGCCACCGGCGACAGCCCGCTGCCCAGGATCATGTTGGACGACGGGCAGTGCGCCGCGCCCACGCCCGCCGCGCCCAGCCGGGTCACCTCCTCCGGCGAGGGCCACACGACGTGCGCGAGCCAGGTCCGGTCGGTCATCCAGCCGACGTCGGCGAGGTAGTCGACCGGGCGGCGGCCGAACGTCTCCAGGCAGAACGCGTCCTCGTCCTGCGTCTCGCACAGGTGGGTGTGCAGCCGGACGTCGAGCCGCGCGGCCAGCTCGGCGGTGCGGGTCATCAGCTCCGTGGAGACGCTGAACGGCGAGCACGGGGCCAGCGCGATGCGGGTCATCGCCAGCGGCGAGCGGTCGTGGAGCGCTTCCACCAGACGCTGGGAGTCGGCCAGGATCTCGTCGTCGTCCTGGACGACGGAGTCCGGCGGCAGCCCGCCGTCCTTCACCGACAGCGACATCGAGCCGCGCGTCGGGTGGAACCGGATGCCGAGGTCGCGCGCGGCCGCCACCTCGGCGGCGATGAGGTCGCCCGCGCCGCGGGGGTGCACGTAGAGGTGGTCGGTCGAGGTGGTGCAGCCGCCCATCGCCAGCTCGGTGAGGCCGACGTAGGCGCTGACGTACGCCGCCTCCTCGTCCAGCCGCGCCCACAGCGGGTAGAGCGTCACGAGCCAGTCGAAGAGACCGCCGGTCAGGGCGGGCGCGAAGGCGCGCGTCAGGTTCTGGTAGAGGTGGTGATGGGTGTTCACCAGGCCCGGCGTCACCAGGCAGCCACGCCCGTCGATCGTCGTCACGGCATCCGGCCTCGGGTCGCCCGGCCCGCCGAGCCCGCTGACCGCGCCGTCGGTGACGGCCACCCAGCCGCCGGCGATCTCGCGGCGGGCGTCGTCGACGGTGGCGACCAGTTCGGCGTCGGTGACCAGCAGGTCGGCGCGCGCGGGAATGTCCACGACCGGGATCCTGCCCAGCCGGGGTGACGGACGCGTTACTCGAGCGGCTCCTCGTCCACCTCGACGTCGAAGTTGGCGGTGTCGTCCTCGACCGACGTGACGGTCACCGTGACGCCGTACTCCTGGTCGTCGCCCTCGACGCTGAGCGTGCAGCGGGTCTCCGCGCCGACCTCGGCCGCCAGCTCGTCGGGGCACGACACCTCGGGGCGGAGCCCGACCTCGGCCTCGAGCGCGTCCTCGGCCCCCTCGGCGACGTCGTCCGCGGCGAGCGAGCCGGCACCGCAGGCGCTGAGCCCGACGGCGAGGAAGGGGGTGGCGACGAGCAGGCGCAGTCGACGGCGGGACACGGGCGGCTCCTTGGTCCGAGGGTGCGCCGACCCTAGCGGCGCGCGGCCGGGGGGATCATCGATTCCTGCGCGCCGGTCAGGCGGGCGCACCGTCGACCAAGCGGGCCACCGCCGCCGGCAGGTCTCCCGTCGTGGGCCGGGCACCCACCAGGCGGCCGGCGGTCTCCGGCGGGACCCCGATCGAGCCGAGCACCTCGAGCGCCTGGAGGTCCGGCAGGGCGTCGAACCAGCGCCGTCCGAGCGCGGCCCGGCCCCGGGCCGTCGGCCGACCCCAGAGCCGCAGCCGGGCCATGCCGCCGTCCGGGTGGACGTCGAGCCGCACCTTCTCCACCGCCGGTGCGCCGTCGAGGACGAAGCGGTGGCGGGTGTCGGGCTGCAGGCGGGTCCGCGGCAGGACCGGCACCTCGCCGTCGGGGCCGATCCCGATGAGCGCGGCAGTGCCCGGGGCGTTGTGCAGGAACCAGCTGGTGTCGAGCTCGGCCAGGGTCACGACGCCCTCGCAGGCCAGGGTCACCTCGACCCAGTCGTTGCCGGAGTCGCGCCGCCGGGCGGTCTCCCAGCCCTCGCCCATGCTGCGGGCCAGGCCGGGGGCGATCAGCTGCTCCGGCCGGCCGTAGAACTCGTTGCTCACGCCGCTGATCAGGGCGCCGTTCTCCAGCGCCGCCAGGTCCACGGGCCCGGCGTCGAGGAGCCGGGGGTCCGGAACGGCGTGGCCGTGCACCCGGAGCCGCGCGACGCCGCCGTCGGGGTGGATGTTGAGCCGGACGTGGGTGACCCGGCGGCCGGAGTGGACCGGGAAGACGTTGTGGGTGTTGCCGGCCAGGCCGTGGACCGGCAGCAGCGGCTGCCAGTCGGCCTTGAGCAGCTCGTCGACGGAGCAGTGCCCCTCGATGGCGGCGCCGTCGAGCGAGGCCTGCGGCGGGTAGTTGCCGGTGAAGAACGCGGTGTCGACGACGGCGCCCGCGACGATGCCCGGCGTCGCCAGCCGGACGACGGCCCAGTCGTGGCCCGGGGTGCGCCGACGACGGGTCTCCCAGCCGTCGTAGACCTTGCCCTTGGGGCCGAACTCCGTCCGGGCCACCGGAGCCGCCGGCAGGACGAGGTTCTCGCGCTCGGCGAAGGACTCGTCGTTCGCCGCCACCACCGCCCCGCCCAGGGCACGGCTGGCGAGGTCGGGCAGGCGGGTGAAGTCGCTCATGGGGCTCCTCGGTGCCGGCGGGGGGTCACTCTGGCATGCCGCCGCGCCGGAGCAGGCGCCCGATCGGGGTGCCGTCCGCCGGCCGGCCGCGCAGCCAGGTCCGCCGGACCACGCCGTGCAGCTCGCGGTGCGCGTAGGGCGTGACGGGGTGGCGGTGCTGCAGCTCGCCGACGGTCCAGCGGTCCTCCGGTGCGAACGCCACCAGGTCGGCGTCCCGTCCCACGGCGATCGCCCCCTTGGTCGGCAGCCCGGCCAGCCGCGCCGGCGCCTCGGCCATCCAGCGCACCACCCGGTCCAGCCCGATCCCGCGGGCGCGCGCGCCGGTCCAGACCACCGGCAGGGCCACCTGCAGGGAGGCGATCCCGCCCCAGGCAGCGCCGAAGTCGCCGTCGTCGAGCCGCTTGAGCTCCGGCGTGCACGGCGAGTGGTCGCTCACCACCAGGTCCACGTCGCCGTCGGCCAGCGCCGCCCACAGCGCCTCGCGGTGCCAGACCTCGCGGATCGGCGGGCAGCACTTGAAGGCGGTGGCCCCGTCGGGCACATCCTCGGCGGCGAAGGTCAGGTAGTGGGGGCAGGTCTCGACCGTGATCCGCACCCCCTGCGCCCGGGCCCTCCGCAGGACGGGCAGGGCATCGGCGTCCGCCAGGTGGACGACGTGCGCCCGCGCCCCGGTGTCGGCCACGGCCGCCACCAACCGGCCGATGGCGGACTCCTCGGCCGCTCCCGGTCGGGACGCGAGGAACCCCGCGTAGCTCGGCCCGCGCGGTGCGGGTGCCGCTGCGATCACGTCGGCGTCCTCCGCGTGCGCGATGAGCAGACCGTCGAAGGCCGCCAGCTCGGCCAGCGCGGCCCGCAGACCCTCGTCGTCGAGGGGCGGGAACTCGGGGACGCCGGAGTCGAGCAGGAAGCACTTGAAGCCGACGACGCCCGCCTCGTGCAGCGGCCGCAGCTGGTCGACGTTGCCCGGGACCGCCCCGCCCCAGAAGGCCACGTCCACGCTGACCTGGCCTTTCGCCGCCGCCCGTTTCACGTGCAACGCGTCGAGGGTGGTCGTCGCCGGGATCGAGTTGAGGGGCATGTCGACGATCGTCGTGACGCCACCGGCGACCGCGGCACGGGTCGCCGACGCGAAGCCCTCCCACTCCGTGCGGCCCGGCTCGTTGACGTGCACGTGGCTGTCGACCAGCCCGGGCAGCAGCACCTCGTCGTCGGCCAGGGTGACCGCGGCGGGTGCGTCGTCGAACGCCGTGACGGCGGTGATCCGGCCGTCCTCGCTGTGCACGGCGGCGGCCCGCTCGCCCTCGGGCAGCAGCACCCGGCGGGCCCGGACGACGAGGCTCATGCGGTTCCTCGGAGGTCTGCAGCGGGCGACAGCGCGTCGACCGCACCGACCACACGGTGCAGCTCGGTGCCCCAGGCGGTCGTCACCCAGCCGCCGGGCAGCGGCAGCCGGACGGCGTCCTCGCCCGTCGCCACCTCTGCGTCGTCGGCAGGCCCCTCGGCTGCACTGTGCACGGTGGAGGCATACGCCCGGGGAGCCACCGGGGGCAACCAGGCCGGCTCTCCCGGCCCCAGCCCGACGGTGGTGTGCAGGACCGGCCGGCCGGCCCGCTCGATCCGCGTCGTCCCGGTCCAGCGGCCCGGTTCCTCGCCGCTGCGGCCGAGGAGCACCTGCTCGGTGGCGGTCAGTACCGCGCCGTCGGCCAGGTGAGCGGTGAGCTCCGCCTGGTGGTGCGCCCGGACGGCCACCACCGTGGGTTCGAGCCGGAGGTCGAGCGCGCCGGCGACCGTGGCACGGATGCGCTGGGCGGAGGGCAGCGGCTCACCGCGCGAGGGCAGCGCGATCGCCGCGGCCACCGACCGCACGGCGAGGCGCGCGCCCTCCTCGACGACCAGCGAGATCTCGGCGTCGTCCCCGCCGAGCGGGCCGAACGCCGTCGCCACCAGGTGCACCGACGCCGCGCCCGTCCGCCGGACGGCGAGCTGCCCGCCGGCCCGGACGACCGGCAGCACGGTCCGGCCGCCCGGACCGGGCCGGGCGACGATCTGGACGACCGTCCTCACACGAGCACGCGGGCCCGGATCTGCTCCCGCACCCACTCCGCCACGGTCGCGGCCGACGGGTCCTCGCGCAGCGAGATCAGGTGCGTCGGCTTCCCGTTCCGCACCGCGGCGGAGTCACGGCGCATGACGTCGAGGTCGGCGCCGACCATCGGGGCGAGGTCGGTCTTGTTGACCACCAGCAGGTCGGCGGCCGTCACCCCCGGTCCGCCCTTGCGCGGCACCTTGTCCCCGCCGGCGACGTCGATGACGAAGATTTGCGCGTCGACCAGGCCGTAGCTGAAGCTCGCGGTCAGGTTGTCGCCACCGCTCTCCACCAGGACCAGCTCCAGCCCCGGGTGCCGCGACTCCAGCAGCTCGACGGCGTCGAGGTTGGCGGTGATGTCGTCGCGGATGGCGGTGTGGGGGCAGCAGCCGGTCTGCACCGCCTCGATCCGGTCGTCGGGCAGGACGGCGTTGCGGCGCAGGAAGTCGGCGTCCTCGGTCGTGTAGATGTCGTTGGTGACGACGGCGAGGTCGTACTCGGCGCCCAGGGTGCGGCACAGCGCGGCGGCCAGCGCGGTCTTGCCCGAGCCGACCGGTCCGCCGAGCCCGACCCGCAGCGGTCCCGGCTTGCCGTCTGCGGAGTGGCGGTGCCCGGGGGCGTACGGGTCCACGTAGTCGTCGAGGTTGTGGTCAGGCGGCATGCGGACTCCTGGTGAGCGTCATGAGGCGAAGAACCGGTCCTTCCGGGCGGCGTGCACCTCGGCCAGCAGGTCGAGGAGCGGATCGGTGGCGGCCGGCAGCTCGCCGACGGCGCGTTCGGCGACGTCGTCGACGTCGGGCGAGAGCCGGGCGGTCACCGCGGCGACGGTGAGCGGGTCCATCGCGAGCAACCGCTGGGCCGCCGTCGCCGGACCGCTGATCGACAGGTAGGCGGCGGCGGATGCGGCGTCCCGTGGAGCCAGCCCACCCGCTCCGGCGGCGACACCCAGAGCGATCGGGTGGTGCGGCCGATCGGTCAGGGCGTCCCAGAGCGGCGAGGGCCAGGCGCGGCGGCCGACGCGGACCAGCCCGCGCCCCTGCTGCCGCGACGCCGTCCTCGAGGCCGGCGACGGCGTGCGGGCATCGGCCTCGTCGTCCAGCGCCGCCAGCCGCTCCGCGGCCGCACCGCACGCCGCTGCCGCCAGACCTGCCGCTACCAGCCCGGACGTGGCCAGCCGGCGGCGCAGGAACGTGGCGAGGCTGCCCGGGTCGTGCACGATGCCCGCCGCGATCGCCTGTTCCACGCCGCCCGAGTGGGTGTGCCCACCAGCCGGCAGCCGGGAGTCGGCAAGGGTCAGCAGCGCTGAGGTCATGGGAAGCGGGCCCTCAGAAGAGGAAGTAGCGCTGGGCCATGGGCAGCTCGCGCACCGGCTCGGCATCCCATACCTCGCCATCGACCGACACCGTGAAGGTGTCGGGGTCGACCCGGATGTCGGGCAGCGCGGTGTTCTGCGGCATGTCCGCCTTGGTCAGCCGCGTCGTGTCGGTGACCGCGACGAGCCTCCGGTCGATCGCCAGCCGGTCGGCCAGCCCCGCCTCGATCGCCGCCGGTGCGACGAAGTGCACCGACGTCAGCGCCGGGACCTTGCCGTAGGCGCCGAACATGGGTCGCGGTAGGACCGGCTGCGGCGTCGGTATCGACGCGTTCGCGTCACCCATCTGGGCCCAGGCGATCATGCCGCCCTTGAGCACGACGTGCGGCCGGACCCCGAACGTCTTCGGGTCCCACAGCACCAGGTCGGCGAGCTTGCCCGGCTCCACCGAGCCGAGCTCGCCGTCGATCCCGTGCGCGACGGCCGGGCAGATCGTGTACTTGGCCACGTACCGGCGGGTCCGGAGGTTGTCGGCGGCGCCGTCGCCGGCCAGCGAGCCACGCTTGGCCTTCATCACGTGCGCGGTCTGCCACGTCCGCAGCACGACCTCGCCGACCCGGCCCATGGCCTGCGCGTCCGACCCGATCATCGAGATCGCGCCCAGGTCGTGCAGCAGATCTTCGGCGGCGATCGTCGTCGGCCGGATCCGGCTCTCGGCGAAGGCGAGGTCCTCGGGGACGGAGCTGTCCAGGTGGTGGCAGACCATGAGCATATCGAGGTGCTCGTCGAGCGTGTTCACGGTGTGCGGCCGGGTCGGGTTCGTGCTGCTGGGGAGCACGTTCGGGTGGCCGGCGACGGTGATGATGTCCGGTGCGTGGCCGCCCCCGGCGCCCTCGGTGTGGTACGCGTGGATGGTCCGGCCGGCGATCGCCGCGAGGGTGTCCTCGACGAAGCCGGCCTCGTTCAACGTGTCGCTGTGCAGGGCCACGGGGACCCCGTGCTCGCCGGCGACGGTCAGCGCGGCGTCGATCGCGGCCGGCGTCGATCCCCAGTCCTCGTGCAGCTTGAACCCGCTCGCACCGGCCCGGAGCTGCTCGACCAGCGACTCCCGCCGCACCGTGTTGCCCTTGCCGAGCAGGGCCACGTTCACCGGCAGCGGGTCCATCGCCTCGAGCATGCGGGCGAGGTACCAGTCCCCCGGGGTGATCGTGGTCGCCTTCGACCCTTCGGCCGGGCCCGTGCCGCCGCCGATCAGGGTCGTGACGCCGGATCCGAGCGCCGTCGGGACGATCTGCGGGCAGATGAAGTGCACGTGGCAGTCGATGCCACCCGCGGTGAGGATCTTCCCGTTCCCAGCCAGCACCTCGGTGCCGGGACCGATGACCAGGGCGGGGTGGACGCCGTCCATGGTGTCCGGGTTGCCGGCCTTGCCCAGCGCGACGATCCGCCCGTCGCGGATCCCGACGTCGGCCTTGACGATGCCCCAGTGGTCGAGGACGACGACGCCGGTGATGACCAGGTCGGGAGCGCCCTCGGCGCGGGTCGCGCGGCCCTGGCCCATCGACTCGCGGATCACCTTCCCGCCGCCGAACACCGCCTCCTCGCCGGCCCGGCCCGGACCGCCGCAGCGGTCCTCCTCGACCTCGATCAGCAGGTTCGTGTCGGCCAGCCGGACGCGGTCGCCGGTGGTGGGGCCGTACAGCTGGGCGTAGCGCTCGCGGGACAGCTGCACCATCAGCCGAGCCCTCCTTCTGCCGTGAGGCCGGGGACGAGACGGGCGCCGGCGAGCGGGACGAGGGACACCGTGCGGGTGATGCCGGGCTCGAAACGGACCGCGGTGCCGGCGGCGATGTCCAGCCGGTGACCATGTGCCGCGGCGCGGTCGAACCGCAGCGCGCGATTGGTCTGGGCGAAGTGGAAGTGCGAGCCCACCTGGACCGGCCGGTCGCCGGAGTTGGTCACCTCGACCTCGATGCGAGGGGCGCCGGGCAGCGTCTCGATGACGCCGTCCGCAGGGAGGACCTCACCGGGGACGACGCCTCCATCGCTCCGCAAGCTTCCGCTCACGGAATGGGGTGGTGGACCGTGACGAGCTTGGTCCCGTCGGGAAAGGTCGCCTCCACCTGCACCTCCTCCAGCAGCTCGGGGACGCCGTCCATGACGTCGTCCCGGGTGAGGACCGTGCGGCCGGACTGCATGAGCTCGGCCACGAGGCCGCCGTCGCGGGCGCCCTCCAGCACGTGGTCGGTGACGATCGCCGTCGCCTCCGGCAGGTTGAGCCTCAGCCCGCGTGCGCGCCGTCGGCGAGCCAGCTCTGCTGCGTAGGACAGCAGCAGCCGCTCCTGCTCGTGCGGTGACAGGTGCAACGTGCTCGACCTCCGGGGTTCTCGGAATCCGGACGTTAGCCAGCCCGTGTGACAGCCCTGTTGCGTCGCCCGGTTGGACTCTTGCCTTTCGCGCCTCACTGCCTCTATGGTTCATTACATGAGTAATGAACCCAGGGACCCGCGCAGCCCTGGAGCACCACGGACAGCGACGTGAACGAGGACGCCGGACCGATCTTCCGGCAGGTCGCCGCGGAGATCGAGAACGCGATCGTCGACGGGTCCCTCGCCGAGGAGACCCAGGCGCCCTCGTCCAACGAGCTCGCCGCCTTCCACCGGATCAACCCCGCCACGGCCGCCAAGGGCCTGAACGAACTGGTCACCGACGGGGTCCTCTACAAGAGACGAGGAGTCGGGATGTTCGTCGCCACGGGCGCCCGCGAGCAGCTGCTCAAGCGTCGGCGCAGCGAGTTCGCCGACCAGTACATCCACCCGCTGATGACCGAGGCCCAGAAGCTCGGCATCTCCGCCCGCGACCTCGCGGCGATGATCGACGATTGGGAGGGCCAGCGATGACCACGGGGACCAACCCGACGGCCACCGTGCGGGACGTCACGATGAGGTTCCGGGAGCACACCGCCCTGGACTCGGTCACGACCAGCTTCGAGAAGGACGCCATCACGGGCCTGCTGGGCCGCAACGGCGCCGGCAAGACCACGCTCATGCAGCTCCTCACCGGCCACCGCGTGCCGTCCGCGGGGCGGGTGGAGGTGTTCGGCGCCAGCCCGTACGAGAACGACCGCATCCTCCGCGACATCTGCTTCGTCAAGGAGGGGCAGCGCTACCCCGAGCAGTTCCGCGTGCAGGACGCCCTCGCGGCCGCGGCCATGGTCTTCCCCCACTGGGACGACGACCTGGCCGCCGACCTGCTGACCGACTTCGACCTGCCGGCCAAGCGGCCGGTGCGGAAGCTGTCCCGGGGCATGAACTCGATGGTCGGCATCATCATCGGCCTCGCCTCCCGGGCTCCGCTGACGCTGTTCGACGAGCCCTACCTCGGGCTGGACGCCGTGGCCCGGCAGCAGTTCTACGACCGGCTGCTCGCCGACTACGCCGAGCACCCGCGCACGATCGTCCTCTCCACGCACCTCATCGAGGAGATCGCCAGCCTGCTGGAGCGGGTCCTGCTCATCGACCGGGGCCGCGTGCTCCTCGACACGGACGCCGAGTCGCTGCGCGACAGCGCCCTCACGGTCAGCGGCCCCGTGGACAAGGTGCAGGCGTTCGCCCGGCAGCACGAACTCCTGCACACCGAGTCGCTGGGCGGGCACAGCCGGGCCGTGGTCCGCGTCGGCGGGGCCGCCGACCGGCGCGCAGCCGCCACGCACGGCCTCACCGTCGAACCGACCAACCTGCAGCAGCTCGTGGTGGCCATGAGCCTGCAGTCCCCTGCGACCCGCGGCCCGGTCCGCAGTCCTCTGAGGGCAGCCCCCTCCGAGGACCTCGAGGAGGTCTCCTGATGAACCGCGTCCTCCAGGCAGCGCGCCTGCACCTCTTCAACCCGCTGGTGATGCTCGGCGTCCCATGGCTCGTCGTCGGCATCAGCTTCGCCATCAACGTCGTGATCTGGCACCTGACCCCGGCCGGGGAGGATGACGGCGGGTTCACCGGCGGTGTCCTGGCTCTCTACTTCACCGTGCTCGTGATGTTCGTGCAGTCGGTGACCCAACTGCTGCCGTTCGCCATGGGCATCAGCATCAGCCGGCGGACCTTCTACCTGGGGACGGCGCTGGTGGTCGTCGTCCAGTCACTCCTCTACGGCGTGGCCATCGCGGTTCTCGTCGCCATCGAGAACGGGACCGGCGGATGGGGCGCCGGCATGAGCTACTGGGCGCCGGGCCCCTTCGAGGTCGACAACTTCTTCCTCCAGATCCTCGCGTCCGGCGTGCCGATGATGGCCTTCGCCTTCGCCGGTGTGGGATCGGGGATCGTGCACAAGCGCTGGGGCCAGGCCGGCACCTGGTGGCTGATCATCGTCTCGATGCTGGTGTTCGGTGGCCTGGCGATCCTCGTCACCTGGCTGGGCGCCTGGGCCGACATCGCGAGCTGGTTCGCCGACCAGTCCATCGTCACGCTCACGGTCGGCATCCCCGCGGTCGTGGCCCTGCTGTCCGCACTCGTCGCCTACCCGGGGATCCGCCGCGTCGTCCCCTGACCATCACGGCGGCACCTCGCAGGCCCCCGCGCCGTCCCCGGACGGAGCGGGGGCCTGCTGGCTCTACGGTGACCCGGTGACGACCGGTCGCCGCGCACTCGCCGTGCTCGCGGCGCCCTGCCTGCTGCTGTCCGGCTGCGCACGCACCGAGGACCGCGCGCCTTCCCCGAGCGCTCCGGTCCCGGCCGGGTCGTCGGTCCAGGATCTCGTGATCGGCGACGACGAGCGGACGTACCGCATCCATCGCCCAGCGGACCTGCCGCCCGAACCGGCACTGGTCCTCGTCCTGCACGGCGCTGGAGGAAGCGCTCGGCAGGCGGAGGAGTCCTACGGATGGCCGGCGCTCGCGGACCGGGAGGGCTTCCTGGTCGCCCACCCCGACGGGATGCACCGGACCTGGAACGCCGGAGGCGGGTGCTGCGGCCGGGCGGCCGCCCAGGACGTGCACGACGTCGCCTTCCTGACCGCGGTGGTGGACGACGTCGCCCGGCGCACGAACGTGGACATGGACCGGGTTTTCGTCACAGGCATGTCGAACGGCGGGATGATGAGCTACACCCTCGCCTGCTCCACCGACGTCGTCGCAGCGATCGCACCGGTGGCCGGGACGATGCTCGGCGACTGCGCGGACCCCGCACCTGTGTCGGTCCTCCACCTGCACGGGACGGCGGACGCCGTGGTGCGCATGGACGGCGAGCCGGGGGAGCGGCTGGCCGACGTGGACCCGCCACCGGTCGACGACGTCGTCGAGTTCTGGCGCTCGGTCGACCGCTGCCTCGAGCCGGCGGAGGTGAGCGAGGACCGTGTCCGCCGATCGGTGAGCGGCTGTGCCGACGGACGTTCCGTGGAGCTGGTGACCGTCGACGGCGCCGGCCACCAATGGCCCGGGTCGTCGTCCCTGCGGCCGGCCGCAGATCCGCCCTATCCGGATCTGGACGCCACTGCGGAGATCTGGCGCTTCTTCGCAGCCCACCCGAAGCCCTGACAACGGCCCGGGAATGCACGAAGGGGCCCCAGCGCGTGGCTGGGGCCCCTTCGGGAATGGTTGTCCGGCGGCGTCCTACTCTCCCACCCCGTCTCCAGGGCAGTACCATCGGCGCTGAGAGGCTTAGCTTCCGGGTTCGGAATGTTGCCG
>NZ_OCNK01000002.1 GCF_900230285.1 Blastococcus haudaquaticus | reverse complement strand
GCGCCGGTGGTGCGGCCGGAGCGGATGGCGGCGGCGCTGGAGCAGGGCGTCGACCTGGCCGAGGTCGACCGCACGTTCAGCACCGTCGCCGCCGAGCACCGGATCGAGCAGCTGACGCGGGCCGTGCACCACTACCTGTCCCGCCTCGACCCCGACGGCCCCGAGCCCGACCCCACCGAGGACCGGTCGCTGACTTTGGCCACGCTGTCCGACGGCACGGTGGTGATCCGCGGCCAGCTGGACGCGGTCGGCGGGGAGAAGCTGACGACCGCGATCGAGTCGGTCGTGCAGGCCGACCGGCCCCGAGGTGATCGGCGGACCCGCGCCCAGCAGAACGCCGACGCGCTGGTGCAGCTGGCCGACAACCAACTGGCCTCCGGCGGGCTGCCGCGGCTGCGGACGGTGAAGCCGCACGTCGTCGTCACCACGCGGGACGCCGACTTGTTCGCCCGGGCGAACGGCGCAGCGACGGTGAGCACCGGGTTCGGCAGCCTGATCTCCGCGGAGAAGGCGCGGATGCTCGCCTGCGACGGCAGCATCACCCCGGTCCGGATCGACGAGCACGGCAAGCCGCTGAACATGGGCCGCACCCACCGGGTCGTGCCACCCCACCTGCGCAAGGCCGTCGAACTGCGGGACGACGCGTGCGTCTTCGCCGGCTGCGGAGCCCCGAAGTACTGGTGCGACGTGCACCACCTGATCCACTGGATCTTCGGCGGGGAGACGTCGCTGGAGAACTCAGCGCTGTTGTGCGAGCGGCACCATACGAAGGTCCATCACGGATTCCGGGTCCAGCGAGGGCCCGACGGACGATGGCGCACCTTCCGGCCCGACGACACCGAGATCGTGATCGGCCGGCCACTGCTCGTCTGACGGCACGCGGGGTGCCGGTGCCCCGGCCTGCGCGCCGGGGCACCGGACGTGGCTCAGACGACCCGGCGTGCGGTGTTGTAGCCGTACATCGAGTCGACGGGCACGACGGCGACCGGCTTGCCGTAGGTCGACGAGTGCACCATCTGGCCGTTCCCGATGTACATCCCGACGTGGCCGACCGGGTCGTAGAAGAAGATCAGGTCACCCGGCTGGAGGTTCGCCCGGTCGACGTGGACCCCGGCTGTCGACTGCGCCCGCGACGTGCGGGGGATCGACACCCCGGCAGCCTGGTAGGCCGAGAAGGTGAGCCCCGAGCAGTCGTAGCCGCCGGGTCCGGTGCCGCCCCAGACGTACGGCTTGCCCTGCTGGGCCAGCGCCGTGTCGACGGCGACCTGCGCGGCATGGTTCGGCGCCGCGACCGGGGCGGCTGCCACGGCGACCGGCGCCGCGGCAGCGCCGGCTGCCGGACCGCCGGCGTCGGCCGTGGCGGTCAGGGGAGTGAGCGCGATCCCCGCGCCGGTGAAGAGGGCGAGGGCTGCTCCGCGGAAGGAGCGACGGCTGATCGTGGACGTGCGTGTAGTCGTCATGGACGACGCGTTCTCCTGTTCTCCATCAACCGCCTACCGAGTTAGCTGACGGGTTCGGGCGGGGAGATCGCCCGGCGGGACCGGTGGAGCCGGTCGCGCTTCACCCCAGTACTGCGGTGGGTCCCCGGTCCGGCAGCGGACGACGTCCGATGCCGGTTCGGCGGTGCCTGGACGGGTGTCACCGGAGGCGGTGACGACGGGGCCCGTCGAGACGGCGATGACGCTAGGTCGGCCGATGGAGGCCCGCGAAGCGACCGATGACGGCACGGGCGGGTCGATCAGGGTGGTTGCGAGAGGCCCCTGGACGGCGACTCGCGAGCCGACCACGGCCGACGTCTCCCGCCGTTCGGGAACGAGTCCGCCTCACACAACGGAACGCAATCGGCCGCTTACTTCGCCTCCGCGGCGTGGCGGCACGCACCGTCCCCGCCGGCTCGCGCGAGTCGTCCGGCAGGGACGCTGCTCCCGGCCAGATCGGGACCGGTGCCTCACGACGCCGGGACGGCTCCCGCCCCACCGTGGTCCGCATCCACCGGGAGGGACCCGGCGGGTGAAGGAGGTGGACCCATGACCGCTGAGCCCGTGTCCCCGGCTCTGTCGGACACCATCGCGCGAGACGCACCGAGCCCCCGCCCGGCGCCGATCGGACGGCGCACCGCCGTCGTCTGCCTGACCGTCGGCGCCACGCTCAATCTCACCGAGGCGCTGATCGGCCGGATCGTGGGCCAGAGCGGCTCGGTAGCCGGCAGCCTCGAGGCGTGGGAGGCGCAGCGCACGCTCGCCACGACCGGCCTGGTCCTCGGCACGCTGGGCGTTCCGTTCCTGCTGCTGGGTCTGGTCGCGATGGCGCAGTTGCTTCGGCCACGCATGCCGCGGCTGGGTGCCACGGCCGCGGTGCTCGCCGTCGTCGGTGGCCTGGGCTTCTTCGGGATCCACACGGTCGGGATCGTCGAGGCCGCGGCCGTCGACCAGCCTGACCGCGGGGCGATGGTCGCCCTGCTCGAGGCGACGCAGAACAGTGCGCTCGGTCTGCTGGTCGTGGTGCCGTTCCTGCTCGGCATGGCCGGCTCGGTGCTGCTCACCTCGATCGGCTACCTGCGCACCCGCGTCGTGCCGATCTGGATCCCTGTCGTGCTGCTGGTGTTCCTGGTCCTCGACTTCGGCGGGTTCCAGACGGGCCCGGTCGACCCGCACTGGCTGTTCGTCGCCGCCTCCGTGGGACTGGCTGTCGTCGTGGCCCGGATGACCGACCGCCAGTGGTGGACCGGCCGTACTCCGGGCGCGGCAACCTCCTGACCAGCGGCCATCCGGTCGGTAGCGTCGCCGCGAGGTGGAGGAACCGGTGTTCAGGGAGCGCGGAGCGCAGAGGGGCCGGGCCGCCACCGTGGCGGCCCGGCTCTCCGCGGTGGCCGCGATGGGCTGGCTCGCCGCCGGCCTGGTCGCCCACGTGGCCACCCCGGCGGCGCAGCGCCCGGACCTCTTCGGCAGCCCCGAGCCGCTCATCGGCCCAGCCATGGCGATCGTCGGCGCCGTCCTGCTGGGCCGGGTGCCGGGACACCGCGTCCTGCAGCTGATGACTGTCATCGGCTGCTTCGCCTGCGTCTACGCCGGCTCCGCCGGCCTCGCCGTGTACGGCTTCACCGGTGGCGACGACCCGGCCCTCGTGTTCCGGATCGCCGCCTGGCTCACCCTCTGGACCTGGGTGCCGTCGTTCGTCTCGTTCGCGACGCTGCTCCCGCTGATCTTCCCGGACGGCCGGCTGGTGTCCCGCCGGTGGCGCCCCGTCGCGATCACCGCGCTCACCCTCATCGCCACGATGTCGCTGCTCACGGCGTTCACCGACATCCAGCCCGAGGGTGACCAGCCGCCGAATCCCGTCGCGATCAGCCTGCCGAGACCGGTCCTGGACGCCGTCCAGACGGTCCTCGACCCGGTCCTCCCGGCGCTCGCACTGCTCGGGCTGGCCAGTCTGGTGCTGAGGTTCCGCCGCACCGATCCGCAGGGACGACGGCAGATCGCCTGGGTCGGCTACGCACTGGCGCTGGCGACCCTCGCGGCCTTCGTCGCGCCGCCGCCGGTCAACGTCCTCGTCACCCTCACCGTGCCCCTCGCCATCGGTCTCGCGGTCGTCCGCTACCGGCTGTTCGGCATCGACGTCGTCCTCAACCGCACCCTGGTCGGGACGGCGCTGCTGGCCTGCTCGGCGCTGGTCTACATCGCCGTCGTCGGCTGGCTCGGCGGCCTCGCCGGTGCCCCGGACTCGGTGATCGGCTTCATCGGAGCCGTGTCGGTCGCCGCGGTCTTCCACCCGCTCTACGTCCGCATCCAGCGTGCCGTCGACCGGCTGCTGCACGGGTCCCGCGGCGATCCCTATCGCGTGCTCGGTCGGGTCACGGAGGTGCTCCGCGACGCCGCCTCGCCGCGCCCTGCGCTGGCCGGGGCAGTCGCGGCAATGGCGGCCGACCTCAAGCTGCCCGCGGTCTCCGTGCGGGTCGATCGGCCGGAGGCGTCGCCGGTCGTCGAGTCGGTGGGGGAGCAGGCGCTCGCTGTCCACGCCTTCCCCCTGCAGTGGCACGACGACGTCGTGGGCACCCTGCACGTCGCCCACCGCGCGGGTACCGACCGACTCGACCCGGTCGACGAGTCGCTGCTGGCAGATCTGGCCACCCAGCTCGCCGCCGTGGGTTTCGCCTTGCGGCTGGCCACCGACCTGGAGCGCTCCCGGGACGGGCTGGTCACCGCCCGGGAGGAGGAGCGCCGGCGGATCCGCCGCGACCTGCACGACGGCCTCGGTCCGCAGCTGGCGTCGGCGGTCATGGCCCTGGACGTCGCGGCGCGCGCCCTCGGGCAGGAACCGGCCCGCGCCGTGCCCCTGGTGACGACGGCGCGCGAGCAGCTGCAGGACGCCGTGGCCGACGTGCGCCGCATCGTGCACGACCTCCGCCCTCCGGCCCTCGACGACCTCGGGCTGCTCGGCGCACTGCAGGCAACCGGGCCCGGACTTCTGCCCGGACGCGACGGCGCCCCGCAGATCCGGATCAGCGGCAGCGGCGAGCTGTCCGAGCTGCCTGCGGCCGTCGAGGTCGCAGCCTTCCGGATCACCCAGGAGGCGATGACGAACGCCATCCGGCACGCCGGCGCCGAGCACATCACCGTGCGGCTGGCCGGGGAAGGCGCCTCGGTCGGCATCGAGGTCGTCGACGACGGCCGCGGCTGCCCGGGCGACGCACCGGCCGGGCTGGGCCTGCAGTCGATGCGCGACCGTGCCGCGGAACTCGGTGGCACGTGCCGCATCTCCGACGCGCCCGGTGGCGGTACCCGGGTGACCGCCGTCCTGCCGCTGGGAGGGAACCCGTGATCCGGGTGGTCATCGCCGACGACCACCCCGCCTTCCGCGCGGGGCTGCGGCTGCTGTTGCAGGACAGCGGGCTGGACGTCGTCGCCGAGGCCCCTGACGGGCCGGCGGCCGTCGACGCCGTCATCGAGCACCGCCCCGACGTCGCCCTGCTGGACCTGAAGATGCCGGGACTCACCGGGGTCGAGGTGACCGGGCGCCTGCACGAGGTCGCACCGGAGACGCGGGTCCTGGTGCTGACGATGATCGAGGCCGACGAGACCGTGCTCGCCGCCATCCGCGCCGGCGCCTGGGGCTACCTGCTCAAGGGCGCCGGGCAGGAGGAGATCGAACGCGCCGTGCGGTCCGTCGCGGACGGTCAGGTCGTCTACGGGACCGGCGTCGCCGAGCGGGTGATGGCCCTCCTCGCCGCCGGGGCGGGCGCGACGGTCGGCCCGTTCCCGCAGCTGTCGGATCGGGAGCGGGAGGTGCTCCGGCTCGTCGCGGAAGGGCGCGGTAACGCCGAGGTCGCCCGCCGGCTTTTCCTGTCGGAGAAGACGGTCCGCAACCACGTCTCGAGCATCTTCGCCAAGCTGGGCGTGACCGACCGCGCGTCCGCCGTCGCCCGAGCCCGTGACGCCGGCATGGGCGGACAGTGACGGCCCGATCGGTGAACCCGGGCACCTCTGCGGTTGGCCGGCCGTTCATCGGGGCAACGAGTCAGTCAGTCAACAACGAGGAGGCGAACATGGCAGGCATGCTCAGGAAGCTCATCGCGTCGGGTGTCGCGGCGAAGGTCATCTCGGAGGCCAAGAAGCCGCAGAACCAGGCGAAGATCAAGAAGATGATCTCGGACTTCCAGAACAAGAACAAGGGTGGCACCGGCCGCACGCGCGGCTACTGACTCCTCCAGACGCAACAGCGCCCCCTCCCCGGAATCCCGGGTGAGGGGGCGCTGTCGTGTCCGCCGCAGGCCGCCGGTCATCGCTGCGGAAGGAGCCGCTGAGGCACTTGGGGCAGGAGGAGATCCCTGTGCAACGGCACTTGCGAAAATGGTCGGTCCGGTCCGCTCGTCGTGGCACTGTCCCGCAGAACGGGGGTCCACGACGCCGACTGATCGGCGATCGACATCACGGCTCCCGGTACCACTTCTACGGGGAGAATCACGTGACTCAGCCTTACGCACCGCCGCAGCCGCCCTACGGCCCGCCGCCCACCGGCCAGCCCTACGGCCAGATGCCTGTCGGCCAGGCGCCCTACGGGCAGCCCCCGGTGGCGCCAGCCCCGGAGAAGAAGCCGCTCTGGAAGAAGACGTGGTTCCGCGTGGTCGCGGCCCTCTTCCTGCTCACCGTCATCGGCTCGGCGATCAACGGCGGCGACAAGGCTGAGACGACCGGTGCTGACGCTGCCGTCGACGCACCCGCCGCCGGTGCCGACGTCGTCGCGCCGGCCGAGGAGGCCGCACCGGAGGAGCCGTCCATGCCCGGCATCGGGCAGGCCGCCGCCGACGGCGACTTCAGCTTCGTCGTCTCCGGTGTCGACTGCAGCCTCACGGAGATCGGCAGCCAGTACATGAGCACCCAGGCACAGGGCCAGTTCTGCGTCGTGGACGTGGCCGTCACCAACATCGGCAACGAGTCCGGCACCTTCTTCGGTGACAACGCCACGCTGCTGAACGCCGAGGGCCAGGAGTTCTCCGCCGACACCGAGGCCGCCATCTACCTCGACGACTCCGACTCGCTCCTCGAGGAGATCAACCCGGGCAACACCCTGAACAGCAAGGTCGTCTTCGACGTCCCTGCAGGCACGACCCCGGCCGCTATCGAGCTGCACGACTCCGCCTTCTCCGGCGGCGTCACGGTCGCTCTGCAGTAAGTCGCGAACGCAGCATTGGCACCCGGGCGCTCCGTCTTCCGACGGGGCGCCCGAGTGCGTTCAGGGGCGCGGATTCGTCCGGGTCCAGCCGCGGTCGTCGCGGCGGGCACCCATGCCGGCCGCGCACTTCCGGCAGACGTCCGCGACCTCCTCGGCGTGCCGGCCCGACGCCGGCTGCACATCGGCCCAGCTCACGTGCGGGAAGCGGGCCAGCCGCGACCGGTACAGCGACAGCCCGCACACGGTCTCGTTGCGGCCGCGCTCCCACGCGTGCACCTCACCGGCCGGGTAGCGGATCCCGTCCTCCGGGTCCCGCCACGTACCCCCGGCGGCCACCGACGCGCTGCGCACTGCCATGGGGCCGCCCCTACCCGGGGCGGCCCCGTCTCTACCCGGCGTCGCGCCGCAGCAACGACCAGCCGCCCGCCACCAGCGCCACCCCGGACCAGCCGACCAGCAGCGTCGTCGCCTGAGCTGCCGACATCTCCGGCTCGCCGAGCAGCGTCCAGATGGCACCCGACCCCGGCAGCAGCTCACCGAGATCGGCCATCCACTGCACACCGAACGCCGGCAGCAGGAACGGCAGCACGAGCTGCAGCAGGAACACCGTCGCCAGCGCCCCGGCCGTGCTGCGCAGGAACAGGCCGACACCCACGGCCAGCACGCCGCCGGCCACGAGTACCGCGGCGATGCGGCCGAGGCTGTCGGTCACGTCCCCGGTGGAGAGCGACAGGTCCGCGATCAGCCACGCGGCGACGTCGGCCACGAAGGCCAGCAGGACCGCGGCCACCGCAGCAGCGAGAACCGGCACGGTGACCCGCGCGGCCAGCAGGACCCCGCGGCGCGGCGTCCACTGCAGCGTCGGCGCGATCGCACCGCTGGCGTACTCCTGCGTCACCGCGAGCAGCACCATCACCAGCAGCGCGAACTGACCGAGGAGCACCCCGAACTCCCCGGCGGCAGTGGCCGGCGGCAGGTCCCCGGACGCGGTCACGTTCTCCGCGTCGAACGCCATGATCACGCCGATGCCGACGATGGTCACGGCGGCTGCCAGCAGGCACCACCACGTCGACCGCACGGTCCGCAGCCGGAGCCACTCTGCGGTGGCGGCGCGGCCGTAGACGGTCAGCGTCCCGGGCTCCTGCAGGTGGACGGCGGTCATCGCTGCACCATCTCGGGGGTCTCGGTCACGCGGTACTGGACGCTGTCGCCGGTCAGGTCGAGGTACACCTGCTCCAGCGAGGACTGCTCCTGGGCCAGCCGGTGCACAGCCACGCCCACCTCGAGTGCGACGTCGCCGACGGTCTCCGGCGAGGCGCCCTCCACCAGCAGGTCGCCGCCGTCGGTCGGGTGCACCCGCAGGTTCCGGCGCAGCAGCGCACCGGCCAGCTCATCGACGGACGGCGTGCGCACCCGCACCCGCCGCTGCGCGTTCTCGCCGCGCATCACGTCGTGCATCGAGGCGTCGGCGATCAGCCGCCCGGCCCCGATGATGACCAGGTGGTCGGCGGTCTGCTCCATCTCGCTCATCAGGTGGCTCGACAGCAGCACCGTGCGCCCCTCGTCGGCCAGCCCGCGCACGAGGCGCCGGATCCATCGCACGCCGTCCAGGTCCAGGCCGTTCATCGGCTCGTCGAACAGCAGGACGGCGGGGTCGCCCAGCAGCGCGGTCGCGATGCCGAGCCGCTGGCGCATGCCGAGCGAGTAGCCCTTCACCCGGCGCCGCGCGGCGGGCCCGAGGCCCACCTGGTCGATCACCTCGTCCACCCGGCGCTGCGGGATCCCGTGCGTGCGGGCCGCCACCCGGAGGTGGTCGCGTCCGCTGCGGCCGGGATGCACGGCCCCGGCGTCGAGCAGGGCGCCGGCCGCGTGCAGCGGCTCGGCCAGCGTGGCGAACGGCCGGCCACCCACCAGCGCGGATCCCGCCGTGGGCCGGTCGAGCCCGAGGATCATGCGCATCGTGGTGGACTTGCCCGCGCCGTTCGGTCCGAGGAAGCCGGTCACCTTGCCGGGGGCGACGTCGAACGTCAGGTCGTCGACGGCCCGGATCACGCCGTACTGCTTGGTCAGCCCGCGAACCTCGATCATGCGAGCCACCGGGAGAGGGGAGTCATGACACGGAGCCTGTCGGGGGAGAGGGCCCCCGCGGATCACCCGGCAGCACCGATCTCGGTCCCCCGCGAGGGGGAGGGCAAGAGCGCGCTCACGGGGGAATCCCGCGGCGCGACAGCAGGTCAGGATCGAGCCGTGTCATCGACGACGACGTTCCCCGCCTCCGCGACCGAGATCGCTGCCGGCCTGCGCGGGCTGGTCGCAACCGCCGCCGGCCCGGGTTGGCCCGGACGCCTCCTGTACGCCCTGGCGAACCTGCCGGTCGGCGTCCTGTGCCTGGCCCTGTACTTCGCGCTGTTCGGCTCGGTGTTCGCGGTCATCTACGGCGTCGGCCTGCTGCTCATCCTGCTGGTCCTCGCGACCATCCGCGGGTTCGCCGGCATGGAGCGCGGGCTGGCCGGCGTCCTGCTGGGCGTCGACATCCCCGTCGGCGAGCGCGTCCGGCGCCAGCCCGGGCTCCTCTTCAAGGCGCGGCGCCTGGTGCAGTCGGCCGGCACCTGGCGGGCGGTCGGCTGGCTCGGTGCACGGGTCCTGATCGGCGCGGCCACGCTCGCCACCCTCTTCTTCGGCATCCTGGCCCTCTTCGCGCTCAGCGAGGGGATCGACTGGAACCTGTTCAACGCGCTGCCCCTGCTGGCGCTCATGGCGGCCGTCGTCGTCGGGACCCTCGTCGTCCTCGACCTGCTGGTCCGGCTGGCCGCCGCCGTAGCGCCCCGGCTGCTCGGCGTGGGCGCCGAGCAGCAGATCGCCGCACTCCAGCAGACCGGCCGCCGGCTGGCCGACCGCAACCGGCTGGCCCGCGACCTGCACGACACCATCGGGCACGCGCTCACCGCCAGCCTGCTGCAGGCCACCGCTGCCCGCCGCACGCTGACCCCGGTCGAGGACCGGCCGCTGCAGGCCGACTTCGCCCGCCAGGCGCTCGGCCACATCGAGACCAACACCCGCGCCGCGCTCGCCGAGCTCGACCGGGTCCTCACCGTGCTGCGGGCCGAGGACGGCGGCCATGACCCCGCCCCGTTCGCCCCGCCGTCGCTCGACGACCTCGAGGACCTGCTCGCCGGGCTGCGGGACGGCGGCCTGCCGGTCGCCCTGGTGGTCGACGGCGACGTCGAGGACGTGCCGCACGGCGTCCAGGAACTGGCCTACCGGGTGGTCCAGGAGGGAACGACGAACGTGCTGCGGCACGCGGGCACCCCGCTCACCGTCGCCCAGGTCGTCCGCAGCGGCGACACCCTCGTCGTCCGGGTGTGCAACGAGCGCGCCTCGCAGCTGGACAGCCGGCCCGGCCCCGGCGGTGGGCGCGGGCTGGCCGGCCTGCGCGAGCGGACGGCCGCGGCCGGCGGCACCCTCGCCGCCGAGCCGACGCCTACCGGCGGCTTCGAGCTGAGCGTCACCCTGCCGCTGTCGGGCGCCGCGTGAGCCTGCGGCTGCTCCTGGTGGACGACGACGTGCTCGTCCGCTCGGGCCTGCGGGTCATCCTCGAGACCGAGCCCGACCTCACCGTGGTCGGCGACGCCGGCACCGGGCGGGAGGCGCTGGAGGTGGCGGCCCGGACCGATCCCGACGTCGTCCTGATGGACGTCCGGATGCCCGACATGGACGGGATCGCGGCGACCCGGGAGCTGGTCGCCCGCGATCCGCAGCGCCCGCGGGTGCTGGTGCTGACCACGTTCGAGGACGACGACTACCTCTTCCGCTCGCTGCAGGCCGGGGCGAGCGGCTTCGCGTTGAAGCGGTCGGACCCCGACGAGCTGGTCGACGCCATCCGGGTCGTGGCGCGGGGGACGTCGCTGGTGCTGCCCGACCTCACCCGGCGGTTGATCGCCTCGCACGCACCGTCCCGCGCACGGGGCCCGGCCGCCCTGCCCGAGCTGACCGGGCGGGAGGCCGACGTGCTGCGGCTGGTCGCCGGCGGGCTCTCCAACGCCGAGATCGCCGGCGAGCTGTTCCTCAGCCGCGAGACGGTGAAGACCCACGTCAGCAGCGTGCTGCTCAAGCTCCGCGCGCGGGACCGCACGCAGGCGGTCATCGCCGCCTACGAGAGCGGCTTCATGACCGCCTGACCGGATCCGGTGTAGACCGGACCCGTGCATCGCATCGCCGTCCTCGACGACTACCAGTCCGTGGCTGCCGACTTCTGCGACTGGTCGCGGCTGCCCGACCCCGCGGAGGTGGTCGAGTTCCACGACTTCGTCGGCGACCCCGACGAGCTCGTGGCCCGACTGCAGCCCTTCGACGTCGTCGTCGCCATGCGCGAGCGGACCCGGTTCCCCCGGGAGGTGCTGGAGCGGCTGCCGGACCTGCGGCTGCTCGTCACCACCGGCATGCGCAACAAGTCGATCGACGTCGCAGCCGCCGCCGAGCTCGGCGTCACCGTCTGCGGCACGGCGTCGCAGCCGACCGCCACCGCCGAGCTCACCTGGGGCCTGATCCTCGCGGCGCTCCGACACATCCCGCAGGAGGACGCCGGCATGCGGGCCGGGGGCTGGCAGACGACGATCGGCGGCGACCTGGCCGGCGCCACCCTCGGCGTCATCGGCCTCGGCCGGCTCGGCTCCCAGGTGGCCCGCATCGGCAACGCCTTCGGCATGGACGTCGTCGGCTGGAGCCAGAACCTCACCGCCGAGCGCGCGGCCGAGGTGGGGGCCCGGCGGGTCGAGCGGGAGGAGCTCTTCGCCACGGCCGACGTCGTCACCGTCCACCTGCTGTGGTCCAAGCGCACCCGCGGCCTCATCGGCGCCGACGACTTCGCGCTGATGAAGCACACCGCCGTCTTCGTGAACACCAGCCGCGGGCCGATCGTCGACACCGCCGCCCTGATCGACGCGCTCCGGGACGGCCGCATCGCGGGCGCGGGCATCGACGTCTACGACGAGGAGCCGCTGCCGCGCGACCATCCGCTGCGGGAGCTGCGCAACGCCGTCCTCACCCCGCACCTCGGCTACGTCACCCGCGCCACCTACGAGGTCTTCTACCGCGACTCGGTGGAGGACGTCGCCGCGTTCCTCGCCGGCGAACCGCTGCGGGTCATCAACTGACGGGGAGTTGCCTTCCCAGCATGCTGGCGCCGTAGGCGACCGAAGGAAATCACAAGGCCGTCCCGGATGGCCGTCGGTCTGTCGTTCGAGGTCGACCAGATCCTCTCTGGATCCCACTGGCTCAGATCGCCCCAACGAGCACCGTTCGAGAGAGGACAGGGCGCGTGGCGTGCCCATGTGGCCGCACCTGTTTCGCGCCAGTAGTCTCGCGCGATGCCGGATATGCTCGCATGGGGCAGCGCTCGCATCCCGGTATTTGCATCGGTGCCGTCCAAACTGGACGAGCAACAGGTGGCGTCCAAACGCTATATCTACGGCCGCCTGGCGGAGGTCGGTCTAGAACCTAGGACCGTGGGTGCGTCCGACCGCGGGATGTACAACCCGCTCCATGAGGTTCGTACGCTGGCCCGCCACTGTGCAGGCGGCATCATCCTCGGGTACACACAGATTTCTGCCAAACGAGCATACGGCAAGACCAATGACCTTGACGGCATGGTGATAGAAACGGTCATCCGGGAATACCACGCACCGACCCCGTGGAATCAACTGGAAACAGGCATCCTATTCGGCCTCGGTCTCCCTCTCTTCGTGCTCAAGCAGGACAGAATCACTGGCGGGGTGTTTGACGAGGGTGCGAGCGACGTCCTCGTTCATCCGATGCCGATGCCAGGAAAGAGCTGGGATAAGGCGCGCCCTGATGACCTTAAGAATCCAGATGCCTGCATCGGATTCGACGCAGCGTTGTTGCGCTGGCAGGGACTGGTTCGGTCGCAGTACTACAGGGATCACTGACGAGCTGATCTCGTGACAGAGGCACCCCGGCCCGACCCATCGGCGGCTTTCGCAGCAGCAATGATTTCCGCCTACCACGACGGCAGTCGATCCTTGACGTCGGTTCTTGAAGAACTCGCTATTCCGGTCGGCCGACCCGTGCTTGTCGTGGTGGGCTGGGCGGGGGCGCCCCTCTCAGAGGAGGTCCAGGACGCACTGAAGCTCCTCTTGGAGACCGTCGTCGCACCGGTGTGCCGCGATGAAGGCGTCGTGGTCGTATCGGGTGGGACCGACTCCGGTGTCATGGCGGCCCTCGGTGAAGCGATGGCCGAGCACGCACCGGGCGCGGAGCTCGTGGGTGTGGCGCCCCACGGAAAACTGATCGGGTACGGCGCAGCCCCGGGCGATCTCGACTCCACCCTTCCCGAGCGCCACCACAAATTGCTGCGCACGACCGGTGACGCGTGGGGCTCCGAGGGCCCGACGTTGGTACGGGTCGCTGAGCGGATCGCCGGCCGCTCAGGGGTGGTAATGCTGGCCGTGGGCGGCGGCTGTGGCACGCATCGGGAGATCAAGCTGGCGGCCCGCCGACGGTGGCCGGTGGTCCTCATGACAGGCAGCGGCGGTGAGTCGGAGCGGCTGGCGGTGGCTCTGCAGCTTCTCGCGACGCCGATGCCGCCGCCAGAGCCCGGTCGGAAATCTCTTGCGGATGACGACGATGTCCAGGCCGCAGCTGTGGACGGGGGCTTCGCCGCCAACGACTTGCGAGAACGTGCGCAGGTCGAGCGGGCGCTTCGCTGGCGTCTCAGCGACAACGCGCTCCTCCGCGAAGCATGGGCTCGATTCGCTGCGCTGGATGCTGCAGCGACGGCGCGAAAGCCACCCACAACCCGACTTGCAGCGTCGGTACTGGTTCTAGCCAGCATCACTCTCATCTGCGCTTTGCTAGTCGGATTGTCTAAGCCGTCTCCCGGCGGCGGGCTTCCGTTCATCAGTCCTTTGGCGGGCGACGTGCTTAAGGGCGTCGTTACGGCGTTGCCGCTGATCGCCGCTGTGCTCTTGGGTCTGATCGAAAGGCGCGCTCGGAGCGGTACATGGGTAGAACTTCGGGCAGCCGGCGAGTCAATTCTCCGCGAGATCTATCGGTTCAGGTGCGGCGTCGGTGGATACCAGGGGTCCGAGGCGACCCCCGCGCTGCTAGGGGAGGCGCTGTCCGCTGTCGACTTGAAGACCGGAGGCCGGTCCACGACGTCGAGCGGGGGCGGTCCGCCGTCTGTGGTCTGGCCCCCGCGCTCCTTGTGCGCACGCATACCGCCGGCGGACTCCTTACTGGGGCCACTGAGTCCGCCCAGCTACGACGAGGCTCGGGTCGTGGACCAACTGTCGTTCCTGGAACATGCCGTGCGACAAACGGAGCGCGAAGCCACCCGGCTAGCGCTGGCGCTCTTCACAGTGGGAGGAGGTGCGGCATTTCTGCTAGCGATCTCCTGGCGATGGGAAGACGTGACGGCCGGGGCAGCGGCTTTGACCGGTGTCGCGGCGGCGCTGCTGTCGTGGCGCGAGTATTCACAGCGCGAGGCGAGAGCGGAGGCGATGCGAATGACCTGCGTGGCGGTTCGCTCTGCTCGGGCCCGATGGCTGGCTCTTCCGTCCGAGGCAAGAAGTGCGACAGCCCAGCTCGCAAATTACGTCGCGGAGGTGGAGGAGGCCTTAGCCACCGAAGGCTCGGCTTGGGAGCGCTCCCTGCACCAAGCTCAGCAAGGTTTCCTCGATCGCTACAAGCGGTGAGGAAGTCGAGACGGCACGGTGCTCAGAGAGACCGTGACCGCCCGGACTCCGCTCCAAGGCAATGCGAATCAGCCGCTTCCTCGCACCAATAGTCCCGAGGGAGATGTGGCCTTCGCTGATAATCATCGCGCCGAGCTGAACTCCTGCTCGCCGATCACCGAGAGCAACTGCAGCTTCTGGGCGTCCTCGCTGCCCGGGACGGCGGTGAGCACGAGCAGCACCTGCGCCTGGTTCTCGGTGAACAGCGCCTGGCAGTCGACCGCGATCTCACCGAGCTCGGGGTGCACCAGCGTCTTGGAGTCGTCGAACCGCTTCCCGACCTCGTGCTGGGCCCACACCTCGCGGAACTCCGCGCTCTCGGCCTGCAGCCGGCGCACTATCTCCTGCGCCCGCGGGTCCGGCCCGCCCGCCGTCACCGCCGCGCGGAGGCCCGCCACCTGCAGCCGGCTCTGATGGGCGTGGTCCCGCTCCGGGTAGTGACGGCGGGCCTCCGGATCGGTGAACCAGCGGAAGATCGCGCTGCGCGCCAGCCCCGTGTGGGCGGTCTCGTCGCCCAGCAGCGCCCGCGCCAGCCGGTTCTGCACGAGGGTGTCGGCGAGGTCGGACAGGATCAGCGCGGGAGTGTCCTGCAGCCGGTCGAAAACCCGCAGCAGCGCCGGGCTGACGTGCTCGGAGCGGCGCACCCGGACCGGCGCGTGGTGCCCGGTCAGCCGGAACAGGTGGTCGCGCTCGTCGAGCGTGAGCCGCAGTCCGCGGGCCAGCGCCGCCACCATCTGCTCCGACGGCTGCGGCCCGCGCTGCTGCTCGAGCCGGGCGTAGTAGTCCGTCGACATGCCGGTCAAAGCGGCCACCTCCTCGCGGCGCAGCCCGGGCGCGCGCCGCCGCGGTCCGGCGGGGAGGCCGACGTCGCCCGGCTGCAGGGTCTCGCGACGACGGCGGAGGAAGTCGGCGAGCTGGGCGCGGTCCACGTGATCATCCTGCGCGCCGTCGCGGCGGGGATCCAGGGACCGCCGATCCCTGGACAACCGCTCCTCTCCCGCCCGGCCGCGCACGGCCGCACGGTGGAGCCATGAAGACGACGGGAAACACGATGCTGTTCACCGGCGGCACCTCGGGCATCGGCCTGGGCCTGGCGCTCCGGTTCGCCGCGGTCGGCAACACGGTCCTGGTCGCGGGCCGGCGGAAGGACCTGCTCGACCGGATCGTCGCGGAGCACCCGGGCATCGAGGCGGTCGGGCTCGACGTCGCCGATCCGGCGTCGATCGCCGCCGCCTACGAGACGGTCAGCCGCAACCACCCCGAGCTCGACGTGCTGGTCAACATGGCCGGGATCATGATCCCGGAGGACCTGCGCGACCCCGACCACCTCGCGGTCGCCGAGGCGACGGTGACCACCAACCTGCTCGGCCCGATCCGGGTGCTCAACGCGTTCCTGCCCCTGCTCCTGCGCCAGGACGACGCCACGGTCGTGAACGTGTCGTCCGGGCTGGCGTTCGTGCCGCTGCCGGCCACGCCGACCTACAACGCGACGAAGGCCGCCATCCACTCGTGGACCGAGAGCCTGCGGGTGCAGCTGGCCGGCACACCGGTGCAGGTGGTCGAGCTCGTGCCGCCGTCCGTGCAGACCGACCTCATGCCCGGCCATCGGGTCGACGAGAACGCCATGCCGCTGGAGGACTACCTGGCCGAGGCGTTCGACATCCTGCGCACGCAGCCCGACGTCAGGGAGGTCCTCGTCGACCGGGTGCGGTTCCTGCGGTTCGCCGAGGTCGAGGGCCGCTACGACGACGTGCTCACGATGCTGAGCGGCCGGACCGCCTAGGTTCGCGGGCATGACGGACCAGCAGCGGCAGTGGTGGATGGACGCGGAGCAGGTGGTCGGCCGCGTCGTGCAGGGGCTGACCGACGAGGAGCTGGCCGCCGACTCCGGCCTGCCGGGCTGGTCGCGGGCGCACGTCGTCGCGCACCTGTCCCGCAACGCCGACGCACTGGTCAACCTGCTCACCTGGGCGCGCACCGGCGTCGAGACGCCAATGTACCCCTCGCGCGCGGTCCGGGACGCCGACATCGACGCCACCGCCGCGCGGCCGCCGGCCGAGGTCCGCGCCGACAACGCCGCAGCCCGCGAGCGGCTGGCCCGGGCGGTCGACGAGCTGCCCGACGAGGCGTGGTCGGCGGAGGTCCGCAACGGCCAGGGAGTCCCGGTCCAGACGTCGCTGGTGCCGTTCATGCGCGCCAAGGAGGTGTGGGTGCACGGCGTCGACCTGCGGGCCGGGCTCTCCTTCGCCGACCTGCCGGAGGACTTCTGCACCGCCCTGGTCGACGACGTCCTCGGCCTGTTCGCCCGCCGCGAGCAGGCGCTCGACGTCACCGTCGTCGCCACGGGCGTGTACCGGACCTGGGGCGACGGCGGCATCCGGGTGGAGGGCCCGGTCAGCGCGGTCGCGGCCTGGCTCACCCGCTCGGACGCATCGGGGCTCCACGGCGACGTCCCTCCGCCGCCGGCCTGGCTCTAGCCGAGGCCCTGCTACACCAGGAACCGGTAGGCCGTCGTCCCCGGCGCGACGTGCTGGATGCGCAGCGGGCTCGCCTCGATGCGCTCCAGCAGACCAGGGAGGCCGTCGGCCGAGCCGAGCTCGATGCCGGTGAGCGCGGCACCGGTCTCGCGGTTGTCCCGCTTCATGTACTCGAACAGCACGATGTCGTCGTCCGGACCGAGCACCTCGTCGAGGAACCGGCGCAGCGCCCCGGGCTCCTGCGGGAACTCCACCAGGAAGTAGTGCTTCAGCCCGCGGTGCACCAGCGACCGCTCGACCACCTCGGCGTACCGGCTGACGTCGTTGTTGCCACCGGAGAGCAGGCAGACGACCGTCTGGCCGGGCTCGACGGTCACGATCCCGCCGCTCAGCGCCGCCGGTGACAGCGCCCCCGCGGGCTCGGCGATGATGCCGTCGGTCTGGTACAGCTCGAGCATCTCGGTGCAGATCTGGCCCTCGGGGACGGCGAGCAGCTCGGCCCCTGAGTCGCGGACCAGCGGAAAGGTGACGGCTCCGGCCCGGCGGACGGCGGCGCCGTCGACGAAGGTGTCGATCTCGGGCAGCTCGACCGGCTCGCCGGCAGCCAGGGCCGCGGCCATGTTCGCCGCCCCCGCCGGCTCGACGCCGACCAGCCGGGTGCGGGGCGAGGCCGTGCGCAGCCAGGTCCCGCAGCCGGCGAGCAGTCCGCCCCCGCCGACCGGCAGCACGACGACGTCCGGCGCGGCGCCGAGCTGCTCGAGGATCTCGACCGCCACCGTCGCCTGGCCCGTGACCGTGGAGAGCGCGTCGAACGCCGGCACCAGCGTCGCGCCGGTCGTCGCCGCGGAGGCGGAAGCGGCGGCGGCCGCCTCGTCGTAGGAGTCGCCGACCACCACCAGCTCCACCATGTCGCCGCCGAGCGAGGCGATCCGCTCGCGCTTCTGCCGCGGCGTCGTCCCCGGGACGAACACGCGCCCGCGCACCTGCAGCGCCCGGCAGGCGTAGGCCACGCCCTGACCGTGGTTGCCGGCGCTGGCGCACACGACGCCCGCGGCGCGGGCCTCCGGGGAGAGCCGGCTGATCGTGTTGTAGGCGCCGCGGATCTTGTACGAGCGGCCGACCTGGAGGTCCTCGCGCTTGAGCCACACGTCGGCTCCGGTGAGCGCAGAGAGCCGGGCGTTGCGCTGCAGCGGCGTCCGCTCGGCGATCCCGGCGAGCCGGCGACCGGCCTCGCGGACCTCGGCGGGGAAGGCGGCGGGGTCGGTCGTCACGCCGACATCCTTCTCGACGGGCCTGACCGCCCCGCGCGAGGCCTCCGGGTCCGGCGGCCTCGTCGTCCTCAGGTCGGGAGGAGCCGCAGCTTCGGCGAGGTGACCAGCCGCTTCTCCAGCGACACGCGGTGCCGACCGTCCTCGTCCCGCACGAAGGCGAGCCGGTCGACCAGCGCCCGCATGAGCTCCACGCCCCGGCCGCCGTCGAGCGGCGAGCGCGGTTCCTCGGCGCTCGAGGCGCCGACGTCGAACCCGCGACCGTCGTCGAGGACGCTGATCCGGCAGACCTGGTCGTCGATCGAGACGTCGACCTGGTACTCCTCATGCTCGGCGGCGTGCTGGACGACGTTCGCGCACGCCTCGCTCAGCGCCAGCAGGATTTCGTCGATCGGGCCGGTCCCGACGCCGAGGTGCTGCAGCGTCTGCCGCACCAGCCCACGGACCAGCGGGAGACTGCCCGCGTCGACCGGCAGCCGGACGGTGAAGTCGATGTTCACGGCAGCTTCTTCCACTCGGAACCGGTGCCGTTACGCTTCGCTGAGTTGCCGTAGCTGCCAGGGAGCCGATTCGTGCTGTTCGCCATCGAACGGGGAACGGTCGCCGGGCGACCGTCTCTCACCGTACGGGGCGAACTCGACCTCTCGACGGCACCGGTCCTGGCCAAGGCCGTCGACGGCGAGCTGACCCCGCCCCCGCCGGCGCTGGTGCTCGACCTCACGCCCACGGCCTTCATGGACTCCTCCGGCGCGCGCGAGCTCGTGCGCATCGCCCGCAAGGCCGCCGCCGAGGGCGTGGAGCTGCACGTGATCGCCCCGCACACGAACGGTGCCGTGCGGCTCACCATCGACCTGCTGGACCTGGGCACCGTGGTCCCGATCGTGGCCTCGACCGCAGAGATCCCGGCCGGACGGGAAGCCCGTCCGTGACCTCTCCGCGGTGAGCGACCGTCCCGTTCCCGACGCTGCCGGTGTCGACGAGGCGTTGCTGCGCTGCGCGGACGAGCCGATCGCCGTCCCGGGCGCGATCCAGCCGCACGGGGTGCTGCTCGCCGTCACCGAGCCCGACCTCGACGTCGTCATCGCCTCGGCCAACGCGACCACGATGTTCGGCCGCCCGGTGGACGCCCTCGACGAGGTTCTCGACGACGCCGATCTCGACCGGCTGCGGGACGGCCTCGCGGGCGACCTGGCGGAGGTGAACCCGCTCCGGGTGCGCGTCGGCGGGGCCGAGGTGGACGTGGTCCTGCACCGCGCCGACGGGCTGCTGCTCACCGAGTGGGAGCCGGTCAGCGGTGCCGGGCAGGCCGGCGTCGCGTGGCACCGGCGGCTCCCGACGGTGCTCCAGCGACTGGCGGCGGCCACGACGCTCGACGACCTCACGCAGGTGCTGGCCCGCGACGTCCGCGGGCTGACCGGCTTCGACCGCGTGATGGTCTACCGCTTCGACGCCGAGTGGAACGGCGAGGTGATCGCCGAGGACCGCCGCGAGGACCTCGAGCCCTTCTTCGGCCTGCGCTACCCGGCCGGCGACATCCCCGCCCAGGCACGCGCGCTGTACGCCACCAACTGGATGCGGCTGATCCCCGACGCCGGGTACCAGCGGGTCCCGCTCGAGCCGGCCGCCAACCCGTTGACCGGCCGCCCCCTCGACCTCTCCGGGGCGATGCTGCGCAGCGTCTCGCCGGTGCACCTGGAGTACCTGGCCAACATGGGCGTCGTCGCCTCGATGTCGATCTCGCTGATCGACCGCGGCCGGCTCTGGGGCCTCATCGCCTGCCACCACTACGCCGGGGCGCACCGGCCGTCCTACGCCGACCGCACCGCCGCCGAGTTCCTCGGCCGCACCGCCTCGCTGCTGCTGCACACGACGGTGGCCGCCGGAGAGCGCAGCGGCGTGGTCGAGGTGGCGCAGCGGCAGGCCCAGCTCGCCGCGGTCGTCGGCCGCACCCCGCGGGAGCTCGCCGCCGCGCTGACCAGGGGCGAGGTCACCGCGCTGGACCTGCTGCCCGCAGGGGGCGCCGCGGTGCGCATCAACCGGCAGCTGCGACTGCTCGGTGCGACGCCGCCGGCCGAGCGGGTCGAGCCGCTGGTGCGCGCACTCCTCGCGGCCGGCGCCCCGGTCACCGACGCGGTCAGCCGAGCGGTCCCCGGAGCGGCCGATCTCGCCGACACCGCGAGCGGAGCGCTCGTCGTCCCGGTCGGTGGTGACGACTTCCTCGCCTGGTTCCGGCCGGAGACCCTCCGCGAGGTCGCCTGGGCCGGGAACCCGCACCTGTCGAAGACGACGCAGACCGAGGACGGCCCGCGGCTCAGTCCCCGCCGGTCCTTCGACGCCTGGAGCGAGACCGTGCGGGAGACCTCGGTGCCGTGGCAGGCGCACGAGGTGGTGGCCGCGCGGACGCTGGCCGCCGACCTCGCCGCCGCCGCGCTGAGCCGGGCGTCGGAGGACGACCGCCTGAGCACGGCCCTGCAGCGCACCCTGCTGCTGGAGGACCTGCCGAAGGTCCCCGGCTTCGCCCTGGCCGCCCGCTACCTGCCCAGCTCCGAGGACGTCGTCGGCGGTGACTGGTACGACCTGGTGCCGCTGCCCGGAGGCCGGGTGTCGATCGTCCTCGGCGACGTCGCCGGCCACGGGCTGGCGGCCGCCGCGATCACCGCCCAGCTGCGGCACGCGCTGCGGGCCCACCTGCTGCGCGCGTCCGGCCCCGGCGTCGCGCTGGACGGGCTGAACGAGGTCATCGCCGCCCTGCTGCCGGGCGAGATGGCCACGGCCGTCGTCGTCGAGCTCGACCCCTCCACCGGGGAGGTCGTCCTGGCCAGTGCCGGTCACCTGCCGGTGCTGCACGTGACGACCACCGGCACGCACCTGCTGGCCGACGGCCGCGGCCCGGCGCTCGGGCTGCTGGACTCCGCCGGATACCGGGAGACCCGGGTGCGGCTGGCCGGCGAGGACCGCCTGCTGCTCTTCAGCGACGGGCTCGTCGAGCGCGGCCGCGACGGCCTGGCCGCGGGGCTCGAGGCGCTCCGCGACGTCGTCCGCCTCGCGCCCGCCGAGCCGCAGGCGCTGCTGGACGCCGTCCTGACGGCGATCGACCCGCCGGACACCGACGACGTCACCCTGGTGGGCATCGCCCGGGCGTGAGCCCGGGCCGGCGTTCCGCGGAGGAACGCCGGCCCGGTGATCAGTTGCCCTTGACGTTGACGATCTGGCGCAGCGTGTGCCGCACCTCGACCAGGTCGGCCGCGTCGGCCATCACCTGGTCGATCGGCTTGTACGCGTCGGGGTGCTCGTCGAGGAATGCGTCCGAGTGCCCCCACGCGATGCCGGTCATCCGCGCATCCAGGTCCTGCCGGGTGAACCGCTTCCGCGCGGCCGAGCGCGAGAAGTTCCGGCCCGCGCCGTGCGGAGAGGACATCAGCGAGCGGACGTTCCCCTTTCCCACGACGACGTAGGACGCCGTGCCCATCGAGCCCGGGATCAGGCCGAGCTGCCCCTCCCGCGCGGAGATCGCGCCCTTCCGCGACAGCCACACCTCGCGCCCGTAGTGGGTCTCGCGCTCGGTGTAGTTGTGGTGACAATTTACGGTCTCGAACCGCTCGACCTCGGTCCCGAGGAACCGGCCCAGCTGGTCGACGCAGCGGTCCATCATCTCCTCGCGGTTGAGGTAGGCGAACCGCTGCGCCCAGCGCAGCGCCTCGATGTAGCGGTCGAACTCCGGCTCGCCCTCCACCAGGTAGGCCAGGTCGCGGTCGGGCAGCTGGATGTGCCGCTTCCGGCACTGCTCCTGGGCGACCTTGATGTGCTTCTGCGCCAGCTTGTTGCCCACACCGCGCGATCCGGAGTGCAGGAACAGCCAGACGCGGTCCTCCTCGTCGAGGCTCAGTTCGATGAAGTGGTTGCCCGAGCCCAGCGTGCCCAGCTGCTGCGGCCAGTGGTGCACAGCGCCGTCGGCCTGCCCGGCACCGGCCGTGTCGCGCAGCTCGGCGATCCGCGGTTCGGCGGACGTCCGGATCTTGGCGTTCCGGCCTCCCGCCGAGAGCGGGACGGACCGCGAGATCTGCGCGTGCAGCACGGACAGGTCGCGCCCGGCGACGTCGTCGGCGGTGAACTGGGTGCGGACGGCGATCATCCCGCAGCCGATGTCGACGCCGACGGCGGCCGGGATGATCGCGCCGTCGGTCGGGATGACCGATCCGACGGTCGCGCCCATGCCCAGGTGGGCGTCGGGCATCAGGGCCAGGTGCGGGTGGATGAACGGCATCGCGGCGGTGCGCTCGGCCTGCTCCCGGGTGGTGTCCTCCAGGATCGACGCCCAGTTGAGCAGGCGTCCGTTGATCTTCTCCATCGTCCTTTCGATTCGCTCCGATTGCGGTCAGGGGTGCTGCGCAGCCGGTGCAGTCAACAGGGGCGACCAGAACCGCGCAGCTCCTTTACCCCGGGAGCGGACGGGGGAGTCGCACGCGCGCCGCCGAGTGTGCAGTTGCGGTCGCCGACACGCGCTCACGCGCCGTGCGAGGCGACCACAACTGCTCACTCGTGCAGGTCCACCGACGAGCAGGCGGTCCGCGGGTCAGACGGTGAGCAGGCCGTTGGGCTGCTCGGTGAGGCGGCCACGGTGCAGGGCCAGCTTCAGCGCCGCCTCGAGGGCCGGCGTGATCGCCGGCGTCCGGCGCTTGTAGCCGAAGATCGCCGCCGTCTGGGTGAGCAGCTCGTCGGCCATCATCCCGGCGCTCGCCCGGCACAGCGCCGCCATCGCGTTGCCGATCTCCTCCGGCGCGACGTGGTCGATCGGCCGGTCGGTGCTCGCCGTCTGCCGGCGGAACCCGGTGAAGGTGTCGGGGGAGACGCCCTCGGGCCACAGGTAGTCGCCCACCACCGCGGACGGCGGCAGCAGCGACAGCAGCGTGTTCTTCCGGCTCTCCGACGCCCGGTTGAGCCCGAACGCGTTCACCGTCAGCTTCGCCAGCCGGTCGACGTGGATCGGGCCTTCCGCCTTGATCCCCGCGGTGAGCACCCGCCGCACCGGACGGGCCGCCTTGGACGCCGGCAGCTCGTCGAGCACCGTCTTCTCCCCGGCCGGCTTGGGCAGCCACGGCACGAACGGCGACTCGCCGTCCATCGCCGTCGGCCCCGACGGCTTGGCCACGGGTGCGGCCTTCGGCGCGGGGCGCGCCGGCGCGGCGGGCACGGCGACCGACGCCGTCACCGACGACCGGAGCGCGGCGACGCCCTTGAAGGACTCCTGCGCCGCGGTCGGCAGCTGGATCGGCTCGGCGACCGGGGTCGAGGGGATCGCGTCGACGGCCTCGACCAGGCGGTCCAGGACGGCGTCGCGGGAGGCCAGCCAGGTCGGCAGCCACACCCGCTCCACGAGCGGCCAGCGCAGCATGTCGCCGAGCACCTCGGTCGGCAGCCCGTCGCGGTCGCCGACGGTGCCCCGCCGCGCCCACGCCTGCCCGTCCAGGAGCACAGCCATCAGGGGCGTCTCCGGGTCGGCGGCCCGGGCGACGGCGAGGTCGACCCGGAACTCCGACAGGCCGACGTCGGTCCGCACCACGAGTCCGCGGTCGCGCAACGCCGTCGCGATCTCCTCGCGGTGCCGGTCGACCACGACCGCGGACCGGGCGTCGCGGGGCAGCACGTCGGTGCCCTGGGCGGCCATGTCGAGGTAGGCCCGCAGGTGCTTGATGCCGACCGACGACGTCTCCTCGGCCCGCAGCTGCTCCGGGTCGAACGAGGAGAACACGACCACCTGGCGCCGGGCGCGGGTCACCGCGACGTTCAGCCGGCGCTCGCCGCCCACCCGGTTCAGCGGCCCGAAGTTCAGCGGCAGGTCGCCGTTGGCGTTGGGCGAGAAGCCGGTGGAGAAGAAGACGACGTCGCGCTCGTCGCCCTGCACGTTCTCCAGGTTCTTCACGAACAGGCCCTCGCCGTCGGTGCGGTCCAGCGCCTGGGCGAGCCGCTCGTCGTCGGCGTCGCGCAGCAGGGCCTCGATGTAGGCGCGCTGCTGGGCGTTGAAGGTGACCACGCCGATGGAGGGCACCGCGTCGAGGCCGTCCCACTTGGGCACCGCGTCGAAGCGCCGGCGGATCTCGGCGACGATCGCCTTGGCCTCGATCGGGTTGGTGCGCAGCAGCCGCCCGGCACCCGAGCGGTGGAAGGTCCCGGGCACCCGCACCAGCGAGACGCCGCGGCCGTCGGGCTCCGAGGAGGGCCGCCCGTGGGTCGGCGCCGGGAACGACGACAGCCGGTTGCCGTAGTACTGGGCGTTGGAGAACGCGATCAGCGACTCGTCCTGGCTGCGGTAGTGCCACGACAGCCACTGCCGGGGCACCCGCGCCTGCACGCACTCGGAGAGGATCGACTCCTCGTCCTCCACGGCGGTCTCGGCCAGGTCGGCGGCGTCGTCGGACACCGACGACGGCTCGGCGAACGACGTCGGCGGCATCTGCTTGGAGTCGCCGACCACCACCGCGGCGCGGGCCCGGCCCAGCGCACCGACGGCGTCGGCCACCCGGATCTGCGACGCCTCGTCGAACACGACCAGATCGAACAGGCCGGAGACGGCGGGGAAGAACCGGGCCACCGAGTCCGGCGACACCAGCACGCACGGCATGACCTGCGTGATCAGCTCGCCGTACTGCGCCAGCAGCTGCCGTACGCCGAGGCCGCGGCGCTGCTTGGCCAGCTCCCGCTGCAGGGCGCCCACCTGGCCGGAGCCCGAGGCCGCGTCGAACGGCCGGGCGGAGAGGACCTTCGACGGCAGCGCGGTCGTGAGGTGCTCGCGCACCGACCGGGAGGCGCGGGTGAACCGGCGGATCGCCTTCTCGTGCGCCCCGGCGTCGAACATGTCGAGCCCGGTCGCGTCCAGCCGCTCGGCGACCGAGGCCGTCGCGAGCCCCCGGTCGAGGGCCCGCACGGCGTCGTCGGCCCGGATCGCGCCGGTGAGCAGCAGGGTGCGGGCATCGAACAGCCCGGCGAACCGCAGCGGCTCGAGGGTGTCGAGGAAGGTGACCCAGCGGCGCAGCGACATCAGGTTGTCGACCCCGCGCTCGGGCCGGGTCATCGACCAGCGGAAGACGAAGCCGTCGTCGCCGGCCCATGCGGCGAGCTGGTCGGAGCTGGTGTGACAGACCGCGACCAGGTGCGTGAGGGCATCGCGCAGGCGGGCCACCGACTCGGCCGCCGCGGTACCGGTGGGCAGGCCGGCGACGATCAGCTTGCGCAGCTGCACGTGGAAGGGCGTCGAGCCGTCGACGGCCGCACCGGCCCGCCGCAGCCACTGCACCTGCCGCGCGAGCAGGTCGCCGTCCAGGAACGGGTTCCAGCCCTCCGGGACCGATAGCCCGGAGATGGAGTCGGCGCGGGTGGCGATCGCCTGCACCGCCGTCTGCACCCGCCAGAGGTTCTCGACGACGGACGGGACGTCCTTCGGCCGCACCGTCGCCTCGGGTCGCAGGTAGGGCGCGAGGTGGTCGCGGACGGCGGTCAGCCGGCGCCGGCGTCCCCACCAGGACGACGCCGCCGCGGTCTGCGCGGCCACGTAGATCTCGGCCAGCGGCAGCCGCAGCACCTCGGGCGTGCAGACGTCGAGGCCCGGGTGGCGGAACGCGGTGAACGCCGCGAGTTCGCCGAGGACGGCCGAGGTGGCCGCCGTCCAGAAGGCCCCGAAGGTCTCGTCGATGACGTCGAGGCCGATCTCCGGGCCGCTGAGGAGATGCGCCAGGTCGTCGAGGTCGGCGGCGGTCCGGGCCCGGCGGAGCACGCCCGCGAGCTCGGGGACCGCCTGCGCCTCGCGGACCGCGGCGTCGACCGCTGCCGCGGCGGCCTGGGTGGCCGGGAGGTCGATGTCGGGGGAGTCGACGAAGGCCCACGGGTGGCGCGGCGACGGCCGGGTGAGGTCGGCGATGTCCGGGAGCAGGGCCAGCTCGACGCGCACCGACCGCAGCACCTCGGCCGGGGCGTTGGCCACGAACGGCATGGGCACCGGCAGCGGCGCGACCTCGGTCCCGGCCGTCAGCTGCGAGGTGCGTGCGGAGTACAGCGAGAGGCCGACGGCGTTGGCCTCGTGAAGCCGGTCGGCGTAGCGGGCCAGCGTCCGGCGGGCCGAGCGCAGGGACTCGCCGTCGGCGGCCATGCCCTGCTCGTCGACGGCGACCGCGTGCTCCAGCGCCAGCCGGATCTGCGCCCGCACCATCGAGGCGCGCGAGCCCTTGTCGTGCAGGTCGAGGGCGAACATGCCCATGCCGACGGAGTCCAGCCGGCGGGCGACGACGTCCAGCGCGGCCCGCTTCTCGGCCACGAAGAGCACCCGCTTGCCCTCGGCGACGGCGCGGGTGAGCAGGTTGGTGATGGTCTGCGACTTGCCGGTCCCGGGTGGGCCCTCGAGGACGAACGTGCGGCCGGCGGTGGCCTCGGCGATGGCGCGCAGCTGCGAGGCGTCGGCCGGCGCGGGGAGCTCGGCGGCCAGCCCGTCGAGGTCGACGTAGGGGGCGGTGTCGCGGGCCGGGTCCTCGAACGCCTCGGTGGGCTGGTGCACCAGGTGGTGGACCAGCGGGTTCTCGGCGAAGTCCGCCCAGTGCTCGTCGAGGTCCTTCCACAGCCGGAACTTCGCAAACTGCAGGATCGCGAGGTCCGCGGTCGGCTCGACCCGGTAGGGCAGCCCGTGCCCGACGAGGGCCGAGCGCATGGACTCGAAGGCCCCGTCGAGGTCGAGGGTGCCGTCGACGGCCTCGGTGAGCGTCGGAACGGTGAGGCCGTGCAGCTGGCGGAGCTTCTCCAGCAGGCAGTAGTTGGGGGTGCTGGAGCCCGACTCGTCGAGGCTCAGCCGGTAAGAACCGGTGCGGCCCATCGGGGCGAGGACGACGGGGATGAGGACGAGCGGGCTGCGCAGCGGCCGGCCGTCGAGCTCCCACACCAGGCTGCCCAGCGCCAGGTAGAGGTTGTTGGCGCCGGTCTCCTCCAGCACCGTCTTCGCCTTGTAGGCGACGTTGCGGAGCCTGGGCAGGTAGTTGCCGCTGGTGACGTCGGCGTGCACCTCGCGCCGCTCCACCAGCTGCTCGGTGAGCTGGTCGGGGGGTAGGCCCTTGGCCGAGGTGATCCCGCGCTCGGTCTGCACGGCGGCGAGCTGGTCGCCCGGCAGCAGGGTGATCGGCGTCCCGTCGTGGACGAAGTTCTCCAGTGCCCCGAGCGCCGGCCCGGGGACGGTGAGCGCCAGCCCGGAGCGCTCGGTGAAGTTGATCAGCCGGTTGCGCAGGCTGAGGTCGAGCAGCGCGTTCTTCCACTGCTGCACCCGCGCCGGCGCCTCCGGCCTGCTGCTGGGCGCAGGCGTCGGCGGCACGGGCTTCGCGGGCGCGCTGTGCTCGGCCGGGCGGTACTCGACGACCTGCAGGACGCCGTCCTCGTCCCGCGCTCGGGCCGGCAGCGGGAAGATGCCGTCCTTGCGGGCCCGGTGGACGTCGGTGACGCCGAGGATCCGGTCGAGCTCGCCGGACAGCCAGCCGGAGTAGGCGGAGGCGTGCAGGTCGGCGCCCGGCTCGCCCATGCTGGTCAGCAGCGTGGTGTCGACGAGGCCGATCAGCCCGAGGTCGACGAGGTTCACCAGCGGAGCGGCGTCGGTGGTCGCGGCGCTCTCGGCGCTGCGCTCCTCGCGCCAGTAGCCGAGGAACGCCCCGCTGCCCCCCGCCCGCGACCCGGTCGCCTCCGAGCCGTCGGCGAGCCACAGCAGCGGGCGGACGCCGGCCTGCTCCAGGGCGGCCGCCATGACGACGGCGGTGTCGAGCGGCGTGCCCACCCGCCAGGTGAGGACGTCGCCCGGCGAGCGCACCTGCTGGCCGAGGTCGGACCAGCTGACCGGCGGCTCGCTGTAGCGGATGCCGCGACGCTGGAGCACGTCGGCGACGGCGGCGACGATCTCGTCGACCCGCTCGGGGCCGTCGGCATAGCCCTGGATCGAGCCGCGCCCGGTCCTCTCCTCCAGGACGCCGGCCGCCTCGGCCACCACAGCGGTGATCGCCGGGTGGTTCGGCAGCACGTGGGCGGCGAGCATCTCCAGCGACAGCGGCAGCGGAGTGGCCAGCCACTGCTGGGCGGCGAGCACCTGGACGACGCGGCTGCTCTCGCCGAGCACCTGCCGCTCACCGTCGGCGCCGTCGACCAGCACCTCGACGTCGATGACGCCGGGCCGCTGCTCCTCGACCTGCAGCATCGCGGCGGCGTCCATCACCAGACCGAGGTCGGTCAGGACCGTCGTCCGGCCCTCGTCGAGGTCGGCCAGCAGTTCGACGGTCTGCGCGATCGGGCCCTCGGCGTCACGGATGCCGAGCCGCACCGTGGCCGCGCGGACCGGGCCGCCGAGGTTGGTCAGCGCCAGCCGCGACACGACCGGCACGCGGTTGTGGGCCAGCGCGTAGCTGAGGACGGGGGTGGACGTGATCTCGATGGAGACCGCCGCCCGCGGGGCGACGGCGTCGCCCACCTGGATGTCGGCAGTGCTCTCCATGTCACCTGTCTACCGGAGCGGACCGATCGGTCACTCCATGCTCCCCGACGGGCGGGACTCGTGTGGCGGGTGGGTCGCTTCGTTGCCCGGGATCACAGGACGCAACCCCGTCGGCGGTGCCGGGTCCGGCGATCGCGCCGATCGTGCGCGACCGCCGACGGCGGCATGGGTGCGGGTCCTGACGGCCGAACCGGGTCCGCGCTGACGAGTGGACGCGGGACACCCGCGACGGCTGTGACGGCTGCGACGTGTCGATGCCCAGCCGTCACCTGTGCGTGCCGACCAGGCCCGATGCTGCCGATGGATTCGGCGAGTCGCGAGGACGGAGGGTGGCATGTTCGGGGTCCCGATCGAGGTGCTGGTCGGTGCGTCGGTGATCGGCGGGCTGGTGCTGCTGGTCGCCCTGTTCCTGATCGAGCGGGCGTCCAGCCGCCGCGCGGCCCGGCGACGCCAGGCCACCGCGCAGGCGAGCCCCGCGCGCGGCCGGACCGCGCCCGCCATCCCGACGCCCCGCCGGCCGGTCGACGTCGTCGAGCCCGAGGGGCCGATCCCGTTCGCCGAGCCCGGCATGCGCGGCCGCCTCTTCCAGTACGGCGGGGACGGTCCCGGCTTCCCGGTCGACGCGCCCTTCGCCGTCGTCGCCGTCGAGACCACCGGTCTCTCGCCCGCGAAGGGCGACCGCATCGTCGAGATCGCGGTCGTCCGCGTCGACGCCTCCGGCCGGGTCGAGAGCGAGTACGACACCGTGCTCCACCCCGGTCGTGACGCCGGGCCGGCGTTCGTGCACGGCATCTCCATGAGCGACGTGCTGGACGCGCCGCGGTTCCAGGACGTCGCCGACGACGTGCTGGCACTCCTGGACGGCGCCGTCGTCGTCGCGCACAACGCCGCCTTCGTCGAGCGCTTCCTGGCCGCCGAGCTGGCGCTGATGGGCGTGACGCTCCCGCTCAACCCGGCGCTCTGCTCGCTGTGGCTCGCCCGTCGCACCGTGCGCGCGCCGAACCAACGGCTGGACACGCTGGCCCGGGTCGTGGGGATGCCGGTCGCCGGCACGGCCACCGCCCTGTCCGACGCCCGCACCCTGGCGGCGCTGCTGCCGCGGCTGCTGGCGCTGCACGGCGAGCCGCCGCGCTACCTGACCGGGATGCGCGCGATGCCCCAGCTCGACGCCGCGGTCGAGCCGAGGACCCGGATCGGTGAGCCGCGTCCGAGCAGCGGGGGCTGGCTCGCGTCGATGGTGGCCTCCCTGCCGCGGGCCGTCGTGGACGCACCGAACGCCGACTCGCAGCGCTACGTCGACGCCCTCACCTCGGCGCTCGCCGACGGCCGGATCCTCGGCGGGGAGGGTCAGCTGCTGGCCCGCCTCGCGGCCACCGCCGGCATCGGTCCGGAGCAGGTCCTCGCGCTGCACCGGCGGGTGCTCGGGCACCTCCGGGCCTGCGCCATGGAGAACCCCATCCTCACGACGGCCGAGCTGCGGCAGCTGCGGACCGTTGCCGGCGGTCTCGGCCTGCCCGACTTCTTCGACGAGCTGCGGCCCACCTCACCCCAGGACCTCATGGTGTCGCGGCTGCGCTAGGACCTCGGCCGAAGCCGTTCCGCAACGCCGGCGGTCGTGCGACCATCGGGCATGACCACGGCACGTCATCTCCGGGTCTCCGACGCCGAGCGGCAGGCAGCCGCGGCGCGGATCGGCTCCGCGTGGGCCGAGGGTCGGCTGGACGACGCGGAGTACGACCGGCGCCTCGAGCAGGCGTTCGCCGCGGTGACCTATGCCGACCTCGACCAGCTGTTCACCGACCTGCCCGGCCCGCGCCCCGTCGCCCCGCCGCCGCGGTACGGGCCGCCGGCGCCCGCCTTCCGGCCCATGCCCGGGACGCCCGTGTGGGCGCGGAACTGGTGCACGCCCGGCCGGGTCGGCCAGGTGCGCGGCACCGGGCTGCAGATGCTGCTCTTCGTCGTCACCTTCGGGATCTGGGGCTACGTCTACTTCTTCCAGACGCACGACGAGATGAAGCGGCACACCGGGAACGGCATCGGTGGGGTGGTCGCGCTGCTGGTGGCCCTCGTCCTCTGGATGGCCTCGCCGTTCCTGCTCAGCCACGAGGTGGGCCAGCTCCACGAGCGCGCCGGCCGGCGGCGGCCGGTGAGCGCGCTGACCGGGCTGTGGTTCTTCCCGGGGATCCTCCTGCTGGTCGGGCCGATCATCTGGTTCGCGCTGACCAACCGGGCGCTCAACGACCACTGGCGGAGCCTCGGCGCCCGCTGACGGCGACTTGCCTCCGCGGCCGTTCCGCGTGAGGTTGCAGGGATGAGCGACCCGCTGCGCCACGAGTCCGGACTGATCGTCGAGACCCGCGGGCACGTCCGCGTGCTCACCCTCGACCGGCCCGAGCGCCGCAACGCGCTCTCCACGCCCCTGCAGGCCGACCTGATCGAGGAGCTGCTGGCCTGCGCGGAGGCACCGGACGTGCGGGCGGTCGTCCTCACCGGCAACGGTCCGGCCTTCTGCGCCGGCTTCGACCTCAAGGAGATCCGCGAGCGCGACCAGCGCGGGGAGCGCTTCCGGCCGCCGATGAGCCGGTCCACCCGCTCGCTGTTCGAGGTGGTCACCGAGACCCCGGTGCCGATCGTCGCGGCGCTGCAGGGCGCGGCGGTCGCCGGCGGCTTCGAGCTGGCGCTGGCCTGCGACCTCCGCGTCGCCGCGCCCGGCATCAAGCTGGGCCTGCCGGAGGCCACCATCGGCATGGGCGCCAACTTCGGCTCGGTCGTCCTGCCCAAGCGCATCCCCATGGGCATCGCCATGGAGGTGCTGCTGACCGGGGAGTACGTGACCAGCGAGGACGCCGAGCGGTGGGGGCTGGTCAACCGGCTCACCGACGACGTCCTGCCGACGGCGCTGCGGCTGGCCGAGCGGATCGCCGCGAACGCCCCGATCAGCGTGCGCCGGATGAAGGAGACGGCCGTGAAGGGCCTGGAGCTGCCGCTGTGGCAGGCGCTGCGGCTCGACGTCGGCCCGAACCCCTACCTCAGCGAGGACCGGAAGGAGGGCATCGCCGCCTACCTGGAGAAGCGCCCGCCGCGCTGGACCGGCCGCTGACTCACGGGCCGAGGAACCACAGGAACTGGGTGTCCTCGCGCGGGGAGTCGCACTCGCCGAAGGCCAGCGCCCCCGACGCCGCCGGCAGGAGCGCCCGGACGTCGAGGCGGTGGTAGCAGCCGAGGCCTTCCGGCAGGAGCGCCTCGCCGGTGGTGAGGTCCACCGCGCGCACCCCCACCGGCGAGGGCAGCAGTGCCCACACCTGGGCCGGCTCCACGAGCAGCGCGTAGCCGTAGACGCGGTCCTCCAGCTGGGCGAGGAGCGGGCCGGCACCCCCGCCGTCGGGCACCGCCAGCAGCCACGAGCCGTCCTCGACCGCCACCAGCAGGAACACCGTGCCGTCGGCGGCCCCGGCGATCGACTGCGTCTCCGCGCCCTCCGACGAGCCGGTCACCCGCGCCGCACCGCCCACCGGCTCCAGGTCGCCGTCGTATCGCAGCAGGGTCGGTATCCGGTCCTGGGGCACCTGCGTGGGGGAGGCGTCGAACACCAGCGTCACGCCCCCGTCCGGCCGGGGGAGGAGGCCGGCGAGCTGGTCAGCCAGGGGATAGGCGGAGCTGGCGGCGACGTCGTCGGCCAGGTCCCGCTCCGCCACCACACGGCCGGTCGCGACGTCCACCGCCAGCAGCGCCTCACGGACACCGGCGTCCGTCGCGACGCTCAGGACGACGTGCAGCCGCCCGGACGCCGGGTGCAGCGCCGAGCGGCCGATCGAGAAGTGCAGGTCGTCCCGGGCGGGGAGCAGCACCGTCGTCCGCACCGCGCCCGTCGCCGGGTCGACGACCCGGAGCCCGTACCCGTCGTCGCCGAGGTTCCCCACGACGAGCACGGAGCCGTCCCCGGACAGGTGCACGTCCCACACGTCCTCGACGCGCGGCAGGGCCACGGATCCCGCGATCGCATCGCCCCGCACCGTCACCAGGGTCTGGGGGAGCGCCCGGTCCGCCGGGGTCAGCAGGGCGAACGCGCCGCCGTCGGGAGTGGCGACGGCGGCGACGACGCGGGCGAAGACGCCCGGGGTCGCCGCCGTCAGGTCGATCGCGGCCCGCACCGTGGTCAGCGGGCCGGTGCTCGGCGGACCACTGGCCGGCGGGCCGGGGTAGGCGGGCAGGTCGGTGGAGGGGTCGATCGGGCGGGCCGGTCCCAGGTCGGCCGCGGACGGCGTCGGCTCAGGGGTCTGCTCGTCCTCGCCGACGGGGCAGCCGCTCAGGGCGAGGACGACGCAGCCCGCGGCCAGTGCGGCGGGCAGCCGACGCCAGCGGGTCATCCCCGAGGTGTAGCACTCCGCGCGCAGGAAGGGGCTCCTGAGCGGCCGACGGCGGAGGAGCATGGCTCACCGCCGCGGGGGACGCCGAGAGGACTGCCGATGACCACGCCTCAGAAACAGCCGCCCTCGCCACCGCCCGCGGACGCCGGGCAGCCCGCCGAGAGCGCGCCGTACGGCTTCGCTCCGCCGCCGCCCGGCTACCCGCCGCCGGGATACGGGCCGCCGCCGGGATACGGGCCGCCCCCGGGGTACGGGAGCTACGCGGAGCCGATGCCGTCGGTGCCCGGCTATGCCCGGTACGGCTCGCCGCAGGGACCCATCGGGCAGCTCCGTCCCACCGGGATGATCATGCTGCTGTTCTTCGTGACGCTCGGGATCTGGGGCTTCGTCTACTACTTCCAGACCCACGAGGAGATGAAGCGGCACACCGGGGAGGGTCTGGGTGGTGTCCTCGCGCTGGTCATCTCGATCTTCTTCGGGCTGGTCTCCCCGTTCCTGCTGAGCCACGAGGTCGGCCAGCTGTACGAGCGGCGCGGCCAGGAGAGGCCGGTCAGCGCCCTCACCGGCCTCTGGTTCTTCCCCGGGATCCTCATCCTCGTCGGCCCGTTCATCTGGTTCGTCCAGACCAACAACGCCCTCAACGCGTACTGGCAGAGCGTGGGGCAGACCCGCACCACCCTCGTCTGATCTGCTGGGCCCGTGCCGAGGACGAGTGCGGGGATCCTGCTGTACCGGCTGCGGCCGGCCGGACCGGAGGTCCTGCTCGGCCACATGGGCGGACCGTTCTGGGCGAACAAGGACGACGGCGGCTGGTCGATCCCCAAGGGTGAGCACGGGACCGACGAGGAGCCGCTCGCCGTCGCCCGGCGCGAGTTCGCCGAGGAGCTCGGCTCACCGGTCCCGGCGCAGGACCTCGTCGCCCTCGGCGAGCTGCGGGTGACCAGCGGCAAGGTGCTCGCCGTGTGGGCGGGGGAGGGCGACCTCGACGCCGCGGCCGCCGTCAGCAACACGTTCGAGCTGGAGTGGCCACCGCGCTCGGGTCGGGTGCAGGAGTTCCCGGAGATCGACCGGGCCGCCTGGTTCGGGCTGCACGAGGCGCGCACGAAGCTGGTGAAGGGGCAGGTGCCGTTCCTCGACCGGCTGCTGGAACGGTGTCTCCCGGCCAGGTGACGGTTCCATGACGTGTCGTCCCACGGCGCAGGAACCGTCCAGAACCGGCGTCCGGACCTGAGAAGGTCCGTCCGAACGCGCCCGTGGGGGACGTCGGACTTCGAGGGGGCAACCTATGACGTGCACGAACTGCAGCGCCGTCGAGCAGCGTGGCCGGTACTGCGTCGGCTGCGGGAAGCTCCTCCCGCCGTCCAGCCTGCCGGCCCGTCGCGTCCGGCTCGCCCCGCGGCACCTGGCCGACGACGACACCCAGCCGGTCCTCCGGTTCCGCGTGAGCCCGCGTCTCTCGGCGGAGAACGGCGCCCCGGCCGTCGTCTGACCCCGCGCGCCGGCGGCTCCCCGAGCGGGGGAGCCGCCGGCGACGCTCAGCGGGTGCCGGTCAGCTCCGGCGTCCGCACCGGCACCGGGTCGCCGTCGCCCTCCCGGATGCCGTACCGGGCGTAAAGCCGGCCCAGCGGGCCCGGCGCCCACCAGTTCGCGCGGCCCAGCAGCCGCATCGTCGCCGGCACCAGCAGGATCCGGACGACGGTCGCGTCGATGACGATCGCGATCAGCATCGCGACGCCGATCATCTTGATGAAGGTGATCCCCGACAGCGAGAACGCGCCGATCACCACGAGCAGCAGCAGCGCCGCGCTGGTGATGATCCCGCCGGTCCGCTGCAGGCCGGTCGCCACCGCCGTCGTGTTGTCGCCGGTGAGGTCGTACTGCTCGCGGATCCGTGACATCAGGAACACCTCGTAGTCCATCGAGAGCCCGAAGACGATGGCCAGCACGAGGATCGGCTGGGTCGCCTCCACGGACCCGGTGGGTGTGAAGCCGAGGAACCCGGACAGGTTGCCGTCCTGGAAGATCCAGACCAGCGCCCCGAACGAGGCGCCGAGCGACAGCACGTTCATCACCACCGCCTTGACCGGCAGCACCAGCGAGCCGAAGGCCAGGAACAGCAGCACGAACGTCGTCGCCACCACGAACAGCGCCATCCACGGCAGCAGCGAGGACAGGCTGTCGAGCAGGTCGGCCAGCACCGCCGTCTGACCACCGACCAGCACCTCGCCGCCGTCGGGGGCCGGCACCGCCCGGATCTCGCCCACCAGGTCGCGGGCCTCGGTCGAGAGGGGGTCGCCGTCGTAGGCGACGTCCACGCGGGCGGTGTCGCCGGCCGCGCCGGCCACCGTCGCCCCACCGACCCCCGGGACCGCTGCCACGTCGTCCACGTAGGCCTGCAGGGCTGCGCCGCCGGCCTGGGAGTCGACCGCGTCGGGGAGCGTGACGATCGCGTCGATCGGCCCCCGCTCGCTCGGCGGGAAGTCCGCCTTCAGCGTCTCCGAGACCACCCGGCTCTCGGTGCCCGCCGGCAGCGCCCGCTCGTCGATGCCGCCGAACTCCACCCGCAGGAACGGCAGGGCGAGCGTCACGAGCACCGCGGTGACGACGACGGTGTAGATCACCGGGCGGCGCATGACGCTGTGCGCTATCCGCGCCCACACGCCGTGCTCGTCGTCGACCGGCCGGGCTGCTGGGCGGCGGAACACGCGCCGCAGCCACGGCCGCACCGACAGCGCGTCGACCTTCGGCCCGAGCATGGCCAGCAGCGCCGGCAGCAGGGTCAGCGCCGCCAGCATGGCGATGAGCACGGCGCTCATGCCGCCGAAGCCCATCGATCGCAGGAACACCTGCGGGAAGATCAGCAGGCCGGCCAGCGAGATGGCGACCGTGACGCCGGAGACGGCGACCGTGCGACCCGCGGTGGCCATCGTGCGGGCCAGCGCCGTCTCGGTGTCGGGCTGCCGGCGGATCTCCTCGCGGAACCGGCTCACCATGAACAGGCCGTAGTCGATGGCCAGCCCGAGGCCGGTGATCGTGACGACGTTGACGGCGAAGATCGAGACGTCGGTGAACTCGGAGAACCCGCGCAGCGCGGCGAAGGAGCCGAGGATCGCGGTGATGCCGATGGCGAGCGGCAGCCCGGCCGCGGCGAAGCTGCCGAAGATGATCACCAGCAGCACCGCCAGGATCGGGAGGGAGATCATCTCGGCGCGCGCGATGTCGCTGCTGACGCGGTCGTTGATGTCGCGGTTGATCGTCGTCCCGCCGCCGATCTGCGTCTCCAGCCCCTGCTCGTCCAGCTGCTGGCCGGCGAGCTCGGCCTCGATCGTCTCCAGGCCCTCGGTCCGCTGGTCCTCGTCGCCGGCCAGGGTGAGCAGGGCGTAGGTGGCGGTGCGGTCGTCGCTGACCAGCTGGGAGGAGCCGGTGCCGAAGAAGGTCGCCGACTCCTCGAGCACGTCGTCCGGCAGTCCGGCCAGGCTGTCCGCCACGGCCGCGGCGTAGTCCGGGTCGTCGACGGTCAGCCGGTCGCTGGAGTAGAGGACGACGACGTCGCCGCCGGCGCGACCGAGTTCGCGCTCGGCGACCTCGCCGGCCAGCGAGCTCTCGCTGTCGGGGTCCTCGAAGCCGCCCCCGGTCATGGCGCCGAACACGCCGGTGCCCCAGACGCCCGCGAAGGCGACGAACGCGAGAGCGAGTGCGACCACCCAGCGACGACGGCGGTACATCACCCGGCCGAGGGCCTCGAACATGGCGTCTCCGGTGCTAGCGTCGGATCACTGGTGAACACTGTTAGCGAACGGCGCTCACTCTGCTAACGGTGTTCACGGCTGTCAAGAGGAATCGCGAGGAACGATGAGCGAACTGCCGGCCGAGCCGCTGAGCCGCCGCGACCGCGCGCGCGCCGACACGGTGTCGGAGATCAAGCGGACGGCGCGGAAGGTGCTGGTCGAGCGCGGGGTCGACGGACTGGCCCTGCGCGCGGTCGCCCGCGAGATGGGCATGACGGCGCCCGGGCTGTACCGCTACTTCGACAGTCGCGAGGACCTCGTCGAGCACGTCGTCGCGGATCTGTACGACGAGCTGAGCGACGTCCTGGAGGCTGTGCGCGACGCGGCCGAGCCCGCGACACCCGGCGTCCAGCTGATGACGGTGGCGCGGGCCTTCCGGCAGTGGGCGACCACGCACCACCCGGAGTTCGGCCTGCTCTTCGGCAGTGCGGCCGAGGGCATCATCCCGGCCGAGGACCTGCACGGCCCCGGTGAGCACCTGCCGCAGGTCGCCAGCCGTCGGTTCGGCGGCGTCTTCGCGGAGCTGGTGGCCCGGATCTACCTCGAGCAGGGCTTCCCGGTGCCCGACGAGGACGAGCTGGAGCCGGCGCTGCGGACCCAGTTGACCGAGTGGTGCGCGAAGCTGCCGGTCGCCCTGCCGCTGGGCGTCATGCACGTCTTCCTGTCCTGCTGGATCAGGCTCTACGGACTGGTCTGCATGGAGGTGTTCGGGCACCTGCGATTCGCCCTGGACGACGCCGGGCCGATGTTCGAGGCCGAGCTGCGCGCGCTGGGGGCCCTCCTCGGCGTCGCGGGGGAGTACCGCCCGCCCGCCGCCTGACACGGGGATGCGGGTCAGCGTTCCGGCAGGCGATATGCGTTCTTGCCCCGGCGAGCGGCGGCCGGTTGGTTGCAGGTGTGACGACGGTAACGGCCTCGCTGGACGAGGCGGCTCGCAGGTTGGCGGTCGCGGCTGAGACAGGGGTGCCCTGCGCTCCCGTGCGCGACCTGCTCGGGGAGGTCGACGTCACCGGCGCCTACGGGGTCCAGGAGCGGCTGATCGCGGAGCGGGTGGCCCGTGGCGCCCGCGCGGTCGGCCGCAAGATCGGGCTCACGTCCGCCGCCGTGCAGGCCCAATTGGGCGTGGACCAGCCGGACTTCGGCACCCTCCTCGACAGCATGCTGGTGCAGCCGGGCACGCCGGTCCCGGCCGGTCGGCTGCTGCAGCCGCGGATCGAGGCGGAGATCGCCTTCGTGCTGAGCGGCGACCTCGACATCGCCCACCCGACCCTGGATGAGGTTGCCGCCGCGATCGGCGGAGCGCACGCGGCGCTCGAGATCGTGGACAGCCGGATCGCCGGGTGGGACATCCGGATCACCGACACCGTCGCGGACAACGCCTCCAGTGGATTGTTCGTCCTGGGGGAATCCGCGGTGGGATTGGACCAGCTGCGGCCGGTCGAGTCGGTGATGGAGATGACCCGCGACGGCGTCGTCGTCTCCACTGGCACGGGAGCGGCCTGCCTCGGCGACCCCCTGCTCGCCGTGCAGTGGCTCGCCCGCACCGCCGCTGCGCTGGGCCGGCCGCTGCGGGCTGGGGAGATCGTGCTGAGCGGTGCCCTGGGGCCGATGGTTCCCGTGACGCCCGGCGAGGCCTACACCGCGCGGATCAGCGGGCTCGGCGAGGTCCACGCGTCGTTCGCGGAGGGCCGACCGTGACCGGCACGGGTGCCGCCGTCGCCATCATCGGTTCCGGAAACATCGGGACCGACCTCCTGATCAAGGTCCAGCAGCTGTCGCAGGTGCTGCGGCCGGCCGTCATGGTGGGCATCGACCCGGACAGCGACGGCCTGGCCCGCGCCCGCGGGTTGGGAGTGGCCACCACGTCCGACGGCGTCGACGGACTGCTGGCGATGCCGGAGTTCGCCGACGTCGCCCTGGTCTACGACGCGACGTCCGCAGCCGCCCACGTCGTCACCGACGAGCGGCTGCGCGGCACCGGCGTGCGGGTCGTGGACCTGACACCCGCGGCCATCGGCCCGTTCGTCGTCCCCGCGGTGAACCTCGCCGAGCTCACCGACGCCCGCAACGTGAACATGGTGACCTGCGGGGGGCAGGCCACCATCCCGGTCGTCGCCGCTGTCTCGCGGGTGACCGCGGTCCGCTACGCGGAGATCGTCGCGTCGATCGCCTCCCGCTCGGCGGGTCCGGGCACCCGCGCGAACATCGACGAGTTCACCGAGACGACCGCACACGCCATCGAACAGGTGGGCGGCGCCGAGCGCGGCAAGGCGATCATCGTGCTCAATCCCGCCGAGCCACCCATGATCATGCGCGACACCGTGGCCTTGCTGGCAGACGCGGCCGACCGGCGGACCGTCGCCGACTCCATCGAGGCGATGGTCGCCGACGTGGCGGAGTACGTGCCGGGCTACCGGCTCAAGCAGGACGTGCAGTTCCAGTCGGTGCCACCGGGGGACAGGCGTCGGCGACTCGTGGGGGGCGACGCCGCGACCGGCGACCTCGTGCACGTGACGGTCTTCCTCGAGGTGGAGGGTGCAGCCCACTACCTGCCCTCGTACGCCGGCAACCTGGACATCATGACCTCGGCGGCCCTGCGGGTCGGCGAGGCACTGGTGCAGCCTGCGGTCGCGGCGGGGGCCCTCGGATGACCGCCGTCTACGTGCAGGACGTGACGCTGCGCGACGGGATGCACGCGGTGTCCCACGGCCTGACCACCGGTCAGGCGCGGACCATAGCCGCCGCCCTCGACGCCGCCGGTGTGGCTGCGATCGAGGTCGCGCACGGCGACGGGCTGGCGGGCGGCAGCCTGACCTACGGTCCCGGGGCGCACACGGACGCGGAGTGGATCGCGGCGGTCGCGGAGGTGGTCACCCGCGCGAAGCTCACCACCCTGCTGCTGCCGGGCATCGGCACGCTCGCCGATCTGCGCGCCGCGGTCGACCTCGGGGTGACGTCGGTCCGCGTGGCCACGCACTGCACCGAGGCCGACATCGTCGTGCAGCACATCGGCACCGCACGCGAACTCGGGCTCGACGTCGCGGGCTTCCTGATGATGAGCCACATGGCCGAACCGGACGTGCTCGCCCGGAACGCCGCCGTCATGGAGGACGCCGGGGCGCAGTGCGTCTACGTCACCGACTCCGGTGGCCGGCTGACGATGACGGATGTCCGCGACCGGGTCCGTGCCTACCGGGACGTCCTCGATCCCTCGACTGCCATCGGCATCCATGCCCACCACAACCTCGGGCTCGGCGTCGCGAACTCCGTCGCCGCCGTGGAGGAGGGCGTCCTCCGGGTGGACGCGTCGCTGGCCGGGCTGGGCGCCGGCGCCGGCAACTGCCCGCTCGAGGCATTCATCGCCGTCGCCGACCTCACCGGGTGGGACCACGGCTGTGACCTCTTCGCGCTCATGGACGCCGCGGACGACGTCGTGCGGCCGCTGATGACCCGACCCGTGCGCGTCGACCGCGAGACCCTCTCCCTGGGCTACGCCGGCGTCTACTCGAGCTTCCTGCTGCACGCCGAGCGCATCGCCGCGGAGCACGCCCTGGAACCGCGGCAGCTCCTGGTCGAGGCCGGTCGCCGCGCCATGGTCGGTGGGCAGGAGGACCTGCTCGTCGACATCGCCCTGGACCTGGTCGCCGCTCGCGGCTGACCGGCCGCCGACCTCCGGCGGCCGCGAGAAAAGAAACGCGTTCCGCATCGCGGACCGTTCGTTGTGCGCGCCGCCACACCCCGAAGACAGTGTCCGCAACCAGGCGAGACAGCCGAAATGGAGCAGTTGTGCAGCCTTCTGGAAACGATCGACCGACCGGGCGCTTCCTGGTCGGTACCGACATCGGTGGCACGTTCACCGACCTGGTCCTGCTCGAGGAGGGCGTGCAGCCGCGGCTGTTCAAGTCGCCGACGACGCCGCACGACCGCTCGGAGGGCATCCTCGACGCGCTGGCGCTCGCCGCTGACGCGGTGGGACTGCCCCTACCCGACTTCTGCGCCGAGATCGGCTACTTCGCCCACGGGACGACGGCCGCGACCAACGCCCTGATCGAGCGCCGGGGTGCCCCCACGGCTCTCCTCACCACCGCCGGGTTCGCCGACACCCTGCTGGTCCAGCGCAGCATGACCTCGTGGGTCGGCATGGGCGCGGCCACGGGTCACTACAGCCGGCGCCGCAACCCCGAGCCGATCGTGCCCCGCGAGCTGGTCGCGGTCGCCGACGAGCGGGTGGACTCCTCCGGCCGGATCGTCGTGCAGTTGGACGAGGCCGAGGTGCGGTCGCTGCTGCGCCGCCTGAAAGCCACCGGGGTGACGGCGCTGGCCGTCTCGTTCCTGTGGTCCTTCCTCCGGCCGGAGCACGAGCGGATGGTCGCCGACCTGGTGGCGGAGGAATGGCCCGAGGTCTACCTGACCCTCTCCCACGAGATCGCGCCGGTCATCGGCGAGTACGAGCGGACCGCCACCACGGTCATCAACTCCTACCTCGGCCCCGTCATCCGCGACTACATCGCCCGGCTGGAATCACGCCTGCAGGAGGGCGGCTTCCGGGGCGACATCTCGATCATGGACTCCGGCGGCGGTGTCATGCGGGCCGCCGACGCGGCCCGCCGCTCGGCCTCGCTCCTCACCTCGGGCCCGGCCGGTGGCGTGCTCGCCTCGGCGGAACTGGCCGGCCGGCTCGGCTTCCCGAACGTCATCACCAGCGACATGGGCGGCACCAGCTTCGACGTCGGCCTGGTGGTCGACGGCGAACCCCTCGTCGAGCACACCGCCGAGCTCGGCAACTACCACCTGTCGCTGCCACGCATCAAGGTCACCGCCATCGGCGCGGGCGGGGGCTCGATCGCCTCCGTCGACGAGGTGGGGGCGCTCGTCGTCGGCCCGCGCAGCGCGGGCTCCCTCCCCGGCCCGGCCTGCTACGGCCGGGGGGGCAACCAGCCCACCGTGACCGATGCCGACGTCGTCCTCGGGATCATCGACCCCGAGTACTTCCTCGACGGGCGGATGCCGCTGGACCGGGCCCTCGCGGAGAAGGCCATCCTCGAGCACGTCGCCGGCCCGCTCGGCATGACGGTGCTCGAGGCGGCCGCCGGGATCCGCCAGGTCGCGGACAACCAGATGGCCGACCTGCTGCGCAAGGTGACGGTCGAGCAGGGCCGCGACCCCCGCGACTTCGTCGTGTTCGCCTACGGCGGTGCCGGGCCGACCCACGCCAGCGCCTACACGGCGGCTGCGGGGATCGGGACGCTGGTGGTCCCGCCGACGTCGACGGTGCACTCGGCCTTCGGTGCGGTGACCTCCGACCGGTTCCGTGCCGTGCAGACCACCGACGTGCAGCGGACGCAACCGGGCCTCAGCGACCCGGCCTCGGGCATCGACACCGAACGCCTGGAGCGGTCCCTGGACGAGCTGGTGGCCCGGTGCCACGCAGACCTCGACCACGACCCGCGCGCACAGTTCGTCCGCTCGGTGCACCTGAAGTTCCGCAAGCAGACCCACGAGCTGCCGGTCGTCCTGCCCGACGGGCCGGTGACCGGTGAGGTGATGCGGGCCGCCGTGGTCGATTTCCTCACCACCTACGAGCGCATCTACGGGACGGGCACCGCGATGCCGGCGGCCGGGCTGGAGATGCACACCCTGCGGGTGGAGGGGCGGGTGCCCGCCCGCGGCTTCTCCGCCCCCGAGCCCGACGAGGGCGACGGCGACTGGTCGGCCGCCCGCACCGGTAGCCGCGACGTGTACTTCCCCGAGTCCGGATCCGTGCCGACGCCCGTCCTGCGCGGGGAGCTGGTGGGTCCCGGCAGCGAGGTCACCGGCCCCGCCGTCCTCGAGTTCGCCGGCACCACGGTCGTCATCGGCCCCGGCCAGCACCTGCGGGTCGACCCGTTCCGCAACCTCCTCATCGACTGCAAGGGGATCTCGTGAGCACCGACGTCCGGGCCGACTCGGCCGCCTCCCAGCCCGTCCCCTCGGCGGCCGGGGGCCGATCGGGCGTGGACCCGGTCACCTTCGAGGTCATCCGACACCGCCTGCTGGCCATCACCGACGAGCAGGGGGCCACGCTCGCCGCGATCTCAGGCTCGCCGCACGTCGTGAACGCGAACGACTTCAACGTGGGGCTCTACCTGCCCGACGGCAGTGTCGCGGCCATGGGGCGAACCATCCTGCTGCACTCGGCGTCGATGGCCCTGATCACCCGGCACGTCATCGCCGACTGCGAGGCCGATCCCGGCATCAATGCCGGCGACATGTTCGTCGTGAACAACCCGTGGAAGGGCTCTATCCACGCGCAGGACGTCGGCGTGGTCGCGCCGATCTTCTTCGAGGGGGAGCTCCTCGCCTGGACCGGCGCCATGTGCCACATGCCCGACGTGGGCGGCTCCCGGCCGGGCAGCTTCTGCAGCGATGCCACCGAGTCCTTCCAGGAGGGGCTGCAGCTCACGCCCACCAAGCTGGTGGACGGCGGCACCGTCCGGAGCGACGTCTGGAACCTGATCCTGGCGCACACCCGGGCGCCGGCGGCCTTCGACCTGGATCTCCGCGGTCTCGTGGGCGCCAACAACACCGCCGTCCGTGCCATGACGCAGCTGGCCGAGCGGTACGGCGCCGACGTCGTCCGCGAGGTCATGGCGGGGCTCATCGACCTCTCCGACCGTCGGCTGCGGCAGCGGCTGCGCACCCTGCCGGACGCCACCGTGCGCAGCACCGCCTACCTGGACAACGACGGCGGGCTGGGCAAGCTCTACGAGGTCGATCTCGTCCTCACCAAGACCGGGGACACCCTGCAGTTCGACTACTCGGGCTCCTCGCCCCAGGCCCCGGGCTACATCAACTGCACGTCGTCCGGGCTCATGGCCGGCATCAACGCGGCGCTCCTGCCGACCCTGGCCTTCGACGCCCCGTGGAACGAAGGGCTGTTCCGGCCGGTCGAGGTCGTCTGCCCCGAGGGCCTGATCTGCAACGCCAAGCGCCCGGCCGCCGTGAGCGGAGGAGCCCTGGAAGCGGGCTGGCTGGTGGAGATGGCGGCCATCGAGGCCTTGTCCAAGCTCATCGCCTGCTCCGACGACCTCATGGGGGAGGCCCAGGCGACCCCCGCCGGCGGGCCCGACCAGTTCGTGCTGTCGGGGGTGAACGCACACGGTGACCCCTTCACCCACGTGATCCTCGACTGCCTCGCCACCGGCGGAGGGGCGTACGCCGCACGTGACGGGCTGTGGACGCAGGGGCAGCACAACATCGAGCGGCAGCGAATCTCCAACGCGGAGTCCATGGAGCTCGAGACCCCCCTGCTGTACCTGTGGCGCGGTCTCGTGCCCGACTCCGGCGGCGCCGGCCGCAGGCGCGGCGGGCAGAGCATGGGCTCGCTGTACCTGGTGCACGGCGGGGACGACCTGCGCGCCACCTGCAACGGGCACGGCTGGGAGGTGCCCAACTCGACGGGCCTCTTCGGCGGCTACCCCGGGACCCAGAACATCCGCGAGGTGGTCACCGGCAGTGACGTCTGGGACCACTTCGCCCAGGGTCGCATCCCGGCGGACACCGACGAGATCGGTGGTGAGCGACCGCTGATGCGCGGCCGGCAGGGCATGTTCGGCATGGCCTCGGGGGACGTCATCAAGACGATCCACCAGTCCGGTGGCGGCTGGGGCGACCCGCTCACGAGGCCCGTCGACGAGCTGGCGCTGGACCTGCGGCACGGGGCTGTCAGCCCGGACGCCGCGGCGCGGCTGTACGGCGCCGTGGTGGCGGCCGACGGGACCGTGGACGACGCGGCCACGGCGGCGCGGCGGGCCGAACTCCTGGAGGAGCGGAAGGCATGGCCGGTGCAGTCGCCGCCGGTCGACGTGCCGGCGGACGCCATCCGGGTCGGCCCGCTCGGCGACGCCCTGGATCTCGTCGAGGCGCCGTCGGGCGAGCGGTTCGTGCGCTGCCGCTGCGGGCTGGGGCTGGCCCGGGCCGAGGACGCCTGGCGCACGCACGCCGGCCTGCACGTGGGCCGCGACGTGCACGACATCAGCAAGGGGGAGCGGTTGACGCCAGAGCTCGAGCTGCGCCGATACGCCTGCCCGGGGTGCGGTGTCCTGCTGTCCACCGATGTCGCCCGTACGGGCAGCCCCGTGCGCGACGACGTCCGTCTAGCTCCCGAGAAGGTGCTCGCATGAGCGGCGTGGCCTGGGCCGGTGCGACGTCGCACGTCGGGGCGATCCTGCGCAACCCGCACGCGGCGCCGGAACGGTCCGACGGGCTCAACGCCGGGTGGGACGCGATGGCTGCCGAGATCCGCGCCGCACGTCTCGACGCGCTCGTCGTGGTGGCGACCGACCACTACGAGACCTTCCGGCTGGAGCACTACCCGACGTTCTGCGTCGGTGTCGCGGACGAGTACGAGGGCTGGGGGGAGTTCGGCAATCCCGCCGGCGTGGTGAGCGGCAGCCCGGCGATCTCGGCCGGGCTCCTGGACGGCCTGGTCTCGGGAGGGTTCGACGTCTCCCGTAGCCACGAGATGCCGCTGGACCACAGCTTCATGGTCCCGCTGCTGCGGCTGGGCCTGGGCGATCTGCCGATCGTCCCGCTCTTCGTCAACTGCAACACCCCGCCGTTGCCGTCCCTCGCGCGCTGCGTCGCGCTCGGGACCGCGCTCGGCCGGGCGGCCGCCGCGCTGCCGGGAGGTCCGCGCCTGGGGGTACTCGGGACCGGCGGGGTGTCGCACTGGGTGGGGCTGCCCCGGTTCGGGGAGGTCAACGAGGAGTGGGACGGCCACTTCCTCGACCTGATGGCGACCGGGCGGGTGGAGGAGGTGCTCGGTTGGAGCGACGACGAAATCCTGGCTGACGCAGGCAACGGCGCGCTGGAGATCCGCACCTGGCTCGTCGCCCAGGGAGCGGCCGGGGCGGCCGGAGGCCGGCTGCTGGGCTACGCCCCGATGCCGGAGTGGGCGATCGGGATCGGGATCATGAGCATGGCGACGCCGTGAACCTGCTCGCACTCACGAAACTGGCCTGGGACCTCGAGCACGAGCCGGGCCTCCTCGACCGGTACCGCGCAGACGCCGGCCCGGTACTGGCCGGCTACCGCCTCGACGACGCCGCACGGCAGGCGGTCCTCGACCGGGATGCCCACGCCCTGCTGGCGGGCGGCCTCAACCCGGTCGCGCTCCGGAACCTCTTGGTGCTGCTCGGCATCCCGCACGCGGACCTGTACCGCGGCGATCACCGGTCCGCGTGACGGAGCGCGTTCCGGGTGGCGGAATGAGCGTTGATCACGGTCGCGCGTGCGAGTGTGCTGCCGGACACAGCGGACCTGGACGGCCGTCCGGTCCGCGCCGGAGGAACAAGGGAGCTTCTCGTGGAGTGCACCACTGCCGCCCCGTCGGCGTGCGCGGTCGCCCGATGAGCATCGTGGACGCCGCGGACCCGAGGGAGGAGTCCGACGTCGCCGACCGGCGGGGCGTCCGGTCCGTCACCAGGGCCCTGGACATCCTGACCGCCTTCAGCGCCCGGCACCCGCGCCTGCAGCTGCGCGAACTGGCCGACATCGTCGGCCTGCCCAAGCCGAGCACGCACCGGATCGCGGTGTCCCTCGTCGAGCGCGGATTCCTCCGTCAGGAGAGCGACGGGGCGTACTCGCTGGGGGGCCGGCTGCTGGAGCTCGGCGGCCTGGTGTCGACCAGTTCGGCGCTCTCGCAGCTCACGCGCGATGCGGTCGCCGCCCTGGCCGAGCTCACCGAGGAGACGATCCTCGTGGCCGAGGTGGACTGGGTGGACCGCACCCTGCTGGTGATTCGCAAGCGGCCCGCCACCCACCCGCTCGCGGTCACGTCGCCGGTCGGGAAGCGGACGCACATCGGCAACGGGTGCATCGGCAAGGCCGTCCTCGGTGCACTCGAACCTTCGGAAGCCGACCAGATCGTGCCGCAGCTGAAGCTGGTGCCCCGCGCCGCGCGCAGCATCGTCGACCACGACGAGTTCCGGCGGGAGGTCGCGTCCGTGGCGCGGCGCGGGTTCGCGACCGACACGCACGAGTTCACCGACGGTGTCGCCGGCGCCGCGGTGGCGGTCGGGGCCGGCGGCCGGCCGCTCGGAGCCCTGGCGATCGTCGCCCCGGCCACCCGGGCCCCCCGCGCCCAGCTGGAGCGACTCGGCAGGTTGATCCGACGAACGCTCGACGACACGAACCGCGCCTACGCGGCCGACCGCTCCTGACCCGACGGAGGACAGCCATGCCCGTTCAGCTCGTTCCGCACGACTCCGGTGTCCGCGCCGGGTGGGTGCACTTCCCCAGCGGGGAGGACCTCGTCCGGGGCTACCTCGCGTTGCCGGCGCAGGCCGGTGACCTGCCGCTCGTGATCACCGCCCACGAGAACCTGGGTGTCACCGTGCATCGCCAGGAGGTCACCCGGCGGCTGGCCGCGGAGGGCTTCGCGAGCCTCACCGTCGACATGTTCAGCCGGGTGGGCGGGATGCCGCCGCAGAACTTCGTCGATGCCGACGACCGACGCAGCAAGGCGTTCCTCGCGGCACGTGACGAGGTGGTGGTCCCCGACCTGCAGGCAGGGCTGGAGTTCGCCGCCGAGTTGCCCGAGGTGGACGGTGCGCGCGTCGGGGCCCTGGGCTTCTGCCTCGGCGGCGGCAGCGTCCTCGCCTGGGCCGCGCAGACGGACGACCTGGCGGCCGTGGTGTCGCTGTACGGGATCCCCGTCCTGCCCCCGGAGTACTCGCCCACCGGCAGCGAGCGTTCGCGGCTGCCCCTCCTCGCGCAGCTGCGGGCGCCCGTCCAGTTCCACTTCGGCGGAGCCGATGAGGCCATCCCGGCCGACCAGATCGACGCGCTGGAGGCGGCGCTGCCGTCGAGCGCCACTCCTGCGGAACTGTTCCGCTACGAGGGGGCGGGGCACGCGTACCACGACGACACCCACCCCAACCACCACGCCGAGGCGGCGGACCTGACGTGGAAGCGGACGGTGGGCTTTCTGCGGGAGCACCTGGCGTGAGCCTGTGGACCGACGCCCTGGGGAGCGAGATCCGGTTCGTGGACGTCGGTGGCGTCCGGACCCGGATCCTGCGGACGGGCAGTTCGGGGCCGCTGCTCCTCCTGCTGCACGGCCGGGGTGGTCACCTGGAGACCTGGACCCGCAACCACGCGGGCTGGGCCGACGGGCGGCAGGTGGTGGCCGCCGACCTGCTGGGCCACGGGCTCACGGAGCGGGCCGGCAGCCGGTACGACGTCGGGGAGCTGCTCGAGCACACCGAGCACCTCGTGGACGCCCTGCTCGCCGAGACCGGCGAGAGCGACCTGGACGTCGTCGGCCAGTCCCTCGGCGGCTGGGTGGCCGCGTGGCTCACCCGCCGCCGTCCGGGCACGGTGCGCCGCCTCGTGCTGGTCGAGCCGGCGGGGTTGCAGAGCGAGGCCGAGCGGCTGGCGGACCCGAGGGTGGCAGCCGCCTACGAACGCGGCGGACGGGCGTTCACCGCCGTCACGGCCGACAACGTCCGCCTGCGCCTGCGCCAGCTCCTGCAGGACCCGGCCGCCGTGGACGAGGAGATGGTCGAGCTGCGCCGACGCCTGTACGAGCCGCCGGGGGCCGCGGACGTGCACAGCGCGGTCCGGGCCGCGGACAACGGGAGCTGGCTGCTGACCCCCGACTGGTGGCGCGCCCACCGGACGCCCACCTTGTTCGTCCGCGGCGAGCACGGCCACCTGCCGGGTGCCGTCCTCGACCGGCTGGCGGCGTCGTTGCCCGACGCCCGGGTCGTGACCGTCCCCGGCGCCAAGCAGTGGCCGCACTACGAGAACCCCCTCGACGTCACCGCGGCGGTCGAGTACTTCCTTCAGGAGGACCTGCCATGACTTTCTGGACCGACACGTTGGGTGCCGAGCTCCGATTCCACGACGCCGGCGGTTGGCGTACCCGGTCCCTGGAGGCGGGGGACTCCGGTGATCACGTCATCTGCATCGGTGGGCTGACCGGTCACGTCGAGGGGTTCGTGCGCAACGTCGTCCCGCTGGCCGAGCGCGGCCTCCGGGTGCACGCGATCGACACGCTGGGGCACGGCTGGACGGCCAAACCGGAGGACGTGACGTACCACGCGCCCGTGTTCACCGAGCACCTGTTGCGCTTCATGGACGCGATCGGTGCCGAGCGGGCGCACATCGTCGGGCAGTCCCTGGGCGGCTGGATCGGCCTCTACACCGCGCTGAAGCACCCCGACCGGATCGGCCGCATCGCGCACGTGACGGGAGCCGGAATCCTGCTGGACGACGAGGCGCGCAAGGAGGAGAGCCAGGCCGTCCACGCGAAGGTGCAGGACGTCACCCGCAAGGCGGTCGAGGCGCCCACCCGCGAGAGCGTCCGTACACGGCTCGAGTGGCTGATGGCCGACCCCGCGTCGGTCACCGACGAGCTGGTCGAGGCGCGCTACCGCATCTACACGCTGCCCGACAGCCGACGGGTGATGCCCAAGCTCGTCGCCGAGCAGCCCAGCCCGGAGAACCGGGCGTACCTGCTCACCGAGGCCGACCTGGCCGCCATCCCGCACGAGACGCTCGTGCTGTGGAGCGACAAGAACCCGACGACGCCTGCCGAGGTCGGCCGCCGGGCCAGCGAGATCCTGCCCAATGGCCACTTCGAGCTCATCACCGGCGCCGGGCACTGGCTCATGTTCGAGCAGCCGGAGGAGTTCAACCGGATCGTGGGTGACTTCCTGACCGGGAGCGCCCGGTGACGCGTGCCGACCCCCGGGAGGCCGTCGCGGTCGGCTGCCGGATCCTCGCCGCGCACGGCCATGCGGACATGGTGTGGGGGCATCTCTCCGTGCGGGACGACGCCGGTCGCGGGCTCTGGCTCAAGCGGGCCGGTGTCGGCTTCGACGAGCTGGTACCCGACGACGTCCACCTCCTCTCCTGGGACGGGGAGCTCCTCGAGGGCGACGGTCCGGTCCACCTCGAGCACCACATCCACACCGAGGTGATGCGGGCCCGAGCCGACGTCGGCGCCGTCGTGCACAGCCATCCCGAATCCGCCGTGACCCTCGCGGCGACCGGGCTGCCGCTGCAGCCGCTGGGTCACGAGGGCACCTTCTTCACCCCGCCGGACGTGCCCCGCTACACCGAGACCGGTGACCTCATCCGGACCGGCGAACTGGGGCGATCGGTCGCCGCTGCGCTGGGGGAGCGGAACGCGCTCACCTGGTCAACCACGGCATCGTCGTCGCCGAGAGCGACGTCCGCAGGGCGGTCTTCGGCGCCGTGCTGATGGAGAAGGCCTGCCGCATGCAGCTGGTCGCGGCGGCTGCCGTCGGCGCCGGCGCCCTTCGCGCCTCCTCCGACGAGGAGGCCGAGGAGAAGCGGGGGCGCGTCTACGGTGACCGCCAGCTCGGTCTCGGCTGGGACTACCTCGTGCGGTCCCTGTCCTGATGGCGCCCGGTCCCGCGGCCGTGTTCCCGCCCAACGCGTTCCGCATGGCGGATCGGTGATTGTCGTCATAGTGCCCGACCAAGACAGTTGTCCGCGTCACAGCGGCGCCGCGAACGCCGGACCGGCCGAGAAGGTCGGGTGCCGGACGAATCCGCCGCAGTCCGTATCAGCCCGAACGTCAACGTGGAGTGGAAGAAGGTGGCTAGCGACATGGTGATCGGTCGTCGTCCGACGCAGGCCCGGTCCAGGAAGGGGCTGCTGGCCCTCTTCCTCGCAGTGAGCATGAGCGCCGTCGCCGCGTGCGGAGGTGGAGACTCCGGCGACTCCGAGGGGGAGGCGCAGACCGCGCCGCACACCGGCGTCGTCCGGATCTCGGAGACGGGCTCCAGCGAGGACCTCGCGCTGTGGGTCGCGCAGGACGAAGGCATCTTCGAGGCCAACGGGCTCGAGGTCGAGCTGCAGAACATCGCCGCGGGGCTGGCGCCGGTCGCACTGACCAACGGGGAGGTGCAGCTGGGCACCCAGACCGCTCCCGACTTCCTCCAGGCCGTCTCCTCGGAGTTGGACCTGACTGCCGTGGCCGGGATGTCGTACAACACGCCGGAGAACCCGCGGTTGTTCGTCGTCGCGTCGAAGGCCAGCGGGATCACCTCCATCGACGGGCTGGCCGGCGCGCGCATCGGCACGCCGAGCCGAGGTGGCTCCTTCGAGATCAGCACGACGGCGCTCATGGAGGAGGACGGCATCGACACCGGGGACGTCGAGTGGGTCGAGGTGCCCTTCCCGCAGATGATCGAGGCGCTGAACTCCGGACTCGTCGACGCCGTCGCCACGTCCATCAACCTCGTCGGACCCGCCCGCGCCGCCGGTCACCAGCCGGTGGTCGACCTCAGCGAGTTCGGTGACGACGTCCTCATCACCTTCCTGTCGGGCACGACGGCGTGGGTGGAGGCCAACGGCGACATCGTCGAGAAGCTCCGCACCTCCCTCGAGCAGGCGGCAGAGTTCGTGACCGCGAACCCGGAGCGCACCGTCGAGATCATCGCGGCGCACACGGGCCTGGACCCGGCGATCGCCCAGCGCACCCCGCCGACGAACCTCAGCGCCGCGATCAGCGAGGACCAGCTGCAGCTCTGGATCGACGCCATGAGCGCGCAAGGTCTGATCGAGGACGACGTCCAGCCCGGCGTCCTGCTGCAGCCGTGAGCGCCGCTGTCGGATCCCGATCGGCGTCCGCTCCCGCGGACGGGCGACCGGGGACCGGAGCACCGGGGGCGACGGCCCCTGGTGCCCGGGGCGCCATCGAGGTCACCGGCCTGACGTACGCCTACCCCGGCGCGGCCGGAGGTCGGCCGGTGATCGAGGACCTCAGCTTCTCGGTCCGTCCGGGTGAGTTCGTCTGCGTCGTGGGCCCCTCCGGCTGTGGCAAGACGACCCTGCTGCGGCTGCTGGCCGGGCTGCTCCGGCCCGACGCCGGCGAGATCAGGGTCGACGGGACGGTGGTGAACGGGCCTCCGGAGGATCTGGGTTTCGTGTTCCAGGACCACGCCCGGGCGCTGCTCCCGTGGCGGACGGCGGCCAAGAACGTCGAGTTCGGGCTGGAGGCGGCCGGCGTCCCGCGTCGGCTGCGCGGACCGATGGTCCAGGACGTGCTGCGTCGGGTGCACCTGCCCGATGTCGAGCGGCTGTACCCGGGCCAGATGTCGGGCGGGATGCAGCAACGGCTGCAGATCGCCCGGGCGCTGGTGGCCCGGCCGTCAATCCTGCTCATGGACGAGCCGTTCGCTGCCCTGGACGCGCTGACCCGCTTCGCCCTGGAGGACGGCCTGCTGGAGGTGTGGCACGAGCTGGCCCCGACCGTCCTGTTCGTGACCCACGATCTCGACGAGGCGATCTACCTGGCCGATCGGGTGGTGGTGCTGCGACGCAATCCGGCGAACGTCGTCCGAGAGGTGCCGGTGGCGCTGGAGCGGCCTCGGGACCAGGGGCGCTCCCGGGCCCAGGACGAGTTCGTGCGGCTGCGCTTCGAGCTGTTCGAGACGATCCGGTCGCTGTGATGGCGAGGGGCACGACGTGAGGTCACGGGTCAGGGCCGTCGTCCTGGGCCTCGGCGGCGTCGCGGTCCTGGTGCTCGGCTGGGCGCTGGCCGCGGCGTCGGGCAGCGTGGCCGGCGTCCCGGCGCCAGCCGACGTCGCGACGGCTCTCGGTGGCGAGCTCACCTCCGACCGGCTCTGGTCGGCGACCGCCCACACCCTACTGATCACGCTCGTCGCCACGGCGATCGCCGCGGTGCTGGGAGTGGTGATCGGGGCCGTCGTCGGGATGTCGCCCACGATGGGGCGGCTGCTGGGCTCGTCCATCAACAGCCTGCGGTTCATCCCGCCGGTGGCGTTGATCCCCGTGGTCCTGCTGGTCATGGGGTTCGGTGCGGGCAGCGAGGTGACGGTGGCCGTCTTCGCCGCCGTCTGGCCGGTGCTGCTCAACGTGGCGGCCGCGTCGGAGTCCCTGCGGACCCGCTACGACGACCTGACCCGGATCGCGCGGCTGAGCCCGCTGGCGAGGCTGACGAAGATCTTCGTGCCGGGCGCGATACCCGCCACGGTCGTCGGTCTGCGGGTCGGTGCCGCGCTGGCGCTGATCCTGGTCATCGCCGTCGAGATGCTCGCTGTGCCCGCCGGCCTCGGTCACGAGGTCCGGTTCGCGGGTGACGCGCTGCAACTGCCGTCGATGTACGCCTACATCGTCTGGATCGGTCTCCTGGGGGTCGTCGTGAACACCCTGATCAACCTCGCCCAGCGCGCCCTCCCGCAACGCGGCGCGCTGCCGGCGGCATCCCGATGACGAGGGTGCTGCGGATCGGCCAGGCGCTCGCCGTCCCGCTGGCGCTGCTGGGCCTGTGGGAGCTCGCAGCACAAGCCGGCTGGGTCAACCCGGTGTTCGTGCCCGCGCCCAGCCGGATCGCCGAGGCCGGCTACGACATGCTGCAGGACGGGGGGCTGCTGGAGGCGACGGGGGAGACCACGGTCCGCGCCCTCCTCGGACTGCTGCTGGCCATCGTGGTCGCGGTCCCGGTGGGCATGCTCATCGGTGCCTCGCGCATCGCCGACGAGGTCACGCGGCCCAGCCTGGAGTTCTTCCGCGCGATGCCCACGGTCACGGTCATCCCAGCGCTCATGATCCTGGTGGGTATCGGCCACACGCTCGCTCTCGTGGCCATCATGTTCGCCGCCGTGTGGCCGATCCTGCTCGGCGCCGTGCACGGGGTGCGAGGCATCGAGCGGACGCTCGTCGACGTGGCGCGCGTGCACCGGCTCGGGCCCGTGGCGGCGACCCTCAAGGTTCGGCTGCCCGCCGCGCTGCCCGGCATCGTCACCGGCGTGCGCATCAGCCTGGCGATCGCGCTCGTGGTCGCCCTGGTGGCGGAGATGATGACGGGCAACGGAGGACTCGGCTCGCTGGTGATCGAGGCGCGAAGCCGATACCGCTCCGCGGACGTCTTCGGGATCGTCGTGGTCATGGGCGTCGTCGGTCTGCTGCTGAACTCCGGCATGGTCTGGCTGGAGAAGCGGGCGGGGCTGGCGCGCATCGGCTGAGGCGCCGACGGACGGGGGCTCGTGACGAGCCTCACTGCTAGCAATGCGCTTGCTGTAGTTAGCACCCGCCATCGGTGGGGCATGAAGGAGTCATGACCGACAACAACAAGATCGTCAACCAGCTTCGCGCCCTCGTCCTCCTCACGAAGACCGAGGAGCAGGTCGCGCGTACCCGTATCTCGCAGGCCCGGACCGACGCCGTCCGCCGCGAGCTCACGCAGAACGCCGACAACGCCGCAGCTCGCACGATCGAGATCACCGAGGCCCTGCGGTCGCTCGGTGGCGTGCCGGACGTCGTCACCCCCGCGCTCGGCCGCCTCGGCGCCGTCCTCAAGGCCACCTTCGAGCAGGCCGCCCCCCTCGAGGAGGCCCTGCTGACCGACCTGTCGCTCGAGCACCAGCTGCTCGACCGCGCCACCTACGTGAAGGTCCTCGCCGAGTCGGCCGAGGAGACCAAGGTGCGCAAGCTCGCCGAGAAGCTCATCACCGCCCACCAGGCGACCGTCGAGTGGCTGACCGTCGTCCTGGCGGAGGAGGCCCTCGGTGGCCCCGCCGCCCTCGTCGCCACCCCTGTGCAGAAGGTTGCCGGCGGCGTGGCCCGCGCGGTCAACGCGCCGGTCCGCTTCTGGGCCAACACGGTGAACAACGCCGTCGACACCGTCAAGAACGCCGGCGAGGAGACCTCCGACCGGTTCTCCGCCGTCACCGACCGCGCCGTCGCCCTGACCGACGCCGTCAAGGAGACCCTGACCGCCGGTCGCAGCGCCTCGCTGCGCAAGGCCGAGCAGGTCGCCAAGCGCGAGGGCAACAAGGACGTGGCCGAGGCCGCCAAGGCCGCCCGCGAGGAGCTCGGCGACGTCGCCGCCTCCGAGCTGCCGATCAAGAACTTCGACAACCTCTCGGTCGGTGACGCCGTGAAGGCCATCAAGGGCCTCAAGGAGCCGCACGACATCCGCGTGATCGTCGCCTACGAGGAGGCGCACAAGGCCCGCGCCAACGTCGTCAGCGCCGCGCAGACCCAGCTCGCCGCCCTGGCCAAGGAGGCCGTGGGCGTCTCCAGCTGATCCCCACGCAGCATCGGCAGGGCCCGCACCCCACTGGGTGCGGGCCCTGCCGCGTGTGCGGCCGGGTCCACTCCGTAGCGCCCCGCTGGGGTACCGCGGGGTATCGAGGGTCACGCGGGGCGGGAGTTTGGCGCGCCGAGCCGAGCGGGGAAGTCTCTGGGCATGAGCATCACCCCCGAGACCCTGGAAGCGGAGTTCTCGCTCCCCACGGCCGCGACCCGCCTGGACTTCCTCAGCCGCCGCGACAGCGGCGACACCGCGCTCAACACCGTCCACGACGCGGACGAGGACGACTGGAGCTCCCTCAAGACCATCGACACCTCGCTGGACACCTACGAGGCGCTCGAGCTCCTGGCGCTGGGCGAAGTGGTCTCGCGCAAGGCCCACGACAGCCAGCTCATCGGCATCCGCGCCGCCCTCCGCGGCGGCGCCGACTGGGAACAGATCGGTACCGCGCTGGGCACCTCGCCCGACACCGCCTACGACTCCTTCCAGGAGGCGGTCTCCCGCCAGCTGGACGCCGACGCCGCAGCGGCGGCGCGCGAACTGGCCGGCACGCGGCCCGCTCGCTAGCGGACCTCGACGCCCTTCCAGAACGCCACCCGGCCGGTGATCTCCTGGGCCGCGTCCTTCGGCGTCGGGTAGTACCAGGCAGCGTCGGCGTTGACCTGGCCGTCGACCTCGAGGTCGAAGTAGGACGCGGTGCCCTTCCAGGGGCAGACGCTGTGGGTCTCCGAGGGGCGGAGCACGTCCGCGCGCACGGCGTCCCGCGGGAAGTAGGCGTTGCCCTCGACGGTCACGATGTCGTCGGACTCCGCGATGACGGTCCCGTTCCAGCTGGCAGTGGTCATGCCCTGATCATCCTCCGGGCGCGCGGCCGGAGGGAGATCACCAGCGCAGGGGGTACATCTCCCGTGACTGGGCGGTCCGGCAGGCCCGGCAGTGCCCCCAGCTCACGATGTTCAGCGGACTGGTGGCAGCTCCGCACTCGGGGCACTCCACGGACTCCTGCCCGTTCGCGCGTGCCTCGCTGATCTCCTTGGACCGTTCCTCGTGGATCGTCTGGTCGCCCCGGCAGGGGCAGCCCAGATGGGCTTCAGCGCATCGTCCGGGCCGCATGGCGACGGGGTGCCTCCCAGGTAGCAGAGATTCGGTCTCCCCTGACGCTACTCAGGTGCGCCAGCCCCCCGCGTCCCCCGCACGGGTCTGTGTCCCGCCCGGGCGCCTCAGGGGTGCAGCAGCGCGAACGTCGCGACGGCGTGCACGAGGCTCTTCCCGTCCTGCTCGACGTCGGCCTCGCACACCGTCAGGTGCTCGCCGCGGGTCCGCACCCGAGCCGTGACGCTCAGGTCGCCGGGCGTGCCGGGCCGGAGGTAGGTGACGGTGAGCTGGCTCGTCGCCGGCACGTCGTCCTCCGTCGTGGACCGGACCGCTGCCCCCATGGCGGTGTCGACGAGGGTGGCCAGGACGCCGCCGTGCAGGGTGCCCGCCTGGTTGAGGTGCTCGTCCAGCGCGGTGAAGGCGAGCCGGGCCGAGCCGTCGTCGGCGACCTCCGCCCGCGCACCCATCCGTTCCGCGAAACCGCCCGTGCCGTGTCCTGCCCCGTCGTCCGCCATGCGCCTCCACTACCCGCGTCGCCGTCGGCCACGCGGGAGGGGCCGGTGGGGCCGCCGGGACCTCCGGAACGCATCGTTACCGTGCGGCCGCCCTGTGTTCGCCCTGGTCGGGCAGTCGTCGGTGATGATCTGCGGCGATCGCACCACTCCCAGCAGACGTTCAGGAGCACGCATGAGTCACCCCTACGACCCCAACGCGCCGGCCGGCCAGCCCGGTACCCCCGACGGCGCATGGGCGCCGCCGCAGGGTGGGGCGCCGCCGCAGGGTGGGGCGCCGGGCGCTCCGCAGCAGCAGCCGACGAAGAGCGGCGCCAAGAAGTGGCTGCCGATCGGTGGCGCAGTGGTCGCGGCCGGTGTGATCGGCATCGGCTCGCTGACCGGCTGGTTCGGCGCCGGGGCCTCCGAGGTCGGTGACTGCATCCAGACGCAGGGCACCACCGACTACGAGGTCGTCGACTGCGGCGCGGACGAGGCGCAGTACAAGATCGTCGGCATCGACGACCAGGAGATGACCTACTCGGAGTTCGAGGCGGCTCCCGCCGAGGACTTCTGCGCCGACTTCTTCGAGGAGACCGAGTACGTCCTCTGGGAGGGCACCACCGAGACCGAGCCCGGCACCATCTACTGCGCCGCGTCGGTCTGACGCCTGCTCCACGCTCGCCCGAGTGCCCCGCCGGTCCGCCGGCGGGGCACTCGTGCGTCCGGCACGAGGCGCCGACCCCGGCGTGCGACGGTGTCTGAAAAGATTTTTCGACGACGTGTCGATTCCCGCGGTGGTCGTTCGACGTGTCAGTAGAGCGGGGTCCACGCCGGACACGACGACCGGCCCTCGCTCACCGGCAGAGGAGAGCAGCGATGCGTTTCATGGTGATCGTCAAGGCGACCGAGGACAGCGAGAAGGGCACGATGCCGAGCACCGACATGCTCGAGGCGATGGGCGCCTACAACGAGGAGCTCGTGAAGGCCGGCGTCATGCTCGACGGCGACGGCCTGCGGCCGAGCAAGCACGGCGCCCGGGTGCAGTTCGACTCCGACGGCAACGCCACGGTCGTCGACGGCCCCTTCGCCGAGACCAAGGAGCTGGTCTCGGGCTACTGGGTCTTCGAGGTCTCCTCCCGCGAGGAGGCCATCGAGTGGGCCCGCAAGGCGCCGTTCCGCGGCGGCGAGCTGGAGATCCGCCCGTTCTCGACCGCCGAGGACTTCGGTGAGGCGTTCACCGAGGAGCTCCAGGCCAAGGAGAACGCGCTCCGCGAGACCACGGCCCAGCGCGCCGAGTGACCACGCCTCCAGCGCCGACGGCGTCGACCGCGGACCTGCACCGCGTCGTCGACGCCGTCTGGCGCATGGAGTCGGCCCGCATCGTGGGTGCCCTCGCCCGCGTCACCGGCGACGTCGGCCTGGCCGAGGAGCTGGCCCAGGACGCGCTCGTCGCGGCGCTCGAGCAGTGGCCGGAGACCGGTGTCCCGGCGAAGCCCGGCGCGTGGTTGATGGCCATCGCCAAGCACCGGGCGATCGACACCTTCCGCAGGTCGCAGAACCTGCAGCGCAAGACCGAGGAGCTGGGCCGGGACCTCGTCGACCGGGAGGCCGTCGAGGAGGACTGGGCCGCCGCACTCGACGAGGTCGTCGAGGACGACGTCCTGCGGCTGGTGTTCATCTCCTGCCACCCGGTGCTCTCCCGCGAGGCGCGGGTGGCGCTGACGCTGCGGCTGGTCGGTGGTCTGACCACCGACGAGATCGCCCGCGCGTTCCTGGTGCCCGAGAAGACGCTGGCGCAGCGGATCGTGCGGGCCAAGCGCACGCTCACCGCCGTGCGCGTGCCGTTCGAGATGCCGGCGGGCGAGGAGTTCACCGCCCGCATCGCCTCCGTGCTGGAGGTGCTCTACCTCGTCTTCAACGAGGGCTACTCGGCCACGGCGGGGGAGGACCTCATCCGTCCGTCGCTCTGCCAGGAGGCCATGCGGCTCGGCCGCATCCTCGCCGGGCTGGTCCCGGGCGAGCCCGAGGTGCACGGGCTGGTCGCGCTGATGGAGATCCAGGCGTCCCGGCTCGCCTCGCGGGTCGGTCCCGACGGCCAGGCGGTCACCCTGACCGACCAGGACCGCACGACCTGGGACCGCGTGCTCATCAGCCGCGGGCTCGCCGCCCTGCAGCGGGCCGAGGACGCCGGCGCCGCCCTGGGCCCGTACGCGCTGCAGGCGTCGATCGCCGCCTGCCACGCACGGGCGGCGAGCGTCGAGGACACCGACTGGGCACGTATCGCCGCGCTCTACGAGGCGCTCGCGGAGCTCACCCGCTCGCCGGTCGTCGAGCTGAACCGGGCCGTGGCGGTGTCCCGTGCGTACGGGGCGGGTGCCGGTCTCCAGCTGGTCGACGCCCTGGCCGGTGAGTCGGCGCTACAGGGGTACCACCTGCTGCCCACGGTGCGGGGCGACCTGCTCGAGCAGCTGGGACGGCGGGACGAGGCGCGGGCGGAGTTCGAGCGGGCCGCGACCCTCACCCGCAACGAGCGGGAGCGGGCGTTGCTGCTCGACCGCGCGGCCGCCTGCGGTCCCCGGCTCGGCGCCTGACCCGGCTCGCTCAGTCCGGCTGCGCGTTCTCCTCCAGCTGGGCCAGCAGCCGGCGCAGCTCGGCGACGTCGGCGTCGGCCAGCCCGGCGCGCAGCCGGCCGTCGAAGGAGGCAGCGGCGCGGCGAAGGCGCAGGAACAGCTGCTGCCCGGGTTCCGTCACGGTGACGCGCTGGACCCGGCGGTTGGCGTCCTCGCGTTCCCGGGTCACGAGCCCGGCCCGCTCCATCGCGTCGAGGTGGTGGGTGAGGGTCGGTTGCCGCACGCCGATCGCGGCGGCGAGCTCCGCCTGGGTGCGGTGGTCGCCGCCGGTGAGTGCGCGCAGCACCTGCCAGACGGGGGTGGAGCCGCCCGCGGCGACCAGGACGTCGTCGAACGACCGGCTCAACTGCTTGGCCACGCGGCCGATGAGGAGGCCGAGGGATTCCTCCGGAGCGGTCATCCGGCAACCTTAGACGTCTAACCGTTAGGCGTCTCATCATCCGCCCGGCCACCGGTGTCAACCTTCCGGGACCCCCACGGCGTGCAAGGGGGCAGACGGGGAGAGGAGTGCGGTGGCCACCGAGGACGAGACGGGTTTCCGCGACTTCGTGGTCCGGCAGCGCGCCGCCCTCCTGCGGACGGCGTACCTGCTGACGGGGGACGATGGTCATGCCGAGGACCTGGTGCAGACGGCGCTGCTGAAGACCTACCGGCACTGGGACCGCGTGGCCGGGCGGGGTGATCCGACGGCGTACGTCCGGCGGGTGCTCGTCACGACCGCCACCAGCTGGCGGCGGCGCCTCCTCTCGACGGAGCAGGTGATGGACGCCCTGCCCGAGCAGCCGCACCACGACCGCTACCCGGAGAGGAGCACCGTCGTGATCGAGGCCCTGCGGGCGCTGCCGCCACGGATGCGCGCCGTGGTGGTCCTGCGCTACTACGAGGACCAGAGCGAGGCGCAGACCGCGGAGCTGCTCGGCTGCTCCGTCGGCACCGTGAAGACCCAGGCGTCCCGGGCGATGGGCCGGCTGCGCGAGGCCTTGGCCGCCGACCCCGCCCTGCGCCCGACCGGAGGTGTGTCGTGAACGAGGACGAGCTGCGGGATCTGCTGCACGGCGCCGCCGGACGCGGGGGCACGGCGCTGCTGGACCACGACGCCGCGGTGGACGCCGTCGTGCGGACGGCCGCGGTGCATCGACGGCGGCGCTCCGTCTTCCTCGTGGCTGCGGCCTGCCTTGCGCTGATCGCCGTCGTCCTTCCCGCGGTCTGGCCGTCGGGACGCGCGGCCCCGGACGTGGACGTCGCCCAGGCCCAGGCCGCCGTCCTCGACTGGCCCACGCGGGGCTCGCTGGCCGACGACCCGTCGGCCCTCGACGCGGTGCGCCGTCTGGCCTGGACGACGCCCAGCGCGGCGCCCGCGGTCGAGGATCGGCAGGTCGCCTTCCTCGGTGACGTGGAGGGGAGCCGACGCGCGCTCGTCCTCGGGCGGGGCCCCGTCGACGACCAGGTGGCAGGCCAGTGGTTCACCGGCCCGGTGGGTGCCGACCCCGCGGCGCTGGTGGCGGACGGGCCCGCTGAACGGCTCGACGACGCCGCCTCCTCGGCGCACGTCCCCGCGCCGGGCGACGTGCTCCTCGTCCTCGTGACTCCGGGCGACGGCGTCGAGCTGTCACCCCGGGTGGAGGTCGGCGCCGACGGCTCGGTGCGCCGCGACTTCACCCCCCTGACCGTCACCGACGGCGTCGCGCTGACGTCCGTCGGACGGCCCACGGTCCACGGCAGCTCCGGCCTCTACCGGGTGGTCCGCGACGGCGGCGTCGTGGAGAGCCGGCCGGTGCCGGTGAGCTTCGCGACCGAGTTCGTATGGAGCCCGCCCGTGCTCACCCCGCTGGACCCCGACAGCGAGCCGCCGGTGCCCGAGGCCGTGGACCTGGCGCTCGAGGGCGTCCTCGCGCAGACCGGGCTGACGAGGGAGCAGGTGCAGCTCGACCTCCTGTTCTCCGGCGCCCTCCCGCAGGACGCGGGGGACGGGACCGTCGACGGCGTCGTCCTCGCGGTCACGCTGCCCGACGGGGCGGTCGTCGTCAGCCTGAGCTGGGCCGACATGCAGACCTCGGGTTCCGGCAGTGCCGGCTCCTGCGGCATGCAGGCGCACCCGGCCGGGACCGACCTGGCGACCGTGGCCGTCGCCGCCGAGTGCCGGCTGCAGGGTCCGGACGGCGGCGGGGAGCCGCTCCTCGTCCTGTACGGGCCGGGGACGCTCGACAGGCTCGAGGTCAGCGACCGGAACGGCACGGTGGCCGTGGAGATCGGGGAGGTCGGCGGGTTCGTGACTGCCCGCCCGGCGCCCGTGGACGGCGTGCTGCGGTCGTTCATCGCCGGTCAGCAATTCACCGAGCAGGCCGTCATCGGCGTCCGGCAGGACGAGATCGTGACCCTGGGCGGACGGGGGGCCGACTGACCGGAGCTCAGGGCAGGCGCCGGAGGAGGGCCCGGGCGGCGTCGACGGCCGCCGGGTCGATCGGCGGCTGGGCCGCCGCCGCGCGGAGCCAGGCCGACAGCGCCGGCGCGACGGCGGGGGAGAGGGCGGCGATCCACTCGGCCGTCCGGGCCCGCGCCTCGGCGACGTGCTCGGTGCCGCCGTCCTCGGCGTGGGCGACGACCTCCGGCCGACTGGCCAGGAGGCCCCCGCTGCCCCAGTCGCCGCCGGTGGTGCGGGCGGCGAGCGTCTCGAGCCGGTCGGCCGCCGCGCGCAGCAGGGTGGTGGGGTCCACGGCCGACATCCTGCCGGTCGGTTGTGGAGGGACAGCACGGGTAGGGCGCTCGCATGGACACGCCCACGCCCGAGCTGCAGACCATGTCGCTGGGTCTCTACGACGTCGTCCAGTTCGCGCTGCTCGGCGCCGGGTTCGCGCTGTTCGCGTACTTCGTCTACGCGTGGAACAGCAAGGACGAGGTGTCGGTCCGGTACCGGCCGTCGGCGCTGGCCGGGTTGTGCCTGGCCGGGGTCGCGGCGCTGGCCTACGCGCTGCTCTACCAGGACTGGGACAGCGGCTTCTCGCTCCAGGGCGAGGTGTACGTCCCGAACGAGGAGGCCCGGACCTCCGAGGCGACGCGGTACATCGACTGGTCGGTCACGGTCCCGCTGCTCACCGTGGAGCTGCTGGCAGTCTGCTCGGTGGCGGGTGCCGCGGCCCGCGCGCTGCGCTTCCGGACGATGGCCGCGGCGTTCCTCATGATCGTCACCGGCTACCTGGGGTCGCAGGTCCTGTCGGAGGGCCGCGACCGGACCGCGCTGGTGGTGTGGGGGCTCATCAGCACCGTCTTCTTCGTCTACCTGTACGTCGCCCTGATCGGCGCGGTGCGGAGGTCGCTGCCCACGATGGGTGCCGAGGCGGGAGCCAGCCTCCGGAACGCGGCCACGGTCCTGCTGGCCAGTTTCGGGGTCTATCCGCTGGTCTACGCCGTCCCGGTGTTCGCCGACGTCACCCCCGCCTGGTTCACGTCCATGCAGGTGGCGTACTCCGCGGCCGACGTCGTCGCCAAGGTCGGGTTCGGCGTCCTGGTGCACAAGGTGGCGAAGCTGCGCACCGCTGAGGACGTGGCCGCGGGGACCGACACCCACCACGAGCCCGTCTGGTCGAGCCACGTGCACAAGAGCGACGGCGTGCTGCCCGAGCTCCGCGGGGTGGCGCGCCCCGACGGGCACCGCGCGTGAGGCGTCAGGCCGGCTCCCGCCGCATCGGCACGTGCGGGATCCCGTCCTCGACGTAGCCCGGGCCGCTGAGCCGGAAGCCGAACCGCTCGTACCAGCCCTGCAGGTGGGCCTGCGCGCCGAGCGTGACGGGAAAGCCCTCGCAGAGCGCGATGCCCTCGTGCACCAGCCGGGCGGCGAGACCCTGGCCCCGAAAGCCGGCGGCGGTCGCCACCCGGCCGATCGCCCGCGTCGCACCGTCGTCCAGGACCCGGATGGTGGCGGCCACCTGGCCGTCGGACTCCAGCCACAGGTGCACGGTGGCCGGCTCGGTGTCGCGGCCGTCGAGCTCCGGGTACGGGCACTCCTGCTCGACCACGAAGACGTCCACGCGCAACCGGCACAGGGCGTACACCTCGAACGGAGTCAGCTCGGCGAACGGAGCCCGGCGGAGGGTGAACGGGTCGGCGGTGCTGGCGCTCATGCGGCAGTTGTAGCCGGTTGCTGCGGGGTGCCCGGAGTCGGGCACCCCGCAGGGCACGGTGGCCCACCCGCTGACGGGTCGCCCGGGGTCAGAGCCCCAAGGCGACCTTCGCCTGGTCGACCAGCTGGTAGTGCCCGACCGCCCAGAAGGCGACGCCGGCGGCAGCCAGCCCGCCCGCGGTGATGGCGGCGGAGGACACGGGGTGCTGCTTCGCGTGCCGCCAGGCGTCCTGCGCCTTGCGCTTGAAGACCGCGAAGAAGCGCGCGGCCCACTGGAACTCGCTGGACCAGATCCACAGACCCACGAGCACCGGTGGGATGGTGAGCGGGCCCGGCAGCGCGGTCAGCGCGATGCCGAGGAGCATGAAGAGCAGGCCCAGGACGAAGACGCCGATCCGCCAGGACAGCAGCAGCCCCGGATTGGCGTGCATCCGCTCCCGCAAGGAGCCCGGCTTCACCGGGCGCGGCTGACCGAGTCCGTCGGTGCAGTCGGGGCACCGGGTCGCCCCGGGGGAGTCCGACCGCGGATGGCCGACCGTCTGCGTCACGCGGTCCCAGTGCTCGATCGTCGGACGGTGATCAGGACGCCGACACGCCGCGGGCGACCTCGCTGGGCCGCTGCTGCTCGCCCGCGTAGGAGCTGATGGCCACGAGGGTGCCGGTCAGGGCCGGGATGACCCACTGCAGGGTGTCCAGCTGCTGCTGGGCGGCGGCCACGTCGGGGGCCAGGGCCTTGGTGCGGCGGCTCGGCTTCGTGCCACGCTTCGACGGCGGGTTCTCGGCCGACGAAACCCGCTGACCGAGCACCCGGCTGTAGGCCGTGGCCCCGAGCGCGGCGGCGGTGATCAGCGTCTTCAGGGTCGACATGCCGGCGACACCCTGCTGGGCGGCGACGCGGTCCTTGTTGGCGCGCAGCTGGCCGACGCTGCCGATGAGGTGGGCGCCGATGGCGGCCGCGTTCACCGGGGTCCAGCGGTCCCAGCCGGCGTTCGCGACGCGGCCGGTGGCGGCATCGGTGCCGGCCTCGGCGGCGGCGGCGTTCAGCGCGACGGCGTTGGCGAGCGTGCCGCCGAACCAGGCGGACAGGCCCAGGTCGTGCAGGGAACGGGAGAGGGTGTTGCGGGCCATGACGGAACTCCTCGGACGGGGTGGGGGACCCGTCCTCCCTACCCGCCGGCTCTCACCGCCACGCCCGTTGTGTGCAATCGAAGGCGGGGACTCACGTTCCGTAGCGCAACGCCGCCCGCTCCCGGGCCTTGGCGGCCTCCACCTCCCGGTCCTTGGGCGGCGCGGTGGTGACCAGCGCGTCGAGCAGTCGGGCGGACGCCTCGGCCACCTCTGCCACGGCGCGGTCGAACGCCTCGGCGTTGGCGCGCGACGGCTTCGTCGTCCCGCTGATCTTGCGGACGTACTGGAGCGCCGCCGCCTCGACCTCGTCGTGGGTCGCCGGCGGCTCGAAGTTGGACAGTGGGCGGATGTTCCGGCACATACCTGCAGCGTAGGAGCGCGGAGCCGTCGTGCCCAGCGTCCGTCAGGCGGTGAAGCCGACGCGGTCGACCTTGCGGTGGTAGCGCTCGCCGACCTTGCCGCCGATCATCGCGCCGAGCAGCGTGACGACCAGGATCGCGACCAGCGTGACGATCCCGGCGGTGGTGGCGGTGCCCTCGTCGATCGGGATGCGCGGCAGGTTCAGGTCCTGCAGCACGTTGTACTGGGCGCCGAGGATCGCGCCGAGCGCGGCGAGGACCAGGACCGCGACGAGGCCGATCAGCCAGACCGCGACACCCTGCCGGGCACCGTCGAACCGGGCCATCCGCCCGGCGACGTAGCCACCGGCGAGGTAGGCGAGGAACAGCACGGCGAGGACGGCGATGCCGCCACCGAGGCCGAGGGTCTCCGCCTGCTCGGCCGCCTCGTCGGCACTGTCGATGCCCTGGGCCAGGCCCAGGGCCACTCCGGCGGCGGACAGGAGGGCGATGAGCAGCACCGCCAGCCCGTTCGCCGACAGCCAGCCGAAGAACGCGGCACCCCCCTTGACCCCGCCGAAGGCCGCTCGCTGCGCGGCCACCGCGGCGCGCGGGTCGTGCCCGGTCGGCGCCGTGTCGGCGCGGGGGATCTGCTGGGTGGCGTCGTGCTGGGAGCCGTCGTGCCTCGTGGGTCCGGTTGCGGTCATGATGGGACTCCTTCGTGCCGGTCGAGCTGCGTGGATCCCCCTGCCGGAGGCCCGGATGACCCGTGCCGCGGAGCCCAAACGGGCACGTGGGACAGATAGCCCGGTCGGGCGACGCCGACCACCCGGACGGAGGACGTCGTGACGGTCCTGCTGGTCGACGCGGCGAACGTCGTCGGCTCCCGTCCCGACGGGTGGTGGCGGGACCGCCCGGGCGCGACCGGGCGCCTCCTGTCCCGCCTGGCCGCGCTGCCCGGCCGCACGCTGCCCGCGCCTGACGGCTCCCTCGTGCGGTGCGAACGCGTGGTCGCCGTGGTCGAGGGGCAGGCGCGGGACGTCCCCGCACCGGAGGGCGTCGAGGTGGAGCGCGCCGCCCGCAGCGGGGACGACGCGCTGTCCGACTGCGCCGCGCACCTGGTGGAGGCGGGCGTGCCGCTGCTCGTGGTCACGGCGGACCGCGGCCTGCGCGCCCGGCTGCCATCCGGGACGCAGGTGGCCGGGCCGGGCTGGCTGCTGGCGGCGCTCGACGAGACGGGTTGTGCACCACCCGCATGACCGCTGGTCAACCGGGTAGCGGGTCCTCGTGCCGACACCTACCGCTCCCGACGATCCGCAGCGCGTCCTCATCACCGGAGCCTCCAGCGGGATCGGTCGCGCGACCGCGGTGGAGCTGGCCGGTCGCGGGGCGTCCCTGGTGCTCGTCGCCCGCGGCCGCGAATCGCTCGAGGAGGCCGCCGCCGAGGCGCTGGCGGCCGGTGCCGCGGCAGCGCTGGTGCGCCCCGCCGATGTGACCGACGGCGACGCGCTGCAGGCCGCGGTCGACGACGCCGTCGCCGAGTTCGGTGGCCTGGACGCCGTCGTCCACGCCGCCCAGGTGATGGCCTACGGCCGCATCGAGGACGTGCCGAAGGACGTGTACGAGCAGGTCGTCGACGTGTCGCTGCACGGCACGGCGAACGTGGCCCGCGCGGTCCTCCCGCTGTTCCGGAAGCAGGGCGCGGGGCACCTCGTCGTCGTCAACTCGCTGCTCGGCAACATCGCCGCGCCCTTGATGGGCAGCTACGTCACCGCCAAGTGGGGTCAGCTCGGGCTCATCCGGGTGCTCCAGCAGGAGACGCGCGACGAGCCGGGCATCTCGGTCTCCGCCGTACAGCCCGGAGGAGTGGACACCCCCATCTACTTCCAGGGCGCGACGGTGACCGGCAGCACCGGCCGGCCGCCGCCGCCCGTCTACTCGCCGCAGCGGGTCGCCCGCGCCGTGCTGTCCACGCTGGACCGGCCACGACGGGTGGTGCAGGCCGGGCTTCTCAACCCGCTGATCACCGCCGGCTTCCGCCTGGTTCCCGGGGTCTTCGACTACCTCGTCGGCCCCTTGTTCAAGGTCATGGCGGTGGCCAACGACCAGGTGGCGCCGACCGAGGGGAACGTCTTCGAGTCCAAGCCGGCGGGCAACGCCACCGAGGGGCGCTGGCGCAGCATCTGACCGGCGGCGACGCCTACAGCGGCGTGACGTAGGCGCCGCTGATCCCGCCGTCGACGAGGAACTCCGACGCCGTGATGAACGACGAGTCGTCCGACGCCAGGAAGGCGACGGCGGCGGCGATCTCGTGCGGCTCGGCGAACCGGCCGACCGGGATGTGGACGAGGCGCCGCGCGGCCCGCTCGGGGTCCTTGGCGAAGAGCTCCTGGAGCAGCGGGGTGTTGACCGGCCCGGGGGAGAGGGCGTTGACGCGGATGCCCTCGCGCGCGAACTGGACGCCGAGCTCGCGCGACATCGCCAGCACGCCGCCCTTCGACGCCGTGTAGGAGATCTGCGACGTCGCCGCGCCCATGCGGGCCACGAAGGACGCGGTGTTGATGATCGAGCCGCGGCCGCGGGCCTGCATGTGCGGGATCGCGGCCTTGCAGCAGAGGTAGACCGAGGTCAGGTTCACCTCCTGCACGCGGCGCCAGGCGTCCAGCCCGGTGGTGAGGATCGAGTCGTCGTCCGGAGGCGAGATGCCTGCGTTGTTGAAGGCGATGTCCAGCCCGCCGAACGTGTCGACCGCGGCGGCGAACAGCGCGTCCACCTGCTCGGGCGAGGTCACGTCGACCTGCACGAACAGCCCGCCGACCTCGTCCGCGGCCGCCTTGCCGCTCTCGGGGTCGACGTCGCCGACGACGACGCGCGCACCCTCCGACGCGAACCGGCGGGCGGTCGCCAGCCCGATGCCGCTCGCCCCGCCGGTCACCACCGCCACCCGGTCGACCAGCCGCCGAACGGTCGCTTCTGCCACTGCATCACCTCTCGCTCCCGCGGAACGCTCCGCTCCTCGCTCGCTGGCGCTCGCTGCGATGCTCACGTCCCTGTCCACTCGCTCACTCCTCCGTCGCGATGAACACGTTCTTCTCGTCGGTGAACGAGTGCAGCGCGTCCGGCCCGAGCTCCCGGCCGAGGCCGGACTGCTTGAAGCCGCCGAACGGCGTGGAGTAGCGCACCGACGAGTTGCTGTTGACCGAGAGGTTCCCGGCCTCGATCCCGCGGGAGACGCGCAGGGCCCGTCCCAGGTCGCGGGTCCAGATGGAGCCGGACAGGCCGTACTCGCCCTCGTTGGCGATCCGCACGGCGTCGTCCTCGTCCTCGAAGGGGACGACGGCGACGACGGGTCCGAAGATCTCCTCGGTCACCGCGGGCGCCTGCGGGTCGACGGGCGCGAGCACCGTCGGCGGGAACCAGAAGCCGGGACCGTCCGGAGCGGTGCCGCGGAACGCCACCGGCGCGTCGTCGGGCACGTAGGCGGCGACCCGGTCCCACTGGCCGCGGCTGATCAGCGGGCCCATCTGCGCGGTGTCCAGCGACGGGTCCTCGACGCGGAACCCGGTGACCGCCGGCTCGAGCAGCTCCAGGAAGCGGTCGTAGGCCGAGCGCTGCACCAGGATGCGGGACCGGGCGCAGCAGTCCTGGCCGGCGTTGTCGAAGACGGCGCCCGGCGCGCTCGCGGCGGCCTTCTCCAGGTCGGCGTCGGCGAAGACGACGTTCGCGCTCTTGCCGCCGAGCTCGAGGGTCACCCGCTTCACCCGGTCGGCGCAGCCGCCCATCACGCCCTTGCCGACGGCGGTGGAGCCGGTGAAGACGATCTTGCGCACGTCCGGGTGGTCGACCAGCCGCTGCCCGACGACCGAGCCCTTGCCGGGCAGGACGGTGAACACGTCCTCGGGCAGTCCCGCCTCGAGTGCGAGCTCGGCCAGCCGCAGCGCGGTGAGCGGGGTCAGCTCGGCCGGCTTGAGGACGACGGTGTTCCCCGCCGCCAGCGCCGGGGCGAACGCCCAGCCGGCGATCGGCATCGGGAAGTTCCACGGCACGATCACGCCGACGACGCCGAGCGGCTCGTGGAAGGTGATGTCGACCCCGCCGGCCACCGGGATCTGCCGGCCGAACAGCCGCTCGGGTGCCGCGCTGTAGTAGGTCAGGACGTCGCGGACGTTGCCGGCCTCCCAGCGGGCGTTGCCGATGGTGTGGCCGGAGTTGCGCACCTCCAGCCGGGCGAGCTCCTCGACGTGCGCATCGACGACCTCGGCGAACCGGCGCAGCATCGCGCCGCGGTCGGCCGGGGCGACGTGCCGCCACGACTCGAAGGCTTTCCGCGCCCGGGCCACCGCCGCGTCGGTCTCCTCGACACCTGCCAGGGAGACGGTGGAGACGACCTCCTCGGTAGCCGGGTTGACGACGTCGAAGGACGTACTGCTCACAGTGCCTCCCGTTCGCTCCCGCGGGACGCTCCGCTCGTCGCTCGCTGGCGCTCGCTGCGATGCTCACGCCCCTGTCCGCTCACAGGCGCTCGAACCCCCGGAACCTCTCCCAGTCGGTGACCGCCCGCCCGAAGGCCGCCACCTCGACGGCGGCCATGTTGGCGTAGTGGTCGACCACGTCGTCGCCGAATGTACGGCGGGCGAAATCGCTCCCGCGCCACAGGCCCAGCGCCTCGGCCAGGCTCGTCGGGATGTGCTCGGCGTCGGGGTCCACGTAGGCGTTGCCCTCGAACGCGGGCTCCAGTTCCAGCTGCTCCTCGATGCCCGCCAGACCGGCGGCGATCACGGCCGCCGTCGCGAGGTAGGGGTTCACGTCGCCGCCCGGGATCCGGTTCTCCAGCCGGAGCGAGGCGCCGTGGCCGACCAGCCGGAAGGCGCAGGTGCGGTTGTCCCGGCCCCAGCGCAGCGCCGTCGGGGCGAAGGAGCCCTCGACGAACCGCTTGTAGGAGTTGATGTTCGGCGCCAGCAGCAGGGTGAGCTCGCGCATGTACCGGAGCTGGCCGGCGACGAAGGAGCGCCCGAGCGCGGACATCCCGTCGCCGTCGGCCATCACCAGGCCGCCGTCGGTGCCGCGGAAGCTGCAGTGGATGTGGCACGAGTTGCCCTCGCGGGCGTCGAACTTCGCCATGAAGGTCAGCGCCATGCCCTCCTGCGCGGCGATCTCCTTGGCGCCGTTCTTGTAGATCACGTGGCCGTCGCAGGTCCGGGTCGCCTCGTCGTAGAGGAAGGCGATCTCGTGCTGGCCGGGGTTGCACTCGCCCTTCGCCGACTCGACGACGAGCCCGGCGCCGGTCATGTCGTTGCGGATGCGCCGCAGCAGCGGCTCGATCCGAGCGGTGCCCAGGACGGAGTAGTCGACGTTGTACTGGTTGGCCGGCGTCAGGCCCCGGTAGCCGGCGTCCCAGGCCTGCTCGTAGGTGTTCCGGAAGACCAGGAACTCGAGCTCCGTGCCGACGAAGGCGGCCATCCCGGCCTCGGCGAGGCGCTCGGTCTGGCGGGCGAGCACCTGGCGCGGCGAGGCGACGACCGGGCTGCCGTCCTCCCAGCGGAGGTCGGCCAGCACCATCGCCGTGCCGGGGTTCCAGGGCACCGGGCGCAGCGTGGACAGGTCCGGCTGCATCACGAAGTCGCCGTAGCCGGTCGACCACGACGACATCGCGTAGCCCTCGACGGTGTTCATGTCGACGTCGACGGCGAGCAGGTAGTTGCACCCCTCGGTGGCGTGCTCGAGGACGACGTCCAGGAAGTACCGGGCGTGCAGCCGCTTGCCCTGCAGCCGGCCCTGCATGTCGGTGAACGCGACCAGGACGGTGTCGACGTCGCCGCGGTCGACCAGGTGCCGGAGGTCCTCGACGGACAGGACGGGGGAGTTCATGCAGACCTACTTCCGTCCGGTGGCCCCCGGTGCGCGGGCCAGAGGCCGGACAGTAGGCGCCCGCCGTCGCGCCCCACAAGCCGCGGACCGTCGACGTGACCTGCCCGTTTCCGTTCGGACACGGTCCCGCATCGGCCGGCGCGGAGGTGCTCCTCCCTCTTGACCTGTGGCGGGATGAGGTCGCACCCTGACCGGCCACCGAGTCAGCCGTTCCGGTCCCCAGGGAGACGCGCATGTCCGCACCCCAGCCCCGTGGCGCCTCGGGCGTCACCTACACCCATGCCGCGGAGGGCTACTTCGACAAGCGGGGGCTGACCCGGACGGCGGGCTTCTGGGGGCTGTGGGGGCTCGGGGTCGCGGCGGTCATCTCCGGTGACTTCTCCGGGTGGAACTTCGGCATCAGCGGGGCCGGCTGGGGCGGCTTCCTCATCGCCACGGCGATCGTCACGCTGATGTACGTCACCATGATCGCCAGCATCGGCGAGATGTCGGCGGCCATGCCGCACACCGGCGGCGCGTACTCGTTCGCCCGGTCGGCGATGGGCCCGTGGGGCGGGTTCGTCACCGGCCTGGCCGAGACCATCGAGTACGTCGCGACGACGGCGGTGATCGTCTACTTCTCCGCCTCGTACGCCGACAGCATCACCGACGAGCTGTTCGGGCTGTCCATGCCGAGCTGGGTGTGGTGGCTGATCCTGTACGCGGTCTTCCTGCTGCTGAACATCGCCGGCGCCGAGGTCTCGTTCCGCTTCGCCGTCGTCGTCGCGGTGCTCTCGCTGGCCGTCATCGTGCTGTTCGCCGTCATGGCGCTGTTCTCGGACGCGCTGGACTTCGGCAAGCTCCTCGACATCGAGCCGAGCGCCGGCAACAGCGACTTCCTGCCGTTCGGCTGGTGGGAGGTCGTGCTGGCGATGCCGTTCGCCATGTGGCTCTACCTCGGCATCGAGGAGCTGCCGCTGGCCGCCGAGGAGTCGCACATGCCGGCCCGCGACATCCCCCGTGCGGGCATGTGGGGCCTGGGCACGCTGATCGTGAGCGGCGGCCTGGTCCTGCTCCTGAACCCGGCCGTGGTCGGCTCCTCCGCGATCGGGGAGTCGGGCGAGCCGCTGCTCGACGGCTTCCGGGCGATCCTGCCCAACAGCGACGTCGCGGCGATCCTGTCGCTGTTCGCGTTGATCGGCCTGTTCGCCTCGCTGCAGGGGATCATGTACGCCTACGGGCGCAACATCTACTCGCTGAGCCGGGCGGGCTACTACCCGAAGGCGCTGTCGCTGACCGGCGCCCGCAAGACCCCCTGGATCGCGCTCGTGGTCGGTGCGGTCATCGGGATCATCGCGCTGATCCTGGTGGACACCGGCGGCGACACGGCCGGCGCGATCGTGCTGAACATCGCCGTCTGGGGCGCCGTCATCGCCTACCTGCTGCAGATGGTCGCCTTCGTGATGCTGCGCCGGAAGTTCCCGAACGCCGCCCGGCCCTACCGGAGCCCGTTCGGCATCGGGGGCGCCGTGTTCGCCGGCGCGATCGCGGCGCTGATCTTCGTCGGCGTCATGCTCAACGAGGACTACCGGGAGGCGATCATCGCCATCGCGGCCATCTACGTCGTCGCGCTCGTCGTCTTCGCAGCCTTCGGCCGGCACCGCCTGGTGCTCTCGCCGGAGGAGGAGTACGCGATGAGCGGCGGGTTGCACGGCGACCCGCAGGCCGAGGGCTACGGCGCCATCGACGTCGACGACATCGACCCGGAGGCGCGGTCGCGCACGAGCTGAGTCAGCAGGCGGCCACGTGCGCCGCGAACAGGCGGTGGTCGGTGCCTTCCTCGGGGTGCCACTGCACCCCGAGGCAGAACCGGCGCCCGGCCGCCTCGACGCCTTCGACGACGCCGTCCTCGGCCCACGCGGTCGGCGTCAGCCCCGGTGCGATGCGGTCGATGGCCTGGTGGTGGTGACAGGCCACGGGCGCCGTCGGTCCCAGCAGCCGGTGCAGTCGCGTACCGGGTTCGGTGCGCACCTCCCGCTGCTCGTACAGCCCCGGTCCGGGGTCGTGCGTCCCGGCACCCTCGACGTCGGGCAGGTGCTGCAGGAGGTCGCCGCCGAGGGCCACGTTGAGCAGCTGCATACCCCGGCAGATGGCCAGCAGGGGCAGGTCGCGGTCCAGCGCCGCCTCGAGGGCGACCAGCTCGGACTCGTCCCGTTCCGGCCGGACGACGGCCGTGTGCGGCCCGGCGGGCTGCCCGTAGCGTGCCGGGTCGACATCGGCGCCGCCGGCGACGACCAGTCCGTCGAGCCGGGCCACGACCTCGGCGCTGACCGCACCCGTCGGCAGGAGCACCGGCTCGCCGCCGGCCTGCGCGACGGCGTCGGCGTAGGAGGCCGGCAGCAGCACCGCGGGCACGTGCCAGGTTCCCCACTGCGCGAGCTCGCGGTAGGTGCTGATGCCGATCAACGGGCGCATGCGGCCAGTCTGCCCGCGAACGACCGGTGGCCGGGGGCGCAGGGTCCCTGTGCTCCCGGCCACCGGCGACGGTTCTCAGGTGCCGCGCGGTTCCTCGGGGTCGCGAGCCCGCCCGGTGCCGTCGCCGACGTGCCGCTCGACGGAGACGGCCGAGGTGAGCCCGTGGTGGGCGTGTGACGCCTCGATCTCGTGCGCGGCCTCGTCCAGCACGCTGGGGACGACCTTGCGGGGGAGGAACCGGCGGACCAGCGGCCAGAGCACGATCAGCGCGACGATGGCGTAGACGACGGTGCTCAACGGCGTGACCAGGCCGCTGACCTCACCGTTGCTGATCTGCAGCGCCTGGCGGAGCTTCTCCTCGGCGAACGGGCCGAGGATCACCCCGATGATCGCCGGCAGGACCGGCAGCCCGTACCGGCGCATCATGAAACCGAGCGCACCGATGGCCAGGAGCAGGAACAGGTCGAACGTGTTGGCGTTGGCCGCGTAGGCGCCGAGGCTGGAGAAGAACAGGATCCCGGCGTAGAGGTACGAGCGGGGGATCCTCAGCAGCTTCGCCCAGAGCGGCGCGAGGGGCAGGTTGAGCGCCAGCAGCACGGTGTTGCCGATGAAGAGGCTGGCGATCAAACCCCAGACGAGCTCCGGCTCGGTGTCGAACAGTCGCGGACCGGGCTCGATCCCGTAGCTCTGGATCGCGGCCAGCATGACCGCGGCGGTGGCGGTCGTCGGGATGCCCAGGGTGAGCATCGGTACGAGGCCACCCGCGGCCGAGGCGTTGTTGGTGGCCTCGGGTCCAGCCACGCCCTCGATGGCGCCCTTGCCGAACTCCTCCGGATGCTTGGACAGCCGCTTCTCGGTGACGTAGGAGAGGAAGGTCGGGATCTCCGCACCGCCGGCCGGGATCGCCCCGAACGGGAACCCGATGAACGTGCCGCGCAGCCAGGGCTTCCAGGACCGGCTGAAGTCGCTGCGGCTCATCCGCGGGCTGCCGACCGGGATGACGTCGATCGGTCTGCGGCGCAGGTGGGCCGCCGTCCAGAGGGCCTCGCCGACGGCGAACAGCCCGACGGCGACGACGACGACGTCGATGCCGTCGGCGAGCTCGGCGATCCCGAAGGTCAGCCGCTGCTGGCCGGAGGTCCGGTCGATGCCGATGAGACCGATCGTGAGACCCAGCCCGAGCGCGGCCAGCCCACGGACGCGGGAGCTGCCGAGGACCGACGTCACCGCGATGAAGGCCAGCACCATGATGGCGAAGAAGTCCGCGGGCGAGACCTCCACCGCCAGGTCGGCGACCGAGGGGGCCAGGAGCGCGAGGAGCAGGGTGGCGATGGTGCCGGCGACGAACGAGCCGATGGCCGCGGTGGCCAGCGCCTGCGCGGCCCGGCCGCTGCGGGCCATCTTGTTGCCCTCGATCGCCGTGACCACCGACGCGCTCTCACCGGGGGTGTTGAGCAGGATCGAGGTGGTCGAGCCGCCGTACATCCCGCCGTAGTAGATGCCGGCGAACATGATCAGCGCGCTGGTGACGTCCAGCCCCCGGGTGAGCGGCAGCAGCAGGGCGACCGTCATGGCCGGGCCGATGCCGGGCAGCACGCCGATCGCGGTGCCGAGGAGCACACCGATGAAGGCGTACAGCAGGTTCTGCGGGGTCAGCGCGGTGCCGAAGCCCTCGACCAGGGAGGTCAGCGCGTCCATCAGAGGATGCCCTTCAGGATGCCGACCGGGAGGATCACGTCGAGGCCGAAGGCGAACAGGTACCAGGAGCCGAACGACAGGACGAGGGCGATGACCGCGTCCCGGACGTAGTGCCGGCTGCCGAGCGCGAAGGCCGAGCCCCAGAACAGGATCGCGCCGGAGAAGGGCCAGCCGAGCGGCTCGATCAGCAGGGCGTTGGCGACGAACGCCGCCGCCAGCATCAGCACGGTGCGCCAGTCGCTGCTGCCCGTGAGCTCGACGTCCTCGCCGCCCTCCGGCTCGCCGCGACCACCCCGGAAGACGTCCACGGCGAGGAAGCAGGCGACGACGACGAGCAGGCCGCCCACGACGATCGGGATGGTGGCGGGGCCGACGGGTCCGCGGGCGATCCGGCTCTCCGGCAGGAGCAGCGCCTGGACGATGACGAGGATGCCGAGGGCCCCGAGGAACAGGGCCACTCCGTACTCGGAGCGGCCCTGCTCCCGGACGCCGCCGGGGGCGGCAGAACTCATGCCAGGCCCAGCTCGCTCATCACGGACTCGACCCGGGCGCTCTCCTCGTCGAGGAAGGCGCTGAAGTCGTCGCCGGTCATGAAGGCGTCGACCCAGCCCTGGTCCTCGAGCGTCGTGGTCCACGCGTCGCTGTCGTGCATCGCGGTGACCGCGTCGACCCACTTCTGGGTGTCCTCGTCGGAGATGCCGGGGGGCGCCACGATGCCGCGCCAGTTGGCGAACACCAGGTCGATGCCCTCGTCGGTCAGGGTCGGGGCGTCGAGGCCCTCGACGGCCTCCTCGCTGGTGACGGCGAGGACGCGGACGTCACCCGACGCCGCCGCCTCGGTGACCTCGCCGACGCCGGTGGCGGCGAAGGCGACGTCGCCGCCGAGGATGCCCGCCAGGAGCTCACCGCCGCCGTCGTACGCGACGTAGTTCACCGACGCCGGCTCCACGCCGACCTCCTGCGCGAGCAGCATCGGGGTCAGGTGGTCGGGTCCGCCCGGGTTGGAGGCGCCGCCGACCGGGGTGTTGCCCGGGTCGGCCTTCCACGCGGTGACGAGGTCGTCGATCGACTCGTAGGGCGAGTCGCCGGGGACGACGATCGCCTCGGCCTCCTCGATCAGCTTCGCGACCGGGGTCGTCTGGTCGAGGGTGGCCTCGGACTGGTTGCTGAACTGCGCGCCGACGACGCCGAGGCCCATCTGCATGAGGAGGTCGGCGTTGCCGTCCTCGTTCACCAGCCGCTGGAGGCCGACGGTGCCACCGGCACCCTCGAGGTTGAAGACCTCGATGCCCGTGGCCAGGTCCTGCTCCTCCATGACGCGGGCGGCCTCGCGGGCGGTGGTGTCGTACCCGCTGCCCGGCGAGTTCGGGACCATGAACCGGAGCCCGCTGATCGGACCGTCGTCGCCGCCTCCCGACGCCGAGCCGCCTTCGGCAGTGGTGCCGCAGCCGGTCAGCACGAGCCCAGCGGCAACGGCGCCGAGGGTGAGCTTCCGCAGGGAAGCAGTGCGCATCTTGTCCTCCTGTGTGTCCGGTGGGTCACCACCGCGTGAAGGCAAGATGGCAAGGGCCGCAGGGGGTGTCACCCTTGCGTGCGCAATGAGCTTTGTGGTCCTTGTGTCCACGGTCACAGCGGAGTGCGATCCGGGCACGATCGCGACCGAGCGCCCCCCGCACCCGACGTCAGGAGAAAGCCCGTGAACCGGCGGCTCTCGCTCGCCGGCCAGCTGCTGGCCCTGCAGGTGGTCATCATCTGCGTGGTCCTGGTGGGCGTGTCGGCGGTGACCGTGGCCCAGTCGACGCAGCGGGCCCAGGACACCGAGGGCCGGCGCGCACTGGCCGTCGCCGAGACGCTGGCGAACGCGCGGATCTTCCGCGAGGCCGTGGACGAGGGAGGCATCGCCTACGTCCGGGTGGCAGCCGAGAGCACCCGCAGCGTCTCGGGGTCTGCGTCGGTCGTGGTCGCGCTGCAGGACCGGACCGTGATCGCCAGCGAGGACCCCGGTCAGCTGGGGGAGCGCGTCGCCGTGGGCGACAGCACCGTCCTCGACGGCCGGGCATGGGTGGGGGAGCGGGAGTTCGCGGGCAGCCCGGCCGCGGTCGCGATGGTGCCGGTTCTGACCGGACCGCGTCGTGATCCCGGCGGCTTCGTCGTGGTCACCCGCCTGTACCCCTCGGTCCTGGACGGGCTGGCGGAGGCCGCCCCGAACCTCCTGACCTACCTCGGGCTGGCCAGCGGGATCGGCATCGTCGGCTCGCTGCTCGTCGCGCGACGGGTCAAGCGGCAGACCCTGGGCCTCGAACCGGCCGAGATCACCGGGCTCGTCGAGCACCGCGACGCGATGCTGCACGGCATCCGCGAGGGCGTCGTCGGCCTGGACCTGCGCGGTCGCGTGACGCTGATCAACGACGAGGCGATCCGGCTGCTGCACATCCCGGGGGACGCGCTCGGACGCACGCTCGCCGACCTGGGGGTGGGGGAGGAGATGCTCGACGCCTTCCTCTCCGGGGAGGTGGAGCGCGACCGCGCCGTCGCCAGTGCGGGCCGGGTGCTCGTCGTCAACCGGCTGCCGATCACGAGCAGGGGCCGGCCCATCGGGTCCGTGACGACGTTGCGCGACCGCACCGAGCTCCTCGAGCTGCGCAGGGAGCTCGATCTCACCCGGCACGTGACCGACACGCTCCGGGCGCAGGCGCACGAGTTCAGCAACCGGCTGCACACCATCGCCGGGCTGATCGAGATCGGGGAGTCGGAGGAAGCGGTCCGGTTCGTGCACCGCGTGAGCTCCAGCCGGTCGGAGTTCAGTGCCGACGTCACCGCCGCGGTGCGCGATCCGTCGATCGCCGCCCTCCTCATCGCCAAGGCGAGCCAGGCAGCCGAGCTCGGCGTGGACCTCCGGGTGGCTCCGGACTCGTCCCTGCCCGTGCTGTCCGACGAGCTCAGCGGGGACGTCGCGACGGTGGTGGGCAACCTCGTCGACAACGCGCTGGACGCCGCGTCGGTGGCGGCGCAGCGCTGGGTCGAGGTGTCGCTGGGGCTGGTGGACGGCGAGGTGGAGGTGGTGGTGCGCGATTCGGGGCCCGGGGTGCCGGCCGGGATGGAACGCGAGGTCTTCCGGCGGGGCGTGTCCACCAAGGACGCGTCGTCGGGCACGAGCGGCTCGGAGGAGCGCGGCATCGGTCTCTCCCTGGTCCACCTGCTGTGCAGCCGGCGCGGGGGTGAGGTGACGGCCTCGTCCGCGGGTGGGTCGACCTTCACTGCCCGGCTTCCTGCCGATCCGGAGCTGGTGGCCCCGTGATCCGCGTGCTCATCGTCGACGACGACTTCATGGTGGCGAAGGTGCACGCGGCGTTCGTCGCGGCACTGGACGGCTTCGAGGTGGTCGGGACGGCGTCGACCGGGGCGCAGGCGCTCGACGAGATCGGGCGGCTCGGTCCCGACCTGGTCCTGCTGGACGTCTACCTGCCCGACATGACCGGGCTGGAGGTGCTCCGGCGGCTGCGCGCGACCGGCTCACCGGTCGACGTCGTCGTCATCAGCGCGGCCCGGGACGTCGAGAGCATCCGCAGCGCTCTGCACGGCGGGGTCCTGCACTACCTCGTGAAGCCCTTCGACCGGCGCACCTTCGAGGACCGGCTGCGCGGCTACGCGGCCCTCCGCGGCGAGCTGGCCGCACTCGACGTCACCGGCCAGGGCGACGTGGACCGGGTCTTCGGCGGCACGCGCGGCGGTGCCGCCGCGGCGGTGGTGACGCCGAAGGGCATCGCGCCGGAGACCCTCGAGCTGGTCCGCCGGGCTCTCGGCGCCGCGGCCGGCGACGGGCTCTCCGCGTCCGAGTGCAGCGAGCGCACCGGGCTCGCGCGGGTGAGCGCGCGGCGCTACCTCGAGCAGCTGGTCGCCCAGCAGGAGGCGGACGTGCGCCAGCGGTACGGCACGGCCGGCCGGCCCGAGCGCCGGTTCACCCTCCGCCCGTCCGCCCAGGGGTGACGGGGAGCGGACGCAACGACCGAAACAACCGATAGGCACGTAATGCAGACGTCACCGGGCGGCTCGGCGAAGCTGCCCGCATGACCATCGTCGTGGGCTACGTCCCCACCCCTGAGGGCGAGGCGGCGCTCTCCGCCGCGATCGGCGAGTCGCGCCTGCGCGACGAGCCCCTGCACGTCGTGAACACCTCCCGCGGCGACTCCCTCGTCGACAGCCGCTACGCCTCCGGGGACGCGCTCGCCGCCGTCCGCGCCCGCCTGGAGGAGTCCGGCGTGGTGCACGAGATCGACCAGCACGTCGGCAGCCACGACGCGTCCGACGAGCTCGTGGACATCGCCGACCGGGTTCGCGCCAGCCTCATCGTGATCGGCCTCCGCCGGCGCTCGCCCACGGGGAAGCTGATCACCGGCAGCCAGGCGCAGCGCATCCTGCTGGACGCCCACTGCCCGGTGCTGGCGGTGAAGGCCTCCTACTGAAGGCCTTCTACTGGAGGACGTCGAGGGCGTCGCCGGGGCCGCGGGCCAGGTTGCGGAAGATGGTCTCCAGGCTCCCGGTGAGGTGCTCGGCGATCGCCTCGGCCGCCGCGTCGGCGTCGCCCGCCAGCAGCGCGTCGCACATGCTCAGGTGCTCCTCGACGGACACCTCGATGCGCTGCGGGTCGACGTGCGAGAGGTTGCGCAACCGCGCCGTGTGCGGCCGCAGCTCGGCGATCGTCCGCCGGAGGTGCTCGTTGCGGGTGGCGCCGATGATGGCCCAGTCGAACCGGTCGGCCAGCTCGTAGAACGCCCGGGAACGCGCCTGCGACGGGGCCCGGCGGGCGAGGCGGGCGAACTCGGTCCGCATCGCCGTGAACTCCCGGCGCAGCCCGGCGTCGGCGGCCGCGGCCTCGGTCGCCTGGCGGATCGCGGCGGGCTCGAGCAGCGACCGGAAGTCGAACAGGTCGCGGACGCTCTGCAGGGACACCCGGGAGACGCGCGCCCCCTGGCGGGGGACCAGGTCGACCAGGCCCTCGGCCGCCAGCCGGCGCAACGCCTCGCGGACGGGGGTGCGGGAGGCGCCCGTCCGCTCGACGAGGGACAGCTCCGACAACGGTGTCCCGGGGGCCAGCTCGCCGAGCTCGATCTCCTCCTTGAGCCGGCGGTGGACCAGGTCGGCCTTGCTCACGTCGGTCACGGTGGTCATCGCAGCTCCCCGGCGGGGAACGGGACCCCGGTCGCGGCGCCCAGGTCGTGCAGGTCCGACAGCGACTGGTCGGCCAGGACGACGCCGCCGGCCGCCAGGTTCGCCGCCTCGGCACGGTCCTCCACCTCGCCGGGGTAGAAGACCTCGTCGAAGCCCTGGGCGAGGGGAACCGCCTTGACCTCCTCGATCAGCTGGGAGACCCGCGCCTCGTACCCGGCGCGGTCACCGAAGGCGTCGGGGTCGAGGGCGAGGAACAGGTGCCCGGCGCCGCTGGGGCGGTCGGCCTCGTAGGGCCCGTGCACCCCGGTGCCGACGGCGCTGCCGGTGAGGGCGCCGGAGAGCACGTCCATGAGGAAGGTGATCGCGTACCCCTTGTGGCCGGCCATCGGGAGCACCACGCCCAGGACCCCCTTCGCCGGGTCGGTCGTCGGCGCCCCGTCCGCGTCGAGCGCCCAGCTCTCGGGGATGGCCTCCCCGCGGTTCTTCGCCAGGTATATCTTGCCGCGGGCCACCGCGGTGTTCGCGATGTCGACGGCGACGACGCGGCCGTCGGGGCCGGGTGCCGCGATGGACCACGGGTTGGTGCCGAGCCGCTTCTCCCGGCCGCCCCAGGGAGCCATGGCCGGACTGGCGTTGGTCGTCAGGACGGCGACGTACCCGGCCCGTGCCGCCCGGCGGGTGAAGTACATCGCCGTGCCGAAGTGGTTCGATTTCCGGACGCCGACGACACCGACGCCGTGCGTGCGGGCGCGCTCGACGGCCAGCAGGCGGGCGCGCTCGGTGAGCACCTGGCCGATGCCGTCGCGGCCGTCGAGGAGCACCAGCGGGCCGGTGTCGGAGAGCACCGCCGGGTCGGTGACCGCACGCATCGCCCCGGACCGCAGGCGGGCGGCGTACCAGGGCAACCGCAGGAACCCGTGCGACTGATGCCCCCACAGGTCGGCCTGGACGAGGCTGTCCGCCACCAGTGCGCCGTCGCCTTCGGGTACGCCCAGTGAGGCGAGCACCTGCGTGCCGAACCGGCGCAGGGACGAGGGGGACAGGCGCGACATGGGACCTCCGCTTGACGTGGTGCCGCTAAGTGTATACAGCTTGTATACAGCGACGCGAACAGAGGAGATGGGAATGTTCAGCCTGGTGGTCCAGATGGAGGTCCGGCCGGAGCGGCGGGAGGAATTCCTCGCGGGGATGACGGCGAATGCCGAGGCCTCGGTGCGCGACGAGCCGGGATGCCTGCGCTTCGACGTCTCGGCGGTGACGGCCGACCCGAACCGCTTCTTCCTGTACGAGCTGTACACCGACGCGGCGGCCTTCGAGGCGCACAAGGCGTCCCCCCACTTCGCGCGGTGGCGGACGGTGGCCGAGCAGGTCCTCGTCGGTCAGGTCAACACGCCCGGCGAGCTGCTCGCCACCCACGCTTCCGAGGAGTTCGCATGACCGGTCAGCCCGTCCCGCCGTCCATGGTCCTGCGACCGGAGGAGATCGAGCGCTTCGACCGGGGGAACGGGGTGGTCACGATCCCGTTCGTCGGGAAGTGGAACACCGCGGTCAACCGGGTCACCACCGGGATGACGGTGTTCTCCCCGGGAACGGGCATCCCGCTGCACTCGCACAACGTCGAGGAGACCGTCCTCGTATTCGAGGGCGAGGCCACCGCGGTCGTCGGCGACGAGGAGTTCGAGCTGGTGGCCGGTCAGGCGACGTGGGTCCCCGCCGGCATCCCGCACTGCTTCCGCAACCGCGGCGAGGGCACCATGACCATCTACTGGGTGTACGGCGGCCGGGACGTCACCCGCACCGTCACCGCGACCGGCGAGACGTTCGAGCACCTGTCGGAGAAGGACCGCGGAGCGAGCAGGTCATGAGCGACGTCGTCACCCTCAACCCGGCGACGGGGGAGCGGCTGGCCGAGTACCCCGGCTTCTCGGACGCCGAGGTCGACGCCGCGCTGGGGAAGGCCGACGCCGCCCAGCACGCGTGGGGCGCGCTGCCGCTCGACGAGCGCGCCGTGGTACTCCGCCGGGTGGCGGCGATCCTCCGGGAGGAGATCGACGACCTGGCCCTGTTGGTCACCCGGGAGATGGGTAAGCCGCTGGCCGAGGCGCGGGCCGAGGTCGAGAAGTGCGCGACGACCTGCGACTACTACGCCGACAACGCCGCGACCTTCCTCGCCGACGAGCCGGTGGACACGTCCGCCGACCGCAGCTGGATCTCCTACGAGCCGGTCGGCGTCGTGCTCGCCGTCATGCCGTGGAACTTCCCGCTCTGGCAGGTGCTGCGCTTCGCCGCCCCCGCGCTCATGGCGGGCAACGCGGCTCTGCTCAAGCACTCGCCCAACACCACCGGGTGCGCGCTCGCGGTGCAGCGGATCGTCGCGGCCGCCGGCGCGCCGGAGGGCCTGTTCGGGGCGCTCGTCGTCGCGGAGGCCGACGTCCCCTCCGTGACACAGCGGCTCATCGCCGACCCACGGATCGGCGCCGTGACCATCACCGGCAGCGAGCGGGCCGGCCGGGCGGTCGGCGCCGCGGCCGGGGACGCGATCAAGAAGTCCGTGCTCGAGCTCGGCGGCTCCGACGCGTTCGTCGTCCTCGCCGACGCCGACCTCCCTCGGGTGGCCGTTCTGGCGGCCCGCGGCCGGCTGATGAATGCCGGCCAGAGCTGCATCTCGCCCAAGCGGCTGATCGTCGACGCGTCGGTGGCTGAGGAGTTCACCCGCCTCCTGGTGGCGGAGGTCGAGGCGTTGGTGGTCGGCGATCCCGAGGCGCCCGGGACGCACGTCGGGCCGATGGCCCGCGCCGACCTCCGCGACGGCGTCCACCGTCAGGTGCAGGCCTCGGTCGACGCCGGCGCGCGGCTGCTGACCGGCGGACGCCCGCTCGACGGCGCCGGCGCCTTCTACGCGCCGACTGTCCTCACCGACGTCGCACCCGGTCAGGTCGCCTACGACGAGGAGATCTTCGGTCCGGTGGCCACGGTCATCGTGGCCGACGGGGACGACGACGCGGTCCGGATCGCCAACGACACCCGGTTCGGCCTGGGCGCCAGTGTCTGGACGACCGACCCCGAGCGCGGGATCGAGGTGGCCCGGCGGATCCGCTCCGGCGCGGCCTTCGTCAACGCACTGGTCGCCTCCGATGCGCGGATGCCCTTCGGCGGCACCCGCGCGAGCGGCTACGGCCGCGAGCTGGCCGGCGCGGGGATCCGCGAGTTCGTCAACGTCCGTAGCTGGTGGGTCCTGGACGAGCCCGCCGTCACCGCCCCCGCGTCCGAGTAGGAGAGATGACCACCGAACGCACGTACCGCCTCGGCGTGATGCTCGGCGACGGCATCGGACCGGAGATCGTCCCCGCTTCCGTGCGCGTCCTCGATGCCGCACTGGCCGCCGCCGGCGCCGGACCGGTCGACTGGCACGAACTGCCGCTCGGGGCCTCGGCGATCGAGGAGCACGGCAGCGCCATCCCGGCCGCGACGCTGGCGGCGCTGACCAGGCTGGACGGCTGGCTGCTCGGCCCGCACGACAGCGCCGCCTACCCCGAGCCCTTCCGGTCGCAGCTCAACCCGAGCGGGGCGATCCGCAAGCACTTCGACCTGTACGCCAACATCCGGCCGGCGCGCGGCTTCGAGGGCGGAAAGGCGATCGCCCCCGACACCGATCTGGTGATCGCCCGCGAGAACACCGAGGGCTTCTACGCCGACCGCAACACGTACGCCGGCACCGGGGAGTACATGCCCACGCCGGACGTCGCCGTCTGCATGGGGATCTTCACCCGGCCCGCGGTCGAGCGGATCGCGAGGACCGCCTTCGAGCTGGCGATGCGCCGGCGCCGGAAGCTCACCATCGTCCACAAGGCCAACGTCCTGCAGCTGAGCTCGGGGCTGTTCAAGAAGGTCTGCCTCGAGGTGGGGCAGGCCTATCCCGAGGTGGCGGTGGACGACTTCCACATCGACGCCATGACGGTGCACCTGCTGCGCCGAGCGGCGGACTTCGACGTCCTGGTCGCCGAGAACATGTTCGGCGACATCCTCAGCGACATGACCGGCGAGCTGGCGGGGTCGCTGGGCATCGCGCCCTCGATCAACGCCTCCGACGACCGGTGCATGGCGCAGGCGGCGCACGGCTCCGCTCCCGGCATCGCGGGGAAGGGGCTGGCCAACCCCATCGCCATGATCCTGTCCTCGGGGATGCTGCTCGACTGGCTGGGCACCCGGCACGGCGACGAGCGGCTCACCGCCGCCGCCACGCGGGTGGAGGACGGCGTCAGGGCCGCCGTCCGCGGGGGCGTCGGCACCCGCGATCTGGGTGGCACGGCCTCGACGGCCGAATTCACCGACGCGGTGGTCGCGCAGATCACCACCCGGGCCTAAGGGGTCGGACCGCCGTCGACGGCGAGCCGGCGTGCTGCGACACCGACCACCGCGAGAGCGGCTGCGGTGGCAGCCAGCACGCCGGCCGCGCCGACCCCCGCGGCCACCAGCCCCACCGCGCTCGGGATGAGCACCTGGCCCAGCCGGTTGCCGGTGAGCCGCAACGACATCGCCCGGCCCCGCAGGCCTGCAGGGGCCGTCTCGGCGAGCCACGACATGGTGAGCGGCTGTCCCACGCCCAGCCCGAGACCGAGCACCACGACCAGCGCAGCCATGACGGCCGGGGGCGCCGGGGCGGCGAGGGCCGCCATCGACACCGCGGACATCGCCACGCTGACGATCATCAGCCGCCGTCGGCCGACCAGGCGTACCAGGTGGCCGAGGAAGAACCGCGAGGTCATCGACGAGACGGCCCGTAGCGTGAGCAGGACGCCGATGAAGGCCGCCGCCAGGCCCCGGTCTGCGCCCAGCGCCGGCAGGTAGACGAGCGTGATGTCCACGGCGGCCAGGACGACGCAGCTGATCAGCAAGGCCCGGAGCAGCCCGGGGAGGCGGATCAGCGTCCCCATCCCGCCGGTCTCCGTCGCGCTGCCGGAGTGGTCCCGGGCGGGCATGCGGAGGAACAGCGTGCAGACGACCAGGAGGAGGCCGAGCGCAGTGGCGGTCGCGAAGATGGGCGTGGTGTCGGGCAGCTCGCCGCTCCCGCCGATCACCGTGATCAGCGCCGGGCCCGCGGCCTGCCCCAGGGAGGCGGCGAAGGTGTAGTGGCCGAAAGCGGTGTCGAACCGTCCCGGCCCGGCGGTGTTGGCCACCGCTGCCTGCTGCCCGACCACCGAGAGCAGATGTCCGGTGCCCAGAACGACGCTGCCCAGGACCAGCCCGGCGGCGCCGCCACGCTCGGTCCAGAAGACCGCGCCGGACAGCGCCATGAGCACGGCGCCGACGAGCATCACCCGTCGTTCGCCGAAGCGGTCGGTGGCCTGGCCCGACGGGATCGCCAGCAGCAGCGGGACGACGGCGAACGAGGCGGTCAAGGCCCCGAGCCAGGCCGCCGGGACGTCGAGCTCCAGGGCCCGGTAGGCCGACGTCGGCCGCAGGACGAAGGTGACGACCTGCGTCAGGGTCGAGTGCAGCAACAGGACGGCGAGCAGCTTCCGCCCGGGCCCGCTCACCGGGCGTCCGGCCGGTCCAGGCGCTCCAGCGACCGGGCCCCGAGGCTCGTCTCGACGTGCCGGCGCATCAGGTCGGCGGCAGTGTCGGCATTCCCGTCCCGGACCGCCTCGAACAGCAGCCGGTGCTCGGCGGCGCGCGCCTCGCGTTCCTCGTCGCTGCGACCGGCCTCGAGTCCGTGCCGGCGGTACCGGTCGGTCTTCACCCACAGTCCGTCGAGGGTCTGCGCCAGCAGCGCGTTGTGGGAGGCGAGGTGGATCGCGGCGTGGAACCGGTGGTGGCTCTCCAGCTGGGCGGCCGTGGGACGGCTGTCGAGCGCGTCGAGACCGTCGAGGGCGGTCCTGACACGGGCGAGGTCGGCCTCGGTGCGGCGCTGCGCCGCCAGCCCCGCGGCGAGCGGGTCGAGGCTGCGCCGCAGCTCCAGGAGGTCGCGGGCCTCGGCGGCGTCGAGAGGTCGCACCCGGGCGTCCCGGTGCGCGTCGAGGTCGACCAGGCCCTCCTGCTTCAGCCTGCGCAGGGCCTCGCGCAGCGGAGTCGTGCTGATGCCGATGGTCTGCGCCAGCGACGCCTGGGGGAGCACCGAGCCGGGGGGCAGGTCACCGGACAGAATGAGGTGACGGACGCGGCTGTAGGCCAGGTCGCTCTTCGTGGAGAAGCCGGGTGACCCGGACGGCGGCTCGGACACTGTCCTCCTCGGGTCGCTGCTTATAGGTTATAACCTCCATCTCGACGAGAGCGAGCACCCGTGACGACCTTCGCCACCACCGACCTGTGCGACGAGAACCCGCAGGCCCAGGTCTGCGACCCGGTGTTCCGGATCTTCGGCGGGCGGACGTCCTTCGACGGCCCCGTCACCACGGTCAAGGTGTTCGAGGACAACACGCTGATCAAGCAGGCGGTCGAGAGCCCCGGGAACGGTCGAGTGCTGGTGGTCGACGGCGGCGGCTCGCTGCGCTGCGGTCTGGTCGGCGGCAACCTCGCAGTGTCGGCCGCGACGAACGGCTGGGCCGGCATCGTCGTCAACGGGTGCATCCGGGACGCCGACGAGCTGGCCGAGCAGCCGATCGGCGTGCGTGCGCTGGCCGCCTACCCGCGAAAGAGCGAACGGGGTCTGCACTCCGGCCAGGTCGGCCGCACGGTCGTCTTCGCCGGCGTCACCTTCCGCGAGGGGGAGTGGCTCTGCGCCGACAGCGACGGCATCGTCGTGCTGCCGGAGGCCCCGGCCCCTGCGGGATGACAGACCGCTGCGGGATGACAGCCGCCGCAGGGTGAGACCGCCTAGGCGAGGAACCGGTCCAGGGCCTCCTCGTCGGTGGAGGTGACCCAGAACTCGGCCACGCGACCGTCCTGGAAGTGGGCCAGGTGCCAGCTCATCACCTCGAGGTGGCGGTCGCCCCGATGGGCGGTGACCTTGACCGGCGTCGCGCCGTAGGAGTCGTCGGCCAGGAATGCCAGCGGCTCGATCCGGAGACTGCCCTCGGTGCGCTCCAGCAGCTGGCCGAAGAAGGCGAAGACGGCATCCGGGCCCCGGAACGTCCCGGCCAGCTCGGTGTGACCGCCCTCGTGCCACAGCACGTCATCGGTCCAGAGTCGCCGCAGCGTCTCGAGGTCGCCCTTGCCGAAGGCCTCGTAGCCCTCCCGCATGCGCGCGACGTTCGGGTGCTCGGACATGGGACCTCCTCGGAGCGGCCCCCGTGGGTCCGAGAATTGTCGACCCGTCGTTGGCGGATCCGGAAGCCCTCCCGGCGCCGTCCGCGGTGCGCGCGAGGTCAGCCGCGACGGAGCAGGCGGGCCAGGCGGTGGGTGCGGCCGGCCGTCAGTTCGGGGACCGTCACCGGCTCGGGGGTCTGCGGTGTGGGGGCTGAGGCCGCCGCGGCGCGCTCGTGCAGCCGGACCCGGACGTCCTCGGGGGTGTACGCGCGGCGCTGGCGCTCGTTCCGGGCCAGCACGACGCTCCCGGCCGCGACTCCCGCGAGCCCGGCCACTCCCAGCAGCTTCCAGAGGCGCACGATCCGTAACGTAGCGCCCGTGCCCGACCTCTCGCTCGACGCCGCGGTGGAGCTCACCCGCACCGGCGACGTCTGGGTCTTCCGCGGTCCCTCCCTGGCCGACCGCGCCATCCGCGCCCTGACCAACGCCCCGGTCAACCACGTGGGGATGGCCGTCGTCCTCGAGGACATGCCGCCGCTGCTCTGGCACGCCGAGCTCGGGAGGTCGCTGCCGGACGCCTGGACCGGTGAGCACCAGCGTGGCGTCCAGTTGCACGACCTGCGGGACGCCGTCCTCACCTGGCGCCAGCGGTACGGGCAGAAGGCATGGCTGCGGCAGCTGGTCGGACCGGCCGAGGACGGCGGGGTGACCCCCGCGATGGAGGACGCCGTCCTGCGCACCATCGCCCGCCTGGACGGGCGCCCCTTCCCGACGACGCGCGGCTTGGTGCGCGGCTGGGTCAACGGGCGGCTGCGCAGGCAGACCGCGGCGGAGACCGTGTTCTGCGCGGAGCTGGTCGCCGCCACGTACACCGCGATGGAGCTGCTGCCCGGCGACCGGCCACTCAACTCCTACGACCCGGGCAGCTTCTGGTCCGGTGACGACCTGGAGCTGCTGCAGGGCGCCCGGCTCGGCCCCGAGATCCCGGTCGACGTCCCCGCCGGCTGACCCGGACCGGCCGCAGGCCCGTCGGGGTCAGCCCGGCGCGACGACGCGGTAGGTGGACTGCACCATGCCCCCGGGGAACGTGCGCGTCCCCTCGTGCGCCAGCCGGATGTCGGCGCTCAGCTCGCCGAACGGGGTGTGGCCGGTGCCGATGAGCACCGGTACCCGCGAGAGCGTGAGGTCGGCGACCAGCCCGGCGCGCAGGAACTCGTGCACGGTCCGGCCGCCGTCGACGTAGACGCGGCGGTACCCGGCGGCGGTCACCGCCTCGACCGCCTCGTCGAAGGAGCGGTGCACGGTGATGCGGGGGTCGGCGCCGACCTCGAGCGTCGTGCTGAGCACGTGCACCGGCTTGCCCTGGTACGGCCACTCCCCGAACGGCGCGATGACGTCGTAGGTGGCGCGGCCCATGACCAGCGCGTCGATGCTGCTGACGAACTCACCGAAGCCGAAGTCACCGCCCTCGCCGTCGTCCGGGCCGGCGTTCTCGTCGCCGCCGCCGGTGAGCCAGCCGATGTCGCCGTCGAGCCGGGCGATGAACCCGTCGACGCTCATGCCGAGGAACACATGACCGGTGAAGGAAGCATCCATGCTGCTCAGCGTGCCGGAGGGGTACGACGGTTCAGACCCGTGCGGTCGCGCCGGCGAGCCGGACGACGGTGTCGCCGGGGCGCTCCAGCTCGTCGTGGGTCACGCAGACGACGACCCGGCCGGCGAGGGCGCGGCGCAGGTCGGCCAACAGCGCGGCCGCGGTGGGCGCGTCCAGGTGCGCGGTGGGCTCGTCGAGCAGCACGACGTCGCGGTCGGCGAGCAGCGCCCGGGCGGCCGCGAGCCGGCGTCGCTCACCGCCGGAGAGCGCGGTGCCGCCGGCGCCAACGGCGGTGTCCAGCCCGTCGGGCAGCGTCGCGAGCAGGCCGCCCAGGCCGGTCGCGGTGAGCGCCGCCCGCATCCGCGCCTCGCCGTCGGGGCCGGCCAGCGCTCCGCGCGGGGCCGCGGTCGCCAGGTTGGCCCGGATGGTCGAGGCGAAGACGTGCGCCTCCTGCGGGAGCCAGGCGATGCGCGACCGGAGGTCCTGCCCGGCCAGACGCGCGGTGTCGGTGCCGCCCACCGCGTAGGCCCCGCTGCGGGGGCGGAGCGCCGCCATGAGGACGGCCAGGAAGGTCGACTTCCCCGACCCGGAGGGTCCGCGGACCACGAGCCACCCGTGGCCCGCGCGGGCGACGGCGTCCACCCCGCGGAGCACGTCGGGTCCGCCCGGCCACCCCGCGACGAGGTCGTCGACCGCCACGTCGTCCACCCTCGCCGGGACGGCCAGCGGGGTCGCGGGGTCGACGGGCACCGGTGCGGTGAGGACGGCGTCGATGCGGGCCTCGGCGTCGGCGAGGGCGCCCCGCCGCTGCAGAGCCGTCACCATCCCCGCCAGCGGTTCGGCGAGCGCGAGCGGAGCCAGCGCGACCACGGCCAGCGTCGGGCCGGCGAGGCCCCCCTGCGCGGCGACGGCGGTGGCGAGCACCGCGGCCAGGCCGGTCCCCAGCACCACGAGGCCGGTGCCGAGGGCCGCCGCGCGGGTGCCGGTGCGGGCTGCGGCTGCCTGCCGGTCGGCGAGGAAGTCGAGATCCCCGGCCACGCGATCCGCGAGTCCGTGGGCCCGGAGGTCGGGCACCCCGTGCAGCACCGTCGTCGTCTCGTGGAGCGCCGTCACCCGGAGCGTGCTGTCGGCGCGCGCGGCACCGGCGTCGACCCGGCGGTGCACCAGGACGACGAGGGCGACGGTGCCGGCCAGGACGAGCCCCACCGTCGCGGCCGCCGCCGCGTCGAGCAGGGCCAGCGCCGCGACCGTTCCGACGGTGACCACCCCGGCGACCCGGAGCGGCGGGCGCACGCGGACGGTGAGGTCCTGCAGCACGCCCACGTCGCCGACCACCCGGGCCAGCGCAGAGCCGGGCGTCCGGTCGGCCGCGATGCCCTGGGCGGCGAGCGCCGCCCAGACGCGGACCCGGGTGGCCGCGGCCAGGCGGAGGGCGGCGTCGTGCGCTGTCATCCGCTCCAGCCAGCGCAGCAGCGCCCGGCCGAGGCCGAAGAACCGGACACCGACGATGGCGACCATCAGCGTGAGGACGGGCGGCATCTCCGCGGCGCGGACGATCAGCCAGCCCGACACCGCGGTCAGCGCGATCCCGGCACCCGAGGAGAGGGATCCGGTGAGCACCGCTCGCCGCAGCGCCCCGCGCACCGGCGCCGGGGCGGCCGGGCCATCCTCCGCCGGGACCACCACCGCTCCGCGACCGGCTGACGGCGCCGGGACCGGGGTCGCCACCGTCGGGGACGGGAGCTCGACGGTGCAATCGGCGAGGGCGGCGAGCAGCGGGTCGTGCGTGACCAGCAGGGTGGTCACGGTCCCGCGGAGGGCGAGCAGCAGTTCGGCGACGACGGCACGGGCGTCGTCGTCCAGGTGGGCGGTGGGCTCGTCCAGCAGGAGCAGGCGGGCGCCGCGCCGGATGCGGATCAGCGCGCGGGCGAAGGCCACCTTCTGCAGCTCGCCGGGGGACAGCGACTCCGGGGTCCGCCCGGCCAGCGCCAAGGCGCCCACGCGTCCCAGCGCCTCCACGACGAAGGCCTCGCCGACGATCTCGTCCACGCCGGGGTCCGAGCCCGCGTGTCGGCGCAGCTCGTCGGCGACGGTCGCTCCCGTAGTCCGCGGGAACTGCGGCACGTACGCGACGGCGCCCGGCTGCCCGTGCACCGAGCCCGTGACCCGGGCGTCCGGGTCGGCGAGCCCGGCGAGGACGGCGAGCAGGGTCGACTTCCCGGAACCGCTGGCGCCGCGCAGGGCCACCAGCTCACCCGGGCGGAGGGCGAGGTCGACCGGTGGCAGGGCCGCCGTCGAGCGACCCGGGTAGGCGACGGTCAGTCCCCGGACGTCGACGTCGGCACCGCGCGGGTCGTCGCCGTCGGACGTGCGCGACGGGGGAGGAGCCGGGGCCGCGAGCACCGCCCTGGCCTCGGCGGCGGCGAGCGCGGCATCCTCCGAGGCGTGGTGGGCCGCGCCCAGGGCGCGCAGCGGCGCGAACGCCTCCGGCGCCAGGAGCAGGGCGGTGACGCCGAGGGTCAGCGCCATGTCGCCGTGCACCAGCCGGAGCCCGACGGTTACGGCGACCAGTGCCACCGAGAGCGTGGCGATCAGCTCGAGCACCAGCGCCGAGAGGAAGGCGATGCGCAGGGTCGCGAGGGTCCGGACGCGGTGCGCCTCGCCGAGCCGGGCCAGGGCCGCGGCCTGGTCGGCCGCCCGCCCGAGGCCGACGAGCACCGGCAGGCCACGGACGAGCTCGGCGACGTGGGCGGCGATCCGGTCCAGGGCGCGGGCGGAGTCGGCGGTGGCGGACTGCGTGTACCTCCCGACCAGCACCATGAACACGGGCACCAGCGGCAGGGTGACGGCGACCAGCACCGCCGACAGCAGGTCGGTCCAGGCGAGGACGAGGAGCAGGACCGGGGGGACGACGATCGTCTGCGCCAGCGCCGGCAGGTAGGTGGCCAGCGCCGGGCCGAGCTCGTGCAGCCGCGTCGTCGCCAGGACCGCGGCCGGGCCGGGACCGCCGGCCGCGGCGACGGCGGCGGGGGAGGCGGCCAGCCGGCCGAGCAGGTCACGGCGCAACCGGTCCTCGGCCCGGCGGGCGTCGCGGGCGGCGAGCACGTCGCCGGCCGTGCCGGCGATCGCCCGCAGCGCGGCGCCGGCCGCCGCCAGGACGAGAGGAAGGGCGACCGTGCCCTCGGCGTACCCGGTGGCCCGCGCGACGGCGTGCGCGAGTCCGGCCGCCAGCAGCACCAGCCCGGCGGTCTGCCCGAGCGCCGCGACGGCCGCGCGGACCAGTGCGCCGGTCAGCCCGGGCACCCCCGCCAGCGCTCCGAGCGGGCCCTTCCCGGCCGGCGCGCTCATGCGTGCGCCTCTGCCGGCTCCTCGTGCACGGGCTCGGCGGTCAGCCGCTGGCGGAACACCCAGTAGGTCCAGGCCTGGTAGCCCAGCACCACGGGCAGCCCGATCCCGGCGGCCCAGGTCATCACGGTGAGCGTGTAGTCGCTGACCGACGCGTCCGCGATCGTCACGTCGAACGCCGCGTCGACCGTCGAGGGGACGACGACCGGGTAGGCCGCGCCGAAGATCGTGGCGGCCGCCGAGGCCAGCATCGTGCCCCAGGCGGCGAAGGCCTGCCCCTCGCGCTCCACCCGGATCCGGGCCCAGGCGACGACCACGGCCAGCGCCGCGACCAGCCACAGCACCGCGGTGACCGCCGTCCCATCCCGCAGCTGCACCAGACCGGCCCAGGCCAGCAGCGGCAGCGAGGCCACCGGCGCCCACCGGCGGGCGAACGCGCGGGCGGCCATCCGGATCGGCCCGTCGGTCTTCAGCGCCAGGAACATCGCGCCGTGCACCACGGAGAACGCCAGGACCGCGACCGCGCCCAGCAGCGCCGGCCAGCCCAGTCCGGCGAAGGCACCGCCGACCCGGGTGCCGTCGGCGTCGATGGGCAGGCCGAGGGTGGTCGCCCCGAGCGCGGCGCCGATGCCCAGCGCGGCGATCAGCGATCCGGTCGTGATGACCCAGGTCCAGCTGGAGTCCCAGGCGGGGGTGTGGTGGGAGTGCCGCCACTCGAAGGCGACCGCCCGGATGATCAGGCCGAACAGCACCAGCACGAAGGGCAGGTAGAGCGTGGGCAGCCAGGTGGCGTACCAGCCGGGGAAGGCGGCGAACACCGCGCCGACGGCGGTGATCAGCCACACCTCGTTGCCGTCCCAGAGCGGGCCGATGCTGCGCAGCATCAGGTGCCGGTCCGGGGTGCGCCGGCCGAGCACCGGCAGCAGCGCGGCGACGCCGAAGTCGAAGCCCTCGAGCAGGAGGAAGCCGGTCCAGAGCACCGCCACCGCGGCGAACCAGAGGGTCTGCAGGTCCATGGTCGGGAACTCCTGTGCGGCTCAGTAGGCGAACTGGAGGACGTCGTCGTCGCGGTCGCGACGTGGCGCACCGCGGTCGGGGCCGTCGTCCCCGTCGTCCGGCGGCTCCGGGGTGAACCCGGGGGTGGGGTGGCCGTCGCCGCTGGTCACCCCGCGGCGGACAAAGCGGCTGAGCAGCCACAGCTCGACGACGGCGAGCGCGCCGTAGACGACGGTGAGCGAGATCAGCGACGTCCAGACCTCGCCGGCGGAGATGCCGGGGGAGACGGCCTGGGCGGTGAAGAAGTAGATCTGGTCCTCGACCGGCACGTCCGGGTTCGGGTACACGACGAAGGGCTGGCGGCCCATCTCGGTGAAGATCCAGCCGGTGGCGTTGCCGACGAAGGGCGCGGCGACGGCGAGCAGCGAGCCGTAGACGCCGATCCGCGACGTCGGCACCCGGCCCTTCCGCGTGGCCCACAGCGCGTAGGCCGCGACCGCCGCGGAGACGGCGCCCATGCCGATCATCAGCCGGAAGCTCCAGTAGGTGACCGCGAGGACCGGCGTGTAGTCGATCGGTTCGCCGGCCTTGTCGCCGAACGACGGGTCGTCGGGGTAGGTCTCCCCGTAGGCCGCCGAGTACTCCTCCTGCAGCTCGTTCACGCCGGGGACGGCGGTCGAGAAGTCGCCGTGCGCCAGGTAGCTGAGGATGTACGGGACGGTGATCGAGTGGACGTCGTCGCACTCGTTCGAGCCGAGCTTGCCCCAGGCGAAGATCGAGAAGGACGCCGGCGCCTCGGTCTCGCAGAGCGCTTCGGCGGAGCTCATCTTGAGCGGCTGCTGCTCGTACATGAGCTTGCCCTGCCAGTCGCCGGTGAGCGCCACGAGCGCGAAGGCCGCCAGCGACACCCAGCCGCCGAGCCGGACCGACCGGCGCCACACGGCGTGATCGGTGTCCGTGGTGGGCAGCTGCGCGAGCTTCCGCTTCCGGAGGTGCCACAGGCCGATGCCCACCAGGAGCGCGCCGGCGACCATGAGGGCGGCCACGATCGCGTGGCTGAACGCGGCCAGCGCGGTGTTGTTGGTCAGGACGGCGAGGAAGTCGACCTGGCGCGGGCGCCCGGTGGCGTCGTCGGTGACGACGCCGACCGGGTGCTGCATCCAGGAGTTGGCCGCGATGATGAAGTACGCGCTGACGATCGAGCCGACGACGGCTGCCCACAGTGTCGCGAGGTGCACCTTCTTCGGGATCCGGCCCCAGCCGAAGATCCACAGGCCGAGGAACGTCGACTCGAGGAAGAACGCCAGCAGCGCCTCGAGCGCCAGCAGCGAGCCGAAGACGTCGCCCACGAAGCGGCTGTACTCGCTCCAGGCGAGGCCGAACTGGAACTCCTGCACGAGGCCGGTGGCGACGCCGAGGACGAAGTTGATCAGGTAGACCCGGCCCCAGAAGCGGGTCATGCGCAGCCACTCGGGCTTGTCGGTCCGCACCCACATCGTGTGCATGACCGCGACCAGGATCCCCAGCCCGATGGTCAGCGGGACCATGAGGAAGTGGTAGACGGTCGTGATCCCGAACTGCCAGCGCGCCACGTCCAACGTGTCGAGGTCCAACACGTCAAGGCCTACGACGTCCACGGCCTGTCCCCTCGTCGTCGAGGTCGACGTACTATCGACACGTTCTTTCTACGCCGAGTAGAAGAGTTCTTCTACATCTCGTAGAAGTATCGCGTGTGAGACGGACGACAGGAGGGCGGATGGCCTCGCTCGGGGAGCTGGAGCGCGCCGTCATGGAGCGGCTGTGGGCCGCCGACGGCCCGGTGGCGGCGACCGCGCTGCGCGACGGCCTCGCCGACCGGGGAGTCGCCCTGACCACCGTGCACACGGTGCTGACCCGGCTCGAGCAGAAGGGCTTCGTCGTCCACGACGACGCGCGGCCGCGCGGTTTCTCCGCGCGCAGCACCCGGGCCGACCACGCCGCCGAGCTCATGCACGAGGTGCTCGGTCAGGCAGGGGACCGGGAGGCCGTGCTGGCCCGCTTCGTCGGCAGCGTGAACGCCGACGAGGCGCGCATGCTCCGGGAGCTGCTCGCCGGCGGTCCGGGCACCTCGGCCGACGCCGCCCGCTGACCCGGTAGCCCGTGCTCCCCGCGACCGCGGTCTCGCTGGCCGTGCTCGCGGCGCTGCTCGCGTGGCCGGTGCCGGCGCTGCTCGCCCGTGCGCGCTGGCCACGTCGCGATCCGCTGGTGGCGCTGGTGTGCTGGCAGGCGGTCGGCCTGGCCGGCGGGCTCTCGATCATCGGTGCCCTGCTGGTCCACGGCCTGGCGCCGTGGGGTCACTCGCTGCCCGAAGCGCTCGGGGCGGTGCTCACCGGGCACCCCGCCGGCGACCCCGTCCGCGGTGACCACTGGGTGGCGCTGACGCTCGCCGGTGTGCTGGCGTCGGAGCTGCTCGGGGTGCTCCTGCTGTCCTGGGTCCGCACGACGCGGGCCCGGCGGCGGCACCGGGAACTCCTCGAACTGGTCGTGCAGCCCTCGGCGGACCTGCCGGACACCCGGCTGCTCGAGCACCCCGCACCGGTCGCCTTCTGCATCCCCGGGGCCCGTCCGCTCCTGGTGCTCTCCTCCGGGATGGTCGCGGAGCTGGACGAGGACCAGCTGGCCGCGGTGGTCGCGCACGAGCGGGCCCACCTGCGCGAGCACCACCACCTGCTGCTGTTGCCGTTCGTCGCCTGGGAGGCGGCGCTGCCGGTGCTGCCGGCGGCGGGCCGGGCGCACGCCGCGGTGCGCGAGCTGGTCGAGATGCGGGCCGACGACGTCGCGCTGGCGTCGCTCGCGGGGCGGGTGCCACGCCGCACGCTGGCACGGGCGATCGTGGCCGCCGCCGGTGGACCCGGGGGAGCGGGGGTGCCGGACGGCGCGCTCGCGGTCACCGGCAGCGCGACCGGTGCGCGGGTGATCAGGCTGCTCGAGCCGCCGTCCCCGTTGTCCGCCCCCGCCCGCTGGGCGGCGCTCATCGCTGCGGGGCTGCTCCTGCTCCTGCCGACCGTCCTGTTGCTGGCGCCGGCCTTCTGACTACCGGCGCGGAGCCGCGGCGATGGCGACCGCCGCGTAGGCGGCCGCCAGACCGCCGCTGATCCGCGCGGCTCGTCCGTACCGCGCCGAGGCCACGAAGGGCACCATGCTGGCGGCGTGCAGCAGATCGACCGCCGAGCCCGCCCGCACGAGGCGGGGATCCGGGGCGGCCAGCACCGCGCCGTGCTGCGCGAGCAACCGGGCACCGAGTGCGCGCACCAGCCAGAGGCGTTCCCGCGGGAACGCCGGAGCGACTCTGTCGACGACCTGCAGCGGCCGCGCAGCCAGGAGCACGCCGGTCGCCGCACCCGCGCCGGCCATCAGCCGGGTGACTCTCCGTCGTCCTCGCTCGTCGCCCACCGGTTCCGCCCCTCGTCGTGTCCTCCCCGCACGCTAGTGCTCTGAGTCCGGGGAGACTCAGAGCACTAGCTTCCGGAGAGGGCCTTACGGTCGTCGCGATTCTCGGCCAGCGGGGCGAAGCCGCGCAGCCGCAGGCTGTTGGTCACCACGAACACCGAGCTGAACGCCATGGCGGCGCCGGCGATCATCGGGTTGAGCAGCCCGGCCGCGGCCAGCGGGATCGCCGCGACGTTGTAGGCGAACGCCCAGAACAGGTTGCCCTTGATGGTCGCCAGGGTCCGGCGGGACAGTCGGATCGCGTCGGCGGCCACCCGCAGGTCGCCGCGCACCAGTGTCAGATCGCTCGCCTGGATCGCCACGTCGGTGCCGGTCCCCATCGCCAGCCCGAGATCGGCCTGGGCGAGCGCGGGTGCGTCGTTCACACCGTCGCCGACCATCGCGACCGTCCGGCCCTCGCCCTGCAGCCGCCGGACGACGTCGACCTTGTCCTTGGGCAGGACCTCCGCGATCACGGTCTCGATGCCGACCTCGGCGGCCACCGTCCGCGCCACCGTCTCGTTGTCGCCGGTCAGCAGGATCGGCGTCAGGCCCAGGTCACGCAGCTGCCGGACGGCCGTGGCCGACCCTGGCTTGACCGCGTCGGCGACCACCAGCACCCCGCGGGCGGCACCGTCCCACCCGACGGCGATCGCCGTGCGCCCGGCCGCCTCCGCATCGGCGGCGGCCCGCTCCGAGGCCGGGGAGAGGGTCATCGACCAGTCGGCGAGGAAGCGCCGCCGACCGACGACGACCGCCGAGCCCTCGACGACACCGTGCACGCCGAGACCCTCGGCGTTCGCGAAGCCCTCGACCGGCGGCAGGCTGCCGGTCCGCTCCGCGGCGGCGCGTGCCACCGCCTGCGCGATCGGGTGCTCGGACGCCGCTTCGAGCGCACCGGCCAGCCGCAGCAACCGGTCGGCGTCCTCGCCGTCCGCGGGCACGACGTCGAGCAGGGTCATCCGGCCCGTCGTGACGGTGCCGGTCTTGTCGAGGACCACGGTGTCCACGCGGCGGGTGTTCTCCAGGACCTCCGGACCCTTGATCAGGATACCCAGCTGCGCACCCCGCCCGGTTCCCACCATCAAGGCCGTCGGCGTCGCGAGTCCCAGGGCGCACGGGCAGGCGATGATCAGGACGGCGACCGCGGCGGTGAACGCCGCGGGCAGGCCGGCGCCGGTGCCGATCCAGAAGCCGAGGGTCGCGACGGTCAGGGTCAGCACGATCGGCACGAAGATCCCGGAGATGCGGTCGGCCAGCCGCTGCACCTCCGCCTTGCCGTTCTGCGCGTCCTCGACCAACCGCGCCATCTGCGCCAGCTGCGTCTCCGAGCCGACCCGCGTCGCACGCACGACCAGCCGGCCACCGGCGTTCACCGTCGCGCCGGCCACCGTGTCGCCCGGTCCGACCTCGACGGGCACGGACTCGCCGGTCAGCATCGAGGCGTCGACGGCGGACGAGCCCTCGGTGACCTCGCCGTCGGCGGCGATCTTCTCGCCCGGCCGGACGACGAAGAGATCGCCGACGCCGAGCTGGTCCACCGGGATGCGCCGCTCCGCGCCACCGCGGAGCACCGAGACCTCCTTGGCCCCGAGCTCGAGCAGTGCGCGCAGGGCCGCGCCGGCCTGGCGCTTGGACCGGGCCTCGAAGTACCGACCGGCCAGGATGAACGTGGTGACCCCGGCTGCAGCCTCGAGGTAGATGTTCCCGCTGCCCTCGGTCCGGGCGATCGTGAGCTCGAACGGGTGGGTCATGCCGGGAACGCCTGCGGTGCCCAGGAACAGCGCGTACAGCGACCACCCGAAGGCGGCGAGCGTGCCGAGCGAGACGAGGGTGTCCATCGTCGCGGCGCCGTGCCGCAGGTTGGTCCACGCCGCCCGGTGGAACGGCGCGCCGCCCCAGACGACGACCGGCGCGGCGAGCGTCAGCGACAGCCACTGCCAGTACTCGAACTGCAGCGCCGGCACCATCGCCATCGCGATCACCGGGATGGTCAGGAACGTGGACACCAGGAGTCTGGTGCGCAGTGGCCGCACGGCGTCGCTCTCGGCAGGCTCCTCCGCGCGGACCGGCTGGGGGAGAGCCGCGGTGTAGCCGGTCTTCTCCACGGTGGCGATGAGGTCCTCGGGCGTGACGCCGTCGCCGAAGCTGACCTTCGCCTTCTCCGTCGCGTAGTTCACCGTCGCGGTGACGCCGTCGAGCTTGTTGAGCTTCTTCTCGATCCGGTTCGCGCAGGAGGCGCAGGTCATGCCGCCGATCAGCAGCTCCACGTCGGTGGCGGAGTGGTCGGTGGCGGAGTGGTCGGTCGGGGAGTGGTCGGTGTGGGCGCTCATCCGTGGTCCTCCTCGTGCGCACCGGCGGAGACGGTGAAGGCCGCCGTCCGCACCACGCCGTCGTGCTTGAAGTCCAGGAACAGCCGGTAGTCGCCGGCCGACGGTGCGGTCGTCGTGAACCGGACGTGCGGGCCCGAGGTGGCGGCCGCGCCGTCCGCTTCGTCGACGGGGTGGGCGTGCAGGTAGGCGAGGTCGCCGTCGCGCAGCACCACCAGGTGGCCGAACGCGCCCAGGTAGGGCTGGAGGTCGGTGACCGGCCGGCCGTCGCGGCTGACGCTCAGGGTCAGCTCCGACTCCTGTCCCGGCTCCAGGGAACCGCTGAGGACGACGGTGAAGCCGTCGACCTGTGCCGTGGTGGACTCCGTCGGCAGGGGCGCCGGTGAATACGCGCCGGCGACCGCGAGGTCGGCGCCCAGGGTGAGGTTCTCGCCGAGGGCTGTGGGCGTGAAGTCGGCGAACAGCCGCCAGGCGCCCGGGTCCAGGGCGAGGGGGATCCGCCACACGCCGTCCGGGCCGAGCTCGGGGTGCACGTGCTGGAAGCCGGTGAGGTCGCGGCGGACCGCGATCAGGTGCAGGTCGACGTCGTGCTCGACGTCGTACCGGGTGACGGGCTCGCCGTCCGTGCCGAGGATCCGGAACTCGACGGGGGTCCCCGAACCCGCGGGCAGGGAACGCGCGGCGAGGTCGAGGGTGTAGCCGCGGTCGGACACCGCCAGCCCGGCGGGCAGCGCTGCTGCGTCGGCCTCGTGCCCGCCGTCCTCGTGGGGCCCGGCCGGTTCGGCGCCCATGGCGTGCGCGTCGGCCGGGGCGGCGTCGGCCACCGATCCGACGGGGCCGACGACGTTGCCGACGCCGAGCGCGGCGCCGAAGGCGGCGACCAGCCCGACGGCGAAGCCGACGAGCTTGAGCGGGGTGTTCATGGCATGCCCCTCAGGGAGACCGCGTCAGCGGCCGGCCACCTCGTAGCCGGCCTCCTCGACGGCGGCGCGGACGGCAGCCTCGTCGACCGGGGCGTCGCTGGTGACGGTCAGCCCGCCCGACTCGAGGTCGACGTCGACGCCGGAGACGCCGGGGACCTGGGAGACCTCCTCGGTCACGGCGCTGACGCAGTGGCCGCAGGTCATGCCGACGACGGTGTAGGTGGTGGTGCTCATGGTGGTCCCTCTCGGACGGTTCGAGTAGTGGTCAGGATCGGACGAGCCGCGCGATGGCCTCGGAGGCCTCGCGGATCTTCTCGTCGGCCTCGCGGCCGCCGGCCCGGGCGGCGTCGACGACGCAGTGGCTCATGTGCTCCTCGAGCAGGCCGAGGGCGACCGACTGCAGGGCCTTCGTCATGGCGGAGACCTGCGTGAGGATGTCGATGCAGTACTTCTCGTCCTCGACCATCCGCTGCAGACCGCGGGCCTGACCCTCGATGCGGCGCAGCCGCTTGAGGTAGTCGTCCTTGCGGTGGATGTAGCCGTGCTGGTGGTCGTGGCCGGCGGGTTCCGGGGCGGGCTGCGTCACGCCTGGGAACTATACCCCCCTAGGGTTTATTTGCCCAGTGGTCCGCCGTCCGGGTTCCCGAGGCGCATCCGGGAGACGTCGGTCTGCAACCGGTGCACGTCGGCGCGGGCGGAGGCGAGCTCGTCCTGCAGGCCGACGATCGTCTCCGCCGAGGCCAGGGAGTGGCCGTCGTCGAGGAGGCCGCGCATCCGGGCGGCGAGGTCCAGCTGGGCGCGCGAGTAGCGCCGGTGGCCACCGGGGGAGCGGTAGGGCTGGAGGAAGCCGGCGGAGTCCAGGCTGCGCAGGAACGCCGCCTGCACACCGAGCAGTGCGGCCGCCTGGCTCATCGTGAGCGCCGGGAAGTCGGGGTCGTCCAGCCGGCTCGAGGGGTCGGGTCCGGTCGTCATCGTCGTTCCTCCTGTCGGCCGGTGGAAAGCGCAGGGGCCGGGTCCGCGGACCCGGCCCCTGCGACGCCGTCGATCAGCTCTCGACCGACCTCTGCTCGTGCTGGGAGGACTCACCCTCGATGGTGCGGCCCTCCACCGCGGTGGGTACGTCCGCCCGCGTCACGGTGATCTTCCGGGCCTTCGCCTTCTCGGCGACCGGGATGCTCACCGTCAGCACCCCGTCGTGGTAACTGGCCTCCAGCCGGTCGGTGTCGAGACTGCGGCCGAGCACGAGCTGCCGGGTGTAGCTGCCGAACGGCCGCTCCGCGACGGCCCACTCGGCGTTCTCCAGCTGCGGCACCGAGCGCTCCGCGGTCACGGTCAGCTGGTTGCCCTCGACCGCGAGGTCGATGGAGCCCGGGTCGACGCCGGGCAGGTCGAAGTGGGCGACGAAGTTGTCGCCGACGCGGTAGGCGTCCATCGGCATGCCCGACAAGGGGCGAGCGGTGCTCGAGCCCGTGCGGCCGGTCAGCTGGTCCAGCGCGCGGAAGGCGGCGGACGTGGCGGCGAACGGGTCGTAGGCGGTCAGCATCATGGCTCTCCAACCTCCTGGGTGGGTCTGTCGAGTTCGCTGCCCGAGAGGCGAACCTCTAGTGGCAACTGGAGATTACCTCGATCGGCCGCGGTAGTAAACCCCGCAGTCGTCCGGGCGTGAACTCCCGCCCCGCGGGGCAGTGCCTCTGCGTGGAGGACACCGCCAGCCCAGCCTCGTCCGACGAACCCCAGGTCGGCCACCGCGTCGAGGACGGCATCGCGCGGCTGACGATCGCCGGTGAGCTGATCGACACGGCACGCCGGCCTCTCGTCCGCGTGATCACCGACCTGCTGCTCACCCAGCCGGCGCCGACCCGCGTGGAACTGGACCTCTCCGGCATCACGTTCATGAACTCCGCGGGCATGGCCGTCCTCGTGCAGCTCCAGCGGCTCGCCGCGCCGCGGGGGATCGAGGTCGCGCTGGTGCACCCGACCGCCGCCGTGGTCCGCCCGCTCCAGCTCAGCGGGCTGTGGCACCGCTTCCCCATCGAGGGCGCCCAGTCCTCGTCCGAGGCCGCCGGGTCCTGACCGGTCGGGTGTCGGGCACGCGTCCGGGGCGGGGCCTCCTAGCCTGACCGGGTGCCGCCCAGTTCTCACTCCCACGGTCCCGACCCGGACGCTCCTCCGCCGAGCGCGGAGGCGCTCGCCAGACGGCGGCGTGCCGTCTGGCTGATGTTGCTGGTCCTCGTGCCGGTCGGCCTGGCCACCGTCATCGGGCTGTTCGTCCTCTGGCCCGACGGGGAGCCCACGCGGGCGGAGCAGGTGGCCCAGACCTACTTCCCCCCGGGGACCACCTACCCCGACGGCGAGATCGTGTCGGTGGAGACCTTCGACTGCTCCACCGACCCGACCGCCCCGCCCGCGGAGTGCGCCACCGCCGTGGTGGAGGTGCTGGACGGGGAGGGCGCCGGCGACTTCCAGTCCATCGAGCTCCCGGCCGAGGTGGTCGCCGCCGGGGTCGGGGAGGGCGACGTGCTCGTCCTCACCCGCGACGCCGGCGCCGAGGGCGGCCCGACGTTCTCCTTCTACGACTACCAGCGCGACGCGCCGATCATCGTGCTGGCGGTCGCCTTCGCCGTCGTCGTGGGCCTGGTGGCCCGGTGGCGGGGGCTGGCGTCGCTGCTGGGGCTGGCCTTCGCCTTCGTCGTCCTGCTGAACTTCGTGCTCCCGGGCCTGCTCGCCGACAACTCACCCACGCTCGTCAGCCTGGTGGGGTCGGCGGCGATCATGTTCGTCGTCCTCTACCTCGCGCACGGGTTCTCCGCCCGCACCACCACGGCCCTCATCGGCACCCTGTTCGGGCTCACCCTGGTCGCGGTCATGGGTTCGCTGGCCGTCTCCGCCGCGCGGCTCACCGGCCTGACCAGCGAGGAGACGACCACCCTGCGCACCTACGACCCGACGCTGGACTTCTCGGGACTGGTGCTCGCAGGCATCGTCGTCGCGGGGCTGGGGGTCCTCAACGACGTCACGATCACCCAGGCCTCGGCGATGTGGCAGCTGCACGAGGTGTCGCCGGACATGACCTGGCGCGAGCTCTACGCGCGGGGCATGGCCGTGGGCCGGGACCACATCGCGTCGACCGTCTACACGATCGTCTTCGCCTACGCGGGAGCGGCGCTGCCGCTGCTCCTGCTGTTCGAGGTCTACCCGACGCCGATCTGGACGCTGATCACCAGCACCGCCCTGGCCGAGGAGGTCATCCGCACCCTCGTCGGAGCGATCGCGCTCGTGCTCGCCGTACCCGTCACGACCGCCGCCGGCGCGTTCTTCGCCAAGGCGGCCGACACCGAGGCCGGGGCCGCGACGGAGCGCCGGGTCACCGCCCTGCGCAGCCGCTTCGCGCGATGAGCGAGGCTGTGACCGTGACGACCGATCTCCTGTCCGCCGCCCGAGCAGCCCCGGGGTTCATGCCCGACGACGAAGGCACCGCGCTGTACGACGCCGCCCGCGCCGTCGCCGTCCCGGGGCCGCTGCTCGAGGTCGGCAGCTGGATGGGCCGGTCCGCCCTCTACCTGGCGGCCGCGGCACGCGAGACCGGGCGCCAGGTCGTCACCGTCGACCACCACCGCGGGTCGGAGGAGCACCAGCCCGGGTGGGAGTACCACGACCCGTCGCTGGTCGACCCCGAGGTGGGGCGGATCGACACCCTGCCGCACTTCCGCCGCACCATCGCCGCGGCGGGGGCGGAGGACGTCGTCGTCGCCGTCGTCACCCGGTCGGAGATCCTGGCTCCGCTGTGGACGACCCCGCTCGCGCTGCTCTTCCTCGACGGCAGCCACACCGAGGAGTCCGCCCGCCGCGACCAGGACGCGTGGGTCGCCAAGCTGGCGGTCGGCGGCACGCTCGCCATCCACGACGTCTTCCCCGACCCGGCCGACGGCGGGCAGGCGCCGTTCGGCGTCTACACCCGCGTGGTGGCATCGGGGGATTTCGAGGAGCTGCCGGCCACCGGTTCCCTGCGACTCCTCCGCCGGCTGCGGTGAGCGACCCGCTGGCCGCCGAGCGGGCGGCGGTGCTGGCGCAGATCGCGTCGCTGACCCGCGAGTTCGACGGCGTGGTCGAGGCGTCGAAGGCCTCCAACGCCGACGACGAGCACGACCCCGAGGGCGCGACCATCGCCTTCGAGCGCCAGCAGGTCGTCGCCCTTCTGGACCAGGCGCGACGGCGGCTCGCCGACGTCGAGGCGGCGCTGGCTCACCGGGAGGCGGGGGACTACGGGATCTGCGAGACCTGCGGCCGCCCCATCGCGGCGGAGCGGCTGGCCGCGCGACCGGCGGCGCGCACCTGCATCACGTGCGCTAGCTGACGTACCGGCGCGCGGTCGAGGTGCGCTGCGCGTGCTCGAGCGCGGCGAACCGCGCCTCCGCGTGCGGCGGGAGCACCCGCCGTTCGCGCAGCACCCAGGGGATGCCGCCGATCGCGGCGAGGAGCCCGCGGGCGGTCACCAGGTCCCGCGGCACCGTGCGCAGCAGGTGCAGGGTGCGCCGCAGGGCCGGGCGCAGGGGGCGCCGCAGCCACGTCGTCCACAGCGTGTTGCGGATGCCGTCCCGGCGCCGACGGTGCGGGTCGCGGGCCCGGCTGGCCTGGTGGTGCACCGTGAGCTCCGGCAGGTAGCACAGCTCCCACCCGGTGGCCGCGAGATCGCCGGCCATGAGCTCCTCCTCGCCGCCCAGCCACAGCCGCTCGGAGAAGCCGCCGACCTCGAGGAACGCGTCGCGCCGCAGGACCGAGGCGCCGGCGAGGAAGGAGCCGAGCGCGGGGCCGGGCAGCCAGCCGGCGCCGCGCACGGGCGAGTCGCGCAGCTCGGCGACGATGGGGTCTTCGGTGCCGGCGGGTTCGACGAGGATCCGGGCGGTGACGACGGCGAGCCGCGGATGGGCGTCCAGGACGTCGGCGGCCGCGGTCAGCGAGCCCGGCTCCCACCACGTGTCGTCGTCGCAGAAGGCGACGTAGGGGGTGTCGAGCAGAGCGACTCCGACGTTGCGGCCGACGGCGCCGAGGTTCTCCGGGCTGGCGACCAGCTCGACCTGCGGGAACCGGGTCCGGACGGCGTCGGCGGTGCCGTCGGTCGAGCCGTTGTCGACGACCACGACCCGCGGCTTCTCCGGCAGGGCCAGGAGCCGGTCCAGGGCCTGGACCAGCTCGCCCCGCCGCTGGTGGGTGATGACGACGACGGCGACCCGGTCATCCACCGGAACCTCCGGCGAGGATCCGGAGGTCCGCCCGGACCCGCTGCGGAACGGGGCGCCGGCGCCGGAGCGCGGCCGGGAGCCCGGGGAGCGCCCGGAGGATCCCCTCCCGGCCCGGGCGGCCCGATCGTCCGGCGGCGCGGAGCACAGCCACGACGTCCCGGGCCGGGAGGCGCATGACGGCGGTCAGCAGCCGGCTCCGCCAGATCCCGGCCTGCCGCCGTCCCGGCTGCTGCCGCCGGGTGGAGGGATGGTGGTGCACGGTGACGGAGTCGACGTAGGCCAGGCCCCAGCCCGCTGTTGCCAGGTCCAGCGCGAGGCGCTCCTCCTCGCCGGGGAACCGGATCACGGTGTCGAAGCCGCCGACGGCCTCGAAGGCATCGGTCCGCATGAGTGCTCCGCAGGCGACGAAGCCCAGCAGCGACGGGCCCGGGAGATCCGGAGCCGTGCCCAGGGGGCTGCCGGCCATCTCCGCGCACACCGGGTCGAGGCGCTCCTCCGGTCCGACCAGGATGCGGGCGTTCAGCACCGCCAGTCGGGGATGGGCCCGCATGATCCCCACCGCGCGGGCCAGGTCGCCCGGCGCCCACCACGAGTCGTCGTCGGCGAAGGCCACGAAGGGGGTGCCGGCCCGTGCCACGCCCCGCGTGCGGCCGTGGGCCCCCTCGTTCCGGGGCAGCGCCAGCACGTCGACGGCGGGATGCGCCGCCCGGACGGCGTCCACCGTCCCGTCCGTGGAGGCGTTGTCCACCAGGACCACCGGCGCCTCGTGGCGGGGGAGCGAGGCGAGGAGATCGACCCGTCGGTTCTGGCTGGCGACGACCACGGTGAGGTCGGAGGCGAGGGTCACGGGAGGACCGTGCCCGCTCCTTCCGTCAGCGAACCCGCCACGGGCATGCCGGCCGCCGGGAGGGCGCCCGGATCGGCGAAGAGCCCCGCGGCCGGGGTGGCGCCGGAGAGCGCGTCCGCGGCCAGGACGACGGCGGCGGCGGTCCAGGTGGTCCGCTCCACCGGCCAGCGCGCGTCGTCGGCGAAGACGTACCCCGTCCAGTAGGAGCCGTCGTCGGCGCGCAGGTGCTGCATGGCCGCCACCTGCTCCAGGGCCGCGTCCGGCTGGTCGGCCACGGCGAGGGCCAGCGCCAGCTCGCACGTCTCGGCGCCGGTCACCCACGGCCGGTCGGACACGCACCGCGCGCCCAGCCCGGGCACCACGAACCGGTCCCAGTCCACGGCCAGCCGGTCGCGGGCCGCGGCGCCGGTGACCGCGCCGCCCAGGACGGGGTAGTACCAGTCCATCGAGTAGCGGGCGCGGTCGGCGAAGGCGGCCGGACGAGTCCGCAGCGCCGCCCCGAGGTCGGCGACCGCGACCTCCCAGTCGGGCTGGACCTCGCCCCGGAGGCCGGCCAGTGCGATGCCGCAGCGCAGCGCCTGGAAGAGGCTGGCGTTCCCGGTCAGCAGCGCGGTGTCGTCGGCCGTGCCGTCCGGGCGCAGTGCCCAGCCGATCGCGCCACCGGGCAGCTGCATGCGGGTGACCAGGTCCAGCCCGCGCCTGACCGCCGGCCACAGCTCGGTGACGAGCTGCTCGTCACCCGTGGCCAGCCACGTGTGCCAGGCGCCGACGGCAAGGTAGCCGGCGTGGTTGCTCTCCGCGGCCGGCGCCGTCTCGGTGCCGCCGCGGTACTCCGAGGCCCAGGAGCCGTCCGGCCGCTGCCGCGCGGCCAGCCACCGGTACGCGGCCGCCGCGCGGTCGTGCGCACCGCCGACGTCCAGGGCCATGGCGGCCTCGACCGAGTCCCAGGGGTCCAGCTGCTCGCCGTGCGACCACGGCAGCGCGCCGTCGGCGTCCTGCTGGCCGGCGATCCACGCGACGGTGTCGCGCACCTGGTTCCCGGTCAGGACGCCCGGCAGCTCCGGGAGGGTCCCGATCCGGTCAGCGCGCGGCAGCGGTCTCCCCCCGCTCCGCGGAGGCGGCACCGCCGGCGCCGCTCAGCCCGATCGACGTCGCGGGCTTGTCGGCGTACACGACGAGGCTCTTCCCGATCAGCGGGTCGAGGAACCGCTCGGCCGTCCGGGTGAGCCACGGGCGCTTCGTGAGGTCCCAGACGAGCAGCCGGTGGTAGGCCCGGACCAGGGCGGAGTCGCGGTTCACGCCGACGGCACACTTCAGCCACCAGAACGGCGCGTGCAGGGCGTGGGCGTGGTGGCTCGCGCCGGGGGTCAGCCCGACCGACGCGAGCCGGGTCCGGACGACCGGCGCGGTGTAGATGCGGATGTGGCCGCCCTCGTTGGCGTGGTACTCGTCCGACAGCGCCCAGCAGATCCGCTCGGGCCCGTACCGCGGCACCGTGACGACCGCCCGGCCGCCGGGCTTGAGCACGCGGAAGATCTCGGCCATCGCCGTCACGTCGTCCGGGATGTGCTCGAGCACCTCCGACGCCATCACCCGGTCGACGCTGGCGTCGGGGAAGGGCAGGTGCAGCAGATCCCCGCGGACGACCTCGTACGCGGCGCCCTCCGGGGCCTCGCCGGCCTCGGCGATCGCACCCAGCCAGCGCTTGGTCGTCTCCACCTCGGGGACACCCCAGTCCACGGCCACGACCTTCGCGCCGCGGCGGTAGGCCTCGAAGGCGTGCCGGCCCTCGCCGCAACCCAGATCGAGGACGGTCATCCCCGGGCCCAGGTCGAGGAGGTCGTAGTCCACGGTCAGCACTCTGCGGTCCCCATGCGGTCGGATGTCCCCTTGCGGTCGAGCGTCTCGAGGTACCAGTCGGCCGTGCGCTGGGCCGTCGACCGCCAGGTGAAGGAGTCCAGCACGCGCCGTCGCCCCGCCCGGCCCAGCTGCTCGGCCAGCGACGGGGAGTCGAGCACCTGCTCGAGGGCGGCGGTCAGCTCGCCGACGTCGCCGGCCCTGACCCGGAGCCCGGCCTTCGTGCCGACCACCTCGGGCAGTGCGCCGGCGTCGGTGGTGACCAGCGGCGTCGCGCAGGCCATCGCCTCGATCGCCGGGAGGGAGAAGCCCTCGTACAGCGACGGGATGGCGACCACGGTCGCCCGCTGGAGCAGGTCGACCAGCTCGGCCTCCGGCACGGAGCCGGTGAAGCGGACGGCGTCGCGCAGGCCCAGCCGGTCCAGCGCCGCCTCGGCCGGCCCGCCGGGGCGCGCCGACCCGACCACGGTGAGCCGCACCGGGCGCTCCGTGCGCAGCTTGGCCAGCGCCTCCAGCAGGTGCACGAGGCCCTTCAGCGCCACGTCGGCGCTGGTGATCACCAGGATCGAGTCGGCGTCCCGGGGCTGCCCGGGCGGCGGCGGCCGGAACTCGTCGGGGTCGATCCCCACCGGGATGACGTCGATGCCGTCGGCCGGCAGCCCCATGTGGGTGGCGATGTCGCGACGCGAGTTCTCCGAGACGGTGGTGACGGCGTCCAGCCGCCGGGCCACCCGGGCCTGCATTCCGGTGAACCCGTACCACCGGCGCAGCGTCAGCCGGCGGCGCAGCGAGCGGGTGGCTGCCAGCTCCAGCTCGCGGTCGATGGCGATCGGGTGGTGGATGGTCGCGACGGTCGGGATGCCGGCGCCGGTGAGCCGCAGCAGTCCCCAGCCGAGCGACTGGTTGTCGTGGACGATGTCGAACTCGCGCCGACCGGACTCGTCGGCCCGGGTAAGCAGGTGGCGGGCCGCCCGCAGGCTGAAGGTCATCGGCTCGGGGAAGCCGGCGGTGCACATGGTCGCCCACTCGGCGACGTCGATCCAGTCCCGGAACTCCGAGGGCCGGGGCGTGCGGAACGGGTCGGGCTCCCGGTAGAGGTCCAGGCTGGGCAGCGGGGTCAGGGGCACCCCGTCGTCCAGCTCCGGGTAGGGCTGTCCGCTCAGGACCTGGACCCGGTGGCCCAGCTCGGTGAGCTCGCGGGAGAGGGCCCGGACGTAGATGCCCTGGCCGCCGCTGTGCGGCTTGCTCCGGTAGGACAGCAGTGCGATGCGCAGCGACCGTCCCATGCGCGGGACTCTAGCCAGCGCGGCTCACCGGCCCGGTACCCGCCGGTAACCTGGGCGGCCCGCCACCCGGGCGGGGGAATGGCATGGTGCGGACATGATCCGACACGTCGTGGTGTTCACCTGGTCCCCGACGGCCGACGCGGAGCGCCGGGCGACCACCCTCGAGGCGTTGCGCCGGCTGCGTCAGGACGTCGGCGGGATGACCTCCCTCGTCGTCGCGGACGACGCCGGGCTGTCCGACGGGAACTCGGACACTGTCCTCATCGCCGACTTCCCGGACGTGGAGGCGTACTACCGCTACGCCCAGGACCCGGTGCACCTCGCGGTGATCGCCGAGCACGTGCGGCCGTGGCTGGCCGCACGCAGCGCGGTGCAGTACCGCTTCTGAGCATCGGTCGGGCTCCTGGTGACGGCTGCCCGGGGCGTGGTCGGCCCGGGGATCGCGGCGTGGCCGCACGTCGCTCCTGGCGGAGCTACGTTCGGGGCATGCGCCTGAACTCCCGCACCGTCCGCAGCGCCCTCGCGCTCACCGCCGTCCTCGCCCTCGGTACCGCCTGCGGCGGAGGCGACGAGCAGGGGGAGGAGGCGGCCGCGACCACGGCGAGCTCGTCCAGCGCCGAGGAGACGCCCGCGCCCGACCTCGCCTCCGGCCTCCTGCCCGCCGAGGCGTTCGGCGCCGACGCCACGGTCGTGGCGATCTCGCCCGAGCAGCTGGCCCAGGGAGCGGGGCTGGCTGCGTCCGGCGCGGAGGGCCTGCAGGTCACTCCCGAGGAGTGCGCCGTCGCCGTGGAGGGCACCCAGCCGAAGTTCGAGGACTTCGACGACGTGGCGGCACAGAGCGCCACCGGAGCGTCCGCCACCACCGTCGAGATGCTGGTGCGCGGCGGGCCCACCAAGGACGCCGTCGCCCAGCTGGCCACGGCCGGCGAACGCTGCCCGCAGGCACAGGTCACCTCCCCGTCGTTCGGGCAGGCAATCATCACCTTCGAGCAGCTCCCGGTCGACGATCTCGGGGACGGGGCGGCGCTGTTGCGCTACACGACGGCGGTGAGCGCCCCCGACGGCAGCTCGGTGACCGTCCCGGCGCTCATCGGCGCCGTCGAGGACGGCGACCGGCTGCTCCTCATGATGAGCCTGGAGACCTCCGCACTCAGCGGCGGAGCGGCCGCGGCGCCGGCCGACCCGGCAGCTTTCGCCGACCTGCTCGCGCAGGCCTACGAGGCCCAGGCCGAAGCGCTCGACTGACCCCGCGCGGGCCGTCCACAACCGGGGAGCGCGTCCACAGATCGCCGGGACGCCACCTGCCAGCGCCTCCGCGGGCCGAGGGTCCCGGCATGGACGCACGCACCGGCCCCCCTGCTCCGCCCGGACGCATCGCCGTCCGGCTGTCCGATCTCGGGGAGCTGGCGGCGGCCCTCCCGCACCTGCTGGGCTTCCGGCCGGCCGAGTCGGTCGTGCTGGTCGGCCTCGTCGGCCCGGGCGCGCGCCGGCTCGGGATGACCGCGCGGGCCGACATCCCGCCCGTCGAGGCCGGACGGGCGATGGCCCGGCTGCTGGCCGCCAAGGTGGTCACCGGCCGCCCGGCCGGCGTGGTGGCCGTCGTGGTCTCGGAGGCCGGAGACGCCGAGGTCGGAGACGCCGAGGACGGAGACGCCGAGCAGGGACTGCCGCACCGGGGCTTGATGGGGCACCTGTGCGCCGCGCTGGCCGAGCACGCGGTGCCGGTCCGCGACGTCCTGCTCGTCCGCGGTGGGCGGTGGTGGTCCTACGACTGCCCGGAACGGTGCTGCGCTCCCGGCGTCGGGACGGCCCTCCCGGACGGCGTGACGGAGCTGGAGGTGGCGGCCGTGGCGGCCGGGGTGGTGGTGGAGCCGGACCGCGCGACGCTCGCCGCGCGCGTCGCGCCGCCGGAGGGGCTCGACCGGTCGGCGATGGCCGCGGTGTGCGCGCAGGTCGCCCTCGAGTGCGCCGAGCGCATCCTCGACGGGGGCTGGGACACGGTGACCGGGGAGTCGTGGGCGGCGGTCCTGGAGGCTCTGGCCCGTTGCCGTCCCGGTGCGGTGGTGCGGCTGACCGATCGCGAGGTCGCCCGTGTCGTGTGGGGGCTGCGCGACCGCAGCGTCCGCGACCTTGCGCTGCAGCTCGCGCTGGGGGAGGACGCCCCCGCCGCGGAGCAGCTGTGGACCGAGTGCACGCGGCGGGCGCCGGTTCCGCTCGACGCCGCGGCGGCGACCTTGCTGGCGGTCAGCGCGTGGGTGCGCGGCGACGGGGCGACGGCCGGCATCGCGCTCGACCGCGCCCTGGCCGGGGAGCCCGGCTACGCGCTGGCCCGGCTGCTGTCCGAGGCGCTGGACGCGTGCCTGTCGCCGGACGAGCTGCGCCGGCTCATCCGCTCGGCGGCCGCGGCCGGGCGGTGATGGCCTCAGAGCAGCTCGGGCCGCCGCCACTCCGCACCGAGGACGTGCTGGTCGAGGAACGCCAGCACGGTCGAGTACCAGACCTGGCTGTTGCCCGGGGTCAGCACCCAGTGGTTCTCGTCGGGGAAGTACAGGAACTTCGACGGGACGCCGCGCTTCTGCAGGTCGTACCAGAGGCGCAGGGCCTCGCCGATCGGCACGCGGTAGTCCTTGTCGCCGTGGATGACCAGCATCGGCGTGCGGATGCCGTCGGCGAAGCGGTGCGGGGAGTGCTGCTCGTAGCGCTCCGGCCGGCGCAGCGGGTCGCCCCACTCCTTCTCCCAGAAGTACGCCGCGTCGGTCGTCCCCGTGAACGAGTCGAGATCCCAGAGGCTGGCGTGGGTGACGACCGCCCGGAACCGGTCGGTCTGAGTCGCGATCCAGTTGGCCATGTAGCCGCCGAACGATCCGCCCATGGCCGCCGTGCGGGACTCGTCGATGTCCGGGCGCTCCTCGGCCGCGTCCACCGCGGCCATCAGGTCGGTGTACGGGGCGCCGCCCCACTGGCCCCACCCCCGCCGGACGAACTCCTGCCCGAAGCCCTGCGACAGCGCCGGGTTCGGCAGCAGGACGGCGTAGCCGCGGGCCGCGAGCACCCACGGGCACCAGCGCCACGACCAGGAGTTCCAGCTCATCAGCGGGCCGCCGTGGATCCAGAGGACCAGGGGTGCCGGGTTCTCCGCCGAGGCACTCTCGGGGAGGACCAGCCAGGACTGCACCCGGCTGCCGTCGGCCGCGGTCGCCCGCACCTCGGTCAGGGTGCCGGGCAGCCCGGCCGGCGTGCCCGGGTTGGGCAGCACCGGCGGGTCCTGCAGCGGTGCCTCGGGGTCGAGCCGGACGGGCACCGCGGGGGAGTCGTACGCCGAGCGCAGGGCGTAGAGCGCGCTGCCGTCCGGGGCCACCTGCAGGTCGCTGTAGGCGCCGTCCGCGGTGAGCCGCACCGGCGTCCCGCCGTCGGTGGGGACGCGGAAGACGGCGTGCCGTCCGTCGTCGTCGGCGAGGAAGTACACCGCCGAGCCGTCCGCGCTGAACCGCGGGGCGCTGGGCCAGCGGTCGAAGCCCTCGGTGAGCTCGCGGATCGTCCCGTCGGCGACGTCGACCAGCAGCAGGGTGTAGTCCGGCGGCTCGGCATAGGTGGACAGTCGCTCGCGGACGCACACCAGGGCGCGGCCGTCGGGGGAGAAGCGGATGGAGTGGACGTCGGCCAGCGGGTCGTCGACCAGAGGCCGGGTCCGGTCGTCCACCGTGTCGGTGAGCACGATCCGGCTGCGGCGACCGGCCGGTCCGTCCGGGACGTCCTCCGTGCGCGCCAGCAGCCGGCCGTCGGGGGACAGGGTGAACTCGTCCCCGGCGCCGCTCGGCGGCACGGCGTCCGGAGTGAGGTCCCGGAGCTCGACGGGGTCGGCGCCCGGCTCGTCGGCGGGCAGCCTGCCGGCCCAGAACAGGTGCGCCGAGGCGGGGCCGAGGTCGTGGTCCCAGTAGCGCACCGGATAGGCCTCGTGCAGGACGGCGGACACCCCGGCCTCGCTGCGCTTCTTCCGCCGTTCCTCGTCGGCGTCGGCGGCCGAGCCGCCCGGCAGCGTCGCGGCCGCGACCACCACGTCGCCGCTCCCGGACGCGACCGCCACCCCGGAGATCCCGCCGGGCCGCGTCAGCACCAGGCGCGCCTCCCCACCGTCGGCGGGCAGGCTCCACAGGGCCGGCGTGGGCTCGCCGTCCCCGGTCGCCTCCGGGTCGGGACGGGCGGAGGTGAACAGCAGCGAGCCGTCCGGGGCCCACGTGGGCGAGGACTCGCCGGGGGCGCTGCGGGTGAGCCGCCGCGCCGGACGGACGCCGGCCGGGTCGACCTCCCAGAGCGCGGACTGCCACTTCTTCCGCTGGGCGTCCAGCGTCTGCACCGAGACCGCGAGTCGGGAGCCGTCCACCGAGAGGGCCAGCCCGCCGATGCGGGGGAGGGCCACGAACTGCGCCAGGTCGGCGAACGGGTGGGAACCCTCGTCGACGGGGTCTCCGGGGCGGGGAGCGGACGTGCTCACGGGGCCTACTTCCACGGGGAGGGGAGAGTGCGGCGCGCGGCGGCGGGCCCGCGTCGGCACGGGCGGCCGGCCGCGGGCGGATCGCGGCCGATCAGGGCGTCGGCGGGAGCGGCTCCGACCATGCGGCGAGGAAGGTGGCGGGGTCGACCCGCTCGAGCTCGTCCCGGATGCGGCCCAGCAGATCTCCGGCCAGCAGGGGCTCGCCCGCCGGCACCCGCAGGACCTCGGAGCCGTCCGACCGGCGGGTGACCACGACGTCGTGCACGGACGGCGAGGGGATCAGCTGCAGGAACAGCTCGGAGACCGCGGCACCCGCGAGCCGCGCACCCTGCAGCAGCCGTCCACCGGGTCGGGGCCGGAGGTCGGCGAGGAAGACGTCCGCCGCACGGGGGTCGCCCCCCGCGCGGTCGTCCGGCGGCGTTCGGTCCATCGGTCGGTGCCGCTCAGAGCATCGGCGCCGCTTCGAGCGGCGTCAGCTCCTCGTCGACGGCGCTGACGAAGAGGTGGTGTGCGACCCCCACGGGCAGGGCCTGCCCGTCCAGGCTGACCGTGCCCTCGACGACGCGCGCGGTCATGGTGGCGCCCGGACGGACGCCCAGGTCCGCCAGCACGCGGAGCAGGTCGGTGTTCTCCTGCAGCTGCTCGCTGATCCGGCGGATCACCACCGGGCGGCCCTCCACCGTGGCCGTCGTGCTGAGCAGGGTGAGCGCGTCCAGGACCGGCGACGTCTCCCCGCCCAGCGACTCCTCCCCGCGCAGCGCCTCGAGGCCGGGGATCGGGTTGCCGAACGGGGACACCGACGGGTTGCCGAGAAGCGTGAGGAGCTTGCGCTCGACGGCCTCGCTCATCACGTGCTCCCAGCGGCAGGCCTCCTCGTGGACGTCGGCGTAGTCCAGGCCGATGACGTCGACGAGCAGGCACTCGGCCAGCCGGTGCTTGCGCATGACGGCCGTAGCCAGCTGGCGGCCCTCGTCGGACAGCTGCAGGTGCCGGTCGCCCTCGACCGTCAGCAGCCCGTCCCGCTCCATCCGCGCGACCGTCTGGCTGACCGTGGGGCCGCTCTGGTGCAGCCGTTCGGCGATCCGTGCGCGGAGGGGGGTGATCCCCTCCTCCTCCAGCTCGAAGATCGTGCGGAGGTACATCTCGGTGGTGTCGATGAGGTCGTTCACAGGTACTCCTCCGGGTCGCGGCAAGTCTACGGGGCCGGAGCGTCCGCGCCGGTCAGCCGGACGGGTGGCCGGGGAACCGGCCCGCCCACGGGGCACCCGGTAGCGTCCGGATCTGGGTGGGTGTGGGCTCACGTCCGGCGCAAGTGCTGAGGAGGGGCCGTGAGCGACTCGATCACCGTGGTCTGGGACGACGCACTGCTCGGCTACACGATGGGCGGCGACCACCCGCTCCACCCGGTGCGTCTGGACCTGACCATGCGGCTCGCCGACGGGCTCGGCGTCCTGGCGACCGACCGGCTCGAGGTGCTGAAGCCGGCGCCGGCCGGCCCGGAGCTGCTCACCCTCGTCCACGACCCGGCCTACCTCGACGCCGTCCGGCGGGCGCCCACGGAACCGGGCATCGGCCACGGCCTGGGCACCGCGGACAACCCGATCTTCGAGGGCATGTACGACGCGGCCGCGCTGATCACCGGCGGCAGCGTGCTGGCCGCCCAGCGGGTCCACGAGGGGCACGCCCAGCACGCGGTCAACATCTCCGGCGGCCTGCACCACGCCATGCGCGACTCCGCCGCGGGGTTCTGCGTCTTCAACGACGCCGCCATCGCCATCGCCTGGCTGCTGGGTCAGGGCTACGAGCGCATCGCCTACGTCGACCTCGACGTCCACCACGGGGACGGCGTCCAGGCCGCCTTCTACGAGGACCCCCGCGTGCTCACGGTGAGCATCCACCAGACCCCGCTGACGCTCTTCCCGGGCACCGGCTACCCCGAGGAGACCGGCGACGCGGACACGGCGCTGGGCAGCGCCGTCAACCTCGCCCTGCCCAACGGCACCGACGACTCCGCCTGGCTGCGCGCCTTCACCGCCGTGGTCCCCAGCGTGCTCAAGGCGTTCCAGCCGCAGATCATCGTCACCCAGTGCGGCTGCGACGCCCACCACGAGGACCCGCTGGCCGATCTCGCGCTCACCGTCGACGGGCAGCGCGCGAGCTACCGGGCGATGCACGAGCTGGCCCACCAGCTGTGCGACGGGAAGTGGGTGGTGCTCGGCGGGGGCGGGTACGGGCTGGTGCGCTGCGTGCCCCGGGCCTGGACCCACCTGCTCGCGGAGGTGGCCGGCAGCCCGCTGGACCCGGCGACGGAGATCCCGGCGTCGTGGCGCGAGGACGTCGCGGCGCGCGGACTGCGCGCCCGGCCGCCGACGCACATGACCGAGGGCGGGTACACCGGCTTCTCGCGCTGGGACCCCTTCACCGAGTCGCGCGTCGACCGGGCGATCATGCGCACCCGGCGCGCGTCCTTCCCCTACTTCGGCCTCGACCCGGACGACCCCCGTGATTGATAAAGGACCCCTCTCCCCCCAACCGCTCGCGGGCTCGCAGCGGGCCCCTGACGAGGGGCCGACGGCCGGCGACGAGCGGCCCACCCCACCGCCGCACTGGGAGGCCGACATCGTGGCCGCCGACGGCGGGACGGTGCACCTGCGCCCGATCTGCCCGGAGGACGACGACGGCATCAACGGGCTGATGGAGCGCAGCAGCGACCAGACCCGCTACTACCGCTTCTTCGGGCCCATGAAGCGGCTGTCGGAGAAGGACCTGCACCGGTTCACCCACGTCGACCACGTCGACCGGGTGGCCTTCGTGGTCCTCCTCGGCGAGCAGATCATCGCCGTTGGCCGCTACGACCGGTATCCGGGCACCGACGACGCCGAGGTCGCCTTCCTCGTCGAGGACGCCCACCAGGGCCGGGGCCTGGGCTCCGTCCTGCTCGAGCACCTCGCCGCCGCGGCCCGGGAGCGGGGCATCAAGAACTTCGTGGCCGAGGTGCTCGCCCAGAACAGCCGGATGGTGCGGGTCTTCCAGGACGCCGGCTACAAGTCCGAGCGCTCCTACGAGGACGGCGTCGTCCACCTCACCTTCCCCATCGAGCAGACCGAGGACGCGCTCGCCGTCGCCTACGAACGGGAGCAGCGCAGCGAGTCGCGCTCCATCGCCCGGCTCCTGAAGCCGTCCTCCGTCGCGGTCGTGGGGGCCAGCAACGACGACGGCAAGATCGGCAACGCGCTGCTGCGGCACCTGCTCGACTACGGCTTCGCCGGACCCGTGTACCCGGTCAACCCCGGCGCCCGGCACGTGCGCGGCGTCCCGGCCTACGCCGACATCGAGTCCATCCCCGAGGACCTCGACCTGGCGGTCCTCGCGGTGCCGGCGGACGAGGTGGCCGGCGTCGTGGAGGCCTGCCGCCGCAAGCGGGTGCGCGGCCTCGTCGTCGTCTCCGGGGGGTTCGGGGAGACCGGACCCGAGGGGCGGGACGCCGAACGCCGGCTGGTCGCGGCCGCCCGGGCGTCCGGCATGCGCGTGGTGGGTCCCAACTGCCTGGGCATGGTGAACACCGACCCCGAGGTGCGGCTCAACGCCAGCCTCGCGCCGATGGTCCCGGGCCGGGGGCGGGTGGGCTTCTTCGCCCAGTCCGGAGCGCTGGGCGTCGCGCTGCTCGAGCGCGCCCGCAGCCGCCAGCTGGGTCTGTCCACCTTCGTCTCGGCGGGCAACCGCGCCGACGTCAGCGGCAACGACCTGCTGCAGTACTGGGCCACCGACCCCGGCACCGAGGTCGTGCTGCTGCACCTGGAGAGCTTCGGAAACCCCCGCAAGTTCGCCCGCCTCGCCCGCAGCGTCGGCCGCACCAAGCCGGTCGTCGCGGTCAAGAGCGGGCGGCACGTGAACGTCACGCCGGGCCTGGCCGGCACGTCGGTCGCGGTCCCCGAGCAGTCGGTGGCGGCCCTCTTCGCCTCGGCCGGGGTCATCCGGGTGGAGACCGTGGCGCAGATGTTCGACGTCGGCACCCTGCTGGCCCACCAGCCGCTGCCCGAGGGGCCGCGGGTGGCCATCGTCGGCAACTCCACGGCGATCGGGGTGCTGGTCGCCGACGCCGTCCTCGAGGAGGGGCTGGAGCTCTCGCACGAGGCGCCCGTCGACATCGGGGTCACCGGCAGCCCGGAGGCGTTCCGGGACGCGCTGCAGGCGGCCGTCGACGACGAGACGGTGGATGCGGTCGTCGCCGTCTTCCTGCCGCCCCTGATGGCCGGCTCGCAGGAGTACGGGCCCGCGCTGCGGGACGTCGCCCGCGCGTCGTCGAAGCCGGTCGTGGCGAGCTTCCTGTCCACCGAGGGCATCCCGGACGAGCTGGCCGTGCTCGACGAGGACGGCATGCCGGGGCGCGGGTCGGTGCCCTCGTACTCCACGCCCGAGCGGGCCGTCATCGCGCTGGCCAAGGTCGCCGAGTACGCCCGCTGGCGGCGTCGGCCGGTGGGCGACCTGCCCGAGCTGCCCGACGTCCAGGAGTCCGTGGCGAAGGACCTGGTGCGCTCGGTTCTCGCCGGTGCCCCGTCCGGCCGCGAGCTGACCGACGACGAGCTGATGACCCTGCTCGCCGCCTACGGCGTGCCGCTCCTCGGCACGCGCACCGTCACCGACGCCGAGCAGGCCGTCGCCGCGGCGCGGGACATCGGCCACCCGGTGGTGCTGAAGTCGACCGCACCGTGGCTGCGGCACCGGTCCGACCTGGGCGGCGTCCGGCTGGACCTGGCCGACGACGACGCCGTGCGCACCGCGTTCGCCGCCATCCCGTCCGGTGACCCGGTGATCGTCCAGGAGATGGCGGCGCCCGGCGTCGCCACGGTCGTCGAGATCGTCGACGACCCCTCGTTCGGCGCCCTGGTCAGCTTCGGGCTCGGGGGAGTGGCGACCGACCTGCTGGGCGACCGCGCCTACCGCACGCTCCCGCTGACCGACCTGGACGCCGCCGAGCTCGTCCGGGCGCCACGGGCGTTCCCGCTGCTGGACGGCTACCGCGGCTCCGAGCCGGTGGACCTGGAGGCGCTGGAGAACCTGCTGCTGCGGGTCGCACGCCTGGCCGACGACCTCCCCGAGGTGCTGCGGCTGACGCTGGAGCCGGTGATCGTCGGTCCGCCCAACCCCTGGCACGGTGGTCGGTCGCTGGTGGTCGCCGGCGGCAGCGCCCACGTGGGGCCGCCCACGGCGCGGGTCGACCCGGGCCCCCGCCGGATGCGCAGCCCCGTCTGAACGCGAGAAGGGCCGGTCACCCGCAGGTGACCGGCCCTTCTGTCGTCGTGCCTAGGCGAGATAGTCGCGCAGGGCGTCGGCGCGCTGCGGGTCGCGCAGCTTGGCCATCGTCTCGCGCTCGATCTGCCGGACCCGCTCCCGGGACAGACCGAACTGCTTGCCGATCTGCTCGAGCGTCCTGGGCTGACCGCCGTCCAGACCGAAGCGCATCATGACGACGTCGCGCTCCCGGTCCTCGAGCGTCTCGAGGACGTTGCGGACGTCGCCCTTCATCATCTGGAAGGCGACGGCGTCCTCGGCCACCGCGGCGTCGGCGTCCTCGATGAAGTCACCGAGCCGGGACTCCTCGTCGGCGCCGACGGTCTGGTCGAGGCTGACCAGGTCGCGGCTGTACTCGAGCAGTTCGGTGATCCGCGCCTCGGGCAGGTCGAGCTCGAGGCCCAGCTCCTCGGCGGTGGGCTCGCGCTCGAGCTCCTGGTGCATGCGGCGCCGGGTGCGGACCACCTTGTTGACCTGCTCGGCCAGGTGGACGGGCAGCCTGATCGTGCGACCGGAGTCGGCCATCGCCCGGGTGATCGCCTGACGGATCCACCAGGTGGCGTAGGTCGAGAACTTGAAGCCCTTGGTGTAGTCGAACTTCTCGACGGCGCGGATCAGGCCGACGTTCCCCTCCTGGATGAGGTCCAGGAACGTCATGCCGTGGCCGGTGTAGCGCTTGGCCACGGACACGACGAGCCGGAGGTTGGCCTCCAGCAGGTGCGCCTTGGCGGCCTTGCCGTCGACGGCGAGGATCTTGTAGTCCCGCTTCTTCGCGGGGGTGAGGTCGGGCTTCTCGGCAAGCAGGCGGTCGGCGTAGAGGCCGGCCTCGATCCGCTTGGCGAGCTCGACCTCCTGCTCGGCGGTCAGCAGCGCGGTCTTGCCGATGGTGTTGAGGTAGACGCGCACGAGGTCGGTCGACACCAGTCCGCTGGTGTCGGGCTCCCGGCGCGGTGAGCGCACCCCGAGGGTGTCGTTGGGGGAAGACTGCAGCAGCGTCACGATGGGTCTTCGTCCTTGCCTTCGGTTCGGATGCATCCGCGGCGTCGTCGGTGGCGGCCGTGGGGCACCTAGGCGTGAATGCGGGCGGTTTCCGGCTCGTCCGGACCGGTCCCTGCTTCTTCTGTCCGATGTGGTACGCCCTGCACAACGGTCCCGACCGGCTTCCGTGTTCCGCGATCCGGTCGTTCACAGCAAACCGACAGGGAGTGTCTTCGGTCACTGCGGCATACCCGGGACCGGTCGTCCTCAGACCTCCAGCAGCAGGGTCATCGGGCCCTCGTTGACCGACGACACCTGCATCCGCGCACCGAAGACGCCGGTCGCCACGGTGCACCCGCGCCGGCGCAGCTCGGCGACGACCTCGTCGACCAGCGGCTCGGCCACCTCGCCAGGAGCCGCGTCCTGCCACGATGGGCGACGGCCCTTGCGGGTGTCTGCGTAGAGGGTGAACTGGCTGATCACCAGGACGGGAAGGCCCAGGTCGGCCACGGACACCTCACCGTCCGGCCCCGGGAAGATCCGCAGCTCGTGGACCTTGCGGGCCAGCGCCCGCGCGGCCGCCACGTCGTCGGCGTGACCCACTCCGACCAGTGACAGCAGTCCCGGTCCGATCTCGCCCACGACCGCGCCGTGGACCGTTACAGCCGCTGTACTCACCCTGCTCACCACCGCACGCACCGGACCATTCTCCCTGCGTGAGGCCGGGATCGCGGGGTGCAGGCGCAGCCGCGGGCGGCGTACCGTTTCGGTGGAGGAACCCGCGTGTCGAGCCATCGGCGGCGGCTCCGCCCGCGCCGGCCCCAGTCGGCGGGGAAGAGGGCTCATGGACGTGGATCGGGAGCAGCGAGCTCCGGCAGGCGCCATCACGGTCGAGGACGAGGCCGCCGACCGGCGGGTGCTGTGCCTGCGCGGGGACGTCGACACCGCGGTGGCGACGCGGTTCACCAGCGCCCGGGGGCGGGAGCGGGTCGTGGTCGATGCGATCGACGCCGGTGGCGTGACCTTCATCAGCTCCTCCGGGTTGGCGCTCATGCTGCTCTGCGCGGAGGCGTCCGCGGCCGCGGGGCGCAGACCGGTGCTGCGCAGGTCCTCGCGGCCGATCGACCGGGCTCTGCAACTCGCGGGGATAGACACCGTGTTCCTGCGGCCGGAGGCCGAGGAACCGCCGCGCTGATGGCCCGCCGGGCGGGGACGCGCAGACGCCCCGGCCCGCACGAGGCGGGCCGGGGCGTCTGAGGGCCCAGCGACTACCGCAGGTCGTAGCGGTCGAGCTCCATCACCTTGACCCAGGCGGCGACGAAGTCCCGCACGAACAGCTCCTGGGCGTCGTCGGCCGAGTAGACCTCGACGATCCCGCGCAGGATCGAGTTCGAGTTGAACACCAGGTCGGCCGCGGTCGCCGTCCGCACGACGGTGCCGTCGGCGTCGAGCCCCTCGTACACGCCGTCGGTGTGGGTCGACGTGCGCCACGAGATGCCCAGGTCGAGCAGGTTGCGGAAGAAGTCCTGCGAGAGGACTCCCGGCCGGTCGGTGAACACGCCGTGCGGCGTGCCCCCCGTGTTGGCGCCGAGCACCCGCAGGCCGCCGACGAGCAGCGTCATCTCCTTCGCGGTCAGCTCGAGCATGTACGCCTTGTCGACCAGCAGCGTCTCCGGCGCCAGCTTGCTCCCGGGCGCGATCCAGTTGCGGAAGCCGTCGGCCCGCGTCTCCAACCACCGGAAGTTGTCGACGTCCGTCTGCTCCTGCGTGGCGTCGGTCCGCCCCGGGGAGAAGGGCACCGTCACCTGCACACCGGCGTCGGCCGCGGCCTTCTCGACGGCCGCGCTCCCGCCGAGCACGATCAGGTCGGCGAGCGAGACCCGCTTGCCGGTCTGCTGCTCGAACTCGCCCTTGACCCGCTCGAGCACCGGCAGCACGTCCTGGACGCCCTGGTTGGCCGCCCAGTTGATCTGCGGCTCGAGCCGGATCCGGGCGCCGTTGGCCCCACCGCGCTTGTCCGTGCCGCGGTAGGACGCGGCCGCCGACCAGGCGGTGTGCACCAGCTGCGGGACGGTCAGCCCGGAGGAGAGCAGGCGCTGCTTGAGGTCGGCGATCTCCGCCTCGCCCACGAGCTCGTGGTCGACCGGCGGGACCGGGTCCTGCCAGATGAGGTCCTCTGCCGGTACGTCCGGGCCCAGGTAGCGGACCTTCGGGCCCATGTCGCGGTGCAGCAGCTTGAACCAGGCACGGGCGTACTGGTCGGCGAAGTACTCCGGGTCGTCCCGGAATCGCTCGGCGTAGGCGCGGAGCTCCGGGTCGACCGCGAGGGCCATGTCGGCCGTCGACATCATCGGCGGGTTCTTCTTGCCCTCGATGTGCGCGTCGGGGACGAGCTCCTGCGCCTCGGGGTTCTTCGGCTGCCACTGCTTGGCGCCCGCCGGGCTCTCGACGAGCTCCCACTCGAAGCCGAACAGCATCTCCCAGTAGGTGTTGTCCCAGGTCGTCGGCGTGGGGGTCCAGGCGCCCTCGAGGCCGCTGGTGATGGTGTCCGCGCCCTTGCCGGTGCCGTGCTGGCTGATCCAGCCGAGGCCGTTGCCGTGCACCGGGCAGCCCTCGGGCTCCGGGCCGACCAGCTCGGGGTTGCCCGCGCCGTGCGTCTTGCCGAAGGTGTGGCCGCCGGCGATGAGGGCGACGGTCTCCTCGTCGGTCATGCCCATGCGGCGGAAGGTCTGCTTGATGTCGTGCCCGGAGCCCAGCGGGTCGGGCTTGCCCTTGGGGCCCTCGGGGTTGACGTAGATCAGCCCCATGGTGACGTTGGCCAGCGGGCCCTCGTCGAGGTCCAGCGGGTCGTCGCCGGCGTAGCGCTCGTCGCCGAGCCAGGTGTCCTCCGGGCCCCAGAAGACCTCGCCCGGCTGCCAGTTGTCCTCGCGGCCGAAGGCGAAGCCGAAGGTCGGCAGGCCCATGTCGTCGTGCGCCACGTTGCCGGCGAGCACCAGCAGGTCGGCCCAGGAGAGCTTGCGGCCGTACTTCTGCTTGATCGGCAGGAGCAGGCGGCGGGCCTTGTCGAGGTTGGCGTTGTCCGGCCAGCTGTTGAGCGGCGCGAAGCGCTGCCCGCCCTCGCCACCGCCCCCGCGCCCGTCGGCGATGCGGTACGTGCCGGCCGCGTGCCACGACATGCGGATGAACAGGGGGCCGTAGTGGCCCCAGTCGGCGGGCCACCAGTCCTGCGAGGTCCGCATGACCTGGACGAGGTCGCGCTTGACCGCTTCGACGTCCAGCGTCGCGAACGCGGCCTTGTAGTCGAAGTCCGCGCCCAGCGGGTCGGAGTCCCTGGAGGGCTTGTTCAGCACCGACAGCTCGACCTGGTTGGGCCACCAGTCCCGGTTCGTGCGCGGCCGCTGGTCGGTGTGCGCCTCCGGCGACGGGATCGCCGGGTTCTCGCTCTCGCTGGTGCTGTCGGTCTGGACCTTGTTGGTCTCGTCCTTCACGGGGGGCCTCTCTCAGCGTCGGGGTCGGAGGGCGGATGGGTCAGGCGGGGGTCAGGCGGTGGCGCAGGCGGGGCAGCGGCCCCAGTAGACGACCTCGGCCTCGTCGACCACGAAGCCGGCGTCGTCGGACGGGGTGAGGCAGGGAGCGGCGCCGACGGAGCAGTCGACGTCGACGATGGCGCCGCAGTCGCGGCAGACCAGGTGGTGGTGGTTGTCGCCGACGCGCGCCTCGTAGCGGGCCACCGACCCCTGCGGCTGGATGCGCCGCACGAGGCCGGTGTCGGTGAGCACCCGCAGGACGTCGTAGACGGCCTGGTGGGAGATGGCGTCCAGGCGCGTGCGGGCCGCGCCGATGAGCGCCTCGGTGTCGAGGTGGGGGTGCGCGTGGACGGCGTCCAGCACCGCCAGACGCGGACGCGTGACGCGCAGCCCCACGGCGCGCAGATCGCGTTCCAGTTCTGCCGAGTCGGGCACGAGGGCATCCTCACGCGCCAACCTTGACCTGGTCAAGAATGGTGCTGGGCGAGGAACGGGCTGGTCCGAGGCACGGCCGGGCGTCGTCCCCCGCGTGGTGCTGCGGCACACTTCCCCCGTGCCCGACCTCCGCATCGCCCAGGATCCTGCGGCCGACGCCCTGCTCGGCCGCGACCCGCTCGCCCTGCTCGTCGGGATGCTGCTCGACCAGCAGTTCCCGATGGAACGTGCCTTCGGGGCGCCCCGGCTGCTGGCCGACCGGCTCGGGGTCGACTCCCTGGACGCCGCGCACCTCGCCGGCGCCGACCCGGACGAGCTGACCCGCGTGTTCCAGGGACCGCCGGCCCTGCACCGCTACCCCGGCTCCATGGCCGGACGGACGCAGGAGCTGTGCCGGCTGCTGGTCGAGCGCTACGGCGGCCGGCCGGAGAACCTCTGGGCCGATGCTGCCGACGGACCCACCCTGCTCCGGCGCCTGAACGAGCTGCCGGGCTTCGGTGCCCAGAAGTCGAAGATCTTCCTCGCCCTGCTCGGCAAGCAGTACGGCGTCACGCCGCCGGGCTGGCGCGAGGCCGCCGGCGACTACGGGCAGGAGGGCTCCCGCCGCTCCGTCGCCGACATCACCGGGCCCGAGTCGCTGACCGAGGTCCGCGCGTTCAAGCAGGAGCAGAAGCAGGCGGCCAAGAAGTCCGCGAAGTAGCGGGAGGCAGCAGCGTCGGACCCATCTCGGTGGCACGATGGGTTGTGCACCGTGCACCGCTCCGGGAGTACCCGGGGCGCACGGTCGTGGAGGGATGGAGCCCGTGGCCTCGAGCCAGCAGTTCCCACGTCAGCGCCGGTCGGAGCCCCTGCTCATCACCGAGGCCGAGCCGAGCCTGGCCGAGCAGCACGCGTTCCGGAAGAAGCGGTACGCCATCACCATGGGGATCCGCGCTGTCTTCATCGTTCTGGCCGCGGCCTTCTACCAGGTCGTCTGGCTGATGCTGATCTTCGCCTTCCTCGGGACGGTCCTGCCCTGGATCGCCGTCCTCATGGCCAACGACCGGCCCCCGAAGAAGCGGGTCGACGTGCACCGTTACGACGCCCGGCCCGACCGTGTCCTGGAGAGCCGCCCGACCCGCGTCATCGACGGCTGACACCCCTTCTGCAGATCAGGAGATCGGTTCGCCGGCCGCGAGCGCCTCGGCAGGCGCGGTCATGTGGTGCCGGCCGATCGGGAGCATCAGCGGCCGACCGGACGTGGGGTCCACCACGACCCGGCACTCCAGCCCGAACACCGCGCGCACCGTCTCCTCGGTGAGGACGTGGTCGGGTGCGCCGGCGGCGTGCACCCGACCGCCGGCCAGCGCGACGAGGTGGTCGGCGTAGCGGGCGGCCATGTTCAGGTCGTGCAGGACCATCACGACGGTCGTGCCGCGTGTGCGGTTGAGGTCGGTCAGCAGGTCCAGGACCTCGATCTGGTGGCTCACGTCCAGGAACGTCGTCGGCTCGTCCAGCAGCAGGACGTCGGTCTGCTGGGCCAGGGCCATCGCGATCCACACCCGCTGGCGCTGACCACCGGAGAGCTCGTCGACGGCGCGTTCGGCCAGCTCCGTCGTCTGCGTCGCCTCCAGGGCCGCCGCCACGGCCACGTCGTCCTCCCGCTTCCAGCGCGAGAACATCCCCTGGTGCGGGTGCCGGCCGCGACCGACCAGGTCGGCCACGGTGATGCCCTCGGGGGCGATCGGCGACTGGGGCAGCAGACCCAGCGTCCGGGCCAGCTCCTTGGCCGGCAGCCGGTGCACCGAGCGGCCGTCCAGCACCACCTGGCCGCCGCGGGGGGCGAGCAGGCGCGACATCGACCGAAGCAGCGTCGACTTGCCGCACGCGTTCGCGCCGACGATCGCCGTGATGCGTCCGTGGGGCACGGCCAGGTCCAGGTCCTCGATGACGGCGCGCTCGCCGTACGCGAGCGTGAGGCCCTCGGCGGCGAGCCTGTGCGTGGCGCTCACAGTGCCCCCCGTTCGCGCGTGTGCGGCGGAGCCGCCAGGTCAGCAGAGCCGCTCACAGTGATCCTCCTGCGCGGTTCGTCCGCACGATCAGGTAGATGAGGTACGGCGCCCCGAGCACGCCGGTGACGACGCCGACGGGGAACCGGCTGCCGAGGGCGAACTGGCCGACGAGGTCGGCGACGAGCACCAGCAGCGCGCCGACGAGGGCGGCGGGGACGAGCAGCGAACCGTTCGGCCCGACGATCCGGGCGGCGATGGGACCGGCGAGGAAGGACACGAAGGCGATCGGACCACACGCCGCGGTGGCGAAGGCCAGCAGCCCGACCGCGGCGACGATCGCGAGGACGCGGGTGCGGTCGACGCGGATGCCGAGCGCGGACGCGGTGTCGTCACCGAGCTGCAGCGCGGAGAGCTGCCGCGTCAGCGCGAGCAGCACGGGTGCCAGCACCACGAGCGCGACCAGCGCCGGGACGGTGGCCTCCCACGTGCTGCCGTTGAGGCTGCCGGTCAGCCACCGCAACGCCTCGGCGAAGTCCCACGCCCCGGCCTCGGACAGGACGTAGGAGGTGACGCTCCTCCCCATCGCGGCGATGCCGATGCCGATGAGGATCAGGCGCGTGCCGACCACGCCGTCGGTGAACGCGAGCCCGTACATCACCAGTGCCACACCCAGGGCGGCGAGGATGGCGGTCACCGACACGGCGGTCCCGCTCCAGCCCAGGAAGACGATCGCGAACACCGCCGCCGCGCCCGCTCCCGAGGTGATGCCGATGACGTCGGGGCTGGCCAGGGCGTTGCGCAGCATCGTCTGGAAGGTGACGCCGGCCAGGCCGAAGCTGAGCCCGGCCACGACCGCGAGGACCGCGCGGGGCAGCCGCAGCCGGCCGACGGTGAAGGTGGCACCCGGCACCTCCTGGCCGAGCACCACCCGGATCACGTCGCCGGGCGGGTAGAAGGTCCGGCCGATCATCAGGGAGGCCGCGAACACGACCACGACGAGCACGGCCAGGACGGTGATCACCAGACGCCGGCGGGCGGCCCGGCGCACGCGGTACCGGGCGACCGCGTCGACCGACGACGGCGGCGGGGTGACGACGGCGGTCACAGCTCCCGCACCTTCTGCCGGCGGACGATGTAGATGAAGAACGGGGCGCCGATCAGCGCGGTGATGATGCCGACGTCGATCTCGTCCGGGCGGGCGACGATGCGCCCGAGCACGTCGGAGGCGATGAGCAGGCACGCGCCGGTGAGGGCCGTGAACGGCAGCAGCCACCGGTGGTCGACTCCCACGAGCAGCCGGCAGACGTGCGGGACGACGAGCCCGACGAACCCGATGGGACCGGCGATCGCGGTGGCGGCGCCGCAGAGCAGGACGGAGCCCAGGGCCGCGACACCCCGCGCGAGGACGACGCGCTCGCCGAGGCCGGCGGCGAGCTCGTCACCGAGGGCCAGGGAGTTCAGCGCCCGGGCGGACAGCAGGCTGACGGCGAACCCGACGACGAGGAACGGCGCGACGGACCCCAGGCCGCGGAAGCTGGCGCCGCCGACACCACCGATCTCCCACGACTGGATGCTCTCGGCGATGTCGCCGCGGGGGAGGGCGACGGCGGTGACGAACGAGACGAGGGCGGCCGACGTCGCAGTCCCGGCCAGCGCGAGCTTGAGCGGCGTGGGACCGCCCCGGCCCAGGGACCCGACCGCGTAGACGAACACCGCCGCAAGGGCGGCGCCGAGGATCGCCGTCCAGACGATGGCCGTGGCCGAGGACAGCCCGAGCCACGCCAGGCCGACGACGACGGCGAGCGAGGCGCCCATGTTGATCCCCAGGACGCCCGGGTCGGCCAGCGGGTTGCGGGTGACGCCCTGCATGACGGCCCCGGAGAGCCCGAGCGCCGCGCCGACGACCGCCGCCAGCACCGTGCGCGGGATCCGCTTGGTCACGGCGGCCTCGCCGATGGTCTCCTGCGAGCCGCCCAGGGCGGCGAGGATCTCCGACCACCCCACCGCGCGCGAGCCCACGGCCACCGAGGCGGCCAGGAGCGCGGCCAGGACCGCGACGACGACCAGGAGCCACAGCACGCGGACCGACCCCGGGCGCCGCACCGGCCCCGGGCGCTGCGCGGGGGCGGCGCCCGGGGCCGGGACGGTGTCGACCTGCGTCACCGGGTGGCCGTCATGCAGCCTTGTCAGCTGCCTCGGCGAGCAGGGTGACGTAGTCCTCGAGCACCCACGAGATGGCCAGCGGCGTGGGGTTGGCAGCGGTGCCCAGCGGGGTGTCGGGGAGCAGCACGATCGCGCCGTTGCGGACGGCGGGCATCTGCGACAGCAGCGGGTCCGCCGAGAGCGCGTCGACCAGCTCCTGGTCGCCGTACGTCACGATGATCTGCACGTCGTCCAGCGTGTCGATCTGCTCGGCGCTGATCTCGCCCGAGAACTGCTCCGGGTCGGTCGAGGCCGCCTCGATGCTCGCCGGGGTGGCCAGACCGAGGTCCTCGAAGAAGGCGCTCCGGGTGTCGAACGGCGTGTAGTAGCTGACCTCGCTGAGGTCGGCGGTGTCCACGTGCGTCAGGAACATCGTCGACGCGCCGGCGAGCTGCGGGTGCTCGGCGACGGTGTCCGCGATCTCCTGCTCCAGGTCGGCGACGAGCTCCTCGCCCTCCGCCGCCATGCCCATGCCCTCGGCGTTGATCTGGATCATCTCGCGCCACGGGGTCGCCCAGGGCGCCTCCGGGTAGGCCACGACGGGCGCGATCTCGCTCAGCGTGTCGTAGTCCTCCTGGGTCAGCCCGGAGTACCCGGCCAGGATGACGTCGGGCTCGGTGTCCGCGACCGCCTCGAAGTCGATCCCGTCGGTCTCGTCGAACAGCACCGGCGTCTCGGCGTCCAGCTCCTCGAGCCGCTCGCTCACCCAGGGCAGCAGCCCGTCGCCGTCGTCGTCGCCGAAGTTGGCCGCGGCCATGCCGACCGGGACGACGCCGAGGGCCAGCGGGACCTCGTGGTTGGCCCACTGCACCGTCGCCACGCGCTCGGGCTTGGCGTCGATCGTCGTGGTGCCGAAGGCGTGCTCGATGGTCACCGGGGCGAAGTCGCCGGAGCCGGCCGCCTCGTCGTCGGAGGCCGCGGAGTCCGACCCGCAGGCGGCAAGCCCTCCGGCCAGGAGCGCGGCCGTCGAGAGAGCGACCAGTCGTGATGCGCGGCGCATGGTGTCCTTCCAGGTTCCGGGCGGCGCTGTCCGGGACAGCCCGCCCTGGGCGGCGGACGCCCGCAGGCGTCGCCGTCGCCGTTCGAGTGATTGAGGTGAGGCTTGCCTAACCTAGATCGTCAACGACGCCGGGAACAATCACGATCACGTCACGATGGGAGATGTGGCCCGGATCTCAGCGGGCGCCCGGCCGACGCACGACCTCGGCGGCGCACGCGAGCCCGGCGTCCAGCGCGTCCGCCGGGTCGACCTGCGGATCGGGGAGCCATGCCGCCAGCAGTCCCGCGGCGAAGGCGTCGCCCGCCCCGGTGGTGTCGACGACCTCGGTCGGATGCGCGGGCCGGTGCACCAGGACGTCCCCGGATGCCCACAGCGCGCCGTCGGCCCCGAGGCTCACCGCGACGACGGGGTGCCGCGCGGCCAGCGTCCGCGCCGCGGCCTCCGCATCGGCGCACCCGGTCAGCAGTAGCGCCTCGTCCTCGTTGGGCAGCAGGACGGTGGCGCGGGCCGTGTCGGCCAGCCAGCGGTCCACCCCGTACGCGGTCAGCGGACCGGTCGAGGCCGGGTCCAGCGAGACGGTGCACCCCGCGTCGGCAGCCGCGACCAGCGCCGTGAGGCCGGCGGTCCGGGGGCCCGGGTCCAGCAGCGTGTAGCCGGACAGGTGCAGGTGCTGACCATCCACCGGAGGCGGGACGTCGTCCGGTCGCAGCTGCAGGTTCGCCCCCCGGTCGGCCAGCATGCTGCGCTGCCCGCCGGGCTCGACCAGGCTGACGATCGTGCCGGTGGCAGCACCCGGGACAGTGCGCAGCAGCAGCCCGACCCCGGCGGCGGACAGCTCCGCGGCCAGGCCGAGCGCCGCCGCGTCGTCGCCGACGCACCCGACGAGGGCCACCGGCACGCCCTGCCGGGCGAGGTGCGCCGCGACGTTCGCGCCGGCGCCACCCCCGCGGGTCCGGATCGCCGCCGGCCGGTCCGAGCCCGGTGCCGGCTGCCCGGACAGGACCACGACGACGTCGGTCGCGACGTCCCCGACGACGACGACCCACGGGCGGTCGCTCAGCGGGCCACCCCCGCCAGGGCCGCCGCGATCTGCCCGGCGAGCTCGGCGTTGCGCAGCACCAGCCGCACGTTGACCGCCAGGGTGGCCCCCTCGCTGGCCCGGTGCAGGTGGTCGAGCACGAACGGCGTCACGTCCTTGCCCCGCACACCGGCCTCGTCGGCGGCGGTGAGCGCGCCGGCGATCACGCGGTCGTGCAGCGCGGGGTCGAGCTGCTCGTCCAGCGGCAGCGGGTTGGCGACCACCACAGCGCCGGGGGCGAGCTCGCGACGGGCGGCGAAGACCCGGGCGGCCTCGGCGGCATCGGCGACCGACCAGTCGAGGGTCGACCCGGAGTCCGCCACGTAGAACCCGGGGAAGGTCGTCGTCCGGTAGCCGATCACGGTGACCGACAGCGACTCCAGCCGCTCCAGGGTCGCCGGCACGTCGAGGATCGACTTGACCCCGGCGCAGACGACGACCAGCGACGTGCGCGAGAGCGCCGTCAGGTCCGCCGACTCGTCGAAGGTGTCGACCGACTGCCGGTGGACGCCACCGAGGCCGCCCGTGGCGAAGACGCCGATGCCGGCGGCGGCGGCGAGCAGTGCGGTGCTGGAGACGGTGGTGGCGCCGCTGAGCCCGAGCGCGGCGGCGACGGGCAGGTCGCGGACACCGAGCTTGGCCAGGTCGGGGTCGGCGCAGACGCGGTCGACCTCGGCGGCCGTCAGCCCGACGTGCGGGACACCGTCCAGGACGGCGATGGTCGCGGGCACCGCGCCGCCCGCACGGACGGCCGCCTCGACGTCGTCGGCGGCGGCCCGGTTGTCCGGCCGGGGCAGCCCGTGGGCGAGCAGTGTGCTCTCCAGCGCCACGACGGGCCGGCCACCGCCCAGCGCGTCGGCGACCTCGGGGGAGAGGACGGTTCCGGCGGAAAGATCACGGGGGGAGGGATGCACCCTGTCATCATGGTGGGCGCACTGAAGCCGCCGAGCACGGGAGTGGACCCATGAGCAGCAGCGACATCCTCGAGCGCCCGGACGTCCGCGACGCCGACACCGGCAGCGCCAACGAGGTCTTCCACTACGTGCGGAAGAACAAGATCGCCGAAAGTGCCGTCATGGGCACGATGGTCGAGGCCCTGTGCGGCGAGGTCTTCCCGGTGACCAAGACACCGAAGCCCGGCAGCCCGGTGTGCCCGGCCTGCAAGGAGATCTACAACCAGATGAAGAAGGGGTAAGGACCCCACTGCCCCCACCACTCGCAAGCTCGCGGCGGGCCCCTGCAGCGGGGCCGGCGGTCCGGAGGATCGCAATGTCACAGCAGGCCGAGGCGGCGGGCTTCCCGCTCGAGCTTGGCGGCCCGCCGCTCGCGACGGCGCCGGTCGTGGCGCCGCAGCGGAGCCGGCCAGCGGGCCTGGATGGTGGCGTTCAGCTCCGCCCCGAGCAGCACCGCCATGCCGAAGAAGAAGCAGAACAGCAGCGCCCCGATGGGTGCCGCCAGGGCGCCGTACGGCAGCGCGGTGATCAGGACGTCGGCGACGTAGCTCCGCAGCAGCAGGGCCGCGATCAGGAAGAACCCGGTGGCCAGCAGCGTGCCCGGCAGGTGCCGTCGCCACGGCAGCCGGTTCGGCAGCACCACGTGGTAGAAGCTCGTGAGCGCGAGGAGCAGCCCGATCACGACCACGGGCCAGTAGACGGCGTTGACGAGCGTCGTGCCGGTCGACTGCCAGTCGGCGGGCATGAGGCCCACCAGGACCTCGCGGCCGAGCACCAGCAGCGGCAGCGTGAGCACGGCCATGAACATGCCGACGACGAACAGCCAGAGGGCCTTGAGGCGGGTCCGGATGGGACCGCGCACGTCGCGCTGGTCGTAGGCGATGACGATCGTGTTCATGAAGGTCGCCGTGGCCGACGAGCCGGCCCAGAGCGCTACCAGGAAACCGACGCTGACCACCTCCAGCCGCCCCGAGCCGAGGATGTCCGACAGCGTCGGGGCGACGAGGTCGTCGACGACGTCGTCGGTGAGCACCTGAGCCGAGGCGGCGAGCAGCTGCTCCTCGATCTCGCGGACCGCCTCGCCGCCGATCAGCGAGCCGAGGTAGCCCAGCGAGCCGAGCAGCCCGATCAGCAACGGCGGGACCGAGAGGATCTGCCAGAACGCGGCCTCCGCCGACAGCCCCAGGATCCGGTCCTGCCACGCCTTCGCCAGCGTCCGGCCCAGGACCTCGAGGGGGACGCGCACCGCGGCCGGCCAGCGCGCCAACCGGCCGCCCGGACCCTCGTCGCCGCCGTCGTCCGTGGCCCCGGAGCCCCTGCCCGGGACATGTACGGGCGCGGGCACCACCGGAGGTGCGGCGTCGTCCTCGTCCGTGCCCGGCTCCCCGGCGCGCGCCGGAATGCCACTGGGCAGGACGGTGCTCATCCGCCCAGTGTGCACGTCCGGTACCCCTCGGGCCGTTCTCCCGCGGCCGGAACGGTCGGCCGGTCGCTCGGTCGGGGGACGGGTCAGCCGCCCGGCGTCGCCGGGGGCGCCTCGGGTTCCGGCGCCGCGATGCACCGGATCACCGGCTCGGCGGCGTAGCGGGTCTGGAAGTTCTCCCGCTTCACCTCCGCGCCCGAGGAGAGGTCACGGAAGATCCGGGTCACGGTGATGTCGAAGCCCGTGGACCCGCCCTGGGCCTTGCAGGTGCCGTCGTCCGGCTTCTCCTGGACGACCGGGCTGCGCTGGTTGAACCGGTCGCTGCTGACCGACTCGATCTCGTACCGCTTGGTCCCGTAGAACGTGACGGTGATCGTGCCGGGCGTCCACGCGGTGTCGATGTAGACGCCGGTGTCGCTGTCGTTGCGCCACTTCAGGTCGATCGAGTCGTAGTAGACCGTCGCCTCGCGGCCGGCCGGATACCGGCTGATGTAGTAGCTGTGCGGCTTGTGGAACACGTCCTCCATGCCGGAGAAGAAGACGGCGTTGAACATCGTGGTGGCGAACTGGCTGATCCCGCCGCCCACCGCGGTCGTGAACGTGCCGTTGTTGATGACGCCGGCCTCGACGTAGCCCTGCGCCAGCCCGCGGGGCCCGGTGAAGCCGTTGAGGCTGAACGTCTCGCCCGGCATGACGACCGCGCCGTCGACCTCCTCGGCGACCACCCGGATGTTGGTGCCACTGGCCGCGTTGCCGATGTTGGTGGTGAAGCTGCCGATCTCCTCCTTGATGCCCAGCGCCTGGGCCTCCTCGGTGGTGAAGTCGGCGGGCACCGGTCCGAGCTGGGCGGTGACCGTCCGCGGCTCCGGCTGGGTGAGGACGGGCAGGAGCTGCTCGGCCAGCGTCGTCGGGGCGACGCCCGTGCCGTCGACGGACGGGACGATGGTCACCGCACCGCCGGAGACGTCGAAGCGGGCGTCCTCGGCTCCGCTGCCGAAGACCGCGAGCTCGTCGCCCAGGGCCGTCTGCAGCGCGACGGGGTCCACGGCCACCGCGAGGACGCCGTCCTCCTGCGGGGTGAAGGTCAGCGACGCGGCGATGGCCTCCACCGACACCTCGGCGGTGTCGCTGCTCTCCTGGGTGGACACGGTGACCGGCGCCGAGAGGGCGGGCGTCACGGTCTCGTCCAGGACGCGCTGTGCCTCCGCCCGGTCGACGTTCACAGGCGTCACGTCGACGGGCACGTCGATCGGGGTGCTGGGGTCGGCGCCGGAGCGGAGGGCGGCGAACACGGCCTCGGCGGTGCCGTCGCGGTCCAGCGCGCGGCCGTCGGCCGGCTCCGTCACCGCAGGGGTCGCGTCCTCGATGACGATGGACGCGTCGACGGGCGCCCGGTCGACCTGCTCGGCCAGCGCGTCGATCTGCGCGCCCAGCGCGGTCTCCTCGCCGGTGAAGGTCGGCTCGACGTCGCGGTCGCTGAACAGCGTCGTCACCCGCGTCCACGGGTTGAGCGGCTGGTCGTCGGCGGAGTCGATGGTCGCACCCACGTCGAGCGTGATCCCGGCCGTCAGCGGCGAGAACGGCGCAGTCACGTCGCCGGCGCGCACCTGGTGCTCGGCGTTCACCCGGGGGGCGAGCTCCTCCTCGAGGACCTCGGAGGCAGCGGCGGGGGAGAGGCCCCCGATGTCCACGCCGGCCACCGTGGTCGACCGCGGGATGTCGCCGGAGGCGATGAGCAGGTCCGCGCCGTAGGCGGCGGCGAGGACGACGACCGCGCCAGCCGGGACCAACACCGCCCGACGGCGCCACCAGGGGCCGCGCGGGCCGTCAGCCGGCGGCTCGTCGCCCGGGGGAGGGCCGCTGGGGGTCTGGGGGCCGGACGCGCCGTCCTCGCGGAGGAGCGTCTCCACCGGTGTGGTCGGCAGGGAGGTCTCGTCGTCGGGACGCCCGGCCCCGGACCAGTCGAGTGCCTGGGTGCTGCGGTCCTCGTCGGGGCGCCCGGGGTCGGAGTAGTCGAGCGCCTGGGTGCTGCGGTCCTCCTCCTGGGCGGGCCCCGCGACCGGCTGCGAGCCCGTGTCGGGGGCGCCGAGCAGCCAGTCCCGGGTGACCGGGCGGGTGTCCTCGTGGTCCTCGACCGGTACCGACCGGGTCTGCTGATGCAACGGCTCGGGCGACGGCTCGGGCGACGGCTCGAGGGGCGGCTCGGGCGACGGCTCGGGCGTGGGCCGTCCGCCCGCTCCGTCGGGGCGCATGCGCACGGTCGCGTCGTGCACGTCGTGCACGTCGTGCACCGTGTCGTCGTGCAGCGCGTCGTCGTGCAGCGCGTCGTCGTGCACCGTGTCGTCCGGTGTCGCGGGGTGCTGGGGCATGGGGGATTCCTCCGGTGTCCGTCGACCGGTGGTCCCCGGGAACGACGAAGCCGCCGGCCCTCCCTCCGCGCGAGGCGGGGTGGAGGACGCGGCGGCGTCGTCGTCGTATGAGGCGGTCATCGCGGGCGCGACGATATCCCCTTACTCATGCAGTAACGCGCTGCTCGCCATCCGTGTCGATGATGTCGACGGCAATGTCACGCAGCTTGCTCTCGTACTCACGGGCGTGGTGCCCGCAGAAAACCAGGTCGCTACCGCTCGCGAGAACGACACGAACCTTTGCCAGGGCTCCACAGCGGTCGCAGTGGAACGGGACGACGAGGTCATCGGTGGGCGGGGTCGACGTCAGCGTCTGGGTCATCTGGCTCATCACTCGCTCTCTACCGCACGGACCCGCGGCTGCGGATCGGCCTCCTGCACAGCGCCAGGATGGCCCCTCGGATTCCCGTTCCGACCCGGATCGTCGCGGACTCGCCGAAAGAGATGAGTCCGTAACACGCCGGGCCTGGCGGAGCGGGTTCAGCAGGGGACGTCACTGGGGTGGACTGTGGTGCTGGTCGATCTGCCGGACGGCTGGGTGCCGACCGACCGTGGGTCCGCTGCTGTTCTGACGTGTCCCACGCTACGCCGTCTACCCGACACGTGTCGGCATACACCGGCGCCCGCCCCTCCGGGTGACGTCCGCGACCGAACTGTGACCCGCACGAGTGGGCAGTCGAGGTCGCCGACACGCGCCGACCCGCCGAGGCGGGCGACCACGACTGCTCATCCGGCCGGCGGAGCGGGCGACCGGGACGACGGCGAGGGCCCGGACCGCTGTCGCGATCCGGGCCCTCGTGCGGCCCCGTCCGGAGGCTCGCCCCGAGCGTGCGAGGGGTGAGAGGGACGGGGTCCTTTTTCAGTCCAGGTAGTCGCGCAGGACCTGGGAGCGGCTGGGGTGGCGCAGCTTGCTCATCGTCTTCGACTCGATCTGGCGGATCCGCTCACGGGTCACCCCGTAGACCTGCCCGATCTCGTCGAGGGTGCGCGGCTGACCGTCGGTGAGGCCGAAGCGCAGGCGCACGACGCCGGCTTCCCGCTCCGACAGCGTCTGCAGCACGCTGGTCAGCTGGTCCTGCATGAGGGTGAAGCTGACCGCGTCGACCGCGACGACGGCTTCGGAGTCCTCGATGAAGTCACCGAGCTGGCTGTCGCCCTCGTCGCCGATGGTCTGGTCGAGGCTGATCGGCTCCCGGGCGTACTGCTGGATCTCCAGCACCTTGTCCGGGGTGATGTCCATCTCCTTGGCGAGCTCCTCCGGGGTGGGCTCGCGGCCCAGGTCCTGGAGCAGCTCCCGCTGGATGCGCCCGAGCTTGTTGATGACCTCGACCATGTGCACCGGGATGCGGATGGTGCGGGCCTGGTCGGCCATGGCGCGGGTGATGGCCTGGCGGATCCACCACGTCGCGTAGGTCGAGAACTTGTAGCCCTTGGTGTAGTCGAACTTCTCCACCGCGCGGATCAGACCGAGGTTGCCCTCCTGGATCAGGTCCAGGAACGCCATGCCGCGACCGGTGTAGCGCTTGGCGAGGGAGACCACGAGGCGGAGGTTGGCCTCGAGCAGGTGGTTCTTGGCGCGCTCGCCGTCACGGACGATCCAGTTGAGGTCCCGGCGCATCTGCGGCGAGATCTTCTGGCCCTCCTCCTCGACCTGGCGCAGCCGCTCGGAGCCGTAGAGCCCGGCCTCGATGCGCTTGGCGAGGTCGACCTCCTCCTCGGCGTTGAGCAGCGCGACCTTGCCGATCTGCTTGAGGTAGGCGCGGACGGAGTCGGCCGAGGCGGTGAGCTCGGCGTCCTTGCGGGCCTGCCGGAGCGCCTCGGACTCCTCCTCGTCGTCCCACTCGAAGCCGGCCTCGGCCTCGGGGGCATCCTCCTCGACGGGAGCGACGACGACGCCGTCCTTGCCGGTCACGACCGTCTCGTCGAGCTTGAGGCCCTCGGGGCCGGCATCGACCACGGCGACGGTCGAGCCGTCGGCCGCGACGGCGGTCAGCACGGTGCCCTCACCGCTCCCGGGGGAGGGGACGACGGCCGGCTTGGCCTTGGCGCCGGCGGTCTTCGCCGGGGCCCTCTTCCGGGGCGCCGGCTTCTCGGCCGGATCCGCGGCGGCCGTGACCGTCGTCTTCGCCGTCTTGGCTGCCGCGGCGCTGGTCCGCGGCGCCCGGGTACCGGTGGCGGCTACGGAGCGCTTCGAGGTGCTCGCGTCGGCTGCTTCCGGTGCTGGCTGGTCGGCGGGCACTCAGGTTCCTTCCCGTGCTGGGTTCGTTCCCCGGGGGGCCTTCTGGTCCCTGGGCAGCGGCTCCGGTCGACGCACATGTGCAGCGGTAGAGGTCCCGGCAGACCGGCGCGGCGTTTGGCCGACGGACGGGCAGGGGATCCCTCCCGGCTGGAGGGCGACGGGGTGGGGCTCTCTCATTGTAACGGCGTGTCCGGCGTTCTCCACCGTCCTGGATCCCGCAGCCTCGCTCCGACGAGCTGTTCCGAGGGTTCCCGGTCGGTCACCGGTCCACGGAGTGCATCGACCGCGAGGCGAGCCGACTGAAGGGGCGGGCCCCTCCCGCCACTCGGGCATCACCCGTTCGGGCACGCACGCGCGGCCGTTCTCAGCGATCGGTGCGCTCGTGGGCGGCGAGGGCGGCGCCGACGATGCCGGCGTCGTTCTGCAGCTGGGCGGGCACCACCGGCGTCCGCGTGGACAGCAGCGGCACCCACTTGTGCGCCTTCTTGCTGACGCCGCCGCCGACGATGATCAGGTCCGGCCAGAGCCCGGCCTCCAGCACGTCGAGGTAGCGGTCCACGCGCTGGGCCCACTCGGGGTAGCCGAGCTCCTCGCGCTCCCGCGCGGCGGCCGAGGCGCGGCGCTCGCCGTCCTCGCCGTCCACCTGGATGTGGCCGAACTCGGTGTTGGGCACCAGGTGACCGTCGACGAAGAGGGCGCTGCCGATGCCGGTGCCGAACGTGAGCATCAGGACGACGCCCTTGCGGTCCCGGCCGGCGCCGTACCGCATCTCGGCGATCCCCGCGGCGTCGGCGTCGTTCAGCGTCTCGACGGTGCCCGGGATGAGCTCGTCGAGACCGGCGTCGACGTCGGTGCCGATCCAGCTCTTGTCGACGTTGGCCGCGGTGTGGGCCACGCCGTTCTTCATGACGCCGGGAAAGGTGACTCCCATCCGCCCGGTCCAGCCGAAGTGGTCCACGATCCGGGCCACGGCGGCGTACACCGGGTCGGGCAGCGAGGGCTGGGGCGTCTCGATCCGCAGCCGTTCGCCGAGCAGCTTTCCCTGCTCGAGGTCGACCAGGCATCCCTTGATGCCGCTGCCGCCGATGTCCACTCCGAAGCCCTGCACGCCGACAGGGTAGTCAGAGGACCAGCCTTCCCCCCCACGCCTCGCACGCTCGCCGCGGGCCCCTGAAGGGCTGCCGTTCCAGTACGTCACCGGTCCGGGGTGCGGCAGGATCCACCCGTGAGCGTTCCTCCCGCAGACCCCGCCCACCTGCTGGACCTGGCCGTCGACGTCGCCCAGGAGGCGGCCGCGCTGGTCGCGGAGGGCCGTTCGACGGCCGTCACCGTCGACGTGAAGTCCAGCCCCGTCGACGTCGTCACCGCGGTGGACCGCGCGAGCGAGGAGCTGATCACCGCCCGGCTGCTCGGGGCCCGCCCGGGGGACGGACTGCTGGGGGAGGAGGGCGCCGAGCGGACCGGCACCAGCGGGGTCCGCTGGATCGTCGACCCGATCGACGGAACGGTGAACTTCCTCTACGACCTGCCCGCCTACGCGATCTCCATCGCCGCCGAGGTGGACGGCGAGGTGCGTGCCGGGGTCGTGCTGAACGTGGCGACCGGCGAGCTCTTCACGGCGACCGCCGGTGGCGGGGCCGAGGTGTCCTCACCGGCGCTGGCGCATCCGGTGCGGCTCACCGGCAGCCGGCCGGACTCCCTCGAGCAGACGCTGGTGGCCACCGGCTTCGGGTACCGGGTCGAGCAGCGCCGGGCGCAGGGCGCGGTTGTCGCCCGGCTCCTGCCGAGGGTGCGCGACATCCGCCGCCACGGCAGCGCGGCGCTCGACCTCTGCGCCGCGGCCGCCGGTCGCGTCGACGCCTACTACGAGCTGGACCTCAAGCCCTGGGACCACGCGGCCGGCGCGCTGGTGGCGACCGAGGCCGGGCTCGTCGTCACCGGCCTGGGCGGCCGTCCCTTCGCGGAGCCGATGGCGGTGGCCGCGGCCCCGTCCATCGCCGGTCCGCTGCTGGAGCTCCTGGAGGAGCTCTCCTAGCGGGCCGGGCCGGTCAGCAGTCGGCGGCGGCGGTCGGCGGGGCGAGCGCCGCCGCCACCTCCTCCTCGGAGGCGAGGGTGGTGAAGTCCGGCCCGATGACCACGTCGACCTGGGCGGTGGCGCGGGTGTCGAGGTAGTCGCCGGACTGGGGGACGTAGAGGCGCACGTACTCGGCCGCCTCGTTGCCCCGGGCGCCGTGCCGGAGCTCGCCCACGCCGGTGACCTCGCGACCGCTGGAGTCGTTGGCCACCTCGTCGACGACGAAGCCCCGGGCGCGGAGTGCCTCGGCCACGGTGGTGGCCAGGCCGGAGGTGTCGGTGGCGTTCAGGACCCGCAGGTTGATGGCCGCCGGGTCCAGCCCCGTCGGCGGGGCCGCCTCGGACGCCGAGGAGCAGGCCGCCGCCTCTTCCTCGACCTCCTGTTTCTCCTGGCGCAGCACGTTCCACCACACGCCCAGCGCGGCGAGGGCCAGCACCAGCAGGAAGATCAGCGGCGGGAGGGGGCGCCTGCCGCTACGTGGGCGCACCGGCGGTCGTTCGGTACGCAGCGTCACGGGCACTCCTCGGCGGGACCCGGCGCGTGCCGGGCCAAGAATCGGTCGCCTGGAGTTTAGGGCTGGGAAGGGGCCCTAGATCGCACCGTCGTCCAGCGCGGCGCGTCCCAGCTCCACGCACGGGTCGATGCGTTCCGCGTAGCCGGAGGTGTCCTTGCCCGCCATCGCGCCGGCCGCCGACCGGGCGACGATGCCGGCGATGATCGCGGCGAACTTGAAGAAGGCGAAGCCGACGTACCAGTTGAGGTCGGAGAGGTCGGCCCCGGTCCGCTGCGCGTAGCGCTCGGCGACCTCGGCGCGGGTGGGGAAACCGGGCAGGGTGGTCACCGGGCTCATCGTCGAGGCGCGCTCCTCGCCGGCCTGCGGCCAGTAGACGAACATCATCCCGATGTCGGTGAGCGGGTCGCCGAGCGTCGACATCTCCCAGTCGAGCACGGCCTTGATGCGGCCGGGCTCGGTCGGGTCGAGGAGGCAGTTGTCCAGCCGGTAGTCGCCGTGCACGACGCTGGACCGCTGCGTCGTCGGCACCGTCTCGGCGAGCCGGGCCGCCAGGGCGTCCAGGCCCGGCCGGTCCCGGTCACGGGTGGCGTCCCACTGCTTGGTCCAGCGGCGGACCTGGCGGGCCGCGAAACCCTCCGGCCGGCCGAACTCGCCCAGCCCCACGGCGGCGTAGTCGACCGAGTGCAGGTCGGCCAGCACGTCGACGAGGTTCTCGCCGACGGCGCGCCGCTGCGACGGTTCGTCGGCGTATCCCGCGGGGAACTCCCGGACGACGTGAATACCGACCACGCGCTCCATCACGTAGAAGGGCGCGCCCAGGACCGACTCGTCGGTGCACAGGTGCAGCGTGCGAGGTACCGGGACAGCGGTCGGGCCGAGCGCGGAGATGACGCGGTGCTCGCGCGCCATGTCGTGCGCGGTGGCGAGCACGGCCCCCGTCGGCGGGCGCCGCAGGATCACCGCGTCGTCCGCGCTGCCGTCGGTCGGCGTGACCACGTAGGTGAGGTTCGACATTCCTGCGGCGATGAGTTCGACCCCCACCGAGCGCCAGCGCTCGTCGTCCAGGGCGGAGGCCAGGTACGGCCCGACGACGGCAGGATCAGCACCCACGGGAGTCGACACGGCGGCAGGGTAACCTCTGGCGCTCCGCGGCCCGGGGGCCCGCACGGAACTGGTTTCCGGAGGCGGGCACAAACCGGGGTCGCGCTGCGTTGGGGGGCTCGCCGGACCTTCCCGATCGCCGTCCCCGGACGGCGGACCGGGTCGGACACGGACGGGACGGCCCCCCACCGCGGGAACCGGTACCGGCCCTGTCCGGAGCACCACCGGTCCCGGGAGTCCAACAGCGGCTCCCGGTCACGAACCACCGGTCGCCACCGCGACCGGCCACGACGACGGCGCACACCCCGTGCCGTCGGATGAGCGGGCACGACGCCCGTGCGAACCCCAAGGGAGGGGCACCCCATGGCCACCGACTACGACGCCCCGCGCCGCAACGAGGCCGACGAGCTGGGTGAGGACTCGCTCGAGGAGCTCAAGGCACGACGGGCCGAGGCGCAGTCCGCCTCGGTCGACGTCGACGAGACCGACTTCAACGAGAACCTCGAGCTCCCGGGCGCCGACCTCTCGGGCGAGGAGCTCACCGTCCGCGTCCTGCCCAAGCAGGAGGACGAGTTCACCTGCTCCCGGTGCTTCCTCGTGCAGCACCGCAGCCGCCTCGCCTCGACGCGCGGCGACCAGCTGTTCTGCCGGGACTGCGCATAACGCAACGGCACTCCCGCTGACCAGGCGGGCGACGGAGGGGATCCGATGACGTCGAACGGCCCTCGGACGGGCGCCGCGCGGGACGTCCCGCCGCCACGCCCGGTCGCTCCTGCGCCCGCTGCCGCCGAGGAGACCGGGCTGGGCCGGGCCGCCCGTGCGGTGGCCGATGCCGTCGCCGGACTCGTCGGCGGCACCGGCGCCGGCCCGACGACCGCCGGCCGGACGCCCCACCCGGCGGCGTCGGGCCTGCGCGACGTCGTCGGCGCGCTGGCGTCGGCGGTCGGTGCGGCTCTGGGCGACGCCCGCCGCCCGTCCGCCCCGGCGGACGCACCGGTGGACGGCCGGGCTACGGGCAGCGCCACGCCCGGCGCCCTCCGGGAGGTGCTGGCGGCGGCCGCACCGAGGCTCCCCATCCGCACCGGTACGGAGCTGCGGCGGGCCTACCCCGGGCTCTCCGACGAGGAGATCGCCGATGCCCTCGTCGCGCGGGCTGCGCGGGCCACCTCCGGGATCGGCGCGGGCACCGGCGGCCTCGCCGCCACGCGCTGGTTCGCACCGGCGTCCCTGCTGACGCTGCCGATCGCGCTCGGCGGGGAGACCCTGCTGGTCGCGGGTGTGGAGGTCGTCCTCGTGGGGGAGCTGCACGAGCTGTACGGCCGGCCGGCCGGCGGAGACGCCCGCGCGCGAGCGGCGGCGTACGTGGCGAGCTGGTCGGAGCAGCGCCCGTTCGACGGCCCGTCGACGGCGGGCCTCGGCACCGTGCTCGGTGCCGCCGGGATGCGGGCGCTGCGGACGCAGATCCCGCGGAAGCTGAAGGGCGTCATGCCGTCCGGAGCACCGTTCGTGCTCGGCGCGGCACTCGCCGGACGCTCCAACCGCAGGGCGACGGAGACGCTCGCCGAGCGGATGCGGTCGGAGCTCCGCCCGGGTCGCTCCGACCGCCCCTGAGGGTGCCCCGTGCACGGCCCACCCGGCCCCGTCCAGAGGCCCGCGCCGAGCCTGCGAGCGGTGGCGGGCGAGGGGGTCCCTTATAGGGTCGCTGACGTGCCCGAGCTCCCCCCTCCGACGCTCGACGTGCCGGTCCGCCGGACGTCGCCGCAGGACGCCGTCCCGGCCTACGCCCTCCCCGGTGACGCCGGCGCGGACCTCACGCTCGCCGAGGACGTCGACCTCGCCCCGTTCGAGCGCGCACTGGTCGGGACCGGCGTCGCCGTGGCCATCCCGGAGGGGTACGCCGGGTTCGTGCACCCGCGCTCGGGGCTGGCCCACCGGCTCGGGCTCAGTCTGGTCAACGCTCCCGGCACCATCGACGCCGGCTACCGCGGCGAGATCAAGGTGAACCTCATCAACCTGGACCCCACCACCCCGCTCACGCTGCGCCGGGGCGATCGCATCGCCCAGCTGGTCGTGCAGCCGGTGGTCCGCGCCCGCTTCGTCCCGGTCGACGACCTCCCGGAGACCGAGCGCGGGGACGGCGGGCACGGCTCGACCGGCGGGCACGGGGACACCCCGCCGGCCGGCACCTCAGCGACTCGGGAAGGGCAGGCCTGACATGCCGTTCGGACGGCGGCGCAACCGGATCGACCGCAGCCTGCGCGAGCGCGGGGTGCCCCCGGAGCCGCAGCAGCGCGAACGCGAGGTGGCCGAGACCTCGGGACCGTGGGACTCCGCGGACGCGCCCGAGGACGGCGTTCAGCGCATCGACCTCGGGGCCATCCGGCTGCCCGGCCTCCCCGGCACCGATCTCCGGGTGGAGCTGAACCAGCAGCAGAAGGTGATCGGCGCGACGCTGCGTTCGGGGGAGTCGCTGCTGCAGGTGTCGGCGTTCGCCGCGCCCCGGGCGGGGGGCATCTGGGACAGCGTCCGCGAGGACCTGGCGACGAGCGCGTCCGGGCAGGGCGGCTCCCTGCGCGAGGTGGAGGGGCCGTTCGGTCCCGAGCTGGCCGGCACGATCGTCACCGCTCCTCCGGCCCAGCCCGGGCAGACGACCCCGCCCCAGCCGGTGCGCCGGGCCGCCCGGTTCCTCGGCGTCGACGGCCCGCGGTGGTTCCTGCGCGGCCTGATCACCGGGCCGGCCGCCGAGAGCCCGGAGGCGGCATCGGTGCTGGAGTCGGCCTTCCGGGGCATCGTGGTCGTCCGCGGCGCGGAGCCGATGCCGGTCCGCGAGCAGCTGACGCTGACGCTGCCCCCGCAGGCGGCCGCCCAGCTGGCCGCCCGGCAGCAGGAGGCGGGCCGGCAGGAGGCGGGCCAGCGGGATACGGGGCAGCAGGGCAGCCCCCGGCCGCCCTCGGCGGACTGACCTGACCCGGTGGGGCGACCCGGTGGGATGTCACGGCCCGCACGGCCGACGGCGCCGTACGCTGGGCCCGTGACCGAGCTTGCGAGGTCACGCGAGGACAGAGCACGTCGGCACGTGCCGACGAGCGCCAGCGAGGAGTGCACGTGACGGAGACCCGATCGCCCGGCTGGCTGTCGCGCACGCTGCAACGGCTGGCCGCCGACGACCAGACCATCGACGCGGAGGAACTGCGCGCCGAGTCGGCGAACGCCGGCTGCGAGCCCCTGGTCTCGTGTCGCAAGGGCGTCGTCGTCACGGTGACCGGCCGGTTGAAGTCGGTCGTCTACACGCCCCGGGAGACGGTTCCCACCCTCGAGGCCGAGCTCTTCGACGGCTCCGGCTCGGTCACGCTCGTCTGGCTCGGGCGCCGGCGGATCCCCGGCATCGAGCCGGGACGCACCCTCACCGCCCGCGGCCGGTTCGCCGCCTTCGACGGCAAGCGGGTCATCTACAACCCCTGGTACGAACTCGGTGCCGGCTGACCCCGCTGACGTCGTGGACAGCGCGCCGGGGGAGTCCCCGGCCACCGAGCGATCAGGGGAACCGTCGATGAGCGCACCGGAGGGCCGGGCCGACCGGCCGGCACCCGCCCGCGGGGACGAAGCCGGCGAGCAGGCCGACGCGGCACCGGTCTTCGACCGCCACCTCGTGCTCGAACAGCTCGGCGGCTGGCGCGGGATGGTGGACGCCACCCTGCCGACGATCGCCTTCATCGTCGCCAACTCGCTCGACGGGCTGCGCACCGGCATCTGGGCGGCGCTGGCGGCGGCGCTGCTGGTGTTCCTCCTCCGGCTGGTGCGCCGCGAGAGCGTGCAGCAGGCGATCAGCGGGTTGTTCGCGGTCGGCATCGCGGTCGCCATCGCCGCGTTCACCGGGCAGGCGCGCGACTTCTACGTGCCGGGCATCATCCGCAACGCCGGGCTGGCCGTCGTGCTGCTCGGCTCGGTCGCCCTGCGGCGGCCGCTGGTGGGCGTCATCGCGGAGTTCCTGGCGCCGAGCCACCTCGGTTCCATGGCCTCGCACCGCCACTCCGTCCCGGGTCTGCGCGGCCGGGTGGACCGCGCCCGTGCGGTGCTCAACCCCAGCGCTCGCGACCCCGAGACCGGCCGGGCCACGCCGGACCCGGATCCCGAGCTGCCGTGGCGCGAGGACCCGCGGCTGCTGCGCGCCTACGGCTGGCTGACGGTCCTCTGGGGCGTGGTGTTCCTCGTCCGGGCCGCCGTCCAGTGGTACCTCTACCTGGGCAGCGAGAACAGCGACGCCACCGACCTCGGCGTGGTGTCCCTGCTGCTCGGCCTGCCGGTCACCGCGGTCGAGATCGTCGTGACGCTGTGGGTCGTGTCGCGCCTGCACCGCCACCGCGTCGAGAAGCCCGGCGCCGCCCGGGCCTGACGGGGCCCTACGCCGGGCCGGTGACGTCGGGCGACAGCACCGTCTTGAGCTGCTCCTCGACGTCGGCGTGGGTGACGAACAGCAGCTCGTCACCGGCCTCCAGGGGCTCGTCGGGTGTGGGAGTGATCACGCGCTCGCCCCGCAGGATCGCGGTCAGCACGGTCTCGCGGGGGAGGGGGACCTCGCGCAGCGGCTTGCCGACCCACGGGGTGTCCTCGGCCAGGGTGATCTCGACCAGGTTGGCCGCGCCCTTGCGGAAGCTCATGAGCCGGACGACGTCGCCCACGGTCACCGCCTCCTCGACGAGGGCCGCCAGCACGCGCGGGGTGGAGACGGCGACGTCGACCCCCCACGCCTCGGTGTAGAGCCACTCGTTGCGCGGGTCCTTCACCCGGGCGACCACGCGGTCGACCGCGAACTCGGTCTTGGCCAGCAGCGAGACGACGAGGTTCGCCTTGTCGTCACCGGTCGCGGCGACGACGACGTCGCAGGTGGCCAGCTGCGCCTCCTCGAGCGAGGACACCTCGCACGCGTCGGCCTGCACCCACTCCGCGCCGGGCACCGCACGGGTGCGCACCTTGCGGGGGTCCTTCTCGATCAGCATGACGGTGTGCCCGTTGCCGAGGAGCTCCCCAGCGATCGACCGGCCCACGGCGCCGGCGCCCACGATGGCGACGCGCATCAGCGCTGCCCTCCCTCGGCCGGGCGCTCGACGACCTGGTGCACGCGGTCGGTGATGTCGTCGGTGACGGCGACGACGAGCTGGTCGCCGTCCTGGAGCACCGTGGTGGCCGTCGGGAGCTGGGCCTCGCCGAAGCGGACCAGCCACGCGGCCCGCGCGCCCGAGGCCGCCTCGAGGTCGGCGAGCTTCCGGCCGATCCAGCCCTCGGTGACGGTGATCCGCATCAGCAGGACCTTGCCGGTGGGCTCCCGCCACAGCTCGCTGACCTTGACCGACAGGAGCTCGCGCAGCAGGCGGTTCACCGTCCACGGGACGGTCGCCACGCTGGGGATGCCCATGCGCTCGTAGACCTCGGCCCGCTTGGAGTCGTAGATGCGGGCGACGACGTGCTGGACGCCGAACGTCTCGCGGGCCACCCGGGCGCTGATGATGTTGGAGTTGTCGCCGCTGCTGACCGCGGCGAACGCGCCCGCCGAGTCCACCCCCGCGTCGAGCAGGGTCTGGCGGTCGAAGCCGAGGCCGGTCACCTGGCGGCCGGCGAAGTCCGGCCCGAGGCGACGGAACGCGGCGGGGTCCTGATCGATCACCGCGACGCTGTGCCCGACCTCCTCGAGGCGGCGGGCGATGGCGGAACCGACGCGTCCGCAGCCCATCACGACCACGTGCACGAAGTTCTCCTGTGGTGCTCGTCGCGCGGGCGCCGTCCGCCGCGCGTACCGGCGCGAAGCTACACCTCGCCGACGCCCTCCACGGGGCCGTGCGGGGTGACGTCCCCCTCCCGGGCGGCACGCGGCCTTCCGCTGCGGCCCAGGGCCTGCCGCGTCCGTACCATCGCCGCCGTGCCACGCCTGTCCGACCTCGGACACCTCCCGAAGCGGCTCGTCCTCGGACGCGCCGTGCGCAGCGACCGCCTCGGCGAGTCGCTGCTGCCCAAGCGACTCGCGCTGCCCATCTTCGCCAGCGACCCGCTCTCCTCCGTGGCCTATGCCACGCAGGAGATCCTGATCGTGCTGACACTGGCCGGGACGGCGTTCCTCTACCTGGCGCCCTGGTTGGCCGTCGGAGTGGTGCTGCTGCTGGCCACGGTGGTGCTCTCCTACCGGCAGGTGGTGCGGGCCTACCCGTCGGGCGGTGGTGACTACGAGGTCGCCATGAAGAACCACGGGCAGTTCGCGGGCCTGACGGTGGCCAGCGCGCTGCTCGTCGACTACGTGCTCACCGTCGCGGTGTCCGTGGCGGCGGGCACCGACAACATCATCTCGGCGTTCCCCACTCTCAACGAGCACCGCGTGGCGATCGCGGTGGGGCTGGTGGCGCTGCTGGCGGCGGCCAACCTGCGCGGCCTGCGGGAGTCGGGACGGACGTTCGCCGCGCCGACGTACCTGTTCATCAGCGGCATCCTGGTGCTGATCGCGACGGCGCTGGTGCGCGACTTCCTCACCGACTCCCCGGTGATCGCCGAGAGCGCCGGCTGGACGATCGTCCCGGAGGACGGGTACGGGCAGCTCACCGGTCTGGCGCTGCTGTTCTTCGTGCTGCGCGCGTTCGCCTCCGGGTGCACGGCGCTGACCGGGGTGGAGGCGATCGCCAACGGCGTCCCCGCGTTCAAGCCGCCGAAGAGCAGGAACGCGGCCACCACGCTCGCCCTGATGGGGGGCATTGCGGCCACCATGTTCGCCGGGGTGACCGCGGTCGCGCTGCTGGCCGACGTGAAGTACGCGGAGAACACCTGCGACCTGGTCGGCTTCGCCGGGAACTGCGAGACCGACCCCCAGCGGACCGTCATCGCCCAGATCGCGGCGGCGACCTTCGGCGGGGACACGTCGGTGGGCTTCTTCTACATCCAGGCCGCGACCGCGCTGGTGCTCGTCCTCGCGGCGAACACCGCCTTCAACGGCTTCCCCCTGCTGGGCTCGGTGCTCGCGCAGGACCGTTTCCTGCCCCGCCAGCTGCACACCCGTGGCGACAAGCTGGTCTACAGCAACGGCATCCTGCTGCTGGCCGGCTTCGCGGCCCTGCTGATCGCGGCCTTCGACGCCGACGTCAACAGGCTGATCCAGATGTACATCGTGGGCGTCTTCACCAGCTTCTCGATCGGCCAGTGGGGCATGGTGCGGCACTGGAACCGGGAGCTGCGCCAGGAGACCGATGCGGCGGCACGCGGCCGGATGCGCCGGTCCCAGGCGATCAACGCGGTGGGTGGCAGCCTCACCACCATCGTGCTGGTGATCATCGTGCTGACGAAGTTCACCCGCGGTGCCTGGCTGGTGCTGCTCGTGATGCCGGTGCTCTTCCTGCTCATGCGGGCCATCAACCGCCACTACTCCAACGTCTCCGACCAGCTGACCCCGGACACGGACTCGCGGATGCTGCCCAGCAAGGTGCACGCGATCGTGCTGGTCTCGAAGGTGCACAAGCCGACGCTGCGGGCCCTCGCCTTCGCCCGCGCCACGCGGCCCGACGTCCTCACCGCGCTCACCGTCAACGTCGACGACGCCGACACCCGCTCGCTGCAGGGGGACTGGGAGCGCTACGACATCCCGGTCCCGCTGACCGTCGTGGAGTCGCCGTACCGGGAGATCACCCGGCCGGTGCTCGACTACGTGAAGGCGATCCGGCGGGACAGCCCGCGCGAGCTCGTCGTGGTCTTCGTGCCCCAGTACGTCGTCGGCCACTGGTGGGAGAACGTGCTGCACAACCAGAGCGCGCTGCGGCTGCGGGCCCGCCTGCAGTTCATGCCGGGCGTCATGATCACCACCGTGCCATGGCAGCTGGAGAGCTCGGTCGGCCGGGACGACCTCGACGGACTCGGGTCGGGCCCCGCGCCGGGCGACGTCCGGCGGGGGCTGACCGCCGACGAGGTCGACACCTCCCCGTACGGCTGATCCCGTGACCGACAAGGGACTGGGGTGGTCCGGCAGGGAGTTCGAGGTGACCGTCGGGCCGGTGGCCCACGGCGGTCACTTCGTGGCGCGGCACGAGGGTCGGGTCGTCTTCGTCCGGCACAGCCTTCCCGGTGAGCGGGTGGTGGTGCGGGTGACCGAGGACCGGCATCCCGGGTTCTGCCGTGCCGACGCGATCGAGGTCCTCGAGGCCGCACCCGCGCGCGTGGAGCGGCCCTGTCCCTACAGCGGCCCCGGGCGGTGCGGTGGCTGCGACTGGCAGCACGTCGCCCCGGCCGAGCAGCGGCGGCTCAAGGCCGCCGTGGTGCGGGAGCAGCTGGCCCGGCTGGCGGGGCTCGACGACGTCGAGGTGACGGTCGAGGAACTCGCGGGCGGACCGCTGCGCTGGCGGTCGCGAGCCCGGTTCGCCGTCGACCGGTCCGGCGCCCCCGGGCTGCGGCGGCACCGCTCGCACGACGTCGTCCTCCTCGACGACTGCCCGATCACGGTGGAGCCGGCGGCCGCCGCGGTCCTGCAGCGGCGCTGGCCCGGCGCTGGGGCGGTGGACGTCGCGATCGACTCCACCGGCGCGGTGACGACCACCCGGCTGGACCGGCGGGGGCACCCGACGTCGAGCCGGGTCGTCCGGCCCGGCGGCGAGCTGCCCGAGGAGCCGGTCGGCCGCGCCGAGCGTCGGGCGGGCGGGCGCGACTGGGAGGTCGAGGGCACCGGCTTCTGGCAGGTGCACCCCGCCGCCGCGGACGCGCTCGTCGGCGCCGTCGCGGAGTACGCCGCGGTGCGGGCAGGGGAGACGGTGCTGGACCTCTACGCCGGGGCCGGCCTGTTCGGCGGCGCGCTGGCTCCCGGGGTGGGCACGGAGGGGCGCGTGGTGTGCGTGGAGGCCGATCCCGGCGCCTGCGCCGCGGCGGACGCCAATCTGGCCGACCTCCCGCAGGCGGAGGTGTGGCAGGGCGATGTCGACGCCGAGGGGCTGGGCGAGCTCCTGGACGAGCTGGGCACCCCCGATGTCGTCGTCCTGGACCCGCCGCGGTCGGGAGCCGGGCCCGCGGTCAGCCGGCTGCTGGCCGGCGCGGGTGCGCGTGCCGTCGTCTACGTCGCCTGCGATCCGGCGGCGCTGGCCCGCGACGTCGCTGCGTTCGGCGAGGCGGGGTACCGACTGGCCGGCATCCGCGGCTTCGACGCGTTCCCCATGACGGCGCACGTGGAGGCCGTCGCGCTGCTCGTCCCGGAGCAGCCGACGTCTGTGTGAACGGGTTACATGAACCGGCGAGCGCTGGGTACGGTGCGCGCCATGGCCCGTACCACCGCCTTCGTCGGGGCTGCCGCCATCCTCGCGCTGGGTGGCTTCGCCGCCCTCCCCGATGACGAGCCGAAGTACCTCGGGGACATGCCCTCCTCGCTGGAGCAGCCGGCCGCCGAGCGCCCGCCGGCACCCCGGTCGGATCCCGGCCCCGCGGCCGGCGGGCCCCCGGATCCGGTGCAGGGCCCGACCCCGGTCGTCCCGGAGGCACCGGCAGGGGTCGGCGGTGTGCCGGGGGAGCGGGTGCCCGCCCCGGCCGCCGACACCTCGCTCGACATCCAGGCCGGCAGCAGCGGCAACGGCAGCGGCGCCCCGACGCCGGGCCTGCCCCCGTTCTTCGACGACATCATCGACACCGTCGAGGAGATCGCGAACTGCGCCGTTGACCTGATCCTCGACCTCCCCGACGGGGTCCGGATCGACTGCCTCACAGGGCTGGAGCTGCCCCCGCTCCCCGCCCTCCCCGGAGGCCCGCTGCTGGGCGGGACGACCCCCTGACGACGGGGGCGCTCCACCCGCCGTGGGCGCCCCGATAGATTCGGGGCGTGCCCACATGGGAATACGCCTCCGTCATCACTGCCAACGACGCCGAGTCACAGCGGGCCGGCGTCAGCATCAAGCTCCCCGGCGGACAGTCCGAACGCCAGCAGGGTGACACCAGCTCCGTCCTCAACCGTCTCGGTGCCGAGGGCTGGGAACTGGTGAGCTACCACTCCAGCGGCGCGGGCACGTGGGGTTTCGAGCAGTTCTGGCTCAAGCGGCAATCCAGTTCCTGACCGGGTCGCCGAACGCCGAACCGCCACTCAGAGGCTGCGGACCAGGCCGCCGTCGCAGCGCACCGCGGTGCCGGTGACGTAGCCGGCAGCCGCGCTGCACAGGAAGGCCGCCACCGCACCGAACTCCTCCGGGCGGCCGTAGCGCCCGGCCGGGATGGTGGCCAGGGACGCCGTCCGGACCTGCTTCACCGACGTCCCGGAGCGTTCGGCGGCTGCCTCGTCGAGCTCGGCCACCCGGCCGGTCGCGATCCGGCCGGGCAGCAGCAGGTTCGCCGTCACCCCGTCGGCGGCCACCTCAGCGGCCAGTGTCTTCAGCCACCCGGCGAGCGCCGCCCGCCCCAGATTGGAGGCCGCCAGGTTCGGCAGTGGCGCGGCCACTCCGCTGGAGCCGACCGCGAGCAGCCGGCCCCAACCGCGGTCCCGCATACCGGGCAGCACCGCCGCGACCAGCCGCCGGTGGGGCCGCAGCAGCGCCGCGATCGCGCCGTCGACGTCCTGATCGGTCAGGCCGGCGGCCGTCCCGGGGCGTGGCCCCGGCCCGTTCAGCACCGCGACGTCGACCGGCCCGAACTCCGACTCGGCCGCGGCAACCAGCGACGCCGGCCCGTCGCCGGCGGTGAGGTCGATCTCGACCCCGACGGCCCGCGGCAGCTCCGCGGCGATCCGCCGAGCCTCCGCCCCGCGGCGGCCGGACACCACGACTGCGGCCCCCTCGGCGGCCAGCGCACGGGCCACCGCCTCACCCAGGCCGCCGGTGGAGGCGGCGACCACCGCCGTCCGGCCGGTCAACCCCAGGTCCATCAGGCGGTCCCGGTCGTGGGGTCGTCGAGGGCATCGACCTGGGCGACCAGCTGCTCGCGCAGCGCTGGGGGCATCCCCGGGGACGGCGGTCGCACCGCCGCATCCGCGATCAGCCCGCGGCGCAGCAGGCACTCCTTGCGGATGGCCAGTCCGATGCCCGGCTGCTGTTCAAAGGCGATCAGCGGCAGGTAGGGCGCGAACGCCGTCCGGGCCGCCGCGAAGCCGCCCTCCTCCCAGGCACGGATGCACGCCACCAGTCCCTCCGGGAAGGAGAACCCCGTCATCGCTCCGGCAGCCCCCATGGCCAGCTCGTCGAGCAGGCCGAGGCCGCCGAGCCCGCCGAACACCGGGACGTCCAGCCGCCTGGTGAGCGCGGCGACGGCCGCCGCGGTGGGTGGCGACTCGGCCTTGACCGCCGCGACGAAATCCAGCCCGGTGAGCGCCGAGACCAGGTCCTCACCGCCGATCCGCACGCCACTGGCCACCGGGTAGTCCTGGACCACCACGGCGGCGCCGGTGACGTCGTGCACCTCCTGCAGGTGTGCGCGCAGCACGTCGGCGCCGGCGGAGTGCACCTGCACCATCACGGCCGACAGCCGGTCGCCCGCGACCTCCTGGGCCGCCAGGACCTCGTCCAGCAACGGGGCGGTGGCCAGTGACGTGGCGCCCACGACGAGCGGCAGGCCGACGGCGTCCACCACCGCGGCCAGGACCGCACGTCGCTCGGCCGTGGACAGCCGGGCCGCCTCACCGAACACCCCGAGCACGGTCAGTCCGGTGGCGCCGGCGGCCTCGAGGTGGCCGGCCAGCCGGGCCAGGCTGTCGAGGTCCAGCTCCTGCTGCCGGCCGGTGAAGGGGGTGGCCAGCACCCCCCACACACCCGGCGCGAGTGCGGCGTCCGCCATCGGGGATCAGCCCTCCGCGTCGAAGTACGCCTGGGCGCCCGGGTGCATCGGCACGTCACCGGTGTCCGTCGCGGTCTCGGCGGAGATGTTCTCCGCCTCCGGGTGCACCTGCGCCAGGGCGTCCAGGTTCTCGAAGAGCGCCCGGGTCACCTCCTCGGCGACGTCCTCGGGCATCGCGTCGCTGACCACCAGCAGGTTGGGCACGGCGATCGTGGCGACGTCCTCGGGCAGGCCGTAGGTGTCGGCCGGGATGGTCCCCTCGGTGTAGGCCTCGCCGAAGGTGTCCTGCATCTTGGGCAGCTCCTCGTCCAGCGGCAGCATCTTCACGTCGCCGCCCATCGAGGTGACCAGGTCGGTGATGCCGCCCGTCGGCAGCCCGCCCGACCAGACCAGCGCGTCGATGGAGCCGTCCTTCATGCCCTGCACGCTCTCCGGCAGGCCCAGGCGGAGCTGCTCGATGTCCGAGGCGGCGAGGTCGTTGACCTCCAGCAGCCGCAGCGCGATGTTCTCGGTGCCGGAGTTCGGCGAGCCGGTGGACACCGCCTTGCCCGCCATGTCGGCGATGGAGTCGATGCCGGCGTCGGCGCGGACGAACACCTGGGTGTAGTTGTCGTAGATGCGGGCCAGCGCCTGGACCGACTGATCCTCGCCCTCGAAACCTCCCGCGCCGTTGACCGCGTCGGCGGCGGTGTCGGCCAGGGTGAACCCGATGTCGCTGTCTCCGGCGCAGACCAGGCGGATGTTCTCCGCGGATGCGTTGGTCGCCTCGGCCGTGGCCTCCGTGCCCTCGACGTTCTCCGTCAGCAGGTTGGCCATGCCGCCGCCCAGGATGTAGTACACGCCGGTGGTATTGCCGGTGGCGATCGACAGCCGACCGCCGCCGGCGGGCTCCGCGCAGCCGGGACCCCCGCCCTCGGCGGAGCCACCCCCACCTCCTCCGCCGCCGCCGGCTTCACCGCAACCGGCGAGCGCGAGGAGAGTGGCGGAAGCCAGGGCCAGCAGGGCGGTGGGGCGGGATTTCCTCACGGGGTGACCTCCGAGGTCGGGGTGGATGGGGTGGAGCCGGATGGGCGGGTGGTCTGGTCCGTCCCGTCGTCGGGACCCTGCGACTCGGGCGGCGAGCCGCCCACCCCCCGGCGCCGACGACCGAGCAGGTGCACCACGACCGCCAGCACCAGGGCACCCAGGCCGATGAGCACGGTCGTCGTCTCCAGGTAGAGCAGCAGGACGGCGGCGACGGCGGCCAGCACCCGCTCCGGCAGGCCGGCCGGGCCGAGCAGCCACTTGCCGGTGACGACGGCCAGGGCGGCGACTGCGAGCGCCGACACGGCGGTGGCCAGCAGGACGGTGCCCGCCCCGCCCTGGCCGAGCAGGCCTTGGCCGTTGGTGGTGAGCACGAACGCCAGCGGCACGAGGAAGGCGGGCAGCGTGTACTTGAAGGTCATGATCATCGTCTTGAAGGCGTTGCCGCCGGTGATGGCGGCCGCGGCCACCGCGGCCAGCGCGGTCGGCGGGCTGACCTCGGAGAGCACCGCGTAGTAGAAGACGAACATGTAGGCCTCGGGCGTGGACACGCCCAGCGTGGTGAGCGCCGGGGCGATGATCACCGCCGCGATGATGAACGACGCCGTGACCGGCACCGCCAGTCCGAGCAGGAGGACCGCGATGGCGGCCAGGACGCAGGTGATCAGCAACTGGGCCGTCGGGTTGTCGGCGATCAGTCCGGCCAGGTCCACGATGATCGCGGACAGGTCCAGGCCCAGACCGGTGAGGGTCAGCACCGCCACGATCAGGCCGGCCGCGGCCGTGGTCGCCGCCACGGGCAGCACGCCGGCGGCGCCCTTCGCCAGCGCGTCGAACACGCGGGGCGGTGTCATCCGTCGCCTGCGGTCCAGGAAGGACAGCGCGAACGCGAGCGCCGTGGCGTAGACGACGGCCTTGAACGCCGACTGGTCCAATGCCAGGAGGACGACGATGACGATGAGCGAGCTGAAGTGGTAGCCGAAGCGGCCGAGCAGCCGCCAGAAGCTCTGCCGCTCCATCTGCACCGCCTGCACCCCGAACCGGCGGGCGTCGAACTCCACCGCCAGGAAGATGCCCAGGTAGTAGAGCAGCGTGGGGATGAGCGCGTAGCCGAGGACCTGCAGGTAGGAGACGCGCAGCAGCTCGGCGATGATGAACGCGGCGGCGCCCAGGGTCGGCGGCGACAGGATCGCGCCGATGCCCGCGGCGGCCAGCACGCCACCGGCGGACTCCCGGGGGTACCCGGCCCGCTTGAGGATCGGCCAGGACACGCTGCCCAGGCTGACCGCGGTCGCCGTCCCCGAGCCCGACACCGTGCCGAGCAGGAAGCCGGCCAGGGTGACCGTGCGCCCGGGCGCCGACCGCGAGCGGCGGAACGCGGCGAAGCTGATGTCGAGGAAGAACTGCCCGGCGCCGGAGTACTCCAGCACCGCGCCGTAGATCGTGAACAGGATGATGTACGTGGCCGCGACGTCCAGCGGGACGCCGTAGATGCCTTCGGTGCCCATCACGAAGGCCGAGGTCAGCCGGGGGTAGTCGTAGCCGCGGTGGCCGATCAGCCAGCCGTTGGGGATCAGGTTGCCCAAGAAGGCGTACGCGATGAACAGCAGGCAGATGACCGGGAGGACCGGTCCCACCGTGCGCCAGGTCGCGACGAGCACCAGCGCGCAGAGGGCCAGCCCGCAGATGGCATCGATGTACAGCGGCCGGAACCCGCGGGAGATGTACTCGTCGAAGCCGGCCAGCAGCGGCCAGAGGGTCACGAACAGCGAGACGGCTGCCAGCACCCAGTCCACCGGCCCGGGTCGGTCCGGGCCCTCGCTCCGGCCGCGCAGCACGCGCACGGCCGGGCGGTACAGCAGGAAGGTGAGGGGCAGGACGACGGCCAGGAAGACGATCCGGTACTGCAACGCGGGCACCGGGAAGAACACGTTCCACAGCGCGTAGACCGACAGCAGGGCGGCCACCACGCTGAGGCCGAGCCGCAGCCGTCCGTCGAGGACCCGCGCCGGCCGCTCCGCATCGGCCTCGGCGGGCACGTCCCCGAGCGCGCCCGGGCGCTCCGGCTCCTCGCCCACCGGGGCGGTCGCGGCTGTGGCCGGCCGGCTCTCCCGGTCGGCGGTCGAGCCGGTGGCCCGCTCGCCCGGGCTCGCGGCGTCTGCTCCCTGCGCAGTCACGGTGTGGCCTCCCTCACGTTCTCACCAGGGACCGTGACAGGATCCGTCGTTAGAGCCCAGTGCCGGGCGAGGACTTGACGTTCTCCTAACGTCGCCGGGCCGACCGGACCGGGATCGGAGGTGGGACGTGCGGGTGCTGGTGGTCGAGGACGACGACCGCGTGGCGGCGGCCCTGGGCGACGTGCTGCGCCGCCACGGCGTGCTCGTGCACCGCGTCTCCTCCGGGCAGGCGGCGCTAAGTTCGCACCGGGTCGACCTGGTGCTGCTGGACCTCGGGCTGCCCGACATGGACGGCCTGGCGGTCTGCCGGGCGCTGCGCCGGGTCGTCGACGTGCCCATCATCGCGGTCACCGCCCGGGCCGAGGAGCACGAACGGATCGCGGGACTGCGTGCCGGCGCCGACGACTACGTGGTCAAGCCCTACAGCAGCGCCGAGCTGCTGGCCCGGATGGAGGCGGTGCTGCGCCGCAGCCATCGGGCCGGTTCGGGCGGAGCTCCGGTTGCGGCCACCGCTCCCGATACCGTGGCGCCCGTGCCGGTCATCCGGCTGGGGGCGCTCGAGGTCGATCCGGATGCCCGGCGGGCCACGCTGTCCGGCGCGGAGCTGAAGCTGTCCCGCAAGGAGTTCGACCTGCTCGCCGTCCTGGCCGCCGCGAACGGCGCCGTGTGCGCTCGGGAGGCACTGCTGGACCGCGTCTGGGGAGCCACCCTCTTCGGCTCCACCCGGACGCTGGACGTGCACGTCGCCACCCTGCGCGCCAAGCTCGGCGTCCCCGACCTCGTGGAGACCGTCCGCGGCGTGGGCTACCGGATGCGCTCCGCCGTCCCGCTGCCGTGAGCGGGGGGCTCCTGTGAGGCGCCGCCTCATCGCCCTGTTCCTCGGCCTGGTCGCCCTGGTGCTGCTGGCGGTCGAGGTGCCGCTGGCGGCCGGCTACGCGCAGGCGCGCACCCAGGAGCTGCTGATCGACCGCACCGGCGACACCGCGCGGCTGGCCCGGCTCGCTGCGCCCGCCCTGGCGCGGGACGCGGTGGAGACCCTCGAGCCGGAGGTCCAGGCGTACGCCCGGCTCTACGGGATCCGGGTCGAGGTGCACGGCATCGACGGCGAGGTCCTGCTCAGCTCCGCACCCGGCCGGGCATCGTCGGCGACCGAGAGCCAGGAGCAGGCTCTCGCCCAGGCCCTGGCCGGCCGCCGGTCCAGCCCGCCGCAAACGGTGCTGCCCTGGCGGGCGTCCCCGGTGGCGGTCGCCGAGCCCGTCCTGCGCGGCAGCGAGGTCGCCGGCGCGGTCGTCACCGTCTCACCGGCCGGGCAGGTGGTCCGGGACGTCGTCCTCTACTGGGCGCTGCTGGTCGGGGCCGGGCTGCTCGTACTCGGCCTGGTGGCAGTGGCCACCTGGCCGCTGTCCCGGTGGATCCTGCGTCCCGTGCGCCGGCTGGACGACGCAGTGCACACGTTGACAACCGGCGACCTGGACGCCCGGGCCGAGGTGGGCCACGGCCCCCCGGAGCTGCGCCGGCTGATCACCGACTTCAACCGGATGGCCGAGGGGATCCGCACGTCGAGCGCACAGCAGCGAGCCCTCGTCGCCGACGTCTCCCACCAGCTGCGCAACCCCCTGACTGCTCTGCAGCTCCGGGTGGACGCGCTGGAGACCGGGCTGGTCCCCGAGGCCCGCGCCGACCACCGGCTGGCGATGGAGGAGATCCAGCGGCTCACCCAGGTGCTCGACGACACCCTGGCGATGGCCCGCGCACAGGAGGACCGCAGCGCCATGGTGGCCGTCGACGTGCGCGAATGCGTCCGCGAGCGGTTGCGGATGTGGAGCGACGCGGCCGAGGCCGGCGGCACCGAGATGCAACTGGCCGGCGACGGTTCGTCCTGGGTGCTCGCTCCCGCGGGCGTGCTGGAGCAGGTCCTGGACGCCGTGCTGCACAACGCGCTGCGGTTCACCCCCGGCGGCACCGTCGGGGTCTCGGTCGACCTCGTGGCCGGCGGGCAGGTCGAGCTGCGCGTGGCGGACGACGGGCCCGGTCTTCCGCCGGAGCAGTGTGCCGCGGCGACCCGGCGCTTCTGGCGGGGGGCCGACCAGCAGAACGTGCCCGGCTCCGGGCTCGGCCTGGCGATCGCCAGCACGCTGGTCGAACGCTGCGGCGGCGCGCTCGCCGTCCGCCCGGCCCGGCCGCACGGGTTGCAGGTGGTGATCCGCCTGCCCCGGCTCGAGATGGCAGCTCCGGCACCGGCCGATCGGACCGTGGGGCAGCCGGTGTCCGGCACGTCCGCTCATCCACCGCGGACGCCCGGTTTGGCCGCCCGGTAGTAGGCGGCCGCCCCCGGGTGCAGCGACACCGGCGTCGTGGTGATGGCGCTGCGCTCGTCGAGGTGCCGGGCCTCCGGGTGTGCAGCCACCAGGTCCGCCTGGTGGCCGAACAACGTGGCCGTGACCGCCTCGGCCAGATCGTCGGGCATGTCGGCCCGGACCAGGAGCAGGTTCGGCACGCCGACGCCGCTCACGTCGGCCGACAGCCCGTAGACGCTGGCCCGGATGGTCTGCTCCACGACGTAGGGGGCATGGTCGGACCGCATGCCCACGAGCAGGTCGTCGGTAGGGAGCAGTCGCACGGGCACGGCGTCGACCAGCTCCTGGATGCCCTCCGTGGGCAGCCCGCCGGACCAGAAGAAGGCGTCCAGCCGGCCGCCGGCCAGGGCTTCGGCCGATCTGCCGACACCGAGTCGCTGGGTCAGCGCCGTGCGGTCGTCGGTGACCCCGGCCACCGCCAGCATCCGCAGCGCGGTGAGCTCGGTCCCGGAACCGGGGGCGCCGATCGAGACGCGCAGGCCGGCCAAGTCGGCGACTCGCTGGGCAGGGGAGTCGGCAGGGACGACGACGTGCACCGCGTTCGTGTACAGGCGGGCGATGGCCCGGACCGGGACCGGCGCGTCGAACGGCCCGGTGCCCGCGACCGCCTCGGCGGCGGTGTCGGCGAGCGCGAAGGCGATGTGAGCCCGGCCGTCGGCCAGTTGCCGGATGTTGTCGACGGAGCCGCTGGTGATCGCGGTGGTGACGGAGGTGCCGGGCAGTTCGGCGCCGAGCGCCTCGGCCAGGCCGCGGCCGTAGCGGTAGTAGACACCGGAGGACTCGCCGGCGGCGACGACGAGCGCACCGGGGGGATCGGCGACCTCCGGCCCGGAGGCACAGCCGTTGAGCAGCGCACCGAGCAGCCAGCAGGTGACCAGCACCGCGACCGTTCCAGGGCTGCGCCGCACACAGACCTCCCTGCCGCGCTGCCGGCGTCGTCGCCGACCGGCGACGACCCTAGTCGTGTCGCGGCCTCCTGCGGAGCTCAGCACGCGCATGACGATTCGAACACATGTGCGGCCCGGCGGTCGATCGTCCGGGCGGCGGGCCCACACTGAGCGGGTGGACGTCGCACTGCCCCCGGGCTGGCCGCCGGAGGTCCGGCCGCCGGGAGCCCCGGACTGGGAGCGGACGGCCGTCGCCTGGCTCTTCGACCTGGTCCCGCCCGACTACCGGGCGCACGAGGTGCTGCGCCGCTACCCGGTGCTGCTCGCGCGTTTCGCCGCCGACCACGTCGACGCCGGTCTCGAGGCTGCCCGCAAGGGCTGGCGCACGGTGCGCGTGGAGCTGGCCGACCAGTTGCCCGTCGAGGCCATCGAGGCGGCGATGACCGCCTACGAGCGAGAGGGCACCCGACTGGTGGCAGCAGCCCGCGGGGTCGAGGTCGTGGGTGGGGCGTTGCGCGGCGAGCGCTGGGTACCGCGACTGTGACGTGCATCCGGACGCGCTCCTCGATCCGAAGTGTCGGGAAAGCGCAGTTACAGTTGATCGGCGCCTGCTGAGCAGTGCGCTGCCGACCGAGAGGACACCGCGAGCCGTGCCGCTCCTGCGATCGCTCAAGGGTCCCGAGGACCTCAGGGGCCTGCCCGCCGACCAGCTCCCCGCCCTGGCGGCGGAGATCCGCGACGCCCTCGTCTCCAGCGTCGCCAAGACCGGCGGCCACCTCGGTCCCAACCTCGGTTGCGTCGAGTTGACCATCGCGCTGCACCGGGTGTTCGAGTCCCCGCGCGAGCCGATCGTCTTCGACACCGGGCACCAGTCCTACGTGCACAAGATGCTCACCGGCCGGACCGACGGCTTCGAGCGGCTCCGCCAGCGCGGCGGGCTCTCCGGTTACCCGAGCCGGGCCGAGAGCGAGCACGACTGGGTGGAGAACAGTCACGCGTCGACCTCGCTGTCCTACGCCGACGGGCTGGCCAAGGCCTTCGCCGTCCGCGGTGACTCGCGGCCCGTGGTGGCGGTCGTCGGCGACGGCGCCCTCACCGGCGGCATGGCCTGGGAGGCGCTGAACAACATCGCCGCCGCGCAGGACCGGCCGGTCATCATCGTCGTGAACGACAACGGCAGGTCGTACTCGCCGACCATCGGGGGCGTGGCTGACGCGCTGGCCACCCTCCGCCTGCGCCCCGGCTACGAGGACGCGCTGAACGCCGTCCGGCAGGCCCTGCACCGTGCGCCGGTCGTCGGCACCGCCCTGTACGACGCGCTGCACGCGATCAAGAAGGGCCTCAAGGACGTCCTCTCGCCGCAGGGCATGTTCGAGGACCTCGGCCTCAAGTACGTCGGGCCGGTCGACGGCCACGACATCAAGGCCATGGAGTCGGCGCTGCGCCGCGCCCGCTCGTTCGGCGGGCCGGTGATCGTCCACGCGGTCACCACCAAGGGCTTCGGCTACGCACCCGCCGAGACCGACCAGATCGACGCCTGGCACGCGACCGGGATCTTCGATCCGGACAGCGGCACCAGCACGGTCGCGGCCCGCGACTGGACGACGGCGTTCTCCGACGAGCTGGTGCGCATCGGCGCCGAGCGGTCCGACGTCGTGGCCATCACCGCGGCGATGCTGCACCCGACGGGGCTCGCCGCCTTCGCCGAGCGGTTCCCCGACCGGACCTTCGACGTCGGCATCGCCGAGCAGCACGCGCTGACCTCGGCGGCCGGCCTCGCCATGGGCGGCCTGCACCCCGTCGTGGCCGTCTACTCCACGTTCCTCAACCGGGCCTTCGACCAGCTGCTCATGGACGTGGCGCTGCACAAGCAGCCGGTCACCGTCGTCCTCGACCGGGCCGGGGTGACCGGGACCGACGGGGCCTCGCACAACGGCATGTGGGACATGTCGATCCTGTCGGTGGTCCCGGGCGTGCGGCTGGCCGCGCCGCGCGACGAGTCGACGCTGCGGGAGGCGCTGCGCGAGGCGGTCGCCGTCACCGACGGGCCGACCGTCGTCCGGTTCCCGAAGGGGCCGCCGCCGGTCGACATCCCGGCGCTCGAGCGGCGCGGACCGGTCGACGTGCTGCGCCGGGGGGATCGACCGGACGTGCTGCTCGTGGCCGTCGGCTCGATGGTGCCGATGTGCCTGGCCGTGGCCGAGCGCGCCGCCGACCACGGCATCGAGGTGACGGTGGTCGACCCGCGCTGGGTGCTGCCGGTCGCGCCCGAGCTCGTCGAGCTGGCCGCCGGCCACCGCCTGGCCGTCACCGTCGAGGACGGCGGGCGGGCCGGGGGAGTGGGCACCACGCTGACCCAGGCCCTGCAGGACCGCGAGTGCGACGTTCCGGTGCGGGCGGTGGGCCTGCCGCAGCAGTTCTTCGACCACGGCAGTCGGGGTCAGGTGCTGGCCGAGGCCGGGCTGACCGAGCAGGACGTCGCCCGCCGGATCGCGGAGTGGTCGGCGAAGCTCGGCGAGCGGACCGACGACCACGTCGCCGAGCCCGTGGACGGCGGCCGGTCATGACCATGATCGCCGAGATCCAGGTCGCGCCGTCCCCGCCGGGCACCGCGGAGAACCCGCACGCGCACGTGGAGGCCGCGATCGCGGTGATCCAGGCGTCCGGGCTCCGGTACGAGGTGGGTGCGCTGGGCACGACGCTGGAGGGCGAGGACGACGAGGTCTGGGCGACGCTTCGGGCCGCGCACGAGGCGATGCTCGCCGCGGGTGCCCAGGCCGGGCTGTCGCACGTGAAGGTCGCCTCGGTGAACCGCACCATGGACAGCCTGACGTCCAAGTTCCGCTAGGACACCCACCTGACGAGCGCCGCATCCCCTCGGGGGTGCGGCGCTCGCGTCGTCCTGGCGGGGACTGTTCGCCGTCCTCGTCTTCGGGTCGCCGTCCTCCTGTTGCAACGCGAGGACAGCGGCCTCTCTGTGAGGTCGCCGCCGTTGACATGTGACCATATGGTCACCTATCTTCGCCGCATGGACGACGACCGCGTGTTCAAGGCGCTCGCCGATCCGACCCGCCGTTTCCTGCTCGATCTGCTCTTCGCCCGCGACGGGCGGACGTTGAGCGAGCTCGAGTCGGCGGTGGAGATGACGCGCTACGGCGTGATGAAGCACCTCAGGGTGTTGGAGGACGCCGGCCTCGTCGTCACCCGACGGTCCGGGCGGGAGAAGTTCCACTTCCTCAACCCGGTGCCGATCCGGGAGGTCCACGACCGGTGGATCGACAAGTACACCGAGCGCCAGGTCACGGCGCTCATGAATCTCAAGAAGGAACTGGAGAGCGACCATGACCAGCACTGAGACGGTCCCCGCCGAGCGCGCCACCGCGACGCAGGTGCACCGCATCTTCATCAAGGCGGCGCCGGAACGGATCTGGCAGGCGATCATCGATCCGGAGTGGAACGGCCGGTACGGGTACGGCGCGCCCGCCGAGTACGACCTCAGCCCGGGCGGTGCGTACCGCTCGTTCGCGTCCGAGGCCATGAAGAAGGCGTCGACCGAGATGGGCTACCCGCAGCCGCCCGACGTGGTGGTCGACGGCGAGGTGATCCTGGCCGACCCACCGCACAAGCTGGTGCAGACCTGGCGGATGCTCATGGACCCCACCACCGCTGCCGAGGGCTTCAGCCGGCTCACCTACGACATCGCCGGTCCCGGTCCGGACGGCGTCTGCCGGTTGACCGTCACGCACGAGGTCGGGGGCATGCCGGCGCTGGAGGCGCTGGTCCGCGGCAGCGAGGAGCTGGGTGCGCCCGGTGGCGGCGGCTGGGACTGGGTGCTCAGCGACCTCAAGAGCCTGCTGGAGACCGGGTCCGGCTTCGCGGCCTGAGGGGCGGTGCCGCCGCGACAGCCACCGTGTGGCTGTCGCGGCCGCACGCCGGCTCTCGTCCGCGCCGCACGGCAGCGGACCTCGCGGTCGACCGCGAGGTCCGCTGAGACACCGCGTGGACGACGACGGCCCGGCTCCTTCGACGCTGAGGGGGCCGGGCCGTCGGGCTCTGCGGGCTCCCGGCTAGGCGGGCAGCGAGGCCACGCCGCGCGGCAGGAACCGCTCGCCGGTGACCTTCTCCGAGACGCCGGCCCGGTCCAGGTGGGCGGAGATGCCACCCAGCCAGAAGGGCCAGCCGGCGCCCAGCAGCATGCACAGGTCGATGTCCTGCACCGCCTGCACGACGCCCTCGTCCAGCATCAGCCGGATCTCCTGAGCCAGCGCCTCGACCGCCCGCTGGCGCACCTCGGCCTCGGTCTGGGGTGAGTCGCCGGCATCGATGCCCTCGAGCTCGGGGTCGACGACGCCCGGCTCGCTGTAGACCGAGGACTTGCCCAGCTCGACCATCTTCTTGAGGCCCTCGCCGACGGAGAACCGGTCGGGGAAGGCCTCGTGCATGCGCTCGGCCACGTGCAGCGCCACCGGCGGGCCGACGAGCGTGAGCAGCTCGAACGGCGTCATCGGCAGGCCCAGGGGGTCGAGCGCGCGATCGGCCACGGCGACCGGGGTGCCCTGCTCCACGGATGCGGTGACCTCGCCGAGGAACCGGGTGAGCAGCCGGTTCACGACGAACGCCGGGGCGTCGGCCACCAGCACGCAGCTCTTCTTCAGCGACTTGCCGACCGAGAACGCCGTGGCCAGCGTGGCGTCGTCGGTCTGCTCGGCGCGCACGACCTCCAGCAGCGGGAGTACCGCCACCGGGTTGAAGAAGTGCAGGCCGACGACCCGCTCCGGATGCTCGAGCTTGGACGCCATCTCGGTGACCGACAGGGCCGAGGTGTTGGTCGCGAGCACGCACTCGGGCGAGACGATCGCCTCGACCTCGGCGAACACCTGCTGCTTGACCGACATCTCCTCGAAGACGGCCTCGATGACGAGGTCGGCGTCGGCGAAGACGTCCTTGGACAGCGACCCGGTGACCAGGCCCTTGAGCTGGTTGAGCTTGTCCTGGTTCAGTCGCCCGCGCAGGGCGAGCTTGTCCAGCTCGCCGTGCACGTAGGCCACGCCCTTGTCCACGCGCGCCTGGTCGATGTCGGTCAGCACGACCGGCACCTTGAGCTGCCGCACGAACAGCATCGCCAGCTGCGAGGCCATGAGCCCGGCGCCGACGACGCCGACCTTCGTGACCTTGCGAGCCAGCGACTTGTCCGGCGCGCCGGCCGGCCGCTTGGCCCGCTTGTTCACCAGGTCGAACGAGTAGAGCGAGGCCCGCAGCGGGTCGCTCATCAGCAGGTCGGTGAGGGCGTCGTCCTCGGCCGCGGTTCCGGCGGTGAACGCGTCCGCACCCACTCCGTTGCGGGCGAGGTCGAGCAGCTCCACGGCCCGGACGGCGCCGGGGGAGGCGTTGCGCGTGCGGCCGGCCACGATGGCGCGAGCGCGGCCGATCGCCTCGTCCCAGGCAGCGGTGTCGACCTCGGGCCGGGAGATGGCGACGTCGCCGCCGACGACGCCGACGGCCCACTCGAGCGAGCGCTCCAGGAAGTCGGCCGGCTCGAGGACGGCGTCGGCGATGCCGAGCTTCGCCGCCTTCGGGGCCGGCGTCATCTTGTTCTGCGCCAGGGCGTTCTCGACGATCACCGTGACGGCGGGGTCGATCCCGATCAGGTTCGGCAGCAGTTGCGTGCCGCCCCAGCCGGGCACCAGGCCGAGGAAGACCTCGGGGAAGGCGACCATGGCCGTCGACGAGATGGTCCGGTAGTCGCAGTGCAGCGCCAGCTCCAGGCCGCCGCCGAGCGCGACGCCGTTGACGAAGGCGAACGTCGGCACCGGGGAGTCCTTCAGCCGACGGAACACCCGGTGCCCGGTCTCGGCGATCTCCCGCGCCATCGCGGCGTCGGTGATCGTCGGGACGCCGGAGAGGTCCGCGCCGACGGCGAAGATGAACGGCTTGCCGGTCACGCCGATCGCCACCGGGGCGGGGGAGCGGGCGGCGATCTCGTCGAGGGCGGCGTCCAGCGACGCGAGCCCGCCCGGGCCGAACGTCGACGGGCGGGTGTGGTCGTGCCCGTTGTCGATGGTGATCAGGGCGAACTCGCCCGACAGGCTGGGCAGGGTCAGGAACCGGACCAAGGCCTGCGTGACGACCTCGTTCTCGAAGACTGCGGTGGTCATGGGGTGTTGCCCTCCCAGTTCGGGTTCTCCCAGATCACGGTGGCGCCCATGCCGAGACCCACGCACATGGCGGTGAGGCCGTAGCGGACGTCGGGCCGCTCGGCGAACTGCCGCGACAGCTGGGTCATGAGCCGGACGCCGGAGGACGCCAGCGGGTGGCCGACGGCGATCGCGCCGCCCCACGGGTTGACCCGCTCGTCGTCGTCGGCGATGCCGAAGTGGTCGAGGAAGGCGAGGACCTGGACGGCGAAGGCCTCGTTGAGCTCGAACAGCCCGATGTCGTCGATGGTCAGGCCGGTGCGGGCCAGCGCACGCTCGGTCGAGGGGACCGGGCCGATGCCCATGACCTCGGGCTCGACACCCACGTAGCCGTAGCCGACGAGGCGCATGCCGACGTCCAGACCGAGCTCGAGCGCGACGTCCTCGGCGGCCAGCAGGCAGCCGGTCGCGCCGTCGTTGAGGCCGGCGGCGTTGCCCGCGGTGACGTGGCCGTGCGGGCGGAACGGCGTCTTGAGCGAGCCCAGGCCCTCGAGGGTGGTCTGGGGCCGCGGCGGCTCGTCGACGGTGGCGACGCCCCAGCCGTGCTCGGCCGACCGGGTGGCCATGGTGACCAGCTCCGGCCCGATCTGGCCGTTGGCAACGGCCTTGGCGTACTTCTGCTGGCTGGCCAGCGCGAACGCGTCGGCCCGCTCCTTGGTCAGGTGCGGGAAGCGGTCGTGCAGGTTCTCCGCGGTGGAGCCCATGACCAGCGCGGAGGGGTCGACCAGCTTCTCGCTGATGATCCGCGGGTTGGGGTCGACGCCCTCGCCCATGGGGTGGTTGCCCATGTGCTCGACACCGCCGGCGATGGCGACGTCGTAGGCGCCGAAGGCGATGCCGCTCGCCGTGGTGGTCACCGCGGTCATGGCACCGGCGCACATGCGGTCGATCGAGTAGCCGGGCACCGACTTCGGCAGACCGGCCAGCAGGGCGGCGGTCCGGCCCAGCGTCAGGCCCTGGTCGCCGATCTGCGTGGTGGCGGCGATGGCCACCTCGTCCACGCGGTCGGCCGGCAGCGCGGGGTTGCGGCGCAGGAGCTCGCGGATGACGCGGACGACGAGGTCGTCGGCGCGGGTCTCGGCGTAGATGCCCTTCGGGCCGGCCTTGCCGAACGGGGTGCGCACGCCGTCGACGAAGACGACCTCGCGCAGCGACCGTGGCCGCCGCTCTTCCACTGACAACTGGACCTCCGGAGCAGTTCGGGTCCGGCCCGGAGACGGGTCGGCAGGAGTGAAGTTACCCGTCGGTAACGTCGCGGCCAAGCGCGACCCGACCCCCACGGGTCACGGGCCAGGTCACGGTCCGGCAACGGTGACCAGCTGTGCTTGCGGTCACAGCCGATCAATGGAAAAGATGTGCCGCCGGAATTTCGATGTAACCCCAACAAAAAGGCAGGTCCCCTCTCATGGCGCGACGGAGCACCCTGACGACGGCGATCGCAGCCGCCCTCGTCTTCGGCTTGGCCGCATGTGGCAGCGACGACGGCGGCGACAGCGGCAGCGGCGGAGGCGGCGGTGGCGGCGAGGCCGCCGGCAAGGTCGGCGTGATCCTTCCCGACACCGAGTCCTCGGTCCGCTGGGAGAACTTCGACCGTCCCTACCTCGAGGCCGCGTTCGAGGACGCCGGGGTCGAGTACGACATCCAGAACGCCGAGGGCGACGCCCAGCGGCAGGCCACCATCGCCGAGCAGATGATCACCGAGGGCGCCACCGTCCTGGCGATCGTGAACCTGGACTCCGCCTCGGGCGCGCAGATCCAGGAGCAGGCGGCAGCCGAGGGCGTGCAGACCATCGACTACGACCGGCTCACCCTCGGCGGTTCGGCGGAGTACTACGTCTCCTTCGACAACACCGAGGTCGGTCGCCTGCAGGGCCAGGGCCTGGCCCAGTGCCTCGAGGAGAACGGCGTCACCCAGGGCAACATCGCGTTCCTCAACGGCTCGCCGGACGACAACAACGCCACGCTGTTCTCGGCGGGCGCGCACGAGGAGCTCGACCCCCTGACCCAGTACACCCAGGTGGCCGAACAGGCCGTGCCGGGCTGGGACAACCAGGAGGCCGCGACCATCTTCGAGCAGATGTACACGCAGGCCGGCGGCAACATCCAGGGTGTCCTGGCCGCCAACGACGGCCTGGCCAACTCGGTCATCCAGATCCTGGGGCGGAACAACGCCGCGGGTGCGAACAACGTGACCGGCCAGGACGCCACGGTCGAGGGTCTGCAGAACATCCTCGCCGGTGACCAGTGCATGACGGTCTACAAGTCGATCCGCGAGGAGGCCGGCGCGCTGGCCGAGCTGGCCGTCGCGCTGATCAACGGCGAGGAGGCCGAGACCACCGGCACGGTCGAGGACAGCGAGGGTGGTCGCGACGTCCCGTCGATCCTGCTGACGCCGGTCTCGATCTTCCGGGACAACGTCAAGGACGTCGTCGACGACGAGTTCGTGACGGCCGAGGACCTGTGCACCGGTGAGTTCGCCGACGCGTGCACGGAGCTGGGCATCGAGTAATGGTCAGCGGCTGCCGGGGCGCCCATCATGGGCGCCCCGGCAGTCATCGCTGCGCCCGAACCAGCTCGACCGAGAGGCCCTGTCGTGTCCGCACCGACCGACCGTCCCGAGGACGGCACACCCACCCCGGAACTGACGCCCACCCTGGAACTGCGGGGCGTCGACAAGAGCTTCGGCGCCATCCAGGTCCTGCACGGCGTCAACCTCAAGGTCTACCCCGGCCAGGTCACCGCCCTGGTGGGTGACAACGGCGCCGGCAAGAGCACGCTGATCAAGTCGATCGCCGGCATCCACTCCATCGACGCGGGCGAGATCCTCTTCGAGGGCCGGCCCGTCTCCGTCTCCGGTCCCCGGGACGCCGCCGCCCTCGGCATCGAGATCGTGTACCAGGACCTCGCGCTCGCCGACAACCTCGACGTCGTGCAGAACATGTTCCTCGGGCGGGAGCGCAAGAACGGCTTCGTGCTCGACGAGGTCTCCATGGAGGAGGCCGCCCGCGACACCCTCAGCAAGCTGTCGGTGCGCACCCTCAAGTCCGTCCGCCAGCTCGTCTCCAGCCTCTCGGGTGGTCAGCGGCAGACCGTGGCGATCGCCAAGGCGGTGCTCTGGGAGTCCAAGCTGGTCGTCCTCGACGAGCCGACCGCGGCCCTCGGCGTGGCCCAGACGCGTCAGGTGCTCGACCTGGTCCGCCGGCTCGCCGACACCGGCCACGCGGTCGTCTTCATCTCCCACAACATGGTCGACGTGTTCGAGATCGCCGACCGCGTCGCGGCGCTCTACCTGGGCCGCATGGCCGCGGACATCCCCATCTCCGAGGTCAACCGCAGTCAGGTCATCGAGCTCATCACTGCGGGCCGCTCGGGCACGATCGGCATCGCGCCCGCCGAAGCCGCGGCCGTGGAGGTCTGAGCCATGTCGAGCAACACCATCTCCCAGTCCACCAGCGCCCAGGAGCCCGGCGGCGCGCCGTCCGGCTTCGAGGCCGACCGCTCCGCCGACTCCGTCGGCGGCGCGGCGCGCGCCTACGTCGACCGCGTGCGCGGAGGTGACCTGGGAGCGCTGCCCGCGATCCTCGGCATCGTCGCCCTGGGCCTGCTCTTCTTCGCGCTGCGCCCGGAGACCTTCCTGACGCCGCGCAACATGGCCAACCTGGCCGACCAGGCGGCGCCGATCATCATCCTGGCGATGGGCCTGGTCTTCATCCTGCTGCTCGGGGAGATCGACCTCTCCGCGGGCGTGGTCAGCGGGGTGTGCGCGGCGGTCATGGCCAAGCTGCTCGCCGACGCCGGGGCACCCTGGTACGTGTCCGTGGCGGCGGCGATCCTGACCGGCGTCGTCATCGGCCTGTTCACCGGCAGCCTCGTCGGGCTGGTGGGGATCCCGTCGTTCGTCGTCACCCTCGCGCTGTTCCTGGGCTGGCAGGGCTTCACCCTGCGGCTCATCGGCGAGGGCGGCACCGTGGCGGTGCGCGACCCGGTCATCTCCGCGATCAGCGACAAGAACCTGCCGGTGGTGCTCGGCTGGATCCTCGCCCTGGTGGTCATCGCGCTCTACGCCGCGCTGCAGCTGAATCGGTGGCGCACCCAGAAGGCGAAGGGGCTGGCGCACCAGCCGCTCGCCGTGGTGCTCATCCGCATCGGGGTGATCGCCGCGGTCGTCGTCCTCGTGACGGCGGTGCTCAGCGTCGACCGGGCTCCGGCACCGGGCGTCGTGCTCGCCGGCATCCCGTACGCCATCCCGCTGGTGGTCATCCTGCTCCTGGCGCTGACCTTCCTCCTGGGCCGGACCGGCTTCGGCCGGCACGTGTACGCCGTCGGCGGCAACGCCGAGGCGGCCCGGCGCGCGGGCATCAACGTCACGAAGATCAAGGTGACGGTCTTCGTGATCGGGTCGAGCCTGGCCGCGATCAGCGGCATCGTCGCCGCTGCCCGGCTCGGGTCGGTGGCGCCGGGCTCCGGTGGCGGAAACACGCTGCTGTACGCGGTCGGCGCGGCCGTCATCGGTGGCACCAGCCTCTTCGGTGGCCGGGGGCGTGCCCGCGACGCCGTGCTGGGTGGCCTGGTCGTGGCGATCATCGCCAACGGACTGGGGCTGCTCGGCACCGAGGCGTACCTGAACTTCATCATCACCGGTGGGGTGCTGCTGCTGGCGGCGAGCGTCGACGCGCTGGCGCGTCGGCGTGCGGCGGCGACCGGTCACTGAGGGGGATCGGCCCCTGCCGCCCGCCGTGTCAGTCGCCGGCGGGCGGCAGGACGACCGTCTCCTCCGCTTCTCGGGAGTAGACGAGCCGGACCGTCAGGTCGTCGTCGGCCCGCACACCCTCCGGACGGTCGACCGCGGTCGTCCTCGGGGCCATGTCGGCCGTGCAGGGGTCCCGGTCCGGGAACAGGGGCTCGATCTCGATGCGGATCTCCTGCTCGCCGACGACCGTGACCGTGGTGGGGCCGCTCGGGCAGCTCGAGCTCCCGTAGGTCGTGACGGCCAGGTCGCCGTCGTCGCCCCACGTCACCGGCGGCGGGAGGGGCGCCACCTCGAAGGTCTGCTCGACGCCGGTCGTCGGGCCGGGAAGGCCCACCGGAGGCGGGTCGCCCGCCGGCCCGGCGCAGGCGCACAGCGCGAGCGCGGCGGCCACCGGCACGGCGTACCGGCGGTCAGTCACCGAAGTCCACCGTCTGCCCCATCAGGTCCACCCGGCCCAGTGTGACGCCGCCCGCCGTCACCGCCTCGACCTGGTCGGTGCCGAGCGGGAGGGGAGCGACCACGACGCCGTCCTGGGCGGTGTGCTCGCCGAGGAACACGCGGTCGTCGTCGTAGGTGCGGATCAGCGCCACCTCCGGCGGTCCGACGACCACCAGGTGCGTCGACACCGGATGCCCGCTGGTGGTGTCGAACACCTCGCACGCCACGGCGTGCACCCGCCGCTCGACGGGCGGGCCGGCCGGGAGGATCGCCCGGCCGCAGTACGTGCCCATGCTCGAGCCGTCGGGGTCCTCGGGCATGAGCCACTGCGCCTGCACCACGATCGCGCCGCTGGGCAGCGTGACCGTGACCAGCGCTGCCACGCCCGGCCCGTCCGTGGGGACCGGGCCCACCCACTGTGCGGCGACCGTGGTCTGCATGCCCGAGAGCCCGAGCTCGGCCAGGACGTACTCCGCCGAGTACTCGGCGGCCTGTTGCCCGAGCTCCGCCGGGCGGCCCCGGGGATAGGCGATGGCGGGCGGCTCGCCGGCACCCTCGACGACCACCGACCACGGCATGTCCCGTGCTTCGAGGCGCCCGCCGCGCAGCACCCGGTAGGACGTCGATCCGTCGGCGGCCCGCGGGAACGGGGGGACGCGCGCGATCGCGACGCCGTTCTCCGTGTCCACCTCCCGCCACTCCCGGCTGGTGCTGCCATCGGCGCCGATCAGCGGGCGGGTCGACACCTCGACGACGTCGCCGGGCGCCGCCACGACCACGACCACCCCGGTCCGCGGATCGGTGAGGGCGACCGGCCAGTCACCCGCGATGCCGTTCGGGCCGCTCGCCAGCACCATCTGCTCCGGGGCGGCCCCCGGCGGGCCGGTGAACCAGGCCGCCACCAGCTCGTCGTGCGGAACGACGTCCTCGGGGACGTTCGCCCCGACCGGGGACGTGCGGCCGGCCACCAGCGCCCACCGGCCCCCGGGGACGTCGCCGGCGAAGACCACCTCCCGGGCCTCGACCGGGGGATCGGGCTGGTAGTAGAGGATCGTGCCGTCGGCGGCGCGGACCGGTGCCTCCTCGGTCCAGTCCAGGGCGCGGACGCCGTCGAGGAATGCCTGGTCGTCGGACAGGGAACCGCGGGTCGTCAGGTCGGCGATGTCCACCGTCGGCACACGCGTGAACGGCGGCCCGCCGGGTGCGGCGGACGACGAGACACCCGACGACGCACCACCGGATGACGCACCACCGGACGACGCATCACCGGACGACACATCACCGGACGACACCGCCTTCTCCGGGGAGAGATCGCCGAGCCGCGGGACGGCGATCCCGACGAGCACCAGGCAGCCGGCGGCAGCGAGCAGGTTCCTGCGGGTGCGCCGTCGGCTCTCGCTGCGCTCGGCCACTGCACGGGCGAGTCCGGGTCCGTCCGCCGTCGGCGGCCCGGCGCGGTCGGCGAGGGAGCGGAGCCGGTCGCCCAGCTCCTCCTCGGGCGCCGTCACCGACGATCCCGCTGGTCGCCCGGCACGGGCGCCGCCGCACCGGACAGGGTGCCGCGCAGGCGGGCCAGCCCGCGGGCGGCCTGGGTGTTCACGGTGCTCTCCGAGCAGCCCATGAGCTGCGCCGTCTGCAGCTCGGAGAGGTCCTCGTAGTAGCGGAGCACCACCGTGGCGCGCATCCGCGGCGGCAGGGCGGCCAGCGCCCGGCGCAGCTGGTCCCCGGCGTCGAGCCGGTCGGCCGGTTCGGGAGCGGCGACGTCGGGGAGGCGGCCGGTGGGGTGTTCCCGGCGCCAGGCCCGGCGGCGCCAGCTCGTGTGGGTGGTCACCAGCGCGCGCCGGACGTAGGCCGTGGGCTCCCCACGCCGGCTGATCCGGTCCCAGTGCCGGTAGGTCTTCATCAGCGCCGTCTGCACGAGGTCCTCCGCATGCCCGCGGTCACCGGCGAGGAGGAACGCCAGGCGCAGCAGGCTCGCCTGCTGCCGGCCGACGAAGTCGGGGAAGGACTCCCTGCCCTCGCCCTCGCCGTCCACGCCCGTCCTCTCGCCACCCGCGCCCTCTACACGCAGCAGCGTGCCGGGCGGACCCACAGGTGACCGTCACGATCGGGTAACGACGGTCGAGCGCCGGGCAGCGTGCGAACCAGGAGTCCGGACCGGGCGCCGGCCTAGGCGCGCGAGACGGCGTCGGCGAGGACGGCGAGGGTGAGCTCGACCTGCCAGGCACGCGCCCCGCCGGCCCGGAGCGCCTCGGCGACGGCCGCGCTGTCGCGGTCACCGGGAGGGCTCCACATGATCCGGCGGACCAGGTCGGGGGAGAGGAGGTTCTCCACCGGGACGGAGTGCTTCTCCGAGATCTCGGCCAGACCGGCGCGCGCGACCTGCAGCCGGGTCGCCGCGGCCGGGTCGCGGTCGGCCCAGCGGTTCACCGGCGGCGGCCCGTCCCCGGACTTGCTGTGCGGCGGCAGCTCCGCCTCCGGCACGTCCCGGCCGCGGGTGATGGCCCCGAACCAGGTGGCCACCAGCTTCCGGTTGGCCCGCCCGCGGAAGACGGGGAGTTCCAGCAGCGCGCCCTCGTTCGACGGGTCGGCCTGGACGGCGGCGACCATGGCGGAGTCGGGGAGCACGCGCCCCGGCGCGACGTCCCGCCGACGCGCCATGTCGTCGCGGGCCTGCCACAGCGACCTCAGGATGCCCAGCTGGCGGCGGCTGCGCAGGCCGTGCACACCCGACGTGCGCCGCCACGGATCGGCCTTCGGCGCCGGCGGACCGGCGGCGAGGACGGCCTCGAACTCCTGCCGGGCCCACTCGGTCTTGCCCTGCTCCTCGAGGATCGCGGCCAGCGCGTCGCGGAGGTCGACGAGCACCTCGACGTCCAGGGCGGCGTAGACCAGCCACTCCTCGGGCAGGGGCCGGGTGCTCCAGTCGGCCGCGGAGTGGCCCTTCTGCAACGAGAACCCGAGCAGCGACTCGACGACGGCGCCGAGGCCCACCCGCGGCAGGCCCGCCAGCCGGGCGGCCAGCTCCGTGTCGAAGATGCGCCGGGGCACGAGACCGATCTCGGCGAGGCACGGCAGGTCCTGGTTGGCCGCGTGCAGCACCCATTCGGCATCGGCCACGGCGTCCTGGATGACCGAGAGGTCCGGCAGGGGGACCGGGTCGATGAGGCCGGTGCCCGACCCGTTGCGGCGCATCTGCACCAGGTAGGCCTTCTGGCCGTACCGGTAGCCGGAGGCGCGCTCGGCGTCGACGGCGACCGGACCGGTGCCGGCGCGGAGCGCCTCGGCGTACTCCACCAGCCGGGTGGACGTCTCGATGACCGGGGGAAGACCGTCGCGCGGAGCGAGGAGCGGTTCCGGCGGGGGCCCCTCGGGAACGGCGTCCTCCGCCGGGGAGGGAGTGGGCTCGGTGCTCAGTTGCCGTCCACCTTCTTGCCGGTCCTCGTCGTCGGTCGGGCCGCCGGCCCCGGACAGCTCCGCAGTTCACGGAGCGAGGGGAGGGGCGCCGGCGCAGGGCGCACCGGCTGACGCCACCGATGTTAGAGAGTCTCGCCGCCGATGCGGTCGGAGGGACCCAGGAGGCGCACTCCGGGCGGCGGGAGGCCCGCCGCGTTGCCCAGCACGTCCAGCCATGCCTGCAGGTGCCGGTCGAGCGCGGCGTCCTCCGCCGTCCAGGACGCCCGCATCTCGACGTCGACGCTGTGCTCGGGCCCGGCGAGGTCCCCGAAGCGGGTCGACGCGGTGCGGGTGACGGTGCCGCCCACGGCGTGGTGCCCGGCGCCGGCCTCGGCCAGCGCCTCGGTCAGCCAGCTCCAGGCGACCTCGGAGAACATGGTGTCGTCGACCAGTTCCTCGTCGGTCGCCGCGGACAGGTATCCCACGCAGCGGGTGGTGCCCTTCCACGCGTCGTGACCCTCGGGGTCGTACAGCACGATGAACCGCGCGTTGGCGATCTCGAAGTCGTCGTCGCCGTCCGGGTCCGGCTCGCCCACCCGCGCGGCGACCGCGTGCGCGAACGGCGCCAGCCGCTGGGGGGCCGGGATCTGCTCCAGCACGATCTCGGGGCGGACACGGACGGAGGCGAGCGCGTCCAGGGCGGCACGGAACTCGGCCGGGGGTTCGTCCCCACCCGTGTCCCTGCCTCGGTTCCCGGCGTTCGCCAGGCTGGTCGGCTCCACGCAGGCAGGGTAGGCCGCCGGATAGCACACCGCGCCCGACGCGCCGCAGACGTCCCGGACCGGCGCTCGCGGACGGCACGACGGCGACGCCCCGTCGTCTGGGAGGATCGGCGGTCGTGAGTGCCGCTACCGACCCCATCCGGTCGGCCGTCCCGTCCGACTCCGACCTCGTGCGGGCCGCCCGGGGGCTGCCGGTCAGCCGCACCCCGGTGTGGTTCATGCGCCAGGCCGGCCGCTCCCTGCCGGAGTACCGGGCGCTGCGGGCGGGCACCGGGATGCTCGCCGCCTGCCAGGATCCCGACCTGGTCACCGAGATCACCCTCCAGCCGGTCCGCCGGCACGGCGTGGACGCGGCGATCCTGTTCTCCGACATCGTGCTGCCGCTCGTGGTGGCCGGGGTCGACCTCGACATCAAGCCCGGCGTGGGGCCGGTGATCGCCCAGCCGGTGCGCACGGCGGCCGACGTGGACGCGCTGCCGCTGCTCGACCCGTCGCACCTCGACTTCCTGACCACGGCCGTGCGGTCGCTGGTGGGCGAGCTGGGGCCGACTCCGCTGATCGGGTTCGCCGGAGCGCCGTTCACGCTGGCCACCTACCTGATCGAGGGCGGTCCGTCGAAGGAGCACGCTCGCACCAAGGCGTTCATGTACGCCGAACCGGCTGCCTGGTCGCGGCTGATGGAGCGACTGGCGCTCTCGGCGGCGACCTTCCTGCGGGTCCAGATGGACGCCGGCGTCTCCGCCGTGCAGCTGTTCGACTCGTGGGCCGGCGTGCTGTCGGCCGCCGACTACGAGGCGCGGGTGCTGCCGTACTCGCGCGAGGTGTTCGAGGCGATCGGCTTCCGGGACGTGCCCCGCATCCACTTCGGTGTCGGCACCGGCGAGCTCCTGCCCCTGATCGGGGACGCCGGCGCCGACGTCGTCGGGGTCGACTGGCGGATCCCGCTGGACGAGGCGGCCCGCCGGGTCGGCCCCGGCCGCTCGCTGCAGGGCAACCTCGACCCCGCCGTCCTGCTGGCCGACCGGGCGACCGTCGACCGCGAGGTGCGCCGCGTCGTGGAGCAGGGTCGTGCCGCCCGCGGGCACGTCTTCAACCTCGGCCACGGCGTGCTGCCCGACACCGACCCGGGCGTGCTGACCCACGTCGTGGAGCTGGTGCACGAGCTCTCGGCTCGATGAGCCGCCCCCGTCGGCTGGTCCTCGTCGGTGCCGGGATCACCGGTCTGGCCGCCGCCTTCGAGTGGCGGCGCCGTCGACCCGACGACGAGATCGTCGTCCTGGAGGCCGGCGACCGGATCGGCGGCAAGCTGCACCGGGTCGAGCTGGCCGGGCACTGGTACGACACCGGTCCCGAGGCGGTCCTGGCCCGGGTGCCCGAGGCCGTCCGGCTGGTCGAGGACCTCGGGCTCGCCGACCGACTGGTCGCGCCGGCGACCACGCAGGCGTCGGTGGTGCTCGCCGACGGCCGACACCGGCTGCCCGCCGGGACGGTCCTCGGGGTGCCCGCCGCGGCCGACGGCCTGGAGGGCTTCCTCTCGCCCGCGGGGGTGGCCCGCGTCCGGGCCGAGGCCGATCTGCCGCCGCTGGTCCTGCACGGCGACGTCGCGGTGGGCACCCTGCTCCGCGAGCGGCTCGGCGACGAGATCGTGGACCGGCTGGTGGAACCGCTGCTGGGTGGGGTCTACGCGGGCCGGGCGGACGAGCTGAGCCTCCAGGCGACGATGCCGGCCCTCGCCGCCGCCCTGCCCGCCGCCCGCTCGGTCCTCGCCGCCGCGGCCGCGTCCCGCGACGCGGGCGCGCGCAGCCGGGGGGACGCCGACGGGCCGGTGTTCGCGACGGTGGCCGACGGGATCGGCTCCCTGCCCGAGGCGCTGGTCGTCGCGTCGGGCGCAACCGTCCGGCTGCGGACCCCGGCGCACGGGCTGCGGCGCACGGCGGCGGGCTTCGAGCTCTCGATCGGACCGGCGGCGGACCCTGAGCTGCTGACCGCGGACGCCGTCCTGGTGACCGCCCCGGCGCAGAAGGCCGCCCGGCTGCTGACCGACGCGGCGCCCGGCGCCGTCGAGCCGTTGCAGGGCATCCCGTACGCGTCGATGGCCGTGGTGGCCATGGCCTTCCCGGCCCAGGACGTCGACGCGGGCTCCGGGCTGCTCGTGCCGCCGGTCGCCGGGCGGCTGGTGAAGGGGGTGACCGTCTCGTCGGCCAAGTGGCCGCACCTGGCCGCCGAGGGCGGCCCCGTGCTGGTGCGCTCGTCGGTCGGCCGGTTCCGGGACGAGTCCGAGCTCCAGCGCTCCGACGACGACCTCACCGCGGCCGTCGTCGCCGACGTCGCCGAGCTGCTCGGGCTGGACCGGCCCGAGCCGCTGCAGACCCGGCTGGTGCGCTGGGGCGGCGGGCTGCCGCAGTACCTGGTGGGGCACCAGGGCCGGGTCGACGCCGTCCGCGCCGCCGTCAGCGAGGTCCCCGGGCTGGCGATCGCCGGTGCGGCCTTCCGCGGTGTCGGCGTGCCCGCCTGCATCCGCGACGCGCAGCACGCGGTCGAATCCCTGCTCTAGCCCGGCGGCCCGGACGCGACCGTGCGCGTGGCGATCTGGGTGCGGTTGGCCAGCCCGAGCTTCGTCAGGATGTTCCGCACGTGGGTCTCCACGGTGCGCGCCGAGAGGAACAGCCGCCCGGCGATCTCGCGGTTGGTGAGCCCGGCGGCCACCAGCGACGCGATCTCGCGCTCGCGGACGGTCAGCGGGTCGGCCGCACGCGCCGCCCGGCCGGCCCCCTCGATCAGGAGGGCCGCCCGCCGTGCGGGGCCGGGCATCCCGAGCCGGCGGGCCTCGGCCTGCGCCGAGCGCGCCAGCTCGACCGCCCGCGGCAGGTCGGCGGTGCGGCCGCGCTCCACCAGCGCGGCCGCCAGCCCGACGGAGTCGTTGACGGCAGCCGGCCGCGCACCGGTCCGTGTGTCGACCCGCAGCGCCTCCTCGAAGTGCCCGACCGCCTCGGTCCAGTCACCGCGGACGGCGGCCAGCCGGCCGAGCAGGACCTCCAACGAGCCGCAGCAGTAGACGCCCGCACCGCCGGCGTCCATGGCGAGGGTGGCGACGATCCGCGTCAGTGCTCCGGCCGCCTCCGCGTCGCCGAACTCCTCGACCAGCGGCACGAGCGTCTCGGCCACCCCGGCCGACTCCACGAAGTCCGGCTCGGTCATCCGCGGGCGCAGCTGCGCGTACCGGACCGATGCCTCCTCGCGGCGGCCGCCGACCAGGGCGACGACCGCGCGGCTCGCCTGGACGATCGGTACGTCGTCGGCGAGGTCCATCAGGAGGACCGCCTCGCCGTCCAGGTCCAGCGCTCGCCCCGTGACCAGCGCGTACTGGTAGAGGAACGCACCGGACATGCCTGCGGCGGACAGGTCCTGGGCGAGCTCGGTGGCCCCGACGACCCGGGCCTGCTCGTTGAGTGCGAGCGCCTCCTCGAACCGGCCGTAGAGGGCGGCGACCGACGCCCGCAGCCGCAGGTCGTGCCACCGCACCAGCGGCAGCCGGGTGCGCCGCGCCAGGGCGGTGATGCGGGCGAGCTCGTCCTCGGCCGTCGCCGTGTCGCCGCCCTCCAGCGCCGCGTCGATCCGCCACTTGGCGCCCCACAGCTCGGCCAGCGGCTGCCCGGTGGCGGCCGCGTGGTCGATCGCCAGGCGGCCGAGCCGGAGCCGTTCCTCCCGCGGCAGCGCCGTCGGATGGGCCTTCATGCGGGCACGGACCGCGTCGATGACCGCCAGCGGGTCGCCGCTCTCCTCGGCGAGGGCCAGCGCCTCCGCGGCGTGCGCCGTCGAGGCGCCGACCCGCCCCGCGTCGGCCAGCACCGAGGCCGACTGGGCGAGGAGCCGGGCCCGCAGCGCCGGTCGCGCCGCCGTGTCCGGGTCCGCCAGCGCCCGCTCGCACATGCGCAGGACCGCCGGGGGGAACCCGGGCGCGGCGACGTCCTGCACGGTGAGCGCGGCCGGCGCGAGCAGGTCGGGCCGGCCGCAGGCGGCTGCGGCCTCGGACGCAGCCGAGGCGTGCTCGAGGCTCTCGCCGGACCGGCCCGCCCGGAACTCCGCCGTCGCCAGTTGCAGCAACAGCTCGGCCCGCTCGCCGGGGTCGGGGCCGGCACGGTCGGCGGCGTCCAGCGCCATGGCGAGGAAGCGCGCGGCCTCGTCGAACGCCAGCGAGCGGGTGGCCCACTCGCCGGCACGGCGCGCCCACCGGGCCGCCCGCAGCAGGGTGGCCCGCTCCGAGGCGGCCCGCAGCCAGTGCCCGGCCACGCGCCCTGCCGCCGTCGGGTCGTCGCCGGCCACCTGCTCCAGCGCCTCGGCGGCCCTGCGGTGCCACTCCTCACGGGCGCTCGGGGAGAGATCGGCGTAGATCGCGTCCCGCACCACCGCGTGGGCGAACCTGCGCCGGCCGGGAGCGTCCGGCACCGCCGTCAGGACGCCGGCCCGCACCGCGGCGTCCAGCCCCGCGCGCACCTCGCCCGCCGGCCGGCCGGTCACGGCCGCCACCCGGCCGGCGTCGACCTCCTCGCCGAGGACCGCGGCGATGTCGAGCAGGTCGAGGACGCCGGGCGGCAGGGCCGTGAGCGTCGTCCGGACGAGGTGCCGCAGCTCCGTCGAGCCCTGCTCCGCGGCGCCCTCCCCGGACGCCGCCGCGGGCGCCCGCGCGACCGCCCGCAGGTAGAGCGGGTTGCCGCCGCTGCGCCGGTGGGCGACCCGTACCGCCTCGGCCGGCGCCCGAGGGAGGTACCGCCGGACGTCGTCCTCGGTGAGCGGCGCCAGGGGCACGGCAACGGTGCCGGGCGAGCGCAACAGCTCCGGCAGGATCCGGTCCAGCGGGCGGGCGCCGGGCCCGCCCGACGGATCGCGATAGGTGCCGACGACCAGCAACCGGGAGCGCTGCAGGTCACCGGCCAGGTGCCGCAGCAGCCGCAACGAGGTCTCGTCGGCCCAGTGCAGGTCCTCCAGGACGACGACCAGGCCGTCCGGCTCGGCGGCGTCCAGCAGCGCCTCGGTCGCGGTCGCCACCAGCGCGAAGCGGGCGGCCTCGGGGTCGGCCGACCCCTCGCCGAGCAGGTCGATGCCCGACAGCGCGTGCGCCACGGCGGACCGGACCTCGGGGAGCATGCGGGCGACCCGGCGCCAGGGCCACAGCGGCGGGGCCCCGGGATCGTCGACGCAGCGCCCCCACGCGACGGCGGGCAGGGCGGCCGTCGCCTCCTCGACCGTGCGGGTCTTGCCGATCCCGGCGGGGCCGGAGAGCAGCAGGAGGCCGCCCCGGCCGGCCGAGGCCGCGACGATGCAGGCCGACAGCTGCCCGAGCTCGGCTGCACGGCCGACGAAGGCATCGCCGTCGGCGGGCGGGGTGGCGGTGGCCACGGCGCGGAGTATCCACGCGCACGGGCGTCCTGCGTACCGCCTTTCAGTACCGCACCTCAGTAGCAGCGACCCGTGGTCGTACGGATGTCCGTGCGTCGCCGCCGCCGGATCGTCTCCCGTGCCGGGACCGGGACCGCCGGTCCCCGATCGAGGAGGCATCCCGTGCACGCCACCGTCCATCCCTACCGACGTCCGTCGGACGCCGGGACCGATCCGCAGGACGTCGTCCGCACCGCGCTCGCCGGGAGCCCGGAGCCGGCCGGTGCGATCGTCGTCGACCACCGGGACGGCGACGAGGGCACCCTCGTCGCGCTGTGGCGAGACGAGGCGCAGGCGCCGACCGGCACCCGCACCTACGGAATGGTCGACCGCCTCGACGGCGTCGCCGCCGGTCGCACCCCGCTGTTCGCCATGCTGACCTGGGTCAACTCGGCCGGGGACCCGGCCGTCGCGCGGGCCGCGGAGCGCGGCGGGCGCGAGCGGATCCACCCGGCCGTCCGCGACGTCGACGGCCTGGTCGGCGTGCTGGTGTTCCGGTCGGCCGACGACCGCATCCTGGTCGTCGGGCTGGCGACCGGCATGGAGACCCACACCGAGGTCCAGGCCCGGATCATGCGCGCGCCGCTGCTGCCCGGCGAGGACCCCACCCTGCTGCCCGGCCCCGACCGGGTGGAACTCGGTCGCATCCTGCGGGCCGACATCCCGGCGGAGGTGCCGTCGTGACCGCCACCGTGCGGGCGCCCGCCCCGACGGCCGGTGTGTGGACGGTCTCCGACAGCCGGACGCAGGTCGCCTTCGCCGTCCGCAACCTCGGCCGGCCGGTGCACGGCTCGGTGACCTGCCGGTGGGGCGAGCTGGAGACGGACGGGACCGGCGCGCCCGTGCGGGTCGTGGGGGAGCTGGACCTGGGAACCGTCGACACGGGCATCGCGAAGCGGGACGCCGACCTGCGGAAGCCGTGGCTGCTCGACATCGAGCGGCACCCGACGATGACCTGGGGCGCCGACCGGTTCACCCGGCACGACGACGGCCGGTGGACGGCGGAGGGTGTCCTGCACGTGCGGGGGACCTCCGCGCCGCTGGCTGTGACGGGGGTGGCGGAGGTCCTGCCCGACGGGTGGGTCCGGGTCCGGGCCACCGCGGCGCTCGACCGCAGGTCGGTGGGCATCCGCGCCCCGCGGTTCCTCATCGGGAGCACGGTGGAGATCGACGTCGACGCCTGGCTGAGCTGCCCCTGCCCCGGGTGAGCCGAGGGCACGGCCCGGCGGGTGGTGCAGCCCACCACCCGCCGGGGCATCGCGGCGGCCCGTCCGGTGTTCAGGTGGGTGTGAGTTCCCAGCACGAGTTCCATTCCCACCCGATCGAGTCCTCATCTCCCGTCCGATGCCTGCGGCACCACGTGTCGATGGCTGCCTGTGAGGGCTGCCGCGATGCGCGGACCGCTCGTCTCGAGCGGGAGAAGGAGCTGAGCCGGACGGCGCGCTGACGCTCGTCGTCCGATGAACCCCGCCCCGCATGGTCACCGTTGACCATCGGGGCGGGATCCCCACCCCGCACACCGGGAACGGCCGGGCGGCGGGGGACAATGGCCCCATGAGTGAGCAGGGGACCGATCCGACCGGTGAGCAGACCGAGGAACGCAGCATCGGCAAGCGGGCCAACGAGCTGAACGCCAGCATCCGCTACACGATGTGGTCGGTGTTCCGGCTGGCCCGCCCGCTCGCCGACGAGCAGCGGTCCGCCGCCGCCGACGAGGCCGTCGCCCTGGTCGAGGAGCTCGCCGGCAAGGGCGTCGTCGTCCGCGGCACCTACGACGTCGCGGGCCTGCGCGCCGACGCCGACGTCATGGTGTGGTGGCACGCCGAGACCCCGGACGCGCTGCAGGAGGCCTACACGCGCCTGCGTCGCACCACGGTCGGCCGGCACCTGGACCCCGTCTGGTCGCAGATGGCGCTGCACCGTCCGGCGGAGTTCAACCGCAGCCACATCCCCGCGTTCCTCGCCGACGAGGAGCCGCGGCGCTACGTCTGCGTCTACCCCTTCGTGCGGTCCTACGAGTGGTACCTGCTGCCCGACGAGGAGCGGCGGGACATGCTCAAGGAGCACGGCATGCAGGCCCGCCCCTACCCGGACGTGCGGGCGAACACCGTCGCCTCGTTCGGTCTCGGGGACTACGAGTGGATGCTGGCCTTCGAGGCCGACGAGCTGCACCGCATCGTCGACCTGATGCGCGACCTGCGGGCCAGCCGGGCCCGCCGGCACGTCCGCGAGGAGATCCCCTTCTACACCGGCGTCCGCAAGCCGATCGCGGAGCTCGTCCGCGACCTCGCGTAGCGGCGCCCTCCTGACGGCGCGGCCCTCCTGACGGCGGTGCCGGGGCCGCGTGCTAGCTTCGCCGACGGTCTCGAGTGCCAGCGTCAAGCCCCGGCTCGCTGGCCGGCAACCCTCTCCGTCGCGGGGTGCTCCCGGGTGATGACCTGACCTGGACGAGACGTGTCCCGGTAAGGACGAAGCGGAGGGAAGCCCGGTGGAACCAGCACCGTCCCGCCCGTCCTCTCCAGCGCGTGCCGCCCGGGTGTCCGTTCCTCGTGCCGCGGACCTCGTGGCGCACGCCGTCAAGGAGAGCTCATGAACGACGTCCCCCGCCGCACCGTCCGCCGTTCCGGACCGGTTGCCGCAGCCCTGCTCGCGACGGTGCTGGGGCTGACGGCCTGCGCCGACTCCGGCTCCTCCGGGGGCGGTGAGGGTGGCGAGGAGAGCGCCGGCTCGATCATCGTCATCACGCCGAACCCCGTCGGCGGCAACAACTTCCTCGAGCTCGCCGTCCAGGGCGCGGAGGACGTGGCGGAGGAGAAGGGCCTCGAGCTGGACGTGTTCGAGAGCACCGACCCCACCTCGATCCAGCAGAACGTCGAGGCCGCGGTCCGCGAGAAGCCGGACATCGTCGTGGGTCTGTCGTTCTCCCTGCAGGACGCCTTCGCGACCGTGCCGCTGGACAACCCCGACCAGCAGTTCCTGCTCGTCGACGGCTGCCCCGATCCGCAGCCGGAGAACGTCACCTGCGCCGCCTTCCGTGAGCACGAGGCCGCCTACCTCGCCGGGGTCGAGGCCGGCCTGCTCAGCGAGACCAAGCAGATCGGCGTCGTCGCCGCGCTGGACACGCCCTTCATCCGCCGCTGGGTCGACCCATTCGCCGCCGGCGCGGCCAGCGTCGACGCGACGGTCACCTCCACCCCGCTGTTCGTCGGCGGTGACAACCCCTTCGGCGACCCGGCGCGCGGCAAGGCGCAGGCCCAGGTGCTCGCCGACCAGGGGGCGGACCAGGTGCTGCTCGCGGCGTCCGGCAGCAACGTGGGCGCCTTCGAGGTCGCCACGGCCGGCGGCTTCCAGGCGTACGGCGTCGACGTCAACGAGTGCGCATCCGCGCCCGGGCAGGTCGTGGACAACGTGCTGAAGAACGTGGACGTCGCGCTCGCCGGCGCGGTGACCGAGATCCTCGACGGCAACACCGGCGGCTTCCAGGTCTACGGCCTCGCCGAGGACGGCGTGGGCCTCACCGCCCTGGAGGACGACGTGGACTCCTCCGGCTGCCTCATCGCCGACCGCCCGGACGTCATCGAGCAGGTCCGCGAGGTCCAGGAGCAGATCATCGACGGCACCGTGACCGTGGACGACCCGGCCGCTGGATGACCGACCTGCACCCGGACGACGCGCGCCCGGCCGCGGGGGCGGACACCCCCGCGGCCGAGCTGCGTGGCATCACCAAGCGGTTCGGTCCGGTGCTCGCCGTCGACGGCGTGGATCTCGTCCTCGAGCGGGGGACCGTCCACGCCGTCGTCGGCGAGAACGGCGCCGGCAAGTCGACCCTGATGTCGGTCCTCTACGGGCTGCAGCGTCCCGACGCCGGTGCGGTCCTGCGGAACGGGCGCGAGCTGCGGCTGCGTTCCCCGCTGGACGCGATCGACGCCGGCCTCGGCATGGTCCACCAGCACTTCCGGCTGTTCGGCTCGCTGACCGTGGCCGAGAACGTCGTCTACCGAGCGGAGCCCGGCCGGTGGGGCGTGTACGACCGCCGGGCGGCCGAGCAGCGGGTCACCGAGCTCGCCGGGCGCTTCGGCCTGGACGTCGACCCGTCGGCGCGGGTGGACACGCTGCCGCTCGGGGTGCGCCAGCGCGTGGAGATCCTCAAGGCGCTGCACCGGCAGGCGGAGGTGCTCATCCTCGACGAGCCGACCGCCGTCCTGACCCCGGGCGAGGTGGACTCCCTCTTCGCGGTCGTGCGGTCGATGGCAGCCCAGGGGACCACCGTCGCGCTGGTCACCCACAAGGTCCGCGAGGTGCTCGAGGCGACCGACCGCGTGACGGTGCTCCGCGACGGCGTGGTGTCCGCCCGGCTGGAGACGGCCCGGACGACGGCCGGCGAGATCGTCGAGGCGATGATCGGCCGCGGCCTGAAGCCCGCCGTCAACCCGCGCGGCGCCGTCAGCGGGGAACCGGTGCTCGAGGTGAGCGACCTCCGCCTGGCGGCGGCGCCGGGTGCGGCCGGGGTGCACGGGGTGTCGCTGCAGGTGCGACCCGGCGAGGTCGTCGGCATCGCGGGTGTCTCCGGCAACGGGCAGCGCGAGGTGGTCGAGTCCGTGCTCGGGCTGCGCTCCCCGGACGGCGGCAGCGTGCTGCTGCACGGGCAGGACCTCGCCGGCCTCGGGGTGCGCGAGCGCCGCGGGCGGGGGATCGCCTACGTGCCGGAGGACCGGCCCGGGATGGGTACCGCGGCGAGCCTCTCCGTCGCCGACAACCTGGCGCTGGGCCACCACCGCACCCCTCCGCTCGGGAGCCGGGCGCGGCTCTCGCCCCGCGCGGTGCGCGCCCAGGCCGGTGAGCTGGTCCGCCGGCTCGGGGTGAAGACGGCCGGGGTGAACGCGCCGCTCGCGTCGCTGTCGGGCGGCAACGCGCAGAAGGTGGTCCTGGCCCGCGAGCTGCACCACGAGGCGCCGCTCCTGGTGGTCGAGCAGCCGACGCAGGGTGTCGATGTCGGCGCGGGGGAGGAGATCCACCGGCTGCTTCTGGACTACCGCGCCCGCGGCGGCGCGGTGCTCCTGGTCTCCTACGAGATCAGCGAGCTGCGCGCGCTGGCCGACCGCGTGCTCGTCATGCTGGACGGCGTGGTGACCGCGGACCTCGACGCGGCCGACGCGACCGAGGAGGTGCTGGGCGCGGCGATGGTGCACGCGACCCGGCCCGACGACGGCTCTTCCCGGGCGGGCTCGTGAGCGGGCTCGTCGCCCGGCTCCGGCTGGCCGCACCGGCGGCGCTGGTCCCGCTGGGTGCGGTGGTGGTGGCGCTGCTGGTCGGCGCCGTCGTCATGGCCGTGGCGGGGGTGGACCCGCTGCGCGGCTACGACGCGATGGTCCGCGGCGCCCTGAGCGTCAGCAACATCGACTTCGCCGTCGCCTCGTTCACGGCCATCCTCGCGATGTCCCTCGCCTTCGCCGTCCCCGCGCGCATGGGCGAGTACAACCTCGGCGGGGACGGGCAGCTCGCACTGGGCGGCATCTCCGCCGCCGTCGTCGCGCTCTACCTGCCGGCCCCGGCGATCGTGCTGCTCCCGGTCTGCCTGGTCGCCGGTGCACTGGGCGGTGCCGCGCTCGCCTCGGTCTCCGCGCCGCTGTCCACCCGCGCGGGCGTGCCGGTGATCATCTCGACGCTGCTGCTGAGCGCGCCGGCGGTGGCCCTGACCTCCTACCTCGTCCGCTTCCCGCTGGCCGAGCGCGGCTCGGCGGTGCCGCAGACGTCCCGACTCCCCGATGCCGCGCACCTGCCGTCCTTTCCGGGGACGAGCTACACGAACGCGGGCCTCGTGGTCGTGGTCCTGGTGCTCCTGCTGGCGGTGCGCGTCGACTCCCGCACCCCGGTCGGCTACGAGATCCGGGTGGCGGGCGCCAACCGCGGGTTCGCCGCGTACGGCGGCCTGTCGGTGCCGCGGCTGACCCTGGGCACGCTCGTCGCCGCCGGGGCCGTCGCCGGCCTCGCCGGGGCGATCATCGTGATGAGCCAGCCGTTCCGGTTCATCGACGACGCGCTCACCGCACCCGGCTACACCTTCGCCGGGATCGCGGCCGCGCTGCTGGCCGGCGGGCGGCCGGCGCTGCTGCCGCTGACCGCGGCGCTGTTCACCGTGCTGACCGTCGGTTCGGCCGGCATGGAACGCGACGTCGACGTGCCCCGGCAGCTCGGCCAGGTCCTGCAGGCGGTGGTCATCCTCGTGCTCGCGCTGCGGGTGCTCGCCGCCCGCTGGGTCGCCCGGCGCGCACGCGACGCCGTCGGCGGAAAGGTCTGACCCATGGACGTCTTCACCCTCGCGTTCGTCGCCGCCGTCCTGACGTCGTCCGCGCCCGTGCTGTTCGCCGCGCTGGGCAGTGCCCTGTGCGGGCGGGCCGGCGTCTTCAACATCGCGTTGGAGGGGCAGCTGCTCTGCGGCGCGTTCACCGCGGTGGCGGTCAGCTGGTGGACCGGCAGCGCCTGGGCCGGGGTCGCGGCGGCCGTCGTCACCACGACCGTGTTCAGCGGCGTGCTGGCGCTCGGCGCTGTCAGCTGGCGGGCCGACCCGATCATCGTCGCCGTCGGCATGAACCTGCTGGCTCTGGGCCTGACCGGCTTCCTGCTCCGCGAGCTCCTGGACGCGACCGGCACCTTCGCGCCGACCGGTCTGGCGGGGCTGCCCGACCTCGACGTGTTCGACGGCATCCCGGTGCTCGGCGCGTTGCTGGGTGGGCAGACACTCCTCGTGCCACTGGCACTGCTCCTCGCCGTCGCGGCGTCCCTGTGGCTCAACCGCACCTCGACCGGGCTGCGGCTGCGCGGGGTGGGGGAGCACCCCGAGGCCGCCGCCAGCCTCGGTGTCTCGGTGACCCGCTACCAGCACGTCACCGTGCTGCTGGCCGGTGCGCTGTGCGGGCTGGGCGGCGCGCAGCTGTCGCTGGGCAACGTCACGGCCTTCACCGAGAACATGACCGCCGGGCGCGGCTGGGTCGCCGTCGCCGCCGTCATGCTCGCCGCGAACCGGCCGCTGCTCGTGCTGGGGGCGTGCCTGCTGTTCGGCGCCGCGGAGGCGTGGGGCTTCCGGCTGCAGGGAGTCGGCCTGCCGCAGCAGCTCACCGACGCCGCGCCGTACCTGGTCACGCTGATCGTCCTGGTCGCCTCCCGGCTGCGCGTGCGCCGCCGGCTCCGCGACGTCGATCCCGTGGCGGCCGTCAGCGCCGCCCATCCCGAAGCCGTGGTCCACCCCGAGGAGACTCGTTGACCGGCTCTACCGCACCGCTGCAGGTGGTCGTCGACACCGACACCGGGATCGACGACGCCCTGGCGCTGCTCTACCTGGCCGGACGGCCCGACGTGGAGGTCGCCGCGGTCACCTCGGTCTTCGGCAACTGCAGCGTGGACGACGCCCTGCTCAACATCGGGCTGGTCATGCGCCTGGCCGGTCTCGAGGACGTGCCGGTGGCGGCGGGCGCGGCCGGCCCGGTCGACGGGCGTCCGGCCAGCCTGGCGCCCTACGTCCACGGCGCGGACGGGCTCGGCGACCTCGGACTGGAGCGTCCGTCGCCGGCCGTGGTGGACCGCTCGTCGGCCGAGTACCTCGTCGAGCTGGCGAACTCCGCGCCCGGACGGTACGACCTTCTGCCGCTGGGTCCGCTGACCAACGTCGCGCTGGCGCTGGAGCTGGACCCGCTGGTGCTGACCAAGTTCCGCTCGACCGTGCTCATGGGCGGCTCCGGGCCGTTCCCGCCGCTGGGCGTGGCGCAGATCGTGGACGCGAACGTGAGCAACGATCCCGAGGCGGCGCGCGCGGTGTTCGCCGCGCCCCGCAGCCGGCTGGTCATGGTTGGGGTCAACGTGGGCGTCACGACGGTCGTCGACGAGGCCGCCGTGCAGCTGCTGCACCGCAGCGGGACGCCGGGCGGGGAGTTCACCGCGGCGGTGCTGGAGTCCTACATGGACTTCTACCAGTACGCGTGGGGACGGCGGGTCTCGCCGGCCTGGGACGGACTCGCCGCCGGCCTGCTGGTCGAGCCGCGGTGGATCACCTCCTTCCTCGAGGGGCCGGTAGCGGTGGTCCCCGACGGCCGGCTGTCGCGGGCGCACCTGCTGCGCACCGCCGAAGGACTGCCGGTGCCCTTCGCGCAGGAAGAGGCCCGCACCGCGCCGCGGACGACCGTGGTGACCGGGGTGGACGCCGCCGGCTTCCTGGGCGACTTCCTCGCCGTCCTGGCGGGCACCCGTGGCTGACGCCGGGGTGGTGCTCGAGGCCGCCGACGTCTGGGAGTACCTGCTGTCCCGGGGGCTGGTCGCCCCCGGCAGCAGCGGCACCGTGCGCGAGGTCGGCGACGGCAACATGAACCGGGTCTTCGTCGCCGTCCCCGACGACGGCGGTACCGGTCTGGCGGTCAAGCAGGCGCCCCCGTGGATCCGCGTGCTCGGACCGTCCGCGCCGATGAGCCCCGAGCGAGCGATGGTGGAGGCGCGGGCGCTGGCCACGTTCGCCCGCTTCGCGCCGGAGCAGACGCCCGTGGTCGTCGACGTCGACCCGGAGCGCTTCGCGTTCACGATGGAGGACCTCTCCGACCTCGTCGTGCTGCGCGGCGCCCTCACCCGGGGCGCCCGCTTCGGCGACACCTCCACGCAGGTGGGCGACCTGATCGGGCGGGTCACCTTCGCGACCAGCGTGGCCGGGGCGTCGGCCGCCGACCGGGCCGCCCTGCTCGCCGCGTCGGTGAACCCGGTGCTGGCCGAGGTCACCGAGCAGTACTTGCTGTCGGAGCCCTTCCTCGAGCACGAGCACAACAGCGCGCACCCGTCGTTGACCGACGACGTGGCGGCGCTGCGGGCGGATCGCGCGGTGCGCACCGAGGTCTCGGCGCTGCGCGCGGCGTTCGCCACCCGCGCGGAGGCCTTGGTGCACGGCGACCTGCACTCCGGCAGCGTGATGGTGGGGGAGCGGGACGGCGTCGCGGTGGTCCGGGTCATCGACCCCGAGTTCGCCGTCGTCGGGCCGATCGGGCTCGACCTGGGCCTGTACCTGGCCAACGCGCTGATCGCGGCCGCCCGGGCCTCCGCGCTCGATGACGGGGAGTTGGCCGCCGAGCACGCCGGGCAGGCCCGCGTCCTCTGGACGGCGTTCACCGCCGCCTGGCACGCGGGCTGGCCCGACCGGGTCGACGGCTTCCTCGACGAGGGCTGGCTGCGTCGCCACCTCGCGTCGGTGTGGGACGACACCCTGGGGTTCGCCGCCGTGGAACTGGTCCGCCGGGTCGCCGGCTACTCGCACGCCGAGGACCTGGAGACGCTGCCCGACCCTGGCCCGGCGAGCGCGGTCGTGCTGCGGGCCGCGCGGGCGCTGCTGCTGGACCGGGGGGCGTTCCGCGGCCCGGGCGGCGAGCCCGATCCCGCGGTGGTTGCGGCGCTGGTGACCGGCCGCTGACTTTCGACTTTGCGGGTCCTTTCCGCCTCTGACCTGCGGTTTCTGTCGTACCCCCTGCCTACTGTCGGGGTGTCGGTAGGAGCCGTGGGGAGAGGGGGTCGGACGTGTCGGAGTTGCGTTCGGCCCTGGATGAGCTGGCCGGGATCGACCTCGCTGAACTGTCCGCCGAGGCGCTGCTGGACCTGACGGCTGAGCTGGTCACGGCGAGCAACCGGATCGCCGCGGCGCTGACGTCCGTGGTCCGGGCGGCCGACACGCGGGAGGCCTATCAGCGGGACGGGGCCGTGTCGATGAAGGCCTGGCTGCGCGGCAGCTGCCGGATGGCCCCGGAGGTGGCGACGGCGACGGTGTCCACCGGTCGGCGGCTGGAGCAGCTGCCGGCGACGTCGGCGGCGTTCGCCGCCGGTGAGATCGGCGCCGCGCACGCCCGGGTGATCACACGGGCCATGACGCCCGACCGGTTGGCGAAGGCCGCCGACGCCGGCATCGACCTGGCCGAGACCGACGGCATCCTGGCCGACCTGGCCCGGGCGACGGCGCCGCACGAGACCGCCCGCGGGGTGAAGGCCTGGGTCGCCGGGGTGGATCCCGACGGGACGCTGGACGACGCCGCCGACACCCGCCGCCGCTTCACCATGGCGACCGGCCTGGACGGTCGGGTGCACCTGCGCGGCGAACTCGACGCCGCCGGTGGGGAGTACCTGCACACCGCCCTCGGGGCGCTGATGAACGGCGACCGCCCGGCCGGCGACCTGCGCTCGCACGCCGAACGACAGGGTGAGGCGCTGGTGGCGCTCGCCCGCGGCGCCCTGGACGCCGGCGGGCTGCCGACCGTCCGCGGGGAACGCCCGCACGTGCGGGTCACCATCGACCTGATGGCGCTGTGCGCGGAGCGTGGCGCGGCCGGGTTCTGGGGCGGGTCCCTGGGATGGGCCGGTCCGATCAACCCGGAGACGGCGCGGCGGCTGGCGTGCGATGCCGGCGTCTCGCGCATCATCACCGGCCCGAGCGGCCTGCCGCTGGACTCCGGCCGTGAGCAGCGCGCACCCAGCGCAGGGATCCGGCGGGCGGTCGAGGTCCGCGACGAGCACTGCGTGTTCGCCGGCTGCGACGCCCTGCCCGAGTGGTGCGATTTCCACCATGTCGTCCACTGGGCACACGGTGGCCCGACGAACTGCGACAACGGTGCGCTGCTCTGCGAACGCCACCACACCTCTGTGCACGAAGGGCGGTTCGGCATCCGGCGGGATCCCGGCACCGACCGATGGCACACCTACCGCCCCGACGGCACCGAGATCCTCACCCGCGCCGGGCCCTAAATCACAGCCGCCTCGGTGCGGCCGGACCTGATGCGAGCACGCGCGGGCCTCGTTGAATGACTGGTAGTGCCAGGACCACCGCAGGAACGCGTCTTGCGATGTCTCGAGCTCGAGAGACCCGCGCGGACCGAGACGTGCCGGATGCCGCCCTTGGTTCCTGAGCGGCCCATTCAGAGTCACGGCCGAATGCGGTCAGGGCGCTTGCAGAGGAGCTGTCTCGTGAGTGGCTGTGGCCTGCTGTGGCGACAGCGCCCCGACGTCGGCGAGGTCGTGAGCGATGGCGCTCGAGCAGGCCCAAACCCCGCTGCAGGGCGAAAGTGGGGCACTGTGCTCCCGGCAGATCGGCCAGCGCAGGCCCCAGGTGCCCAACGCGTCTTGAACGGCCTCGGCGATTGCCTCGTTTGCGTCTTCGTCGATGGTGAAGTCGTGGTACTCCGCTGTCCAGGCCTCCTCAGGCCAGTTGTCCCGGTCGACGTCCTCGGCGATGGCGAGCTCGGCCACTCCCTGTTCGGAGCCGATGACGAGGACGTAATCCGACCGCAAGTCGCACTTCCAGGTGCCCGGCATGGTCGCCCGCAGGTCGTCCTCCACGAGCTGCGCCATCCGGCGCAGGCGCTCGATATCGCGCTGCATCGCTGAAGGGTAGGTCGGGCAAGGCCTGACGTCGTGCCGCTTGTCAGGGGTGGCGTGTCCCTGATCGCCCATCGGGCGAGCCGGCCGGCTGTCCCTGAGCGGCCCACTATGGGACACCTCAGGAGGTTGCGTCGGGCCGTCCTTTGCGCCAGCGGAGGAGGAGGGGGCCGGTCATCAGCACGTTCGCAGCTGCTGCAGACAGGAATAGCAGGACTGCGAGCATCGTCAGGGCCACCTGCCCTGGTCCGCTGTCCGCTCCCGGCCCAGCGAGCACGGCGAGGGCTGCCACCATGAGAAGTGAGTAGGCGGCAAGACTCCACGGCAGGGTCAGAAGCAGAGTGATGATCAGGGCCGTCGAATACGCGCCCTGAACCATCCACGTCGTGACTGATCCGGCGACAGCAAGGAGGTATACGACCGCCAGCACGCGGCCGTGACGCGACGACGGCATCCGGGTCCTCCTTTCGGTGGCTCATCTCGCAGCGTTCTCCACTGCTGTATCGGCGTGGACCGCTTGTCCCTAAAGCTGCCTTCACGGCGACGTCGTCGCTCTACCCAGCCGGACGTGATCCTCGTCGGCCGGACCCGGGGAGCACCGACGACGGAGGATGATGGCGGCATGACAGTGACCACCGGCCTGCCCCGGCCCGTGCTGGACGACAGCGTCCGGCTCACCGACGACGGCGTCGCGATCCTCGACCGGCGGACCTTTCCGGCCCGTGAGGAGTGGGTGCTGGCCCGCGACGCGCAAGAGGTCGCCGAGGCGATCCGCGCGATGGTGACGCAGAGCTCCGGCCCACTGTTCGCCGCCGCCGCCGGCCTGGCCCTGACCGGCCGCCAGATCGCCGACCGGCGGGTCGACGACGCCCGCGCCACCCTGGCGTCCGCCGGCACCGCCCTGACCATCGCCCGCCCCACGAACAACCACGTCCGCGACGCCGTGACCGCGGTGCTCACCGCTCCCGACGTCGTCCGCGCTGCGTCGTCCGCGCAGCTCGCCGAGGCGGTCGAAGCCGCCGCCGCCGCCGTCGCCGCGGACTACCGGGCCCGCAGCGCGGCACTGGGCGCCGCGACGGTCGAGCTGCTGCCCGAGGGCGCCCGGGTCCTGACCCACTGCTGGATGGACACCTATCTCGTCGAGTTGGTGCGCGCCGCGGCCGCAGCCGGCCGGCAGTACACCTGGATCGCGACCGAGACCCGTCCCTACCTCCAGGGCGCCCGGCTGACCGCCCACACGCTGGCCGAGATGGGCCAGGACGTCACCCTGGTGACCGACGGCATGGTGGCCGCCGCGCTCGCACCCGGCTCCTCGCTCGGACCGGTCGACGCCCTCGTGACGGCCGCCGACCGCGTGACCATGGACGGCCACGTCATCAACAAGGTCGGCACCCTCGGCCACGCCGTCGCGGCCGCGGCCTTCGACGTCCCGTTCCTGGCGCTGGTCCAGGCACCCGACCCGCAGGCCGCGACCGTTGCCGACGTGGTGGTCGAGGAGCGCGACGGCCTGGAGGTGCTCTCGGTGCTCGGCGCCCGGTCGGCGTCGCCGCTGGTCGAGCGGGGCTGGTACCCGGCGTTCGACGTCACCCCGCCGCGCTGGGTGACCACCATCGTCACCGACCGGGGCCCGTTCGCACCTGACCGCGTGGCCCAGTACCACCAGGACGAGGCCCACCGGAGCTCTCGGTAGGCTGACCGCCCGTGACCCTGCACCTCACGGCCCGGACGGTGGTCCTCGACATCGAGGGCACGACCGGAGCGGCCGGCTACGTCCACGGCGAGCTCTACGACTACGCCCGCCCCCGGCTCGGCCCGTGGATCGACGCCCACCCCGACGACACCGACGTCGCCGGCGCCGTCGCCCAGACCAAGGCCGACGCCGGCCTCGCCGACGACGCCGGCACCGCCGAGGTCGTCGCACTGCTGCACGCCTGGATGGACGGCGACGTCAAGGCGACCCCGTTGAAGACCCTGCAGGGGCAGATCTGGGCGGCCGGCTACGCCGCAGGGGAGCTGTCGTCCCACTTCTTCGACGACGTCGTCCCGCAGCTGCGGGCGTGGCACGGTCGCGGCGTCCACCTGGCGGTGTTCTCGTCCGGCTCGGTGGCCAGCCAGGTGCCGTGGTTCCGGCACGCCCCCGCCGGCGATCTCACGCCGCTGATCGACGCCTACTTCGACACGGTCAACGCCGGGCCGAAGCGCGACGCGGGCTCCTACGACACCATCGCCGCCGCCCTCGGCCGCGCGCCGGGCGAGCTGCTCTTCCTGTCCGACCTGCCGGCCGAGCTGCACGCCGCCCGGGAGGCCGGCTGGCAGGTGGTGGGTGTGCGCCGCGCGGGCGAGCCCAACGCCGGCGCCGACTTCGGCGACCTGCCGATCATCGAGTCCTTCGACGGGGTCGAGGTCGACTCGTGAGCGGGACGTCCGCAGGCCGGCGCATCGGCACCGGAGAGCTCGAGGCGGCCGGCCGCGCGCTCGCCGCGGAGGCGGCCCGCTTCGCCGGCATGGGCTGGATGCGCGGCACCTCGGGCAACCTCTCCGTCGTCCTCGACCGCGACCCCCTGCGGCTCGCCGTCACCGTCAGCGGCCTGGACAAGGGCGAGCTCACCAGCTCGGACGTCGTCGTCGTCGACGGGCGCGGTGCCGCGGTCACCGACCAGCCGCGCCCGGACCTCGTGCCGTCGGCCGAGGCCGCCCTCCACGCGCGCATCGCCGAGGTCACCGGGGCCGACGCCGTCGTCCACGTGCACGCCATGGCAGCGGTCCTCGCCGGGCACTGGTTCCCGGACGGCGTCCCGCTGCGGGACCTGGAGATGCTCAAGGGCATCGGGCGGGCCGCGCACGACGAGACGGTGGTCGTCCCCGTCGTCCCGAACAGCCAGGACATGGACGAGATCGCAGGCGCGTTCGAGCCGCAGTGGGACGGGCGGACGCCGGGGTTCGTCGTCGCGCGGCACGGGATGTACGCCTGGGGACAGGACCTGGCCCAGGCCCGTCACCACACCGAGATCCTCGAGTTCCTGCTGACCTTCGCCACGGAGACCCGCGCCCTCCGCTGATCCCTGCGGAATAGTGGGGAGCTGCCCCGCGCTGCCCCAGGTAGACCCCATCAGAGAACGAGGTGCGACATGACGCTGCTGACCGTCTGGCGCGAGGACGCTCCGGAGACCCCCGCCCTCCGCACGGAGGACGCCGAGGAGATCGCCGTCGTCCTCAAGGAGCTCGGGGTCCGCTTCGAGCAGTGGCCGCTGCGGGACCTCCCGGACAAGGTGACCCAGGACGAGGTCCTTGATGCCTACCGCGAGCGCATCGACGCCGTCTCCTCCTCCGAGGGCTACGTCCTGGTCGACGTCGTGCAGATGCAGCCCAGCGACGACCCGTCGTGGCCGGAGACGGTGCGGGCCAGCCGGGAGAAGTTCCTCGACGAGCACACCCACGACGACGACGAGGACCGCTTTTTCGCGAAGGGCTCCGGCGTCTTCTACCTGCACGTCGACGGCAAGGTGCACGCCGTGTTCTGCGAGGCCGGCGACCTGCTCTCCGTGCCCGGCGGCACCACCCACTGGTTCGACATGGGCACCGCCCCCGACTACGTCTCCGTGCGGTTCTTCCACGACGACGACGGCTGGGTCGGCAATTTCACCGGCAGTGGCATCTCCCGCTCGTTCCCCACGTACGACCAGCTGGCCGCCGGGCGCTGACCCGGCTCAGCTGTAGGCGCTGGGCACCGGCGCGGTCCCGCTGAGGAGGCGGTCACCGACCTCGACGGCCTTGTGCGCCGCCGGGTCGTGCAGCGTGAGCGTGCGGGCGTCCCGCCAGTAGCGGTCCAGTCCCGTGCCGGTCTTCGTGGCCCGGGCGCCGGTCAGCTCGAACACCGTCGAGGTGACCTCGAGGGCGGCCTCGGTGGTCACGACCTTGGCGGCGGCCAGCTCGACGGCGACGTCGGCCCGCTCCTGCGCCTCGAGGTCCCAGCCCCGCTCCGCGGCCCTGGTCAGCGATGCGGCCGCCCGGTCGGCGAGGGCGGCGGCGGCCCGCAGCCGTGCGTCGAGCTGGCCGTAGCGCTGCCGCACGAGCGGGTCGTCGACCGCCTCCTCGACGCCCGAGGTGGCCCAGGCGCGGGACTTCGTGCGGGTGTACTCCGCGCCGGCGGCCAGGGCCCCCTCGGCGATGCCGACGTAGAGCTGGGCGAGCATCGCCTGGAAGCTCAGAACGTGCAGCGTGGCGAACGCCGGCGCGCCCGGGTCGGCCTGCTCGTTCGGCCCCAGGACGTCGTCCTCGGAGACGAAGGCACCGTCGAAGGTGACCGAGCCCGACGCCGAGAGCCGCTGGCCGAGCGCGTCCCAGTCGCCACCGTGCCGGACGCCGTCCTGGTGCGCGTCGACGGCCAGCGCGAGCTTCTCCCCGGTGCCGGTCCGGGTCCCGCTGGCGTTGATCCGGTCGGCCACCTCGGCGCCGGTGGCGAAGTGCTTGGTGCCGCTCAGCAGGAACCCGCCGCGGACCGGCTCGAGCTGCAGGCCGGCGTCCCGGGGGTTGCCCGCGCCGCCCCAGAACCAGGCACCGGCGGCGCCGGCCGCGTCCAGCCGGGCGACCGCGTCGGCACGGCGGTTGAGCCGGATCCGCCAGGAGTGCAGGTAGTGGTAGCCGAGGAGCTGCCCGATGGACGGGTCGACGGCGGTGATGGTCCGGACGACGGCCCACGCGGTCGGCCAGCCCGCGCCGCTGCCGCCGTGCTCGGCCGGGAGCAGCAGGGGGAGGAGGCCGGACTCCCGCAGCAGCTCCACCTCGCGGAGCGGGGCCTTGCCGGCGGCCTCGCGCTCGACCACGTCGGCGGCCAGCGTCTGCGTGACTGCTCGCGCGCGGGCCAGGGCCTCGTCGTGCACGACCGACACCTGCGGGTTCGACATACCGGTGAGTCTGGCAAGTCGTCCGCCCCCATGGACGACGGGGGCGGACGACGGGCTCAGCCCTCGGCGGGCTGGAGCCGGATGCTCACGGAGTTGATGCAGTAGCGGTCGCCGGTCGGCGTCTGCGGGGCGTCGTCGAAGAGGTGCCCGAGGTGGCTGTGGCAGGTGCCGCACAGCACCTCGGTGCGGACCATCCCGTGGCTGCGGTCCTCGCGCAGGACCACGTTGTCCTCGGCGGCCGCCTCGTAGAAGGACGGCCAGCCGCAGTGGGAGTCGAACTTGGTCTCGGAGCGGAACAGCTCGGCGCCACAGGCGCGGCACTCGTAGACGCCGACGGTCTTCGTGTCGACGTACTCGCCGGTCCAGGGGCGCTCCGTGCCCGCCTGACGGAGCACCGCGTACTCCTCGGGGGACAGCTGCGCGCGCCACTCCTCGTCGGTCTTCGTCACCTGGGGCTGGTGGGAGGAGGTCGTCATGCCAGGGGCAACGAGCCGGGGAGGGCCAGGATTCCCCGCCTCAGCGGCCCAGCCCGGCCTCACGTGCGCGGATGATCGCCTGCGCGCGGTCGGTCACCTGCAGCTTGGTCAGCACGTTGGACACGTTGTTGCGGACGGTCTTCGGCGACAGGTAGAGGGCTGCGGCGATCTGGGCGTTCGAGCGGCCGGCCGCCACCAGGTCGAGCACCTCCCGCTCGCGGGCGGTCAGCTGCGGGAAGGCCGTCTCAGGTCCGGTCGGCGCCGCCGCGAAGAACTCCGTGATCCGCCGGGCCAGCGCCGCCCCGAACACCGCGCCACCGGCGGCCACCGTGGTGATCGCGCGGACCACCTCCTCCTGGTCGGCGCCCTTCAGCAGGTAGCCGCGGGCGCCGGCGCGGATGGCGGCGAAGACGGTGCCGTCGTCCTCCGACATGGTCAGGACGACGACGCCGACCGACGGGGAGGCGGAGGTGACCCGCCGGGTCGCCTCGATGCCGTCGATGCCCGGCATCTGCACGTCCATCACGACGACGTCGGGCTGCTCCTCGAGCGCCACGGCGACGGCGGCCTCCCCGTCGGCCGCGGTGCCGACGACGGCGAGCCCCGGGACCGACCCCAGCAGCATCGCCAGCCCGTCCCGGTAGACCGGGTGGTCGTCGGCGACGACGACGCGCAGCGGCTCGCCCGGATCAGCCACGGGCCGACCCTCCCTCCGCGGGGAGGACGGCCCGCACCACCGTCCCGCCGTCGGGCGGGCACTCCACCGTGCAGCGGCCACCGAGTTCGGCCGCGCGCTCGCGCAGGGACACCAGGCCGACGCCCGCGGGGGCGTCCGGGGCGATGCCCGCGCCGTCGTCGGTCACCGTGACGACCAGGGCCCGCTCGTCGTCGCGCTGCAGGTCCACGCGGCAGGTCGTCGCACGGGCGTGTCGGGCCACGTTGGCCAGCGCCTCGGAGGCGATCCGGTAGGCGGCGACCTCGACCGCGGCCGGCAGGTCGTCGGCGCCTGCCCCGGCGGTCACGGCGACGGCGGTCCCCCGGGGGAGCAGCCGCTCGGCCTGCTGCCGCACCGCCCCGGCCAGCCCGAGGTCGTCCAGGGCCGGCGGGCGGAGGTCGTGCACGAGCCGCCGGACGTCGGCCAGGGCGGCGGCGACGTCGTCCCGGGCCTGGCGCAGCACGGAGTCGGCGTCGTCGGACCGTCCGGCGGCGGTGAGGTTGCGGGCGGTGTCGATGCGCAGGACGACCGCGCCGAGGCTGGGGCCGAGGCCGTCGTGCAGGTCGCGCCGCAGCCGCCGGCGCTCCTCCTCGCGGGCGGCGACCAGCTCCTCGCGGCTCTGCTGCAGCTGGGCGGCCAGCGAGCCGGCGTGCGCGGCCGCCGCGGCCTGCCGGACGACGTCGGCCAGCAGCCGCTCGTCGCGGCTGACCAGCTGGGCGCGGACGCCGTCCCGGGGGAGGAGCAGCCGGCCGACCGGCTCGCCGCGGTAGGCGATCGGCAGCGACTGGACGGCGGTCGGGCGGCGCCCGTGCTCGGCGAGCAGCCGGCGGCCGCCTCCCGACGCCACCTCCACGCCGACGTAGGGGGAGCGGAACGCCTCGGCGACGGCCGCGGCCACTGCCTCCAGTTGCTCGTCGGCGCCGTCGGAGCGTTCCAGTCGCTCGGCCAGGCCGGAGACGACGCGGTAGGGGTCTTCCCGCTCGCCCAGCACCCAGCGGCGGACCAGCCGCCACAGCGGCGCGCGCAGGGGCGCGTAGACGCCGGCGACGAGCAGCAGGGTCAGCAGGGTGGCGTTCTCCTCGCCGAAGCCCTCGCCGAGCAGCGCGTTGGCTGCGGCCAGGACGGCCAGGTCGAGGACGACGATGCCCACCGCGAGGCCGCCGTAGACGAGGGTGCCGCCGAGCAGCCGGTCGATGTCGACGGCACGCGGGCGCAGGATGCCCAGGGTCACGGCCAGACCGGTGAGCCCGACGGCGACGGCCAGGTCGAGGCTGACCGCGGTCGTGGGGAAGAGCAGCGCGCCCACCATGACCAGCGCGTCGACGACGCCGGCCCAGAGCAGCCAGCGCATCCGCCGCCGGTCCTCGCCCGTCGACCGGCGCAGCCGGTGCACGACCACCGCCAGGGGGCCCAGGATGCCCACCGCCCCGAGCGGGAAGGCCAGGTGCAGCAGCGGGAGGAGGAGGCCCTCCGGCAGCGGCAGGCTGGTCGGGTCGAGGTCGAGACCCCGGTAGACCTCGGGCACCGGGACCCCGGTCCGGCTGTCGGCGATGTCCGAGGGCGTGAACAGGAGCAGCACCGGCAGCGTGGCGGTGCAGGCGAGGCTGGCGATGGACACCGTGCGCCAGCGGCCGCCGGGCAGCCGGCCGTCGGGGTAGAGCAGCAGGAGCAACGGCAGGCCGAGCAGCAGCCAGGCACCGAACCGCGAGACGAACCAGAACGCGGCCGACGCGCCGGGCAGCGCCGGGTCCTCCTGCACGGCGTAGGTCAGCCAGGAGGAGGCCAGCCCGTCGACGGCCCAGAACACGGCCGTGCCGGCCACCACCCAGGACACGGCGTTCCGGGGAGCCCGCTGCATCAGCAGGGCGCCGGGGAGCGCCAGCAGCAGCCCCGGCAGGCCGATCTCCCATCCCGGGCCGGACACGGCGGCGACCCGCGCGGCCTCCGGTGTGACGGCGTCGAGCACCGCCGTGAGGGCCACGGCGACGACGGTGACGACCGCCGCGACCCAGCCCAGGGCCGGGACGACCCGACCGGCGGGGACGGGCGCCGGAGGCGGCGCCGCCGCCGTCCCGATGCCCCGCTCCTCGACCTGCACGCGCGGATCATGCCGGTCCAGACGTCCCGCCCGACAGGGGCACGGTGTCCCGTCCGGGGCGGGACGGACCCCGGGGGAGATCGACCGCAGCGGCCCTGGCCGCCCGGGACGCGGTCTCTGCACGGTGGGTCCAGCGGTGCCACGGGGCGCCGCACGACGCCTTCCGGAGGACCGATGTCCCTGAACGCCACCCCCGCTCCCGCCCGCACGGACGCGCCGCCCCCCGGGACCGTGGCGGCCCCGCCGACGACGCTCGTCCGGGCCGGGGGTCTGGCCATGGCGGCCGGTGCGGCGGCGTGGGCGGCCGGCACGCTGGTCTACGACCTCGACCCGGTCACCGACGACTTCTCCTGGGTCTACAAGCTGAGCTCGCTGCTGTTCCAGCTCGGCCTGGTCGCGCTGGTCGCCGTCCAGTTGCGGACCCGGGCCACCGGGACCGGCCGGCTGGCTCGAGGCTTCCTGCACGTCGAGCACGGGATGCTGGCCCTGGCGATCGCCTCGTCGCTGCAGTGGCTACTGGCCCCCGACCTGTCGGAGAACGCTTTCTTCCTCGCGCTGGACTTCTTCTGGCCGCTGTCCATGCTCGGCATGGCAGCCATCGGCATCCGGATCGCGATCGCCGGCCGGTGGCGCGGCGCCGCGCGGGTCTGGCCGGCCATCGCGGAGACGTGGGCGCTGGTGATGTTCCCGGCCATGGCGCTGGTGGGCGAGCAGGCGACCGCCTACATCTCGGCCGGCCACCTGTTCCTCGGCTACACGACGCTCGGTCTGATCCTGGCCGTCCGGCCCGACCTGACCGCCGCCCGCCGCTGACCGGGGGAGGAGACTGGGGGAGTGACCTCCCCCGATCCCGCCGCGCCGGGCGACCTGCTGCCCGACGTCTGGTTCACCCGCGACCTGCCGGTCCTGCGGGCCATCGCCCGGCTCGTCGACTCCTCCGACCACGGCAGCTCGCCCTACCTGCTGGGCGCGGTGGTCCCCGCCAGCGGTCTGCCGAAGGGCGAGGTGATCGCCGCGGCCAAGGCGCTGGCGGACACCGGCTACATCGAGCCGCTGACCAACCACGCCGGGGAGATCGTCCGCGTCACCGGGATCTCCGCCGAGGCCCGGCGGCTGACCGGCCTGTGGCCGACCCCGCAGAGCGAGTGGCAGCGGCTGACCGAGCAGCTGGCCGCGCGGGCCGAGCATGCGCCCACCGACGTCGAGCGGCAGCGCTGGCGGGCCTTCGCCGACGCAGCGGCCGCCGTCGGGGAGCACGACGGCGCGCTGCTGATGTCCGCGCTGATCGGCGGGTACGTGCCGCGCAACCGCTGAGGACCCACCGCACGAACGACAGCGCCCCCGCCCGGAGGACCGGACGGGGGCGCTGTGCTGATCAGGTGATCAGAGCGGGGTGACGTTCGCAGCCTGCGGGCCCTTCTGGCCCTGCTCGATGTCGAACGCGATCCGCTGGCCTTCATCGAGCGAGCGGTACCCGCTGGACTGGATGGCCGAGTAGTGGACGAAGACGTCCGGTCCGCCACCGTCGGGGGTGGCGAAGCCGAACCCCTTCTCAGCGTTGAACCACTTCACTGTTCCTTCGGGCATTGCTCGCTCCTAGCTGAGGTGGTGCATCGGGGTCCTGCCATAGCGCAGGGCCTTCCCGATTCGCCAACACTAGTCGTAGATCACCGGATGGGAACAGGTGGAGGCATCAATGTGACCTGCGGTTCGTCGGCACGGTGACCGGACCGGGTGCGCGTCCGGCCGCGGCCAGCCGCCTCCGGAGGCCGTCCCGGACCGTGGGCCACTCCGCGGCGAGGATCGAGTAGTAGGCGCTGTCGCGGACGGTGCCGTCGCTCGCGGTGGTGTGCGCGCGGCGGATGCCCTCCGAGCGGGCGCCGAGCCGCTCGATCGCGGCGCGCGACCGCCGGTTGCGGGCGTCGGTCTTCAGCGTCACGCGGAGGGCCTGCCAGACCTCGAAGGCATGGGCGAGCAGGAGCAGCTTCACCTCGGTGTTGACGGCCGTCCGCTGCGCCGAGGCGGCGTACCAGGTGCTGCCGATCTCGACGCCGTCCGGCGGTACCGCGTCGGACGGCAGGATCACCCCCGGCCGGCCGAGCACCTCCAGGTCGAGGAAGCGGGTGGAGCCCACGACGACGTCGTCGGAGGAACGGACGACGGCGAAGGGGAGGACCTGCCCGCCGGCCTGCTCGGTGAGCGCCGCCCGGACGTACTCGGCTGCCTCGACGAGGCCGTCGGGGACCCGGGTGAAGGCGTAGCTGCTCCGGTCCTCGGCAGCGGCCGCGGCCAGGCCGGGCACGTGCTCGGTGCTCAGGGGCTCCAGCCGGACGTGCCGGCCGGTCAGCGAGAACGGGCGCAGCACCGTGCTCCTCTCGCGGGGATCCCGGTGATCCCGTCGGCACCCATCGAAGCACCGGGCATCGGACCGGGTCTTGCGGAATTCCTGCGGCTCCCTCGGGGAGCGCCTGCGGCGCGGCCCGCAGAGTCGTTCCCAGCCGGGAGAACCCGGCGCCCGACCGAGCCAGGAGATGCCGTCATGGAGACCGCCGTCGCCCCCCGCACCGTTCCCGCCCTGCTGCCGATGGTGGACCTGGACGATCTGCACGACGCCGACCGGGACGCCGTGCTCGCGGAGCAGCTGGACGAGGCCGTCGGGTCCGTCGGCGAGCTGACCGAGCTGGTGGCCCGGCGTGGCGCGGACGCCCTGTCGGCCCATGCGCTGCGGGCACACGTCCTGCTCCTCGCGGTGTTCTGACCTACAGGAGCCTGCCGCGATCCCTCGGGAACCGGTGGCCGGCGAACGAGTACGGATTGCCCCGGTACCGGGGCTGCTGCGGCGGTTCGTCGACGCGCTCGGCGGTGATCGCCAGCGGTGCCGGCCGCCACGATCGGACCTCGATCGGCTCGTCCCAGATCTCTGCCTGGTGCTCGCCCCGCTCGGAGTGCCACGCCGCGACCGACGTCCCCCAGCGCTTGCGGCCGAGGTCGAGCGCGAGGAGGACGGCGGCGCAGACGGCCACCGTGAGGAGCGCGTCGGTCACCGCGGTGGCCACGTCCAGCGGCGAGATGTCGGCCCACCCGACCTGCTCGAGGTGGTATCCGACCATCTCGACGACGACGTACAGTACGCCGTACACCAGGAACGAGACCCTCACCCGTCCCGGATCGTCCGCGGCGACGCAATGCTGGACCGCGGCTCACCCCTCCGGGTGAGCGATCGGTCCTCGGCCGACTCCTTCTCCCGGCTGGGCTGCACGCGCATCGGCTCGCCCGGCGTGGTCGGACGCACTGCCGGCAGGGGCGTAGCGGCCGCTCGTCGGATGACGCCGGGACGGTACGACCAGTTGCGAGCGGCCTGGCCGCGGTGCGCGCCGGACCCACCTCGGCAGTCCGGCGGCGCATGTCCTCGACGGATGTGACTACCGACTACGGCGAGCCGGGCGGACTACCAGGGCCGCTGTTCGACTGCGCTGATCCGGGCGATACCAGCACCCGCCTGGCACAGCTCCTCGATCGTGCTCGCGACCAGGGCGGCGCATATGCCGACCGCCCGGACGGCATCGGACGGCAGAGCGACCTGCCCGGCGCAGATGTAGACGGGGCGACCCTGAGCCCGACGCAGAACCCCTGACACGACCTTGCCCTGAGTGCTCTGGTCGTCCAAGCGTCCCTCACCCGTGATGACGGCGTCGACCTCGCCGACGGCGGCGTCGAACTGCACGGCGTCCATGACGGTGTCGATCCCGGACGTGAGGTTCGCGTCGAAGAACGCCCACAGGGCACCGGCGAGTCCGCCGGCCGCACCGGTTCGGGCATGGCCGCGCGGATCCCGGGGATAGCTACCGGCGAGCTGGTGCAGGCGGTGGGTGAGCCGATCGACGGCGGCAGGGCTTGCGCCCTTCTGCGGCCCGAAGACGACGGCCGCCTCCTCGAAGACGGTCGTGACGTCGCTGAGCACCAGGAGGTGTGCTCCTCGGAGCCCGCCGGCGTCCGCGATCGCCCGGACGGCACCCTCCCCGCCGTCCGTGGTGGCGCTCCCGCCGCAGGCGACGTACACCGTGCGGGCACCCTCGGCGACGGCAGCCGCGATCAGCTGTCCCGTGCCGTAGCTGCTGGCCCTCTCGGCGTCGCGATCCTGCTCGGCCACCAGGGGGAGCCCGCTCGCGGCGGCGACATCGACCACGGCCGTGTCCCCGCCGGCCAGCAACGCCAGCCGCGCCTGCACCGGAGCGCCCAGGGGCCCGCGGACGGTCAGCCCGATCCACCGTCCGCCGACGGCGTCCAGCAGCGTTTCCGCCGTGCCCTCTCCGCCGTCGGCGAGGGGGAGGACCGTCGGGCGGCCACCGGCCGCCTGGACACCGTCGGCCACGGCCGTGGCGACCTCCTGGGCGGAGAAGGTCCCCTTAAAGGAGTCGGGGCAGACGAGGATCCGGGGCGACGGGTCGTCGTCGCCGCCGGCGGGTGTCGAGTCGGGCATGGCGTGGGCCTCCGCGGAGCCGGCTGAGGTCAGGGGAGCGGGGTCTCAGCTCTTCCGGCGGGCGAGCTTCCCCGACCCCGCCTGATCGGTGGGGTACACGAGGACGTCGGCGATCACGACGTGCGGCGGCCGGCTCGCGATCCAGGTCACGACCTCGGCGATGTCGCTGGGCAGCAGTGGCGTCACGCCGTCGTAGACGGCGTCGGCGGCAGACGAGTCCCCGTCGAACCGGACGAGCGAGAACTCCGTCTGCACCATGCCGGGGTCCACCTGGCTGATCCGGACGCCGCTGCCCAGCACGTCCATGCGCATCCCGCGGGTGATCCGTTCGACCGCTGCCTTCGTCGCGCAGTACACGGTGCCGCCGGGATAGACCTCCCGCCCGGCGTTCGACCCGATGTTGATGACGTGCCCGGAGCCGCGCTCGACCATGCGGGGGAGGACGCAGGAGGAGACGTTGAGCAGGCCGCGGACGTTGGTGTCGAGCATCCGGTCCCAGTTGTCGGGATCATCGGTGTGGACCGGTCCGCGGCCGGCGGCAAGCCCGGCGTTGTTGACCAGGATGTCGATCGTGTTCCACGCCTCGGGAAGGGCGGCCAGAGCGGCCGTCACGCCGGCGCGGTCGCGGACGTCCATGGCGACGGGCAGCACGGTGTTCGGGTTCTCGTCATGGAGCAGCTCGAGCCGGTCGACGCGACGAGCCGCCGCGATGACCCGGGCACCCTGAGCAAGGAAAGCGTCGACGCACGCGCGTCCGATGCCGCTCGATGCACCGGTGACCAGCACTACCGGAAGGGTGGTCATGCGTCCTCGTCTCTCGTGCTGCTCGTGGCCGCTGCCAGCCGTGGGCGGGAACACCGCCGTAGCGCCGGTGGAGCGGACGGTGACGTCCACCAGCGCCCGCCGATTCGTATCGGTATACCGTACACCAACTCCGGCCGTGGAGGCGCTGATGCGGTCCGCTGACCGATGCCGGACGACGGGCCCCGAACGCCTTCGCGAGAGGCCCACGGTGATTCTCGGAGGGCTCATCGGGCAGCCGTGGGCGCTCCAGGCGGTGGACGCGACCGCAGCCGCCGACGACCGACCGCGGCCGATCTGCCCAGGTGAGGGTCGCCTGGCCCGTCGAGGGGGCTCAGGTGTGGCGCGCCTTCCGGCGCTGCCGGCGCGCGGCCGCGAGCTGGGGTCGCGTGCGCATGAGCATCCGGCGGCCCTGGACGACGACCGCCCCGCCCGCCGCCGACAGGGCGGCGGTCGCGTACCAGGCGACCGAGTAGGACGTCGCAGAGACGACGATGCCGAACAGGAGGGGCCCCAGTGCCGCGCCCGCCCCGGTCCCGACCTGGGTGATCGAGGTGGCGCGCGCGGCCATGCCCGGATGCATCCTGGCGACCGAGAAGTTGGTGAGGCCGGCCCACGCCCACCCGGTGCAGTAACCGATCAGCGCCCCGACGGCGATGAGCAGCTCGATCCCGGTGCCGAGCAGTGCGTAGGAGAGACCGCCGATGGCCATCTGGGCGGCGACGACCAGCAGCCACCTGGTCCGGAACCGGTCGGCCAGCCAGCCGAACCCGATCCGGGCCGCCGCACCCAGCCCGCTCGCCACGGCGGCGAGCACGCCGGCCGTGGCCGGCGCGATGCCGCCCTCGACGGCCGTGGCGACGAAGAAGGACCCGAGCGCGTTCCCCGTCGCCGCGCCCAGCATCAGCCCCAGCGACAGGACGAGCAACGGCCCCCTGCGGAACGGTCCTGCCGCCTCGGACCGTTCCTCGGATCCAGGAGCCCGGAGCTGTCCGGCTCCCGGCACGGTCAGCACGACGAGCAGGGCCAGCGCGGCACCGACGGCGAAGGCGGTCCGCCAGCCCAGCGGGATGGCCAGGGCCGGGACCGCGACGCCGGCGATCATCGTGGACAACGGGATCGCCGCCTGCTTGGTCCCGTACGCCAGACCGTGCCGGGACGGTGCCACCGCGCGGGCGATGAGGTCGTTGCTGGCCGGCTGCCCGATGCCGTTGCCCCAGCCGGCGAACACCAGCGCGGCCACCAGGACGGCCGTGTGCTGCGCTGCCAGGGCGATGACCAGCATCGAGGCGGCTCCGACCAGCGCCGACAGCCGCACGATCGGCGACGTCCCGAACCGGCCCACGATGGCGCCCGCGGTGAGAGCGGAGACCGCCGAGGTCAGGAAGAACGACGCGACCAGGGTGCCGAGCAGCTGGGGGCCGAAGCCGAGGTCCTCCTGCAGCTGGACCCACAGCACGCCGACCATGTAGACGGGCAGCACGCCGACCGTCGTGACGGTCACCGCGGCCGCGCCGGCCCTGGTCGAGCCCGTGGGCGGCCGGGGCCGGCGCGGACGCGTCATGCGGTCAGGGCGCCCGGGACGGCCAGCACCTGCTCCGCGGCTAGGACGGCGGCGCGGCGCTCGGCGAGCGACCCGATCCGGACGACCGTGGTCACGACCGCGGGGTGCGACCGAGCAGGGTGTCGACGATGTGCTCGGCGATGGCCAGGGAGGAGGTGGCAGCGGGGGAGGGGGCGTTGCGGACGGCGATGACCGCTCCCGTCTGGGTGATGCGGAAGTCGTCGACGAGGCTGCCGTCGGCTTCCAGTGCCTGGGCGCGGATGCCGGCAGCAGCGGGGACGAGGTCGCGGGTGGTGAGCTGGGGGACGTAGCGCTGGGCGGCGGCGGTGAAGGCGCGCTTGCTCAGCGAGCCCCGCATCTCGTTGATGCCGGTCTTCCAGTGCTGGCGGGCGAAGCGGCGGAAACCGGTGTAGCGGACGATCTCGGCGAGTTCCCTGGCGGAGAAGTCCCGGCGCCGGTAGCCCTCGCGGGCCAGGGCGAGGACGGCGTTGGGGCCGACGAGGACCTCACCGTCGAACCGTGGGGTCAGGTGGACACCGAGGAAGGGGTAGCGCGGGTCGGGGACGGGATAGACCAGCCCGTTGACCAGCGAGCGCTTCTCCGGGATCAAGGCGAAGTACTCGCCGCGGAACGGGACGATGCGCGGGGCGTGGACGTCGCCGGCGAGCTCGGCGAGCCGGTCGACGTGCAGGCCGGCGCAGAGGATCACCTGGTCGACGACGACCTCCTCGCCGGCGGCGCTGCGGATGACGACCTCTTCGGCGGCGGTCCCGGTGGTGTGCTGGAGGCCGGCGACGGTGAAGCCCGTGCGGATGGTGGCGCCGCGCGACTCGGCGTCGGCCGCGAGCCGGCGGGTGATCTCGGCGTAGTCGACGATCGCGGTGGTGGGGGAGTGCAGCCCGGCGATGCCCGAGACGTTGGGCTCGATCTCGCGCAGCTGGGCCTGGTCCAGGATTCGGATGCCGGGGACGCCGTTGGCCCGAGCGCGGTCGGCGATGGCCTGGAGGCGCTGCTCCTCGGCGTGGTCCAGCGCCACCAGGACCTTGCCGATCTCGTTGTAGGCCAGACCTTGCTCGGCGCAGAAGTCCTTGAGCAGGCCGACGCCGCGGCGGCAGAGCAGGGCCTTGAGCGAGCCGGGCTCGTAGTAGAGGCCGGCGTGCACGACGCCGCTGTTGCGCCCGGTCTGGTGCGCGGCGAGCCGGTCCTCCTTCTCCAGGACGGTGACCTGCGCGTCGGGCCGCAGCTCCAGCAACCGGCGGGCCACCGCGGCGCCGATGATTCCTCCACCGACCACGGCATAGCGGGTTCCGGACATGGTCCTCCGATCGTCGGGCTGTCCGGACGAGCGTCGTCCGGCTCGATGTGGCAGCGGGTCCACGCGGGGTTCGTGCATGCGGTCAGGCCTTGACTGCCAGGACCGGGCGATCGGCCTCGAGCAGGATGCGCTGCGCCGTGCTCCCCATGATCAGCTTGCCGACGGGGGACCGGTGGCGGAGGCCGATCACGATGACCGAGGCGTCGGTCTCCTGCGCGACGCGCACCACGGTGTCCGCCAGTTCGCCGGTGTAGGGCTCCTGGCGCACCTCGAGGTCGACGCCGGCGGTGGAGGCCTCGGACCTCAACCGGTCGATCGCGGAGTCGGCAGCCATGGCAGCGTGCATGGGGGTGTTCTCCCGGGGCGAGTTGATCACCACGAGCGCCTCCCCGCGACGGCGGGCCTCTGCAAGGCCTGCTGCGTAGGCGGCTTCGCCTTCCGGGGTGGGGATGTAGCCGACAAGGACCGTCATGGGAGCTCCTCAGGAATGCGACTCGCGTGGCGGGGAACGACGAGCTGCCGCCGCGCGGAACGGGGTGTAGTGGACGTGGAGGTCGGGCGGACGTGGTCGTCCGCGGTGGTCGTCCGCGGCGCTCGCGTCAGCCCGCGGACGAGGGCATGGAGATGATGACCTTGACGACGTCCAGCCCGGAATGCGCGGTCTCGACGCCGGACGCGGTGTCCTCGAGGGGGATCACGTGCCCGAGGTGGTGGTCGATGTCGATCTCGCCGGACCGGATGAGCCTGAGTCCTTCGCGGAAGGACTGCAGGCCGGGTTCGGACTGGGTGTCGCGGACCCATGCGACGGTCGCCGCCTTGCGGAACGCCATGTGCACGGGGAACGGCGAGAGGCCGGTGCGCTCCGCGTAGCCGAAGCAACCGACGTACCCGTGAGTTCGCACCGCTGCGACGGCCTCGGCCCGGCCGATGTCCAGACCGGACGTCTCGATGACCAGGTCGGCGCCCTTCCCGCCAGTCGCCCGGAGCACCTCCTCGGCCAGGGAGGCGTCCGGCGCGAGCACACCCGTGGCGCCGAGCGCCTGCGCGGCTCGCAGCCGCGTCTCGTTCACGTCGGAGACGACGACCTGCGTGCAGCCCTTCGCGAGCAGGAGCTGCACGAAGAAGAGGCCGGCCGAGCCGACGCCGACGACCGCGGCCGTCTCCGCGTCCGGCTGCCAGAACTTCTTCATGGCAAACACGGCCGTTCCCAGCTGCTGCGCCATGAGGAGGCGAAGGGGGTCTCCGTCCGGAGGCAGTGGGATGACCTGCTGCTCCGCCACCGCCTGGTACTCCGCGAAGCATCCACCCTCGTGCCCGTGGGGCACGGTGAGGACCGGTGTGCCCGGGGCGAACAGCTCGGATCGGCTCTCCACCACCACCCCCACGCCCTCGTGGCCCGGATATCCCGGGATGCCGATCGAGTCGGGGTTGTGGAAGCCGTCGTGGACGATGTGCACGTCCGATCCGCAGATCGACGCGTACTGCATCTGCACGAGGACCTGTCCGTCGGCGATCTCCGGGAGCGGGAAATCGCTCACCTCGATCCGGCCGGGGGCCGGCATGTGGGCCGCTCTCATGACGCGTCTGGCGAGGGGTCGTGCGGTGCTGTCGTGGATCACCTGGGGGGTCCGCTTCTCTCAACCGTTCGCGGGTCGGCACGGGGTCGGGACATGGCTGGACGGGTGCCGGTCAGAACGGACCGGGGAGCGGCACCCCGAGCAGCTCACCGAAGATCAGGTAGCCCAGGAGCGACGTCGCTGCCGCGACGACGAGGGAGAGGCGCCAGGTCTCCCTTCCCAGGAACCGGACCCAGAAGGCCATGAGGAGGAAGCCGGCGACGAGGAAACCGACATACGTGTAGATCACGATGAAGATCGCGGTGGCGATGGCTCCGAGCGGCACCAGCTTCGATCTGCTCGTGAACGGTTCGTACTCGGTGTCGTCCCGTTCCGTGAGCCACAGGTTCAGCGAGATCAACGCGGTGAAGATGCCGACGATCACCGGCCACAGCGCGGGCCCAGGCTCCCGCAGGTCCCCCAGCGGGAAGGAGGAGTAGGCGAAGTAGACCCAGAGCAGCCCGAGGAGGAGGGGCAGCAGGGCGCCGACGTGGTGGGCCGGCCCCTGCCGCGGAACGCGCTCGATGATCGGCGGGAGGTCCTCGTCGTCCACCGGGCCTCGGGCGGCGGCGGGGGGAGTGGTGTCCGACGGCTTCGATGTGTCCATGGGGTGCACCTATTCCACGGGAGCGGTCTGGGCGGCGGATGCGGCGGCGCGCCGCCGGCGGCTGCGGACGTGGCCGAACACCGCGGCGGCGACTGCGAGGACGATCAGCGCGAACAGCGTTCCCGACACCGGGCGCGTCACGAACACGCTGAGGTCCCCGTCGGAGATCGCGAGGGACGTCCGGAACGAGTTCTCCAGGAGAGATCCCAGGAGGAAGGCGAGCACGAGGGGTCCCGGCTCGAATCCGCCCTTCATCATGAAGTAGCCGACGATCCCGGCGGCGAGGGCGATCCACATGTCGAAGACGTTGTTGTTGATGCTGAACGTCCCCAGCATGGTGACGATGATCGCGATCGGCCCCAGGATCGTCAGCCGGATCCGCAGGATCTGGATGAAGATCCCGACCAGCGGCACGCTGAGCACGAGCAGCATCAGGTTGCCGATGTACATCGAGTCGATGACGCCCCAGAACACGTCTGGTTCTTCGCTGATCAGGAACGGGCCGGGGGTGATCCCCTGGAGCAGCAGGGCGCCGAAGAGGATCGCCGTCGCGCTGTTGGCCGGGATGCCGAGGGTCAGCAGCGGGATGAATGCAGACGTCGCCCCCGCGTTGTTCGCCGTCTCCGGCCCGGCGACCCCCTCGATCGCCCCGCGGCCGAACCGCGTCGGGTCCTTCGCGATGCGCTTCTCCACCCCGTAGGAGGCCAGTGACGAGAGGACGCCGCCGCCACCGGGGAGGATCCCGACGAAGAAGCCGATGACCGATCCGCGCGCGATCGCGCCCTTCGACTGGGAGACCTCCTTTCTTGAGGGCCAGACGCGCTTGAGCTTGGTGGCGAGCGGATTGCTCCGCACTTCCTCCTCGAGGTGGTAGAGCACGTCCGCGATGCCGAACAGGCCGACCGCCAGCACCAGGAAGTCCAGGCCGCCCAGCAGTTCGAGGCTGCCCATGGTGAACCGCGGCGACCCGGTGACCGGGTCCTGGCCGATCGTGGCCAGCAACAGGCCGAGGCCGGCTGCCACGAGGCTCTTCGTCAGGGACTTCGTGCCCAGGAACGACACCATCAGGATGCCGAAGATCGCCAGAGCGGTGTACTCCGGTGCGCCGAAACCGATCGCGAAGTCCGCGAGCGGTGGCGCGAGGAACGACAGGCCGATGATCCCCACCGTCCCGCCGACGAAGGAACCGACGGCGGCGATGCCCAGCGCGGAGCCGGCGCGTCCCTGCCTGGCCATCTGGTAGCCGTCGAAGGTGGTGACGACCGAGGCGGCCTCGCCGGGCAGACGCAGCAGCACCGAGGTGATCGTGCCGCCGTACATGGACCCGTAGTAGATGCCCGCCAGCATGATGAGAGCTCCCTCGGCGGGGAGCTGGAAGGAGAACGGCAGGACGAGGGCCATGGTCGCCGACGAACCCAGGCCGGGCAGTACGCCGATGATCATCCCGACGAAGACGCCGATGAAGACGTACAGGAGGTTCTCGGGGGTAAGGACGACGGAGAAGCCCGAGACGATCGAATCCAGTGTTTCCACTACTACCCTTCCCGGGTTGGGTGGCGGTTCGCGGGCTCGGTCACCGTCGAGACGGTGACCGAGCCCGGGAACTCGTGGGGGTTGCGGTGCGAGGGCCGCGTCTCGGCCGGGGCAGGTGGTGGACCCGTCCAGGCGTTCAGCCGTTCACCGGGTCAGGGCGCGAACCGCGTGGCGGCTGCTCCTACCAGATGAACTGCCCTCCGAGGTCCTCGACCATCGCCTCCTCCTCCTCGAGCATCTGCCGGTACTCCTCCGGGTCCCGGTAGTCCACGAGCAGGGACTGCTCCGCCATCGCGGCGACGAACTCCTCGTTCTGGATGGCGGCGGCAGCGGCGTCGGCGATGCACTGCTGCAGGCCCTCGTCCATGCCGCCGGGACCCCCGAGGCCGCGGGCCGACCAGGACCGGATGTCCTCGACCCCCTCCAGGCCGGTCTCGGCCAGGGTCGGGACGTCGGACAGGAGTTCTCCGCGGTTCTCCGGGTCGCCGAGCACCGCCAGCACCTTCAGCTGGCCGTTCTCGTGCGGGGTCGCCACCTCGCCGACGTTGGCGAACATCACGTCGACGTTGCCGCCGACGACCGCGGTGAGGCTGTCAGCCGCGCCGCCGCCGTGGATGCCCTCGAACTGGGTGCCGAGCGCGTCGTTGAGACTCAGCGATGCCAGCTGGTCGTCGCTGCCGACGCCGGTGCTGGTGGCGGTGAGCCGGTTCTCCTGCGCGTACTCGATGAGCTCCTCGATCGTCCCGAACCGGTCGTCGTCGGGACGGACGGCTATCGCGCCGTAGTCCGTGACCACGTTGCCGATCAGCGTGAAGTCGTCCAGCGAGCTTTCGATGCCCTGCTCCGGGTTCAGGTATCCGCTGATCAGGTTGGGGGTGTTGAGGCTGGCGAGCGTGTAGCCGTCGGGCTCGGCGGCGCGCAACGCGTTCCAGCCGATCCAGCCGCCACCGCCCTCGCGGTTGACGACGTTGATCGTGGCCCCGCCCAGCTCCTCCTCGATGTAGGGCGCCAGGAGGCGGACGCCCACGTCGGTGCCGCCGCCGGCGGCGAAGGGGACGATCAGTTCGATGGGCCGTTCGGGGTACCCCTCCGGGCAGCCGTCCGCGCTCGCGGAGTTGCCGCCACCGCCACCGCCGTTGCCGCCGCACGCCGCCAGGAGCGTGAGCGCGAGAGCGCCGCCGCCGACGCGCAGGAAGCGCTTCCCAGGACGGTGACCGAGGGATGTCTGGAGCTTTCGCAATGAACTGGTCCTTCCATGGGGGTGGTTGTCAGGGCCCTTGCGGCGCCAGCGCCCTGGTCACACGTGCTGGCTGAGCGCGGCGAACCCAGCCCTTCTGGGTGCTGCACATCACGTGGCGTGCTGTGTATCACATACGGAATACCAATGTAAGTGGACTCGTGCGGGGGCCGAGTTTCCGCGGGACGAGCGGGCACTCGCATCTCGGCCAGTAGGCCGCCGGCGGCATCGGTGGGCGCGGCTCTCGGCGGGGCGCTCGGCGGTGCTGTTCGCGAACATGTGACGTGCACCGCATATGGCGCGAGCTCGGTGGCACCGAGAGGGCGCCGGAGCCCGCTCCGGTGCGGAGCGTCGAGCCGTCGCGCTGCCCCGTGCGACGGTCCCATTCAATGCTGGCGCCGGCGCGGCCGATGGTGTTATGTATACCAACAGGGGCGTCGGCTACGGGCGATGCAGTCGGTCCGTGACGGAGGCGCAGTGTGTCCGAGCGAGTGAGTGAGGGAGACGTGGAACCAGCGATCCCTGTCCGCAGGGGCGCCCCGGCGGGCGCCTCCACCGCTGCGTTCTCCGGCGTCCTGGTCGGTCCCCGTTGACCGAGGACGTTCCCGGACGCCGTGACGCCGGCCCGTCGGACGGGGGCGGGTCGGCGACGCCCGTCAGGTCACCGGTCCACGGTTTACAGCCGGTCGAGACGGTCGCACTGGGTGACCGGACGCTCGACGCCATCCGCCGGGCGATCATCAGCGGAGAACTCCCTTCCGGGGAGCCCCTGCGCGACCGCCAGCTCGCCGAGGCCCTCGGAGTGAGCCGCACGCCGGTCCGCGAGGCCCTGCACAAGCTGGAAGCGGCCGGCCTGGTGCAGCCGCGGGGGCGTACCGGGTGGGAGGTGGCCGCCTTCACCGAACAGGACGTCCACGAGCTGTTCCAGATTCGCAGGCTCATCGAGCCCCTGGGCCTTGACCAGCTGGCGAAGAACCCGGACCACCCCGCCGTCGCCCGGCTGAGCTCGTTCTTCGACGGGTATTCCCATCCCGTCGAGCCCTCGGTGTTCCCGTCCTACTTCCGGCGGGACAACGACTTCCACCTCCTCATCGTGCATTGCACCGGCAACACCCGGCTGGAGCGCTTCTACGCGGTGCTGGAGAAGCAGATCGACCGCGGGCGCCACTTCCTCTCGCCGGCGAACGGCCGAGCTGACGAGACCCTCGATGAGCACGTGGCCGTCACGCGCGCCGTCGCGGACGGGGACTTCCAGCGCGCGCGGACCGCTCTGCTGAGGCACCTGGACACCGGCGAGGAGTTGATGATCAAACACCTGCGCTCGCGGGCCGCAGGCGCCTGAGCGGCTGCACGTCCTGCCGGCCAGTGGCGTCCAGCCGGAACTCCATGGCGCCTCGTGGCCTCTCCTGCGGCCGTCGCGCCGTCCCGGTCCACCGTTCTGCCCGCGGCGATGCCCGGCGCGTCCGCGCCTCCGTCGCCGGCCACCCCCTCGGGGTCTCGACGGTCATCCCTGTCCGCCTGCCGCCGGTCGACCCCTCGCCATCGTTCGCCACCGTCCACCACCCGAACAGGAGCACCCATGCCCGCCGACTGCCTGATGTACCCCGCGAGCCCGCTTCCGCCCGCCGAACTCGTCGGTCGTCTCGAGCGCCTGGCCAGTGCCCTGGTCTCGGACGGCTCCGGCCGCTGGGCAGGCGCCACCGGGCTGGGGCCCATCGCGGGGCTCAAGCCCGGCCAGGTCGTGGTCGGCCCGGCCTTCACCGTCCGCACCCGCCCGGGCGACAACCTCGTGGTCCACAAGGCGATGGACATCGCCCGCCCCGGTGAGGTCCTCGTGGTGGCGGCGGGTGGCCACACGGACCGAGCGCTGCTGGGCGGGCTCATGGGTCAGTACGCCGCGACGAAGGGGATCGTGGCGCTCGTCGTCGACGGTGCCGTGCGTGATCGGAGCGACCTGGACCGGGTGTCGCCGCCCGTCTTCGCGACCGGCCTCACCCATCTCGGGCCCTACAAGAACGGACCGGGGGAGCTCCGCGGTCCGGTCTCGGTCGGCGGGGTGGTGATCCGCGACGGGGACCTCCTCGTCTGCGACGAGGACGGGGTCGCCGTCATCCCCCGTCATCGCGCCGAGGAGATCACCAGCGCAGCGGAGGCGAAGTTCGACAGCGAGGCCGCGGAGCGCCGTGCCATTGCCGAGGGCACGTGGGACCGCAGCTGGATCGACGCTGCGCTGGCGGTGCGCGAGGTCTCCTGACCTCCCGGCCGGCGGACCGGCCCCGCGCGAGGACGCCCGCCCTCGCGGAGCAACAGACGAGTGCAGCGGAGGAGAGCGTCTCCGGACGCTCGTGGAAGGCCGGTCCCGCGAGCCCGACCGGCGCGGAACGGTCAGGAAAGGTGTGCGGAGGACATGACGAATACACTTCAGGCGCTCTGGGATGCTGGCGGCGCCGTTCGCGGGGCCTGGTGCGCTGCACCGAGCTCCGTGACCGCCGAGGCCGTCGCATCGGTGGGATACGACTACGTCTGCCTGGACATGCAGCACGGCGCCATCGGCTATGCCGACGCCGTGCCGATGCTCCAGGCGGTCAGTGGCCGGGGCGCCACGCCGATCGTGCGGGTCGGGGCGAACGATCCCGCGGAGATCGGCAAGGTGCTGGACGCAGGCGCACTCGGGGTCGTCGTGCCCATGGTGGGGTCGGCGGAGGAGGCGGCGCGGGCGGTCGCAGCATGCCGGTACCCGCCTCGCGGGAGGCGCTCCTACGGTCCCGTGCGTGCCGCCACGGTCTTCGGGTCACGCGCGGTGGCCGATCTCGAGCAGGTCGTGTGCGCCGTGATGGTGGAGACCGAGGAGGGCCTCGACCGCGTCGACGAGATCGCCGGCACGGAGGGCGTGAGCGCCATCTACGTCGGTCCTTCCGACCTCGCCCTCGCTCTCGGTCTGCCCCCCGCGTACGAGCACGACGACCCGGCGCACCAGCAGGCGATCGAACGGATCCGCGAGGCCTGCGACCGCCACGGAGTCATCGCCGGCATCCACTGCGACGGCGGCGCCATGGCCTCCCGACGGCTGCAGCAGGGCTTCCGGATGGTCACCGTGGTGAACGACCTCGTGACCTTGCGGAACGGCGTCGCGGCTGAACTCGCTGCCGTGACGGCCGGATCCGGGGCTTCCTGACCCCGGTCGGACACGGGCGGTCGCAGCCCGGCGGGCCGAAGGCCCCGTCCCTCCGGCCGACTCCCCAGGTGCGCCCGGTCGAGCCGGCGCGCCGTTGACCCTCGACATCCTCGGAGGAGCAGTTCTGTGGCCGGTCATTCGCTCCGCTACGCCGTGAACCTGTCCCTGTTGTTCCGCGAGCTCCCGCTGCGCGAGCGCCCCGCTGCCGCCCGGGATGCCGGATTCGACGCGGCGGAGTTCTGGTGGCCGTTCAGCGAGGCCGTGCCCTCGGACGGGGACGTGGACGCATTCGTCCGGGCGGTCGCCGACAGCGGGCTGCAACTCGTGGGGCTGAACTTCTTTGCCGGCGACATGGCCGGCGGAGACCGCGGCATCGTCTCCGTGCCCGGCCGCTCGGCCGAGTTCCGGGACAACGTCGACGTCGCGGTGGGCATCGGGGAGCGACTCGGTTGCCGGGCCTTCAACGCCCTGTACGGCAACCGCCTGGGTGGCGACGACGCCGCGCAGGACGAGGCCGCGGTGGAGAACCTGGCGGGTGCCGCCGAGGCCGCTGCTCGCATGGGCGGCACCGTCCTGGTGGAGCCGGTGAGCGGAGCGCCGCACTACCCGCTGCGAACCGCGGCGGAGGCGGTCGGCGTCCTCGATCGCGTCCGGACGGCGACCGGGGTCACCAACCTCGGTCTGCTCGCCGACCTCTATCACCTGGCGGTCAACGGGGAGGACCTGGACCGCGTCATCGACACCCACGCCGATCGCATCGCCCACGTGCAGATCGCCGACGCGCCGGGACGTCACGAGCCCGGGACCGGGACGCTCGACCTGGACGGGTGCCTGCGCTCGCTGCAGGACGGTGGCTACACCGGGTGGGTGGCGCTCGAGTACCACCCCAGCGGCAGCACGTCCGACGGTCTCCGCTGGCTGCCCCGGGAACGACGTGCGAGCGCCTGAGCCGGCCGGCCGGACCATTCCGGGAGAGGAAGTCCCATGAGCACGATCGCGGTCATCGGTCTCGGGATCATGGGTGGCCCGATGGCCGCCAATCTCCTCGAGGCCGGTCACGACGTCATCGGCTGCAACCGCAGCCCCCACAAGGTGCAGGCGCTGATCTCCCGAGGGGGTCGCGGCGCGGAGACCGTCGCCGAGGCGGTGGCCCAGGCGGACGTCGTCCTCACCGTGCTGCCCGACTCTCCCGACGTGGAGGCGGTCGTGCTCGGGGCTGCGGGTGTCCTGGCATCGGCCCGGCCCGGCACCCTGCTCATCGATTCCAGCACCATCCGGCCCGACGTGTCCGTCCGCGTGGCCGGAGCGGCCCGGGCCGCGGGCGTCCGCGCGGTGGATGCACCGGTATCCGGAGGGGAGGCCGGCGCGATCGAGGGGACCCTGTCGATCATGGTCGGTGGCGAGGTGGCCGACGTGGCGGCGGCCCGCCCGGTCCTGGAGGCGGTCGGCTCCACCATCGTCCACGTCGGTCCCGCCGGCTCCGGCCAGATCGTCAAGGCCGCCAACCAGCTCATCGTCGCCGGCACGATCCAGCTGGTGGCCGAGGCGCTGGTGTTCCTGGAGGCCCACGGGGTCGACACCGACGCGGCGGTCGAGGTGCTGGCGGGTGGGCTGGCCGGCAGCCGGGTCCTCGACCGCAAGAGCGGCGGCATGCTCGCGCGCCAGTTCGCCCCTGGCTTCCGCGTCGATCTGCACCACAAGGACCTCGGCATCGTGACCTCCGCGGCCCGGGAGGTGGGCGTCGCCATCCCGGTGGGGGCTCTCGTGGCACAGCTGATGGGGGCCCTGCGAGCCGACGGCCACGGCGAACTCGATCACTCCGCCCTGCTGCTCCTGGTGGAACAGCTCTCCGGACGCCGGCGCGACTGACACGGCGTCACTCACCCAGCTCACCAGCGACGGACGAAAGGTTTTCGATGAGGGTTCCGGCCGAGCAGGTCAGGAAGCAGATCCTGAGTGTGTTCTCCGCATGGGGGATGGACGAGCAATTGGCCGACACGACGGCGGACGTCATGGTCGACACCGACCTCGCGGGCATCGACTCGCACGGTCTGTCGATGCTGATGTTCTACGAGGGGATCCGCGACCGGGGCGAGCTGGTGCTCGACATCGCTCCGGTGGTGGTCCGGGAGCACGGCGCGACGGCGCTCATCGATGCACAGGCTGGGCTGGGCCATCCGGCCGCCGTCATGGGCATGCAGCTGGCCGTGGACAAGGCGGAGACCTTCGGCGTCGGCGTGGTGACCGTGGTCAACTCCCACCACTTCGGCGCCCTCGGCTACTACGCCTCCATGGCGGCCGAGCGCGGGGTGACCGGCATGGTGGCCACCACGGCGCGGACCGTGGCGGCACTGCCCACGCGCGGCACGGTGCCGATGCTGCCTACCAACCCCATTGCCTTCGCCGCGCCCGCACGGCGGAACCGGCCGTTCCTGCTGGACATGTCCACCTGCACCGTGGCGGCCAACAAGGTGAAGGTGTACGAGTTCGAGGGCAAGCCCCTGCCGGCCGGGTGGGTGCTGGACGCGAAGGGGCAGCCGGTACTCGACGCCGCCGAGGCGATGAAATACATCTTCGAGCGGCCCGACGGCGGGATCAGCCCCCTGGGTGGCACGGCCGAGATGCGCAGCCACAAGGGTTACGGGCTGGCACTGATGGTGCAGTTCCTGTCGGGCGCTCTTCCGGGCGGTTCGTTCGCGCCGGTGCGCGAGCAGCAGCCCGGCGCTCCGGACAACATCGGCCACTTCTTCCTGGCGATCGACCCGAAGGCCTTCCGGGCACCGGGGGAGTTCGAGGACGACGTGGACGTCGTCATCGACATGCTGCACGCGACCCCGCCGATCGACCCGGAGCTCCCCGTGCTGGTGCCGGGTGACCCGGAGGCGGCCATGCGGGAGGAGCGCCGGCGGGACGGCATTCCGATCAGCCAGGCTCTGCGGGAGAAGATCCGAGGCGTCTGCGAGCGCTCGGGCGCGGAGTACCTCCTGGAGCCCTCGCAGGGCAGCGGTCGATGACCGCCCTCCGGGGGGTCCTTCCCATCACGCTGACGCCGTTCACCGACGACGGGTCGGTGGACGAGAGCAGCATCGACACGTTGGTCGAGGACTACCTCGCCGCGGGTGCTCATGGTCTGACGATCCTGGGGATCATGGGTGAGGCGGCGCGTCTGCTCGACGACGAGCGGGATGCCGTGCTCCGCCGATACCTGCGGGCGGTCGACTCGCGGGTGCCGGTGGTCGCCGGGGTGTCGGCGCGGGCCACCCGGGTGGCGCAGGAGTACGCGCGGCGGGCGGAGGACGCCGGGGCCGCTGCGGTGATGCTGGCGCCGCCGGACAACGTGAAGAACCTCGAGCTGGTCTTCGAGCACTTCCGCCGGGTCGCCGAGTCCGTCTCGGTCCCGGTCGTCGTCCAGGACGAGCCGGTCAACACCGGCGTGACCATGCCAGCGCCCTTCCTGGTTCGGCTGCTCGACGAGATCGAGGGCTGCCGGTACCTGAAGCTCGAGGAGACGCCGACGCTCCCGAAGATCACGGCGGTCCGCGAGCGGGCGCAGTCGCAGGTGGGCATCTTCGGTGGCCTCGGTGGGCTGTACCTCTACGAGGAGCTGCTCCGCGGAGCCGACGGCATCATGACCGGGTTCGGCTTCCCCTCGGTGTTGGTGCGCACGTACGAGCTGTTCACGGCCGGCGAGCGCGGGGCGGCGCAGGAGTTCTTCTTCCGCCACCTGCCGCTCATCCGTTACGAGGCCCAGCTCGGGGTCGGCGGGGTGACCATCCGGAAGCACGTCTTCGCCCGGCGCGGCGTGATCGCCTCCCCGCACGCCCGCTTCCCCGCGCCGCCGGTCGACCAGCGGACCCTCGCCGAACTCGACGACATCATCCGCGCGCTCGGTCTCTGAGCCGGCGCCCTCTCGGAAGGACGAACTGTGCGACTCACATCCCTGCGCATCGACGGCGCCGAGCCGGCCGCCCTCGTGCGGCCCGGCGGCGCGGTGCTGCTGAGCCAGGTCAACGACGCGTTCGGCACCGGCTGGGCGACGACCGTCCAGGGCCTGCTCGAGGCCGGTGAGGTCGAGACGCTGCGCAACTGGGTAGCCGGCGCCGACGCCGCGCGCCTCGACGGGCTGGCCATCCCGCAGGACGACCTCGCGTACGCGCCGCTGTACCGGCGGCCCCGCAAGGTCTGGGGTATCGGCCTGAACTACGTCGAGCACGCCGCCGACCTGTCGGAGAAGGCGCCCTCGACAGAGCCGGCGTCGTTCATGAAGCCCGACACCGCAATCATCGGCCCGGGCGATCCGATCCGGATTCCGCCGCAGTCGCAGCGCACCACGGCCGAGGGGGAGCTCGGGGTGATCATCGGCCGGGAGTGCAAGGACGTGTCCGAGGCCGACGCGCCGTCGGTCGTGGCCGGTTTCACCACGATCGTGGACATGACGGCCGAGGACATCCTGGAGAAGAACCCGCGTTACCTGACGCGGTCCAAGAGCTTCGACACCTTCTTCTCCTTCGGGCCCGAGCTGGTCACCGTCGACGAGGTGCCCGACGTCGATGCCCTGCAGGTGTCGACCCTCCACAACGGCTCGGTGTACCGGCGCAACATCGTGTCCAACATGACCTTCCGGCCGTGGTGGCTGGTCTCCTTCCACTCGAAGGTGATGACCCTCCTGCCCGGCGACATCATCTCGACCGGCACCCCCGGCGCCGTGCACATCCGGCCCGGCGACACCGCCGGCGTCGCGATCGACGGCTTCCGCGACCTCGTCAACCCCGTGGAGTGAACTGACATGGATCTCGAACTGACCGGACGGGTCGCCCTCGTCACCGCCGCCTCGAAAGGGCTCGGCCGGGCGACCGCCACCCAGCTCGCTGCGGACGGGGCGCGGGTGATGATCTCCAGCCGGGGCGAGGAGGAGCTGGCCAGCACCGCAGCGGAGATCGCCCAGGCCACCGGCGCGCAGGTGGAGTACTGCGCGGCCGACGTGTCCGACGCCGCCGACCTGGCGCGGCTGCTCGAGGAGACGCAGCGCCGGCTCGGCCCCGTGGACGTGCTGGTCGCCAACGCCGGTGGTCCGCCGCCCGGCGGGTTCACCGCGCTGGACGACGACGACAAGTGGTATCTGGCGCACGAGCTGAACCTGATGAGCACCGTGCGGCTGATCCGCGGCGTGCTCCCGCACATGCGCGAGCAGAAGTGGGGCCGGATCGCCGTCGTCACGTCGTCGTCGATCAAGCAGCCGATCGAGAACCTGCTGCTGTCCAACACCTACCGCGTCGCGGTCGTCGGCCTGGCCAAGTCCCTGGCGATCGAGTTCGCGCCCGACGGCGTGCTGATCAACACCGTCGGCCCCGGCCGGATCGCCACCGATCGGGTCGCCGCCCTCGACGCCAACAAGGCCGAGCAGACCGGCGCGTCGGTCGAGCAGGTGCGGGCCGCGTCGGAGAAGGGCATCCCCATGGGCCGCTACGGCGACCCGGCGGAGTTCGGACGGGTGGCCGCGTTCCTCGTCTCGGGGGCGAACACCTACACCACGGGCCAGAACCTGCTGGTCGATGGCGGCATGGTGCGGGCCATCTGACGTGCCGTCCCTCATCCCCATCCCCTCCCACAAACCCCAAGGAGCCAACACGTGCGCATCGCCCGTTACATCCCCGCCGCCGGCGGAGATCCCGCCTACGGACTCGTCGAGGGGGAGGGGCCCGATGCGGTGATCGTCCGGCTCGACGGCACACCGTTCGACGGCATCCAGCCGACCGACGAGCGCGCCGCCCTCGCCGACGTGACGCTCTTGGCGCCGGTGGAGCCGAGCAAGGTGCTGTGCATGGGGCGCAACTACGCCGAGCACGCGAAGGAACTGGGCAACGAGGTCCCGGACATCCCCGTCGTGTTCGCCAAGTTCTCCACCTCCGTCACCGGTCCTGACAGCGACCTGCTTTACCCGGCGCTCACCGAGAACCTGCATTTCGAGGGCGAACTGGCCATCGTGATCGGTCGCCGCTGCAGCAAGGTGTCGCCCGAGAAGGCGGCGGACGTGATCCTGGGGTACACCGTGGCGAACGATCTCACCCTGCGCGACATGCAGCGGGCCGAGAAGCAGTGGACCCGGGCCAAGGGGTTCGACGGCTCGTGCCCCCTCGGGCCGTGGGTGGAGACCGACATCGACCCGTCGTCGCTGTCGCTGCGCACCACGGTCAACGGCGAGGTGCGCCAGGACGGCACGACGGCTGACATGCTGCTCGACGTCGCGGGCTGCGTGTCGTGGGTGAGTCAGACGATCACGCTGCTGCCGGGCGACGTCGTGCTGACCGGCACGCCTGCCGGGGTCGGGTCGCTGCAGGTGGGTGACGAGGTGGCCGTGACCGTCGAGGGCATCGGCACGGTGACCACTCGCATCATCGCGGGGTGAGGGTGATGGGGCACGTCTACCTCAGTCGCCAGTTGACGCCTGCCGCCATGGCGGCGGCCAACGATCTCGGGGTGCCGCTGGTGGTGCACGACGATCCTGATCGGCCTCCTTCGCGAGAGCAGTTGTTGTCGGGGGTCACGGGCGCCTCCGCGCTCATCACGTTGTTGACCGACCGGGTGGACGGCGAGGTTCTCGACGCCGCGGGCGCCGACCTGAAGATCGTCGCGAACGTCGCCGTCGGCTACGACAACATCGATGTCGCCGCGGCCCGGTCCCGGGGCGTGGCAGTGAGCAACACGCCAGGAGTCCTGGACGAGGCGAGCGCCGATTGTGCCTTCGCGCTGCTGCTGGCCACGGCACGGCGGATCGTCGAGGCCGATCGATTCCTGCGCACCGGCAAGGACTGGATCTGGGGCCCCCAGTCCTTCGTCGGCCTCGACGTGAGTGGTGGAGCCACGCTGGGCATCGTCGGCCTCGGCCGGATCGGCATGGCCGTCGCACGGCGCGCCGCCGCCTTCGACATGCGGATCCTCGCAACGGGCAGCCGCGCGTCGAGCGAGGAAGCGGCCGCGTACGGCGTCGAGCCCGTGGGTCTGCAGCGACTGCTCGCCGAGAGCGACGTCGTGTCGCTGCACTGCCCTCTCACCCCCGATACCCACCACTTGATCGACGCCGAGAAGTTGGCGGCCATGAAGCCGACCGCTGTCCTCGTCAACACCGCCCGCGGTTCCGTCGTGGACGAGGCTGCACTCGTGGCGGCGCTGCAGAACGGCGTCATCGCCGCGGCCGGCCTCGACGTCTACGAGAACGAGCCCCAGCTGCACCCGGGGTTGCGCTCGCTGGAGAACGTCGTGCTGCTGCCGCACATCGCCAGCGCCGGGCGAGCCACCCGCGAAGCGATGGGAGCGCTCGCCGTCGACAACGTCCGGGCAGTGCTGGCCGGCGAGGGTCCGCGCACCCCCGTACCGGAGACGGCCCACAGTGCTCGGCCCGGGAAGGAGCTCTGACCCCTGGGCCTCGGCAGCACAGTGCACGCATGTGGAGCTGTCGGGCGCGGTGCTGCAGTCGGAGGACGGCGGCGGGGTCGTCGGCACCCGCGCGTCATGACAAGAGGCGGGGACCTCGCCAGGGGCTCGAGCAGTGACGGCCCCTGGCCGGTCGTCGCGAACGGTCCCGCAGGGCCCGGGGCCCGGCTACCTCCGGAATGCCAGCGGCCGCCTGCCCGCGGGCAGCCGGTCGGGCGTGGCCGCGACCGACGGCCCACGACCGGCCAGTCACCGCGAGAAGAACCGTAGCCCTGGCTGTGCAGCTCCCTCGTCCGCGGTGCCCTGGCGGCGGCCCGCAGGTGCCGTCGGAAGGACGCCAGCGGGTCGTCGATTTGGTGGCCACCGGGGCGGGCCGTCGGGGCGAGTGAGCGCTGTGCTCACTTCATCCACAGGCTAGTTGGCGGCATCTTCGCCGGTGGGACGCTTCGCCCGGCTGGGCTGCACGCGCATCGGCTCGCCCGGCATCTTCGGGTAGTCCGGCGGATAGGGGAGGTCGCCGAGCCCGGCGTCGGTGGCCTGCTTCTCGAACAGCTCCAGCAGCGGCTCGATGCCGTAGGCGTGGCCGGCGAGCCCGGCGTGCTTGTCGCCGACCTGCCGGAAGCGCCCGGGCATGGTGAGGACGTCGAAGTCGAAGGGCGTGACGTCGGGCAGCTCGTCCCAGTCGACGGGTGCGGACACGGGCGCGTGCGGCTTGGGCCGGATCGAGTACGCCGAGGCGATCGTGCGGTCCCGGGCCATCTGGTTGTAGTCGATGAAGATCTTCTCGCCGCGCTCCTCCTTCCACCACGACATGGTCACCAGGTCGGGCAGCCGGCGTTCGAGTTCCCGGCCGAAGGCGATGACCGCGTGCCGGACCTCGGTGAACGTCCAGCGCGGGTGGATGGGCACGTAGATGTGCACCCCGCGCCCACCGGACGTCTTCGGCCAGCCCTCCATCCCGAACTCGTGCAGCAGCTCGCGCACGTGCGGGGCGACCCGGACGGCGTCGGAGAAGTCGGTGCCCGGCTGCGGGTCGAGGTCGATCCGGATCTGGTTGGGCGACTCGACGTCGGCCTTGTCCACCGGCCAGGGGTGGAACGTCAGCGTGCCCAGGTTCGCGCACCACGCCACCACCGCGACCGAGTCCGGCGCGATCTCGTCCGCCGTCCGCCCGCTGGGGAAGGTGATGTGCGCCGTCGGCACCCACGGCGGGGCGTTCTTGGGCACCCGCTTCTGGTAGAACGCGTCGCCGGTGTTGTCCACGCGGGTGGAGATGCGGGCGCCCTCGAAGACGCCGCCGGGCCAGCGCTCCAGCGTCGTCGGGCGGTCCTTGAGGGCGAACAGGATGCCCTCGCCGACGGAGACGAAGTACTGGACGACGTCGATCTTCCGGATCCCCTTGTCGCCGAAGTACGGCTTCTCGGGGTTGGAGACGCGGACCTCGAGCCCGTCGACGTCCAGGACGACGGCGTCCTTGCTGCTGGCCATGGCTCAGTTCCTACCGCAGCCCGGCCTCCGGCGAGGCGTCCCTACGCCGGACAGGTGAGTCCGTCCATGGGCGCCGTCAGGTCGATGAGGTAGGCGTTCACCGCGGCGGTCACGCAGTCGGTCTTGGGATAGGCGGTGTGTCCCTGCCCCTGCCACGTCAGCAGGACGCCCGAGTCCAGGTCCTCCGCCAGGTCGACGGCGCCCGGCAGCGGGGTGACCGGGTCCCCGGAGTTGCCGACCACCAGGATGGGCGCGCTGCCCTCGGCGTCGCGCTCCGGCAGCGGCGTGCGCTCGGCGTCCCACACCGAGCAGGTGTACAGCCCTGCGGCGGAACCGGCACCGAACAGCGGGTACTTCGCGTTCCACTCGCCGACGAGCCGGCGGACCTCGCTCGCCTCGAACCGTTCCTCGCGGTCGGCGCAGTTGATCGCCAGGTTCGCGTCGAGGAGGTTGGAGTAGGTCCCGTCCTCGAGCCGGCCGGTGTAGCTGTCGGCGAGGGAGAACAGACCCTTGGAGTCGCCGGTCTGCGCCGCGGCCAGCGCCTGGGCCAGCTGCGGCCAGGACTGGGTGTCGTAGAGGGCCGCCTGGATCGCGGTCATCACCACGCCCGGCGTGGCCAGCCGTGCCTGGCCGTCGGGGTCGGGCTCGCTGTTGGGGATCGGCGTCGCGTCGGCCTGTGCCAGCACCTGCTCGACGAACTGCCGCGGCTCGGCGCCGAGCGGGCAGCCGGCGAGCAGGCCGGTGCAGTTCGTGGCGAACGCGTCGAACCCGGCCTCGAACGCGGCGGCGCTCTGCTCGGCGTCCTCCTGCGCGGCGACGTCGGGGTCGACGGCGGCGTCGAGGACCAGGGCGCGCACCTTGTCCGGGAACATCTCGGCGTAGGTGGAACCGAGGGTCGTCCCGTAGGAGTAACCGAGGTAGGTCAGCTGCTCGTCACCGAGCGCCTCGCGCAGCCGGTCCATGTCGCGTGCGGTGTCGACGGTGTTGAAGGTGCCCAGCGCGTCGCCGTACTCCTCGGCGCAGTCGTCGGCCACCTCCTGGGCCAGCGCGAACGCGGCGTCCAGGTCCTCGTCGCTGACCGGGCGCGGCTCGGCGGCGAGGATCTCCTCCTTGCGCTCGTCCGGGATGCACTCCACCGGGGTCGAGAGGCCCACGCCCCGGGGGTCGAAGCCGACGATGTCGAACCGGCCGACGACCTCCTCGGGGAGGGAGAGCGCGAGGCCGATCGCGGCGTCGGCGCCCGAGCCGCCGGGGCCGCCCGGGTTGACGACGAGGGAGCCGATCCGGTCGGTCTGGGTGCCGCTCACCACGCGGACGAGGAACAGCGGCAGCGTCGCGCCGTCGGGCTCCTCGTAGCTGATCGGCACCTCGGTGCGGCCGCACTCGAAGCCGAGGTCGCGCTCGCTGCCGGGCTGACCGGCGACGAGGGCCTGGATCTCCTCGTTGCAGTCGGTCCACTCGATGGGGGCGGCCTCGGGCTCGGGCGGGGCCGTCGGGGTGCTGGCGGCCTCCTCGCCGACCGAGTCGGCGAAGGAGGTGCAGCCGGCCAGGACCATGCTCAGGGCGAGCAGGGTCGTCGGGACGGCCAGCCGGCCGTTGTGCAGACGCATGATCACGAGCCTAGGAGCCGTGTGGGCCCCGTGCAGGCGATCACTCCCGATCGGGCGACGTACCGCCCGTCAGGACCTCCCCGAGGTCGTAGCGCACCGGCACCTCGAGTTGGTCGTACGTGCAGCTCAGCGCGTCCCGGTCGGGGCGCCAGCGGAGGAACTGACCGGTGTGACGAAGTCGACGGCCCTCGAGCTGGTCGTACTTGATCTCCACGACCAGTTCCGGGCGCAGCGGCACCCACGACAGGTCCTTCTTCGCGTTCCACCGGCTCACGGCACCGGGCATGCGGTTCTCGCCGTCCTCCTGCACCTGTGCATTGGCCCAGTCCTGCCACGGGTGCCCGTCCAGCGCCTCGGCGCGGTAGGGCGCGAGCTCCTCGACCAGCTCGGCCCGGCGGGCCATCGGGAAGGACGCGGCGACGCCGATGTGCTGCAGCTTCCCCTCGTCGTAGAGCCCCAGCAGCAGTGAGCCGACGATGGGTCCGCTCTTGTGCCAGCGGAAGCCGGCGACCACACAGTCCGCCGTCCGCACGTGCTTGATCTTGGTCATCAGCCGCTGGTCGGGTCCGTAGGGGAGGCCGGCGGACTTGGCGACGACGCCGTCCAGCCCCGCCCCCTCGAACGTCTCGAACCAGCGCTCCGCCGTGGCAGGGTCCCGGGTGACGCTGGTCAGGTAGATCGGTGGCTCGGCCGCGCCGAGCGCGGTCTCGAGCCTCGCCCGACGCTCGGCGAACGGCGTCTCGAGCAGCGACTCGTCACCGAGGGCCAGCAGGTCGAAGGCGACGAAGGACGCGGGGGTCTGCTCGGCGAGCAGGGTGACCCGCGACTCGGCCGGGTGGATGCGTTGCAGCAGCGCCTCGAAGTGCAGGCGGTCGCCGGCGGGGACGACGATCTCGCCGTCGACGACGCACCGCTCGGGCAGGTTCTCCTTCACCGCGGCCACCACCTCGGGGAAGTAGCGGGTGAGCGGGCGCTCGTTGCGGCTGCCCAGCTCCACCTCGTCGCCGTCGCGGAAGACGATGCACCGGAAGCCGTCCCACTTCGGCTCGTAGTACATGTCGTCGCCGGTCGGCACCTTCGTCGCGGCCTTGGCCAGCATCGGCTTCACCGGCGGCTGCACGGGGAGATCCATGCAGGTCAGTCAACCAGCACGCAGCGACCGGATGGACGGGGAAGCCACCGCGCGCTGCGGTCGCCCACTTCGCGGTGGACCGCGCGTCCGGCATCTCCGCGGCGTGGAGGAGACGTGACAGGGTGGGGCATGGCCACCGTCCACGCCACGACCATGGCTCCCACCAAGCTCGAGCTCCTCACCGGCTGGCTGCCCCGGCAGCCCTGGTACCGCGGGTTCGGGACGCCGGCGCTGTCCCGGGCGGGGGGCTTCCGCCTGGACGACCCGGCCGGCGAGGTCGGCATCGAGCTCATGCTGGTCAGCGACGGCACCGGGGCGGGGGCGACCACCTACTTCGTGCCGCTCACCTACCGCGGTGCGGCCCTCGACGGAGCGGACGCCGGGCTGGTCGGGACCTCCGAGCACGGTGTCCTCGGTACCCGATGGCTCTACGACGCCGAACACGACCCGGTGGCGTCGGCGCAGCTGCTCGCATTCGTGGCCGGCGCGGTCGAGGCGCAGCACCAGAGCGAGAGCGACACCCTCGACCCCACGGTCGGCCGCTCGTGGACCGGCGACGGGCAGCCGCGCGCCGTCGAGCTCGTGCGGGTGCCCGAGCCGGGCGTGCCCACCGCGGGTCGCGGGGCGGTCGAGGTGGACTGGACGCGTCCCGACGGGAGCACCGCCCGCGGCGTCGTCGCCGTCGCCCGGTAGCCCCTCCGGCGTCACGCCGGGGGGTCTCGACGCCGTCCGGCCCGCCTCCTAGCGTCGGCCCGCGGGGGGACGACCGGAAGGCACGACCATGCCCATGTACCTCACCCTCTTCCGTTACACCCCGGAGACCTGGGCGATGCTCATCGCCCATCCCGAGGACCGCCGCAGAGCGGCGACCGCGTACATCGAGTCGGTCGGCGGGAAGCTGCACGGCTTCTGGTACGCCTTCGGCGAGCACGACGGCGTCACCCTCTGGGAGGCACCCGACGACGTCGCGATGGCCGCCGTGGCGCTCGCGATCGGCGGGGGCGGTGCGCTCGCGTCGATCGAGACGACGGTTCTGCTCACCGTGGAGGAGACGCTGGAGGCGTTGGAGCGCGCCTCGTCCGTCGGCTACCGGGCCCCCGGGGCCTAGCGGGCGGCCCGGACGCCGTACCGGGTGAGGAGGAACCCGTCCTCCTGGAGCACCTGGCGCAGCTCGAGCGGGATGCGGTCGGCCAGTTCCTCGCCGAGCAGCCGCGTCCCGGCCGCCCCCACCAGGGTCGGTGACACCGTGAGCGCGAGCTCGTCGACCACCCCGGCCCGGAGCGCGGCGCGCAGCAGCTGCGGTCCGCCCTCGCACAGCACCTGCTCCAGCCCGCGCTCGGCCAGCCGGTCCAGGGCCAGCGGGAGGTCGACGTCGTCGTCCCCGCAGACGAGCACCTGGACCCCGGCGTCGGCGAGGGCGGAGCGGCGGTCGGCGTCGGCCGCGGCACAGGTCACCAGGAGCGTGGGCGAGACGGCGCCGCCGACGAGCCGGCTGCCCGGATCCAGGGACGCCCGGCGGGAGACGACGACCACCGGTGCGGTCGCCGGCCTCCCCAGCGAGCTGCGCAGCCGGCCGACGCGCGAGTCCGCGATGATCGGCCGGTACCCCTCGGCGGCCGCCGTCCCGTGGCCGACGAGGACGCCGTCGGACAGCGCCCTCAGCAGCTCGAAGACCCGCCGGTCGGCCGGGGAGCCGAGCGCCTCGCTGCGGCCACCGACCGTGACGGCGCCGTCGAGGGAGACGACGAAGTTGACCCGCAGCGACCGCCCCGCCGGCAGCCGGTAGGCCTCGACGAGGCCGGCGTCGTCGACATCGCCGGTCCCGGGGAGGAGCCGGCGCACGTCAGCGCGTGCTGAGCACGGCCGCGCTCTCGGCCGGCAGCGTCACGGTGGCGCCGTCCACGGCGGGCAGCTCGTCGGTGCTGAACAGGACGTCGGCGACCGGGCGGTCGAGGTCGACCTCCCGGGGCTCCCCGGCCAGGTTGACCGCCACCCGGAGGCTGCCGCGGTGCACGACCAGCCACCGGTCGGCGTCGTCCCAGGTCACCTGCACCGCGGCCAGGTCGGGGTCGACCAAGTCCGGGTGCGCCCGGCGCAGGGCCAGGAGCGAGCGGTGGACGGCGAGCAGCCGCTCGTGCGGCTCCTTCGACAGCTCCGACCAGTCGAGCTTGGACCGGGTGAAGGTCTCCGGGTCCTGGGGGTCGGGGACGACGTCGGCGTCCCACCCGTGCTCGGCGAACTCGCCGATCCGGCCCTCGGCGGTGGCCTTGCCGAGTTCGGGCTCCGGGTGGCTGGTGAAGAACTGCCAGGGCGTGGTCGCGCCCCACTCCTCGCCCATGAACAGCATCGGCGTGAAGGGGCTGGTCAGCGTCACGGTCGCGCCCACGGCGAGGAGGCCGGGGGAGAGGGTGGCGGAGATCCGGTCGCCGACGGCGCGGTTGCCGATCTGGTCGTGGTCCTGCAGGTAGCCGAGGAACTTCCAGCCCGACAGCGTCGCGGTGTCGACCGGGCGACCGTGGTGCCGGCGCCGGAAGCTCGACCAGGCGCCGTCGTGGAAGTAGGCACCGGTGAGCACCTTGGCCAGGCCGCCGAGCCCCGCTTCGGCGAAGTCGGCGTAGTAGCCCTGGCCCTCGCCGGTCAGGGTGGCGTGCAGCGAGTGGTGGAAGTCGTCGCTCCACTGCGCGGTCAGACCGAGGCCGCCGGCCACGCGCGGGGTGACCATGCGCGGGTCGTTCAGGTCGGACTCGGCGATCAGGGTCAGCGGCCGGCCGACGGCGACGGACAACCGGTCGACCTCCTGCGCCATCTCCTCGAGCACGTGGGTGGCGCGCTCGTCGACCAGCGCGTGCACGGCGTCCAGCCGCAACCCGTCGACGTGCATGTCGCGCAGCCACATGAGCGCGTTGTCGATGATGTAGCGGCGGACCTCGTCGGAGTCTGGGCCGCTGAGGTTGACGGAGTTGCCCCAGGTGTTGGCGCCGCCCTCGGCGAAGATCGGGAAGAACTCCGGCAGGTAGTTCCCCGACGGGCCGAGGTGGTTGTAGACGACGTCCTGGATGACGCCGAGACCCTGCTGGTGGCAGGCGTCGACGAAGCGCTGGTAGGCGGCCGGGCCGCCGTACTCCTCCTGCACCGCGTACCAGAGGACGCCGTCGTAGCCCCAGTTGTGCGTGCCGTTGAACCCGTTCACCGGGAGCAGTTCGACGAAGTCCACGCCCAGCCGGACGAGGTGACCCAGCCGTCCGATCGCCGCGTCGAGGGTGCCCTCGGGAGTGAACGTGCCGACGTGCAGCTCGTAGACGACGCCTCCGGCGAGCGGGCGCCCGGTCCAGGCGCCGTCGCCCCACTCGTGGGCCGCGGGCTCGAACCGGCGGGAGAGCCCGTGCACGCCCTCGGGCTGACGGCGGGAGCGCGGGTCCGGGCGGGGCGTCGCGTTGTCGTCCAGGAGGTAGCCGTAGTCGGCCTCCGGCGCGGCCTCGACCTCGGCGCGCCACCAGCCTCCGTCGTCCCGGGTCATGTCGTGGACGGCGCCGTCGACCTGGACCCGCACCCGCTCGGGCAGGGGCGCCCAGACGGCGAATTCGACGGGAGCGGACATGCGGGGGCCTCCTGATAAGGCGGTCGTGCGGAAGGGGGCGGACCGATCATGCCCGCCCCGCCGCAGGTCAACCCCTGGTAGTACCGGCGGGTCCGCCCGCAGGATGACGACGTAGAGCGACCGGGCCGTTACGTTTCGCCGTACCGGTACCGATCGGTGCCCGAGCGCGCAAGGAGCGTGCATGTCCGTCGTCCGCACCGTCGTCTTCCCGGCCCTCCGCCTCCTGGTCTGGGCCGTCATCGCCGTCGCCCTCGTCGTGCTCGCCTTCCGCGGGGGAACAGGCGACTCCGCGGACTCCGGACCGGGCGCACCGGCGCTCGACCTGGGCTCGCCGGCCGTCCCCGTCACCCGCGGGACCGTCACCAACACCGTGTCGGTCACCGGCACCGTCGTGGCCGACCCCGCCGTCCCGGTGAAGGCCACCGCGGCCGGCACCGTCCGCCGGCTGCTCGTCGCCGAGGGCGCGACGGTGACGGCGGGTCAGGCGCTGCTGGAGATCCGCTTCGAGGAGGAGCTGGCGCCCGTCGTAGGCACCGATCCCGAGGGCAACCCGACGTCGACCCCGCGGCCGCCGCGCGTGCGGACCGCGACGGTCCCGGCACCCGCGGCCGGCACGCTGGACGAGCTCGACGTGCTCGTCGACCAGGTCGTCGCCGTGGGGGACGAGGTCGGCTCCGTGAGCCCCGGGACCCTCTCGGTCACCGCGACGCTCACCCAGGCCGAGCAGTTCCGGCTGCTCGCCCCGCCCGCCACCGCGGAGGTGGAGGTGCAGGGCGGCCCGGCCCCCTTCACCTGCACCGGGCTCACGCTCGGGGCGGCGCCGACCTCGGGCGGGGCGGCGCCCGAGGGCGAGGCGCCGCCGGTGCAGGGCGGGACCGGCGGCGGGACGACGGCCCGCTGCGCGGTACCGGCCGGCGTGTCCGTGTTCCCCGGCATGGGCGCCACCGTCGGCGTGCAGGCGGGGACGGCGGAGAACGTCCTCGTCGTGCCGATCACCGCCGTCCAGGGCTCGGTGCAGACCGGGAACGTCTGGGTGGTCGGCGACGACGGTGCCGAGGAGCAGCGCGCGGTCACCCTCGGGCTCACCGACGGCGACCAGATCGAGATCCGCGACGGGCTCAGCGAGGGCGAGCAGGTGCTGCAGTTCGTGCCCGTGCCCGACGACACCCCGGTGCAGGACCCGATGATGGGCGGGCCGTACGGATGAGCCTGCTCGAGCTGCGCGGGATCAGCCGGGAGGTGCTGCTCCCGGACGAGAGCGTCCTGCCGATCCTGACCGGTGTCGACCTCGACGTCGCGCCGGGCGAGCACGTGTCCATCGTCGGCCGCTCCGGGTCGGGGAAGTCGACGCTGCTCAACCTCCTCGGCCTGCTGGACACCCCCACCTCGGGCAGCTACCTCCTGGACGGTGAGCCGACCGACGGCCTCTCGGCCCGCCGTCGCTCGCGCCTGCGCGGTGAGGTGTTCGGCTTCGTGTTCCAGCAGTTCAACCTGCTGCCGCGGCGCACCGCCGCGGAGAACGTCGCCGCGCCGCTGCTCTACGCCCGGGGCCGGGACTACCTGCGCCGCCGGAGCACGGCCCGGGAGATGCTCGACCGGGTCGGCCTGGGCGCCCGCGCGGACCAGGTGCCGGAGCGCCTGTCGGGCGGTGAGCAGCAGCGGGTGGCGATCGCCCGCGCGCTGGTGCGCAGCCCCCGTGTCGTGCTGGCCGACGAACCCACGGGCGCCCTCGACGTCGAGACCGGCGCGCAGGTCATGGCCCTCCTCGCGCAGGCCACGGCCGAGAACGGCGCCGCGCTGGTGACCATCACCCACGACCTCTCGGTCGCCGCCCTGGCGGGCCGCCGCTTCCGGCTGGACCGTGGCCGCCTCTCGCCGCTGCTCGAGGCCGGAGCGCTCGGTGCCGCCACGTCGGACCGGGGCCCGGCATGACCGGGATCCTCGGCACGCTGGCGGAGGCCTGGGACGAGGTCCGCGTGCACAAGGCCCGCGTGCTGCTGTCGCTCGTCGGCGTCTTCCTGGCGGTCTTCGCCATGACGACCGTGACCGCGCTGGGGCTCATGGTCGCCCAGGTGCAGCAGGAGGTCGGCGAGCGGTCCGGCGGCCGGGCGGCGACGGTCGCCGTCAGCGCCTGGGACCCGAACACCGGGATGCCACCCGACGGTGCGGAGTGGGACGCCGCGGTCGCGGACCTGGTCGAGCGGTACGACATCGCGACGGCGGCCACGATCGCGTGGGGCGAGACGCGGTTCCGGATGCCCGGGGGGACGATGGCCGTCCAGACCCGCCGGGTGTCGCCGAACTACGGCGACCTGCACCGCATCGAGCCGATCGAGGGACGCTGGCTCCGGGAGGGCGACCGGGAGAGCCTCTCGCCGTCGGTCGTCGTCAACGAGGCGTTCATGACGGCGCTGGGCGTGCCGGACCTCTCCAGCCGGCCGACGGTGGTCATCGGTGGTGCGGACCCGGTGCGGGCGACCGTCGTCGGGGTCGTGCGCGAGGGCTACGGCGACGAGCTGGTGGCCTATCGCATCGACCGGTCGGCGGGGCCGTGGGACGCCACGACGGCGCTGGACCCGGCGGCGGCGATGTACGCCGGACCGAGCACCCTCGAGCTCTGGGTGCCGGCCGACCAGACCGACCAGGTGATGGAGACGGTGCGGCACGACCTCGCCCTCGCGCTGCCCGGCCTGCAGGTCGACACCTACCGCTCCGATCCCCAGGGCGCGGAGGAAACCATCGCGATGCTCCGGCTGGCGATCCGGGGTGCCGGCACCGTGGTGCTGATACTCGGCGGGCTGGGGGTCCTCAACATCGGCCTGGTCACCGTGCGGCAACGGATCCGGGAGATCGGCGTGCGGCGCAGCTTCGGGGCGACGTCCGGCCGGATCTTCGCCGCGGTGATGCTGGAGAGCGTCTGCGCGACCGCACTGGCCGGGCTGCTCGCCGTCGGGGCCGCGATCGTGCTCGTGCGGAACCTGCCGCTGGACCAGCTGCTGAACGACGGGATCCCGATCGCGGACATGCCCGGCTTCCCGGTGGCCGCCGCGGTCGAGGGTCTGATCGCCGCCACCGCGGTGGGGGCGCTGGCCGGGTTGCTGCCCGCGACCATCGCCGTCCGCGCGAAGGTGATCGACGCCATCCGGTTCTGACGTCCGGCGAGATCGGCGATCTCGCCCCCATCAAGCCGCTGATGGGGGCGAGATCGCCGATCTCGCCGCGGTTCAGTCGCGTGTCAGGAGCGCCACGGGGAGCTTCGCCAGCAGGGCGTCCGCGGCCACACCGGCGACGTCGGAGACGATCCGCTCGCCGGTGAGCAGGTCTCGCCAGGCACCGTTGGGCAGCTGGAGCGCGGTGTCGCCCCAGCCCTTCGCGGCCAGCCCGGCCGGCAGCCGCGTGGCAACGACTACGACCCCGCCGCGGTCGTAGGCGACCAGGTGCTCCGCCGCCGAGCCGGTGACCTCCACCGGCTCGTACCCGGCGAACCACTCCGGGTGGTCGCGCCGGGCCCGCAGGACGCGCGACGTGACCAGCAGCTTCGCCGCACCGGTCGCGTCGACGGCCGGCACCTCGCCGGCGTCGAGGAAGGCCAGCAGCTGCCGCCGCTGCCCGTAGTCCACCGGACGGCGGTTGTCCGGGTCGACCAGCGAGAAGTCCCAGAGCTCGGTGCCCTGGTAGACGTCCGGGACGCCGGGCATCGTCAGCTGCAGCAGCTTCTGGGTCAGCGAGTTCGACCAGCCGAGGGGAGCGATCCGGCCCACGAAGTCCTCGATCGCACCGTGCGTCTGCTCGTCGTCGAAGGCGGCGTCGACCAGGGCGTGCAGCTGCCCCTCGAACTCCTCGTCCGGCGCCGTCCACGTCGTTGAGGTGCCGGCCTCGCGGGCGGCCTTCTCCGCGTAGGCGTGCGCCCGCTCGCGGGACAGCGGCCAGGCGCCGACCAGGTTCTGCCACACCAGGTGGGCGAGGGGCCGGTCGGTCAACGGGTGCCGCTGGAGCAGCTGACGGACCAGCTGCGCCCACGCGTCCGGCATCTCGGCGAGCACGGCCAGCCGGGCGCGCACGTCCTCGCTGCGCTTGGTGTCGTGCGTCGACAGCGTCGTCATCGACTCCGGGTAGCGCTCGGCCCGGCGCAGCTGTGCGGCGTGGAACTCCTCGACCGTGCTGCCGAAGCGGGACGGGTCTCCGCCGACCTCGTTGAGCGACACGAACCGCGCCCACCGGTAGTAGGCCATGTCCTCGACGCCCTTGGCCATGACCGGCCCGCTGGTCTGCTCGAACCGCGTCGCGGCCTCCGAACCCGCGGACGACAGCACCGAGTGCAGCGCGTCGAGCGCCGCGGTCAGGTCCGGCCGTCGCCCGCGGACGGCGGCCACGGTGGCGTCCAGGTGCTCGCGGCCGTCGGGCAGGTAGCTGCGGTACACCGGGAAGCTGGCCAGCAGCTCGGCCAGCGCCTCGGTCTGCTGCGTGGCGTCGACGCCGGACAGCTCGCCGATCACCCGGACCAGGCGCGCCACCTCCGACCCGAGCATGCCGTCGGTGACCTCGCGCTTGCAGTCGTGCACCAGCCGCTCGTAGTCGACGGCCGAGCCGGTCAGCTCGGTGTCCAGCGCGGTGAGCGCGCCCTCGCCGGACGGGTCGACGAGCAGCTGGTCGACCTCGGTCAGCGCGTCGTAGCCCGTCGTCCCCGCCGTCCGCCACGACTCCGGCAGGTCCTCGCCGGGCTCCAGGATCTTCTCCACGACGGTCCACCGGTTCCCGGAGGCGTCGGCCAGGCGGTCCAGGTAGCCCTTGGGGTCGGCGAGGCCGTCCGGGTGGTCGATGCGCAGGCCGTCGACGGCGCCGTCGCCCACCAGCTGCAGGACCAGCTCGTGGGTGGCGTCGAAGATGGCCGGGTCCTCGACGCGCAGGCCGGCCAGGGTGTTGATCGCGAAGAACCGCCGGTAGTTCAGCTCGTCGTCGGCGCGGCGCCAGTCGACCAGCTCGTAGTTCTGACGGGCGTGCACCTCCTGCGGGGTGCCGTCCCCGGTGCCGGGAGCGATCGGGAAGCGGTTGTCGTAGTACCGCAGCTCGCCGTCTCCGTCACCCCCACCCTCCCGACCGACCACCTCGAGCTTCTCGACGTCGTCCGCCGAACCCAGGACCGGGATGCGGACCTTGCCGTCCCCGAAGTCCCAGTCGATGTCGAACGCTCCCGCGTGGGCGCTCTGCCGACCGTGCTGCAGCACGTCCCACCACCACGGCGCGGCCGCCGGGTCGTCGACGCCCATGTGGTTCGGCACCAGGTCGAGCACCAGGCCGAGGCCGTGCTCGTGCAGCGCGGCGACGAACCGGTCGAAGCCCTCGCGACCGCCCCGGGCCTCGTCGATGTGCGCGTGGTCGACGGTGTCGTATCCGTGGTTGCTGCCCTCGGCCGAGCGCAGCAGGGGAGAGGAGTAGGCGTGCGTGACCCCCAGGTCGGCCAGGTACCCGGCGACGTCCGCGGCGTCCTGCAGCCGGAACCCCGCGTGCACCTGCAGCCGGTAGGTGGCCGCCGGGACCGACCGGCGGCGTTCGCCGTTCTCGGTCACTGCGCGGGACCGGTGAGGACGACGATCGACCGTCCCTGCACCGTCACGGTGTCGCCCGGCTTGAACTCCACCGGCTCGACCTCGTCCATCTCGGCGGTGTCGAGCACCGTCGTCCACACCTGCGAGTAGTCGTCGCTGGGCAGCGTGAACTCGATCGCCTCGTGCGAGGCGTTGTAGGCCAGGTAGAAGTGGTCGTCGGTGAGGTACTCGCCGCGCTCGTCGGTCTCGCGGATGCCGACGCCGTTGAGGTAGACGGCCAGCGACTTGGCGTACGCGGCGTCCCAGTCCTCGTCGGTCATCTGCTCGCCGGCCGGGGTCAGCCAGTCGATGTCCGGCACCGGGTCGCCCAGACCGCGGCGGACAGGGCGGCCGTGGAAGAACCGGCGACGGCGGAACGTCGGGTGGTCGGTGCGGAGCCGGGTGACCTTCTTCGTGAACTCCAGCAGGCCCTCGTCGACGTTCTCCCAGTCGATCCAGGTCAGCTCGGAGTCCTGGCAGTAGCCGTTGTTGTTGCCGCCCTGGCTGCGGCCCAGCTCGTCGCCGTGCAGCAGCATCGGGACGCCCTGGCTCAGCATCATCGTGGCGATGAAGTTGCGCCGCTGCTGGCCGCGCAGCTGCAGGATCTCCGGGTCGTCGGTGGGGCCCTCGACGCCGCAGTTCCAGCTGCTGTTGTGGCTCTCCCCGTCGTTGTTGCCCTCGCCGTTGGCCTCGTTGTGCTTCTCGTTGTAGGAGACGAGGTCGTTGAGGGTGAAGCCGTCGTGCGCCGTCACGAAGTTGATGCTCGCGAAGGGGCGGCGGCCGGAGTGCTGGTAGAGGTCGGCGGAGCCGGTGATCCGGCTGGCGAACTCGCCGACGGTGGCGTCCTCGCCCCGCCAGAAGTCGCGGACGGTGTCGCGGTACTTGCCGTTCCACTCCGTCCACAGGGCCGGGAAGTTGCCGACCTGATAGCCGCCCTCGCCGACGTCCCAGGGCTCGGCGATCAGCTTCACCTGGCTGACGACCGGGTCCTGGTGCACCAGGTCGAAGAACGTGGCCAGCCGGTCGACGGCGTGCAGCTCGCGGGCCAGCGCGGAGGCGAGGTCGAAGCGGAAGCCGTCGACGTGCATCTCGGTGACCCAGTAGCGCAGTGAGTCCATGATCAGCTGCAGCGACTGCGGCGTCCGGACGTTCAGGGTGTTCCCGGTGCCGGTGAAGTCCATGTAGTACCGCTCGTCGCCCTCGACGAGCTTGTAGTACGTGCGGTTGTCGATGCCGCGGAAGGACAGCGTCGGGCCGTTGTGGTTGCCCTCGGCGGTGTGGTTGTAGACGACGTCGAGGATGACCTCGATGCCCGCCTCGTGCAGGGCCCGGACCATGCCCTTGAACTCCTGCACGTGCTGCCCGGCGGCGGTGTCGCTGGCGTACTCGTTGTGCGGGGCGAAGAAGCCGATCGTGTTGTAGCCCCAGTAGTTGCGCAGGCCCTTCTGCTGGAGGGTGTCGTCCTGCACGAACTGGTGCACCGGGAGGAGCTCGATCGCGGTGATGCCGAGCTCGGTGAGGTGCTCGATGGTCGCCGGGTGCGCGACGCCGGCGTACGTGCCGCGCAGCTCCTCGGGGATGCGCGGGTTGGTCATGGTCAGGCCCTTGACGTGGGCCTCGTAGATGACCGTCTTGTTGTACGGCGTCTTGGGTGGGCGGTCGACGCCCCAGTCGAAGAACGGGTTGACGACGACGGACTTCGGCATGTGCGCCGCGGAGTCGCCGTCGTTGCGCTCCTTGGTCTCGAAGTCGTAGCCGAAGACCGACGGGTCCCAGTTGATCTGGCCGTCGATGGCCTTTGCGTACGGGTCGAGCAGCAGCTTGTTCGGGTTGCACCGCAGCCCCTGGGCCGGGTCGTACGGCCCATGCACCCGGAAGCCGTACTTCTGCCCGGGGTGGACCCCGGGCAGGAAGGCGTGCCAGACGTAGCCGTCCATCTCGGGGAGCCGGATCCGCTCCTCGTTGCCGGCGTCGTCGAAGAGGCACAGCTCGACCTTCTCGGCGACCTCGCTGAAGATCGCGAAGTTCGTGCCGGTGCCGTCGTACGTGGCCCCGAGGGGGTAGGCACTGCCGGGCCAGACCTGCGTCATCCTGGGATTTCCTCCTGCGCTGTGCCCCGAACCCCGGGGCAGGGGATGTATCTCCGGCGATCTTCGCGGAGGAAGTCGTCTGCTGCGACCGTGCCGGGGTGCCCCTGCGACGCCCCCCGCACACCTGCATCTTGTGTGAGTCGCGCCGCTGCCGGTCGGCCGGGTGGGCGGGCACGACGACGCCCCCCGTGGCAGGGCCGCGGAGGGCGTCGTGCGCAGGCCCCGGCACGGGCCGCTGACGGCTGCCCGGTGCCGGGGCGGCGCGCGGAGGACGACCCCGGTGGAGGCCGGACGCCGCCGTTCCGGGGGCCGACCTCGCCCGGCTGACGCCGGGTGGCGCTGGTCCCCGGTCCGGAACCGTTCCTGCGACCAGGCACGCTAGGGGGGCGTCGGCGTGGAGGACAAGTAGCGGATGCGTCCCGTTCTCCCCGGGTTCACCAGCCGGCCCGCTCGCCCGCTCGGACCCGTTCTGTCACACCCGCGTCGTACCGTTCTCCCCGTGCCCACCATGACGGATCTCCGGCCTACGCAGGGGCGCTTCCGCGTCGTCAGCGAGTTCCAGCCCTCCGGTGACCAGCCGGCGGCCATCAAGGCGCTCGCCGAGAAGGTCAACGCCGGGGAGAAGGACGTCGTCCTGCTCGGCGCCACCGGTACCGGCAAGTCGGCGACCACGGCCTGGCTGATCGAGCAGGTGCAGCGCCCGACCCTCGTCATCGCACCCAACAAGACGCTCGCCGCGCAGCTGGCCAACGAGTTCAAGGAACTGCTGCCGAACAACGCCGTCGAGTACTTCGTCTCGTACTACGACTACTACCAGCCCGAGGCGTACGTCCCGCAGACGGACACCTACATCGAGAAGGACTCCTCGGTGAACGACGAGGTCGAGCGGCTCCGCCACTCGGCTACGCAGAGCCTGCTCACCCGTCGCGACGTCGTGGTCGTGGCCACCGTCTCCTGCATCTACGGCCTGGGCACCCCGCAGGAGTACGTGGAGCGGGCGCTGAAGATCAGGCTGGGCGAGTCCCGCGACCGCGACGACCTGCTGCGCACCCTGGTCACCGAGCAGTACACCCGGAACGACCTCTCCTTCACCCGCGGCACGTTCCGCGTGCGCGGGGACACGATCGAGGTCTTCCCGGTCTACGAGGAGCTCGCCGTCCGGATCGAGATGTTCGGTGACGAGGTCGAGCGGCTCTACTACCTGCACCCGCTCACCGGTGAGGTCGTGCGGGAGGTCGAGGAGCTGTTCGTCTTCCCGGCGACCCACTACGTCGCGGGCCCCGAGCGGATGGAGCGGGCCATCCGCGGCATCGAGGCCGAGCTCGAGACCCGGCTCGCCGAGCTGGAGCGGCAGGGCAAGCTGCTGGAGGCGCAGCGGCTGCGCATGCGCACGACCTACGACATCGAGATGATGCGCCAGGTCGGCTTCTGCTCCGGCATCGAGAACTACTCACGGCACATCGACGGCCGCATGCCCGGCAGCGCCGGCAGCTGCCTCGTCGACTACTTCCCGGACGACTTCCTGCTGGTCATCGACGAGTCGCACGTGAGCGTCCCGCAGATCGGCGGCATGTACGAGGGCGACATGAGCCGCAAGCGGACGCTCGTCGAGCACGGGTTCCGGCTGCCGTCGGCCATGGACAACCGCCCGCTGAAGTGGGAGGAGTTCACCGACCGGATCGGCCAGACGGTGTACCTGTCGGCGACGCCCGGGAAGTACGAGCTGGGCCGCACAGGCGGTGAGTTCGTGGAGCAGGTCATCCGCCCGACGGGTCTGGTCGACCCGGAGGTCGTGGTCAAGCCGACCAAGGGGCAGATCGACGACCTGGTCCACGAGATCCGGATCCGCACCGAGAAGGACGAGCGGATCCTGGTCACCACGCTGACCAAGAAGATGGCCGAGGACCTCACCGACTACCTGCTCGAGCTCGGCATCAAGGTGCGTTACCTGCACTCGGAGGTCGACACCCTGCGCCGGGTGGAGTTGCTGCGCGAGCTGCGCCAGGGCGAGTACGACGTGCTCGTCGGCATCAACCTCCTGCGCGAAGGTCTCGACCTGCCCGAGGTCTCCCTCGTGGCCATCCTCGACGCCGACAAGGAGGGCTTCCTCCGGTCGGGCACGTCGCTGATCCAGACGATCGGCCGGGCGGCGCGCAACGTCTCCGGCCAGGTGCACATGTACGCGGACAAGATCACCCCGTCGATGGCGCAGGCGATCGAGGAGACCGACCGGCGCCGCGAGAAGCAGGTCGCCTACAACCTCGAGCGGGGGGTCGACCCGCAGCCGCTGCGCAAGAAGATCGTCGACATCCTCGAGGGCATCTACCGGGAGGCGGAGGACTCGGAGTCCTCGGCGGAGCTCATCGGTGGCTCCGGCCGGCAGCAGTCCCGCGGGAAGGCGCCGGTGCCCGGGCTGTCCTCGAAGAACAAGAAGGCCAAGGCCGGGGCGATCGACACGCAGGGCCTGCCGCGCAACGAGCTGGCCGACCTCATCTCGCAGATGAACGACCAGATGCTCGCCGCCGCGCGGGAGCTGCAGTTCGAGGTCGCGGCGCGCCTGCGGGACGAGCTGACCGAGCTGAAGAAGGAGCTCCGGCAGCTCGACGCCGCCCACGCCTAGAACCGGGCGGCGATGTGCATCCATGGCGACGTCCGGCCGGGGAGGCGCCACGGTTGCACATCGCTCCGGCTCGACGCGGGCTCGCCGTCACCTCGTGCGACGTCGAGCCGGTCCCGGTGCCGGGAGCGGGGGCTCCGTGTGCTGACAGCCCCGTGTGACCCGGCTCTCAGCGGAAGATCGCCCGTGGCGGAACTGTCGGGCGCCCGTCACCGTTGCAGAGAACGGACCACACGGAGTGCGGGCGCTGATGCGCGCGCTCGTCCCGGTGGTTCGTGGAGGGGAGTATCCCCACGCGGCAGGGCCGTCAGTACGAGATCCCGTGATCTCCGGTCCCGTCGGTCGCCGGCCCTGGCCTGCGGCGGGAGAGACCTCCGGTACTGACTGCTGCCAGTTGCCGGAGGAACTGCTCTATGGATGTCCCTGTCTGGGTGTGGGCTCTCACGATCGGTCTGATCGTCGGGATGCTGATCTTCGACCTCGTCGGCCACGTGCGGACCCCGCACGCGCCGACCCTGCGTGAGTCCGCGATCTGGTCCGGCGTCTACGTCGGCATCGCGGTCGTGTTCGGACTGCTGATCTTCTGGTTCTACGGTGCCCAGTTCGGTGGCGAGTACTTCGCCGGCTACATCACCGAGAAGAGCCTGTCCATCGACAACCTCTTCGTCTTCGTCCTGATCATGGCCAGCTTCGGGGTCCCGCGGGAACTGCAGCAGAAGGTGCTGCTCTACGGCATCACGTTCGCGCTCGTGCTGCGCACCGTCTTCATCGTCGTCGGCGCCGCCGCCATCGAGAACTTCAGCTGGGTCTTCTACCTCTTCGGCGCGATCCTGATCTACACCGCGTGGGCGCAGGCCCGCAGTGGCGGTCACAACGGCGACGAGGACTACAAGGAGAACATCCTCCTGCGGGCCGCCCGGAAGGTCTTCCCGACCACGGACGAGTACCACTCGGACAAGATGGCGGTGCGGATCGATGGCAAGCGGTACATCACCCCGCTGGCCATCGCGCTCATCGCCATCGGCAGCGCCGACATCCTCTTTGCGGTCGACTCCATCCCGGCGATCTTCGGGCTCACCCAGGAGACCTACCTGGTCTTCGCCGCGAACGCCTTCTCGCTGCTGGGCCTGCGTCAGCTGTTCTTCCTCATCGACGGACTGCTCGACCGGCTGGTCTACCTGTCCTACGGCCTCGCGGTCATCCTCGGGTTCATCGGCGTCAAGCTCGTCATCCACGCCCTGCACACGAACGAGCTGGGCTTCATCAACGGCGGTGAGCACGTGACCGCCATCCCGGAGATCCCGACCTGGCTGTCGCTGTCGGTCATCCTGCTGACCCTCGTCGTGACGACGGTCGCGAGCCTGGCCAGGAACCGGCGCGACCGCGCCGAGCACCTGCCGGCCGGGGCCGAGGGTGCCGAGCAGCGCGGCGCCGTCGTCACGCCCGAGCCCGTCGAGGTGGACGCCGACGTCGACCGCACCACCGCTGTCCCGGTGAACGATCCGGTGCACCGCTGAGTGACCGCGTCGCTGCGGAGCCGGACCGGCTCCGCAGCGACGCGCCCGACCATCCGAAGTGCCCGACCGGCCGACAGCGGCAGCGGGGGCCCGCCCGTAGAGTGAGGCCCCGTGGAACTTCCCGTCTGGTTCGAGATCACGACGTTCGTGGGGCTGACGGTCCTGCTGCTCGCGGACCTCGCCATCGTCGCCCGTCGCCCGCACGAGCCCTCACTCAAGGAGGCCGGCCTCTGGGTGACCTTCTACGTCAGCCTGGCGCTGGTCTTCGGCCTGCTGATGCTGGCGTTCACCAACGGCACCTACGCGACGGAGTTCTACGCGGGCTGGCTCACCGAGTACTCGCTCTCGGTGGACAACCTGTTCGTCTTCGTGATCATCATGGCGCGCTTCCAGGTGCCACGGAAGTTCCAGCAGGAAGCGCTGATGATCGGCATCATCATCGCGCTCGTCCTGCGCGGGATCTTCATCCTGCTGGGCGCCGTGGTCATCGAGCGGTTCGTGTGGGTCTTCTACATCTTCGGCATCTTCCTGATCTACACGGCGTTCAACCTCGTCCGGCACCGCGGTGAGGACGAGGACTACGAGGAGAACGCGTTCATCCGGCGGATGCGCAAGATCCTGCCGATCACCAAGGACTTCCACGGCGCGAAGATCCGGGTGAGCGAGAACGGCAAGAAGATGTGGACGCCGATGATCGTGGTCATCCTGGCGCTCGGCACGACCGACCTGATCTTCGCGCTCGACAGCATCCCGGCCATCTTCGGTCTCACCCGCGAGCCGTTCATCGTCTTCACGGCCAACGTCTTCGCTCTCATGGGCCTGCGCCAGCTGTACTTCCTGCTCGGCGGTCTGCTGAAGCGGCTCGTCTACCTGTCGCTCGGGCTGGCGGTCATCCTGGCCTTCATCGGCGTCAAGCTGATCCTGGAGGCCGTGCACGAGAACCAGCTGCCGTTCGCCGGTGAGCGCGAGCCGATCGAGGCGGTGCCGCACATCCCGATCTGGCTCTCGCTCTCGATCATCCTGGGCGTGCTGGTCATCGCGACGGTCGCCAGCCTGCTCAAGACGCGCGGTCAGCTGATCGGCGCCGACGAGCCGGTGGTCGACCCGGAGACGGCGAAGTCCGTACCGACCGGCGGCCCCGAGGCCGCGGCCGCCGCGGAGGCCCGCATCGCCGACGAGACCGACGAGGACCGCGCCCGACGCTGACGGCAGCGGAACAGACGGGGCCGCCGACCGGTTGAGGCCGCTTCGTGGGGGATCAGACGGACGCCGGCCGCGTCGCCGGGCTCGTCGGTCTGCTGTTCGGCCTCGCCGGGATGGGCAGCGCGGCGGTAGCGGTCACGCTGCCGGCGATCGCGGCGGACCTCGACCTCACGACCGGTGGGGTCTCGTGGGTCATCAGTCTCTACGCGTTGATGCTCGCGGTGGCGACCGCCGTCTACGGACGGGTCGCCGACCTCGCCGGCATCCGGCTCCCCCTGCTCGTCGGGGTCGGCCTGATGGCCGGCAGCGCGGTCCTCGGCGGCTTCGCGCCGAACATCGAGGTGCTCCTGGCTGCACGGATCCTGCAGGGCATGGGTGCCGCCGCGGTGCCCGTCCTCGGCATGGCCATCGTCAGCGCCCGCTACGACGGCGCCGTCCGGACCACCGCGCTCGGGCAGGTCGCCGGGATGGCGGCGGCCGTCAGCGCGCTCGGCCCGCTCGCGGGTGGTCTCGTCGCCGATGTGGCCGGCTGGCGGGCGGTCGTCGCGCTCCCGGCGCTGGGTCTGCTCGTCGTCCCTGCCCTGTGGCGCGCCCTGCCGACCCAGGGGAGCGGCGCCCGGCTCGACGTCCTGGGGGCGGTGCTCGTGGCCGCCACCGCCGCCGGTCTGGTCCTGCTCGTGCAGTCGCCCGCCTCGGGGGTCCTCATCGCGACGGTGGGCGCCGTGCTCGTCGCCGTGGGCGTTCCCGCCGTCGCGGCGCGGGTGCGGCGCCGACCGGAGGGCTTCCTCCCGCGGCGGGTCGTGCGTGAGCCCGTCGTGGTCCGCAGCTCCCTGGCCGCCTCCGCGGTCCCGGCCGCGTGGTTCGCCCTGCTGATCGCGGTGCCCGCCGTGCTCGCGGCGCGCGGGTGGACCCCCCTGCAGGTGGGTCTCGCGCTGCTGCCCAGCGCCCTCACCGGCTTCGTCGCCCCGCGTCTCGCGGGCCCGCTGCTGACACGACTGGGCCCGAGCTGGTCCCTGATCGTCTCCGACGCGACCGCGGCGCTGGCGCTGGTCGTCGCTGCCGTCGGTGCGGCGCGCGGCTCCGCGGCGGTGCTCGTGACGGCGGTGATCCTGGTGACGCTCGCCTTCGGTCTCGGCCAGCCGTCCCTCATGGCTGCCGTGGGCGGCGCTGTGCCGGCCGACGTCCGCGGCGTGGCCCTGGGCATCGCGACACTGGTCTTCCTCGTCGGCGGCGGTGTGGGCTCCGCCGTCGTCGGGGGAGCCGGGGAGGCACTGGGCGTCGACCGCAGTCTGCTGCTGCTCGCGCTGCTGCCCCTGCTCGGCGGCACGCTGCTCGTGAGCACCGCCCGCGCGCGCCGTGTGCCGTCCTGAGTCCCTCGGCTAGCGTCCCGGGCCATGCGGCCTGACGATCTCGCGCTCCTGCGCACGCCGGGCGTCCCGACCGTCTCCCCGGACGGACGGATGGCCGTCGTCGCCGTCGCGCGGCCCGACCTCGAGGCCGACGAGTACCGCAGCCAGCTCTGGGCGGTGCCTACCGACGGGTCCGCGCCGGCGCGGCCGGTGACCTCCGGGCACCTCGACAGCTCCCCGGCGTTCTCCCCGGACGGGCGCTGGCTGGCCTTCCTCAGTGCCGAGGCCGGTGGGCGCCCCCAGATCTGGCTGATGCCGACCGCCGGTGGGGAGCCCCGCCGGCTCACCGGGCACCACCTCGGCGCAGGAGCACCGGTCTGGTCGCCGGACTCGCGGCGGCTGGCCTACGTCGCCCGCGTTCCGGAGCACGGCCGGTACGGCACGGTGGACGGCGTTCCGCCGGCGGCCGAGCCACCCCGCCTGATCACGTCGCTGACGTACCGGCTCGACGGGATCGGCTTCCTCGCCGACCGGCGCAGCCAGGTCTTCGTCCTCGACCTCCCGGTCGACTTCGCCGACGACACCGCGCCGCTGTCCGAGCCGGTCCAGGTCACCACCGGCGACGCCGACTGCGAGGACGTCACCTGGCGTCCGGACGGCGGTGAGCTCGCCTTCGTCTCCGCGCGCCACCCGCGCGCCGACCGGGACCTCGTGCGTGACGTCCACGGGATCGCTCCGGACGGCTCCGGCCTGCGGCGGCTGACAGCCGGGACCGGCGACTGCGCCGCACCGGCCTACGCAGGGGAGCAACTGGTCGTCACTGCCGTTCCCGACCTCGGCCCGGACGGGCTGGACTTCGTCGCCCGTCAGGCGGTGCCGTGCGGCGTGCGGGACGACGGCACGCTGCAGCCGCTGCTCGATCCGGAACGGCACCACCGCGGTGACGAGACGCCGACGACCGTGGTCGTCGACGGTGCCGTCCTGGTGGGCGTGCAGCGCCGCGGCAGCGTGGAGCTGCTCCGGGTCCCGCTGGACGGCGGCCCGGCCGAGACCCTGGTGGACGGTCCCTTCACCGTCCGCGGCGTGGCGGCGGGCGGGGGAGTGGTCGTCGCCGTCGTCGCGCACGACGGGTCCGCCGGCGAGCTCGTCGCGCTGACGCCGGGCAGACGCAGGCTGCTCACCGCCTTCGGCCGGCCCCTGACCGAGACCGGCCGGGTGCACCGGGTGGCGGAACGCACCGCGGCCGCCCCGGACGGCTACCCCGTGCACGGCTGGGTCACCGTCCCGCCCGGGCCCGGCCCGCACCCCGTGCTGCTGACCATCCACGGCGGACCCTTCACGCAGTACAGCTGGAAGCTCTTCGACGAGACCCAGACCTACGTCTCGGCGGGCTACGCGGTCGTGCAGTGCAACCCGCGGGGCTCCGCCGGGTACGGCGCCGCGCACGGCCGCGCGATCCGCGGCGGGTGGGGCGGTCTGGACGCCGACGACGTCCTCGCGTTCCTCGACGCCGCGCTCGAGGACCCGGCGCTCGACGCCGAGCGGGTCGGCATCATGGGCGGCTCGTACGGCGGCTACCTGACGGCGCTGCTCATCGGGCGGACCGGCCGTTTCGCCGGCGCCGTCGTCGAGCGGGCGTTCCTCGACCCGGTGAGCTTCGTCGGGTCCTCCGACATCGGGTGGTACTTCCCCGACCAGTACCTCGGCAGCGACCCCGAGCGCATCGCGGGGCAGAGCGCTCTGGCCGCCGCGCACGCGATCACCACACCGACGCTGGTCGTCCACTCCGAGGAGGACTGGCGCTGCCCGGTGGAGCAGGGGGCCCGGCTCTTCGTGGAACTGCAGCGACGCGGCGTCCCGTCGGAGTTCCTGCTATTTCCGGGCGAGGGGCACGAGCTGAGCCGCTCGGGCCGGCCGAAGCACCGGCTGGCGCGGTTCGAGCACATCCTCCGCTGGTGGGCACGCTGGCTGCCGACGCCCCTGAACGACGCCGCCGGAGCCGCGGAAGCGGCCGCCCCCGTCACCGCCGCTCCAGCGGCGAACGGCACGGTCCCTGCGGCGGCCCAGCCCATGACGGTGCCCACCACCCGGGTCGACTGAGGGAGCAGTGGGTGCCCGAGGTCCTCGGCCGCCGCGCCCTCGGCCGCGCCACGCCGGCACTACGAGCCCGGCGAGCTCGCGACGGCGACGCCACGGTGCTGACGGTGCGACCGTCCGGGCCGCTGTCGGCCGGTGAGCGCGACGACGTCCTCGCGGAGGGCCGCCGGCTGCTGGGCTTCCTCGCGGACGGGCGTGTGCACGACGCGCGGTTCGGCGGCGACTGAGGCCGGGTGTGGCGGGACCGGCCCGGAGGCCGGCCCCGCCACGACCGGTGCTACGCGGTCACGTCGTGCGCGTGCAGGCCGCCACCTCCTGCGACCGACTCGTCCTGGAAGGTGCCCTGCGGACCTGCCGGGGCCGGCAGCTCGAACGGCTTGCCCGGGACGTCCTTGCCCGGTACCCCGTTCACCGTCTCCGTCGAGTAGGCGAACGTCAGCATGGCGAAGGCGATGAGATCGCTGTTCACCTCGAGCGCCCGCGGGTCGACGTTGCCGATCGTGTCCCCGGCGGCGTGGTAGTCGGGGTCGAACGCCTCCCCGGCCGTGCCGCCCCAGATCGCGGCCTGTTCCTCCGTCTTGATCTCCTCCGCGCCGGTGAACAGCCCGCTCGACGGGATGCCGGCGAGGATGAAGGCCTCGTAGTCGCTGCGTCCGGAGAACTCGGTGTCGTCGTAGGGCTCAGCGATCGCCGTGTAGTACGACTCGTAGAGGTCCTCGATGGCCGTCGAGCCCTCGGGGATCGCCACCGGCGCGGGGAAGGTCGACTGGTCGGCGTCGTAGACCATCTGGATGTAGTTCGGCGAACCGACCATGTCGTAGTTCATGTAGAGCGCGATGCGGTTCCGCTCGGCCTCCGGCAGGCCGGCCACGTAGTCGGCGGAGCCGACCAGGCCCTGCTCCTCGGCGGCCCACCAGCCGAAGCGCAGCGTGTTCTCCGGCTTGGAGTTGGCCATCATCAGGGCCGTCTCGAGGATCGCCGCCGACCCGGATCCGTTGTCGTTGATGCCGGGTCCCTCGTTGACGCTGTCGAGGTGCGCACCGGCCATGACGACGTTGTCAGGGTTGGAGCCGGGCAGCTCAGCGATCACGTTGTGATCGGTGCGGGTCTCCGCCGGGAGGACCTCGACGAACGCGGTGGATCCCGCCTGGGACAGAGCGAGGCCGTCGGCGTAGGCGGCCCCCACCACCGGGATGCCGTGCGTGACCGGCCCGGGGGCGCCGGGGATCGGCTCGTCGACGCTGGTCGCGTCAGCGACCAGCAGTTCCTCGCGGTCCGGGGTGTTGCCCTGGTTCATGATCACCACGGCCTCCGCGCCGGCCTGCTCGGCGTAGTACGCCTTCGTCCCGAAGAAGCACGTGCCGCGCTGCACGAGCGCGATGTCGGCGTCGCCGGACCAGTCGATGCCGGCGAAGTCCGCCGCCTCGCAACCGCTGGTCGACACCACGTCGGCCCCCTGGGCGAGCTCGAGGTCCACCGCGGTCACGTCGCCCTGGACGGTGCCGTCACCGCTGCCGGTGAAGGGCCCGCTCTCGTAGGCGGCCTCGACGGGAGCGAGCTGGCGCAGCACGGCCGGGAAGTTGAAGGTGATCTCGACCGGGTCGAGGGTGACCTGGTAACCCGCATCCTCCAGCAGGCCGGCGACGTACTCGACGCTGTCCGCGTAACCCTGCGTGCCGGCTGCGCGGCTGCCCGGGTAGACCGGGTCGGTGCTGTTGTCGGCGATCTTCTGGAAGGCGTCGAGGTGCTCCTGCACTCCTTCGAGCGTCACGCAGTCCAGCAGCTTGTCGTAGGTGTTGTTGTTGCGGTGCTCGCACCCGTTGCCGCCGCCGGCGTCTGCCGCCGTCGGCACGCCGACGGCCAGCAGCAGCCCACCGGTGGTGACGGCCAGCGCGCGCTGCACGTGCCGCCGCGCTGACCTCGTCCGTGGATCGTTCATCCCGTTCCCCTTCGTCGCGCCCGGCGGTTCGCCGGAGCTGGGCGGTTCCCGATTCGGGCGACGATCGTCGCGCCGGGACCACCTGACAACGCGGGAAGTGAGGGAACGGTCACGGAACGGTGGGGGCGGGCGCACGGGCCGAGCGGTGGAAGCCCCCGCATCCCGGGCCAGACTTGGCGTTACCGGGAGTGAACCCGCAACGACTCACCGAGGTCGTCGGTCTGACCGTGCGTGAGTGGCCGACTCCGCGGCGTCGGTGTCACCAGCCCCGGGAACGCCACTCGGCGAGATGGGGCCGCTCCGTGCCGATCGTCGTGTCCGCGCCGTGACCGGGATAGACCCAGGCCTCGTCCGGCAGGGTGCCGAACAGCCGCTCCTCGACGTCGTCGATGAGGCTGCTGAACCGGGCCGGGTCCTCCTGCGTGTTCCCCACACCACCGGGGAAGAGGCTGTCGCCGGTGAACACGTGCACCCCGGCCGCGGCGGGACCCCGCCAGACCAGCGCGATGCTCCCCGGGGTGTGGCCGCGCAGGTGCACGACCTCCAGCGTCTGCCGGCCCACCGCCACCGCGTCCCCGTGCTCGACCGTGCGCTGCACCGGCACCGGCAGGTCGCCGGCGTCCGCGGTGCCCGCGACCGTCTCGGCGCCGGTCGCCTCGACCACCTCCGGCAGCGCACGGTGGTGGTCCCAGTGCCCGTGCGTCGTGACGACGGTCCGCACGCCGGAGTCCCCGATCAGGGCACGGAGGGCGTCGGGCTCGGCCGCGGCGTCGATCAGCAGGCCCTCGCCGGTCTCCGTGCAGCGCAGCAGGTAGACGTTGTTGGCCATCTCGCTGACGGCCAGCTTGGTGATCGTGAGCCCGGGCAGCTCGCGGACCTGGGCCGGGGCGCCGACCTCGACGTCCCCGGTGTACGCGTGGTCGCCGGGTGGGGGAGCGGTGGTCATCGGGGACTCCGATCGGAAACTGTCAGCGGCCGCCGTTACGGTCCTGGCATGGACGCTAGCGGAGCTCTCGACAGTGCCGGTCCTGCTGCGCCGAGCGCATCCGGCACCGTCGGCCTGCCGGCGACGGAGATCGCCCGCCTCGTGCGCTCCGGTGAGGTGACGGCGGTCGACGTCGTCCGGGCCCACCTCGCGCACATCGACGCGGTCGAGGCCCGCATCGGCGCGTTCCGGGTGGTGCGACGCGAGGCCGCGCTCGCCGAGGCCCACGCGATCGACACGGCGCTCACCCGCTTCGCCCTCCCGCTGGCCGGCGTGCCGATCGCGGTGAAGGACAACGTCGCCGTCGCGGGCGAGGTGTGCACCGACGGCTCGCCCGCCTGCTCCCCGGCTCCTGCCACGCGCGACCACCCGGTCGTCGCCCGCCTCCGCAAGGCCGGCGCGATCGTCGTGGGCATCACGCGCGCCCCGGAGCTGTGCCTCTACGGGTCCACCGACGGGCCTGGGGCGGTCAGCCGGAACCCCTGGGACACCGCGCGCTCACCCGCGGGCAGCTCCGGCGGGAGTGCGGCGGCGGTGGCCTCCGGGTCGGTGCCCCTGGCCCACGGCAACGACGGCATGGGCTCCCTCCGGCTCCCGGCCGCGGCGTGCGGGCTGGTGACGCTGAAGCCGGGCCGTGGGGTGGTCCCGGCCGAGATCGGCGCGAACAGCTGGTCGGGCATGGCCGAGAACGGTGCGCTCGCGACGACGGCGGCCGATCTCGCCGTGGCCCACGCCGTCCTGGCGGGTCAGGAGCCGGTGTCCCCGGAGGCGCCGGGCCGGCCGCTGCGCGTCGCGCTCTCGACCAGATCCCCCGTCCCGGGTCTCCGGGCGGACGCAGCCACACGGGCCGCGGTCGACGCCGTCGTCGAACTGCTCACCGCTGCCGGACACACGGTGGTCCGCCGGGAGCCGCCGATCACGCTGGGCGCTGCCACGGGCGCGTTGACCCGCTGGATGGTCGGTGCCGAGGACGACGCCGAGCACCTCGGCATCGACCGCGATGCCCTGCAGCCGCGGAGCCGCACGCACGCGCGCCTCGGCCGCCTGGTCAGGCGGGCGCACCTGGTGCGGCCCCGCACGGCCGAACGTTTCCGCGACCGCATGGTCGGCTTCTTCGCCGACGCCGACGTGCTGCTGAGCCCCGTCACCACCGGGCCACCGCTCCCCGCCCGTCCGTGGCACGAGCGCTCCTTCCTGGCCAACGTCACGGCGAACGCGCGGTGGGCGCCGTGGACGGCGGCCTGGAACCTGGCCGGGCTCCCGGCCGCTGTGGTTCCCGCCGGCGTCCGCCCCGACGGGCTGCCGGCGGCCGTCCAGTTCGTCGGCCCCCCGGGCGCCGAGGGACGACTACTCTGGCTCGCCGGAGAGCTGGAGCGTCTGCAGCCGTGGCGGCGGTACGCACCCGTCTTCGACCCCACCGCGTCCGCCGCCCAGGCCCCTGCCTGAGTACGCGGCATGGCGCCTCGCCGCCCCGACGCGTGACGGGGGCGACAGGCGGGCGCGCCGGGTGACGGGAACAGCTCTCCAGGTCGGGGCCTTGCCCTCGACTGATGCATCCAGCCACAGCGACTGACAGGAAGCACATGGACCGGCTCGTCGTCCGCGGCGCCCGCGAGCACAACCTCAAGGACGTCCATCTCGACCTGCCCCGTGACGCACTGATCGTCTTCACGGGTCTCTCCGGCTCGGGCAAGTCCAGCCTCGCCTTCGACACCATCTTCGCCGAGGGACAGCGCCGCTACGTCGAGTCGCTGTCGGCCTACGCCCGCCAGTTCCTCGGCCAGATGGACAAGCCGGACGTCGACTTCATCGAGGGCCTGTCCCCGGCGGTCTCGATCGACCAGAAGTCGACCAACCGCAACCCGCGGTCGACGGTCGGCACCATCACCGAGGTCTACGACTACCTGCGGCTGCTCTACGCGCGCGCGGGCCAGCCGCACTGCCCCAACTGCGGCAAGCCCATCTCCCGTCAGACGCCGCAGCAGATCGTCGACCAGGTCCTCGGCATGGAGGAGGGCACCCGCTTCCAGGTCCTCGCGCCCGTCGTGCGCGCCCGCAAGGGCGAGTACGTCGACCTGTTCAGCTCCCTGCAGACCCAGGGCTTCTCCCGCGTCCGGGTCGACGGGGTGGTCCACCCGCTGACCGAGCCCCCGAAGCTCAAGAAGCAGGAGAAGCACACGATCGAGGTGATCGTGGACCGCCTGACCGTCAAGGAGAGCGCCAAGCGCCGGCTCACCGACTCGGTGGAGACCGCGCTGGGCCTGGCCGGCGGCCTCGTCGTCCTCGACTTCGTCGACCTCACCGAGGACGACCCCCAGCGGGAGCGCACGTTCTCCGAGCACCTGGCATGCGTCGACGACGGCCTGTCGTTCGAGGCCCTCGAGCCGCGGTCCTTCTCCTTCAACTCCCCGTTCGGGGCCTGTCCCGAGTGCACCGGCATCGGCACCCGCAAGGAGGTCGACCCGGAGCTGGTCATCCCCGACCCGGAGAAGAGCCTCGGCGAGGGCGCGGTGGCTCCGTGGGCGGGATCGATGAGCAACGAGTACTTCACCCGGCTGCTCACCGGCCTGTCGCAGATGCTCGGCTTCTCGATGGACACCCCGTGGGAGGACCTGCCGGCCAAGGTCCAGAAGGCGGTCCTGCACGGGTCGCCGGACCAGGTGCACGTCCGGTACAAGAACCGGTACGGCCGCGAGCGCAGCTACTACGCCGCGTTCGAGGGCGTCCTGCCGTTCCTGGAGCGGCGCCACGAGGACACCGACAGCGACTACATGCGGGACAAGTACGAGGGCTACATGCGCGACGTGCCCTGTCCCGTCTGCCACGGCACGCGGCTCAAGCCGGAGATCCTGGCCGTCAAGCTCAACAGCCGGTCCATCGCCGAGGTCACCAACCTGTCGATCGGCGACGCCTCCGAGTGGCTGAACGGCCTCGAGCTCGGCGAGCGCGAGCGCGCCATCGCCGACCGCGTGCTCAAGGAGATCCAGGCGCGCCTCTCGTTCCTCGTCGACGTCGGTCTGGACTACCTCTCCCTCGACCGGCCGGCGGCGACCCTCGCCGGTGGTGAGGCGCAGCGGATCCGGCTCGCCACCCAGATCGGCTCCGGGCTGGTCGGCGTGCTCTACGTCCTGGACGAGCCGTCCATCGGCCTGCACCAGCGCGACAACTCCCGGCTGATCGAGACCCTCGTCCGCCTCCGGGACATGGGGAACACGCTCATCGTCGTCGAGCACGACGAGGACACCATCAAGATCGCCGACTGGATCGTCGACATCGGCCCCGGTGCCGGTGAGCACGGTGGCGAGGTCGTGGTCAGCGGCAGCCTCGACGACCTCATGACGAGCGAGCGCTCGCTGACCGGTCAGTACCTCTCGGGCCGCCGGTCGATCGAGATCCCGAAGGTCCGGCGTGAGCTGACCCCGGGCCGCGAGCTGGTCGTGAAGGGCGCCCGCGAGCACAATCTCAAGGGCGTCGACGTCACCTTCCCGCTGGGCGCCCTGGTCGCGGTCACCGGCGTGTCCGGGTCGGGCAAGTCCAGCCTGGTCAACGACATCCTCTACACGGTGCTGGCCAACCAGCTCAACCGAGCCCGCATGGTCCCCGGCCGGCACCGGACCATCACCGGCCTCGAGCACCTCGACAAGGTGGTGCACGTCGACCAGTCGCCGATCGGCCGCACGCCGCGCTCGAACCCGGCCACCTACACCGGCGTCTGGGACCAGGTCCGCAAGCTCTTCGCGCAGACCACCGAGGCGAAGATGCGCGGGTACCTGCCGGGCCGCTTCTCGTTCAACGTCAAGGGCGGGCGCTGCGAGGCGTGCTCCGGCGACGGCACGCTCAAGATCGAGATGAACTTCCTGCCGGACGTCTACGTCCCGTGCGAGGTGTGCAAGGGCGCCCGCTTCAACCGCGAGACGCTCGAGGTGCACTACAAGGGCAAGACGGTCGCCGAGGTCCTCGACATGCCGATCGAGGAGGCCGCCGACTTCTTCGCGGCCATCCCCGCGATCGCCCGGTACCTGCGCACGCTCACCGAGGTGGGGCTCGGCTACGTCCGGCTCGGGCAGCCCGCGACCACGCTGTCCGGTGGTGAGGCACAGCGGGTGAAGCTGGCCAGCGAGCTGCAGAAGCGGTCCAACGGCCGCAGCATCTACGTCCTCGACGAGCCGACCACCGGCCTGCACTTCGAGGACATCCGCAAGCTGCTGCTCGTGCTCCAGGGGCTGGTCGACAAGGGCAACTCGGTCATCGTCATCGAGCACAACCTGGACGTGATCAAGAGCGCCGACTGGCTGATCGACATGGGGCCCGAGGGTGGCTTCCGCGGCGGGACGGTGGTGGCCGAGGGGCCGCCGGAGTTCCTGGCCACGGTGCCGGAGAGCCACACCGGTCGCTACCTGGCGAAGATCCTCGACCCGGAAGCCGTCGCGGCGGCCGCGGCGCCGAAGAAGCGGACGCGCAAGAAGGCCAGCTGACCGCGGGGCCGGGCACTGCCCGGCCCCGCGGTGTCACACCCCCTCGTTAGCGTCCCCGGCACCGGGGCCGAGAGGGGTGCGACGTGACCGATCAGAGGACCTATCCGCACGGAGTCACGTGCTGGATCGACACCGAGCAACCCGACCCTGCCGAGGCCGCCCGCTTCTACGCCGGCCTCTTCGGCTGGACCCTGACGGATGTGGTGCCGCCGGATGCCCCCGGCAGCTACCTGCTCGCGACCCTGGACGGACAGGATGTCGCGGCCATCGGCCCCGGGGCGGGCACGCCGACCTGGAACACCTACGTCGCCGTGGACGACGCCGACGCCACGTCCGCGCGGGTACCGGGCCTGGGGGGAGCCGTGACCGCCGGACCGGAGGACGCCGGGCCCGGTGGCCGCGCGGCCTCCTGCATCGACCCGGCGGGAGCAGCTTTCCGCCTGTGGCAGCCCCGTCGGCGGCTGGGCGCCCAGCTCACCAACGCTCCGGGCGCCTGGAACTTCAGCGACCTTCACACGCCCGACCGAGAGGGCGCACTCGCTTTCTACGGGGCGCTGTTCGGCTGGGTCACCATGGACCTCGGGCAGGACGCCGGAACGATGATCCAGGTGCCCGGGTACGGCGACCACCTCGCGGCGACCGTCGACCCGGGCATCCACGAACGGCAGGCCTCGGCGCCGCCCGGCTTCGCCGACGTCATCGGCGGTCTGGTCGGTCTGGAGTCGGGGGAGTCGGCCCGTTGGACCGTCACCTTCACGGTGGCCGACCGCGACGACAGCGCGGCGACGGCCGAACGCCTGGGGGCGACGGTGCTGACGCGGCCCGACGACGAGTGGACCCGAAATGCGCTCGTGCGGGACCCGCAGGGCGCCGAGTTCACCATCAGCCAGTTCACCCCGCCCGAGGCGTGGTGAACGACCGTCGGGGTCGGTGCAGCGCGCGGCGGCTTCCCGTCCGGTGGGATTTCTCCGCCAGCCATTGGCCTGGGCGCTCGAGCCACCTATGGTCCGTGTGACCAGCGTCACCCCGTATCGACGGAGGGTGGCCGCGAGGAGGCAGTGGATGACCGTGCTCACGCCCGGCTGCGACCCGGACATGTCCGTCAGTGGCGCGCCTTTCGGAGCCGCCCCCGGCCCGCGCCTGCGGTCGGGAGCCGTGCTGCTGGCGCTCACGGCGCTGTGCGCGTACCTGGTCATGGGGGACGCCGCGCCGGGAGTGGTCGCCGTGCCTGCCGCCGTCGTAGGCCTGTGCAGTGCGTCCGCGCTGGTCATGCGCGGGGTCCGGCTGACCCAGCACAGAGGAACGGCGGCCGCCGCCGCCGTCGCCCGGGCAGCGCACCGCGGCTCCCCGGTTCCCGCAGCGCCCTGACCGACGGCCGGCGGGACCGCCCGGCCTCACGACGTGCGGGTCCCGGGGTCGTCGGCCTGTCGCACCCGCGACCTAATGTGGGGGCATGCCCGATCCGTCCACGTACCGCCCGGCGGTCGGCAGCATCCCGGAGTCCCCGGGCGTGTACCGGTTCCGCGACCCCGGTGGCCGGGTCATCTACGTCGGGAAGGCCAAGAGCCTCCGGCAGCGCCTGAACAGCTACTTCGCCGACGTCGCCGGGCTGCACCCGCGCACGCGGCAGATGGTGACGACGGCGGCGAGCGTCGACTGGACGGTCGTCGGCACCGAGGTCGAGGCGCTCCAGCTCGAGTACAACTGGATCAAGGAGTTCGACCCGCGGTTCAACGTCCGCTACCGCGACGACAAGAGCTACCCGTCGCTCGCCGTGACGCTGAACGAGGAGTACCCGCGCCTCCAGGTCATGCGGGGCCCCAAGCGCAAGGGCGTGCGCTACTTCGGGCCGTACGCCCACGCGTGGGCGATCCGCGAGACGCTTGACACCCTGACCCGCGTCTTTCCCGCCCGCACCTGCTCCAACGGGGTCTTCAAGCGGGCCGGGCAGATCGGCCGGCCCTGCCTGCTGGGCTACATCGGCAAGTGCGCGGCCCCCTGCGTGGGCCGGGTCAGCGCCGAGGAGCACCGCGAGATCGTCGACGACTTCTGCGACTTCATGGCCGGGAAGACCGAGTCGATGATCAAGCGGCTCGAGCGCGAGATGGCGGCCGCGGCCGAGGCGATGGAGTACGAGAAGGCGGCCCGGCTGCGGGACGACCTCGGCGCCCTGAAGCGGGCGCTGGAGAAGCAGGCCGTCGTCCTCGGTGACGGCACGGACGCCGACGTGGTGGCCTTCGCCCAGGACGAGCTGGAGGCCGCGGTCCAGGTCTTCCACGTCCGCGGTGGCCGGGTCCGCGGTCAGCGGGGCTGGATCGTCGACAAGGTCGAGGCCGTCACCACGGGCGAGCTGGTCGAGCAGTTCCTCCTGCAGGTCTACGGCGGCGTCGACGAGCAGACAGGCGTCGGGGAGGCGGGGGAGGCCGTGCCCCGCGAGGTGCTCGTGCCCGAGCTGCCGGACGACGCCGACGTCTACACCGAGCTGCTCGAGGAGCTCCGTGGCGGCCGGGTCTCCCTGCGGGTGCCGCAGCGCGGCGACAAGCGGAGCCTGCTCGAGACCGTCGAGCGGAACGCCAAGGAGGCGTTCGCCCGGCACCGCGTCAAGCGGGCCAGCGACCTGACCGCCCGCTCCCTGGCGCTGTCGGAGCTGCAGGAGGCCCTCGAGCTGCCCGACGCGCCGCTGCGGATCGAGTGCATCGACATCTCGCACGTCCAGGGCACCAACGTGGTGGCCAGCATGGTCGTGTTCGAGGACGGCCTGGCCAAGAAGTCCGACTACCGCCGGTTCTCGGTGGCCCAGGGCACCGACGACACCGCCGCCATGGCCGAGGTCGTCCGACGCCGGTTCGCCCGCCACCTCAAGGAGGAGGCGGACCGCCGGGACGAGCAGGGCGTCGCCGCCGAGGAGGGCCGTCCCCGCCGGTTCGCCTACCCGCCGAATCTGCTGGTGGTGGATGGCGGTGCACCCCAGGTGGCCGCCGCCGGCCGGTCACTGACGGAACTGGGCATCGTCGACGTCGCGGTGTGCGGGCTGGCCAAGCGCATGGAGGAGGTGTGGCTGCCCGGTGACAGCGACCCGGTCATCCTGCCCCGCACGTCCGAGGCGCTCTACCTCCTCCAGCGGGTGCGGGACGAGGCCCACCGCTTCGCGATCACCTATCACCGGCAGAAGCGGTCCACCGGCATGCTGGTCTCGATGTTGGACGACGTCCCCGGCCTCGGGGAGTCGCGGCGGAAGGCGCTGATGAAGCAGTTCGGATCGCTCAAGCGGCTGCGGGCCGCCTCGATCGAGGAGCTGACCACCGTGCCGGGGATCGGCCGGCGGACCGCGGAGGCCGTCCTGGCGGCGATCGCGGTCCCGGCTGTCGAGGACGCGGGGGACGGGTCGCCGGAGGCGGTCGAGTCGACCACCGCTCCGCAGGGCCCGGCCGAGCGCGGCACCCCTCGGGACGGCGCCGGTGAGACCGCCGAGGTCGGCCGGGTGGCCTCGTGACCACCGACACCGGACTGGACGGGGGCGTACCGCCGTCCGGCGCCAAGGGCGGGTCCGCAGGGCCCCAGTCCGACGTCGAACCGGCGCTCGACCCGACGACGACGGAGGTCCAGCCGCTCGAGATCGTCGTCGTCACCGGGCTGTCGGGGGCCGGGAAGCTCAGCGCCGGCCGGGTCCTGGAGGACCTGGGCTGGTTCGTCGTCGACAACCTGCCCCCGGCGCTCCTCCAGCCGATGGTGGAGCTGGGCGCGCGGGGGGACATCCGCCGTTTCGCCGCGGTCGTGGACGTGCGGAGCCGCGCCTTCTCCAGCGACCTGCAGGAAGCGATCCGCGTACTCGCCGAGGCCGGCAACCGTCCCCGGGTCATCTACGTCCATGCGCGGGACGAGGTGCTGGTGCGGCGCTACGAGTCCGTGCGCCGCGAGCACCCGCTGCAGGGCAACGGCACGCTGATCGACGGGATCTCGGCCGAGCGGGCGCTGCTCACCGGGATCGCGGGGGACGCCGACCTGTGGGTGGACACCAGCGACCTGAACGTCCACCAGCTGCGCGCGACGCTGGAGAACGCCTTCGCGCGCGAGGGCCGGACGCAGCCGCTCACCGCGACCGTCATGAGCTTCGGCTTCAAGTACGGGCTGCCCCTGGACGCCGACCTGGTGATCGACGCCCGGTTCCTGCCCAACCCCCACTGGATCCCCGAGCTGCGGCCCAAGACCGGACAGGACCCCGACGTGAGCGCCTACGTCCTCGGGCAGGACGACGCGGCCGAGTTCCTGGACCGCTACACCGACGTGCTGCGCCTGCTCATCCCCGGATACCGCCGGGAGGGCAAGCGGTACCTGACGCTCGCGGTCGGCTGCACCGGCGGGAAGCACCGCAGCGTGGCGATCGCCGAGGAGTTCGCGCGCCGACTCACCGCGGAGGGGCTGACGGCAGCAGCCCGGCACCGCGACCTGGGCCGCGAGTAGTGGGCGCCGAGCACCCGCGGCTGGAGCCCCCCCGCGTCGTGGCCTTCGGCGGCGGGCACGGGCTCGCGGCGGCGCTGAGCGCGTGGCGACGGATCACGCCCGAGCTGACGGCGGTCGTCACCGTCGCCGACGACGGCGGCTCGTCGGGCCGCATCCGCCGTGAGATGCCCGTCCTGCCTCCCGGCGACCTCCGGATGGCCCTGGCCGCCCTGGCCGGCGCCGATCCCCGTGGGCAGGAGCTCGCGGCCCTCCTGCAGCACCGGCTCGGTGGCTCCGGCGTCCTCGCCGGCCACCCGGTCGGCAACCTCATGCTGACCGGCCTGACCGAGATGCACGGTGGGGACACCACCCGCGCGCTCGACGACCTCGCCGCGCTGCTCGGTTGCTGCGGGCGGGTGCTGCCGATGGCCGACGTCCCGCTCGACCTCGTCGCGCAGGTGGACACCACCGATCCGGACGACCCGGAGCGCAGCCGCACCATCCGCGGTCAGGTGGCCATCGCGGCCACCCCGGGCCACGTCCGGGAGATCCTCGTCTCCCCGGCGGACCCGCCGGTGCATCCCGCCGTCCTCGAGGCGATCGCCGCGGCCGACGTCATCTCGCTGGGTCCCGGGTCCTGGTACACCTCCGTCCTGCCGCACCTGCTGGTCCCACGGCTGCGGGCGGCGCTGGCGTCCGCGCAGGCCCGCGTGGTGGTGGTGCTCAACCTGGTACCGCAGCCCGGCGAGACCGACGGCTTCTCCCCGGAGGAGCACCTGAGCGTGCTGCAGGCGCATCTGGGCGGGGTGGCGTTGCACACGGTGATCGCCGATGCTGATTCGGTGGTTGACCGTCGTGGTCTCCTGTCTGCGGTGCGCGAGTGCGGCGCCGAGCTGGTCCTGGCTCCGGTCGCCGAGCTCGACGGCGCACCACGGCACGATCCCGTGCGACTGTCCGCCGCGCTGGCCTCCGTGGTCGGCGCGCGCTGAGAGGGGTACGGGTGTCCGATCAGGTGTCGGAACTGACGACAGCTTTCGATCCTGAGCGGTCGGTACAAGGGGGAAGGGGACGCCGCACATGGCGATGACCGCAATGGTCAAGGACGAGCTCTCACGGGTCGAGTGCACGAAGACCTCGGAGCGCAAGGCAGAGGTCACGGCGCTGCTGCGCTTCTCGGGCGGTCTGCACATCGTGGGCGGACGAGTGGTCATCGAAGCGGAGCTGGACACGGGCTCGGTGGCCAGGCGCCTGCGCCGCGACATCAGCGAGGTGTACGGCTACACGAGCGGGGTGAGCGTGCTCGCCGGCGGCAACATCCGTCGCGGCGTGCGCTACCTGGTCCGGATCGCGAAGCACGGCGAGGGCCTGGCCCGGCAGACCGGGCTGGTCGACCAGCGCGGGCGGCCGGTCCGCGGGCTGCCGCCGGCGGTGGTCTCCGGTGGCATCAACGACGCCGAGGCCGCCTGGCGCGGCGCCTTCCTGGCGCACGGGTCGCTCACCGAGCCGGGGCGGTCCTCCTCGCTGGAGGTGACCTGCCCCGGGCCCGAGGCGGCCATGGCGCTGGTGGGTGCCGCGCGGCGCCTGGGCATCCCGGCGAAGGCGCGCGAGGTCCGTGGCGCGGACCGGGTGGTCATCCGGGACGGCGACGCCATCAGCGCCCTGCTCACCCGCATGGGCGCCCACGACGCGGTCCTGGCCTGGGAGGAGCGGCGGATGCGCCGCGAGGTCCGGGCGACCGCGAACCGGCTGGCGAACTTCGACGACGCGAACCTGCGCCGCTCGGCCCGCGCCGCGGTGGCCGCCAGCGCCCGCGTGGAGCGTGCGCTCGAGATCCTGGCCGACGACGCACCCGAGCACCTGCTCGTGGCGGGCCGGCTGCGGCTGGAGTTCGGTCAGGCGTCCCTGGAGGAGCTCGGCCAGCGCGCCGACCCGCCCATGACCAAGGACGCTGTTGCCGGACGCATACGGCGTCTTCTGGCGATGGCGGACAAGCGGGCCAAGGACCTCGGCATCCCGGACACGGAATCCGTCGTCACCGACGACATGCTGGCCCAGTAGCAGGACCCCTCGCCCCCACCGCTGGCACGCCCGCGGCGGGAGCCTGCAGAAGGGTCGCTCCAGCGCATCACCAGTGACAGGCTCGTCGCCCTCCGGGGTGGCGGGCCTGTCGCCGTGCGGGGCCTCGGCATGCTCCGGTCCCGGCGCCCGGGGGCGACGTCCTCCCTCGCGGTTCGGGGTCCTCCCTCGTGGTCGACCGCGGGGAAGGACCCATGGTGATCAGGAGACGTGATCACCCTGGGGCGTCCGGGCGGCAGAGGACCCTCCTGGCGCGGACCGATAGGGTTTCCGTGAGCGAGGCCGCACTCCCGACGCGCGGCCCTGACGACGTGGAGGCTGCAGTGACGGTCCGGGTGGGCATCAACGGATTCGGCCGGATCGGCCGCAACTTCTGGCGGGCCGTGGCGGCCAGTGGTCAGGACATCGAGATCGTGGCGGTCAACGACCTGACCAGCAACGAGGCCCTGGCGCACCTGCTGAAGTACGACAGCATCCTGGGCGTCCTCAAGGAGGACGTCGCCGCCGACGGCGAGGGCATCAAGATCGGCGGGACGACCATGAAGGTCCTCTCCGAGCGCGACCCCGCGAACCTGCCCTGGGCCGACCTCGGCGTCGACGTCGTCGTCGAGTCCACCGGGTTCTTCACCAAGGCCGCGGACGCCCGCAAGCACGTCGACGCCGGTGGCGCCAAGAAGGTCATCATCTCCGCGCCCGCGAGCGACGACGACATCACGATCGTCATGGGCGTCAACGACGAGCTCTACGACGGCTCCCAGACGATCATCAGCAACGCCTCCTGCACGACCAACTGCCTCGCGCCCCTGGCGAAGGTCCTCAACGACGCGTTCGGCATCGAGCGCGGCCTGATGACGACGATCCACGCCTACACCGCCGACCAGAACCTGCAGGACGGCCCGCACAAGGACCTGCGCCGCGCCCGCGCCGCCGCCCTCAACATGGTGCCGACCTCGACCGGCGCCGCGAAGGCGATCGGGCTGGTCCTGCCGGAGCTCAAGGGCAAGCTGGACGGTTACGCCATCCGCGTCCCGGTGCCCACCGGCTCGGCGACCGACCTGACGGTGCAGCTGAGCCGGGAGGCGTCGGCCGACGAGATCGACGCCGCCTACCGCGAGGCCGCCGCCGGCCCGCTCGGCAAGTACCTGACCTACACCGACGCGCCGATCGTGTCCTCCGACATCGTCACCGACCCGTCGTCCTGCATCTACGACGCGGGGCTGACCAAGGTCTTCGGCAACATGGCCAAGGTCCTCGGCTGGTACGACAACGAGTGGGGCTACTCCAACCGGCTCGTCGACCTCACCACGCTGGTCGGTTCGAAGCTCTGATGCGCTCTCTGGACGACCTCCTCGCCGAGGGCGTCTCCGGTCGGCGCGTGCTCCTGCGCGCCGACCTGAACGTCCCGCTCGACAAGCAGACCCGAGAGATCACCGACGACGGCCGGATCCGCGCCAGCTTGCCCACCCTGCAGGCCCTGCGGGACGGCGGCGCGCGGGTGGTCGTCGCCGCCCACCTCGGCCGGCCCAAGGGTGCGCCGGACCCGCAGTTCTCCCTCGCACCGGTCGCGGCGCGGCTGGGCGAGCTCCTGGGCTCGACGGTTCCCCTGGCCACCGACGTCGCCGGCGAGGACGCGAAGGCGAAGGTGGCGGCGCTCGCCGACGGCGACGTCCTGCTGCTGGAGAACGTCCGGTTCGAGGCGGCCGAGACGTCGAAGGACGACGCCGAGCGCCGGGAGCTGGCCGACCGGCTGGCTGCCCTGGCCGACCTCTACGTCGACGACGCCTTCGGTGCGGTGCACCGCAAGCACGCCTCGGTGTTCGACGTCGCGGAGCGGCTGCCGCACGCCGCCGGTCGGCTCGTCGCCCGGGAGCTCGAGGTGCTCACCCGGCTGACCACCGACCCCGAGCGGCCCTACGTGGTCGTGCTCGGCGGATCGAAGGTCAGCGACAAGCTGGCGGTCATCGAGGCCCTGCTGCCGAAGGTCGATCGCCTGCTGGTCGGCGGGGGCATGTGCTTCACCTTCCTCGCCGCGCAGGGCCACGGTGTCGGGAAGTCGCTGCTGGAGGCCGATCAGGTCGACACCTGCCGTCGGCTCCTGGCCGAGGCCGGCGACCGCATCGTGCTCCCGGTCGACGTGGTCTGCTCGCCCGAGTTCAGCGCCGACGTCGAGACCACCGTCGTCCCGGTCGACGCCATCCCGGACGACCAGATGGGCCTGGACGTCGGTCCGCGCACCGTCGAGCTGTTCGGCACCACGCTCGGCAACGCCGGCACCGTCTTCTGGAACGGCCCGATGGGCGTCTTCGAGCTGGCGCCGTTCCAGGACGGCACCCGCGGCGTGGCGCGGGCAGTCAGCGCCGTCGCCGGGCTCTCGGTGGTCGGCGGCGGCGACTCCGCCGCCGCGGTCCGCGTGCTCGGTCTCGACGAGGACGCCTACGGGCACATCAGCACCGGCGGCGGCGCGTCGCTGGAGTACCTCGAGGGTCGGGAGCTCCCCGGCCTCCAGGTGCTGGCCGACGGATCGGGGCTGTGATGGCGCGCAAGGAGTCCACCCCCAGGCGGGGCGCCTTTCAGGGCGGTGACCGGCGGACGCTGATCGCCGGCAACTGGAAGATGCACATGACCCACCTGGACGCGATCGGCCTGGTGCAGAAGCTGGCGTTCACGGTGCCCGGACCGGTCCTCGACACCGCCGAGGTCGTCGTCCTGCCGCCGTTCACGGCGCTGCGCAGCGTGCAGACCCTGGTGACCGGCGACAAGCTGTCCGTCGGGTTCGGCGCGCAGGACCTCTCGGCCCACGACTCGGGCGCCTACACCGGCGAGGTCAGCGGAGCGATGCTCGCCGCACTGGCCTGCCAGTACGTCACCGTCGGCCACTCCGAGCGGCGCGCGCTGCACGCCGAGGACGACGCGGTCGTGGCGGCCAAGGCGCAGGCGGCGCTCCGGCACGGGGTCGTCCCGATCGTGTGCGTGGGGGAGGGGCTCGACGTCCGCAAGGCTGAGGCGCACGTCGCGTTCTGCACCGACCAGCTCGACGCCTCGCTGGAGGGGCTCACGGCCGAGCAGGTGGGCGGGGTCGGCCATGGCGGGGGTGCCGGGTTCGGCGGCGGAATCGTCATCGCCTACGAGCCGGTCTGGGCGATCGGCACCGGCGAGGTCGCGACGCCGGAGGACGCACAGGAGGTCTGCGGGGCACTCCGGTCGCGGCTCGCCGAGCGCTTCGGCCCGGAGACGGCCGCCTCCGTCCGTATCCTCTACGGCGGGTCGGTGAAGGCCGCGAGCACGGCCGGGATCCTGGCCGGGCCGGACATCGACGGTGCCCTTGTCGGCGGCGCCAGCCTGGACGCCGACGAGTTCGCACAGATCTGTCGGATAGCCGCCGACGGCAGCTGAGCCCCGCTGCCGCCGCCGGCCGCATGGGGTGGGGGCGGCAGCAGCCAGTGGAGAAGATCCAGGAACGGCGGGGCGACCGCCTGCCCGCATGGGCCAGGGCACTGCCCCGCCGCCGGATCCTGGCGGCGGTCGCCGTGGTGGTGCTGGTCGTCGTCATCGCGGTCAGCTGCGGTGGCGGCGCCGGCGGACGGGCCGACGTCCCCGTGGTCGAGGGCGCGCCGGACGCCGGCGTCTCCGGTGTCCGGGCGCCCTCCACCACGACCGGCGAGACGCTGCGCGTCGTGTCCGCCGAGATCGACAGCCTCGACCCGCAGCGGTCCTACCTGCCCGGCGTCTGGAACCTGATGCGGCTCTACACCCGCACCCTGGTCACCTACTCGTCGGAGCCCGGGCGCACCGACGAACTCGTCCCCGACCTCGCGACCGACCTCGGGACGCCGTCGGAGGACGGGCTGAGCTGGACGTTCACGCTCCGCGAGGGCGTGCGCTTCGAGACGGGCCGACCCATCACCAGCCGCGACGTGAAGTACGGCATCGAGCGGTCCTTCGCCTCCGACGTCATCGTCGGCGGCCCGACCTACGTCGTCGACCTCTTCGACGTCCCGGGGAACGAGTACGCCGGTCCCTACCAGGACGAGGCGGCCGACAAGCTCGGCCTGCCGACGATCGAGACCCCCGACGACCGGACCATCGTCTTCCGGCTCCGGGCTCCGCAGCGGGACCTCCCGTTCGTGCTGGCCCTGCCGTCGAGCAGTCCGGTGCCCATCGGGAACGACAGCGGCGCCGGGTACGGCGCCGACCCGGTGTCCTCCGGCCCGTACGCCGTCACCTCGGTCGACCAGGCAGCCGGGATCCTGCTCGAACGGAACCCCCAGTGGGACCCCGCCACGGACGACGTCCGCACGGCGCTGCCCGACCGCGTCGTGGTGCGGACCGGCCTCAACGCGGTGGAGCGGGACCAGGCGCTGCTCGCCGGGTCCGCCGACGTCGACATCACCGGGGCCGGTGTCCACTCGGCGACCACCGCCCGCCTGGACGCCGACGACGATCGCCCGCTCCGCGACCGCATCGACGACACCACGACCGGTTCGCTCCGGCTGCTGGCCCTGCCGACCGACGTCGCGCCGATGACCGATCCGCACTGCCGGGCGGCCGTGGCGGCCTCCGTCGACCGTGCCGCGGTGCAGGAGCAGCTCGGTGGGGGCGTGAACGCGGTGCGTCGCTCGGTGCTGTGGCCACGCAGCCTCGACGGTGGCCCCGAGGATCCCGATCCGGGTCCCGATCTGTCGGCCGCGCGCGCCTCGCTGGAGGCCTGCGGGATGCCCGACGGCTTCAGCACCGTCCTCGCGGTCGCCGACACGCCGGCCGGGGTGCGGGTGGCCGAGGAGATCGCCGCGCAGCTCGCGGAGGTGGGCATCCAGGCGGACGTGCGGCCGCTCGACGCGACCAGCTTCTACGCGACCGACGTCGGCAACCCCGACAGCGTGGCGGCGAACGGCTACGGCATCATCCTCGCCACCTCGACGGCGGACTTCCCGACCCCGGGGTCCTTCCTGGCGCCGCTCGTCGACGGCCGCAGCATCCGGTCGGTGGGGAACACCAACTACGCACGGTTCGACGACCCGGCCGTCAGCGGCCTGGTGGACGCCGCCCGGGCCGCCGGGGAGACGGCCGCCTGGCGGGAGGTCGTCTCCGCCGTGGACGCAGCCGCGGCGTACGTGCCGCTGGCCGAGACGCGCATCCAGCTGCTGGCCGGCCAGCGGCTGCGCAACGCCGTGGTGATGCAGCCCTACAGCGGCTACGACCTGGCCACCGCGGGCGTCCGTTAGGCTCGTGGACCAGAGCCCGGTGTCGTCAGCCGGCCGCCTAGCCTGGAGAAGTCGTCATGGAGCTCGTCCTCAACGCGCTGCTCGTCCTGACCAGCGTGATCCTCATCGTGCTGATCCTGCTGCACCGCGGCAAGGGCGGCGGTCTGTCCTCCATGTTCGGCGGCGCCGTGTCCTCCTCCCTGAGCGGCTCCTCCGTCGTCGAGAAGAACCTCAACCGGCTGACGGTGTTCTGCGCGCTGATCTGGACCGTGTGCATCGTCGGACTGGGGATCCTGCTCAAGGTCGGCTGAACAAGGACCCTCCTGCCCCCACCACTCGCACGCTCGCGGCGGGCCCCTGCAGGAGGGCCGTTCCAGCACGTCACGCTTCCGGCGCGAAAACGTGACCGGAAATCGCCTGTTCAGCCCCTAGACTGCCGGGGCGGCCGTGATCTGCCGCACGATCCCGAAGACGCAGGGGGCACTCGTGGCTGGTGGAAACGCGATCCGGGGAAGCCGGGTCGGTGCAGGTCCGATGGGAGAGGCCGAGCGCGGCGAGGCGGCGCCTCGGAACCGGATCCCGTTCTGGTGCGCGAACCGGCACGAGACCCGGGTGGCCTTCGCCTCCGACGCCGACGTGCCCGAGCACTGGGACTGTCCGCGCTGCGGTCTCCCGGCCGGCCAGGACGAGCGGAACCCCCCGGCGGCCCCCCGCACCGAGCCCTACAAGACCCACCTGGCGTACGTCCGTGAGCGGCGCAGTGACGCCGACGGCGACGCTCTTCTGCAGGAAGCCCTGACCCGGCTGCACCAGCGCCGCGGGGCCTGAGGGTCCGCCCGTCCCCCTCGCGGGGGACGGGCGACCACTTCACGCGCCGCGACGGGGCGCGGGCAGTGGTGGGCGCCGGACCCAGCGGGCCGTCGTGACGTCCCAGTACTCCGACCTCGGACGGCTCCCGTGCCTGGCCGGCCACGCGTCCGGCGAGAGGATCTCCCGGTCGGTCCGCGGCTCGGGGACCCCATCGGTCAGGTCGCGGTCGAGGGTCGTGTCGTCGCGGGCCATGTCGTCGCGGGCCATGGGGCGCTCCTCACTGCTTCGGCTGGACGGCAGCGTGCCGTCTCCGCCGGGGGAGTGGCTGCCCGGCTCCGCGGATACGCCAGGCACGGGGCGTCCGGCGGCCGGTCGCTACCGCGTGCGACCGGTGAGCGCGACGCGGGCGAGGTGGTCTGTGGTGAGGAACACCCGCCGCAGGTCGGGGCTGAGGCCGTCGAACGGGGAGACCTGGGAGCGGTGCTCGGCGATGGCGGCCTCCCGGCGGTCGAGCACCCGCGCCGTGTCGAGCACGTCGGTGATGTCGGCGTCGTCCCGGCCCAGTGCCGCCGGGTCGAGGGAGTGGTAGACGGTGTCCGGCCGCACCGCCCGCATCTCGTCCAGCCAGCGGCGCAGCAGGCTGACCGGCAAGCAGTGCTCGGCCAGCAGGGGACCGGCGCTGTCACCCAGGGCCCGGCGGGCCGCAGCGCCGACGCGCAGGTGGTCGCGGTGCCCATCGCTGCCGTCCAGCGTGAGCACCACCTGCGGCCGAATCTCCGCGATCAGCCCGCCGAGGGCGCCGGCGACCTCGTCCAACGGCGCGGCGCAGAGCGATCCGGCGGGGAGGTCGCCGTCGAAGCCGGAGTCCCGGTAGCCCAGCAGCTCCACGCGCCGGACGCCCAGCCGCTCGGCAGCGCGGCGCAGCTCGTCCTCCCGGACGGCCCCGAGGTCCGCGCCGTCGGCGGATCCGGGAACGGGTTCCCCCGCCTCGCCCCGGGTCGCGCAGACGACGGTGACCTCCGCGCCGCACACCGAGGCCAGGGCGATCACCGAGCCGCAGCCGAACGTCTCGTCGTCCGGATGTGCCACAGCGATCAGCCAGCGGTCACCGGGCCGGATGTCGAGCAGCGGGTCGCGCACTCCGGTCAACCCCCGTCGTCGGGAGACCGGCCGCCGGGCGGCCGGTCGGTGCCGGAAGCTTGCCCGCGGGCGCGTGGTGGAGCAACCACCTCGTCAGCGGGTGCAGTACCGCGTGCGGACGTGACCCCGTCCAGGAGGAGGAGGAGTGGGCCGCCCTCATGGGCACGGACCCGGGGCGCCGAGCCCGTTGACCTGGGAGTTCCTCGTCGGGGGGCGGCTAGCCGGGTGGTGCGGGCAGTTCGCGCGCGGCGGCGCGATCCAGCAACCACCTCGTGGCCCGCACACCGCGGACACCGGCAGCGGGCAGCTGCGCCGGCTCGGCGCCGGCCAGGGCCTCGGCCACCGCGGGGGCCTTGCCCTCCCCGGAGACGAGCAGCCACACCTCCTCGGCGGCGTTGATCGCGGCGAAGCCGAGGCTGACCCGCGTCGGCGGTGGCTTGGGGCAGTCGCGGACCGCCACGACCGGCCGCTCGTCGCGGACGGCCGGGGAGTCCGGGAAGATCGACGCGACGTGGCCCTCGGGGCCCATCCCCAGCAGGAGCACGTCGATCCGCGGGAGGACATGCCCCTCAGGGGCAGCGGCGGCGAGCTCCGCGGCGTACCAGGCAGCGGCGTCCTCCGGATCGGCGAACTCCCCGTCGGACGGCGGCATGGCATGCACCCGCCCGGCGGGCACGCCGACCACGTCGAGGAGTGCGCGGCGGGCGCCCCGCTCGTTCCGTTCGTCGTCGTCGGCGGGGACGAAGCGCTCGTCGCCCCACCAGACGTCGACCGCCGTCCAGTCCACGGTCTCGCGGACCGGCTCCGCGGCCAGGCGGGCGACCTGCTGGAGGACGGCGGTGCCGATCCCGCCGCCGGTGAGCACGACCGACGCCGTCCCGTGCACCGCCTGGGCGGCGGCCAGCCGGGCGACCAACGCCTCCCCGACGGCCCGCGCCAGCGCGTCGGCGTCGGCCTCGACGACGACGTCCGGCACCTGGCCTCCCGGCAGGGGCGCAGAGAGGTCCTCCGTCACGCGTCGGCCGTCTTCGCCGCCGCGCGCTTCCGGGAGGAGGAACCGTTGTCCGCCGGGTCGAACCAGACGTGCTCGCGCTCGGGGGAGCGGCCGGCCAGCCCGCTCACGCCCGTGGCCGCCTCGAGGGCCTCGCTGTAGGGCTCGTCGCGGTCCAGCCGGCGCAGCTCCTCGCTCAGCAGGTCACCGAGCGGCCGGTCGACCAGGGCCACGGTGGCATCCGGGCGGTTGGGCTGGGAGATGACCGCGCCACCCCGGCGGTCGGCCTGAATGCGCACCTCCTCGTCCTGGTCCAGCTGCAGGGCGACGGAGTCGACGCCGCTGGAGTTCGGCTTGCGGCCGCCGTCCTCGACGGACACCGGGCAACCGCACCGGGAGGAGATCCAGCCGGCGAGCAGCTGGGCGGTCGGGTTGGCGGCGTCCCCCTCGACCCTGGCGCCCTGGACGGCCACCGGCTCGCCACGCCGCCCGGAGACCGAGTCGAGCGTGGAGGCCAGCGTCGACCGCCAGGCGGTGCTGCGGGTCCACGCGAGGTCGGTGTCACCCGGGGCGTAGTCGGCCGCACGGGTCCTGAGGGCTGCCAACGGGTCCTCGGCGATCGAGCTGTCGGTGATCCGCCGGTGGGCGAAGACCGCGAGCGCGTCGGTGGCCAGCTTCTCCGGAGGAGCGGCGTGCCACCACGCGACCACCGGGGCGTCGGCGGCCAGCAGCGGCAGGACGACGGACTCGGCGTGCAGGCCCAGCCGTCCGTACATCCGCATGACGACGGCCTCGCCCGGACCGAGGCGCCCGCCGATGAGCACTTCGGCGTCCAGGCGGGGAGCCGGTGCCTCCAGCTGCCGGCGGACGACCACGAGGATGCGGCAGGGGTGCGACTCCGCGGCGTGCGTCGCCGCCTCCTCGGCCTCGGCCACGCGGCTCTCGTCGGCGACCACGACCAGGGTGAGCGCCACCCCGGAGAGCACGGCGCCGCCGGTGCGCCGCTGCGCGGCCAGTTCCTTCACGACGGCCGAGCCGGTGGTGTCCCAGAGCGTCGTCATGGCGTCTCCTCGGATCGGGCGGTCGGCGGGGGAGCGGAGGTGCGGCTCATGGACGGCGCCACCGGCGGTTCTCGGCGGCCAGCATCTCGTCGGCGGCGCGAGGGCCCCACTCACCGGCGCGGTACGGGTGCGGGGTGGTCCCGGCCCAGAACTCCTCGAGGGGGTCGATCACGGCCCAGGAGGCCTCCACCTCGGCGTTGCGCGGGAACAGCGTCGCGTCGCCGAGCAGCACGTCGAGCAGCAGGCGCTCGTAGGCCTCCGGACTGGCCTCGGTGAACTGCTCGCCGTAGAGGAAGTCCATCGAGACGTCGCGGACCTCCATCACGCTGCCGGGAACCTTCGACCCGAACTTCAGGGTGACCCCTTCGTCCGGCTGCACGCGCACGACGAGCTGGTTGTTGCCCAGCTCCTCGGTGTCGGTGTCGGCGAACGGCAGGTGGGGTGCGCGCTTGAAAACCAGCGCGATCTCGGTGACCCGGCGGGGGAGCCGCTTGCCGGTGCGGAGGTAGAACGGGACCCCGGCCCACCGGCGGGTCTCGACGCCGAGGCGCACGGCGGCGAAGGTCTCGGTCGTCGACTCGGGATCGACGCCCTCCTCCTGCTGGTAACCGTTGGCGCGCTGCCCGGCCAGCCAGCCCTGCTCGTACTGACCCCGGATGGCGAAGGTCTCCAGGTCGTCCGGCAGCGAGACCGCGCGCAGCACCTTGAGCTTCTCGGTGCGGATCTCCTCGGCGGAGAACTCGACCGGCTCCTCCATCGCGGTGAGGGCCAGCAGCTGGAGGAGGTGGTTCTGCAGGACGTCACGGGCGGCGCCGGTCTTCTCGTAGAACTGCGCCCGGCCCCCGATCCCGACGTCCTCGGCCATGGTGATCTGCACCGAGTCGACGTTCTGCGCGTTCCAGATCGGCTCGAACAGGCTGTTCGCGAAGCGCAGCGCCAGCAGGTTCTGGACCGTCTCCTTGCCCAGGTAGTGGTCGATGCGGAAGACGTCCTGCGCGCTGAAGACCGAGTCGACCAGCTCGTTGAGCTCGCGGCTCGAGGGCAGGTCCTCGCCGAACGGCTTCTCGACGACGACCCGCCGCCAGCGGTCCGGAGTGCTGTCGGCCATCCCCGTGCGCTCCATCTGCTTGAGCACCGTGGGGAACATGGCCGGCGGGATGGAGAGGTAGAAGGCGGCGTTGCCACCGATGCCGTGCGAGCCCTCGAGGTCCTGCAGGGTCGCCGCGAGCTGGTCGAACGCGTCGTCGTCGTCGAACGAGCCCTGGACGAAGTGGACGTTGCCGGCCAGCCGCTCCCAGACCTCCTCGCGCCACGGGGTGCGAGCGTGCTGACGGGCGGCCTCGCGGGACAGCTCCGCGAAGTCCTGGTCCTCCCAGTCGCGGCGGGCGAAGCCGAGCAGGGCGAAGTTGGTGGGCAGCAGGCCGCGGTTGGCCAGGTCGTAGACCGCGGGCAGCAGCTTCTTGCGCGCGAGGTCGCCGGTGATGCCGAAGACGACGAGCGCGCAGGGCTCGGGTACCCGGGGGAGCCGCCGGTCCCGCGGATCGCGCAGCGGGTTGGGGATCATGCTTCGTCCTCGATGTCGGGGGTGTCCCGTCGTCCGGCCTGGGGGGCCGGACGACGGGACCGGATCGGTCAGGTCAGCGCTGAGAGGAGCTGGCCGAGCCCGGCGGCGCGGTCGGTCAGGTGCAGGTGCAGCACCGGACGGTCGCGGTCGGCAAGCGCCTTCCGGTCACCGCCGGCCTGGGCCGCCTGCAGGGTGGCGAAGCTGTACGCCTGGTCGGGTACCGGGAGGTCCTGGGCGATCGCACCGGTGAGCTGCAGGTACGCGCCGACCTGGGGGCCGCCCTTGTGGTACTGCCCGGTGGAGTGCAGGAAGCGCGGGCCCCAGCCGAAGGTGACCGCCTTCTCCGCCCGGCGGGCGAGTGCCGCGCGGAGGTTCTCGGCGGTCGCGTCCTTCTCCCGGTCGAGGTAGGCCATGACGGCCAGATAGCCGCGCGGTGGGATCGAGGCCAGCAGCGCGTCGACCGCGAGGACCACGCCGTCGTGGGAGGAGAGGTCCACACCGTCGAGCACGCCGCCGCTGCCGTAGACCTCGATCGCGCCGATCGTCGCGGCCGGCCGCTCGTCCGGGAGCCCCTCGGACAGGATCCGCTGGGTGTTCTCCTTGCTCTCGGTCACGTTGGGCTGGTCGAAGGGGTTGATCCCCAGCACCCGCCCGGCGACCGCGGTGGCGTACTCCCACCCGAGGAACTGGGCACCCAGCGGGCCGGTGACACCGATCGCCGGCTCCGTGGCGGGGGCGTCGGGCCCGACCACCGCGAGCAGGACGTCGGAGCCGGACGCGCCGGGGGCGTCGACCGACTCGAGGACGACGGGCAGGATCCCGCGGCCCTGCTTGCCGGTCGACTCGGCGATGAGCTGCTCGGCCCAGTCGCCGAAGCCGACGATCCCGCTCCCTCCATCGGCGAGGGCGAGCTTGTCGCGGCCGGCGCGGAAGGCCGCACCCATGGCGACGCCGAGCTCGAGGGCGGAGTTGTCCGGCTGGGCGAGCGTGCCGGCCAGCTCCTCCGCCTCGTCGAGCAGCGTGCCGACGTCGGCGCCGGCGAGCGCGGACGGCACCAGGCCGAAGGCCGACAGCGCGCTGTAGCGGCCTCCGACGTTCGGGTCGGCGAGGAACACCGCCCGGGCGCCCATGGCCGCCGCGGTCTCCGACAGCGGCGATCCGGGGTCGGTGACGACGACGAAGCGCCGGCCGATCTCCTTCTCGTCGAGTCCGGCGTCGGCGAACGCCTGGACGAAGGCGCGCCGCTGGCTGTCGGTCTCGACCGTTCCGCCGGACTTCGAGCTGACGACGACGACGGTGCGGTCGAGGTCGGCCATCGCCGCGGCCACCTGGCCGGGGTCGGTGGTGTCGAGCACGACGAGGGGCACACCGGCCGTGCGGCAGATGACCTCGGGCGCGAGGGAGGACCCACCCATGCCGCACAGCACGACCCGGTCGAGACCCTCGCCGGTGAGCTCCGCGCGCAGGTCGGCCAGCTGGGAGACCAGCTCGCGCGATGACGCGGGGAGGTCCAGCCAGCCGAGCCGGATCGCGGACTCGCTCTCGGCGTCCGGGCCCCACAGCGTGGCGTCCTTGCCGACCAGCCGGGCGGCGACGTCGTCCTCGGTGAGGGGCGCGCGGACGGAGTCGGGGATGTCCAGTCCTCGGACGGTGATGCCGAGGCTCATGCCTTGTCCTCGAGCTCGCTGCGCACCGACGCGGTCAGCTCGTCCCAGGAGTCGACGAACTTCTGCACGGCCTCGACCTCGAGGACCTGGAAGACGTCGTCCAGGTCGATCCCGGCGTCGCTGACGGCACGCATCACTGCTGCGGCGTCGTCGTAGGACTTCTGGATCGGCGTGCCCGCGGTGCCGTGGTCGGCGTAGGCCATCATCGTCTTCTCGGGCATCGTGTTGACCGTGCCGGGGGCGATGAGCTCGCTGATGTACATCGTGTCGGAGTACTCGGGGTTCTTGACCCCGGTCGAGGCCCACAGCGGTCGCTGGGCCACCGCGCCCTGCGCCTCGAGCGCCCGCCAGCGGTCGGAGGAGAAGACCTCCTCGTAGGCCTGGTATGCGAGCTGGGCGTTCGCGACGCCGGCCTTGCCCTTGAGCGACGGGTCGGCACCGGCCTTGTCGAGGCGCTTGTCGATCTCGGTGTCCACGCGCGAGACGAAGAAGGACGCCACGGAGGCGATGCCCTCGAGCGACCCGCCCTCCGCGACCCGCTTCTCCAGGCCGGAGAGGTAGGCGTCCATGACCGCGCGGTAGCGCTCGAGGCTGAAGATCAAGGTGACGTTGACACTGATGCCGTTGGCGATCGTCTCGGTGATCGCGGGCAGGCCCGCCTCGGTCGCCGGAATCTTGATGAACAGGTTCTTCCGGTCGACCAGCCACCACAGGTGCCCGGCCTCCGCGGCCGTCGCGTCGGTGTCGTGCGCCAGACCGGGTGCGACCTCGAGCGACACCCGGCCGTCGCCGGGGGAGGCCGCAGCCACGGGCGCGAGCAGGTCGCAGGCGTCCCGGACGTCGGCGGCGGTGATGGTCCGCAGGGCCTCCTCGACGCTCACCTTGCGGACGGCGAGGGCGTGCAGCTGGTCGTCGTAGGACTCCGACCCGCTGATCGCCGCGGCGAAGATGGTCGGGTTCGTGGTGACGCCGACGACGGAGTGACCGTCGACCAGCGACTGCAGGTTGCCGCTGCGGATGCGGTCACGGGAGAGGTCGTCGAGCCAGACGGCGACGCCTGCCTCGGAGAGTTCGGCCAGATTCTCGTTCTGTGCCATGTCACATGCCCTTCAGGCGGTGGTGGTGTGACGCCCGCGTTCAGCGGTCGCCGGTGGGGTGGGGGAGGCCGCCGGTGGCCCGCACGGGGCCGGCCGGGACGCCGGGGCCGGACGCGGCGGCTTCGATGCTCTCGCGCGCGGCGGCCACGACGGCCTCGTCGGTGAGGCCGAACTTCTCGTAGAGGACGGAGTAGGCGGCGCTCGCGCCGTAGTGGGTGAGGCCGACGATCCGGCCCGCGTCACCCACGAACTCGCGCCAGCCCAGCGGCACGCCGGCCTCGATGCTCACCCGGGCGCGGACGGCCGGCGGGAACAGCTCGTTCTTGTAGGCGTCGTCCTGCTCGGCGAACCACTCGACGCAGGGCACCGAGACCACGCGGGTCGGGACGCCGTCGGCCTCCAGCCGCTCGCGGGCGGCGACGGCGATCTGCACCTCCGAGCCGGTGCCCATGAGGATCACCTCGGGGGTGCCGCCGGACGCCTCGTTCGATGCCGGGGCCAGGACGTAGGCGCCGCGGGCGGTGCCCTCCGCGGAGCCGAACTCCCCGCGGTCGACGACCGGCAGGTTCTGCCGGGACAGGAGGAGACCGGCCGGGCGGTCGTTGTTCTCCAGGATCGTCCGCCAGGCGACGGCCACCTCGTTGGCGTCCGCGGGACGGACGACGTCCAGGCCCGGAATCGCCCGAAGGGCGGCGAAGTGCTCGATCGGCTGGTGGGTCGGGCCGTCCTCGCCGAGGCCGATCGAGTCGTGCGTCCAGACGTAGATGACCGGCAGCTGCATGAGCGCGGCCAGGCGCACGGCACCGCGCATGTAGTCGGAAAAGGTGAGGAAGGTGCCGCCGTAGACGCGGGTGCCGCCGTGCAGCGCGATGCCGTTCATGATCGCGCCCATGGCGTGCTCGCGGACCCCGAAGTGCAGCGTGCGGCCGTAGGGGCCGCCGCTCCACATCTTGGTCTGGCGGCTGGCGGGCAGGAACGACGGTTCGCCCTTGACCGCGGTGTTGTTGCTCTCGGCCAGGTCGGCCGACCCGCCCCAGAGCTCGGGGATCTCCGGGTAGAGCGCGGCGAGCACCTCGCCGGAGGCCTTGCGGGTCGCTACGCCCTTCGGGTCGGCGTCCCAGCTCGGCAGCTTCTCGGCCCAGCCCTCGGGGAGGGTCCGCGTGCGCATGCGCTCGAGCAGGGCGGCGCCGTCGGGGTTGCCCTGCTTCCAGGCGTCGAAGCCCTTCTGCCAGGCGGCGTGCGCCTCCTGGCCGCGGGCGACGACCTTGCGGGCGTGCTCGATGACCTCGGGCGCGACCTCGAAGGACTGCTCGGGGTCGAACCCGAGGATCTCCTTGGTGGCCCTGGCCTCGTCGTCGCCGAGCGCCGAGCCGTGCGCGGCGCCGGTGTTCTGCTTGTTCGGCGCGGGCCAGCCGATGATCGTCTTCAGCACGATGATCGACGGGCGGGTCGTCTCCGCCTTGGCGGCGGCGAAGGCGGCGTCGAGGGCGGCGAGGTCCTCGCCGTCGTCGACGTGCTGGACGTGCCAGCCGTAGGCCTCGTAGCGCTTGCCGACGTCCTCGGTGAAGGCGACGGTCGTGTCGTCCTCGATGGAGATCTTGTTGTCGTCGTAGACGAGCACGAGGTTGCCGAGCTGCTGCGTGCCGGCCAGGGACGACGCCTCGCCGCTGACGCCCTCCTCCAGGTCACCGTCGGAGGCGAAGGCCCAGATGGTGTGGTCGAACAGGCTCTCGCGCTCGGCGGCGTCGGCGTCGAACAGGCCGCGCTCGCGGCGGGCGGCCATCGCCATGCCGACGGCGTTGCCGACACCCTGGCCCAGCGGGCCGGTCGTCGTCTCCACGCCGGGGGTGTGGTTGACCTCGGGGTGGCCGGGGGTCTGCGAGCCCCAGGTCCGCAGCGCCTTGAGATCGTCGAGCTCGAGGCCGTAGCCCGAGAGGTAGAGCTGGACGTAGAGGGTGAGGCTCGAGTGCCCCATCGACAGGATGAACCGGTCGCGGCCGACCCAGTTCGGGTCGCTCGGGTCGTGGCGGAGCCACTTCTGGAAGAGCAGGTAGGCGGTCGGCGCCATGCTCATCGCCGTCCCCGGGTGGCCGTTGCCGACCTTCTGGACGGCGTCCATGGCGAGGATGCGGGCGGTGTCGATCGCACGGCGGTCGAGCTCGCCGAAGCCGTCGGGGAGGGTCGGGTTCGGCTGGTTCGGGCTGCCGGTCGGGCTGTCCGTGGCGGCCTCGGCCGGGGCTTCGGACCGGGTGCTCTGCGTCATGTGCTGGGGACTCCCTCGAGAAGTGGCGCTCTGTGGTGCAGCCGGCGTCGTGGTGCGGTCGGCGTCCGCCCCGGGCCCGCGCTGGCCCGGGGGTCGCATCGTCGTCGTCGACGTCGGCCCTACCCGCTGCACACGCAGCAACAACGCGATCAACCCTAGTCATCCGCGCTCCTGCCGCGACGGTGCCGGTGCGCCCTCCGGCTAGAGTGGCGCGCGTTCCCCGTCCTCGTTCCGAAGAGGCACCTCTTGCTGTTCAGCTGGCCGGCAGTGACCCGGTGACGGCGCTCTCGACGCGCCGGGCCGATCCCGAACGCCGTCCGCCCAGCGCCCTCCGCCTCCGGATCGGCGCCTACGTCGCGCTGACGAAGCCGCGCATCATCGAGCTGCTGCTGGTGACGACGGTGCCGGCGATGATGCTGGCCGCGCGCGGCTGGCCGTCGCTGTCGCTGCTGCTGTCCACCCTGGTCGGCGGAACGCTCGCCGCAGGCGCGGCCAACGTCTTCAACTGCTACTTCGACCGCGACATCGACCGGCTGATGCAGCGCACCCAGAAGCGGCCGCTGGTGACCGGCGCGGTGACGCCCCGGGCGGCGCTGATCTTCGGGTTCGTGCTGACGGTCAGCTCGGTCGTGCTCCTGGCGCTGACGACCACGCTGCTGGCCGCCTCGCTGGCCGCGGCGGCGATCTTCTACTACGCCGTCCTCTACACGATGGTGTTCAAGCGGCACACCCGGCGGAGCACCGAGTTCGGCGGGGTCCCCGGGGCGGCGCCGGTGCTGATCGGCTGGGCCGCGGTCACCGGATCGCTGGACTGGCCCGCCGTCGTCGTGTTCGGCGTCGTCTTCTGCTGGCAGATGCCCCACTTCTGGGCGCTGGCCATGCGCTTCAAGGACGACTACGCGCGGGCCGACGTCCCGATGCTGCCCGTGGTCGCTTCCGCGCTCTCGGTGGGCCGGCAGTCGGTGTTCTGGGCGTGGCTCACCGTCGCGGTCTCGCTCCTGCTGTGGCCGGTGGCTGCCGGCTACGGCATCGGCCTCGGCTACACGATCCCGGCGGTGCTCCTCGGCGGCTGGTTCGTCGTGGAGTCGCACCGGTTGCTCGCGCGGATCAAGCGCGGCGGCGAGACCAAGCCGATGCAGCTGTTCCACGTCTCGATCTCGTACCTGGCGCTGCTGATGGTCGCGATCGTCGTCGACGCCATCGTCTGAGGCGCCCGGCCCGTGGAGGACTCCAAGGGGGACGCTGGGCAGCCGGCTGTCGATCGTCTGCCTCTGGGCGAGGAGGCCTGGCTCACCGAGGTATGGAACGGCAAGGCGGCCGACGGGTACCCCGTCCGCCTCGCCGAAGTGCTTCCGACGGGTTTCCCCTGCTACCTACGGCTCTTCCACCCGTACGTCGCGTGGGGGACGGCGGACGGCGATCCCGCAGCTGCTCCGCGGACGACGTGGGAGGAGTTGGCCGCGCTCGCCGGGGTGCCATTCAGTCGGCATCTCACCGAGGCGGACCTCGATCCAGCTCTGCCGCTGCGCAACGGCGAGCACGAATACGAGCTTTGGGAAGGGGAGTTTCATCCGGTCCCGCGAAGGTCGTTGTTCGAGCATCTCTCTGTCCGCGCAGCAGGACCGGTCTTCTTCTACTTCGGGCTAGGCGCGATGGTGAGCGGCCCACTCCTGTACCGCGCTGCATGCGACGCGGTGGATTCGGTCAAGGGTGTGGCTGCTTCCGACACCAGCGATCCCGACCTCAAGGGACCGGAGCTGGTCTGGCCGCCCGACAGGTCCTGGTTCATGTACACCGATTACGACTGCGTCTCCACGTATGTCGGTTGTGACGAGGAGCTTGCTGGCTTCGTCATGGACGATCCGGAGATCGAGGCTCTGGGCGCTGACCTGGGCGACAGACTCGTGTGAGGCGCGACCTCGCGAACGCGCGGATGGGGCAGCTGGTCGGGGCCGACTGGCGGACGTACTCGCTGCAGGCCAACCGCATCGACGCCGCGGAGGTCGAGGCGCTCATCGAGGCCGGCTGGCCCGTCGTAACCTATCTCGCCGGCGGTCGCCTGATCTGGCACGACGAGGAGGACGCCTGGCCGGCGTGGGCCGATGCCCGCAGCGCCAAGGAGAAGGTGACCAACGGCCGCTGGGAGTCACCCGACGGCTCGCTCGCCGTCGTCCTCGTCTGGCACGAGTGAGCCGGAGGCGTTGTCCCTGAGCCGGTCAGTTCGCGCCCCGAAATGGCAGGCTGGAGGACAACGCTCGCGGGCTACCGCGTGGCGGCGGCCGGCTCCGAGGACGTGCTGAGAGGCAACTCGGACGACGGGCCGCGTACCGACCAGACCAGGCGCGCGGTGAACGCGGTGATCAGGACAGCGCCGAGCATGTGCAGCAGAACCAGGGCGATCGGCAGGTCGGTGAAGTACTGGACGTAGCCGATGACGCCCTGCGCGAGCTGCACGATCAACAGGTCGCGAGCGGCCCGCCGGACCCGGCCGGGGGAGTCGGTGGCGTAGAGCGCCACGAGCAGTGCGACCGTCAGGCCGAGGAGCAGGAAGACGACGTCGGCGTGCAGCTGGCTGACCAGTTCCGGGTCGAAGCCCATCCGGTCGACCGTGGTGACGCCGGCCTCCTCGTCGAGGTCGCCGCTGTGCGGCCCGCTGCCGGTGACGACGGTGCCGAACACGAGCACGACGGCGGTGACCGCCGCGATCCCGGCGACCAGCAGCACGAAGGGACGGCGGAGCAGCGGCTGACCGACCCCGGGCTCGCGGGATCGCAGCCAGAGCGTCGTCGCCAGGGCGACCAGGACGGCGGACACCAGGAAGTGCGCGGCGACCGTCCACGGGTTGAGCCCGGTGAGCACGGTGACGCCGCCCAGCGCCGCCTGCGCGGGGATGCCGAGGAACGTGAGCGCCGCCAGCAGGCGCAGGTCGCGCCGCGGGGAGCGCCAGACGGCCACCACCGTCGCGATGGCGACTGCGGCGAGCACGAAGGTGAGCAGCCGGTTGCCGAACTCGATGACGCCGTGGCCGGCCAGCTCCGGGGTCGTCACGAAACTCTCGTCGGTGCAGCGCGGCCACGTCGGACACCCCAGCCCGGAGCCGGTCAGCCGGACCAGACCACCGGTCACCACGATCAGGCCGTTGGCGACGGCGTTCGCCAGCGCGAGGCGCGAGACGGTCGCGGGAGAGAAGGAGGTGGGCAGGGCCGGCACGCCCCGATGCTATGCGGTGGGACGCCCGTAGCGGGCCGTCGGCGGGTGCTCGCAGACCGGCTGGAGTGAGGCTGCTCACGACCGGGGTCGATCGGTCCACTTCTTAGGTGGACCTTGCTTGCGAGGCTCCTGAAATAGGACACACTCGTGTTGTGGAAAGCGTTGCGGCACACCCGCGCTCGTCGGCGACGGCCGACGACGGGCGTACCCGCGACCGCGTCGGCGCGCTGCTCCTCGAGCACGGCCCGCAGACCGCCACCGAACTGGCCACCCGGCTGGGCATCTCCCCGGCCGCCGTCCGCCGGCACCTGGACTCGCTCGTCACCGCCGGCCGGCTCGAGGAGCGGCTGACGCGGGACGCCCACCGGGGCCGTGGCCGGCCGGCCCGTCGCTTCCACCTCACCGACGCCGGCCGGTCCGCCTTCCCGCACGCCTACGACGACCTCGCGCTGACCGCCCTGCGGTACGTCGCCGCCTCCGGTGGCCCGGACGCCGTCCGCGCGGTCGCCGAGCAGCAGTTGTCGGGGCTCGAGGCCCGTGCCTCGAGCGCCGTCGAGAGCGCTGTGCGGGCGGCCGACGGTGCCCCGGTCGACCGGGCCCAGGCGCTCGCCGTCGCGCTCACGGCCGAGGGCTACGCTGCCACGGCCTCGGCGATCTCCGGCGGGGGGCAGCTCTGCCAGCACCACTGCCCGGTGGCGCATGTGGCCGCGGAGTTCCCCCAGCTGTGCGAGGCCGAGACCGCGGTGATCGGCCGGCTCGTGGGCACCCACGTCCAGCGGCTGGCCACGATCGCCCACGGCGACGGAATCTGCACCACACACATCCCGGGGCCCTTGCAGCCCGGGTCACAGCGCGCGGGGAACAGAACGGCCCCCGCACGCCCTGTACCAGGTGAGCGAGCAGCGCCCGCGAGCGCGCCCACCAGCACCACCCCCACGAACCACCGGGAGAGGACGCCCGCATGACCAGCACCCAGCAGCCCGCCGTGCCCTTGACGCAGGACGAGCAGATCGACGCGCTCGGCCGTTACGAGTACGGCTGGGCTGACGCCGACGTCGCCGGTGCCTCCGCCCGTCGCGGCATCGACGAGGACGTCGTCCGCGACATCTCCCGCCGCAAGAACGAGCCCGAGTGGATGCTCGAGCGCCGCCTCAAGGCGCTCAAGCTGTTCGGGCGCAAGCCGATGCCCGACTGGGGCTCGGACCTCTCCGGCATCGACTTCCAGAACATCAAGTACTTCGTGCGGTCCACCGAGGCGCAGGCCGCCTCGTGGGAGGACCTGCCCGAGGACATCAAGAACACCTACGACCGGCTGGGCATCCCCGAGGCGGAGAAGCAGCGGCTCGTCTCCGGTGTGGCCGCGCAGTACGAGTCCGAGGTCGTCTACCACCAGATCCAGAAGGAGCTCGAGGACCAGGGCGTCATCTTCCTGGACACCGACTCCGCCCTGAAGGAGCACCCGGAGATCTTCCAGGAGTACTTCGGCTCGGTGATCCCGTCCGGCGACAACAAGTTCGCCGCGCTGAACACCGCGACCTGGTCGGGCGGCTCGTTCATCTACGTGCCGAAGGGCGTGCACGTCGACATCCCGCTCCAGGCCTACTTCCGGATCAACACCGAGAACATGGGCCAGTTCGAGCGCACGCTGATCATCGTCGACGAGGGCGCCTACGTGCACTACGTCGAGGGCTGCACCGCGCCGATCTACAAGAGCGACTCGCTGCACTCCGCGGTCGTCGAGATCATCGTCAAGAAGAACGCGCGCTGCCGGTACACGACCATCCAGAACTGGTCGAACAACGTCTACAACCTGGTCACCAAGCGGGCCGTGGCCCACGAGGGCGCGACCATGGAGTGGGTCGACGGAAACCTGGGCTCCAAGGTGACGATGAAGTACCCGGCCGTCTGGATGACCGGAGAGCACGCCAAGGGCGAGGTCCTCTCCATCGCCTTCGCGGGCGAGGGTCAGCACCAGGACGCCGGCGCCAAGATGGTGCACGCCGCACCGCACACCTCCTCGACCATCGTGTCGAAGTCGGTCGCCCGTGGCGGCGGCCGCACGTCCTATCGCGGTCTGGTGCAGATCGACGAGGGCGCCTACGGCTCCAAGTCGACGGTCAAGTGCGACGCCCTGCTCGTCGACACGATCAGCCGCTCGGACACCTACCCCTACGTCGACGTCCGTGAGGACGACGTGGCCATGGGCCACGAGGCGACGGTCTCCCGCGTCAGCGACGACCAGCTCTTCTACCTGATGAGCCGCGGTCTCTCCGAGGACGAGGCCATGGCCATGGTGGTGCGCGGGTTCGTCGAGCCGATCGCCCGCGAGCTGCCCATGGAGTACGCCCTCGAGCTCAACCGGCTCATCGAGCTGCAGATGGAAGGTGCCGTCGGCTGATGGCTGCCAGCTCTCTCCCGTCCCAGCCCAGCCCCCCCACCGGTACGACCGACCTCACCACCCAGCCGAGCACCCTCGCCTCGGAGCTCTTCGCTCCGGGCGTGGGTGCGCAGGCCGGCCCGCCGACCACCCCGGCCGAAGGCACCGGTACCGCCGGTCAGGCGACCCCCGGGGCGCACTCGCACGGTGGCCCGGCGCCGACGGGTTCCCCGGCGGAGCGGTTCACCTCCACCGATCCGGACGCCTTCGGCGTGCCGACCGGTCGCGAGGAGACGTGGCGCTTCACGCCGATGAAGCGGGTCGGGCTCCTGCTGAACGGCGCCGCCTCCGACGCACACCTCACCTGGACGTCCGACCTGCCCGAGGGCGTCGAGCTGACCAGCGTCGAGGCCGGTGACCCGCTGCTCAAGGGCCTGCCCGAGCCGGCCGACCGGCTCGCCGCGCTGACCCGTCAGCGCAGTGGCGGCGCCGCTGTCGTCCGCGTCCCGCAGGAGGCCCAGCTCGACCGCCCGGTCGTGCTCGGTCTCGCGGGGACCGGCGGTGACGACGTCGTGTGGGGCCAGCTGGTCATCGAGGTGGGTGCCTTCGCGAAGGCCACCGTCGTCCTGGACCACACCGGCCTCGCCCGCTACTCCGGCGGCGTCTCCGTGCTCGTCGGTGACAGCGCGCAGGTCACGCTCGTCTCCGTCCAGGACTGGGCCCCCGGCGCGCTGCACGGCGGTCAGTACGACGCCGTCGTCGGCCGCGACGCCACCTTCAAGCAGGTCGTGGTCACCCTCGGCGGCGACCTCGTCCGCCTGGTCAGCAACGTGCAGTACACCGGACCCGGCGGCACCGCGGAGCTCTTCGGCGTCTACTTCGCCGACGAGACCCAGCACCAGGAGCACCGGCTCTGGGTCGACCACGCGGTTCCGAACTGCCGCAGCAACGTCCTCTACAAGGGCGCGCTGCAGGGCGAGGAGGCGCGCACGGTCTGGATCGGCGACGTCCGCATCCGGCCGACCGCGACCGGCACCGAGACCTACGAGCTGAACCGCAACCTGGTGCTCACCGACGGCGCTCGGGCCGACTCCGTCCCGAACCTGGAGATCGAGACCGGCGAGATCGTCGGCGCCGGCCACGCCAGCGCCACCGGCCGGTTCGACGACGAGCAGCTGTTCTACCTCTGCTCGCGCGGCATCGACGCCGAGACCGCGCGTCGTCTGGTCGTCCGCGGCTTCTTCGCCGACGTCGTCCAGCACATCGGGATCGACGCCCTGCAGGACCGGCTGATGCGCACCATCGAGACCCGTCTCGGCGCGCTCCCCGGCCTGGAGGAGCAGGAGGTCCCCGCGTGACGTTCGAGAAGGTCTGTTCGCTGAAGGACGTCCAGGAGCCCGGTTCGCTCCGGGTGGAGCTGGACGACGTCGACATCGCCGTCGTCCGGTTCGAGGGGAACGTCTACGCGATCGAGGACCTCTGCTCGCACGCCGAGGTCCCGCTGTCGGAGGGTGACGTGGAGGAGTTCCGCGGCGCCCCGACCATCGAGTGCTGGCTGCACGGGTCGTGCTTCGACCTGCGCACCGGCGAGCCCACCAACCTGCCGGCCACCGACCCGGTGTCCGTCTACCCGGTCCGCGTCGAGGGGGAGGACGTGTTCGTCGACGTTGCGATCGACGACTCCCTCCCCGCCGCGGCCAGCAACTGAGGAGCGAAAGTGTCCGTCCTGGAGATCCGCGACCTGCACGTCACCGTCGGGGAGGGTGACGACGCGAAGGAGATCCTCCGCGGCGTCGACCTGACCGTCCGGTCCGGCGAGACCCACGCGATCATGGGCCCGAACGGCTCGGGGAAGTCGACCCTGGCCTACTCGATCGCCGGCCACCCGAAGTACACCATCACCGGCGGCACGGTGACCCTCGACGGCGAGGACGTCCTCGCGATGACCGTCGACGAGCGCGCCCGCGCCGGCCTCTTCCTCGCCATGCAGTACCCGGTCGAGGTCCCCGGCGTCTCGGTGTCGAACTTCCTGCGCACCGCCGCCACCGCGATCAAGGGCGAGGCGCCGAAGCTGCGCACCTGGGTCAAGGACGTCAAGACCGAGATGGCCGGCCTGGAGATGGACCCGGCGTTCGCCGAGCGCAACGTCAACGAGGGCTTCTCCGGTGGCGAGAAGAAGCGCCACGAGATCCTGCAGATGCGGCTGCTCAAGCCGAAGGTCGCGATCCTCGACGAGACCGACTCCGGCCTCGACGTCGACGCGCTGCGGATCGTCTCCGAGGGCGTCAACCGGACCCGCGAGGAAGGTGACGTCGGCGTCCTGCTGATCACCCACTACACGCGGATCCTCAAGTACATCAAGCCCGACTTCGTGCACGTGTTCGTCGCCGGCCGCGTCGTCGACGAGGGTGGCCCGGAGCTGGCCGCCAAGCTCGAGGACGAGGGTTACGCGGCCTACGTCAAGGATTCCAACGAGCAGGCGAGCGCCGAGAAGGCCGCCTCGGAGGTCGTGACGGCATGACCCAGACCGTCTCGCGTCCTTCTGAGTCATCAGGCGTGGCGCGCAACGCCCCCCTGCCTCTGGACGTCGAGGCGATCCGGGCGGACTTCCCGATCCTGACCCGCACCGTGCGGGACGGGAAGCGGCTGGTCTACCTCGACTCGGGGGCGACCTCGCAGAAGCCGCGCCAGGTGCTGGACGCCGAGCGCTGGTTCTACGAGAACGTCAACGCCGCGCCGCACCGGGGCGCGCACCAGCTCGCCGAGGAGGCGACGGGCGCCTACGAGGCCGCCCGCGCCACCATCGGCGGGTTCATCGGGGCGCCCGAGCAGGAGATCGTCTTCACCCGGAACACCACCGAGGCGATCAACCTGGTGGCCTACGCGCTGTCGAACGCCGCGACCGCCAAGGAGCCGGAGTTCCGCACCTACGCGGTGGGCCAGGGCGACGAGATCGTGGTCACCGAGATGGAGCACCACGCCAACCTGGTGCCCTGGCAGCAGCTCTGCGAGCGCACCGGGGCGACCCTGCGCTGGCTCGGGCTCACCGACGACGGCCGCCTCGAGCTCTCGAACCTCGACACGGTGATCAACGAGCGCACCAAGCTCGTCGCGATCACCCAGCAGTCGAACATCCTGGGCACGATCAACCCGCTGGGCGACATCGTCGCGCGGGCCCACGAGGTCGGCGCCCTGGTGCTGGTCGACGGCGCCCAGTCGGTGCCGCACCAGCCGGTCGACGTCACCGAGCTGGGTGCGGACTTCCTCGTCTTCTCCGGGCACAAGATGCTGGGCCCGACCGGCGTCGGCGTGCTGTGGGGGAAGTACGACGTCCTCGACAAGCTGCCGCCGTTCCTCACGGGCGGCTCGATGATCGAGGTCGTGCGGATGGAGGGCAGCACCTTCGCCGCCCCGCCGCAGCGCTTCGAGGCCGGCGTCCCGATGAGCGCGCAGGTGATCGGCCTGGCGGCGGCCGTCGAGTACCTGCAGGCACTCGGCATGGACGCCGTCGAGGCGCACGAGAAGGCGCTGACCGGCTACGCGCTGGAGAAGCTCGCCGAGATCCCGGGCGTCACCGTCATCGGCCCGCCCGACACCGTGGCCCGCGGGGGAGCGGTCTCCTTCACCGTCGAGGACATCCACCCGCACGACGTCGGCCAGGTCCTCGACGACCACGGCATCGCCGTCCGCGTCGGGCACCACTGCGCGTGGCCGGTCGTGCGGCGTTACGGGGTCCCGGCGACCACCCGCGCGACGTTCTACGTGCACACCGGCTACGACGACATCGACGCGCTCGCCGACGGAATTCGCGCGGCCCAGAAGTTCTTCGGAACTGTGTGAGGTCGAGCCGCTGATGCAGCTGGAGAACATGTACCAGGAGATCATCCTGGACCACTACAAGAACCCGCACGGCCGCGGTCTGCGCGAGCCGTTCGAGGCCGAGGTGCACCACGTCAACCCGACCTGCGGTGACGAGGTGACGCTGCGCCTGCACCTGGAGGGCGACACGATCGCCGACGTCTCCTACGAGGGCATGGGCTGCTCGATCAGCCAGGCCTCGGTGTCGGCGATGTACGACCTGGTGCTCGGCAAGACGGTGCCGCAGGCGCTGGAGGCCGGCGAGCACTTCATGACCCTGATGCAGGCCAAGGGCGACCCGTCGGTCGCCGAGAAGCTCGAGGACGAGCTGGAGGACGCCGTCGCGTTCGCCGGTGTGTCGAAGTACCCCGCGCGCATCAAGTGCGCGCTGATGAGCTGGATGGCGTTGAAGGACGCGTCCGCCCGAGCCTGGGGAGGCCCCGCATGACCGAGAACCAGACCACCACCGACGAGACCCCCGCCGAGCTGCCCGCCTACAAGTCGGCGCTCATCGAGGACCTCGAAGAGGCCATGCGCGACGTGGTCGACCCCGAGCTGGGCGTCAACGTCGTCGACCTGGGCCTCGTCTACGGCCTCGACGTCGACGACAGCAACGTCGCGATCATCGACATGACGCTGACGTCGGCGGCCTGCCCGCTCACCGACGTCATCGAGGACCAGGCCCGCCAGGCGCTCACCGGCGGCCCCGGGCCCGGCCTCGTCGACGACATCCGGATCAACTGGGTCTGGATGCCGCCGTGGGGCCCGGACAAGATCACCGACGACGGTCGCGAGCAGCTCCGCGCACTCGGCTTCCGCGTCTGACAGAGGACCCCTGGCCCCCCACCGCTCGCAAGCTCGCGGTGGGCCCCTGCAAGGGGCCGAACTGCCCGCGCCCCTCGGGGCGCGGGCAGTCGTCGTCGGCGGGAGGGCGTGGCACGTGGTCGCGGGCGACGTCGACCCGGCGTGGGTGATCGAGGCCGTCGCGCCCGATCCGATCGCGGGACCCCTCGGCGCGCGTTTCCTGGCTGCGCTGGCCGACCGGATCGGCCACGAGCCCGGAGTGCTGGACTCCGTCCTCGTCGCATCGCCCCTCCACGACGTCCCCCACGCGGACATTCCGGTGCGCGAGATGTCCGCTGCAGGGCCATCGCACCCCGGGGGTGGAGCGGGCTCGGCACCGCGCTGGGCCCATCAGGCCAGGCGGCCGCGCAACGTCGGTACGCCGTCGCCGCTGAGGTGGTCGAGTGCGGCCGTCCGGCCGGTGATCGCCAGCAGCAGCGCCTCGGCGGTGCCGCTCACGGTGGGACCGCTGCCGTGAGCCCAGCCGATGTCCGTCGCCGCCAGTCGCAAGCCGTCGAGTGCGCCCTTCGGGACGACGCCACCGACCGGAGCGGCGGTCAGGTACGCCAGCGACGCCTGCAGCCGCTGCTCGGGAATCTCACGCGGCAGCCCCAGTGGCCAGCGGATGTCCAGGCCGTGCACGAGCAGGTCGGTCAGCGGCGCCTCGGGGCCTGAGCCGGGCGGGGTGAACCGCGAGTCGGCCTTCCGGCGCAGCACCTCGAGCAGGTCGCCGAAGGGGCGGCGCGCCTGCTCGCGGGCCAGCCGGACGTTCGCCCGGTCGAAGTTGCCGCGGCACACGAGCATGGCCACCGCGAACCTCGGCATGCCCACTTCCAGCGGCACGACGAGGTGCGCGACCACGTCGTGCACGCTCCATGCGCTGCACAGGCTCCGCGTCGCCTGCTGTTCGCCCGTCAGTCCCGAGAGCGCGTCAGCGAGACTGCGACGCTCGTCGGCGATCTCCGCGTAAGTGTCCACGCGGGCATCGTGGCAGCCGACCTAGCCCCCGGCCGGGTCCTGGCCGCTCGCGTCGAGCATCCGGTCGAGCACGGCGGCGGCGCGCACGAGGGCGCGGGATCGGCGGTCGATGTCGGTGGCGCGGGAGCTCAGCACGTCCAGGAGGTCGTCCCGCCGTCCGGGGTCCCGGAGCTGCGGCACGAGCGCGCGCAGGGGCTCGATGCGGTACCCCGCCCTCCGCAGCTGGTGGACGAGCCGCGCGTCCCGGACGTCGGCCGGTGAGTACGTGCGGGTGCTCCGGGCGGCCGATCGGCGGGGCGTCACCAATCCCTCGGCATCCCAGTGGCGCAACGTGGACGGCCGGATGCCCAGTGCCGCCGCCAGCTCCGAGATGGTCATCGAGTCCGACGGGCGTGGGTCGTCGATCGGTTCGGTGGCGATCGCCCCGGCGGCCGCACGGGCGAGTGCCAGCTCGCGCCGCTCGACGTGCAGCCGGGCGTGGACGTCGTCCAGCGCAGCCAGCAGCCCGATCGGGTCGCAGTGGGCGGTGCGCATCAGCCGCTTGGCGTCGGCTGTGCCCGCCCCGACGGCCAGTACCCGGTAGGCCAGTGCCGCGTCGACGTGCCGGCCGGAGTAGGCCCGGTAGCCCGCCGGCGTGCGCTCGGCCGGCGGCAGGACACCGTCGTGCTCCAGGTCCCGGATCTGCTGGACCGAGTAGCCGGCCTGCCGTGCGACGTCCACGGTCCGGAGGGGCGACTTGCGACTTCGGGCGCCCCTCACGCGGGCCTCGGCCGCAGAAGTCTCCACAAGCACATGAATGTAACGCTGGAACCCATGCGGTTCGACGAGATCATCGAGTTCCTCGAGGACCTGGGCAGCGTGCTCACCCTTCGGCCGGTCGCCGGCGACGGGTCGCCGGAGATCAGCTGGGGCGACGTCTTCTTCTACTACGCGCCTGACGGCGTCGTCCCGCCCGGTCAGCCCTTCGCGACCATCGTGACCAAGGACTATCCCGACGACCGGGAGTCACGACTGGACCGGCCCGGTGCCTTCCGCCTGAACGTCGCCGCCGGCACGGCCGAGTTCCGCCGCTGGACCGGCCGCGGACCGCGCGATCATCCCGACACGGAGCCGGTCGACCGGAGCGAGGTCGACGTCCTGTTCGCGCACCCGGTGTACGGGGAGCTCGGCTGGCTCTCGGTCGTCGAGCCCGCGCCACGGACCGGGGCAGCCGTGCAGGAGGTCCTCCGCGCCGCCCACGCTCTCGCCCGCGGGCGCCACGAGCGTCGCGCGGCGACGGAGTGACCGTCAGCGCAGGTCGGCCAGGCGGGCGCCGAAGCCGTCGACGGGGGACCGCTCCCGCCGCATGCCGAGGGCCAACAGCGCCGCGCCCACGACCAGCGCGGTGGCCAGGGGCCAGGGGAGCGCCCGCACGGTGAAGCCCAGCCCGAGGGCCAGGGCCGTTCCCGCGCCGACCATCAGCGGAGCACGGACGCCGGTCCGCGCGCCGATGACGAGGACGGCCGCGGCGGCGATCAGCACGGCAGCCGCGCGTTCGCCGTCCGACGTGGTGATCGCCAGGACGGCGGACGGCAGCGCCGCGGTCAGCAGCCCCGGCCCCCACGAGGGCCATGACGGCCCGTCCACCAGCCGCGGGCCGGCGGCGATCAGCAGGCCGGCGGCGGCGGGGAGCGAGTACCACTCGACGGCAGCGAGGTCGGCGGCGGCGGCGAAGAACCAGGCAGCGGCCACGAGCTGCACGGCACCGCCCCGCCAGGCCGGCGACGAGGTCGCGTCGAGCGGCTCCCCGGGCACGTGCGTCCGCCACGCCCAGCTGATGGTGAGGACGCCCTGGACGGCGAGCAGGACGGCGAGCGTCGTCCGCTCGTCGGCGGCGCGCAGGAGCACCGCGACCGCGAGCGAGCAGACGGCGGCGGCCCGGGCCGTCGCGCCGCGGGAGGCGGCGTCCAGCCCCGCGCCCGCCGTCATCGCCACGCCGTAGAGGACGGTCAGCAGCACGGCCGCCACCACCGGCCCGAACCACCCGTCGGGCAGCGCGAGCAGCGCCGCCCCGGCCAGGCAGCCGATGGCCACCGGCAGCGCGACGGGCCGGTCGTCGCGACGGCTCGCCGCGACGAGCACCGTCGGCAGCGCGGTGAGGAGCAGCAGCAGGCTGATTTCCGACCACCGCTCGAGGGCGACCAGCTGGCCGATGCTGAGCAGCGCCATGACGATGCCGGCGGACAGGGCGACGGGGAGGAACAGCTCGCGACGACGGTCGGTCAGCGTGGCCGCCGCGGCGTTCGCGATGAGCACGCCCGCGTAGCCGGTCAACGTCATGGTCAGCGGTCCGAGCGAGGAGAAGGCGCCGGTGACCCCCGCCCCCGCGACGACGCCCGCCAACACCGGTACCGCGACCCGGGGCCCCATCAGCGGCTGCAGCTCCCGACGCCGCCGCGCCAGCAGCAGCCCGGCGGCGGCAGCGACCATCAACCCGGCGGAGAGCCACCGCTCGGCGCCGGTGTCGGTCCAGGCGCTGGCGGACCCGCCCGCGACGCCGACCAGCCACCACGGCACCGTGGTGAGCAGCGCGATGCGGGCGACGACCCGCCGTCCGCGCAGCGCGACACCCAGACCCACCAGGGCCACGCCCAGGTGGACGGCGGTGTGCAGACCGTCCGCCACGCCGTCCAGCGAGCGCAGGACGGCCAGCTGGCCGGCGCCCCACGCGGCGAGCGGCCAGCAGGCCGTCGTGCGCGCGACCCGGTGCAGGACCAGGAACCCGACGGCGAGCAGCGCGGCGGAGCCGGGTGCGGCGCCCAGCAGGGGTCCGCCCAGGTCGGTGCCGACGAGGGCGAGCGCCGCGGCCGAGGCGGCGAGGGTCTCCTCGGAGCTGCGCAGCCGCGAGCGGGCCGCCCGCAGTGACGCACCGGCGGCGACCGCGGCGAGGGCGAGGAGCAGCACCCGGACGGGGCCGCCGCCGTACGCCGAGGCGACGGTCGCGGCCGCGCTCACCAACAGGACGGCGCCGACACCGAGCAGCACCTGCGGTGGGCGGGCGCGGTAGGGCAGGGGAGGAGCCGGTGCCGTGCCGACCGAACGCGTCATGACCGCCTCCCTCCCGATCCCCCGAGGCGCTCCCACCGTAGGGCGGGCGGCCCGGCGGGGCACCCGGTCAGCGCATCTGCGCGACCCAGGCCACTGCCTCCCGCGCCTGCTGGCGCCGGCGCTCGTAGGTCGCGCCGACCACCAGGAGCAGCAATCCGGCGGTGCCGAGGGTGACCCAGCGGGGGAGGAGCGGTGCATAGGGGGCCAGCCGGCCGACGGTCACGAGCAGCAGGACGCCGGCGCCGACGACGAACGGGGCCTGCCGGTGCCGCACGGCGCCGAAGACGGTGAGCAGCGCGGCGGCGGCGATGACGAGGACGAGGCGGAGCGCGGTCGGCTCGGCGACGACCACGAGCGCCGACGGCACGAGGGCGACCCCGGCGGCGGCGCCCTCGGCCGCCCACGACGGAGCGCCGCTCCGCAGCTGCGGGAGGGCGACCACCAGCAGACCGAGGGCTGCCGGGAGCGTGTACGCCTCGGGGGTCTCGATGCCCGCTCCGCCGACCGCGATCCAGGAGGCCACCACCAGGTCGGCCACGGCGACGACCCCCACCCAGCGGCGGGAGGCCGCGACGGCGTAGCCGCCCGCTGCGACGCCGACGATCGCCAGCTGGATCGCCATCTGGCCCCAGGCCTCGACCGACCCGCTGGTGACCGCCGCGGCGAGTCCGGCGACCGGCGCCGCGGCCGCCGCCGTCCACTCCTCGGGCCGCCCGGCCCGGAGGGTCGCCACGGCGAAGGCCACGGCGGCGAGCAGCGCGAGCAGCAGCCCGGCCACCCAGGCCACGAGCACGTCGTCGGCCCGGGCGAGCAGCACGGCCGCCGCGGGGAGCAGCAGCGCCAGAGCGGTGGCCGGCGGGCGCAGCAGCGCGATCCGCACCGCAGCCAGCGCCGCGGGGATCGTCGCGGCCAGCGCGACCACCGCCAGCGTCCCGAACCGCTGCTCCTCGGCGAGCAGCGACCCGTGGACGAGGAGGAGCGCCGCACCGGCGGTCGTGAGCCCCGCCGTGAGAGCCGTGCGGCCAACGGTCAGCACGGCGGCGGTGAGCGCCGCGAGTCCGATGCCGGCGGCGATCCAGGAGCCCTCGTCCCCGGTCGTCCGCAGGGAGAAGGCGAGCGCCAGGCCGACGACGGCGCCGACCGCGCCGGGGACCAGCTCGGGGAACCGGGACCTGAGTCCTCCCCGTCTCTCGAGCGCGAGCGCGCCCGTCCCGGCGATCACCAGCACTCCCGCCGCCGTCCACGACTCGCCTACGTCGGACGTCGCCGCGGTGGCCAGTCCGCCGAGGACACCGGCAGCCGCCAGGACGCCCGCCAGCACGGTCGCGACGGGGCTCAGCATCGGCCGGAGGCGGCCCGCCGCCACGACGTCGACCACCGCCATCCCGAGCGCCACGGCGACCCCTGCCGGACCGGTGAGCAGCTCGCCGGTCAGGAACAGGAAGGGCAGGGGCTGGGCGGCCAGCAGCGCCGCGAGCGGCCAGGTGGCCGTCGTCCGGGTGAGGCGGCCGAGCAGGAGCGTCACGACGACGACGACGGCACAGGACACCGCCCACCACGTGCGGAGGGGGACGTCCTCCAGCCGGAACAACCCGAGGGCGCGGGCCGCACCGAGGTCGATCGCGAGCAGCGCCGCTCCGGCCGCGGCCAGCGCCTCCTCGGTGGCACGCAGGCCGCGGCGGGCCGCCCAGGCCGAGACGGCGCAGGCGAGCGCGGTGACCGTGACCATCACGCCCGCCTGGAACGCCAGCCCGAACCTGCTCCACGCGACGGCGACGAAGGTGAGGGCGGCGGCCACCACGAGCAGGGCGCCCAGCCCCAGCAGGACCTGCTGCGGGCTGAGCCGGGGCCGCGGCGGGCGCGGCGGGGTCGGTGCCCCTCCCGTCGCTGCCGGCCACGTCGGCGCGGGCGGTGCCCACGGCGGGGGAGCGGACGGTGGCGGGACGGGCGGCGCAGCAGGCGCCGGTGGCGGACCCGCCGGCCGCGCACCGGGTGCGGCGGCCCGCAGGGTGGCCAGCAACGCGTCCCGGTCGCGGGCCAGGTCGCTGAGCGTCGTCCCGATCCGGGCGACCACGAGCGCGGCCTGCGCGGCAGCGGGCAGCCCGCAGGACGGGCACGGACCGGTGCCGATGTCGCCGACCGGTCGTCCGCAGACCGGACAGGTCGGCAGCCAGGGCGCCCCGTGCGGATTCATGGCCGCATCCTGGCGCCACCCGGGCGCGGTGGGGCCGATGTCCCGGTAACACGCCCGAGCGGGGGATGCCGCCGATGTCACCTTCCATCCGTTCGTGGTATCCGCCTCTGAGCGCCTACCCTGGGATCAGTGATCACGACGACCGGCCTGGAGCTGCGCGCCGGCGCCCGCATCCTCATCAGCGAAGCCAACCTCCGCGTGCAGCCCGGCGACCGGATCGGCCTCGTCGGCCGCAACGGCGCGGGCAAGACCACCACCCTCACCACCCTGGCCGGCGAGCGCATCGCCCACGCCGGGAAGGTCGACGTCTCCGGCGAGATCGGCTACCTCCCGCAGGACCCGCGCAGCGGGGACCTCGACATCACCGCCAGCGACCGCGTCCTCTCCGGCCGCGGCCTGGACGTCCTGAAGAACCAGCTCACCAAGGCGCAGGTCGCCATGGCAGAGCCGGCCGACGACGCCGAGCGCGACAAGGCCGTCCGCCGCTACGGCCGGCTCGAGGACCAGTTCGCCGCGATGGGTGGTTACGCCGCCGAGAGCGACGCCGCGCGCATCTGCACCAACCTGGGCCTGCCCGACCGCGTCCTCGGGCAGCCGCTGCGCACCCTGTCCGGCGGTCAGCGCCGTCGCGTCGAGCTGGCCCGCATCCTGTTCTCCGACGCCGAGACGCTGCTGCTCGACGAACCGACCAACCACCTGGACGGCGACTCGATCACCTGGCTCAAGGGCTTCCTGTCCGGCCACAAGGGCGGGCTGATCGTGATCAGCCACGACGTCGAGCTGCTCGAGGCGGTCGTCAACAAGGTCTGGCACCTCGACGCCAACCGCGCCACGGTCGACATCTACAACCTCGGCTGGAAGCGCTACCTGGCCCAGCGCGAGACCGACGAGCGCCGTCGCAAGCAGGAGCGCGCCAACACCGAGCGGAAGATCGACACGCTCAACGCGCAGGCCGACAAGATGCGGGCCAAGGCCACCAAGGCCAAGGCCGCGAAGAGCATGGACAAGCGGGCCGAGCGGCTGGCCGCGGGTCTCGCCGACGTCCGCGTGCACGACAAGGTCGCCAAGCTGCGCTTCCCGACGCCGGTCGCCTGCGGCCGCACGCCCCTGTACGCCGAGGGCCTGTCGAAGAGCTACGGCTCGCTGGAGATCTTCACCGACGTCGACCTGGCCGTGGACAAGGGCACGCGCGTCGTCGTCCTCGGGCTCAACGGCGCCGGGAAGACGACCCTGCTGCGGATGCTGGCCGGCACCGAGAGCCCGGACACCGGCGAGGTCAAGGCCGGCCACGGGTTGCGGATCGGCTACTACGCGCAGGAGCACGAGACCATCGACATGGACCGCAGCCTGCTCGAGGTCATGCGGTCCGCGGCGCCCGACAGCACCGACACCGAGCTCCGCCGGATCCTCGGCGCCTTCCTCTTCTCCGGTGAGACCGTCGACCAGCGCGCCGGCACCCTGTCCGGCGGCGAGCGCACCCGGCTCGCGATGGCCACGCTGGTCATCTCCGGCGCCAACGTGCTGCTGCTCGACGAGCCCACCAACAACCTGGACCCGGCCAGCCGTGAGCAGGTGCTCGAGGCGCTGCGCACCTATGCCGGCGCCATCGTGCTGGTCACCCACGACGAGGGCGCCGTCCGCGCGCTGAACCCCGACAAGGTGATCCTGCTGCCCGACGGCACCGAGGACGCCTGGAGCGAGGACCTGGCCGACCTGGTCGAACTGGCCTGAGCCCGCCTGACCTCCTCGGGTGCCCCGGACCTGGCTGCGCCGCCCCACGCGGCGGGCGTCCCGCACGCTCTGGCTCGCCTTCTGGCTGGCGGTCGCCGGGATCTGGCTGGTCGCCCTCGTCGTCAGGATCGCGACCGGGCACGACGGGTGGGACATCGCCGTGGCCGCCGCGTGGGTGGGCATCGCCGGCGTGTGGATCGTCCGCATCCTGCGCACCCCTCCCGCGCGGGAGCACGAGGACGTCGAGCACCGGTCGGCGTAGGTCGGCACGCGGGTCCGCGCTCGTTCCGGTTCGCGTGGCCGACATGCCACGGCTGGGTGATCATGGCTGCAGGGATGCCGTGGTCAGTGGGACGGCGGCACTCGGTGGACGGACTGCCAGCACCGGGACCGGGAGCGGCCGGTCGTGCCGGTGCTGACATGGGCCGGGCAGTTGACACGGAGGGGAGTCATGGCCGACTCGAGCATCACGGATCTTGGCAAGGGCAAGCGCATCACCGGAGGTGACCGGTCCTCGATGGCCGACGATCTCCGCAAGCGCTACGACGGTGGCGAGAGCATCCGTTCCCTGGCCACCTCCACGAACCGTTCCTACGGGTTCGTCCACCGCCTCCTCTCGGAGTCCGGGGCCACGCTGCGCAGCCGCGGCGGGGCCAACCGGAATAGTAAGAAGGCGTGACCTCCTCCTCTCCCTCTGCTGACAACGGCTGGATCCGGACGAGCCGGGACGGCGCGGTCCTCACCGTCACCCTCGACCGGGCCGACCAGCTCAACGCCCAGACGCCGGCGACCTGGCTGACGCTGGCCGATGTCGGCGCCTCCCTCGACGACGACGTCCGCGTCGTCGTGCTCCGGGGTGAGGGGCGCTCGTTCTCCGCGGGCCTGGACCGCAGCCTGTTCAGCGCCCAGCCCTCCACCGACGGGGGGCTCGGCGAGCTCGGCCGGATGCCGGCCGAGCAGGCGCAGGAGCGGATCCGCGCGTACCAGGCCGGCTTCCGGTGGCTGCGGTCGCCGGGCATCGTCTCGGTCGCGGCGGTGCAGGGGCACGCGATCGGCGCGGGCGCGCAGCTGGCGCTCGCCTGCGACCTCCGCGTCCTGGCCGACGACGCGTCGCTGCGGCTGCCGGAGGCGACCCTGGGCCTGGTGCCCGACCTGACCGGGACCAGCACGCTGATGGAGCTGGTCGGCTACTCGCGGGCCATGGAGATCTGCCTGACCGGGCGCGCCGTCAAGGCACCCGAGGCCCAGGCGCTCGGGCTCGCGAACGTCGTCGTCGGTGCCGCTGACCTGGACGCCACGGTCGCCGACCTGGTGGCCGCGCTGACCGCCCCACCGGTCGAGGCCAGCCGGGCGACGGCGGCGCTGATCCGGTCGGCGGTGCGGAACGACTTCGCCGCCCAGGACGCCGCGGAGCGAGCGGCACAGGTACAGCGACTGCACGCACTGGTCACCGGCTCCTGAGCCGGTTTCCTGACAGGGGTCGCTGAGAGACTGCCTCCGGAACAGCCCGGCCACCGACGGTGTTGGCCGGGCTGACGAGAGGTGGCGGTGTGGACGTGAGCAACCCGATGACGTCGATGGCCGCGATGCGGTCGTTCCGGCGCGATCCCTCCGTGACCGCGCGCGAGCTGCCGAAGGGCACCGTCCGCAGGATCCTCGGCATCGCCCGCCCGTACCGCCGCGAGCTGACGTTCTTCCTGGCCCTGGTCGTGGGGTCCTCTCTCATCGGCGTCGTCACCCCGCTGCTGGCCGGTGACATCGTCAACCGGATCGCCTCCCTCGACGGCACGACCGGCGACATCGTCCGCATCGCGCTGTTCATCGCCGGGCTCGCGGTGCTGGACGCCGTCATCTCCCTGGGCACCCGCTGGTACTCCGCCCGCATCGGCGAAGGGGTCATCTACGACCTGCGCAGCCGGGTGTTCGAGCACGTCCAGCGGATGCCGGTCGCGTTCTTCACCCGCACGCAGACCGGTGCGCTGGTCAGCCGGCTGAACAACGACGTGATCGGCGCCCAGCAGGCCTTCACCTCGACGCTGTCCGGGGTGGTCTCCAACGTCATCGGTCTGGTCCTCACCGCGGGCGTGATGCTGACGCTCTCCTGGCAGATCACGTTGCTGTCGCTGGTCCTCGTGCCGCTGTTCGTCCTCCCGGCGCGGCGCATCGGCAAGCGGCTGCAGGAGATCACCCGGGAGTCCTACGGGCTGAACGCGTCGATGAACGCCACGATGACGGAGCGGTTCAACGTCGCCGGCGCCCTGCTGGTCAAGCTCTTCGGCCGGCCCACGACCGAGGCGGAGTCCTTCCGGGGGCGGGCCGCCCGGGTCCGCGACATCGGTGTCCTCTCGGCCATGTACGGCCGCTTCTTCTTCACCGCCCTCACGCTCGTCGCCGCGCTGGCGACGGCGCTGGTCTACGGCCTCGGCGGCTGGCTGGCCTTCACCGGTTCCCTGAGCGCGGGCGACGTCGTCGCCCTCGCGCTGCTGCTGTCCCGGCTGTACGGGCCGCTCACGGCCCTGGCCAACGTCCGCGTCGACGTCATGAGCGCCATGGTGAGCTTCGACCGCGTCTTCGAGGTGCTCGACCTGGCACCGATGATCGCCGAGGCACCCGACGCCGTCCCGGTGCCGGCCGGCGACCGGTCCATCGAGTTCGACGCGGTCTCCTTCAGCTACCCGTCGGCCACCGACGTCTCGCTGCCGTCACTGGAAGAGGTGTCCCTCCCCGAGCACGGCGGGCCGGTCGACGTCCTGCACGACGTCTCCTTCCGCGTGGAGCCCGGGCAGCTGGTGGCGCTGGTCGGGCACTCCGGAGCGGGGAAGTCCACGATCGCCAACCTGGTGCCGCGTCTCTACGACGTCACCGGTGGGACGGTCCGGGTCGGCGGCATCGACGTCCGTACGGCGACGCTGGACTCGCTGCGCGACGCGATCGGCGTGGTCAGCCAGGATGCGCACCTGTTCCACGACTCCATCCGGGCCAACCTGCTCTACGCGCGCCCCGACGCGACCGAGGAGCAGTTGTGGTCGGCTCTCGAAGGCGCCCGCATCGCCGCCCTCGTCCGGTCGCTGCCCGAGGGCATGGAGACCGTGGTCGGCGACCGCGGCTACCGCATGTCGGGCGGTGAGAAGCAGCGGCTGGCCATCGCCCGGGTGCTGCTCAAGGCTCCCGGGATCGTCATCCTCGACGAGGCGACCGCACACCTGGACAGCGAGAGCGAGGCCGCCGTCCAGCACGCGCTCGACGCCGCGCTGAGCGGGCGCACATCGCTGGTCATCGCGCACCGGCTGTCCACGATCCGCAGCCCCGACCAGATCCTGGTGATCGAGGACGGTCGGGTGGCCGAGTCGGGGACGCACGAGGAGCTGCTGGCGCTCGGCGGCCGGTACGCCGACCTCTACCGGACCCAGTTCGCCGACGTCGACCGGTCGGCGGTCGAGGTCGGCTGACGGGGGCCGGCCTCCGGCCGGCCCGTGCTCCCTCGCCGTCGGCAGTCGTCCGGACACGCACCGTCGTCGGCGCTCGGTCGGAGGTCCGCCGACCTCCGTCGCACCCCGGTGGTGAACGGCGAGCGTCGAACGGTCGCGCTCACCGGAGCACTACCGTCACTCCTGTCCCAGTACGCGTAGAGGAGTTCGAACCAGCGTGACCGCAGCCCATCCGCACGACGCCCAGATCCGTGCGCTGTACCACTCCTTCCTCGATGGGTGGAACCGGCGCAGCGGTGCGTCCGTGGCGGCCGGCTTCGCCGACGACGGCGACATCATCGGGTTCGACGGCACCCACCACCGCGGCCGGCTGTCGATCGCCGCCGATCTGCGGGCGATCTTCGGCAGCCACCAGACGCAGTCCTACGTCGGGATCGTGCGCTCCGTACGGCCGATCGCGCCGGGCGTGGCCGTCCTGCTCGCGCACGCCGGGATGATCCCGCCCGGCGAGAGCGACCTCGACCCGGACCTGCACACCGTGCACACCCTGGTCGCGGTCGACGAGGGTGGTGGCCGCTGGCGCATCTCCCTGTTCCAGTCGACGCCGGCGGCCTTCCACGGCTTCCCCGACGAACGCGAGGCGCTCACCCAGGAACTGCGCGGCCTGCTCGCCCCCCAGTGAGCGGAGCCCGCCGCGGGGGCGGTTGCCGCCGAGATGCGCATCAGGGCGGTCATACGGTCGCCGATGACCGCCGCCTGACGCATCGCGGCGCCATCGCATCACCGCGATGAGTGTCCTGATCTCGGCCGACGACCTGCGGCGGGGCGGTCGGGCGGTGCTGCTGGACGTCCGCTGGGCACTCGGCGACCCGCACGGGCGCGAGCACTACCTGGGAGCGCACCTTCCCGGTGCCGTCTTCGTCGACCTGGAGACCGAGCTCGCCGATCCGCCGTCCACCGCGCAGGGACGCCACCCGCTGCCCTCGTTACAGCGGCTGCAAGCGTGTGCGCGGCGGTGGGGGATCGGCCGGGACGACGCCGTCGTCGTCTACGACGCGACGGGCGGCCTGGCGGCGGCCCGCGCGTGGTGGCTGCTGCGCTGGGGTGGCCTGAACGACGTCCGGCTGCTGGACGGCGGACTCGACGCCTGGCGCCGCGCCGGGGGACCGGTGGAAGCGGGCGACGTCGTCCCCACGCCGGGGGACGTGGTGCTGAGCGGCGGCGGCATGCCGGTGCTGTCCATCGACGACGCGGCGGCGCTGCCGACGTCCGGGGTGCTGCTCGACGCCCGCGCGGGTGAGCGCTTCCGGGGCGAGGTCGAGCCGATCGACCCCCGGGCCGGCCACGTGCCCGGCGCGGTGAGCGCGCCGACGACGGACAACCTGGCGCCGGAGGGCACCTTCCTCCCGCCGGGTGCCTTGCGGGAGCGGTTCGCGGCGCTCGGTGTCGGCGACGGCGGTCCGGTCGGCGTCTACTGCGGCTCCGGGGTCACCGCGGCGCACGAGGTGGCCGCGCTGGCATCGGCCGGCATCGAGGCGGCGCTGTGGCCGGGTTCCTGGTCCCAGTGGTCGGCCGACCTCGATCGTCCCGCCGACACCGGCCCCTGACCCGCGTCGTCGACACGGGTCAGGGGCGCGACCTCAGCCGGTCGCGGCGACGTCGCGGACGAACTGGGCGGACCGCTCGCGCAGCCCGGCGATCCGCTCGGCCACGACCTGGTCGGCAACAGCCTCGATACCGGTTCCCGACTCCGCGCTCGTCGGGGGCCGCCGCGCGTTCCGCGAGCAGGTGAAGTCCTCGCAGATCAGCGTGCCGATGGTGTTGCCGGCTCGCCCGGACGCGCCGCCTCGGCGGGCAACGTACAGCGTCGCCTCGACCGTCGCCACGTCTCGGCACCAGACGCACATCGCCTTGCGCCGCCTCCCGCTGGACGGCGCCGGGCTGGCCCTCAGCAGGACTCCGGTCGGGTCGCCGTCCAGTTCGACGACGACGTAGCCGGTGAGCGGTGCCCTGCGGTCGCGCCAGCCCAGGTAGTCCAGCCGCTCCCAGGGCAGCTCTGCCAGGTCGGGGAGGACCGCCGAGGCGGCCTCGCGACGGCTGGCGTTGACGAGCGACGCGCGGATCTGCTTCTCGGTCAGGGAATTCATCGGGTTCAGCTCTCGGTCAGCAGGAAGCCCGCCGGCCACGGGCGCGCGCATTGGCGGCGCCGCGGCGGTCGGCGAGGAGGGGACGAGCGAGATCGCGTCCGCCCGCGCCCTCACGGCACGTCCCCGTCCGGGGACGGAGGCGTGCATCAGGTGAGGGGATTCAGGGGCGCCGGACGCAGGTCCGGCGCGCGGTCGAGCAGGCCATGGTGGCCACCTCGCATCCCGCGGCGGCGCTGCGCACCCGCCCGCTCCTCGAATCTGCTGCCGATCCGCTGACCGACCCTCCCGATGCTACGACGTGGCGTCGAGTGGCTTGGCGACGACGGCGTCGTAGCGGTTGAGCAGCACGGCCGCGATGCGGTCGTCGGGCAGCAGGGGTGCGGTGACGACGTCGGCGCCCGCCCCGCCCAGCTTGTCGTGGAAGTGCCCGGGCGCCAGCAGGTAGGCGGCGACCACGACGCGGTCCGCCCCGCCCGTGCGGGCGGCAGCCACGGCGTCGGGCACCGGCGGCTGGGCTGCGGAGCCGTAGCCGGTGGTCACCGGGCCGGCCCACGAGCGCTGCAGCAACGCGGCGGTGTCCTCCACGTCCGCGACGGAGCGCGGGTCGCTGGAGCCTGCGGCGGCCAGCACGACGGCGGTGCGCGGGTCCTGAGGGTCGGCACCCGCCTCGACCAGCCGGTCGTGCAACACCTCGGCGAGTCGCGGGTCGGGCCCCAGCGGGCGCGCCGCGACCGCGGACTCGGCGTCGGCCACGGCGCCGGCGATGTCCACGTGCACGTGGTAGCCGCCGGACAGCAGGAGCGGCACGACGACGGCGGGCCGACCCTCGGCCGAGAGCCCGGCGACCACGTCGACGACGGTCGGCGGCTGCACGTCGACGAAGGCAGCGGTGGTGACCAGGCCGGGGCGCTGCGCGCGGGCGGCGAGGGCCAGCTCGGCGATCAGCCGACGGCCGGTGGGATTGCGGGTGCCGTGCGCGCAGGCGACCAGGACGGGTGCGAGGCCGGCTGAGTTCACAGCGCGCGGGTGACGCCGCCGTCGACGGCGATCATCGTTCCCGTCAGGTAGGACGCGGCGGGGGAGAGCGCGAAGGCGGCGACCCGGCCGAACTCCTCGGGACGGCCGACCCTCCGGAGCGGGATGCCGGCCTCGGTTCGGGCCCGCATGGCGCCGGCGTCGCCGGAGGCCGCCTCGATCTCGGCGATCCGGTCGGTGGCGATCGTGCCGGGAAGCAGGCCGAGCACCCGGATGCCCTTCGGCCCGAGTTCGTCGGCGAGCGCCTTCGCGGTCATGGCCAGCCCCGGGCGCAGGCCGTTGGAGATGGCCAGGTGGCCGATCGGCTGCCGCACCGAGGTGGACAGCACGAAGGCGATCACGGCGCCGTCGGACAGGTGCGGGACGAGCGCCCGGACCAGCCGCAGCGGGCCGAGGAGCACGTTCTCCACGCCGGCCCGCCAGTCGTCCTCGACGGTCTCCAGCACGGTGCCGGGCGCGGGCCCGCCGACGGAGACGAGCGCGCCGTCCACCTGGCCCAGCCGCTCGCGGGCCTCGGCGACCAGCCGTTCAGCAGCCTCCGGGTCGGCGAGGTCGGCCGGAACGCCCGACGCCGCCGTCCCCAGGGAGGAGACGGCGGCGTCGAGGGAGCCGGCGCTCCGGGAGCTGATCAGCACCCGGGCGCCGTCGTCGACCAGGGCCCGGGCGGTCGCGAATCCCAGCCCGCGGCTCGCGCCGGTGAGCAGGTATCCGCGACCGCCCAGACCCAGATCCATGACAGAGCCCTGATCAGGCGGCGGTGCCGCGCAGCGAGCGCAGGACGTACTGCATGATGCCGCCGTTGCGGTAGTAGTTCGCCTCACCGGGGGTGTCGATGCGGACGCGGGCGTCGAACTCGACGTCCCCGGCCTTGACCTTCACGGTCCGGGGCACCGAGCCGTCGTTCAGCGCGGTGATCCCGGTGATCGTGAACTCCTCGTCGCCGGTCAGGCCGAGCGACTCCCGGTTCTGGCCCTCGGGGTACTGCAGCGGCAGCACCCCCATCCCGATGAGGTTCGAGCGGTGGATGCGCTCGTAGCTCTCGGCGATGACGGCCTTGACGCCCAGCAGCGCGGTGCCCTTGGCGGCCCAGTCACGCGAGGACCCGGAGCCGTACTCCTTGCCGGCCAGCACGACCAGCGGGACGCCGGCGTCGATGTAGGCGCGCGAGGCGTCGTAGATCGTCGTCGTCTCGCCGGTCAGGTGGTTCTTGGTGACGCCACCCTCGGTGCCGGGCACCAGCTGGTTGCGCAGCCGGATGTTGGCGAACGTGCCACGGATCATGACCTCGTGGTTCCCGCGGCGCGAGCCGTAGGAGTTGAAGTCGCGACGGTCCACGCCGTGCTCGCGCAGGTACTTGCCCGCCGGGCTGTCGGCCTTGATCGAGCCGGCCGGGGAGATGTGGTCGGTGGTCACCGAGTCGCCGAGCACCGCGAGGGTGCGGGCGCCCGCGATGTCCTCGACGGGGGACGGTTCGGCCGGCATGCCCTCGAAGTACGGAGGACGCCGGACGTAGGTGCTGTCCTCGGCCCACTCGAAGGTGTCACCGGTCGGGGTGGGCAGGTTCTGCCACTGCTCGGTGCCGGCGAAGACGTCCTCGTAGCTGCGACCGAACTGCTCCGCGGAGACGGCGTGGTCGATGACCCGCTGGACCTCCTGCGGAGACGGCCACAGGTCGCGCAGGTAGACGTCGTTGCCGTCGGGGTCCTGGCCCAGGGGGTCGTTGTTCAGGTCGACGTCCATGGAGCCGGCCAGGGCGTAGGCGATGACCAGGGGCGGCGACGCCAGGTAGTTCATCTTGACGTCGGGGTTGATCCGGCCCTCGAAGTTGCGGTTGCCCGAGAGCACCGAGACGACGGCGAGGTCGGCCTCGTTGACCGCGTTCGACACCGGCTCCGGCAGCGGGCCGGAGTTGCCGATGCAGGTCGTGCAGCCGTAACCGACCAGGTAGAAGCCGAGCTTCTCCAGGTACGGGGTGAGCTCGGCCTTCTCGTAGTAGTCCATGACGACCTTGGACCCGGGGGCCAGCGTCGTCTTGACCCACGGCTTGCTGGTCAGGCCCCGCTCGACGGCGTTCTTCGCCAGCAGCGCGGCGCCGATCATCACCTGCGGGTTGGAGGTGTTGGTGCAGGAGGTGATGGCGGCGATGACGACGTGGCCGTGATCGATCTCGGTCTCCGTGCCGTCCTCCATGACCACGCGGGTCGGCTTGGAGGCCCGGCCGGTGTCGTGACCGTTGACGGCGGTGCGCGGCTTCCCGGCCTCGCCGTTCCCGTACGCCGACGGGGTGGCCGGGTCGGAGGCGGGGAAGGTCTCCTCGATCGACTCGTCGACGGCGGACTCGGCCTCGGGGGCGACGTCGGGGTCGTGGGTGACCTCGTCGACCTGCGCGTAGGTGGGCAGCGCCTCGCGGAACGCCTCCTTCGCCTCGGTGATCGCGACGCGGTCCTGCGGGCGCTTCGGGCCGGCGATGGACGGGACGACGCTGCCGAGGTCCAGCTCCAGGTACTCGGAGAACGCCGGCTCGCGGGACGCGTCGTGCCAGAGGCCCTGCTCCTTGGCGTAGGCCTCGACGAGCGCGACCTGCTCGGCGGAACGGCCGGTGAGCTTCAGGTAGGTGATGGTCTCCTCGTCGATGGGGAACATCGCCGCGGTGGAGCCGAACTCCGGGCTCATGTTGCCGATCGTGGCGCGGTTGGCCAGCGGCACAGCGGAGACGCCCTCGCCGTAGAACTCGACGAACTTCCCGACGACGCCGTGCTCGCGGAGCATCTCGGTGATCGTCAGGACCAGGTCGGTGGCGGTGGCGCCGTCCGGCAGCTGGCCGAACAGCTTGAAGCCCACGACGCGGGGGATGAGCATCGAGACCGGCTGGCCGAGCATCGCGGCCTCGGCCTCGATGCCGCCGACGCCCCAGCCCAGCACGCCCAGGCCGTTGACCATCGTGGTGTGGCTGTCGGTGCCCACGCAGGTGTCGGGGTAGGCGACGACGCGGTCACCCTCCTGCCGCGGGAAGATCACGCGGGCCAGGTGCTCGATGTTGACCTGGTGGACGATGCCGGTGCCCGGGGGGACGACCTTGAAGTCGCTGAACGCGCCCTGGCCCCAGCGCAGGAACTGATAGCGCTCGCCGTTGCGCTCGTACTCGATCTCGACGTTGCGCTGGAACGAGTCCTCGGTGCCGAAGATGTCGGCGATGACCGAGTGGTCGATGACCAGCTCGGCCGGTGCGAGCGGGTTGATCTTCTGCGGGTCGCCGCCGAGCTCGGCCATGGCCTCGCGCATCGTGGCGAGGTCGACGATGCAGGGGACGCCGGTGAAGTCCTGCATGACCACGCGGGCCGGGGTGAACTGGATCTCCTGGTCGGGCTCGGCCGACGGGTCCCAGTTGGCGATCGCCCGGATGTGGTCGGCGGTGATGTCCGCGCCGTCCTCGGTCCGGAGGAGGTTCTCGAGGAGGACCTTGAGGCTGAAGGGCAGCTTCTCGGAGCCCTCCACCGCGTCGAGTCGGTAGATGTCGTAGTCGGTTCCGTCGACGCTGAGCGTCGACCGGGCTCCGAAGCTGTCCTTGCTGGCTGCCACTCTTCTGCGCCTACCCCTCGCTGGTTCGTCGCGTGCTGGTTCCTCGCGGCTGGTACACGCGCTCGTGTCCACCCCCGATCATCCCAGTTCGGCGCCAGGAGCACCGGGTCAGGCCACCCTTCCTTCACCCGGTGACCTCCGTCACCGGCCGGTCACCACGGGGCCCACCGGTCACTGTCGCCCCGCAGGTCGGCGCCGCAGGGTGAACCGCGGCCGAATTCCTGGGAACGGGACGCCGAGCCCCATAGCGTGCCCCGCCATGACGGTGGTCGAGTCACCAGCGGTCGCCGCGGCGATCCCTGCGCCGCGCACGCCCCTCCCCGTGGAGATACTGCCCGCCCCGCCGGCGGGAACCAGGGGGAACCTGCGCCGGACGGTGCGCCGGCTCCTGGGCGTGGCCCTCCTCGCGTCCTTCGCCGGCACCTGCGTGCTCGAGGGGCTGCCGACCGACCGCATCGTCCTGCTGGGTTGGGTGGTCGCCGGGCTGGCCGTCCTCGCGGTGGTCGACGGCGTGCGTCGCCTCGGCCGCCTGCTCGCGGACTGGCTGCCGCTGGTGGCCCTGCTCCTGGCCTACGACGCGAGCCGCGGGCTTGCCGACGGGTTCGGCGCTCCGGTGCACGTGACCGAACCGGCCGCGGCCGACCGGTGGCTGGGCGCGGGCAACCTGCCCACCGTCGTGCTGCAGGCCCACTGGGACGCCGCCTGGTGGGAGGCCGTGGCGACGCTCGTCTACGCCAGCCACTTCGTGGTGACGCCGGTGGTCCTGGCGGTTCTGTGGATCCGCGACCGGCAGCGCTGGGTGCGGTACGCGCGACTGGTCATCGCCCTGTCCGCGGCCGGCCTCCTCACCTATGTGCTCTACCCGGCGGCGCCGCCGTGGCTGGCCGCCAAGGACGGCGTCATCGAGCCGGTGCGCCGGCTGAGCGGTGCGGGCTGGGAGGTGCTGGGCCTGCCCCGCGCGGGTGCCCTGCTCGCCGACAGCCAGGGGCAGGTGAACCAGGTGGCCGCGGTGCCCTCCCTGCACACCGCCTTCGCCGTCCTGACCTGTCTGGTGCTCCTGCCGATGGCGCGGCGCAGGTGGCAGCGGCTGATCCTGCTCGCCTACGGGCCGACGATGGCGCTGGTGCTCGTGTGGTCGGGGGAGCACTACGTCGTCGACACGCTGCTGGGCGCTGCCTACGCCGGCGGGGTCGTCCTCCTCGCCGCCCGTACCCGGCCGCTGGTCCAGCGGCTCCGAGGGCGGGTCGCGGCTCCTACCGTGGAGGCGTGACCGGAGCCGTTCCCCATGACCTGCCCGACTGGCTGACCGAGGCGCGGCGGATCGTCGTCCTCACCGGCGCCGGCATCTCCACGGAGAGCGGCATCCCGGACTACCGCGGCCCGGACGGCGTCTGGACCAAGGACCCGGACGCCGAGAAGCTCGTGACGCTGTCGTACTACCTGGCCGATCCGGAGATCCGGCGGCGGTCCTGGCTCCTGCGCCAGGCGATGCAGGAGGCCGACCCGCAGCCCAACGCCGGCCACCGGGCACTGGTCGACCTGGAGCGGCAGGGGCGCCTGCAGGCACTGGTCACCCAGAACATCGACGGCCTCCACCAGGCGGCCGGCTCCGGCCCCGGCCTCGTGCACGAGATCCACGGCACCGTGCACGAGGTGGTCTGCACCGACTGCGGGGACCGGACCTCGATCCGCGAGGCGCTCGACCGGGTCGGCGGGGGCGAACCGGACCCCGGCTGCCGGCGGTGCGGCGGCATCCTCAAGACCGCCACGGTCTACTTCGGCCAGCTGCTCGACGAGCGCGTGGTCGAGGCGTGCACCGCGGCCGCCGCCGACTGCGACGTCTTCCTCGCCGTCGGCACCTCGCTGCAGGTGTGGCCGGCCGCGGGGCTGGCCGACATCGCCGTCCGGGCCGGCGCCCGGCTCGTCGTCGTCAACGGTGAGCCGACGCCCTACGACGACGTCGCCGACCTCGTCGTCCGGGAGCCGATCGGGACCTCCCTGCCGCGGCTCGTCGGGGCATGACCCGCAGCCGGCCGCACGGGGCGGCCACCGGCCTGACCTCGTCGACCGTCCCGGCGACGGCTAGCGTGACGGGCACCACAGCCTGAGCACCCGGGAGCGGCCATGCGCGTGCCTTTGACCACCCGCGACTTCCTCGACCGCGCGGAGCTCGTCTACGGCGACCGGGTCGGCATCGTCGACGAGCCCACCCAGCCCGCGCCCGCCCTCGGCGAGGTGAGCTACCGCGAGGTCGCCCGGCGGGGCCGCGCCCTGCAGGCCGGTCTGGACGAGCTCGGCATCGCCGAGGGCGAGCGGGTGGCGATCGTCAGCCACAACGCCGGCCGCCTGCTGGAGCTGCTGCTCTCCGTGCCCTCGTCGGGACGGGTGGCCGTGCCGATCAACTTCCGGCTCTCGCCCGAGGAGGTCAGCTACATCGTCGGCCACTCCGGCGCGCGGGTGCTGCTGGTCGACCCGGACCTGGAGTCCTCGCTCAAGGGTGTGGAGGCCGAGCACCGGTTCGGCACGGGGGAGGAGTACGAGCAACTGCTCCGCTTCGACGTCGAGCCGCGCCCGTGGTCGGCGCTGGACGAGGACGCGACCGCCACCATCAACTACACGAGCGGCACCACGGCGCGGCCCAAGGGCGTGCAGATGACCCACCGCAACCTCTGGGTCAACGCCGTCACGTTCGGCATGCACATGCAGGTCAGCGACCGCGACGTCTACCTGCACACGCTGCCGATGTTCCACTGCAACGGCTGGGGGCTGCCGTACACGATGGCCGGGCTCGGGGCGACGCAGGTGGTGCTGCGCAAGGTCGACGGCGCGGAGATCCTGCGCCGGGTCGAGCGGCACAGCGTGACGATGATGGCCGGGGCGCCCGCGGTCTGGAACGCCGTCCTCGACGCCGCCGCCGACTGGGACGGCGAGATCCCGGGACGCGACAAGGTGCGGATCGTCGTCGCGGGAGCTCCTCCGCCGTCGAAGACCATCGCCCGGGTCGAGGCCGAGCTCGGCTGGGAGTTCAACCAGATCTACGGCCTCACCGAGACCGCCCCGCTGCTCACCATCAACCGGCCGCGGGCGGAGTACGACGACCTCGACCCGGAGGAGAAGGCGAAGAAGCTGTCTCGGGCGGGCGTGCCGGCTCTGGGCACCCGCCTGAAGGTCAGCGACTCCGGCGAGGTGCTCGCGCAGGGCAACACGGTGCTGGCCGGCTACTGGGAGAACCCCGACGCCTCCGCGGAGGCACTGGAGGACGGCTGGTTCCACACCGGCGACGGCGGCAGCATCGACGACGGCGGCTTCCTCACGATCTCCGACCGCAAGAAGGACGTGATCATCACCGGCGGCGAGAACGTCTCCTCCATCGAGGTGGAGGACGCCGTCTTCAGCCACCCGGCGGTCGCCGAGGTCGCGGTCATCGGCGTCCCGGACGAGAAGTGGGGGGAGATGGTGACCGCACTCGTCGTCCTGGCCGCGGGCGAGACCGTGACCGCCGAGGACCTCGTCGCGCACTGCCGCGGGCGGATCGCCGGCTACAAGATCCCCAAGCGGGTCGAGTTCCGCGACGAGCTGGCCCGTACCGCCACGGGCAAGATCCAGAAGTTCAAGCTGCGCGAGTCGTTCTGGAAGGACTCCGAGCGCCAGATCAACTGATCGAAGGACCCCGCTGCCCCCCCTCCTCGCTCCGCTCGAGCGGGCCCCTGCAGCGGGGCCGGGTGTCACCTGACCGTGGCGCCTCACCCCGAGGGGTGAGGCGCGCTCAACGGACCGCCCGGAGCGGTCGATCTCGACCACGGGAACGCCCGTCCGGGCGTCCCGAGTCGAGAGGCGCCGACCCTGCTGGGGTCGCACGCGCCGGAAGAGGTCGGTTCGGTGCATTCGCGGAGCACATCCGTACGGAACGCACGCCGCCAGGCGGTTGCGGGGACGACGCCGAGCGCTGTCCGCGCGCTGGCACGCCTCTGCGGGATCGGCATCGCGGCCGCCGTCGCGGTCGGGTTGACGCCGGCGGTCGCCGAGGCCACTCCACGTCCCAGCGACACCCAGATCTCGCAGGCGCAGGCCGCCGCCGACCGGGTACAGGCGGAGATCGGGCGGCTGTCGGGCCAGCTCGCCGCGGCACAGGACGCCCTCGACGGCGCCCGTGCGAGGTCTCTCATCGCGCTGGACGAGTACCAGGCGACCGAGGCGGCCTACGTGGTCGCGCAGCGGGAGGCGGAAGCCGCCGCAGCCGCCGCCGCCCAGGCCGCCGCCGACCTGGAGGTGGCCCGTGCGCAGCTGGTCGCCTTCGCACGCCGCAGCTACATGCAGGGCAGCACGTACTCGGGCGCGGCCGCGCTCATCACCGCCGCCGACCCCGGTGAGCTGGTCCAGCGCGCCGCGCTGCTCGAGGCCGCGGGCTCCCACCGGAGCGACGTCGTCGGCGTGGTGGCCGTCCTGCAGGTGCAGGCGGCCGAGGCGGACGAGGTCGCCCGGGCCGGCGTCGAGCAGGTGGCGGACCTCAAGGAGCACGCCGAGGCCACCCTCGTCGTCGCGCAGGCCGCCGAGGTGGAAGCCCGCCGCGAGGCGGCCTCCCTCGACGCCCGGCAGGCCGAGCTGGAGACGCAGCTCGCCACCCAGCAGGCCGAGCTCCAGTCGCTGGTGGGCGAGCAGGCCGCCGCGGACCGCGCGGCCCAGGTCACGCCGGTCACCGTTGCCCCCAAGCCGGTCGCCGCGCGCCCGGCGCCGTCGGGCAACCAGACGCCGGCCGGCGCCGGCAACGCCTCTGCCGCCCAGACGGCGATCGCCGCCGCTGCCGCGTACAAGGGCACGCCCTATGCCTGGGGCGGCGGGGGCACCAACGGCCCGGGTTGGGGCTGGGGTGTCGACGAGGGCGTCCACGGCTTCGACTGCAGTGGCCTGACCCAGTACGCGTACGCGGAGGCCGGCATCTCGATCCCGCGCAACAGCCGTGCGCAGTACAGCGCCCTGCCGAAGGTGTCGAGCAGTGACCTGCGCCCCGGCGACCTCGTCTTCTGGGCGACGGACACGTCGGACGCCGACACGATCCACCACGTGGCCATCTGGCTGGGCAACGACCGCATCCTCGAGGCGCCGCAGAGCGGCTCGGTCGTCAAGGAGTCGGCCATGCGCTGGCGGGGCTACATCGGAGCGGGTCGGCCGACGGCCTGACGGGGCCCCGTCCTGCTCGCCGCGAGGCGTGGGACGGCCAGGGGACTCCGCGCGGTCGGACCGGGCACGAGCCACGAAGATTGGGCGTCGGGCAGCCACGGGGGGAGCTGCCCGACGCGCTGCCCAGGCTAGCAGTCCCACGGCCCGCTCGGCAGGGGTTGTGCATGGGCTCCGGTGGTTCCCAGGGAACTCTCAGGGGTCGCTCCGGTGGATGCCGGTCGCCGGTCCCAGGGATGTAGGACACTGGCACGGGGGACGGTCCTGCCGCCCCGCCGACCACCGCTCCCGCGAGCGGCGTCGGCCGGCACGACCAGGGAGCACCGTGAGCAGCGCGCCGATCGAGACCACGTCAGACTCACAGTCCGCCCGCCCCGGCTCGCCGGTCCCACCGTCGGCCGACGCGGCCCGGCTGGAGCGCGTGCTGTTCGAGATCAAGCGGGTCATCGTCGGGCAGGACCGCCTCGTCGAGCGCATGCTCGTCGCCCTGCTGGCCCGTGGGCACGTGCTCCTCGAGGGCGTCCCGGGTGTCGCCAAGACCCTCGCGGTCGAGACGCTGGCCACCGCCGTCGGGGGCAAGTTCGCCCGTCTCCAGTTCACCCCCGACCTGGTCCCGGCCGACATCATCGGCACCCGGATCTACAAGGCCGGCCAGGACGCGTTCGAGACCGAGCTGGGCCCCGTCTTCGCCAACTTCGTCCTCACCGACGAGATCAACCGCGCGCCGGCCAAGGTCCAGTCGGCACTGCTCGAGGTCATGGCCGAGCGCCAGGTCTCCATCGGTGGCGTGACGCACCCGCTGCCCGACCCGTTCCTGGTGCTCGCCACCCAGAACCCGATCGAGTCCGAGGGCGTCTACCCGCTGCCCGAGGCGCAGCGCGACCGCTTCCTCATGAAGGTGCTCGTCGACTACCCGAGCCCCGAGGAGGAGCGGGAGATCGTCTACCGCATGGGCTCCGAACCGCCCGTGGCCGAGACCGTGCTCGGCCCCGACGAGCTGCGCCGGCTGCAGAGGACCGCCTCGCAGGTCTTCGTGCACCACGCGCTCGTCGACTACGTCGTCCGCCTGGTGGTGGCCACCCGCACGCCGCGGGAGCACGGCATGGACGACGTCGCGACGTGGGTGTCCTACGGCGCCAGCCCGCGTGCCTCGCTCGGCCTGATCGCGGCCAGCCGGGCACTGGCCCTGGTCCGTGGCCGCGACTACGTGCTGCCCCAGGACGTCCTCGACATCACCGCCGACGTGCTGCGGCACCGGCTGGTGCTCTCCTACGACGCCCTGGCCGACGGCGTCCCGGCCGACCACATCGTCAAGCGGATCGTGCAGACGGTGCCGCTGCCCCAGGTCGCGCCCCGGCAGAACGCCACCGGCTTCGGGCCGGGCACGCCTGGTGGACCGCAGGTGCCGCAGGCGCCGCCGATGCCGCAGTTCGGTCCCCGCCAGCCCATGCAGCCCGCTCCGCAGGGACCGGCCCCCCAGCACGGTAACGGTGCGCACGCGGCCGGCCAGCAGCCCCAGGGCGGTCCCGCTGCCAACGGTTACGCGCAAGGGCCGCACCCGGCGTGATCCTGCGTCGCCGCTCCCGGGAAGAGACACCGGAGGAGCCGCCTCCGGCCCCCGCCCACCCGGGATTGCTGCTGCACCCGGCCACGCCCGGGTCGGGAGCCCAGCCGGGGGAGGACGGGGACGGCGCCCCGCCGCGCTTCACCGACGGCCCCGCGGACGTGCTGCTGCGCCGGCTCGAGCTGACCGTGCGGCGCCGGCTCGACGGCCTGCTGCAGGGCGATCACCTCGGGCTCGTTCCGGGCTCCGGCTCCGAGGCGGGGGACTCGCGGACCTATCACCCCGGTGACGACGTGCGGCGGATGGACTGGCCGGTCACCGCGCGCACCCAGGTGCCGCACGTCCGGATGACCATCGCCGACCGCGAGCTGGAGACCTGGGCGGTCGTCGACCTCTCCGCGAGCCTGGACTTCGGCACCGCCAACTGCCAGAAGCGCGACCTCGCCATCGCGGGGCTCGCCGCCGTCGGGCACCTGACCGTGCACGGGGGCAACCGGCTGGGCGCCGTCGTCACCACGGGGGAGCGGGTCGACCGCTATCCGGCGATGCCGGGTCGGCTGGCCGCCGAGCGGCTGCTGCGCTCGGTGGTCGCGACGCCGCGGGCGTCCAGCGGGCGCCGCGGCGACCTGGCCGCGGCGCTGGAGACGCTCCGCCGACCCGAGCGCCGTCGGGGCCTGGTCGTGGTGATCTCGGACTTCCTCGGCGACAGCGACTGGGAGCGGCCGCTGCGCGGGCTGTCGGCCCGGCACGAGCTGCTCGCGGTCGAGGTCGTCGACCCGCGCGAGCTGGAGCTCCCCGACGTCGGCCTGCTGACCGTCGTCGACCCGGAGACGGGACAGACCCTCGAGGTGCCCACCGGCGACGCCGAGTTCCGCGCCCGGTTCGCCGAAGGGGCCGCCGCGCAGCGGGAGCAGGTCGCCCAGGCACTGCGCCGGACGGGTGCGGGGCACCTACGGCTGCGCACCGACCGGGACTGGCTGATGGACGTCGTCCGATTCGTGGCCGAACGCCGGCGTGCCGGTAGCGGAGGGGCTTCCCGATGACCTTCCAGGCACCGCTGTGGCTCCTGGCCCTGCTCCTCGTGGCCGCGCTCGTCGCGGTGTACGTCGTCCTCCAGCTGCGCCGGAAGGCGTACGCCGCCCGGTTCACCAACGTGGCACTGCTCGGCTCGCTGGTGCCCAAGCGGCCGGGCTGGAAGCGGCACCTCGCCTTCGGCATCGTCGCGCTCGGTCTGGCGGCGCTCGTCGTGTCCCTGGCGGTGCCGAGCACCGAGGTGCGGGTGCCGCGGGAGCGGGCGACGGTGATCATGGCCGTGGACGTGTCGCTGTCGATGCAGGCCACCGACATCGCGCCCGACCGCTTCCAGGCGATGCAGACCGCCGCCAAGGAGTTCGTCGACGTCCTGCCCGAGCGGATCAACCTGGGGCTGGTGTCGTTCGCCGGCACGGCCACCACCGTCGTCCCGCCGACGACCGACCGGGCCCAGGTCGCCGGGGCGATCGACAACCTCGACCTCGCCGAGGCGACGGCGATCGGCGAGGCGGTGTTCACCTCGCTGAGCGCGATCGAGAACTTCCAGTCGTCCCTGGACGCGGGGGAGGAGGAGGCGGCGCCGGCCCGCATCGTGCTGCTCTCCGACGGCTACAACACCGTCGGCCGTGAGGACACCCAGGCCATCGACGCCGCCCGCGCCGCCGGGGTGCCGGTCTCCACGATCGCCTTCGGCACCGACTACGGCACCCTCGACCTGGACGGCGAGACGGTGCCGGTGCCGGTCGACCGGTCGACGCTCGAGGAGATCGCCGACTCGACCGGCGGCAGCTACAGCGAGGCGGCCAGCGCCGCCGAGCTGGAGCAGGTCTACGAGGACCTGGGCAGCCAGATCGGCTACACGACCGAGCCCCAGGACGTGAGCTACTGGTTCGTCCGCGGCGGTGTCCTCGTGCTGTTGATCGGCGTCGTCCTCAGCCTGCTCTGGACCAACCGCCTGGTCTAGCCGGTCGTCCTCCCGGTGGGCGAGACGACGGGCACCAGGAGATGGGACTCGTACCGGCCGCCGGTGTGCACGCGATGCGTGCCCCGGTTCACCGTGTCCTCGTGGCGGGCGTAGGTGAGGGGCTTCGGATAGCGCATGACGTCGCTGCCCTGGACGACGAGCAGGAGCCGCTCACCGGCCTCGAAGCGGGTGCCCGAAGGCCAGACCTCGATGTCGAGGCGGACGACCTCGTCGGGCTGGACGGGCAGCTCGCGCTGGTGGGCGAGCACCGGCAGGTACTCGGTGGAGCGCTCCTCGTCCAGCTCCCGGTGGGAGGCCCGCTGCCAGCCGACGGCGACGGGACCGTCCTCGAACTGGGCGAAATAGGGGAAGCCGACCGGCCGGCCCTCGGCATCCAGCTTGAACAGCGCCACGAAGACGTCCATGTCGCTGCCGTCGGAGGTGGACATGTGCAACGAGGCCGTGATGTGGCCGACGAGCTCCACCGCTTCCGGGAACGCGATCTCGAAGGTGGCCCGACGGGGGTGCAACCCACTGCCCAGGCCGTCGTAGGCCACGCTCTCCTCCTCGTCGACGGGGGACCAGCCGAGGGAGCCGTCGCCGGCCCGGAGGTGGAGCTTGCGGTACTCGACGTCCTCCAGCGGCCACTCCGTGGCGGTCCGGTGCTCGCCGGCGTAGTAGGAGTCGCGGACCTCGACGCGCACCCGCGGCCAGTCCTCGATCCCGGTGTCCCTGCCGAGCAGGAAGTGGTCGAAGAACGCCCGCTGCCGCTCGACCTGCTCGGGCTCGTAGTAGTAGGCCCACTTCTTCCGGCCGTGCACGTCGAGCCACTTCTGGGGTGAGGACATCCGCCGGAAGCCCTCGAGGGTGCCGCGGGTGTGCAGTCCCTGGTCCGACCAGCTGGCCACCACGAACGCCGGGACCAGGATCTCCTCCAGCCGGGCGCTCTTCGACTGCCAGAACGCGTCGTAGAACGGGTGCGCCGCCGTCTCCGCCTCGAGGTCCTCGATCTCGGTGGCGCTCGCGCCCCAGCGCTCCTGGATGTAGGGCCAGAACGAGGTCTCCGGGATGCCGCCGTGGCGGGCGACCTCCCGGTAGGTGTCGCTCCACCCTTCCCAGGGGTTGATCGCGGCGAGGTGCGGTGGGTTCAGCTCGGCGACCCGCCACTGCGACACCGTCAGGTACGAGACGCCGGAGAGCCCGACCTTGCCGGCGCTCCACGGCTGCGTCCCCGCCCACTCGATCAGGTCCGCGAACGCCTGGGCCTCCTGCGGTGAGCAGTACGTCGCCCGACCCTCGCCGTACCAGGTGCCCGGGATGTCGGCGATGACGAGCGCGTAGCCGTGGGGCACCCAGTACTCCGGGTCGGGGGCCTCGAACGTCGTCAGCTCGCCGGTGTGCTCGGGCAGCACGCCGGCGTCCGGGTAGATGACGCCGATGGGTGCGGGGTTGTGCTTGCCGTACGGCGACCAGCTGATCAGCGGTGCCGCGGGGACGTCGGTGTCCGGCCGGTAGACGTCGACGTAGATCAACTCGCCGGCGGCCCCGACGGGGACGGCGACGTCCCACTCGATGACCATGCCCGGCCGCTGCTCCGTGCGGTAGCGCGGGGGCCGGCCCGCCCTCGACTCCGGCGTGCTCCGCGGAGCACGGAACAGCAGGTCGACGTCGTCGTCGGAGTTCACGTACTGCCTCCAGGAAGGCTCGGCTCAGCTGCGAGGGTCGACGACGAGCTTGCCGGTGGAGCGGCGGGCGAGCAGGTCCTCGTGCGCCCGGCGGACCTCCGACAGCGGATAGCGGCCGCCGACCACGGGCTTCAGCACGCCGTCGGCGACCATCGGCAGCAGCTCGTGCATGGCGGCGTCCATCATCTGCGGACGGGCCATGCAGTGGGCGAGCCAGAAGCCGATGACGGCGCGGCTGGTGCCCATGAGCGACGGCGCCTGCACGGGCTTCGGGGGCACCCGGCCGGCCATGCCGTAGGCGGCCAGCCGGCCGAAGGGGGCGAGCGCCGACATGGCGCCGTCGAACACCTTGCCGCCGGTCATCTCCAGGACGATGTCGACTCGTCTCCCGCCGTTGGCCTCGCGGAGGGCGGTGGTGAAGGCCTTGGGGTCGTCCTCGGCGAGGGCCGGGTCGACGGTGGCGTCGGCGCCGAGCTCCTCGCAGAGCGCGCGCTTCTCCGGGCTGGACGCGGTGGCGATGACCCGGCCCGCGCCCCAGCGCTTGGCCAGCTGGACGGCGAGGCTGCCCACGCCGCCGGCGCCCGCGATGACGACGACCGACTCACCCTCGGCCAGGTGCGTGCTGGTGCGCAGCAGGTGCCACGCCGTAGAGCCCTGCAGGACGACGGACAATGCCTGCTCGTCGCTCACGCCGTCGGGCACCGCCCAGGTGAGGGCGTCGTGCGCGGCGACCTTCTCCGCGTAGCCGCCGCCGTCGAGGAGCCCGACGACCCGCTGCCCGCCGCCGGCCGGGGTGCCGACGAACTCCGCGCCGGGGATCAGCGGCAGCTGCTGCTGCGCCAGGTAGGAGTTCTCGATCTGGTGGGTGTCTGCAAAGTTAACTCCTGCGGAGCTCACCTCGTAGAGCCGCTGGCCTTCGCCCCGGAGGGGATCAGGCAGGTCGACGAGGTCCATGACCTCCGGGCCGCCGAAGCGGGTGATCTGGACAGCGCGCATGACGGAGAGGCTATGGCGTGCTCCGCGGGAGTTCCTCTGCGTGTGGTCGCCGCAGGGACCCTTCACGGGTGTGTGTCGACGGGTGCGCCCGCCGCGCAGCTCTTACCTCTTCGACCGGCAGGGGCAAGCTCACTCAGCTGGGGTGCTGGGCCAGGCCGCGACTAACCCGGGGCTTTCTCGCCGAGCCGTGATCGTTCGGCTCCAGACGTAGGAAAGGTGCCCCTGACCTGCAAGATCGAGATTGGCTAGGCCTTGATCCGAGCGGGAACCGGAGCACCTTTCTGGTGAAGAAGACTACCGGGCCGTACCCGGTGCTCACAGTCGATGGCGGCGGGTCGAGCGTCGTGCCGCATGCCGGGGCGACGCTGCTGTTGCGCACCGCGCAGACCGTCGGCCTCACGGCCGGGCTGTCGAAGGTGCTGGCGCCCTGGCGCAAGCCGCTGGCGATCCATGACCCGGCCAAGATCGTGCTGGATGTGGCGGTCAGCTTGGCCATGGGCGGGGACTGTCTGGCCGGCATCGCCCAGCTCCGTGCCTGCCCGGAGGTGTTCGGACTGGTCGCCTCGGACCCGACCGTGTCGCGGTGCATCGACGCCCTGGCCGCTGACGCCCCGGCTGCGCTGGCGGCGATCAACACTGCGCGCGCGACCGCCCGTGCGCGGGCATGGTCACTGGCCGGTGAGCACGCCCCCGATCACGCCGCGGATGCTTCGTCGCCGGTGGCGATCGACGTTGACGCCACCCTGGTCACGGCGCACTCGGAGAAGGAGACGGACGACAAGCGATCGATTTGCCTCCAGCGTCGCGCGGGGCCTTTTGCTTTTCGGCCGAGTCTTCCAGCGGGATCAGCGGATCGGACCACTAGCCAGGCTTGTCGAATACGCCCTGGATGAACACCGTGCGCCCGGCGTCGGTGTTGCGCCCGGAGTTACTCATCTTGACGGCTGCCTGTTCTCCCAGCACGAGATGCATTCCAAGCGGAGGAGGGGGGGCGCTGGAGCCGCTCGCACCCGATGCTTGCGCGTTCGCCTGCTGTGCCTTGCGCGCCGCCACGATGTCGGCGGTAATGTCGCGCCAGGTGCGCTCCAGGAGACCTGCACCGCGGATCAACCCGCGGAGGGATTCCGCATCGGCCAGATGGCTCTGGTTGGGGCGGCTCGCCCATGGGACCGGAAGCTCGATCGGCTCGCCGTTCCCCGCGGAGATTTCCTGGCAGACGAACAGCCCGCCCGGCCTGAGTACCCGGGCGATTCCGGAATACAGGCGGCGCTTGTCCCGGATGTTCATCTGCATTTGTATCGTCCACACCACGTCGAAGCTGGACGCGACGAACGGAAGCTCCAGGGCATCACCCGCCTGAAAGCGCGTGCGATCGGACAACCGCGTCATCCGAGAAAGGGCGTTGGCCACCCCGCAGAATTCAGGCGAAAGATCGATGCCTGTCACGTCGCAACCCAAAGTTGCGGCGAGGTAACGCGCCGGGCCGCCCAACCCGCTGCCCACGTCGAGCACTCGCGATCCTGGCGGAATCTTTGCAAGCTCCACCAATGCGCGCGTGGCCGAACGTCCCGCGGAGTGAAACTCGTCGGCCGGCGCGAGATCTTCGTGCGTGACCGAGTCCAGGTCCTTGCCGAGAGCTTGCAACCCCGCCACGATTCGCGGCAGAAGTCCGCCCGGCTCGTAGTGACGAAGCATTTCCTCGTGCGACTCGCCCATGGACGCAAATCCTCCGCGGATTTCGGGGAGCCGTCAACGCCGGGGTCCACGAACATGCGGCCGCGCTCCTGCAGCTTCCATAGCGCGTAGGCAACCGCTTCCCCGTCCTCGGCGGAGACAAGCACACCGGAATGCGCATCCGGATGCCGCCAGCGGCTGCGCCCGGCCCCTAGAAGCGGACGTCGGCAGGTTGGCCGGCTGTCGCGGCCGCCACCTCCGGGTGTTGTCGGTGGCTCATGGCATCGTCCTCAGCTAGTGCTGAACGACCGAGCGGGGGACACGCGTTGAACCTGGACTGGCTTCCGGCCTTCACGGTATGGACGCCGGACGATTGGTCGGCTTTCGGGACAAATGTGACCGCCTTTATCGCGGTCGCCGCTGGCCTGGTGGCATGGCGACAACTCCGCGAAGCGCGCAAGCTTCGAGAGGAGCAAGCTCAGCCATACGTGGTCTGCTACGCCGAAAAGACCCCCGGCCACGATCAGTCTGTTGACATCGTTATTAGAAACTTTGGAACGACGGTGGCTCGTGACGTCGAGTTGACAGTGCAGCCGTCGTTGATGCGAAGCGGTCACGCTGGACGCGAGCCCGAGCAGGTTCATCTGCCTGCGCAGATCCCAGCTTTGGTGCCCGGGCAGGAGTGGCGGACCTGGTGGGACCTCGGCACTGCGCGCGTTGACTTCCCCGACCTGCCCGACCGTCATGACGTTCTGGTGACCTATCAGGACAGTAAGGGCAAGCCACTGCCGAGCACGCCGTCGGTTCTTGACTGGCGCGACTTCTCCACCCGCGAATGGCTCGTGACCAAGGGAGTGCATGAGATCGCCACCGCTTTGCAGGAGATTCGCCGAACGGTGAAGAGCTTCCAAAACAGCGGACGTGGCGGGATGGCTGTGTTCGTGCGAGATGGAGATGCCGCCGATCAGCGGCAGCGGGAGGCAAGGGCGACAGCCAAGGCGAAGCATGAGGAGTTGACGCGGCAATTGCTGCCCGGCCAGGAGTACAGCCGGGCTCCCGGGCAATCGTCCGAGGCGGAAGCTGTCGATCCTAAGCCCGACGTGCCGTCTTAACCTAGCTAGCGCTCGCCCGGCTACCAGGCTCGGCTGTGCCCTTCGGGAATGGGCTTCTTCAGCCAGTACTCATCCTCCCGAACGGCAGTCACCTCCCAGCCCTGCAACCCGAGTTCGTCGAGCAGCGCCAAGACGTTCCGTAGTCCGCTGTGCAACAAGTTCGTCTGCAAGCCGGTCACTGAGGGCGTCAGCACCAACTGACTGCCTTCGACGTTGACCACGACGTTTGTCCACCTGTCCATGCGCCGGACGGTAAGTGGACACAGGGGTGTTCACGGAAGTGGACAGCCAGCGACACGCCGCAAACAGCTGCTTAGGCGGAGGCGTGACAGGACCTATGCGCGGCCCCAGGCGGTGGCGGCCACCGGTCAGGCCTCAGCTGTTCGCTGCCGGCCTGCCTGCTATCAACACTCGGCTATCGCACCGAACTATGGCTGCCCCGAGCATGGGAAGGGGCGAGACGGTGAGCACACCGTTCACCTCCGCTCGACGCGGGCTGTCAACCGCGGACAAGACGCAAGGGCGTGAGAGTTAACGCTCGCGTCGGTGGTGGGTGTCGGCGCAGTTGATGCCGGCGGTGGAGACGCCGTAGAGCCTCTGACCGTCCCCCGCCTCGGCTCGGGGACGTCGACGACGTCCAGGACCTCCGGACCGCCGAAGCGGGTGATCTGCACGGCACGCCTGGCGGCCAGGCCAAGGCCCGCCTGGCTGGGTTCCGGCAGGGCGGTCGGTGCACTATCGGGCGGGTCCTCCGGCGTCTGTGTCACAGGGCGGTAGAAAGCCATCGTCCGGGGACTTTGGTGCCGTTCGAGCAGGTGAGGACGCGACGTCCCCGGCGGTCGGACGTGGTGCCCAGCCGTACGTCAGGCCCGGCCGCCACGGCGGTGCCGGTCCCGACAGCGGACCGACGGAGGAACCGTCTCGTGGGGGCAGTCCCTAGGCTGTCCGCGTGACGGGCGAGGCGGCCTCGAGCAGGTGGGGTCACGTCCGCATGACCGAGCGCGCCATCGATGAGCCGCACCGCGCCGCCAGCCCGCTCGAGCTCCTGTTCGATCTCACCTTCGTCGTGGCCATCGCGAGCGTCACCGTACAGCTCGCGCACGGGATAGCCGACGGCCACGCCCTCCAGCAGGTGCTGCCCTTCCTGCAGGTGTTCTTCGCCATCTGGTGGGCGTGGATGAACTTCACCTGGTTCGCCTCGTCCTACGACACCGACGACGTCCCCTACCGGCTCCTGACGATGGTCCAGATGGCCGGCGTGCTGGTGCTCGCCGCCGGAGTGCCCGCCGTCTTCACGGACTCGGACTACCGTGCCGTCACGGTCGGCTACCTCGTCATGCGAGCCGCGCTCGTCGCGCAGTGGGTCCGGGCGGGGATCGAGCACCCGGTCGGGCGGCGCACGGCATTCCGGTACGCCGCTGGCATCTCGGTGCTGGAGGTCGGCTGGCTCCTCCGCCTGGTGCTCGCAGAAGGCGGAGAGCTCCGCGACGGCGCGCTGGTCCCGGTGTTCATCGGCCTCGTCGTCGCGGAGCTCGCCGTCCCGCGATGGGCGGAGCGGGCCCGGCCCACGAGCTGGCACCCCCATCACATCGCCGAGCGGTACGGCCTCTTCGTGATCATCGTCCTCGGGGAAAGCGTGCTCGCCGCTTCGACGGGGTTCCAGGCGGCGTTTTCGACGGGCGGCCTCAACTGGTCGCTAGTGACCGTCGCCGGAGCGGGGCTGGTGCTCCTCTTCGCCCTCTGGTGGCTCTACTTCCTGCAGCGCAGCGGCCCCGGGCTGGCCGAAAACCGGGAGCGGTCGTTCCTCTGGGGGTACGGCCACTACGGCATCTTCGCGGCGGCCGCTGCCGTGGGAGCCGGCCTCGAGGTCGCAGTCGAGGGCGCCGGGCACCACCTCGAGATCTCCGCCGTGGGTGTCGGCTACGCCGTCGCCGTGCCGGTGGCCCTCTTCCTCGCGCTGCTCTGGGCGGTCCACCTGCCGCTGGCCGCGCAGCCGGTCCACCCGGTGCTCGTTCTGGGAGCCGCGGTGGTGGTGCTGCTCCTGCCGGCGCTCGCCCCGACGACGGGTCTGGCCGTTGTGGTGCTGATGATCGCCGCGGTCTGCACGTTCCTCGTCGTGGCGAGCGCCGTGGCCTCGTCGCGACGACGCGGCCGGGAGTCGGATCCGCCGCGGACCTGACCGCGCATGGCGGTGGGCCGTCTCGCCGGTGTGCGCGCCCAGGGCGCAGGAGCGGTGTTTCTGCGCGACTTCCTCGTGGTCCTCGGCACGGGCGCGAGGTGACGCTCGTCGGGCACGTCCACCTACCGCTCGACCGAGGAGCCACACCATGACCAAGCCCGTCCTCGAACCGGAGGCTCAGGCGTTCGCCGAGGCGACTGCCGTGCCGCCGTTCCTCTACGAACTCGGACCGGAGGGAGCTCGCAAGGTCCTGGACGACCTGCAGGCGGTCCTCGTCGACAAGCCGGTCGTCGACGAGAAGTGGATCACCGTCCCCGCCGAGGTGGGTGACGTGCGGGTCCGGATCGTGAAGCCGACGCGCGCGCTCGGCGACCTCCCGGTCGTCCTGTACGTCCACGGTGGGGGATGGGTCCTCGGCAATGCCGACACCCACGACCGGCTGGTGCGCGAACTCGCCTCCGGCGCGCGGGCCGCGGTCGTGTTCGTCGAGTACGACCGCTCGCCCGAGGCGCGCTACCCGGTGGCGATCGAGCAGGCGTACGCCACCGCACGCTGGATCACCGCGCACGGCGCTTCGGAGGGGTTGGACGCCTCCCGGATGGCAGTGGCCGGTGACTCGGTCGGCGGGAACATGACCACGGCCCTGACCCTGATGGCCAAGCAGCGCGGCGACGTGGCCTTCGTGCACCAGTCGATGTACTACCCCGTCACCGACGCCGCCCAGGACACCGCCAGCTACGTCCAGTTCGCCGACGGTCCCCACCTGACCGCGAAGGCGATGGCCTGGTTCTGGGACTGCTACGCCCCGGAGGAGCAGGCGCGGGCGGAGATCACGGCCTCACCGCTGCGGGCCACGCGGGAGCAGCTCGCCGGCCTGCCTCCCGCCTTCCTGATCGTGGACGAGAACGACGTGCTGCGCGACGAGGGGGAGGCCTACGCACGGCGGCTCCTCGACGCCGGCGTGCCCACAACGAGCGTCCGCTACAACGCGACGATCCACGACTTCATGATGCTCAACCCGCTGCGACCGTCGCAGGCGACCAGCGCCGCCGTCCAGCAGGCGATCCACGTCCTCCGCACCGCTCTCGGCACCCTCTAGGAACGGAGTCCGCCATGTCTCAGAACGCCCCTACCGTAGTCCTCGTCCACGGCGCCTTCGCCGAGTCCGCGAGCTGGAACGCCGTCGTGGAGCGACTGCACGCCCGGTCGGTCGACGTGATCGCCGTCGCCAACCCGCTGCGCAGCGTCTCCGGCGACGCCGCCTACCTGAGGGACGTGCTGGCCGGGATCGCCGGACCGATCGTCCTCGTAGGTCACTCCTACGGCGGCCTGGTCATCACCGAGGCCGCCTCCGGCAACCACGCCGTCGTGGCCCTCGTCTACGTCGGCGCCTTCTGCCCCGAGTCGGGGGAGTCCGCCATCGCCCTCTCCGGGATGTTCCCCGGCAGCACCCTTGCCGATGCGCTCGTCGGCTACCCGGTGTCGACCGGCGGGAACGAACTGCGGATCGCCGAGGACGCATTCCCCGCCCAGTTCGCGGGCGACGTGCCGGTCGCCAGGGCGGTCGTCATGGCGGTCACCCAGCGCCCGGTGACCGAGGCCGCCCTGACCGAGGGCCTCCCGTCGGCCGAGGCGGCGTGGCACCGGCTGCCGAGCTGGTTCGTGTACGGCGACGCCGACGAGAACATCCCGGCGGAGCTCCAGCGCTTCATGGTCGATCGTGCCGGGGCCAAGGGCGTCCGGGAGGTCGCCGGTGCGTCGCACGCCCTCGCGGTGTCCCAGCCCGAGGCGGTCACCGCCACGATTCTCGAGGCCCTCGAGGCAGCCACGCCCTGAGGGAGCTGACCGGGTGCCCCCGTCGGCGCGCCGGCGGGGGCTCGCCCGATGGTTGTCGCAGCCCGGAGGCCGCTCATACGATCCCCCATGCCCTTTCCCGGAGGCGGGTCCGGCCGGGCTGCGCTGCGCGGCCGAACCCGGGAAATCGCCGTGCTGGACCGCCTGGTCGACGGACTCCACGCCGGCCGCAGCTCCGTGCTCGTGCTGCGTGGGGAACCGGGGATCGGCAAGTCGGCTCTGCTGGACCACGTCGCCGAACGGGCGGCTGAGTGCCGGATCGCCCGGGTGGGCGGTGTCGAGTCGGAGATGGAGATTGCCTTCGCCGGGCTCCACCAGCTCTGCGCACCGATGCTGGCCCGCCTCGAGCGCCTGCCCGCTCCGCAGCGCGACGCGCTCCGGAGCGTGTTCGGCCTCCGAGACCGGGAGACGGCACCGGACCGGTTCGTCGTGGGGCTCGCCGTACTGACGCTGCTGTCCGACGCGGCGGCGGAGAAGCCGCTGATCTGCCTGGTCGACGACGCGCAGTGGCTGGATCGGGCATCGGTGCAGGCCATGGCCTTCGCGGCCCGGCGCCTGCTGGCCGACCCGGTCGCCATGGTGTTCGCGGTGCGGGAGCCGAGCGACGAGCACCAGCTGGACGGTTTGCCCGGCATGGTGCTGCAGGGGATCGGTGAGGACGACGCCCGGATGCTCCTGGCGTCGGCGCTACCGGGGCCGCTCGACCCGAGGGTGCGGGACCGGATCGTCGCCGAGGCCAGGGGCAACCCGCTGGCGCTGCTCGAGGTACCGCGGGGGTGGGCCCCCACGGAGCTCGCCGGCGGGTTCGGCGTCACCGACGCGGGGCACCTCACCGGCCGTATCGAGCAGAGCTTCGTCCGGCGTCTGGATCCGCTCCCGGCCGACACGCGGCGGCTCCTGCTCGCCGCGGCCGCCGAACCGCTCGGGGACGCCGGCCTCCTGTGGCGCGCGGCCGCCCGGCTGGGCATCGGCACCGACGCGGCGGCGCCGGCGGTGGCCGACGGGCTGATCGACATCGGCGTCCGCGTGAGGTTCCGGCATCCTCTCGTGCGGTCGGCCATCTACCGGACCGCGCCGGCGCATGAACGCCACGCCGTCCACGGCGCGCTGGCCGACGCCACGGATCGCGAAGCCGATCCCGACCGGTGGACCTGGCACCGCGCGCACGCCGCTGGTGCACCGGACGAGGCGGTCGCCGAGGAGCTGGAGCGCTCCGCGGCCCGGGCGCAACGCAGGGGCGGGCTGGCCGCTGCGGCGGCGTTCCTCGAGTGCGCAACCGAGCTCACGCCGGACCCCCGGCGGCGGGTGCGGCGAGCGCTGATGGCAGCCCAGGCCACCTTCGATGCGGGTTCCCCGGACTCCGCGTCCGAGCTGCTCGCCGTCGCGGAGATCGGCCCGCTACTCGAACTCGACCGCGCCCGTCTGGAGCGGCTCCGGGCGGTCATCCTGTTCGCCAAGGCCCGCGGCAACGACGCCGTCCTCCCGCTCCTGGAGGCGGGCAGACGCCTGGTCCCCCTGGATGCCGACCTGGCCCGCGAAACCTTCCTCGAGGCCTGCTCCGCCGTGGTGTTCTCCGGGCGTCTCGCCCCCGCCGGCCGGGGGAGGGAGGTGGCCGAGGCAGCCCGTTCGGCGCCTCCGGGTGAGCGGCCGATGGATCTGTGGCTGATGGCCATGGCTACGTGGTTCGCCGAGGGCGACGCGGCGAGCGCCGCCCTGATGCGGAACGCTCTCGACGCCTTCCGCCGCGACGACATCGGCGAGGCCGATCACCGCTGGCTGTGGATCGCTTCCCGGGGCGCTCCGACGGTGTGGGACGACGATGCGTGGCACGACCTGGCTCGGCGGCAGGTGAGGGTCGCCCGCGAGGCCGGGGCTTTGACCCTGCTCGCCGTCGCGCTCGCCTGCCTCGCGGACGAACAGGTCCACGAAGGCGACTTCGCCGGCGCCGCCGCGTCCCTGGACGAGGTCGACGTCATCACCGAGGTCACGGGGAACGCGCCGATCATCCACACCGCACTGATCCTCAGCGCCTGGCGCGGCGAGGTGGACCAGGCATCCGAGGTGTTCCGGACCGCCGTCCGGGCCGCGACCGACCGCGGCGAGGGCAGGGCCATCACGCTGGTCGAGCTGGCCACCGCGGTGCTCGAGAACGGCCTCGGGCGTTACGACGCGGCGCTCGCCGCCGCCCAGCGCGCGTGCCGGCACGACGAGATCATCCTCGCGAACTGGGCCCTCGTGGAGCTGATCGAGGCCGCGGTCCGCAGCGGGCACCGCGACGTCGCGGTGGAGGCCCTCGGCCGACTGGTGGCACGGATCGGGAGCAACGGAACCGAATGGGCGCTCGGTATCGAGGCGCGATGCCGCGCCCTCGTCTGCGAGGGCCCGGACGCCGAGGCGCTCTACCGCGACGCCGTCGAGCGGTTGTCCGGCAGCCGGGCCGCGCCGCAGCTGGGTCGTGCCCACCTGCTGTACGGGGAATGGCTGCGCCGGGAGAACCGCCGGGTGGAGGCGCGGGACCAGTTGCGCCGCGCCGACGACCTGTTCAGCGGCATGGGCGCCAGGGCCTTCGCCGAGCGAGCCGGGCGCGAGTTGCTCGCGACCGGCGCGACCGTGCACAGGCGGGACGCCGGTTCGCTCGAGGAGCTCACCGCGCAGGAGGCGCAGATCGCGCGGCTCGCCGTCGAGGGGCTCACCAATCCCGAGATCGGCGCCCAGCTGTACCTGAGCCGCCGGACGGTCGAGTGGCACCTGCGCAAGGTGTTCACCAAGCTCGGCATCAGCTCGCGGAGAGAGCTGGAGAAGGCTCTGCCGTAGCCACGGCCGGCGATTGCGGGCGCGGGCGCTCGTGGGCGGTCGTCAGGGACCGTTCGCCGGCAGGTGCCGGGACCGCCGGGTGCGTGCGCGCTGGTTCCTGCGGCAGTTCCGCTCGCGCGTACGACCTGAGCAGGTCGGCCAGGCCGTACCGGTCCCCGGCCGCGGGCTGGACGAGGGAGCTGTCGACGAGCTCGTCGAGGAGCTCCTCCGCGCGCCGCAGCGGCGCGCTGAGGAGGCACGCCGCCAGGTCGCTGTTGAAGACGGGGCCGGCGGCGGCCGCCAGTCGACGGAACAGCAGCTGGGCTCCAGGGCTGAGCTGGGTGACGGACGGCCGGATGGCAGCCGCCATGCTCACGTCGCCCGCCGTCAGCGCGGCCATGCGCCGGTCGTCGGCGTTCAGGCGGGCTGCCAGCCCCGCGACCGTCAGCGCCGGATGGCTGGCCACCCGATTGGCCGCGATGCGCAGCGCCAGCGGAACGTCGTCGCACAGGCGGGCCAGCTCGCTCAGGTCCGCCCGGACCCGTTGCTCGGTCGGGATGGCGCCAGCGAGCAAGCGGAGAGCATCCGCGCGAGGCAGGCGGTCCACGGGTACACGCTGGGCGCCGTCGAGCCCGGCCAACGAGCGGCGGCTGGTCACCAGGACGGCGGCCGGCCCCCGCGAAGGGAACACCTTCCGGACCTGCGCCTCGCTCGCCGTGTCGTCCAGGACCAGCAGGACGCGCCGATCGGCGAGCACCTGCCGCACCTGGTGCGGGTCGCTGCCCGCCCGCCCCGTCAGCGCGCGGATGATGCGGAAGGCGACGGCCTCGGCGGGGAGGGGCTCCGGGGAGCACCCACCCAGCCGGAGGAAGAGCTGCTCCGGGAACCGGTCGCGCAGGGAAGCTGCGGCGCGGACCGCCAGGCTCGTCTTGCCGTAGCCGGGCGGGCCGGTGATCACCGTGAGCGGCGGTCGGAGGTCCCCGGGGGAGGCCAACGCAGCTGTCGTCCTGGCGAGTTCTGCGTCCCGGCCCACGAAATCGGCAACGGCCGGCGGCAGGGGCAGCCGAGCGGGAGGGGCGGTCCTGCGTCGTCCGTCCCGGGCAGCGCGGAACATGGCCGCGCGCTCGATCTCACCCACTCCGAGCGCCGCCGCGATCGCGACCACGGTCCGGTGCTGAGGCCCGCGTGCGGCGCCCCGCTCGATGTCGCTCAGCGCCCGGTCGCTGATCCCGGATGCTTCGGACAGCCGCTCCAGGGTGAGGTCGGCGTCGAGGCGCAGTCGACGGATCAGGGCGCCGAGGGGCTCGTCCCCCACGTCGGCCCGGGGGTGTACGGGGATCGCCGTCCCACCAGCCGGCTCGGACTCAGCACCAGCAGCCCGGCCGTCGGGGCTGTCCGCCTGGCGACCTGCCTCCACGGACTCCACTCGGAGCGGGGTCCGTCCAAGCGCTCGTCCCCGTTCGCCGTGCGAGCGGTCCTTCCTCCGCCGACGCCCCGCGGGCGGCGTCACCGGCAGCACCGGCGTCACCGGTGCACCTGCGGTTCCGGCATGCGGACCGCCGGGCGCAGGTCGTCGAGCTGCACCGTTCCCACCAGCCTGCTCCCGTCCAGGACCGGCAGGCACTGGACCCCCGCGGCCAGCATCAACCGGACCGCGTCGGCCGCGGTCGCGTGGACCTCGACGGTCGGTGGCTTCCGCGTGACGACCTGCCGGATCCGCGTGAGCTCCACATCCCGCCCGTCCGCGATGGCACGGCCGATGTCGACGGCGGTGACAGTGGCGACCGGCTGGCCGCCGTCGCCGGTCACGACGAGTACCGACGCCCGGGAGCGCTTGATCAGGTAGCTGGCGGCAGCGAGGTGAGCCTCCGGCTCGATCGTCGCGATCGGCACGGCCATCACGTCCGCGACCGTCGTACACCCCCTCGGTGTCGCTGCAGCAGGCCCGACGCTCAAGGTGGTCGTCGGGGGGACGTTCGTGTCCATGGTCAGCTCCTCGGCTTCGTGCTGGTCAGACGGCTGCTGGTCGGACGGGCGCCGTCAGGAGGGCCTCGAGCCGGGTGAACTCGCCGTTCCGCGCGGCTGCGGTGAACGCGCCGACGAGCTGGCGGTGCGCACCGGCGCTGACGGGTCGTCCCGCGCCCGAGAGGATGCGCGTGTGTGCTCGGCTGACGAGCTGCCTGGCGTTGGGCGCGCTCCGGCGGAGGGCGGAGGCGATGTCCGCATAGGGGTAGTCGAAGCCGGTGCGAAGGACGTACGCGGCGCGTTCTGCAGGCGTCAGGCGTTCCAGCACGACGCGCAACGCCAGCTCGACGGCCTCGGCGCGCTCAGCCGTCGACTCGGCGTCCCCTGCGGGGAGCGCCACGTCGTCGAGCCACGGCGTGCTGGGCGCCTCCCGCCGGCTCCTCGCCGACTGGATCGTGTTGATCGCCAGCCTGGTGGCCGCGGTCGCCAGGAAGGCCGGCGGGTTGGCCACCGTCCGCCGGTCGGTGCGTTGCCACCGCAACCAGGTCTCCTGGACGACGTCTTCCGCCTCGCTCGCGCTGCCGAGGATCCTGCGGACCGTCGCGAGCAGGTGTGGCCGCTGGGCCATGAAGACGACGACGGCCTGCCGGAGGTCGTCGTCGCGCGGTGGTCGCGGGGCGCCGGGCTCCGGGTGCTCCGCGCCTGCCGCTCCGGGATCTGCGCCTGTGAGCGTGTCCATGTCAGGCCCTCCTGTTGCTCGAGGCGGCCGGTTGTGCCGCCTGGAGCAACACTGGTTCAGGAGGGGGACCCGAGTCGCCAGTGAGATGCCTGGTGACCTGCCTGGTCGAGACGTGCCCGCGTCCCCGCGCGCGTCGGCGAGGAAGGGGGACGGAGACACGCGATCGGCGGGTGCGCACGTGGTGGGCGTGCGCACCCGCCGAGGGCAGCGGTGCTGTGCGGGACAACCGGCGTGGGCGCGTCGGAGCACGTGCCCACGCAAGTGGTGGGGGGTCAGGCAGGCTGCCTGCTGAGCCACTCGTCGAACGTCGGCCCGGCGATGATCGCGCCGGAACCCGGCAGGAGTGCCCCGTTCCGCATCGGCTCCGGAACATCGCGGGCGATGACGGTGAGGTGCTCGCCGCTGTGCGCGACCAGGCGGCGGGCGAGGTCGACGATGCGCTCCTGTCGAGGGCCGGCCAGCTCGATGACGTCGTCGTCCCGCTCACCCGTGGCCAGCTCGACCAGGACCCTGGCGATCTCCCCGACGGCGACCGGCTGGGACAGCAGATCGTCCACCGTGGTCGTGTCGCCGTCCCGTCCCCAGCGGATGGCCATACCGGGAAAGTCGAGGAACTGGGCGGCGCGCAGGACGTGGAGTCCCGGGGAGTGGACCCGGTGGGTCCGCTCCTGCGCCACCTTGGCGACGTAGTAGTCGTACTGAGGGACGCGGTCGACGCCGATGATCGACAGCAGGACGGTGCGGCTGACGCCGGCGCTGGTGGCGGCGTCCCCGAGGTTCGCGGCGACGGTCTCGAAGAACTTCACCGCCTCGATGTCGATGGTGGGGCTCTGCGTCACGTCGACGAGTGCCTCTACGCCCGCCAGGCGTTCATCGAGGCCGACGGGCGACGTGAGGTCGACCCCGTCCTCGCGCGCGAGACCCACGACGGAGTGGCCGGCTGCCTTGGCGACGGCGACGACCTGGGAACCGACCAGACCGGTCGAGCCGGCGACTGCGATGCGCATGTTGACCTCTTCTGTCTCGGAGTGACTTCGGTGACTCATATGACCGGGCACCGCGCTGATCTGTGACAGCCGCCCCTGCGCTCCGGGGGGCTCGAGGCCGTCGCCGCGACCACCCGGGCGGCGCACACCCGGGGTGTCACACATCGTTCGGTCACCCGGTCACAGGGGGGACGGCAGGCCGGAGGCGTCGACCTGGACGACGGCTCGTGCCTACGACGACGGATGAGAAGGCGGAGTCATGGAACTGACGGCTTGTCCCGAGTGCTGTGCCCCTGCCGAGATCGAGTGGCGGCTTCCTGTGGACAGCACCCACGGACCGGTCGACCACGTCAAGGTCTACTGCGTTCGCCGGCACTGGTTCCTGATGCCCTCCGAGGAGATCGCGGCCCTGGCCGGGGTGGTGCCAGGTGCAGCTCACGGCACGGCGTCGTGAGCGGCGACGCCTGACGGGGTCGCGCGCGGATCCGCTGCCCTGCGCCGTCCTTCCGACGGCGATCGTGGCCGGCACGCAGGCCGACACTTCTGCCTGAGTCCCTCGTGGTCGTCCTCGTCCGGTGCCGCGACCCTGGGCGGTGGACGACCGCAGGGGCGTCATCCGAGGAGGCCGTCATGGACCTGACGCGCTTGTGCATCACCCGGGAGCACGTCATGCACCTGCTGCCGCTCATGGGTCTCAGCGCGGAGCACGAAGCCCGGCTGCTCGCCCTCCACTACCCGGTCGACTTCGGAGTCGCCGCTGCTGCCTTCGAGTCGGTCGGCATCGACCTGGACGAGCTCACCGATCGCATGGGCGGAAGCCCGTGACGGAGCCGTCCGGAGAACGGGTCGCGGGAATGAGATCCGCTCTGTTGGTCGTCCCCTCGTGGAGATCGAGGCGCCGTCCTGATGGTGATCGACTCCGGTGCTCTCGGCGGTGGATCATCGCCGAGGTGCTGGTCTGCCTGCGGGGGCCGACGGAGGCTCGTTCTTCGCTGTTGGCGCCCCACTCTGCCTCGCACGGGTAACGCTTCCGGGCTCGGGGACCTCCTCCTCTTCGCAGACGTCGAGCGACGTCCCTGCGGTTGATCCCGGTGCTGGCGCGACGCTGAGTCCGCAGTCGGTCAGCTGTCCTCCGGATAGGCCCTTCACGACTCCCGGTGGTGGGTGTCGGCGTAGTTGACACCGGCCGCGGAGACGTCGTGGAGCGTCCGGCCGGGGCCGGCCTCGGGCTCGGGGACGTCGACGACCTTCAAAACCTCGGGGCCACCGAATTCGGTGATCTGCACAGCACGCATGTGAGCAGGCTAGGTGTGGCCGCTCGGCGATAGCGCGCCGTCCTCTGCGATCGCCGCCATGCAAAGGCGAGGGCGGTCGACCTGCTGGTCATCGCCCCTCAGGTGTCGGCGCAGCGTGCCGCCACTGGCCAGGGCGGCGCCGTCGACGGTGACGCCGTACGCCGCCCCGCCTGCTGGACCTGCTCGCGGGTGATCGGCGGCGCTCAGGTCATCCGCTTGCGTCCGGACAGCGGACAGAAGCAGGCTGGGCTCCTCGCGGGGAGCCGAGCCGGCGCAGCATCGCGGTCCGGTCGACATGTCAGCTTCTGTCAGCCCGCCCTCGACCGGGATGGTCGCGCCGGTCACGCGACCGGCGGCGTCGCTGACGAGGAAGAAGCGGCTCCACGTAGCCCTCGGGGGATTGATCGGTCATCTCGGAGGAGGAGGAGCTTGGAGGCAGTGCGATGACCCGAGTCCCCTGCGGCCGGCCACTGCTGGGCGAGGTCGCGGGTGAGTCCGATGGGGCCCGCCCTGCTGGCGGCGTAGGCGACCTGGGGACGCGGGCGATGGTGCGGGCGACACGCCGAGGTCAACGCCTTCGTCCTCGAGGACCTGATCCGACGAGCGGGGCAGCTCCGGTGGTCGGTCCGGGTCTCGGTTCGATCACTGTGGGCCCGGCGGGCGCCTCAACGGCCGGCGAAGGATCGGCTGAACTGCTGACCGGACAGCACCAGCGACCGTGCCGGGGCGAGGCGCCGCTTCTCGTAGGCCCTCAGGCCGTCTGGTGCCCGGGCGCTGTCGCACTCAGCGAGGGCATGGGCGAGCGCCTCGGCGTCCGCGAGGGACGCCGCGAATCCGCTCCCGGTCATGGGGGTCGGCACATGGGCGGCATCCCCGACCAGGGCCAGCCGGCCGCGCACGAGCCGGTCGGGCAGGTACTCGCTGATGGGCGTGGCGGTGACGTCGTGCCGGGCGACGCTGTTCCCGATGGCCTGTGCCCAAGGAGCAGGCCAGCGACGGCCGGCCTCGGCGGCCAGCTCCGCGTAGGTCCGCTCCGGGATGTCCGCCGGCCGCAGTGAGTAACGCACCCCGCTGCCCACGACCGCGCCGGCGCGCCGGAACATTTGATTGCGGGTGGCGTCGTACCAGGCCCAACCGAGCCGACGGTTCCCCGGCGTCCGGGAGCCGTCCACTCCGGGCAGTGGGTAACCCAACAGCAGATGGTCGCCGCTGTCGCGGATGTCCAGGCCGCTCGGCCATCGCACGAGTCCGAGGTCGCGCTCGGCTGCGACGCCGAGCCAAAGGACGTACCCGGCGAAGCGTGCATCCGGCTTGTCCGGCGAGACCGCGGAGCGCACCACGGAGCGGTACCCGTCTGCGCCCACGAGAAAGTCCGCGGTGTGCGTCGGACCGGATGCGTCGATCGCCCAGGCGCGTTCCTCGTCCTGCCCGACGTCGACGACGGGGGAGTGGTGGTGCAGCACGATCCGGTGGTGCGCGTCGGCGGCTGCCTGCAGCCCGGTGTGCAGGGCCTGCCAGGTCGCCGGCAGGCCGGCGCTGACGTCGCTGACGTCGGTGCCGAGCCGGGACAGCACGGTCGCGGACGCCGTGGGTCCGAGCAGCCGGACGAGATCGGCGGGGTCGACTGCCAGGGCCGCTCCGCTGCAACGGCGAGCGCCTGCCCGCTCCAGCACGGTGACGTGCCATCCGCTGTCGGCCAAGGCCAGCGAGGACATCAACCCGGCCAGCGACGCCCCGACGACGACCGCGCGCCTCCCCGCGCCGGCAGCGGTGCCGGTCTCGACGGGGGCGGGCTCGGATGAGGGCACGGGGTGGTCTTCTCTCTGAGGGAACGTGCTCGGTCCGCGGGCGGCCCGCTGCGACGTCGGCCCGGGCCGCGAGGTACGTCAGCGGCGGGCAGCGCCGGACGGACGCCCGCCGTCCGGCGCTGCTCAGTCGAAGCGGGCGGTGCCAAGCCAGTGCACGCTCGCGGGATCGTGGTGGTCGAAGGCGGTGCTGGCGCCGGTGTCCAGGGTGGCGATGCGGGCCATCTCGTCATCGCTGAGCTGGACGTCGAAGACGTCGAGGTTCTCGGCCATCCGCTCCGGCCGCACGGACTTCGGGATGACGACGACGCCGCGCTGGATGAGCCAGCGCAGCACCACCTGGGCGACGGTCTTGCCGTGCGCCTCGGCGATCGCGGTGAGCACCGGGTTGGTGAACAGGTCGTCGCGGCCCTGGCCCAGCGGCCCCCACGACTCGATCTGGACGCCGAGCTCGGTCATGAGCGTCTGGTCGGCGGTGCGCTGGAAGAAGGGGTGAGTCTCGATCTGGTTCACCGCTGGGACGACGTCGTTGTGGTCGATGAGGTCGACCAGCCGGTCGGGGTAGAAGTTGGACACCCCGATGGCGCGGATGAGGCCTTGCCGGTGCAGGTCCTGCATCGCCCGCCAGGAGCCGTAGTAGTCGCCGAAGGGCTGGTGGATCAGGTACAGGTCGAGGACGTCGAGGCCGAGCTTGCGCAGTGACGTCTCGAACGCACGCTTGGCGTTCTCCTCGCCGGCGTCGGCGACCCAGAGCTTCGTGGTGATGAACAGTTCGTCGCGGGGGATGCCGCTGCTGGCGATGGCGCGCCCGACGGCCTCCTCGTTCTGGTAGGCGGCGGCGGTGTCGATGTGCCGGTAGCCGGCGGCGAGCGCGTCGCTGACGGCCCGCTCGGTCTCGGCTGCCGGGACCTGGAAGACGCCGAAGCCGAGGACCGGCATCTGCACGCCGTTGTTCAACGGAACGGTGGGGATCTGTGGCAACATCTCAGGGGTTCCTCTCCGCAGGGGGGGTGCTCAGGCCTCGGGGATCGCGAAGCCGTGGGCCTCGCGGGTGATGTCGGTCGGCTCCGGGCCGCCGCGGACACCGGTGTCGAGTGCGTCGATCGCGGTCAGCTGGTCGGCGGTGAGGTCGAAGCCGAAGACGTCGAGGTTCGCAGCGATCCGGGACGGCGTCACCGACTTCGGGATGACCTGGCGGCCCTGCTGCAGGTGCCAGCGCAGCATGACCTGCGCGGGCGACTTCCCGTGCGCGGCCGCGATCTCGCCGATGGTGGCGTCGGCCAGGACGCTCTTCCGGTCCTCGCCCCAGCCTGGGTAGAAGGTGATGCCGCCGATCGGGGACCAGGCCTGGGAGAGGATCCCGTTCTCGGCGTTGGCGGCGAGCACCGCGGACTGCCGGAAGTAGGGGTGCACCTCGACCTGGTTGACCGCCGGCACCACCGACGTCTCGGCCAGCAGCCGGTCCAGGTGCTCGGCCATGAAGTTGCTGACGCCGATCGCGCGCACCTTGCCGTCCGCCAGCAACCGCTCCAGCGCCCGATAGGCGTCCATGGTGCGCTCGAACTCACTGGGCAGCGGCTGGTGCAGGATCAGCAGGTCGATCTGGTCGACGCCCAGCTTCGCGGCGCTCTTGTCGAACGCATGCAGGGTCTCGTCGTAGCCGTAGTCGGAGATCCAGACCTTCGTCTCGAGGAAGACCTCCGACCGGTCCACACCCGAGCGCCGGATCGCCTCTCCGACCTCGCGCTCGTTGCCGTAGCCCGCGGCGGTGTCGATGTGCCGGTAGCCGGCCTCCAGTGCCGTGCTCACGGCGGCAACAGTCTGCTCGGGAGCGGCCTGGAAGACGCCGAAGCCGACGACGGGCAGTTGCACGCCGTTGTTCAGCGTGTACGCGGGGATCTGCATGGACAACTCAGCAACTCCTTTTCTGCCGACAGGGCTCGCCCGCTCCCGGGGCCGGTGCCCGCTGCCGGTCAGCACTGATGGGCGGTCGGGCGCAGCGACGTCGTCGTCCGGCGGGTGTTCCACCAGCTGCGTCCCGGGGCGGCTCCGGCCGAACGCCGGAGCGCCTCGACTCGAATGTAAGAGCCATCTAACATCATGTCAAAGCCAGCCCTGAGGAGACCGGCACCATGGGCAGCGACGAAGGGGGTGCAGTGGGGCGACGGGCCACCTACCATCACGGCGACCTGCGGGCGGCCCTGGTGGACGCGGCGCTCGAGCTGGTCGCGACGAAGGGCGTCGCCGGCGTGTCGATGGCCGAGGCCGCCCGCCGCGTCGGGGTCAGCTCCGCAGCTCCCTACCGGCACTTCGCCGGCCGCACCGCACTGCTGTCCGCGGCGGCAACCGTGGCCGGGCAGCGGCTATCAGAGCAGATGCGGGCGGCGGCCGAGCAGGTGCGCGCGACCGGCGAGGGTGACCCGGTCACGCAGGCGATCGAGACGCTGGCCGCACTGGCGGCCGTCTACGTTCGCTTCACGCTCGCCCACGGAGCGACGTTCGAGCTGATCCTCGCCGACGAGCTGCAGGACTTCCCCGACGAGGAGCGTCGCGCGGTCACCCGGGCGATGTTCGACCACCTGCTGTGGCCGGCCGTCACCGTCACCGGCGACGTGATGACCGCCAATCCGCTGCTGCGCAGCTTCACCGCCGCCGTCCACGGATTCGCCTACCTGCCGCGCGGTGGCTTCACGCGCGGATTTCCGGTCGATCTGCGCGGCTTCGCCGCCGAGGGCGACCTCGTCGCGGACGAGGCCGCCCGCGCGGTCCGCACGCTGGCCCGCGCCTTCGTGCCCGACCCCGCCGACGGGACGTCGTCGCGAGACCTTCCTCGGTAAGCAGGGGTGGGCCGCGGCTCCGCCGGTCACATCGGCGCGAGCTGTGCTGGTCGCGCCTCCCCAGACAGTGCGCACGGGGGCGGGGTCAGGTTGCCTGCGTCGCTGGACGCCCACGGAGTCCCTTGGCCGTCAGCTCGACTCCGATCAGGTGCTGGCGTGGCCTCCAGGGGGGTCGACCGTTGCTGGCCAGCTGGCCAGCAGGCGCAGCTTCTCCTCCGCCGGCGTGCCGGGCTCGGCGCTGTAGGCGGTGAGGGTCAGGCCCCGTTCGGCTGGGAGTTCCGTCGCGTCGAAGGCCAACGCCAGCTCACCGACGACGGGATGACTGAAGCGCTTCACGCCGGTGCTGTGCAGCCGGACGTCATGACGCGCCCAGCGGGTGGCGAAGTCGTGGCTGCGGGTGCTCAGCTCACCGACCAACGCGGTCAGGGACCTGTTGTGGGGTCGCGGCCGGCCTCGGTCCGCAACAGGGCGACGAGGTGTCCGCGGCGTCGTCCCAGTTGGGGGGCCGGTCGCCCCCGCGCCGCCACGGATCCCTCGCCCGAGGCGATCGTGGGAGCGGCCTTCGCCTGCATGGCGGCAGCCCGCGGACGGCGATCCGGTTCGGGGACCAGTCGCTGGCCGAGCTCCTGGATCAGGCCATGGCAGACCTCTGGACATTCGACCGCTGATGCGCGGCCGGGCCGGCGATCTCGTCCCGCGGTCCGCTGTGGACTGCTTCCGGCTCCGAGGTCGGCCGGCCCACAGGCGGTGATGGGTGTCGGCGACGTTCACTCCTGCGGCGCTCACCTCGTAGAGCTGCCGACCCTCTCCGGGAACCGGATCGGGCACCGCGACGACCTCGAGGACTTCCGGGCCCGCCCAAGCGGGTGATCCGGACCGCACGCGTGCTCGTGAGGCTGAGGCGTGGAGAGCAAGGCGTCCGCGCCGGTTCGGGCCGGGCACGTGGTCAGCGGGGACGCCCGCGTAACTCAGCGCTGATGGCGGGCTGCCCGGCGCAAGACGAGAGCCAGTTGCAGTCGCAGTCGACCAGCCGGCTCACGGACATCCCAGCCGAGCGCGGTCTCCGCGTGCGACAGCCGATCTTGAAGTGTGGAGTGGTGAAGGTGCAGTGCTCGGGCGGCGTCGCGCAGGCTCGTCGCGCTGGCGACGGCGTCCAGCGTGGCCAGGGCCCACGGCCCGATGGTCGCGGCGTGCTCGAGCGCTCGGACGTCGGGCACTGCTGCGCCGTCGGCAGCCCGCACGAGCAGCGGCAGGGCGCCCAGTTGGTCGGCATGCACGACCCGCGGGCCGGGGTCGTCCTCGGTGCCTTCGGCGGTGAGCCGCAGCGCCAGCCGGGCGTGCTCGCCCGAGGCCGGTAGGTCGACCACCGCGGCGGCCGGCCCGACCCCCGCCCGCACTCCCTCAGGCAGGACGCCGTCGATCCCCACCACGAGGTAGCGGCCCCCGGCGAGGGCGACCGCGCGCCCCGTCGTCGCCACCCCGAGCCGGCGGGCGGCGGCCAGCCGGTCGGATTCAGGGGCGGTGGCGTCCAGTACGAGCTCCACCGAGGCCGGGTCGTCGACCGGACGCCGCGACCGGGTCCGCTGGAGCACGGTCCGGACGGCGGCCGCCGCCCGCTCCAGGACGACGGCCTGCACCGTCCCCGGTGGGCCGGGTTGCTCGAGCCAGAGCACGGCGTCGGTGCCAGGCACCGGGGTGGACGGCCACGCCGGGTCGACGACCGGGTCCGATGCGGCGTTGACCGCGCCGTCGGCGGGGACGCGCACGAGGAGGCCGCGCGCCGGGTCGACCAGCCGGGCCGGACAGCCGGCGAGCCCGGCCGCGTCGCGGACGATGGACCGCAGGTCTGCGCGCGCCTCGGTCAGGGCATCGAAGTGCCCGATCACCCGGACCGCCGCGCCCGCCTCGGGGTCCAGGGCAGCAAGGCGGAGCGCGAGGTCGTTCACCGGCCCACTGTGGACCCTCTGGTCCGCGGTGACCAGGGCTTCACGACGCGAGCAGCTGGCGCAGCCACCGCAAGCGGGCAGCCCGGGCCTCCCGGGAGATCCGGGCATCCGGCACGAACGTGTCGAAGCCGTGGCAGCCGCCGGGCCACACGTGCAACTCGGCGACGCCGCCGGCCTGCCAGATCCGGGTGGCGTACGTGACGTCCTCGTCCCGGAAGGTCTCCGTCGATGCCACGTCGATGAATGCCGGTGGCAGGCCCGACAGGTCGGTGGCCCGGGCCGGGGCGGCGTACGGCGGGACATCCGGACCGCCTCGTCGGTCCCCGAGCAGCGCCGTCCAGCCGGTGTCGTTGGAGACCTGGTCCCAGACGCCGACCCCACGCATCTGGTGCGCCGAGAGCGTGTCGTTGCGGTCGTCCAGCATCGGGTAGATCAAGAGCTGCCCGGCGAGGGAGACGTCGCCGCGGTCGCGGGCCATCAGCGCCAGGGCCGCCGCCAGGCCCCCACCCGCGCTGGCCCCGGCCACCACGATCCGTTCGGGGTCGATGCCCAGGTCGGCGGCGTTGCGAGCGGTCCAGAGCAGCGCGGCATAACAGTCCTCGACCGGACCCGGGTGCGGCGTCTCCGGGGCCAGCCGGTAGTTCACGGACACGACGGCGAGCTGCAGCTCGGCGGCCCACCCCATGACCTCGGTCAGACCGGTGCGGGCGTCGCCGATGATCATGCCGCCGCCGTGCGTGTGGAGCACGGCCGCGACCGGCGCGGTCGCCTCGGTGGGCAGGCAGACGATGACCTCGACGTCCGGCGCGCCCTCCGGGCCGGGTACCGACCGGGTCGTGACGGCGAAGGTGCCACCCCGGCTGAGTTCCTCGTCGGTGATCGGCGGCATCGCAGGGTTGGGCTGGCGTAGCAGCGGGATCATGTCCGCGGTGAGGGCGGGTGGGATGAGCCCGGCCAGCACATCGAGTGCGGCCGCGATCTCGGGATCGAAGGGTGGCCGGGCCGCGGCCGCGCCAGTGGCTGGGGTGGGTGACGTCAGTGTCACGGGTCCTCCTGAATGGGACGGCCGATCGTGACCGTCGTCACCATCCTCAATGCGCCGGACGTGCGGGCCCAGCGCCAGACGGCGGGGGTCTTCCGCCACTTGGCGGCTGTCGTGCTGGATCGTGAGCCGTTCAACCGGTGCCGGCTCGACGCGAGTGCTGTTGCTCCTTCCCGGGTCAGGACTCGATCCGGTCGGTCTCGTCGCCGCCGTGCTGGACGCCTGCCGGTCGTCCTGTGTCGAGCCGGACGGGCGGGGAGCTGAGCACCCGTCCCCGAACGCTGGAACGGGTGCTCACGCGCCGCCGTCACTGCGCCGGGGGGCGGCGCGGACGTGGATGCGCTCGCCTTGGCGGCCGAACAGGCTGAGGATCTCCACGGCCTGGTCGCCGGCGGGCCCGAACCAGTGCGGGACCCGGGTGTCGAACTCGGCGGCCTCCCCGGCGCCCATCGTGATGTCGTGGTCGGCCAGGACCAGTCGCATCCGTCCGGACAGCACGTAGAGCCACTCGTAGCCCTCATGGGTGCGCAGCTCCGGTTCGCCCTGCTCGGGAGGGAGTACCACCTTCCACGCCTGCAGGGCACCGGGCTGCCCGGTCAGCGGGACCACGACGCGGCCGTTGCGGTTGCGCGGCCGGAATCGGACCCGCGGATCCCCCACCTCCGGAGAGCCGATCAGCTCGTCGAGCGGAATCTTGTGGGCGAGGGCGATCGGCAGGAGCAGCTCGAGGCTGGGTCTGCGCTGGCCGCTCTCGAGCCGGGACAGCGTGCTCTTCGAGATGCCGGTGGCGGCGGCGAGCTGGGTCAGCGTGATGTCCCGCTGGGTCCGCACCCGTCGCAGCCGGGGGCCCACATCCGCCAATGCCTTCGCCACCACCGTCGAGTCCTGCATGGCGGCCAGTCCACCACCACATTCCCGGAAACGGCAACGGTTGTTGTCAGGTTCGCACCCCCGCCGCACGCTTCCGGCGGAGGTGATCGTCATGGAGGCGAAGGTCCACGACGTAGTTGTCATAGGTGGGGGAGCGGCGGGCCTGAGTGCGGCGCTCGTGCTGGGTCGGGCACGGCGTCGCGTCGCGGTCGTCGATTCCGGCGAGCCGCGCAACGCGCCCGCGGCGCACATGCAGGGTTTCCTGACCCGCGACGGGATGGCGCCCGCTGACTTCGCGACCACCGGTCGCAGGGAGGTGGCCGGCTACGGCGTCGAGCTGGTGGACGACCGGGTCACGCGGATCGATCCCGGCTTCCTCGTCCACCTGTCCGGTGGCCGGTTGCTGCGGGCGCGGCGGATCCTGGTCGCGACGGGTGTCGGCGACGACCTGCCGGGAGTACCCGGGGTCCGGGAGCGATGGGGCCGAGACCTCCTGCACTGTCCCTACTGCCACGGGTGGGAGGTGCGGGACCAGCCGCTCGGGGTGCTGGCCGGCGCGCCGGGATCCGTGCAGCACGCCCAGCTCGTGCGGCAGTGGTCGGACGACGTGGTCTTCTTCGCCCACACCTCCGCCCTGACGACAGCCGAACGGGTTCAGCTCGAGGCGCGCGGCATCCAGCTCGTCCGGGGTGAGGTAGCGCGTCTGGTGGTCGAGGCGGACCGGTTGACCGGCGTCGAGCTGGCCGACGGCCGGATCATCGAACGGACGGCGGTGTTCGTCCGCCCCGTCAGCGCGCCCTCCAGTGACTGTCTGCTGACCGGCCTGGGCTGCGCCGTGGACGAGGCCGGTTCGGTGTCCGTCGATCCCACCGGCCGCACCAGCGCCTTCGGCGTCTGGGCCGCCGGCAACGTCGTCGATCCTCGCGCGCAGGTGATCACCTCCGCCGGGGCCGGGTCCGCAGCCGCGATCGCCATCAACGCCGACCTCGTCCAGGAGGACGTCGAGCGCGCCGTCGACAGCCGGCACGCCGCAGCCGGTGTGTTCGCCGGTGCGACGGAGTCCGCCGTCACCCGGACCGTGCTCGGCGCTCGCCGGCACGGCCTCTAGCTCCCACCACATCTCGCCATCTCAAGGAGTGCCCCCATGTCCAGTGACCGTTCTGCCCCCCGTCCCACACCGGCTCCGCCGCCGTCCAGGCACCAGCTCGCGCTGATGATCTGGCTCGCTGTCGTACCGACGCTCACCGTCCTCAACGTGGCGTTCGGCAGCCTCTTGACCGACGTCCCGATCGTTCTACGGACGTTCGTCGTCGCGACAGTGGCAGTGCCGATCGTCATGTACGGCCTCATGCCGCGTCTGCACCGGATCCGCGCCCGGCTCCTGGCGCGACGTTGATGCCCGTGTCGAGGACTCGATCAGTGTTCCGGCCATCGTGGCCGGATCCATCGCCGTCCGTGCCGACCATCATGGCGCCGGGCGCATAGGCGCTGGCCGTGATTCCGGTGCGGCCGAAGAGTGCGGTGCTGCCGTCGATCACCTCGTGGGGCGATCGAGGTGGAGCCGCTACGAGAGGGGTGGGCTGCGACGCCGGTAGTTAATCAGCGCACCGCCGGCAGGGCGGTCCGCGACTGACCGACGATGCCCAGGTGGACCCTGCGCGTGCAGCCCAGTTGAGGTACCTCTCAGGTCAGCCGGTGGTGGGTGTCGGCGAAGTTGACCCCTGCCGAGCTGACCTCGTACAGCTTCTGCCCGTCGCCAGGCGCTGGGTCGGGGAGGTCGACGACGTCCATGACCTCGGGGCCGCCGAAGCGGGTGATCTGCACAGCGCGCATGACGGAGAGGCTATGGGCTTCCCCACGCTGAACGTGACGGGCGGTGTGCTCGCCGCAGCAGCACTGAGTGGGAACGTCCTCAACAGGCAGCGGCGGCAGACCCGCGAGCAACTGCGCCCGGCGATCGTGGTCCGGGTGGAGAAGGTCTACCCCACTGCGCCGGCGCCGAGACGCTTTCGGCCCTTCCGCGGGCGTGGTGCGGGCACGTTGGGCGCAGAGGAATTTCGTCGAGGGGCCCTGCTCTCGCCCTGTCAACGACGCCGTCCGCGTTCCACTCTGTCTGCGAGGGTGCGTCTCCCTGTCGTGCCCGCGTCACATGCCGGTGTCGGGACAGCTGGTCACCCGACGGGGTCTCGCAAGATCGTGCGGAGGGTGTCCTGTGATGTGCTGCGCGTGAAGCCGTCGAGGTGGATCTCGTGGTGCGGCCCGCGTCGACGCAGGCCCTGCTGCCGGGCGAACTCGCCGAGCAGCTCGAGCGTGGTGAGCTCTTCGGCGAACGGGCCGTGGTGCATGACCTGGACGACGTCCTGTTCGGGCATGGAGAGCACGGCCACCTCGTCGGACGGCGTGTCCGCGGTACTTGCTGCGCGGGCCCGGGCGTCCTCGATGTTCGTCTGGGTGGTGCCTGCGGGAACCTGGCAGAGGACCCGGTAGAGCAGGGACGGAACCGGGTTCACGCTGTAGAAGTCAGCAATCTCGACGGGCGTGGAACCTTCCGGGTACCAGTACTGGATCTCCACGACCGGCGCAGACCGGGTTCGGGTCAGTTCGTCGGCGATGTCTGCCACCAGAGCCTTCTTGCGGTAGAACTCGTCGGTCCCGGGTGCCCCGTCACCCAGCACGGCGACATGGGTCACCGGAGGCGTTCGCACGTACTCGGGGTCGTCGGCGGCGTGCAGGTGCTCGGTGGACCGCGTGGTGGGCATGGGTGCTCCTTCTTGTCTGCTGAGAGAGGTCGGTTGCGCTCGGACTCGCTGGGGTGGGTGCAGTCGAGGCGCGGGTGCCGTCGTTCGAGCACCCCACGCGCCATCGCCTACTGCGCGGTGCCGCGTGCGGCTTCCTTGATCACGTCCGCCACCTCTCGGGGGTGATCGACCATGGACAGGTGCCCGGCCTGGACCTCGGTGACGGTCGCTCCGGCGCGCTTGGCCATCCGCAACTGCAGGTCGAGCGGGATGCTCCCGTCGACCCGTCCAGCGACGTACCAGGAGGGGAGCTGCTCCCAGGCCTGGCCCGGGGCCGCCGGCGCGCCCACCGCTGCGAACGTGATGGGGCGCTGCTTGGCGTAGAACTCCGTCTGGAGCTCTTCGGAGAGGCCTGTCGCGAACGCCGGCTCGAACGGCCCGCGCTGGATGTACAGGTCGACGTCGCCCTCAGGGGCCCCGGGGTAGGGCACCATGTCGAACAGCTGAGCGGGGTCGACGGGTCCGACGCTGTTGAGCAGGTCGAGCAGGCTCTCGCCCTCCGCTGGCACGAACGCGTTGACGTACACCAGGGCGCGCACGTCGGTCGCGGCGAGGCCCGCGGCGCCGATGACGGCACCGCCGTAGGAGTGGCCCACGAGGACGACGGGCCCGTTCGTATGCGTCCGGAGGAACGTGGCGAGGTAGGCCGCGTCGCCTGCGAGCGAGCGGAGCGGATTGGCGAACGCGAGGACTTCGTAGCCCTCCTGGGACAGGAGGCGCTGGACTTCCGCGAAGGAGCTCGCGTCGGTCCACGCGCCGTGGACGATGACCACGGTGGGCGTGGGGGCCGGATCGGTCATGGCTGGGTGCACCTTCCAGGGAGCGAGCGAGAGGGGCCATCGGAGACGATCTCCGCTCCCGAGACTCCTGGCGTCGCGCTCGCCGGTGAAGGGCGCGACACCCTAGGAGCAATGCACCCTGGCTGGCGTCTCCACCCGCGGGCAGGCTCGGACCCATGACGCCAGCCACCGGGGATGCAGTCCCGCCGGGCCCGACGACCGCCTCGGTCACCCGGTGGGTCGAGGACTACGTGAAGGCATGGAGGAGCAGCGCCCGCGCCGACATCGAGTCCCTCTTCACCGACGACGCCGAGTACCACGAATCGCCCTACGACACCGACTGGATCGGTCGGGAGGCGATTATCGAGGGTTGGCGCAGCCGGTGGGACTGGCAGAGTGGCGGATGGGAGTTCGAGTGGTCCATCGCCGCGATCGACGGGTGGGACGTCGTCATCACCGGGATCGGGCGGTACGCGAAGCTCGGCGACTTCGACAACCGCTGGACCGTGACCTTCGAGGAATCCGGCCGGTGCAGCCGGTTCGTCATGGTGAACACCGAACGGAGCTGACCATGTCTGGAGCGCACACCGGGGCGAGAGACAACGAGCTCGGGGACTTCCTCCGAGCCCAGCGCGCCCGGATCACACCCGAGGCGGCCGGGCTGCGCAGCGTCGGCAGCCGACGCGTGACCGGCCTGCGGCGCGAAGAAGTCGCCGTGCTGGCCGGCGTGAGCTCCGACTATTACGCCCGCCTCGAGCAAGGGCGCGAGCGCGCCCCGTCCCCACAGCTCATGGAGGCGGTCGCCCGCGCCCTGCAACTGGGCGCCGACGCTCGTGAGCATGCCTTCCGGCTGGCGCGGCTCGCCCCGACGACCCGAGCCACCGAAGAGCAGCTGAGCCCACACCTGCGGCAGCTGCTGAACTCGTTCTCGAAGGCCGCGGCCTACGTCGTGAACCCCGCCTTCCGCGTGATCGCGGCCAACGAGATCGCGGCCGGGCTGATCGCTCCGGCCCACCACGACGGCAAGGTGCTGGAGTACCTGTTCCTCGATCCGACCGCGCCGACGTACTTCGTGCACTGGGACGACGTCGCTCACGCATCGGTCAGCGGCATACGCCTCTCCGCGGGCTTCTCGCCGCCGCACCCCGAGGTTGCCGCCCTGGTGCGCCGCCTCTACGTCCGCAGCCCAGCGTTCGCCGCCATGTGGGACGCCCATGAGGTCGCCGGTCTCACGACCGTGCACATGCACATCCGACACCCCGCCGTCGGTGACCTCGAGCTGTCCTACCAGACGTTCGACGTACGCGAGTCGCCGGGACTGCAGTTGACCGTGGCCAGCGCAGCGCCGGGCAGTCCCAGTGAGGACGCTCTGGCCCTTCTCGGTGCGATGGAAGCGACCGAGCGCGTGGGCAACGGATTTCCGATAGTCGGACCCTCTTCCCACGTCACAGGCACCCAGGAGTCGACGTGAGCCAGCCCGGACAGGTCGATCTCGAGCCCGCACGCCATCGGGCGATGGAGGTTCGGGCCCTCTACGAGGCCATCGAACGACGACTGAACGGCCAGGTGTGGACGCTCCAGGAGCTCATGCTGGGCTTCAGCTACGACGTCGGCACAGTGGGTCGACTGATCCTGGCCCATGAGGGGACCTGGGACATCGACGGCGACGTCGATGCGCAGCTGGCACACAAGCTGTCCGAGTCGTTGTGGTGGGTGATCGTCATCGCCGACCGCCTCGGCATCGACATCTCCGAGGCATTTGCGGACACCATGAACAAGATCGAACTCGGACTCGTGCCCTCGGCTGACCAACCCGCGCCTCAGTCGTGACCTTCGGCCCGTCCAGCGCTCGTCAGCTCAGTTGACCGACGGGCCCTGGTGGGTGTCGGCGTAGTTCACGCCGGCGGTCGAGACGTCGTAGAGCTGTCCGGGGCCCGCCTCCGGCTCGGGGACGTCGACGACGTCGAGGACCTCGGGACCGCCGAAACGGTTGATCTGCACAGCACGCTTCCCGCCAGGTGAGGTGCCCGGCGCAAAAGTCCCGCGCGTCAGGGCACCCTCCGGCGCCCCGATCTCCCCTAGCGTCCATCGGCCATGGAGGTCGACGGAGAGTCGGGGATGGGTGGGCAGCGGTCGGTGCGGGCTCTCGCCCGAGGGGTTGCAGCGGCGCTGCTCGGCGGACTGCTGGGGGCTGTACTCACCCGGGCGCTGATGCGCGTCATCGTGGTCGTCGCCGAAGGAACCCCGACGTTCACCTGGAGCGGCCTGGCGTTCATCGCGCTCTTCTACGTCGCCTTCCTCACGCCGGGTGCGGTCGCGCTCGCGTGGAGCCGGGCTCGCTGGCCGATGTTCGTCTTCGGCGCCGGCGCGGTCGCCATCCCCGTGCAGGCCACCGGCATCGCGCAGACGGACCTCGAGGCGGTCGGACCGTTGAGCGCTGGCCAGTGGGTCGCGCTCTCGGCGCTCTTCGTCGCGATGGCCGCGGTCTACGCGCTGCAGGCGGCGATCGTGTACCGGGTGGCACGGTCGGCAAGGCGTGGTCGGCCGGCTGAATCAGCGGTCCCCGTGGGAGCGGGCGGTCGGCAGCCGGGCGGCTGAGGCGGCCCGCCCGGTCGCGTCGCGTGAGCGCCTCAGACCTCGACCGGCGGCGCCGCAGATGCCGCGGATCTCGAGCTGCCAAGGCTTCCTTCGCACGAACCGGAGAACAACACCGAGAACTGACTGAACTGCCGGATCCGCGTCCACTGGGACGTGTTGTCACAGGGTGGGCTGGTCCGGACCTCCTCGGGGCCGAGGTCCTGTTGCGTGGTGCCGAAGCCGAAGCCGAAAGAGGAAGATCGCCGAGCCAGCTCAGGAGCGTTCGCGGACCGGACCCGCAGGTCAGGTCAATCGCACGCCGGTGGTGGGTGACGGGGGTCGTTCACACCGGCGGTCGAGACGCCGTAGAGCTGCTGGCCAGGACCGGCCTCCGGCCAGGCGAGGGTCCTCGACCTCGAGGACCTCGGGACCGCCGACGCGGGTGATCCGACGGCTCGCGCGCGAGTCAGGCTGGGGGTGCTCGGAGCGGTCGGGGGTGCGTCTGTGCTCACACCTCGATGGCGTTGCCGCAGATGCCGCAGACCTCGAACTGCCGCCGCCTCCACCGGGCGACCGGCACGAAGAACACGGAGAGCTGCCGGAACTGCCGCATCCGCGTCCACTGCGAGGTGTTGCCGCAGCGCGGGCACGGGCGGACGTCACCCGGACCGAGGTCCTGCTGCTTGGTGCCGAACCCGAAGAGGAAGAACACGCGCCCAGCGTAGGCAGGCCTCACCGCCGAGGCCTCCGGCAGCGCCAGGCCCAGGACAGCTCGAGCTCGGCCTCAGCCCACGCGCCGGGCGCCGTCTCCTGGCTCGCCGGCCCGATCGGGACGGGCGGCGGCGCTTCCTGCCTGCGTCGCAGCGCGAGGCGTCACCTCGAGCCGGCGCAGGCTGCTCCATGCGACGAGGGCGGCCAGGCACGAGCCGGCCAGCGCCAGGCTGTGCGAGGCGAGGTACACGTTGTAGTCCAGCACCGGGTCCGGGGCCACGGGGACCTCGCCCAGGACCAGGACGAGGCCTCCGGTCACCAGGGAGAGCGCGGTGACGGCCGTGAATGCCGCACCGATCGTCCGGTCCACGAGCCGTCGGTGCCGGGGCGCCCGTCGCAGCGACCCGGTTCGCGCCAGCCAGGCGAGGACGAGGCACGTGACGGCGAGCGCGACCAGGTCGGCGCCGACGGTGTCGCTGAGGCGGTGCCACTTCGCGGTGACCGTCTGGGCGCCGATCGCCACGGCGAAGGCGGCTCCGACGGCCACGGCGACCCCGCGCCAGCGGTGCGGCACCACGATGAGCAGCGCGAACAGCAGGGACATGGCGATCGTCGTGTGCCCGCTGGGGAAGCTGTTGTGGGTGTACTCGCCGGTGACCGGGACGAGGTCCGGGCGGGGGAGGACGACCCGCTTCAGCGTCTGCGTGACCGCGGTCGATCCCGCCAGGATCACCCCCACGCCGACGGCCACCCGCAGCCCGCCGCGGTACCAGGCGGCCAGCACGAGGACCGCGCAGAGCACGGCGAACGAGGACAGGGTGATCCACGACAGCTCGTCCGACGCGGCGAGACGGGCCGCCTCCGACGCCTGGTCGGCACCCCGCAGCGCGCCGTTCTCGATGCGCTGCCCGGTCACGGTCCACACGGCCGTCCAGTACGTGGCCGCGAACAGGACGGCGGCAACCGCAGCGATCACCCACCATCGGCGAGGAGACGGGTTCGTGCCGCCCGACGGACGTGCGGTCCCGTCGTCCGATGCCCCGGCCGTCACGGACACGTGTCCTCCTGCGGGAGGCCGTCGAGCCGATCCGCCGTCCACTGCTCCAGATCGGCGTTGAGCGGTGAGTCCGCCTCGAGGATGCCCATGTGCGACCTTCCTTCGTACCGCGTGTAGAGCAGCGGCCGGCCGGCCGCGCAGAGCCGGGCCACGTAGTCGTCCTGCAGGCGCGCGGCGATCACCTCGTCGGTCGTGCCCTGTGCCACGAACAGCGGGGCGGGCCACGGCCCCAGGGGGATGTTCTCCCGCAGTCGCCGGCCCACCGCTCCGGTGGCCGGGTCGGCCACGAGGATCGGGGTGTCCCTGGAGACGGCGACGCCGGTGAGGATGGTGAGGATGGTGCCGGGCTCACTGGTGCACCGGGCCGCGGCTTCCTCCACCAGTGTCCGCGCCGCCGGGTGGACGTCGTCGAGGGAGATGTCCGGGTAGGTCCGGGCGTAGGCGGCCAGCACGAAAGAGATCCCCAGGCTGGCTCCCAGCGCACCGGGGTGCGACGTGACGAGCTCGGCCATGCCCAGCGGGTCGCTCGCCGCGGACAGCGCCGCGGTCCCGACGACCTCGACGTCGGGCGCGTACGTCGGCGCGAGCTGACCGGCCCACAGCGCGGCGTGCCCGCCCTGGGAGTGACCCCAGATGACGGTCTCCGGGGCGAGGTCCAGGTCGGGGAGCTGATGCGCAGCACGGACGGCGTCGAGGACCGACCGCCCCTCGCCCTGCCCGACCAGGTAGGGGAAGGTCCCCTCGGTGCCTTGGCCGATGTAGTCCGTGGCGACCATGCCCCACCCGTTGCGGGCCAGGGCGTCCATGGCCGGCATCCCCTCGGTGGAGATGGCGTCGCGCCCCAGGCTGGGTGCGCACGCCCGTGCGACCCCGACGGTTCCGTGCGCCCAGGCGATCAGCGGCGTGGGACGGCCGGTCGGCTCGGCCGGTACGGCGATCACGGCGCTGGCCAGGCCGGGGACGCCGTCGTCCGCCGTCGTCGTGTAGAGGATGCGCTGGGCCGTCAGCCCCTCCGGCAGATCACCCTCGTACCGCTCGGCGCGCAGCAGCTGACCGGGGTCGTCGGGGACGACGTCCGGCGCGTCGTAGAACCCGTCGAGCACCGGTATCCCACGGCGGAACTGCTCGCTGACGACCAGCGTCGCGCCCGCCACGAGCAGCACGACGCCCGCGGCCGCCCAGCGCACGGCGCGTGGCCTGCCGTGCAGAGCTGTCGGGGTCGTGGTGTCCGACGAGCCGCGCCGTGCGGCGATTCCCCGCCAGACCAGCGACAGACCGAACCCCGCGGTACGGACCCCGAAGAGGAGCGCGACGACCAGCAGGGTGGCGTCCGGCCACGCGAACGCGACCACGCCGAACGCGATCTCCGAGAGCCCGAACGCGGCCCCCAGCACCCGGTCGGCGGTCATCCCACGGCGCAGGTCGAGGAGCCGGACGGCACCGGAGGCGATCAGCAGCGCGGCCACGGACGGGCCGAGCAGCTCCAGGCTGCGACCCAGCCAGGCGAGTACGGCCACCCCCGCGAGGACCCAGCCGATCCCGGCGACGAGTGCGAGCCTCCCGCTGCCGTCGCGGCGCGCGATCAGGTCGCCCAGCCCCGCCAGGATGCAGCTGACGCCGGTGTAGACGCCCAGGACGGTGAGCGAGCTCAGTGGTCGGACGGCGAGGACCACGCCCAGCGCCGTCGTGACTGCCCCGACGACCACCAGCACCCACCACGGCGCTCGGGCCAGGAGTCCCGGCAGCGCCCGGATCCGCCGGCTCAGCCGGCGGTAGGGCGTGCGGGTCGGCATGCCCAGGACCGTACTTACCTGCTCAGGACGGTGCTGACCGCCCGGCGGCCCGCACGCTCGCCGGAGGTGATTGGCTCAGCAGGTGGACGCCACGGCCGGAATCGTCGGGCAGGTCCTCGGCGCCCTCATCGGTGCCCTCGTCGTGACCGGAGCGCTGGTGTGGTCGCTCAGGCGGGATCCACGCTCGCTCCGCAACGGCTTCCTCGCGGTCCTCGCGGCGCACACCCTGCTCGGTCTCCTCGCTATCTCGATCTCGCGGTCCCGCGTGCTGGAGACGCTGGCCGACGCCGTCGCCCTGGTGGTGTGGGGCGTGATCGGGCTCGGCCTCCTGCTGCTGCCCCTTCTCCTGGTCGTCGACGGGATCCTCATGGTGCGCCGGGAGAGCCGCTCCCTGGGGAACGCGCTGTCCCTGCTGACCGGACTGGCGTCGATCGTCCTGCCAGTCGTCCTGCTGGAGCTGGTCCGGCACGAGAACCCGGTGACCGGCACCGTCGCCGTCGGGCTGCTCGCGGCACTGGTCTGCATCGGCCTGCTCTTCCTGGTCTTCGTCACGCAGACCGCGCTCTACGCATGGCTGGCCCGGCGCGCTCCGGCCCGGGCCGTGATCGTGCTCGGAGCCGGCCTGGCCGGGGGAGAGGTCCCGCCGTTGCTCGCCGCGCGACTGCGCCGGGCCGTCGCCGCGGTCGAGGAGCGCGCGGAGCGGGCCGGCACGATCCCCATCGTCGCCAGCGGCGGCCAGGGCGCCGACGAGCCGTACCCCGAGGGGGAGGCGATGGCGGTGTGGCTGCGACGGACCGGGGTCGCGGCGAGCGACGTCCTGGTCGAGGACCGGTCACGGACGACGGAGGAGAACCTGCGCTACAGCGCGCAGCTGCTGCGCCGGCGCGGCATACCGGAGCCCTACCTGGTGGTCACCAACGACTACCACGCCCCCCGTGCGGCGATGCTGGCGCGGACGCTCGGCATCGACGCCCAGGCGATCGGCTGCCGCACCGCCCTCTACTACTGGCCCAGCGCCTACCTGCGCGAGTTCGTGGCGGTGATGGCCGGCCAACGCTTCCTGCTGGCGCTCTCCGGCCTGGTCGTCGCGGGCCTGATGGTCGCCACCTGGCTGTCCCTGAGCGCCGCGTGACGGAGCCGGCCCGCGCTCCGGCGTCGGGGGAGCTGTCGGTCACGGACGGCTGCCGATAGGACTCCGCTTTCCGCGGTACGCCACAATCTATGGCGGAGAGGCTCGGCTGCGACGTGCTTCTGGACGAAGGGGAGCGCGACATGCCCACAGCTCTGCTGCTGGAGAACATCGACCCGGTGGCCGTCGAGCTCCTGTCCTCGGCCGGCTTCGAGGTCGAGTCGGTGCACGGTGCGCTGGACGAGGACGACCTGACCGCAGCGCTGGACGGCGTCGACCTGCTGGGCATCCGGTCGAAGACGCAGGTGACCGCGGACGTGCTGGCGCGCCGGCCAGGCCTGGCGGCGGTGGGTGCCTTCTGCATCGGCACCAACCAGATCGACCTCGCCGCGGCGGCCGGCGCCGGTGTCGCCGTCTTCAACGCGCCGTACTCCAACACCCGCAGCGTCGTGGAGCTGGCGATCGCCGAGATCATCAGTCTGGCCCGTCGGTTGATCGACCGGGACCGCGCGCTGCACGCAGGGGTCTGGGACAAGTCGGCGACCGGCAGCCACGAGATCCGGGGGCGGACTCTCGGCATCGTCGGCTACGGGAACATCGGCAGCCAGCTGTCGGTGCTCGCCGAGTCCCTGGGCATGCGGGTGCTGTTCTACGACCTCGAGGACAAGCTCGCCCTGGGCAACGCGCAGCCCTGCGGCAGCCTCGAGGAACTGCTGGAACGAGCGGAGACGGTGACCCTGCACGTCGACGGCCGCGCCGGCAACGCCGGGATGTTCGGCGCCGAGCAGTTCGCCAGGATGCGCCGGCGCAGCCTCTTCCTGAACCTGTCCCGAGGGTTCGTCGTCGACCACGAGGCGCTCCGCGAGCACGTGCTCAGCGGCCACATCGCCGGTGCCGCCGTCGACGTCTTCCCCGACGAGCCGAAGAGTCAGGGTGACGAGTTCAGCTCCGTGCTGCGGGGCCTGCCGAACGTCATCCTCACCCCGCACGTCGGCGGGTCGACCCAGGAGGCGCAGTACGACATCGGCCGGTTCGTCGCCGGCAAGCTGGCCGACTTCACCCGCACCGGGACGACCACGCTGAGCGTCAACCTGCCGGCGGTGGCCCTGCACGGCTCCTCGGCGGCCCGGTTCGCGCTGCTGCACCGCAACGTGCCCGGCGTCCTCGCCAACGTCGACGCCCTCGTGGGCGAGCACGGCCTGAACGTCGACGGTCAGGTGCTCGCCACCCGCGGGCAGCTCGGCTACGTCGTGACCGACGTGAACGCCGCACTGCCGCCCGCCCTGCTGGCCGCATTGAGGGCGCTGCCGGAGACGGTGCGGCTCGTGGAGTTCCCCCCGCGGACGTGAGGTGACGCGGCGAACGCCACGGCCGGTGGCGCACGGCCGCTGACAGCGCGGGGATCGCGCCCGCCGACAGGGGCAGTCCGCGCCGGGTGCGCCCGGATGTCGTGGGTGTATGCGAAATCGGAGACGCCGGTGCAACCACCGGTCCCGTGCACTGGCATCGGTCCACCAGTTCCCGATGCCGCACCGGCTCTGCCGAGCGGGGAGGAGTCCTCCCATGCCTACCACCCGCCACCCGTCCGGGAGCCGCGTGATCCTGCGCCCCGACGACCACGACGGGTCGAGCGCCTCGAGTCCGGGCGTGCTGGTGCTGGCCGTCGTCGCTGTGCTGCTCGCGGTCGGTGGCATCACGCTCGGTCCGGTGGAGTTCGTCGCCGACGGCCGCCGGACCGTGATGGCCCTGGTGATGGCCGCGGCGGAGCCCCTGGCCGAGCCGTTCCCCGGCACGGTGCACCGGGCCCAGGTCGAGGCCGTGGCGAACGCGCTGCTCTTCGTGCCCGTGGGTGCGCTGGCCGCCCTCGTCCTCCGGCGCTCCGGCACCGTGCTGCCGGTGGCCTCCGGCGTCACGGTCTCGGTCCTGATCGAGCTGGCGCAGCTCGCGCTCCCCGGGCGGGTCTCCGACCCCGTCGACGTCGTCGCCAACACCGCCGGGGCGGTGGTCGGGGTCGCGCTGACCTCCGTGGTCCGTGCTGCCTCGCACCGGGCCCGGCGAGACGGCGCGCGCCGTCCACGACGGGGGCTCTACCCCGCGCTGGTCGCCGTCCCCGGCCTCATCGTCGTCGCGGTCGGGTGCTCGTCCGCCGGTTCCTCCGCCCTCGCCGGTACGTCGGCTCCGGGCGCACCGGCCGGGGGAGCGGTGACCGTCGAGGACGGCTACGTCGCCGACGGCGAGGAGCTCTCGGCGTTCGCCGACGTCCCGGCCATCACCGGACTCGACGACGCGCTGCGCACCGCCGTCCAGGACGCGGCGCGCGACGCGACGGCCGACCGGATCGATTTCCACGTGTCCAGCGGGTGGCGCAGCGCTGCCTACCAGCAGGCGCTCTTCGCCGCCGCGGTGGAGCGGTACGGCAGTGTCGAGGCGGCGCGGGAGTGGGTCCTCCGTCCCGACGAGTCCGCCCACGTCACGGGCGACGCTGTCGACGTCGGACCCACGGACGCGATGAGCTGGCTGGCCCAGCACGGGGCGGACTACGGCCTCTGCCAGACGTACGGCAACGAGATGTGGCACTTCGAGCTGGCCGTCGAGCGTGGCGGCGAGTGCCCCGCGCCGGGCACCGCACCGAGCGCCGGCTGACGGCGTGACCTCCGCCCGCGAACCGGCCAGCGTGATCGCGGCCCGGCAGCTCGCCGCCGAGGCCCGGCGGCGTCGCGAACTGCCTGCCCGCCCGGTCCGGCCTCCCGTCAGGCCGCGGACCCGTGCGCAGCCGGCCGACGCCGAGAGCCCGACGCTCCCCAGCGAGAATGGATGTGCGCCGTCCGGGTGATGCTCCGGTGATTCGCGCTTGACCTTGACGCAGGGTCAGGGCTCCACGCTGTCGCCGTGACCACGACACCAGCCATCCAGATCGCCGGGCTCACCAAGTCCTACGGCGACCACGCGGTCCTCAGGGGCGTCGACCTGAGCGTCCCCTCCGGCACCATCTTCGCCCTGCTCGGCTCCAACGGCGCCGGCAAGACCACGGCGGTGAAGATCCTGTCCACGCTGCTCAAGGCCGACGGCGGGACCGCAGCCGTCAACGGGTACGACGTCGCCGGCCGACCGGCGGAGGTCCGCGCCTCGATCAGCCTCACCGGACAGTTCGCCGCCGTCGACGAGATCCTGACCGGGAGGGAGAACCTCGTACTCGTCGCCGAACTGCGGCGCATCGAGGATGCGGGTCGGGTCGCGGACGACCTGCTCGCCCGGTTCGGGCTGACCGAAGCCGCCGGACGCAGGGTGGCGACCTACTCCGGTGGGATGCGCCGTCGCCTCGACATCGCGATGAGCCTGATCGGCGACCCGCCGGTGCTCTTCCTCGACGAGCCGACGACGGGCCTGGATCCGCAGTCGCGGATCGAGGTCTGGGAGACGGTCCGGACGCTCGCCGGCCAGGGCACCACGGTGCTGCTCACCACGCAGTACCTCGACGAGGCCGAGCAGCTGGCCGACCGGATCGCGATCCTCCACGAGGGACGGATCATCGCCGACGGCACCCTCGCCGAGCTCAAGCAGCTGCTCCCGCCGACCACGGTCGAGTACGTCGAGAAGCAGCCGACGCTCGAGGACATCTTCCTGGCAATCATCGGCTACGACGGCCGCGAAAAGTAAGGACCCGACGATGACCACCGACGCCTTCCACGACACCACCGTCCTGCTCAAGCGGTCCCTGCGGCACATCCTGCGCAGTCCGGACACGATCATCACCACGGCCGTCACGCCGATCGTCATGCTCCTGCTGTTCGTCTACGTCTTCGGAGGCGCGATCGACGTCGGCGGCGGCGAGTACGTCACCTACCTGCTGCCGGGCATCCTGCTCATCACCGTCGCCTCGGGCATCGCCTACACCGCGTTCCGGCTCTTCACCGACGTCTCGGGTGGCCTCTTCGAACGGTTCCAGTCGATGCCGATCGCCCGGTCGTCCGTGCTGTGGGCCCACGTGCTGACCTCGATCGTGGCCAACCTGATCTCGCTGGTGCTCGTCGTCCTGGTCGCCCTGGCGATGGGGTTCCGTTCCGGGGCCGGCGTGCTCGCCTGGCTCGCCGTCCTCGGCATCCTGGTGCTGTTCACCCTCGCGCTGACCTGGCTGGCGGTCATCCCCGGGCTGACCGCCAGCTCGATCGACGGGGTGAGCGGGTTCTCCTACCCGCTCATCTTCCTGCCGTTCATCAGCTCGGCCTTCGTGCCCACCGACGGCATGCCGGGGCCGGTGCGCTGGTTCGCCGACAACCAGCCCGTCACCTCGATCGTGAACACCATCCGCGGCCTCTACGGCGAGCAGGCGATCGGCAACGACGGCTGGATCGCCGTCGCCTGGTGCGTCGGTCTGCTCGTCGTCGCCTACGCGCTGGCGATGAGCACCTACCGCCGGAAGATCGCCTGAGCCCGACCGACGGACGGAAGAGGAGCGATGATCATGAGGGACGTCCTGACCGGGACCGTCGGCGGCAGAAGGGAGTGGAGCGCGATGGAGGTGCGGACGAGGGTGCTGCTGCCTCGCGACCACCTGGCCGTCCGCGACGCCGCGCGGAGGCTGGCAGGTCGGTCCCCGTGCTGACCATCAGCCAGCTCGCCTCGTACGCCGGGGTGACGGTCCGCGCCGTCCGGCACTACCACTCGCGGGGACTGCTCCCCGAGCCGGAACGTGACCGCTCCGGCTACCGGCGGTACGACGCGGCTGCGGTCGTGGAACTGATCAAGATCCGCACCCTTGCCGATGCCGGCGTCCCACTGTCGCGGGTGCACGAGCTGGTGGCGGCGGACGCCGAGGAGTTCGCGGAGGCGGTCCGGGATGTGGACCGCCGCCTGCGCGCCGAGATCCGGGCACGGCAGCGTTCCCGGGAACGCATCGCCCAGCTCGCCGCGGGCGACAGCCTGGCATTGCCGCCAGAGGCGGTCGCCTACCTCGACCGCATGCGGGAGCTCGGGTTCCGGCAGGAACTGATCGACATCGAGCGCGACAGCTGGATCCTCATCGCGGCGCAGATCCCCGACCAGGTGTCGGCCTTCATGGCGATCAAGCACGCCCAGATCGAGCACGAGACGCTGCGCCGGCTGTACCTCGATCTCGGGGACCTCGTGGACTGCACGCCCGACGACCCGCGGCTGCCTTCGCTCGCGGACCGGGTGACCGCCTTCATCGAGGCGGCCGAGGCCCAGTCCGCGGGGATGGAGGAGGGCGAGCCGATCAGCAAGGAGCTGATCGCCCTGCTCGATGCGGCATTCGTCGACTCCTTTCCCTGCGCGCCGCGCCTGCTGCGGCTCCTCGAGGAGCGCGGCTGGACCGGCTGGACCGACATCAAGCGTGCGGACCATGCAGGGATGGGGCGGTCGAGCTGACCGTGGCCGCCCGCGCGCGGGCGGCTCGTCGTCAGGCGACGTCGGTGCGGGCGCCGGCCAGGTAGGAGCGCACGGCCGGCTCGGGAACCCGGAAGGACCGGCCGACGCGGACGGCGGACAGCTCCCCGCCGTGCACCAGGCGGTACACCGTCATCTTCGAGACCCGCATGATCGCCGCCACCTCGGTCACGGTCAGGAACGAGACCGCGCGCGGAGCCGGTCGCTGCAGCACCGGTGCGGACCCGGTCGGATGCCCCGACCCCGGGCGGACGACCATGGGGCGCGCTCCCATCGGCTGCTGGACCATCGGACGCAGGCCGGGCACCGCGGACCGGTCGACGGGACGCTGGCCGTAGGCGGCCGGCCGGACGAGAGCGGGGGCGGCGGAGCGCTGGGGAAGGGACACGTGGTACTCCTCGGTTCGGTCCTCGGGTCGCGGAGCCGGCTCATCGCCGGCAACGTTGCGCGCCCGTTCTGCTACCCACGGTAAGCGGCCGGAGGCGGGTCCGCGAGGGGGAGCGAAGACGAGACGGACTGGTCCGGTTCGTCAGATGTTGACCGTGCGCCTGGCGGGTTCTGGTGGGGCGGGAGGTTCGCCAGGGTTAGCCGCGGCGCGGGGTGGCATGGATGCGTCGGAGGACGGCGGTCGGAGACCGACGCCGCGGAGCGAGGCGCGGAAGAACGGATGGAGCAGCGATGAGCGCTGACGGCAGTGTCCTGATCACCGGGGCGGGAGGCGTCATCGGAGCGCACGCGGCCGCGGAGTACGCGAAGCGGCCGGGTTGGCGCGTCCGGGGGGTGAGCCGCCGCCGGCCGCGGAACACCAGCTGGTACCACCTGCCGGTCGACCTCGGCGATCCGGACGCCGCCCGGGCCGGCCTGAGCGAGCTCGGCGACGTGACGCACCTCGTCTTCGCCGCTTACACCGAACGGGCCACGGCGCGGGAGGCGTCCGACGCGAACGTCGCCCTGCTTCGCCACACCCTCGACGGACTCGCGGGTGCCGGCGCGCCCCTCGAGCACGTCACGCTCTACCAGGGCGGCAAGGCCTACGGGGCGCACATGGGCTTCTTCAACACCCCGGCCAAGGAGACCGACCCGCGGATCATCCAGCCGAACTTCTACTACGACCAGGAGGACCTGCTGCGCGAGGTCGCGGCCGCGCGCGGATTCCGGCTGACGGTCTTCCGCCCCGAGGGCGTCATCGGGTACGCGGTCGGCAACCCCATGAACCTGCTCATGGTCATCGCCGTCTACGCCGCGATCGCCAAGGCACTCGGCCAACCGCTCCGGTTCCCCGGGAGCCTGGCGGCCTATGACGCGCTCTACCAGGTCACCGACGCCGAACTGCTGGCCCGGGCCACCGTGTGGGCCGGCGGCGAGCCGCGAGCGGACGGCGAGATCTTCAACGTCACCAACGGCGACCAGGTGCGCTGGCGGCACCTGTTCCCGGCCTTCGCCCGGCACTTCGGGATGGAGTACGCCGAGCCGCAGCCGGTTCCGCTGGCCGAGGCGATGGCTGGTCGGCGGGACGTGTGGGAGCGGCTGGTCGGCCGGCACGGGCTGGTGGACACGCCCTACGGCGACCTGGTGCGCTGGGAGTTCGGGGAGTTCATCTTCACGTCCGGCTTCGACAACGTCAGCTCCACGATCAAGCTGCGCCGAGCCGGCTTCGCCGACTGCTTCGACACCGAGGACCGCTTCCTGGAGCTGTTCGACCGCCTGTCGGCCGAGCGGATCATCCCGCCGCTGGGGTGACCAGGGTCCGAGCCGTGGGGGAGGGTGACGGACCGGTCGTGCGGGTCCCTACTTCCAGCGTTCGACGAACTCCCTCGCGGCGGCGTTGACGACGGCGGGGTGCGAGGCGCTGAGGAAGTGCCGGCCGCCGTCGACGACCCGGAGTTCGGCGGCGGGACTGTTGACGAAGAGCTGGATCTCCTCCTCCGCGTTGGCGACCGAGTAGACCGGGTCGGACGTGCCGTGCAGCCACAGGACCGGGCACCGGACGCCGTCCAGGCGGTCGTGCAGGCCGTCGCGGGCGCTCAGGTTGATCGTGGCGATCCGCAGGCGTTCCCGGCCCGCGTCCCCGGCGTAGTTCCGCTGGTGCGTGTCGTGCCAGAAGCTGCGCTCCTCCGGCGACACGTCCTCGCCGAGACCCTCTGCCAGGACGGCGTCGACGAGATCGGTGGGGATCACCCAGTCGTCCCCGACGTTCTCGGAGAGTGCCCCGATGGCCGGTGCGCAGAACCCGACGCCGTCCCAGCAGCCCAGGTCGCGGCTGCGCGGACTCTCGAAGTCCATCGACGTGCCGAGCGGGATGATGCCCTTGACGGTGCCGGGCGCGAGCATCGCCATGCGGGCAGCGATCCAGCCGCCCTGCGAGGTGCCGAGGACGAACGCCTCGGGGATGTCGAGCGCTCCCAGTACCTGCAGGTCGGCGATCGCCGAGTCCCAGTAGGTGAACTGCTCGTAGGAGGCGCGGGTGGCGCCGTGGCCGTAGGGCTCGATGGCCAGCAGGTTGGCGGCGGCGGAGAGGTCCGGGTCGGCGAACTGGTGTCGGTACAGATCCGCGGACGTGGTGAACGAGTTGACCAGGACGAGCGTCGGGAGGGTGGCGTCGTACGGCCTGCCGAAGGCGTAGCCGATCGTCGAGGTGCCGAGGTGCGGCACCTCGATCGTCTCTGTGGTCGTCATGGTCTCCCCGTTGCTCGGGACGGGCGCGCCCCGGGACCGGGAGCCCCCTCAGCGTGGGGGCGTCGCCCGCCCCGGTCAACGGCCGGGGCGACGGTCGCTCACCGGGAGGTCGTGCGCGCCATCTGCTCCTCCCGGAGGCGTGCGTGCATCTCCCAGGGAGCCTGTGGCAGGACGGCGCCGGTCTCGAGCAGCGACTTGAGGTTGGCCAGGACGGCGGGCCAGCCGGCGGACAGCGCGGCCAGGTCGGCCTCGGTGGGGATGTCCTCGTGCCGGACCGTCAACCGGACGATGTCCTCGTGCGGCTCGATGGTGAAGGTGACCCGGGACGGGGTGCCGTTCCGCTGCTCGTCGGAGCCGGGGAACGTCATCACCAGCCGCTCGGGCCGGCGGACCTCGAGCACGGTGCCGGCGACGTCGGCGATCCCGGACCCGTCCGTGCGCACGTGCTCCCAGGTGGAGCCCTCCTGCCAGTCGGACTCGTTGCGGTGGCCCCAGTAACGAGCAGTCAGGTCGGCATCGGTGAGCGCCGTCCACACCTGCTCCGCGCTGGCCTTGATGTAGGTGACGTAGACGTAGGTGGGTGGGGTTGTCATCGCGTTCTCCTCTGCGGAATGCCGGATCGCGCCGAGCGCGCGCAACCGGGGGGTCTCGAACGTGGAGATCCACCGTTCCTGCACCTCGTGCAGGGGGACGGGGTTGAGGTAGTGCAGCTTCTGCCGGCCGTGCCAGACCGTGCTCACCAGGTTCGCCGCCTCGAGGACGGCGAGGTGCTGGGACGCCGACTGGCGGGCCATCGACAGCGCGTTGCACAGCTCGCCGAGCGTCTGGCCATTGCGTTCGTGCAGGCGGTCCAGCAGGTGACGTCTGGTCGGATCGGCCAGTGCCTTGAACACCGGGGTGAGGTCGTCAGGCACACGACCATCATGCAGGCAAATGCCTGCATGAACAAGCCTCGGTGCCGAAGTCCGTCAGGAGGTGTTCTCAAGGAGTCGGGTGGGCAGGTCGATCTGTAGGGCGGGGCCGGATCGGTGGTCGAGGAAGGCGGTGACAGGCATGGCGGGGACACGACGCCGTCGTCGGGCGGGCAGATTGGCCGTTATCGGGACCGCAGCAGCCCTCGCCGTCACCGTCGTCGGCCCGGCGGGAGTCGCCTCCGCGGCGCCCGGCGGTCCGTCGGACGGTCAGCTCGCCGCCGCCACGCAGGCGGCGGAGGACACCGCCGCACAGGTGGGGCGGTTCCTGGAGCAGATGGGCGCCGCGCAGGCGGCCATGGACGACGCGAACGCCCGCGCGACGCGAGCATCCGAGCAGGTGGCCGTCCAGCAGCAGGCTCTCGACAGCGCACAGGCCGGTGCGCAGGCCGCCGACGCCGCCGCGGAGCAGGCGCAGGCAGACCTCGCCGCCGCCCGGCAGACCGTCGCGTCCTTCGCCCGCACGAGCTACATGAGCGGCTCGACGTCACCTCTGCTGGAAGCGCTGCTCACCTCGGGCGGTCCCGCGCAGGCGATGGAGCGGGCCGCCCTCCTCGACGCGGCGAGGGACCACCGGTCCGCCGTCCTCAGCGACGTGTCGGCGGCGCAGGGACGCGCTGCCGAGGCGCGGGCCGCAGCGCAGGAGGCGGTGACCGCCGCCGAGGGTGCTCGGCAGGAGGCGGCCGCGGCGCTGGCGTCCGCCGAGACCGCCCGCGCCGGAGCAGCGCAGCTCGTGACGGACCTGCGCACCACGCAGACGGCGATGCAGGCGCAGCTCGACCGGGTGCGTGCCGACCTGGTGCAGCTGGAGGAGCAGCGGCGGGCCGCCGAGCAGGTTGCGGCGCCGGTCGCGCCGCCGGCGCCCCGTCCGTCCACGGGCGCCCCCGTCCCCGCCCCCGTCCCCGTCCCCGTCCCCGTCGCCGGGCACGACTGGGACGCCGTCGCCCGGTGTGAGTCGGGGGGCAACTGGAGCAGCAACACCGGCAACGGCTATTACGGCGGGCTGCAGTTCAGCCCGTCCACCTGGTCCGGCTTCGGCGGCGGCGACTACGCGCCGCGCGCCGACCTCGCCACGAAGCAGCAGCAGATCGCCGTCGCGGAGAAGGTCCTGGCCGTCCAGGGTCCCGGTGCCTGGCCGACCTGCGGCCGCAGCCTCTGACCCCAGCCTCTGACCGCAGTCTCTGACCGCGGGCCCACGGCGCCGTGCTCAGGCCAGGACGGTGCCCGGCATCGTGCCGCGGCGGCTGCGGGCCAGCTCGTCGTCCCGCGGCGGCCCCCGCCACTCGACCATGAGCAGGGACGCGTCGTCGGTGGTCCGACCGCCGCGCCCCTGGAGCAGCTCGCGCGACAGCAGCCGCACCGTCTCGGCGACCGGGAGCTCGTGCACTGCGTTGTCCTCGATGAACTCGCGCAGCCGGAGCTCGCCGAACTGCTCGCCGTCGGCGAGGCGCTCCTCGACGACGCCGTCGGTGAAGAAGAGCAGCCGGTCCCCCGGCTGCAGCTGCAGGGAGTGGACGACGGGGTCGCCCTCGCCGAGTCCCACCGGTCGCGCGACGGGGCCGCCCAGCTCGTCGACGACCCGGCCGTCGCGGACGAGAAGCGCCGCGGGATGCCCGGCGTTGATCCAGGTGAGCCGGCCGGTGGGGGTGTCCAGCCGGCCGATGAGCGCCGTCGCGAACCGTCCGGGATAGGACGTGCTCATGACGTGGTCCATCTCGGCGTAGATCTCCGGCAGCTCGCTGCGGTTCAGCCGGCCGTGCCGGTAGGCGGCGATGAGCAGGGTGGCCATGGTGGCCGCCTCGACCCCGTGGCCCATCGCGTCGAACACCGCGACGTGGAGGGTCTGCTCGTCGAGGGAGTAGTCGAAGCTGTCCCCGCCGACGTCGTAGGCCGGCTCCAGGGCCCCGGCGAGCGCGACGTCGGGCGTGGTCATCACCAGCGGCGGCAGCATCTGCCACTGCAGGTGGGCCGACAGGCTCATCGGGGCCGTCATCCGCGTGCGGGCGAAGGTGTCGGTGTAGCCGGACTTGGTGATCACGAGGTCGGCGGTCAGGCCCGCGATCCGCTGCGCCAGCCGCCGGTCGTTGTCGTCGACCTCGGGAAGGGTGAACGCCAGCACCCCGACGCGGTCGGACCCGTCGAGCATGGGGAGGAACAGGCGGACCGACCCGTCGGAACAGGGCTCCTCCTGGCGCGTGTCCGTCCGGAAGGCGGCTCCGGCAGGGCTGGAGTCGATCGGCTCCGTCTCGCCGACGAGACCCGGCCCCTGGAGGGGCTGGAGGACGGCGTGGTCGAAGTCCTGCAGGTAGATCGAGACGTCGCGTCCACCCATCTCCGCGATCTCCTGGGCGACGAGCGGGCCGACCAGCCGGGGCGGCATGAGGTGGGCCCGGTCGAGGAGGGATCCGAGCAGGCGCTCGCCGAGGCTTTCCTCGCGGGACCGCCCGTCGCTGTCGGCGAACCCGAGCCCGGCGAGCCCGCCGTCGGAGTCGTCCGGTGCATACGTCGTCGACCGCGCGTCGTCCTGCGTCATTCCTCGCCCACTGTCGTGTGGCCGCGAGGTCCGCGACACCGGCAACTCTCCAGTGGTCGACGACGGAACACAAGGCTCACGCCGTCACCCGGCGCCGGGTGCGTGTGATCTGCCACTCCCGCCCCTCCTGACCCACGTCCGGTCGCCGGCAGCCGTACTCGTCGGTAGGGGGTGTGACCTGCGACCACCGACTAGGTTCGGGAGTCGACACAGCCGTCGGCGCAGGGGAGTGAGGCGTAGTGCCCTCAAGTGGCAGATCGGTGCTGGTGACCGGCGGCAACCGCGGGATCGGACTGGCGATCGCCCGCTCCTTCGCCGAGGCGGGCGATTCCGTGGCGGTGACCCACCGCGGCAGCGGCGCTCCCGACGGTCTGTTCGGCGTGCAGTGCGACGTCACCAGTGCCGAGGACGTCGACCGTGCGTTCTCCGAGGTCGAGGAGCACCAGGGCCCGGTCGAGGTGCTCGTGAGCAACGCCGGGATCACCCGCGACGGTCTGCTCATGCGGATGAAGGAGGACGACTTCACCGACGTCCTCGACGCCAACCTCACCGCCGCCTACCGCGTGGCCAAGCGCGCCAGCTCCAAGATGGTCCGCGCCCGCTCGGGCCGGATGATCTTCGTGTCCTCCGTCGTCGGCCTGCTGGGCTCGGCCGGGCAGACCAACTACGCGGCGAGCAAGGCCGGGCTCGTGGGGCTGGCCCGCTCGATCGCCCGCGAGCTCGGCAGCCGCAACATCACCGCGAACGTCGTCGCGCCGGGGTTCGTCGAGACCGACATGACCGCGGAGCTGCCGGAGAAGCGTCAGCAGGAGATCCTGGGGCAGGTGCCGCTGGGCCGGTACGCCTCCACGGACGAGATCGCCGGCGTCGTGCGGTTCCTGGCCGGCGACGCGGCTGGCTACATCACCGGGGCCGTCGTCCCGGTCGACGGCGGACTGGGAATGGGGCACTGATGGGCATCCTGGACGGCAAGAAGGTCCTGATCACCGGCGTGCTGACCGAGGCGTCGATCGCCTTCGCGACCGCCCGGCTGGCGCAGGAGCAGGGCGCCACCGTCGTCCTCTCCAACTTCGGCCGCGCCCTGTCGCTCTGCCAGCGGATCGCCAAGCGGCTGCCGCAGGAAGCAGCTGTCGTCGAGCTCGACGTGACGAACACCGAGCACCTGGCCTCGCTGGCCGACCGGCTCCGCGAGCAGGGCTTCGACTCCCTGGAGGGGGTCGTGCACTCCATCGGCTTCGCCCCGCAGGAGGCGATGGGCGACGGCTTCCCCGAGGTCGCCTGGGAGCACGCCGCGACGGCGTTCCAGGTGTCCGCGTGGTCCTACGCCTCGCTGACGCAGGCCTGCCGTCCGCTGCTGACGAACCCGTCCTCGGTCGTCGGGCTCACCTTCGACGCCTCCGTCGCCTGGCCGGTCTACGGCTGGATGGGTGCGGCGAAGGCGGCGCTGGAGTCCACCTCGCGGTACGTGGCTCGGGAACTCGGCTCCGACGGCGTGCGGTCCAACATCGTCGCCGCCGGCCCGCTGCGCAGCATGGCCATGAAATCCATCCCGGGCAGCGCCCAGTTCGAGGAGGCCTGGGAGGGACGCGCCCCGCTCGGCTGGTCGGTCACCGACACCGAGCCCGCGGGCAAGGCGGTCGTCGCGCTGCTCTCGGACTGGTTCCCCGCCACGACCGGCGAGATCGTGCACGTCGACGGAGGCTTCCACGCCGTCGGCGTCTGAGCGCATCCGTTCGGCCCCCTGAGAGAGAAGAACCGCTGTGCCACGCGCAACCGTCGACATCACGCCCGCAGGTCAGCGACCCGACGAGGACCCGTCGCTCGCCGTCCGCAACAACGGTGGCGCCGAGCCCTCCACCGAGCCCGCCCCGCCCGGACGCCGCGAGGCGCTCCTCGTGCTCTCCTTCGGCGGCCCCGAGGGGCACGACGACGTCTTGCCGTTCCTCGAGAACGTCACCCGGGGTCGAGGCATCCCGCGCGAGCGGCTGGAGGAGGTCGCCGAGCACTACCACCACTTCGGCGGCGTCAGCCCGATCAACGACCAGAACAAGGCGCTGATCGCGGCGCTCGAGAAGGAGCTCGCGGCGGCCGGCATCGACCTGCCGGTCTACTGGGGCAACCGCAACTGGGCCCCGTACGTGGAGGACGCCTGGGCGCAGCTCGCCGAGGACGGCATCCAGCACGTGTACGTCTTCCCGACGTCGGCGTACGCCTCGTTCTCCGGCTGCCGGCAGTACCACGAGGACATCGCGAGGGCCCGCGTCTCGCACGGTGGCGGCCCGACCGCGGAGAAGCTCCCGCACTACTTCGACACCCCCGGCTTCGTCCAGGCCAACGCCGACGCACTGGCCGCGGCCCTCGCCTCGCTGCCCGCCGAGGTCCGGGACACCGCCCGTCTCGTCGCGACGGCGCACAGCATCCCCGACACCATGGCCGCCGTCGCCGGGCCGCAGGGGCACGCCTACGAGACGGAGCTGCTGGCCGCTGTCGAGCGCGTCGTCGCCGAGGTCGCGCCGGGCCGGCCGTTCGACCTCGTCTGGCAGAGCCGCAGCGGGCCGCCGTCGGTGCCGTGGCTCGAGCCGGACGTCAACGACCACCTGCGCACCCTGGCGGCCAGCGGCGAGACCGCCGTCGTCCTCTTCCCGGTCGGCTTCATCAGCGACCACCTCGAGGTCATCTGGGACCTGGACAACGAGGCGAAGGAGACCGCCCAGGAGGTCGGGCTGGCCTTCGCTCGCGCGGGGACGGCGGGCACCCACCCGGCGTTCGTCGAGTCGATCCGCCTGCTGCTGGAGGAGCGTCGGGCCGGTGGGCTGCCCCGGCTGGGCACCAACTGCCCGGCGTCCTGCTGCTTCGTACCCCCGCGACGGAGCTGACCAGGCCGGAGCTGACCGCGCCGGCTCAGGGCGCTGTGGCCAACCGCTCGGTGGATCCGGCGTCCAGCGCCGCGCGCACGTGCTCGAGACCGCTCCTGATGAGGTCCGCGTAGTCGCCGCTGGGCAGGTCGGGCGCCTTCGCCTCCGCCGCGGCGAGGTGCTCCCGGGCAGCGGCCGGGTTTCCGAGCCGCCGGTGGACGTCGGCCAGGTTCAGGTGCAGCGAGGGCAGGAAGCCGCGCGCCTGCACCCCGGCGTGCTCCTGACCCGCGCGCCGGTCGGTGAGGTCACCGACGGCTTCCAGCGCCCGTTCGTCCCACGCCAGCTCCTCGCGCGGGTCGTCCTGCAGGTCGGCGAGGAAGTGGGCGAGGGTGACGCGGCACAACGGGTCACCGTCGGGGCCGAGCCGCTCCCACAGGGCGTCCAGCTGTTCGCGCGACTCCGCGCGTCGTCCGTCCCTCCCCACCTGGACTGCGGCGGCGATGTCGGCCATGGTCGGATCAGTGGCGCTCATGGCACCAGGCTGAGGTCTCGACCTGGTCGAGGGTCGAGCGCCACGGCGGCTAGCTGCGCCAGGTGGGGGCCACGTCCTTGTAGTAGCGGCGGCCGAAGGTCTTCGCGAGCACGGTGACGACGGGGGAGGGCACCGTCTTCTTCAGGAAGGCACGGTGCTCGTCGCTCATCCCGTCGGTGAGCCAGGCGAAGAAGCGGCCCGCCACCCCCAACGGCTGGCTGCGCAGCTTCTTCTCCACTGCTTTCCACTCCGGCGACTCCACGTGCGGCGCCAACTGCGGCTCGAGCTCGTTCTCCTCGTGCTGCAGGTGGCGCTCCACCACTTCGCGGGTACGGACGACGCTGGCCTGCGCGGCGGCGGCGTCGGCTGCCGAACCGCTGCGCGCGACGGTGCTCATCGCGGCGGCCGTCTCCGTCAGCGCCTCGGCCATGGCGTGGTGCTCGCTCTCCATGGCGTCCAGCAGACCCTGGTCGACGCCGACGCTGCCCAGCATCGGGAAGATGTAGGTGTCCTCGCCCTCGTGGTGGTGGGTCAGCTCCGTGCGGAGGTTCTCGTACGCCCGGGCGAGGGCCTGGGCGCGGGCGGTGTCCCCGTCCCGCAGCTGCCCGAGGGCGGTCGCCAGGCGGTCCAGGTCGCGGCGCACGGCGCCGTGGATGACGCGGTTCATCGTGAGGTTCGGCGCTGTCATGGCCCACGACGGTAGCGACGAGCGGCCTATCGCGGAACGGCGTTGAACGCGGCCTCCGTCGCCTCGCGCACGGCACGGGCCAGCGGCCGCAGCGCCTCGTCCCGCGCGGCTGCCTGGGCGTGGTTGACGGCGGCACCCGGTGCGTCGGCCATCGCGAGGTCGAGCACCTTGCCCAGCCGCTGCGCGCGGGCCAGCACCGAGAGCGCGAGCGGGTCGTGGTCGTCCGGCAGCCCCGGCGCGGCCGTCGTCCGCGACAGCCCGACGAGCAGCGCCGGCACCTCGGGGTTCCACCGCGCGACGTCGAGACCGGCCAGGGCCCGGGCGGTGTCCCCGACGGCCAGGTCCAGTGCGCCGGAGACGGCCCGCAGATTGCCCTCCGGAGCCGGCGGCGGCGGGGCGACGCCGTCCAGCGGGAACGCCGTCCACTGCACGACCTCCGGGCCCAGGGGCTCCGGTACCAGGACCAGCCGCTCGCCCACGGCCGCCTGGCCGCTCTCCAGAGCGAGCGGGGCCAGACCCGGCACCCGCGGCAGCCCGCGGACGTCACCGGCGACGGGCAGCACGAGCCGGACCCGCCGTTCGCCGAGCCGCCGCAGGTCGGTCAGCGCGCGGCCGAGGGACACGGCCTCCTCGGTCCCGGGCAGGCCGGCGACCCGGTGGGCGGTCTCGCCGAGGATCCCGTCGAGGGCGTCGTCGTAGGACGTGCGGCCGGCGAGCCAGGCGGTCGCCCAGACCGCGAGCCGTCCGGCGGGGAAGTCGCGCACGGAGCGAGGCTACGACTCTGGCCGACGCGTCTGCTCGTCGTCCGCCCGGCCGACCCCGGGTCACCCGCCCGGTCACAGGTCGGCTTCACACGGCGTCACCAGGCCCACGGGAAGCGCCGGTTCTGCGACACTCCGGGCATGGCTGCGTGGTTGCTCTGGCTCATCGCCGCGGGCCTGTTCGCGGCGGGCGAGGTGATCAGTCTCGACCTCGTCCTGCTCATGTTCGCCGGGGGTGCCCTCGGAGGCATGGCCGTCGCGCTGCTCGGTGGCGCCACGGCCGTGCAGCTCATCGCCTTCATCGCCGTCTCCGGCGTCCTGCTGGCGCTGGTCCGGCCGATCGCCACCAAGCACCTCACGAACCGGACACCGCTCCAGCTCGACGGCGTCGACACCCTGATCGGCCGGACCGCGAAGGTCACCCAGGAGATCGACTCCTCGGGCGGCCGCATCCGGATGGGCGCCGACGAGTGGACCGCCCGCAGCCAGCACCAGGGCGAGCGGTTCTCCGTGGGCGAGACCGTCCGCATCCTGCAGGTCGAGGGGGCCACCGCCGTCGTCGGCGACGCCCTGGAATGAACAACCCACCGGGGTGCTGACCTGCGGCCTCCCCACGGGGGAGGATCGGTGGTGACCCCCGACGAAGGGAGCCCGCCGTGGAACCGGCACTCATCGCACTGATCGTCATCGCCCTGCTGGTGATCGTCGTGATCGCCAAGAGCGTGACCATCGTGCCCCAGGCCCAGGCCAAGGTCGTCGAGCGGCTGGGCCGGTACAGCCGGACCCTCTCGCCGGGCCTGTCGATCCTGGTGCCGTTCATCGACCGCGTCCGGGCGACCATCGACCTGCGCGAGCAGGTCATCTCGTTCCCGCCCCAGCCGGTCATCACCTCCGACAACCTGCAGGTCGGCATCGACACGGTCGTCTACTTCCAGGTGACCGACCCGCGGCTGGCCGTGTACGGCATCGCCAACTACATCACCGGCATGGAGCAGCTGACGACGACGACGCTGCGCAACGTCGTCGGTGGGCTGAACCTCGAGGGCGCGCTGACCGGCCGCGACGGCATCAACAGCCAGCTGCGGACGGTCCTCGACGGGACGACCGGCCCCTGGGGTCTGCGGGTCGCGCGGGTGGAGATCAAGGCGATCGACCCGCCGGCGTCCATCCGCGACTCGATGGAGAAGCAGATGCGCGCCGACCGCGACAAGCGCGCCATCATCCTCACCGCCGAAGGTGCCCGTCAGTCGGCCATCACCACCGCCGAGGGCCAGAAGGCGGCCTCGATCCTCTCGGCCGAGGGCAAGAAGCAGGCGGCGATCCTGGAGGCGGAGGCCGAACGGCAGAGCCGGATCCTGCGCGCCGAGGGTGAGCGCGCAGCCCTGTTCCTGCAGGCGCAGGGCCAGGCGAAGTCCATCGAGACGGTCTTCCAGGCCATCCACGACGGCAAGCCCGACCAGGGTCTGCTGGCCTACCAGTACCTGCAGACGTTGCCGCAGATCGCGCAGGGTGACGCGAACAAGATGTGGATCGTCCCCAGCGAGTTCAGCAAGGCGCTGGAGGGGCTGGCCAACCTCGGCGGCGCCGAGGGCGGCAAGTCGTGGATGGACGTCGCTCCGTCCAACGGCGCGTCCGGCCCCAAGGACGGCGGCCTTGACACCACCAGCTGGTTCGAGTCGCAGCTGCCGCCGGCCGCCGAGCAGCCCGAGGCGAAGATCGAGCTGTCGAGCATCAACGACACCGCGCCCGCCATGCCCACGCCGGTGGTGCCCTCGCCACCGCCGCTGAGCCAGGTCACCGAGGAGGCCCGCAGCCTCGGCTCCGGGAGCGAGCCCGACGACAACGGGGTCCCGCCGGCGCGCGGCTGACACCGCGTCACGACGAGAGGCCGCCCTCCTTCCGTGGAAGGGGGACGGCCTCTCGTCGCGTCCGGCGTCTAGTCCTTGAGCAGGCCCTCGCGGAGCTTGGCGAGGGTCTGGCTCAGCAGCCGGGAGACGTGCATCTGCGAGATGCCGATGTCGGCCGCGATCTGCGACTGCGTCATGTTGCCGAAGAACCGCAGGATCAGGATCCGGCGCTCGCGGGCCGGGATGGTGGCCAGCAGCGGCTGCAGCGACTCGCGGTACTCCACGCCCTCGAGTGCGGCGTCCTCCTCGCCGAGCGTCGCCGCCAGCGTGGGGGAGTCGTCCTCACCCGACAGCCGCTCGTCGAGGGAGCTGCTCCGGTAGGCGTTGGCGACGGCGAGGCCCTCGAGGACCTCCGCGCGCGGGATGCCGAGGTGCTCGGCCAGCTCCGACGGCGTCGGTGCGCGGCCGTTCTTCTGCGCCAGCTCGCCGACGGCGGCGTTGAGCGAGAGGTGCAGCTCCTGCAAGCGGCGCGGCACCCGCACCGACCAGCCCTGGTCGCGGAAGTGCCGCTTGATCTCACCGGTGATGGTGGGGACGGCGAAGGACAGGAACTCGACGCCGCGGGTGGGGTCGAAGCGGTCGATCGCCGCGATCAGGCCGAGCGTGCCGACCTGCAGCAGGTCGTCGAACGGCTCACCGCGGTTGCTGAAGCGCCGCGCGAAGTGCCGCACCAGCGGAAGGTGCTCCTCGACGAGGATCTCGCGCAGCCGCTCACGCCGGGGGTCCTCCTTCTCCAGCGTCGCCAGCTCGGCGAACAGCGGAGCGGTCCGCTCCGCCCGGCGTCGGTTGTCCGACATGGGTGGGGCGTCGGGCGTGACGTCGGGCGTGGCGTCGGGCAGGACGCCGGGCAGGGCTCCGGCAAGGGCGCCGGGCAGGGCCTCAGGGGCCGGCGCCTCCTCCGCCTCGACGCGCGGGTCGGGCACCGTCTCGGGGTCGGGCGGCTGGGGAGCAGTGATGTCGTCCTCCGCGGGAGCGGGTGCGGTGGGAGCCGAAGCCTGCGACCGCTGGTCGGGCACCGGTACCTCCACGACGGGGTTCTCGTCGGTCGAGGGCGACCTGGTCACTGGGGGACCGGGACGTTCAGTCCTGCTCCGCTGCCCACCTCGGTCGGGTGCTGGCCGGGCAGGTACTTGTCCATGGCGATGAGGCCGACGGGTGTGGGGCTGCCGTCCCCGCCGGGGACGACGTCCTGGGTGGAGCGGCGGCCGTCGACGCTGTCGACGAGCGTGGCGAGGATGGCCCAGCCGAAGCCGTCGCGCGGGACCTCGGCGCCGTCGGCGGTGGGCACCCACGCCTCGATGTGCAGCCCGGCGCGGGTGGTCTCGAAGATCACCGTCAGCGGGGCGTCGGGGAGCCCGATCACGCTGAGCGTCGCGCACGCCTCGTCGACGGCGAGCCGGAGGTCCTCGACCGCGTCCAGGTCGTAGTCCATCCGGATCGCGAGGTCACCGGCCATCGCTCGCACCGCGGGCAGCTGGGTCGCCGTGGTGGGCACCCGCAGCTCCAGCCGCTCGCCGCGTCGCCCGCCCTGCGCGAGGGCACCCCTCGAGTCGACCATCCGTCGTCCGCTCCTTCGCTCGCGGCGCGCCGTCCATCGGGGCGCCACGGTTCATCCTGCCGCGTCCGGACGGTGCCTGCGGGCCCCGGTGCGGACGTGCTGGGCTGTGGCCAACCTCAGCGCGTTACCCGGGCGCGACCGCCGTGCAAACGTGGTCGTGGCCACGTCCCCACGGCAGGCGGTACAGCGGTTGCCGGGCTCTTCGCGCTGGTATTGGCTGGCGCGAGATGACTTCCAGCTCCGGCAGCCCGCCACCCCTCCCCGGGTCCGACGGGGACGAGGGGATCGCCGCGCTGGTCGCGGCCATGGAGACGGCGCCCGCGGCGATCTACGTCCTGAGCGCTGCGTCGGCCGTCCCGGTCTGGGCCAATGCCCGGGCCCGTGGGCTGGGCGCCGGCGTCGAGCAGCTGCCGGAGGTCGACGGGCGGCCGGTCGCGGAGATCGTCGACGCCGCCCTGCACTCCGGTCTGCCCTCGACCGTCCGCGGACGCCTCGGACCCGCCGGGCCGCAGGCGACGGCGATGGTGCGGCCACTGCGCGTCCAGGACGGACCCGGCGTCCTGCTGGTCCTGGAGTCCGACGACGCGGCGACCGACATGTCGGTGTGGCCGAAGGCGCCGGCCGACGGGGTGTCCCAGGCGCAGCTCGCCCTGTTGCCGCCGTCGCTGCCGCTGCTCCCCGACCTGCACCTCTCGGGCAGCTACCACCGCGCCTCGACCGTCGAGGCGGCCGGTGGCGACTGGTACGACACCGTCTCCCTCGGGGCGGGACGCGTCGCACTGGTCGTCGGTGACGCCGTCGGCCACGGCGTGCCCGCCGCGAGCGCCATGAGCCGCTTGCGGGGGGCGATGCGCTCCTCGGCCCTGCGCGACCCGTCGCCGTCCGCCGTCCTCGCCGCGCTGGATGCCTTCGCCGCCCAGATGGAGGACGTCGAGGGTGCGTCGGTGTTCTACGGCGTGCTCGACGCCAGCACCGGCGACCTCACCTACTCCGCTGCCGGACACCCGCCACCCCTGATCGTCGGCCCGGACGGGAAGGCGGCCTTCCTGCCGGTCCCGCCCCGGCCGCCGCTGGGGAGCGTGCCGGGCGCGCAGACGACGGTCTCCCGGCACGTCCTCGAGCTGGGCGCCACGCTCGTGCTCTTCTCCAACGGGGCCGTCGCCGGCGCCGGCAACGAGGCCGCGCAGGCGCTGGACCGGCTGGCGCAGACCTCCTCGTCGGTGGTCACCGCGGCCGGCGCGCTGGAGGCCGACGGCCCCGACGAACTCGCCACGGCGATCGCCGAGGGGGTCGGGGCGCCGTCGGGCTGGCTGGACGACGTCGCCGTGCTCGTCGCCCACCGGCGCAAGGACTCCCTGGAACCCCTGCAGCTCGACCTGCTCGCCGATCCCGCCGCGCTGCCCGGTGTACGTCGGCGGCTCAACGGTTGGCTCACCGCGCTGGGGATGGGGGAGCAGGACCGGGTGGGGGTGATGGTGGCGGTCGGCGAGGCGTGCGCGAACGCTGCCGAGCACGCCTACCGCGGGTCCGAGCCCGGGCCCATGTCGGTCAGCGCCCGGGTGGACGTCGACGGGGTCCTGACCGTCACCGTGCGCGACGAGGGCACCTGGCGCCCGCCCAACCGCGACCCGGGCGACCGCGGGCGCGGCCTGCTGATCATGCGCCAGCTCGTGGACGGGGTGGTCCTCGAGGAGCAGGAGAAGGGCACCACGGTCACCCTCACCCTCCGACTGCGCCGGAGCCCCGACGCGGCCGACCACGACCGCCCGTCGGCCTCCAACGCCGCGACCGTGACGGTCGACCGCGAGGGGCCCCGCCCCGTCGTGCGGGTCGCCGGCGCGGTCGACGACTTCGGGGCCGAGCAGATGCGCATCCGGCTCCTGGAGGCCAGCCACGGGGGTACCGGCCGGGTCGAGCTGGACCTGGTCGGGGTGTCGCTGTTCAGCAGCGCTGCCGTCCGGGTCGTCCTCGCCGTGGCCCGGATCGGGCGCGACGAGGGATGGCGGCTCGTGGTGCACGCACCGGAGGGCGGGATCACCCGGCACATCCTGGAGATCAGCGGCCTCGGGGGCCTGGTGGATCTCCGCTAACCTCCGGAGACGGTCACCCCGCGCGGGGGACAGCCCCCTTGTACTCCGTTTGGGGAACCGTTCCGGTGCGCATCCTCCGGTCGTGAGACTTCGGCGCAGCGACGTGAACGGTCCCGGATACCGGCGTCGCAGGGTCGGACGTGGCTTCGCCTACTACGACCTCGACGGCGCTCTGGTGCGCGACGACCGGCTCGACCGGATCCGCGGCCTGGCGATCCCGCCCGCCTGGAAGGACGTCTGGATCTGCCCGTGGCCCAACGGTCACATCCAGGCCACCGGGGTCGACGCCGCCGGGCGACGGCAGTACCGCTACCACGACGAGTGGCGGACGCGGCGGGACGCGGAGAAGCACGAGCGGGTCCTGGAGATCGCGCGCGAGCTCCCCGACGTCCGGGACGCCGTGCTGGCCGGGCTGCGGACGCGCGGGCTGAACCGCGACCGCGTCCTCGCCACCGCCATCCGGATGCTCGACCTCGGCGCCTTCCGGGTGGGCAGCGAGCAGTACGAGGAGGAGAACGGCACCTACGGCCTGGCGACGCTCAAGCGGTCGCACGTGTCGGTGCGCGGCGAGCGGACGTTCTACTCCTACACGGCCAAGGGCTCGATCGAGCGGGAGGTCGAGATCACCGACCGGCCGACGGCCACCGTCGTCCGGCAGCTGCTGGAGCGGCCGGCGGACGCCGGTGAGGACCTGCTCGCCTACCAGACCGACGACGGCGAGTGGCGGGACGTCACCAGCGGCGAGATCAACGCCTACCTGAAGGAGATCAGCGGCGCGGAGATCACCGCCAAGGACTTCCGGACCTGGACGGCGACGGTGCTCATGGCCGCGGCCCTGGCCGAGGCGCCGGCTCCGAAGACCAAGACCGCCCGCAAGAAGGTGATCAGCGCCGCGTACAAGCACGTCAGCGAGCAGTTGGGCAACACGCCGGCGGTGTGCAAGGCCAGCTACGTCGATCCGCGGGTGGTCGACAAGTTCGAGCACGGGGAGACCGTGCGGGAGCAGGTCCTGGAGCGGGCCGAGGAGGCCGAGTCCGACCGCGACACCCAGAAGCTGCTCGAGCAGGCGGTCTGCCAGCTGCTCTCGGCCTAGGACGACCGAAGGCCCCGCCGGACATCCGGCGGGGCCTCAGGACGTGATGGAACGGCCACCCTTCAGGGGCCCGCGCCGAGCGTGCGAGGCGTGGGGGGAAGGGTGGTCCTTCGTCAGCGCGCGGTGCTGTCGGCGATCGTGAAGAGGTCGATCAGGCCGGTCACCTCGAGCGGACGGGTGACGGCGCGCGTGGTGGCGATGAGCCGCAGGGCGACCTCGCGGGCCCGGGAGGACTTCTGCGTCTCGACGAGGACGGCCAGGCCGGCCGAGCCGAGGAACTGGACACCGGAGAGGTCGATGACGAGCTCACGCGGCTGCTGCTCGAGCTGGCTGTCCAGGGTGGAACGGAGGACGGGGGCGGTGAAGGTGTCCACCTCGCCGACGACCGTCACCGTCACCACGCCGTCCTCGCTGGCAGAGGTGGAGAGCGTGATCACGTCGTCGAAGGGTGCCTCGGTGCCCTCGGTCGACACGTCGGGCTGCCCCTCGGCGGGCAGGTCGGAAGTGGTCACGGACAGTGGCTCCTCTCGGCGGCGTTTCCCCGCGGTGGTGACCGCCGGGACAATCTACCGCTGGACGGTCCGGGGGCTCGTCGTCCCCGGTCCCGCAGTGGTCAACATGTCAGGTACCGGCGATCTTCCACGCGGCACCGTGCGGCTGCCTGCTGAACCGCGGATTACAACGTAGACACCCCGTGCCGGACGCGCCAACCCCGCCCCCCGGGCGGGCCTGGGGAGCGGGGTCGGGGCAGCGTCGGGCGCGCGGGGGAGGGCGTCAGCCGTCGATGACGTGCATGGCGCCCTCCTCGGGCCCCTCACCGCCGACGGAGGCGTCGGAGGTGGCCTCCACGTCGTCGGCCGTGCGGTTGGTGCCCGAGTCGCTCACCGGCGACGTGGAGGTGTCCTGCTCCAGCTGGCCGACGGCCCGGTCGGGGTCCTCGGCGGGCCGGACGTCCAGGGCGTCGTCAGGCAGCTCGCGGTCGAGCCGGCCGCTGAGCGACTCGCCCTCCGCCTGCTCGGAGGCGGTGGTGCCGAAGTCGACCGAGGCGTTGGCGCGCTCGCCGGGCATCGGCTCGAACTGCGGGTCCTCGGCACGCTCCTGGGTGGGCGAGTCGTCCTGCGAGACCTCGGGGATGCCGTCGTCCTCGGGGAAGACGTCGCGGGCGGTCTGGCCCTCGGGCTGCGTCATGCCTGTGCCTCCTTGGTGGGGGTGGTCCGCACCGGGTCGAGAGCGACCGGCCGGACGGGGAGCCGGTCGGCGACCGGCGTCTGCCCGGCCCCTACCCGCCGCCCGGGCGGGCATGCGCGGGTGTGCGCCGGTCCACCCGCCCGGTCCGGCATGGGGGGGCGACGACGGGGGTAGCGCCGCTGCATGGCCATTGCAGACGAGATCCAGCGGATCGGGGCCCCGGTCCGCCGGTGGGCCCGCACCCAGAAGCGGGAGTACACCAACGGCGAGGAGCGTCCGCTCGCCGGGGACCTCGGTGCCATGGGCGTCTACCTCGGGCTGGTCTCGGCGGCGGCCGCGGCGGTGCGTGCCTCGGGACGGGAGCTGCCGGAGCGCATCCCCCCGGGCGACGCCGCGCTCCTGACCGTGGCCACCTTCCGGCTGGCCCGGCGGATCGCGAAGGACCCGGTGACCGCGCCGATCCGCGCGCCGTTCGTGCGCTTCGAGGGACCGTCCGGGCACGCGGAGGTCGCCGAGGAGGTACGTGAGCACGGCGGCGTGAAGCACGCCGTGGGGGAACTGGTCACCTGCCCGTTCTGCCTCGCGCAGTGGGTGGGCACGGCTTTCGTCTTCGGCTACATCAGCGCCCCGCGTGCCACCCGGATGGCCGCGCTCACCATGACGATGATCGCCGGGTCCGACGTCCTGCAGTTCGTCTACGACGCCATCCAGAACGGCGGTCTGGCTCCGCAGACCGAGGGTGTCGACCCGGAGGACTGACCCGCGCCCACCCGTCGTGTCCGTGGGTTCCCCCACCGGATGTCCTCCGGATGGGGGAGGCCGCGCGTCCGCCGACCTGCCGTGGCTGCGTCGCCCGCCCTATCCTGGCGATCTTGACCCGTATCCCGGGTCCTCAGAGGGGTGGCTCCGGGCCGCCCCGAACGGGTAAGGGGCGTGCATGCGATCGATCTGGCGCGGGGCCGTGTCGTTCGGCCTCGTCAGCATCGGCGTGAAGCTGTACTCGGCGACCGAGGACAAGGACATCCGGTTCCACCAGGTCCACGCGACCGACGGTGGCCGGGTGAAGTACAAGCGCGTCTGCTCGATCGACGGCGAGGAGGTCGAGTACAGCGACATCGCCAAGGGCTACGAGCTGCCCGACGGTCAGGTCGTCATCCTCACCGACGAGGACTTCGACGACCTCCCGCTGAGCACCCGCCGCGAGATCGAGGTCCTGCAGTTCGTCGACCAGGACGAGATCGACCCGATCATGTTCGAGAAGACGTACTACCTGGAGCCCGACGGACCCGCCGCCCGCCCCTACGTCCTGCTCCGCGACGCGTTGGAGAACGCCGGGCAGGTGGCCATCACCAAGATCGCCATCCGGCAGCGCGAGTCCCTGGCCGCGCTGCGCGTCCGGGACGGCGTGCTGGTGCTGCACACGATGCGCTGGCCCGACGAGATCCGGCGCCCGGACTTCGGGTTCCTCGACGAGGACATCAGCGTCCGGCCGCAGGAGCTGAAGATGGCCGAGGCGCTCATCGGCTCCATGACCGGCGACTTCGATCCCGGTGAGTTCACCGACGACTACCGCGAGGCCATGACCGCGCTGCTCGAGGCCAAGCAGAGCGGCGGCGAGGTCCAGCAGGTGCCCGAGGTGGAGGACGCCGGCGGTTCGGTCGTCGACCTCATGAGCGCGCTGCGCAAGAGCGTCGAGCGGGCCCGGGGCGGGTCGGCGGACGACGCCGGTGACACGGCCGGTGACACGGCCGACGACGCGACCGACGACGCCTCGGAGGCCCCGGCCGCCAAGGCTCCGGCGAAGCGGGCACCGGCGAAGAAGGCTCCCGCGAAGAAGGCCCCGGTCAAGAAGACCGCCGCGGAGAAGCCGGCCGCCGCGGAGAAGCCGGCCGCGAAGAAGACCGCGGACAAGCCGCCGGCCAAGCGCGCCCGCCGCAGCGCCTGACGTGCCCCCGCGTCCGCGCGGGCGGCAGGCCGACCCGCTCGCCGAGTACCGCGCCAAGCGGGACCCGGCGCGCACGGCCGAGCCCGTGCCGGCCGCGGGGAGCCCGCTGCCCCGGGGCGACGACGACACGTTCGTCGTCCAGGAGCACCACACGCCCCGCGGTCGCACCGGCGAGCGGGTGCACTGGGACCTGCGGCTCGAGCGCGACGGCGTCCTGAAGAGCTGGGCCGTGCCCAAGGGGCCGCCCACCGAGCAGGGGCCCAGCCGGCTCGCCGTCCCGACGGAGGACCACCCGCTGGAGTACGCGTCGTTCAGCGGGACCATCGCCGCGGGGGAGTACGGCGGCGGGCACGTCACCATCTGGGACGCCGGCCGGTACGCCACCGAGAAGTGGGACGACCGGCACGTCATCGTCACGTTCGACGGCAGCCGCCTGGCCGGCCGGTACGCGATGTTCCCCGTCGGCGACGGCGCCTGGAACATCCGCAAGCTCGACGACACCCGGCCCACCGGGGCACCGCCGCCCGAGCCGGAGGTCCCCCTGCCGATGCTCGCCACCGCCGGTGAGCTCCCGCCGGAGGACGAGGACGACCGCTGGGGCTACGAGTTCAAGTGGGACGGCGTCCGGGCCGTGGCCGCGGTGCGCGGTGGCGTCCTCGGGCTCACCTCCCGGAAGGGCACCGACATCACCGTGCGGTACCCGGAGGTGGCGAAGCTGCCGGCGGCGCTCGCCGGCCACGACGCCGTCGTCGACGGCGAGATCGTCGCCATGGACGAGCAGGGCCGCCCGGACTTCGGGGCGCTGCAGAACCGGATGCACCGCACCGGCCCGGAGGTGCCGCGGCTGGCGGCCGCCAAGCCCGTCACCTTCCTCGTCTTCGACCTGCTGGCCTGGGACGGCGAGGACCTCACCGGCCGCCCCTACGCCGATCGGCGCCAGCGCCTCGAGGCCCTCGGCCTGAGCGGGCACCGATGGGTCGCCACGCCGTGGTTCCGCGGTGGCGGGCAGGGCGTGCACGCCGCGAGCCAGGAGAACGGGCTCGAGGGGGTCGTCGCGAAGCGGCTGGAGTCCCCCTACCGCCCGGGCCTGCGCAGCCCGGACTGGCGCAAGATCAAGAACGTCCGCACCCAGTCGGTGGTGGTCGGCGGGTGGCGCCCGGGGCAGGGACGGCGGGCCGGGGGAGTGGGGTCACTGCTGTTCGGCGTCCCCGACGACGAGGGCCGGCTCGTCTACGCCGGGCACGTGGGCACCGGCTTCACCGACCAGGACCTGCGGGACCTGGAGCGGATGTTCACCGGCCGGAGGACGTCGCCCTTCCACGGCACGCTGCCCCGGGACGTCACCCGCGACGCGCACTGGGTCGAGCCCGACCTCGTGGGCGAGGTGGCCTACGCGGTCTGGACGGCGGACGGCCGGCTGCGGCACCCGTCGTGGAAGGGCGTGCGCGACGACCTGGAGCCCGACGACGTCGTGATCGAGCCGTGAGCGGACAGCGGCGTGAGCATCGCAGTGAGCGCCAGCGAGCGAGGAGCGGAGCGTTGCGCGGGAGCGAACGGGTGACATCATGACTCCCAAGCAGCGGGTGGAGATCGCCGGCCGGACCTTGGCAGTCTCGAACCTCGAGAAGGTGCTGTTCCCCGAGGTGGGGGTCACCAAGGCACAGGTCATCGACTACTACGTCCGGATCGCGCCGGTGCTCCTCCCGCACCTGGCGGGACGCCCGGTGACGTTCACCCGCTGGCCGGACGGGGTGGACGGCCAGACGTTCTTCGAGAAGAACAGCGCCCGGCACGCCCCGGAATGGGTGCGGCGGGTGACGATCCCGAGCCCGGGCAGCTCGCGCGGCCGCGAGACCCTCGACATGGTGATCCTCGAGTCGACCGCGGACCTGGCCTGGGCGGCCAACCTCGCCGCGCTCGAGGTGCACGTCCCGCAGTGGCAGGTCGACGACGACGGGGAGCCGGCGCTGCCCGACCTGCTGGTGCTCGACCTGGATCCCGGCCCCGAGACGGGGCTCGTCGAGTGCTGCGTCGTCGCCGAGCGACTGGGCGAGCGGCTCGAGGCCGACGGCCTGGACCCGGTCGTGAAGACCTCGGGGTCCAAGGGGATGCAGGTGTACGCGCCGATCGAGACGCCGGCCGACCGGGAGCACCCGAGCCGGTACGCCAAGCAGCTGGCGCAGGAGCTGTCCGCCGAGACCCCGGACGACGTGGTCTGGCGGATGGAGAAGGTGCTGCGGCCGGGCAAGGTGCTCATCGACTGGAGCCAGAACAACCCCGCCAAGACCACGGTGGCCCCGTACTCGCTGCGCGCGCGGGCCGGGGCCACCGTCTCCACGCCGATCGGCTGGGACGAGGTGGATGCCGTCCGGGACGGCGCCGATCCGGCGACGCTGCGGTTCACCACCGACGACGTCCTGGCCCGGGTGGAGGAGTACGGCGACCTGTTCGACGTCGCCGGAGCGACCCGCGCACCGCTGCCCGAGGTCTGACTCCGACTGCGGGTGGACGTCGGGATCCGCCCTCGGTCCGACGACGTGGCGCGGCTGCCCCGGCAGGCTGGCGACGTGCTCACCACCGCCACCGCTCCCGCTACCGCCGTGCCCGCCCCGCCCGGCCCCCGCCCCGTGCCCCCGTGGGTCCTCGGGATCGTGGTCGTCGTCCTCGGCGCCGGGGTCGGGGCGCTCACCGAGTACCTCCAAGGCGCGCTCGACGACCCCTGGGCGATGTGGGCCAACTCGGTGGCGGCCTGGTGCGTGCCGGCGTTCGCGATCGGCGCGCTCGCGGTCCGGCTGCCGATCGCCGCGGCCGCCGGCATCGCCACCGAGCTGCTGCTGGTGACCGCCTACTACGTCACCCAGTCGGCGCAGGGCGTGCCGCACGCCACGTCGACGGCCATCGGCTGGGCGCTCGCGGCTGTGGTCGCGGGTGTCGTCTTCGGGGTGGCGGGCGCCTGGTGGCGTGGTCGTGAGCCGCGGCGGGCGGTGGGCGGAGCGGCACTGCTCGCCGGGGTGCTGGTGAGCGAAGGGCTGTTCCGGGCCGTCCACTTCCCGTGGCAGGGTGACTCCGGCGTGATCATGGCCGGGGTCGGGCTGGTCGTCGCCGCCGTCCTCGGCCGGTCCTGGGGGCAGCGGCTCGCGGTGGTCGGGCTGCTCGTGCTCGTCGTCCCGCTCGGTCTGCTCGGCATCGAGGGAGTGAACTGGCTGTTCGCCGCCTGGTGAGCCGCCCGCCCCTGCTGGCCGTCGTTCCCGCCGGGCCTGGAACGATTTCGGCATGTCCGTCGCCGCTCCTGCCGACCCCCGCAACACCGACGCTGGACGGCTCGTCGTCCGCTGCCCCGACCGCCCGGGCATCGTCGCCGTCCTGTCCCGGCTGCTCGCCGACGTCGGAGCGAACATCACCGACTCGCAGCAGCACTCCTCCGACCAGGTCGGTGGCACGTTCACGCTCCGGCTCGAGTTCGTGCTCGCGGACCTCGCCGCCCACCGGCAGCAGCTGGAGGGCGCGCTCAGCCTCCTGGCGCGCCAGTGGGGGATGACCTGGCGGCTCACGGAAGCGACCCATCGGCCGACGATCGCCGTCTTCGTCAGCAGGACCGACCACGCGCTCCAGGAGCTGATCTACCGCGTCCGGGCCGGCGACCTGCGCGCCGAGATCGCCTGCGTCGTGTCCAACCACCCCGACCTGGAGCCGGTCGCCCGTGCCGCGGGCATCCCGTTCCACCACGTGCCGGTGACGCCGGAGAGCAAGGCGGAGGCGGAGGCGCGGGCACTGGAGCTCGTGGGGGGAGTGGACCTCGTCGTCCTCGCCCGCTACATGCAGGTCGTCTCGGCCGACTTCTGCAGCCGCTTCCCGGAGCGCCTGATCAACATCCACCACAGCTTCCTGCCGGCGTTCGTCGGTGCGAACCCCTACCAGGCCGCCCACGACCGCGGCGTCAAGCTGATCGGCGCGACCGCGCACTACGTGACGCCGGAGCTCGACGCCGGGCCGATCATCGAGCAGGAGGTGGCGCGGGTGGACCACCGCGCGACCGTGGAGGACATGCGCCGGGTGGGCCGCTACGTCGAGCGGCAGGTGCTCGCGCAGGCGGTGACCTGGCACGTGGAGGACCGCGTCATCGTCGAGGGGCCGCGCACCATCGTCTTCGCGTAGACCTCCGGCCCCGTGGAGGGGGTAGAGGGTCCTTATCTTGACTCGTTCAAGAAAACAGGGTTGAGTAGGGCGTGATGGAGACGACGTGGGCGCACCAGCTCCGGGAGGTCGGGCTGCGGGTCACCCGCCCCCGGCTCTCGGTGCTCGACGTCCTCGCCGGCCACCCCCACGCCGACGCGGACACCATCGTCACCGGTGCCCGGGCGCAGCACCCCACGCTGTCGCCGCAGACGGTCTACGGGGTGCTCGACGCCCTCGTCTCCGCAGGACTCGCCCGCCGGATCGAGCCCGCCGGCGCACCCGCGCTCTTCGAGCTGCGGGTGGGCGACAACCATCACCACCTGGTCTGCCGCTCGTGCGGCGCCGTCGCCGATGTCGACTGCGCCGTCGGGGCAGCTCCATGTCTGAGCCCATCGGATGCGGCAGGTTTCGTCGTCGACGAGGCCGAGGTCGTGTTCTGGGGGTTGTGCCGCGACTGTCAGGTATCGGCAGGAGCACAGGCGCCAGCACAGTCAGTGCAGATCCATGAGCACGGAATCCGAGGAGGAGCACGCGCATGACCGACGTCGCATCACAGGGCCCGGCCCCGAGCGAGGCCGACCGCGCCATCCTGACCAACCGTCAGGGGCACCCGGTCTACGACAACCAGAACCAGCGGACCGTGGGCGCCCGCGGCCCGGCGACCCTGGAGAACTACCAGTTCCTCGAGAAGATCAGCCACTTCGACCGGGAGCGCATCCCGGAGCGCGTCGTCCACGCCCGTGGCTTCGTCGCCTACGGCGAGTTCGAGGCGACCGGGAAGTGGGGCGACGAGCCGATCGAGCGCTACACCCGCGCCAAGCTCTTCAACACCCCCGGCAAGAAGACCGACCTGGCGATCCGCTTCTCCAGCGTCATCGGCGGCCGCGACTCCTCCGAGGCCGCTCGTGACCCCCGCGGATTCGCGGTGAAGTTCTACACCGAGGACGGCAACTGGGACATCGTCGGCAACAACCTCGCGGTCTTCTTCATCCGCGACGCCATCAAGTTCCCCGACGTGATCCACGCCCTCAAGCCCGACCCGGTCACCTTCCGCCAGGAGCCGGCCCGGATCTTCGACTTCATGTCGCAGACCCCCGAGGCGATGCACATGCTGGTGAACCTGTTCTCCCCGCGCGGCATCCCGTCGGACTACCGGCACATGCAGGGCTTCGGCGTGAACACCTACAAGTGGGTCAACGCCCAGGGCGAGACGAAGCTGGTCAAGTACCACTGGCTGCCGAAGCAGGGCGTCAAGAGCCTCACCGACGCCGACGCCGCGGTGATCCAGGGCCAGGACCTCGGCCACGCCTCGAAGGACCTCTACGAGGCCATCGAGCGCGGCGACTACCCGCAGTGGGACCTCTACGTCCAGCTGATGGAGGACGGCGAGCACCCCGAGCTCGACTTCGACCCGCTGGACGACACCAAGGTGTGGCCGGAGAACGACTTCGAGCCCAAGCTCGTCGGGACGATGACGCTGAACCGCAACATCACCGACCACCACAACGAGAACGAGCAGAGCGCGTTCGGCACGGGCGTGCTGGTCGACGGGATGGACTTCTCCGACGACAAGATGCTGATCGGCCGCACGTTCTCCTACTCCGACACCCAGCGCTACCGGGTGGGGCCGAACTACCTGCAGCTGCCGATCAACTCGGCGAAGAACGCGAAGGTGCACACCAACCAGCGCGGCGGGCAGATGTCGTTCGGCGTGGACCTCGGGCCGGGGCAGAACCCGCACGTGAACTACGAGCCGTCGATCACCGGCGGTCTGCGTGAGGCCGAGTACCCGACCCACGACGAGCAGGGCCCGGTCATCACCGGCCGGCTCACCCGCAAGCGGATCCCGCTGACCAACGACTACCTCCAGGCCGGGCAGCGCTACCAGCTGCTCGAGCAGTGGGAGAAGGACGACCTGGTCGGCAACTTCGTCAAGCTCATCGGCGAGGCGGTCCCCGAGGTGCAGCAGCGGATGGTGTGGCACTTCTTCATGTGCGACGACGAGCTCGGCGCCCGCGTCGGCGAGGGCCTGGGCATCAGCGCGGACGACGTCCGTGGCCTGGAGCCCCTGCAGTCGCAGACCCTCAGCGAGGAGGAGCTGGCCCGTGCGGCCAACCTCGGCAAGAACGGTCCGCGCGACGTCACCGGCCTGACGATGACGCACACGGTGCCGAACGAGCGGGTCGTCCTCGCGAAGTGAGGAACTGAGCAACAGCACGGCCGGCGGGCCGCGACCGGGATCGTCCGGTCGCGGCCCGTCGTCGTTCCCGCCCGGTGGGGGCCGAGTGGGCTCGCGGGAGGCGACGTCCTACGGTTCCCGGGCAACCCGACCGCCGACCCAGGGGGACGACGTGAGCTCGACATCCACTCCCGCCGGTGGCACCACCGCCCGCGCCGCCGGCTGGGTGGCCCCGCTGTGCTGGATCGCCGTCCTGCTGGACGGCTTCGACCTCGTGGTCGTCGGCACCGTCGTGCCGACGCTCCAGGAGCCGGAGGAGTGGGCGCTCACCGGTACCGGGACGACGTTCGTCATCACGATCGGGCTGGTCGGCATGATGATCGGCGCGCTGACCATCGGGACGCTCACCGACGTCGTGGGGCGCCGCAAGGCGCTCATCGGCGCGGTGACCGCCTTCTCGGTGTTCACCCTCGCCTGCGCCTTCGCCCCGAACGAGGTGGTGTTCGGCGTCCTGCGGTTCCTCGCGGGGCTGGGCCTGGGCGGGTGCCTGCCCACCGCCATCGCGATGGTCAACGAGTTCTCCCGCTCCGGCCGCAGCGGCCGGGCGACGACGACGATCATGACCGGGTACCACGTCGGAGCGGTCACCACCGCGGCCCTGGCGATCGTGGTGATCCCGAACATCGGCTGGGAGTGGATGTTCGTCATCGGCTCCCTGCCGGCCCTGGTGCTGGTCCCGCTCATGCTGCGGTACCTGCCGGAGTCGGCGTCCTACCTCGTGGCGCACGGTCGGCGGACGGAGGCCGAGGAGGTGGCCCGCCGGTACGGGCTCGAGCTCGAGTCGCCGGCCGCCCCGGTCGCCGAGCAGGCGGGCGAGGGTGCCGCCGCGACGGTGCGGACGCTGTTCACCCCCGCGTTCGTGCGCAACACGGTGGTCATCGGCGTGACCTCGTTCATGGGCCTGCTGCTGGTGTACGGGTTGAACAACTGGCTGCCGACGATCATGCGCGAGGCCGAGTACGACCTCGGGGACTCGCTGGCCTTCCTCCTCGTGCTCAACGTCGGCGCGATCGTCGGCCTGCTGGTCGCCGGCACGGTCGCCGACCGGATGGGTGCGCGCGCGGCCGGCGTCATCTGGTTCGGCGCCGCGGCGGTCTTCCTCGCACTGCTGTCGATCAGGCTGCCCGTCGCCGGCATCTACGCGATGGTGTTCCTGACCGGCTGCTTCGTGTTCAGCGCGCAGGTGCTGGTCTACGCCTTCGTGAGCGCGAACAACCCGCCGCAGGTGCGGGCCACGGCGCTCGGCTGGTCGGCCGGCGCCGGACGGGTCGGTGCGATCGTCGGTCCGACGATCACCGGCGCCCTGTTCGCGGCCGGCAACGCCTTTCCGGGCGGCTTCTACCTCTTCGCCGTCGTCGGGGTGCTCGGGGCGGTCGCCTTCAGCGTCGCCCGCCGACGCGACCACGTCACCGCCTGACGCAGGTGGGTGCGCTCAGTCCTGGGGTCCGCGGCGGTCCTGGTCGGCCAGGAAGCGCTCGAACTCCGCGCCGATCTCCTCGGCGCTGGGCACCTCGCCCCCCGAGAGCAGGTCGACACCCTCGCGGGCCGCCGCGAAGGAGTCGTACTGCTGCTCGAGGGCGGCGACCACGGCGGTGTTGTCCGTGGAGCGGGAGATCTGCTCGTCGATCTCGGTGCGGTTGGCCTCGGCGGCCTCGCGCAGGCTCTCGGTCGGCAGGCGCAGCCCGGTGAGCTGCTCGAGGTGCTCGACCAGCGTGAGCGAGGCGGCGGGATAGGTGGCCTGCGCCAGGTAGTGCGGGACGTGGGCGGCCACGCCGAGCGCATCCACCCCCGCCTCGCCGAGCCGCAGCTCCAGCAGGGCCGAGACGCTGCCCGGGATCCGCATCTCGCCCCAGTAGACGGGATAGCTGTCGATCAGCTGGCGGCGCGTCGCGTGGGCGGTGACGGTCACCGGCCGGGTGTGGGGGACCGGCATCGGGATGGCCTGGAGCGCGACCACGGAGGTGACGCCGAGCCGCTCGACGAGGCCCCGCACGGCGGCCACGAACCGCTCCCACGCGTAGTCGGGCTCGGCGCCGTGCAGGAGGAGGAACGGGGTACCGGCGTCGTCCTCGACGGCGTGCAGGGCGATCTCCGGCGCGGCGAAGGCCTCGTAGCGGTCGCTGTTGAAGCTCATCCGAGGGCGGCGGGCGCGGTAGTCGACGAGGCTGTCGGCGTCGAACCGGGCGATGACCTCGCTCGGCAGGCTGGCCAGCAGGTGCGCGCCGGCCAGGGTCCCGGCGGAGGCGGCATCGAAGTCGCCGGCGAGATCGTGCACCAGCACCAGCCCGGCACGCTCCGCGGGCGTGCCCACGGCCGCCTCGCGGGCGAGGAACTGTTCGGCCTCGGGGAGCAGCTCGACGAGCTCCTCCGGTCGCTGGGCCACGGTCGGACCTCCTGGTGTGGTTCGCGGCCGGCGGCCGCTGCTGCACCGTTCAGCCGTGCACGGCGTCGCGGCATTCCCGCCGCGGGTCCATGGTCCCCGAGGGGGTGGGTCAGTCGCGCTGGTCGGCCGCGGCCGGGGCCACCTTCTCGTGCTGCACCGCGGTGCCGGAGTCGTCGCCCACCACTGTCGCCCGGGTTCCGTCGTCGGCGATCTCTGGTGACTTGTCGTCCAGCTCGTCGCGGGCGTACCGGTACATCACCGCGATCAGGGCGGCGATCGGCACGGCGAGGAAGGCGCCGATGATGCCCGCCAGGCTGCTGCCGGCGGTGACGGCGAGGATGACCACGGCGGCGTGCAGGTTGAAGCCGCGGCCCTGGATGATCGGCTGCAGGACGTTGCCCTCGATCTGCTGCACGAGCAGCACGATGCCGAAGATGATGAGCGCGACGGTGAAGCCCTCGTCGACCAGCGCGATCAGGACGGCGAAGGCACCCGCCACGAAGGCGCCGATGATCGGGATGAACGCGCCGAAGAACGTGAGCACGGCCAGCGGGAGCACCAGCGGGACGTCGAAGATCCAGAGCCCGAGGCCGATGAAGAACGCGTCGATGAAGCCGACCAGTGCCTGCTGGCGGATGAACTCCGAGAGCGTGGACCAGGTCTTGTACGACAGCGCCGCGACGTGGCGGGCGGCCTTGGGGCCGGTCTGCGCCGAGAGCCACGGCACCCAGCGCGGGCCGTCCTTGAGGAAGAAGAAGACCAGGACGAGCGCCAGCACCAGGTTGATCAGGCTGTTGCCGACGGCGGAGACCCCGGTGAGGGCGTAGCCGGCGATGTTCTGCGCATTGCCCTGGATGGAGTCGATCGTGGAGTCGACGGCGTCGTCGATCTGCCCCTCACGCAGGTTGAACGGCGGTCCGCTGAGCCATTCCTGCACGTCCTGCAGGCCTTCCGTGGCCTGGTCGGCGAGCTCGGTGACCTGGTCGGCGACCGACGGCGCGATCGCGGCGATGATGCCGACGAATGCGGCGATGAACGCGAGCAGGACCGTCGCCGCCGCCAGCGCCGGGGGCCAGCGGTGGTTGCGCAGGAAGCGGGTGAGGGGCCAGAGCACCGTGGCGATGAGGAGGCCCAGCACGATCGGCAGCAGGATGGACCACAGCCGCCCGAGCACGTAGAAGAGGACGACGACGGCCGCGGCGACGAGCAGGAACTGCGCCGACGCGATGGCCAGGGCGCGGGCGGCTGCCTGCATCTTGGGCCCACGGCCGTGCGGCGGGGCGGGGGCCTTGGTGACGGCTGCCTCCGTCGTGTCGGCCACGTCCTGCCGGCTGCCCACCTGCTGGGTGCCCGCGTCCTGCTCGGGGGCGGGACGGCCGGGGAGTCGGAGCCTCATGGGCCAAGTGCAGCACAGATGGCGTCCGTGGACCGGCCGGAAACGATCACTGTGAGGAAGTCGTAGCGTCGCGGTCATGCCGAAGACCGCGACCGCCGACCGGGTCGACCGCGACGCCCTGCTGGAGTTCCTCCGCCCGCGCCACCAGGCGGTGCTCCTCACCCGACGGCGGGACGGTGGCGCGCAGATGTCACCGGTGTCCTGCGGGGTGGACGCCGAGGGCCGCATCGTCGTCTCCACGTACCCGCAGCGCGCGAAGGTGGCCAACGTCCGCCGGGATCCGGCCGTCTCGATGTGCGTGCTGTCCCCGGACTGGAACGGCGCCTGGGTCCAGGTCGACGGCCGGGCGGAGGTGCTCGACCTGCCGGAGGCCCTGGAGCCGTTGGTGGAGTACTACCGGTCGATCAGCGGGGAGCACCCCGACTGGGACGAGTACCGGGCGGCGATGACGCGCCAGGGAAAGTCGTTGGTCCGTGTCACGATCACCACGTGGGGACCCATCGCGACCGGAGGCTTTCCGCCCGAGGTCATCGACAAGCTCTGAAGCTTGCATCTCCTCAGGAAAGCTGTCAGGCTTGCGCGGTGCCGTACGTGCTGACCGTGGACCAGAAGGGCAGCCGGCGCAGCCCTGACCGGGTCGCCGGTGTCCTGCCGGGGCTGAACGACGTCGTGCCGACCGTGCTGGCCTTCGAGCGCACGGCCGGCGACGAGTTCCAGGGGGTGCTCGCCGAGCCCGACGACGTCGTCGACGTGGTGCTCCGGCTCGTCCGGTCCGGCGGCTGGAGCATCGGGGTCGGAGCGGGACAGGTGCAGACACCGCTGCCCTCCAGCACCCGCGCGGGCGCGGGGCCGGCCTTCCTCAGCGCGCGCCGCGCGGTCGACGCGGCGAAGCAGCGGTCGTCCCGGCTGGCGGTCCGCGGTGCCGTGTCCGCCGACGCCGGTGACGCCCAGGCGGTCCTCAGTGCCCTCGCGGTCGTCGTCGACCGGCGCAGCGAGCAGGCGTGGGAGGCCATCGCCCTGGTGGACGACGGCCACACCCAGGCCGAGGCCGCCGCGGTGCTCGGCATCTCCCGCCAGGCGGTGGGGCAGCGGCTGGCCGCCGGGCTCTGGGACCTGGAGCGGGAACTCCGCCCGACGGCGTCGCGGCTCCTGACCCGGGCGGCGGGGTGAACCGGGCGTGACCGTCGCCGTCCTGGTCCTGCTCGCCCTGGTCGCCGCGGGCGGCCTGGTCCTCACCGCGCGGGGGGAGCGGGTCCGCCCACCCTGGGCCGCCGTACTGCTCACCGGTCTGCTCGGGGCCGCCGCCGTCGTCGCCTGGGCCGCCGACGACGCCGCCGACGGGTTGGTCCACGGCTCCGCCGTCGCCGCCGTCCTGGCCGCTGTCCTGGGTGGCGGGCCGGTCGCGACCGCCGTCCTCCGAGCAGCCGATCCCGCGGCCGTCGGCGTGGCCGGCGGTCCGCAGGACCCGGCGATCCTCCGCGGGGGTGCCTGGATCGGCGCCCTGGAACGGGCGGCGATCGCCGGTGCGCTGCTGGTCGGCTCGCCGGAGGCGCTCGCCATCATCATCGCCGTGAAGGGCCTCGGCCGCTTCGCCGAACTGCGGGCTCCCGCGGCGGCCGAGCGGTTCATCGTCGGCACCCTCGCCAGCGGGCTCTGGGCGGCGGCCTGCGTCGGGGTGGCGATGCTGCTGCGGGGCTGAGTCGGTCGCCACGCCGAGCACGGTGATCACCAGGCAGGGAGAATGGCCGGGAGTTCCCCGTCATCTCTGGAGGCCCCGTGTCCGACTCGCCAGCAGCTGGTGCCGTGCGCAATCCCGACCTGCTCGGCATCTACTGCAACGACCACCTGGCCGCGGCCACCGGAGGCATCGAGTTGGTCAGCCGGATGATCGGCGTGCACCGGGGCACCCCCTACGAGGCGCGCCTCGAGCAGCTGCTCGACGAGCTGCGGGAGGAGCGGGCCGGCATCCGGTCGTCGATGGCCGCGCTCGGGCTGCCGGTCACGCAGTACAAGCAGGTCGCCTCCTGGCTCGGGGAGAAGCTCTCCCGGGTGAAGCTCAACGGCCACCTGCTGTCGCGGTCGCCGCTGAGCGACCTGGTCGAGTTCGAGTTCATCTCCACGGCGGTGCTCGCCAAGCGGGCCGGCTTCGAGACGCTGCGCGAGGTGGCCGCGGTGGACGGCCGGCTGGACGCCGACCTGCTCGACCGCCTCATCGCGCAGGCGGACAAGCAGCACGACTGGCTCGCCGACGTCCGCCGCGAGGTGGCCGCGAGGGTTATCGGCGGCGACCCGGGGCCCGCGGACGCGGCCGCCGACAGCTGACCCGGCATGTGCCACGACCACGACAGCCGACCGCCCGCACCGCCCCGGAGCGGCGACGTCGCCGAGCGCGGCGTCCTGACGCTCACCGCTGCTGACGGCACCGAGTTCTCCGCCGCGTACGCCGCACCTGCCGTGCCCTCCGGCACGGGGATCGTCCTGCTGCCGGACGTGCGCGGCCTGCACCCCTTCTACGTGGCGCTGGCCGACCAGTTCGCCCAGGCCGGTCTGCCCGCCGTCGCCATCGACTGGTTCGGGCGCACCGCCGGCGTGCCCGACGGCGGGGTGCGGGGTGCCGACTTCGAGTACCGGCCGCACGTCGAGGCAGCCACTGCCGAGGGGATGGACGCCGACATCGCGGCGGCGATCGACTACCTGCGCGAGCGGGCCGGCGTCGACCTGCCGGTCGTGACCGTCGGCTTCTGCCTCGGCGGCAGCCTGTCCTGGCGCCAGTCGGGCGGCGAGCTGGACGTCGCCGGCTGCGTGGGCTTCTACGGGAGGCCGTCCGTGGTCGGGGACGCCGCGGGCCGCGCGCGCCGGCCGACCGTGATGCTGATCGCCGGCGCGGACGCGGCCACCCCGGTGGCCGACCAGCTCGCGCTGGCCGACACGATGCGCGCGGCCGGCGCGGAGGTCGACGCGGTCGTCTACGACGGCGCGCCGCACTCCTTCTTCGACCGGGCGTACGGCGAGTGGACCGAGGCATGCCAGGACGCGTGGCGGCACATCCTGGCCCTGACCGACCGCGTGGCACGCCGCTGAACGGCAGCAGGACGGCACTCCCGGGCCACCTCGACCCTCCCGCTGCCGCCTCCTCCTAGGGTGGTGCCATGACCAGCGAGCCGATCGATCCGGGCGTCGTCGAACTGGCCGCCCGCGTGTTCGACCTGGCCCGCGGCGGCGCCACCGAGGATCTCGTCGGCTACCTCGACGCCGGCGTCCCGGTGAACCTGACCAACGACAAGGGCGACACCCTGCTGATCCTGGCGGCCTACCACGGCCACGCCGGCACGGTCGGCGCCCTGCTCGACCGGGGCGCGGACCACTCGCGGGCGAACGACCGCGGACAGACCGCGCTCGCGGCCGCGGTGTTCCGGCAGTCCACCGAGACCGTGACCCGGCTGCTGGCGGCCGGCGCCGATCCCGACGCGGGCGGCCCCAGCGCGCGGGCGACCGCGGCGTTCTTCGACCTCCCGGCGATGGTGGACCTGCTCGACGGCCGGTAGGGCGGTGCCCGGCATGGCGGCACGGTGGACGGGTACGACGCGGCAGCGACCGGGGAGGGGACAGGCATGACGGTGCGACCGGACGTGACCGGGCCCGGCCCCGCCACGCCGCTGCCCCCGACCGCTGTCGAGCCGGTGGCGGAGGACGGCGGGCGCGACCCGGTGCAGGAGGCCGAGCCGGCGGCTCCGGCCGAGCCGGCCGCGCCCGCCGTCGGCGCCGGCTCGACGGCCGTGGAACCGCAGGCCGCGCCGGCGGGCATCCCGCGCTGGTTGCTGGTCCTGGGCGGCCTCGCGGCGGCCACCGTCGCGGTCGCGGGCCTGCGGGCCATCGCCTGGCTGGTCGCGCCGGTGTTCCTGGCGCTCGTCGTGGTCATCGCCGTGAGCCCCGTCCAGCGCTGGCTCCGCCGGATCGGGACGCCGAGCTGGTTGGCGACCACGGTCCTGCTGATCCTCGTCTGGGCGGTCCTGCTGTCCTTCGTGGCCCTGCTCGTGCTGTCGATCGCGCAGATGGCGGCCCTGCTGCCGGACTACGCCGGACGCGCCGAGATCCTGATCAACGACGTCGTGAACGACCTCAACGACGCCGGGATCGTCTCCGGACAGCTGTCGGACCTGGTGGAGCAGATCGACTACAGCCAGCTGGTCGGGGTCGCGACCGGGCTCCTGGCCGGGCTCACCGACGCGGCCAGCACTTTGGTCCTGCTGCTCACGGCGCTGATCTTCGTGGCCATCGAGTCCAGCGGGTTCGGCCGGCGGATGGCGCTGGTCGGCGCCGAGCGCCCCCACCTGCCGGTCGCGATGACCCTGTTCACCCAGGGCACCCGCAGCTACCTGCTGGTCAGCACGGTGTTCGGCGCGATCGTCGCGCTGGGGGACTGGGTCGCCCTGTCCATCATCGGCATCCCCGCCGCGGGCATCTGGGGCCTGCTGGCCTTCGTCACCAACTACGTCCCCAACATCGGCTTCCTCCTGGGCGTCGTCCCGCCCGCGCTGCTGGGCCTGCTGGCCGGCGGCTGGGGTGAGCTCATCGCCGTCGTCGTCGTCTACTCGCTGCTGAACTTCGTCATCCAGACGCTGATCCAGCCCCGGTTCGTCGGCGACTCGGTGGGCCTGTCGATGACGGTCACCTTCATCGCGCTGCTGTTCTGGAGCTGGGTGCTCGGCGCCCTCGGCGCCCTCCTGGCGATCCCGCTGACCTTGCTCGTGAAGGCGCTCCTGGTCGACGTCGACCCGCGCGGGCACTGGCTGGACGCGCTCCTCCGCGAGGAGCCGCGCGCGCCGCGCACCATGCGGGCCAAGCGCCGCATGCACGCCCGCCGGGCGGCGCTGGCCTCGGTCCGCCGGCTGCACCACCCCCGACGGGCACCGCAGCCCACCAGCGCCTCGCAGCCCACCGGCGCCCCACCGGAGTGAGCGACGGGCCCGAGCTGGTCGTCATGGTCGGTCTCCAGGGCTCGGGCAAGTCCACCTGGGTGCGGGACCACCTCGCCGACAGCCACGTGGTCGTGAGCAAGGACCACTGGCCGCGGGCGCGCCGTCGGGAGGCCCGGCAGCAGCGGGTCGTCGCCGAGCACCTCGCCGCCGGCCGCAGCGTGGTCGTGGACAACACGAACGCCGCGGTGGAGGACCGCGCGGCCCTGATCGCCGCGGCCCGGGCCGCCGGCGTGCCGGTGCGGGCCGTCTGGCTGGACACGCCGCCGGAGGTCAGCCTGGCCCGGAACGTGGACCGGGACGAGCGCTCCCGCGTCCCGCTGGTCGGGGTGCTCGCCACGCGGGCCCGGTTCGTGCCGCCGACCCGTGCGGAGGGTTTCGACCGGGTCGACGTGGCCCGGCCGGACCGTGTGACGGGCGCCTCGGGCCCCGGCCGTAACGTGTCGGGCGCAGCTCTCGGCCCGTCGCGCGGACCAACCGCGGACGGCCGCCGGCATCCGACGGAAAGGGAACATCCATGAGCGAGGCAAGCGCAGCGGCCCGGGTGGCCATCGTGACCGGAGCGGCCCGCGGCATCGGCGCCGCCACGGCCCTCCGGCTGGCCCAGGACGGCTTCGCCGTCGCCGTCCTCGACCTGGACGAAGCCTCCGCCAAGGGCACCGTCGAGGCGATCGAGGCCGCGGGTGGACGGGCGCTGGCCGTCGGCGCGGACGTGAGCGACTCCGCGCAGGTGGAGGCCGCCGTGGAGCGGATCGCCACCGAGCTGGGCGCGCCCACCGTGCTGGTGAACAACGCCGGCGTGCTGCGCGACAACATGCTGTTCAAGATGTCGGACTCCGACTGGGACATCGTCATGAACGTGCACCTGCGGGGCGCCTTCCTCATGACGCGCGCCGCGCAGAAGCACATGATCGACGCCAAGTGGGGCCGGATCGTGAACCTCTCCAGCACCTCGGCGCTGGGCAACCGCGGCCAGGCCAACTACTCGACGGCCAAGGCGGGTCTGCAGGGCTTCACCAAGACCCTGGCCATCGAGCTCGGCAAGTTCGGCGTCACCGCCAACGCCATCGCCCCGGGCTTCATCGAGACCGAGATGACCAAGGCGACGGCCGACCGCATGGGCATCCCGTTCGAGGACTTCATCAAGGGCGCGGCCTCCCAGATCCCGGTGGCCCGCACGGGCAAGCCCGAGGACATCGCCCACCTGGTGTCCTTCTTCGTCAGCGAGGGCGCCGGCTTCGTCTCCGGCCAGGTCGTCTACGCCGCCGGCGGCCCGAAGGCCTGACCGCTGCGCTCCCCAGGACGATCAGGTGACCTGATCGTTCTGGGGAGCCGGCGGAGGGCTCCGCGTCGTCCCGTCCCCGAGGAGGTCGGTGTGTCCGATGAGGTGCTGGTGGAGCGCCGCGGTGCGGTGCAGGTCATCACGATCAACCGGCCGCAGGCGCGCAACGCGCTGGACGCCGCCGTCGCCCGGGCCGTGGCCGATGCCGTCGACGAGCTGGACGCGACCGACGAGCTCCGCGCCGGCGTCCTGACCGGCGCGGCGGGCTTCTTCTCCGCCGGCATGGACCTCAAGGCGTTCCTGCGCGGGGAGACGCCGGCGATCGAGGGACGGGGACTGTGCGGCATCACCCGCACTCCGCCCCGCAAGCCGTTGATCGCCGCCGTCGAGGGCGGCGCACTCGCCGGTGGCTTCGAGCTGGTGCTCGCCTGCGACCTCGTCGTCGCCGGCCGGGGCGCACGGTTCGGCGTCCCGGAGGTCAAGCGGTCGCTGGTGGCCGCCGGTGGCGCGGCCCTGCTGCTGCCGCAGCGGGTGCCGCGCGCCCTCGCGCTGGAGCTGCTGCTGACCGGCGACCCCATGGACGCCGAGCGCGCGGCGGCCGCGGGACTGGTCAACCGGGTCGTCGACGACGGGACGGCGCTCGACGCCGCCGTCGCCCTGGCCGACGTCATCGCCGCCAACGGGCCGCTCGCGGTGGCGGCCACCAAGCAGGTCGTCCTGTCGGCTCCCTCCTGGGGGACCGAGGAGGCCTGGGACCGGCAGGACGAGATCGTGCGCCCGGTGTTCGGCTCGGAGGACGCCCGCGAGGGCTCGACCGCCTTCGCCGAGAAGCGCCCGCCGGTGTGGCGCGGCCGCTGACCCGGGGGGCCCGACAACGGTCAGCAGACCTGATCCTCACGGGAAATCCGGGGGCGGCTCGAGGTGTTGGACCTGTCGTGGCCTCCACTCCGCTCCGTCTGCTCGTCCTGGGTGACTCCATCGCTTTCGGTACCGGGGCGGCGCGCGCCGAGGACACCCTCGGCCGCCGGATCACCGCCACCCTGACCCGCGACGGGTTCGACGTCGACCTGCACGTGCTGGCCGTGCCCGGCGCCGTCTCCGCCGACCTCGCCGCACAGGTCCGGCGCGCCGAGCCGCTGGACGCCGACCTCGCCGTCGTGGTCATCGGGGCCAACGACCTCGCCCGCTTCGTCCCGCCGGAGCAGGCCGCCCGTGCCCTCGCCACGGCGGTCGGAGCGCTGCGGTCGCGCGGCACCGACGTCGTCGTCGTCCCGGCACCGGACATGTCGTCGGTGCCGTTCATCCCGCCGGCCTTCCGGGCCCTGGTCCGCGCCGCGTGCGTGCAGCTGCAGCAGCGCCAGGCCGAGGTCGTGGAGGCGGCCGGCGGATCGGTCGCCGGCGTGGCCGCCGAGGTCGCCAGTGCCTTCGCCGCCGACCCGGCGATGTTCTCCGGCGACCGGTTCCACCCCTCGTCGGCCGGCTACGCGCGCATCGCGGCGGCCCTCACGCCGGCCGTGCTGGACGCCGCCCGCGCGCGCAGGGACGACGCCGCCGCCTAGCGCTGGTCGGGCAGCCGTCGGGCCAGCAGCTCGGCGAGGTGCAGACCCCGGCGGCCGGCGAGCTGGTCCAGCTGGGTCCGGCAGGAGAACCCGTCGGCGAGGACGACGGCGTCGTCGCCGAGGCCCTCGACGGCGGGCAGCAGCTGCTGGCCGGCGATCGTCACCGAGACGTCGTGGTGGCCGCGCTCGACGCCCCAGTTGCCGGCGAGGCCGCAGCACCCGCCGAGCCGGGTCACCCGGGCGCCGGCGGAGGCGAGCAGATCGGCGTCGGCCGACCACCCCATCACCGACGCGTGGTGGCAGTGCGGCTGCGCCACCACCTCGAGCCCGTCCAGCGACGGCGGGGTCCAGCCCGGGGTGTCCGCGAGCAGCTCGGCGAGCGTGCGGGTCGCGGCGGCCACGCGCTCGGCCGCCGGCCCGCCGACCAGCTCCACCGCCTCGCCGCGCAGCGCGGCGGTGCAGGAGGGCTCCACCCCGACGATGGGGATGCCCGCGTCGGCCAGCGGGACCAGCGCCTCGACGGTCGAGCCGAGGATCCGGCGCGCGGCGTCCAGCTGGCCGGTGGTGATCCAGGTCAGCCCGCAGCAGGTGTCGGCACCGGGCACCTGGACGCGGTAGCCGGCCGCCTCCAGCACCCGGGCGACCGCGAGCGCGACCTCGGGCGCGAAGTGGTCGGTGAAGGAGTCCACCCACAGGGCCACCGGCGTGCCCGCTCCGGCCGGGGCGGGACGCTCGGCCCACTGCCGGCGGAACGTCCGCGTGGCGAAGGGCGGGACGTCCCGACGCTGATCCATGCCGGCCGACCACTTCGCCAGCCGCCCGCCCAGCCGTGACCGCAGCACGCCGTTGACCAGGCGCGGGGCGCGGGCGGCGAGGTCGGCCCAGCGGGGCAGCTGCCCCAGCGTGTAGTGCGCGCGCGGGCGCAGCCGGCGCCGGTAGGACTGGTGCAGCACCTCGGCCTTGTAGGACGCCATGTCCACGCCCGTCGGGCAGTCGCGGGAGCACCCCTTGCAGGACAGGCAGAGGTCGAGGGCGCCGTGCACCTCCGGCGAGCGCCAGTCGGTGACCGGTCCGCCGGGGGCGAGCATCTCCTGCAGCACGCGCGCCCGGCCGCGGGTCGAGTCCTTCTCCTCCCGGGTGGCCGGCCAGGACGGGCACATGACGCCACCGGACGACTGCAGGTCGGCGCGGCACTTGCCGACGCCGGTGCAGCGGTGCACGGCCGCCGAGAAGTCGCCGCCGTCGTGCCGGTACGCCAGCGCGAGCCGCTCCCGCACGACCGGGGCGGCCGCCATGCGGACGTCGTCGTCCAGCCGTGCGGGCCGGACCAGGACGCCGGGGTTGAGGACGTCGTCGGGGTCGAAGACCGCCTTCACCCGCTCGAACAGGCTGATGGCCCCGGGTGAGTACATGAAGGGCAGGAGCTCGCTGCGCGCGCGGCCGTCGCCGTGCTCGCCGGAGAGCGAGCCGCCGTAACCCGACACCAGCCGGGCGGCGTCCTCCACGAACGCGCGGTACCGCGCCCGCCCCCGGTCGGGCTCGCTGCCCGAGCCGAACGGGAAGTCGATCCGGCCGTGGACGCAGCCGTCGCCGAAGTGCCCGTAGGGGACGCACTGGAGGCCGTGCTGGTCGAGCAGCGCCTCGAACTCGCGCAGGTAGGCGCCCAGCCGCTCCGGCGGCACGGCGGTGTCCTCCCAGCCGGCGTGGGCCGGGTGCCCGTCGGAGGTGCGGGCCGCGAGCCCCGCGCCGTCCTCGCGGATCCGCCAGATGGCGGCCGCCTCGGCGGGGTCGGTCACGACGAGGGAGTCCAGCGCCCCGGCATCCGCGAGGACCCGGGCCGCCTTGTCGCGGACCTCGGCGACGCTGTCGCCGGTGAGCTCCACGACCAGCCAGCCGTCGCCCCGCGGCAGGTCGGGGACGACGGCGGCGGGGACGTCGCGCAGCCGCTGCACCATGCGGGCGTCCAGGCCTTCCACCGCCGTCGGCCCGTGGGGGAGGAGCCCAGGGGTGGCGTCGGCCGCCTCGGGCATCGACGGGTAGCCCAGCACGACCAGTCCCCGGAACGGGGCGTCGGTGACCAGCCGCACGGTCGCGCCCAGCACCAGCGCGAGGGTGCCCTCGCTGCCGACCAGCGCCCGGGCGACGTCGAAGCCGCGCTCCGGGAGCAGGTGCTCCAGCGAGTAGCCCGACACCTGGCGGCCGAAGCGGCCGAACTCGGTGCGCAGCATGGCGAGCTCGCCCGCGACGAGCCCGTGCAGACCGGCGAGCACGCCGTCCCGCGGCTGCGTCCCCGTCTGCAGCGTCAGCCGCTCGCCGCCACCCGTGACGACGTCCAGGCCCACCACGTTGTCGGCGGTGCGGCCGTAGCCCAGCGCCCGGGAGCCGCAGGCGTTGTTGCCGATCATGCCGCCGACCGTGCAGCGGTTGTGCGTGCTCGGGTCGGGCCCGAACCGGAGGCCCGAGGGGCGGGCCGCCGCCTGCAGCGACGCCTGCACGACGCCCGGGTCGACGGTCGCCGTGCGCGCCTCCTCGTCGACGGCGTGCACCCGGTGCAGGTACCGGCTCGTGTCCAGCACGACACCGGGGCCGACCGCGTTGCCGGCGATCGAGGTGCCGGCACCGCGGGCGGTGAGGGGGACGCCGAGGGAGCGGCAGACCTCGAGCGTCGCGACCATCTCGTCGACGTGCCGGGGCCGGACGACGGCGCGGGGGAGCACCCGGTACAGCGAGGCGTCGGAGGAGTACAGCGCGCGGGCCAGGCCGGAGTCGTCGACGTCACCGATCCCGGCGGCCCGGAGAGCGGCGACCAGTTCCCGTGCGGTGTCGGGGTGCGCGGGAGCGGAGTCGGTCGCCGTCATGGTGCGAGTCTCCCGTCGCGGCGGCGGAGCCAGCCACCCGGTACCGGAGGACCGCCCGCCGGAGGGCGATCCGCGCCGGACCCGGGGCCGGATCCGGCCCCGGGTCCGGGTGATGGCGGCCGGGTGATCAGGAGGCCGGGGGCTCGTCCTTGCCCTCTTCCTCGAGGCGGTCGGCCTCCTCCTTGGTCGTGTGCACCGCGCCGTCGGCGTGCTCCGGCGGGCCGTAGACGGTGTAGAGGATCAGCGGGTTCTGGCCGGTGTTGAGGAAGTTGTGCTTCTTGCCTGCGGGCACGACGACGAGGTCGCCCTGGGCCACCTGCTTGGTCGAGCCGGACACCTTGGCCTCGCCGGTGCCGCTGACGAAGGTGAGGATCTGGTCCACCTCGTGGACCTCCTCGCCGATCTCGCCGCCCGGCGGGATGGTCATGATGACGAGCTGGGTGTGCTCGCCGGTCCAGAGGACGCGGCGGAAGTCCGGGCTCTTCTCGGCCTCGGTCGCGATCGTGTAGTGGATGACGGACGCCATGGACGGCGCTCCTTTCGTGGGCGGGTCGTGCTGCCCGGACCCAGGTCGCGTCCGGGCAGGTGGTGACCTGCTCCTGCCCCTCGCCGCGCCGGAGTAGTCGTCCTCCGCGGGCGAAGTTGATCACCGCTCGGGTGACAACGGCCGGGTGCGGAGCAGCCCGGCACCCACCAGGAGGACTGCGGTGAGGACGGCGGTTCCGGCGAGGCTCACCACGGTCAGCCGGCCGGTGGCCGAGAGGACCGAGACGACGACCGCCTCGATCACGGCGGCCACCCAGACGGACCCGACCGCCACCCGGTCGGCTGCGGCGATGCCCGAGTAGAGGAGCAGCTGGGCGAGGGCGAGCCCGGTGCCGAGGGCGGCGAACAGCGAGGCCGCCGTGCCCAGCGCATCGCCGTACGCGGACCCCCCGACGAGCGGCAGTGCGGCGGACCCGAGTGCGGCGGTGCCGAGCGTGAGCACCGCCCCGACGCCCGCGACCACGGCGAGCGCCGACGGCAGCGATCGCCTCCGGTGCGCCTCGTCGGCCAGCCGGGGGAGGAGGACGACCCCGACGCCCTGGGGCAGCCAGAAGGCGATCTTGGTGACGATCGAGCCCACGGCGTACTCGCCCGCGTGCCCGGCGGTCAGGTGGTGACGGGCGAGCAGCAGGTCCAGGTTGAGCAGGAGGACGAACCCGAGCAGCGCCCCGGAGGCGCGCAGGGCAGCGGTGAGGGGGGTGCGCAGACCGCGCGCGACACCCGGCCGGCCGCAGGCGGCCCAGCCGGCCAGGGCCGCGACGAGGGCGGCGACGGTCATCCCGGCGAGGGCGGCGGTGGGGGTGCCGCCGACGAGCAGCCCGGCGGTGCCCCCGAGCAGCTTGGCCAGCGCGAGGAATCCGTTGACCGCGGCCAGCTGCCCGTAGCGGCCGGTGCCCTGCAGCATTCCCTGGTAGCCGGACACGAGCGTCGAGGGGACGAGCAGCGCCACGAGCCAGACCACCGCGAGGGGGTCGGGCAGGTGGAGGAGCGCCGTCAGGGGGGCGGCGGCGAGCGCCCCGGCGATGACGACGACCAGCGCGGTGACGAGCGCGCTCGCGTGCAGCCGGGCGAGGACGAGGGGGGAGCGGCGGCCCGCGACCCCGCCCAGGTGCAAGGCGGCCGCGGTCTGCAGCCCGGTGGCCGGCACCGTGCCGACCAGCAGGACGCCCAGCAGCGCGGCCAGCTCCCCGAAGGCCGCGGGGACGAGCAGCCGGGCGGCGACGAGGGTGAACGCGTACGCCAGGGCGTTGGCCCCGAGGAACGCCACCGACACCAGGGCCGCCGGTCCCAGGAGACGGCGGGACGGTGGTGCGGGGGCGGTTCCGTCGACCACGCCGTCCGGACGGATGAGCGGCTGGGCCACGTCCGCCGCCTACGCTGCGCCTCGGCCGGGGACCCGGCCGGAGCGGTACGGGACGTGGACGGGGGAGCGGTGGACGGGGGTGCGGTGGACGCGGGCTGGACCCGACCCGAGCCGTCGCCCTGGGCCGCCCGCGTGCTGGCCCTGGTGGTCGCCGTGCTGGTGACGGCGCCCGCGCTGGCGCCCGGCTACGTCCTCCTCCGGGACATGGTCTTCGTTCCGCGCCAGGACCTCGACCTCGATGCCCTCGGTCTCGGCGGCGGCCTTCCCCGGGCCGTTCCGGTCGACGGCGTGATGGCCCTGCTGACGGCGGTCGTGCCGGGCGACCTGGTGCAGAAGGCGGTGCTGCTCGCCGCCGTGTACGCCGCGGTGCTGGGTGCCGCACGCCTCGTCCCGCCCGGCCCGGACGGTCGCCGCGGGCTGGCCGGCATAGTCGGCGGGCTGGTCTACGGGTGGAGCCCATACGTCGCGGAGCGGCTGCTCATCGGCCACTGGGCGCTGCTGCTGGCCTACGCCGCGCTGCCCTGGATCGCGCTCGCCGCGCTGCGGGTGCGCGCCGGCGAGCCGCGGTCGACGGCCCGGCTGGTCCTGGCCGTGGCACCTGCCGCGCTCACCCCCACGGGCGCGCTGCTCGCCGCGGGCGTCGTGCTGGTGCTCGTCGGCCGGCGACGCCTGCTCCCCGCGGGCGGGACGGTTCTGCTCCTGTCGCTGCCGTGGATCGCCGCCGGGGTGCTGCACCCCGCCGGCGGCGCGTCGGACCCCGCCGGCGTGGCCGCCTTCGCCGCCCGGGGCGAGGGGTGGGGCGGCGCGCTCCTCGCCCTGCTCGGCACCGGAGGTATCTGGAACGCCGACGCAGTGCCGGGCAGCCGTGCGTCGCCGCTGCTGCCCCTGGTCACGCTCCTGCTGGTGGCCCTCGCCGTCACCGGCTGGGCGGCGCACGGCGACGGCCGGCGAGCGCCCGGGTCCCGGCTGCTGGTGCTGGGGGCGTGCGGCCTCCTGCTGGCATTGGCCGGGAGCGTGCCCGGGCTGCGGGAGGTGCTGGAGGCGGCCGTGCGGTCGGTCCCGGGCGCCGGGCTCCTGCGCGACGGGCAGAAGTGGATCGCCTGGTGGGCCCTGCCGCTGGCCGTGGGGGCCGGCCTCGGTGCGCGCCGCCTCGCGGACGCGGTGCGCGAGCGGAGCGGTCTCCCCGGTGCGGCCGGCCTGCTGGGCGCGGCCGCGGTGCTGCTGCCGCTCATCGCTGTGCCGGACCTGGTCTGGGGCGTGGGGGGACGCCTGCAGCCCGTCGAGTACCCGGGCGACTGGCAGCAGGTGCGCGACGCGCTCGCGGAGGACCCGCACCCCGGCGACGTCCTGGTGCTGCCCTTCGGCGCCTACCGCGCGTTCGACTGGAACGCCGACCGCCCGCAGCTCGACCCGGCCGCCCGCTGGCTGCCACGCCCCACGGTCACCGACGACGTCCTCGTCGTGGACGGGCGGGCGGTCGAGGGGGAGGACCTCCGGGCCCGGGCGGTGGCGGAGGTCGTCGACGAGCCGGGTGCGCTGGCGGACCTCGGCATCGGCTGGGTGCTGGTGGAGCGCGGCACCCCGGGCCGGCCGGTGCCCGATGCGGTGACCGATCTGCCGCTGGTGGTCGACGGTGCGGACCTCGCCCTCCACCGCGTGCCCGGAGCCCGTCCGGGGCCCGAACCCTCCCTCGCCCGGGTGACAGCCGTGGTGGGGTTTCACGCGTGCTGGCTGGTGATCGTGAGCGGGTCGGTGTTGTGGATCACCGCGACGCCCTCTACCGTCACGCTCCGTCGTCGCCCTCCATGGAAGCGAGTTCCAGAATGAAGACCCTGATCGCCGTGCTCATCTCCCTCGGCGGCGGGACCGCGCTCGGCGTCGCCGCTGTCGTCGGTGTCCAGGCCTCCCTCGACCCCGACAACGGCATCGAGACGACCAACGAGACGATCAACGTCCTGGACTACGGCAACCGGAACAGCTGACCCGCGGACGGCCGGCCGGGTCTCCCGCACCGCGGAGGCCAGGGCCGCGGCGAAGCCGCGCACGCTGGCCGGCCAGTGGAACGACGCCGCATGACGCGCCGCCGCCTTGCCCATGGCGAGGCGGCGGTTCTCGTTCGCCAGGAGGTCGTCGACGGCCTCCACCATCCCGTCGAGGTCGTCGACCAGGACACCGGTGACGCCGTCGACGACGGACTCGTTCAGGCCGCCGGCCGACCGGTAGCCGACGGTCGGGACCCGGTGCGAGCCGGCCTCCGTGACGACCAGCCCCCAGCCCTCCTTGACCGAGGGGCACAGGTGCACCCAGGCGCGGGCCAGTTCCTCGTGCTTGGCCTGCTCGTCGACGTGACCGGTGAAGTCCACGACGTCGTCGACCCCGAGTGCGACAGCCCGGGCCCGGAGCTCGGCATCCCACCACCCCTCGCCGACCACCGACAGGCGCAGGTCCGGCCACCGGTCGCGGAGCCGGGCCACCACCTCGATGGCGTGCTCCACCCGCTTGTGGGGGACCAGCCGGCCGAGCACGACCAGGTGCGGTGCCGCCGAGCGGACCGAGGTGACCGGCAGCGGCGGTTCCACGCCGTTGCGCACCAGGGAGAGCCGCCCGCGGTCGATGCCGAGCCCGGCCAGCTCCTCGGCCGTGGCGGTCGACACCGTCACGTAGCGGCTGCGGCGGTAGATCCTCGGCGCCAGCACCGACTCCACCCACCATCCGATGGCGCCACCCACCCGTCCGAACACGATCGGCCACTGCTCCCGGTGCACGTGGTGGACCAGGTTGACGACGGGGCGCCGGGTGACGAGGGGGCTGGCGAAGGGCAGGCCGTTCTGCACGTCGACCACCAGCCGCGGGCGTGTGCGCAGCACGTGCCGGAGGGCGCGCGGGTAGACGCCGAGCCGGCCGCCGCGGCGGACGATCCGCACGCCGCCGAGCATCTCCTCGGCGGGAGCGCGGTCGTGGGCGGCGCAGAACAGCTCGACGGTCAGGCCGGCACCCGCCAGCCCCTCCGCCATGCGGTGGACGTAGCGTTCCGAGCCCCCGCCTTCGGGGTGGGAGACGTCCCGCCAGTTGACGAACAGGACGTCGATCGACGTTGATCGGGAAAGCACCGCGGGAGCCTACCGCCCAGTAACTACGGGTCCACCAGCCATTCACCGCAAAGAAGGGGGCCGCCCGAAATGGCTCGCGCAGCCACATTGTCCCGTTCGGTCTCGCTTTTCCAGGCATTTCTGCGCGAGCAGTCGGACCCCGACCTCTTCTACGGGGTGCTCGCCGAGGACTCCGTGCGGCAGCTGAGCGAGCACGTACCGCTGGACGGCGCCACGGTGCTCGACGTCGGCGGTGGTCCCGGGTACTTCGCCGATGCCTTCCGGGGCGCCGGAGCCACCTACGTCGGACTCGAGCCGGACGCGGGGGAGATGGTCGCCCGGGGCGAGCCGCAGCCGGGCACGGTCCGGGCGAGCGGTGAGGCGCTCCCGATCCGATCGGCGGCCGTGGACGTCTGCTACTCGTCCAACGTCCTGGAACACGTCCGGTCGCCGTGGACCATGACGGCCGAGATGGTGCGGGTGACCAGGCCCGGGGGCACGGTCTTCCTGTCCTTCACACCCTGGCTCTCGCCGCACGGCGGCCACGAGACGGGGCCGTGGCACTACCTCGGCGGCATGCGCGCCCGTCGCCGCTACGCCGCCCGCCACGGTCGCGAGCCGAAGAACCGGTTCGGGGAGTCGCTGTTCCCGGTCTCGGTGGGCGGGGCGCTGCGCTGGGCCCGGAACTGCCCGGACGTGGACGTCGTCGCCCGCTACCCCCGCTACCACCCGTGGTGGGCCACCTGGGTCGTCGCGGTGCCGGGCCTGCGCGAACTCGTGTCGTGGAACCTCGTCATCGTGATGCGGCGCCGCTGACCGGTCGCGGAACTCGCTGGTACGGGACGGTATCAGCGACGTCGGCGTCACCCACCCGGGTGACTGCGTTCACCCTGGTACGCGGCGGTACCCCGTCGCCGGTACGGCGGAGTACCAGCAGGTATTGGACGGCGCCCTACTCGCCAGTAGTGTTGCGTCGCTGCGACGCAAAGGTGCTGTCGCGACGAGCTTGAGGAGCAATCGGCATGCGTGGACGCGCCATCGGGCTGGTACTGCTGGGTCTGGGAGCGTTCCTGCTCGCCGGTGCCCTGGCGGTCCGCCTGTTCCTGGAGCCGACCCTGGTCAAGCTCCCGCTGGACCAGACGGCCAGCCCGACCGCCCAGGGCACCGAGGTCGAGTTCTTCAGCATCGGCGAGCAGGCGCAGCTCGAGGGTCTCGAGGCCGACGTCCGCCAGCAGGTCCAGGGTGACCCGAGCTCCGCGGCCGCCGGCGACGACGTCGCCGTCTGGAACTTCGGTTCGACGATCACCGGCGAGGACGGCACCGTGCTGAACGCGGGCACCTACCGCGTGTGCATCGACCGTCGCGAGGCCGTGGCCGTCGACTGCGACGTCGACCACGTCGACTACGACGACGACGTGGCCGTCGAGGGCCTCACGCTGACCTTCCCCTTCGGCACCGAGCAGAAGGACTACGACGTCTTCAACTCGACGACGCGGCAGGCCTTCCCCGCGACGTTCGAGGCCGTGGAGGAGCTCGAGGGCCTCGAGGTCTACCGCTTCGAGATGTCCGTCCCCGAGACCGTCGTCCGCGAGCTCGACGTGCCGGCCTCCTTCGCCGGCTCCGACGAGGCGGGCACGGTGACCGCGGAGGTCGTCTACTCCAACCAGCGCACCATCTGGGTCGAGCCCACCAGCGGCGTCATCGTGACCTCCGAGGAGAGCCCGAACACCGTCCTGCGCGGTCCCGAGGGCACGATCGGCGCCACGATCCTCGCGGGCAACTTCGCCGGTTCGCAGGAGACCATCTCGGACGGCGTCGAGCGGGCCGAGGACATCCGAGGTCAGATCTCCCTGGTCAAGACGGTCCTGCCGCTGACCATGGCCGTCGTCGGGCTGCTGCTGCTCGTCGTCGGTGCCCTGCTGCTGGCCCGCAAGGCACGCGCCGGTGCCCACCGCGACGACGACCGGGCCGACACCCGCGAGGTCGCCCAGGTCGGCTGACCCCGGGGGACCGCATCGCCCGACGGGCGGTGACCGTCCCCGCTGGACCGCACGACTACGCCGGCGGTCGGATCCGGAACTCCCGGACCCGGCCGCCGGCGTCGTGTCGCGGTGCGGCCCGGTCAGCTCGCGTCGGCCGCGCGAGCGCCAGGTTCCCGGAGCCGCAGTCCCCGCAGCCGCAGTCCCCGGACCGGGACGAGGCCGGAGAGCAGCAGCCCGAGCCCGAGCGCGGCGGCCGTGTCGGCCCAGGGGCCGGGCACGCCGGCTGCCAGGCCGGAGGACGTCGCGACGAGCACGCCGCTGCCGACCAGGGCGACCACGCCGGCGGCCGTGGCGTGACGGCGCACGGGCGGCACCAGACCGGCTGTCCACCCGACGACCAGCGGGATGCCTGCCACGACCACGCCCACCGCGCCGAGGAGCACGGCGAGCCCGACCGGGAGCGCGCGCGTCGGTGCGGCCGGCAGGACCCGGTGCCCGTCGGGATCACTGGAGCGCCGCGGACCGGTGGCCGCCAGCACCACGAGGGCTCCGGCGAGCGCGAGGCCCACCAGGAGCCACGCCCGGTACCACCGGTCGGCCGCGAACACGACCTCGACGGTTCCCGAGCTGCCGGCGGGGACGAGGTAGCCCTGCTGCCAGCCGTCGACGACGACGGACTCCAGCGGCCGGCCGTCCAGGGTCGCCCGCCACCCGGCGTTGACGTTCTCGGTGATCCGAAGGACCGCCTCCGGCCCGGTCGACACGGACAGGACGCGCCGGGCATCGGACCACGAGACGACGTCGACGCCGGCCGCCTCGTCGGGCGCCTGGTCGGACCTTGCGGCGGTCGGCGACGGTCGGGTGGTGGGTGCCCACGTGAGCGACAGCGGCCGGAACTGCGGGGTCGGCTCGGCCAGGACCCGATGGGCACCGGTCGGCAGGGCGACCGGACCGTCGCAGACCCGCCAGGTCATGGGCGAGCCGTCCAGCAGGTCGCCGACCGTCCCGTTCACCTCGGTGCTGTGCACGGTGCCGTCGATCCGGACCTCCGGGCCGAGACCGCACACGGCGCCGGTGGGAGCGTCCTGCCACGGCTGGTGCTGGAGTCCGTCCAGGCCCTCGATGCGGAGCTCGGCGACACCGATCGGCTCCCGGGCGCCCAGGTCCGCCCGGTAGAAGGTGATCGACAGGCCGTCCCGTGCGGTCAGCGGCTCGAAGTAGCCGAAGCCGTTCAGGTCGACGTCGCGCACGCCGCCCGAGGCCTCGATGCGGGCGCGGACCGGGTCGGCGGCCGGCACGGCCGGTGCGTCGACGGCGATCCGGCTGACGGTCCGTTCGCCGGTCCAGCTGAAGGCGAGGGTCGCCTCGTCGTCCTCGGGATCGGCCAGCCACGGCGTCTCGGCCCGACCGTCGAAGGCGAAGGCCCCGGAGACGGACGGATCGTCCCCGAAGACCGATCCGGCGGTGACGACGGCGGAGCCGCCGAGCGGCCCGAGCAGCGCGGCGGCGGCCGGCGTGGACTGCGCGACCACGGTGCCGGACAGCTCCCAGGTGCCGTCCTCGACCGTCGTGATCCGCCGGTCGAGCCCGTTCCACTCCTCTGCGGGGGCCGGCACGTCGCAGTGCGGCCCGTACCCGATGTCGACGCACGCCCGGCGCGGTGTCTCGGCGCCGAGCAGGACCGTGGTGTCGGCGCCGACGGCGCGCGGGACGTCCAGGGTGCGGCCCGGCGAGGTGCCGGGGAGCTGGATCTCGCTGATGCCCACCGGGGCCGTCTGGCCGGGGCCGGGCGCCACCGCGGTCACCGTGACGCGCACGCGGGCCACGGGGGTGCTGGGGAGCGCCACCACGAGGTGCCCGTCGTCGGGGACGGCGTGCTCCTCGACGACGCCGTCGAAGGCGACCTCGACGTCCCGCACGGTGGCGTTCCCACCGCCGCCGAGGAAGGAGACGTGCAGCGCACCGCGGGTCACCGCACGGGTCAGGTCGACGTCCAGCCACTGCCCGACCGGGGGCTCGTACGCGCCGGACCGCCACGCGGTCTCCGGCCGGCCGTCGAAGGCCGCTGCCGGACCCCGCCCGGGACGGACCGGCGCGAAGTTGTCGGCATACCCCTCGGAGCTGGATGCCGTGACGTCGTCCACCGCGAGGAACTCCGCCTCGGCCGGCGCGACCGTCGTGGCTCCCGGGTAGTCGTCGGTGGGCCGGCCCTGCCGGGGGGTCGCCGAACCGGTCATCACCTCGCTGACCGAGTCGTTGATGCGCCCGAACTGCCGCTCGACCCGGCGGTACCCGTCCGTCACCACGTCCGCCGGCTCGTCCGTGCCCTGCACCGCGACGGCCTGGGACGGCGCCAGCAGACCGGCGTCGACCGCGGCGAGCACGTCCTCGGGACCACCCTCCAGGCGCACGACGTCGTCGAGGTCGACCAGGGTGGCCCGGGGGAGCACACCGCCCACCGCGTAGACGGTGATGAGGTCCTGGCTCGCGAAGCCCGTCGTCCCGAAGCCGGCCACCCGGCGGAGGCCGGGGCTGCCGGACAGCGCCCGCTCGGCCCGGTCGGCGTCCGCGGTCCTCGTCGCCTGCTGGTCGAGGTCCCGGCGGAGCACGACGTGGGTGATCCCGGCGCGCGCGAAGTACCCGGCCAGCCCGGCGCCGCCCTGCCCGGAGGCCAGCCGGCGCTCGATGGCGTCCAGCACGCGGACCGTCTGGCCCGGCGCCATCACCGACTGGCTCCTGGTCACCCAGCCGGCGTCCGCCAGGCCCTGGATCGGCTCGTCGACGGTCCAGCCCCAGGTCTGCACGCCGAAGCCGGCGCCCGGCACGACCAGGGCACGGTTGCCCGGTTGGTCGTCGAGGTACGCGGCGGTCTGCGACCAGGCCTCCGGGACGTCCGTCCAGCCGGGCATCCGCAGGCCGTTGGTGAACAGCGGTGCGGCGCCGACGAGCAGGACCGTCGCCAGGACACCCCCGACCACGCGCCGGCCGACCGCCCGGTGCCGCTCCCAGCCCCGCCGCTCCATGCGCCGCCCGACCCACCCGGCGAGCAGGACGGACGCGTGGCCGACGCCGAGCGCGAGGGGCAGCCGGACGAGCGGATCCACCTTGTGCACGTTCCGCAGGGGCGCCAGCGGGCCGTCGAGCAGCGCGCGGACCGGGTCGTCGACGAGGGAGCCGGCCAGCGACGGGTTGCCTGCGGTCAGGCAGACCAGCCCCACCACGAGGGCGAGCGCGAGCGGGAGGCGGAGGGGCATGCGCGCGTGCAGGAGGCCGACGAGCCCGAACGCCGTGACGCCCATGGCCGAAACGGCGAGCGGAGCCGACGTCACCAGGGTGTGGGCTCCCGGCCACCAGCCCTGACCGGCCACCGTGTGGTAGGCCACCCAGTGCTCCGCGCCCCGCAGGCTGTTGGCCCAGCCGGTGGGGTTCGTGGTGGCCGCGGCCGTCTCGATGTAGTCCAGGAAGGGCGGGCTGAAGCGCCCCAGGAGCAGCAGCGGGCCGATCCACCACGCGCAGGCCAGGGCGGTGCCCAGGCTCCACCAGCCGAGCAGCGCGGCACCGCCGCGTTGCCGGAGGCGAGACGCGGCCAGGAGGAAGGCGAGGGGCAGCGCGGCCAGAGTCCCGGTGGCGTTGACGCCGCTCATGAACAGGACGGCGACGCCGGACAGCAGGCCGCCCCGGCGGGCCGACAACCGCCTGGTGAGCGTCAGGACCAGCGGCAGCACCACCCAGGGGAGGACGGCCGTCGGGAGGACCTCCCCCGACAGGACGCCCACCGCCCCGAGCAGCCGCGGGGACAGGGCGTAGCAGAGGCCGGCGAGCACCGCGGCGCCCCAGGGGATGCCGAGTGCCCGGGACACCCGCCGGACGCCTTCGTAGGCGGCGATGAGCAGCAACGCCGACCAGAGGCGCTGGGTCAGCCAGTCGGGCACGTGCAGCAGGTCGGCGCCGAGGAAGAACGGACCCTGGGGGAACAGGTAGCCGTACGCCTGGTTCTGCGGGGCCCCGAGGGTGAGGGGTGTCCACATGTGCAGGGCCCGGTCGAGGAACGCGGCAGGATCCGCCGTCAGGTCGAACTTCGTGTCGAAGGTGGTCCGCCCCGGCAGCTGCAGGACCGAGCCCAGCAGCAGGAGGACCCAGACACCGGCGTTGACCCACCGCGGCGCTCCGGCGGGATCCGGGGAGGTCCGCTCCTCGTACCGCGTGGCGACTGCGCTGATGTCATCCCTCCGGGGTCTGCAGGGCCACTGCTGTAGTGTGCCGCGCGACTATAACCGTTCTCCGCCGACTGATTGGTCTCCTGTGCCGGAATACCCGCAGACGTCCGCGGACGGGCGCTTCTCGGAAATCTGGACCCTCGCGGACGACATTCCGGGATGGCTGACCGAGGCCCAGGCGGAATTGCTCCACGAACAGGCGCTCGCGCTGCCGTCCGGCTCTCTCGCGGTGGAGATGGGCAGCCATCAGGGACGTTCGACCGTGGTCCTCGCGCACGCGTTGGACCAGCGGAAGAGCCGGCTCGTGGCCATCGACCCCTTCGTCGACGGCCGCTTGTTCGGCGGTGGTCGCACGCGCATTCTCTTCGAGAAGAACATTGCCACATCCGGCGTCGCGGACGTCGTCGAATTGGTGTGCGACTACTCGACGAGTGCGCGCAAGAACTGGACCCGCGGGTTCGATCTCCTCTACATCGACGGAAAGCACGACTACTGGACCGTCGGCGACGACCTGAAATGGCGGGTGCACCTCCCGGAGGGCGCACCGGTGCTGATCCACGACTGCTTCTCCTCCATCGGGGTGACTCTGGGGATCCTCGTGCGGGTGCTTCCCTCGCGGGATCTCCGCTACGAGCGCCGCGCGGGGTCCCTGGCGCTCTTCCGGGTCGGGCGGCCGTCGGGGCGGGACCGGCTGCGGATCCTCGCCGAGCTGCCCTGGTGGCTGCGCAACGTCGTCGTCAAGATCCTGCTGCGCCTCCGCCTGCGGCCGGTGGCCCGGCTGCTCGGGCACGACTCGCCGTACGACCCGTACTGACCGGGCCGGGCTTCGGCGTCCACCGCTCGTCGGAGTAGACGCGCCGCTCCAGCAGTGCGCCGTCGCCGGTGCGGAACTCCGGACGCACGAGGTCGTCGTAGCGGAGGCGCCGGCGGCGGAGCCGGCGCTGCGTCCTCGCGGTCAGCACGTCCGTCGCCTTCTCGATGACCGCCGCCTGCAGGTCCTTGGTGTGGCCCGGCTGGGCCAGGGCGTGCGCGACCAGGGACTGCGGAACGCTGCCCTCGACGCGGTGGGGGACCGCGCCGGACCAGTGCAGCATGATCACCCGGTGCTCGAAGCGGCTGTTCAGCACCGCCTCGACGCGACGTTGCACGCCCGACCGCCGGAGGTAGTCGGCGATCTCCGCGTCGAACACCGGCGCGTCCTTGGCCGTGAACACCAGGGTCGGCGGTTCCGTCGCGGCATCCAGGCGGCACCACCAGATGTGGCTCGGGAAGTCGACGATCTTGGCGCTGGACGCCTCGGGGACCTCGATGTAGCCGGCCCGCGAGACCCGCATCAGCTCGCGCAGCACCCCGGCCGGGTCCTCGACGTGTTCCAGCAGGTTGGAGCAGATCGTGTAGTCGAACGCTCCGTCCGCGAACGGCATCGCGGCGGCATCGGCGTTGAAGAGCGGGCGGCTGATCCGGGCCCGGCCCCGACCCGACCGCTGGGCCGCGTACTCGTCACCGAGGTAGCGGTCCAGGAGCACGTCGGCGCGCCAGGACGGCTTGTCCCCGCTGCCCACGTCCAGCACCAGTGCGTCGTCGGTGACCGGGAGGGCGATGCGGCGCTGGTGGAAGACGCGCAGCGACCGCACCAGGGACATGGTCGGAGCGTACGGATCTGTGGTTACCGGCCGGTAGCCACTGCTGGTCCGGAAGCGCAGGGGAGCCGCAAAGGTCACCCGGGCGGGCGAGGTGCGGCGGATCCGGCCGGACCGTCGCGTCGTTCCAGCAGGCCGATCACGATGCCGGCGGCGACCTCGTCGTCCTCGCGCAGCAGCGCGGCCTCGCCGCGTTCGACGCGGGCCAGCATCAGCTCGTTGATGCCGCCGACGGCGGCGACGAGCAGGTCGCGGCTCACGGAACGCACCTCGTCCGGGTGTTCCTCCGCGAGTCCGTGCGCGACCTCGGTGAGCAGCTCGACGTAGCGGTCGATCATCTGCCGTCGCAGCACCAGTGCGGGGCGGCCGGCGGCCTGGACCTCCACGAGCGCGGCCCAGGCGACGGCCGGACCGTCGGCCAGCGTCGCCAGGTAGGCACCGACCCCCGCGCGCAGCCGGTCCCGCCAGGGCAGGCCCGCGCGACGGGCGTCGTCCTGGGCCTGCCGCACGGTGGCGAGGACCTTGTCGTTGGCCCGCGAGTACAGCTCGAGGAGACAGTGCTCCTTGTCCCGGAAGTGGGCGTAGACGACGGTCTTCGACACCCGCGCTGCGGCGGCGATGTCGGCGATGGTCGTGGCCTGGTAGCCCTTGGCCGCCATGCAGGTGGCGAGCGCCCACAGGATCCGGCCGCGTCGTGGTGCGTCGTCCACCGCCGGGTCGTCGGCGGGATCGACCAGCGTGTGCATCGCGAGAACTGTAACGGCCTCGGAGGGAGGGGTGAGCGAACTCACCCGGCGTCGTCGGAAGCTGCGTCGCCGGTCCGGTGTCTGCCTTGAGGTGAGGAAGCAGCGGGCCGCGGTGGCCGCACCGACCGGCGCCCGGCCGATGGGTCGCGCCTACGTGGTGTGGCTGGTGGGACTGCTCGCCTACGCGGTCGCGGTCTTCCACCGGGCCTCCCTGGGCGTGGCGGGCGTCGACGCGCAGGAGCGGTTCTCCGCCGGCGCCTCGGCCGTCTCGCTCTTCCTCGTCCTCCAGCTGGCCGTCTACGCCGGGCTGCAGGTCCCGGTGGGCGTCGCCGTGGACCGGTTCGGGTCGCGGCGGATGATCATCGCCGGCGCGCTCACCATGGCGGCCGGTCAACTGGTGCTGGCACTGGCCACCGACGTCCCGACGGCGATCGCCGCCCGGGTGCTGGTGGGCGCCGGTGACGCGATGACGTTCATCAGCGTGCTGCGGGTGGTCGGGCTGTGGTTCCCCGGCAGCACCGTCCCGCTCATGACCCAGCTGACCGGCATCCTCGGTCAGGCCGGCTCGATCGTCGCCGCCTACCCCCTGGTCGCCGTGCTGCACGGCACCAGCTGGCAGACCACGTTCCTCGGTGCCGCGGCCACCGGCGTCGTCGTCGCGATCCTCGTCGCCGTGGCCCTGCGCGATGCCCCGATCGGCACCGAGCCGGCGCCGGTGGCGGGGCTCCGGGAGCTGCGCGGCAACCTGATGGCGACCTGGCGGGAGCCGGGCACGCGGATCGGGCTGTACACGCACCTGGTCACGCAGTTCTCCGGGACCGTCTTCGCCCTGCTGTGGGGCTACCCGTTCCTGGTGCTCGGGCAGGGGCTGTCGCCGGCCGGGGCCGCCGCGCTCCTGACCCTCCTGGTGCTCGTCGGCATGGGGGTGGGCCCGCTCTTCGGCCGGTTGTGCGGGCGCTGGCCGCTGCGCCGGTCGGACCTCGTGTTCGGCATCCTCGCCCTCACCGCCGCCACCTGGACCGTCGTCCTCCTCTGGCCGGGGCAGGCCCCGCTGCCGCTGCTGGTCGTGCTGGTCGTCGTCCTCGGGACCAACGGGCCGGGTTCGATGATCGGGTTCGACTACGCGCGGACCGAGAACCCGGCCGAGCGCATGGGCAGCGCCAGCGGAGTCGTGAACGTCGGCGGTTTCGTCGCCTCGCTGCTCACCGTGCTGGCGGTCGGGGTGGTGCTCGACCTGCTCACCCCCGGGTCGTCGACGGCGTACGAGCTGGACGCGTTCCGGGCGGCGTTCGCGGTGCAGTACGTGTTCTGGGCCGTCGGCCTCGTCGGCGTGGTGCGGCACCGCCGGGTGCTCCGGGCGCGGCTCGCCCGCGACGGCGTCGTGCTGGCCCCCCTGCGGGTCGCCGCCCGCGCCCGGCTCCGTGGGGCCCCCACCGCCCGGTGAGCTCGGGGGGAATGGCGCGGATCAGCGCTGCAGCTCGGCGATGACGATCGCCTGGGCGGTGTAGAGCAGCCGGTCGTACCGGGTGCCCCACACCTCCTCGACCGGCACCTGCTCCCACCGGTTGGACGGGCCGAGGCGGCGCAGCGCCGTCAGCCGGGTGAACCCGAACCGGCCGTCCTGCAGCTGCCGATCCAGCTCGAGGTTGTAGCCGACCGGGTGGGAGCACCACAGCCGTCCGCCGGGGGCGAGCAGGGACGTCAGCCGCTCGATGGCGCGGGCCGGTTTGCCGGGGTCCTGGACCTCCTCGTCCAGCCCCACGTGCTCGAGCGTGCTCACCGCCAGCACGAGGTCGTAGGGCCCCGGGAGGTCGAGCTCCGCGACGTCGGCGTTGAGGACGCCGGCCGCGCGCTCGTACTTGTCCACGACGGTGTGGCCCACCGCCTGGTAGTGGCCCAGGACGTTGCCGACCTCCAGCACCCGCCCGCCCGCCGCTCCGGCGAGCACGGCGGCGGCCAGGGGCACCTCCACGGCGCGCTCGTTGAGCCACGTCCAGTTGTAGGCATGGCGGAGATAGCGGTGCTCGACGCCGTCGTACCGGAAGGTCGCCGTCGACGGACGCCCCGCCCGCGGGCGGTGCGCGGCCCAGCGCACGGCCCAGGTGGCGCAGTCGGCGAGCACCGGGCCGACCCCGCGCTCGCGCACGTGCCCGCCGACGCGGCGGGCGATGGTCGCAGGGTGCATGGCGGGGGAGTCTAGGGAGCGCTGCAGCCATCCGGTCGCGGAGCCGGTCGCCTCCGCGCATGCTTCCGGCACCCGGACCGTCGGAAGGGCAGGACCATGAACCGAGTCGCTCGTGCCGCCGCTGCCGGGTTGTCGGCGGTCGCCGCCGTCGCAGCCCGGGACCTGCTCCAGCGCGAGCACACCCTGTTGCGCAACTTCCCGGTGCTCGGGCACGCCCGGTACCTGCTCGAGGCGATCGGACCCGAGCTGCGGCAGTACCTGGTCGCCGGAAACAACGAGGAGCGCCCGTTCACCCGGGACCAGCGGCGGTGGGTCTACGCCTCGGCCAAGGGCGACAACAACTACTTCGGTTTCGGCACCGACAACGACCTCGAGTACACCGCCGGCTACCCGGTCATCAACCACCGGACGTTCGGGCGGGCGGTGCCGGCGTCCAACGTCCACGCCGGGCACGACGTCGACCTGCCCGCGGCCAAGGTGCTGGGTGCGGCCCGGGGCCGCCGGCACGCCTTCCGCCCGGCCTCGGTGGTCAACATCTCGGCGATGAGCTACGGCTCGCTGTCCGGCGCCGCGGTCGAGGCCCTCAACCGCGGCGCGGCGCTGGCCGGGTGCCTGCACAACACCGGCGAGGGCGGGATCTCACCGCACCACCGGCACGGCGGCGAGCTGGTGTTCCAGCTCGGGACGGCGTACTTCGGCTGCCGGGACGAGGAGGGCCGCTTCGACCTGCAGCGGCTCAAGGCGCTGGTGGCCGGAGCGCCGGTGCGGGCGCTGGAGATCAAGCTCAGCCAGGGCGCGAAGCCGGGGCTCGGGGGAGTGCTGCCGGCGGCGAAGGTCTCGGCCGAGATCGCCGAGACGCGGGGGGTGCCGCAGGGCGTGGACTGCATCAGCCCGTCGCGGCACGCCGAGTTCTCCGACACCGACAGCCTGCTCGACTGGGTGGAGCTGCTGGCCGCGGAGACCGGGCTGCCGGTCGGCATCAAGTCCGCCGTCGGCGACATGGCGTTCTGGGAGGAGCTGACCGACCTCATGGCGGCGGGGGACCGCGGGGTCGACTTCGTGACGATCGACGGCGGCGAGGGTGGCACCGGCGCCGCGCCGCTGATCTTCACCGACTCCGTGTCGCTGCCGTTCCAGCTGGGCTTCGCCCGCGTCTACGCGACGTTCGCGCGCAAGGGGCTGGCCGAGGACGTCGTGTTTATCGGCGCGGGCAAGCTGGGCCTGCCGGACAACGCGATCGTGGCCTTCGCGCTCGGGTGCGACATGGTGAACGTGGCGCGCGAGGCGATGCTGGCGATCGGCTGCATCCAGGCGCAGAAGTGCCACACCGACACCTGCCCGACGGGCATCGCCACGCAGAACGCCTGGCTCAGCCACGGGCTGGACCCGGCGCTGAAGTCGGTGCGGGCGGCGGGCTACGTGCGCACCCTGCGCCGGGACCTGCTGAAGGTCTCCGAGGCCTGCGGTGTCGAGCACCCCGGACTCGTCGACTCCGGCTCGGTCGAGATCCTGACCGGCCGGACGGCGTCGACGCCGCTGCACGAGGTGTACGGCTACGAGCCGGGCTGGGGCCTGCCGTCGGCCGCGGACCGTGCCGAGATCGCCCGGATCATGGCCGGTGACTCGCCGCAGGGCGGCACGGCGCCGCCGTCGGAGGACGCGGTCGGCTGAGCAAGGACCCCGTCCCCCTCATCGCTCCCAAGCTCGCGACGAGCCTCTGGACGGGGCCTTCATGGCCATTTCGGCCCTTCAGTGGCCGCTACCGGCCCTTGAGGAGGTCCTCGAAGGACGTCGTCGGGTCGGCGAAGGGGTCCACGGGCCGCGACGTGGCCGGTCGGCCGGACACAAGGTCGGCGAGCTCGCCCGCCGCACGGTCGATGCGGCCGACCAGCGCGCTGTCGGCGCCGCCCGGTCCGGCCCAGTCCTCCGTCGCCGCGAACACGGCCGTGGGCACGGTGACCGCCCGCAGGTAGGAGAACAGCGGCCGGACGGCGTGCTCCAGAGCCAGGGAGTGCCGGGCCGTTCCCGCGGTGGCGCCGAGCAGCACCGGCTTGCCCACCAGCGCCTCCTTGTCCAGCACGTCGAAGAACGTCTTGAACAACCCGCTGTAGGACGCGGAGAAGATCGGCGTGACCGCGATCAGCGCGTCGGATCCGGTGACCGTGTCCACCGCCGTCCGCAGCGCCTCGTTGGGGAACCCGGTCACCAGGTTGTCGGCGAGGTCGCGGGCGTGTCCGCGCAGCTCCACGACCTCGACGGTGGTGTCCTCGCCGCGGGCCTTCAGCGCCTCGACGGCGGCGGCGGTGAGCCGGTCGCCCAGCAGCCGGGTGGACGACGGGTTGCTGAGGCCGCCGCTGACGACGGCGAGCGTGCGGGTGGTCATCGCGCCTGCCCCGTCACCGAGTCGGCGGGGGCGTGCACGGTGGAGTCCTTCCCGCCGCCGGCCGCGGCCACCAACGAGGCGTGCGTGGGCGCCTCCGGGACGTGGGCCGGCTTGAGGGCGGCGAACTCCTTGCGGAGCACCGGCACGACCTCCTCGCCGAGCAGGTCGAGCTGTTCGAGGACCGTCTTCAGGGGCAGGCCGGCGTGGTCGATGAGGAACAGCTGGCGCTGGTAGTCGCCCACGTAGTCGCGGAAGCCGAGGGTCCGCTCGATGACCTGCTGGGGGCTGCCGACGGTGAGCGGGGTCTGGGAGCTGAACTCCTCGAGCGAGGGGCCGTGCCCGTAGACCGGCGCCTCGTCGAAGTACGGCCGGAACTCCGCCACGGCGTCCTGGCTGTTTGTGCGCATGAACACCTGCCCGCCGAGCCCGACGATGGCCTGGTCGGCGCTGCCGTGGCCGTAGTGCTCGTAGCGGCGGCGGTAGAACTCGACCATCCGCTGGGTGTGCTCCGGCGGCCAGAAGATGTGGTTGTGGAAGAAGCCGTCGCCGTAGTACGCGGCCTGCTCGGCGATCTGCGGGCTGCGGATCGAGCCGTGCCAGACGAAGGGCGGGACGCCGTCCAGCGGGCGGGGGGTCGAGGTGAAGCCCTGCAGCGGGGTGCGGAACTTCCCCTCCCAGTTCACGACGTCCTCACGCCACAGCTGCCGCAGGAGCGCGTAGTTCTCGACGGCGAGCTCGAGGCCGTCGCGGATGTCCTTGCCGAACCAGGGATAGACCGGACCGGTGTTGCCGCGGCCCATCATCAGATCTACCCGGCCCTCGGCGAGGTGCTGCAGCATCGCGTAGTCCTCCGCGATCTTCACCGGGTCGTTGGTGGTGATCAGCGTGGTGGACGTCGACAGCTGGAGCGTCGAGGTCTTCGCGGCGATGTAGGCCAGCGTGGTGGTGGGGGAGGAGGAGAAGAACGGCGGGTTGTGGTGCTCACCGAGGGCGAAGACGTCGAGCCCGACCTCTTCGGCCTTCTGGGCGATGGCGAGGACCGCCTTGACCCGCTCCGCCTCGGTCGGGGTGCGGCCCGTCGTGGGGTCCGGGGTGATGTCGCTGACCGTGAAGATGCCGAACTGCATGACGTTCTCCGTCTTTAGTTGAGAGTGCAACTATTGTTCCGCACAACATGCCGTGCCCATGATCTATGCCCGCACGTTCCGTCCCGTCCGACGAGACCGCGGACGGCACCCGAGGCGACGCAACGTAGCTGCCCTGGCACCGTCCGCCGAACTACGCCGGTGCCATCCTCACGGTCCGGTCACGGTGCCCGGCCCGGATCGGCCACGTCTGGCACTGTCCGCCTGGGTAGCAGTGCTCAGCAGGGGGAGACGATGGTGCGGAACGTGTCCGGCAGTGCAGGGACGCGCGGGGGTGGGACGAACGGAGAGCCTTCGGAGGCGCCCGTCAGGCGCGGTGACCTCGACGAGCTGATGGACCACCGGCCGGTCTTCCGCGCCAGGTTGCACGGGTACGACCGTCTCGAGGTCGACAACTACACGGCCTGGGCGGAGGGCGAGCTCATCGCCGTCCGCAAGCAGGTCGACCACCTGCTGAGCCGGTTCGGTGAGACCTCGGCGGAGCTGGAGATCTCCCGGCGCCTGCTCGCCGACGCCCCGCGCGGACGGGATGCCTTCCCCGTCTCCGAGCGCGTGCAGGAGATGCTCCGGCTGGCCTCCGACGAGGCGGCCGCGCTCACCGAGGCAGGCGCGCGGGAGGCCGAGCGGATCGTGGCCGAGGCGCGGACGGAGGCCGATGCGCGCCTGCGCAAGGCCCACCAGATCAAGGAGATGGCGGTCGACGCCGCCGACGAGCTGCTCGACCACGCCCGCCGTGACCGCGCGGCGGCCGCAGCGGAGCGGGACCGCGCGAAGGGCGAGGCCGCGGAGATCCTGCGCCAGGCGGCCGCTGAGCGGGAGCGGCTGGCCGAGCTCGCCGCGCAGGAGCGCGACCGGGCGGCGGCCGACGCATCGGCGCGCCTGGCCGACATGGGGGCGGAGGTCGACGAGCTGCGGCGGCAGCGCGACCAGGCCCGGCAGCTGCTGCGCGGGCTGACCGACCGCCTCGGCGAGGCATTGCAGGCGGTTGCCGACATGGCGCCCCCGGACCGGCCCCGCACCCACGTGATGCACGGCAACGTCGCCGTCGAGGGGGGCGAGCAGGTGTCCGAGGTCCGCGACGACGGCAACGTGGTTGTGATGATGGGCCGTCCAGCGCCGGTTCCGCACTGAGTTCCCGCGCTCGGGATCGCGCCGGGCGGCCGTCCCGGACCGTGGGCGAGGGTGCTGGTGAGAGGCTTGCGCCAGGCACCGGAACCGAGGGAGGCAGCGATGGACGACGTCACTGAGGTCGTGCGGGTCGAGGGCGGGATCGTCGTCGGGCACGACGGATCGAAGAGCGCGCAGGAGGCACTGGTGTGGGCCGGCCGCCTGGCGTGCCGCGCCGATCTGGACCTGCACGTGGTCCGGGCGTGGGCCATGATGACCGCCCCGCAGCCGAGTAGCTGGACGCCCGGGTACGTGCCGCCGCTGCCCGACTGGGAGAAGGCCGTGCTCGGGGAACTGACCGCGCACGTGAAGGCCGCCGGCCTCGACCCATCGGTGCGGGTCACGTGCCACGTCGTGCACAAGGCGGCCGCGCAGGGGCTCATGACCGCCGCCGAAGGCGCCAGCCTGCTGGTCATGGGTGCCCGCGGCCGGGGCGGCTTCCGCGGCCTGCTGCTCGGCTCGACCAGCGACCAGCTGGTGCACCACGCGCCCTGCCCGGTCACCGTCGTCCGGACCGGGGTGACCGGTCGCGAGATCGAGGCTCCGTCCGGCAGCGTCGTGCACGCCGAGTGACCCGGCCGGGGGGCTTCGCCGCGGTCCAGCTGTTCCCCGTCGCCGGCCACGGTGCCGAGGACGTCCTGGTCGACCCCGCCGGCCAGGTCCTCACCGGTGTCGAGGACGGGCGCATCCTGCGGCTGGACCCCTCGACGGGCGACGTCGAGACGGTCGCCACGGTGCCCGGGCGCCCGCTCGGGCTGGAGTTGCTCGGAGCGGGCGAACTGCTGGTCTGCTCCTCCGACGCCGGTCTGCTCGCCGTCCCGACGGCCGGGGGAACGGCGCGCACGCTGGTCGACCGGTTCGAGGGCCGGCGCCTGGGCGCGGTGAACAACGCGGCGGTCGCCGCCGACGGGACCATCTACTTCAGCGACTCCTCGACGCGGTTCCCGATCCCGCAGTGGCGGGCCGACCTCGTGCAGCGCTCCCGCAGCGGGCGTCTCCTCCGGCGTGACCCGGACGGAGCGGTGACCCAGCTGCTCGGTGGGCTGGAGTTCGCCAACGGCGTCGCGCTGTCCGCCGACGGCTCGTTCGTCGCGGTGGCCGAGACCGGCGCCCGGCGGATCCGGCGGGTGTGGCTCGACGGGCCGCGGCGGGGCACCGACGACGTCCTGGCGGACGAGCTCTGGGGCTATCCGGACAACATCGCGCTGGGCTCCGACGGGCTGATCTGGGTGGCCGTCGCCAGCCCGCGCGTCGCCGCGCTGGACACCATCTGGCGGTTGCCCTCGGCGGCCCGGGCGGTCGTCCGCCGCCTGCCGGAGCGTCTGCAGCCCTCGCCGGACCCGGTCGTCGGCCTCGTCGCGCTGGACGGCGACGGCCGGGTGGTGGAGGAGCGACGCGGGCTGCTCGACGGCTTCGGGATGCTCACCGGCGTCCGGGAGTCCGGCGGGACGCTCTGGCTGGGCAGCCTGACGGCGGACAGCGTGGCGAGCCTTCCCCGCTGAGCGGTCAGTCCGCTGGCGCCGTCCCGTAGATGGCACGCAGCCAGACCTCGAGCAGCACGTCCACGACGGCGGACTCGGCGACGGCCGGCCCGTCGCCGCTGAACGTCGCGTACAGGGCCCGTTCGTTCATCGAGGTCAGCAGCACCGCGAGGTCCCGGGCGGGCGGTCCCGGAGGAGCCGCACCGCGGGCCCGCTCCGCGTCGATGGCGACCGCGCAGCGCTGCGCCCAGTCGTCGAACACCCGTGCCCAGAGCTCGCGGATCTCGGCGTTGGTCGACCGCGCCTCGGCCCAGGCGAGGGTGAGCGCGCGGTGTGCCCGGAAGGTTTCGAAGTAGGTGGTGATCGCCAGGCGCCAGCCTGCGCGCGGTCCGGCGGCCGGGAGGAGCGACGCGTCGAGGGTGGCCGCGTCGGCCTCGGCCACCACGCGGTCGAGCAGCGAGAGCAGGACGGCGTCCTTGGAGGCGAAGTAGAAGTAGAAGGTCGGGCGGGAGATGCCGGCGCCGCGGGCGAGGTCGTCCACCGAGATGGCGCTCAGCGGCTTCTCGGCCAGCAGCCGCTCCGCCGTGGCGAGGATGGCCAGCTCGCGGTCGTCGCCCGAGGGGCGGGCGGCCCGTCGCCCCCGAGGGGACGTCTCGCTCACGGTCTCCGGCATGACCGGAGAATAGCGCCGGCGACCCGTTTCTCGACACCGTGTTGACTCGTTCGACAGTGCGTCGATAACGTCGGCCCGCAGTGTTCCTGCGCCGACCACCCCCGCCGGTCCCGGCCGGCCCGTCCCCAGGAGTGCGCCCATGGCAGCGGAGCAGACCGTGATCGAGCCCGGCCCGACCGAGCACGTCCCGACCGAGCACGTGGACGTCCTCGTCGTCGGCGCCGGCCTGTCCGGCATCGGCGCCGCCTGCCACCTGCAGGAGGAGTGCCCCGACAAGACCTACGCCGTCCTGGAGTCCCGGGGCGCCATCGGCGGGACGTGGGATCTGTTCCGCTACCCGGGCATCCGGTCGGACTCGGACATGTTCACGCTCGGCTACGCCTTCCGCCCGTGGAAGGACTCGAAGGCCATCGCCGACGGCGAGGCCATCCGCACCTACATCCAGGACACCGCGCGCGAGTACGGCGTCGAGCAGAAGATCCGCTTCCACCACCAGGTGCTCTCGGCCGACTGGTCGAGCGACGACGCCCGGTGGACGGTCACCGCGCGCCGGACCGACACCGAGCAGACGGTGCGGTTCACCTGCTCGTGGCTGCAGGTGTGCTCGGGCTACTACCGCTACGACGAGGGATTCCGCCCGACGTTCGAGGGCGAGGAGCGATTCGGCGGCGAGGTCATCCACCCCCAGCACTGGCCGGCGGACTTCGACGGCAGCGGCAAGCGGATCGTCGTCATCGGCAGCGGCGCCACCGCCGTCACCCTGGTGCCGAACCTGGCCGGTGAGGCCGAGCACGTGACCATGCTCCAGCGGACCCCGAGCTACGTGATGTCGCTGCCCGGCCGCGACCCGCTGGCCACCTTCCTGCGCAACAAGCTGCCGGCGAAGCTCGCCTATCCGATCGTGCGGTGGAAGAACGTCCTGGTCTCCACCGCCTTCTACCAGTTCAGCCAGCGCTTCCCCGGGGCCGCGCGGAAGCTGCTGCGCAGCCTCACGCAGAAGCAGCTGCCCGGCATCGACGTCGACACCCACTTCAACCCGCCGTACAACCCCTGGGACCAGCGGCTGTGCCTGGTGCCCGACGGCGACCTGTTCCGGGCACTGCGCCGCGGGCAGGCCTCCATCGCCACCGGCCGGATCGCCACCTTCACGGAGAAGGGCGTCCAGCTGGAGTCGGGGGAGCACCTGGACGCCGACGTCGTCGTCACCGCCACGGGGCTCAACCTGCTGCCCATGGGCGGGATGTCGCTCAGGCTCGACGGGACCCCGGTCGACGTGTCCGAGACCGTCTCCTACAAGGGGATGATGCTGTCCGGCGTCCCCAACTTCACGATGGTCATCGGCTACACCAACGCGTCCTGGACGCTCAAGGCCGACCTGGTCAACCGCTACGTCTGCCGGCTGCTCAACCACCTGGACGCGCACGGGTACGCCGCCGCGACGCCGGTCGCGCCGCCGGAGGGTGCCGACCAGCCGTTCCTGGACCTGGCGTCCGGCTACGTCCAGCGCAGTCTGGCCGACCTGCCCAAGCAGGGGCGGCGCAAGCCGTGGCGGCTGCACCAGAACTACATCCGCGACGTCCAGCTCATGCGCCGGGGCCCGCTCGAGGACGAGGGCATGACCTTCCAGCTGCCGTCGGCCGGCACGTCGCAGAAGGCGGTCGCCTGATGGGCCCGTACCAGTTCGCCGGCGGCACCGCCGTCGTCACCGGAGCCGCGAGTGGCATCGGGGAGGCGCTCGCCGTCCAGCTCGCCGCTCGGGGCAGCTCGCTGGTCCTCGTCGACCGCGACGAGGACCGGCTGGCCGGCGTCGCCGACCGGTTGCGGTCGGCCCACCCGGCGCTGACCGTCGTCACGCACGTCGCCGACCTCTCCGACGACGCGCAGACGGCGGCCCTCGCGACCACGCTCGCCGGTGAGCACCCGGAGACGACCCTGCTGGTGAACAACGCCGGCGTGGCGCTGGGTGGCCGCTTCGACCAGGTGACCCTCGAGGAGTTCGACTGGGTCATGGCCGTCAACTTCCGCTCGGTCGTGCGGCTCACCCACGCGCTGCTGCCGGTGTTGAAGGCCCATCCCGGCTCGCACGTGGTGAACGTGTCCAGCGTGTTCGGCATCTTCGCCCCGGCGGGGCAGGCGGCCTACTCGGCGAGCAAGTTCGCCGTCCGCGGCTTCTCCGAGTCGGTGCGGCACGAGCTGGCCGAGAACGAGATCGGAGTGACCGTCGTCCACCCGGGTGGGATCAAGACGCGGATCGCCGAGAGCGCGCGGACCGGGTCCGGCGTCTCCGTGGAGGAGTACGAGGAGGGCCGCAAGCAGTTCGCCAAGCTGCTGTCGATGCCGCCGGAGAAGGCGGCCGCGCAGATCATGGCGGCCATCGAGAAACGGCGTCCGCGGCTGCTCATCGGCTGGACGGCCAAGGTCCCCAACGTGCTGGTGCGCCTCCTGCCCGGCAGCTACTGGAAGCTCATCGCCCGCCGCGCGGCCCCGGCCAAGCCGCCGGTCGCCGCGTAGCCACCCGGACACGCACGCGGGCGGTCATCGGGCAGCCGGTTGCCGCCCGTTCGCGTGAGAGGGCGGTTTCCGGCGCCGGTGGTCACCGGCCGGAAACCGTTTGCGGGGGCCGGTAGAACGAGGTGGTGACCTCCCGCATCGTCGAGCTGGGCCCGGACGACGACCTCTTCCCCGCCTGGTGCGAGGTGTGGACGGCGGCGCAGCGGGCCGAGCGCCCGGACGACCCGCCCCGGCAGGCCGGTGACCACGCGGCGCTGGGGCGTGAGCTCCTCGCCGGTGGGTCCCGCAGCGGCACCCACCGGGCGCTCGTCGTGGACGGTGCCGTCGTCGGGGCGCTGCGGCTGATCTTCACGCTGCGGGACAACACCGGCGTCGCCACCCTCGACCTCGCGGTGCACCCGGGCCACCGGCGCCGCGGCCTGGGGAGTCGGCTGCTCTCGGAGGCCGGCCGACTGGCGGCCGCGCGGGGTCGCACCAGCATGATCGCCGACGTCGACGAGCCGGTTCCCGACAACCCGGGACGGGCCTTCGCGCTCCGGCACGGCTGGACCTGCGACCTGCTGGAGACCCGCCGCGACCTCCTGCTCCCGCCCGACGAGGAACGCCTCGCCGCGCTGGAGGCGGAGGCCGCGGTCGCCGGGGCGGAGTACGAGCTGGTCACGTGGCGCGACCGGACGCCGGACCACCTGCTGGACGACCGCGCGCTCCTGTGGCGCCGCATGACGACCGACGCCCCGCAGGGTGACCTGCCGGTCGAGGAGGAGGACTGGGACGGCGGGCGCATCCGGGAGTGGGAAGCCAACTCCCTGGCCCGGGACCGGACGGTGCTCTCCGCCGGAGCACTCCGCGACGGCCGGCTCGTGGCCTTCACCGACCTGCACGTCCCGCTCGCCCAGCCCGAGCGCGCCCAGCAGTCGGGGACGTTGGTCCTGGGCGAGCACCGCGGGCACCGGCTCGGCGCGCGGATGAAGGCGGCGGTGCTGCGGGACCTGGCGGCCGCCTTCCCCCAGGTCCGTCGGATCACCACCTACAACTCCGAGGGCAACCGGCCGATGGTGGCGGTCAACGAGGCGCTCGGTTTCCGCCCGGCCGGACAGCTCTCGTGCTGGTCCACCCGGCTCTGACCGCACCCGTGAGCGAGCACCGACCGTCGGGTTGACTGGCCCGGTGACCGCCGAGCGACCCGTGCCCGCCACCTTCGTGCGCGACCACACCCGGCCCGACCGGCCGTCCCTGGTCCCGGAGGTCACGCTGCGCGTCTCCGCCGACGTCGTCGCGCTCTGGGAGGCCATCGAGACGGAGCGGGGCGTCGCCCCCACCGACCCGCCCTTCTGGGCCGCCGCCTGGCCGGGCGGCCAGGCGCTGGCCCGCTACGTGCTGGACACCCCCGCCTCGGTCGCCGGGCGCTCGGTGCTCGACCTCGGTGCGGGGAGCGGCCTGGTCGCCGTCGCCGCGGCGCTCGCGGGGGCGGCCCGCGTGCTGGCCAGCGACGTCGACCCCTTCTCGCACGCGGCGGTCGCGGTCAACGCGGCGGCGAACGGGGTGGCGCCCATCGCCGTGCTCGGGGACGTGCTGGGGGACGAGCCGCCCGCCGTCGACGTCGTCCTGGCGGGCGACGTCTGCTACGACCGGGTGATGAGCGAGCGGGTGCTGCCCTGGCTCGAGGCCGCCCGCGCCCGCGGCGCCGACGTCTACCTGGGCGACCCCGGCCGGCCCTACGTGCCGGTCGACCGGCTGGAGCGGGTGGCAACCTTCGACGTCCCGGACACCGAGGGCCCACAGGTTCGCCGGACGACGGTGTGGAGGCTGCCGTGACGGGTGGGGCGAGATGCATCACGCCGCCGATTGCCGCTCCGGCATTGTCACGTCTCGATAACGGCGGTTACCTTGGCCGGGTCCGGTCGGTTGTTCCTGCCCCATCCGGGGCGGCCGCGCCGGACGCCGCCGAGTCGCCGAAGGCCGAGACCGAGCCGACGGCGAGCCGGGGACCCACCGCAGTACTGGGGTGAATCCTGCTCCGAGCTCCGCTCGGGGCGGGTAGGGCTGCTTCCCGCCCGAATCCGTCAGCTAACTCGGTAGGCGGCCATGGAAGAGCGCCACGAGAAGGAGAGCCACCGCCTGGCCCGTCCGCGGGCCGACCGTGCACGCAGCAACCGATCAGGACCGTCGCGCGGCTTCTCCCTGCGCTGACCCGGCCCGTCGGGCCCGCTGCTGCCCCTCACCGCAGTGCACCGCCCGCGCCCTCGCGCGCCGGGAGGGCCGCTGCGCCTGCCACCCGGAGCACCCGCACCTCATGAACCTCCGCACCATCACGTCCCGCACCGTCACGTCCTCGTCCCGCCGCGGCGGCGCCGACACGCGCCGGCCGCCCGTTGCCGGGCGCCGTCCGGCCCTCTACCTGGCGGTGGCCGCAGCCGGCGCCGTCATGGTCGGCGTGCTCTCCGCCGGCGAGCCGGCCGTCGAGGCGGCCCAGCTGGAGTCGGTCAGCGTCGCCGAGCAGCTCGGCATCCCCGCCCAGCCGGCTCCGGTCGCCCAGGACGAGCTGATCGCCCCGCTCGAGCAGCTGGCCGCCAGCCGCAGCGAGCGCGACGCCCTGCAGGCCGAGGCCGTGGCCGCCCAGGCCGCCGCCGACCAGGCCGAGCGCGACCGCATCGCCGCCGAGGAGGCCGCCGCGAAGGCCGCCGCCGAGGAGGCCGCCCGCGTCGAGGCGGCCCGCGTGGCCGAGGCCGAGGCCGCCGCCGCGCGCCCCGGGCAGGGCACCGCCGCCGCGACCGCCCCGTCGGGCTCCTACAAGGAGTACGCGATGAGCAAGGTCGGCAGCAGCAGCGAGTTCTCCTGCCTGGAAAACCTGTGGGGCAAGGAGAGCGGCTGGAACCCCAACGCGCAGAACCCCAGCAGCACCGCCTACGGCATCGCCCAGTTCCTGAACTCGACCTGGGCCGGCACCGGCATCGCCAAGACGTCGGACGGCTACCGCCAGATCGACGCCGGGCTCATCTACATCGAGAAGGCCTACGGCTCGCCGTGCGCCGCCTGGGGGAAGTCGCAGTCCAGCGGCTGGTACTGAGAGGACCCCGCCGCCCCCCACCGCTCGCACGCTCGCGGCGGGCCCCTGCGGCGGGGCCGTTCCATCAGTACGTCTCCGCGTCCGTCCCGGTCGGGTAAGGGGGCGCGGTGGCGGTGCACATCGGGACGTCGGGGTGGAGCTATGACCACTGGGACGGCGTCCTGTACCCGCCGGGGACGCCCCCGCGGGACCGGCTGGCGCACTACGTGCGGCGGTTCGGCACCGTCGAGCTGAACGCCAGCTTCTACCGGTGGCCGCGCGACGTCAGCTTCGCCGGCTGGCGCCGCCGCCTGCCGGAGGGCTTCCAGCTGTCGGTCAAGGCGCCGCGCGGGCTCACGCACGCCAAGCGGCTGTTCGCCCCGGAGCCGTGGCTGCCGCGGCTCACGTCCGCCTGGCACGAACTGGGAGCCCGGCGGGCGGTCCTGCTGCTGCAGCTGCATCCCGCCCACGAGCGGGACGACGCCCGCCTGGACTACCTCCTCGCCCGGCTGCCGGACTGGATGCGGGTCGCCGTCGAGTTCCGGCACCCGAGCTGGCACGACGACGCGGTGTTCGAGCTGCTCGAGCGCCACGGCGCGGCCTACTGCGTGATGAGCGGCGCCGGCCTGCCGTGCGTCCTGCGGGCGACGGCGCCGTTCGTGTACGTGCGGATGCACGGTCCCGACCACGACCACCTCTACGCAGGTTCCTACGGCGATGCGGACCTGCGCTGGTGGGCCGACCGGGTAGGGGAGTGGCGCGATGCAGGCCGCGACGTCTACGTGTACTTCAACAACGACGGGTACGGGCACGCCGTCCGCAACGCCGAGCGGCTGCGCGAGCTCGTCGGCTGACTCACCCGGGCAGCAGCCCCGCGCCCTCCTTGGCCAGCAGCGCGGTGCGCACGGCCTCGTCCACCGTCGCGGCGAACGACTGATCGGCGGCGTCGCGCGCCAGCACGGCGTCGATCATCTCGGGCACGAGGGCGGGGTCGACGGTGAGGACGAGCGTGCCCCCGGCGGCGAGGAACCGGACGGCGCGGTCACCGGGCGGGACGTCCTGGACGGCGCGGGCATTGCCCAGGTCGTCGGAGATGACCACCCCCTCGAAGCCGAGCTGCTCCCGGAGGAGCCTGGTGACCACCGCCGGTGAGAAGGCAGCCTGCTCGTCGGGGTCGATCCTCGGATAGGTCGCCGACGACACCATGACGAACGGGTCGGCGGGGGAGTCCGCCAGCTCCGCGAAGAGCGTCACCTGCGGATCGTCGGGGCCGGTGACCGGATCGGTGACGTCGGCGGTGGTGTCGGTGTTGGCGTCGACCAGGCCGAGGCCGGGGAAGTGCTTGAGGGTCGCGGTCACGCCGGACCGGTCCAGCCCGTCGACGACGGTCCCCGCAGCGGTGGCCACGGCCTCGGCGGTGCCGCCGTACTGCCGGTCGAAGGAGCCGATGGGCTCGTTTGCGGCTTCGGTGCCGGGCGGGACGACGTCGGCGACGGGGGCGAGATCGAGGCTGATCCCCGCCGAGGCGAGGCTCGCGCCCATCGTCTCGGCGAGCGCCGCCAGCTCGGGCGGCGGGAGCACCCCCTGCGCCAGGGCGGAGGGCAGAGGTTCGAAGCCGGGGCCCCTGAGCGCCTGGACGGCGCCGCCCTCCTGGTCGACGGCGACCCACAGGTCCGGGCCGGGGGAGAGGGACTGCCAGCGCGCGGCGATCGCGGCCAGGTCCGTGGCCGGCAGCTCGGACCGCCCCGCCATGAAGAGGCCACCCACGCCTGCCTGCGCGATCGCGTCGCCGCTCGCGAGGTCGTCGAGCGGCACTCCGGCGACGAAGAGCTGGGCCACCTGGGACCGCCGGTCCAGCCCGGTGAGGACGTCGTCCACCCGGTCCTCAGGGCCAGGAGTCTCAGGTGCCGGCGCGCTGTTCGGCGTCGTCGTCTCCGCGCGAGGAGAGGACGGGCTCGACGAGGAGCAGGCGGTCGCGAGCGCCGTCAGCAGGCACAGGAGGGCGGCAGTGCCCCTCTGGCGGCCGGCGGTCGGCATGCGTCTCCTCGTCGTCGGAACTGGGTGCGACGCGGCCAGTGTCCCGCGAGGGGCAGGCGGACCGGACGCCGCCCAGTTGCCGACCACCAGACCGCCAGTGGCCGCCGGGCAGACCAGGCGGGTGGACGAGGGCGTCAACGGCGGCTGCAGCGCTGGCGACCCGGGCGCAGGGCACCGGACCGACTGACGCCACGGCGAGCTTCGGCCCGGAGGACGTGCCGCCGGTCACCACAGCGAGCGCGGCCACTCCTGGGCCCGACGGCTACCGCGCGGGCACCGTGCACTACCTCGACGCCTCCGGTCGGGAGGTCACCACTGCCACCCCCGCCGGGCCGGACGCCCCGGCGTCGTGCCATGGCGCGGTTCAGCCTGAGCACCTCCAGCGGCGACGGTCTCGACCTGCTGCGCAGCCGCGGCCCGCTGGTGCGCCTGTCGGTCGGCAGCGATCCGGCGAACGTGCATGTGGTCCACGACGTCAGCACCTACACCTGCGACGAGGGCAAGCCCGACCGGGCCATCAGGGTAGCGATTCCCGGAAAGAAGCCCGCACGGCAACCGCACTACTATGTGGATTGATGAGCATGAAAGCTTCGGATAGTGTTCGCCGGTCTCTCGACAGCTACTTCGCGAGGCATGATCTCGATGCGGCCATCGAGGTGCTCAGTGCGGCCGAAGAGGACGGAAATCTGGAGTTGAAGATTTCCAATCGAGCGGCCGGTTCCGCGTCGGTTACCGTCCTAGTTGCGCCGTTCGAGGACGATCGTTATGGGATCTATATCTTCATCGGCGAGGATCAGAGTCCAATAGAGATCGAGGGCCCTCTGAACATCGGTCGAGCGGAATGTCGTCCTGCCCTGGAGGATCTCGCGGACGTCATGGACAGCGTGCTTGCTGGCGAGGTCTACGAAGAATTCGACGAGGACGGGGACTTCGTAGCCTGCGGCATCTGGGATCCGGAGCGTTCGGACGACGAATCCGATGGTGTCCGACGCCGGATGTTCAAGGCCTGGACCTAAAGTTTCCAATTGGCGACCAAGTCTGATGCAACTATCGGATAGCGCGTGCGCGAGCGTGGTTCGTCAGAAGTCGGACATTGGCAGCGAGCGCCTCGTGTTCGGCCAGCGGGCAGCCGACATAGCTAGACCGCGTCGAGCCGGCCTGCACGTATTGCGAGACGCTGCCGGGACGTAGCAGCGGGGCTCCGTTCCCGTAAGGCAGCAATGGCGACGGCTCGCCCGCTGAACGAGTGCTGCGCTCGTCTCCCACGGTGTCAGCGCTGGTCCCGTCGGAGCGGATGGTCGTTGGGGATTTCGACGAGCACGATGCGGACGCCGTCGGGGTCCTCGATCCACATCTCGACCAGGCCCCACGGTTCGAGCCTCGGTGGCTGGGTGATCGTCACGCCCGCGGCCGTCAGGCGGGCGTGCTCGCTCGCGACATCCCGCACCTGGATCCACAGCGCCAGACCGTGCGGCGGCTGGTCGCCGTGCCCGGACACCTCCAGCAGCCCGTTGCCCAGGAAGTAGACGACGCCGCGGTGCTCTGGCGGGCCGAACTCTCGGTACACCGCCAGCCCGAGCACGTCGCCGTAGAACGCCCGTGACCGCCGGGGGTGGGTCGGACGCAGCAGTACGCGACTGCTCAGAACCTCCATGTCCGCATCCTGACGCAGCGGCGGGGGAGCGGCCCCGCCCTGTGTGGCGCTGCCGCCTCCGTGATCGCTCGGCCTCCACGCCGCCGGCCGTACCGGCGGCCGTATGGGCACCCGGGGTCCGGCCCCGGCGCAAGGTGATGCCAGGCGGCGATACCGTTTCCCGTACCACTCCGAGGGGGCGCTATGTCGATCACCGCCAGTGAAGCCCGGCAGCGGTTGTTCCCGCTGATCGAATCGGTGAACGACGACCAGATCGCGGTGGAGATCGTCTCCAAGAAGGGGACGGCGTACCTCGTCTCGGCGGACGAGTACCGCTCCCTCAAGGAGACGGTGTACCTCCTGCAGTCGCCGAAGAACGCACAGCGTCTGCGGGAGAGTGTCGCGGAGGCACGCGACGGCGGTGCGGTTCCGCACGACCTGACCGAGTGAGGACCGCCTTCACCTCGCACGGCTGGGACGACCGCGCGAGCTGGCTCGAGGACCGGAAGACGCTGGAACGCCTCAATCGCCTCATCCGCGAGGCTGCGCGAGATCCGGGTGAGGGCACCGGGAAGCCCGAACGACTGAGCGGGGGACCTCTCCGGCTGCTCGTCACGACGCGTCGGTCAGGAGCACCGCCTCGTGTACACCGTCGACGACGAGCAGTCGGTCATCGTCCAGGCGCGCTACCACTACTGACGTCGCTCCCGCCGTGTCGGGGTCCGGGGTAATACCGTCGGGCCATGGGTGGCGAGCAGGAGCAACCAGAGCCCCAGACGGCGACCGGCAAGCTGGTCGGGCGGTCGATCGACGAGTTCGTCCACCAGCTGCGCGGGTTCACCGACCGCGCGCGCTCCGTGGCCGGCGCCGTCCCGGCGCGGTTGCACCTGCCCGCACTGCCGTCGCCGCCCGGCGCGATGAGCGCGGCCCAGGTCAGCGCCATCGCACAGACGGTGCGCGCCCAGCGGGAGTCGATCTCCGCGATCCGCGCCCAGCTCGACGCCTTCGACCAGCAGCTGGGCGTCTTCGAGCGGATCCTCGACCCCCTGGTCGAGTGGAGCGGCACCTGGGCACAGCTGGAGAAGGCCGTCGGCGACTTCGTCCGGCCGAACAACGGCGAGGGCGGCAGGGCGCCCGAGGCCTAGATGCCCGGAAGGTCCTCGTCGTCCGGGCGGGGCCTGCGGCGCAGGAGGCCGGTCACCGAGCCCACCCGGTCCTGCGCCACCCGCAGCCCGTGGATGAGCGGCACCAGGTCCTCCTGGATCCGGCGGAGGGTGTCGGGGACGGTGTCGACGACCGGGTCGTCGAGCACCCGGCCCACCCGCTCGATGCCGGGCTTCAGCGCGCGCACCGGCTCCTCGAGCTCCTCGACCAGGTCCTCGAGGCGCTCGGCGATGCGCTGGGCGGAGGCGATCGTGGCGTGCGCCTTCGTGGTCGCCTCGGTCAGCTCCTTCACGGTGCCGTTGAGGTCGCTGAGGGTGCGGGGGAGCTGGGCCAGCGCCTCGGTCTGGGTCTGCAGCAGGCTGAGGAGCTCGGTCAGTCCGGGTATGCGGGGCATCCCGAGCCCGCGGAAAGGGTCCACGTCAGCAACCGTCCGCGACCGCGCCGGTGCCCGCAACCCCGTGCCGGGTCGGTAGGCCCGGGACGTCGCCGGTGGCGACGAAGCGTTCCGCGATGTCGCGCACCTTCGTGTTGGTCTGCATGGACACCCGGGTGAGCGCCCGGAACGCCTGGTCGGGGGTGAGCGTGAAGCGTTCCATCAACATCCCCTTGGCCTGGTCGATCACGGCTCGGGAGTCCAGCGCCGTGGCGAGGTGATCGGCTCGTTCCACGGCGCTCTCGTACAGGTACATGTTCGACACCGGGACGACGGCGTAGTCGGCGAAGCGCGAGACCAGGGCGCGGGTCCGCCGGTCGGACACGGTGAACCGGCGCGCGTAGACGTTGAGGGCCCCGGCCACCTTCTCGCGCACCGGGAGCGGGAAGGAGATCACGCTTCCGCAACCGGCTGCCGCTGCGTGCGGAGCGAAGTCCGGCCAGTCCGACGGCGCCCGCGTGTCCACGATCTCGGACGTCTGCCCGGTGGAGGCCGCCGCCAGGCAGGGGCCCGAGTCGAGGCGGTACTGCTCCTCGTCGAGCCGGAGGGCCAGCTCACCGCTGCTGGCGACGGTGGAGGGCCCCCGGTCGGTCAGGATGGTCAGGGAGATCACCGGTTCTCCCGGGAGCACCCCCGCCGCGAGCGCGGTGACTCGTTGCAGGAGCGACTCGAGGGAGTGCTCGGCGAAGGAGAGCCGGCCGAGCTCGTCGAAGGCCGGCTGGACGGCGACAGCGTCGTCGTCAGGGGGAATCACTGCGATAGCTCCGTGGAGGTTGCACCGGACGGAGCCGTGCCGGCGGACAACGACAGGACCCCGTGGTGTTCCAGGGTCCGTCAGAAGGAGGGACGTGCGTCCCCGCCCGCGCGCCGGCTGTGTGACGCACTGGGGGCAGCATAGTCGCGGCGCACCCGGCGTCCGCGCAACCTCGGTGAGCGGCGGCACCGGAGAGTTCGAGGCGGGGGGACCGCGCCGGCGCTCAGCGCCAGGTGGTGACCCGGATCGTGGTGCCGCGGTCGGCGGAGCGCAGCTGCACCAGGTCGCACAGCTGGTTGACCAGGTAGACCCCGCGACCGCCCTCCTGCTCCAGGGTGGGCATCCGCCGGCCGGTCAGCGGATCGTCGACCTGCCCGGAGTCGCTGAACTCGACGATCGCGGCACCGGGCGTCGCCCACATGGCGACCGTCCCCGTGCCGCCGCCGTGGCGGACGCTGTTGGTCGCGAGCTCGGACGCGGCCAGCGCCAGGACCTCGACCTTCTCCTCGGGGAGACCGATCGTGCGGGCGTACTGGGCGACGGTCCGCCGGGTCGCCGGGACGTCGGCGGCACCGTAGATGCCCCGGAGCACGGCGTCGGTGGGCCGGGGGAGTTCTGCGCCGAACAGCTCGGCGACCTCTCCCGGCGAGTAGTCCGGGCTCGTCCGTCGCCCCGCCGTCGTGCCGGCCAGCGGATGCGTGTGCAACGCCCCCCGGACGACGGCGCGGGGGAGGTGCACCTCGTCGTACGGGCACAGCAGGCGCCAGGACGGTCCGCCGTCGAAGGCGGTGTTGAGCAGCAGCTCGTGCAGGCGGCACTCCGCGAACTCGGCCTCCCGCCGTCCGACGAAGGCAGGCTCGCCGACTCCCCGGAGCCGGCGTCCGGCGGCGGTCTGCTCGCGCAGCAGCCGGTCCCAGACGGCGATGATCGCGGCCGGATTGCGCCCGACCTCGGCCATGTCGCGGAGGTCCACCGCGGAGGCGTCGTCGCCGAGGGCGTCGCGGAGCAGCTCCAGCCGGTTGCGGGGCAGCGCCGCCACCACGGTCTCGTCCTGCTCCAGTCCCTCCCGGACGAAGGGCAGCAGACCGTCGAGGAAGTCCTCGTCGCTCCGGTAGAACAGCGCCTCGTGCTCGAAGCCGGGCACCGGCTCCTGCAGGACGGCGGTCACGCGGCGAACCGGACGGCGGCGACGTCGCCCAGGCCCAGCACCTGCCACATCCGCCGGAGCAGCGGGGACGCGCCCCGCACCTCCAGCGGAAGCGACCGGCGGTCCAGGTCCTGCGCCCAGTGGGCGATGACCCGGGACCCGGCGACGTCCACGAACTCCAGGCGCCCCAGGTCGAGCACCGCGCGGTCGCCGCTCACCGGGGAGGAGGCGAGCACCCGGGCCAGCCGGTCGGCCCCGAAGGTGTCGACGCTGCCGACGAGGGCGACCCGGTCGTCGTCGAAGAAGACCTGGAAGGGCGGTGGAGCCTCCGGCGCGTGCACCAGCGGGTGCACCGACGTTGCTGCGGCGAGGGCGGCCTGCGGGATGCCGCGGTGGTAGGTGCACATCGCGGACATCCCGGACCCCTGCGCCATGTACTCGTCCGCGAGGTGTTCCCACCGGATGAGGACGTCCCGCGTCCCCGGGTCCACCGCCAGGCCGCCCACATCGGCGACGACGCGCAGCCCCCGGTAGCCGTCGGCGATCGCCGTGCGGGTCGCCTCGTCGTAGAACGCGAACTGTGCCTCGGGGGTGAAGGTGCCGGTCGCCTCGTACGCCTCGGCGAGGGTCAGGGTCGACAGGGCGCCGTCGGCGATCAGCGCGTCGGTGTCGCCGAGCGGCGCGATGCCGCCGTCCAGGCTCTCGATGACGCGCTCCCCGACGCAGAGCAGCCGCTCTCCGCGCGCGACCCCACCGGCAAGGAACTCGCGGACGGCGGCGTCGAAGGCGTCGTCGTCCTCGCCGTACACCCAGCAGAGATGGTCCGCCGACGCTGCCGCGGGGACGTCGGTCACTGCTCCGTGTGCGCGCACCTACCCAAGGTAGGCCCTCGCGGCGACAGAAGACAGGGGTCGCGACGAGGTCACACTGCCCGTCAGAGGGCCTTGAGGATGTCCTCGACGCGCTCCCGCGCATCGCCGAAGAGCATCCGGCTGTTCTCCCGGAAGAACAGCGGGTTCTGCACGCCCGCGTACCCGGTGCTCATCGACCGCTTGAACACGACCACGTTCTTCGCCTCCCACACCGTCAGCACCGGCATGCCGGCGATCGGGCTGCCCGGGTCGTCGGTGGCGGCCGGGTTGACGGTGTCGTTGGCCCCGATGACCAGGACGACGTCGGTGGCGGCGAAGTCGTCGTTGATCTCGTCCATCTCGAGGACGACGTCGTAGGGCACCTTCGCCTCCGCCAGGAGCACGTTCATGTGCCCGGGTAGACGGCCGGCGACCGGGTGGATCCCGAACCGGACGTCGATGTCCTTGGCCCGCAGCTTGCGCGTGAGCTCGGCGACCGCGCCCTGTGCCTGCGCGACGGCCATGCCGTAGCCGGGGGTGATGATGACCGACGAGGCCTCGCGCAGCAGGTCGGCGGTGTCCTCGGCGGTGATCTCGGTGTGCTCGCCGTAGTCGCGGTCGTCCGCGGAGACGCTGCCCTCGTTGCCGAACCCACCGGCGATGACCGAGAGGAACGACCGGTTCATCGCCTTGCACATGATGTAGGAGAGGTAGGCACCCGAGGAGCCGACCAGGGCGCCCGTGACGATCAGCAGGTCGTTGCCCAGCAGGAAGCCCGACGCGGCCGCGGCCCAGCCCGAGTAGCTGTTCAGCATCGAGACGACGACCGGCATGTCGCCGCCGCCGATCGAGGCGACCAGGTGCCAGCCCAGCGCCAGGGCGACCAGCGTCACCGCCGAGAGCACCAGCAGGTTCGGCTCGACGACGAACACCACGGTCAGGACGGCGAAGGCGACCAGCGCGCCCAGGTTGAGGGCGTTGTGCGCCGGCAGCATGAGCGGGTTGCTCTTGATCCGGCCGGACAGCTTGAGGAACGCCACGATCGAGCCGGTGAAGGTGACCGCGCCGATGAAGACGCCGATCACCACCTCGGCGGAGTGGATGCCCAGGAGGTTGGGAGCGACCTCGGTCTGCTCCTCGACGTCGGCCTCGACCGACAGGTAGCCGTTCCAGCCGACCAGCACGGCGGCCAGGCCGACGAAGCTGTGCAGGATCGCGATGAGCTCGGGCATGCCGGTCATCTCGACGCGGGCGGCCCGCCAGAGACCGATCGCGGCGCCGATGACCATGGCGACGACCAGCAGCCCGATGCCGACGCCCGAGGCGCTGCGGGTGGCCAGGCCGATGGTGGCGGCCAGCGCGATGGCCATGCCCGCCATGCCGTAGGCGTTGCCGGCCTTCGCGGTCTCGTGCTTCGACAGGCCGGCCAGGCTGAGGATGAACAGCAGCGCGGCGACGATGTAGGCGGCCGAGGCCGCCGTGGTCGCGGTCATCGGGTGAACATCCCCAGCATGCGGCGGGTCACGGCGAAGCCGCCGAAGACGTTGATGCTGGCGACCAGGATCGCGATGAAGGCCAGGGCCGTGACGAGCCTGTCGTCGTGGCCGATCTGCAGCAGGGCGCCGACGACGATGATCCCGGAGATCGCGTTCGTCACCGACATCAGCGGCGTGTGCAGGGCGTGGTGCACGTGCCCGATCACGTAGAAGCCCACGACGACGGCGAGGGCGAACACCGTGACGTGCTGGATCAGCTCGTTGGGCGAGAACGCCGTGATCGCGAACAGCACCGCGGCGCCCAGCCCGACGAGGGCGAACCGCCGGCCCGGTGGGGGTGGCGCCTTCGGAGGAGCCGGTTCCACGGCCGCGGCGGCGACCGGCGCCGGGGCCGCGGACACCTGGACGGGCGGCGGGGGCCAGGTCTTCTCGCCCGCCCGCACGACGGTGATCGCCCGCTGGACGACGTCGTCGAAGTCCAGGACCAGCTGGCCGTCCTTGGCCGGGGTCAGCAACGTGAGGAGGCTGACCAGGTTCTGCCCGTAGAGCTGGGAGGCCTGGGCCGGCAGCCGGCCGGGCAGGTCGGTGTAGCCGATGATCGAGACGCCGTTGCCGGTCACCACGATCTCGTCGGCGACCGACCCGGCCACGTTCCCGCCCTGCGCCGCGGCCATGTCGACGATCACGCTGCCCGACCTCATCGACGCGACCATCTCCTCGGTGATCAGCCGGGGCGCGGGACGGCCGGGGATCAGGGCGGTCGTGATGATGATGTCGACGTCGGGGGCCTGCTCGGCGTACATCTGCGCCGCGCGGCGGTTGAAGTCCTCGCCCATCTCGCGCGCGTAGCCGTCCGCGCTGACCTCGGCCTCGCCGGCCGGCACGGCGACGTACTCACCGCCCAGGGAGCGGACCTGCTCGGCCACCTCGGGGCGGACGTCGGTCGCCCGGACGATCGCGCCCAGGCTGCTTGCCGCGCCGATGGCCGCCAGCCCCGCGACGCCGGCACCCGCGACGAGCACCTTCGCGGGCGGCACCTTGCCCGCCGCCGTCACCTGCCCGGTGAAGAACCGGCCGAAGACGTGCGCCGCCTCGATGACCGCCCGGTAGCCGGCGATGTTGGCCATGGAGCTGAGCACGTCCATGGACTGGGCGCGGGAGATGCGGGGGACCGCGTCCATCGCCAGCGCGGTGATCGGGCGCGCGGCGAGGGCGTCGACCAGGTCGGGGTTCAGGCCCGGGCTGAGCAGGCTGACCAGCGTCGCGCCGTCGCGGAGCCGCGGGATCTCCTCGACCGCCGGTGCGTTCACCCGCAGCACGACGTCGGCCTGCCAGGCGTCGTCCGCCGTCCCGACGGTGGCGCCGGCCTCGGCGAAGGCGTCGTCCGGGAAGCTGGCCGCGGCCCCCGCGCCCGACTCGAGCACCACCTCGTAGCCGAGGGCCACCAGCTTCTTCACGGTCGCGGGCGTGGCGGCCACCCGTGTCTCGCGCGCGCGGGTCTCCCGCGGAACTCCGATTCGCACGTGGCGCTCCAATCGGCTGGCGGGCGTCGTTGCCCGTCACCAGTGGGGTGGACGGATCATGCACGGGAAACGAGCACCGGGCCTACGAGGAAAGGCGGATGTGACCACTGCCACGGGATCGACCCTGGGCGTGGAGTGATCAGGCCAGGCCGTTGACGCTGACGCCTGCGGCGCGGAGCTGGTCGATCCCCGTGACCAGGGTGCCGTCGGTCTCGTCCAGCCCGAGGTTCACCAACGACCGGGCACGCAGCAGCGGCGTGAGATCGGTGACGGGGTTCGCGCCGAGCTGCAGCTCCTGCAGGAGCGGCGCGTCGGCCAGGCCGCTCGCATCGGTGATCCGGTTGCCGAAGACGTCGAGGATCAGCAGCGTCGGGATCGTGCCGAGCGGCGCCGGATCGGCGATCCGGTTGCGGGAGAGCCGCAGCGTGTCGAGGGTGGGCAGCCCGGCCAGCGGCGAGACGTCGGTGATCGCGTTGCCCGAGAGGTCGAGCTCGCGGAGCGCGTCGTGCCCGGCGAGCGCGCCGATGTCGGTGATCTCGGCGGCGGCCACGCCGAGCGCGTTCAGCGTCGTGGTGCCGGCCAGCGGGCTCAGGTCGCGGACCGGGTTCTGCGACAGGCCGAGGTCGAACAGCTCCAGCCCCACCAGCGGGGAGAGGTCGCTGACCGCGTTGGCGGTGAGGGTGAGCGTCCCGAGCCGCGTCAGCGCGGCCACCGGCCCGAGGTCGGAGATCTCGTTCCGCGAGACGTCGAGGACGCTCAGGGACGACAGCTCGCCGATGCCCTCGAGCGAGCGGATCGGCCCCTCGACGGACGTGCCGCCCACGCAGCGGAGCTCCTCGACCGCGCCGAGATCGGTCTCCGACGCGTCCGCCGCGGCACCGGGCAGGCCGGTGGCCGCTGCCACGCAGGCGGCCAGGGCGGGGTCGGGGAACAGCTGCCCCAGCGGCTCGGGAGACGGCCCGCCGCACCCGGTGAGCACGGTCGCGAGCGTCAGCGCAGCGACGGCAGCGGCGCGGGCGGGGAAAGCGGACAGGACGGCACCTCCTGGTCGGAGGCTAGTTCCGGCGCCGTCCCGCCCCGGTCCGGCGCGCGGGAAGGCGGCCGGGGCTTCCTCCCCCCATCGGGGGAGCCGACGGCGTTCGGGTGAAGGGAGGGGGGTGCTCGCGCCGATCCAGACCTCAGCGGGGCTCCGTGCCCCTGCAGCTGGAGCAGCCCGGCGACGTGTGGAGCAATCGGAGGGAGGACCGTGTCCGCCTGGATCAGCGAGCCCGAGGAAGACATGGTGCCGCCGGAGATCGTCTCCACGGTCTTCTACAGCGCGACCGTGAGCGACAACCTGGCGCTCCTCGTCGCGGAGACCGTCGGTACGACCCAACGGCTGACCTGGGGCAACGAGGGCGCCGTCCAGCTCCTCGGCTACGGCCTCGAGGACCTGCGCATCATGCCGGTCGCCCACCTGTTCCCGAGCCTCGGCGGCGGTGAGCTCAAGCTCCTGCTGCGCCGCGAGCGGGCCGCGCGCATGACCCTGCCCGTCCGAACCGCCAGCGGTGCCGAGGTCGAGGCCGTCGTCATGACGACCCCCTCGCCGGGCGGACGCATGTGGACCATCCGGGTCCTGTCCACCGCCAACGAGCAGGAACGCGCGCTGCGGGCCACCGCCGATGCCCACGAGCGCCGGTTCTCCGCACTGACCGAGCGCTCCCCGATCCCGACCCTGCTCTCCGAGCAGGGCATGCGCCTGGCCCACGTGAACGACGCGTTCTGCAGCCTCGTCGGGCTGCGCGCCGAACAGTTGCTCGGCACCGGGTGGATCGACACGGTCCACCCCGACGACCTCGACAGCGTCATCCAGCAGGTGTCGGCGGCCCTGGACGGCGACGAGGTGGAGACCCAGGCCCGGCTGGTCCGGGACGACGGCAGCGTCCGGATGACGGTGATCCGCTTCGCCCACCTCTTCACCCCGGGAGTGGGCGCCGGCTTCGTCGGCACCATCGAGGACATCACCGACCGGCTGGCGTTCGAGGCGAAGCTGGCCCACCAGGCCAACCACGACCCGCTGACCGGGCTGCCCAACCGCACCCTGCTCGCGCAGTACGTGGCCGGGCGGTTCACCGCCGGCACCAGCGGCCTGGCCTGCCTCTTCCTGGACCTGGACAACTTCAAGGTCGTCAACGACTCCCTCGGCCACACCGCCGGCGACGAGCTGCTCGTGGAGGTGGCCGAGCGGCTGCGCGCCACGGTGCGACCCGGCGACCTGGTCGCGCGGTTCGGTGGGGACGAGTTCGTCGTCATCTGCGAGAACGTGGACCAGGACGCCGCCGTCGCCCTCGCCGGCCGGGTGTCCGAGGCGCTGTCGCGGCCGATGCGGCTCGGTGGCGTCGACATCCGCCCCTACGCCAGCGTCGGCGTCACGGTCCAGACGTCCGAGCACGTCGCCGCCGAGGAACTGATCCGCGACTGCGACATCGCGATGTACCAGGCGAAGGCGAGCGGGAAGGGGCGGGTCACCGTCCTCGACCAGCAGGCCCGCGCCGAGGCGCGGGACAAGCTGCGCCTGGTCACCGAGCTGCGCGACGCGATCGAGCGCCGCGAGATCCAGATGTACTACCAGCCCATCTTCAGCACGCGGGACGGCCGGCCCGTGGCCGTGGAGTCCCTCGCCCGCTGGACCCACGCCGAGCGCGGCCCCATCAGCCCGGTCGTCTTCGTGCCCCTGGCCGAGGAGAGCGGGCTCATCATCGGCCTCGGGCGCCTCGTCCTGGACGAGACCTGCCGTCAGCTCGCGGAGTGGGACCAGCTCCTGGGGCCGGCCGCGCCACGCCGGGCGAACGTCAACGTGTCGGCGCTGCAGCTCGACGACAACCTCGCCGCGCAGGTCGCCGACGTGCTCGAGCGCCACGGGCTGGCGCCGTCCCGCATCCAGATCGAGATCACCGAGTCGGCGCTGATGAAGGACCCGGCGTCGGCCCGGGAGGTGCTCGACCAGTTGCGCGCTCTCGGCGTGGAGCTCGCGATCGACGACTTCGGCACCGGCTACTCGTCGCTGGCCTACCTCCGGCACCTGCCGGTCGACTGCCTCAAGGTCGACCGCTCGTTCGTGGCGGAGCTGTCCGACGGGCACTCCGAGATCGCCTCGGCGGTCATCGCCATGGCCCACAACCTCAATCTCTGCACCGTGGCCGAGGGGGTGGAGACCCTGGAGCAGGCCGAGGAGCTGACCCGCCTGGGCGCGACGTACCTGCAGGGCTTCAGCCTCGCCCAGCCGATGACCGGAGGGCACACCGCGGCATGGTTCGCGGCCCACTCGGAGGAGGACGCGTGACCGTCACCCCGTTCCCCGGGGCGGACACCGCGCCGGGGCCCGTCTTCGACATCGAGGTGATCCTGGCCGGCATCGACACGATGGCCGTCCAGAAGCCGGTGGCGGCCCAGATCGTCTCGGTCGCCAACTCCGACGACACCGACGCGAAGACGCTGGCCCGGATCCTGTCCTCCGACATCGCCCTCGCCGGCCGGGTGATGAAGCTGGCCAACTCCGCCTACTTCGGCATGCGCGGACGGGTGACCTCTCTGCAGTTCGCGGTCACCGTCGTCGGCTTCACGACCGTGCGCACGATGGCCACGGTCGCGCTGACCAACATGAACGACGAGTCGAAGCTGCCGGAGAACTTCTGGGACGTCACCACCAGCCTCGCCCTCGGTTCCTCGGCCCTGGCGCCCCGGTTCGGCGAGCGGCCCCCGGACGCGCTCTGCCTCGGGCTGCTCGCGCAGCTCGGCGCCGCGCTGCTGCACCACAACGACCCCGAGGGTTACGCGGAGATCGTCTCCGCCAACCCGGGCTTCCGCGCCCGTCGTGCGGCCGAGACCCGCCGCTACGGCATCAACAGCCTCCGGCTCACCGCCGTGGCCCTGGAGCAGTGGGGGTTCCCGGCGGTGCTCACCACGCCGCTCAAGGAGATCGACGACTACCAGACGCCGGACGGCGCCCTGCTGCGCGCCGCCTTCGAGGTCGCCGCCCGACTGACCATCGAGGACTACGAAGCCGTCCCGATCACCCGGCTCACCGTCGGCCGGCTCCGGGAGGACGACCTCGTGCCGATCCTCGACCTGGTGCGCAGCGAGGCCGCCGATCTCAAGCGGGCGATGCTCGGTCAGCCCGCCGACGACCCGGACGCCAACCCGGAGGACTGGGTCTTCTGAGCGGCGTGCGGTAGGTGTTACCCCCGTGAACACCTTCCGCCGCCGTCCCGGATCCATCCTCGTCAGCGGCGCCGCGCGAGGCATCGGTCGGGCCACCGCCGAGCTCTTCCTCGCGCGCGGCTGGCGGGTGGGCCTGTACGACGTCGACGGGGCGGCCGTGACCGAGGCCGCGGCCGGGCGGCCGGACGCGGTCGCCGGCGTCCTCGACGTCCGGGACGCCGCGCAGTGGCGCGCTGCGCTGCAGGGGTTCTGCGGGGACGGCGGGCTCGACGTGCTGGTGAACAACGCCGGCGTGCTCTCCTCGGGTCCCTTCACCGGGACCGACCTGGACAGCCACCGGCGGATGGTCGACGTCAACGTCACCGGGGTGGTGAACGGGGCCGCGGCGGGGCATCCCTTCCTGCGCCGCTCCCCGCGCGGGCTGTTGCTGAACCTCTGCTCGGCGTCCGCCCTCTACGGGCAGCCGACGCTGGCGACCTACGGCGCCACCAAGGCCGCGGTCAAGTCGCTCACCGAGGCGCTCGACCTCGAGTGGCGGAGGGACGGCGTGCGGGTACGCAGCCTGGTGCCGCTGTTCGTCGCGACCGGAATGGTGTCCCGCGACGGCGTCCACGCTGCGAGCGTCGCCAGCCTGGGGGTGCGCCTCACCGCCGACGACGTCGCGGTGGCGGCCTGGAAGGTGGTGCACGAACGGCGTCGTCCGCTCGCCTCGCCGCACCGGCCGGTGGGCCGGCAGACGAAGGCGCTGGCCGCGCTCTCCGCGGTCACGCCCGACTGGGCGAACCGCATCGTGGTGTCCCGCCTCGCCCGCTGAATGGAAGGACCCCCTGCTCTCCACCACTCGCACGCTCGTGGCGGGCCCCTGCAGGGGGCCACGGGGCGACGGAGCCCCGCCCCCCGCGAGGGGACGGGGCTCCGTCGGGCCGTGATCAGGGTGCGTAAGGGGCACCCAGCGGGTCGACGGTGTCGTAGCTCGCCACGTTCTGGGCCAGCCGGTCGGCGGCCCAGTCGCCGTCGCCGAGCAGGTGGTCGATCGCGGTGAGCCGGCTCGTGTAGTGGCCGACGGAGTACTCCGCGGTCACGCCGATGCCGCCGTGCAGCTGGATGGCCTCCTTGCCGATGTGCCGGCCGGCGCGGCTGACGGTCAGCCGGGCACGGTCGGCGGCCTGGACGACGTCGCCGCCGGCCTCCTGCACCATCGACGCCCACAGCGCGAGGCTGCGGGCCAGCTCCAGCGACACGTACATGTCGGCCGCCCGGAAGGTCAGCGCCTGGAACTTGTTCAGGGTGACGCCGAACTGCTTGCGCGTCTTGAGGTACTCCGCCGTGGTCCGCAGCGCGGTGTCCATGGCGCCGATGGCCTCGTGGCCGTAGGCGATGCGGGCCTCCGCCAGCGCCCGCTCGATCGCGGGCGTCTGGTCACCCGATCCGAGGGCGACGGCGGGCGTGCCCTCGAAGCGGACGTTCGCCGCGCGGGTGCCGTCGTGCGTGCGGTAGCCGGTGCGGGTGAGCCCGGAGGCGTCTCCCTGGACCAGGAACAGCCCGGTGCCGCCGTCGACGACGGCGCTGACCACCAGCACGTCGGCGCGGGCGCCGCTGGGCACCGGCTCCTTGACGCCGGTCAGGGTCCAGCCGTCGCCGCTCTGCGTGGCGGTCACGGCCTCGGCGGCCGGCGTCCAGCGGGTGCCGGGCTCCGCGTGCGCGAAGACGGCGATCGTCGTCCCCTCGGAGATGCCGGCGAGCAGCTCGCCCTTCTGCTCCGCGGAGCCGACGGCGGAGATCAGCCCACCGGCCAGGACGACGGTCTCGATGAACGGCTCGGGTGCCAGCACCCGCCCGATCTCCTCGGCGACGATTGCCACCTCGACCGGGCCGGCGCCCATGCCGCCGTCCTCCTCGGCGAACGGCAGCCCCAGCAGGCCCATCTCGGCCAGCCGGGACCAGGTCTTCTCGTCGAAGCCGGGGTCGGTCTTCACGACGGTGCGACGCTGCTCGCTGTCGGAGTACGCGCGGGCCAGCAGGCCGCGCACCGCTTCCCGGAGGTCGTTCTGCTCGCTGTCGTAGTCGAAGTTCACGTCACAGTCCCAGGATCGAGCCGGCGATGATGGTGCGCTGCACCTCGTTGGAGCCTCCGTAGATGGAGACCTTGCGGTAGTTCAGGTAGTGCGGCGTCGCGACCCGCGCCCAGTCCGGGACGTCGGAGCCCTCCTCGGCGAAGGACGCCAGGGAGAGCGGGCCGGCGATGTCGACCAGCAGTTCGGTCGCGGCCTGCTGCAGCTCCGAGCCGCGGAGCTTGAGCACCGACGACGCGGGGTGCGGCTTGCCGTCGGCGGAGTTCGCGGCGACCCGCAGCGCGGTCAGCTCGAGCGCCAGCAGGTCGTTCTCGATCTCGGCGATGCGAGCGGCCATCCGCGGGTCCTCGGCCAGCGGCCGGCCGCCGGACGTGATCTCCCGGGCGTGCGCCTTGGCCTGGGCCAGCATGCTCTTGGTCGAGCCGACCCGGGCGATGCCGACCCGCTCGTTGCCGAGCAGGAACTTGGCCATCGTCCAGCCCTGGTTCTCCTCGCCGATGAGGTTCTCGGCGGGCACCCGGACGTCCTCGAAGAAGACCTCGTTGACCTCGAAGCCGCCGTCGATGAGCTCGATCGGGCGCAGCGTCACCCCGGGGGTGTCCATCGGGAAGACCAGCAGCGAGATGCCGCGCTGCTTCTTCTCCGCGGTGGGGTCCGTGCGGACCAGGCAGAAGATCCAGTCGGCGTGCTGACCGAGCGTGGTCCACGTCTTCTGGCCGTTCACGACCCAGTCGTCGCCGTCGCGCACGGCGGTGGTGCGCAGCGACGCGAGGTCGGAGCCGGCGTCGGGCTCGGAGAAGCCCTGGCACCACCAGATGTCGAGGTTCGCCGTCTTGGCCAGGAAGCGCTCCTTCTGCTCCTGGTTGCCGAAGGCCGCGAGCACCGGGCCGATCATGGACGTGTTGAAGGCGAGCGGCTCCGGCACGTTGGCCAGCTGCATCTCCTCGCGCCAGATGTGGCGCTGCAGCGGCGACCAGTCCTTGCCGCCCCACTCGACCGGCCAGTGCGGCACGGCCAGACCGGCGGCGTTGAGCACGCGCTGCGCCTCGACGTACTCCTCCTTGCTCACGTGCCGGTGGGCCGCGACCTTGTCGCGGATCTCCTGCGGCACCTGCGTGGTGAAGAAGGTCCGCATCTCCTCCCGGAAGGCCTCGAGCTCCGGGGACAGCTGCAACCGCATCGATCCTCTTTCCTCGACGGTGGCCGCTCCTGTGGTGCCGCCGTCAGCGTTCGGGTCGGGCCGACGATCCCACATTCCGTACCGGCCGGTAGCTCCGGCCCGGGAGTCGGTGTGGCGGGAAATCCGGGGTCCTGCCGTTCCGGCGCGCCCGGAGCGGGCATGGTGTCCCCGTGACCCCCCTCTCCGAGCGCTCCCTGCGGTCGCTGAACGAGCAGGTCCGGACGCCGTCCTACGACCGGGGCCAGGTGCGCGCCGGCATCGTGCACCTCGGGGTCGGTGGCTTCCACCGCTCCCACCAGGCCATGTACCTCGACCGGCTCATGGAGCAGGGGCAGGCGCTCGACTGGGGCATCTGCGGCGTCGGCGTGCTGCCGGCCGACCGCAGGATGGCCGAGGTGATGGCCGCGCAGGACTGCCTCTACACCCTCCTCGTCCGGCAGGCCGACGGCTCCGTCGACGCCCGTGTCATCGGTTCGATGGTCGAGTACCTCTTCGCCCCGGACGATCCGGAGGCCGTCGTGGCGAAGATGGCCGACCCCTCAACTCGGATCGTCTCCCTGACCGTGACCGAGGGCGGCTACAACACCTCCGCCGTCACCGGCCGGTTCGACGACGAGAACCCCGCGGTGGTGTCGGACCTGCGTTCCCCCACCGCCCTGCGGACGTCGTTCGGGCTGGTCACCGAGGCGCTGGCCCGCCGTCGGGAGCGCGGGATCGTGCCGTTCACCGTCCTCTCCTGCGACAACATGCCCGGGAACGGCGAGGTGGCCCGGCTGAGCTTCGGGTCGTTCGCGGGCCTCCGCGACCCGCGGCTGGGCGACTGGGTCGAGCGCCAGGTGCCCTTCCCGAACTCGATGGTCGACCGGATCACGCCCGCCACCACCGACGCCGACCGGGCCGAGGTGGCCGAGCGGTTCGGCGTCGAGGACCGGTGGCCCGTCGTCTGCGAGCCGTGGACGCAGTGGGTGCTGGAGGACTCCTTCGCCGACGGCCGCCCGCCGTTGGAGGAAGCCGGGGTGCAGCTGGTGGAGGACGTCGGCCCCTACGAGCTGATGAAGCTGCGACTGCTCAACGCGGGCCACCAGGTGCTGGCGCAGCCGGGCCGTCTCGCGGGTCTCGCCTACGTGCACGAGGCGTGCGGCGACCCGCTGCTCCGCCGGCTGCTGCAGGGCTACCTGGAGCAGGAGGCGGCGCCGACCCTCGCTCCCGTGCCGGGCATCGACCTGGGGGACTACCGGGCCGAGCTGGTGGGCCGGTTCAGCAGTCCGGTCATCGCCGACACCCTCGACCGCATCTGCGCCGAGGCGTCCGACCGGATCCCGCAGTTCCTGCTCCCGGTGCTGCGGGCGAACCTCGCCTCCGGCGGGGAGATCCGGCGCTCGGTGGCGATCCTGGCCGCCTGGGCCCGGTCCGCGGAGGGCGCGGACGACGACGGTCGGCCGATCGCGCTCACCGACTCGCGGGCCGAGGCGCTCCGCACCCGCGCCCGGTCGGAGGACCCGCTCGCGTTCGTCGCCGACCGCGGTCTCTTCGGCGACCTGGTGGACGACGACCGCTTCACCACCGCCTACCGCGAGACGCTGCACTCGCTGCGCACCCGCGGCGTCCGCCCCACCCTCGAGGCTCTCGCCTGAGCCCCGGGAGGCTGCGCGTGAGCAGCCCCCCTGATGGCGGAAACTGACACAGACATGTCATTGCCGCCGTCGCGGCCGCCGGGCATGGTCGTCCCATGACCGACCCCCGGCGAGTGGCTGTCGCCCTGTTCGAGGGCGTCGAGATGCTGGACGTCAGCGGACCGGCCGAGGTGCTCGCCACCGCCACCCGGCTCCTGGCCGTCCAGGGGCGCCCCGGCTACGCGGTCACCCTGGTGGCCGGGAGTCTGGACCCGGTGGTCACGTCGAACGGCATCCGCGTGCTGCCCGATGCCACCTTCGCCCAGCTGACCGGTCACTGGGACACGTTCGTCGTGCCCGGGGCCCTGCGGCCCACGGGGGGCCTGCCGGACGCCGTGGTCGCCCCCGAGGTGGTCGCCTGGCTGGCCGGCCGGGCCCCGGACGCCGACCGCGTCGCCGCCGTCTGCGCGGGGGCCCGGATCGTGGCCATGGCCGGACTGCTCGACGGGCGGGCGGCGACGACGCACTGGGCCGTCGCCCCCGCCCTCGCTGCCCAGCACCCCGAGATCGAGGTCGACCCGGACCCCATCTTCATCCGCTCGGGCAACGTGTGGACCTCGGCCGGTGTCACCGCCGGCATGGATCTCGCTCTCGCGCTGGTCGAGGCCGACCACGGCCGCGCGGTCGCACTCGCAGTGGCCCGGTGGCTGGTGATGTACGTCAAGCGGCCCGGCGGTCAGAGCCAGTTCAGCGTGGCGCTGTCGATGCAGCGGCCGGAGCGGGACGACGTCGCCGCGTTGCCCGGTTGGATCGCCGACAACCTGGCGGCCGACCTCTCCGTGCCCGCGCTGGCCGCCCGGGCCCGCCTCAGTGCGCGTCACCTCGCCCGGGTGTTCGCCGAGCAGGTGGGCAGCACACCCGCAGCATTCGTCGAGGCCGCCCGGGTCGAGGGTGCGCGTCGACTCCTGGAGGACGGCGAGGACCCCCTCCCGGCTGTCGCCCGGGCCTGCGGATTCGGCTCGGTGGAGACCCTTCACCGCTCGTTCCGGCGGCGGCTCGGCGTCACTCCGGCGCAGTACCGGGCTCGCTTCCGGTCATCGACGGCATGACGCGGCTCCCAGACCTGGAGGTGGCACCGTGATCCGGTCGACGCGACCGGACACCCCGCTGGCTGATGCAGCCGAGGAGCTGCTGCGGACGTCCTCACCGCCGGTCCTCGTCGCGCACTGTCTGCGGACGCATGCGTTCGCCACGGCGCTCCTGGGGCGGGCGAACCGGTCGTTCGACCCGGAGGTGCTCTTCGTGGCCGCCGCGCTCCACGACCTCGGTCTCTCCGCGCCGGGGGAGGACGGGACCGCGTCGTTCGAGCTGCGGGGTGCGCTCCTGGCCCGCGAGGCGGTCATCCGCGCGGGCGGCGAGCCGCCCGCGGCCGACCTGGTCCACGATGCGGTCGCCCTGCACCTGGAGCTCGACGCCGCCGACGATCCGCGGCCCGAGGTCGCCGGGGTGCACCTGGGCGCCGCCGCGGACGTCCTCCGGCTGCGCCTCGACGACCTTCCCGCGGAACTGGTCGGCGACGTGCTCGAGCGCTGGCCGAGGGAGGGGTTCACGGAGTACCTGGTGAGGGCCATGAGGCGGGAGGCGAAGACCAGACCGAGCTCGCGCGTCGCCGAGCTGGACCGCGAGATCGGCTTCATCGGCCTGATCGCAGCCGCTCCCTTCGGGGCGCACCGATGAGCGCGCAGGCCACCTGGATCGGCACGGCGACGGTCCTCGTCGAGCTCGGGGGCCTGACCCTCCTGACCGACCCCGCCTTCGACCCTCCGGGAACGCCGCAGTACTTCGCCGTTCCCGGCTCGGCGATGCGCATCCTGCTGCGACGCACGGCTGGCCCGGCGATGGCTGTCCAGCAGCTGCCGCCGATCGACGTCGTGCTGCTCAGCCACGACGGGCACGCCGACAACCTGGACACGAGCGGACGACGGCTCCTCGGCTCGGTGGGCCGCGTGCTCACGACGCGCTCCGCGGCCCGGCGTCTCGGGCAGCCGGCGGTGGGCCTCGCTCCGTGGGAGAGCCACGTCGTCCGGGCCGGGGAGGTCCGTCTCCGGGTGACCGCGACGCCGGCCCGGCACGCACCCGACGGGTGGTCCGACGTCGCCGGCGAGGTCGTCGGCTTCGTCGTCGAGGTCGTGGACGACGGCGCCCGCCGAGAGCCGGTCCTCTACTTCTCGGGGGACACGGTGCCCCACCCGGAGCTCGAGGAGATCGGCAGGAGATTCGGCGTGGACGTCGCATTCCTGCATCTGGGCGCGGCCCGCTTCGCGGCGGCCGGGGACACCCCGTTCTCCCTCGACGCCGACGAGGCCGTGGCGCTCGCCCGGTCCCTGCGCGCCCGTGCGGTGGTCCCGATCCACGTGGACGACTGGGAGCACTTCACCCTCGTGCACGACGACGTGGTGGCGGCGTTCGACGCGGCCGGGCTCTCCGCCGTCCTCCGTTCACTGGCGCCCGGTGTTGCGACCGGGTTCGTCGGCCGAGGAGGTGACGCAGCTGAGGATCCAGCAGGCCGACCGGCGGGGTCGGCGGGTCAGCGGTCGAGGGGGAGACCCGTGTAGTTCTCGGCCAGCTCGCGGGCGGCGGCTTCCGACGAGCACACCCGACGCAGCTGGGAGAGCTGCAGCTCGGCGTCGAAGTCGTCGCCGGAGCGGTGCAGCATCGAGGTCATGAACCAGGAGAAGTGCGTGCACCGCCAGACGCGGGCCAGCGCCCGGTCGGAGTAGCTGTCGACGAGGTCGGTCTGCTTCTCCTGCAGCAGCCGGACGAGCGCCGTGGCCAGCAGCGTCACGTCGGCGACGGCGAGGTTGAGCCCCTTCGCCCCGGTGGGCGGCACGATGTGCGCGGCGTCGCCGGCCAGGAAGAGCCGGCCCCGGCGCATCGGGGCGCTGACGAAGGAGCGCATCGGCAGGATCGACTTCTCCGTGACGGTGCCGGTGTTGATCTCCCAGCCGTCGAGGGCGAAGCGCGTCGCGAGGCCGTCCCAGATCCGGTCGTCGGACCAGTCCTCGATCTTCTCGGTCGGATCGACCTGCAGGTAGAGCCGGGAGACCTTCGGCGAGCGCATCGAGTACAGCGCGAACCCGTCCGGGTGCCACGCGTAGATCAGCTCGTCGGTGGCCGGTGCCGCGTCGGCCAGGATGCCGAGCCACGCGTAGGGATAGGTGCGCTCCCAGGTCCGCCCCGTGGTGCCCGCCTGCACCGCGGCCCGCGACGGGCCGTGGAAGCCGTCGGTGCCCGCGATGACGTCGCACTCGAGCACCTGCGCGTTGCCGTCGGCGTCGGTGAAGCGGATCCGCGGGCTGTCGGTGTCGACGTCCTCGGGGGTGACGTCGGAGACCTCGAACAGCAGCGGCGGACCGCCGTCCAGCTGGGCCTTGATCAGGTCCTTGGTGACCTCGGTCTGCCCGTAGACCCACACGGTGCGCCCGCAGAGCTCCGGGAAGTCCAGCTTGTGGCGGGTGCCGGGGTACTGCAGGTAGATGCCGGAGTGCTCGAGGCCCTCGCGGTGCAGCCGGTCGCCCAGCCCGGCGTCGGTCAGGGTGTCGACGGTGTGCTGCTCGAGGATGCCGGCGCGGATGCGGGCCTCGACGTAGTCCCGCGACCGGTTCTCCAGGACGACGTTGTCGATGCCCTGCAGCGTCAGCAGCCGGGAGAGGAGCAGGCCGGCGGGGCCGGCGCCGATGATGCCTACCTGGGTGCGCACGGGCCGAGTGTGACTGGCGCCGGTGGTCGCTGAGAAGAAGTCCCTTCCGGTCAGCGGAAGTCGCGGGTTCTGGTCAGCTCGCGGCCGATGCCGCGCGCGGCGACCTCGAGCACGGGCACCAGCCGGGGCAGGTCCCTCCGGTGCGGGGGGACGACGATGCCGAGCGCGGCCACGACCAGCGGACCGTTGCTCCGCTCGAGCTGTACCGGCACGGCCAGCGAGGCGGCGCCGGCGGACATCTCCTCCGACGTCCGCGCGTACCGCCGCCGGCGCACCTCGGCGAGCTCGCGGCGCATCCGGCCCGGGTCGACCAGCGTGTGCCGGGTCTGGCGGGTGAGCGATCGCAGGGCCCTCTCGACGACGTCGGTGGGGGCGGCGGCGAGCAGCACCTTGCCGACGCCGGTGGCGTGCAGCGGGAGCCGGCTGCCCACCTGGCTGACCATCGGCACCGACTCACGACCGGAGACCCGCTCGACGTAGAGCGCCTGCAGACCCTCGCGGACGGCGAGGTGCACGGTGTCGCGGATGGTGTTGTGCAGGTCCTGGAGGAACGGGGCGGCCACCTGCCGCAGCTCCATCTGCACGGGCGCCAGCAGACCGAGGTCCCAGAGCTTCCGGCCGATCTCGTACCGGCCGTCCGCCCGGCGGGTCAGCGCGCCCCAGCCCGCCAGCTCGCCGAGCAGCCGGTGGGCCGTGGCCAGGGGAGTGCCGGACCGCTCCGCGATCTCCGAGAGCGACAGCCGGGGGGTGGCGCTGTCGAAGGCGTCGAGCAGGCCCAGCGCGCGCGAGGTCACCGAGCGCCCCGGCGCGCCGCTGTGACCGGCCATGTGCACTCCTCCCGGCCAGTGGAAAGCTGAGCTTGGGCAGAGTAGCCCGGTCGCCGTACGGTCCCGGCATGACCGGGACCACATCCGGTAGCGGGCTCCACCTGCCGAGCTACCTGCGCGAGGACGACTCACAGCGCACCCCCGTCGGGTTCCCCGACTACCGGAGCACGGGCCTACGGGCGCCGCTGCGTACGCCGATCGACCTGCCGCACCGGCTGACCGAGGTCACCGGACCGGTGCTGGGCGAGGACCGGGTCCGGCCCGAGGACGCCGACCTCACCCTGCGCAACGGCGGCGAGGCCGTCGGGCAGCGGATCCTCGTCTACGGCCGGGTCCTCGACAGCGACGGGCGCCCGGTGCCGGATGCGCTGGTAGAGGTCTGGCAGGCGAACGCCGGCGGTCGCTACCGGCACGTCGTGGACGTCTTCCCGGCGCCGCTGGACCCGCACTTCGACGGGCTGGGCCGGGTGATGACCGACAGCCTGGGCCGCTACGAGTTCATGACGATCAAGCCCGGCGCCTACCCGTGGGGCAACCACCACAACGCCTGGCGACCGGCGCACATCCACTTCTCGCTGTTCGGGCGGGCGTTCACCCAGCGGCTGGTCACCCAGATGTACTTCCCGGACGACCCGCTGTTCGGCCAGGACCCGATCTTCAACTCCATCCCGGCCGCGGCACGGCACCGCGCGATCAGCCAGTTCCGCCTCGAGCGGACCGTGGACAACTGGGCGCTCGCGTTCGAGTGGAACATCGTGCTGCGCGGCAGCGGCCAGACCCCGTTCGAGACCGAGGACGACGGAGACGTGGCGTGATGACAGCCGAGGGAGCATCGCAGCGAGGAACGAGCGAGGAGCGGACCGAGGCGCGGAATCGCGCAGGAGGTGTGGCGTGACTGTGAACCCCCTCGACGTGCCGGACGTCACCGAGCCCTACCAGCCGCTGCCCGGGCGGAGCCGCAGCACCGGCTTCCTGACCGAGCCGCTGCGGCTGGGCACCAGCCCGAGCGCCACGGTCGGCCCCTACCTCGCGATCGGCCTGACGTGGCCGGACGGCACGTGGGCGGCCGACGAGGGTGTCGAGGGCGGCATCTGGATCCGCGGCCGGATCGTCGACGGCGCCGACCAGCCGGTCCCGGACGCGATGGTGGAGACCTGGCAGGCCGATCCCGACGGCGGCTTCCCGTCGCCGGAGGACCCGCGCGGCGCGTCGTCCTACCCCGGCTTCCGCGGATTCTCCCGGGTGGCCACCGCCTCCCCGCCCGGGGAGTTCGCCGTCCACACCCTGAAGCCCGGCCGGGTGCCGGACGGCGAGGGCGGTCTGCAGGCGCCGCACATCGACGTCTCGATTTTCGCGCGCGGCCTGCTGGACCGCGTCGTCACGCGGATCTACTTCGCCGACGAGGCCGAGGCCAACGCCGAGGACGTCGTCCTGCGCGGGCTGCCCGAGGAACGGCGCGGCACGCTGCTCGCCGAACGCACCGACGACGGCTACCGCTTGGACATCAATCTGCAGGGCGACCGCGAGACGGTGTTCTTCGCGGTATGAGCGCACCGTCTGACGGCGGCTCCGGTATGAACAGCCCCGTGACCGGGACCTGCACGTGAGCGGCCTGTTCGACGGCACCTTCGCGCGCGGCGGAGCGGCCGCGGCCGTCTCCGACCCGGCCTGGCTCGACGCGCTCCTCGACGTCGAAGCGGCCCTGGCCCGCGCGGCTGCGCGCACCGGCCTCGTCGCGACGACGGCGGCCGACGCGGTGAGCCGTGCCTGCGCGGAACCGGCCGGGCTGGATCTCGCCACGGTGGTCGCCCGCGCCGCGGACGCCGGCAACCCGGTGCCGCCGCTGGTGCGCGTGCTCCAGGACGCGGTGGGACCGGACGCGGCCCGCGCGGTGCACGTCGGGGCGACCAGCCAGGACGTCCTGGACACCGCCCTGGTGCTGGTGGCCCGCCGGGCCCTCGCGGCGATCGACCGCGACCTCGTGGTGGCCGCCGAGGCCGCCGCGGGCCTGGCCCGCGAGCACCGCGACGACGTCGTCATGGGCCGGACGCTGATGCAGCAGGCGCTGCCCACCACCTTCGGCCTCAAGGCGGCCGGCTGGCTGGCCGGCCTTGCGGGGGCACGGGCGCGGCTGCTCGCCGTCGACGCGTCCCTGCCGGTGCAGTACGGCGGCGCCGTCGGCACGCTCGTCGCCAGCGACGGGTCCGGCGTGGACCTGCGCACCGCGCTGGCCGCCGAGCTGGGCCTGACCGCCACCCCGGTCGCCTGGCACACCGTGCGCCTCCCGATCGCCGACCTCGCCGGCGCGCTCGGTGCCGCGGCGGGCGTGCTGGCCACCGTCGCGGTCGACGTCGTCCTCATGGCCCAGACCGAGGTGGGTGAGGTGAGCGAGGGCGGCAGCCGGGGCGGCTCGTCGGCCATGCCGCACAAGCACAACCCGGTCGCGGCCATCTCGGCACGGGCCTGCGCCCGGCGCGCGCCCGGTCTCGTGGCCACCCTCTTCGCCGCCATGGAGCAGGAGCACGAGCGCTCGGCCGGTGCCTGGCACAGCGAGTGGCCCACGACGAGCGACCTGCTCGCCACCGTGGGGTCGGCCGCCGCGTGGCTCGCCGAGTGCCTGACCGACCTGCGCCCCGACGTCGCCCGGATGGCGGCGAACGCGGAGGCGGCGCGGGACCCCGAACTGGCCGGCGCGCTGGCCGACGCGCTCACGCCGTCGCTGGGCCGGAGTGCCGCCCACGACGCCGCCGCCGAGGCCGTGCACGAGGCCCGGCGGTCCGGCACCCCGCTGGCCGAGGTGGTGGCGGCGCGGTTCGACGTCGACGCCACCGCGCTCCTGGCCTCCGGGCCCGACGTCGGCGAGGCTTCGGCACAGGTCGAGGCCGTGCTGTCCGAGTACGACCGCAACACCGGGAGGACAGCATGACCGCCGTCGACGTCTCGTACACCGAGGACGGCCCGGCCGACGCGCCGGCCGTCGTCCTGTCCAACTCCCTCGGCGCCACCCGCGCCATGTGGGACGCCCAGGTGCCGGCGCTGGCCGAGCGCTTCCGGGTCATCACCTACGACACCCGCGGACACGGTGAATCGCCGGTGCCGGACGGGCCCTACGCCCTGGACGACCTGGTGGACGACGTCGTCGCCCTGCTGGACCGCCTCGGGATCGAGCGGGCCCACGTCGCGGGACTCTCGCTGGGCGGGATGACGGGGATGCGGCTGGCGGCACGGGAACCGGCGCGGGTCGACCGGCTGGTGCTGCTGTGCACGTCGGCGCTGCTCGGGCCGCGGCAGAACTGGCTGGACCGCGCGCGGACCGCCCGCACCGAGGGCATGGCGGCGCTGGCCCCGGTCGTCGTCGGCCGCTGGTTCACGCCCGAGTTCGCGGCGGCCGAGCCCGCCACCGTCGCGAGGATGCAGGCGATGATCGCGAGCCAGCCCGGCGAGGGGTACGCCGGCTGCTGCGAGGCGATCGCGGACATGGACGTCCGGGCCGACCTGCCGGCGATCACGGCGCCCACCCTCGTGATCAGCGGCTGGCAGGACCCGGCGACCCCACCGGAGCACCAGCAGGCGATCGTGGACGCCGTCCCGGGGGCCGAGCTGCTCACCGTGAGCCCCGGCGCCCACCTGGCCAACGTCGAGCAGCCGCTGCAGGTCACCGGCGCGCTGCTCGGCCACTTCGACGCAGCAGGGGGAACGGCATGAGCGAGCCGACCACGGACGACGAACGACGGGAAGCCGGCATGCGCACCCGGCGCGAGGTGCTCGGGGACGCGCACGTCGACCGGGCGGTGGCCGCCACGACGCCGTTGACCGCCGGCTTCCAGGACTTCATCACCCGCACGGCGTGGGGCGATCTCTGGCAGCGCCCCGGGCTGGCCCGGCGCGACCGCAGCCTGATGACGCTGTCGATCACGATCGCGCTGCGCCACTGGGAGGAGTTCGCCCTGCACGTGCGGGCGGCGAAGAACAACGGGCTGACCGACGAGGAGATCGCCGAGGTCATCCAGCACGCCGCGGTCTACGCCGGCGTCCCGGCCGCGAACCACGCCTTCAAGGTCGCCGGTCCGATCCTCGAGGAGCTGCGCGGCACCTCCGCCTGAGACTCCTTGTCGACGAGTTCCCGTGTCGACAGGCTGACGGGCATGACCGATGTCCGCAGCACGCTGCACGAACCACGTCGCGGCGCCTTCCCCAACGGCATGGAGTACCTGACGTGGGGCGACGGGCCCCGCACGCTGCTGTCGGTCCTCGGCGGTCCCGGGAGCTTCGTGCCCACCGGGACCATGGCGCGGATGCTCGTCCGCCAGGCCCGTCCCTACGTCGCCGCGGGCTACACCGTCTGGATCGTGACCCGGCGGCGGGACATGCCCGACGGGCACGGCATCGCGGACATGGCCGGGGACTACGCCCAGGTCGTCGCCGAGCAGTTCGGCGGCCGGGTGGACCTCGTCGTCGGTGAGTCCTACGGCGGCATGGTCGCGCAGTACCTGGCCGCCCTCCACCCCGAGCGGCTGGGTCACCTCGCCCTGGTCGTCTCCGGCTGCGAGGTGAGCGCCTGGGGCAAGGACGTGGACGCCCGACTGGGCGCCGCGCTCGCGCGGGGGGACGTCGGTGCCTCCGGGACCGCGTTCGCCGAGTACCTCCTGCCGGGCGACCGCCTGCGTCTGCCCCGCCGGCTGCTGGGTCCGCTGATCGGCCGGGTCCTGTTCGCCGACGAGGTGTGTCCGCCGGGTGACGTGCTGGTCGAGGTGGAGGCGGAGCTCGCCTTCGACTCCCGGGCCGTGCTCCCTGCCGTCCGGGTGCCCGTGCTGATGGTCTCCGGGAGTCGCGACCGGTTCTTCCCGCCGGACGTGGTCGAGGAGACCGCCGCCCTGATCCCGGACTGCACGGTGGTCCGGTACCGGGGGAAGGGGCACCTCGGCACCGGTACGGACAAGCGGGTCGCCGCAGACGTCCTGGCGTTCGTCGACCGCCCCTGAGGCCGGTCGCTGCGGGGCGACCGCTCAGCCGACGAGCGGGCCCGTCCCGGTCGCGAGAGCGAGGAGGAGGGACCGGGTCCCGGCGAGCTCCTCCGGGCCGAGCGGCCCCTCGAACAGCGGGGCGATCGAGGCGCCGTCGCAGGCCCGGAGGACGACGAGGATCCGCTGCGGGTCCACGCCGTCCTCGGCCAGGGTCCGGTTCCAGCGGCGGTACCGCTCCTGCGCGCGGCGGGCCGGTTCGGGGAAGGCGCTGAGGGTCGCCATCAGCGTCGTCTGCTCGACGGCGTCCTGCGTCTTCTCCAGGTCGTCGAAGGTCGCCCGCACGTAGGCCCGGAGGCGGCGCCCCGGCGCCGTGTCGGCCGGGTCGATCCGGTCCTCGACGGCCCGCGCGAACTGGTCGAAGAGGTCGTCGGCGAGGGCGGCCATGAGCTCGTCCTTGCTGCGGTAGTGGTGCATCAGCCCGCCCTTGGAGACGCCGGCCTCGCGGGCGACGGCGTCGAGGCTGACGCCCGCGCCGTGCACGACGACCGCCCGGGCGGCGGCATCGAGCAGGGCACGCCGAGTGCGCACGGCGTCCCGCACCTGACCCGTCACCGCTTCCTCCCGTGTCTCGGACCACAGCGTAGGTCGGTGGCTAACAAACCGTCTGGTCGGTACGCTCCGTCGAGTGACGCACGTCCTCGAGCCCGTTCCCGCGCCGTCCCGCCTCGCCGGGCGGCGGGAGTGGGCGGCGCTGGCCGTCCTCATCCTCGCGGTGGTGCTGCTGTCGGTGGACAGCACCGTCCTCGGGCTCGCCGTCCCCGCGCTGACCGCGGCACTCCAGCCGAGCGCCGGCGAGCTGCTCTGGATCGCCGACGTCTACTCGTTCGCCCTGGCCGGGCTCCTCGTGCTGATGGGTGGCCTCGCCGACCGCTTCGGCCGCAAGCGGGTGCTGCTGATCGGCACCGCCGCCTTCGGTGCGGCGTCGGCACTGGCTGCCTTCGCGACGGACCCCATGACCCTGGTCGTCGCCCGTGCGGCGCAGGGCGCGGCCGGCGCGACGCTCATGCCCTCGACCCTCTCCCTGATCCGGAACCTGTTCCCCGACGCGCGGCAGCGCACGAGGGCGATCGCGCTCTGGAGCGCGGGGGCGTCGGGCGGCGCGGTGCTCGGCCCGCTGGTCGGCGGGGTGCTCCTGGAGCACTTCTGGTGGGGATCGGTGTTCCTGATCAACGTCCCGATCACGGCCGTGCTCCTGGTCGCGGGCTGGTTTCTCCTGCCGGAGTCCCGGAACCCACGGCCCGGACGGCTGGACGCGATCGGTGCGGCGCAGTCGATCGCCGCGATCCTGGCGGTCGTCTACGCCGTGAAGGAGGTCGTCGGCCACGGGCCCACGGCGGCGGCCGCCACGGCCGCACTCGTCGGCGTGGTGACGGCCGTGCTGTTCGTCCGCCGCCAGCGGCGCGTCCCGGAGCCGCTCGTCGACATCGGGCTGTTCGCCAACCGCGCGTTCTCCGGCGCCCTGGCCAGCCAGCTCATCGCCCTGATCGCCCTGACCGGCCTGCTGTTCTTCTTCTCGCAGTACCTCCAGCTCGTCCGCGGGCACTCCCCGCTGGAGGCGGGGCTGCGCGAGCTGCCCCTGATGCTGGCGGCGCTGGCCGTCGTGGTCCTGGTCGGGCCGCTCGTGGTCCGGCTGGGCCTGGGACGCGCCATCGGTCTGGGTCTGGGAGTCGCCGGCCTGGGTCTGCTCGCGCTCGCCGGTGCGGAGTCGCTCTCGGGCTACGCCTGGCTGGCCGGAGCGCTGGTCGTCATCGGGCTCGGCTTCGGGGTGGCCTTCACCCTGAGCACCGACGCGGCGGTGAGCGCCGTCGAGCCGCACCGGGCGGGCACCGCGTCCGCCCTGTCCGAGACCTCCTACGAGCTCGGTGCCGCTCTCGGCGTCGCCCTGCTCGGCAGCCTGCAGACGGTGCTCTACCGCGCGGACCTGCCGGAGCACCTGGGCGGGGGAGCGGTCCGGGAGTCGCTCGCGCGCGCCTCGGAGGCGCTGGGCGACGGAGCCGCCCTCGACCTCGCGCGCGAGTCGTTCACCTGGGCCATGCAGGTCACCGCGGTGGCCGCCGCGGTGATGCTCGCCCTCGCCGCGGCCACGGCGTGGCGGGTGATCCCGTCGACCAGGGCCCGCCCGTCCTCCCACGGGTGACCGCGGTGGACGGGGCGCTCAGTCGAGCGTGACCCGCACCGGGATGCTCTCCCAGGCCCGCAGCGTGTTGTTGTGATGGCGCACCGTCGGCCCGTCGAGCTCGATCGTCGCGACCCGGCGGGCCAGCGCGGTCACCAGGGTCGCGGCCTCGAGGCGCGCGACGTGCTGGCCCACGCACTGGTGGATGCCCATGCCGAAACCGACGTGCCCCGACGGGTCGCGGGACAGGTCGAAGACGTCCGGGTTCTCCCAGCGCCGCGGGTCGCGGTTGGCGGCGGCCAGGAACATCAGGATCTTGTGCCCCTCCGGGATGACCACGTCGCCGACGCGGACGTCGGTCGTCGCCGTCCGGAAGAAGGTCTGCACCGGCGACTCCCAGCGCACCGCCTCGTCGAAGGCGACCCGGGCCAGCGCCGGGTCCCGCCTCAGCCGCTGCCATTGCTCGGGGTTGGTCGCGAAGGCGTAGAGGACGGCGGAGATGCCGTGGACCGTCGTGTCGACGCCGGCCGTGAGCAGCGACCGGACGGCGAGCGGGGCCTGCTCCGGCGTGATGTCGCCGCGGTCGGACGCCGCCCAGATGTCGGCGCCGAACCCGGTCGGGGCCAGCACGTCCCGCTGGCACTGGGCGTTCACCCAGGCGGAGAGCTCCGCCACCCGCGGCGCGCCCTTCTCCACCAGGTCGTTGGCCGGGCCGAAGGCGTTGAAGGCGTGGTCGCCGTAGGGCAGCAGGTTCTCCCGGCCCGACTGGGGGATGCCGACGGCGTCGGGGAAGACCCGCAGCGGGAACGTGGCGGCCAGGGAGGCGACCGCATCGAAGGCCGTCCCGCGGCTGAGCACCTCGTCCACGAGGGCGTCGGCGTCGGCCGCCCAGCTGTCGTGCAGCCGGCGCAGCGCGCGCGGCCCCAGCACCTTCTGGAGCACCCGGCGGGGAGCGTCGTGCTTCGGCGGGTCCGCCTCCAGCACGATGCTCGGCGGCCGCCACGGCTTCTCGTAGCGGAAGTTCGACAGGCCCACACCGGCCGCCGACTGGAAACCCTGCCAGTCGACCAGGGCCGCGTACACCTCGTCGTAGCGGGCGAGGGCGTGGACGTCGTAGCGGGTCAGGTGGACGACCGGACCGGCTTCCCGCAGCTCGGTGTGCATCGGGAGGGGGTCCTCCAGCACCTCGTGGCTGAACGGGTCGACGTCGCTGGTCGGCACGGTGCGAGCGGGCGGGGCGGTGGTGGTCACGGGATCCTCCAGGATGCCGGGAGTCGGGACTCGACAGTCGAGCGTCAGAGGTCGAGGACGAGACGCTCGTCGCGGGACCGCGAGACGCAGATGTACATGCAGTCGTTGACGTCGCGCTCGTCGTCGTCGAGCAGGGCGTCGCGGTGGTCGGGGCGGCCGGCGAGCACGGTGGTCTCGCAGGTGCCGCAGACGCCGCGGCGGCAGGAGGACAGCACCTCCACACCGACCTGGTTCAGCGCATCCAGCACGGTCATCTCCGGGGTCACGGTCACGGTGGTTCCGGACCGGGCCAGCTCGACCTCGAACGGCGCCGTCCGTGCGGGGGCGCCGGCCTCCTCGGCGACGAACCGCTCGGTGCGCAGGGAGTACGGCGGCCAGGTAGCGCAGGTCCGCTCCATGGCCGCCAGGAGGGGGCCCGGCCCGCAGGAGTAGATCCGCACGCCCTCCCGCGGCTGCCCGAGGAACCCGGCCAGGTCCAGCAGTCCGTGCTCGTCCTGGGGGCGGACGACGACGCGGTCGCCGTACCGCTCGAGCTCGCCGAGGAAGGCCATCGAGCCGCGGGAGCGTCCGCCGTAGAGCAGCCGCCAGTCGGCGCCGAGCATCTCGGCCTGGCGCACCATCGGCAGGATCGGCGTGATGCCGATGCCGCCGGCGACGAACAGGTACTGGTCCGACGGCACGAGCGCGAAGTTGTTCCGCGGGCCGCCCACGCCGACGAGGTCGCCGACCCGCAGCGAGTCGTGCACGTAGCGGGACCCGCCACGGCTCGCCGGCTCCATCAGCACGCCCACGCGGTAGTGGGAGGGGTCCCAGCGGTCGCCGCACAGCGAGTACTGCCGCGTCAGCCCGTTGGGCAGGACGAGGTCGATGTGCGAACCGGGTGTCCAGTCCCGCAGCCGCCCGCCGGACGGCGCGGCCAGCTCCAGGGTGAGCACGCCGTCCGCCTGCGCCTCCTTCGCGGTGACGCGCAGCATGGCGACGTCGGCGCCCGCAGGGGCGGGTGCGGGGGAGATGACGGTCATGGGGACACGGTGACCCGTCGGGGTGTGACCTGGGAAACACCCTCTCAATGGATGGGAGGGTCCGGCACACTGGGAGCATGCCACGCACCGCGACGGGCGAGTCGTCCCTGGCGCGGGCCGTGCGCATCCTGGAGTCCTTCACGCTGGACGAGCCGGAGCTGACCGTCAGCGAGGTCGCGCGACGGGCCGGCCTGCCCCTGGCCACCGCGTCGCGGATCGTCGGCCAGCTCGTCGAGTACGGCCTGCTCGGCCGCGGTCCCGGTCGCGAGGTCCGCGTCGGTTTCCGGATGTGGGAGCTGGCCTCGCGCGCCGCACCCACCCGCTCGCTGCGCAATGCCGCCATGCCCTACCTCGAGGACCTGCACGCCGTCGTGGGCCACCACGCCCAGCTGGCGGTCCTGCAGGGCGACGAGGTCGTCTTCCTCGAACGGCTCTCGGCGCGGGACGCGGTCGTCAACTACTCGGAGATCGCCGGCCGGCTCCCGCCGCACATCTCCTCGTCCGGCGTCGTGCTCATGGCCTACGGCCCCGCCGAGCTGCAGGAGCGCGTGCTCGCCCGGCCGCTGGAGAGCTGGACGGCGGAGACCATCACGACGCCGGACCGGCTCCGCGCCACCCTCGACCAGGTGCGTCGCCGCGGATACGCGCTCCTGGCGGGGCACGTGCACCGGGACGCGACGGGGATCGCCGTCCCGGTGCGGAACGGGCTGGGGGAGGTGGTGGCGGCGCTCTCGGTGATCGTCCCGAACGACGCCCGGGCGGTGTCCGCGGTGCCGGCCCTGCTCGCCGCCGCCCGGGGGATCGGGCGTTCCCTGCGCTGAGCGGGTTCCCTCCTTACGCTGCCGGGGTGACCGATCCCCAGGACCCGGTGGTCGCCAAGGACGAGCTGCGGGAGGCTCTGCTGTTCCGGCGGCGGGCGCGCTCGACGGCGGACCGCGCGGCGGCCGCCGACGCGGTGACCGCGGCTCTGCTCGAGGGACTGAGGGGCGTCGGCACCCTGGCCGCCTTCGTCCCGGACCCGACCGAGCCCGGCGCCGGCCGGCTGCCCCACGGCTACACCGAGCTGGGGGCCCGCGTCCTGCTCCCGGTCATCCCGTCGGAGGGCCGGGTCCTGGACTGGGCGGTCCACACCGGCGAGCTCGAGCACGGCCGGTTCGGCCTGTACCAGCCCGCCGGCCCTCGTCTCGGTCCGACCGCCCTCGCGGAGGCGGACGCCGTCGTCGTCCCCGCGCTCGCGGTGGACCGGTTCGGCATCCGGCTCGGCCGCGGCGGCGGCTACTACGACCGCGCGCTCGTCCACGCGCGCCCGGACGCCGTCCTCGTCACGGTGGTCTTCGACGACGAGCGGATCGACGAGCTCCCGAGCGAGGTCCACGACCGTCCGGTCCGGGCGGTCGTGACGCCGTCCGGCGGCTGGGAGGACCTCGCCATCCACCGGAGGTGAGGTCAGCGCCCTCCACCGGAGGTGAGGTCAGCCCCCGCCCGCGGCGGTCCGGATCGCCGCCGCGAACGCGTCGGGCGCCTCGAGGGGGACGAAGTGCCCGGACCCCGGCACCGGTGTCACGGTCAGGTCCGCGAAGAACTCGTCGAGGCGATCGGACCACGCAGCCGGGAACAGCGGGTCGTGCGCCGGCCAGAGGACGTGCGTGGGGACGGCGAGCCGGTCCTCCCGGGCCGGCGCCTGCTCGGCCAGCCCGCGGGCGAGGATGCCCGGACCCTGCCGGTACCAGCCGATCGAGGCCGTGAACGCCCCCGGCCGTGCGTAGCTCTCCGCGAGCCGGTCGAGGTCCTCCCCGGCCGGGGTGAACGCGGGTCCCGACCAGTGCGTCCAGAAGTGCTCCAGGTACGCGCGCACGGCGTCGCGGTCGCCGTCCAGCAACCGTCCGGCCAGCTCCAGGCGGTGGAAGTGCTGGTACCAGAACTCGCGGTGGACGTCCGGGCCCAGCAGCCGCTGCCCGGCGCCGGGCAGGGGCGGGGTGACCACCAGCGCCCGCACGCGGTCCGGGAACCGGCCGGCGATCAGCTGCGCGATGCGGCTGCCGATGTCGTAGCCGGCCAGCACGACCGGTCCCAGGCCGAGCTCGTCGAGCAGCCCGATCACGCTGCGGGCCTGGGCATCGCCGGTGTACCCCTCGTCGGGGGCGACCGGGTGCTTGTCGGAGTCCCCGAACCCCCGCAGGTCGGGCACGACGACCTCGGCGGCCTCGGCCAGGAGGGGCGCGACCAGGCGGAAGTCGGCGCGGGCCCCCGGCCAGCCGTGCAGGAGCACCACGGGGGGTCCGTCGCCGGTGCGGTCGTAGGCGAGTGAGAAGCCGTCGACGGGTGAGCTACGGGGCATGGCGTGGACCCATCTGGACGGAGGGGTGGGGTGCGCGCCGTCGGGGCCGGGGGGGGGCAGCGCCCCACCGGCCCCGACGGTCCGCCTCAGTGCCCGGCGGCGAGCGTGGCCGCGTCGAGGTGGGCGATCGAGCGGGTGTCCTGGAACGCGCGGATGCCCTCGATGCCCTGCTCGCGCCCCATGCCCGACTGCTTCATCCCGCCGAAGGGGGCACGCAGGTCCAGCCGCGTCGCGCCGTGGTCGTTGACCCAGACGTACCCGCAGGCCAGCTGAGCACCGAGCCGGGTGGCGGCGTCGGCGTCGGCGGTCCAGACGGAGCCGCAGAGTCCGCCCCACGTGTCGTTCGCCTGGCGCACCGCCTCGGCGTCGTCGTCGTAGGGGAGCACCGGGATCACCGGACCGAACTGCTCCTGGGTGACCACCCGCAGCGACGGGTCGGGGTCGACGACGAGAGCCGGACGCAGGAAGTTGCCCTCGGCGAACTCACCCTGGGGCAGCTCGCCGAACTCCAGCACGGTCGCACCGGCGTCCTTCGCCTCCTCGATGATCTCCGAGACGAACGCCTTCTGGGCGCTCTGGTGGAGGGGGCCCATCGTGGTGCCCTCGGCCAGACCGTGGCCCAGCACGACCTTCTCCAGCCGCGCGGACAACCCGGACACCAGCTCGTCCATGCGCGACCGGTGCACGTACAGGCGCTTGGCCGCCATGCAGATCTGTCCGGTGGTGTCGAAGATCCCGGCGAACAGGCGGTCGAGGTGCTCGTCGTCGAGGATCGCGTCCTCGCGGATGATCGCCGCGTCGTTGCCACCCAGCTCGAGGGTCACCCGGGTGAGGTTGCGGGAGGCCATCTCCATCATCCGCTTGCCGCCGTTGACGCTGCCGGTGAAGCAGACCTTCGCCACGTCGGGATTGTCGATGAGCCCGGCCATCTCGCTGTCCCGGCCGGTCACGATGTTCAGCACGCCCGGGGGCAGCTTCTCCGCGACCCGCTGCACCAGGCGGGTGGTCGCCAGCGGGGTGGAGGGCGGCGGCTTGACGATCGCCGTGTTGCCGGCCAGCAGGGCGTGCGGGAGCGCCGCACCGAGGATGGCGATCGGCCAGTTGAACGGCACGATGACCGTCACGACGCCGAGCGGCTGGTACGCGACGGTGGTCTCGACGGGGATCCCCGGGGCGGGCGGCAGGACCTTCGACCGGTCCACCTCGTCGGCGAGCGACAGGGCGAGCTGCCACCGGATCTCGAAGACCAGCGCGTCGATCCACGCCTCCATGCGGATCTTGCCGTTCTCCAGCGAGAGCACGCGCGCGTCCTCGTCGCGGTCCTCGGCGATGCCCTCGATGGCGGCCGCCATCTGGGCCGCGCGCTCGGTCGCCGACAGCGCCGACCACGCCGGGAACGCGGCCTTCGCCGCTGCGACGGCGTCCGCCACGTCCTCGGTCGTCGCGGCCGCCGCGTGGCCGACCACGGCACCCGGGCGGGCCGGGTCGGCGACCTCGAGCGTGTCCGCGGTGGACCGTGCCTCTCCGCCGATGTAGAGCCCCGTCGTCACCGGAGCCGTCGTGCTCAGCGTGCTCGTCATGCGGATCCCACCTCTCTGTGTGTCCGTCCATCGGTCTGTCGTGCGGCTGGCGCGATCGGCGCCAGGGTCTCAGGTGCCGGTCAGGCTCGGGGTCCTCGTCGCGCGCTCCGCACCTGCCCGTGCGGCGGCGTCGACGGCGGCCACCACCCGGATCGCATCGGCGGTGCCCGGCACGTCGTGGACGCGCACGCCCCATGCGCCCGCGCGTGCGGCGAGCACCGACGTGGCGAGCGTGGCGTGGTCGCGCTGGTCCGGTCGGCGGGTCCGGCCGTCCGGCGTCGCGAGGACGGTGCCGAGGAAGCGCTTGCGGGACGCGCCGACGAGGACGGGGAAGCCGAGGTCGACGATGCGGTCCAGGCCGGCGAGCAGGGCCAGATCGTGTTCCGGCCGCTTCGCGAAGCCCAGACCGGGATCGACGACGATGCGCTCGGCCGCGACGCCGGCGGCCAGCGCGGCGTCGACCCGCCGGCACAGTTCGCGCCGCACGTCGGCGACCACGTCGTCGTACCCCGCCTCGGCGTACATGTCGCGGCTGTCGCCCCGCCGGTGCATGAGCACCCACGGCACACCGGCATCGGCGACGGTCGGGGCCATGCCGGGGTCGGCGAGTCCGCCGCTGACGTCGTTGACCAGCACGGCGCCGGCCTCGAGCGCAGCCGCGGCCACGGTCGCCCGGGTCGTGTCGATGCTCACCGGGATCCCGTGCCGCGCGAGCTCCGCGACCACCGGCAGGACGCGGCGGCACTCCTCCGCGGGGCGCACGCGGTGCGCGCCGGGTCGCGTCGACTCGCCGCCGACGTCGACGAGGTCGGCGCCGGCGGCCGCCAGGTGGAGCCCGTGCGCGACCGCGGCCTCGAGGGTGTCGTGCCGGCCACCGTCGGAGAACGAGTCCGGCGTGACGTTGAGGATCCCCATCACGACGCAGCGACCGGGGCGGGGGAGCGGCGCGCCGATCATCCGCGCATCCGCTGCCGCACCTCGGTCTCGACCTCGTCCGCCCGGCGGGCCAGGTCCTCGACCGCGGCGACGGTCGAGACCAGGTCCGTCCGGGCCGCTTCGTCCTGGATGCCGGCCAGGTTCGCCTCCACGGCCAGCCGGGCGGTCGTGGCCGCGGCGCGGGCGGCGGCCGTCGCTGCCGCGACGTCACTGACCAGGTTGGGGTTGGCGACCGGCAGCACGCGTTCGGCCAGACCCACCAGCTCCGTGGCCGACCGGAGGACGGCGAGCGGTGGCCGGGTGGCCGCCAGCTGGACCTCGGAGAGGCGGCGACGCCGCTCCTCCTCCTCGTCCGTCGTGTCGCGCGGCAGCTTCATGGCCTCGGCGACGGCGGTGAACGCCGCCTGGTCGTCGGCGGCGGCCTGGAGGCACACGTCGCGCTGCGCGTCCGCCGCCGCCACGATCTCCCGGACCAGGTCCGCGTGCTCCTCGTCGGTGCTGAACCGTCCGACCATCGCGATGAGCGAGGCGGCCAGGGCGGCCTCGACGGCGGCCGTGGCACCGGCCCCCGGAGCGGCCATGCGTGCGGCCAGCTGCCCCAGGAACTCACCGATCGACTGGTCGTCCAGGTCCTCGCGATCGCTCACGAGCCGCCTCCCGACACGCTCGGAACGGCGACCCGGGGACTCTCGGAGGCATCCGGCCGCCCGGTGAGCAGCCGCGCGGAGCGCCACCCCCGCAGCGAGTTGAGCACCGCGAGCTGCTCCGCCCGGTGCAGGTCGGCGACGGACAGCACCCGCTCCCGCAGGCGACCCGCCTCGAGGAGGCGGCCGCGTTCCACTCCGGGCAGGCAGCCGGTGGAGGTGGGCGGCGTCCACCACCGTCCGTCGAGGCGCACGGCCAGGTTCGCGGTGGTCGTCTCGGTCAGCTCGCCGTGCTGGTTGACCATGATGACGTCGTCGGTCTCCGGATGCCGCAGTGCCCGGCTCAGGTAGACGTCGCGGCGGGTGCTCTTGTGCTGCAGCCACGGGTTCGCGGCGTCCACCGGGTCGTCGTCCAGCGCGAGACGCACCGGCCGTGGGCTGACCGGTGGCATGGCCTCCACCTCTACCTCGACGTCCCCGCTCCGGGACAGCAGCAACCGGGTCCGCGTGGGCTCCGTGCGACCGGCGAGCGCGTCGTCGAGGGACTGCCGCGCTGCGGCGGGGTCGAGACGGAAGCCCGCCCAGTCGGCGGAGTCGGCCATGCGGGCGAGGTGGCGGTCGAGGTTGCGCAGCCCCTCCCCGGGGACGAAGGCGAACGTCTCCAGGAGCTGGTGCGCGCTGACGTCGTGGGCCAGGACCGCCGCCTTGGCGTGCAGCTCGGCCCGCTCCCGCGACGCCTCAGAGCCCCAGGTGATGCCACCCCCCGCCCCGTACACGGCCGAGCCGGTCGCGCGGTCGACGACGGCGGTCCGGATGGCGACGCTGAACCGGGCCCGGACCGGCGCGGAGGGCGGGGCGACCAGTCCGACGGCGCCGCAGTAGACCCCACGGGGCGTCGGCTCGAGTTCGTCGATCAGCTGCATGGTGCGGCGCTTGGGGGCGCCGGTGACCGAACCGCACGGAAACAGCGCGCGGAACAGGTCGAGGAGCCGGGTGCCGGGGACGGTCCGAGCGCTCACCTGCGAGGTGAGCTGCCAGACGGTCGGGTAGCGCTCGAGGGCGAAGAGCTCGTCCACCGCCACGCTGCCGACCTGGGCGACCCGGCCGAGGTCGTTGCGGAGCAGGTCGACGATCATGAGGTTCTCGGCCTGCTCCTTGCCGCTGGACCGCAGCAGGCGGCTCTGCTCCCGGTCCTCCGCGGTCGTGCGGCCGCGGGGGGCGGTGCCCTTCATCGGCCGGGTCCGGACGACGTCCCCGGCCCACTCGAAGAACAGCTCGGGGCTGGCGCTCGCCACGACGTGCCGGCCGAGGTCGAGGTAGGCGTTGTAGGCGCCGTGCTGGGCCAGCGCCAGGCGGGCGTAGAGACGCTCGGGGTCGCCTGCGGCGGCGGAGCGCAGCCGGTCGGTGAGGTTGCACTGGTAGGTCTCGCCGGCCGCGATGTGCTCGCGGACGGTCGCGACCGCCCGGGCGTGCTCGTCGTCGGTCCAGTCGGGGCGCCATCGGCCGGGGGGCTGGCCGTCGTCGGCCGGGGGCCTCAGCGGCTCCACCCGTGCCGGCTCGTCGCAGAGCCCGAACCAGACCAGGGGCGGCTCGCCGGGCGACGCGGGGCCGCCGGCCAGCTGCGGGTCCAGGCCCGAGGCGGCCTCGTACGCGACGTACCCGAACGCCCAGCTGCCGGCTTCCGTGGCGTCGTGGACCTGCTGCAGGACACCGGCGACCTCGTCCGGCCGCGTCGCGGTGAGGATCTCGGAGGGCGGCGGGCAGAGCAGCGCCTCACCTGCGGCGAGGTCGTCGAACCGCGCCCACGGTCGGGCCATCAGGTCCCCGTCGTCCGGCCCCGTCATCCGGCCTCGTTCTCAGGCATGCCCTGCTGGGCCCGCGCCGCGGTGAGGGTGTTGGCCAGCAGCATCGCGATCGTCATCGGGCCGACCCCGCCCGGCACCGGGGTGATCGCGCCCGCCACCTCGGCGACCTCGTCGAACTCGACGTCCCCGCGCAGTCCGTTCTCCCCGCGGTGGATGCCGACGTCGATGACCGTCGCCCCGGGCTTGACCGCGTCCGCGCCGACGATGCCGGGGATCCCGGCCGCGACGACCAGCACGTCGGCGCGCCGGCACACCTCCGCGAGGTCCCGCGTGCGCGAGTGGCAGATGGTCACCGTCGCATTCTGGGCCAGCAGCAACTGCGCCATCGGCTTGCCGACGAGCACGGAGCGGCCGACGACCACCGCCTCCGCGCCCGACAGCGGGACGTCGTACTCCTCGAGCAGCGTCATGACGCCGGCCGGCGTGCACGGCCTGAGCCCCGGCCGGCCCTGGGCGAGGAGCCCGGCGTTCGACGTGGTCAGACCGTCGACGTCCTTGTCCGGCGGGATGCGGGCGATCAGCGCGTCGGAGTCCAGGTGCTCCGGGGTGGGCAGCTGCAGCAGGATGCCCGACACCGCCGGGTCGGCGGCGAGCTCGTCGACGAGCGCGGCCGCCGTCGCCTGGTCGACGTCGCCGGGCAGGTGGCGGTGGAGGTCCTGCATCCCCGCCTGCACGGACAGGCGCCGCTTGTTCCGGACGTACACCTCCGACGCCGGGTCGTCGCCGATGAGCACGGTCGCCAGCCCGGGCGCGACCCCGCCCCCCGCGACGAGCTCCTCCACGCCACGGCCGACGTCCTCGCGCACCTTCCGCGCGACGGCCGTGCCGTCGATCAACCGTGCGGTCACCGGATGCTCCTCGGGAGACGGCGTGGCTCAGCCAAGGCTCTTCAGCATCTGCTGACGCCAGGCCTCGGTCGGCCCGAGGTCGTTGAACGTGAAGACGTGGAAGCCCTCGATGTTGTTGTCCGGCTTCCCCATGTGCGGGGCCAGCCCCTTGATGATCCTGTTGGGGCTGTAGCCGCCCGGGATGAAGAACCGCCAGAACAGGTTCTGCTGCTTCTTGAGGAACTTGGCCGACTCGCCGATCCCGAGCCCGCCGGAGACCCGCAGGAGCTTCTGGCGGTGCACCGCGCCGGGGACGCCCACGTGCACCGGGAGCTCGATGCCGCGGTTCTTGAGCTCGCGCGCCCACTCCAGGATGACGACCGGGTCGAAGACGATCTGGGTCTTGATGTGGGTGGCCAGGGGCGCCTTGTCCTTGAGCGCCTGGAAGAGCGTCTCCGTGGACGCCGTGGGGTGACCCTCGGGATGCCCACCGATGCCGATCTCGGTGAAGCCGTGGTCGAGTTCGTGCAGGGCGACCAGCAGGTCGTGGGCGTGCCGGAACTCCGTGGGCTCCTCGGTCGGGTCTCCGCCGACCACGAAGACGTCGGTGATCCCGGCCTCGCGGCACCGCGCCACGATGTCGGCCAGGTGGGCGCGGTCGCGGACCTGCCGGGCGGACAGGTGCGGGGCCACCGTGTAGCCGTGGCCGACGAGGGCGACGGTGAGGTCGATGGTGACGTCCTGCCCCTTCGCGGGGGAGGCGGTCACCGTCAGGCGCACGTCCTTCGGCACGGAGTCGAGCACCGCCTGCTCGGTCTTCTTGAACGGGATCACCTCGTAGCCGAGGTCGTCGAAGGCCCGCCTCAGCGAGTTCCGGGTCGCAGCGTCCCGGACGGTCAGCGCGCGCTTCACGTAGTGCCTCCCTCTGCACGGGCCGGTCGCGGGGGGTCCCCGCGGCGGCCGTCGGTGCCGCCCTGCCGGGCCGCCCGGTGGGGCAGGCTCCGGGCGGTTGGTCCCATACCCACCATCGTGACCCGCATCACCCGCCGGCCGGCACGGTGATATGGCGGCACCCGTGACGCCGGATCGGCGGTCGCCCATGCGTCAATCGTCGCGAGGGGCGCAGGCAACACCCGCCGTCGTCCTCACGGGCACTGCCCCCGTCGGGTGTACCGGCCCCTCCGGCTCCCGTCGCACGTCCCCGGCATGTCAGCATCTCCCTGGAGTGACCCGGGCCACCCGGGCACCGGAAGCCATGCGGAGGAGGGCCGGGGTGGGACCACGAGGACCGGGCGCCGTCGCCACGCCACCGGCTCCGACGACGTCCGACGACGACGTGGTGAGGTACGCCCCGGACGGGCTGGCCGTCATCGACGCCGAGGCGCGGTTCGTGCAGGCCAATCCGGCCGCCGTCCTCCTGTGCGGTCTGGACCCGGACGCCGTCGCGGGCGTCCCCTCGCCGTTCCCCCCGCCCGACCCGGCGGGCGGCACGAGGACCGGTGAGCTGACCGTGACGTGGGAGCCGGTGCGGGGCCAGCGGCGCGAGTTCGCCTACGTCCTCGCCCCGGTCGCCGGCCAGCAGCGGTGGATCGCGTCCTTCCGCGACGTGACCCTCGGCCGGCTGCGCGAGCGACGACTGGCCGCGATCGCCAAGGCCGCCTCCGACGTCGCGTCGAAGCGTTCGCTGGTCGGCACCCTCGAGGCGCTGGCGCAGGAGGTCGCGCGCACCGACGCGCTCGCCGGCGTCCAGGTCCTGACGGTGAACTCGGCGGGCGACCGGTTGCACGTCATGGGCTCCTCCGGCTTCGGCCGCGGGGCCCAGTTCTTCGACAAGCTCATGGCCTGCCGTGCGCGCGGTGCCCGGCTGCTGATGCTGGAGGCGCTGGAGAACCGGGAGCCGCTCATCGCACCGAGCCGTTACGACGCCGTCATGCAGGATCCCGCGTGGGCCCCCCTGCACGACGTCATGGGCGACCCCCGATGGGACTGGTTCGTCAGCGTGCCCCTCCTGGCCCGCGGCGAGCCGGTCGGCATCCTGAACGCGTTCTTCGCACCCGGGCAGGTCGTCGGTGACACCGAGCTGGAGTTCCTCCTGGCCATGGCCGAGCAGGCCGCGATGGCCGTCGACCACGCTGCCCTGCTGGAGCGCGAGCGGGACGTGGCCCGCCGCGAGGAGCGCCAGAAGCTGGCCCGCGACCTGCACGACTCGGTCGTGCAGCAGGTCTTCTCGATGATGATGCAGGCGCGCTCGCTGGGGGTGCTCGTCGCCCGCGGGCTGCCGCCCACCCCGGAGAAGGTCGCCCAGGTGGCCGACGACCTGAGCGGCAGCGCCGAAGCAGTGCTGGCGGATCTGCGCGGCATGGTGGTGGAGCTGCGGCCGGCGGCCACCACCGCGGGAGGGCTCGTCTCGGCGCTGCGGTCCCTGGTCGACACGACGTCGGCGCGCACGGACCTGGACGTGTCCTTCGACCTCGAGGATCCCGCCGCGGAGATGTCCGCGCTCGATGCCGACCTGCTGGAGGACGTCTACCGGGTCGTCGCCGAGGCATTGCACAACAGCGTCAAGCACGCCGACGCGTCGACGATCCACGTCCGGCTCGCGGTCACTCCCCGCGGCAGCCGACGTCGGCTCGTCGCCGAGGTCACCGACGACGGGCGTGGCATGAGCGCCACCGGCGTCGCCCGCCCCCGCGGCTCCGGGTCGAGCGGGCTGGGCATGACCGTCATGCGGGAGCGCGCGGCCCGGTGGGGCGGCGCCGTGCGGGTCCAGCAGCCGGCAGCGGGTGGGACGACGGTGCGCCTGACCCTGCCCCTGCAGACCTCGATGCCCACGCGGCCGTGGGCGGGAATGGGGGTCGCGCCGTGACCACCTCCCTGCCGATCCGGGTGCTGGTGGTGGACGACCACGCGGTCGTGCGCCGGGGCGTCGTCGCCTACCTCGAGGCGCTCGAGGACGTGGAGGTCGCCGACGAGGCCGGTGACGGCCAGGAGGCGCTGGACCGGCTCGCGCGGGCGGCGGCCCACGGCGAGCTGCCCGACGTCGTCCTCATGGACCTGCAGATGCCCGGGATGGACGGGGTGACCGCGACCGCGGAGGTGCTCCGCCGGTTCCCGCAGCTCAAGGTGGTCATCCTCACCAGCTTCGGCGAGGCCGAGCGGGTGCACGCGGCCCTGGAGAGCGGGGCCTCCGGGTACCTGCTCAAGGACGCCGGACCGGCCGAGGTGGACGCGGCGCTGCGGGCAGCCGTCCGCGACGAGGTCTTCCTCGACGCCGCGGTGACCCGCCGGCTGACCCAGGAGATCCGTGCGCCGCGCACCGGGCTCGGCGTGCTCACCACGCGCGAGAAGGAGGTACTGGTCCTCGTCGCCGAGGGCCGGTCCAACAAGGACATCGCCGGGCACCTGCTCATCAGCGAGCGGACGGCCCGGTCGCACGTCAGCCACCTGCTCACCAAGATGGGGCTGACCTCGAGGACGCAGGCCGCCCTGCTCGCCGTCAAGGAAGGCCTCGTCCAGCCCCGCTGACGGACCGCGCCCGCGTCGGGGCGGGGGACAGGGCCGGAGCGGGGGAGTGGCCGGCCCGGATCACGACGGATGACGCGGGCCGGTGCTGCCGCAGCGGCGGAGCCGTCGTGTCATCGGGCCGATCCCGCCGGACCGTGCCGTGCCTAGGGTGACGGTGGCGTGGGCACAGGTGTGCCCACCGGCCCCCACGTCGTCCGAGGAGGCGAGAGCATGACCACGTTCGTCCTCGTGCACGGGGCCTGGCACGGCGGGTGGTGCTGGGACCGCGTCGCTCCCCGGTTGCGCGCGGCCGGTCACGAGGTGCACGCGCCGACGCTCACGGGGCTGTCGGAGCGGGCCCACCTGCTCTCGCCGCTCGTGGGACTGGACACGCACGTGGAGGACGTGGTCCGGGTGATCGACGTCCTGGGCCTGACCGACGTCGTCCTCGTCGGGCACAGCTACGCGGGGCAGGTCGTGACCGCCGTCGCGGACCGCCGCCCCGAGGCCGTCGTCCAGCGGGTCTACCTCGACGCCTTCGTGGGCGCCGACGGCGAATCGGCCCGCGACCTCCTGCCCGAGACGGTGGAGCACCACTGGGCGCAGTCCGCGGCCGAGCAGGGGTTCGGGTGGCTGGTGGCCGTGCGCAAGCTGTCGGTCCTCGGGGTGACCGAGCAGTCCGACGTCGACTGGCTGGTCCCGAAGCTCACCCCGCACCCGTGGAAGACCTACACCGACCCCCTGCGGCTGACCGGGGCGGTCGACGCCGTGCCGGCCGCGTTCGTCGAGTGCGTGAGCTGGATGCGGGTCTTCGCCGGCCAGGCCGATCGCGCCCGCGCACGCGGCTGGCCGGTGCACGAGCTCGACACCGGGCACGAGGCCATGGTCACCGCGCCCGAGGAGCTGGCCCGAGTGCTGCTGGAGATCGCCGACGCCAGGTCGGACGAGAAGGAAGAGGTCTGACGTGGAGTTCCTGGTCCGGTCCGAGAACCGGCTGCCGGCCGACACCCCGCCCGAGCGGCGGGAGGAGCTGCGGGCCGGCGAGCGCGCGCGGGCGATGGAGCTGCGGGCCGCAGGTGTGCTCAAGCGGCTGTGGCGGGTCCCCGGCCGTAACGCGACCATCGGCCTCTACGAGGCCGAGGATCCGGCCGCGCTGCACGACGCGCTGATGTCGCTGCCGATGGCGCCCTGGCTCGACGTGCACGTGGAGGCGTTGGCGACCCACCCGCAGGAGCGGACGTGACCCTGTCGTCCCTGAGCGCACCGGTACGGGAAAGAGGAACGACATCGATGAGCACCGAATCGGGCGCCGGCCGCCCGGACCTGCCGGGCACGCCCATCTTCGACGGCGACAGCAGCCGCCGCGGGCTGCGGATGAACAAGCTGTTCATGAGCCTGCGCGACGCCGGCAACCGCGAGCGCTTCCTCGCCGACGAGGCCGCCTACTGCCGCGAGTTCGGGGTGAGCGCCGAGCAGGAGAAGGCGGTGCTCGACCGCGACTGGCAGGCCATGATCGACCTGGGCGGCAGCATCTTCTACGTGTACAAGCTGGCCATGATGGACGGCCGGTCGATGCAGTACCTCGGTGGCGTGTTCACGGGCATGGGCGAGGACGACTTCCTCGCCGCGATGCGGGCGGGAGGGCGCCGGGATGGCTGAGGTGATCTGGGGTCTGGCGACCTCGCACGTGCCGTCGATCGGCGCGGCGATGGACCGCGGAAAGACCGACGACCCGAACTGGAAGGCGTTGTTCGACGGGTACGCCCCGGCGCGGGCCTGGCTCGCCGAGCACCAGCCGGACGTGGCGATCGTCGTCTACAACGACCACGCCAACGGCATCGACCTCGACTTCGTCCCGACCTTCGGCCTGGGCACGGCCGAGCGGTACGAGGTCGCCGACGAGGGCTTCGGCCGCCGTCCGGTGCCCGACGTGATCGGCCACCCCGAGCTGTCCCTCCACCTGGTCGAGAGCCTGATCGACGAGGAGTTCGACCTCACCGTGTTCCAGGAGCTCGCCGTCGACCACGGCTTCACCGTGCCGTTGTCGGTGTGGACCCCGGATCCCGGGGACGCCTGGCCCTGCCCGGTGATCCCGCTCCTGGTCAACGTCATCCAGTACCCGCAGCCCACGGCCGCCCGGTGCTACGCGCTGGGCCAGGCCCTCGGGCGGGCCATCCGCAGCTATCCGGAGGACATCACGGTCGGCGTCCTCGGCACCGGGGGCATGTCGCACCAGCTGGCGGGGGCGCGGGCCGGGTTCATCAACCCGGACTTCGACCACATGTGGATGGAGACGATCGAGACCGATCCCGGGCAGCTCGCCGCCATGTCCCGCGAGGAGCTGATCCGCAAGGCCGGTTCCGAGGGGATCGAGCTGATCATGTGGCTGGTCATGCGGGGGGCGATGGACGACCGGGTCACGAAGGTGCACTCGGACTACTTCGTGCCGGCGTCCAACACCGCGGCCGGCATCGCGCTCTTCGACAACCGGAACGGGCAGCCCGCCTGAACCGCTGACCGCCGGTGCCCCGGGACGAATCCCTCCCGGGGCACCGGGGCGCACGTCAGCGGGAGCGGTAGTTCTCCCGGGCGAAGTCCACGAACGGGACGGGGGCGACGGTGGCGCGGATCTCCACCTGCACGTGCTCCTCGACCGCCGGCTTGGCCGACACCGGGTGCTCGCCCCACACCACGGTCACCTCGGTGCCGGGCTCGGCGTACTCGTTCTCCAGGGTCGCCAGCGAGACCATGACGCGTTCGTTGGCCAGGTAGCCGCAGTCCAGCGAGATGCCGACCTGGCGGCCGTCCACGAGCACCTTGTCCTCGTGGTGGGTGGCGTAGCGGGCCTTGGGCATCTCGATGTACTTGGCCCCCGGGCCCGGCCGGTACATCGCACCGACCGCCGCGGTGACGTCGTCGGCGTTCCACACGAGCGTCATCTTCGTCCGCGGCGGCGCCTCGGCGAGATCCTCGAGCGCCTCGCGGCCGACGAAATCGTGGTCGAACCGGACGGTCTTGCCGTAGCCGATGTCGAACGGCGTGAGGTAGTAGTCGCGGATGTGGGGGGAGTCGAGGCTGCCGCCGAGGGAGCCGACCTTCGACACCGGGAGCCACTCCCGGTACTCCTGCACGAGCGGGTCGTCGGAGAAGAGCGCGGGCAACGGCGCCGGCACCCACCCGGACTCGAGGTTGGCGGTCGAGTACGCCTTGGCGCCGACCCGGACCAGCCCGTGGTGCTCGCCCGCGGACAGGAGCGCGTCGAGGACCGCCTCGCCGTCCTCCCACGGGCCGAACAGCTCGAAGCCCGGCTGGCCGGCCATGCCGTGCCGCAGGCCGCGGACGCGGCGGCCCGCGATGGTGAACCCGGCCATGCTGAAGAACCTGACCTCGGGCAGCGGGGCGCCGGTCACCTCCTCGATGAGGGCGGCGGCGGTGGGCCCCTGGAGCTCGTAGCGGTAGAGCTTCGGCGGACCGGAGGCGCGCACCGCGGAGTTGTCGTCGCGCTCGACGGTGGCCTCGTAGTCGCCGCGCTCGAGGTTGAAGGTGACCCAGTCGAGGACCATCGGGTGCCCCACCAGGTCGAAGAGCTCCTCCTCGAGGTGGAAGAGGATGGCGTCCCCGATCATGTACCCCTCGGGGTCCACGGCGACGAACTGCTTGGCCTTGCCCACGCCGAAGTTGGCGAAGGTGTTGACCCCGGTGTCGCTGAACAGCCGTAGCGCGTCCGGCCCCTCGACGAAGAGGTCGGTCATGTGGTGCGACTGGTCGAGCAGTGCGCAGCTCTCGACCCAGGCCCGCTGCTCGGCGCGCCAGTTCGTGAACTCCGGCTTGACCGGGAAGGTGCTCGGCGGGAAGGCGAGGTTCCTGAGCAGCTCCACCGGGCTGCCGGCGCGGGCGAGCGCGGCAGCGAGACTCTCGGAAGACATGGCTGACCTACCTTTCATCGTGGCGACGGGCGGGCCGGAGACCCTCCCGAAAGCGCTGGAGACGGTTGCGAGCCCTGGCGTCCGGCGCGTGGCAGCACCACGGCACCGACCGCCACGAGCCCGGTCAGGCACACGAGCACGGCCGACTGGGCCGCCCCGGTCGCGACGGCCGTGCCCACGGTGACGACCAGGGGCGGACCGAGCAGCTGGCCCACGGCCGACCCCTGGGTCACCAGGCCGATGGCGGCCCCGGCCGAGTCGGTCCCCGCCGACACCGCGGCGAGGCCGGCGAAGAGGGCGGACGGGACCAGCCCCGCGACGAAGGAGAAGGCGATCGCGGACGCGACCCGGAGGTTCGTCGGGAGGCCTGGATCCATCACCCCCCAGACGGTGACGGCCATGCCGGCACACCCCGCGAGGATCACCCACCGCAGCGGCGCGCCCCGGTGCAGCAGGAAGGCCCCGAGGAGGTTGGCGGGGGCGTTGACCAGGAAGACGACGGCGCCCACCAGCCCGGCGGCGGCCACGGACAGCCCGTTCCCGACGAGGGCGGCCGGCAGCAGCCCGACGACGGCCAGGTACTGGGCGGCGTAGAGGCCGAAGGCGACGGTGATGATCAGGACGGACGGTGACCGGAAGGCCCCCAGGAGTCCGTCGACCGACGCCCGCCTGCGCACCGCGGCGGACGGCACCCAGCGCAGGACCACCAGCAGCACGCCCGCGGCCAGGCAGGCATCGGCGACCGATGCCCCCTGCCAGCCCACCAGCGCGATCGCGGGCGGCACGAGGAGCGCGGCCAGGCCCGAGCCCACCGGCATGTAGGCGCCCCAGGCCCCGGCGACGAGCCGCCGGTGCTCGGGGCCGGCCACCTCCGAGAGCAGTGGCGGGGCGGCGAGGATCACCATCACCAGCCCGAGCCCCTCGCCGACGCGGGCGACCAGCAGCCCCGGCAGCGAGTCGGCCAGCGCACCACCGAGGTCGGCGACGACGATCGCCGCCAGTCCGAACCGGACCTGGCGACCGAACCCGAGCGTCTGCCCCAGCCACCCGAGCAGGACGCCGCCGGCGGCGCCGAGGGCGCTCACCGTCGAGAGGTACCAGGCGGCGGTGGTCGAGTCGAGCCCGAAGTCCTCCTGGAGGACGGGCAGCGCGGCCGCGGCTCCGCCGATCTGGGCGGCGGCCACCACCCCGGCGCCCATGAGGCCGGCCACGGCGCCCCAGGACGTCCGGCCGGGATCGATCGCCCCGGGCAGCGGAGCTCCCGCGCCTCCCGGGCGACGCGCCATCAGCTGCCCCTTCCGTGGTTCGGACGGGGCCACTCTGACCGATACCGGCCGCCGCCGTCGCGCCGGGAGCGCAGGCCGCCCGACAAACACGTCAAATGACCCGGACGTCCCGTCATCCGACGCACGCCGAGCCGCCGTAACGGCCGGCGCCGGGTGACGGATGCCCGTGTGCCGGGACACATCCGCCGTCCTAGGCTGCACGCGACGGTGTGGCGCGGGCCACTGGCAGGCACGCCACCGGCCACAGGCCACGGGCCGGCTCCGCCGGTCCGCAGAGGTGACAACCGACCAGAACGGAACAACATGACCGCGAAGAACCTGCAGGAGCTGCTCGACCAGACCGGCGACACCGTCGGACTGCTGCGCAACTCCCAGCTCGGCACCTACATCTACCCGGTGGTCCCCTCCGAGTTCACCAACTGGCGGCGCGAGCAGAAGGCATGGCAGCAGACCGCCGTGCTCTTCGACCAGTCGCACCACATGTTCAACCTGTTCATGAAGGGCCCGGACGCCCTGAAGCTGATCTCCGACACCGGGATCAACAGCGTGGCGAACTTCCCGGTGAACATGGCCAAGCAGTTCGTCCCCGTCACCCCCGCCGGCCACGTCATCGGTGACGGCATCCTCTTCCACCTCGACGAGGACGAGTACGTCTACGTCGGCCGCGCGCCCGGCGCCAACTGGCTGCAGTTCAAGGGTGAGACCGGCGGCTACGACGTCGAGATCCGCAACGATCCCCGGTCTCCGTCGCGCCCCTACGGCAAGCAGGTCAACCGCGACCTCTGGCGCTTCCAGATCCAGGGCCCCAACGCCTGGCCGATCATCGAGAAGCTCAACGGCGGCACGGTGGAGCAGCTCAAGTTCTTCCGCATGGGCGAGATGACCATCGCCGGCGAGAGGGTGCGCACCCTGCGCCACGGCATGGCCGGCGCGCCGGGCCTGGAGGTCTGGGGCCCCTACGAGAGCTACGACCGGATCCGCGAGGCCATCCTCGAGGCCGGCCGGGAGTTCGGCATGGAGCCCGTCGGCTCGCGCGCCTACTCCACCAACACCCTCGAGTCGGGCTGGATCCCCTCGCCCCTGCCGGCGATCTACACCGGCGACGAGCTGCGTCCCTACCGCGAGTGGCTCGGCGCCGACAGCTACGAGGCGACCAATGCCATCGCCGGCAGCTTCGTGTCGGAGAACATCGAGGACTACTACACCAACCCGTGGGAGCTCGGCTACGGGTCGTTCGTGAAGTTCGACCACGACTTCATCGGCCGCGACGCCCTCGAGGCCGTGGACAAGGACGCCCAGCGCCGCAAGGTCACCCTGGAGTGGAACTCCGACGACCTCGCCACGCTGCTGTCGTCCCCGGTCGAGGGCGCGAAGTACCAGTTCTTCGACCTGCCGAACGCGAACTACGGGTCGTCGAACTTCGACAAGGTCGTCGACGCCGACGGCACCGTCCTCGGCGTGTCGATGTTCACCGGCATCTCGGCGAACGAGCAGAAGGGGTTGTCGCTGGCCACCATCAGCCCCGACGTCCCCCACGGCGCCGAGGTCCGCGTGGTCTGGGGCGAGCCCGACGGCGGGAGCAAGAAGACCACCGTCGAGGCGCACGAGCAGTTCGAGGTGCGGGCCATCGTGAGCCCCGTTCCCTACGCGAAGATGGCGCGGGAGACCTACCAGGGCGGCTGGCGGACGGTCGGCAAGGCCTGACCGCACCGGGCGCTGTGGCCGGGTGGCGAACGCTCGTCGCCCGGCCACGACCGCGCCCGTCCGCCGACGTGACCGTCGGCGCCCCCGGCGAGCCACGGTCGTCGTCGGGGGAGCGCAGGCGACCGCTGAGGGGTCCGGACCGGCCCCGGTGACGGTCGCGCAACATTCCCGCCAGGATCGTCGACAATCCCCGGCGGGGTGCATAGGTTCCCCCGGCGGGCAGCGGCCCGCTCACCGGAGCAACGACGCAACGGGTGGAGAGACGACCAATGGCGGCTGAACTGACGCTGCAGGACGTGAGCCTGCAGTTCGGCGGCATCAAGGTGCTGCAGGACGTGAGCTTCGCCGTCGAGCCGGGCCAGATCTTCGGGCTCGTCGGGCCCAACGGTGCGGGCAAGACCTCGCTGTTCAACTGCATCAGCGGGCACTACAAGCCGACCGCGGGCACCGTGCGGATCGACGGCACCGAAGTGCAGGGGGCGCGTCCGGCGACGCTCGCCAAGCACGGCCTGGCCAGGACGTTCCAGCACCCCGCGCTGCAGCTGCACGAGACGGTGCTGGAGAACGTGCTGCTCGGTGCGCACACCCGGCTCCCCGGTGGAGCGCTCGAGTGGGCGGTGCGGCTGCCGCGCACCTGGCGCGCGGAGAAGGCGTTGCGTGCCGAGGCGCTCGAACTGCTCGAGCGCAACGATCTCGGGTGGGCGGCGCACCTGCCGGCCGACGAGCTGTCGCACGGCCTGCACAAGGGCGTCGAGCTCTGCCGCGCGCTCCTCATGAAGCCGCGGCTGCTGCTCCTCGACGAGCCCGCCGCCGGCCTCCCGCACGCCGAGGTGGAGACCCTGATCGCGACGGTCCGGCGCCTGCGCACGGACGACGACATCACCGTCGTCATCGTCGAGCACCACATGGGCCTCATCGCCGCCCTGACCGACCGCGTCGTCGTCCTCGACCACGGCGCGAAGCTCATGGAGGGGACGGCCGCCGAAGCGCAGTCCGACCCCCGGGTCATCGAGGCGTACATCGGGAAGGACGCGGCAGATGACGCTGCTTGAGCTCGAGGACGTCACGGCGTCCTACGGCCCCGTGCAGGTGCTGGACGGCGTGACCCTGAGCGTCCCGGAGAACGGGGCGGTCGGCATCCTCGGCGCGAACGGCGCCGGCAAGACCACGACCCTCCGCGCGATCAGCGGCACCGTCCGCGCGGGTGGGCGCATCGTCTTCGACGGCAAGGACATCCGGGGGATGCGGCCCGACCAGGTCGCCGCGCAGGGCATCGCGCACGTGCCGGAAGGGCGCGGCACGCTCGGCGACCTCACCGTCCGCGAGAACCTGATGGTCGGCGCGTACCTGCGCAAGGACCGCAAGGGCATCGACGAGGACGTCGACTACTGCCTGGACCTGTTCCCGAACCTGCGGGAGCGCATCACGTCGAACGCATCGGCCCTGTCCGGCGGTGAGCAGCAGATGCTCGCGGTGTCGCGGGGGATCATGTCGAAGCCGCGACTGATGCTCCTCGACGAGGCCTCGCTCGGTCTCGCGCCGAGCACCGCCAAGAACGTCTACGACGCGATCCGGCGCCTGCGCGTCGAATCCGGCATCGCCATGCTCGTGGTCGAGCAGAACGCCAACCTCGCCTTCACCCTCGTCGACACGGCGACGGTCCTGGAGACCGGACGGAACGCGCTCACCGGCTCGTCCGCCGAGCTCAAGGGCATGGACGAGATCCGCCGCGCATACCTGGGAGGCTGACATGGGGGAATTCGTCCAACTCGTGGTCGACGGCCTGTCGACCGGCTCCGTCTACGCCGCCATCGCCCTCGCGATCGTGCTCGTCCACTCGGCGACCGGGCTGGTCAACTTCGCCCAGGGCGGCATGGCCGTGCTCGCCGCGTACGTCGCGTGGGTGCTGACCAACCAGAGCGTGCCGCTGGTCGTCGCCGTCCTCGCGTCGATCGTGTTCTCGTTCGTGCTCGGTGCCGTGGTCGAGCGGTACCTGATGCGGCGGTTCGAGCGGGGCGACCCCGACACCGCCGTCGTCGTCACGATCGGTCTGCTGACCCTCATCACCGGCATCGCCGGGTGGCTCTGGAGCTACAACAACCAGCAGTTCCCGTCGCTGTTCCCCCTCGACACCGTGTCGTTCCTGGGAGTGTCGATCAGCATCCGCTCGATCGGCACCACGCTCTCGATCGTCGCGGTGATGATCGTGCTGCAGCTGCTGTTCGTGCGCACGAAGCTCGGCCTCGCACTGCGGGCGGTCGCGATCAACCCCCAGTCCGCGGCGTTCTCCGGGCTCCCCGTCGAACGCCTCCTCATGGTCGGCTGGGGCCTGGCCGCGGTGCTCGGGGCCGTCGCCGGCGCGCTCGTCGCGCCGCAGCTCACACTGACCCCCGGGATGCTCGACAACGCCCTGGTGTACGCGCTGGCCGCCGTCATCCTCGGCGGGCTGACGAGCCCGGTCGGCGTCGTGATCGCGGCCTGGATGATCGGCGTCCTGGAGAACCTGGCGGCGGTGTACGTGCCGTTCATCGGTCACGACCTCAAGATCGCCGTGCCGTTCATCCTCCTGTTCGTCGTCCTCGTCGTCCGACCCCAGGGCCTGTTCGGCCGGAAGACCGTGGTGCGCGTGTGATGGCCCGAGTGATGACAGCCCCTGCCTCGTCCCCGTCGTCCCCGTCCTCGTCGTGGCGCCGGCGCCCCTGGGTGCGCTGGGCCACTCCGCTGCTGATCGTGGCCGTGCTCGCGGTGCTGCCCCTCGTGGGGACGGAGTTCCAGAACGAGACGCTCGCGCGCATCGGCGTCTTCGCCGTCGCCGTGCTGGGCCTCAACGTGGTCATGGGCTACACCGGCCAGGTCTCGCTCGGGCAGATCTTCTTCCTCGGGTTCGGCGCGTACGTCACCGCGTACGGGGTCTCGCAGGACTGGAACATCGTCCTGGTCTTCGTGCTGGCCTGCCTGCTGCCCGCCGCCGCGGGACTGCTGGTGGCACTGGCCGCCGCCCGGCTCGGCGGGCTCGCGATTGCGATGGTCACGATCGCGCTGCCCATCGTCGGCGTACCGCTGGCCAAGCGGCTCAACGAGTACACGGGTGGATCCCAGGGCCTGTCGGCGCGGTTCGCGGAGTCTCCGGAGGGGAGCGGGCTCTACGACGACCAGTGGACGCTGTACCTGGTGATCGCCATCGGCGGCGTCGTCTTCCTGCTCACGCACTTCCTGGTCCGCGGCAAGTACGGGCGGGCCTTCGCCATCGTCAAGGGCAACGAGAACGTGGCTGCCTCGATGGGCATCTCGCCCTACCGCTACAAGGTGCTGGCGTTCACGATCGCGTCGGCCATCGGCGGCGTGAGCGGATTCCTGTACATGCTCGTCATCCAGTACACGTCCCCCGAGACCATGAGCTTCGGGCACTCGATCGAGCTGCTCGCCGCCATGGTGATCGGCGGCGCGGCGAGCATCGTGGGCTCGCTCCTCGGCGGGGCGTTCTACGTGCTCGTCCCGCAGCTGACGAACCAGGTCGACGCGAGCCTCACGGCGCTGCTGCAGGGAGCGATCCTCCTGGTGGTCCTGTTCGTCCTGCCCGGCGGCCTCGCGTCGCTGCCCCGCGCGCTGACCCGCGGACGGCGGCGCCTGCGCGCCGGCCGCGGCCCCGCCGCGCCACCGACCACTCCGTCGTCGACCCCCGGGTCGGGCACCGCGGCGGAGCAACCAGAGACAGAGAGGCAAGGTCACGCATGAAGAGGCACTTGGGATCGCGGAAGGCGGTCGGCATCGCCGCGGCGTCGGCGCTCGCGCTGACCGTCACCGCCTGCGGCGGCGGGAACGACGCCGGCCGTGGCGGCGACGCCGCCGAGGGAGCGCCGAGCCCCGGCATCACCGACACGTCGGTCACGCTGGGCATCACCACCCCGCTCAGCGGCGCCACCGCGGGTCCGGGCACCTGCACGGTCGCCGGCGTCACGGCGTACATGGGCATGAAGAACGCCGAGGGCGGCATCGAGTTCGGCGACGGGAAGACCCGCACCGTCGAGATCGAGGCGCTGGACGACACCTACGACCCGCAGCAGGCGAAGGCGAACTACGACCAGCTGAAGGACGACGTCTTCGCGATGACGGCCGGGCTGGGCACGCCGACGAACCGTGCCTGGCTCGACGCGGCGATCGCCGACGAGGTGCCCCAGGTGCTGATCATGACCGGCGACCCGATCTTCAGCGAGACCGAGCAGAGCCCGTGGCAGCTGGGCTTCGTGCCCATCTACCAGAACGAGGGCGAGGCCTTCGGAGAGCTGCTCGCGACCTCGACCGAGGAGCACAAGGTCGCGATCCTGGCGCAGAACGACGACTACGGCGAGGGCTACGTCGAGGGCTTCAAGTCGGCCATCGAGGGCTCGGACAACATCGAGATCGTCGACGAGCTCACCTACGAGGCGACCGACACGTCCGTCGACGCCCAGCTCACCGAGCTCGCCAACAGCGAGGCCGACATCTTCTTCAACGCCATGTCGGTGACCCCGCTGATGATCTCGGCGCTGCAGAAGGCCCAGCAGCTGGGCTGGACGCCGAGCTGGTTCCTGCCCTCGAACACCTCGAGCCCGACGGCGATCCTGGAGCCCGGCGGCGCCGCGGCGTACCCCGGCATCTACTCCGTCTCCTTCTCCAAGGCGCCGCAGAGCCCCGCGTTCGCCGAGGACGAGGACGTGCAGACGTACCTGTCCGCACTGAAGGATTACGGGAACTACCCGGACCCGCCGGCGTTCCCGCACTGCCAGTGGAGCTGGATGGTCGGCGCGACGCTGGAGCAGGCCTTCCAGAACATGGAGGAGCCCACCCGGGACAGCTTCATGGAGGCACTGCGCTCGATCGAGGGCTACGAGGCGCCGCTCATGCTGCCCGACACCTCGGTGAGCACCGGCGAGGACGGTCAGCCGGCGGTCTCGACGGTCGTCGTGCAGAAGTTCAACGGCCGCGGCTACGACACGGTCGAGACCTTCGAGTGACCGCTGCGTGATGCGGAGGGGCGGTCCGTCCTCGGACGGGCCGCCCCTCCGTCCGGCAATCGGGCCGGACCTCTCGACCGGCCCTCGATTGGCGACAGGATTGTTGGCAATCCGTGGGAGCCTCCGATAGCGTGCCGGCATGGCTTCCCCGGCTCAGGACATGGCGGAGCGCGCCCTGCGCGTCGCGATCTCCCGCGGTGACATGCCGCCGGGATACCGGCTGGTCGAGGCGGAGCTGGTCGCGCTGATCGGCGTGAGCCGCAGCGCCGTCCGGCTGGCCATCGACGCCCTCGCCGCGGAAGGCCTGGTCGAGCGCGTCCAGAACAAGGGCGCCCGGGTGCGGGTCGTCTCCACCGAGGAAGCCATCGCCATCACCGAGTGCCGGATGCCGCTCGAGGGCCTGCTCGCCCGCAAGGCGGCCGAGCGGATCACCGACGCCGAGGCCGACCGGCTGGGCGCACATCTGCACGCCATGACCGCCGCCGTGGACTCCGGTGACGTCCTCAAGTACTCCGAGCTGATCCAGCAGCTGCACGGCATGGTCGGCGAGGCGGCGCGTCACCCGATCGCGGCGGACCTCGTCGGCCGGCTGCAGGCGCAGCTGGTCCGCCACCAGTTCCGGCTCTCGTTGCGGCCCGGTCGTCCCCGCGTGAGCCTGGGCGAGCTGAGCGAGCTGGTGGACGCGATCACCGACCGCGACCCCGGCCGGGCCGAGGCCGCGGCGGTCACCCACTTCCGCAGCGTCATCGTGGCGCTGTCCGACGCGACCCCGGACCTCGGAGGACCAGCGTGAGAACCGTCGTCGTGACCGATCCGCCCCGCGCCGACGTGGGCGACGCCGAGAAGCTGGGCGCCTTCGGCACAGCCACCGTGCACGAGGCGCTGGGCCGGGTCGGCTACCTCGGACCGGATCTCCGCCCGGCCTGGCCCGGTGCGCGGACCGGCGGCACCGCCGTCACGGTCCTGTCCTGGCCGGGCGACAACCTGATGATCCACGTCGCCGTCGAGCAGTGCCGGCCGGGGGACGTCCTCGTGGTCGCGACCACCTCGCCGTCCACGGACGGGTTGTTCGGGGAGCTGTTCGCCACCGCCCTCGCGCAGCGGGGCGTCCGCGGAGTGGTGCTGGGCTGCGGTGTGCGCGACGTCGCGGATCTGCGGGAGATGGGCTTCCCGGCCTGGTCCCGCGCGGTGAGCGCGCAGGGCACGGTGAAGGCGACCGCAGGTGCGGTCAACGTCCCGATCGTGCTCGGCGGCCAGCTCATCCACCCGGGGGACGTCGTGGTCGGTGACGACGACGGCGTCATGGTGGTGCCGCGCGCCGACGTGCCGCGGGCGCTCTCCGCGTCGCAGGCGCGGATCGACAAGGAGGCCGCCAGCCGCGCCGCCTTCCAGCAGGGCGAGCTGGGGCTGGACCGCTACGGCATGCGCGACAAGCTGCCCGGCTTCGGCATCGAGTACGTCCCCTATGAGAAGTGGGCGGAGTGAAGTGGGCGGAGTGAAGTGGGTGGACGAGCGGTGAGCTACGACGAGACCGGGGTCCGCTGCACCATGCTGCGCGGCGGCACCTCCCGCGGTCTGTACTTCGAGCAGCACGACCTCCCGGCCGACGCGGGGGAGCGCGACGACCTGCTGCTCCGGCTCATGGGCACGCCGGACCCGCGCCAGATCGACGGGCTCGGCGGCGCCACGACGCTCACCAGCAAGGTGGCGATCGTCTCGCCGTCGGCAGCGCCGGACGTGGACGTCGACTACCTCTTCCTGCAGCTCGGCGTGGAGGACGCCACCGTGAGCGAGCTGCAGAACTGCGGCAACATCCTGGCCGGGGTCGGCCCGTTCGCCGTCGAGCGGGGACTGGTCCCGGCCGGCGAGGCCGAGACCAGCGTGCGGATCCGCATGGTCAACTCCGACAGCGTCGCCGTGGCCACCTTCCCGACGCCCGGCGGCCGGGTCGAGTACCGCGGCGACGTCGAGATCGCAGGCGTCCCCGGGACGGCCGCGCCCGTCGTGCTCGCCTTCGCCGACACGGAGGGCTCGGCCACCGGAGCGCTGCTGCCGACCGGCCACGTCCGCGACACCGTCGAGGGCATCGAGATCACCTGCGTCGACAACGGCATGCCCGTCGTCCTGGCGATGGCCGAGGCCTTCGGGCTCACCGGGTACGAGTCCCACGAGCAGCTCGCGGCGGACACCGCGCTGCTGGACCGGGTCGACGCGTTCCGTCGCAAGGCCGGCCAGCTCATGGGCCTGGGCGACGTCTCGCGCGCCTCCGTGCCGAAGACCGTCCTGCTCGCGGCCCCGGCCGACGGGGGCCAGGTAAGCACCCGGTCGTTCATCCCCGTCCAGCCGCACACCTCGATCGGCGTCCTCGGCGCGGTCAGCGTCGTGACCGGGATGCTGCTCCCCGGCGCGGTCGGGCACGAGCTCACCCGCGACTGGCCGCGGGACAGCTCGCAGGTCGACGTCGAGCACCCGACCGGGCACCTGCTCGTCGACGTCGTCGTCGACGGCTCCCGCACACCGCCGCGGGTGGTCCGCTCCGGTGTCGTCCGCACCGCCCGCAAGCTGTTCGACGGCACCGCCTACCCCCGCTGAGACGGAGACCTGATGCCCCCGCTGCACGACATCGCCCACCTCGCCCACATCGAGCTGCTCACGCACAAGCCCGAGGAGAGCCTGGACTTCTTCGTCCGCTACCTCGGGATGACCGAGAACGGCTCGTCCGGCGACTCGGTGTTCCTGCGGGCCTGGGACGACTACGAGAACACGACGATCAAGCTCACCGCCGCCGCGCAGCCGGGTGTGGGCCGGACCAACTTCCGGGCGAGCACCCCCGAGGCGCTGCAGCGCCGGGTGGCCGCGATCGAGGCGACCGGGCTGGGGAAGGGCTGGCAGGACGGCGACCCGGGCTACGGCCCGGTCTACGTGTTCACCGACCCCGACGGCCACGAGATGGGCGTCTACTACGAGACCGAGTGGTACCGGCCGGAGGGTGACCTGAAGCCCGCGCTGAAGAACCAGGCGCAGGCGTACCCCGGCCGCGGGGTGAGCGTGCGGCGGATCGACCACATCAACTACCTCGGCGTGAGCCCGGTGGAGAACCGCGACTTCTTCGTCGACACGCTCGGGGCCATGACCACCGAGCAGATCGTGCTCGACAGCGGTGAGATCGCGGGTACCTGGACCACCTTCACCAACCAGGGCTACAACGCGGTCTGGACCAAGGACAAGACCGGCACGGCCGGCCGGCTGCACCACATCTCGTTCGCCGTCGACAGCCGGGACGACATCATCCGCGCGGCCGACCTCGCCCTCGAGCAGGGCGTGCACATCGAGACCGGCCCGCACAAGCACACGATCCAGCAAAGCTTCTTCCTCTACGTCTGGGAGCCGGCCGGCAACCGGATCGAGCTGGACAACCCGGCCGCACGGCTCGTGTTCGCGCCCGACTGGCAGCCGGTCGACTGGTCGGAGGCCGAGCGCGCCAAGGGCCAGGCCTGGGGGCTGCAGACCATCTCCACCTTCCACACCCACGGCACGCCGCCGGTCCAGCAGTGACCCTGCGCGTCGCGGTCCTCGGCCTCGGCGAGGCAGGATCGGAGATCGCCCGCGACCTCGTCGCGGCCGGGGCCGACGTCGTCGGCTACGACCCGCTGGCGATCACCGTCGACGGCGTCCGGTCGCGCGGCAGCGAGGCGGAGGCGGTGGCCGATGCCGACCTCGTGCTCAGCGTCAACAGCTCGCACGACGCCATGACCGCGCTCGAGAACGCACTGCCGGGGTTGCGCCCCGGCACGCTGTGGGCCGACCTCAACACCGCCAGCCCGGGGGTGAAGGTGGCGCTCGCCGAACGGGCGGTGGCGCAGGAGGTCGCGGTGGTCGACGTCGCCCTGATGTCGCCGGTGCCGGGCAAGGGTCTGCGCACCCCGATGCTGGTGTCCGGCGACGCGGCCGACCGGTACGCCGGGTTCCTCGCGGGCCTCGGTGCCGATGTCGTCGTGCAGCCGGGCCCGGTGGGGACGGCGATCTCGCGCAAACTGCTCCGCAGCGTCTTCTACAAGGGGCTGGCCGCGGCCGTCGTGGAGGCGCTGCGCGGTGCCGAGGCCGCCGGCTGCGCGGACTGGCTGCGCGGCAACATCGCGGCGGAGCTGGCGGGTTTCGACGAGCGGACGGTCGACCGGCTGGTCGACGGCACGCACACGCACGCCCGGCGCCGGGCCGACGAGATGGCGGCCGCCACGGTGCAGCTGGAGGAGCTCGGCGTCCCGGCGCGCGTCGCTCCGGCCGCCCGGGACCTGCTCGTGGAGCTGCGCGACGCGCCGGCGGACGTCGCGGAAGGGGAGACCGCATGATCATCGACTGCCACGGCCACTACACGACGGCGCCGGCGGCGCACACCGCCTGGCGCGAGCAGCAGGTGTCGGCCTGGCAGGCCGGGACGACGCCACCGGCCTACCCGAGCATCAGCGACGACGAGATCCGCGAGACCATCGAGTCGAGCCAGCTGCGGCTGATGGACGAGCGGGGGATCGACGTCACCCTCTTCTCGCCGCGCGCCTCGGCGATGGCGCACCACGTCGGTGACGCGGCGGTGAGCCTGGAGTGGTCGCGTCGCTGCAACGACCTGGTGCACCGGGTGGCGACGCTCTACCCGGGCCGCTTCGTCCCGGTGGCGCAGCTGCCGCAGTCGCCCGGCGCGGACCTGCAGGCCTCGATCGCCGAGCTGCGCCGGTGCGTGGAGGAGCTCGGTTTCGTCGGCTGCAACCTCAACCCCGACCCCAGCGGCGGGTTCTGGACCTCCCCACGTCTGACCGACCGCAGCTGGTACCCGGTCTACGAGGCGATGGTCGAGCTCGACGTGCCGGCGATGGTGCACGTGTCGGCGTCGGCGACGCCGGTGTTCCACGCGACCGGCGCGTACTACATCAACGCCGACACGACGGCGTTCATGCAGCTCGTCCAGGGCGACCTCTTCGGCGACCTGCCCGATCTGCGGCTGGTCATCCCGCACGGCGGGGGAGCGGCGCCCTACCACTGGGGCCGCTACCGCGGGCTGGCGGACATGCTGGGTCAGCCGCCGGTCGAGACCAACGTGATGGGCAACGTCTACTTCGACACCTGCGTCTACCACCAGCCCGGCATCGACCTGCTGCTCGACGTGGTGGACACCCGCAACGTCCTGTTCGGGTCGGAGATGGTGGGAGCGGTGCGCGGGATCGACCCCCGGACCGGCCACCACTACGACGACACCCGGCGCTACGTCGAGGCCGCCGTCGCGAACGGGGCCCTCGACGACGACGCACGCGCGGCGGTGTTCGAGAGCAACGTCCGCCGCGTCTACCCACGGCTCGAGGCGCATCTGGACACCCCGGCGCGCTGACGCACGCGCCGGGGGAGGCGCTCAGTTGGTCTCGGGCACCCGCAGGTGCGCGATCGCGACGTCGAACTCGGCGGTGTCGACGACCTGGATGCCCATGGCGGGGGCGAACTCCTCCCGGAACTCCCGGGCTCCCTCGCCCGCCTGCTGCAGGTGCGCGGCGCTGTCGTAGGCGATGGCGGCCACGGTGAGCCCCTCGCTCCGGCGGACCATCACGCTCACGCTGCTGAACCCGGGCAGGTCGTCCAGCTTCGGCATCAGGGACAGGCGGACGGCGTCGACGGCGCGGTCGACGGCGTCAGGCGCGGTGCGGAGCCAGGTCACCCGCGAACGGGAACCCGGGTGGGCCTCGTCGACCCGGTGCATCGCGGCGATCTCCCACTCCTGAAGCTCCGGCGGCCCGCCCAGGATCTCGGCGGTGCGTCCCGCGGAGGACCGGACGACGTCCTGGCTGGAGCGCATCACCGCCTCGTCGCGCCACGACGTGGTGACGATGCAGCGGCCCGTGTCGCGGTCGGCGAGCATGGACAGGCCCACGCAGCCGTCCAGCGCGCGGAGCGCCGGCATCGCCACCTCGCGGACGTGGGCGGTCGTCGCGTCCATCGCATCCGGGTGCCCGTGGATCGTGGTGGATCGGGCGAACATCGGGGCCACTCGTCCTCCAGGTGCTTCTGCCGGCGTGAGGGAATCGTCGCCCACCGCGGGACGCACCGCCCGCGTCGATTGTCGCGGCCGCGGTACACCTCCCGCCGGGCGGCAGGCGTCATCTGCAGGATTCACAGCCCGGCTCCTGTGTCTAGGGTCACCACAGAACTGTCCCGCGGGCCGGCGATACGGCCTCGGGCTCCGATCAGTAGGAGGCGCAATGATGCGGCCCGCGGACGCGCAGCACGGCGTCCTGGTGCTGTCCTGCCAGGACGCGCCGGGGATCGTGCACGCGGTGTCGGCACTGCTCGTGCAGGAGCAGTGCACCATCGTCGAGAGCCACCAGTTCGACAGCCTCACCAGCGGCATGTTCTACATGCGGGTCGAGTTCGCGCACGTCGACGGCGCACCGCTCGATTTCGGCCACCTGTGCGGGGCCTTCGAGGAGATCGCCCAGCGCTTCGGGATGACGTGGCGGATCGCCGACGCCGCCGAGCGCCAGCGCGTCCTCATCATGGTCAGCCAGTACGCGCACTGCCTCAACGACCTGCTGTTCCGCAACTCGGTCGGTGAGCTGAACCTCGACGTCGTCGCGATCGTCTCCAACCACCCGGACCTGAAGAGCACCGCCGACTTCTACGGCGTGCCCTTCCACCACGTCCCGGTGACCCGTGAGACGAAGCCGGAGGCGGAGGCGGCGCTCCTCGACATCGTGCGCCGCGAGCGGGTGCAGCTCGTCGTCCTCGCCCGGTACATGCAGATCCTCACCGACGACCTCTGCCGGGCGCTCGAGGGCCGGGCGATCAACATCCACCACTCGATGCTGCCCAGCTTCAAGGGGGCCCGCCCGTACCACCAGGCGCACGCCCGCGGGGTGAAGTTCATCGGCGCGACGGCGCACTACGTCACCGGCGACCTGGACGAGGGGCCGATTATCGAGCAGGAGATGCTGCGGGTCGGCCACTCCCTGAGCCCCGAGCAGCTCGCTGCCCGGGGCCGGGAGGCGGAGACCCGGGCCCTCGCGCACGCGGTCCGCTGGCACACCGAGAACCGCGTCATCATCCACGGGGGCCGGACCGTCGTCTTCGAGTGAGCGGCGGAGGGTGACCGGGCGCTGCGATCTCAGGCGCGGACGAAGTCCAGCGGGACCGACCGCGTCCCCCACTCGGCCCAGATCGCCATCTCGGGGTCGCCGGCCAGCCGGAAGCTGCTGCTGCGGGACAGCGCCTCCTCCAGGGTGATCCGCATCATCATCCGGGCCAGTGGCGCGCCGGGGCAGCTGTGGGTGCCCCGGCCGAAGGAGATGTGCTTGTCGATGTTCGGCCGGTCCAGCACGAACGACTCCCCGTCCGGGAACACCCGCTCGTCCCGGTTGGCGGAGGTGTAGACGAGCGCGATGGGATCGTCCTTGCGGATAAGCTGGCCGGAGAGCACGACGTCCTCGCGCGCCGTCCGGGCCATGCCGCGGTACGGCGAGTAGAGCCGGAGGAACTCCTCGATCGCGGCGGGGATCGCCGCCGGGTCGGCGCGCAGGCGGTCCTGCAGTTCCGGGTCGCGGGACAGGTGGACGAACATGTTCCCGGTGAACACGCTCGGCGCGACCATGCCGGTGACGATCAGCTGACGGACGCAGCCGAGCACCATGTCCGCCGGCAGCGGCGCGCCCTGGTACTCGGCCGCCAGCAGCGCGGCGGTGAGGTCCTCCGCGGGGTCGTACCCGCCTGACCTGCGCTCGTCGATGATGTCCTGCGCGATCTCGTACAGCCGCCGGCTGAGCTTCTTGACCACCTCGTGGTCGAGGACCTGGATCGCGTCGACGTAGGTCCCGCTGACCTTCTTGATCTCCTCGGAGACGTCGACGGACAGGTTGAAGAAGTGCGCGAAGACGTGCGCGGGGAACTTGTGCGCGTACTCCTTGCACACGTCGACCCAGGGGGCGTCGATCAGCGGGTCGAGGAGCTCGACGGCGACCGCCCGGACCGAGGACTCGAGCCGCCGCATCCGCGGCGGCGTGAAGAACGCGTTGATCACCCGCCGGTACGCCATGTGCTCCGGTGGGTCGAGGTGCAGCGGCGGGCGGACCCCGGTGAACGCGAACTTCGGGATGGCGTTCTGCTTCGACGTCGTGAAGTGGTCGATGTCGGTGATCACCGTGAGCACCTCGTCGTAGCCCAGCGCCGCCCAGAAGCCGCCGTACTCCTGGCTCCGGGCGATCGGGCAGCGCGAGCGCAGGTCGGCGTACTCCTCGTGCGCGCTGGTGAACGTCTCGCCCGGGCGCACGGGATCGAAGTCGTTGGCCGTTCGACGGGCGTCGTCCGCAGTCATGGACGGAGGCTATCCCCGATCCCGACACTTTCGCCAGACCGTTGACGGGCGTCGTCGATTCGGCAAACATAGCGACGAGCGGGAGGCGTGACGCCGATCACCCAAGCGGAACGCCGCCTGATCGATACCCGCTCGAATGCCCAGCTCGCACCGCGCGAACAGAGAGACAGGTCGACGCGATGACGCCCGACACGCCTACCGCTTCCTCGACGCCGGTCGTGGAGGTGAGCAATCTCGTGAAGCGTTTCCGCCGCGAGAGCGGGGCGGTGGTGAATGCGATCGACGACGTCTCCTTCGAGGTCGCGGCGGGCGACTTCGTCGTCCTGCTCGGGCCCAGCGGATGCGGCAAGACGACGCTCCTGCGGGCCATCGCCGGCCTCGAGACACCCGACCAGGGGTCCATCCGCATCTCCGGACGGCCCGTCTACTCGTCGGCCGACCGCGTGGACGTGCCGCCGGAGCGCCGCGACATCAGCATGATCTTCCAGTCCTACGCCCTGTGGCCGCACATGACGGCGTTCAAGAACGTCGCCTACCCGCTGCAGAGCCGGCGCGGGCGCAAGATCGCGAAGGACGACATCGCCCGGCGGGTGCGGCAGGCGCTCGAGCTGGTCGGCGTCGGCGAGCTCGAGAAGCAGTACCCGGGCCAGATGAGCGGCGGCCAGCAGCAGCGGATCGCGTTGGCCCGGGCCCTGGTCAACAACGACGAGCTCGTGCTCTTCGACGAGCCGCTGTCCAACGTCGACGCCAAGGTCCGCGAGCAGCTCCGCTTCGAGCTGGTCTCGATGCAGCGCAAGCTCGGGTTCTCGGCGCTGTTCGTGACGCACGACCAGACCGAGGCCATGGAACTGGCGCACCGCATCGCCGTCCTCGACAGCGGCCGCATCGTGCAGTTCGGCAGCCCCCAGGAGATCTACCACCGGCCGGCGACCCGCTACGTGGCGAAGTTCATCGGGGCGATCAACGAGGTCGTCGGCACGGTCACGACGGTCGACGGCGGCAGCGTGGTCGTCGACTCGCCCTACGGGAAGTTCGTGGGGGCGACGGTCGGCCACCGCTTCTCGGTCGGTGACCGGGCGGCCGCGATGTGGCGGCCCGAGCGGGGCCGCCTCACCCAGGACGAGCCCCGGACGGTCAACCGGTGGCCCGGCCGGGTCAAGGCGCCGCTGTTCGTGGGGTCGCACACCGAGTACCTGGTCAGCGTCGGCGCGTCCCAGACCGACGTGCGGCTGTGGAGCCCGCGGTCGGACCTGGTCGCGGCCGGCTCGGAGGCCTGGGTCTCCGTGGACGCCGACGACGTGCTCGTGCTGCCGGTCGACGAGCCGGCCGACCCGGCTGCCGGCAGCACGTCCGTCCCCGTTGCGCCGGTGATGGTGCCGGCCTCGTGAGCGCCGCCGACGTCTTCCTCGGCCGCCCCTCGGCGCCGGTCCGCCGCGCCCGGCGGCTCCCCGGCCCGTTCGACGCGGTGACCCTGCTCATCGCGGCCGTGCTCATCGCCATCGTCGTCGTCCCGCTGGGGCGCGTCCTCCTCCGGCTGTTCTGGGTCGACGGTGCGCTCACCCTCGACCCGATCCGCCGCACCCTGGCCATCCCCGACCTCGGCAAGCTGTTGCTCGACACGTTCGTCCTCGTCCTGGCCAGCGCGGTCCTCGCGTTCGTCATCGGGGTGGCCCTGGCGTGGCTCAACGAGCGGACCAACGCCCGCATGGGCCTGCTGACCGACGCCCTTCCGCTCCTGCCGTTCCTGCTGCCCCCGGTGGCCGGCGCGGTCGGCTGGACGATGCTGCTCTCACCGCGGGCCGGGCTGCTCAACGACTGGATCCGGGACTTCCTGGCGCTGTTCGGCGTGGACATGCGCGAGGGCCCGCTGGACATCAACTCCTGGTACGGGCTGATCCTGGTGATGGCGTTCTACGCCGTCCCGTTCGTCTTCATGAACGCCTCCGCCGGGCTGCGCAACCTCGACCCGGCACTCGAGGAGGCGTCGCGACTGTCCGGGGCGAGCACGTTCCGCACGCTGCGGAAGATCACGCTGCCGGCGGTCGCCCCCAGTCTCGGTGCCGGCTTCCTGCTGGCCGTCTGGTTCGGCGTCGGCATGTTCTCCATCCCGGCCATCATCGGCACGCCGGCCGGGATCGACGTCATCTCCGTCCGCATCGTCGAGCTGCTGACGTTCACCTTCCCGCCGCAGACGGACCTCGCGATCGGTCTGTCCGGTTTCGTCGTCCTCTTCGTCGGGCTGGCCTACTGGCTGCAGCTGCGCATCCTCCGGCGCGGCCGGTACGCCACCGTGGCCGGCAAGGGCGCCCGGGCGAAGACGCTCGACCTGGGCGGGTGGAAGTGGCCGGCCCGGCTGCTGGTGCTCGGGTACGTCGTCGTCTCGACGCTCCTGCCCATCCTCGCCCTGGTGCTGGTCTCGCTGAACGGCTTCTGGACGCCGGACATCGCGTGGGACAGCCTCAGCTTCGCCGCGGTCTCCGAGGCGGTGTTCGAGGACGCGACGACCCTCAAGGCGCTGCGGAACAGCTTGTTCCTCGGGCTGGTCGGTGGCCTGATCGGCATCCTCGGCGCGGCCATGATCGCCCTCTACGTCTCGCGCAAGCGCACGGCGCTGGCCAAGGGCATCGACGTCGCGGTCAAGCTCCCGGCCGCCATCTCGAACATGGTGATCGCCGTCGGCATCCTGCTGCTGCTCGCCGGCGCCCCGTTCCACCTCACCGGCACGCTGTTGATCCTCCTCATCGGGTACCTCGCGCTGTACCTGCCGCAGGCGTCGATCGCCGCCGACGCCGCGGTGAGCGGCGTCGGCAAGGAACTGCCGGAGGCCTCGGCGATCTCCGGCGCCCGGCCGTCCCGCACCTTCCGCAAGGTGTACGTGCCGCTGATGATCCCGGGACTGGTCGCCGGGTGGGCGTTGCTCTTCATCCGCATCGTGGGCGACCTGACGGCGTCGGCCATCCTCGCCGGCACGGCGAACCCGGTCGTGGGGTTCCGGATCCTCGAAGTGTTCACGAGCGGCTCGTTCGCCCTGCTCGCCTCGCTGTCGACGGTCCTGGTGCTGATCACCGCCACCGTGCTGGTCGTCGTCCTCGCGTACACCCGCCGGAAGTCCAAGCTGGGCGTCAGCGCCCGGGTCGGAGGGGTGTGATGGCCACCCCTGCGATGGCCACGCCTGCGATGGTCGACGAGGTCGTCGGGCTGGATCCGGGGCTGCGGCCGGAGAGCGTGCTGCTGACGTTCTTCGGTGTGCACGTGCTCGGGCGACCGGTGATGGTGGCCTCCACCGGCGTCCTCGACGTCATGGAGCGGGTCGGGGTGTCGCCGCACGCCACCCGTTCGGCCCTCGCACGGATGGTGAAGAAGGGCCTGCTCGTCAGCGAGCGGCGAGGACGGCCGGTGTACTTCGGCCTCACCCCGCGCTCGGAGGAGGTGCTCGCCGACGGTGGCGTGCGCATCTGGCGCAGCGGTGCGGTCAACCGCCACTGGGACGGGCGCTGGACCTTGCTGAGTTTCTCGCTGCCGGAGTCGTGGCAGCGGCAACGGCACGAGCTGCGTTCCCGGCTGCTGTGGGCCGGCCTCGGTCCGCTCCAGGGCGGGCTGTGGGTGGCGCCGGCGACCGTCGACGTCGAGCGCCTGCTCGACGGGCTGGAGGCGGCACGGCACGTCCGTGCCTTCCTCGCCTCCCCGGCCCACGGCACGGACGTCGCCGCGATGGTGGCCGACGCCTGGGACCTGCCGCTGCTGGCCGGGCGGTACGAGACTTTCATCGAACGGTGGGACGGCGGGGTCGCGGACCGCGCCTCCACCGACCCGCTCGGCCGCCAGCTGGCGCTGCAGGCCGAGTGGCTGCGGGCGATCCGTGCCGACCCCCGGCTGCCGGTCGAGCTGCTCCCCGCCCCCTGGCCCGCCGAGCGGGCGCAGGAGCTGTTCCACCGGCTGCACGCCGAGGTCGAGGTGCAGGCACGGGCGACGGCGGCCGAGCTGCTGCACACCATCCCGGTGCCGGTCCGATGAGCGACTTCGACCCGCTGGCGTCGGACGCGCCGGACGACGCCCTGGCCATGTACGCCGACCTGCGCGGGCGCTGCCCGGTGGCGCACACCGACGCCTACGGCGGCCACTGGGCACTCACCCGCTACGCCGACGTGGCGGCGGCCGCGGCCGACTCCCGCACGTTCATCTCCTCCGTGCGCGCCGTCGTGCCGAGCGACCCCCGGGGGTTGCGCCGTCCGCCGCTGAACTTCGACGCCCCGGCGCACACGCCCTACCGCAAGGCGCTCGACCGCACCCTGCAGCGCTCGCGGATCGCGAAGCTCGAGCCGCGGCTGCGCGAGCACGCCGTCCGGGAGCTGGCTCCGATGGTGGAGCGGGCCAGCGGCGACGTCGCGCAGGAGTACGGGGCCCGTTTCCCTGCATGGGTCACCACCGAGTGGCTCAACCTGCCCGACGAGACCGCGCCGCAGCTGGCCGACACCGCGACGGCCTGGGTCCGCGCCTGGCGGCGGATGGACGGGCCGGTCGTCAACGAGATGAGCGAGCGGATGTACGGCATCGCCCGCGATCTCGTAGCCGCACGCCGCACGGCCCCCCTGCCCGTCGAGGACGACCCGGCGAGCTCGCTCCTCGCGGAGCGCGTCGACGGGCAGCCGCTGGACGAGGAGCACCTGGTGGGGGCGCTGCGCCAGAGCCTGGTCGTCGGCATGGTCGCGCCACCGATCCTGCTGGGGTCGATCTGCGTGCACCTCTCGCGCGACCAGGAGCTGCAGGCCCGGCTGCGGGCGCACCCCGAGCTGCTGCCGGCCGCGGTCGAGGAGTTCCTCCGCCTGTACACGCCGTACCGCGGTTTCGCCCGGACGGTGGCGCAGGAGGTGGAGCTGCACGGACGCCGGATCCCGCCCGCAGAGCCGGTGACCCTGGTCTACGCCTCGGCCAACCGGGACGCCGAGCAGTTCCCCGACCCGGACAGGTTCGTGCTGGACCGGCCCAACATCGCCGGTCACCTGGCGTTCGGCCGGGGCCGGCACCGCTGCGCCGGCATGCCACTGGCCCGGCTCGCCGTCCTCGTGGCCCTCGGGGAACTGCTGACCGGGACCAGCGGGTTCGAGGTCGACGGTCCGCTGGAGGGCGCCCGCATGCCGGAGATCGGCTACGTCTCGGTTCCGCTGCGGATCACCGGGGGAGCGGCATGAGCGCCGAACGTCCCCTGTCCGGCATGGTCGTGATCGACCTGACCAACGCGCTCGCCGGCCCCTACGCGACGCTGCTGCTGGCCGGCCTCGGGGCGCGGGTCATCAAGGTGGAGAACCCGCACCGCGGCGGCGACCCGGCGCGGAACAACTCGCCGTACGTCACCGGTGAGGGCCTGGCCGTCCGCCGCAGCGCGCCGGAGGACATGTCGGTGTCGATGCTGGTGCGCGGCCGCGGCAAGGAGAGCGTCACCCTCGACCTGCGGGACCCGCGCGGCCGCGAGGTCCTCGCGGACCTCGTCCGGCGGGCGGACATCCTGGTCGAGAACTACAGCGCCGGGGTGACCACGCGGCTCGGGATCGATCCCGCCTGGGCGCAGGAGATCAACCCGCGGCTGGTGTACACGTCGATCAGCGGCTTCGGCGCCGACGGCGGACCCGGCACCGGCAAGGCCATGGACACGATCGTCCAGGCACTGTCCGGCGTGATGATGACGTCGGGCGCGCCCGGCGACGCGCCGGTACGGCTGGGGCTGCCGATCGCCGACCTGCTGGCCCCGCTGTACGCGGTGATCGGCACCGTGTCGGCGGTGCTCCAGGCGCAGCGCACCGGCGCCGGGCAGCACGTCGACGTCTCGATGCTCGGCGCGCTCACCTCGCTGGTCGCCTGCGAGCCGTTCGACGCGTTCGAGCAGATCGGCCTGCCGCTGCGCACCGGTGCCACCGTGCCCCGGCTCGCGCCGTTCGGCACCTTCCAGGCCGAGGACGGCTGGTTCGCGCTGTGCGCGCCGGTCGACCCGTTCGCGCACGGCGTGCTGCGGGCCATCGGCCGTCCCGACCTGGTGGACGACGCGCGCTTCGGCGACCGTGACGGGCGCGTGGCCCACGCCGACGAGCTGCACGGGCTCATCTCGGACTGGTCGTCGGGTCGTCCGGTCGCCGAGGTCGTCGCCGCCCTCGACGCCCACGGCGCCCCCGCCGCCGAGGTGCGCGACCCGAGCGCCGCGGTCCGGGACCCGCTCGTCCTGGCCCGCGGCGAGGTCGTCCGCCTGACCGACCCCGCGGGCGCCGGCGCGGACCTCTACGCCACCGGTGTCCCGATCGTCTTCTCCGGCCGGGCGAGCACCATCGACGGGTCCGCGCCGCAGCTGGGTGAGCACTCCCGGTCGGTGCTGCGCGAGCTGTGCGGTTACGCCGAGGAGCGCATCGACGCCCTCGTCGACGCGGGGGTGGTCTGAGGTGACCGCCCCGGAACGCCTCGCCGAGCTGTACGCCGCCCGACCGGAGCTTGCGCGCGACCTGGCCGCCGGTGGCACGCCGGTGGTCGGCGTCGTCGGCGCCGACGTCCCCGCCGAGCTGGTCGAGGCGGCCGGGGCGGTCGCGTACCGCCTGCACGGCTCCCCGGACGTGGTGTCCGACGAGGCCCGGGCCGTCCTGGGCGCGGCACTCGACCCGGTCGCCCACTCGGTGCTCACCCGGCTGCTCGACGGCTCCCTGGCCTTCCTCGCCGGCCTCGTCGTCTCCCGCGACTCGCAGGCCTCGCTGCAGCTGTTCTACGCGCTGCGCGAGCTCCGTCGGCTGGAGCCGGGCCGGGGCCTCCCACCGGTCGTCCTGCTGGACCTGCTGCACCTGCCGACCGGGCACACCGCGCGCTACGACGAGGTCCGGCTCCGGCAGCTGGCCGGGCAGCTCACCCGCTGGACGGGGACGCCGGCCACGCCGGACCGCCTCGCCGGCGCCGTCGGCGCGGCCGGTGAGGTGCGGGCCCTGCTGCGCGAGGTCGGTTCGCTCCGCCGGGAGGCGCGGCTCACCGGGACGACGGCCCTCCACGCGGTCGGGGTGGCGACGGCGCTGCCCGCTGCCGACGCCGTCCCGCTGCTCCGGCAGGTGGTGGTCGGCGCGGTGGGGGAGGTCCCCGCCGCCCGTCGCGTCTTCGTCACCGGCAGCGGTCAGGACACCGACGAGCTGTACCGGGCGCTGGAGCAGGAGATCGGCTGCCTGGTGGTGGGGGAGGACCACGACTGGGGCGCCTCCGCGGGGCCGGCCGAGCCGGCCGGCGCGGACCTGGCCGCGCTGGGCGTCGCCTACCGCGATCGCGGGCCGGCCGCCCCGACGGCGTCCATCGCGCGCCGCGCCGCCGCGACCGCGGAAGCGGTCCGCGGCGCCCGGGCCGAGCTGCTGCTCGCCGTCGTCCGGGAGCACGACGAGGCGCCCGCCTGGGACTTCCCGGCCCAGGCAGCTGCCGTCGACGTCCCCGCCGTGCTGCTCGCGCGGCAGCCGTACCGCGTGGACCTCGCGAAGCTGCGCGAGGTCGTCGGCGTGGCCGCCGGGAGCCCGTCGTGACCCGGCTCGCCGCCGCGGGCGCCGCGACGGCGTACCAGAAGGAGTGGTTCGCCCGGCTACGCGCGCAGGCCGCCGCGGGGGAGCCGATCGCGCTGGTGAACGCCGACGCCCCGCAGGAGCTCCTGCGGGCGATGGACATCCCGTACGTGGTCAACCAGTGGTGGGCGTCCGTCGTGGCGGCCAAGCAGCGGGCCGACGACGCCCTGCAGGTGCTGCGCGACCGCGGGTACCCCGACTACAGCCGGCAGTACGACGCGATCTCGCTGGGGTCGCACTTCCTGGCCGACGCCCCGTGGGGCGGACTGCCGCAGCCGGCCGTCGTCATCGCGGAGAACAGCGGCGACGCGGCACGCAAGGTCTTCGACCTGTGGGCCGAGCTGCCCGGCACCGACTTCTACCCGCTGGAGCGCTCCTCGGCCGTCGAGGTGCCGTCGCGGTGGTGGGAGCTGGTGCCGCACCGCTGGGAGGAGGCGTTCGGGTCCGAGCGCATCGACCTCCTGGCCGGTGAGATCGCCGACCTGGCCGCCTGGCTCACCGAGCGCACCGGACGGGTGCTCGACGTCGACCGGCTCGGGTCGGTGATGGACCTGGTCAACGAGCAGGCCGAGTGGAACCGCCGGACGCGGGACCTCGTCGCCGCCGCGCGACCCACCCCGGTACGGGTCGGCGACACGATCCCCGCCGTGATGGTGCCGCAGTGGCACCGCGGTACCGAGTGGGGCCGGGACGCCGCGCGCCGGCTGTACGAGGAGGTGGCCGGGCTGGTCGAGGCCGGCACCGCGGTGGTGCCGGACGAGCGCCTGCGGCTGATGTGGCTCGGGCGAGGGCTCTGGTACGACCTGGGCCTCTACCGGCGGTTCGAGGAGCGCTACGGCGCGGTCTTCGTCTGGTCCATGTACCTGGCCATCGCCGCCGACGGGTACCTCCGCTACGGCCCCGACCCGGTACGGGCGCTGGCCGGCCGGTTCGCCGGGATCACCGACCAGCTCTACACCCCGCCGTGGAGCACCGAGTGGTACGTCAAGGAGGCCCGGGCGCACGGCGTCGACGGCGTCGTGCACCTGGTCGCCGACGACGTCCCGGGCAGCTGGTTCACGACCCGGGCGCTCGAGGACGCCGGCATCCCGGTCCTGGAGATCCACGCGAGCAACGCCGACCCGCGCACCGGTGGACCGGACCGCATCGACGCGGCGGTCAGCGAGTTCATCGAGCGCCGGCTCACCGAGCGGCCGGACCCGGAAGGGAGGCCGCCCCTGCAGGCCGACGTCCGCTCCAGCTGACGACCGCACCGCCATCCCCGCCACACCCGCACCGACGCGGGAGAAGAAAGGACACGTCAATGCGCGCCAGGAAGAAGAGCATGGCTCCGGGTGCGGGCCCCGCCCTCACGATGACCCTCACGCTGGCCCTGACCCTCACCGCCTGCGGGGGAGGGGGGAACGACGACGGCGGCGAGGAGGTCGCGGCGCCCACGCTGGACAACTCCGCCGAGCTGGACGAGCTGGTGTCCGCGGCGCAGGAGGAGGGCTGCCTCACCGTCTACGGGACCGTGGACGAGACGATCCTGCAGTCGGTCACCGAGGCGTTCACCGAGCAGTACGACGTCCCGGCGTCCTTCGTCCGGCTGGTCTCGGCCGACCTGAGCCAGCGCTTCTCGACGGAGGCGCAGGCCGGGGCGACCGTCGCCGACGTCGTCCTGCTGACCTCGTCGCCGTTCTACGGCGAGGCGCTGGGCAACGGGTGGCTGCAGCCGGTGAACGAGGCGGAGCTGCCGGCGTTCCCCGGCGAGTTCCCCGAGGACTACACGTCCGACGAGGGTGCCACGCCGGTCGTCAGCCTCGTGCCGACGACCATGGTCTACAACACCGATCTGGTGTCGGAGGCGCCGACCTCGTGGGAGGACTACGGCGACCCGGCGAACAAGGGCGAGCTGCTGCTCGCCGAGCCGTCGTCCTCGCCGGCGAACGTCGCGTTCTGGGCCCTGATGCGCGAGGAGTACGGCGACGAGTTCCTCGAGGCCGTCGCCGCGAACGAGCCGCGCTGGTACAACTCCGCCGTCCCGGCCACCCAGGGCGTGGCGGCGGGCGAGGGCGCCCTCGGCTTCCCCGGCGTCGCCGCGATCGTGGCCGGTCTGCAGGAGCAGAACGCCCCCGTCGACGCGGCGGTGCTCTCGCCGACGACCGGGCCGGAGATCGGGCTGGGCCTCGCGGCCGAGAGCCCCTGCCCGAACGCCGGGAAGCTCTTCGCCAACTACCTGCTGTCGGAGGAGGGCAACACGTACTTCAACGAGGTCTCCGAGGCGATCTCGCCGTACGGCGAGGACGTGCAGGACTTCGTCCGCCCGACGCCGGTCCCCGAGGCCGAGGCGGCCGAGATCAGCGCCCTGCTCGGCGCCCCCTGATCGGGTGGCTGCGCCGGTCCCTGGGACCGGCGCAGCCGCTCCGTCCCACTGCACTGAGCGCCGGCGAGGGAGACCGATGAGCGGCGAGGCCCGACCCCAGCCCGACTGGGACCCGATCGGCCCCGGGGTGGAACGGGACCCCACCGAGGAGCACGCCCGGCTGCGGCGCGAGTGCCCGGTCCCGTACGCCGATCGTTTCGGTGGCTTCTGGACGCTGACGCGTCACGAGGACGTCGTCGCCGCGGCCCGGGACACCGACACGTTCCTGAGCTCCCGCAAGGCCACGATCCCGGACTCGGCGGCCGCCCGTCCGGCCCGACCACCCCTGGAGGCCGATCCGCCGGAGCACACCTTCTACCGTCAGCTGCTGAACCCGTTCTTCGCCCCGCGGCGGATCCGGGCGATCGAGCCCGTCATGCGCCAACTGGCCGGCGAGCTGATCGAGTCGCTGGCGGACGACGGCGAGGCCGACGTGGTGGCCCGCTTCGCCAACCCCTACCCGGCAGGCGTCCTGTGCGCCTTCCTCGGGCTCCCGCGGGAGGACTGGAGCGATCTCAAGGACTGGGCCGGCGAGGTCCTCTCCGCCGCTCGGGTGGGCGACACCGCTGCGCAGGAGGAGGCGAACCGGCGGATCTACGACTACGTCGCACGCATCGTGGCAGACCGGCAGGCCTGCCCCGGCGATCCCGGCAGCGATCTCGTCACGGGCCTGCTCGTCGCCCAGGCCGGTGGCGACGGCCTGACCGCCGACGGGGTCACCGGCGTCGTGCGCCTCATGCTGCAGGCCGGCCACGGCACGACGACGAACGCGGTGGGCAGCGCCTTCCGCCGTCTCGCGGAGCACCCCGGTGAGCAGGAGCGGCTCCGGGCGGACCCCGCGTCGATCCCGCGATACCTCGAGGAGGTCCTGCGGATGTGGACGCCCGCTCGCCTGCTCGCGCGCACCGCGTCCCGGGACACCGTGGTCGGCGGACGGGCCATCCGGGCCGGTGACAAGGTCGCGCTGATGTGGGCTTCCGCGAACCGTGACGAGGCCGCCTTCCCCGAACCGGAAGGATTCCGGACCGACCGCCGGCCGAACCGGCACGTCGCCTTCGGCAGCGGGATCCACTTCTGCCTGGGGGCGCCGCTGGCCCGCGCCGAGCTCAGGGTCGCGGTGGAGGAGCTGCTGGCCAGGACCTCCCGCGTGGAGCCGGCCGGGCCGGTCGTCATGGCCCGCTGGCCGCACATCGGCCCCGAGTCGCTGCCCCTGCGCGTCGTCCGCTGAGAGGGCTCCCTGCCCCTCATCGGGCCACTCCCGTCGTCCGCCTCCGCGACCCGCCGAGGCGGCCGCCCGCCGGACTCCCCGGCGGGCTCCACCGACCCCTCCCGGGTCCGATCGAGGGATGCTGCATGCTCCGACGACGAAGCCTGCTCGCCGCCGTCACGCTCACGGTGGCCGGTGCGGCCGGCCTTGCGCCGCCCGCCGCCGCCGCGGACGTCACCTGCCAGACCCAGCCGGACGGGACCGCCGTCTGCACCGGGGCGACCACCGCCGAGAACGGGGCCCAGGCGCCCTTCCGCTACGAGGTGCCGGCCGACTGGAACGGGACCCTGCTCGTCTGGAGCCGGGGCGGGCCGGTGCCGACACCGCCCATGCCGGGTCCGGACAACCTGCGCGCGACCCTGCTCGACCAGGGGTACGCCCTCCTCGCGTCCACCTATTCCCGCTTCGGGTGGGCCGTGGAAGAGGGGCCCGCCGACCAGATGGCCGCACTGGACGCCTTCACCACCGGGGTCGGCACCCCGGAGCGGACGATCGCCTGGGGCGGCTCGCTCGGCGGGGTGATCACCGGCGCGATCGTCGAGCGCTACCCCGACCGCATCGACGGGGCCATCCCGCTCTGCCACGGGCTGGGCGGCACGACGGCGCAGTGGAACCAGCTGCTCGACGCCACCTTCGTGGTCGACGAGCTCATCGCCACCGAGGACGACCTCGACCTGGTGGACCTGCCGCCCTTCCCCGGGCCCACGCCACCCGACGCCGCTGCGGCCGCGGCGCTCCTGCAGGAGGCGCAGGCCACCCCCGAGGGGCGGGCGCGCATCGCGCTGGCGGCGGCGATGAACAATGCGCCGCTGTGGGTCGATCCGGCCGATCCGGAGCCCGGCCGGCACGACCTGGCCGCGCAGCAGGCGCAGCTGCACGACGCGCTGCAGAACGCCGTCCGGCTGGGCATGGGCGTCCCGCGCCAGGAGCTCGAGTACCGGGCGGGTGGCAACTTCTCCTGGAACGTCGGCGTCGACTACCGCGAGCAGCTGCAGCGGTCCGGCCACCGGCAGCTCGTCGAGCGGCTGTACCGCGCCGCGGGGCTGGACCTGCGCGACGACCTCGACCGGCTGGCCGCGGCGCCCCGGATCGGCGCCGACCCCGAGGCCGTCGCCTACGCCAAGGCGAACCTGGCGCCCAGCGGTGAGATCTCGATCCCGGTGCTGACGATGAACACCACCGGCGACGCGTCGGCCCTGGCGTCGCACAGCAGGACGTACGAGGACGTCGTCCGCCGGGCGGGCAACGCGCAGCTCCTGCGCACCGCCTACGTCCACGGGCCGGGCCACTGCACGTTCACCGCGGCCGAGCACCTGGCCGCGCTGCGCACGATGGAGCACCGGCTCGACACCGGCCGATGGGGCGACGCGGCGACCCCGCGGGCGATGAACCGCCTCGCCACGGAGAGCGGTGTCGCCGGTCCGGCCCGCTTCGTGCGGGTTACGCCGGAGCGTCTGCTGCGCCCCTGCAACGCGGGGGAGGAGTGCCCCGGGCAGCCCTGACCGCTCACTCCTGCGGGGGCGTCGCCGGTGGCGGCGCCCCCGTGGACGGGCGGGGTGGGCGAAGATGAGCCGGATGGAGACGGACGCTGCAGAGGTGCCGGTGGGCGACGTCGTCCTCCGGCCCGAGAGCCTGTTGCTCACCTTCTACGGTGCGCACGTGCTCGGCCGGCCCGTCATGGTGGCCACCCCCAGCCTCATCGAGGTGATGGAACGGGTGGGCGTCTCGGCGCACGCCACCCGCTCCGCGATCGCGCGGATGGTCACGCGGGGACGCCTGGTCAGCCAGCGGCGTGGGCGGCAGGTCTACTACGGCCTCACGCCGCGCTCGGTCGAGGTGCTCAACGACGGCTACGTCCGGATCTGGCGCACCGGCGCCGTCAACCGGCACTGGGACGGCCGCTGGACACTGCTGAGCTTCAAGCTGCCCGAGTCGTGGCAGCGGCAGCGGCACGAACTGCGCACGCGGCTCCTCTGGGCCGGGTTCGGTCCGCTCCAGGGTGGCCTGTGGATCGCGCCGTCCGTGCCCGACATGGACCGGCTGCTCTCGGGTCTGGAGGCGGCCCGGCACGTGCGTGCCTTCGTCGCCCAGCCGCACGCCGGCCTCGACGTCGGGGCGATGATCGGCGACGTCTGGGACATCCCCGGCCTGGCCCGGCGGTACGAGCGCTTCCTCGAGCGGTGGGACGGCGGGGTCGCCGACCGCCACCACACCGACCCCCTCGGCCGCCTGCTGGCGCTGCAGGAGGAGTGGCGGCTGGCCCTCCGGCAGGAGCCGCACCTGCCGGTCGAGCTGCTGCCGCAGCCGTGGCCGGCCGAGCGCGCGCAGCAGCTGTTCCACCGGCTGCACGCCGAGGTCGAGCTCCAGGCCCGCGCGGCCGCCGCAACCGTCCTCGACACCATCCCGGCGGTCGAGGGCGCGACGCCCGGTCAGGACACCGGAGGGGCCTGATCGGTGGACCGGGTGCAGACCCCCGCCGGGAACTCTCAGCCGTAGAAGCGGAAGACCGGCTCGGCGATGCAGACCGGCTTGGCCGCACCCTCGGCCTCGATCACGGCGGCCACGGTGACCTGCAGGCCGCCGGCCACCTCCTCGACGTCCTTGAGGGTGGCGGTGAGGCGCAGCGTGGATCCGACCGGCACGGGGGCGGGGAAGCGGACCTTGTTCAACCCGTAGTTCACCGCCATCGTCGCGTCGCTGACGGTGAGCACCTCCGACCACATGGGGATGAGCAGCGACAGGGTCAGGTAGCCGTGCCCGATCGGCCCGCCGAAGGGGCTCTCGGCCTTCGCGCGCTCGACGTCGACGTGGATCCACTGGTGGTCACCGGTGGCGTCGGCGAAGAGGTTCACCCGGTCCTGGGTGACCTCCACCCACTCGCTGGTGCCCAGCTCCGCGCCCTTGAGGGTGGGCAGGTCGGCCATGGTCGTGGTGGTGCTCATGCGGTGGTCTCCTCGGTGGGCAGGTAGTGCGCGCGCAGGTCGGGCTTGCGGATCTTTCCGGTGGCGGTCTTGGGGAGCTGGTCGGCGAACTCGACCAGGCGGGGCACCTTGAAGCCGGCGAGCCGCTCGCGCAGGGCGGTGCGGACGGCGTCGGCGTCACGCTCGGCTCCGGGCGCGACCACGAGGACGGCCAGGCCGACCTCGCCCCACTTCTCGTCGGGGACGCCGATGACGGCGGCCTCCTGGACGCCGTCGAGCTCGAGCAGGGCGGATTCGACCTCGGCGGGATAGATGTTCTCGCCACCCGAGATGATCATGTCCTTGTACCGGTCGCGGACGTAGAGGAAGCCCTCCGCGTCCACCGACCCCGCGTCGCCCGACCGGTACCAGCCGTCCTGCAGCACCGCGGCCGTCTGCTCGGGCTCGTCCCAGTAGCCGGCCATGATGTTGGGGCCCTGGATGACGATCTCGCCGACCTCGTCCACGTCCGCCCGGCTGCCGTCGGGGCGCAGCACGCGGACGTCGGTGAAGAACACCGGCTTGCCGGCCGAGCCGACCTTCCGCACCGCGTCCGCGGAGTCCAGCACGGTGGCGCCGGGGGAGGCCTCGGTCATGCCGTAGGCCTGCTGCATCGTCACGCCCCGCTCCAGCCAGGTGTGCAGCGTCGGGAGGGGGAGCGGGGCGCCCGCGGCGCCGATGGTGCGCAGTGCGGAGAGGTCACGGGTGAGGAAGTCCGGCTCCCGGGCCATGGCGTCGAGCATGGTCGGGACGGCGAAGAACGAGTTGACCCGCTGCTCCTCGATCACCCGCAACGTGTCGACGGGGTCGAACCGGCGGACGATCACCGCGCACCCGCCGCGCAGCAGCGAGGGGTTGACCGTGCCGTTGAGCCCGCCGATGTGGAACAGCGGGGCCAGCGCGAGCGTGCGCTCGTCCTGTGCGAAGTCGAACCCCAGCAGCTGGTTGACCGCGTTCCAGGTCATGTTCCCGTGCGTGAGCACCGCGCCCTTGGGGCGCCCGGTCGTGCCCGAGGTGTACATGATCAGGCAGGGGTCCTCGAGGGCCACCGGCTCGTCCCGCGGCTCCGGGTCCGCCGCGGCGAGCAGCTGCTCGTAGTCCGCCGAGTCGGCGCCGCCCTCGGTGGGCGGCTCGGCGGCCAGCCAGTGCCGGACGGTGGGCAGCCGGTCCCGCAGCGCGTCGGCCAGGCCACCGTGGTCGCGGCCGTGGACGACCACCGAGGCGCCCGCGTGCCGCAGGACGTACTCCGCCTCCGGCGCGGCCAGCCGGGCGTTGACCGGTACCCAGATCGCGCCGAGCTGCCCGCAGGCGTAGAGCGTCTCGAGCGCGGACGGGTGGTTGCCCCCGGTCCAGGCGACCCGGTCGCCGCGCACGACGCCGAGACCCGCCAGCGCCGCAGCGGTGCGGCGCACCCGCTCGGCGAAGCCGGCGTGCGAGGTCGTCGTCCCCTCGAACCAGATCGCGTCCCGGTCGGGGGAGATGAGCAGCCGGCGCTCCGTCCACGAACCGAGACCGGCGTTCCTCATCGCAACCCCAGGGCCCGGATCGCGTTCTCCTTCATGATCATCGGTCTGACCTCGTCGCGGATCTCCAGCGCCTCGAAGTCCTTGACCCACCGCTCCGGGCGCAGCAGGGGGTAGTCCGAGCCGAAGAGCACCTTGGTCTTCAGCAGCGTGTTGGCGGCCCGGACGAGCTGCGGCGGGAAGTACTTCGGCGACCAGCCCGACAGGTCGATGTAGACGTTGGCCTTGTGCTGGGCGACGGCGATCGCGGCGTCCTGCCAGGGCACCGAGGGGTGCGCCATGATGATCGTCAGGCCCGGGAAGTCGGCGGCGACGTCGTCGAGCAGCATGGGGTCGGAGTAGCGCAACTTGATGCCGCGGCCGCCGGGCAGGCCGGAGCCGATGCCGGTCTGGCCGGTGTGGAACAGCGCCGGCACCCCGAGGCTCTGCAGCTCCTCGTACAGCGGGTAGACGGCCCGGTCGTTCGGCAGGAAGTCCATCAGGCTGGGGTGGAACTTGAAGCCCCGGACACCGTGCTCGGTGACCAGCCGGCGGGCGGCGCGGATGCCGGCGACGCCCCGGTGCGGATCGATGGAGCCGAACGGGATGAGCACGTCGGGGTGCTCGGCGGCCGCCTGCGCGATCTCCTCGTTGGAGAGGGTCGCGTGCCCGGTGGCCGCCTCGGCGTCGACGGTGAAGATGACCGCGGCCATGTTCTTGCCGCGGTAGTCGGCGGCGATCTCCGGCACGGTCGGGTCGTACGGGTCGCCCTTGAAGTACTTCGCCGCGGCGGCGTTGAGCTCGTCGTCCAGGGCCAGGTGGCCGTGCTGGTCGGCGTGCACGTGGACGTGGACGTCGATCGCGACCAGCGCGTCGAGGTCCATCCCGGCCGGGGATGCGGTCATGCCGGCGGCTCCGGGAACTGCTGGCCGACCGTCTGCTGCGAGGCGGCGAAGGCGCCCGACCAGATCCCGGCGATGGCGTCGGCGGACCAGCCGGTGCCGTCGGCGAGCTCCACGGCGACCTCCGTCGGGTGCGACCAGAGGGCGAGGCGGTCGCCGCCGATGCCGATGGCCTGACCGGTGATGCCGGCGGCGGCGTCGGAGGCGAGGAAGGCGACGAGGCCGGCGGCGTCCTCGGGCGCACCGAACGACAGCTGCTGACGGGCGTAGGGCGGCAGCGGCTCGCCGGCCTGCAGCGCGTCGACGTAGGGCTTGAGGAAGGGCACCGTCTCGGTCATGGCCGTGGCCGCGACGGGCACGATCGCGTTGACGGTGATCTCGGCGCGGGCCAGCTCCATCGCCCAGGTGCGGACCATCCCGACGATCCCGGCCTTCGCGGCGGCGTAGTTGGTCTGGCCGAAGTTGCCGACCTGACCGGTCGGGGAGCCGACGCAGATGATCCGGCCGCCCTCGCCCTGCTCGCGCAGCCTGATGGCCGCCGCCCGGGTGCAGGTGAACGTCCCGCGCAGGTGGGTGGTGACGACGGCGTCGAACTGCTCGTCGGTCATCTTCCAGAGGGTGGAGTCGCGCAGGATGCCGGCGTTGTTGACCAGCACGTCGAGGCGACCGAACTCCTCGACCGCTCGGTCGACGAGGGCCTGCGCAGCCTCGCTGGTGCCGACGGGGACCACCTCCGCGACGGCGGTCCCGCCGGCCGCGGTGATGCTGCGGACGGCCTCCTCCGCGACGGCGGCGTCGACGTCGTTGACGACGACCGACGCTCCCGACCGTGCGAGCTCAGCGGCGTAGGCCAGCCCGAGCCCCCGTCCGCTGCCGGTGACGATCGCTACCTTGCCGGACAGATCCACGGAACTCCCTCGTTCGAAGCGGACGGTCGAGACATTGCCGACGCTAGGCCGATATCGTGGAGAATGTCAACGATGGAGGACTGATGGACCCGATCACGAACGCGCACGTCCTGACCGACGACGTCGGCTTCCTGCTGTCCCGGGCCAGTGGGCTGTTCGTGCGTGCCACGAACGCCGCACTCCTGTCCTACGGCCTGCGCGTCCGGTCGTACTCGGTCCTCCTCCTGGCGTGCGAGGCAGCGGAGGGCGTCACCCAGCGGGACCTCGCCGAGGTGCTGGGGCTCGACCCGAGCCAGGTGGTCCTGCTGGTCGACGAGCTGGCGGACTCGGGCCTGGTGGAGCGGCGTCCCTCGGACAGTGACCGGCGGACGAAACTGGTGGTCGCCACCGCGGCAGGACACGCGCTCCGGGCCGAGGCGGTCGTGGAGGTCGGCGCCGCGGTCTCCGCCCAGCTGGCCGACCTCACCGGGACCGAGCAGTTCCTGCTGCGTGACCTGCTGGGCCGCCTGGTGCGTGGGAACGGTGGGGCATTCCCCGCCTGACCGGCCGCGATCGCGTCAATGTGCCGGAAAGGACTAGCGGGAAGCTGATGTGACGTGCATCATGCCGGACATCAATCGTTGATGGTCTCACTGATCTCGGAGACGCCATGACCCGCCGCTGGATTCCGCTCCTCACCGCCTCCATGCTCGCCCTCGCTGCCTGCGGCGGCGGGGACGACGACAGCGGATCGACCGATGCCGACTCCACCGGGGGGAGTGGCGAGCTCCGCGAGGTGACCGTCGGGATGCTGCCGATCCTGCCCACCGCCGCCCTCTACGCCGGTATCGAGGAGGGCTTCTTCGAGGACCACGGCCTCGAGGTCACGGTCGAGACCGGCCAGGGTGGTGCCGCGCTGCTGCCCGCCGTCATGGCCGGCCAGATCGACTTCGCCACCAGCAACCCCGTCTCCCTGCTCCAGGCGCGAGGGGAAGACCTCGACGTCCGCGTGATCGCGCACTGGACCTCCGCGCTGTCGGAGGGCGAGACGGACATCAACGGGGTCGTCGCGGCCGCCGGCTCGGGCGTCGAGTCGGCCGCCGACCTGGCCGGGAAGACCGTCGCCGTCAACACGCTCAACGGGATGGGTGGGCTGACGATCCGCGAGGCGGTGCGCGCGGACGGCGGGGACCCCGACGCCGTCAGCTTCGTCGAGATGCCCTTCCCGGACATGCCGGCCGCGCTGTCGGGCGGCAACGTCGACGCCGTGTGGGTGCCCGAACCGTTCCTGGGCGGCCTGCAGGCGGCCGGCAACGTCGTGGCCACCTACTCCAGCCGCGAGTCCGTCCCCGGCCACCCGACGCAGCTGTTCTTCACCTCGCCGCAGCTCCTCCAGTCCGACCCCGAGCTGGTCGAGGACTTCACCGCCGCGATCGAGGAGACGCTGGAGTTCGCCGACGAGAACCCCGACGCGGTGAAGGCGCAGGTCCCCCAGGTGCTCCCGCAGCTGCCGCCGGAAGCCCTCGAGAACGTCCAGCTGGAGGAGTTCGGCACCGACCTGCGGCGCGAGCAGCTCGAGCAGCTCGGTGAGCTGATGGTCGAGGACGGCCTGCTCGAGGACGACGCTGACGTCGACGGGTTGCTGCCCGAGGAGTGAGCCTCACCGTCCACCCCTGGAGGAGGCCCGTCCGCCGTCGCGGACGGGCCTCCGGCCGGGGCCTCGCCGGTGTCAGACGATGGCGGGGAGGGGCATCTCGCGGAGGTCGTCGGCGACGGTGAGCGGCGCGCCGGTCGCGGCCACCACGTCGTCGGCGGTCACGCCGGGTGCGGTCTCGCGCAGCACGAGGCCGTCGTCGGTGACGTCGATGACGGCGAGGTCGGTGATGATCCGGTCGACGCACGCCTTGCCGGTGAGCGGCAGGGTGCACTCCTCGACGATCTTGGCCGACCCGTCGCGGGCCACGTGCTCCATCATGATGATCACCCGGCGGGCGCCGTGCACGAGGTCCATCGCCCCGCCCATGCCGTTGACCATCTTCCCGGGGATCAGCCAGTTGGCCAGGTCGCCGCGGGTGTTGACCTGCATGGCGCCGAGGATCGCGACGTCGAGGTGCTTGCCGCGGATCATCCCGAAGGACATCGCCGAGTCGAAGAAGCTGGCGCCGGGCAGGATCGTGACGGTCTCCTTGCCGGCGTTGATCAGGTCGGCGTCCTCCTCGCCCTCGAAGGGGTAGGGGCCGACGCCGAGGATGCCGTTCTCCGAGTGCAGGACGACGTGCACGCCGTCGGGCACGTAGTTGGGCACCAGTGTCGGCATCCCGATGCCCAGGTTGACGTACTGGCCGTCCTCGAGTTCCAGGGCCACGCGGGCGGCGAGCTGCTCACGGTTCAGGCTCATGCTGGTGTGGCCTCCTCGCCGGCGGCGGCCGGGGTGTCGGAACGGTCGGTGCGGGGCCGGCTGGTCCGCTTCTCGATCTTCTTGCCCTCGGCGCCGACGACCACCACCCGGTCGACGAAGACACCGGGCAGGTGAACGGTCTCCGGGACGATCTCGCCGGGCTCGACCAGCTCCTCGACCTCGGCGATCGTGACCCGCCCGGCCATCCCGGCCGGGGCGTTGAAGTTGCCCGCCGACTCGTGGAACACCAGGTTGCCGTGCCGGTCGCCCCTGGCGGCGCGCACCAGCGCGAAGTCGGCGGTCAGCGCCGTCTCCAGCACGTACTGCTGGCCGTCGAAGACCCGCACCTCCTTGGGCGCGCTGGTCTCCACCACGTTCCCGTCCGCGTCGTACCGCACCGGGATGCCGCCCTCGGCGACCATCGTGCCGACGCCGGTCGGCGTGTAGAACGCGGGGATGCCGGTGCCACCTGCCCGCAGCCGCTCGGCCAGCGTGCCCTGCGGCGTCAGCTCCACCTCCAGCTCCCCGGAGAGGTACAGGCGGGCGAGCTCCTTGTTGCCGCCGACGAAGGAGCTGATCGTCCGGGTGATCCGGCCGGCGTAGAGCAGGACGCCGAGAGCCTGGTCGTCGACCCCGCAGTTGTTCGAGATCGTGGTCAGGCGACGGGCGCCCTGCTCGAGCAGAGCGTCGATGAGGGCGACGGGGACCCCGCAGAGCCCGAAGCCGCCGACGGCCAGCGTGGCGCCGTCGGAGATGTCGGCGACGGCGTCGCGCGCGGAGGCGATGACCTTGTCCACGGCTCAGCCCGCCCGGGTCCCGGGCGCCGGTCGACCGGCGTCCCGCGTCCGGCGCGTGCGCGTTCCATCCACCAACGTGCTCCCATCGGTCGGGGCTGCGAGCACCCAGTATCCATCCCGACCGGTGCGGGTCCGGTCCGTCGTCCCCACTGGACGGAAGGGATCCTGCGGCGGCCCGGGAACTCGCGGGACGGTGCCACCGTTGCGCGGGCATGGAGCTGACCTGTCCCAAGTGCCACGGGACCATGCGGACCTACGAGCGCAACGGCGTGCACGTGGACCAGTGCGCGGACTGCCGCGGCATCTTCCTCGACCGCGGGGAGCTCGACCGCCTCATCGACGCGGAGAACGCCTGGCACGGCGCGCCCGCCGCCGCGGCACCGCAGCGCCCTGACGCCCAGCAGCACTCCGACGACGAGCGGCGGCACTCCGAGCACTACTCCGGCTCCCCGGCCGGTCACTCGGCGGCAGGTGCGGGTGCGGGCCTGAGCGGGGTCGTCGGCGAGGTGCTGCGCCAGGTGCAGGGGTCCAAGCAGTCGAGCTCCCACTCCGGCTACGGGCACCGGCGGAAGAAGGAGTCGTTCCTGGGCGATCTCTTCGGCTGAACGGGGGCCGTTCGGCTGAGCAGGATCACCCGGTCCGGATGGTCAGCCGGACGTGCGCCCCGTCGTCGTCGCCCGAGATGTCGACGTAGTCGCAGAGCTGGCGCGCCAGCCACAGACCCATCCCGCCGCGGGAGAGGTCCTCGCCGTGGGCCGGTCCGTAGCCGGCGAACGGGTCGTCGAAGCCGGGGCCCTGGTCGTCGATGGAGCAGACGACGCGGTCCTCGCCGATCCACAGCCGGAGGCTGACCGGTGGCTTGCCGTGGCGGACGGCGTTGGACGTCATCTCGTCGACGGCCAGCAGGTAGTCCTCGACGGCGTCGCGGGAGGCGCGCACCGTCGAGAGCTCGGCGGCCACCGTGTGCCGCAGGGCGATGAAGTCGTCGACGGAGCGCACCCACAGGCGCGGCGTCGTCCGCTCCAGCGGCTCCTCCGGCAGGGGGAGCGAGCGCAGGTAGTCCGCGGGCGCGACGAAGTCGGGATTCGGGAGGCGGTTCCCCCGGTCGGTGAGCGAGGAGTGCGTGCGGCGGGCCGACTCCAGCAGGGGATCGGGCAGCCGCTGCGTGTCGAACACGCACAGGCCCCACAGGGGCCACTCGCCGAGGGCGATGTTGATGACCGACTCGTACCGCTGCCACTCCAGCCAGTCGCGCTCGGTCGCGCCGAAGTTCACCTCGCCCACGACCCGGACCCGCGGCACGCCCTCGCCGGTGCGCTGCTCCGCGAGCCGCCGGAACGTCGTGATCGCGGTGGGCGTGCGCGCCCGGTAGACGTCGCTCCGGTCGAGGACGTGCACCCGCGGATCGTCGCCGACGGCGTCGCGCAGCGCAGCGGCCGTCCCGTCGCCGGCGGCGATGACGGCCGCCTCCCCGGCCTCGAGGCCGTCGAGCAGGAAGGGGACGGCGGTCTCGACCAGCGCGTCGTGGTCGTCGTAGAGCAGCGCGTCGTGGAGGTAGCGGTCGGCGGGCGAGTCTGCCCAGTCCACCACCGACGACCCCGTCACTGCTTCTCCCGGTCACATGCTCCGCCGCCCGGATCAGGGGCCTCGACCCCACGGTAGGCGATGGCCGACGACGACGCGGGACCGCCGGCCCGATCGTGCCCGGCGCCGCTGCCGGCTGCGGGTCGATCGGCTGCGGCGCGGCGCATGCGGGAGTGCCGGTAGCCGTGGACCGCGTGGACGGCCGGGTCGTGCGCACGCACACCGCTCGACGAGCGACGGTGCTGTGCGGCACGATCCTGGCGCCGTCACCCGGGCGCCGTCTCGGGGGCGCCGTTTCGTGCGAGCCGTTTCATGGGAGCCGTGGAGGGCAGGGGACCCGGAGGCGGCACCACCAGCGACGGGAGAAACCCATGGCCATCGCCACGATCAACCCGGCCACCGGAGAGACGCTCAAGACCTACGAGCCGCTGTCCGACGCGGCGCTCGAGGAGAAGATCGCCCGCGCCGCGACGGCGTGGGCGTCCTATCGGCGCACCTCGGCGGAGCAGCGGGCCGGCTGGCTGCGGGCGGCGGCCGACGTGCTCGACACCGACGCGGGCACGGTGGCCGAGCTCATGACCACCGAGATGGGCAAGACCCTGGCATCGGCGAAGGCGGAGGTGGCGAAGTGCGCCGCGGCGCTGCGCTGGTACGCCGAGCACGGCCCGGCGATGCTGGAGCCAGAGCCCAAGGACGCCGCGGCGGTGAAGGCGCAGGCCGCCTACGTGGTGCACCAGCCGATCGGCGTCGTGCTGGCGATCATGCCGTGGAACTTCCCGCTCTGGCAGGCCATGCGGTTCGCCGCCCCGGCGCTCATGGCCGGCAACGTCGGCCTGCTCAAGCACGCCAGCAACGTGCCGCAGACCGCGCTCTACCTGGAGGAGCTGTTCCGCAGGGCCGGCTTCCCCGACGACGTCTTCCAGACCCTGCTGATCGGGTCGTCGGCGATCGAGAAGGTGCTCCGCGACGACCGCGTGGCCGCGGCGACCCTCACCGGGAGCGCGCCCGCCGGGCAGTCGGTCGCCTCGATCGCCGGTGACGCGCTCAAGAAGACCGTGCTGGAGCTGGGCGGCAGCGACCCGTTCATCGTGATGCCGTCGGCGAACCTCGACAAGGCGGCCGAGGTCGCGGTCACCGCCCGCAACCAGAACAACGGGCAGAGCTGCATCGCCGCCAAGAGGTTCTTCGTCCACCGCGACGTCGCCGAGGAGTTCACCCGGCTGTTCGCCGAGAAGATCGGGGCGCTCACCGTCGGGGACCCCATGGACGAGGGCACCCAGGTCGGGCCCCTGGCCACGGAGTCGGGGCGCGAGGACGTCGAGAAGTACGTGGACGACGCCGTCGCGAAGGGCGCGGCCGTCCTGGTGGGCGGCAAGCGCGTCGACCGGCCCGGGTGGTTCTACGAGCCGACGCTGCTCTCCGGCATCACGCCGGAGATGGACCTCTACTTCGAGGAGGTCTTCGGGCCCGTGGCCGCGCTGTTCACCGTCGACTCGCTCGGTGAGGCCATCGAGATCGCCAACAGCCACCCCTACGGCCTGGGGGCCAACCTGTGGAGCGAGGACGAGGACGAGCGGGCGGAGTTCATCGCCGACGTCGCCTCCGGCATGGCGTTCGTCAACGGGATGGTCACCAGCTACCCCGATCTGCCCTTCGGCGGCGTGAAGCAGAGCGGTTACGGCCGTGAGCTGACCGAGGTCGGCATGCGGGAGTTCATGAACGCCAAGACGGTCTGGATCGGGCCGCCGAGCAGCGAGCAGGGGGACGGCGACACCGCCGGAGCGGCCTCCGAGTAGCGCCGCGGGGAACGACGGAGCCCGCTACCGGCCGCCGGTGGCGAGCTCCGTCGTCAGCCCGCGCAGCAGGTCGTCGACCTCGGCCGCGAACCCGCGTCGCGGGCGCCGGGCGTCCCAGCGGACCGCGCCGACGAGGGCGGCGACGACGGCGAGGAGGACGAACCGGGCGCCGGGTCCGTCGGTGCCGATCCCCGTCCCCGCCACGATCGCGGTGAACAGCAGCGGAAGGGCGGCGACCGCCATGGTGGCCGTCGTCCACGCGTGGAACCGGGCAGGCCGCGCCGCGCCCACCAGCTCCACACCGTTCGGTCCGCCGGTCAGCCGGCCGGTGACGACCGGGTGGACGATGGGGTAGCGCCCGTACTGGTTGCGCCGGGTGAGCCGCACCGTCCCGGACCGCCGGACGGTCAGCTGCAGGTCCCCGGGGCTTTCCGGTCGGCGCGCCGCGAGCGTCCGCGCCAGTCCGGTGAGCGCAGCGGTCGCGTCTCCGACGTCCGCACCCGGGACCGGCACGCGGACGGCGAGGGGCGGCCGGGCGGTCTCCGGCGGGTCGGGCGGAACGGGGGGCACGGCGCACCCTGGCACATGGCCGGGGAGCCCCTGTCCGGGCCTCCGGCGGGGTGGGGTCAGTGCAGCCGCGACGCCCAGTCGGCCGGCACGCGGCCCCGTGGTCCCGGGGCGGGCTGGTCGACCGGGTGGTGCTGCGGCGGGGCCAGCTCGCTGCCGGCGACCGGCTGCTCGGTCGAGAAGTCCCAGAACCAGTCCTCTCCCGGCTCGTAGCTCCGGATGACCGGGTGCTCCTCGGCCGAGGCGTGCGCGCGGGCGTGCCGCGAGGGCGAGGAGTCGCAGCAGCCGACGTGGCCGCACTGTGCGCAGCGGCGGAGGTGGAACCACCACCCGCCCGTGGCCTCGCACTCCACGCACCCCGGGCCGCTCGGCGGAACCGCCGGATCGAGCGCGCTCCTGGTCATCGGCAGACCCCTCAGCTGGTAGGACATCGGCATGCAACCCGGCATCCACCGTACGGACGGCACCGACCCCGAGGAAGCATCCGGCCTGCTCGAGGCCGAGGACACCCTCGACGACCTCCGGGGGGTGCGCGACGTCCTCGACACCGGCTGGTCCCCGCCCGAACGGCCCTGGGCGGTGGACGACTGGGGCACCACGGAGGCGGAGGAGTCCGCCGGCGAGAGCCTCGACGGGCGCCTCGCCCGCGAGCTCCCCGACGGGGCGGCGGACGAGGGCGACGGCCTCGGGGACACCACGGACACCGACGGCGAGCTGCTCGACGACGAGGTGGGCGACGAGCGGGCCGGCCGGCTGGTCGACGCCGACGACGGTGGCACCGAGGACCGCGACGACGAGTTGTGGGCTCGCGACGCGGGGATCGACGGCGCCGCGGCCTCGGCCGAGGAGGCGGCCGTGCACGTCGTCCGCGACCGCGACCGCTGAGAGGGGTGCGCCCCTCGGCGCCGCGCGACTAGCGTTGCGGAAGGAGACCCTCTTGCTCCCCACCCCTCGCACGCTCGCGGTGGGCCCCTGGAAGAGGGCCAGAACCAGGGTGGAGTCGCCACATGGGCAAGCCGGTCCTCCTCAGCGTGGACGACGACCCCGGGGTGTCCCGTGCCGTCGCCCGCGACCTGCGCCGCAAGTACGGCGGGGACTACCGGGTGCTGCGCGCGTCGTCGGCCGCCGAGGGGCTCGAGGCGCTGCGGGAACTCAAGCTGCGGGGCGACCCGGTGGCGGTGCTGCTGGCGGACTACCGGATGCCGGAGATGAACGGCATCGACTTCCTCGAGATGGCGATGGACCTGTTCCCCCGGGCCCGCCGCGCGCTGCTCACCGCCTACGCCGACACCGACGCCGCCATCCAGGCGATCAACGTCGTCGACGTCGACGCCTACCTGCTCAAGCCGTGGGACCCGCCCGAGGAGAAGCTCTACCCCGTCGTCGACGGCATGCTGAAGTCATGGCAGGAGACGCCCGATCCGGCGGTCGACGGCGTGAAGCTGGTCGGGCACCGCTGGTCGGCACCGTCGTTCCGGGCGCGTGACCTGCTCGCCCGCAACGCCGTGCCGTACACGTGGTTCACCGTCGACGAGCCGGAAGGCCAGCGGATCCTGGCGGCGGCCGGGGCCGGTCCGGAGGACATCCCGGTGGTGGTGACCGCGGACGCGAAGGTGCTGCTGCACCCGAGCGAGTCCGAGCTCGCCGCTGTCGCGGGCCTCGCTGTCGAACCGCGGGAGATGTTCTACGACCTCGTCGTCGTGGGTGGTGGGCCGGCCGGGCTGGGCGCTGCGGTGTACGGGGCGTCCGAGGGGCTGCGGACCGTGCTGGTCGAGCGCGAGGCGACCGGCGGTCAGGCCGGTCAGAGCAGCCGGATCGAGAACTACCTCGGCTTCCCGGACGGTGTCTCCGGCAGCCAGCTGGCCGACCGCGCCCGGCGCCAGGCGGTGCGCTTCGGCGCCGAGCTGCTGCTGACCCGCGACGTGGTCGCGCTCGAGGCGCACGGCCCCAAGCGCGTCGTCCGTCTGGACGACGGCCGGGTGCTCGCCGCCCATGCCATCGTCCTGGCGACCGGGATCTCCTATCGGAGTCTCGGCGTGGACGGCGTCGACGACCTCACCGGGCGCGGCGTCTACTACGGCTCGGCGATGACCGAGGCCGTGGAGTGCACGGACCGGGACATCTACGTCGTGGGCGGTGCCAACTCCGCGGGGCAGGCCGCCGTGTACCTCTCGCGGTTCGCGCGCTCGGTGTGCCTGCTGGTCCGCGGGGACTCGCTCGAGGCGTCGATGTCGGCCTACCTGATCGAGCAGATCGCGGGGATCGACAACATCTCCGTCCGGACCTGCTGCACGGTCGCCGGCGCCCAGGGCGACGGGCATCTGGAGACCGTCACCGTGCAGAACGCGAACACGGGGGAGCGGGAGACCCTGCCTGCCAGCCACCTGTTCGTCTTCATCGGCGGCGCGCCGCGCACCGGATGGCTGGACGGGGCCGTGGCCAGGGACGAGCACGGCTTCATCCCCACCGGCCCGGCGCTGCTGAGCGACGGCCGCCGGCCACCGGGCTGGGCACCCGACCGCGATCCCTACTTCCTGGAGACCAGCCTCCCCGGCGTCTTCGTCGCCGGGGACGCCCGCTCCGACTCGGTGAAGCGGGTGGCGTCGGCGGTCGGCGAGGGCGCCATGGCCGTCACCCTCGTGCACCGGTACCTGGGGGAGCGATGACAGCGACGGAGCAGCGGCTTCCGACCGAGGAGCTGCGCGAGCTCTTCCTCTTCGAGGCCCTCGACGACGAGCAGCTGGCCTGGGTCGCCGCCAACGGCGACGTCGTCGACTGCCCCGCCGGCGCCGACGTCTCGGTCGAGGGGGAGCCGGCGGAGTGCTTCTTCGTGCTGCTCGAGGGGACGATGACGATGTCCCGTGTCGTCGGCGGCAGCGAGGTGGAGACGGTGCGCACGTCGCACCGCGGCGTCTACTCGGGCGCCGTGCAGTTCTACTTCGGTGAGCGGCTGGAGCAGCGCTACCCCGCGACCGTGCGGGCCGTCACCGACTGCCGTTTCCTGGCGCTGCCCGCGGGTCCGTTCGCCGCGGTCTTCCGCGACTGGTACCCGATGGCGGTCCACCTGCTGGAAGGCATGTTCGTCGGGCAGCGGAACTCCGCCGAGCTGGTCGGCCAGCGCGAACGCCTGCTGGCGATGGGGAAGCTGACCGCGGGGCTCACCCACGAGCTGAACAACCCGGCGGCGGCCGCGTCCCGCGCGGCCGACGCCCTGCGCGACCGCTTCGCCGGCATGCGGCACAAGCTGGCGATGCTGTCCGAGGGCAAGCTCGACGGCGAGGTCCTCCGCGCGCTGACCGCGCTGCAGGAGGAGTTCGTCGCCCGCGTCGGGGCCGCCCGGGAGCTGACCACGCTGGAGCGGTCCGACCTCGAGGACGGCCTCGGCGAGTGGCTCGGGGACCACGACGTGCCCCAGCCGTGGGAGCTGGCCGGGGTCTTCGTCGCGGCCGGACTCGGACCCGACGACCTCGACCGGGTCACCGGCGCCGTCGGCGACTCCCACCTCGCGCCGGCGCTGCGCTGGCTGGCCTACACCGTCGAGGCGGAGGCGCTGCTGGTGGAGATCGCCGACAGCACGCACCGGATCTCCGCCCTGGTCGACGCGGCCAAGCAGTACTCGCAGATGGACCGCACGCCGCACCAGCCGACCGACCTGCACGCCGGGCTCGACGCCACGCTGGTCATGCTCGGCGGCAAGATCAAGCCGGGCATCACCGTGGTCAAGGAGTACGACCGGTCCCTGCCCGAGGTGCCGGCCTACGCCGGCGAGCTCAACCAGGTGTGGACCAATCTGATCGTCAACGCCCTCGACGCCATGTCGTCGAGCGGGGGCGGCGGCGAGGGCACGCTGACGATCCGGACGGCCCGGGACGGCGACTGCGCGCTGGTCGAGATCGTCGACACCGGGCCCGGCATCCCGGAGGAGCTGCGGTCGCGGGTCTTCGAGCCGTTCTTCACCACCAAGCCGGTCGGGCAGGGGACCGGCCTGGGCCTGGACGTGTCGTGGCGCGTCGTCGTCAAGCGGCACGGTGGCGACCTGCGCGTGACGTCGGTGCCCGGCGACACCCGCTTCCAGGTGCTGCTCCCGCTGACCGAGCCGGCCGCCTGATCCGCCGAGGGTCGGTACCGGCTGGGACAGTGGGGGGCGTGTTCGACGTCGACTGGATGGGTCTGCTCACCCGCGAGGTGCTCCGCGAGCGGGCGGCCGCGCTGATCGCCGAGGCCTGCGCCTGGGCGGTGGGGATGTCCGACCAGCCGCACCACCTGCGCTCCGGCGGCCGCATCGTCACCACCGGGCTCACGGTGGGGGAGCGGGCCGCCCACGGGCTGCCGCTGAGCGGTGACGAGGACGGCCGGCTGGATCTCGGGGACGCCCGGCCGGGCAGCTTCCAGGACGCGCTGAACTCCGTCGACGGGCGCGGGGTGGTCCAGGCCGACCGGTTCGACACCGACGTCCTGCACCCCTTCGTGCACGAGACCTGCCTGGCCGCGGCCGAGCGCGCGCGGCGGACCCGGCCGGCTGCCTGGGCCGAGCTCGCCGACGACGTCGGGGAGAGCGAGGCCGACCTCGACGACGTGGTCCGCGCCGGCAGCTGGGAGGCGCCGCTGCGCATCGACGCCGAGCACCTCGTGCTCGCCGCCCTGGGGGACGTGCCGCTCATCGAGGTGGAGGCCGAGGGGTTGCCGCTGTCGTTGGTGCGCGCCGCCGAGTCCGTGGTCCGGGCCGCCGCCGAGCCGGCGGAGCCGGGCCCGGTGGAGGACGACCTGGCCGGCTCGCTCTTCCTGGCGCACGCCGCCGTGCGGACGCTCGGCGCACCGCTCCCGCTCGGGCCGGATGCCGCGGAGCGGCTGGTGGAGGAGCTGCTGGCGCACGGTCTGGAGGCCGACGAGGTCGTCGGCGTGCTGCCGCACTTGCCGGTGGAGCCGGCCACGGCCGACGAGGTCGTCGCGATCGTGCGGGCGGCGGGCATCGGCTGACGGGGTCCTTCGGCACTGTCCACCGACGCGGCGCGAGGCCAGCCTGACGACGGCTGCCGATGACAGCCGCCGGTGGTTCGGGGGCGCCGGTCCGCCGACCGAAGGATGCTCCGCCATGAGTTCCCCGACCTCCACCGGCACCGCCGCCGACGCCGACCGCGCCCTCAAGGCCAAGCACCGGGCGATGTGGGCCTCGGGCGACTACCCCGGCCTGGCCGCCGACCTGCTGCCCGAGCTCGGCGAGACCCTGGTGCAGGCGGTCGGCGTCACCCGTGGCGACCGCGTGCTCGACATCGCCGCCGGCTCGGGGAACGTCGCGATCCCCGCCGCGCGGACGGGTGCGAGCGTCGTGGCCAGCGACCTGACGCCGGAGCTCTTCGACGCCGGGCGGGCCCGGGCGGCCGCGGAGGGCGTCGAGCTGGAGTGGCGCGAGGCCGACGCCGAGGCGCTGCCGTTCGCCGACGGCGAGTTCGACGTGGTGGTCTCCGCCATCGGCGTCATGTTCGCGCCGCACCACCAGGCGGCCGCCGACGAGCTGGTCCGGGTCTGCAAGCCTGGCGGCCGCATCGGGATCATCAGCTGGACGCCGGAGGGCTTCATCGGCCAGCTCTTCGCCACCATGAAGCCCTACGCGCCGCCGCCCCCGCCCGGCGCCTCCCCGCCGCCGAAGTGGGGCAGCGAGGAGCACGTCCGCGAGCTCCTGCGCGACCGCGTCACCGATGTGACGGCCGAGCGGCGGCTGCTCAGGGTCGACATGTTCGACCGGCTCGAGGAGCCCCGGGACTACTTCAAGGCGAAGTACGGACCGATGATCGCGGTCTTCAGGTCCCTGGCCGACGACCCCGATCGGGCCGCGGCCCTGGACGCGGACCTGCTCGACCTCGTCCGGCGCCACGACCAGGGGTCCGGCTCCACGGTGCTCGACTGGGAGTACCTGTTGCTGACCGCCACCAAGAGGCGGGAGACGGTGCCGGGCCCGCGGTAGCTCAGAGCTCGGCGGCGACCAGCGACTCGAGCAGCAGGTCGGGGTGCTTCTCCTTGAACACCCGCAGGCCCCACTTGTCGCCGAACACCGCGACGTACTCGCCGTTGGTGCGCTGCAGCACCTCGGCGTTGCGTGCCGTCGACACCACGGGGGCCGAGGCCTCGTCCGTGCGCAACGCGATGCTGTAGGGCAGCCGGTCGAGGTCGACCGCGGCCCCGAACTCGTGCTCCATGCGGTGGGTGGCCACCTCGAACTGCATGGGCCCGACGACGGCCAGCACCGGCGCCTGGTCGCCGCGGCGGTCCGAGCGCAGCACCTGGACGACGCCCTCGGAGTCCAGCTGCTCGATGCCCTTGCGGAACTGCTTGTGCTTGCCGGTGTCACGGCCGCGGCAGACCGCGAAGTGCTCGGGCGCGAAGGTGGTCAGCGGCGGGAAGGTCACCGGCCGGTCGGCGTACAGGGTGTCGCCGACGCCGAGCGCGGCGGCGTTGACCAGGCCGACGACGTCACCGGGGTAGGCGACGTCGATGCTCTCCCGCTCGCGGCCGAACACGTGCTGCGCGTACTTGGTGGCGAACGGGCGGCCGGTGCGGGCGTGGGTGACCACCATCCCGCGCTCGAAGACGCCGGAGCAGATGCGGATGAAGGCCAGCCGGTCGCGGTGCGCGGTGTCCATGCCGGCCTGCACCTTGAAGACGAACGCGCTGAACGGGTCGGTGAGCTCCCGCCGGTCACCGTCGGCCGTGGGCACGCCCGACGGGGCGGGAGCCTTGCCGACCAGGGTGTCCAGCAGCGCGCCGACGCCGAAGTTCGAGACGGCCGAGGCGAAGAGGACCGGCGTGGTCACGCCCTCCAGGAACAGCGACTGCTCGTGGTCCTGGCCGCTCGCCTCGAGCAGCTCGACCTCCTCGACGGCCTGCTGCCACGCGTCGCCCTCGCGGGCCTGTGCGGCCTCGGCCGACAGCGTCTCCTCGGGGGCGATCGTCGCGCCGCCGGCGGTGCGGGTGAACCGGCGGTAGGTGCCGTCGGCGCGGTCGAGCACCCCGCGGAAGTCGCCGGCGATGCCCACCGGCCAGGTCAGCGGCGTCGGGGTGAGGCCGGTCCGCTCGCTGATCTCGTCCATCAGCTCGAGCGCGTCCTTGCCCGGCCGGTCCCACTTGTTGACGACGGTGAGCACCGGGATGCCGCGGTGCCGGCAGACCGCGAACAGCTTCATCGTCTGCGCCTCGAGGCCCTTGGCGGCGTCGATGAGCATCACCGCGGCGTCGACGGCGGTGAGTACCCGGTAGGTGTCCTCGGAGAAGTCCGAGTGACCCGGGGTGTCGAGCAGGTTGATCACCGCGTCGTGGTACTCGAACTGCAGGGCCGCGGACGTGATGGAGATGCCGCGGGCCTTCTCCATGTCCATCCAGTCCGACACCGTGCCGCGGCGGCCGGCCTTGCCGTGCACGGCGCCCGCCTGCCCGATGACGCGGGCGTGCAGGGCCAGGGCCTCGGTGAGCGTGGACTTTCCGGCGTCGGGGTGACTGATGACGGCGAAGGTGCGCCGGCGGGCCGCCTGGTCCACGACCTCCTTGGCGGTTGCCCGGGGGACCACCTGCTGGTCGACGGCGCTCATCGGAGCACCGTCAGGGCAGCACGGGACCGACGGAACGCAGCGGGGGACACGCTTCGAGGGTAGTCGGCCCTGTGGCGGCTCAGACCTCGACGACCTCGAACGTCCGGGTGGGCGCCACGAACTCCTCCTGGGCGGCGACGAGCAGGATCTCCCGCGAACCGGCGTCCTCGGTGCGCTGGAGGAGCCCGAAGACCGACGCCGCGGCCCGGCCCAGCGCGACGTCGGCGGAGCGGGTGTCGAGCCAGTGGGCGAGGAACAGCGCGGCGATCGCGTCGCCGGCGCCGTTGACCGACACCCCCAGGCGCGGGGTGCGCACCCGGAAGTGCCGTCCGCCGGCCGATGCCAGCAGGTCGACGGCGTCCTCCGGGGTGTCGTCGGAGACCAGCGACGTGGTGAGGACGACGGAGGGGCCGAGCGCCTGGACCGCGCCGACGGCGTCCTTCACCGAGTCCAGCGACCGCGTGGTGGCGCCGGACAGCAGGTCCAGCTCGAAGTGGTTGGGCGTGACGACGTCGGCCGCGGGCACCGCCACCTCGCGCATGAACTCCTCGATCCCGGGACGGACGAAGATCCCGCGGCCCACGTCGCCGATGACCGGGTCGCAGGCGTAGACGGCCTCGGGGTTGGCCGCCCGCACCTTCCCGACGGTCTGCACGACGGCGTGCCCGATGTCGGCCGACCCCAGGTAGCCGGAGAGGACGGCGTCGCAGCCCGGCAGGACGCCCCGGTCCGCGATGCCCTGGACGACCTCCTCGACGGCCTGCCCGTCGAAGACGCGGCCGGTCCACTCGCCGTAGCCGGTGTGGTTGGAGAACTGGACGGTGTGCACCGGCCACACCTCGATGCCGAGGCGCTGCAACGGGAACACGGCCGAGGAGTTGCCGACGTGCCCGTAGGCGACGTGGGACTGGATCGAGAGGACGCTCACCACGGGGAAACGGTAGACAGTCCCGCCCGCGCGCCGGACGGCGGGCGTTCCGTCGCCCGGCCGACAGCCGATCTCCCGTGACTACGGACGGCGGAGGTCCTAGCCTCGCCCGCGTGCAGCAGCGGGGAGAGGGCTGAGCGCCGTGGGTCCCGTGCTGGACGTCGTCCTGCTGGCCGTCGCCACCGTGCTCACGGTGCTGCTCTTCGCCGCCGTCATCCGGCGTCTCCTCGGGGTGCGTCCCGGACCGGTGCGCACGCTGCTCGCGGCGGTGCTGGCGCTCCTCGTCGTCGGTCCGCTGCTGAAGAGGTTGGTCCCGTCGCCGGAGGAGACCGACACGACGACGGCCGTCCTCTACCTCCTGCTCACGATCGCGTGTGCCAGCCTGCTGGCCATGGTGGTCCTCGTGATCGCCGAGGTCGTCGTGCCCGACGGGTCCCTGCCCGGTCCGATCGAGCTGTGGCGGGGCTCGCGCGCACGGGCGGTCCGCACCCGTCGGTACACGCAGGTGCTGCGGATCGCCCTGCGCCACGGCCTGGGCCGGTTCCTGCGCGGACGCCGGCACCTGGGGGTGGCCTCGTCCTCGTCCCGGCGCGACCTCGCACGGTCGCTGCGCAGGGCGTTGGACGACGGCGGGGTCACCTTCGTCAAGCTCGGCCAGCAGCTGTCCACCCGACGGGACCTGGTGGCCGCCGAGTTCGCCGAGGAGCTCAGCCGGCTGCAGGACCAGGCGGCGCCGGTGCCGTGGCCGCAGATCCGGGCGGTCCTCACGGCGGAGTTCGGCCGGCCCCTCGACGACGTCCTCGCGTGGGTCGAGGAGACCCCGCTGGCCGCGGCGTCGGTGGCCCAGGTGCACGCGGCGCGGCTGGAGGACGGCACGGACGTCGTCGTCAAGGTGCAGCGCCCGGGCATCGAGGCCGTGGTGGAACGGGACCTCGACATCCTGCGGCACCTCGCGCGCATGCTGGAGGAGCGCACCGGGTGGGGGCGGTCCATGGGCCTCTCCACCCTGGCCGCGGGTTTTGCCGAGTCCCTGCGGGAGGAGCTCGACTTCACGACGGAGCGGGACAACCTGCGCGCCATGGCGGCGGCCCTCGCAACGTCACCCGAGCGCGGGGTCCGGGTGCCCGCGCCGCACCAGGACCTCACCACCCGCCGGGTCCTGGTCATGCAGCGGCTCACCGGGACGCCGCTCGGCGCCGCGGGACCGGGGCTGACCGCCCTGGGGCCCGACCGGCGCCGCGCACTGGCCGACGCCCTGCTGACCACCGTCTTCGACCAGGTGCTCCAGCACGGCCTGTTCCACGTCGACCTGCACCCGGGCAACGTGCTGCTGCTGGAGGACGGCACCCTGGGTCTGCTCGACCTGGGCTCGGTCGGCCGGATCGACGCCACCACGAGGCTGGCCTTCGCGCGCCTGCTGGGAGCGGTCGGCACGCAGGACTCGGTGGCCGCCGGCGACGCGTTGCTCGAGCTGGTCGACCGCCCCGAGGAGATCGACGAGCGCGCCCTGGAACGGGCCCTCGGCGCGCTGATCGTCCGCTACGCCGCGCCGGGGGCGACGATGGGCGCCGAGGTCTTCGCGGCGCTGTTCCGTCTGGTCACCGAGCACCGGCTCGCCGTCCCTCCCCAGGTGGCCGCCCTGTTCCGGACCTTCGCGACGCTCGAGGGCACGCTGGCCCTGCTCGATCCGGGTTTCGACCTGGTGGGGGCCGCCCGGGAGACCGCGCGCAGCCGGTTGGCCTCCGCCCTCACGCCCGAGCGCCTGCGCGCGACGGCGGAGGAGGAGGTCGTGGCGCTGCTGCCGATCCTGCGCAGACTGCCGCGCCGGCTCGACCGGGTGGCCGACGCCGTCGAGCACGGGCGGCTGGGCGTCAACGTCCGGCTGTTCGCCGACAGCCGGGACCGGCGGTGGATCACGGGTCTCGTGCACCAGGTCCTGCTGACCGTGATCGGAGCGACGGCCGGGGTGATGGCGGTCCTGCTGCTGGACACGCGGGACGGCCCGCTGGTGACGGAGTCGGTCCGGCTCTTCCCGGTCCTCGGCTACGCCCTGCTGATCGTGTCGGTCGTGCTGGTGCTGCGGGTGCTGGTCTCGGTCTTCCGGCAGGAGCAGCGGTGACGCTCCCGTGACGCCCGCCCGGTGACCCTGTGCCCGAGGCCGCCCGGTCTCGGGGAACAGCTGCCCCGCCGCAGCGCACGATCGAGGCGAACCCATGACGCTGGCCACCTACGTCGAGATGCCCGCCCCCCGCCGGGCCGTGGAGGGCCGGACCGACGACCTCCTCCCCGCCGAGCTCACGGTCGCCTTCGGGGCCGGGGACGCGGCGATTCCCGGCTCGGTCCCGCTGCACGACTTCCTCCGCACCGCCGGGACGCTGACCCATGCCGAGCGGATGGTGATCGTGGGTCAGGCGCTGCTGATGCTCGAGGGCAACTACGTGCACCTGCCGCTGAAGTCGGCGATGCACGCGGTGAACCCGGTGCAGCGCCTCCGCCTGCTGCGGGCCCGGCTGCTGCGCCAGACCGACGCCACCATGGATCCCGAGCGGACGTTCCACACGGAGATGTCGGCGATCTTCCACTCGGTGCGCGACCTGCACACCAACTACCTGCTGCCGCAGCCGTTCGCGGGCATGATCGCCTACCTGCCGTTCCAGGTGGAGCGCTGCACCGACGGTGGCCGGACGAGCTACGTCGTCACCCGGCTCGCGCAGGGACTGTCCGCCCCCACCTTCGGCGTGGGCGTCGAGATCACCCACTGGAACGGCATGCCGGTCGACCGGGCGGTCGCCGTGAACGCCGATCGATTCGCGGGCAGCAACGCGGCCGCCCGCCTCGTGCGCGGCGTCGACTCCCTGACCGTGCGGTCGCTGCGTCTGCACCTGCCGCCGGACGAGGAGTGGGTGACCGTCAGCTACCTCGACGCGCAGGGTGTGCGGCGCGAGCTGCGGGAGCCGTGGCTGGTGGCGCCCAACGCGCCGGCGATGGCCGACGCCGAGGTGCTCACCACCGCTGCCGCGTCGATGGGCCTGGACCTGCACGCCGACGAGACCGGGCGGGCCCGGGCGCTCCTGTACGCCCCGCGTGCCGTCGAGCAGCAGGCCCTCGGGGACGCCGCTGTCGAGCTCTCGACCGAGCCGGCCGAGGTCGGCGGCGAGGTGCCGTCGACGATGCCGCTGGTGTTCCGCGCGCGCAGCGTCGCGACCGCCGCCGGCACGTTCGCCCACCTGCGCGTCTTCACCTTCAACGTGCCCGACCCGGCAGCCTTCGTGGCCGAGTTCGTCCGCCTGGTGGAGCTCCTCCCTCAGGACGGGCTGATCCTCGACGTCCGGGGCAACGGGGGCGGCCACATCCTCGCCAGCGAGTTCACCCTGCAGACCCTCACCCCGCGCCGGATCACGCCCGAGCCGGTGCAGTTCGTCTGCACGCCGCTGAACCTGGAGATCTGCCGCCGGCACGAGGACAACCCGACCGACCAGATCGACCTCGGCCCGTGGTTCCCCTCGCTGGACCAGTCCGTGGAGACCGGGGCCATCTACTCCTCGGCCTTCCCGATCACCCCCGAGGACGGCGCCAACCGCGTCGGGCAGCGCTACTTCGGGCCGGTCGTCCTGGTCACCGATGCGCGCTGCTACTCCGCGACCGACATCTTCGCGGCGGGGTTCCAGGACCACGCGATCGGACCGGTCCTGGGCGTCGACGACAACACCGGGGCCGGCGGGGCCAACGTCTGGACCCACGGCCTGCTCAAGGCGCTCCGCGACGTGCCCGCCGACCCCGGGTCGCCCTACGTGCCCCTGCCCAAGCAGGCCGACATGCGGGTGTCCATCCGCCGCACCCTGCGCGTCGGGGCGCTCGCCGGCACGCCCGTGGAGGACCTCGGGGTGCGCCCCGACGTGCGCCACGAGATGACCCGGCGGGACGTGCTGCACGGCAACGCCGACCTCCTCGACGCGGCGGGCGCGCTGCTGGCCGGGCGCCCGCTGCGCCGCCTGGGCCTGGTGACCGCGACCCAGGACGACGGGACGCTCGACCTGCAGCTGACGCTCGCCGGGATCGACCGGGTGGACGTGTACGTGGACGGCCGGCCCCGGGGGAGCCGCGACGTCGCGGACGGCACCACGTCGTTCGCCGTTCCCGATGGGGCCGGCGCCGGCGTCGTCCAGGTGCAGGGGTTCGCCGCCGGCGTGCTCGTCGCGGCCCGCACCGAGACCCTCTAGGCAGCCGACGGCGCGGGAGCCCGCAGCAGCAGCACGATCCCACCGGCGACGACGGCTCCCACGGTGTTGAGGAGGGCGTCCAGCGGTGACACCACGCGGCCGAGCGGCAGCAGCCACTGGAGGAGCTCGATGCCTCCGGCGGCCGCGCCGGACGCGAGCACCAGGCGGCCAGGAGCACGCAGGGCCGGCCAGCGCAGGACGGCGAGAACGGCCGCCGGCGCCAGCAGGAGCAGGTTGCCGACGAGCTGCAGCATCGTCGCGGTGGAGTCCAGGCCGGTCGCGTACCAGTGGAGCTCGGCCAGCGGCGCCCCCCACGTCCACCCACCGCCGTCGGGGAGGAGGGTCACCAGCACGACGACGGCGGCAGCGAGAGCCAGGCCGCCGTCCAGGCGGGCGTCCGGGCGGGCGTCCGGGCGGGGGCGGCTCACGGCAGCTCCGGCAGGGTCCAGGGGTCGCGGTCGGCGAGCGCGCTGATCGCCGCGGCCCCCAGGGCGTCGACCTCCGCGGCCAGCCACTGCAGGGGGACCGGGTCGGACGACCGCAGCAGGGCGAGCAGCCGCCCGGCGGCGAGGTCGACCCGCGCCGCTCCGTCGAGTCCGGGGACCGTCACCTCGGGCGCGGGGCTCCACGCCTCGTCCAGTTCGTCGCTGAGCGAGGGGAGGCGGCGCAGCAGGTCGGCGCATGCGGCGGCCAGCCGCCACCACCGGCCGGACTCCAGCCCGGTCGCGCCACCGGTGTCCGCGGCGGCCCACCGCAGGAGCTTCACCACCTCGTGCCAGACGACGTCGGAGACGACGCAGTGCACCGCGGAGGCGATCGGTGGGCGCCGGGCCAGCACCAGCTGGTGGGCGCTCGCCGGGTCGAACAGTTCCGAGCGCGTCCGTTCGTCCATGCCTCTGGAGCCTGCCGCCTGTGGCAGGGAGCACGCTGGCAGGACCCTGTCCGTCCGCTGTGGATCGACGATCATGGCGCGGTGACGACGACCCGAGCCGGCACGGTGCGCGACGCCGTCCCCGCCGACGCCCGGCGCTGCGCCGAGATCTACGCCCCCTACGTCCGGGACTCCGCGATCTCGCTGGAGCTCGAGGCGCCGGATGCCGACGAGCTGGGCCGTCGCATCATCGCGGCCCAGCGGGACCACGCCTGGCTCGTGCTCGAGGACGACGACGGGTCCGTCACCGGGTACGCCTACGGCGGGCCGTACATGAGCCGCGCCGGCTACCGCTGGTCGGCGGCGGTCAGCGTCTACCTCGACGGGAACCGGCGCCGGTCCGGCGGGGGCCGCGCCCTCTACGGCGTGCTGTTCGAGCGGCTCGCCGGCCGCGGCATCCGCACGGTGCTCGCCGGGATCACGGTCCCCAACGACGCCAGCGAAGGACTGCACCGGGCCCTCGGCTTCGAGCTCGTCGGCACCTACCGGAGGGTCGGGTGGAAGCAGGGTCGCTGGCACGACGTCGCCTGGTACCAGAAGGACCTCGGCTCCGACTGGTCCCCGCCGGCCTGACGATCAGGCGCCGGCGCGGCCGTCGAGGGGGCGGGCCATCTCGACGTGGGGGCGCGACTGCCAGAGCGCCCATTCCGCGCTGACGTCCCCGGCGGTCCGCAGCAGGCGCGGCAGGTGCTCCTGGACCAGCCGCTCGCGCGACGTCTCCGCCGCGTGCACGGTCACGTTCATGGCTGCCCGCACGACGCCGTCGCCGTCCCGGACGGGAACCGCGATCGACCGGACGCCCGGGGCGAGCTCCTCGTCCGCGAGCGCCCACCCCCGTGCCCGGATCTCGGTCAGCTCCCGGCGGAACTGCTCGGGCGACCGCCCGATCGAGGGCGGCAGCCCGGCCCGGCTGGGGACGGCGAGCGCCGCCTCCAGCTCGGCGGGGGAGAGGCCGGCCAGCAGCACCTTGCCCTGCGACGTCTGGACGGCGGGGAACCGCGTGCCGATCTCCACCCGCAGCGCGATGATCTTGGGCACCGCCACGCGCGCCACGTAGACGATGTCCGAGCCGTCCAGCTGTGCCATCGACGAGGACTCGCCGGTGCCCGCCACCAGCGCCTCGAGGTGCGGCCGCGCGATGTCCCACAGCCCCAGGGAGCCGACGTAGGCCATCCCGAGGGACAGCACTCTCGGCGTGAGCGCGAACGTGCCGCCCGACGACCGGACAAAGCCCAGCTCCTCCAGCGTCAGCAGCAGCCGGCGGGCCGTCGGCCGGGCCAGGCCGGCGGCGGCGGCGACCTCGCTGAGCGACATGGCGCGGTGGTCGACGTCGAAGCAGGTCAGGACGTCGAGCCCCCGTGCGAGGGCCTCGACGAAGTCCGGCCCCGTCCCTCGCCCCGCCATGTCGCCTCCTCCTGTCGTCCTCCTCCTATCGACCCAGCACGCGCTCCTCGCCGCCCGCGCGCTTGCCCTCGTCCTCGTAGTCGCTGTACTGGTACGGGTTGGCCAGGATCTCGGCCTCGGCCTCCGGGCGGTCGGGGAACATGCCCTGCTCCCAGGCCTCCTCGCCGATCTCCGACTTCAGGTACTCGATGGTCGACTCGATCTCCTGCCGCACGGGGGCCAGGTCCATGCCGACCAGCTCGTGCGCGAACTTCACCACCCTGCCGTCGACGAGCACGGTGTGCACGTCCCCCCGCTGGGCCTGGAACGCCACGTGCCCGAACGGGTTGAGCAGCGGGAAGGACACCGGGGAGCGGTCGTTCTTGATCAGCACGACGTCGGCCTTCTTGCCCGGCTGCAGGGTGCCGATGTCGTCGCGTCCGATGGCGTGCGCCCCGCCCTTCGTCGCCCACTCGACCACGTGCTGGGCGCGCAACCGCAGGTGGGTGATGGTCTCGCCCTTCAGGTGGGCGGTCAGGTGCTCGGACATGCGGTCGGCGTTCAGCGTCGAGCGCATCGCCGAGAACATGTCCCCGCTCCACCAGACGCTGGTGTCCATCGACAGGGACACCGGGATGCCGTACTGGAGCACCTGCTCGGTGGGGGCGTGGCCCTGGCCGGCGCTGCACTCGGACTCCGTGGCCACCGAGATCGAGCCGCCGGTGGCCGCGATCCGCTGATAGCTGTCGCGGGTGAGCGTGGAGGCGTGCACGTAGACGGTCTCCGGGGCCATGAAGCCGTGCTCGTGCATGAGGCGGATGCCGTCGTCGTTGGTCGCGCCCCACACGCCGGCGTGCGTCGTCACCGGGATGCCGAGGTCGCGGGCCACCTCGAAGGCCGCCTTCTCGGGGAAGGCCGGGTCGCCGGTGACGTCGAAGGCGATCTGAACGCCCATCCGGTCGTCCCCGGCGTCGCGCAGCCGCTCCAGCAGGGCCCGGACCGCGGGGTCGGCGCTCCACTCCCACGGGCCGGCCTGGATGTTGCCGTAGGCCATCACGAAGCGCCCGGGCACCGAGCGCAGCGCGTCGAGCGCGGCCTCGCCGTGGTCGACGGTGTGCAGGTTGTGCGACCAGTCCACCGTCGTCGTGACCCCGGCGTCCAGCGACTCGATCGCCGCCAGCCGGTTGCCCGCGGCGATGTCCTCGGGGCGGAACTTCCTGCCGTGCTCGAGGTAGTACCAGACGAAGTACTGGGTCAGCGTCCAGTCGGCGCCGTAGCCGCGCATCGCGGTCTGCCACATGTGCCGGTGGGTGTCGATCATCCCCGGCATGACGATCCCGCCGCGGGCGTCGATCTCCTGGGTGCCCTCGGGCACCTCCAGGCCCTGGCCGACGGCAGCGACGCGGTCGTCCACCACCAGGACGTCGGCACCGGTCAGCACCGTGCCGGCGTCGTCCATGGTCAGCACCGTGCCGCCGCGCAGCACCACGGGCCGGCCGGCCACCGGAGCGGGCTCGGTCTGGGTCATCGTCTCCTCCTCGGACGTCGTCGTCACGCAGCCGGACAGATGTCCGCAGGGCGGCCCCGGGTGCGATGCGGGTCACCTTCGCGACGTCGACTCCTGGTGTCAAGGGAGGAGCGAGCAGACGTTCGCGGGCGCGAGGACGCCGGTTGACACCCTGCTGCGACGGTGGTGAGACTGCCCGTCAGCCGGACGGATGTCCGTCCGGGCGGCGCGAGCGAGGAGCACCATGACTTCTGGACCGGCGCTCACCGGAGCGCGGCCGGGTGGCCCCCTCGCGGGCCTCCTGGTGGCCGACTTCTCGCGCATCCTCGCCGGGCCGTACAGCACGATGCTGCTCGCCGATCTGGGCGCGGAGGTCGTCAAGGTCGAGGGCCCCGGCGGGGACGACACCCGCACCTGGCAGCCGCCGGTCCGCGAGGGCGTCTCCACGTACTACCTGGGCGTCAACCGCAACAAGCGGTCCGTGGCGCTGGACCTCAAGGATCCCGACGACGCCGCCCTCGCCCAGGAACTGGCCCGGCGCGCCGACGTGCTCGTGGAGAACTTCAAGCCCGGGGGGCTGGCCCGCTTCGGTCTGGACTACGACACCGTGGCGGCGGGCAATCCCGGCGTCGTCTACGCCTCGATCAGCGGGTTCGGCAGCGGTCCGGGCGGCGCGGCCCTGCCCGGCTACGACCTCATCGTGCAGGCCATCTCCGGCTTCATGAGCCTCACCGGCGACACCGACGGCGAGCCCTACCGCGCCGGCGTCGCGCTGTTCGACGTCATGGCCGGGCTGCACGCGACGATCGGGGTGCTCTCCGCCCTGAACCACCGGCACGAGACCGGCCGCGGGCAGCACGTGGAGGTGAACCTGCTGTCGTCGGCGCTGTCCGGCCTGGTGAACCAGACCAGCGCCTTCGTCGCCGGCGGGGTCGTGCCCTTCCGCATGGGGAACAGTCACCCGAGCCTCTTCCCGTACGAGCCGCTGCCGTGCGCCGACGGCGAGCTGATCATCACCGCGGGCAACGACGGCCAGTTCCGCCGGCTGTGCCAGGTGCTGGACCTGCCCGACCTGCCCGACGACCCCCGGTTCGCCCGCAACGAGGACCGCACGGCGAACCGGGACGCGCTCCGGCCGCTGCTCGTCGAACGGCTGCGCACCCGGTCGAAGATGGACTGGTTCCGCGACATCATCGGCGCCGGTGTGCCGTGCGGGCCGATCAACACCATCGACCAGGGCGTCGCCTTCGCCGAGGAGATCGGCCTCGCCCCGGTGGTCCCGGTGGGCGAGGGTGCCGCGGCCGTCCCCGGGGTGCGCAACCCGATCACCTTCTCGGCCACCGAGGCCGCCTACCGCCTGCCCCCGCCGTCCCTCGACGAGCACGGCGCGGAGATCCGGCAGTGGCTGTCGGGGAGCGCCGATGTCTGAGCACCCCGGATACCCGACCGCGCTCGGCGCGTCGAGCCTGGACTCGATCACGCTCCTGGGCACCGATCTCGCCCGTGACGTCATGGGCAGCGTCGGCTTCGGCGAGCTGTCGTTCTGGCTGGCCACCCAGCGCCGCCCGACGCCCGGTGAGACCCGCGTCTTCGAGGCGGTGCTGGCGGCCCTGGCCGACCACGGCTTCACCCCCACCGCGATCGTCACGCGGCTGACCTACCTGTCGGCGCCGGACTCGATCCAGGGTGCGCTGGCGGCCGGGCTGCTCGGCGGCGGCTCCCGGTTCCTGGGAGTGACCGAGGACTGCGGGCGGTTCCTGCACGAGGTGCTCGCCCGGGTCGAGGGCGGGCTGCCGACGGACGACGCCGGCTGGGACGCGCTCGCGCTGGAGACGGTGAGCGCGCACCGGGCCGCGGGCCGGTTCGTCCCCGGACTCGGGCACCACGTGCACAAGCAGGGCGACCCGCGCACCCCGCGGCTGGTCGAGATCGCGACCGAGGAGGGGCTGGTCGGCCCGCACCTGTCGTTGTTCGTGGCGATCGGGCGGGTGCACGAGCAGGTGCTCGGCAAGCGGCTGCCGCTCAACGGGGCCGGTGTCTGCGGTGCCGCGCTGGCCGATCTGGGGCTGCCGCTGGAGCTGCTGCGCGGGTTCGCGCTGCTCGCCCGCACGGCCGGCCTGATCGGCCAGCTCGCCGAGGAGCTCCGGCACCCGGTGGCCAACGACGTCTTCCTGTCGGTGGACCTGAACAACCGCCCCGTCCCGCCCGACCCGTTCGTCCCCCCGCCGCTGCCGGCGGCCGGCGACCACCCGAGCGCCTGAGGAGGCCGGCGTGCGCGCAGCCGTCCTGCACACCCCGGGGGACGCCCCGGCCTTCGCCGAGCACCCCGACCCCGCCGCGGTGGCCGGGTGGAGCACCGTCCGGGTCACCGCGGCGCCGATCGTGCCCCTGGACCTGCTCGCCGCCTCCGGGACCTCCTACTTCGGCCGGCCGGCGGTGCCGTACGTGCCCGGGGTGCAGGGCGTCGGCGTGGTGGAGGAGTCGGCGGCCCACGCCCCGGGGACCCGCGTGTGGTTCGCGACGAGCGCGGGCATGGCGCCGGGCGACGGCAGCCTCGGCGAGCGGTGCGCGGTGCGCGACGCCGACCTGGTCCCGGTGGACGCCGACCTGCCCGACCCGCACCTGGCGGCCCTCGGGCTGTCCGCCGTCGCCGCATGGCGGATCCTCGCCGACCGGGCCCGGCTGCGGCCCGGTGAGACGGTCCTCGTCCTGGGTGCGGGTGGTGCCGTGGGCCAGGCGTCCGTGGGCGCCGCCGGGGTCCTGGGCGCCGGCCGGGTGGTCGCCGTGTGCCGGTCGGAGGAGGCGCAGCGTCGCGCAGGGGAGCTGGGGGCCGACGCGGTGGTGCCCTTGTCCGGCGACGTCGACTCCCTCACCGCCCGCTTCCAGGACGCGTGCAACGGACGGGCCGACGTCGTCGTCGACCCGGTGTTCGGGACCGCGGCCACGGCTGCCTCCCGGGTCCTGGGGGAGGGAGGTCGGCTGGTCAACCTCGGCGGCGCCTCCGGGGACGTCGCCGAGTTCTCCTCCGCCGTCCTCCGCAGCCGCTCCGCCGAGGTGCTCGGCTACACGAACAACGCCCTGACGCCGGCCGAGCGCGCCGAGACGCTGGGCGTGGTCGCCGGCCATGCCGCCGGCGGCCGCATCGCCGTGGCCCACGAGGTGCTGCCGATGGCCGCGGTGACCGAGGCCTGGCAGCGCCAGGCCGCCGGTGCCGCCGGCGCGCGCCTGGTGCTCACGCCCTGACCCCGTCCGTTCCGCGGCCGGCACCCGCCGGTCGCCCCCGACCGCAGGAGGATCCCGTGCAGCTGGTCACCGAGGACAACATCACCGACCTGGCGGTGCAGCGCTGGTCGACGGCGGAGGACCCGCGCCTGGGCGAGCTGATGACCGCCCTGGTCCGGCACCTGCACGACTTCGCCCGCGAGGTGCGGCTCACCGAGGCCGAGTGGATGGCGGCCGTGCAGTGGCTGACCGCGACCGGGCAGATCAGCACCGAGAAGCGGGAGGAGTTCATCCTCGCCTCCGACGTCCTCGGGCTGTCGATGCTCGTCGTCCAGATGAACCACCGGCTGGACCCGGCGGCGACTCCCGCCACGGTCCTCGGCCCCTTCCACATCGAGGGCTCACCGGAGCTCGACTACGCCGCCGACATGTCCGACGGCCTGCCCGGCACGCCGCTGTACCTGTCGGGCACCGTGCGCGACCTGGCCGGGGACCCGGTGGCCGGGGGAGTGCTCGACGTCTGGCAGGCCGACACCGACGGCGCCTACGAGTCGCAGATCCCCGACATCGACGAGGCCCGGCTGCGCGCCAAGTACACGACGCGGGAGGACGGCAGCTACTGCGTCCGCACCATCGCGCCGCTGGGCTACACGATCCCGATGGACGGGCCCGTGGGCGACCTCGTGGGGCGCACGGGCATCAGCCACTTCCGCCCGGCGCACATCCACTTCCTCGTCAACGTGCCCGGTTTCGAGCCGCTGATCACCCACCTGTTCCAGGAGGGGGCCGACTACCTCGACAGCGACGTCGTGTTCGGCACCAAGCAGGAGCTCGTCGTCCGCTTCGAGGAGCGCGAGCCGGGCCCGACCCCGGACGGCGGGAGTTCCGAGGTGCCGTGGCTCGAGGCGCACTACGACTTCGTGCTGCAGCCGCAGGTGCGATGAGTTCCGCGCCGCCGACCGGTCCCACCGGGCAGGACCGGTCGGAGACCGAAGGAGATCCCGTCATGACGGCGAAGCAGGGACCGCTGGACACCGAGTTCGTCGCGCCGCTGGTGCAGAGCCCCGCGAGGGGAGGCTGGACCTACGTGCAGATGCCGGGGTCGGCGGAGTTCTTCGGCACGCGCGGCCTGGTCAAGGTGCGGGGCCGGGTCGACGGCCACCCGTTCCAGAGCTCCTTCATGGCCCTGGGCGACGGGACGCACAAGCTGCCGCTGAAGGCCGACGTCCGCATGGCGATCGGCAAGCGGGCCGGCGACGTCGTCACCGTCCACCTCGACGAGCGGCTGGGCTGACGGCGGCTCACTGCTGGCTGCGGGAGGGCAGCAGGCCCTCCTCGTGGTCGAGCTCGCGCTCGAGCTTGCGCAGGCTCTCGTCCGGCAGCCGGCCGACGTCGCGCCAGCGCAGCAGCTCGTGCCGCTGCGCGTCGATGACCGTGCGGCGCAGCCGGAGGGCCGCCTCGTACTGCGGCGACAGCGGGATCTCGCCGGCCTCGGCGCTGTCGAGCAGGTCCAGACGCTTGCGGTAGCGATTCAGCCGGGTCGTGAGCTGCGCGCGCAGGCTCGTGATCGCCTTGTCGTCGACGTCGTCGTGCTCCTCGGCCTCCATCTCCGCCAGGCGCGCCAGGGCGGCCTCCACCGAGGCCATCCGTGCCAGGTTGCGCAGCCGCGCCTGGTCCGCCTCGTCGGCGCGCAGGCCCAGCGCCCGCACCAGCGGAGCGAAGGTGAGCCCCTGGCCGACCAGGGTGACCAGGACGGCGAGGAACGCGCAGAAGAGCAGCAGCTCGCGATCGGGGAAGGGCGCTCCGCTCTCGGTGGTGAGCGGCAGCGCGAAGATCGCCGCCAGGCTGATCACGCCGCGGGTGCCCGCCCAGCTGAGGACGACGATCTCCCGGCCCGACAGCCGGCCGGTCGGGTGGCTGCCGTCGTTCGGCTCGCCGTCCCCGTCGAGATCCTGGTCGGTCAGCCGCATGTGCATCGCCTGGGGAAGGTGCTCGGTGAGCCAGAGCCAGAGGGGGCGGAGCAGCAGGACGACCCCGATGGTGATCGACGCGGCGATCACGATGGTGGAGGTCTCGTACACGCCGAGTCCGTCGATGACGGACGGGAGTTGCTGGCCGATGAGCAGGAAGACGAACCCCTCGAGCAGGAAGTCCACCAGGCGCCAGACGGCGTTCGTCTGCAGGCGGCTGGCGCCCGACGCCCAGCTCGGGTTGTTGTGCCCGATGATCAGCCCGGCGACGACCACCGCCAGGACGCCGGACACGTGCACCGCCTCGCCCAGCAGATAGGCCACGAAGGGGGTGGCGAGGGAGACCGCGTTGGACGACAGCGGGTCGCTGCGCAGCCGGCGCAGCGGGCGGACGCCGTAGGCCACCGCGACTCCAGCGGCGACGCCGCCGACCGCCGAGACCAGGAACTGGCCGACGGCCGCGGGGGTGGAGAACCCGTCGCCCTGGGCGGCCGCGATCGCGACGCCCAGGATGGTGAGCGCGGTGGCGTCGTTGAGCAGACCCTCGCCCTGGATGAGCGTGATCAGCCGTGGCGGCAGACCCGCCTTGCGGCCGACGGCGAGCGCGGCCACCGGGTCGGGTGGGGCGACGGCCGCACCGAGCGCGATGCCGGCGGCCAGCGTCGCGCCGGCGACGAACAGGGCGAAGCCGAGGCCGATGACGAGCGCCGTCGCCAGCACGAGGAGCACCGACAGGCTGATGACGGTGCGCAGGTTCTGGCGGATCGCCGTGAGCGAGGAGTCCAGGGCGGCGCTGTAGAGCAGGGGCGGCAGCACGAGCGTGAGGACCAGGTCGGGGTCGAGCGTGATGTTGGGCCCCGGCAGGACCGCGTAGAGGATCCCGACGAGGGTCAGGAGTGCCGCCGCCGGGAGCCCGGTGCGTGCGGCCACCCACCGCACCGCCACGAGGACGGCGACCGCGCCGAGGACCAGGAGCAGGAGCGTCTCGGCATGCACCCCCGCATCCTCCCGGAACACCCGGTCGGCCCCCAGCAGGCGGGGGCCGACCGGGTGTCAGGCCTGCTGCCGCGGGGCGGCCGCGATCGACGAGAGGGCGGCGACGACGTCGCTCTCCACCCGGTCACGGTCCAGGCCGAGCCCGGCGAGCACCCCGGTGCCGTCCTCGACCTCCAGGAGGGCCAGCAGGACGTGCTCCGTCCCGATGTAGTTGTGCCCGAGCCGCAGCGCCTGCCGGAAGGTGAGTTCCAGGGCTTTCTGGGCGTGCGCGTCGAAGGGGATCAGGTCGGGTACGTCGCCGCCGGCCGGGGGGAGCGTGGCGACGGCGGTCTGCCGGACCTTGTCCGCAGGGATCCCCTGGCCGGCGATCGCCTTCGCCGCCAGGCCGTCCGGCTCGCGAAGGAGCCCGAGCACCAGGTGCGCGGTCGTGATGGTCGCGTTGCCGGCCGTCCGTGCCTCGTCCTGCGCGGCCATCACGACGTTGCGCGCCCGCGGGGTGAACCGGCTGAAGCCCTGCGAGGGGTCGAGGTCGTTCTCCGCCTTGGGCACGAACCGCTTCTGGGCCGCCTGCTTGCTCACGCCCATGCTGCGGCCGATGTCCGACCACGAGGCGCCCGACCGCCGGGCCCGGTCCACGAAGTGCCCGATCAGGTGGTCGGCCACCTCGCCGAGGTGGTCGGCGGCGAGCACCGCGTCGCTGAGCTGGTCGAGGGCATCGTCGTGCACCTGCTCGATCGCCGAGATCAGGTCGTCGAGCCGGACAGGGTTCGAGGTGCGCGTCGGTTCGGTCATGTCGTCAACCTACGGTTGACGATGGAGTCACGTCAACCACAGGTTGACGCGACAGCCCTTCAGCGCTGTTGCCGGCGCGCGATCACGACCAGCACGAGCAGGACGACCACCAGCGGCGCCCATGACGGCAGACCGAGCGGCCCCAGCAGAGCGCCGGCCACGAAGAGCAGGAGCTGGAAGGCGACGAAGATGCCGACGAACAGCACGACGTAGAACAGCACGGGCCGTTCCATCTGCAGACGGCGCAGGTAGTCCATGGCCCCTCCTCGGGTCGTCGGTAGCGCGAACGGTCTCGTCCAGCATCGGCACCGTGTCCCCGGAACTGAAGACGGGCGCCCGGAACGGAAGACGACGGCCCCCCGACAACGTCACGTCGGGGGGCCGCGGTTCCCGACAGGTCAGGCGTCGATGACGATCGGGATGATCATCGGGCTGCGCCGGCCGGACCGGTGCGCCCACTGGCCGACCGCGCGCGAGATGAGCTGCTCCAGCTGGGTGGCCCCGCCGACGCCCTCCTCCGCGGCCTTCGCCAGCGCCTTCTCGATCAGCGGGACGACCGCCTCGAAGGTGGTCTCGTCGTGGGCGAACCCGCGGGCGAGGAAGTCCGGCGGCTCGGCCAGCATCCCGGTGTCGGCGTCCACGATGGCGACGACGGTGATGACGCCCTCCTCCGCGAGGTTGCGGCGATCCTTCAGGTGGGCCTCGGTGGCGCCGCCCACGGTCTGGCCGTCGACGTAGACGTTGCCGGCGGGCACCTTGCCGCTGATCCGCACCCGGCCCCCGACGAGGTCGACGGCGATCCCGTCCTCGGCGAGGACGACGCCCTTCGGGTGCACCCCGGTGCGGATGGCGAGCTCGCCGTTGGCCTTGAGGTGCCGCCACTCGCCGTGCACCGGCATGACGTTGCGCGGCTGCACGAGGTTGTAGCAGTAGACGAGCTCCCCGGCGCTGGCGTGGCCGGACACGTGCACCTTCGCGTTGCCCTTGTGCACGACGTTCGCGCCCCAGCGGGTGAGCTCGTTGATCACCCGGTAGATCGCGTTCTCGTTGCCGGGGATGAGCGAGCTGGCCAGCAGCACGGTGTCGCCCTCGGTGATGCGGATGACGTGGTCCCGGTTGGCCATGCGCGACAGTGCCGCCATCGGCTCGCCCTGCGACCCGGTGCAGATCAGGCAGACCTGGTTCGCCGGCAGCTTCTCCAGGACCTTCATGTCGACGACCAGGCCGTCGGGCACGTTCAGGTAGCCCAGGTCGCGGGCGATGCCCATGTTCCGGACCATCGACCGGCCGACGAAGGCCACCTTGCGGCCGTGCGCGTGGGCCTGGTCGAGCACCTGCTGGATGCGGTGCACGTGGCTGGCGAAGCTGGAGACGATGACCCGCCGCGGGGCGGTCCGGAACACCTTCTCGATCGCGGGCACGAGCTCACCCTCGGAGGTGGTGAACCCGGGGACCTCGGCGTTGGTGGAGTCGGTGAGGAAGAGGTCGACCCCCTCCTCGCCGAGCCGGGCGAACCCGCGCAGGTCGGTGATCCGCCGGTCGAGCGGGAACTGGTCCATCTTGAAGTCGCCGGTGTGCAGGACCAGCCCGGCGGCCGTCCGGATGGCGACGGCGAGCGCGTCGGGGATGGAGTGGTTGACCGCGAGGAACTCGAGGTCGAAGGGACCGAACTCGACCAGGTCGCCCTCGGACACCTCGACGGTGGCCGGGCGGATCTTGTGCTCCTTGAGCTTGGCCTCGATGAACGCCAGCGTGAGCTTGGACCCGACCAGCGGGATGTCCGCCCGCTCGCGCAGCAGGTAGGGGACGCCACCGATGTGGTCCTCGTGGCCGTGGGTCAGGACGATCGCGACGACGTCGTCCAGGCGGTCCCGGATGGCGGTGAAGTCGGGGAGGATCACGTCGATGCCCGGCTGGTGCTCCTCGGGGAAGAGGACCCCGATGTCGACGATCAGCAGTTTGCCGGCGTGCTCGAACACGGTCATGTTGCGACCGATCTCGCCGAGGCCACCCAGGGCGATCACGCGCAGGCCGCCGTCGGGCAGTGGCGGGGGCGTGCGCAGTTCGGGGTGCGTGCGACTCATGGCCTGAACGTTACGGCGCGCCTCTGCGGCTCCGGCGACATGGGCAGCCGGGGCCGGAAAAGCAGAACGGGGGCCACGGCGCGATGCGCCGTGACCCCCGTCCCGGTGGATCAGATGGGGCGGACGTTCTCCGCCTGCGGGCCCTTCTGGCCCTGCGTGACGTCGAACTCGACCTGCTGGCCCTCGTCGAGCGACTTGTAGCCGTCCGAGACGATGGCGGAGTAGTGGCAGAAGACGTCGGCGCCGCCGCCGTCCTGGGCGATGAACCCGAAGCCCTTCTCCGCGTTGAACCACTTCACAGTGCCCTGAGCCATGCTGTTCTCATTCCGTGCTGGGGGTGTCCGGACCGGCTAGTGCCGGTCTTCGGGGCGCTGCACCACCGGCAGGACCGAGAGGAACGTCAGGCAGAGGACGACTGCGGACGTTCAAGAACGAAGCAGAGGCACAACAGCGACCGACGTGAACCCTACGCTGCCCAGCACGTTCGTGTGGGCGGTGCCCCCTGATCGCGTGTCCGGCGCGGCGCGTGTCACCCGTTCGGGGGTGGGTCACGAGCGGACCGGGTGCGGGGACCTGGGCTGCGTGAAGGGCGCGTCCGTGCCATCGTGCTGCGGAGAGTCGGGCGCCGGGTCCGCTCCGGAAGGGCCGCATGAACCAGCAACTGGCAGATCGACTCCGCTTCCTGCGGGCGTTCGCGACGAACCCGCGCCAGGTGGGGGCCATCCTGCCGACCTCCCGGCTCGCGGTGCGCGACATGCTCGACATGGGGGACGTGCCGGGCGCGTCCCTGGTGGTCGAGCTCGGGGCCGGTACGGGATCGCAGACGGGGGAGATCCTCGCCCGCATGGGCCCGGACGCGCGCCTGGTCGCCCTGGAGATCGACCCGCGGCTGGTGGAGATCCTGGAGGAGCGGTTCACCGACCCGCGGCTGCAGGTCGTCTGTGACTCCGCGGAGAACCTCGCCGACCACCTGGGGGACGAGCGGGCCGACGTGCTGGTCTGCGCCCTGCCGTTCACCTCGCTGGAGCCGAAGCTGCGGCGCCGGATCCTCGAGTCGCTCCCGAGCGCGCTCGGTCCCGACGGCGTCGCGCTCGTCATCCAGTACTCGCCGCTCATCCAGTCCGAGCTGCGCCGGCTGTTCGGCGACGTGCGCCGGCGCATCTCGCCGGTGAACGTCCCGCCGGCCTTCCTCTTCGCCTGCCGCCGCGGCCCCCGGGTGGACTGACCGGCTCCAGCAGTGCCAGGGGAACCCCCGCGGGTGAGCCCGAGCGTGGCGTGCCCGGCGACGCCGCGCAGGTGGCTCACGAGCGGACAGGACGTCGCCAGGGGCAGCGCGGCCGCGGTCGCCGAGGACGCTCGGTCGCTCCAGTGATGCGCAGGTCACAGCCGTGGGACGTCGCGTAACGCCGCCTTCATCGGCGCAGAGCAGGGCTGGAACATCCGGTTCCTACGTTTCTGCCACCGAACGGACCCACGGCCTCGCCGAGGTCGCCCGGCGTCCGTTCACCGGTGGCTCGCGGCCCTCCGCGTCGTGGAGTCACCTCCGGACCAGGGAGCGACATTGCGCAAGCTTCGCCGTCGTCACGTAGGGGCCACACTCACCGCCGCAGCTCTGGTGCTCGGCACGACCGCCTGCGGGAGCCGGGTCGACGACACGGGGGAGGCCGCTGCGGACGGCGGGGTGGAGTCCTGCGTGGACACCTCGGGTGATTCGGTGAAGATCGGCCTGCTGAACTCCATGTCCGGCACCATGTCCATCAGCGAGACGACCGTCCGCCGGTCCCTCGAGCTCGCCGTCGAGGAGATCAACGCCGACGGTGGGGTCCTCGGCAAGCAGCTCGAGGTGGTCACCGAGGACGGCGCGTCCGAGCCGACGATCTTCGCGGAGCGCGCCACCAAGCTGATCCAGAGCGACTGCGTCGCCGCGGTCTTCGGTGGCTGGACCTCCAGCAGCCGCAAGGCGATGCTGCCGGTGTTCGAGAGCAACGACGCGCTGCTGTTCTACCCGGTCCAGTACGAGGGCCTGGAGGCGTCGGAGAACATCTTCTACACCGGCGCGACGACCAACCAGCAGATCATCCCGGCCCTCGACTACCTCAAGGACGAGGTCGGCGTCACCTCGCTGCACCTGGTCGGCAGCGACTACGTCTTCCCGCGGACGGCGAACGCGATCATCACGGCCTACGCCGAGGAGAACGGCATCGAGATCGTCGGCGAGGACTACGAGCCGCTCGGCTCCACCGAGGGCATCCAGACGATCGTCAACCGCGTCCAGAGCTCCGGCGCCGACGCGGTCTTCAACACGCTGAACGGCGACTCGAACGTCAGCTTCTTCACCCAGTACGCCAACGTGGGGCTGACGCCGGAGACGATGCCGGTCCTCTCGGTGTCCATCGCGGAGGAGGAGGTGCCGGGCATCGGCGTCGACAAGCTGGAGGGCCAGTACACGGCCTGGAACTACTACCAGACCGTCGACAGCCCGGAGAACGAGCAGTTCGTGACCGCCTTCAAGGAGGCCTACGGCGACGACGCGGTGACCAGCGACCCGATGGAGGCCGCGTACACCTCGGTCTACCTGTGGAAGGGCATGGTCGAGAAGGCGGAGTCCTTCGATGTCGCCGACGTCCAGGAGGCCGCCGACGGCGTCAGCTTCGACGCCCCCGAGGGGCCGGTGACGGTGGACGGCGACAACCACCACATCGCCAAGACCGCGCTCATCGGCCGGGTGAACGCCGATGGGCTGATCGACGCCGTCTGGTCCTCCGACGGCCCGATCGACCCCGACCCGTGCCTCGAGGGCTACGACTGGGCCTCGAGCATGGAGAAGGACGAGACCTACTGCTGACCGGCTGAGCGGGAGGTCATCGGATGGACGCCGTCCTCGGCCAGCTGTACGCCGGCATCAGCCTCGGCTCGGTGCTGCTGCTCGTGGCCCTCGGGCTGACGCTCACCTTCGGGCAGATGGGCGTCATCAACATGGCGCACGGGGAGTTCCTCATGGCGGGGGCCTACACGGCCTTCGTCGTGCAGCAGGTGATCGGCGGCGCCGGCCTGGCGCTGCTGATCGCCCTGCCGCTGGCCTTCCTGGTCGGCGGGCTCCTCGGGGTGCTCCTCGAGACGACGCTGATCAGCCGGCTCTACTCGCGGCCGCTCGACACCCTGCTGGTCACCTGGGGGGTCTCGCTGGTGCTCCAGCAACTGGCGCGGGACGTCTTCGGGGCGCCCGCCGTGGAGGTGCGCGCACCGGAGTGGCTGCGCGGCAACGTGGAGGTCCTCGGGGTGCCGTTCACCACCGGGCGGCTGTTCATCGTCGTCCTGGCGGTGGTGGCGGTGGCCGTGCTCAGCGCGGTGCTGCGGTTCAGCTCCCTGGGGCGCCGCGTCCGCGCAGTGGTGCAGAGCCGCGGACTGGCCGAGACCTCGGGGATCGACAGCCGCCGCACCGACCGGCTGACCTTCTTCATCGGGTCGGGCCTGGCCGGGATCGCCGGGGTGGCTCTGACGCTGATCGCCTCGACGCAGCCCTACATGGGGCAGACCTACATCGTCGACGCGTTCCTCGTCGTGGTCGCCGGTGGCATCGGGCAGATCCGTGGTGCGGTCCTGGCCGCCTTCGGCCTCGGCGTCCTGCAGGCGTTCTTCGCGTACTCGCAGTCGGTCAGCACCGCCAAGGTGCTGCTGCTGCTCTGCGTGATCGCGTTCCTGCAGCTGCGTCCGCAGGGGCTGTTCAGCGTCCGGACGAGGAGCCTCGTGTGAGCGGGCGGTTCGGGAGCCGGGCCGTGGTGCTCGGTGGGTACCTGCTGGCGGCGGTCGTCCTCTTCGGGGCGGCGCCGGCGCTGCTGAGCGACTTCCGGCTGCGGTTGCTGGCGCAGTTCCTCTGCGTGGCGATGGTGGCCGTGGGCATCGGCCTGGCCTGGGGGAGCGGCGGCATGCTGACCCTCGGGCAAGGGGTCTTCTTCGGCCTCGGCGCCTACATCATGGCCATGCACCTGCAGCTCAGCGACGCCGGCCCGGGCGGGCGGCCGGCCTTCATGGTGACCGGCAGCGGGCTGCCGTGGTGGTGGGAGCTGTTCCGCAACCCGGTGACCGCCGTGCTGGGCATCGTCGGCGTCCCCGCGCTGCTCGCGCTCCTGCTCGGGCTCGGCGTCTTCCGCCGACGGGTCAAGGGCGCCTACTTCGCGATCCTGTCCCAGGCCTCGGCCGCGGCGTTCGCCCTGCTGCTGATCAGCCAGCAGAACACCATCGGCGGATCGAACGGGCTCAGCAACTTCCGGCAGTTCTTCGGCTTCGCGCTGAGTGACCCGGTCAACCGCCGGATGCTGTACTTCATCGCCGCCGGTGTGCTGATCGCGATGGTCGCGGTGGTCCACCAGCTCCGGCGCAGCAGGTACGGCGAGCTGCTGACGGCTGTCCGTGACGGCGAGGAGCGGGTCCGCTTCCTCGGCTACGACCCCGCCCTGATCAAGGTGTTCGCCTACGTGGTGGCCGCCGTCTTCGCGGCGATCGGCGGGGCGCTGTTCGTCCCCATCGTCGGCATCATCTCGCCGAACAACGTCGGGGTGGTGCCCTCGATCGGCTTCCTCATCGGGGTCGCCGTCGGGGGGCGGGCCACGCTGCTGGGCCCGGTGCTCGGCTCGCTCGCCGTCTCCTACGCCGGCAGCACGCTGTCGGAGAACTTCGAGTCGGTGTGGATCTACCTGCAGGGCCTGCTGTTCGTCCTGGTCGTGGCCTTCCTGCCCGGAGGCATCGGCTCGCTGGGCGGGGTGCTGCGCGGCCGCCGGCGCAGGCCCGGCGGCGTCGTCGGGGAGGGCATCGGGCACGGCCCGCCCGGGCCACCTCTGGTGGACGACGCCGGGCCCGAGCGGGCCCCGGCGGACGCGCGCGGAGGAGGGGCCTGATGCGGCAGGACTACCTGGAGATCCGCGGGCTCCGGGTCAGCTTCGACGGGTTCGTCGCGGTGGACGGTGTGGACCTCACGGTCCTGCAGGGCGACCTGCGCTTCCTCATCGGCCCGAACGGGGCGGGCAAGACGACCCTCGTCGACGCCGTCACCGGGCTCGCCGCGGCCTCCGGCTCGGCGAAGTTCGACGGGACCGAGCTGCTCGGGCAGAAGGAGCACCAGATCGCCCGGGCGGGCGTGGGCCGCACCTTCCAGACCGCGAGCGTCTTCGAGCAGCTGACCGTCCTGCAGAACCTCGACATCGCGGCGGGTTCGCAGCGCCGGCGCCGGTCGCTGCTGCGGGCCCGGGCCACCGTCCCCGACAGCGTGCAGCTGGCGATGGAGACGACGGGCCTGACCACGCTGCGAGACCGGCCCGCCGCGGAACTGTCGCACGGTCAGAAGCAGTGGCTGGAGATCGGCATGTTGCTCGTGCAGAACGCCACGGTGCTCTTCCTCGACGAGCCGGTGGCCGGGATGAGCGCCGAGGAACGGGAGCAGACCGGCGAGCTCCTGCGCCGGGTGCGCCGCGACCACGTGGTGGTCGTCGTCGAGCACGACATGGAGTTCCTGCGCGCGTACGCGGACTCGGTGACGGTGCTGGCGGCCGGCAAGGTCCTCGCGGAGGGCACCTACGCCCAGGTGCAGGCCGATCCGCGCGTGCAGGAGATCTACCTCGGTCCTGGATCGCGGGGCCCCGGACACCAGGCGGTGCACTGATGCTCGAACTCCGCGACGTGCACATCGCCTACGGGCGCACGGAGGTGGTGCACGGCATCGACGTCGTCGTCCCGCCGGACGGCGTGGCGGTGATCCTCGGCCACAACGGCGCGGGCAAGACGACGCTGCTGCGGGCTGCCGTCGGCCTGCTGCCGCCGCGCCCGGGCCGTGTCCTGCTCGACGGCGAGGACGTCACGGGGCTCCGGCCGCACCAGCGCGTGCGCCGGGGGCTCGCGTACGTGCCGCAGGGGCAGCAGAGCTTCCCGCAGCTGACCGCGGCGGAGAACCTCCAGCTCGTCGCAGACGGACGCCGGGACGGGCGGGCGCGCACCGGCGAGGCGCTCGACCTCTTCCCGGCGCTGAAGGAGCTGCTCGGCCGGCGGGCCGGGCTGCTCTCCGGCGGGCAGCGCCAGCAGCTGGCCATCGCCCGCGCGCTCATCACCGGCCCGCGGCTGCTGATCCTCGACGAGCCGACGGAGGGCATCCAGCCCAGCGTGGTCACCGAGATCCAGGAGGCGATCCTGGCACTCACGCGCCGGGGCGGGTTGTCGGTCCTGCTCGTCGAGCAGCACGTCGGCTTCGCGCTCAGCGCGGCGAGCACCTACTACGTCGTCGAGTCGGGCCGGGTCACCGGGACCGGCGACGGAGGCGCCGCCTCCACCGCCGCCGTGCGGGCGGCGATGGCGATCTGACCGGCCGTCACGGAGCCGTTCCCCGCACGGCCCACGCCCGCGCGGTCAGCGCGACGGATCCGTCGTCGGCCACCGGCAGCCGGTCCCGGACGGCGTCCCGCAGCGTCTCCTGCTGGTCCGCGGGCAACGCGGCGAGGTGGGCCGGCGCGGGGCCGGTGCCGCCGAGGAAGGGGGACCAGAAGTCGTCGAAGTCGCGGAAGGCCGTGGGGACGACGATCGGGGTGGTGTCGACGCCGGTCAGGCCCGCTGTCACGAACACTGCCTGCAGGGCCGCGCGGCGGCAGAAGCCGAAGCGCACGGCCTCGTGCATCGTCGGCTCGGCCAGGCCGAGGTCGAGCGCCGCGTCCCAGTAGGCGGCCATGAGCTGCATGCCGTCCGGGTAGTCCCAGACGTACGCGGCCACGGTGCCTCCGGGGCCGACCGCGCGCCGCAGCTCGCCGAGGACCGCGGTCCGTTCGGCGACGAAGTTCAGCGTCAGGCCGGAGACGGCGACGTCGAACGAGCCGTCCACGACCGGCAGGGCCCGGGCGTCCCCGACGCCGAACCTCGCCCGGGGGTCGGGGATGACCCCTGCGGCGTGCGCGACGAAGTCGGCAGAGGGGTCGACGCCGACGACGTCGGTCGGTGCGGCGGCGGACAGCACGGCCTCGGTGAGCGCGCCGGTACCGCTGCCGACGTCCAGCCAGCGGGCGCCGGGGGGTCGGTCCAGCCACCTGACGAAGTCGGCCGCGACGAGCCGGCTCCAGCGCCCGACGTAGATGTCGTAGCTCGCACCGCTGGACCACACGCCCATGTCGCCCGACCGTAGCGGCCGGGCGCCCCCGTGCGGGCGGGATCGTGCGGGCGGGATCGTGCGGGCGGGATCGTGCAGCTCAGCGGCGGGAGTACAGGGTGGCGATCTCGTGGGCGGACTCGACGGTGGGGGCCAAGGCCAGGGCACGGGCCAGCGCGCGCTCCTCGCGCAGGTGCCGGCGGGCGTCGCGACGGGCGGCGAAGGTGGTGTGCAGGCGGGACATGACGGTTCCTTCTCTCAGTGCGGTGCGGTCAGGACGAGGGAGCCCGCCCGCGGGGGCGCGGATACCGGCTCCGGTGGTGCGAGGGGGCCCGTGACGGTCAGGACGTCGTCGTCGGGGACGACGGTCGCGCGGGGGAGCAGCCGGCGCGCGAGCCCGAGCGCCGGCCGGTTCCCCGGCTGCACCGTCGCGGTGAGCGTGCGGACGCCGCGGCGGGCGGCCAGCGAGCTGAGCTCGGCGAGCAGCTGCCGTCCCAGCCCCACGCCCTGCCACGCGTCCTCGACGAGGACGGCGATCTCGGCGGTGGCGGGGTCGTCGACGGGCCGGTCGTAGCGGGCGACGCCGACCACCTCGCCCCCGACGACCGCGACGACGGCCTCGCGGAGGTCGTGGTCGACCGTGACGAGTCGGCGGACGGTCTCGGCCGGCAGGGAGTGCACCGGGGCGTGGAACCGGCGGTACACCGTCTCGGCGGACAGGCGCGGCCAGAGCCGGTAGAAGCGCGCCTGGTCGTCGGGCCGCACCGGCCTCGTCGTCACCGCGATGTCCATCCCGGCCTCCTGGGTTCGTAAAACGAACTGTCCTCCTCCGATCGAGGTTCGTCAAGTGAACCCAGCCGGGTCTAGACTGCGCATGTGACGGATGCCTCGTGGGACCGGTCCCGCTGCTCGGTGGCGGGCACCCTGGCCGTGGTCGGGGAGAAGTGGAGCCTGCTGGTCCTGCGGGAGGCCTTCCTCGGCGTCCGCCGGTTCGCCGACTTCCAGCGTCAGCTCGGCGCCCCGAAGGCCGTGCTCACCGATCGGCTCGGCACGCTCGTCGAGCAGGGCATCCTCCGGCGCGTGCCGTACCAGGCGGCGGGCGAGCGCCAGCGGCACGAGTACCGGCTGACGACGAAGGGGCTGGACCTCTATCCGACCCTGGTAGCGCTCATGCAGTGGGGCGACAAGTACCTGGCCGACGACGTCGCTCCGCTGGCCCTCGAGCACCGGGACTGCGGGTCGCCCGTGCACCTGGGCCTCGTCTGCGACGACGGGCACGAGCTCACGAGCGCGCGCGAGGTGCGCCCCGTGCCTCAGGCGGCGGCGGTCACCGCGAGCTGAGCTGCTCCACGGCCCGCACGAAGTCGGCGGCCCGCTCCTCGTAGTTGCGGTAGCGGCCGAAGCTCGGGGCAGCGGGGGAGAGCAGGACGACGCCGTCCGGGCGGGCCCACTCGAAGCCGGTGCGGACGCCCTCGGGGAGGTCCGCGACCTCGCGGACGTCGACGTCCGGCGCACCGGAGCGGAGGGCCGTGGCGATGCGCGGGCCGCTGTCGGGGAGGCAGATCGCCAGCAGGTCCGTCCGACCGGTGAGCCCCTCGGCCAGCGGCGCGTAGTCGATGCCGCGGTCGTGCCCGCCGACCAGCAGGGCCACCCGCCGGCCACGGAACGCGTCGACGGCGGCGAGAGTGGGCAGCACGTTCGTGGACAGGCTGTCGTCGACGAAGTCCACGCCGTCGACCCGGCCGACCGGGCGCAGCCGGCTGCCCAGACCCGCGAAGTCGTGCGCGGCGGCGGCGATCCGGTCGTCGTCGTCGGCACCCGGGACGCCGAGGGCGACCAGGGCGGCGCGGGCGACCAGGGCGTTGCGGACGTTGTGCTCGCCGAGCAGTCCGAGCCCCGCCGTCCAGCCGGGGTCGTCGGTCGAGCGCACCCAGGTGACCGACGGACCGAGCAGGTCGGCGTGCTCGGCCAGCAGCGCGCTGTCGCCGTCGGCGACGACGCTGCGCACGCCCGGACGGCTGCACAGCGAGAGCTTGTCGCGGTAGTAGTTCTCGATGCCGCCGTGCCAGTCGAGGTGGTCCTGGCTGAGCGAGGTGACGGCGACGACGGCCGGGCCGAGGGTCACGTCGGTCGCCTGGTAGCTGGAGGTCTCCACGACCCACCAGTCGACGTCCTGCGGCGCCTCGGGGTCCCAGGGCGCGGTGCCGAAGTTGCCGCCGAGCAGCACCCGCTGACCGAGGCCCGTGGCCAGGTGCCCGGCGATCGCGGTGGTCGTGCTCTTGCCCTTGGTCCCCGTGATGCACAGGACCCGGTCCCGGTCGGCCTCGGCCAGCCACAGCCCGAGCCCGCCGGCCACCGGCACCCCGGCGCCCTCGAGGGCCCGCAGGTCCTCGCGGGTCCGGGAGATGCCCGGCGACTTGACGACGACGTCGCAGGCGGCCAGCGCCTCGAGCCCACCGGCCTCGGTGCCGACGACGTCGTCGGTGGCCGGGCGATCGTCCACCAGGACCTGCGGCGCCACCCCGAGCTCGGCGAGCTTGCGCAGGTTGGCGCGGCCCTCGACGCCCAGACCCCAGACGCCGACCCGGCGGTCGCGCAGGTCAGACCAGGAGATCGTCGGCGGCATACGGGCCTTCGATGAAGTGCTCGCCCATGGGGGCGAAGTACCGGGCGGTGGGGCCGGGGGCGGCCGGCTGCTCCGCGCGCAGCTGCGCGAGCACCGGGTTGCCGGCCCGGTCGGGACGGGCCGCAGTCAGCTCGAGGGCGATCCGGCACTCCCCGACGTCGCCCACGCACTCGAACGGCTTGGTCGCGGCGGTGTCGCCCAGCAGCCCGCGGAACTTCGGCAGCATCTCGGTTCGGTCCAGCGGCTCCCGCCCGCCGAAGACGGCGCGCAGCTGCTCGGCGGACATGAAGGGCGCCAGGATCAGGTCGATGAACGCGCACTTGTCGCACTCGCCGCACCAGGCGGTGGCGCGCTTCGCCGGGTCCACCGTGAAGGCGCGGTTGCAGCTGCGGAAGACCGGGTGGTAATCGGTCAGCTCGGCGAACCGCTCGGCGACCCACAGCTCGCTGTAGGGGCGGAGCGCGGAGAAGTAGCGGAACCCCGGCAGCACGGCGTCCAGCATCCGGCGGAAGCCGACCTCGAAGTCCAGCGACTTCGAGTACTGGTGGTTGATGCCCCGGCCGTCCACCTCGACGGTCGGCGCCGACGCGGACCACTCGTTGCTCATGATCACCGCGCTGCGGTGGTCGAGCACGGCGGCGAGGACGGCGATCGCGGACAGGACCCCGGTGACCGGCACGTGCCCGTTGAGGAAGCCGAGCTCGCGGCTGCGGAGCACCTGCGGGTCGAGGGTGCGCGACGCCCGGACGATCGGCAGGCCGGTGACGGCGGCGGCGTCCTCGATCGGGTCGAAGCGGCCCACGATGAACAGGCTGCTGTCGGGGTGCTGCTTCCGCGTCTCCTCGACCACGACCACGGAGTCGATGCCGCCGCCGAAGGGGATCAGCGGGCGCTCCTCGGGCAGCTGCCACGGCACCGGCTCGGCGAGGTCGGTGCGGCCGCCGACGATCTGGAGGTCGTCGATGGACAGGTCGTTGACGTAGCTGAACTCGCCCAGGCCCTGCAGGTAGAACTCGCGCAGGAAGGCGATCTCGTCCTCGGTGACCGGGGTGTCCCCGAGGTCGATGACCGGGGGAGCGGCGGTCTTGTAGTACGAGATGCCGCTGAGCAGGAACAGGATCCGTGCCGCGGCGGCGACGCCGGGCTGGTCCCAGTCCAGGTCGCCGGAGAGCCGCACGACCTCCTGGAAGGATCGACCGTCGAGGGAGTACCGGGAGGTGATCTCACCGGTGGCGGGGGAGACGTCCACGCCCTCGTAGGTGAACGTCGAACCCCGGCGATCGTCGCGCTTCATCACCGGCGAGCCTACCCGCCGCGTGCCACCGTCCCGGTGGTCCGACCGGGCGCCGCGCAGGTCAGCGACGGAGTGCAGTCAGCGGCGGGAGTGCGAGGCCCACAGGAGCCCGCCGACCACGGCGAGGCCGAGCCGGGCGGCGGCCGGCGCCCCGGTCCCGGGAGATCGCCGGCGGGAGGCGAGGACGCCGCCGGCCGACCGCTCGGAGAGCACCGACCACAGCGACAGCCAGGACAGCGCGGATCCGACGCTGAGCGCCGAGCCGATGGAGCCGATGGAGGCGAACGAGCCGATGCTGCCGATCGAGGCGGCCGAGCCGATGCTGCCGATCGAGAGCACCGACCCGGTGGAGCCGATGGACAGCAGCGAGTCGGTCGACCAGAGCGACCACAGCGACCGGGTGGATGCGGACATGCCCGCATCGTGGCCCAGCACGACGCGGGCGACCAGCCCGGTCAGCGCCCCTGGCGTGCCCGGTACCGCGCCGCCCGGCGCGCCGAGGCCGCACGTCGTCGCTCGCTGTCGCGGGCCTGGCGTTCCCGGGCCGCCCGGTCGCGCACGACGGTGGCCGTGCCGGGCCGGTAGCCGGCCCGCTTGACCCGGTTCTCGGTGGTCTCGGGCATGTAGGCCAGGGAGAAGAACAGTCCGAGGAAGACGCCGCCGAGCGCGGCCATCCCGCGGATCCAGAACTCGCCCGGCACGAGGATCAGCACCAGTCCGATCGGCACGGCCAGTTGCACCATCGAGCGCAGCACGTGGCGCAGCGCCCAGGTGCGCGTGGTCGTGTCGTGCAGGACCCAGGGGCTGAAGCGGGCCGGGAGCGCCCCGCCCATCGCGTACCAGAGCCAGCGGAGGGGGTCGGGACGGCGGACGTCCCCGGCGGGAGCGGGTGCCGCGGTCGTCATGGGCCGGCCGCCTCGAGGGTGGCGGGCGGCTCGAGGGCCCGCTGCGAGGCCGCGATGACCCGCGTGAGGGCCCCGTGCAGCGCGGCGAGCTCGGCGACGTCCATGCCCAGCCGGTCCACGATCCCCGGCGGGATCGCCTCGGCGCGGGCGCGCAGGGCGCGGCCGGCGTCGGTGAGGGCGATGGCGAGCGCGCGCTCGTCCTTGGGGTCGCGGTCGCGGCGCACCAGCCCACCGGCCTCGAGCCGCTTGACGAGAGGGGACAGCGTGCCGGGGTCGAGCTGCAGCAGACCGCTGAGCCGCTTGACGGAGAGCGGTCCGTGCTGCCAGAGGGCGAGCATGACCAGGTATTGGGGATGGGTGAGCCCCATGGGCTCCAGGAACGGCCGGTAGACGGCGACGACGTTCCGGGCGGCGACGGACAGGGCATAGCAGACCTGGTGCTCCAGGGCGAGCGGGTCGGGCTGCAGGGGCATATCGTTAGCGTACCAACGATTGGCCCACCAATTGTGTGGCTCCGGACACCGGTGGTCAGCCCCGGAGGTGGGCCCGCAGCGCGCCGACCACCATGCGGTGGTCGTCGACCTGCGGCAGGCCGGACACGACGACGACGCCGACAGGTCCGACGTCCCGGACCAGCAGCGGGAACGCGCCGCCGTGCGCGGCGTAGCGGGCGGGGTCGAGGCCGAACTCCTCCTCGAACGTCGTCCCTCGCTCGATGCTCGCCTGGCGCACGTACAGGCTGCTGTGCCCGAACCGTTCCACCACCCGGGTCTTGCGCCGGATCCACGAGTCGTTGTCCGGCGTCGCCCCCGTCAGGGCGGCGTGGAACACCTGGTGCCGGTGCCGGCTGATGTCCACCGCGATGGGCAGGCCCCGTTCCCGTCCCGCCGCCACGAGCGCGGAGCCGAGCCGCCAGGCGTCGTCGGCGGTGAACCGGCGGAACTGCAGCTCCTCCTCCTCGGCCGCCAGATCGGTCAGGGCGTAGCGAACGGTCATGCGCCCTTCCTACCGCGAGCGAGGTTCGGGGCGGGACCGTCCGGGCACAGGACGGCAGCCGACCCGTCGAGAAGAACCGAGGACTCCATGCGCGCGATGGTCTACCGGGGCCCGTACAAGATCCGGGTCGAGGAGAAGCCGATGCCGGTCATCGAGCACCCCAACGACGCCATCGTGCGGGTGACGCTGGCCGCGATCTGCGGCTCGGACCTGCACCTCTACCACGGCCTGATGCCGGACACCCGTGTCGGGCACACCTTCGGCCACGAGTTCATCGGGGTCGTCGAGCAGGTCGGCTCGTCGGTGCAGAACCTGCAGGTGGGCGACCGGGTGATGGTGCCGTTCAACATCTTCTGCGGCTCGTGCTGGTACTGCGCCCGCGGCCTGTACTCGAACTGCCACAACGTCAATCCCAACGCCACGGCCGTCGGCGGCATCTACGGCTACTCGCACACCACCGGCGGGTACGACGGCGGCCAGTCCCAGTACGTCCGGGTGCCCTTCGCCGACGTCGGCCCGGTCAAGATCCCCGACTGGATGCACGACGAGGACGCCGTCCTGCTCACCGACGCGGCCGCGACCGGCTACTTCGGCGCCCAGCTCGGCGAGATCGCCGAGGGCGACACGGTGGTCGTCCTCGGTGCCGGCCCGGTCGGTCTCGTCGCGGCGCAGTCGGCCTGGCTGATGGGGGCCGGCCGGGTGATGGTCGTCGACCAGTTGGAGGAACGGCTGGCCAAGGCCCGGAGCATGGCCCACGCCGAGACCTTCAACTACACCGAGTACGACGACATCGTCGTCGAGATGAAGAAGCAGACCGATCATCTGGGCGCGGACGTCGTGATCGAGGCCGTGGGGGCCGAGGCGGACGGCAGCCTCCTGCAGCACATCGCCGGCACGAAGCTGAAGCTGCAGGGGGGTTCCCCGATCGCCCTCAACTGGGCCATCGACTCCGTCCGCAAGGGCGGCACGATCGGGGTGGTGGGCGCCTACGGGCCGATCCCCAACGCGGTCAAGTTCGGCGACGCCCTGAACAAGGGGTTGACGCTGAACATGAACCAGACCCCGGTGAAGCGCCAGTGGCCCCGCATGTTCGAGCACGTGCGCAACGGCTACCTCACGCCACGCGACATGGTCACCCACCGGTTCCCGCTCGAGGACATCTCCGAGGCCTATCACGTGTTCTCCGCCAAGCTCGACGGCTGCATCAAGCCGCTGATCCTGCCCAGCGCGGCCTGAGAGGAGCCCCCGTGCCCGACGACAAGGACATCCCCAGCGCGTACGTCAAGGACAAGCGCACCCCCACCGAGAGCCGCGAGGAGCTCCGCGCCCGGATCCCCGGCTGGGGCGTCGACCTCGATCCCGCCGACCGGCCGTCGAACCACCGGCTGCACTACGCCCCCGACACCACCGGGGCGCACTGGGACTTCCCGGAACGCCAGCCGGAGAAGTGGCCGCGGGAGCACTCGATCGAGCACGCCTTCGTGACGCCGGTCTTCGGCACCGCCCAGCCACCCAAGGGGCTGTCCGGCGTCATCCGGAAGTTCTCCTACGCCAGGTACGGCGAGGCGCGGCTCGGCCACTGGCTGCTGCTCATCCTCGCCGACCGGGTCGACGCCTGGGAGGAGCACCTCCGCTCCTTCGCCACCACCCGGCCGGACAACCCGATCACGGAGACCGGCGTGAAGGCCGAGTACACCCACGGCGGGCTGGCCTCGCGGAAGGGCCGGGTCGACGCGCGCCACCACCTCCTCGACCCGCTCGTCGTCGCGGGGCCGTGGGTCGCGGCCGCGGGTGGCGCCGTGCTGGGCGTGCGGAAGCTGGTGCGAGCCGTCCGCCGCTGACGTATCCCCGAGGATTCCCGGCTCTCTTCCTCCCGACGGCCGCGCACCCGGCGCGCCTCGGGACGGCAAGGAGAGATGACCATGGACGGGACGACCTCGTCGACGGCCCTGATGGAGCGCCCGGCGGAGGTGTCCGCGGCCGATCAGGCCGCGGACCGCCCGCCGGCCCGCCTGCCCGGCGCCGTGCTGGTGGACCGCGCGGCACAGCTGAACCAGCGGATCGCCCCGACGCTGCTGCGGTTGGCCCTCGCGGTGGTGTTCGTGTGGTTCGGCGCGCTGAAGCTGGTCGGCTCGAGCCCGGTGCACGACCTCATCGCCCAGACGCTGCCCTTCCTGGACGCCGGCCTGACCGTGCCGGCCCTCGGGGTGGTGGAGATCGTCCTCGGCCTGGTCCTGGCGGCCGGTGTGCTGCCGCGGATCACCCTGCTGGTGCTCTGCGGGCACCTCGCGGGCACGTTCCTCACCTTCGTCACCGCGTCGGAGCTGATGTGGACGTCGAACCCGCTGGAGCTCACCGCCGACGGTGAGTTCGTCGTCAAGAACCTGGTGCTGATCACCGCGGCCCTGGTCCTGATCGGCCTGTACACCGGCCGGGCGCAGTCCCGCCGCACCGCCTGACCGCGCGTCTCCTCCGGCGCCGGACCCCTCGGGGCCCGGCGCCGCGTGCTGCCCGGCGTGGCGAGGGTTCCCCGACGTATCGAATGTCGTTATGGTCCCGCGCATGTCGACGACGAAGCCCGTGCTGGGTCCGCGCTCCGCAGGCGCCCACGCCCTGCTCCTGGCGTTCGTCGGAGTGGGCGCCGCGATCGTCGCCCTGGTCCTCGTCTGGCTGGCCGTGTCCCGGGACGCCGCCGACGTCACGGTGTTCCTGACGAACCAGGCGCGGCTCGACGTCGACGCGGGACTCGACCTGCCCGCCGGAGCGGTCCTGCTGGGTGACCTCGTCGGCGTCGACCTGCACGTGCCGGACGTCCCGCTGGGACTCCGGCTGCTGGCGGCCGCCAGCAGCGTGCTCCTCTTCCTGTCCATCGCCGCCGGTGCGCTGGCCCTCGCCCAGGTGCTGCGCTCCGTCCGGGTGGGACGTCCGTTCGCGGGAGGCAGCTCGACCAGGCTCCAGGTGGTCGCGGCGTCGGTCCTGGTCGGGGGCGTGCTCGCGCCGATGGCCCGTGACGCGGCCGGCTTCGCCGCGCTGGACCACCTCGGGCTCACGGGCGAGGACGCGCCGTTCCTGGCCCAGCTGACGATCCCCCTGACGCCGCTGCTCCTCGCGGTGGCGGTGCTGGGCATAGCGGAGGCCTTCCGTCGGGGTGCGCTGCTGGCCGACGACGTCGTCGGGCTCGTGTGAGCGACGGCCACCGCATCCTCTGCCGGCTCGACTCCCTGCTCGCCGCCCGCGGGATGACGCTCACCGAGCTCGCCGACCGGGCCGGGGTGTCGGTCGTGAACCTGTCGGTGCTCAAGAACGACCGGGCCCGGGCCGTCCGGTTCTCCACGCTGACCGCCGTCTGCGACGCCCTCGGGTGCCGCCCCGGCGACGTGCTGGACCTGGCACCGCCCGGCTGACCGGATGCCTGCGGTCGCGGGCAGAAAAGTCGGTGGCGACCGCTCATTCCGGGGCGGACCCTGCGTCTGAACGTGGACAGCACACGGCGGGGGCCGAACCGAGGAGTCCGATGACGACGCACGCACCACTGGCGATCGAAGTGACCGGGCTGGAGAAGTCGTTCGGCGACACCCACGCGGTCGCCGGCGTGGACCTGGCCGTGCCCGAGGGCTCCATCTACGGCGTCCTCGGCCCGAACGGGGCCGGGAAGACCACGGTCATCCGCATGCTGGCCACGCTCATCCCGCCCGACGCCGGCACGGCCCGGGTGCTGGGGCACGACATCCGCACCGAGGGCGACGCCGTCCGCAGCCTGGTGAGCCTCACCGGGCAGCTGGCCTCGGTCGACGAGGAGCTGACCGGCCGGGAGAACCTCATCCTGCTGGGCCGGCTGCTCGGCCTGTCGCGGTCGGCGTCGCGGACGCGAGCCGACGAGCTGCTCGAGGCGTTCGGCATCAGCGAGGCCGCCGCCCGCCTGGTCAAGCACTACTCGGGGGGCATGCGCCGCCGGCTGGACATCGCCGCGAGCATCGTCGTCACGCCGCGGCTGATGTTCCTCGACGAGCCCACCACCGGGCTGGACCCGCGGTCGCGCGGGCAGGTGTGGGAGATCGCCCGGGCGCTGCAGGCCGGCGGGACGACGATCCTGCTCTGCACCCAGTACCTGGAGGAGGCCGACCAGCTGGCCGACGGGATCGCGGTGATCGACCGGGGGAAGGTGATCGCCGAGGGGACGCCGGGTCAGCTCAAGGCGTCCGTCGGCACCGGCGGGCTGAAGGTCCGGTTGCTGGACCCCGGGCAGCGCGGCGACGCGGCCGGGATCCTGGAGCGCGCCGTGGGCGCCGTCGTCCTCGACGCCGATCCGGCCGCCCTGTCGGTCTCGTCGGCCGACGCCTCCCGGGCTGCCGACGGCGTGTCCGCGCTCGCGCGTGCGGGGCTCGGCATCGCGGAGTTCTCCCTCGGCCAGCCCAGCCTGGACGAGGTCTTCCTGGCGCTCACCGGTCACCTGGCCGAGGAGCGCGACGCCACCCTCGAGGAGCAGTCGTCATGAGCACCGCCACTCCGGTGACCGCCGGCGCCGACACCGCCGCCGTCCGCCAGGCCATCGCGACCACCGCCCGGCCGCCACGGCCGGGACCCCTGTCGACGGCGCTGACCTTCGGCTGGCGCGGGATGCTCAAGGTCAAGCACGTCCCGGAGCAGCTGCTCGACGTGACCGTCACCCCGGTCATGTTCCTGCTGATGTTCACCTACCTGTTCGGTGGCGCCATCGCCGGCTCGACCAGCGCCTACCTCGACTACACGCTGCCCGGGCTGCTGGTCATGTCGGTGCTGTTCACGACCGTGTACTCCGGCGTCTCGCTCAACACCGACCTGACCAAGGGCGTCGTCGACCGGTTCCGCTCGCTGCCGATCTGGCGCCCGGCACCGCTGCTGGGCTCGCTGCTGGGCGACAGCGTCCGCTACGTCATCGCCGGCACCGTGATCATCGTGGTGGGCGTGGCGCTGGGCTACCGCCCCGACGCCGGGGTGACCGGTGCGCTGGGCGCCCTGGCACTGGTCGTCGTCTTCTCGTTCGGGCTGTCCTGGGTCTTCTCGGTGCTGGGGCTGCTGCTCCGCTCGCCGAACGCGGTGATGAACGCCGGCTTCATGGGCATCTTCCCGCTGACGTTCCTGTCGAACGTCTTCGTCGACCCCGCGACGCTGCCCGGGCCGCTCGAGGCGTTCGTGAACGTCAACCCGATCTCGATCCTGGCGACGGCGTGCCGCTCGCTCATGGACGGCACCCCGGACGGCGAGGCCATCACGACCTCGCTGGTGGTCGCCGCCGCCCTGGCCGCGATCTTCCTGCCGATCACGACCCGGCTCTACCGGAGCCGCTGAGAGCTCAGGCGCGCGGCACGGGGGTGGAGGCGTAGGCGAGCAGCTGCCACTCGCCTGAGTCCCGGGTCCAGACCGCCAGCGCGAGGACGTCGAGCGACTTCGGGGTGCCCTCGACCAGGAGGTCGGCGGTCATCCGGCCGCTGACGACGACGGTCCCGCCGACGACGTCGACGCGGTCCACCGGGTGGTCCAGGCGCTGGTAGTCGTAGTAGCCGTTCGCGATCTTGGCCAGGTACTCGTCCTTGGTGTCGCGGACACCGCTGGAGTGCGCGTAGCTGAGCCGGTCGTGGAACAGCCGCTCGAGCGCGGGCAGGTCCGGTCCGAGCAGGGCCTCGTAGCGCCGGTCCTCGGCGGCCAGCACCTCGGCGACGATGTCGTCGGTCATGGCGCAGACGTTAGGGCTTGACGGCGAGCACCGGACGGTCGGCGTCGAGCAGGATGCGCTGCGCGCTGCTGCCCATCAGCAGCTTCCCGACCGGTGACCGCTTGCGCAGGCCGATGACGATCACCGACGCCGACACCTCCTGCGCCACGCGGAGCACCTCGTCGGCCGCGTCGCCGCGGGGGGGATTCAGGACGACGAGCGGCTCCTTGCGACCAGCAGCGTCCCCGAGATCGGCCGGGTGGAGAATTCGGTGGCGTGGCCCTCGAAGATGAGCGGCGTGGCGCAGCGAGTCCGGCCTCGGTGTCACGCTGACCGAGCAGGCGCGCGCCTGGACCGTGGACCGCGTCCACGTCGACGCGCCGCACTGAACCCCCCTTCAGAGGAGAACCACGTGGACGTCGTCAGCATCGACCCCCGCACCGGCGAGACCGTCGAGGTCGTCGCGCAGGAGACCACCAGCGCCGAGGTCGACCGGCTGGTCGCCGCGGCGCTCGCCGCCGCGCCCGCGCTCGACGCGATGGGCCGCGCCGGCCGGGCCGGGCTGCTGCGCGCCCTGGCCGAAGCCCTCGAGGCCCGCCGCGACGACGTCGTCGCCGTCGCCGACCGGGAGTCCGGGCTCGGCGCCACCCGGCTGAACGGCGAGCTGACGCGCACGGAGTACCAGCTCCGGCTGTTCGCGGAGGTCCTGGAGGAGGGCAGCTACCTCGAGGCGACGATCGACCACGCCGGGCAGACGCCCATGGGCCCGCGTCCCGATCTGCGCCGCATGCTCGTGCCGATCGGCCCGGTCGCCGTCTTCGGCGCCAGCAACTTCCCGCTCGCGTTCTCCGTGCCCGGTGGTGACACCGCCTCGGCGCTGGCCGCCGGCTCGCCGGTGGTCGTCAAGGCGCACGGCTCGCACCCGGCCACCTCGCAACTGGTCTTCGACCTCATGGTCGAAGCCGCCCGCACCGCCGGCGCGCCCGACGGCACCCTGGGTCTCGTGCACGGCGTCCAGGCCGGCGCGGACCTGGTGGCCCACCCCGCGATCCGGGCGGTCGGCTTCACCGGCTCCGTGAACGGCGGCAAGGCACTGCTGGCGATCATGGAGCAGCGCCCGGACCCGATCCCGTTCTACGGCGAGCTCTCCAGCCTCAATCCCGTCGTCGTCACGCCCCAGGCGGCCGCCGAGCGGGGTGCGCAGATCGGCGGCGAGCTGGTCGGGTCGTTCACCCTCGGCGCCGGGCAGTTCTGCACCAAGCCCGGCCTGGCCTTCGTGCCGGCCGGCCCCGAGGGCGACGCCGTCCTCGACGCCATGGCCGAGGCCGTGCGCGCCACCACCGCGCAGGTCCTGCTCAACGAGGGCATCGCCGCGTCCTACGGCCGGGGCTCCACGGAGCTCGCCGAGCTGCCCGGGGTGGAGACCGTCGCCGTGGGCACGCGCACGGACGACGCCGGTTTCCGGGCCACGCCGCTGCTGCTCACCACGTCGGCGACCCAGCTGCCGCACGAGGTGACGGAGGAGGTCTTCGGGCCGGTCGCCGTCGTCGCCCGCTACGACGGCGAGAAGGACCTCTTCTCGGCCCTGGACGCCATGCCCTCCTCCCTCACCGCGACCGTTCTGCGCGGCGACGGCGAGACCGACCTGCCGTTGGCGGTCTCCCAGGAGCTGCGGACGCGGGCGGGGCGGCTGGTCTACGACGCCTACCCGACGGGCGTCGCGGTGTCCTGGGCCCAGCACCACGGCGGTCCCTGGCCCTCGACCAACTCCCAGCACACGTCCGTGGGCACCACCGCCATCCGCCGGTTCCTGCGGCCGGTGACGTGGCAGGGCGCCCCGCAGGAGGTCCTGCCGGAGGAGCTCACCGAGGGCTTCTCGGGCATCCCGCGCCGGATCGACGGGAAGCTGCAGCTGCCCCGTGACTGAGCGGGTGGCCCTGGTCTGCTCGGAGCGGGGGCTCCGGGTCGACCGTTGATCGCCGAGAACAAGGACGGGTCCGAGCTGGACCTGATGCGCGGCATCAAGGACCTCCTCGACCCGCCGGGGCTGATGAACCCGGGCAAGGTGCTGCCCGGTGCGCCAGTCGTCACCGCCGCGTCACCGGGATGGAGCAGAGCGCGGTCGGCCGGCACCGCGGCGTGATGGAGCGCCGTACGGCCTCCTGCACAGCGTGACCCGTACGCGACGCGCTGGCACCGCAACCGCCCCGCGAGAACCCTTCCCTCTGCCGAGCAGTCCTGCCGGCGGGAAGGGGGCGCGCGCCGGTCCCTCGCCCGGCTGCCGCGCCTCGGACGGAGGGGGAACAGTGATCGATCCGCGCTTCTCGGCAGAGTCAGGCTTCCCGGGGGACGACCGGGTGGCGGCCGTACGGCCACCGGAGACCACCGGACGGCAGATCGTCGTGCTCGCGGACGCCGACGACGACGCCGGGGTCGAATGGGGCCGCGCCGGCATCGGTGAGGTCGCGGACTCCCGCGACTTCGCGTCCGGCGGCGTCCCGCCGGAGACCCTGCACGACGCCCAGGCGACGGTCTTCGCCCAGCTCGGGATCGCCGTCGTCTCCGCAGATCCCGGTCAGATGGCCGTGCTCCAGTCGGCCGAGGCGCCGGGACGACGCGTGCTGTCGGTGTCGCCGGAGCTGGTCCACCACGTGCTGCAGGACGTGCTGGACTACGCCCGCGCGTACCGCGACGGCGTCGACGACCTGGCCGAGCGGGTGCTGCACGCCCACGACGGGAACGGGAACGGGCATGCCGCGACGGGTGTGCGCGCCGCGCCGCTCTTCGCCGACACCGCGCAGGCCACCTGGGGCATCCAGGCGGTGCGGGCCGATTCGTCGTCCTGCTCCGGCCGGGGGATCGGGGTGGCGGTCCTCGACACCGGGTTCGACCTGGAGCACCCCGACTTCGCGGGGCGGACGGTGTCGGCGATGTCGTTCGTCCCCGGGGAGCGGGCGCAGGACGGCCACGGGCACGGCACGCACTGCATCGGGACGTCCTGCGGTCCCCGGTCTCCGTCGACCGGACCCCGCTACGGCGTCGCCTACGAGGCCGACATCTTCGTCGGCAAGGTGCTCAGCGACGCCGGGAGCGGCACCGACGGCGGCATCCTCGCCGGCATCGACTGGGCGGTGTCCAACGGCTGCCCGGTCATCTCGATGTCGCTCGGTGCCGACGTCATGGAGGCGCACCCGCCGTACTCCGCGGCCGGTGCGCGGGCGCTGGAGAGGGCATCGCTGATCATCGCCGCGGCCGGCAACAACGCCGACCGGCGCAACGGCCGCATGGGGTTCGTCGGGGCGCCCGCCAACAGTCCCGAGATCATGGCCGTCGGCGCACTGGACCAGAACCTGGAGATGGCCTACTTCTCCGCCCGCAGCCTGGCCGCGCGCGGTGGCCAGGTCGACATCGCCGGGCCGGGGTACCAGGTGCTCTCCTCCTGGCCCATGCCCACGCGGTACCGGAGCATCAGCGGGACGAGCATGGCGACGCCGCACGTCGCCGGCATCGCGGCGCTGTGGGCCGAGGCCACCGGCCGCCGGGGGCTGGAGCTCTGGGCGACCCTCTGCCAGGAGAGCGAGCGGCTGATGATGCCGTCGGTCGACGTCGGCAGCGGGCTCTGCATCGCGCCGCAGTGAGCAGGCCGGGCGTAGGTTCCGCGGCATGACCCACGTCAGCGTGACCGTCGGGGACGACCACCGGGAGAGCCTGGACGGCGTGGTGCAGAACCTGCGCGCGTCCGGACTGCAGGTGGACCAGGTCCTGGGCACGCTCGGCATCGTCACCGGCTCCGCACCGGACGACGCCCTCGACACCCTGCGGGGCGTCGAGGGCGTCGCCTCGGTCGATGCGCAGCTCACCCACCAGCTGCCGCCTCCGGACGCGCCGGTCCAGTAGCCGGCTCAGCCCAGCCCGTTGCGGCGGGCCACCTCGCCGAGCCAGGCGAGGCTGGGCTTCGGCGTCCGGGTGAAGGTCTCCCGGTCGACGGCGACCAGACCGAAGGTGGGGGCGAAGCCGAGCATCCACTCGAAGTTGTCGAGCAGGCTCCAGTGCACGTAGCCGCGGACGTCGACGCCGTCGGCGATGGCCTCGCACAGGCTCTGCAGGGCGTCGGAGGTGAACCGGATGCGGTCCTCGTCGTCGGCCGTGGCGATCCCGTTCTCGGTGACGAGCAGCGGCATGTCCGGGAGCACGGTGGCCGCGTGGCGGACCGCCGCGCTCAGGGCGCGCGGCCGGCGCTCCATGCCGTGGGCCAGGGTCTGCTGGTCCGCCGGCGGGGCGATGAGCCCCTCGGGCCCGAACCGCTGGGCGGTGTAGATCTGCAGGCCGACGAAGTCGTCGCCCTCGGCGGCGGTCAGGAACTGGTCCATCATCGCGGCGCGGGCGGCCTGCATCGGCTCCTGGCCGCCGCCCTCGTCGATGTACTCCAGCCCGACCAGCGTCATCCCGGCCGGCGGCGATCCGGCGCCGCGGAGCACCGCCATGCTGCGCTGGTGCAGGCCGATCAGGGCCTCGGACACCGCCTGGTCCGGCACCGGCAGGCCCTTGATCTCCTCACCGCGACGGGCCATCCCGCCGATCACCGGCTGGACGGCCATCAGGTTCGGCTCGTTGATCGTGGCGACGTACGCCGCGTCCCGGACTGCGGGCAGCGCGAGCTCGGTGAACCGGGCGATCCGGTCACCGGTCTTCTGGCCGGTCCACCCGCCGTCGTGCATCAGCCAGCGGGGCATCGTGAAGTGCACGAGCGTGGCGATCGGCGTCAATCCGCGGTCGCGGCAGCCGTCGACGATGCGCCGGTAGTGGTCCAGCGCCGCGCGGGAGACCTCGCCCTCCTCGGGCTCGATCCGGCTCCACTCCAGGCTGAAGCGGTAGGTGTTCAGGCCGGCGCCGGCCACCAGGTCGAGGTCCTCCTCCCAGCGGTGCCAGGAGTCGCAGGCGTCGCCGCTGGACTCGACGAAGGGGGAGTGCTCGGCGTGCTCCATCTCCCAGTGGTCGTTGTTGACGTTGCCGCCCTCCACCTGGTGCGCGGCGGTGGCGGTGCCCCAGAGGAAGTTCTCGGGGAAGCTGCTGGCGGTCATCGGGTGATCTCCTCGAGGTCGGCGACGACGTCGGCTCCGCCGACGACGGTGCGGAACAGGTCGTGCGGCTGGTCGCCGGTGGATCCGCGCCAGGCCACGTGCTGGTCCGGGCGGACCAGGACGAGGTCGGCGTCGTACAGCGGGCGGAGGTCGGGCAGGTCGACGACCGCGAGCGGGAGCCCGGCGTCTGTCGCCGCGGCGATCAGGGGTCCGGCATCGGCGTCGGCGCTCAGCCGGAGCAGGGTGAACCCGTCGCCGAGCAGGTCGAAGACCGAGCGGCCGTCGGGCAGCCAGGCGTGCGGCAGCCGCGCTCCGGGATGGGCGGACGGCGTGTACTCCGTCAGCGACTGCGGCGGCACCGGCCGCCCGTCGGGGACGACGACGGGGGAATCGGGGTAGTCGTAGCCGAGCACCAGCCCGAGGCTGTGGAACTCGGCGTCCTTCACGTCGAGGCGGTGCGCCAGGTCGCCCCGCAGCAACTGCCCGGCGGTGCCGTCGTCGTCGAGGTCGACGTCGGCGAAGGACGGCGCGAGGAAGGCTTCCTGGTCGCCGGCGGCACCGATGGTCCGGTACGCCACCGGACGGCGCTCGGCCTCGTAGCTGTCCAGCAACGACGGCGGGGCCCAGCCCTGCAGCACGGCGGCCAGCTTCCAGCCGAGGTTCACCGCGTCGCCGACGCAGGTGTTGAAGCCGTGGCCGCCCCACGGGGGGTTGAGGTGGGCGGCGTCGCCGACGAGGAGGACCCGCTCGCCGCGGTAGCGGTCGACCAGCAGCATCCGCGCGGACCAGGGGTCGGTCGCGAGCACGTCGACGTCGATGGCGTCGCCGGCCAGCGCGCGGACCAGCGCGACTGGGTCGACGCCGTCCGGCCGGTCGATGCCCTGGACGATCGCCCACCAGGTGCCGTCGAGGTCCAGCCGCCCCATGAGGCCGCCGTAGCGGGCGCCGATGACCCAGTAGTGGATGCCGAGCGCGCACAGCTCCCGCTCCTCGAGCGCCGAGCTGCGGAAGGTGATGGAGAGATTGGGCAGCGTTCCCGACGAGCCCTCGTAGCGGGCGCCGATCGCTGCCCGGCTGACGCCGCTGCTGCCGTCGCAGCCGAGCAGGTAGTCGGCGGAGATCTCGTGCGTCGTGCCGTCGGGGTCCTCGACCACGGCCCGGGCGGCGCCGACGCCGTCGGCGACCGACACTGCCCGCCAGCCGGTCAGCAGCGTGACCGTCGGCAGCGCGGCCGCCGCCTCCCGCAGCACCTCCTCGACCATGGGCTGCGGCGCCTGCTGGCCGGCCTCGGCGGCGACCTCCTGCGGGTCGGTCCACAGGCCGAAGGCGTTCTCGAAGCGGGTGATCTCGTGCCCGAAGAGTCCCGTCACGAAGACGACGTCCTGGGCGTGCTCCACCGGCAGCGGCGCCTGCGCACGGAGCCGCTCGGCGATGCCCCAGCGCCGGAGGTGCTCCATCGTGCGCACGCTGGTCGTCTTGGCACGTGGGCGGAGCGGGTCGAGGACGGTGCGCGGCTCGACGACGAGCACCTCCACCCCCCGGCGGCCGAGCTCGATCGCGGCGGCCAGGCCACTGGGGCCGCCGCCGACGACGAGCACCGGGACGCGTTCGGGCACGCGGGTCATCGGGTCTCCTGACGTGGTGCTCGTCCGCGAGGACGACGAGGCGAAGTAGCTGCGCGGTGGTGGCCCGGGGACTGCGCGGGATCCGTCCGGCTCGGTTCCAGGATCCGTGGCGGAGGTCACTCCGACGTAGGCCGTTGCCATTGAGCGGCAGTGCGGAACGGGTGGGTCCAGCGCGGAGCGGTCCACTGCGCTCCGTCCCGGCGTTCCCACTGCTCAGCGCCGGAATTGTCGTACCCCCGGCCTACCGTCCGGGCATGTTCCCTCCGGGTGCGTTCGGCGTCGGCGTGACGGTCGCCGAGCTGCAGCCGGCGGTGTCCTGCGACGACGTCGTGCTGCCCCCGGGGGTCGTGGCGCGGCCGTCCCGGCTCGGTGACCTGCTCCAGGTCGACCTGATGACGCCGGAGCAGAAGGCGGAGCAGCTGCAGCGGGTCGAGGAGGCAGAGGCGGTCCTCGCCGCCTACCGGGTCGAGCTCGTGGTGGGGCTGGCCGCCGACCGGCCGGCGAGCGACGACCGGCAGCGCGGGCAGGCCGGTGCCGCGTCGGGGGAGTGGGCGGCCCAGCTGCTCGACGCCGACGTGTCGGAGTTCTTCCCCGACGAGCTCGCGCTGGTGCTGAACTGCTCGCGCACGGCGGCAACGCAGCTGTGGGAACGGTCGGCGACGCTGCGGCGCCGACTGCCGGCCACCTGGGCAGCCCTGGCGGACGGCCGGTTGGACTGGCCGCGCGCGCGGGCGATCGCCGCCGAGCTCGGCTGGCCGGCCCGCGAGACCCCGGACGACGTGCTTCACCTCGTCGAGGCGGCCGTGCTGCCGCACGCGACCGGGCTCTCCGTCAACCGGCTGCGGGCGCTCGTGCGGGCGGAGCTGATCAGGGCCGACCCGGCCGCCGCCGACCGACGCCGGCAGAAGGCCCAGCGGGACGCGGACGTCACCGTCCGAGGGCTCGGCGACGGCATGGGCGAGGTCCGCGCCACGATGCCGATGCCCGAGGCCGCGGAGGTGCGGGCCGCGGCGGACGCCCATGCCCGGGCGCTCAAGGCGGCAGGTGACGAGCGGTCGATCAGGGAGCTCCGCAGCGTGGTGGTGCACGGGCTGGTGACCGGCGCGGACGACGAGCGGCCGACGGTGAGCGCCCACGTCGAGGTGGTCGCCGCGCTGGACGCGCTGGAGTCCGCGGCAGCCGGCGCGCCGGGGGCGGGGCGGTCGCCGGTGCTGGTCGACGGTGAGCCCGTCACCGCCGCGCTGGCCCGCGAGTTGCTCGAACGCCTGGACGCGCTGTGCCCAGGCGGAATCCAGGCCCCGACCGACGGCACTCTGCGGCTCGCGGTCACCGACGCCGACGGGCGCCTGCTCGCCGCGGTCACCCGCCGCGAGCTGGAGTCCGCCGTGCGCCGCGGGGAAGGCCTCAGCCGGCCGCCCGCGGTGGGCCGGTACGTCCCCGGCCCGGCGCTGGAGCGCTTCGCGCGCACTCGCGACCGCACCTGCCGGCATCCCGGCTGCGGCAACCGCGCCGGGTGGGCGGACCTCGATCACGTCGTCGCGCACGCCGACGGCGGCGCGACCGACTGCGCGAACCTCTGCTGCCTGTGCCGCCGGCACCACCGCCTGAAGACCCACGCCCGCGGTTGGCGGCACGTCATGACCGCCGACGGGGTGCTCGCGGTCACCACGCCCAGCGGCGTCACCCGGGTCAGCCGGCCGCCGGGCATGAGCGCGGCGGTCAGCTCGGTGCTGCGGGTACCGGCCGAACGGCGAGCCCTGTCCGGAGCCGACCCGCCGCCCTTCTGACCACGATCAGCTCGCCGCCTCGCGCTCCTGCCACTGCCGGACCCAGGACCGGCCGTAGTCGTTGCCGTGCGGGGTGCGCAGGACGGTGTGGATGTGGAACGGCTGCGGGGTGTCGTAGTCGAGGAAGACGCCGCAGTGGTGGTCGAGCTCGGCGATGAGCACCGGCGACTGCAGCCGGTAGTAGAAGACGTCGCCCGGCTGCGATCCGCCGATCCAGGAGAACCACGTCTCGTCCAGGTGCGCCTCGATCTCGCGCAGCCGGGCCGCGCGCGGGCCCTCGGGCAGCAGACGGACGAACGACTCGGCGATCCGCACCGCGAGCGCCTGCGCCTCGGCCGGCATGTCGACGACCCGGATGCCCTCCAACGGGATCACGCGGTTGTCTTGGAAGGCGCCCGCCAGGTGGCGTTCGTCGCCCGGGTGCACCCGGCCCGGCGGCATCGCCGGGTCCACCATCTGCTCGTAGACAGTGGCGGCCGCCCGCTGCTCGGCGGGCAGCGCGGCCATCAGTGCGGTGCCGAGGGCGATCCGGTCGGCGAAGACCTCGCGGAGGCCGGCATGCGGCCCGGCGTCGATCTCGTCCGGCTCGGCGCCCAGGAAGACCGGCGAGACGACCATGCGGCCCTCCACCACCAGGCAGTTGACCGCGCAGTGGTGGCCGAACAGCTGCCAGCCCCACGGGGCGCGCAGGTCGGGCTCGCCGTAGAGCGCGATGTTGTAGCTGAATTCGTTGAGCACGGTCGGCAGGTCGACGACCTCGCCGAGGAAGCCGTTGATCAGCATCATCGCGTGGGTGAGCTCGTAGCCCTCGGGGGAGAGCGAGGCGGCCACCAGCGCGAGCGCCTTGTCGCGCACCGCCACCGGCTGCAGGTCCAGCCGCAGGCCGGTGTCGAACTGCATGAACTCCGGGTTGGCCCAGGTCTGCCACTCGACGGCGTCGACGGGATGCGAGATCCGCTCCCGGTCGTCGTCGTCGAGGACGGTGAGCAGGTCGTGCGCGGCGGCGACCATCTCGGCGACCGGCGCCTCCTCACCGGGGCGGGCCGGCTCGAACGGGAAGAGCCCCTCGCGGAGGGTGCCGTCCTCGGTGACACCGCGGAACTCGTTCCGGTAGAGCGGCGTCCACCCCTCGACCAGGCCGCCGGTGAACGTGCCGGGCTTCCGGGAGAACTCCCCATAGGTGTACGGGTCCAGGCCGCGGACCTCGGCGACCCGCGGGTGGTCGTGCGGGAAGAGGAACCGGCGGAACTCACCGCTCATGACGAGCCTCGTTGGCCACGACCGAGTTCGTGAGGACGCCCAGGCGCTCGACCTCGACCTCGACGACGTCACCGGGCTGCAGCAGCCACGGAGGCGTCCGGCCGTAGCCGACACCCGACGGCGTGCCGGTGGCGAGCAGGTCGCCCGGGCGCAGGGTGAAGGTGTGCGAGATGAGCGAGAGGGTGTCGCCGACCGTGTAGACCATCTCGTCGGTGCTGCCGTCCTGGACGGTCTCGCCGTTGACCCGGGTCTGCACCCGGAGGCCGTCGCGGAGGTCGCCCACCTCGGCCGCGGGCACCAGCGGACCCAGCGGGCCCGACCGGTCACCGTTCTTGCCGAGGATCCACTGGCTGGTGAGCTTCTGCGCCCGCCGCGAGGTCAGGTCGTTGAACGTCGAGTACCCGACGACGGCGGCCAGCGCCTCCTCCGGCGTCGCGTCGACGAGCCCCGACCCGACGTACGCCATGACCTCGCCCTCCCAGTCCAGGCCGTCCTCGTTCGCCGGGATCGGGACCTCGGCACCGCCCACGGTCAGCGACTGCGACCACCGGGCGAACAGCGTCGGGTGCGGCGGGAGCTCCTGGTCCTTGAAGCTGCCCTCGGCGACGTGCTTGAGGTAGTTCAGCCCGATGCAGACCACCCGGGCACCGGGGAGCACCGGCGGCACGAACTCGACGTCCGCCGCGGTCAGCGTCTCGCCGCCCGGGCTGCGGGAGAGGTGCCCGGCCGCGTCGGCCCAGAACTCCTCCAGGCCGGCGACCACCGTCACCTGCGCGCCGTCGTCCGACAGCGCCGCGACCTGCACGCCGCCGTCCCGGCGGATGCCCACGATCCTCATGACTGCTCACTCCTCGCGCCGACGCGGCAGCGCAGTTCGTCGATGGTGCGCTCGAGCGCTGCCTGCGCGGCAGCCGGCGACCCGAGCCACATGTGGTTCGCGCCCTCGAACAGTTCGAGGACGCTGTCGACCCCGACCGCCGTGAGCGCGTCGTGCAGGCGTTCGCTCTGGACGGGCGGGATGAGCTGGTCGGCCGCCCCGTGCAGGAGCAGGAACGGTGGGGCGGCGGCGGAGACGTGGCTGATCGGGCTCGCCTGCGCGGCGAGCTCCGGCACGTCCCGCGCCGGGGCGCCCAACAGCAGCGCCTCCCGGGTGGTGGCGTCCGCCGGGTCGGTGCCGAGGTCGGTGGACACCGCCGCGACGTCACTCGGGGCGTACCAGGCGACGACGGTAGAGACGTGGCTGGACTGTCCGGCGAACCCGACGTCCCCCTCCAGCGCGGGGTCGGTCACCAGGCCGAGCAGCTCGGCCAGGTGGCCGCCCGCCGACTCGCCCCAGGCGGCGATCCGGGTCGGGTCGATGCCCAGTTCGGCGGCCCTGGTCCGCAGCCACCGGACGGCGGCCTTGGCGTCGTGCAGCTGGGCGGGGAACGTCGCCTCGCCCGACAGGCGGTAGTCGACGCTCGCGACGGCGATGCCCGCCTGTGCGACCAGTTCGAACGGGGTGGGGGAGGCGCCGCGGTACATCGGGCCCGCCGCGTGCCGACTGCCCATCCGCCAGCCACCGCCGTGCAGGAAGACGACCACGGGGACCGGTCCGCCGCTCTCCGCCGGCAGGTGCAGGTCGAGCTCCAACGGGCGGAGACCGGGGATGGCCGCGTACGGGACGCCGAGCAGCAGCCGGGTGCCGTCCGGACCGGGCAGGGCGGCAGGCAGCGGCTGCTCGTGCGCGGGGGGCGGCAGCGGCAGGGCAGGGATGGGCACGGCTCCGACGATCAGGCGTCGGGCCAGGTGTAGTCCGGCATGAACTGCATGTTGTGCTGCTGGGCCGCCGCACCCATCCGCGGGAAGTCCGGGATGAACGGCGGCTGGTCCTTCGTGGCGTGGTCGGTCGGCGTGCCGATGTGCTGGAAGAACCGCTCGAACCCACCGGAGAGCGTGCCCATCATCCGGGCGTCCTCGACGATCTGGTAGGCGTGCGCGAACCCGGCCGGCACGTAGCCGAAGTCGCCGGGGGAGAGCAGCGACGACTGCTTCTGCCCTTCGGCGTCCTCGTAGAAGAGCTTCACCTTGCCCTCGATGACGTAGAACGTCTCGTGGGTCTCGTTGTGCGAGTGGGTGGGGATGACGTCGCCCGCGGGGGAGTCGGCGGTGATGATGCCGAACTGGTTCTCCGTCTCGTCACCGGAGAGCAGCACCGTGAACAGGTCGCGGAAGAGCATCGCGGTCTCGCCCTCGCCCTTGCGCAGGACGTAGGGCACCGGCTTGCCGGGCAGCTGGCCCTTCCACTGCGGGCCCTTCGACGGGTCGATCAGGTACTCGAAGCTCATGGGTTACTCCCGGCTGGGTCGACGGTGACGGGTCGAGCATCGGTGACCGCCGTCACCCGGACCCAGCGCCGTGCCATTGAGCGGGAAGCATCCTCGGCCGCCCAGCCGAGGTGAAAGATGCCGACATGCCTCTCTTCACCGGTGTTGGGGTCGCTCTGGTCACGCTCTTCCGTCCGGACGGCGCGCTGGATGCGCCGGCCACCGCGGACCTGGCGGGGCAGCTCGTCGGCCTGGGCGTGCGGTGCGTGCTGGTCGCCGGGACGACGGGGGAGGCGGCCGCCCTCACGAGGGAGGAGCGCGACACCGTGGTCGGCGCGGTGCGGGCTGCGCTTCCGGCGGACGTGCCTGTTCTGGCCGGCACCGGCGCGCCCACCGGCCGGCAGGCGGCGGAACTGGCCGAGCGCGCTTTCGGGGCCGGCGCCGATGCCGTCCTGGCGCTCTCGCCGCCGGGGGTCCCCGATCCCCGGCCGTACTACGACACGGTCGCCGAGGTGGCCACCGGGCCGTTGCTGGCCTACCACCTCCCGGCTGCCGCGGCGCCGGGCATTCCCGTCGATCTGCTCGCCGACCTGCCCGTCGCGGGACTCAAGGACTCCTCCGGCGACGCCGACCGGCTGCTGCACGAGTGCGACGTCTTCGGCGGTGACCTCTACACCGGCGCGGTCAGTCTGGTCGGCCTGTGCGGCGCGGTGGGCGGCGCGGGCGCGCTGGTGGCGGTCGCCAACTTCGCGCCGGAGGACGCCGTCGCCACGTTCGCCGGCGATGCCGAGGCCCAGTTGCGGTCGGCCGCCGCCGACCGCACGGCGTTCGCCGACTTCCCGGCCGGCTACAAGCGCGCGGCTGCGCAGCGCTTCGGCACGTCGGCGGTCACCCGCGTCGGCCGGTGACTCAGTGCGACTCGCGGCTGACTGCGGAGCCGCTCGAGCCGACGAGGAAGTCCAGGTCGGTGCCGGTGTCGGCCTGCTGCACGGAGTCGACGTAGAGGCGTTCCCAGCCGCGCCGCGGGTCGGCGAACCCGGCGCGCATCGCCGTGCTGGGCGTGCGTGCGGCCATCTCGTCGTCCGGGACCTCGACGTCGATCCGTCGCGCGGCGACGTCGAGGGTGACGATGTCGCCGGTCTGCACCAGCCCCAGCGGTCCGCCGGCGGCGGCCTCGGGGGCGACGTGCAGGACGACCGTGCCGTACGCGGTCCCGCTCATCCGGCCGTCGCAGACGCGCACCATGTCCCGTACGCCTGCCTCCAGCAGCTTCCTGGGCAGCGGCATGTTGGAGACCTCCGGCATGCCGGGATAGCCCTTCGGCCCGCACCCGCGCAGAACGAGCACCGAGTCGGCGTCGACGTCGAGGGCGGGGTCGTCGACGCGGGCGTGGAAGTCCTCGATGGAGTCGAAGACCACCGCCCGGCCACGGTGCCGCATCAGGTGCGGTGAGGCCGCGGCCGGCTTGATCACCGCACCGTCGGGAGCGAGGTTGCCGCGCAGGACGGCGATGCCGCCGTGCTCCACCAGGGGCTCCCGTCGCAGCCTGATGACCTGCGGGTCCCAGATCGACGCCTCGTCGAGGAAGTCCACCAAGGGCTTCCCGGTCACGGTCAGGGCGGTCGGGTCGAGGAGATCCCGGACCTGCCCCAGCACGGCCTGGAGCCCGCCGGCGCGGTGGAAGTCCTCCATGAGGAACCGGCCGGCCGGCAGCAGGTCGACCAGCACCGGCACCCGCGAGCCGATGCGGTCGAAGTCGTCCAGGCTCAGGTCGATCCCCAGGCGGCCGGCGATGGCCAGGAGGTGTACGACGGCGTTCGTCGAGCCGCCGATCGCGGCCAGCGCGACGATCGCGTTGGCGAAGGACCCCGCGGTGAGGAAGGTCGAGGGCCGCCGGTCGGCGGCGACCATCTCCACGGCCAGCCGCCCGGTGCCGTGGGCCGCCTCCAGCAGCCGGCTGTCCGCGGCCGGGGTGCCCGCGACCCCGGGGACGACAGTGCCCAGCGCCTCGGCGACCAAGCCCATGGTCGAGGCGGTGCCCATCGTGTTGCAGTGGCCGCGGCTGCGGATCATCGCCGACTCCGAGCGCGCGAACTCCTCAGCCGACAGCGTGCCGGCGCGGACCTCCTCCGACAGCCGGAAGACGTCGGTGCCGCATCCCAACGGCACGCCGCGGAACGCGCCGGTGAGCATCGGTCCGCCAGGGACGACGACGGCCGGCAGGTCGACGGAGGCGGCGGCCATGAGCAGCGCCGGGATCGTCTTGTCGCACCCGCCGAGGAGCACCAGCCCGTCGACCGGGTTGGCGCGGAACATCTCCTCCATCTCCATCGCGGCCAAGTTGCGCCAGAGCATCGCCGTCGGCCGCACCTGCGTCTCGCCCAGACCGAGCACCGGCATCTCCAGCGGGGTTCCGCCCGCAGCGTGGACGCCGTCCCGCACCGCCGCCGCGACCTCGGTGAGGTGGCGGTTGCACGGCACCAGGTCCGACGCGGTGTTCGCGATGGCGATCTGCGGTCGGCCGAACGCGTCGTCGGGGACGCCGCGGCGCATCCACGCCCGGTGGAGGTAGCCGTTCTTGACGTCGCCGGAGTACCACTCCGCACTGCGCAGGGTCACGCGCGCCATCTTTGCGCTGTGTCCCCGCTCCCTGTCCAGAAGATGCGCGCGGCGCGGGCCGAAGATCCACGTCGATCCGCGCCTGGGGTGACGTGTTCGGAGGCTCAGTCGCGGTGCTGCCGGCGGGGCAGGCCGGCTGACAGGCGCAGCGGGTTCGGGTTCACGCCGGAACCGCGACCCGGTCGCCGGTCACCGCCTGTGCCATCAGGGCCAGCGCGCGGTCGACCGGCTCGATGCCCGCGTGCAGGTTCAGGAAGCGTGCAGCATGCCCGGCACGAGCACCTGCCGGACGTCGACGCCCGCGACGGCGAGCTGGCCCGCGAACACCTCGGCCGAGGCGCGAAGGTCGTCGTACTCGGAGTTGAGCAGCAGTACCGGGCACAGGCTTTCGAGGACCGCCCCGCCCGGCATGGCGTAGCCGTCGGCCCGGCTGGCCGGCCCGCCGAGGTAGTTCTCCGTGATGGACCGTCGGTTCTCGGGCAGGAAGCGGAGCAGCAGCGGGACGTCGTCGAGTAGCGGCGCCAGGGAGGGCGACGGTGGCGGCACCACGGCGTGCAGCGTCGTGTAGGCGAGCAGCAGGGCGGCTGGCGCCCAGTCGCAGCTTGAGCGCGGCTCCGGCGGCGAGGTTGCCTCCGGCGCTCGCGCCGCCGAGCGAGATGCGCTGCGGATCGACGCCGAGGGCGGCCGCGTTGTCGCGTACCCAGCGGACGGCGGCCACCGCGTCGTCGTGCGGCACGGGGTAGGTCACCCCACCGACGCACAGCCGGTAGTCGACGCTGACGACGACGGCGTCGGCGCGCGTGGCCACCTCGCGGGCGGTCCGGTCGGCCTCGGGCATGTCCAGGTCGCCCATGCGGAACGCACCGCCGTGCAGCCACACCAGGCAGGGCCGATGTCCGTCGGCGCCGCCGTAGGTGCGGACGGGGACGGGGCCGCGCGGTCCCGGTGCGGTGTCCGCGCGGATGTCCACGGCGGGCGGTGCGGGCGCGTCGGTCATGGACATGAACTCCTCCATCCGGGCGCGGGTGACGGGATCCGACAGACCGGCCTCGAAGGACTCGATGCCCTCCAGCAGGTGGAACTTCGACGCGACGGCGGGATGGATCGGCACGGGGGAAGACTGGGTGCCCGGTGCCGCAGGTCACAGGCCCCTGCCAATGAGCGGCACGCAGGTCAGGCGGGCGGCGCCCCGATGGCCCGTCGGGCACCGAGGCCACGGGAGATGGCGCGGGCGGCGGTGCGGACGGCCGGGCCGAGCAACCGCGGCTCGGCGTGCTCCTGGGGCACGACGACGGACAGGGCCGCGACGACCCGTTCGTCGGCGGCGAAGATGGGGGCGGCGACGCTGACGAGTGGCTGCGGCGCCCGACGCCGGAAGGTCGCCAGTCCGTCGCGGCGGATCTCGGCGAGGGTGCGGCGCAGGGCTGCTGGGGAGACGGGTGTGTTCTCCGGCATGTGCGTCAGGGGCTGGACCAGGACGGACTCCTGGAACGAGGACTCCGCGAAGGCGAGCAGGACGAGCCCGACACCGGTCGAGTGCAGCGGGAGGCGACCTCCCACGCGATAGAGCACGTCCATGGCCTGGTGGGCGGACAGTCGCTCGACCAGCAGCGCCTCGGTGCCTTCGCGCACCGCCAGCAGCACGTGCTGCCGGGTCACCTCCTCGAGGTCACCCATGAACGGGAGCGCCACCTGCTTGAGCCCCTGGCCGCGGGGAGCGAGCGAGGCGACCTCCCAGAGCCGGAGCCCGATCGTGAAGCGGCCGTCGGCCCCCCGCTCGAGTGCTCCCCACGCCATGAGCCGCCCCGCCAACCGCAGGGTCGAGCTGGTGGGGATGCCGCTCCGCCGGCTCAGTTCGCCGAGGGTCAGCGACCGGTGGCCTGCGTCGAAGGCGGCCAGCAGCGCGAACGCCCGATCGACCACCGGATCGCCCTGCGGCGGGCGGCGGCCGCGTACCCGGGTGGGCTCGGCAGACATGTCGGTCACGTTCTGATCACCTGCCGTTCACGGTGAGGCGCGCGCCACAGTTGTTTTCCATTGAGCGGCATTGTGCCTGACGTCTCATCCGGCCCGCGCCCATCGTTGCCGCCAAGCCGAGCGGACGCTACGGCCGGGCCGACGGATCGGCCGAACACGACCCTCCGTTGTTTCGAGGCGAAGGAGCCCAGCACCATGAATCGATTCACGTCCCGGACCGGGCCCGCGCTGGTCGCTGCTGCGTCCATGGCGGCCCTGGCGGCGTGCGGTGGCGGCGACAGCGGTGGCGGCGGTGGCAGCCAGGGCGCCAGCGACACCCTGACGTTCGCCTACGACGCCGACGCCGCGCCCACCGGCTACGACCCGCTGCTGTACTCGTCCGGTCAGTTCACCTTCTTCGCGGCGCTCTACGACGCCCTGTTCGTCACGGCCGCGGACGGCTCAATCGAGCCGAGCCTGGCCGAGAGCTTCGAGAACAACGCGGAGAACACGCAGACCACGCTGACCCTGCGCGACGGCGTGAGCTTCGCCGACGGCTCCGAGCTGACCGCCGAGCTGGTCAAGGCGAACCTCGACCGCCGTACCGACGAGATGCTGGAGGCCTACGGCGCGCTCGCGCCCGGCGGGGCCAGCGAGATCACCGACGTCCAGGCGCCCGACCCGAAGACGGTCGTGATCACCTGGGCGACGCCGCAGGCCTCGCCGGACAAGAACCTGGTCGACACCGCCGGGATCATCGTCGGTCCCGACGCGATCGCCGACCCCGACTCCCTCGAGACGACCCCGGACGGCTCGGGCGCCTACACGCTCAACGAGGGTGAGACCACCCGCGCCAGCACGTACACGTTGGACAAGAACGACGAGGCGTGGAACGCCGACGAGTGGGCCTTCGACACCATCGTCTTCAACGTCATCACCGACCCGCAGGCCCTGGCCAACGCGGTCGTGTCCGGCCAGGCGGACGTCGCCACGATCCTCGACCCGTCCACGATCGAGCTGGTCGAGTCGCGCCAGAACATCGTGAGCGCGGGCGGGACCATCGTCGGCTTCCCGGTGATCGACAAGACGGGCGCCAACAACCCCGCGTTCGCCAGCGAGCAGGCACGGCTGGCCATCAGCTACGCCATCGACCGCGAAGCCATCGTCGAGGACCTGCACCCGGGTGCCCGCGCGACCACGCAGCTGTTCCCCGAGTCCGCCGCGGGATTCGACGAGGCGCTCGACGAGGAGTTCGGCTACGACCCCGAGAAGGCCAAGCAGCTGCTCGCGGAGGCGGGACTCGCCGACGGCTTCGAGTTCAACTACACCGTGCTCGGCCAGCCGGACGAGGACGCGGTCGCCATCCAGAGCCAGCTGGCCGAGGTGGGCATCACCATGAACTTCGTGACGGCGACGTCCACGGACCAGGTCTTCGCAGCGGTGCGCACCGACCCGGTGATCTTCGGTCCCTTCGCGGTCGGCGCGAACCCGGCCGGTTTCATCGCCGGTGTGGTCTACGGCGGCTTCATGAACATGCAGGGCGCCAAGGAGCCCGAGATCGACGCCTCCCTCGGTGCCGCGCTCGGTGCGACCGGTGACGCGCAGGGGCAGGCCCTGACCGACCTCAACGCCGCGATCACCAGCAACGGCTGGTACATCCCGGTCTACGAGGACTTCACCTACACCGGCTACAACGCCGAGAAGGTGGCCGAGCCGGCCTACGCCGGGACGAACAACTACCTCGTCCTCTCCGAGATCCAGCCCGCCAGCTGATCGACGGCCGGTGGCCGCGGCGCAGTCCGCGGTCACCGGCTCCCAGCACTCCCGCCCGGCCCCCGCACGACGACGACGACGACGAAGGACAACGAGATGCTCGGCTACGTCGCACGGCGGCTGGCCATGGCGGTCGGCACAGTTCTGGCCGCGGTGGTGATCAGCTTCCTGCTGGTGCACATCAGTGACTCCACGCCCGGGGCCGTGCGTCTCGGCCCCGGTGCCACCGAGGCGCAGATCGCCGCGGAGAACGAGGTGCTGGGCTGGAACCGCCCGCTGGTCGTCCAGTTCTTCGACTACCTCGGGGACCTGGTCCGGGGGGACCTGGGGACGTCGCTCATCGACGGCCGCTCGATCGGCGCCGACCTGGCCGACCGGGTGCCGGTCACCGCCTCCATCGCCCTCTTCGCGACCCTCCTCTCGGGGGTCGTGGGCGTATGCATCGGCGTCACCGCAGCCGTCCGCGGTGGCCGGGTGAGCCGCTTCCTCATGACCGGCAGCGGGGTGGCGCTGTCGCTGCCGGCGTTCTGGGTCGGCGTGCTGCTCGTCTACGTCCTGGCGATCCAGACCGGGCTGTTCCCGGCGACCGGCTACGTCGAGTTCGCCACCGACCCGGCCGGCTGGGCCACCAGCCTGGCGATCCCCGTCCTGACCCTCACCGTGGGCGGGGCCGCGATCATCGCGCGGACGGCGAACGCCGGCATGCGCGAGGCCCTGGCCCAGGAGCACATCCGGACCCTGCGGGCCATGGGCACGCCGGAGTGGCGGATCCGCTACGTGCACGCTCTGCGCTTCGCCAGCCTGCCCGTCGTGTCGGTGCTCGGCATCCAGTTCATCGCGCTGTTCGGCGGCTCGGTGATCATCGAGAACCTCTTCGCCCTTCCCGGCCTCGGGCAGGCCGGTCAGTTCGCCGCTGCCTCGAGCGACATCCCGGCCCTGATCGGCGTGGTCGTGGTCGCCACCGTCGTCGTCGTCATCACGAACCTGCTGCTGGACCTCCTGGTCGCGGCGCTCGACCCGAAGGTGCGGACAGCATGAGCGTTCTGCCGTTGGACGCTGCGGACGACGTGGCGACCGAGCCCGTCCCGCCGGCGCAGCGTCGCCGCGGCCTGCCGTACTTCCTGCGTCGCCCCGGTGGCCTGTTCGGCGCGGTCTGGCTGGTCTTCATGCTGGCCGCCTCGCTCACCGCCTCGCTGTGGCGGCCCTACGAGGTCGCCGAGCAGGATCTCGCGAACCGGCTGGCCCTCCCGTCGGGCGCGCACCTGCTGGGCACCGACCCACTGGGCCGCGACCTCCTCAGCCGGATCTTCAGCGCCGGCGCCGAGCCGCTGCTGGCCGCTGCGGTCACCGTGCTCGTCGCCTTCGGCATCGGCCTGCCGCTCGCCCTGATCGCCGCCGAGCGCGGCCGTCGCGTGGAACGGGTGATCAGCAGGGTGACCGAGGTCTTCCTCGCGCTGCCGGCCACCATCCTGCTGCTCGCGGTCATCGGCGTGATCGGCGTCCGCACCTTCATCATCATGGCGATCCTCGGCGTGCTGATCTCCGCCGCGGTGTACCGCGTGATGCTGGGCGTCGCGCAGTCGGTGCGGCAGCGCCTCTACGTCGACGCCGCACGCGTCAACGGACTCGGGTCGCTGCGGGTCAACCTCGTCCACGTGCTGCCGTCGATGGCGACCGTCGTGGCCGTCCAAGCCGCGCAGCTCTACGGCATCGGCCTGCTGATCGTCGCGGGCCTGGCCTTCCTCGGCTTCGGGCCGGCCGAGCCCGCCCCCAGTTGGGGCTTCATGATCCAGGACGCGTCCTCCTACGTGTTCAACGCGCCGTGGCTGCTGGTGCCCACCGGACTGGTCCTGGCGCTCACCGTGGTCGCCGCCAACGAGCTCGCCGACGCCATCGCCGGCAAGGCCTCGATCGCGCGCACGCCGACCCGCCGGAAGCGGCCCCTGGCCAGGGCGATCGCCGCCGCGAGGGGGGACGCCGCGCCGGCTGATCCGGCCGCCATCCTCGAGGTCCGCGATCTCGACGTCTCGGTGGACGACGGCCCGGCGTTGGTCACCGGCGTCTCCTTCACGCTGCGGCCCGGGCGCGTCCTCGGCCTCGTGGGGGAGTCCGGCTGCGGCAAGACGATGACCGCGCGCTCGCTGATGGGGCTGCTTCCCGACGGGGTGTCGGTGTCCGGCGGGTCGATCCTGTGGCAGGGGCGCGAGCTGGTCGCCCTCCCGGACAAGGAACTCACGGCGATCCGTGGCCGGGAGATCGCGATGATCTCCCAGGAGCCCATGGTGGCGCTGGACCCGATGTTCTCCATCGCCTACCAGCTCGTCCAGCCGCTGCGCCGCATCCGAGGGGCCGGCAAGGCCGAGGCCCGGACGATCGCCGCCGAGCTGCTCCGACAGGTGGGCATCGTCGACGCCGAGCGGGTCCTGAAGTCCTACCCGCACGAGCTCTCGGGCGGCATGGCACAGCGCGTGGCCATCGCCCTCGCGCTGACCGGCGAGCCGAAGCTGCTGATCGCCGACGAGCCGACCACCGCCCTCGACGTCACGGTGCAGGCGGAGATCCTCAGTCTCCTGCGCGCCCTGGTCCGGGACACCGGCCTCTCGGTGGTCATCGTCAGCCACGACCTCGGCGTCGTCGCCGACATCTGCGACGACGTGGCCGTCATGTACGCCGGCGCGGTCGTGGAGGACGGTTCCGCCGTCGCCGTGCTGGACGAGCCGGCACACCCGTACACGATGGCCCTCCTCGGTGCGAACCCGCACGTGCCCGACGGCGAGCCGGTGCCGGAGCGACTCGCCTCCATCCCCGGGACAGTGCCGCCGCCCGGCTCGTGGCCGACCGGCTGCCGGTTCGCCGGCCGCTGCCAGTTCGTCCAGGAGAAGTGCACCGTGCCGTTCCCGGCGCTGCCGGCGCACGGAGCCGGATCGGTGCTGTGCGTCCGCGTCGACGAGATCGCCCGGGCCGGCGCCACGTGGGAGGCCGACGACATCGGGGCCGAGGTGGCGCCCGGTGCCGGTCTGACCGCCGAGCCGATCGCTACCGAGCCCGCCGCGACCGCTGGAGGAATCCGATGACCGCGCCCGCTCCCGCCACCCCGGTGGCTCTCGGGACGGGCCCGGCGCCCGCCCTCGAGATCCGCGACCTCGTGGTCCGGTACGGCCGCGGTCGCAAGGCGCGTCAGGCGCCCCCGGCCATCGACGGCGTGAGCTTCGACATCATGCCGGGCGAGACTCTCGGTCTCGTCGGCGAGTCCGGGTCCGGCAAGTCGACGATCGGCAAGGCGGTCCTCGGCCTGCAGCCGCCGACGGCGGGGACGGTGCGGCTGCACGGCCAGGACATCACGCACATGCCGCTGAAGCAGCGCAGCCGCCAGGTCGCGGACCTGCGGGTGGTCTTCCAGGACCCGTACTCCTCGCTCAACCCGGCGCGCACGATCGGGAAGACGCTGGTCGAGCCGCTCCGCCTCATGGGGGTGACCGGCCGGGAGGCGCTGGCCAAGGCGCGGTCCGGCCTGGAGTCCGTCGGCCTCCCCGGCGACGCCGTCGACCGGTATCCGGCCCAGTTCTCGGGCGGTCAGCGCCAGCGCATCGCCATCGCCCGCGCCCTGGTCTGCGACCCGAAGGTCGTCGTCCTCGACGAGCCGGTCTCCGCGCTCGACCTCTCCACCCAGGCACAGGTGCTCAACCTGCTGGCCGACCTGCGCGACCAGCGTGGCCTGGCCTTCCTGTTCATCGCCCACGACCTCGGTGTCGTGCGCTTCCTGTCCCAGCGGACGGTCGTGCTCTACCGCGGGCAGGTCATGGAGACCGGTCCGGTCGACGCCGTCGCGCTGGCTCCGCGGCACCCGTACACCGTCGCGCTCACCTCGGCGGCCCCCGTGCCGCGCCCGGCGGAGCAGGCCGCCCGCCGCGCCGCCCGGGAGGCGCTCGGCATGGGGACGGCCGGCACCGCGCAGGCGTCCGCCACCGGGTGTCCCTTCGTGCCACGATGCCCGCTGTCGACCGACGTGTGCGTGGAGCAGCGGCCGCCGCTGCGGCGGCTCGACGCGACCCTCGCCGCCTGCCACCACGCCGAGCGCGTCCCGGCTCGATGACGGCACCGCGCGGCCTGCGGGTCGAGCACCTGGACGACGCGATCGGCATCCGGACGACGACGCCGCGGCTCTCGTGGCGGCTGCCGGACGGCGCGCGCGAGCAGGTGGCCTACCGGCTCACCGCCGACAACGGCTGGGACTCCGGCTGGGCGGCCGACGGCCGGCACCTGCTCCTGCCGTACGCCGGTCCGCCGCTGACCTCCGCCCAGCGGGTCGAGTGGCAGGTCGCGGTGCGCACGGACCTGGGGGAGAGCCCGGTGTCCGCGCCGGCCTGCTTCGAGACGGGCCTGCTGTGGGAGGAGGACTGGCAGTCCTCCTGGATCGAGCCCGGGACGATGCCCGACGGCCCGAAGGGGTACCGGCCGGCTGCGCTGCTCCGCCTGGAGTTCGACGTCGACCGGCCCGTCGCCTCCGCCCGGCTGCACGCCACCGCGCAGGGCCTCTACGAGGCCTTCCTGAATGGCGGTCGCGTCGGGGACGCGGAGCTCACCCCCGGCTGGACGCAGTACGACGCCCGGTTGCAGGTGCAGACGGTCGACGTCACCGCGTCCGTGCAGCCCGGTCGCAACGCCCTGGCCGTTGTCCTGGCCGACGGCTGGTTCCGCGGGCAGACCGGCATCACCCGCGCGGCCGACCAATGGGGGGACCGGCTCGCGCTGCTGGCCCAGCTGCACGTGACCCACGACGACGGCACCGAGACCGTCGTCGGGACGGGATCCGGGTGGCGGAGCGGCCTGGGTCACGTGGTGGCCGCGGACCTGATCGCCGGGGAGCGGGTCGACCTGACACGCCTGCCGCGGGGCTGGGAGCTGCCGGGATTCGACGACACCGGCTGGGACGACGTGGCCGTCGTCGAGCACGGTTACGCCGGCCTGGTCGACTCGGCCGCGCCTCCGGTGCGACGGGTGGCGGAGATCGTGCCGCGATCGGTGACGCGCCTCGACGACGGCCGGCAGATCGTGGACCTCGGGCAGAACATCAACGGCTGGCTCCGGCTCACGGACCTCGGCCCCGCCGGCACGACGTTGACGCTCACCCACGGCGAGTGGCTCGGTCCCGACGGCGACGTGACGACCGACCACCTGCGGCCCGCCGTGCCGTTCCTGCCGGAACCGCTGCCGGCCGGTCAGGTCGACGCCGTCGTGTCGGCGGGGGTCGACGGCGACGTCTTCGAGCCCCGGCGGACGACGCACGGCTTCCAGTACGTCCGCATCGAGGGTCATCCGGGCGACCTCACCGTCGACGACGTCCGGGGCGTCGTCGTGCACACCGACATGCGGCGGACCGGCGCTTTCACCTGCAGCGACGAGCGGGTGAACCGCTTCCACGAGGCGGCGGTGTGGAGCCTCCGCGGCAACGCCTGCGATGTCCCCACCGACTGCCCGCACCGCGAGCGCGGGCCCTGGACCGGTGACTGGCAGCTGTACGTGCCGACCGCCGCGTTCCTGTACGACGTCGCCGGCTTCTCGACCAAGTGGCTGCGCGACGTCGCTCTGGACCAGTGGCCGGACGGCACCGTCGCCAATCTGAGCCCGAGCACCCGGGGCGAGGGCCGGCAGAGCCCGCTCGCGTTTCTGAACGGGTCCGCCGGCTGGGGGGACGCCGCGGTCATCGTCCCGTGGGAGATCTATCGCGCGTACGGCGACGAGCAGGTGCTCGACGAGCTGTGGCCGACCATGGTCCGCTGGCTGGAGCGGACGGAACGGAAGGCGCACAACCGACGGCACCCCGACCGGGCCGCGTCCCGGCCGGAACCCGCGCCGCACGAGCAGTACCTGGTGGACACCGGCTTCCACTGGGGCGAGTGGCTGGAGCCCGGCGAGCAGATCGCCGACTTCCCGGCATGGGTGGCGGCGGACAAGGGCGACGTCGCCACCGCGTACTTCGTCCACAGCGCCGGCCTGATGGCCCGCATCGGCGAGCTGCTGGGCCGCGACGAGGAGGCTGCGCGGTACGCCGAGCTCGCTGTCCGTGCCCGGCAGGCCTGGGAGGCGGAGTACCTGGACGCCGACGGGCGGCTGACGCCCGACACCCAGGCGAACCACGTCCGCGCGCTGGCGTTCGACCTCGTCCCGGCGGAGTTGCGTCCGGCCGTGGCCGAGCGGCTGGTCGAGCTCATCCGGAAGGCCGACACCCACCTGGGGACCGGCTTCCTCGCCACGCCCTACCTGCTGCCCGTCCTCGCGGAGACCGGCCATCTCGACGTCGCGTACGAGCTGCTGATGCAGGACAGCGAGCCCTCGTGGCTGGTGATGGTCGACCGCGGCGCCACGACGGTGTGGGAGCGGTGGAACGGGGTCTCCGCCGACGGCGTCCCGTACGAGTCGCTCAACCACTACTCCAAGGGCGCGGTGATCTCCTTCCTGCACCTCTACACCGCGGGCATCGAGCTGATGGAGCCCGCCTACCGCCGGTTCCGGGTACGGCCCCGTCCGGGTGGCGGGCTGACCTCGGCCGAGGCGGCGCACGACTCGCCCTACGGCCGCATCGAGTCCGCGTGGCGGATCGACGGCGACGCCTTCTCGCTCCGCGTCGTCGTCCCGGCCGGCACGTCGGCGGAGATCGTCCTGCCCGACGGATCGGTGGACGGCGCGGGACCCGGCGAGCACACCTACACGAGCACCCTGGAGGACCGTCGATGACCGCCGACACGACCGAGTGGGCCGGGCCTGCCCGGTTCCTGCCCCCGCACGAGCCGACGCGGCGGGACGACGGCGTCCGGCACTGGAGCGGCCTGACCTACGCAGTGGCGTTCGGGTACCGGCCGCTGCAGCTGGACGTGTGGGTGCCCGCGACCGACGCCCCCGCCCCGCTGGTGGTCTGGGTGCACGGCGGCGCGTTCATGATGGGTGACCGGCGGTACCTGCCGGAGACGCTGCGGCCCGACCAGGTCTTCGACGCGCTGCTGGAGGCCGGGCTCGCCGTCGCCACCGTCGACTACCGGCACGCCCTCGAGGCGCCCTTCCCCGCGCAGCTGCACGACCTCAAGGCCGCCGTCCGCTACCTGCGCGCGCACGCCGATGAGCTGGGCGTCTCCACCGACCGGATCGGTGCCTGGGGCGAGTCCGCCGGTGGGCACCTCGTCGCGCTGCTCGGCCTGACCGGCTCCCGCGACGACCTCGAGGGCTCGCACGGCGTCGTCGGCCCGTCCAGCGCGGTCGACGTGGTCGTGGACTGGTACGGGCTGTCGGACATGGCGACCATGCCGCGGAAGGCCCCGCCCCCGCAGGTGGCGGCGATGCTGCCGCCGGAGCTGCACACCCCGCCGGAGGACCAGTTGCTGCGCGGGCTGAGCGGAGACGCGCTCCTCGACGCCAGCCCGGTGCACCACGTCCGGGCCGACTCGCCGCCCTTCCTGCTCGTGCACGGCACGGCCGACTGGCTGGTGCCCTACGCGCAGAGCGAGCAGCTGCACGCCGCCCTGACCGCCGTCGGGGTCGAGAGCCGGCTGGTCCCGATCGAGGGCGCCCAGCACATCTTCGACGGGCACGACGACGTCGACGGCGTCGTGCACCTGTCCGTCGACTACCTCGTGGAGAAGCTGCGATGAGCGACCTGACCGTCCTGCCCGTGACCGTCGAGCACCACCGCGAGCCCCTCGGCATCGGGGATCCCACGCCACGGCTGTCCTGGGTGACCCGGACCGACCTGCCGGACTGGCACCAGGCGGGTTACGAGCTGGAGATCGAACCGCTCGACGGGTCGGCGTGGTCATCCGGGCGGATCGACTCCGCCGAGTCGGTGCTCGTCCCGTGGGGCGCGCCGCCGCTGACCAGCCGCGAGCGCCGCATCGTCCGGGTCCGGGTGTGGGGCCATTCCGGAGACACTCTCGCCCCCGAGCCGTCGGCCTGGAGCGAGGACGTCGTCGTCGAGGCCGGTCTGCTCGAGCCCGGCGACTGGACCGCCGCGCTGGTGCAGCCGTTCCTGACCGCCGACGCCGACGAGCCGGTCGCCCTGCTGCGCCGCGAGTTCGTGCTGGGCAAGCCGGTCGCCCGGGCCCGGCTGTACGCCACCGCGCATGGCGTCTACGAGGCGGAGCTCAACGGCTCGGTCGTCGGCGACCAGGTGCTGGCGCCGGGCTGGACCAGCTACTCCCACCGGCTGCGCTACCAGTCGTACGACGTCACCGACCTGGTGAGGGAAGGCGCCAACGCGATCGGAGTGCAGCTGGCCGACGGCTGGTACCGCGGCTACCTCGGGTTCACCGGCAAGCGCGGCATCTACGGCGACCGCACCGGCGTCTTCCTGCAGCTCGAGGTGGAGCACCCCGACGGCAGCCGCACCGTCGTCGCCACCGACGACGACTGGCGCGCCACCACCGACGGCCCGCTGACCCGGGCCGGCCTCTACAAGGGCGAGACCGTCGACTTCCGGCGCGAGCTCCCCGGCTGGTCGCAGGCGTCGTTCGACGACAGCGGCTGGGCGCCGGTCGAGCGCGGCGCGTTCGACGCGGCGCAGCTGGTCGCGCCCACGGGCCCCCCGGCGCGGCGCACCCAGACGGTGCCCGTGCGGGAGATCAGCACGTCGCCGTCCGGCGCCACGTTGGTGGACTTCGGGCAGAACCTCGTCGGCCGGCTCCGTTTCGCACTGCCCGACGCCCCGGCGGGGACGGAGATCACCGTCCGGCACGCCGAGGTGCTCGAGCACGGTGAGCTGGGCACCCGCCCGCTGCGCGCGGCCGACGCGACCGACGTGATCGTCCTCGACGGCACGGGCCCCCGGACCTGGGAGCCGCGGTTCACCTTCCACGGGTTCCGCTACGCCGAGGTCTCCGGCTGGCCGGGCGAGGTGACCGCCGAGGCACTGGAGGCGGTCGTCGTGCACACCGATCTGCGCCGGACGGGCACGTTCGAGTGCTCGGACCCCGACGTCACCCGGCTGCACGAGAACGTCGTGTGGGGGATGCGCGGCAACTTCCTCGACGTGCCGACCGACTGCCCGCAGCGCGACGAACGGCTGGGCTGGACCGGCGACCTGCAGGTCTTCGCGCCCACCGCGTCGTTCCTCTACGACACCGCCGGCATGCTGCGGTCCTGGCTGGCCGACCTCGCCGTCGAGCAGATGAAGGACCACGGCGGCGTGGTGCCGATGTACGTGCCGTTCGTCGAGCTCCTGCCGTTCCCGCAGCAGCCGGACGTCGGCTGGGGCGATGCCGCCGTCGTCGTGCCGTGGGTGCTCTACCAGCGCAGCGGCGACGCCGGGCTGCTGGCCGACCAATGGACGTCGATGACCGCCTGGGTCGACGCCTTCGCGGGCCGGGCGGGAGCCGACCTCGACTTCCCGGAGGGCGGCTTCTCCTTCGGCGACTGGCTGGACACCGCCGCGCCGCCCGACAACCCGGCCGCTGCCCGGACGCCGTGGCAGTGCGTGGCGACGGCCTACCTGGCGCGGACGGCTCGCACGATGGCGCAGGCGGCGGAGGTGCTCGGCCGGGACGGCAGCCGCTTCGCCGACCTGGCAGAACGCGCAGCCGCGCGGTTCCGCGCCGAGTACGTGACCCCGAACGGCCGGGTCGCCTTCCCCTCCCAGACGGCGTACGCGCTGGCGCTGGAGTTCGACCTGCTGACGCCCGAGCAGCGGGAGCACGCCGGCCGGCTGCTGGCCGAGCAGGTTCTCAAGGACGGCTTCCACATCGCCAGCGGCTTCCTCGGGACGCCGCTGGTCACCGACGCGCTGACCGACGCCGGCGAGCTGCCGACCGCGTACGAGCTGCTGCTGCAGCGGGAGAACCCGTCGTGGCTCTATCCGGTGACGATGGGTGCCACGACCATCTGGGAGCGCTGGGACTCCATGCTCCCGGACGGCTCGATCAACCCCGGCGACATGACGTCGTTCAACCACTACGCCTTCGGCGCGGTGGCCGACTGGCTGCACCGCACGGTGGCGGGGCTCGCGCCCGCGGCGCCGGGGTATCGGCGGCTGCTGATCGCCCCGCGCCCGGGACCTGGGCTCAGCTCGGCGGCGGCGACCCACGAGACGCCCTACGGAACGGCGGAGGTCTCCTGGACGCTGACCGCCGGCACGCAGTTCGCCCTGGAGGTCACCGTGCCGCCGAACACGACGGCACAGGTCGTGCTCCCCGACGGCAGCGACGCCGTCGAGGTCGGGTCCGGCCGGCACTCGTTCGCGGCCACGATCGCCGAGCCGGTGCCCGTGGAGAAGCCCGCGCTCTTCTTCGACCCGGACGACCACCAGTGACGGTGCCGCCGCGTCCCGTCGTCCCCGGGTTCCATCCGGACCCGAGCGTGGTCCGGGTGGGGAACACGTACTGGATGGTGGTGTCGAGCTTCGAGTACGCGCCCGGGGTGCCGCTGTTCCGGTCGACCGACCTCGTCACGTGGCAGCAGGCCGGGCACGTGCTCGCCCGGCCGTCGCAGTTGGACGTCTCGGCGGCGCCCGGCTCGGGCGGCATCACCGCGCCGACGATCCGCTTCCACGACGGCCGGTTCTGGATGATCACCACCAACCTCGCCGACGGCGGGTGGCAGGTCCTCGTGCACGCCGAGGACCCGCTCGGCCCCTGGTCGGAGCCGGTCCGGCTGACCGAGGTCCGGGGCATCGACCCCGACCTGGCCTGGGACGACGACGGCACCCTGCTGGTCACCTACGCAGGCTTCGGCGCGGGCGGGCCGGCCGGGCTCGTGCAGCAGGCAGTGGATCTGGAGACGGGCGCCGCGCTCACCGAGCGCCGGCACGTGTGGCAGGGGACCGGTGGCCGGTTCCCGGAGGGCCCGCACCTCTACCGGATCGGGGAGTACTGGTACCTGCTGATCGCCGAGGGCGGCACGGAGCGCGGGCACGCGGTGACCATTGCGCGCGGGACATCGCCGTCCGGGCCGTTCGAGCCGTGCCCGCACAACCCGCTGCTGACCCACCGCGGCATCGAGTCGCCGGTGCAGAACACCGGGCACTCCGACCTGGTGCAGCGGCCCGACGGCAGCTGGGCGATCGTCTTCCACGGCGTCCGCCCGCGCGGGGCCAGCCCCCAGTTCCACGTCCTGGGCCGCGAGACCTTCGCCGCCGAGGTGACGTGGGAGGACGGCTGGCCGCGCATCGGCGCGTGGCTGGTTCCCACGACGGACGCCGTCGAGGTCGAGGAGCTCGACGGCCCGGCGCTCCCGGACTCGTGGGTGTCACCGCGTCGCTTCCCGGAGGAACTGCTCACCCGGAGCGACGCCGGCTGGCGGGTGTCAGCGGCCGACCCCGACCCCGCATCGGACGAGCTCTTCTTCGCGGGACGCCGGCAGGAGCACCTCGTCGCGCGTGCCCGGGCGGTCGTGGACGCGTCCGAGGGCGTCGGCGGGCTCTCCGTCCGCATGGACGCCCGGCACCACCTCGACCTGGAGGTGGACGGCGACCGCGTCCGGGCCGTCGCCCACGTCGGGGTGCTGCGGCAGGTGCTGGGGGAGACGACCGTCGCGACCGGCGACGTCGTCCTGGAGATCCGGGCGGTCCCGGACGAGGGCCACTTCTCCTCGACGGCCCTGGGGCCCGACCAGCTCGTGGCCGGCCTCGTAGGCGGCGACGGCGGGTTCACCGAGCTCGGCCGGCTGGACGGTCGCTACGTGTCGACCGAGGTGGCGGGCGGCATGACCGGCCGGCTGCTCGGCGTCTGGTGCTCGTCCGGCGCGATCGTCGTCCGCTCGTTCCGCTACACCGGCAGCGACGAGCCCGCCGTCGTGCCGGCCGTCTGACCACTGGAGGAGAACGTGTCCCTGCGCATCGCCGAACGGTGCCGTGTCGTCGTCGACAACGACTGGGCCGGTGACCCGGACGGCCTGGTCGCTCTGGCGCACCACCTGCTCAGCCCTGCCAACCGGGTGGTCGCGGTGACCGGCTCGCAGAACAGCCCGGTCTTCGGGTCGCCCGCGGGCACCGCGGCCGCAGGAACCGCGCTCGCCCAAGAGCTGATCGACCTGGTCGGCACCCACCGGCCGGTCGTCGCCGCCGGGTGCGACGTGCCGATCGGTGGGGGCGACACCTCGTCGGCCGCTGCGGACGCCATCGTCGCCGAGGCCCGGCGGGACGACCCGCTCCCGCTCTTCCTGGTCTGCGCCGGACCCCTGACCAACGTCGCCCAGGCGCTCCGGCAGGCGCCGGACATCGCCGAGCGGCTGACCCTGGTCTGGATCGGCGGGGCGCTGGGCGCCGACGCGCAGGAGTACAACCGGGACACCGACCCGCAGGCGGCCGACGAGGTGCTGGGTCGGGCCGAGCTCGCCGTCCGGCAGTTCCCGCTGGAGACCTACCGACGGTGCTCGTACTCGGTCGCCGAGCTGGAGCACGACATCGGCGGCGCCGGCCGGGTCGGGGCGTGGCTCTGGCAGCGCTTCCTCGAACTGCCGCTGCCCGACTTCGTGCAGCTCGGCGAGGTGTGGCCGCTGGGCGACAGCCCGCCCGTCCTGGTCACTGCGCTGGACGACGCGTCGAGCACGTGGAGCGGCCCGCCGACCCGGCGCGTCTACACCGACGTCGACGTCCGGCTGCTGTTCGCCGACCTGCTCGCCCGGCTGAGGTTGCACCAGCGCCGCACCGACTGAGCCGGAGCGGCCCGGCTCAGAGCGTGGTCATGCCGCCGTCGACGGCGAACGTCGCCGGTGGCGAACGCCGACTCGTCGCCGGCCAGGTACACCATGACTCCCTCGAGGTCCCCCGTCGTGCCGGCGCGGCCCATGGGGATCCGGCCGACGATGGCGGCCCGCGCCTCGGGGTCGCCGGTGATGGTGCTGACCAGGCCCGTCCCGGTGTAGGGCGGGACGACGGTGTTCACCCGGATGCCCCGGCGGGCGTAGGCGGCGGCGACCGTGCGGCCGAGCCCGTGCATCCCGGCCTTCGACGAGGCATAGGCGGTGAACTCCGCGCCCTCGCCGCGGATCGCGGTCGGGCTGCCGGTCAGGACGATGGAGCCACCGCCGACGGTCAGCATCCCCCGCACGGCGTGCTTGATGGTCAGGAACGCGCCGGTCAGGTTGACCTCGTGGGTGCGCCGCCAGACGTCGAGGTCCAGGTCGGCGACCTCGGCGTCCTGCCCGAACAACTGGACGCCGGCGTTGACGACGACGACGTCGGGGACCCAGCCGTCCGCGGCCAGCGCGGCGAAACCGCCGGCGACGCTGTCCTCGTCGGTGACGTCCATCGGCACCGCCCGCCCGCCGGATGTCGCAGCGGCCGCCTCGGCGCCCGCGGCGTCGCGGTCGGCGTAGGCGACCCGCGCTCCCTCGGCGACGAACCGGTCGGCCACTGCCCGTCCGATGCCCGCGGCAGCCCCGGTGACCAGTGCCGTCTTCCCTGTCAGCCGCTCCGCCATGTCTGCAGCCTGCCTCGGGTCCCCGTCGGGCCACAGACCCCCTGCCATCCACCGGCATCCCAGGTCGCCGAGGGCACCGGTGGGGTGCCGCGGCTGATCGGCTGCCGGTCAATGGGACGGCGGTCGTCGGAGGCGACGACCGTCACCGAGGATGTCGGGTGCGTGGGTCCCGAGGGCCATCCAGCGGACGGCGGATGGCCGGCCGGACGGGCCGCGCGTGAGCATGGGGCGCTCCAGCCAGGACGCCATCCGTCGCGTGCTGCCCCCTCGTACCGCTCCACAGCGATTGGACAGCCATGCGACGCATCCCGTTCAACCGCGGCTGGGAGACCAGGCCGCACGCCAACTTCTTCGCCGAGATGCACGGGGCTGCGGCACCGTGGCAGCAGGTCACCCTTCCGCACGACGCCGCACTCGGTTCGGCGCGGGACTCCTCCCAGGGCGCCGGTACCGGCTACGTCCCGGGCGGGGTGCACGAGTACCGGGCGGTCCTCGACGCGCCGGAGGAGTACCGCGACCGGCGGGTGCTCCTGGAGTTCGAGGGCGTCTACCGCACCGCCATGGTGTACGTGAACGGCAGCCTCGCCGGCCACCGGGCGGCGGGGTACACCGGGTTCACCGTCGACCTCGACGACCACCTGCGGTACGGCGCCGCGAACGAGATCCGCGTCGTCTGCCGCACCCACCGCGACTCCCGCTGGTACTCCGGCGCCGGCATCCACCGCCCGGTGCACCTCGTCGTGTCGGGGCTGGTGCACATCGCCCTCGACGGCGTCCGCGTCACCGCGGTGGACGTCGACGACCAGTTCGCCGTCGTGGAGGTCGCGACCACCGTCGAGCACGACGGCCGGGGGCTGGCGACGCTCGAGCTGGACACCCAGGTGCGGGACGGGAACGGCGCGGTCGTCGCCTCCGCCGTGTCCCCGGTGACCGTCCTCCCGGGGGAGCCGGCGATCGTGCGACAGCGGTTGCTGATCCGCGACCCGGCGCTCTGGGGTCCGGACTCTCCCTCGCTGTACACGGCATCCGTCGTCCTCCGGGAGGGCGACGCCGAGATGGACCTGGAGACCGCCTCGTTCGGGATCCGGACCCTCTCGCTGGACCCGGAGCGTGGCCTGCGGATCAACGGCGAGCCGGTCACGCTCCGCGGGGCCTGCGTGCACTCCGACAACGGCGTCCTCGGAGCGGCCACGATCGGCCGGGCCGACGAACGCCGCGTCGAGCTGCTCAAGGCGGCCGGCTTCAACGCCCTGCGCAACGCGCACAACCCGATGAGCCGGGCCATGCTCGACGCGTGCGACCGGAACGGCGTCCTCGTCATGGACGAGCTCACCGACGTGTGGACCGAGAGCAAGTCCGACTTCGACGCCGCACTGGACTTCCCGGAGTGGTGGGAGCGCGAGGTCGAGGCGATGGTGGCCAAGGACGTCAACCACCCGAGCGTCGTCTTCTACTCGATCGGCAACGAGATCCCGGAGGTCGCCAAGCCGCACGGTGCCGTCTGGTCGCGGCGGCTGGCCGAGAAGGTGCGCTCGCTCGACGGCACCCGGTTCGTCACCAACGGGATCAACGCCATGCTGGCCGTCATCGGCGAGGCGACCTCTTCCGAGAACCAGGCGGCCGAGGAACAGGCCGGCATCAACACGATGCTCAGCGACATGGGTGCGTTCATGGACGAGCTCTCCGCCTCCGAGTTGGTCGCCGCCCGGACCGCCGAGGCCTACGACGTGCTCGACGCGGCCGGTATGAACTACATGGAGGCCCGGTACGCACTCGACCGGGAGCTCTTCCCCCGTCGGGTGATCGTGGGGTCGGAGACCTTCGCGAACAGGATCGATCGGCTGTGGCGGCTCGTCCTCGACAACCCGCACGTGATCGGCGACTTCACCTGGACCGGTTGGGACTACCTCGGCGAGGTCGGCATCGGCCGGGTCTCGTTCGCCGACGAGCCGGCCGGGGGCGGGCTCAACGGTCCCTACCCGTGGCTGCTCGCGCACGTCGGCGACATCGACATCACCGGGCACCGGCGGCCGGCCTCGTACTACCGGGAGATCGTCTTCGGTCTGCGCACCGATCCCTATCTCGCCGTCCTGCGGCCCGAGCGGTCCGGTCGCGAGCTGGCGGCGACGCCGTGGGCGTGGAGCGACACGGTCGGCAGCTGGAGCTGGGCCGGCGCCGAGGGCAAGCCGGTGACGGTCGAGGTGTACAGCGACGCCGACGAGGTGGAGCTGCTCCTGGACGGAGCGTCGCTCGGCACGGCGAAGGCGGGGGAGGCGAACCGCTTCCGCGCCGAGTTCGAGGTGGTCTACGCACCTGGTGAGCTCACGGCGGTGGCCCGCACCGCGGGGGAGGAGACCGGGCGCTCCACGCTGCGGTCGGCCGCGGGTCCGATCGGGTTGGCTGCGGTGGCCGACCGCGACGTGGTCCGGGCCGACGACACCGACCTCGCCCACGTCGCGCTCACGCTGCAGGACGGCGCCGGCGTCGTCGCCCTCGGGGTGGACCGCGAGGTGACGGTCACCGTCGAGGGCCCCGGCGTCCTCCAGGGGTTCGGCAGTGCCGCCCCGGCGACCGAGGAGTCCTACCTGGACGACGTCCACACGACGTTCGACGGTCGCGCGCTGGCCGTCGTCCGACCGACCGGGGTCGGGGTCATCACCGTGACTGCGTCTGCGCCGGAGTGCGGCGCCGTCACCACATGTATCGCGGCGCGATGAGTTCCCCCTGCATCCGGGCCTACACCGACGTCGACTTCCACGAGGAGAACCGATGACCGACGACGTGACCCCACTGCCCCTGGGGCGCAAGGCCGCCCTGCTGTCCGGGCAGGACTTCTGGTCGACGGCGCCGATCGAGGAGGCCGGCCTGCCGTCGGTCGTGCTCACCGACGGGCCGCACGGCGTCCGCCGCCAGGAGGCCGACTTCGAGCAGATCGGCCTGCTGCAGAGCCTGCCGGCCACCTGCTTCCCGCCCGCCGTCGCCGTCGGGTCGAGCTGGGACCCCGAGGTCGCCGAGCGCATCGGTGCCGCCGTCGGTCGGGAGGCGCGGGCGCTCGGCGTTCCCGTCGTGCTCGGGCCGGGCGTGAACATCAAGCGGTCGCCGCTGTGCGGCCGCAACTTCGAGTACTACGCGGAGGACCCGCTGCTGGCCGGCGTGCTGGGCGCCGCCCACGTGCGCGGACAGCAGGGCGAGGGAGTCGGCGCGTCGGTGAAGCACTTCGCGGCCAACAACCAGGAGACGCAGCGCATGCAGATCAGCGCCGACGTCGACGAGCGCACCCTCCGCGAGATCTACCTGCCGGCCTTCGAACGCGTCGTCACCGAGGCGCGGCCGGCGACGGTCATGTGCGCCTACAACAAGATCAACGGCGTCTACGCGTCGCAGCACCGCTGGCTGCTGACCGACGTGCTGCGTGGCGAGTGGGGCTTCGAGGGTGCCGTCGTCTCCGACTGGGGCGCGGTGCAGGACCGGGTGGCCGCGTTGGAGGCCGGCCTGGACCTGCAGATGCCCGGCGACCACGGCGCAGGCAACCAGCTCGTCGTCGACGCGGTGCGGGCCGGGACAATGGACGAGGCCGTCGTCGACCGCAGCGCAAGGCGGGTCGCCGCCCTCGCCGGGCTGGTGACCGAGCCGACCGACGGCGTCGACGTCGAGGCGCACCACGCCCTGGCCCGCGAGCTCGCCGCCGGCTGTGCCGTGCTGCTGAAGAACGACGACGGCGCGCTGCCCCTGACCGGAGGCGCCCGCATCGCCGTGGTGGGGGAGTTCGCCCGGACCCCGCGATTCCAGGGCGGTGGGAGCTCGCACGTCAACGCCACCCGGGTCGACGACGCCGTGGGCGCGCTGCGGCAGGCGGTGGACGACGTCGTCTTCGCGCCCGGGTTCACCCTCGACGGCTCCGGTGACGCGCCGGCGCTGCGGGAGGAGGCGGTCGCCGCCGCCCGGGACGCCGAGGTGACCGTCGTCTTCGCCGGGCTCGCCGAGGCGGACGAGTCCGAGGGCTTCGACCGCACGACCCTCGACCTGCCCGCCGTCCAGGTGGAGCTGATCCAAGCCGTGGCGGCGGTCGGCGCGCGCACCGTCGTCGTGCTCTCCTCGGGGGGTGTGGTGTCGCTCGAGGGGTGGCACGACGACGTCGACGCGATCCTGGCCGGGTTCCTGCTCGGCCAAGCCGGCGGAGGCGCCCTCGCGGACCTGCTCACCGGCGCCGTCGACCCGTCGGGACGGCTGGCCGAGACCATCCCGCTGCGGCTGCAGGACAACCCCAGCTACCTGAACTTCCCGGGCGAGCAGGGGCACGTCCGGTACGGCGAGGGCTTGATGGTCGGCTACCGGCACTACCTCTCCGTCGACCGCGCCGTCCGGTACCCGTTCGGCCACGGACTGAGCTACACGACCGTCGAGACGGCCGGCCTGCAGGTGCGCGCGACCGGGGACGACACGGCGACGGTCAGCATGACCGTGACCAACACCGGCGAGCGGGCCGGCCGGCACGTGGTCCAGGTCTACGTCGCGACGACGGCCGGACCGGTCCGGCGGCCCGTGCGGGAGCTGCGTGCGTTCGCGAAGGTGTCACTGGCGGCGGGGGAGTCGCGCACGGTGGGCTTCGGGCTGGACCGCCGCGCCTTCGCCTACTGGGACGTGCGCGGAGGCGGCTGGCTCGTGGCGCCGGGGGAGTACACCGTCCAGATCGGCCGCAGCGCCGCCGACGTCGTCGCCGAGGCGACCGTGACGCTCACCGGGGACGACGTCGTCCCGGAGCTGACGCTCGGCTCGTCGGTGGCGGAGTGGTTCGGACACCCGGTGGTCGGCGCGCAGCTGCTGGCGGGCTTCCTCGAGACGATGCCCGAGGGCGCCGGCGAGATGCACGACGGGATGCTGCAGATGATCGGTTCCATGCCGATGGGGCGGTTCGCGACCGACTTCGGGTCCGCCGTCCCGATGGCGGAGCTCGAGCGGCTCATGGCGGAGGCGAACGCCGCCCGGGGGTAGCGGAGGTCAGTCGCGGTGGGTGCGCCGGAACCAGCCGCCGCCGAACAGGGCCAGCAGCACGAGCAGGGGCTGGAAGAAGAGCCGCACGAGCCGCTTCGTGTCGGTGTCGAGCCCGAAGGCGTCGGTGCCCTCCACGTACTGGGCGACGTTGCCCGGGAAGATCACCACGAGTAACGCCGCCAGCAGCGCCCCGACGAGCCGCCGCTTCTGCGGGAGCGCGACGAAGGCTGCGCCCAGGGCGATCTCGGCGACGCCCGAGCCGAGCACCGTGAGGTCCTCGTCGACGGGGAACCAGTCGGGCACCTGAGCCCGGAACTCCTGCCGCTGGCTGGTCAGGTGCAGGACGCCCGCCCCGACCATGGCCACCCCGAGCAGGACACGGGCGGCGTCGCGGGGGAGGGACGGCATCCCGGCACCGTAGCCACCGGGCCGCGTCAGGCGTCGAGCAGCACTCCGGCCAGGAAGTCGGCGAGCTCGTCGTACCCGTCGAGGGGCAGCACGTGCGCCACGTACTGGTCGGGCCGGACCAGCACCATGGCTCCCTGCGCCCGGTCGATGCCGCGCAGGTCGAAGATGTCGGTGGCCGTCGGGTCGGGGCAGAACGCCTTCTCGTGGTCGACCAGGCCGAAGGTGCCCTTGCGTGGCACCAGGACGGCGGGGAGCTGACCGACGTCCAGGTCGCGGTGGCCCTGCTGGAAGACGGCGCGGACGTCGATCACCGCGTCGGGGTCGGCGCCGGCCGGGGTGAACCGGATCAGGGGCGACTTCTCCGAGGCCAGGTGCTCGAACAGCGCCCGGGCCCGCGACCCCGACGAGGTCGGGTCGGGCGAGTCGGCGAAGACGTACAGCCGCCAGGCCCCGTCCGCGCGGGCTGCGTGCCCGAGCTGCACCGGCTTGGCGTCGGCCAGCCGCACCACGGGGGCGGAGTGGAAGCGCATGCCGAGCGGGAAGCCCTCGGCAGGGGAAGAGGAGGCGTCGGCCGCGGTGAGCATCGACGGCTCGTAGCGGGTGGCGACCCCGGCGGTGAAGCGCCCCTGGGCGGCGAAGTGCTCCTGGAACGCCGCCGGGTCCACGCCGTCCTCGTCGTCGGGGGAGGTGCGCGGCCTGGCGCTCATCATGCGGGCGAACTCGCGGTCGAAGTCGATAAGCTCCTGCGCGACCTTCTGCCGTTCGTCGGAGTAGGTGTGCAGGAGCTCCGGCCGCGCGGTGCCCCGCAGGACCGCGGCGAGCTTCCAGCCCAGGTTCCAGGCGTCGGCCATCGACACGTTCATGCCCTGGCCGGCCTTGGCGCTGTGGGTGTGGCAGGCATCGCCGGCGATGAAGACCTGGGGGAGCCGGGCCGACATCTCCTCGGCCGGCACGTCGTCGAACTTCCGGCACAGCCGCTGGCCGATCTCGTACACCGACCACCAGCCGACGCTCTTCACGTCGATCGAGTACGGGTGCAGGATCCGGTTGGCCACCGCGACCAGCTTGTCCGGGTCGACGCTGCGGCCGTCCAGCATCTCCCGGTCGCTGACCTGGTCGAGCTCGATGTAGAGCCGGACCAGGTAGCCGCCCTCGCGCGGGATGATCAGCAGGTTGCCCTGGTTGGCCGATTGGACGACGGCCTTCAGCCGGATGTCGGGGAAGTCGGTGACGGCCAGGACGTCCATGACGCCCCAGGTCTGGTTCATCGCGTCGCCGACGAGCTCCTGGCCGATCGACGTCCGGACCGCGCTGCGAGCACCGTCGCAGCCGACGACGTACCGCGCGCGGATCGTGGAGGTCTCGCCGGTCCCGACGCCGTCCCGGACGTGGCGGACCGTGACGGTCACGGGGGTGCTGCCGTCGGGGGAGATGTCGAGATCGGCGGCCTGCAGCCCGTACCAGGGCTCGAGCCGCGACGACGACCGGGCCATGGAGTCGCGCAGGTAGGCGAGCATCCGTGCCTGGTTGACGATGACGTGCGGGAACTCCGACAGGCCGTCCTCGACGTCCTGGATGCGTCCGGTCCGGGTGATGCGGGAGGGGTCCTCCGGATCGGGTCGCCAGAAGCCGACCTCGTTGACCCAGTAGGCCTCCGAGACCAGCTGGTCGGCCAGCCCGAACGCCTCGAACATCTCGACGGTCCGGCAGGCGACGCCATCGGCCTGACCCACCTCGAGCGGGCCCTTCCGCCGGTCGATGATCGCCGTCCGGATCTCCGGGAACCGGGCGAGCTGTGCGGCCAGGACCATGCCGGCCGGGCCGCAGCCGACGATCAGCACGTCGACCTCGTCGGGCAGGCTCCCGGAGCGCGCGGTCACGGACGGGTGCGGCTGCTCCACGAACGGGTCGCCGGGTCGGTAGCCGTCGAGGTAGAACTGCACGTCGCTGGTCCCTCCGTGGATGGTGTGGCACCTCGACGGTCCCGCACGTCCCGCAGGAGGGGATAGAGTTTTCTGCGTTGAAGAACAGGCCTGCGTACGCCATCGCCTCCGTCGACTCGGCGCTGCTCCTGGCCAGCCTGCTGCAGCACGAGGGGGCGATGCGGGTCACCGACGTCGCCGGGCGCCTCGGGGTCTCGGTCTCGACGGCGCACCGGCTGCTCGGGATGCTGGTCTACCGCGACTTCGCCGAGCAGCTCCCCGACCGCCGCTACGCAGCAGGCCCGGTGCTGCGCCGCGGACCGGTGCAGCAGGCCTCGGTCGCCACACTGCGCGAGGTGGCCCTGCCGCACCTGCGCCGGCTGGTCGACGCGGTAGGGGAGACGGCCAACGTGATGGTGCTGGCCGGGTCGGACATCCGCTTCGTCGCGACCGTCGAGAGCGCCCAGGTGCTCCGGGTCGGCGACCGGGCCGGCCGGACCCTGCCGGCGCACCGGACCTCGGGCGGCAAGGCGGTGCTGGCCACGATGGCCGACGACGAGGTCGCCGCTGTCCTCACCGCCCTGGACGGGACGGTGCTCGCCCACGTGCTCCGCGAGCTGCGCACCGCCCGGCGTCGCGGGTTCGCGGTGAACGACCAGGGCACCGAGGCAGGGCTGACCGCGGTCGGCGTCGCGGTGCCCCCGGCAGGGGGCTTCGCCGGCGCCGCGCTCTCCCTGGCCGCACCCACCGCGCGGTACTCCCGCGACCGGCTGCCGGTTTGGAGAGCTGCGCTGACCGAGGCCGCGGCGGACATCGCCCGCGACCTCGACGCCGTGTGACCCCTCGGCGAGGCCTGAAGCACCGAGGCCCGGAACCGACGGGTTCCGGGTCTCGGTGGGGCGCGCAGCTACAGGCGCAGGCGCTGCTCGTCGTCCCGGTCGTCCTCGAGGACGACGAGCTCGTCGACGGTGGCCGGCGCCGACAGCGCGGCCAGCTCCGCCTCGGAGTTCACTGCCTCGCCTCGGGCCACCATGCCGGCGTGCTCGGACAGCGGGATCTCCTTGAGCACCAGGGCCAGCAGGAGCCCGACGGCCAGGATCGGCACCAGGTACCAGAACACTGGCGCCAGGCTGTTGGCGTAGGCATCGACGATGGCCGACCGCAGCGGGTCGCCGGCCGCCTCGACCGCCGACGGCACCAGGGTGTCCGGCGAGGTGATGCCCGCCTGCCCGGCCTGCTCGGCGTTGCCACTGAGCGCCCCGGTGAGGTTGTCGGCCAGCCGGCTGGTGAACAGCGTCCCGAAGACGGCGACGCCGAGGGTGGCACCGACCTCGCGGAAGTAGTTGTTCGTCGACGTCGCCGTCCCGATCTGGTCGGCCGGCACGGCGTTCTGGGCCGCGAGGACGACGTTCTGCATGATCAGCCCGAGCCCGGCGCCGAGGGCGAGGAACATCCCGCCGATGGTCCACAGCGAGGTGTCCCCGGACAGCGTCGTCATCCAGATCATCGCGGCCATGATCACGGCGACGCCGGCGATGGTGAAGACCTTGTACCGGCCGGTCCGCATGATGAAGCTGGCCGAGCCCTGGATGGTGATGATGATGCCGACGACCATCGGGACCATCAGCAGGCCGGAGTTCGCCGCCGACAGCCCGGACGCCATCTGCAGGAACGTCGGCATGAAGGCGATGGCCGAGAACATGCCGAGCCCGACCGCCATGCCGAGCGCGGTGGCGACCACGAACGTGCGGTTGCGGAACAGCGTCATCGGGATGATCGGCTCGGCGGCGCGCAGCTCGACCGCGACGAAGGCGACCGCAGAGACGACGAGCAGGGCCAGCAGCGTCAGCGCCTGCCAGGAGCCCCAGCCGTCACGACCACCGAAGTCGGTGAACAGCACGAGCGAGGTGGTGGCTGCCGACAGCGCGAGGATGCCGGCGTAGTCGATCGGGGTGCTGTTCTTCTTGCGGGGCAGCGTGAGGGCGAACCAGCCGATCGCGAACGCGGTCAGGCCGACCGGGACGTTGATCCAGAAGGCCCACTCCCAACCGAGGGAGTCGTGGTCGGTGAAGAACCCGCCGACGAGGGGACCGGCCACGGCGGACAGGCCGAAGAGGGCGCCGATCGGGCCCATGTACTTGGCGCGCTCCCGCGCCGGGACGATGTCGGCGATGATCGCCTGCGAGAGGATCATCAGCCCGCCGCCGCCGAGGCCCTGGACACCGCGCCAGACCACGAGCCAGCCGAAGTCGGGCGCCGTTGCCGCCCCGACGCTGGCGACGGTGAACAGGCCGATCGCGACGAGGAACAGCGTGCGCCGGCCCCAGAGGTCGCCGAACTTGCCGTAGACGGGCATGACCAGGGTGGTGGCCAGCAGGTAGGCGGTGGTCATCCACGCCATGTGCGAGACGCCGCCGAGCTCGCCGACGATGGTCGGCATCGCCGTCGAGACGATGGTCTGGTCGAGGCTGGCCATGAGCATCCCGGCCAGCAGGGCGCCGAAGATGGTGTTGATGCGACGCCGGGTGAGCACGATGGGCGGTTGCGCGGCCGCGTCGTTGGACAGAGCGTCGCTGGGCGGGGCGTGCACGAGGTCTCCTCGGTCGGGCGGTGGTGCCGCGGGTGCGCGGCACCGGATCGAGCGGACGGCGCGGGCCGCTCGGGTGTATCAGCGGGGGGCGGGGAGTCCCGCGGCCAGCAGGTCCCAGGTCTCGTCGACGAGGTCCGGGAGGGCCGCGGTGAAGTCGCCGGCGAACCAGCGGTGCAGCGACGTGCGCATCGCCGCGGCTGCGACGCCGGCGAGGAGCGCGGGGTAGGCGTCGGCGCCCACCCGGGTGCCGGTCCGCTCGCCGATCGCCGCGGCGAGGACCTGCTCGGACTCGCCGAAGGCCGCCGCGAGGCGCGCCAACGCCGCCGGGTGCGCGTCGATCACCGTGAGGCGCAGCGGCCACAGCTCGGTGTTCTCGCTCATCTCGGCGGCCTGCTCGCGGGCGACCGCACGCATCGCCTCGACCGGCGACTCGTCGGCCGGCCGGCTCAGGAAGGCCTCGACCTGCCGCTGCGGCGCTGCCGGGTCCAGGCCGACGACGGCGTCGATCTTGGACGGGAAGTAGTTGAAGAACGTCCGTGGCGAGACGTCGGCGCGCTCGGCGATGTCGTCGACCGACACCTCGTCCAGCCCGCGCTCGGCCACCAGCTGGAGAGCGGCGAGGTGGAGGGCCGACCGGGTGGCGAGCTTCTTGCGCTCGCGCAGGCCGGTCGACATGGGCACCATGATGGTCGAATATTGCACTCTATGCAAGTTTGCATCAACTGCACGGCGTGTCGCGCCCCCGACCCGGAAAGACGTCGGGGACGACAGTTGCGAGACGAGTCGGGATCGCGCATGCTGACCCCGGGCGGGGCCCCGGGACACCCCGGGTGCGCTCCGCCCGCCAAACGTGGCGCGCGATGGTCAGGTGGTTTCGCGTGCAAGCACTCGGGGCACATGGCCGGCACCGGCCCCGGCGTGGTCGTGAATCCCCCCGCGCCTGGGCCGTGCCTCGTGAGTCGTCCCGTCGCCGATCTAGGCGACGAGCACGACCACCAACGTGCGCGGGCCGTGCACGCCCTCCACCCGCTGCAGCTCGATGTCGCTGGTCGCGGACGGGCCGCTGATCATCGTGAGCGGGGCGGTCGGGTCGAGCCGCGCCAGCCCTTCCGGGACGCCGCTCACGACCTGGTGGGCCTCGACGACGCAGACCAGGCAGTCGGGGAGCAGGGACAGCGCACGCCGGCCCGACAGCGCACTCCCGTCCAGGACCAGCGTGCCGGTCTCGGCGATCGCGACGGAGACTCCGGCGACCGCCGCGGCGTAGGCGGCCAGGTCCACCGCGGGTCGGCCGTCGTCCTCCACCGCGCCGTCCGGCCGCCAGGCCGCGGGCACGCCAGGGGCGACGACGACGTCCGCGGGCGCGTGCTCGCCGAGCGCCGTCCGCAGCGCACGGGCCATCGTCGGCGCGACGTCGGCAGGACCGCAGCGCACCACCGTCGCCTTGTAGTCCTCCAGCCGGTCGGTCAGGACGTCGAGCAGGTCGTCGGGGGAGCGGTCGTCGGTGAGCCGGTAGTCGCGGCTGATCTCCGCGGGTACGCGCCGGTCCGGGCCGAGCGCGGTCCGGATCCGGCCGAGGATGTCCTCGCGCGCCGTCATCCGCCGTGCTCCCGGGCCCACGCCTGCGTGAACGTCTCCGCGGGGGGCGTCGGCAGGTCGCGGGTGCGGGTCCACTTCGAGGCCGGCGGCGGCAGGGCGGCCGGCAGGGTCGGCCTCCCCCGGGCGAGGAACCGGCCGAGCCCGGCGGCGCGCTGGGCGAGGCGCCACAACCGAGGGCTGGACATCGCCTTCGACAGCGCCCGGAAGGCGACGGCCTCGGGAGTCGTGCGGGTCTGCGCCTCGACGTGCTCGGCCCGCAGGTGGACCAGGATCGAGGGGATGTCGATGGCCACCGGGCAGACGTCGTAGCAGGCGCCGCACAACGACGACGCGTACGGCAGCGAGGCGTTGTCCTGCACCCCGGTCAGCTGCGGGGACAGCACCGCACCGATCGGGCCGGGGTAGACCGAGCCGTACGCGTGACCCCCCGCGCGCTCGTACACCGGGCAGACGTTCAGGCAGGCCGAGCAGCGGATGCAGTGCAGTGCCTCGCGGCCCACCTCGTCGGCGAGCACCGCCGTCCGGCCGTTGTCGACGAGGACCAGGTGGAACTCCTGCGGCCCGTCGCCGGGAGTCACCCCGGCCCACAGCGACGTGTACGGGTTCATCCGCTCGCCGGTGGAGCTGCGGGGGAGCAGCTGCAGGAACACCTCGAGGTCACGCCAGGTGGGCACCACCTTCTCGATGCCCATGACGGTGATCAGCGTCTGCGGGAGCGTCAGGCACATCCGGCCGTTGCCCTCGGACTCGACGACGGCGAGCGTCCCGGTCTCGGCCACGGCGAAGTTCGCCCCGCTGATCGCCACCCGGGCCCGGAGGAACCGCTCGCGCAGGTGCGCCCGGGCGGCCATGGCCAGGTGTCGCGGCTCGTCGGTGAGCTCCGGGTCCACACCGGGCATGGTGCGCAGGAAGATCTCGCGGATCTCGGCCCGGTTCTTGTGGATCGCCGGCACCAGGATGTGCGACGGCTTGTCCTCGCCCAGCTGGACGATGAGCTCCGCGAGGTCGGTCTCGTGCGCCGCGATCCCGGCCGCCTCCAGTGCCTCGTTGAGCCCGATCTCCTGGGTGGCCATCGACTTGACCTTCACGACCTCGTCGGTGCCGGTCGCCTGCACGAGCCGGGTGACGATCGCGTTGGCCTCGTTCGCGTCCCGGGCCCAGTGCACCGTCCCGCCGCGCGCGGTCACCTGCTCCTCGAGCGCGATCAGGTGCTCGTCGAGCCGGGCCATCGTGGCCGCCTTGATCGCCCGGCCGGCCTCGCGCAGCTCCGCCCAGTCGGCCACCTCGCCGACGACGGCGGCCCGCTTGCCGCGGATCGTCGACGTCGCGTGCCCGAGGTTGGCACGGAGCTGCCCGTTCTGGAGCGAGTTGCGGGCAGCGTCGGGGAAGGACTCGTCGCCGCGCAGGTGCCCGACGCCGCGGGGTGCCGTCGGGATCCCGAGGAAGACGGCGGTCATGGCGCGGCCGCCGGGGTGGTGGGGTGGGACAGCGATGGCGCGGTCGACTGGTGGGGCGTCACGGCCTCTTCGGTGGACGCCAGGATCTCGGCGAGGTGGACGGTGCGCGTGCCCGACCGCAGCCGGGACAGCCCGCCGCCGATGTGCAGCAGGCAGGAGGCGTCCCCGGCCGTGCACACCTCGGCGTGCGTGGACAGCACGTTGGCCATCTTGTCGGCGAGCATCGCCGTCGACGTCTCGGCGTTCTTGACCGCGAAGGTGCCGCCGAACCCGCAGCACTGGTCGGCGGCGGGCAGCTCGACGAGGTCCAGACCGCGGACGGCGCGCAGCAGCTGGACCGGCCGGTCGCCCACCCGGAGCATGCGCAGGGAGTGGCAGGTCGGGTGGTAGGTGACGCGGTGCGGGTAGTACGCGCCGACGTCGGTGACGCCCAGGACGTCGACCAGGAACTGCGACAGCTCGTAGGTCCGCTCCGCCAGTGCTGCGGCCTCGTCGGCGAGTGCGTGCGCGCCGGCCCGCCGCGCGACGGCCGCCTGCTGGTGGTGGATGGAGGCCACGCAGGAGCCGGACGGCGCCACGATCGCCTCGGCGCCCGCGAAGGCGCGCACGTGGTTGGCGACGATCGGCACCGCCTCGCGCCGGTACCCGGTGTTGACGTGCATCTGGCCGCAGCAGCTCTGCCCCGGCGGGACGACCACCTCGTGGCCCAGGCGCTGGAGCAGGACGGCGGTGGCCCGGGCGACCTGCGGCACCATCGTGTCCACCAGGCAGGTGACGAACAGGGCGATCTTCATGCTGTCGGGTCCCGGCGCACCATGCTCGACTCGCGGACGACGAGCATCGGGCCGAACACCTGCTGCTCGTGCCGGTGACCGTCGCCCCGGGCCTCGGCCAGCAGCAGCTCGGTCGCCCGTCGGCCCAGCTCCAGCCGCGGCTTGCGCACCGAGGTCAGCGGCACCGCCGCCGCTGCCGCGAAGTCGATGTCGTCGTACCCGACGATGGCGAAGTCGTCCGGGACCCGGACGCCGTGGCGCACCATCCCCTGCAGGACGCCGAGGGCCATGAGGTCGTTGGCGCACACCGCGGCGGTGGGCCGGCGGGCGGCGGGGATGCCCACGATGCGTGCGGCCGCCTCGAGCCCGCCCGCGACGGTGAGCGACTCCGGGGAGATGACGGTCAGGCCGTCGTCCGAGCCGCACACCGCCCGGAACGCCGCGCTCACGCCGTCCAGGCGTTCCTGGATCTGCGGCAGCCCAGAGGAGCCGCCGATGAACGTGATGCGCCGGTGGCCGTGTTCGAGCAGGTGCTCGCCGGCCAGGCGTCCGCCGAGGTGGTCGTCGACGGCGACCGAGCACTGGCCGATGTCCGGGGCCTGGCGGTCGACGAGGACCACGGGCACCCCGCGGCGTCGCAACGACTCCAGCTGCGGGGAGGGCTCCGCAGTGGGCGTGATCAGCACGCCCTGCACGCGCTGCTCGGCGAGGGAATCGAGGTGGGCCGCCTGCTTGTCCGGCTCGTCGTCGGTGTTGCAGAGGATGACCGAGAGTCCCTGCGCGTTGGCCACCTCCTCGACACCACGGGCGACGTCGGTGAAGAAGGGGTTGGCGATGTCGAGGACGACCAGGCCGATGGTGCGGCTGCGGCCCGCGCGCAGGTGGCGGGCCGACTCGTTGCGGACGAAGCCCAGGGCCTCGATCGCGGCGAGGACGCGGTCGCGGGTTGACTCGCTGACCGTATCGGGGCGGTTGAGCACGTTGCTGACCGTCCCGACGGAGACGCCGGCGCGTTCGGCCACGTCCCGGATGCTGGCGTTCACGCAGGCTCCTCCTGGGCGTCGGGGCACAGTCCGCTGAACCGGTTCAACCGCGAGCGCTGCCCGCCGCGCCGTGACCGTTGACACAGGTCTACCAGGCTCCCTATGGTCGGCGCCAGCAGTCGCTGAAACGTTTCACAGCTGTGCCCCAGCCGTCAGGAGCTCTTGTGACCGACCCCCGCGCCGCCGCCATCGGCGCGCTCGCGACCCAGACCATCGAGCTCCCGTCGTGGGCGTTCGGGAACTCCGGCACCCGCTTCAAGGTGTTCGGCCAGCCGGGCGTGGCCCGCGACCCGTACGAGAAGCTCGAGGACGCCGCCCAGGTGCACCGGTACACCGGTGTCGCCCCCCGGGTCTCGCTGCACATCCCGTGGGACCTCGTCGACGACTACGGCAAGATCGCCGCCCACGCCGGCGACCTGGGCGTGCGGATCGGGGCGATCAACTCCAACCTGTTCCAGGACGACGACTACCGCCTGGGCTCGCTGACCCACGCCGACCCGGCGACCCGCCGCAGGGCCGTCGACCACCACGCGCAGTGCGTCGAGGTCATGCACGCCACCGGCTCCACCGACCTCAAGGTGTGGCTGCCGGACGGCACCAACTACCCGGGCCAGGACGACCTGCGCGCCCGCCAGGACCGGCTGGCCGACTCGCTCTCGCAGATCTACGCGATGCTCGGCCCGGACATGCGGATGCTGCTCGAGTACAAGTTCTTCGAGCCGTACTTCTACGCGATGGACATCCCCGACTGGGGCACCTCGCTGGTGCACTGCCTCGCGCTGGGCGAGCAGGCGACCGTCGTCCTGGACACCGGCCACCACGCGCCGGGCACGAACATCGAGTTCATCGTGATGCAGCTGCTGCGGGCCGGGCGTCTGGGCGCCTTCGACTTCAACTCGCGCAACTACGCCGACGACGACCTCATCGTGGGCTCGGCCGACCCGTTCCAGCTGTTCCGGATCATGAACGAGATCGTCGGCAACGACGCGCTCCGTCCGGAGTCCGGCGTCAACTTCATGCTCGACCAGTGCCACAACATCGAGCCGAAGATCCCCGGCCAGATCCGGTCGGTCACGAACGTCCAGGAGGCGACGGCGAAGGCGCTGCTCGTCGACCGGGCGGCGCTCGCCGAGGCCCAGCAGGCCGGTGACGTCCTCGGCGCCAACGCGCTGCTGATGGACGCGTACAACACCGACGTCCGTCCGCTGCTGGGCGAGCTGCGCGAGTCGCAGGGCCTGGACCCCGAGCCGTCCGCCGCCTACGCCCGCTCCGGCTACCAGGAGCGCATCGCCCGCGAGCGCGTCGGCGGCCAGCAGGCCGGCTGGGGCGCCTGACGAAGGACCTGACCGCCCCCCCACCCCCCGCAGGCTCGCGGCGGGCCCCTGCGGCCAGGCCGTTCCAGCACGTCACCATCGGAAGGACGACGAACGTGACGAACCCCGTGGTCAGCGACCTCCTGACCCGTAGCAACCGGCTCGGCGCGGACCCGCGCAACACCAACTACGCCGGCGGCAACACCTCCGCCCAGGGCACCGACACCGACCCGGTCACCGGTCAGCCGGTCGAGCTGCTCTGGGTGAAGGGCTCCGGCGGCGACCTCGGCACGCTGGAGGAGGCCGGCCTCGCCGTCCTCCGGCTCGACCGGCTCCGCTCGCTGGTCGACGTCTACCCGGGCGTCGACCGGGAGGACGAGATGGTCGCCGCGTTCGACTACTGCCTGCACGGCCGTGGCGGCGCCGCGCCGAGCATCGACACCGCGATGCACGGCCTCGTCCGGGCCGCGCACGTCGACCACCTGCACCCCGACTCCGGGATCGCCCTGGCCACCGCCGCCGACGGCGAGCAGCTGACCCGCGAGTGCTTCGGCGACCGGGTGGTCTGGGTGCCCTGGCGGCGGCCCGGCTTCCAGCTCGGGCTCGACATCGCCGAGATCGCGGAGAAGAACCCGCAGGCGATCGGCTGCATCCTCGGCGGGCACGGCGTGACCGCGTGGGGGGAGACCAGCGAGCAGTGCGAGGCCAACAGCCTCGAGATCATCCGGACGGCGGAGCAGTTCCTCGCCGAGCGCGGCCGCCCGGATCCCTTCGGCCCGGCGCTGCCCGGGTACGAGGCGCTGCCGGAGGGGGAGCGGCGGATCAGGGCGGCCGCCCTCGCGCCGGTGATCCGCGGCCTGGCCTCGACCGACAAGCCGCAGGTCGGGCACGTCACCGATTCCGACGTCGTCCTCGACTTCCTGGCGTCGAGCGAGCACCCCCGTCTCGCCGCGCTGGGCACGAGCTGCCCCGACCACTTCCTGCGCACCAAGGTGCGCCCGCTGGTCGTCGACCTGCCGGCGACCGCGCCGGTCGAGGACGTCGTCGCGCGGCTGAAGGAGCTGCACCAGGAGTACCGCGCCGAGTACGCCGCCTACTACGCGCGGCACGCCACCCCGGACAGCCCGGCGATGCGCGGCGCCGACCCGGCGATCGTGCTGGTGCCCGGCGTCGGCATGTTCAGCTTCGGCGCCAACAAGCAGACCGCCCGAGTGGCCGGCGAGTTCTACGTCAACGCGATCAACGTGATGCGCGGCGCCGAGGCGGTCTCCACCTACGCGCCCATCGACGAGAGCGAGAAGTTCCGCATCGAGTACTGGGCGCTGGAGGAGGCCAAGCTCCAGCGGATGCCGAAGCCCAAGTCGCTGGCGACCCGCGTCGCGCTGGTCACCGGTGCGGCCAGCGGCATCGGCAAGGCGGTCGCGCACCGCCTGGCCGCCGAGGGCGCCTGCGTCGTCGTCGCCGACCTGGACCTGGCGAAGGCCCAGGACGCCGCGGCCGAGATCGGGTCCGCTGACGTGGCGATCGGCGTGGCCGCCGACGTCAGCGACGCCGAAGCCGTGGCCGCCGCGTTCCGGGAGGCGCTGCTCGCGTTCGGGGGTGTCGACCTGGTGGTGAACAACGCCGGCCTGTCGATCTCCAAGCCGCTGCTGGAGACCACCGAGCAGGACTGGGACCTGCAGCACGACGTGATGGCGAAGGGGAGCTTCCTGGTCTCACGCGAGGCGGCCCGGATCATGATCGAGCAGGAGCTCGGCGGGGACATCGTCTACATCTCCTCGAAGAACTCCCTGTTCGCCGGGCCGAACAACATCGCCTACGGCGCCACCAAGGCCGACCAGGCCCACCAGGTACGGCTGCTGGCCGCCGAGCTCGGCCCGCACCAGATCCGGGTCAACGGCATCAACCCCGACGGCGTCGTCCGCGGGTCGGGCATCTTCGCCGGCGGCTGGGGGGCCAGCCGGGCGGCCGTGTACGGGGTCGAGGAGGACAAGCTCGGCGAGTTCTACGCCCAGCGGACCCTGCTCAAGCGCGAGGTCCTCCCCGACCACGTGGCCGACGCCGTGTTCGCACTGACCGGCGGCGAGCTCACCCGGACGACGGGGCTGCACGTGCCCGTGGACTCCGGCGTCGCTGCCGCGTTCCTCCGCTGAGAGAGGGGCCAAGGTGGCCACAAAGGCCCCTGGGGTGTTCGCGGCCGTCGACCTGGGGGCCTCCAGCGGCCGGGTGATGGTCGCGGAGGTCGCCCCCGACCGGCTGGACCTGCGGGAGGTGCACCGGTTCGCCAACCGGCCGGTGCGCACCGCGGGAACCCTGCACTGGGACGTCCTCGGCCTCTACACCGGCGTCCTCGACGGCGTGCGGGCAGCCGGGCGGGACGCCGGCCGGCTCGACGGCGTGGGCATCGACAGCTGGGCGGTCGACCACGGCTTGCTGGACGGCGATGGCACCCTGCTCGGCAACCCGGTGCACTACCGCGACGCCCGGCACGCCACCGCGGTGCCTGCCGTGCACGCCGTCGTCCCTCCGGAGGAGCTGTACCGGGTCACCGGCCTGCAGCACCTGCCCTTCACCACCGTCTTCCAGCTGGCCGCGGCGCGCGGCACGGCCTCGTTCGGCGCCGCTCGCCGGCTGCTCCTGGTCCCGGACCTGTTCGCGCACTGGCTCACCGGAGCGGTGAGCGCCGAGCTGACCAACGCGTCGACGACGGGACTGCTCGACGTCACCACCCACGACTGGGCGTGGGACCTGATCGACCGGCTCGACCTACCGCGCGGCTTCTTCCCGCCGATCCGGCAGCCCGGCGAGAGGTTGGGCGAGCTGCTGCCCGACGTGCTGGCCGAGACGGGGCTGGCCGGGCCCGTGCCCGTGACCGCGGTGGGCTCGCACGACACCGCCTCCGCGGTCGTCGGCGTCCCCGCGTCCTCCGACCGGTTCGCCTACGTCTCGTGCGGCACCTGGTCGCTGGTCGGCGTGGAGCTGCAGAAGCCGGTGGTCACCGAGGAGAGCCGGCTCGCGGGCTTCACCAACGAGCTCGGGGTCGACGGGACCGTCCGGTACCTGCGCAACGTCATGGGGCTCTGGCTGCTGCAGGAGTCGCAGCGCACCTGGGCCGCAGCCGGCCTGCCGGCGGACCTGTCCGAGCTGCTCGCCGCCGCCGCGCGGGTGCCTGCGTTCACGGCCGTCGTCGACCCGGACGACGCCCGCTTCCTGCCGCCCGGCGACATGCCGGGCCGGATCGCGGAGGCCTGCGCGGAGACCGGCCAGGTGCCGCCGCAGAATCAGGCGGAGACGGTCCGCTGCATCCTCGACAGCCTGGCGCTGGCCTACCGGCGAACGGTCCGGCAGGCGGCCGAGCTCTGCGGCCGGGACGTCGAGGTGGTGCACCTGGTCGGTGGGGGAGCCCGCAACGCCCTGCTCTGCCAGCTGACCGCGGACGCCTGCGGGCTGCCGGTGGTGGCCGGCCCGGTGGAGGCCGCCGCCCTGGGCAACGCCCTCGTCCAGGCCCGGGCCGGGGGGGTGGTCGGCGGCGGGCTGACGGAGCTGCGGGCCCTGCTGCGCGCCACCAGCGAGGTGCGGACCTACGCGCCGTCCCCGGGAGCCGAGGGGTCGTGGGCGGCGGCCGACGCCCGCGTCAGGGGGTAGCGGCGGGCTCGAGGAGGAGCACCGGGATCCGGCGGCTGGTCCGGCGCTGGTACTCGACGTAGGACGGGAACGCGGTGCAGGCGAACGACCACCACCGGGTCCGTTCCGCGCCCGAGACCTCCCGCGCGACCAGCCTGAACACGTCGTCGCCGTCGCGCAGCTCGACCTCCGGGTGGGCCAGCGCGTTCGCGTACCAGTGGGGGTGGCGGTCGCCGCCCGCGGTCGAGGCGACCGCGACGTAGACGCCCCCGTGCGTGATCCGCATCAGCGGCGTCTTGCGGAGGAGGCCGGTCCGGGCCCCGAGAGTGGTCAACAGGACGACGGAGCGACCCCGCAGCCCGGTTCCGGTCCGCTCGAGGTGCTCGACCTCCGCGCGGACCCACGGCACCGGGCTCGGCTCGTACACGCCCGACGGTCCCATGCCCCGAGTCTGCCCCCCGGGGCGCTGGTTCAGCCGAGAGAGGTCAGCAGCTCCCGGCAGGCCTGCTCGCAGCTGCGGCACGACTCCGCGCACACCCGGCAGTGCTCGTGCATGGAGGCGTGACTGCCGCACTCGTCCCCGCACGCCCTGCAGGCGGCGGCGCAGGCCTCCAGCACGGCCCGGGTGAGGCCGGCGTCGTACCCGGTGCGCCGGGACAGGACGCGCGCGGTCGCATCGCACACGTCGGCGCAGTCGAGATTCGTGCGGATGCACGTCCGCAGATCGGCGACCATCTCTTCGCCGAGGCAGGCGTCCGCGCAGGCCGTGCACGCCTGGGCGCACTCGACGCACGCCTCGATGCAGGCCAGGAGCTTCTGCCGGTCCACCCCGCCGAGATCGTGCGGGTACGTGTCGAGCATCTGCGCTGCGACGGTCATGGGACCTCCTCGAATCTCCGGCGGGGCGGCCTGGTGCCGCCCCCCTGGCGCCGGTGTCCCGGCCCTACCCGGTGGTCCGGCGCCGAGACGGGTGTCATCGAACCGTCATGTCCCCGGGTGCGCCGGTGCGGTGTCGGCGGGGGCCGGCCGGGGCAGGCAGGCACGCGGATCGACCGCGATCCGGGACGACGGGCGAGAGGAGGGGGAGCCGTGATCGACATCATCCTGCTGGCCGCCGGAGCGCTGGGGCTGGTCGTGGCGGCGCTGTCGGAGCGGATGCGCCGGTTGCCCGTCTCCGAACCGGTCCTGGCCATGACCGCAGGTGTGCTGCTGGGGCCGGCCGTCGCCGGGGTGCTGGACCTGCGCCCCCTCACCGACGACCACACGTGGCTGCACCCGGCGACGCGCATCCTCCTCGCCGTCTCGGTGATGTCGGTCGCCCTGCGCTACCCGTTCGGCGCGGCGCGCTCCCGGCTGCGGCCGGTGCTGATCCTGCTGGCGGTCGCCATGCCGGTCATGGCCGTGGTGACGGCGGGACTGGCGGCGCTGGTCCTGGGAGTCGGGCTCGGGACGGCGGTCCTGCTCGGGGCCGCGCTGTGCCCGACCGACCCGGTACTGGCGTCCAGCGTGGTCACCGGGGGACCTGCGGAGGAGGACCTCCCCGAGCGCGACCGGCAGATCCTCTCCCTGGAGTCGGGGGCCAACGACGGCCTCGCGCTCCCGCTCGTCCTGGTGGCGCTCGCGATCGCCGGCGCCGACCCCCTCGGGGCTGCCGCGCTGGAGTCGCTCTGGCAGGTGGCGGGCGCGGTCGCGGTCGGCGCGGCGACCGGATGGCTGGGCGGCCGGGCGCTCCGCGCGGGTGAGGAGCACGGCTCCACCGACCCGGGACCCCGACTGCTGTTCACCGCCGTGCTCGCCCTGGCCGTGCTCGGGTTGTCGGGGCTGGTCCACGTCGACGGCATCCTCGCGGTCTTCGTCTGCGGCCTCGCGTTCAACCTCGTCGGCACCGGCCTGGAGCGCACCGACGACGCGCCCATCGACGAAGCGGTGAACCGTTTCCTGGTCCTGCCGCTGTTCGTGGCGTTCGGCGCGGTGCTCCCGTGGGAGGCATGGGGCGAGCTGGGCTGGCGCGGCGCGGCGCTGGTGGTCGCGGTGCTGGTCCTCCGGCGGGTGCCGGTCGTGTGGCTGCTTCGCCGGCCACTCCGCCTGGGCCGGCCGGACGCGCTCTTCCTCGGCTGGTTCGGCCCCATCGGGGTGTCGGCCATTTTCTACCTCGTGCTGGAGGCCGAGCGCCTCCGGCTCGACCCGGTCGTCCTGGCAGCAGGGACTCTCGTCGTGGCCGCCAGCACCGTGGTGCACGGCGTCACCTCCTCGCCCGGGCGGGTGCTGTACCGCCGGGTCGCGTCGGCCGACGTGGCCCGGAGCGATCCCGCTGACCGGTCGTGACCAGGAACTGAGAGGAACGATCCATGTGGTTCGACTCGTGGTCGGATCTGGTGCGCGTCGTCGTCGTCGGCGCCGCCGCCTACCTGACCGTGGTCCTGACCCTCCGGCTGTCGGGCAAGCGGACGCTGGCGAAGCTCAACGCCTTCGACCTCGTGGTGACGGTCGCGCTGGGCTCCACCCTCGCGACGATCGTGCTGAGCAGCGACGTCTCCTGGGCCGAAGGGGCCCGTCGCTCTCGCTCTGCTGGCCCTGCTGCAGTTCGTCGTCGCCTGGCTGGCGGTGCGGATCTCCCGCCTGCGGAACCTGGTCACCGCACGGCCGACGCTGCTGTTGCGCGACGGCGCCCCCATCGAGGCGGCGCTCCGCGAGCAGCGCGTCACGATGGACGAGGTCCGCCAGGCGGTGCGCTCGTCGGGGGCCGGTGACGTGTCGTCCATCGGGGCGGTGGTGCTGGAGAGCGACGGCTCGCTGAGCGTCATCCCGGCCGGCAAGCTCGGGAACGGCTCGAGCCTGGGCGGTGTGCGGGGCTTCGACGACTGACCCTCAGGCGTGCGGCGTCCACCGACCGGCCAGCGCGTCGTCGAACTCGCGCCGCCACCGCTCGGTCTCGTCGGGGTCCACGGACGTCGTCTCCCGGGCGAGGTCGACCACCCGGTCGAGATGGGCGCGGAGCCCGCTGTCGAGGGTGCCCCTCGGAGTGCGCCAGGCCAGTTCGCGGAGCAGGCGGGCGATCCTCCGCAGGACGGCCGGCTGGCCGGACGCGAACTGCAGCGGCTCCTCGAGGCCCACCTGGACGAGGTCGGTCAGCTCCCACGGGGGCACGACCAGGCGCAGGCGGTCGTCGTCGTCGCGGAACGTCAGCGGACCGAGGGGCCGGCCGGCCAGGTCACCGAGCAGCGCGGACACGTGGGACATCGCGTGGACGGCGGTGGTCGGGTCGTTCGTCCCCGGGGAGAGGGCGCGGACGGCGATGTCGACGACCTTGCGCAGGCTGTAGGCGATGTCGCGCGCGGGTGAGCGCTCGAACCCGAGCCGGACCGCGTGGAGGAGCGCGTCCTCGAGGTCCGCCCCGGCGCCCGCCCCCGCCCACACCTGGGCGACCGGGGTGCCGGCGACCACCGAGTCACCGATCCGGACGGTGAGCCGCACCACGGCGTCGCACTCCTGCGCCGCGGCGACGAGCCGACCGGGGTCGACGTCCACCACGAAGCCGCTGGACCGTGCGCCGACGAGCCGCCCCGGACCGGCGGGCAGCACGGGCGGCGCCCCCGCCCCTGCGTCCTCCCGGTCCGCCGACGGGACCTCCCTGCCGTAGGTCGCGGTTGCCTCGTCGTGGACGTCCCGGAGCATCGTCTCTACCCGCAGCGAGCGGGCCAGGTGACCGAGGAAGAGCACGAGGGCCACGACGCTCACCAGCGTGAGCGCGAACCCGACGGTGACGGACAGCCGGGGGACGAACGCGGCGCCCCGGCTGGTCGCGTCCTCGGTCCGCACCGTGCGCAGCACGGTCAGCGCGTAGACGAACGTCCCCACCAACTGGGCGAGGGTGGCCTGGACCACCCGGTCGGTCACGAACGTCTGCAGCAGGCGGGGGGAGTGCTGGCTGCTGCTCAGCTGCAGCGCGACGACGGTGAACGAGAACGTGAGCCCGGTGACCGAGATCAACGAGCCGGCGATCGCGGCCAGCAGGTCGCGGGCCGCCGACGGACCGCCGCCGAACGCGAACGTGAGCGGATGGTCGCCACCCGGCTCCTCGAGGAGCGCGTCCAGCGCCGGAAGTGCCACGCCGAGGGCGATGGCCACGACGATGCCGAGGACCGGCAGCGGCCACAACGAACTCCCCAGCCGGGCCCACACTGCTGCGGCGAGCCCGCGACGTCCGGTCACCAGGCGGTGGTCGCCTGCAGCACGGCTTCCTCGAGCGCCTCCGTGCGCAGCGCGGTGACCTGCTGGTACTCCGGGTCGGCCACCATGCGGCTGAACGCCTCGCGCGAGGGATAGCGAACCAGGAGCACCGCGTCCCAGGCCTGGCCCGCCTCTGCGACCAGGGAGGTCGAACCGTCGCCGGCGTACAGGACCTCGCCGCCGTAGCGGGGGAGGAAGGTCGTGGAGAGGGCCTCGGCGTAGCGGGCGTAGAGCTCGCGACCGCCCTCGGCGTAGCGCAGCAGGTTCAGCATCACCACGGGATCGCCGTCGTCTTCCTGGAGGTACCGCTTCAGGTCCGCGCCGCGGGGATCGATGGCCATGACCGGAAGCTAGTTCACCTGCCCGCTCGGCGGGTCACCTGGACCGGCTCCTCCGGGATCCGGGGGACGGGGCGTCGCGGCGTGCCGATCACCGGGGTGCTCATGAGTCCGGCACTGCCCCGAGCCGGGTCGCCAGCTCCGCCCGGGAGGCCACGCCGAGCTTGAGGTAGACGTGGCGCAGGTGGTACTCCACGGTCTTCGGGCTGAGGAACAGAGCTGCAGCGGTCTCCCGCGTCGTCCGGCCCTCCGCCAGCATCGTGGCGATCCGCAGCTCCTGCGGTGTGAGGTCGGTCGTGCTGCTGTCGCGCCGACGGTGCGCGGTCTCGCCGGTCGCGCGCAGCTCGGTGGCCGCCTGCTCCGCCCAGGGCGCGGCACCGAGCTCGTCGAACGACGCCAGGGCCGCCCGCAGCTGCGTCCGCGCCTCCACCCGGCGGCGGGCCCGGCGCAGGCGGGCGCCGTAGGCCAGCCGGGTGCGCGCCACCTCGAACGGGTCCAGCGCGTCGCCGTGGTGGCCGAGGGCGCGGCCGAACTCGCGGTCGAGGTCGGTGTCCGCGCAGGTGAGCCCGAGCGTGCGGGCGGCCCGGGCCAGCGCCCACGGCTGCCCCTTCTCCGCGGCCGCATCGGAGTACCGCCCGGCCAGGTCGCGTGCCTCGTCGCCGCGGCCCAGGTGCGCCAGCGCCTCGGCGAGCTCCGGCACGGGGGAGAGGTCGACGTCGACGAGCGCGAGGGAGGTGAGCAGGGCGTCCAGCCGCTCGAGGTGCCCGAGCGCCGCCTCCGGCCGGCCGAGACCCAGCTCGAGGGTGCCGAGCGCCGACAGCGCCCACACCTGGAACAGCGCGAGACGCCGGGGACCGCTCACCTCCAGGACCTCGGCGGCGGTCGTCCGGCAGGCGGCCTCGCGCCCCTGCCGCGCCTGCAGCCAGGCGAGGCCGGCCAGGCAGGCCGTCAGGTCGGTGGTGGAGCCCGTCTCCCGAGCCAGCTGGACGCCTTCGGTGTAGTCGGCCTCGGCGACGTCCCACCGGTCACCGGTGGCGTTGTCTCGCGCGACGAGGAAGAGCAGGAAGGGCAGTCCGCCCAGATCGCTGCGCCGCCGGACGTCGTCCACGACGGCGGCGACGGTGTCGCGGCCGGTGCCGCGCTCGCGCAGGAACAGCACCCCCAGCACCAGCCAGGGGGCGAGCCGTGGGTCACGGACCAGCGGCCCGCCGGTCCCCAGCAGCCCGAGAGCGGAACGGATCCGCTCCGGGCCGCCGTGCCCGGTCAGGACGCCGGCCACCCCGCCGGCGACCGACCCGATCCACCGCGCGGGCGCGCCCCGCGCGCGCGGGACCAGCTCGTCGAGCCGGGCGGCGGCGCGGGTGGTGGTGGCGGTGTCGGCGAGGGCGAAGCAGGCGAGGATCGCATCGGCCAGCAGCAGGACCGCGGTGTCCGGATCGCTTCCCGCGCTCTCCGCCGCCGCGGTGACCAGGTCGTCACGCGCCCGCTCCACCGAGCCGGTGCGCGACGCGATGCGGCCACCGAGACCCATGGCCCCTACCCGCAGTGCCGGCGGCTGCGGGAACTGCGACGCGCGCTCCAGCAGACCGGTCGCCCGGTCGGTCAGCCCCGCCCGCCAGGCGGACTCGGCCGCCGCGACAAGCCGCTCGACGGCGTCGGTGGGGGCGGGGCTGAGGCCGGCCGCCCGCTCGAAGGCGGTGGCCGCCACCGCGTAGGCGCTGCGGTCGCGGGCCCGGGCCCCCGCGGCGGCGAGGATCCGCGCAACGCCCTCGTCCGGACGGAGCGCCGCCTCGCCGAGGTGCCAGGCGCGGCGGTCCACGTCGTCGGCGGGCAGGGCGGCGGCCAGCGCGACGTGGACGGCCCGGCGGGCGCCGGGTGCGGCCTCTGACCAGATCGCGGAGCGGACGAGGTTGTGGCGGAAGACGACGCGCCCGGCCCGGACGGCGAGCAGCCCGGCATCCTCGGCCTCGTCGAGCGCGGCGGCGTCGACGTCCAGCCTGCGGCAGCCCTCGGCGATCAGCGCCAGGTCGTCCCCGGCGGCCGCCGCGACGAGCAGCGCGGTCCGTGCCGGCGCCGTCAGCCGGTCGGCGCGCCCGGCGAAGGCCCGGGCGAGCCGGGCCGGGACGGGCACCGGTGCGCCCGGCGGCAGGCCGCCGACCGTGACGGCGTCGTCGGCCAGCTCGAGCAGCGCCAGCGGATTCCCGCCGGTGGCCTCGTGCAGCCGGTCGGGATCCGGGCGCCCGCGCCGGCGGCCGTGGGCGGAGACCAGCTGACCCGAGGCCGCGGGGGAGAGGCCGCTCACCGGGAGGACGGGCAGCCCGGCCTCCAGCAGCGGGGACGGCTCGCCCGCGCGCACGGCGGCGAGCAGGACGACCGGGTCGGCGGTGAGCCGGCGGGCGGCGAACACCAGCGCCTGCGCCGACGGCAGGTCGAGCAGGTGGGCGTCGTCGACCACCAGGGCGAGCGGCTGGTCCTCGGCGAACCGGCTCAGCAGGCTCAGCGTCGCCGCGCCGACGGCGAACCGGTCGCCGCCGGTGCCCGGGCGCAGCGCGAGCGCGGATGCCAGCGCGTCGGCCTGCGGCGCCGGGATGCGGTCGAGGTGGACCAGCGCCGGCCGCAGCAGCTGGAGGAGACCCCCGAACGGCACCCCGGCCTCCGACTCGGTCCCGGTCGCCCGGAGCACGCGCATGCCGGTCGCCGAGGCGGCGGCGTCGTCCAGCAGCGTGCTCTTGCCGATGCCCACCTCGCCCACGAGCACCAGCACGCCGCTCTGCCCGACGCGGGCCGCCGACAGCAGCCCGTCCACGAGGTGCCGCTCGCGGTCGCGGCCGACCAGCATCCGCCGAGTCTAGGGAGCGCCCAGGGGGGTGCCCTGATGCGATCGCGCGCCGGTTCCCGCGAGGGTCGGAGGCATCCGCCCGACCCTCCGAGGAGACGTCATGACCACCACCGAACTGCCCGCCGCCGCACTGCCCACCGCACCGCCGACGACCCGCCCGATCGACCCCGAGAAGCTGATGGGCTTCGTCGTCCGCGCGGTCGACGAGGTCGGGGCCTCGCTGAACACCGCCCTCGTGGTGATGGGCGACGCGCTCGGCTACTACCGCACGATGGCCGACGGCGCCCCCGTCACCCCGCCGGAGCTGGCGGAGCGCACGGGCACCGACGAGCACTACGCCCGGGAGTGGCTGGCCGCCCAGGCCGCCGGCTCCTACGTCGAGTACGACCCGGCGACCCGCAGCTACACACTGCCCGCGGAGCAGGCCGCGGCGCTCACCGACGAGACCAGCCCCGCCTACCTGCCCGGCTTCTTCCAGATCGCGCACGGCACCGTCCGCGACGCGGCCGCGGTCATCGGCGCGGCCCGCAGCGGCGACGGCATCGGCTGGCACGCGCACAACGGCGACGTCCACGTGGGCTGCGAACGCTTCTTCCGCACGATGTACAACGCCCACCTGATCGGTGAGTGGCTGCCGGCGCTGGACGGCGTCGTCGACAAGCTGGAGCGCGGCGCGACGGTCGCCGACGTCGGGTGCGGCCACGGCGCCTCGACCGTCCTCATGGCCCGGCACTTCCCGCGGTCGACGTTCGTCGGGTCGGACTACCACGAGGGGTCGATCGCCATCGCCCGCCAGCGGGCCGAGCAGGCCGGGGTCGGCGACCGGGTCCGGTTCGAGGTCGCGCCCGCCACGGCCTACTCGGGGGCCGGCTTCGACCTGGTGACGATGTTCGACTGCCTGCACGACATGGGCGACCCGGTCGGCGCCGCCCGGCACGTCAAGGAGACGCTCGCCGCCGACGGCACCTGGATGATCGTCGAGCCGATGGCCGGCGACCACGTGGAGGACAACCTCAACCCGGTCGGCCGGGCGTACTACGGCTTCTCGACACTGCTCTGCACGCCGGCGTCGCTGTCCCAGGACGTCGGGCTGGCGCTGGGCACGCAGGCCGGCCCGGCCCGGATCCGCGACGTCGCCACCGCCGCGGGGTTCGGCCGGTTCCGGCCGGCGGCGAACACCCCGTTCAACAACGTGCTCGAGGTGCGTCCGTGACCGTTCCCGGCGGGCAGCGGGAGGGGCAGACTGCGCGCGTGGGGCACGCACCCAGCCGCGCACGGGACCCCGACGTCCAGGGCATGGTCGAGCGGGACGGCGTCCGGCTGGCCTACGAGGTGTTCGGCCAGGACCACAGCCCCACCGTGCTGCTCATGCCGTCCTGGTCGATCGTGCACTCCGGCCACTGGAAGGCGCAGGTCGGCTACCTGGCCCGGCGCTACCGGGTGGTCACGTTCGACGGCCGGGGGAGCGGGGCCTCCGGCCGCCCGGTCGGGGCGGCCGCGTACACCGACGACCAGTACGCGGCGGACGCCGTCGCCGTCCTGGACGCGACCGGCACCGAGCGGGCGGTCCTCGTCGGGCTGTCCTGCGGGGCAACCTGGTCGGTGCACGTCGCCGCCGGGCACCCGGACCGGGTGCTCGGGCTGTTCGCCCTCGCGCCGTCCTGCGGCTTCCCGCTGCCCCCGTCGAAGACGACCAAGCACGAGTGGAACGCGCGGCTGGACGAGTACAAGGGGTGGGAGCGCTACAACCGGCACTTCTGGCTGGAGGAGGACTACGACGCCTTCCTGCGGTTCTTCTTCGACCAGATGTACGGCGAGCCGCACTCGACGAAGCAGATCGAGGACGGCCTCGGCTGGGGACGCGAGGTGTCCGCGGAGACGCTGGTCGACACAACCGCCGGGCGGATCGGCTGCGACGGCGCCGTCTGCGTGCCGGTGGAGCCGCTCTGCCGGCGGGTCCGGTGCCCGGTCGTGGTCGTGCACGGCACGCGCGACCGGATCCGCCCGCACGCGATCGGGAAGCAGCTGGCCGACCTCACCGGCGGGTCGCTGGTGCTGCTCGAGGGGAGTGGCCACGGACCGCACGCCCGCGACCCGGTGAAGGTCAACCACCTGATCGCCGACTTCGTCGACCGGGTGGTCCCGCGCCCGGGGCGGACGACGTGGACGCGGGCCCCGGCCCGCCCCAAGCGGGCGCTGTACCTCTCCTCGCCGATCGGTCTGGGGCACGCCCTGCGCGACGTCGCCGTCGCCGAGGAGTTGCGGCTGCGGCACCCGGACCTGCGGATCGACTGGCTGGCCCAGCACCCGGTCACGCGGGTGCTCGAGGGCCGGGGGGAGGCCGTCCACCCGGCGTCGGCCGAGCTGGCGAACGAGTCGGGTCACGTCGAGCACGAGTCGGGCGAGCACGACCTGCACGCGTTCCAGGCGATCCGGCGGATGGACGAGATCCTGGTGAACAACTTCATGGTCTTCGACGACGTCGTGGCCGGAGGCGACTACGACCTCGTGATCGGCGACGAGGCGTGGGACGTCGACCACTTCCTGCACGAGAACCCGGAGCTCAAGCGGTTCGCGTTCGCCTGGATGACCGACTTCGTCGGCTGGCTGCCCATGCCGGAGGGCGGCGCGGCGGAGGCCGCCCTGACCGCCGACTACAACGCCGAGATGATCGCGCAGCGCGCCCGCTTCCGCCGGGTCCGCGACCGCTCCGTCTTCGTCGGCAGCCCGGGCGACATCGTGGACGCCGACCTCGGGCCCGGACTGCCGCCGATCCGGGAATGGACGGAGCAGAACTTCGACTTCGCCGGCTACGTCACCGGCTTCGATCCGTCGGAACTCACCGGCATCGACGAGCTGCGGTGGGACCTCGGCGTCGGCGGGGACGAGAAGCTCTGCCTGGTCACGGTGGGCGGCTCCGGCGTGGGTGGCCCGCTGCTGCGCCGCGTGCTGGACGCCGTGCCGCGGGTGCGCGACCTGGTCCCGGAGCTGCGGTTCCTCGTCGTCACGGGACCGCGCATCGACCCCGCGTCCCTGCCGGGGACGCCCGGCGTACGGGTGGTGGGCTACCTGCCCGAGCTGTACCGGCACCTGGCCGCCTGCGACATCGCGGTGGTGCAGGGCGGGCTGACGACGTGCATGGAGCTGACAGCGCTGCGCAAGCCGTTCGTCTACGTGCCGCTGCGCAACCACTTCGAGCAGAACCACCACGTGCGGCACCGCCTGGACCGGTACGGGGCCGGCCGGTGCCTGGCCTACGACGACGTCGTGGACGCCGACGCACTCGCCGAGGCGATCGCGAAGGAGGTCACCCGGGAGGTCGCGTACCGCCCGGTGGAGACCGACGGCGCCCGGCGCGCGGCGGCGCTGCTCGCCGACCTGCTCTAGCCGGGCGAGGCCTGCCCCGACGCGCGGCGAGGGATGGTCCCCGTGCTCGCCGCCCACCCCCGATGCCGGTCCCATCCGGCGCCGGATGAGACGGTTCGCGGCATGCAGGGGTTACTGGTGGTGGTGAACCGGGCGGCGGGCACGACGGACGACGACGCGGTGGACACCGCCCTGACGGCGCTGCGTGCCGGCGCCGACGTCGAGGTGGCCGCCACCGGGGACGAGGCGGAACTCCTCGAGGCCCTGGCGGCCCGCGACGGACGCCGGGTCGTGGTCGTCGGCGGCGACGGATCGGTGCACGCGGTCGTGCAGGCCCTCGTCCGGACCGGCGCGCTCGATCCCGGCGAGCCCGTCGGCATCATCCCGCGCGGCACCGGGAACGACCTGGCCCGCACCCTCGGTCTGCCCGAGGATCCCGCCGAGGCGGCGGCCGTGATCCTGACCGGCCGTGCGCGTCCGCTGGACCTGGTGCGCGACGACGCGGGCGGCGTGGTGGTCAATGCCGTCCATCTGGGCGTCGGCGCCGAGGCAGGCGCGGAGGCGGTCCGGTTCAAGGAGCGGCTGGGCACGGTGGCCTTCCCGCTCGGAGCCGCGGTGGCCGGGCTGACCAGCAGCGGCTGGCCGATGCGCGTGGAGGTCGACGGGCGGGTCGCCGGCGGCGGTCCCGGGGCGTGGACGGCGGACGGGACGACCGACGTCCTCATGGTCGCCGTGTGCACCGGACGCACCATCGGGGGCGGCGCGCCGCTGGCGCCGGACGCGCTGCCCGACGACGGGCTGGCCGAGGTCGTCGTGAGCACGGCCACCGGCCCGGTCGCCCGCGCCGCGTTCGCGACCGCGCTGCTGACCGGCCGCCACGTCGAGCGCGACGACGTCTCGGTGACCCGCGGACGCGAGGTCACCGTCACCGGGCCGCCGGTCCCGCTCAACGCCGACGGGGAGCTCGAGTCGGACGTGACGGCGCGGACGTGGCACGTGCAGCCGTCCGCCTGGTCCGTCCTCGTCCCCGACGGCGCGTCAGGAGGTCTCAGCCGGTGACGACGTTCCAGGGCCGGATCGTCCAGCCGGTGACCAGCCCCTGGACGACGTACGGATCGCGCGCCACGAAGTCCTCGACGGTCTCCCGGGGCGCCGTCCAGATCAGCAGGGCGCGGTCGTAGGGATCGGGCAGGGCGCCGGCGAGGAGCAGGTCGCCGCGGGCGTGGGCGGCCCGGATCAGGGCGAGGTGATCCTCGCGCAGGGCGGCCCGGCGCTCCAGGTAGTCGTCCGCCAGGGCGTACTCGAGCACGAGGTGCATGGGCCCACTCTCACACGGGCGCCGTCACGCGGGTGCGCAGGGCGGGGCCCAGCAGCAGGGCGCCCAGGCCCGCGACCACGACGGCCAGCAGCGCCACCCGCAGGCTGGTGGCGTCGGCCAGCACACCGATCAGCGGCGGCGACAGCAGGAAGCCGATGCGCAGCAGCCAGTTGATCACTGCGAGACCCGTTCCGCGGCGGAGGCCGGGCAGCTCGTCGGCGGCGTGGTAGACCGCCGGGACCAGCGTCGCGACGCCGAGGCCGGCCAGTGCGAAGCCGGCGAGGGTCGTGGGCACCGAGGGGAACGCCAGCGCGAGACCCATCCCGAGCGCGGTCAGCGCCCCGCCGACCTGTACGACCAGCCGCTGGCCGAACCGGTCGACCACCCGGTCGCCGGTGAGCCGGCCGAGCGTCATGGCGCCCTGGAGCGCGACGAAGCCGAGGCCGGCCACCGCGGCGCCCGTGTCCAGTTCGGTGCGCAGGTACAGGGCGCTCCAGGAGGCCCCGGCGTCCTCGACGAACGCGCCGCAGGCCGCCAGGATGCCGAGCGCGGTCAGGCCGAGGACGACGGTCCGCCGGCCGGGCCGGCGGACCACGGACCCGGTACCCGTACCGGTCTCCTCGGGTGCGCGCTCGGCGTCGTCGTCCCCGGGGAGCAGTGCGCGGTAGGCCACCAGCGCGAGGACGCCGAACAGGACCGCCGACGCTCCCAGGTGCACCACCAGCGGGACCTCCAGCCCGGCCGCCGCCGAGCCGAGCAGCCCGCCGCTCACCGCACCGATGCTCCAGAGGCCGTGCAGACCGTTGAGGATCGACCGGCCGTAGAGCCGCTGGACCCGCAGGCCGTGCGCGTTCTGCGCGACGTCGATGACCGCGTCGAGGGCGCCGGCGACGAAGAGGGCCGCGGCCAGCGCCGGCCAGTTCGGCGCCACGGCCACCGCCCAGAGCGCCAGGCCCAGTGCGACGAGGCCGAACGACGCCACGCGGGCGGAGGTGAAGCGTCGGATCAGGGGAGCGGAGGAGAGCGCGGCCAGGAGCGCGCCGAGCGGCAGCGCGGCCAGCGCGGCACCGAGCGAGGCGTTGCTCAGGCCCAGGTCCGCCTTGATCTCCGGCAGGCGGGGGACCAGGTTCGCGTAGAAGACCGCGTTGAGGAAGAAGCAGGCGGCCACCGCGATCCGGGCGGAGCGCAGCCGGCCGGGGGCGGGGGCGAGGTCGGACGACATGCCGAGGTCCTGTCGGTGGTGGTGGTCGGACGAGGTACGGGGTGGGGTCAGGCGCGGATGACGTCGATCCCCGCGGCGGTGAGCTGCTCGACGGCGGCGTCGGGTGCTCCGGCGTCGGTCACGACGACGTCGATCGAGGTGGTGGGGCAGGCCACGACCAGGGCGGAGCGAGCGAACTTGGCGGCCTCGGCGACGAGGACCACGCGGGTGGACGACTCCACCGCCGCGCGCTTCACCGCGGCCTCCTGCACGTCGTGCGCCATGACCCCGTCGAGGGCGGAGAAGCCGCAGCACGTGAGGACCACGGTGTCGAACCGCATCGCACGCAGGGCGGCCTCGGTCATCGGGCCGACGAGGGAGCCCTCCCCGAACCGGGCGGTCCCGCCCGGCACCAGCAGGGTCGTCGCGGGGTCGGCGGCCAGGGGCGGCAGCTCGTGCAGCGACAGCGGCATGACGGTCAGCCGGCGACCGGCGATCGCGTGGGCGACGGCGAGACCCGTCGTGCCGCTGTCCACGACGACCGCCTCCCCGTCCTCGAGGAGGCCGGCGACGACGGCCGCCATGCGCCGCTTCGTGGCAGAGCCCTCTCCCTCCCGCAGCGCGAAGGGCAGTTCCTCGCCGCGCTTCATCAAGCTGACCGCGCCACCCCGCACCCGCCGCAGCACGCCACCGTCGGCGAGCACGTCGAGGTCGCGGCGGATGGTCATCTCCGACGTCCCGAGCGAGCCGGCCAGGACGGCCACGTCGACGCGCCCGTCCCTCCGGAGACGGCCGACGATCTCCGCCTGCCGCGTCGCGCTGTCCATGCCGCCAACGTACATCTACCGTGTGCGTCCGAACATCGCGGGTGTTCGAAGAACATCGCCGGGACAGAATGCCTCCCGTGCCTCGCCTCCTCGTCGTCCACCACACCCCGTCGCCCAACCTGCAGGCGGTCCTGGAGGCGGTCCGGGAGGGCGCGGCCATGGTGGACGGGATCGACCTGGTGGTGCGGCCGGCGCTCTCGGCCGGAGCGGCCGACCTGCTCGACGCCGACGGTGTGCTGCTCGGGACGCCGGCCAACATCGGCTACATGTCGGGCGCGCTCAAGCACTTCTTCGACACCGTCTACTACCCGTGCCTCGACGCGACGGTCGGCCTGCCGTACGGCGTGTACGTGCACGGCGGGGACGACACCGCCGGCGCACTGACGGCGATCCAGCGGATCACCGGCGCGCTGCGCTGGAAGCAGGTCGCCGCTCCGCTCAGCCTCACCGGCCCGCCGACACCCGCGGATCTGGAGGCGTGCCGGGAGCTGGCGGCGACCGTCGCGGTCAGCCTGTAGCTCTCACCAGGCCCTGGTGGCCTGCAGGACCGCTGCGGTCAGTGCGCGCGTCCGAAGCTCGGTGACCTGCTGGTACTCGGGGTCGGCCACCATGCGGCTGAACGACTCGCGCGACGGATAGCGCACGAGGAGCACGGCGTCCCACGCCTGGCCGTCGTCGGCGACGAGGGCGGTGGAGCCGTCGCCGGCGTAGAGCACCTCGGCGCCGTAGCGCGGCAGGAATGTCGTGCTCAGGGCCTCGGCGTACCGCGCGTACAGCTCACGGCCGCCTTCGGCATAGCGCAGCAGGTTCAGCATCACGACCGGGCCGCCGGGGTCCTCGTGCAGGTAGCGCTTGAGGTCGGCACCGCGGGGATCGACAGCCATGTCGCGAAGCTACCGGGAGGAGCCGCCGGGTGTACCCGCCCGACGACGGGGCATGAGCAGCCCAGCCGACGAGAGGGATGGCGTGGACGTCGACGAGCGAAGAACCCGGGCCCGAGCGCTGCTGCCGGCGGCGGGGCGTGGCGTCCTGGCGGGCGTCGCCGGAGTGGCGGTCATGACGGCGGTCGAGAAGGTCGAGCAGACCATCACCCACCGCCCCGACTCCTACGTCCCTGCCCGGACCCTGCTGACCCTGCTCGGCCGGCACCCGTCCGACGGCGACCGGCCCGTCGTGTGGAACCACGCCATGCACTGGGGCACCGGCGCAGCGCTCGGGGCACTGCGCGGGATCTGGGCGGCGGTCGGGCTCCGGGGACCCCAGGCCCAGTTCGCGCACACCGTCGTCCGGCTGGCCACCGACCAGACGCTCGAGAACGTCACCGGAGTCGGAGCGCCGCCGGCGACGTGGCCACGGCAGGAGCTCGTCGTCGACGTCCTGCACAAGGCGATCTACTCGGTCGTGACCGGCATCGTCGCCGAGCGGATCGTCGCCCCCCGTCTGGTCAGCAGGCGCGGCACCACCAGCCACTGAGCGCGGAGGCGACATGGCGGACCGATCGTCGGCAGGTCGCGTGCGGGAAACGCTGCGGGGTCTCGTCCGGCCACCGGAGCTCAACACCGACGAGGCGCGCTCCGCCTCGCGGCTGGAGCTGTTCTTCGACCTGGCGTTCGTGCTGGTCGTCGCCGAGCTGGCGGTCGCCCTCCGCGAGGAGGTGACGATCCGGGGCGAGCTGCTGTTCGCCGGGATGTTCACCCTGGTCTGGTGGTCGTGGGTGAGCTCCACCCTCTATGCCAACCGGTTCGACCACGACGACGTCGTCTACCGCCTCCTCAAGCTCACCAGCATGGCGGCGGTCATCGGCCTGGCCGCCTCGGCGACGGAGGCGACCGGCGAGCGGTTCGGCGTGTTCGTCGGCTGCCAGCTCCTGCTCCGCGCGTCGCTCCTCCTGCAGTACCGGCGGGCCTACCGGCACATCGAGCACGCGCGACCGATCGCCCGGCTGTACCTGCTCGGCACCGGCGTGGGCGCGGCGCTCTGGACCGTCTCCCTGTTCGTGCCCCGGCCCGTGGGCTTCGGGCTCTGGGCGGCTGCCGTGCTGGTGGAGGCGCTGGTGCCGCTGATCGCCACCCGGCACTCCACCGACGTCCCGCTGCACGTCGAGCACCTGCCCGAGCGCTTCGCCCTGTTCGTGATCCTGGTGCTGGGTGAGTCCGTCGCGGGCATCGCCCACGGCCTGTACGACGCGAAGTGGTCGTCGTCGGCGGTCCCGGTCGCGCTGCTGTCCTTCGTCCTGGCTGCCGCGCTGTGGTGGAGCTACTTCGACCTCGCCGGCGCCCGCGCCAAGCAGTTGCTGAACGAGGTCGGCGGCGAGCACAGCGACCGCACGCACGACGTCTACGTGTTCGGCCAGCTCCCGCTCACGCTGGCGCTGGCCACCGTCGGCGCGGGGGTCGAGCTGGCCGTCGTCCAGAGCGGCGAGGGCGAGGTGCCCGTCGGGACCCGGCTCCTGCTGGCCGGCGGGGTGGCCGTCTACCTGTTCTCCATGGCGCTCACGGACGGCGGGATGTCCCGCGGCGCGCGCCGGGGCTGGTGGTGGCCCCTGGCCGCCGGGGCGGTCGCCGCGCTCGACGTCGCCCTCGAGCTGCCCGCCGTCGTGGTCGTCGGTGCGCTGGCCGCGCTGCTCGTCGCGGTCCTAGTCGTCGGCACGGCGGAGCGGTCGACCGGACGGCTGGACGTCGAGCCCGTCTGAGCGAAATCGGTTGACCCGGGCCCGACGCTGGAGCGGTGCGACTGACCTTCACCCGGATGGCCGACCGTCGTCCCGTGGAGACGCGCGTGGAGCGGGACGACGGCGTCGTCTTCGCCATGCGCGGCGCCGGCGGCGGCCGGGACCTGCCGCACGACCTGGTCCACGCGCTCGTCGAGACCGAGCTCGCCGTCGTCGACGGGATCTGGGGATCCGTCGCCGACGGCGTGGTGTGGAAGAGCATGCGCCACGTCTCCGGGCGTCAGCCCCCGCACGCCGCCGAGCGGTCCGCCCGGCTGAAGAGGGAGCGGTCCGAGGTGGTCATGCAGGCGGAGGGCCTGGCCGACCTGGTGTCCCGCCTCGCGCGCGGGGCGCCGGTGGTCCGGGGCGAGGCGGCGGCATCGGGGTTCGCGCCGGCGCGCCTGGAGGCCGCCGCGGCGGAGCTCCGGGCGGCGGGACGTCGCTGGGCCGACCTCCGGCCGGGTGAGGAGTGGACCCTCGACTGGCCGGTCCCGCGGCCGGCCCGGGCACGGCCGCGGAAGGGCTGATCCGGCGACGTCGCCGTCCGGTCTGCCCAGGTCCCATCCGGTCTGCCCAGGTGGAGGCCCCGTGGCAGGCTCGACGCGTGACACGCGTGGGTCTGGTGCTGGGCGGGGGCGGCGTCGTCGGGCAGGCGTACCACTCCGGCGTCCTGGCGGTGCTGCAGAACGATTTCGGCTTCGACGCCCGCCGTGCGGACGTCGTCGTGGGGACGTCGGCCGGCTCCATCACCGGCACGCTCCTACGTCTGGGTGTGTCCGCGGAGGACCTCGCCGCCTGGACGGTCAAGGCGCCGCTGTCCGGGGACGACGTGGTGCTCCGGCAGATGGCAGCGGCGCCCCTGCCGGAACTGGCCCCGTTCCGCCCGATGGAGCTGCTGCGCCGCCCGCTGCGCCTGCCCGGCCCTGACATGGTGCGGCGGGCGCTGACCCGTCCCCTGCAGTTCCGGCCCATGGCGGCGGGGATGGCGCTCATGCCGGCGGGGCGGCACGACATCCTGGAGCAGCTGGCCGCGTTGCGGGAGCTCGAGCGCCCCGGGTGGCCGGAACCGGACCTCTGGATCTGCGCCGTGCGCCGCCGGGACGGACGGCGGGTGGTGTTCGGCCGGCCCGGTGCCCCGGAGGCGCCCATCCACCTGGCGATCGGGGCCTCCTGCGCGGTGCCGGGCTACTTCGCGCCGGTGGAGATCGGCGGGCAGAGTTACCTCGACGGCGGCGTGCACTCGTCGACCAACGCCGCCGTCCTGCGCGGTCAGCAGCTGGACGTCGCCATCGTCATCGCGCCGATGAGCGGCCCGGCCGGGTGGCGGCCCGGGGTCTTCCCCTCCGTCCGCCGCTACTCCGACCGCTTGCTGCGGCGCGAGGTGCGGGCGCTGGAGGCCGAAGGGGTGCGCACCGTCGTCTTCACGCCGGGTCCTGCGGAGCAGGAGGCGATGGGTACCGACATGATGTCGCGCGAGGGGCTGGACGAGGTCATCCAGCAGTCGTTCCTGACGGCCGGGGCCCATGCCGGGACCTCGGAGGTCGCCGAGCTGCTGCGCGCGGCGGCCGGCCGGGAGGACTGACCCGGCGGGCGCCGGCGCTCGTCCGTCGAGCGGCGCTCAGCCGTTGAGCTCGAGCACCTGCATCGTCTCCGAGCGCACCTGGGCCAGGAGCGCGGGCTCCTCGGACAGCCGGTGCCCGTAGGACGGGATGGCCTCCTGCAGGGCCGGCCGCCAGGCCGGGATGCGGTCGGGGAAGCACTGCTCCAGCAGCGTGAGCATGGCCGAGACCGCCGTCGACGCTCCCGGGGAGGCGCCCAGGAGGCCGGCGATGGAGCCGTCGCCCCCGACCACGAGCTCGGTGCCGAACTGGAGGACGCCGCGGCCGGTGGCCGGGTCGCGCTTGATGACCTGCACCCGCTGGCCGGCGGTGATCATGTCCCAGTCCGCCTGCTCGGCGAGGGGCACGAAGTCGGTGAGCGTGCCGTGCCGTGCCGACCGGGACTGCAGGAGCTCCTTCACGAGGTAGGTCGTGAGGGGGACGTTGGTGCGGGCGACGCCGAGCATGGAGCCGAGGTTGTGCGGGCGGACGCTGGCGGGCAGGTCCCAGAGCTTCCCTGCCTTGAGGAACTTGGGGGAGAAGCCGGCGTAGGGGCCGAAGAGCAGCGAGTGGTCGCCGTCGATGAGGCGCAGGTCCAGGTGCGGCACCGACATCGGCGGCGCACCGACGGCGGCCTGGCCGTAGACCTTGGCCTGGTGGGTGCCCACGAGCTCGGGCGACGTGGTGCGGAGGAACTGGCCGCTGACCGGGAACCCGCCGAAGCCGCGGATCTCCGGGATGCCTGCCTTCTGCAGCAGCGGCAGGGCGCCGCCCCCGGCACCGACGAAGACGAAGCGGGTGCGCAGCGTCCGGCGCTCACCGGTGCGGGTGTCCTCGACGGTCACCTTCCAGCGGCCGTCGGACTCCTTGTCGAGGTCCTGGACCCGCTGGTTGCAGTGCACCGCGACGCCCTGGCCCGCGGCGTCCTCGAGCAGCAGGCGGGTGAGCGAACCGAAGTTGACGTCGGTGCCGGCGACCGAGCGGGTGGCGGCGACCACCTGCTCCGGATCGCGGCCGGCCATCATCAGCGGGATCCACCGGGCGAGCTCGGCGGCGTCCTCGGTGTACTCGAGACCCTCGAACAGCGGCTGCGCGGCCAGCGCCTCGTGGCGGGCCCGCATGTAGCTGCGGCCGGCCTCGCCGGTGACGAAGCCGAGGTGCGGGACGGGGGTGATGAAGTCCTTCGGCGAGCCGGTCATGCCGCCGCGCACCAGGTAGGACCAGAACTGGCGGGAGACCTGGAACTGCTCGTTGATCGTGACGGCCTTCGCCGGGTCGACGCGTCCGTCCGGGCCGGCCGGCGTGTAGTTCAGCTCGCACAGGGCCGAGTGGCCGGTGCCGGCGTTGTTCCACGGGCCGGACGACTCACCTGCGACCTCGGCGGCGGACTCGAAGACGGTGACGCTCCACTGCGGCGCGACGACCTTGATGAGGGCCGCCAACGTGGCGCTCATGATGCCGCCGCCCACGAGAACCACGTCCGGGTTCGCGCTGTCGGGCACGTTGGCTACTACGCCGCTGTCGGAAGTCACGTCTGCCTCTCGGGCCGATCAGGGAGTGGCGCTGTGCGCCGTCCTCCTGATCGTCGGACGAAACCGGTGGTTGCATGCAGTCCGCGGGGTGTGAGGAATCTCCACCCGGTGATCTGCGCCATGTTTCCGGCCGTCCGGGGGTCGATATGGCCTGGTCGCGGGCCCGATCCGCCGTCGTGCATCCGGTCACCCCTCGGGGGGAATCCGGCGCGCGGTCACGCCGGCGAGAGGCCGTCCAGGTACCGCCACTGCCCGTCCTCGCGGACGAATCGGCTGTGCTCGTGCTGCGTGCCGGGCCGCCGGCCGACCAGGTAGTGCGCCCGGAACTCGACCGTGCCCGTGCCGCTCAGCAGGCTCCCCCCGGTCGTGTCCAGCACGTCGAGGCCGGTCCAGCGCACGTCCCGGTCGAGCTCGAGGGCAGCCGGCCGGGTCGTGGAGTGCCACGTGGCGAGCAGGTAGGCGGGATCCCCGACGGCGAACGCGCTGTACCGCGAGCGCATGAGCTGCTCGGCCGTCGCCGCGGAGACGGTGCCGTCGTGCAGTCGGCCGCAGCACCCGGCGTACGGCGATCCCGATCCGCACGGGCAGGAACGGGGGAGCATGCGGCCAGTCTGCTCGATGGCCCCGGCCGTCCGGCGCTAGCGTCCGGCAGGTGAGCGCCGAGACGACCCCGCGGACCTCGACGACGGCCGGCCGGCTGCTGGCGGCCGGCCTGCCGCTCCTCGCCCTGGCCGGGTGCACCGGTGACGGGCCGTCCGAGGGCATCCGCTCCTACGACATCGCCATCGAGGCGGCGGCCGACGGGTCGCTGCTCGTCGAGGAGACGATCGACTACGACTTCGCCGGCGAGGAGCGCCACGGCATCGTCCGGGTCCTGCCGGACCGGGCGCCGTTCGAGCAGACGCGGGACCGGCGGTACCCGGTCGGCGACATCGCCGTCGACAGCCCCACCGCCGCGCCCGAGGAGATCGAGGTGACGTCCGAGGACGGCGCCCTGACCATCCGCGTCGGCGATCCGGACGAGGAGATCGAGGGCCGGCACACCTACGTGCTCACGTACCGGCTGGCCGGCGTCGCCGACCCGGGGGAGGAGGTCGACCGGCTCGCGTGGAACGCCGTCGGCACCGGCTGGGAGGTGCCGATCGACGAGGTGACCGTCCGCCTGACCGGTCCGGCCGACGCGATCAGCGGCGACTGCGTCACCGGCGAGGAGGGCGAGCGGACCCCGTGCGCGGCGGAGGTCGACGCCCGCGGGGAAGTGACCGCGAGCGCCGACGGCCTCGCGGCGGGCGAGGGCGTGACCGTCAGCGCCCGCTACCCGTCGGGCACCTTCCCCGACGCCCGGCCGGTCTACGAGGACACGTTCAGCCCCGCCCTCGCGTTCAGCCCCGCACCGGCGGCCATCGCGCTCGGTCTCGCGGGCCTCCTCGCCGTGGCCGGCCCCCCGGTGCTCCGGGCCCGGCGCGCCCGGGCCCGCGCCTCCGGTCCCGTCGCTCCGCAGCTGACCCCGCCGCACGACGCACGCCCCGCGCAGCTCGGCACCGTCCTCGACGGCCACGCGCAGCGGCACGAGGTGACCGCGACCATGCTCGACCTCGCCGTCCGCGGTTTCCTCCGGATCGAGGAGCTGCCGCCGGACGCCGACGACGAGGGGGCCGCCGAGGACTGGCGGCTGGTGCGCGGTGCTCCGCCGCACGGGCTCCGCCCGTACGAGCAGCGGCTGCTGGACGCGTTCTTCGCCGACGGCGACGCGGTCGTGCTGTCCGGACTCCAGGAGCGGTTCGCCGGCATCGAGTCCGACGTCTGCGCCGAGTTGTACCGCGACGTGGTGCAGCTCGGCTGGTTCCGAGAGGATCCCGCCGCGATGCGCCGCCGCTGGTACGCGATCGGGGCCGTCGCGCTCCTGGCCGGCATCGCCCTGACCGTCGTCCTGGCCCTGACGTCGACCTGGGCGCTGGCCGGCCTCGGCGTCGTCGTCGGTGGTCTGGTCGTGCTGGCCCTGGCCGGCAGGATGCCCCGACGCACGCAGGAGGGGACCGCCGTCCTCGAGCGGGTGCGGGCGTTCCGCGACCACCTCGCCTCGGACGACCCTCGGTGGCCGGCCGGGCACGGGCGCATCGACGACGTCGCCGAGGCGGCGCGGGGCGACGCGCGGGTCCGGTACCTCCCGTACGCCGTCGCGCTCGGGGTGGCCGCGGACTGGGCGGAGCGGCTGGCGCAGGCGCCACGGCCCGACTGGTACGTCTCGTCGTCCGCGGGGATGCCGGTCTGGCCCGCCCTGCTGGCCTTCTCCTCGTCGAGCAACCCCGCGCTGGCGCCGCCCGTGGCGGCCGGGAGTGCCGGGTCGGCGTCCGTCGGTGGTGCCGCGGGAGGCGGCGGAGGCGGCAGCTGGTGAGATCGTCGGCATGACGGCGGCGCGTGCGGCAGAGCCCGGCTGGGTGCAGGACGTCCTCTGGTGGCACGTCTACCCGCTGGGCTTCGTCGGCGCCGAGCGCGAGGGGGCGCCCGACCGACCCGTCGCGCACCGGCTCGGGCACCTGTCCGCTTGGCTGGACCACGTCGTCGAGCTGGGCCTGTCCGGACTGGCGCTGGGGCCGGTGTTCGCCTCGGAGACGCACGGCTACGACACCATCGACCACCTGCGCGTCGACCCGCGGCTCGGGGACGACGCCGACCTCGACGCGCTGCTCGCCGCCTGCCGGGAGCGCGGTCTGCGGGTGCTCCTGGACGGCGTCTTCAACCACGTCGGGCGGGGCCATCCGGCGTTCCGGGCGGTGCTGGAGCAGGGACCTTCCGCGCCCACCGCCTCCTGGTTCCGGCTGCGCTGGCCCGACGGCGAGTGGACGCCCGGGACGGAGCCGGCGTACGACGACTTCGAGGGGCACGGCGCCCTCGTCGCCCTGAACCACGACGAGCCGGCCGTGGTCGACCACGTCGTCGAGGTGATGAACCACTGGCTGGACCGCGGGGTCGACGGCTGGCGGCTGGACGCCGCCTACGCCGTCCCGGCGTCGTTCTGGGCGCAGGTCGCCGACCGGGTGCGGGAGCGCCACCCCGACGCCTACCTGATGGGCGAGGTCATCCACGGCGACTACGGGCGGTTCGTCGCCGACGCGCGGCTGGACGCCGTGACCCAGTACGAGCTCTGGAAGGCGGTCTGGAGCTCGCTGAACGACGGCAACTTCTTCGAGCTCGACGCGGCGCTGAACCGGCACGGCGGCTTCCTCGACGACTTCGTCCCGTACACGTTCCTGGGCAACCACGACGTCACCCGCATCGCCAGCCGGCTGACCGACGAGCGGCACCTCGCGCACGCCCTCGTCGTGCTGCTCACCACGGGCGGGACCCCCGCCGTCTACGCCGGTGACGAGCACGCCTTCCGCGGGGTCAAGGAGGACCGGGCCGGGGGCGACGACGCCGTGCGTCCGCCGTTCCCCGCCACGCCGGCTGAGCTCTCGCCGCTCGGGCTGCCCACGTACCGCCTCCACCAGGAGCTCATCGGCCTGCGCCGCCGGCACCGGTGGCTGCACACCGCCCGGACGACGACGCTGCACCTGGCCAACGAGCAGCTGGTCTACGAGGCCGTCGGCGAGGGGCAGCGGCTGGTGGTGGCGCTGAACGTGGGGGATCGGGCCGACGTGCCCGTTCCCGGGGCCGGTGCCGTGCTGGCCGGCGACGCGGAGGTGGCCGGCGGCCGGGTGCGGCTGCCCGCGCACGGCTGGGCGGTCCTGGCGGGCTGACCGTGCCGGACAAGCCGCTGCCCGACGTCATCGCGCCCGGTCTCGACGTGCTCTTCTGCGGGATCAACCCGTCGCTGCTGTCGGCCGAGCGCGGGCACCACTTCGCCCGCCCGGGGAACCGCTTCTGGCCGGCCATCCATCTCGCCGGCTTCACACCGCGGCTGTTGATGCCGGACGAGGACCGGCAGCTCCTGCAGCACGGGCTGGGGATCACCAACGTCGTCGCCCGGCCCACGCGCACGGCTGCCGAGCTGACGCGGGAGGAGCTGCGCGAGGGAGCGGCCGCGCTGGCCGACCTCGTCGCCGAGTACCGGCCCCGTGTGCTGGCCGTCCTCGGTGTGACCGCGTGGCGGACCGGGTTCGAGCGGCCCAAGGCGGTCGTGGGGCTGCAGCCGGAGCGGATCGGCGGTGCCGCCACCTGGGTGGTGCCGAACCCGAGCGGCCTGAACGCGCACGTCCAGGTGACCGACCTGGCGCGCCTCTACCGTGAGCTCCGCCGCTGACGCACGTCGGCCTGCACGCCGCAGGCCTCGAGACCTTTCGCGGCGCCCGGGGTGGGCGGGTCAGGACATGAAGGACTCCGGGCCGAACCGTCCCCAGGCGATGAACGCGGCGAGCGAGAGGTACGTCAGGTTCAGCAGTACGAAGGGCCATTCGCCACGCCGACCGTGGGTGAACATCGCACCCACCATCAGCAGAACCCAGCAGACTGCGGTCACCGGCACGAGGACCGGTGCGATGTCGAGCAGTGCCGGCAGGACCAGCCCGACAGCCGCAAGGAGCTCCAGGGCGCCGAGCGTCTTGACGAAGGCGACGGAGACGTCCCCGGTCCACCCTCCGCCGTGGAGGCCGGCGAGCTTCTCCTTCGGAACGAGGGTCTTGCTCATGCCGCCGGCCAGCGCGACCGCCGCCAGCAGCCCGGTGGCGATCCACAGTCCGAGATTCATCGTCAGCTCCTTGGTCGTGATGCCGTCTGCCATGGAGACACCGCGCCCGGCGCGCGTGTGACAGCCCGTGCACGACGGCCTGACCGCCTGCTGCATCCAGCCGCGTCCGGACGGCCTCCCGGCCCGGGCTATGCCGTCCTCGTGGCGGCGCGCCTGCCACGCGTCCCGTTCTGTCGCAGCCGCCGCCCACGTCCTCAGTCGCAGTCGCGTTCGCGGCGCCGTATGACGGTCGGTCGAGGAGGGCGGTCGACTCCTGGTGTCCTCGGCCTTACTTCAGGGTCAGCCGTACCCTTCCGACCCGGACCGGCTACGAGGGCACGTCGTAGAACGACATGACCGGCTCGCCGGCCACCAGCCCCGGCGCGACCCGCAGGAACTCCTCGGTGTGCGGGTGGGTCATGTGCTCGTCGAGCGACGCGCGGTCGGCCCAGATCTCGATGCTGTGGATGCGGTCGGGATCCTCGAGATCGGCGGAGAAGGAGTAAGCGAGGCAGCCGCGGTCGCCCTGGGTGGCCGCCGTGACGGCGCGTGCCGCCGCCACCAGTTCGGCGCGGCGGCCAGGGGCGGCGACGGCGCTGCCGATGACGATGAGCACGGCTCAGTCCTCGATCAGGGCGAGCTGCTTGTTGATCTCGCGGGGGTTGGAGTCGCCGGCCATCTTCTGCAGGAACGGCGTGTGGTCGAAGAAGAAGTCGCGCAGCGGCCGCAGCGGCGCAGGCGCGTGGTGGAAGACCTTGCCGAGCACGTACGCCATCTGGACCTGCTTGGCGGTGTGCGGCTTGCGCGGTTCCTCGTAGGACTGCAGCGCTGCCGCGACGGCGGCCAGGTCGGTCAGGTCGACCCCCCGCAGGGCGACGCCGAGGAAGTAGCCGTCCTCGATGGACATGCCGGCCCCGTAGGCCGCGTACGGCGAGGTCGGGTGGGCGGCGTCCCCGACCAGCGTGGCGCGGCCCTTCGACCACTGCTTCAGCGCCGGGCGGTCGCGGAGCACCCAGCGCTGGACGTTCTGGGCCTCCGTCGCGGCGATCAGCCCGGGCAGCGGCGCCGGGAACTCCTCGGCCAGCTCGGTCGCCGTCGCCTTGAGGTCCGCCGGTGCGGGGGCGTCCGGGTCGGTCGAGGTGAGGACCCACCACTGGTGCCCGTCGCGGCCGTTGTGGCGGATCGACGTCCAGCTGCCCTGGGTCGTCCGGCTGTGGCTGAGCACGCACTTGTTCGGGATCGTGCCCTCCACGTCGGCGAAGGTGAAGCCGCCGAAGATGTGCAGCCGGTGCTCGCGCTTGGGCGCGTCGCCCCACAGCGTGCGGCGGACGAGGGAGTCGATGCCGTCGGCGCCGACCAGCACGTCGTGCTCGGCGGTGCTGCCGTCGGCGAAGTGGAGCGCGACCGCCCGCTCGTCCTGCTCGATTCGCTCCACCTGCGAGTCGAACCGGATCACGCCCGGCGGGATCGCGGCGAGCATGCGCTCGTACAGCTCGGGCCGGAGCAGGCCGATGAACCCGCCGCCGAATGCCGCCTTCACGACCTCGTCGAGCTTCACGTCCACACGCACCTTGCCGCGGACGTTGCGGAACTCCGAGTGCGTGGGTGCGCCCAGGTCGTGGGTGTCCACCCCGAGGGCGCGCAGGGCCTTCAGCGGCGGCGGCCACAGGTTCAGGATGTTGCCCGCAGGACGGGCCTCCCGGTAGCGCTCGTACACGACGACGTCGTGCCCGGCCTTGATCGCCCCGAGGGCGGCGGCCATGCCGGCCGGTCCGGCACCCAGGACGGCGACCCGGCCACGGGAGGAGGGTGAGGAAGGGGTCATCGAGCACCTCGGTGTGTTCGAGCAGAACAGTAGCGAGCGCTACAGTTAGCGCCGAACTGTAGCGCGCGTCACTGTTCTGTCAAGCATCGGAGAGGATGGGCACGTGGATGCCGAGCTCGAGGTGCGACCGCCCAAGCAGCAGCGGAGCCGGGAGGCGTGGAACCGCGTCCTCGACGCGGGCGTGGCCCTCCTCGAGGACGGCGGCTACGAGGCGTTCACCATCGCGGCGGTGTGCGAGCGGGCGCACGTGGCACCCACCGCCATCTACGCCCGGACGACGAGCAAGGACGCGCTCTTCCTGGCCGTCTACGAGCACGGCGTCGGCCGGCTGCGCGAGGAGCAGCACCTCTTCGCCGACGAGGAGCGGTGGGCCGGCCTGCCGCCCGCCGAGCTGGTGCGCGCCGCCGTCGCCGAGATGGTGGGGATCTCCTTCCGCCACCAGCGGTTCCTGCGCGCCGTCGTCCTGATCTCGGCCGTGCACGACGAGGTGCGCCGACGGGGTTCGCGCTACAGCCAGGAGCTGGGCGAGGGCTTCGTCCAGGTGGTGCTGGCCGCCCGCCGGGCCATCCGCCACGACGACCCGGAGGCCGCCGTCCGTTCGTGCTTCGGGACGGTCTTCGCCACGTCGATCATCCGGGTGGCGTACGGGCCGGGGTTCGCGACGCCGACGCCGGTCGACGACGAGCGCTTCGTCGCCGACCTCGGGAACACCGCAGCCCGCTACCTGCTGGCCGACGTCCCCGGCTGGACCAGCCCTGCGCCCGCCTCGGTGACGGCATCGAGGAACCAGCGGTGCCCGGGGTCGAGCTGACGGCTGGGGTGCGACCAGGCCGTCTCGGTGATCGGCGGCAGCTGGACCGGGAGGTGGACCACCCGTAGGTCTCCAGCCGTGAGATCGCCGGCGAGCCGCTCGTGGAAGAGCACCAGCAGTTCCGTTCCGACCACCAGGCGGTCGAGCGCGCTGAAGCTCTCCACACGCACCGCGCAGTGGCGGTCGACGCCCAGCGTCGCGAGTGCGGCGTCGGCGGGAGAGGCCATGAGGAGTTCCTGGAAGGGCATGACCCACCGGGCGCGGGCGACGTCCTCGAGGGTGAGCCGGTCGCCGACCGCGGTGTTGCCACGCCACGTCGCGCACACCCAGCGGTCGCGGTAGAGCTCCACGCTCGGCACGTCGGGCAGCGAGAAGAGTCCCCTCGGCACGATCAGCACGTCGACGTCGCGGAGCAGCGCCAGGGGGTCGGTGGCGACCCGCTTGTCCAGCGAGCGGAAGTCGAGACTCGCGCGTGGCGCCGCGCGGGTGACCGCGGCGACCAGTGCGGGTCCCAGCATGGTGAGCACGGAGTCCGAGCACGCCACCGTGAACCGCCGGTCGGTGGTGAGCGGGTCGAAGCGCGGCTGGGCGGCCAGCACCCGCTGCAGCTGCTCCATCGTCGAGCCCAGCTGCCCCTGGAGGGCCTGGGCGAGCGGGGTGAGTTCGTACACCGTGCCGACCCGCTCCAGCAGCGGGTCGTCGAAGTGGCGGCGCAGCCGGGCCAGTGCCGCACTCGTGCCCGGCTGGCTCAGCCCGACCCGCTCGCCGGCGCGCGTGACGTTGCGCTCCTCCAGCAGGGCGTGGAGGACGACGACGAGGTTGAGGTCCAGGCTGGGCAGCTCCACCGTCGGCACTCCTCTGTGAGCTGGGCCATAAGCCCGCCGGATGGGCAGGCATACGGAAGCGGCGTTTCCACCGGGCCCACCGGGCGGCTGATGCTAGCCACCGTGCCAACCACCATCGACCACGCCGGATCCTGGGCCCTCGCCCGGCTCTCTGCCGACGGGCGGCCGTTCCCCGCGCTCGTCTCCGGGGACCGCGCCCTCGACCTGTCCGCCTCCTCGGCGCTGGGGCAGCCCTCCTCGACGCGGCAGCTGCTCGACCGCTGGGACGACGCGCTGCCGGTGCTCGACGAGCTGGCCGGGAGCAGCGACGGCTGGCAGCCGCTGGCAGGACTGACCGTGCTCGCGCCGGTCGAGCCGCGGCAGGTGTTCCAGGCGGGCGCCAACTACCGCACGCACGTCATCGACATCGCCGTCGCGCACGCCGATGGTTCGGACGGCCGGACGGTCGAGCAGGTCCGGGCAGACGCCGCGGCGGAGATGGACACCCGCCTGGAGCACCCGCCGTACGTCTTTCAGGGCCTCCCGAGTGCCATCTGCGGCGCGTACGACGACGTCGTCCTGCCGTCGGACGGCAAGCAGCCGGACTGGGAGCTCGAGCTCGCCGCGGTGATCGGCCGCCGCGCCCGCCGGGTGTCCCCGGAGGACGCCCTCGACGTCGTCGCCGGCTGGACCATCGTCAACGACCTCACGCTGCGCGAGCGGATCTTCCGCAAGGACGCCCCCGCCCTGGGCGCGGACTGGCTGGCGGCGAAGAACTCGCCGACCTTCCTGCCCACCGGGCCGGTCGTGGTCCCGCGCGCGGCGGTGCCCGATCCCGGAGACCTCCGCCTGACCCTTCGGCTGAACGGCGAGGTCATGCAGGACGAGTCGACCAAGGACATGCTCTTCGACGTCGCGCACGTCATCGCCCACTGCTCGAGCGTCGCGACCCTGCTGCCCGGTGACCTGGTGCTCACCGGCAGCCCCGCCGGCAACGGCCTGCCCCGGGGACGCCTGCTCCGCGCCGGCGACCGCATGGACTCGACCATCACCGGCCTCGGCGCGCAGGCCAACCGCTGCGTCGACGAATAGACCACTGGAGACACCGATGAGCGACCGCCTGATCACCCACCTGCGGCACGTCGACCTGGCCGTGCCCGACTTCGACAAGCAGCGCGAGTTCTACACGACCCTCTGGGGCCTGACCCCGGTCGGTGAGGAGAACGGCCTCGTCTACCTCGCCGCCCAGGGGTCGCCGGAGCAGTACATCGTCCGGCTGCGCAAGGACGCCGAGAAGCGCCTCGACCTCATCTCCTACGGCGCCGGTTCAGCAGCCGACGTCGACGCGCTCGCCCAGCGCCTCGGCACCGCCGGCGTCCAGCTGATCAGCGAGCCCGGCGTGCTCCAGACGGCCGGTGGCGGGTACGGCTTCCGCTTCTTCGACGTCGACGGCCGCACCATCGAGGTCTCGGCCGACGTCGCCACCCGGCAGCACCGCCGGATCGAGGAGCGCGAGGCGATCCCGGTCCGCCTGTCCCACGTGGTCATCAACTCGCCGGACCCCAACCGGACCCAGGCCTTCTACGAGCAGCACCTGGACTTCGCGCTCTCGGACTCGTTGATCCACCCGTACGCCGGCGAGCTGATGAAGTTCATGCGGTGCAACCCGCAGCACCACAGCATGGCGATCGCCAAGGGACCGCACGTCTCGCTGCACCACGTCTCGTTCGAGATGCGCGGCCTGGACGAGTACATGCGCGGCACCGGCCGGCTCCTGCGCGCCGGTACCCGCATGGTGTGGGGCCCGGGCCGCCACATGGCCGGCGACAACACCTTCTCCTACTTCCTCGACCCGCACGGCAACACCATCGAGTACACGACCGAGCTGGAGAAGCTCGACGAGGACGCCTGGCACCCGAGCGTCTACGACGTCTCGAAGGAGGAGAACCAGGACCAGTGGGGGACGGCGAACCCGTTCGAGGAGCTGGTCGCCAAGGAGAGCTTCAACGACGTCGACCGCGGGCTGTTCGTCGCACCGCCGGTCTGAGCCTCCACCATCCCGGACGAAGGAGTCCTCGCATGGCAGCCGTGGAGAACGTCCTGGTCGTCGGTGGCGGCGTCGTCGGCGCCGCCACCGCCATCCTGCTGGCCGACGCCGGTGTGAGCGTCGACCTGGTCGAGATCAAGCCCGACGTGACTGCGCTCGGATCCGGCATCACCCTGCAGGGCAACGCGCTGCGCGTGCTCCGGGAGCTGGGCGTGCTCGACGAGTGCCTCGCGCAGGGATACCCCGCCGAGGAGCTGGTGATCCGGGCGCCGGACCCGGCGGCGACAGTCGTGGCCCGGGTCGCCGAGCACCGGTCCGGCGGTCCCGACCTGCCCGCCAGCATGGGCATGTACCGCCCCGACCTGGCCCGCGTGCTCATGGGCCGGGCCGAGCGGGCCGGCGTCAAGCTCCGCTTCTCCACCACGCTGCAGGAGCTGACGCAGGACGACTCGGGGGTCGACGTCCGGTTCACCGACGGCTCCGCCGGCCGCTACGACCTGGTGGTCGGGGCCGACGGACTGCGCTCGTGGACCCGGCGGCTGCTGGACGTGCCGCTGGAGACGCGTTCGGTCGGCATGGGCATCTGGCGGGTCTTCGCGCCGCGGCCGGCGGAGGTCGTCAGCTCGGAGGCCACCTATGGCGGCCCGCTGTACATCGCCGGCGTCACCCCGACCTCGCAGTCGTCGCTGTACGCCTTTATCGTCGAGGACGCCCAGGACCGCACGACCGTGACCGACGAGGAGAAGGTCTCGATCGTCCGCGGGCTGACCGAGGCCTACCACGGGCCCTGGGACGAGATCCGGGAGTCGATCACCGACCCCGAGCAGATCAACTACACGTGGTTCGAGGAGCACCTGCTCGACACCCCGTGGCATCGCGGCCGCGTCGTCCTCGTCGGCGATGCCGTGCACACCTGCCCGCCCACCCTGGCCCAGGGCGCCGCGTTGGCGCTCGAGGACGCGTCGGTGCTCGCCGAGCTGCTCATCGGTGCCGACGCCGTCGACGACGCGCTGCTGACGAGCTTCTCGGAACGGCGCTACGAGCGGGTGAAGGCGGTGGTGGAGGCTTCGGTGCAGATCGCGCGTTGGCAGCTGGCGCACGAGCGGGGCGACGTCCCCGCACTCATGGGCCGGATCGCCGTTCTGACCAGCAGGCCTGCCTGACGCAGCACCGACGACGCAGACGCCGATCCGCCGGCAGCCGGACGGGCGGTGCGACCGGCCCTCCCCGCCGCCACAGGCCGGCCGCGGCCGCGATCTGATCCACCGTCGTCGCCTCTCGAAGCCCGCTACGGGTCGGAGACCCGTCGGTCGCTCGAAGGATGGCCGACCTGGTCCTCATCAGGACTTTCGGTAGGACGTGCGGGCGTAGTCGTCGTAGGGGGCGGGCTGCACCGTCGCCCTGATCCGCGAGAAGCCGAGGTCGGCGTCGGGCGCGGTTCCGGGTCCTGGGTGCTCGCCCCAGACCAGCTCGACCTCCGTGCCAGGTTCCGCGTGCTCTCGGTCGATGGTGGCGATGGAGTGGATGGCCCCCGCGGGGTCGATGTACGTGGCGTACTCGGACAGGCCGATGAGCCGGGAGTCCTTCTCCACACGGTCCTTGGTGTAGCTCAGGAAGAAGTCCCGCTCCGGCCCGAACACCGCCGCCACGTCGTCCGCGTCCCAGACCAAGGTGACCTTCTGCCGGTGCACCTTGTCCTTCGCCGCGGCGAGGGCGTCCTTCCCGATGAAGTCGTGATCGAACGAGACCGAGCGGCCGTAGCCGAGCTCGTAGGGGGAGTGGTAGTAGTCCGAGATGTCGTCCGAGTAGAAGCTGCCCCGAAGAGCGCCCTGACCCTCGTACGAGAACAGACTGGTGAAGCTGCGGAAAGCAGCCGTGCTCTCCGACGTGTAGATGGCCGGCACCGGAGTCGCCAGCCAACCGCCGACGACGCCGGCGGTGTAGTAGGCCAGCCCTCCCACCTGGACGAGGCCGAACTGCTCACCTGCTGCCAGCAGCGCCTCGCGGACCGGCGCGTAGTCCTCCCACGCCCCGAAGAACTCGAAACCGGGCTGGCCGGTCATGCCGTGCCGGAGGGCCCGGAACGTCCTGCCCGCCAGCGAGACCTCGCCCGAGTGGAAGAACTTGACCGACGGCATCGGCCCGCCGAAGACGGACTCCAGGAAGGCCATCGCCCTGGCGCCCTGGATCTGGAACCGGAAGAGAACAGGGTCGGCGCCGCCCCGGAACGCGGAGTCGGGGTCGACGGTCAGCGTGACGTCGTAGTCGCCTCGTTCCGCCTCGTGCTGCACCCAGGTGCCCGCGGTGCCGATGCCGGCGAGGTTGAACCGGTCCTCGGCCAGGCGGGTCAGGATGCCGTCCTGGACGAGCAGGCCCTCCTCGTTCACGACGATGAACTGCTTGGCCTGACCGATGGCGTAGTTCTCGAAGTTGTTGGCCCCCACCCGGGAGAGGAGGCGCAGGGCGTCCGGGCCCTCCACGAACAGGTCGGCCATGTGGTGGGAGAGCTCGAGGTAGGCGACGCCGTCGTACCAGGCGCGCTGCTCCGCGCGCCAGCCGGCGATCTCCGGAGGCACGACCGGCACGGTGACCGGCGGCGTGCCCGGCTTCCAGAGGAGCTTCACCGGGCTACCGGCCTGGTCGATGCCGCTCTGCAGGGAGGGAAGGTTCACGTCGTCCTCTGTTCTGGGAGGGGGGCTGAGGAGGTGGTTTGCTCGATCGCGAGCTTGCCGACGGCCCCCGTCCGGAGCGTTTCGAAGGCTGTAGCGACCTCGTCGAAGGGGAAGGTGGCGGTGATCGGTGCGTGCAGCCGGCCGGCACCGACGAGGTCGGCGATGGTGCGAAGTGCGTCCTGGTCGACCTCGGCGCGCACGTTCGTGGCGCGGACGCCGGGCAGGCGGTCGGGGTCGGCCGCGTGACCGGTGCACGCGACCCGGCCCCCGCGGGCGAGCACCCGGGTGGCGAGTGCGGTGAACGTGTCCGTGTTGCGGTTGACCAGGTCGACGATCGCGGCGACGCCGTCGGGGTGCAGGGAGCGGACGCGCTCGGCGAGGTCGCCGGCGGACCAGTCGACGACGTCGGTCGCACCCATGTCCCGGACGTGCCTTTCCTCCTCGCCCGGTCGTGCGGTGGCCACCACTGTCGCGCCGCGGGCCACGAGCATCTGCACGGCGTAGCTGCCGACGCCTCCGGTGGCGCCGTTGACGAGCACCACCTCGCCCGGGGCGGGGGCGACCGCCTCGACGCAGCGGAGCGCCGTGAGCGCAGCCAGTCCCAGCGCCCCGGCGGCTGCGTCCTCCACGCCGTCGGGGACGGGCACGACCCAGTCCCGCGGGACGGCGACCAGCTCGCCGAACGAGCCGCGCGCGGCGACCAGTTCGCGCACCAGCCCGAACACCCGCCGGCCCACCGCAAGGTCGTCGACACCGGCACCGAGGGCCTCGACCGTGCCGGCGAAGTCGCTGCCGAGCACGACGGGGTAGTGGTAAGTCATGTAGCGAGCGGCGCCGCCGCTGGCGACCATGGCGTCGTGCGGGTTGACCGACGACGCGGTCACCCGGACCAGGACCTCGCCGTCGGCCGGCTCGGGCGGCGGGACGTCGCTGAATACCGGCGCAACGCCCTCGGTCGGCAGCACGTAGGCGCGCATCAATAGGCCTCCTGCGCGATGCGGGCCTGGGCGCCCGGGATGCCGAGCTTCAGCAGCTCGGTCTCGTCGGGGGTCAGGGTGTCCCCGCCGGACTCCTGCTTGAGCAGCGCCAGCGACATGTCGGCGACGAACAGGGCACGGTCGCGCCGGCGCTGGAACCAGGCGTCCAGCGCTCGGTCCAGCGTCTGCTGCTCGTCGAGGGCCGCGGCGAGGGTGACAGCGTCCTCCACGGCCATGGCCGCGCCCTGAGCCATGTGCGGGGGAGCCGTGTGGGCGGCGTCACCGGCGATCGCGATCCGCCCGCGGAACCAGGCTTCCCGGACGGTCACGTGGTACAGCGGCGAGTAGCTGACGTAGCTGTCCTCGGTGATGCTGTCGCGCATCTCGCCGATCCGGCCGGAGAAGCCCTGCATGCGCTCCTTCGCGAGCCGGACGAAGTCGGCGGGGTCGAACCTCGGGTTCCCCGGCTCGGGGGTGACGAGCCCGAAGTACATCTGCGCATCGCTGATCGGCGTGAGCACCGCTTTGGCAGGACCGCTGATGGCGAAGGCGATGTGGGTGAGGTCGGCCGGGCGCGGCATGGTGATCCGCCAGCACGCGGACCCGGTGTACTCCGGGGTGTACCGGTCACCGAACAGGTGTTCCCGGATTCTCGAGTGGAGACCGTCGAAACCGACCACCAGGTCGTAGCGGTTGCTGTCGGCGCCCAGGTCGCGGACGGGCGGGGTGCGCTTGCCGGTCCAGGTGGCCAGTTCGACCTCGACGCCGTCGGCGTCCTCCGTCATGTCCCACACGGTGGCCCCGGTGCGGATGCGGGCACCGGCCTTCTCCGCGGCGTCGCGAAGGATGCGGTTGTAGACGGGGCGGCCGATCGCGTTGTTGGACGGCTTGCCGTAGCGCCCGTCCGCCGGCGGGATCGCCGCGACCTGCACTCCCGCCGGGTTCCAGATGGCGAGCGGTTCGAAGGGGAAGCCGACCTCGAGGCAGGCGTCGCGGACACCGATCTCGTCCAGAGCGGTCAAGGCGTTGTTCGGTTGGCTGAGCCCGACGCCGAGGACCGCGTCCGGCCCGGAGGCCTCCACGACATCGACCTCGATGCCACGCTGGCCGAGCGCAGCGGCGAGCGTCAGGCCACCGATCCCCCCGCCCTGGATCAGGACCCTGTGAACGGCGGCCATCAGGGGCACAGCCCGGCGCCGGGGGTGGCACTGGTCAGCACATCAGCCATGGAGTCCTCCTTGAGCGGTGCGGGCGAGGGCCCGCCGTGGTGATGCCGGTCACGGTATGGACGGCGACTGCGGCCGGGAACACACGATTGGCGATGGCGCCTATCGATAGAATCGATATGCCGGGGCGGCTCAGGGGAGCGGCTTGAGCGTGCGGGAGGCGCGCCTCACGAGGGCCCGAAACCACGCGTGGGCCGGGTCGTCGTCGTGGACCGGGTGCCACCACATCGCCACCGTCAGGACGCCGGCGGGGAACGGACAGGGCAGTACCCGGACGTCGTCGCGCGGCGGCAGGGTGTCGACCAGTCGGCGCTGCATCAGAGCGATCCGCTCACTGCCGGCGACGTGCCCGGGCAGGCCCAGGAAGTGCTCGGTGACGACCCGCACGTCCGGCTCCACCCCGATCAGCCGCAGGGCGGCCATGCCCTGCGTCGTCCCCGCCGAGCTGTGGAAGGTGACCACCCACGGCAGCGCGCGCAACTGGTCGAGGGTGAGCGCATCACCGACCGCGGTGTTCGCCGTGGAGACGAGGCAGACCCACTCGTCGCGGTACAGGTCGTCGTGCCTCAGGTCGGTCACGAAGCCGTGCGGCATGACCACCAGGTCGGTGCCCAGCAGTGTCGGGTCGGACGAGTCCAGGGGGCGCGCCGTGTTGGCCACGTGGCGCAGCCGTGCCCTGGGGGCGGCATCGGCAAGCAGATCGGCGACGGGGGAGCCGAGCACCGCTTCCCCGTAGTCGCTGACCTGCAGGGTGAACTCACGATCCGAGGATGCCGGGTCGAACTCGTCGTGGGCGCCGAACACCCGCTCGAGCCCTACCCGAGCCATCCGCGCCCGCTCCCGGAGCTCCAGCGCGAGAGGCGTCAGGTGGTACTCGTTCCCCACGCGGGCCAGCAGGTCGTCACCGAAGTGTCGACGCAGGCGGGCGAGCGAGGAGGACATCGCCGGCTGCCCGACACCGGTCTGCACCGCAGCCTTGCTGACGCTGCGCTGCTGCAGCAGCGCGTCCAGCGCGACGAGCAGGTTCAGATCGAGGCGAGCCAGGTCCATCGCTGCAGTATCGATCCAATCGATGTGCCTGGACAGGCTGTCCCCCGGCGTTGGCTGCTTTCCGTCGAGCGGCCGTGAGTGCGCGTCAGCAGCGGCGGTAAGGGGCCACTGGCAGGCCCGGGAAGCGCCATCAGTCGGTGATGAGCGCCAACTGCTTGTTGATCTCCTTCGGGTTGGTGTCGCCGACCACCTTCTGCAGGAACGGCGTGCGGTCGAAGACGAGGTCCCGGATGGGCTGCAGCGGACGCGGGGCGTGGTGGAACATCTGACCGTTGCGGTAGGCCATGTCCACCTGGAACTTCGTGTGCGGCTTGCGGGGCTCCTCGTAGGACTGCAGTGCCTGGCGTACGGCGGCCAGGTCGGTGAGGTCGACACCCTCGAGCGCGCGGCCGATGAACCAGCCGTCCTCGATCGACATGCCCGCGCCGTAGGCGGCATACGGCGACGTGGCATGCGCTGCATCGCCCGCGAGCGTGATCCGCCCCTTCGACCACTGGTCGAGGTAGCCGCGGTCGCGGAGCACCCAGCGCTGCACGTTCTCCGGCTCGGTGCGCTCGATGAGGTCGGGGAGGGGGTGCAGGAACTCCCGGCCGAGCTCCGTGGCCCGGGCGTGCAGGTCTGTGGGCGCCGGCGCTTCGGGGTCGGTGGCCTCGAGCACCCACCACTGGTAGCCGCTCCGGCCCTTGTGGCGGATCGAGGTCCAGCTGCCCTGGACGCGGCGGCCGTGGCTGATCACGCACATGCCCGTCTCGCCGCCGATGTCGTCGGCGAAGGTGAACCCGGCGATGGTGTGCAGCCGGTGCTCGCGGATCGGCGTCTCACCCCACAGCGTCCTGCGGACGAGCGAGTTGATCCCGTCGGCGCCGACGAGCACGTCCGCCTCGTGGATCGTGCCATCGGCGAAGTACAGCGTCACCCCGCGGTCGTCCTGCTCGATCCGTTCGACCAGCTGGTTCGTGCGGAGCACCCCCGGCGGCAGCGCCGCCAGCATGCGCTCGTAGAGCTCGGGCCGGAGCAGGCCGATGAAGCCGCCACCTCTGCCGTACTGCTCCACGACCTCGGGTGCGGACCTGACCACGGCGCGCACCCTGCCCTTGCTGCTGCGGAACTCCGTCTGGCACGGTGCCCCCAGGTCCTCGGTGTCCACGCCCATCAGGCGCAACGCCTTGAGCGGCGGTGGCCAGAGGTTGAGCACGTTCCCGGCGGGGCGGGCCTCGGGGTAGCGCTCGAAGATCGCCACCTCATGGCCCGCCCCGTGCACCGACAGCGCGGTGGCCATGCCGGCCGGGCCGCCGCCGAGGACGGCGACCCGGCCCCGGGGGCCAGGCGTGCTGGAAGACATCGTTGTCCCTTCGTCGGAGGTCATGCGGGGGTGCTCACGGCGGCCGCCACGCGGCGGGTCACGCCCGGGACGTCGCCCTGGACGTGGTCGAGGTTCCACTGCGCCATCTGCATCGAGGCCTCGACGACGGTGCTCACCCGGTCGAAGCGGCGGGCGGTGAACGCGTCCCACAGCTCGTCGTCGACCCGGTCGCGGGTGGTCAGCAGCTCGGCGAGGACGACGGCGTCCTCGAAGCCCATCGCCGCGCCCTGGGCGATGGTCGGCGGGCAGGTGTGCACCGCGTCGCCGATGAGCACCACCCGGCCGCGGTTCCACGGGGCGTCGAGCAGGTGGTGCTCGAACCACGTGTAGTTCAGGTTCGCCGGGTCGGTGAACGAGTCCCGCACCTCGTCCCAGGGCCCGTGGTACGGGCGGCTGAGCTCCAGGAAGTCCGCGAGCCGCTCCTGGGGCGTCTGGGTCGTCCGGTCCCGGGCCGGCTCCACCAGCGACCAGTAGGCCGTCGTCTCCGAGGTGGGACACACGAGAGCCATGTACGACGGCCCGCCGAAGATGGCGTGGAACTCGGTGATGTCCGCCGGCTTCGGCCCGAACATCCGGAACGCGCCCATGCCCACCGATCGGGTCTCCAGCGGGATCTCGAGCATCCGGCGGGTCCACGACCGCAGCCCGTCGGCGCCGACGACGACGTCGTAGCGACCCGCGGAGCCGTCGGAGAGCGTGACGTCGACGCCGTCGTCGTCCTGGTCGAGGGACTCGATGGTGGTGGAGAAGCGGGTCTTCACCCCGGCCCGATCGGCGCGATCCATGAGGATCCGCGCCAGCTCGGGCCGGTACATGCCCATGGTCGACGGCAGGTCTGCGCCCCCGAACGGGATGTCGTCGACGCGGGCGACGATCGTCGCCGCCGGGTCGGGCACCCGAATCACCAGCTGCGAGAACGGGAAGCCGTACTCGAGGCACTCGTCGAGGGCCCCCAGCTGCCGTAGCACCCGCAGCGCGTTTCCCTGCAGGGTGATCCCGGACCCCAGTGCGGAGACCTCGGGCTTGATCTCCACGAGGTCGACCGCGACCCCGGCCTCGGCGAGCAGGATGGCGGTGGCGGTACCGGCGGCTCCGGCACCCACGACCAGGACGTTGTTCACGGCAGGCACGGCGGACTCCTTCGTCCTCAGCGGTACCGGGTCAGGGCTGGTACGGGTGGACGGCCTCGTTGGGCTGGAAGCGGAACTTGTGGCCCCACATCTCCTGCCGCTTGCCGTTGCGGAAGTTGAGGTTGTTGGGCGAGCGCTTGCTCATGTCGTCGATGGCGAGGCCGCCCCAGCCGTACTCGATCATGAAGCCACCGGCGGTGTGGATGTAGTACGAGATGACCTGGTCGCCGATGTGCCGGCCGAACGCCATCTGGAGGTCGGGGTTGGCGTCGCCGCCCAGCACGTCGTAGTACGAGTAGCCGACGTCGTCGAGGTCGACCGACTCGAGGTAGACGTGGTGCAGGCCGACCGAGTTGGGCACCTCGAGGAAGGCGACGCTGTGGTGGCGGGGGTTCACCCGCAGGAACCACATCTCACCGAGCGGCTCGTTCATCTTGAGGATCTCGCTGGGGATGAAGCCCATCGCGTCGATGTAGAAGTCGACCGCCTTGCGGGCGTCGGGCACCGCGAACACGACGTGGCCGAGGCCCTGCTCCTTGGTGACGAAGCCGGCGTGCGGCCGCGGCGGGTGCCAGAACGAGTAGTTCGACTCCTGGTAGCAGAACAGCTCGAGGGGCTGCCCGAAAGGGTCCTCGAACTGCACCAGCTTGTCGACACCGCGCTGGTCGGCGAGCTGCTGGTCGGCGAAGCGGGGCTTGGCGCCGGCGTCCTCGAGGCGCTTGACCGCGGCGTCCAGGTCGCGGTGGTTGAGCACCTCCCAGCCGGCGTAGAGGAACCGGTAGTCATCGCCGGGGTGGAAGGAGAGCCGGTAGTCCGCGTCGTCGATCTTGAGGCGGACGGCGCCGTCCGCGCCGTCAGGACCGAGCATGCAGCCGAGGACCTCCGGGCCCCAGGTACGGAACTCCTCGTAACGAGGGGTCTGCACCCCGACGTATCCGAGCTTCGCGATGTGGCTGCCCATGGCGCCCCTCCGGTGTGACGTGCGACTGCTGTCCCGACCGACGCTAGGAACGTGCGGAGCCGGGCGGAAATGATTCCCGGCTATCGCTGCGATCCACGGCGCGCATGAGCCAGGTCACACGTCCAGGACGAGTCGGTCCCCGGCTGCCGTGGACACGCAGCTGACGATGCGGGAACCGGCGGCCCGCTCGGCGGCGGTCAGGATCGAGTCCCGGTGCTCGACCGTGCCCTCGAGGACACCGACGACGCAGGCGCCGCAGATGCCGGCGCCGCAGGAGACCGGCACGTCGACCCCGGCCTGGTGCAGAGCCGTCAGGAGCGGCGTCCCTGCCTCGACGCGGACCCGCTCTCTGCGCCGGCCGAGCACGAGCTCGAAAGGACGGGCTGCACCCGACACCCCGACGGGAGCGTCGAACCGCTGCCGGTTCAGCGCGACGTGCTCGGGAGCGGCGTCGGCCACGGCGTCAACGAAGGAGCTGCTGCCCGCCGCGTAGACGGCCGTCCCCGGTGCTGCGTCCGCCAGGGCCGCGAGGGCGTCGTCGGCAGTGGCCACGGTGCGACTGCCCGTTCCCAGGGCGGCGACCTCCTCCCGCAATGTGCGGTGGCGTGCGGAGCGGTCGACGTGCACCAGGGCCCACGGATGGATCCGGGCGGCCGCGACCCACCGGGCCATCGGCAGCAGCGGCGCGATGCCGGAGCCGGAGCCGAGGAAGAGGTAGCGGGCGCCCCCGCCGAGGGCGAAGAGGTGGCGCGGTCCCCGTACCCGCAGCCGGTCCCCGGGGCGTAGCTCGTCGTGGATGTGGGCGGACGCGTCCCCAGGCGCCGAGCGGGCGACCAGCAGCCGCCACGACCGGGCGTCCGCCGGATCCCCGGCGAGCGAGTAGGGCCGAGCGACGCCAATCGGCAGGACGACGTCCACGTGCGCGCCCGGTGCCCAGCGGGGGAAGGGCGCGTCGTCCGCCGGCCCGAGGACGACCTCGACGATGCGGTCGGCGACCGGACCGACGGCGAGGACCGTGACGTCCCGGCCGCGGTCGACCGGCGGAGAGGTCACCCCTCCTCGGCCACGCAACGGTTGCGTTGCGCCCCCAGCCCCTCGATGGCCGTCTCCATCACGTCGCCCGGCTGGAGCCAGCGCTTCCAGTGGCCGCCGTTGCCGGCCGGGCTGCCGGTGAGCAGCAGGTCGCCGGGCAGCAGCACGGCGGCCGCGGACACCGACGCGATCAGTCCCGGGACGTCGAAGAGCATGTTGGCCGGGACGTCGTCCTGCATGCGCTCCCCGTTGAGGTCGAAGGTGATCCGCAGCTGCCGGTGGTCGGCCACCTGGTCGGCCGGGACGAGGAAGGGCCCGGTCGGCAGGAAGGTGGGCCGGCTCTTCGCCCGCAGCCAGTCGCCACCGAGCGCCTTGTGCTGGGGTGGGAACTGCAGGTCCCGGGCGCTGACGTCGTTGCACACGGTGAAGCCGGCGACGTGCTCCATCGCCTGCTCGCGCGGCACCCGATGGGTCCGGCGGCCGATCACCACCGCCAGTTCGGCCTCCCAGTCGACGCGCTCGGCCTCGGGGGGCAGAAGGACGTCGTCGTCCGGGCCGCAGATCGCGCTGGGCAGGGTGACGAAGACGAACGGGCTGCCGGTCCGCGCGGTCTCGTCCATGACCGACTCCGCGTGCCGGCGCAGTTCCTCCTCCGTCCGTGGGTCGTCGACCTCTTTCGAGGACACGATGATCTCGGCGACGTGCGAGCGGTAATTGGCGCCGGCCTGGAAGACCTGCCGTGGCTCGACGGGCGCGAGCACGGCCAGGTCGGCGATCGGCACCCCGTCCGCCTGGCCGACCTCGCTGGCGAGGTCGGCCAGGCGCGGGGCCACGGCCGGCCACTCGTCGAGCAGGGCCTGGTAGGTGGCCCGCCCCTTGACGAGGCCGTCGTCCTGCAGCCGGAGCACCCGGTTCCCGGCGACGAGGCCGGTGAACGGGCCCGCCCCGTCGTCGAACCGGCCCAAGGCGTATCCGTCGACGGACCGCGTCATGCTGTCGCTCATCTCTGTGCGTGGGGGAGGGCGGCCCGGCCCGCGTACTCGGCGCGGTCGCCGAGCTCGCTCTCCAGGCGGAGCAGGCGGTTCCACTTGGCGGTGCGCTCGGAGCGGGTGGTCGACCCGACCTTGATCTGCCCGGTACGCCAGCCGACGGCGAGGTCGGCCAGCCAGTCGTCCTCGGTCTCACCGGACCGGGCCGACAGCACCGTGGCGTACCCGGCGGCGTGCGCGGTGCGGACGACGGAGCGGGCGGTGTCCAGCGTGCCGATCTGGTTGGGCTTCACCAGCACCGCGTTGCCGACCTTCTCGTCGATGCCGCGCTGGAGGCGCTCGGGGTTCGTCACGAACAGGTCGTCGCCCAGGAGTTGCCGGCCCGCGAGCCGCTCGGTGCCGGTCCGCCAGCCCGCCCAGTCGTCCTCGGCGAGCGCGTCCTCGAGCGACACGATCGGATAGGCCGCGCACCAGGCGGCCAGCTCCTCGACCAGGTCGTCGGCGGTGAGCTCACGGTCCTCGGTCGCCAGCACGTAGCGACCGTCGTCCCGCACGAACTGCGTGGCGGCGACGTCGATCGCGATGCCCACATCGTCGCCGGGCCGCAGCCCGGCCCGTTCGATACCGGCGACGAGCACGTCGAGCGCCGACCGGTTGGTGGGCAGCAGGGGACCGAGGCCACCCTCGTCGGCGACCAGGGCGACCGGCAGGCCGCGCGAGACCAGCTCCTCGGCCGTGCCGGCCCGCACCCGGGACGCCCACTCGATCGCGTCGGCGAACGAGTCGGCGCCGACCGGGACGGCGAGAAAGTCCTGCACGTCGATCGACCGGCCGGAGTGGGCGCCGCCGGAGATGATGTTGACCATCGGCAGGGGCAGCAGCGGAGCGGCCCCGTCGTCGGCGACCGCCTCGTGCATCGGCAGTCCTCGCGCGGCGGCCCCGGCGACGGCGGTGGCGACGGACACCGCGAGAACGGCGTTCGCGCCCAGCCGACCCAGGTCCGGTGTGCCGTCGAGCTCGCGCAGCGTGCGGTCGAGCGAGGCCTGGTCAGTGCCGTCCAGTCCACTCACGGCCTCTGCGATCTCGTCGGTCACGTTGGCCACCGCCTGGCGGACCCCGTTGCCGCCGTAGCGGGCACCTCCGTCGCGCAGCTCCCGGGCCTCGTGCCTGCCGGTGGAGGCGCCCGACGGCACGGTCGCCCGCCCGGTCGCGCCGCCGTCGAGCCGCACCTCGCAGCCGACGGTGGGCTTGCCGCGGGAGTCCAGGGCTTCCCAGGCGAGCAGGCCGGTGATGGTGGTGTCGCTCATGCGAGCAGCTCCCAGGCGTCGGTGATGGTTTCCGGGGGGTCGATCAGCAGCCGTCGGGCGAGGTCGCGCACCCGTGGACGTTCGTCGGCCGTGAGGTAGTCGGCCGGGCTCTTGCCGTCGACGCGGGCCAGCAGCAGGCAGCCCGTCTGGCGCACGAGCTGTGCGGGGTCGATCGGCAGCGCGCCGGCGATCGACTCGGTGAAGGCCGTGAGGAAGGCCCGCCCGGCGGCAGCGAAGCCGGCCCCGGCCGCGGGGCGGTGAACCGTCTTGAGCAGCAGGTGGCCGATCGTCCAGGCCGGGTCGAACGTGGGGTCGCCGACGTGGGCGACCTCCCAGTCGATGACCCACAACCTCTCGCCGTCCGGATCGACCAGGACGTTCTTGGGGGTGTAGTCCCCGTGCACGAGGCAGACGCGGGAGGCCGCCATGACGTCGACCGTGTGCCCGATGGCCTCGGCGAGGTCGGGGTGCCGGGCGGCGATCGTGCGGTGGAACGGGTCGACCCGCAGCTGGCCGAACGCCGTGACGTCGCCGAACTCCCGGAGCACGTCGTCCCGGTCGGCCGTGGCGCGCTGGTAGGCACCGAGGACGGATCCGAGGCGGCCGGCGACGGCCGGGTCGGCCGTCCCCTCGAGCAGCTGCTGCTTCCACGGCACCCAGCTGTCGGGCGCCCGCTCGATGACCAGGTAGCCGTCGGAGAGGTCGAACACCTCGGGCGCGGAGCCGGGCGCGATGCGGCCGGCCAGCCGCAGGGCCCGGCCCTCGGTGTCCAGGCGCGCCGGGTCGGCGAGCCACTCCTCGGCGACCCGCAGCCGGCCGAGCGCCTGCTTGACGACCGCGTCGAGGCCCGGCGCCCGCACCGCGACGACGTCGTTGGAGACCCCACCGGCCAGCGGGTGGATCTCCACGCCGGCCGGTGAGGCGGTCAGTCCGCGCGCGACCAGGTGGGCGGTCAGCGCGGCGGTGTCACAGGCCGCGGCTGCCGTCACCGGGGCTCCAGCCCGCGGCGGAGGGCGGGGCTGGTGAGCACCTGGGGGTTGACCACGGTGGCAGGCACTCGCCCCTGCAGCACGTCCACGACGTTCGCGGCCGCCCTCGTGGCGAGCTCGGCCAGTGAGCCGTCGGAGGAGAACGCTGTGTGCGGGGTCAGGACGACGTCGTCGCGCCTGCGCAGGGGATGGTCGGCCGGCAGTGGCTCCGGGTCGGTGACGTCGAGCGCCGCCCCGGCGATCTCGCCGGCGTCGAGGGCGGCGAGCAGCGCCTCGTTGTCGACGAGCGGACCGCGTGCGGTGTTGACCAACCACGCGGTGGGCTTCATGAGCCGCAGCTGCTCGGCGCCGATCAGGTGGTGGGTGGCCGCGGTGAGCGGTACGTGCAGGGACACGGCGTCCGCCTCGGCGAGGACGTGATCCAGCGAGCTCACGACACGCACCCCGGGCACCGGGCGTCCCGACAGGTCGTAGGCGATGACCTCGAGACCGAGCGCCTGGGCGCGGGCGGCCAGCGCCGAGCCGATGACTCCCAGGCCGACCAGGCCCAGGACCTTGCCGCGCAGCCGCGTCCCGGCACCGGGTACGTCCCGGCCCCAGCCACCACGCACGATGTCGCGGTTGAGGGGCAGCAGCCGGCGGGCGAGGGCCAGGATCCCGAGCAGGGCCGAGTCGGCCACCTCGTCGACGCAGTAGACCGGCACGTTGCTCACGACCATGCCGAGTTCGGTGGCGCGGGCGACGTCGATGTTGTCGACGCCGACGCCGTAGCGGGCGACCGTGCGGCAGCGGGGGGCCGCCTCCAGGACCTCGGCCGTCACCTTCGCGAAGCAGGTGAGGATCGCGTCGGCGTCACCCGCGAGTCGAGCCAGCTCGGCCGGCTCCCCGCTCGGCGCGAGGACGAGCTCGGCGCCCGCGGCGGCCAGCACCTCGCGTTCCACGTCGACCGTCGGCCAGGCGACATCGGTGACCAGCACACGCATGCGGACGTCGGACATCGCACCTCCTCGTCGAGTGCACCCGACGCTAGGGAGGACCTGCGTCGACCGGAAATGCACAGCGTGGTTGGCTGCGATCCACGGTCGTGATGGCCGTCACGACGACTGGGACGGAGGAACCGTGAAGCTGGGGCAGGTGGACCTGAACCTGCTGGTGGTGCTGGACGCGCTGTTGCGGGAGAAGAACGTGACGCGCGCGGCCGAGAGCCTGTACCTGTCCCAGCCGGCGACGAGCACCGCCCTGGCGCGGCTGCGACGGGTGCTGGGCGACGAGTTGCTCTACAAGAACGGTCGCTACCTGGAGCTCACCCCGCGCGCCGAATCCCTCATCGAGCCGGTGCGGGAGGTGCTGGCGACCATCGAGCAGACGATCGTCCGGCCGCCGACGTTCGACCCCACCGCCGACACCCGGCGGTTCTCCGTCGTCGGCAGCGACTACGTCGGGGTGATGCTCGTGCGGCCGCTCATCGCCCGGCTCAGCGGGCTGACCACGGCCCTGCGGCTGGACGCCGCTCCCGTCGGCCCGCGCTACCTCGAGGCCCTGCAGCGCGACGAGATCGACCTGGCGATCCTGCCCGACCGGATCGTCGACGAGCGATCGCTGCGGGACTGCTCGGGGATCCCGGTCATCGCCGACCGTTTCGTCGGTGTCGTGTGGACCGGTCACTCGACAGCGGGCGACCGGCTGACCGCAGAGCTCCTGGCGAGCTCGCCGTACCTGGAGTACGTGATCGAGGGGCGGCGGTCGATCGTCGAGGAGGAGCTCGACGCGGCCGGCTGCACCCGGCGGGTCGCCGCCACCGCGGGTGGCTTCCTGCCGATGCCGTTCATGCTCGCCGGGACGGAGCTGGTCGCGGTGTTGCCGGAGCGGCTGGCGAAGCGAGTGGCCGCCGCGGCCGACATCCGGCTCCTGGAGCCGGAGATGGATCTCCAGCCGCTGCGGCAGTCGGCGTTCTGGCACGCTCGCCGGGACCGCGATCCGGGACACGTGTGGCTTCGGGAGCAGCTGCTCACCGTGGCCGGGTCCGAGTACCCGGCGTTGTCGGAAGGGTCAGCACCCCCGGGGGTGTGAGAGCGGCGCCCGCCTCCCCGGGTCGGTGACCGGGGAGGCGGGCGCCGGCGGCTCAGCCCTGGGCCAGGTCGGCGGCGTCCACGACATCGCCGGCGTCCTGCCAGCTCGTGCCGTCGAACTGCAGGATCCGGTACTGGTGGACCAGACGGCTGCCGGGACCGGCCGAGAGCTGCATGTCGGGCAGGATGGCCGGGTTGTCCACGCCGTCGATCGAGTCCCATGCCTCGGCGAAGGCGTCGCCGCCCTCGCCGCCGGACTCCTCGAGCGCAGCGACGATGGCCGCGGCGGCCCCGTATCCCTCGATCGCGAGGTAGGAGTCGGCGTTCGCCTCGTCGCCGTACTCGGCGATGTCCTCCTTGAAGGCCTGCACGCCCTCGTCGTCAGCCCACCGCGGGTCGGCCGGGTCCTTGAAGTACTGCGCCGTGAAGGCGTTCGTCGCGTTCTCCGGGCCGGCGGGGCCGACGGACGTCGCGAGGTCCGACGCGGCGCTGTACAGGTAGGTGGTCGGCTGGTATCCGATGTCGGCCATCGTGCGAAGGGTGGCCGGCTGGGCCGGGCCGACGACGGCGAGGAACAGCGTGTCCACGCCGGCGCCCCGCAGCTCGTTCAGCTGGCTGGTCAGGTCGACCACGCCCGGGGGCACGGTCAGCACCTTGTCCGGAGTGAGCCCCGCCGCTGCCATGCCGTCGACCTGACTGGTGGTCAGGTCGTTGGCGATCCCGAGGACGCCGACGACGGCGTCCGGAGACTCCTCCTGGATGTGCTCGGCGACGACCTGGCCCTCCCAGCTGCCGTCCGGGAACCACCCGCGCGTGTACGGCGTGGTGTCGGTGTCGGAGAGGGCAGCCTGGGTGCCGAAGGCGACGTGCGCCACCTTCTCCCCGTTCAGATAGGGCGCCGTCGCCGAGGAGATGCCGCCGAACGTGAGGACGACGCCTGCGTCCTCCTGGTCGACGAGCTGCCGGGCGTTCTCGGCCTGCCGCGCCGGGTCGTAGCCGTCGTCGAGGACCTGGTAGTCGATCTCGCGTCCGTCGACACCGCCCTCGGCGTTGACGCGCTCGAAGTAGGCGGCGGCACCGTCGGCCACCGCCGCGGCCCCGGAGAGCGGCCCGCTCAGCGGAAAGCTCATGCCGACGACGATGGGCTCGTCCGAGCCGGCACTCGAGCCGGACGCGGATTCGGACGAGTCGTCGGCGCGGCCGCTGCAGGCAGCGGTCAGCAGGAGGCTGCCTGCAGCCAGCGCGACCACCACGCGGCGTCGGACCAGGCCAGGGATATCGGACATGGGGGACCTCGCTCTCCACTGCGACGGCGCAGTGCGGGACGGGGAGGGGACGGCGGGCGCCGGCCCCCGGCGGAACGGGTGGTGCGGTCGTGGGTCAGGCCTTCGAGCGCCTTCGTGGACCTCCCGTGAGCCGGGTGACCAGCCGGCCGGCTCCACCGGCGACTCCGGCTGGGAGGAAGAAGAGGGTCAGGAGGAGGGCCACGGCGTAGACCAGCTGTGACCACTGGCCGCCGGTCGTCGACCCGATGTGCTGGCTGATCACGTCCGGCAGGTAGACGATGAACGCGGCCCCCACCAGGGACCCCGCCCACGTGCGGGACCCGCCGACGACGCAGGCCGACAGCAGGGTGAGCGAGAAGAACATCGAGTAGCTGTCGGGCACCGTGGACGCCAGGACCAGCCCGCCGAGAGCACCGCCCAGCCCGGCCACCGCGCTGCTGATGCCGAACATCGTGAGCGTCAGCCGGTTGACGTCGACACCCTCCGACCTCGCCATCAGCGGATTGACGCGCAGCGCCTCGACGGCCCGGCCGAGCGGACCGGTCGTGAGGTTGCGCAGCAGCACCAGGACCACGGCGAGGACGACGACCAGCAGGAGGAACTGGAACTGCTCTGGCGTCAGCGCCAGCCCGCCGGGCGGCGTGATGGGGGAGCCGGCGAGCTGCAACCCGATCGTGCCGCCGGTGATGCCTTCGAAGCGGGACAGCAGCAGCGGGAAGATCGCGGCGATCGCGATGGTCAGCAGGCCGAGGTTGAGCCCGCGCACCCGCAGCGCCGGGAGGCCGATCAGCCAGCCGGCCGCCCCGGAGACGATCACGGCGGCCAGGACCGCGAGCGGCCAGCCCCAGCCGAGCTCCTTCACCAGGATCATCGCCGTGTAGGCACCCAGCCCGTAGAGGGCACCGTGGCCGGCGCTGATCTGCCCGGCCCGCCCGATGAGCAGGTTCAGCCCGGCGACCGCGATCGCGACCGTCAGCACGCGGGTGGCCTTGAACAGGTCGTAGTCGCTGATCAGGAACGGCACGACCAGCGCGACGACGAACAGCGCCGTCCACGCCCAGGTGACCGGTCGTCGCCACAGCGGGCGCAGCTCGTCCAGAGCCGGCGCCGCCGCCCGTGGCGACCCGGGGGTCGCTGCGACCGTCCGCGTGGCGGGGCCGGAGATGGAGGTGGCCATCAGGCGCGCACCGCCGACGGGCGCCCGAACAGGCCCTGCGGCCGGACGAGCAGGACCAGGAAGATGACGGCGAACGGGACCACCAACTGCAGGTCACCTCCGATGCCGGGGACGTACCGGCTGGCCAGGTTGGACAGGACGCCGATCAGCAGGCCCCCCACGACAGCGCCCAGCCGGCTGGAGAAGCCGCCGAGCGTCACGGCCGCGAGGGCGAGCAGCAACGCGTTGGTCATGAGTTCCGGCGACAGGCCGAGCGTGGGGGCGGCCACCAGGCCGGCGACGGCGCCGACGGCGGCGGCGATGCCCCAGCCGACAGCCAGCATCAGGCCGGTCGAGATGCCGAGCAGCCTGGCGGAGTCGGGGTTGTCGGCGACCGCGCGCAGACGCAGCCCCAGCGGCGTGAACCGGAAGATCGCCCCGCACAGGACCATGGCCGTCAGCACGAGCGCCCCGCCTCCGAGGGCCTGAGCCGTGAAGGTCAGCGGACCGACGTGGTGGACGGCGTCGCCGAAGGGGCTGGGCATCGAACGGACGTCGGTGCCCCAGATCAGCGCCACGACCGCATTGGTGCCGAGAAGCAGCGCGGCGGTGACCGTCAGCAGCGCCAGCGGACCGTTGCCCTCGACCGGCCGCACGAGCAGCCGCTCCACGCCGGCTCCGAACACGAAGGCCAGGACCACGAGCACCGGGACGATCAACCACCACGAGAGCCCGGCGGTGCTGAGGGCGAAGGACACGAAGGCCGCCAGCGTGGCGAACTCGCCCTGGGCGAAGTTCAGCGTGCCGGTGCCCTGGAAGACCAGCGCGATGGCCAGTGCCAGGGCGGCGTAGACCAGCCCCGTCGTCAGCCCCGACACGGTCTGCTGGAGCAGCTCGCTCATGAGGACACCTCCGTCAGGCCGTCGGGGGATTCGCCCAGGTAGGCGGCGCGCAGACCCTCGTCGGCGGCGAGCTCGGCGGCCGGGGCGGAGGCGACGACGCGCCCCCTGGCCAGGACGACGCCGCGGTCGGCGACCTTGAGCGAGGCGCGCGCGTTCTGCTCGGCCAGCAGGACCGACAGCGACCATTCGTCGCGCAGCCGGGCGAGGACGGAGAACATGTCCGCCGACGTCAGCGGGGCCAGACCCAGCGACGGCTCGTCGATGAGCAGCAGCCGCGGCCGGGCGAGCAGCGCCCGGGACAGGGCCAGCATCTGCTGCTGACCTCCCGAGAGCGCGCCCGCCGGCCGGCGGCGCATCTCCCGGAGCACGGGGAACGTCTCGTAGATGCGCTCCACGTCGCCGTCCGCCTGGCCCCGCGTCGAGGCCGGCCGGGAGATGACGCCGAGCCGCACGTTCTCCTCGACCGTGAGGTCGGTGAACGTCCCCCGGCCCTGGGGGACGTGGCCGAGCCCGCCACGGGCGATGCGGGCGGCGCTCGTGCCGGCCAGCGAACGCCCGGCGAAGGCGACCTCGCCGCTGGACCTGACCGTGCCGGACAGCGCCCGGAGCAGCGTCGTCTTCCCGGCGCCGTTCGCACCGAGGACCGCGACGATCTCGTTCTCGCCCACCGCGATGTCGATCCCGTGCAGGACCCGGACCCCGCCGTACCCGGCGGTGAGGCCGGTGACCTCCAGCAGCCCGCTCACAGGGCGTCCCCGGTCGACGCGTGCAGCCGCTCGGGCGCCGGCCCGTCGGCGTCCTCCGCCCCGAGGTAGGCCTCGACGACACGGGGGTCGGCCCGCACCTCGTCAGGGGTCCCGATCGCCAGGAGCCGACCCGAGTCGAGGACGACGACCCGGCGGGCCACGGACATGACGAGCGCGACGTCGTGCTCGACCAGCAGCACGGTCGTGTCCGACCCGGCGTAGGCCTCGACCTCGGCCAGCAGGTCCTGGGCCTCCTCCGCCCCGAGTCCGGCGGCCGGCTCGTCGAGCATCAGGAGGCTGGGGGAGCTCAGCAGGGCGCGGGCGACCTCGACGCGCCGGCGGTCGCCGTGCGCCAGCCCCGCTACCGGGCGGCTCGCGAGCGCGGCGATGCCCAGCCGCTGCAGCAGGGCATACGCACGCTCGAGGGTCTCGCGCTCCTCACGGCGGCGGCGCCGGGTGGACAGCATCGAGTTCACCACCCCGACCCGGCTGTGGGCCACCGCGCCGAGTGCGACGTTCTGCAGAGCCGACTCGACGTCCAGCAGCGCGGGGGTCTGGAACGTGCGCGAGATGCCGCGACGGGCGCGCTGGTGGGGCCGGAGCCTGCCCAGCGGACGGCCGTGCAGTGTCAGTTCGCCCTCGTACCCGTAGAGCCCGCTGATGCAGTTGAACAGCGTGGTCTTCCCGGCTCCGTTGGGGCCGATCACGGCCGAGGTGCCTCCGGCCGGGATCTCGAAGGCCAGATCGTCGAGGGCGCGCAGGCCGGCGAACGACAGGCCGACACCGCGCGCCACCAGGGCGGGCGGAGCGCCGCCCCCGGAGTCGTTCGCGGAGCGATCCGGCGAGATTGCTTGGGTCACAGCGGGGAGTGTGGAGTGGGTCAGGTCACACGGGAAATGGTTCATCCGGATGTGAAGCATTCAGCCGGTGAATGTCGGCAGTACCGTGCGCGACACCACCACGAGGGAGGACCGCATGAACCTGGCGGGAGTGGACCTGAACCTGCTCGTCTCGCTGCGGGCACTGCTGCAGGAACGGAACGTCACGCGGGCGGCGCAGGTGGTCGGGCTGAGCCAGCCGGCGATGAGCAACGCGCTGGCCCGCCTGCGCCGGCAGTTCGGCGACGAGCTCCTGGTCCGCGAGGGGCGCGGCCTGACGCTGACCCCCGTGGCGCGGGAGCTCCAGCACGCCGTGGAGCCTGCCCTGGGGATGGTGGAGCGGGCTTTGCGCATCCAGGCGTCCTTCGACCCGTCGACCGCGGCCCAGGTGTTCCGGATCGCGGCCAGCGACTACGGCATGACGCTGATCGCCGGACGACTGCGCGAACTCGACCGGCTCGCGCCGCGCGTGGTGGTCGACCTGGTGCAGATCGACCACGGTTTCGTGCGGGACAGCGAGGCGGTGATGCGTCGCGTCGACCTCGTCCTGGCCCCTCGTGCGTTCCTCAACGGCTATCCGAACGAAGAGCTCTCCAGTGAGCCCTGGGTCGCGGTGGTCGATGCCGACGACCCCGGCGATCAGCTCTCGGAGGAGGACCTCCGGTCGCGCACGCTCATCGGCCTCTTCCACGACCTCGGCTCCGGTGCGCACATCGAGCGCCTGCTGACCGTCCGCGGCATCACGGCCACCGGATCGGTGAACGCCGAGTCGTTCTCCGCGGTGCCGGCCCTCGTCGAGGGCACCGACCGCATCGCGTTCCTGCCGGCCAGCCTCGCCGCACGGCTGCAGCCCGGGTACCGGGTGCGGACCCGCGCGGCGCCCTTCCTCACGGAGCCGCTGGTGGAGTGCCTGTACTGGCACCGGTCGGCCCAGCGGGACCCCGCCCACCAGTGGTTGCGCCGGCTGGTCCTCGGCACGCGCGCAACGCTTGAGGAGTCGCTGCCATCTGCGCCGTGAATGCCACGGCATACCGAATCAGTGGTTCCGCTCGCCGGACGCACGACCGATGCTGAACGCCGTTGTGTCACCGCCGTCACACGAGGAGTGGACGCTTGCCTGTCGTACCTGCCATCGACGTCCACGCCCATGTCGCCGTCCCCACCGCGGACGCGCTCCTGGAGGGAGAGCCGGGCCTGGCGCAGCAGCGCGGGGTCGATGCGGCCACCCTCGGCCCCGAGTCGCTCGCCTACAACATGCGGCACATCGCCGAACTGGCCCCGAAGCTGACCGATCTCGACCTGCGGCTGACCGCGATGGACGCGGCACGGGTCGACGTGCAGGCGGTCAGCGCGACCCCCTTGCCCCACGCCTGGGCCGACCGCGACCTGGCGGCGCGGCTCGTCGCCGTGACCAACGAGGGCGTCGTCCACGCGTGTGCGAAGCAGCCGGACCGGCTGCTGCCGATCGGGACCGTCTCCCTCCAGCACCCTGACCTGGCCGTCGGACAGCTCGAGACGGCGGTACGCGACCTCGGCATGCGCGGCGTGCAGATCTCGACCTCGGCCGGTCCGGGACGGGAGCTCGACGACCCCTCGCTGGCCGACTTCTGGGCTGCCGCCGAGGAGCTCGGGGCCGCCGTCCTCATCCACCCGTGGGGCTGCACGCTGGGCGAGCGGCTGAACGCCTACTACCTGTTCAACACCGTCGGGAACCCGACCGAGACGGCGCTGGCGCTGTCCCGCCTCGTCTTCTCCGGACTGCTCGAACGGCACCCGCGGCTCCGGGTCTGGTCGGCGCACGGCGGTGGCTACCTCGCCAGCTACGTCGTGCGCGCAGATCACGCCTGGGCCGCGCGCGGCGACGCGCACACCACGGAGCAGCCGCCCTCGACCCTGCTCCGCCGCACCTGGGTGGACTCCCTCGTCTACACGCCCGAGCAGCTGCGCCACCTCGTCTCGGTGATGGGCGCGAGCCAGGTGACGCTCGGCAGCGACTACCCCTTCGACATGGGTGTCGAGGACCCCGTCGACCGCCTGGAAGCGGCCGGGTTCGACCCCTCGACCACCGACGCCATCCGCGGCGGCAACGCCGCCCGACTCCTGGGACTCGACTCGTGAACGGCTACGACATCACGTCGGCCTTCGGACCCGACCCCGAGGCGGCCATCGCCGACTCGGCCAAGCGGTTCAGCAACTGGAACCGCTGGGGGGCCGATGACGCGCTCGGCACGGTGAACCACCTCGACGCGGCCAAGCGCACCGCGGCCGCGGGTCTCGTCCGGCGGGGGGACTCCTTCAGCCTGTCCCTGCCGTTCGACGAGGACGGCCCGCAGTTCGGCTGGAAGCGCCGGGTCAATCCCGTGCGCGTGATGACCTCCACCGGCATGGACACCGCCGAGCAGATGGGTCTCCCGCACGGACTGTCGGTCGCGGACGACTCGGTCTTCATGCCGCTGCAGTGCTCGACGCAGTGGGACGGCCTCGGCCACGTCTTCGACCACGGCGTGGCCTGGAACGGCCGCGTGGCGCGCGAGGTCGTGACCAGTGAGGGCGACTTCGCCACCGGCATCGAGCACCTCGCCGCACCGGTCGTCGGCCGCGGTGTCCTGCTCGACGTCGGCCGGGCGCTGGGTGAGGACGGTGAGCTGCCCGACGGCTGCCCGATCACGAGCGCCGACCTGGAGGAGACGATCCGCCGCCAGGGGGAGACCTCCCGGGTGGGCCGCGGTGACATCGTGCTGCTGCGCACCGGCCAGCTGACCCGGGTGCGCCGCCGCCTCGCCGCGGGCGAAGGGTGGGGTTCCTACGCCGGCGGCCCGGCGCCGGGCCTGTCGTTCGAGACGGCCGGCTGGCTGCACTCGACCGAGATCGCCGCGCTGGCGACCGACACCTGGGGGGCGGAGGTGCGGCCCAACGAGTGGCCGGGCGCCATGCAGCCCCTGCACCAGGTGGCGCTGCCGCACATCGGCCTGCTGCTGGGGGAGATGTGGGACCTCGACGGCCTGGCCGCCGACTGCGCCGAGGACGGCGTCCACGAGTTCCTCATCGCCGCGCAGCCGCTGCCGTTCACCCGCGCCGTCGGCTCGCCGGTCAACCCCGTGGCGGTGAAGTGACGTGCGGCTGACCACCGTGCGGAGCGCCGAGGGTCATCGGGTCGGGGTCCTCGACGGCGACGTGATCAGGCTGCTGGACGCCGGACCGACGCTGCGGGACGTGATCGCAGGCGGGGAGGAGTCGCTCGCCGACGTCGCCCGCCGGCTGCGCTCCGGCGACGGCGTGCCGGTGCCCGACGCCTCGTTCGGCCCGCTGCTGGACCCGCCCAGCGTCCGTGACTTCCTGACCTACGAGGCCCATCTGGCCGAGCTGGCCGGCAGCGTGCCCGACGAGTGGTACGAGAAGCCGCTGTTCTACTTCTCCAACCCCGCGTCCATCACCGGTCCCTACGACGACGTGCGGATCCCCCCGCTGGTCACCCAGCTCGACTACGAGCTCGAGGTGGGGGTCGTCGTGGGCCGCGCGGGCTCGGACCTGACCCCGGCACAGGCCGCTGACCACATCCTCGGCTACACGATCTTCAACGACTGGTCGGCCCGCGACCTGCAGGTCCACGAGTTCAAGTTCCCCATGGGCCCGTCGAAGTCGAAGGACGCGGCCATCACCCTCGGCCCGTGGCTCGTGACCGCCGACGAGCTCGCCGACTTCGTCGTCGACGGCCGGCTCGCCCTGACCACCGAGGTACGGCTCAACGGGGTGCGCACCGGCGGCGACGTCACCTCGAACATGGCCTGGTCGTTCGCCGACCTGGTCGCCTACGCCTCCCGCGGCACCGTTGTCCGCCCCGGGGACGTGATGGGCTCCGGCACCTGCGGCACCGGTTGCCTGGCCGAGATCCGCCGGACCGATCCCGACACCGCGCCGGACTGGCTGGCGCCAGGGGACGTCGTCCGCATCGAGGTCGAGCAGCTCGGGTTCATCGAGAACCGGCTCGTGCCCGGCCCGCAGCCGGTCGAGATCCCGCGCGGCCGGCGCCGGATCGGGGTAGGAGCCTGAGCATGGAGCTGAGGGACGCCGTCGTCGTCGTCACCGGTGCCGGCAGCGGGATCGGCGCCGCGCTGGCCCGGCGGTTCGCCGCCGAAGGGGCCGCTGCCGTCGTCGTGAGCGACCGCGACGGCGAGGCGGCCCTGCGCGTGGCCGAGGAGATCGGCGGGACGGCGGACACGACCGACGTGACCGACGAGGCCGCCGTCGCGGCACTCGTGGAGCGGACCCTGAGTGCGTACGGCCGGGTCGACCTGTTCTGCTCCAACGCCGGCGTCTTCTCCGGCGGGGGAGTGGAGGTGCCGACGGACACCTGGCAGCAGGTGTTCGCGGTCAACGTGCTCGCCCACGTGCACGCCGCCCGCGCCGTCCTGCCATCGATGCTCGAGCGGGGGAGCGGCTACCTGCTCAACGTGGCGTCCGCCGCGGGGCTGCTGACCACCCCCGGCGACGCCCCGTACACGGTGACCAAGCACGGAGCGGTGGCGTTCGCCGAGTGGCTTGCGGTCACCTACGGGGACCGCGGCATCAAGGTCAGTGCCGTCTGCCCGCTGGGCGTGGCGACGCCGCTGCTGCTCGATCCGCTCGAGGAAGGCCGGTCGGCGGCCTCCGTGGTCGCCGCCTCCGGGGCGGTGCTCACGCCCGAGCAGGTCGCGGAGTCGGTCGTCGCGGGGATCGCCGAGGAGCGGTTCCTGATCCTCCCGCACCCGGAGGTCGGCACCTACTGGGCGCAGAAGGCCGCCGACCCCGACCGCTGGCTGGCCGGCGTCCGGAAGCTGGTGCGGAAGACCGTCAGCTGAGCGCCCGGACCCGCTCGGCCACCAGGTCGGCGACCGCTTCCGGGCGGGTGGCGGCGGGGCTGTGGCCGCACGGCCACTCGACGGTTCGCGTCGCGCGCCGGGCCATCGCGCGCTGCCGCTCGGGGTGCACCACCTCGTCGTCCGCGCACACCACGTAGGTCGACGGGACGCTGCGCCAGGCGATGACCTCGGGCACCCCGCGGAAGACCTGGCGGCTCACCGGGCGCAGCCGTGCGGTGGCGGCCGCGGCCACCTTTGCGGGGGCGTCGCCGTACAGGAGCCGCGCGGCCAGGCCCGGATCGAGGCCCACCTGGTCCTCGGACACCCGCATCGCCTCGCCCAGCCGGGTGTCGGGCAGCCCGCCGATCGACCCCGGTCGGCTGACGGACTCGCCGTCGTCCAACTGGTAGGCGGCGACGTACACCAGCTCACGCACCAGGGGGTGCGTGCCGGCGCCCGTGATCACCGCGCCGCCGTAGGAATGCCCGACCAGCACGGCAGGCCGGCCGAAGGCGTCCACGGCGTCGCGTGTGGCCTGCGTGTCGGCGGCGAGGTCGGTGAGCGGCAGCTCCACGGCGGCGCTCTCGATCCCGCGGTCGGCCAGGGCTGCGCGGACGCCGTCCCAGCACCAGGCGCCGTGCCACAGGCCATGCACGAGCACGGCACCCGGCGTGGTCATGCCCAGCGGGGCGCGCGCTTCTCCGCGAACGCCGTCCTGCCCTCGACGTGGTCCGGGTGCGCAGCCGCCTCGCCCTGGTGCCGGGCCTCCAGGGCGAGCAGGGCCTCCAGCGGCAGCTCGCCGGCCGCGCGGAACTGGCTCTTGGTGAGGGCGAACGCCAGCGAGGGGCCGTCCGCCAGCATCCCGGCCAGCTCGCGGGCGCTCGCGGCCAGCTGCTCGGGGGGCAGGACGCGGTTGATCAGGCCGTAGGCCTTCGCTTCGTCGGCGGTGAATGTCCGGCCGAGGGTCGCCACGGCGAACGCGCGGGCATAGCCCAGTTCGCGGACCAGGTGCCAGGAAACCCCGGTGTCGGGGACGAGTCCCACCTTGCCGAATGCGCAGGAGAACGATGCCGACTCCGCTGCCAGGCGCAGGTCGCAGGCGAGCGCCAGGCCGAGGCCGGCCCCGACCGCCGCGCCGTTCACCGCTGCCACCACGGGCTTGGGCATGTCGGCGATCGTCTGGGCGATGGGGTTGTAGGAGCCGGCGACGGTCTCGTCGGCGTGCTCGAGCTCCTCGACAGCGGCGAGGTCCTGGCCCACGCAGAAGGCCCGCCCGGCGCCCGTGAGCACCACGGCCCGCACGTCGTGATCGACCGCGACCTCGCGGAGGGCGCCGATGAGCTCCCAGCGGGTGGACCGGTCGAGCGCGTTCAGCTTGTCCGGCCGGTTGAGGGTGACCGTGGCGACGGCGCCTTCCCGGGTCACGTCGACGGCGGTCACGATGTTCCTCCTGGTCCGTACTGCTGGGCGTCGGGATGGATCGTGCTGCGCTCGGCGCCCGGCACGGAGTAGCCGCGCTCGGCGTAGGGGAACCCCTCGAGCTGGGTCGTCTGCGGGCGCATCTGGTAGTAGCTGCGGATCTCGCGGATCAGCCCGTCCTCGCAGGTGAACCACTCGGCGCCGCGGGTGGCGACCCGCTCGGTCGCGCCCTCGGGCAGCCACCACATCGTCCACTCGATGACCGCCTGCGCGGGTGTGGCGCAGATGCTGTCGACCACCCAGCGGGCCTGCAGCATGCCGGTCACCTTGCGCCAGTAGCGGGCGAGGTGATCACCGCCCGCCACGGCCGCGGACCCGGTGTTGGGCGCCAGGAACCAGTGGACGACGTCGGGGTGCAGCGTCTGCAGCATCAGATCGACGTCGCCCGCGCTGCAGCCGTCGTAGTAGCGGCTGATCAGCGTCGTCCAGGCGGCGGTGGGGTCGGCCGCCGTGCTGGGATCGTCCAACGTCTGCATCACTTCTCCTGGTAGCTGTGGAACCCGGCGCCGGTCTTGCGGCCGAGCCGCCCGGCCGCGACCAGCTCGTGCAGCGTCCGGGCCGGGGAGAGGCGGGGGTCGTCCTCCACGGCGGCCATCGATTCCAGCGCCGCGACGGTGACGTCGAGGCCGATCAGGTCGATCAGCGCCAGGGGCCCCATCGGGTGCCCGGCGCCCTGCACCAGGAGCGCGTCGACCTCCTCGACGGGCACGCCGCTCTCGTGCAGCCGGACGGCGTCGTTGAGGAAGGGGATGAGCAGCCGGTTCACCACGAACCCACGCGAGTCGGCGCACCTGATCGGCGTCTTGCCGATGCCGCGCGCCCAGGCGGTCGCGGCCGCCTGCAGCCCCTCGGCGTCCTCGACGTCGTCCGGCACGACCACCTCGACCAGCTTCATGACCTGCGCCGGGTTGAAGAAGTGCAGCGCCAGCACCGGACGCGGGCCCGCGATGAACGGCTGCAGGTCGGACACCCGGAACGACGACGTGTTGGTGGCCAACGGCACGGACACCGGCAGGGCGGCGTCGAGCCTGCTCACGACGGCCGCCTTGACGTCGAGGTCCTCCGCGACCGCCTCGATGACGACGTCGGTGACCGCGAGGTCGGACGGGTCGAGGGTGAGCGACAGCCGACCGGCGATGGTGTCCCTCGTGGCCTCGTCGAGGCGCCCGCGGGAGACGGCCCGGCCGAGGCTCGACGCCAGCCGGGCACGGAGCCGCTGTCCTGCCTCGTCCGTCCGGGCGAGCACGCGCACCGCCCGGCCGCTCCGCGCGACCGCCTCGACGATGCCGCCGGCCATGTGGCCGGTCCCCACGACCCCGACAGGTCCCGTCCAGGCGACGGTCGGCGAGATGTCCGAGCCGGTAGGGATCTCGTCTCCAGCCGACCCAGGCGACCGAGCCGACCCGGCCGGGAGCGCGAGGCCGCTGAGGTCCTCCGGGCCGTTAGTGGCCAGGAGTTCGAAGGGCCCGACCGGGTGCCCGGCGCCCAGCCGCATGGCGGTGTCGATGTCCTGGGGCGCCGCAGTGCCCCTGGCGGCGAGCAGTGTGGCGTCGGAGAGCAGGCCGGACATCACCCTCAGCGCGTCCTGGTCCGGGGGTGCGCCTCGTTGCGCGGTGTCGGGCACGGTCGTCCTCCGGGTGTCGGGCGGCGCTCCGGTGACCGGCGCCACTCCGAGTCTGCGGACGAGCGGGCCCGACCGGAAATGACTCCTTCCCATGTGCAGCTATCCGCCGCGCCGATACCGCTCCGCGACGGCGCGCCCCTCGGCCCCGGGCCTCACCGCCCGACCGGTCGAGGATGATGACGCGGTGACCGGGCCGGGGGAGGGTGCGCCTTCGGCACCCGGGCTCCGGCAACGGGTGCGCCGGCCGAACGACGTCGCCGGGCTGGCGACCGCCGCGGCGGCCCTCGCCGTCCTCGTGCTGGCCGCCGTCCAGGCGCCGGAGGCGGTCGGAGCCGTCGTCGGCGTGGTCCCCGCCGTGGCCGGCGATCCGCTCCGGACGGTGTTCTCCGTCGCGTCGGCGGTCGCGTCCCTCGCTCTGCTGGGCGTGCTCCTCACGGTCGCGGTCGACGCCGCGCGGCACCGCCGGACGGCGCTGCTGCACGCCCTGGTGGCCCTCGTCCTCGGACTGGTGACGGGTGCAGCGGCGGAACGGCTCGGCGACGCGGTGGGCGGCGCGCTCGCCGTCGTCCTGACCGGTCCCCGGGACGACGCGGCGCTCGTCCCGGTCGTCGCCGCGGTCGCTTTCCTCGTCGGCGCGGACCTGCAGCGGCGCCGCCGCTGGGGGCAGCCCGCGCGGTGGGCCGTCCTCGGCGCCCTCGTCAGCGCCGTGGCCCTCGGCAACCTGACCGTGGCGGGCGCCTTCGCCGGAGTCCTGCTGGGGGCGGTCGCCGGGCTGACCGTGCGGGTGGCCGCCGGGGTGCCGCCCGCGCGTCCGGCCGACGACGTCGTCCGCGCCGAACTGGCCCGGGCCGGTGTCCACGTGGGCGCTCTGCGGGTGGCCGAGCAGACGGCGGGGTTCCTGCGCTTCACCGCAGCGGACGCCACCGGCGACGTCACCATCACCGTCGTGGACCCGGACGGTCGGGGCGTGCCGTTCGTGCGGCGGGCCGGACGTGCCCTGCGCTTCCGGACGTCCGTCGTCGGCCGTCCGTCGCTGACCCAGCGGGGCGGGCTGGAACGGCAGGCGTCGAGCGCCGCCCTGGCCGCCGCCGCCGGGGTGGCCGTGCCCCGGGTCCTGGCACTGCTGTCGGTCGGTCCTGCCCTCGTGCTGGCCGAGCGGCCGCTGACCGGCACGCCGTTGCCGGCGGCGGGGGAGTGCGCCGAGCAGGGGCTGGCCGCGGCGTTCGCCGCGCTGCGCCGGCTGCACGACGTCGGTCTGGCGCACGGCTCGCTCGCGCCCGACTGCGTCGTGGTGTTGTCGGACGGGGAGGCCGGGTTCCGCGACCTGCGGTCCGCGCAGCCGGCGGCCGGTGACCTCCAGCGGGACCTCGACGCGGTGGCCCTGCTCGTCGGTGGCGCGACGGTCGTGGGCGCCGGTCCGGCCGCGTCGGCCCTGCGGGCGGAGTACACCGCGGGCTCGGCAGCGCCCCGGCTGACGGCGCTGCTGCAGCCGGTCGCGTTGCCGCCGGCCGTGCGTCGTTCGGTGCGGGGTGCCGAGGTCCTGGCCGATCTGCGCAAGGAACTCGCCCAGCCGGACGGGACGACGGTTGCCGCGCCTCGCCTCGAGCGCTTCTCCGTGCGCGCGATCCTGACCGTGGCCGCGTCGACGGTCGCCGCGCTGCTCCTGGCCTCGCAGCTGTCGCAGGTGAGCATCGTCGAGTCGCTCCGGCGGGCGGAGGTCCCGTGGCTGCTCGCCGCGGTCGGCGGATCGGCAGTGACGTACGTAGGCGCGGCGCTGGTCCTGGTGGCGTTCGTGCCCACGGCGCTGTCGCTGGGGCGGACGACGCAGGTGCAGCTGGCCACGGCCTGGCTGACGCTCGTGACGCCGCCGACCGTCGGCCACGTGGGGCTCAACATCCGCTATCTGCAGCGCGCGGGGCTGACGGTGACGGGTGCTGCGGCCAGCGTCGCGGTGAGCCAGCTCGCGACGGTGGCGGTCACCGTCGCGATCCTGCTCGTCGTGGCCTGGGCCAGCGGGGTGTCGACGTCCCGGCTGTCGCTGGTACCCAGCTCCGACGTGCTGCTCGTCGTCCTCGGTGCCGTCGTCGTCGTGGGACTGCTGATCGCCGTTGCGCCGGTCCGGCGGATGCTGGGCCGCCGGCTCGAGCCACTGGTCCGGCAGTCGCTGCCCCAGCTGCTCGCCGCGGTCTCCGAGCCTTGCCGGCTGCTCACGGCGCTGGGCGGCATCCTGCTGCAGAACGCCGGGTACGTGCTGGCGCTGGACGCCTCCCTGCGGGCCTTCGACGTCTCCGTCGCCCTGCCCACGGTGATCGGCGTCTACCTCGTCGCCTCCACCGTGGGATCGGTCGCGCCCACGCCCGGCGGGCTCGGGGCGGTGGAGGCCGCGCTCATCGGCGGGCTGACGGCGACCGGCGTCCCGGTGTCCGCGGCGCTGGCGGTGGTCCTCGCCTTCCGGACGGCTACCTTCTGGCTGCCCGCGCCGGTGGGCTGGCTGGCCTTCGTCAGGTTGCAGCGCCGCCACCTCGTCTGACGCCACTCTCCGACGCCGGCCGAGAATTGTCGGTGGTCGCACCTACGTTCGATCCATGCAGCGGATGTCCGGCACCTCCGTCGTGGAGGGCGTGCTGATCGACTGGGTCCTCACCCAGCCGGAGTCCCAGCCGCAGCTGCCCGTGTCCTGGCTCGACGCCGAGGACGTCGCCGCTGAGCTGGAGCGGATCCAGCGCAACCGGGCGCGGGACACGGCAAGGGAAGCGGACCTCGTCCTCCGGCTGGCCGACCTGCGACCCGACGTCGAAGATCCGCCGCCCGGCAGTCCCGGTACCCGGAGCCGGACCTGGCGGAGGACCGACCCGGAGTTCCCCGGGGTGAGCGAGTTCTTCCCCGACGAGGTGGCCCACGCGATGAACGTCGGCCGGGGCACGGCTGCCTTCCGTGTCCGGCGGGCGTGGACCTGGCGGGAGAACCTGCCGGTGACCTTCGAGGCGCTGCGCCACGGCGAGATCGACGAGCGCCGGGCGGGTGTGCTCGCCGAGGCGCTGCAGCACACCTCGCCCGATCTGGCGCGGGCGGTCGAGGAGACGGTCCTGCCGGGCGCGCGCGACCTGTCCCTGGCCGCCCTTCGCCGCGAGGCGCTGGCTCGGCTGGCCGAGCTGGACGCCACCGCGATCGAAGAGCGCCACGAGCAGGCGAAGCGCGCGGCAGACGTGCGGCGCTACGACTGCGGCGACGGCATGGTCGCCTTGGCGACCGACCTGCCGGCCGACGAGGCGGCGGCCTGCTACGACGTGATCGACCAGCTGGCGGCGATGGCCAAGGCAGACGGCGATCCCCGGCCGATCGGGCAGATCCGGTCGGCGATCCACTCGATGCTGATCCTGCGGCCGGCCGATTCCGGCCTCCCGGGAGTGACGGTCAACCTGGCCGTCTCCGCCACCCTCGAGGGGCTCGAGGGCGTCTCGACCTGCGGCGGGGAGGTCAACGGCTTCCCGATCACTGCCGCGCACCTGCGCGACCTGCTTCGCCGACTCGGTGCACTCGGGCTGCAGAAGCCGGACGGCGGGTCGCTCACCGTCGCGATGTCCGACGCCGACGGGCGGCTGCTGGCCACCGTCACCGCTGCTGAGCTCGCCCGCCTGGCCGAGGCCGGCTGCCCCGAGCACCCTGCCGACGCCTGCGAGTGCCCGCTGCTCGGCGTCCCGGAGCCCACCGATCGCTACGAGCCCACGACGGCCCTGCAGCGGTTCGTGAGCACGCGCGACCGCCGGTGCAGGCAGCCCAACTGCGGTCAGCGGTCGGGCTGGGCGGACCACGACCACGTGGTGCCGCACGCCCAGGGCGGCCGGACGACGTGTACGAATCTCTGCTGCCTCTGCCGGTCCCACCACCGGCTGAAGACCTTCGCCCGTGGCTGGACCTTCCGCATGGACGCCGACGGCACGTTGCACGTGACCAGCCCGTCCGGGATCACCCGGACCACCCGGCCACCGGGCCTGCGACCACCAGATCCGGCACCACCCGATCCCGCGCCACCGCCGGACGACCCGCCACCGTTCTGACTCGCCGGGTCAGCCCGGGTCGGGGGTGGCGGGATGTCCGGTCAGTTCGGTCCGATCAGTTGACGACGTGCAGCTGGTCCATCCACCGGATCTGCCACACGTGGCCGTCCGGGTCGGCGAAGCTGCCGGTGTAGGTCGTCTCGTCGTCGGTGGCGGGGCGCGCGGTCCCGCCCGAGGCGAGCGCCGCTTCGACCAGCTCGTCGACCTGCGGTCGGTGCTCGACGGTCAGGCAGTGGACCGCCGTCGGACCGGCCGCGGGATCGCCGACGGGAACCGGGAACGAGTCGCGGGACAGCAGCGTCACCACGATGTTGTCGTCGACGACCACCGCAGCGGTGTGTTCGTCGGAGGAGTGCTCGTTGATCCGGAAGCCGAGAGCCTCGTAGAAGCGCCGCGAGGCCGGCAGGTCCCGCACCGGCAGCGTCACGAACAGCATGGGCACGGCGGTCAGTCCTTCAGCCCGGCGAAGGTGTCGGCCACCCAGTCGGCGACGAAGACACTGACGTGGGGGAGGTGATCCAGGCCGATGTGCTCCGTCGCGCCCTCCTCCGGCGTGAAGATCCGCAGCTCCCGCTTCGGCGAGTTGACGGCCTGCTCGTAGGAGCGGTGCGCGTAGTCGACCGGGATCTGCCGGTCGTTCGCGCCATGGGCGATGAGGAACGGCACCGTGATGTTCTCGACGACACCGTCCAGGTGGACGTCGTCGGCGAACGCCAGGAAGCCATCGAGGTCCTGCTCGCTGCCCTCCTGCCCCCACACCCACAGCACGTGCGACCAGTAGTGGGGAACCGGCCGCTCGCCCTCCCGCTCCTTGCGGCGGCGCTGCACCGCGCCCCAGTTGTGGTTGGCGCCCCAGGCCACGCAGAGCGCGAACCGCTTCTCGAACGCGGCCGCACGGGGCGCGTAGTAGCCGCCGAGCGACCAGCCGACGATGCCGATCCGGGTGCTGTCGACGTCGTCCCGGCTCTCCAGGTAGTCGACGGCGGCCGCGCCCCAGACCTCGGTGTCGATCCGCGCGGTGAGGCCCTGCAGCCGGATGGCCTCACCGGTGCCGGGCTGGTCGAGCATCAGGCACGAGATGCCGCGGGCGGCCAGCTCCTCCCAGTGGTTCGAGGCGTACATGTGCTCCTTGGTGGAGTCCAGGCCGTTGACCAGCACGATGACCGGGGCGGGACCGTCGTCCGTGGCCGGCGCCTGGCTGAAGTAGGCCGGCAGCGTCGTCCCCTCGTAGGGGACCTCCACCCGCGAGACCCGCGGGCTGTGCGTGTCGAACGCCTTCTGCGCGATCTCCAGCATCCGCCGGTAGGTGGGCACCCGGTCGGGGCTGGAGTGCGCGAGCATCCGCTCGGCCTGCGCGAGGTAGTTGTTGGCGCGGAAGTACAGCTGGCCGGCGGTGCGGATGTGCCCGGCCTTCTCGGCGTCCTCCGCCTGGCCGACGAGCTGGTCGGTGAGGGCGGTCCAGGCGCGCAGGAAGTCCGTCGTCCCCGCGTCCTCGCCGGCGCTCGCGGCGTCCTTGATGGGCCGGCAGGCGCGGTCGACCTCGTCGATGAGGCCGCCGGAGTTCAGGGTCGCGACGACGCTGAGGTTCCAGGTGTAGGGGGCAGTGGGGAAGTACTCGAACACAGTGGTTCCTCTCGGTGGTTCTCAGGAGTCGTGGGTAGCCAGGAGTCGCGGGTGGCTAGGAGGCGCGGACGGCGTCGCTGATCGACTTCACGCCGCCGTGGGCGGTCATGCCGCCGTCGACGGGGATCTCCGCGCCGGAGATGAAGGAGGACTCGTCGCTGACGAGGAAGAGCACCAGTGGCGCCACCTCGTCGACGGTCCCGGTGCGGCCGAGCGGTGTCTCGGCGACGTTCGCGTCGCGGAACGCCGGTGCCGCCGAGGCGGTCATCGGCGTCTCGATGTAGCCCGGGTGCACGGTGTTGACCCGGATGCCGCGCGGTCCGAGCTCGAGGCACGCTGCCTTGGCCAGCCCGCGCAGCGCCCACTTGCTGGCGGTGTAGGCGATCGGGAAGTGCCCTGTCAGCGCGGCGACCGAGCCGACGACGACCACGGACCCGCCGTCGGTCATCAGCGGCGTAAGCGCCTGGATGCCCAGGAGGGGGCCGGTCACGTTGACCTCCGACACCCGCGCGAGGTCGGCGGGGTCGAGGTCGGCGAGGCGCGCCCGCCAGGTGACACCGGCGTTGGCGACGAGCCCGTCGACCCGGTCCAGGCTCGCGGCGAGCGCGCTCCAGGCCCGGGCGTCGGTCACGTCGAGCTGCCGGTAGTCGACCCCGGGCAGCTCCTCGGCGGGCTCCGGGGTCAGGTCGCAGCCGACCACCGTCGCGCCCTCGGCCGCGAGCAGCCGCGCCTCGGCGGCCCCCTGGCCCTGGCCCGCGCCGGTGACGACGATCGCCTTGCCCGCCACCCGCCCCCCGACCATCCCCGCGGCCCTCACGAGCGCGTGCGCACCCGCGGTCGCGGCCGCGCCGGTGCCACCGGAGGCAGCTGCAGGCCCTCTACGACGCGGTTGCGGATGGTGCCGAGGCCCTCGACCGTCATCTCGACGACGTCGCCGATCTGCAGCGGCGGGGGAGCGTCGTCTCCCCGGGTGCCCCAGAGCTCGCCGAGGCAGCCGCCGTTGCCGCAGGTCCCGGAGCCGAGGACGTCGCCGGCGCGCACCTCGGTGCCCCGCGACGCGTAGGAGATGAGCTCCTCGAACGGCCAGCCCATGTTCGACAGCAGGTCCTGGCCGATCTGGACGCCGTTCACGGACACCCGCATGTCCAGGGCGAGGAAGCCGTCGTCGTCGCGGTAGGGCTCCAGCTCGTCGGCGGTGACCAGCCAGGGGCCGAGGGTCGTCGCGGAGTCCTTGCCCTTCGCCGGACCGAGCCGGACCGCCATCTCGCGGAACTGCAGGTCGCGGGCCGACCAGTCGTTGAGGATCGTGTACCCGAAGACGTGCTCGCGGGCCTGCTCCGGGCTCAGCGACGCGCCGTCGCGGCCCACCACCACGGCGACCTCGAGCTCGAAGTCGAAGCGCTGCGAACCCGGGGGCACCCGGACGTCGTCGTGCGCCCCGACCAGTGCGTACGGGTTGGTGAAGTAGAACGTGGGCGCCTGGTACCACTCCGGGGGCACGCCGTCACCGCTCGGCGCCACCATCCCCTCGACGTGCTCCTCGAAGGCGACGAAGTCGCGGACGGTCGGGGCCTGGAGCGGGGGCAGCAGGCGCACGGACGCGACCGGGATGGCCGGCCCCTCCATCGCGGCGGCACCGGCCTCGAGCGCGGCTGGGAGCCCCGCACGGACGAGGTCGAGCACCGTCGTCCGCGCGGGGAGTTCGTGGAGGCCGTCATCGGAGACCACTCCGGCGTGGACCTCGCCGGAGGACTCCCAGGTCGCGAAGCGCATCAGACGGGGGGAGCGACGAAGAGACCCTTGTCGGGGTCGTTGAACGACTTCTGGGCGACGAACTCGTTCATCGCGTTCGCCGTGCCCCACTGGTCGCTGACCTCGGGGTTGCTGATGTCGTACAGGTGCGGGTGCCAGGTGTCCTCGTCGAGGGTCTCCAGCTCCGTCGTGTACTCGACGGTGTTGCCGTGGGGGTCCAGGAAGTAGCTGAACGTGTTGTTGCCCGCGAGGTGCCGCCCGGGGCCCCAGACCTTCTCGACGCCCGCGCGCAGCAGGCGGCCGGTGCCGCGCATGTACTCGTCGATGCCCCGCATCTCGAACGAGGCGTGGTGCAGCGAGGCGTGCGGCCCACGCGCGATCGCCATGCTGTGGTGCCAGGCGTTCGTGCGCAGGAACCACATCATGTTGCCCATGCGCGGGTGCATGAGCGTGTCCGACAGCGCGAAGCCGAGGTGCTTGTCGTAGAACGCGACCGTGCCCTCGGGGTCGGTGGAGTTGAGGACGACGTGCGACAGCCGCACCGGGATGGACTCGCCCTCCTCGATCGCGCGGTGCTGCCGCACCTCGACGTCGGAGCTGATCTCGATCGTGCGGCCCTCGTTGTCGAAGAACCGGAAGCCGTAGCCGCCACCGGGCGTCTGCAGCGTGTTCGGCTCGCCGACGAGCTGCACGCCGTCGGCGGCGAGCTGCGCGGCCAGGGTGTCGACGTCCGCGGCGTTCGCCGCCCCGAAGGAGATCAGGTCGATCCGCTTGTCGGTCGCCTGGCGCAGCCGCACGATGTACTGCTCCGGCGAACCCTCGGCGGCCAGGAACGCCAGCCCGGTGTCGGTGTGCTCGGGCGTCAGGCCCCACACCCCGGAGTAGAAGTCGAGCTGCGTGGCGAAGTCGGGCACGGCGAGGTCGACGTGCCGCAGGTGGGTGATCAGGCGCTGGGTCATCGGAAGGTCCTCGTGTCCTTAGGCCGGCTGGCTGGTGAGCATGGCGATGGAGCGCATGAGGCTCGGGATGTCGCCCTGGACGTGGTCGAGCTGCCACTGGGCGAGTGAGTTGGAGGCATCGACGACCGTCTTCGCGCGCTCGTAGCGGCGCGCCATGAAGGCGTCCCACAGGTCCTGGTCGAGCGCGTCCCGCTCGACCAGGAGCTCGGCGAGGACGACGGCGTCCTCCAGGGCCATGGCGCCGCCCTGGGCGATGGTCGGCGGGCAGGTGTGCGCGGCGTCGCCGATGAGCACGACCCGGCCGCGGTTCCACGGTTCGTCGAGGACGTGGGTCTCGAACCACGTGTAGTTGACCCGCGTCGGGTCGGTCAGGCTCTCGCGGATCTCGTCCCACGGGCCGTGGTAGGCCTGCGACAGCTGCTTCATGGTGGCCAGCTGCTCGTCGGGAGTGAGGGCGCTGCGGTCCTGGGCGTCCTCGACGATGTAGGCGTAGAGCGAGTTCTCGCCGGTGGGGCAGTAGCCGGCGATGTAGGACGGTCCGCCGTAGTAGAGGTCGGTCCGCGTCACGCTGGCGGGGCGCGGCCCGAAGGCGCGCCATATGCCCATGCCGACCGATCTCGTCTCCAGGTTCACGCCCAGCGCCCGGCGCGTGTACGACCGGACGCCGTCGGCGCCCACGACCACGTCGTACCGGCCGGCGGAGCCGTCGGAGAAGGTGACGTCGACGCCGTCCGCGTCCTGGGTCAGATCGATGAACGTCGTCCCGAAGCGGACCTTGACACCCACCTCCGTCGCGCGGTCGGCCAGGATGCGGGCCAGCTCGGGCCGGGGCATGCCCATGGCGGCGGGAAGGTCCGGTCCGCCGGTCTTGGCGTCCGGGATCTCCGCCACGACCGTGCCGTTCGGGTCGGGAGCGCGGATGCCGGTGACGTCGAAGGCGTAGCCGGCCGCCTGCACCTGGTCCCACACCCCGAGCGACCGGAGCTCGCGCAGCGCGTTGCCCTGCAGGGTGATGCCGGAGCCGAGGGTGGCCAGGTCCGGCTTGATCTCGACCAGGTCGACGGCGACGCCGGCCGAGGCCAGGTGGATGGCGGTGGCGGCGCCGGCCAGACCACTGCCGACGACGAGCGTGCTGCTGACTGCGGGCACGGGGGGACTCCTTCGTCCGCTACTTGACGGCGATCGGGTTGACCGGGGAGCCGACGGCGCCGGTCACGGGCAGGGGGGCGGCGGTGAGCCAGAAGTCGTAGCGCCCGTCCTGCGCGCAGTCGGCGGCCAGGGCGTCGAGGTCCCACATCTCGCCGATGGACAGGCCGATGTTGGGGATGGCGACCTGGTGCAGGGGCTGGAAGGCCACGTCGAACTCGTTGGGCCGCACCTCGAAGCCCCAGGTGTCGGTGGCGATCCCGGCGATCTCGGTGCCGTGCAGCCAGTCGGCGGTGGTGAAGGACAGGCCGGGGGCGGCGCCGCCGGCGTAGTCACCCCAGCCGCGCCCCTCGGCGATGTCGCGGCGGGCACGGGTGAGCCGACCGGTCCGGACGACCACGAGGTCGCCGCGCCCGACGCGGGACGACTCGCCCTGCGCGGCGATCGTCGCCTCGAGGTGCTGCTGGGTGATGGCGAAGCCGTCGGGCAGTTCGCCGTCGGTGCCCAGGACCCGCCCGACGTCGAGCAGCACGCCGCGGCCGGCGATCAGCGAGGCGACGTTCTCGATGCCGGTGACCAGGTCGCCCTCGCTGGTGACGACGTCGCCGGCCCGGCGGCCGTTCCAGGCGAAGCCGTGGTCGAAGATGTGGCCGAGGCCGTCCCACTGGGTCGAGCACTGCAGGGGCATGGCGATGACGTCGTCGGCGCCCCCGATGCCGTGCGGGAAGCCCTGGTTCCCGCGCTCGGCGTCGGTGCCGGTGTCGGTCATCGTGTGCACGGGGTTGGTCCGGCGGCGCCAGCCCTTCTGCGGGCCGTCGGTGTCGAAGGACTGCGACAGCGAGAAGCTCGCGCCCCGCCGCACCAGGGCCGCACCCTCGACCCGCTTGGCGTCGTCGAGGAAGTTCATGGTGCCGATGACGTCGTCGGCACCCCAGCGGCCCCAGTTCGAGCAGCGCTTCGCGGCGGCCGCGATGGCGCTCTCGGGGTCGGTGCGGTCGAGCGCGGCAGCGGGGTCAGCGGCGGAGTCGTCGGGAGACTGGTGCACGGTCCCGACAGTGGTGCAGCCCACAGGGGTGAGGGAAGACCAGATGTCTGATGACTGGCATCACTGACGTCGATACCGTGCAGGCGTGAACCTCGCGAGCCTGGATCTCAACCTGCTCGTGTCGCTCGACGCCCTGCTCCAGCAGCGCAGCGTGACCCGGGCCGCCGCGCAGATGGGACTCAGCCAGCCCGCGCTGTCCGCGTCGCTCGCCCGGCTGCGCCGGCACTTCGACGACGAGCTGCTCACCCGGGTCGGCAACGACTACCGCCTCACGCCGCTGGCGGTGCAGCTCCGGGAGCTCGCCCGGATCGCGCTCAGCGGTGTCGAGCGCGTCTTCACGGCGCAGCCGGAGTTCGACCCGGCCTCCTCCACGCGCGAGTTCTCGCTGCTGGTGAGCGACTACGTCGTGGCGGTCCTCGGCGACACCGTCGCCGAGTTGCTGGCCGAGGAGGCGCCGAACACCCGCCTGCGGTTGTCGACGCACTCGCCGGCCGTGGTGGACCGTGCGGAGCAGGCGCTCCTCACCGCCGATCTGCTCTTCCTGCCTCCCGGGTTCCTGACCGACCTCTCCCGCCGGGACCTGTACCGCGACGAGTGGGTCTGCGTGGTGGCCGCCGACAACCCGGTCGCGGACGTGGGACTGACGGTCCAGGACCTGGAGACCCTTCCGTGGGTGGCCACCTACCACGGGCCGACGGCGTCGACGCCGGCCGCGCGCCAGATGCGCATGCTGGGCATCGAGCCGCACGTCCAGATCGTCGTCGAGAGCTTCCTGACGGTGCCCGCGCTGATCGCCGGCAGCAACCGCATCGCCCTGCTGCAGCGCCGGCTGGTGGACCTGCTGCCGCTCAACATCGGCATCCGGGCGCTGCCGTGCCCCTTCGACGCGGGACCGCTCATCGAGGCCATGTGGTGGCACCCGGTGTACGACGACGACCCGGAGCACGTCTACCTCCGCGACCTCGTCGTCCGGGCCGCGCAGCTGGCAGTGGGCGGTCCCCACGTCGATATCGACGTCGCTGATACCGCGCAGCAGAAGAAGTGATTTCCGCTCGGTCGCTCCGGTCCTGACACTTCGGCGGCAGTGATGCCCGTCACCGATGTCGGGCACCAAGCGTCGAAGGGATCTTCATGACCCGCTCCTTGCGCCGGCTCGGCGTGACCGCCGTCCTCAGCCTGGTCGCCACCCTGGGACTGGCCGCGTGCGGCTCCTCGGACGAGGACGCCGCCGGTTCCGGCAGCACGGCAGGCGCCGCCGGAGGTGGGTCGGCGGCCACCCAGGACCTGCTCCAGATCGCGTACGAGGGGCAGATGGGCACGCCCCCGACCACCCCGACGACACCGGCCGAGGATGTCGAGCTGTGGGCCATCTCCTGCGGTGAGCAGATCCCGAGCTGTGCCACGCCGACGGCCGCGGTGCAGGAGGCGGCCGAGGCCGTGGGCTGGAGCGTGCGGCTGTGCGACGGCAAGCTCAACCCCAACGGCTGGGGTGACTGCGTGCGCCAGGCGGTCAGCGCCGGCGCCGATGTCGTGGTCCCGGTGGGCATCGACTGCGCCAGCATCCAGCAGCCCTTCCAGGAGGCCAAGGACGCCGGGGGCACCGTCGTGGGCGCCGGTGGCGCCGACTGCGACGCCGTCGGTGGTCAGCCGCTGTGGGCCAGCGAGCGGTTGCAGCTCGAGGACATGAGCGTCCAGGAGAGCTTCGAGCTGCAGGGCAAGCTCGCCGCGGACTGGATCATCGGAAAGACCGACGGACAGGCGAAGGTCCTCCACCTCGTCTTCACCGACCCGCTCTGGGGCCCGTGGCTGGCCGACGGGTTCGAGAAGGAGATCGCCACCTGCGCCGACTGCGAGATCGTCGGCACGCTGGAGGTCGCCAACAACGACGTCATGACCGGAGCGCTGCCGCAGAAGTTCTCGACCGCCCTGCTGCAGGCACCCGACACCGACTCGGTCTTCGTGCCGCTCGGCGGGTGGATGCCGGCCGGTCTGGCGCAGGCCGTCGTCTCCTCCGGCCGCTCGGCCGACCTGAACGTCATCAGCGGCCTGGGCAACGTCGCCAACATGGAGCTGATCCGCTCCGACGGCGGCCAGGACGCCATCGTCGGCTACCCCACCCAGTGGGGCGGCTGGGGATCGGTGGACACCGCGATCCGGGTGCTCAACGGCGAGGAGCCCCTGGTCCAGGGTGACGGCTTCCAGGTCGTCGACGCGGAGAACGGCCTGCCGCCGCAGGGGCAGGACTTCGAGCCGGTCGACTTCCGGGCCGCCTACCAGGAGGCCTGGGGCGTCTGACCGCCCGCTCCGCCATCCCGGTGGCCGCTCCTTCGGGGGCGGCCACCGGCGAAAGGACCACCATGACGAGCACGGAATCCCTTCCGGCCTCCGCGACGGACGTCGTCCTGCGGATCGCGGGGATGACCAAGCGGTTCGGCGCGACGCTCGCCCTCGACGCTGCCGACCTGACGCTGCGGCAGGGCACGGTGCACGCCCTGGTCGGCGGCAACGGGTGCGGCAAGTCCACGACGATCAAAGTCCTGGCCGGGGTCCACCGCGCCGATGCGGGTCGGATCGAGATGGCCGGCTCGTCGTGGTCGGCCGCGGAGTACGACGCCCGCGCCGGGCGCGCCGCCGGCCTGCGCTTCGTCCACCAGGACCTCGGCCTGTTCCCCGAGCTCTCGATCGCGGAGAACGTCGCACTCGACGCCGGGTACCCCCGCGGGGCGACCGGCCGGGTCTCCTGGACGGCGCTGCACCGGCGGGTCGCCGGACTGCTCGCGGACTACGAGATCGACGCGTCGCCCGCGACACCCGTGGCAGCTCTCCGTCCGGCGCAGCGCACCCTCGTGGCGATCGCCCGGGCCCTGCAGGACCAGGAGGACGACCGGCACCTGGTCCTGGTGCTCGACGAGCCCACCGCCACGCTGCCCCAGCACGAGTCGCAGCTCCTCCTCGACGCCGTGCGGCGGCGGGCCGACCACGGGCAGACCGTGCTCATGGTCAGTCACCGGATGCCGGAGGTGCTCTCGGTCTCCGACGACTTCACGGTCTTCCGGGACGGGCGCTCCGTGGCATCCCTGGTGGGCGCACGGCCCACCGAGCGGGACCTGGTGGCCCACATGACCGGGATCGCGGGGAACCCTCCCGGCACCGGGCCGGCTGCCACCGGCGACGCATCCGCCGCGAGCGGCACGCCCGCTGGAACGGACGGTCCCGAGGTGGTCCTGGACGTGTCGGGCGTGTCCGGGGGACCCCTGCGCGGGGTCGACCTCCAGGTCCGGCGCGGCGAGATCGTCGGCGTCACCGGGCTGGTCGGCTCCGGCCGCACCTCCCTGCTCAAGACCGTGTTCGGCGAGCACACCCCCATCGCAGGCAGCGTGCGGATCGCCGCGGGCCCGCCGGGTGCGAGCACGGCCGCCACGGTGGCGGGGCGGATCGCCGGCGGGGTCGCCTACGTGCCCGAGGACCGCGGCGGTGAGGCCGCGTTCGCCGACCTCACGGTCCGGGACAACCTCTCCGCCACGGTCGTCCGCCGGTACTGGCGCCCCTGGGGGATGGCGGCTCGCCGGGAGCGGGTGGACGCCGCCGCGTTGCTCCGGTCGCACACCATCAAGGCCCCCTCCACCGAGGCGCCGTTCGCGGCCCTGTCGGGAGGGAACCAGCAGAAGGCGATCCTGGCCCGGTGGCTGCGTCGCGAGCCCGCGTTGCTGCTCCTCGACGAGCCGACCCAGGGGGTCGACGTCATGTCCCGGGCCGACATCTACCGGATCGTGCGGGAGACCGCCGGTCGCGGCTGCGCCGTCCTCGTCGCCTCCTCCGACCAGCTCGAGCTCTGCGGCCTCTGCGACCGGGTGCTCGTCCTGCGCGACGGACGCGTGGCGGCGGAGCTGAGCGGGCCGGAGCTCACCGCCGACCGCCTCACCGCACTCACCCAGAGCACCGAGCCCGTCGCCGGCCCCGCGCCGGCCCCAGGAGAGCGACGATGACCCTGACGAACACCGAGCACCTCGACACCTCCGACGGGAACGGCTCGGACGCCTCCGCACCCTCCCCGGTCGCCGCCCCGACGCCGTCGTCGCGGCTGAAGGGCTTCGCCGAGCGCAACGCCCTGCTGGCGCTCCTCCTGGCGGTGATCACCTTCTTCGCCGTGTACCCGGAGAGCTCGGCGACGTTCTTCACCAGTCAGAACGCCAGCGTGCTGCTGGGCAACCAGTCCGTGGTCGCCCTCCTCGCCCTCGCGGTCATCCTGCCGCTGGTCACGGGGTACTTCGACTTCTCGCTGGGGGCCATCGCCGCGACCTCCAGCGTCCTCACGGCCGGGCTGATGAGCTTCCACGACCTGCCGCTCGGGCTCGCCGTCGCCGTCGGCGTGGGTGTCGGCGCCGTGATCGGCGGGATCAACGGGTTGCTGGTCACCCGGTTCGGGCTCAACAGCTTCGTCACGACCCTCGGCATGGCGACCCTGCTGGGCGGCCTGATCCAGTGGTACACCGGTGGCCAGACGATCCTGGCCGGCATCGACCCGGCGCTCCCGCGCTTCGGCGGCTCGACCTGGCTCGGGCTGCCGCGGGTCGTCTTCGTCGTCCTGATCACCACCGTCGCCCTCTGGTACCTGCTCGCCCAGACGCCGTTCGGCCGGAGCCTGTACGCGATCGGGTCGAACCCCCGGTCGGCCCGGCTGGTCGGCATCCGTGTCGAGCGGTCCGTGTGGACGACGTTCGTGCTCGCCGGTGCCCTCGCCGGGGTGACGGGAGTGCTGCAGCTGGCCCGGGCCGGCAGCGCCACGGCCGACAACGGGACCAGCCTGCTGTTCCCGGCCCTGGCGGCCGCGTTCCTCGGCGCCACAGCGGTCGTGCCCGGCTTCTTCAACGCCGTGGGGACGATCATCGGCGTGCTGTTCGTCTCCGTGGCCGTGAGCGGGCTGACCCTCTCCGGCGCCAGCGCCTGGGCCAGCCCGGTCTTCAACGGGGCCGCCCTCCTGGTCGCGGTCGGACTGTCGCACTACCTGGGCCGGCACCGCGGGGTGCGGACCGGCTGAGCGGCGTTCCGCGGGCCATCCCGGCCACCCGGCGGCTACCCGTCGGCCAGCCAGGACAGCAGGCGGCCACGCGACCAGCAGCGGCCCACGGCGTCGGCCTGCCGGGAGTCCCCGTCGAACAGCGCGAGGCCGAGGATGCTGTGGCCGGAGGCGGGACGGTCGCCGAACGTCGGGATCGACGGCGCGACGCCGACCCCCTCCACCGAGACCCACGCCAGGGGCCGTCCGGCCGCAGCCTCGCCCAGGCGGTCCAGGAAGCGCTGCCGGCGTTCGGGGGAGAAGGTCGAGAGCGTCCACGTGGTGGTGACGACGGGGAGGGCTCCCTCGGGAACGCGGGCGACGGCGTCGGGCAGCCGGTCGACCGGATCGCCCCCGAGCAGCAGCGGTGGAGCGGACGCCACGACGGCCAGCGCTGCCTCGAGCTCCGCGAGCCGATCCGGACGGTCGGGCGCCAGGCAGGCACGCACCCACCGGGCGTCGTCCGGATCGGCCAGGTCGACGGGATGCGGGTCGACGGCCACCCGGGCGACGACCTCGGGAACCGCCCGCGCCGGGACGGGGCGGTCGCCCACGACCGTGGGCGACAACTGCACGGGGGACGACGGGTCACCGAGCACGGGCCCGTCGTCGTAGGCGATGCCGACGCGGTCGAGGTGCCCGTCGAGCCCGGCGGACGACCCGGCGCCGATCAGCCCGACCGCGTCGGCGCCGAGCCGGTGCGCCGCCTCGGCGACGGCCGGGTACAGCACGGCGCAGCGAGCGGTGTCGACGGTCCGGACCCGCCGTCGTCCGACGATCGCCGCGACCTCGTCGCTCATCCGCAGCAGCGTCTCGATCGCTGCGTGGCATGCCGCGTCGAGGTCTCCGGCCGCGTACGCGTCGGCGAGCGCCGGAGCGCGCCCCGCCAGGGCCAGGTCGTGCAGCGCCGCGAGGACCAGCGGCGGCTGCCGCCGCCGCGCCGGCGCGTCCTCGACGGCCCGCAGCGCCTCGTCGGACCCGCTCAGGGCCACGGCGACCCGCGCGTACAGCGGCGATGTCCCGGCGGCGTCGACCTCGCCGAAGTGCCGGTACGCCTCGGCCGGTGTGCGGGCCCTGCCCACGGGAACACCCCTTCTCTCCGGCGCCGCGGCCGAACCCGCGCCGCCGGGCCGAGAGTAGGGAACCGCGGGTGCCGGACGGCTGTCGGGCGGGCACCATGAGCGCATGCCGGGATCCGGGGAACCCGCCTACGTGGCGCTCGGCGACTCCATCTCGATCGACGACTACTCCGGCGGGCCCGGGCGGGGCGGGGCGAGCCTGCTGTTCGCCAACCAGGACGAGGACTTCCCGGAGTGGCGGGGACGGGATCTGCGCACGCTCCACCCCGGCATGGCCTTCTCGCTGCTGGCCACGGACGGCGCCACCACCCGGACCCTCTTGCAGACCCAGCTCCCGCGGCTGCGGGCGCTGGGGCTGCGGCCCACGCTCGTCACCGTGACGATCGGCGGCAACGACCTCCTCGGCGCCTACGGGAACACCGAGGCGGCTCGTGCGGTGATCGCCGGGGTGCGCGCCGCCGTCGACCTCGCGATGGCCGAGCTCGCCCGGACGGCGCCGGCCGCGCGGATCGTGGTCGGAACCGTGTACGACCCCAGCGACGGGACGGGGAACGCGGAGCGGCTGGGCTTGCCGCCATGGCCTGACGCGGTCGCCGCCATCGGCGAGCTGAACGACTCGCTGCGTGCGGTGGCTGCCGAACACGGCGCGGCCGTGGCCGAGATCGCGGAGTCCTTCCGCGGGCACGGCCTGCTCGCCGGGGACCCGTCCCGGCGCGAGGCGCGACCGGCGGAACGGGACCTGTGGTTCTGCAACCTCATCGAGCCGAACGCGTGGGGCGCCGGCGGCGTCCGGGCCGCCCTTTGGGCCGCCGTCCACGACGGCCGCCGGTGACGTGGCGGTGCCCGCGCGACTGACGGCACGACCGGGCGACGCGTCGGAGCGCCCGGACGTGCCGCTCGCGCCGGGCGACCACCCGCTCGGCCTCCGCCCCACGCGGGACCCGGTGCTGCACGTCCCGCCGGTGCTCGCCCCCGGACGTGCGGCCCCGCTGCTGGTGTGCCTGCACGGCGCGGGCGGCACCGCCGCCTCGGGCCTGGCGTTCCTCCGCGACGCGGCCGACGAACGAGGACTCCTGCTGCTGGCGCCGTCCTCCTCCGGTCCGACGTGGGACGCCGTCCGCGCCGGCTACGGCGTCGACGTCGACCTGATCGACCGGGCGCTGGCGACGGTCTTCGCCCGGACGGAGGTCGACGCCGGGCGGATCGCCGTCGGCGGGTTCTCCGACGGCGCGTCGTACGCCCTGGGCCTGGGCCTGGCCAATGGGCGCCTGTTCCGCCGGATCGTCGCGTTCTCCCCGGGATTCGTGCCGCCCGCGGGCCGGTCGGGCCGGCCGCCCGTGTTCGTCTCGCACGGCCACGCCGACGAGGTCCTGCCGATCGGGCGCACCAGCCGGCGGATCGTCCCGGCGCTGGAGAACGACGGGTACGAGGTGACCTACCGCGAGTTCGCGGGCGGGCACACCGTCCCGCCCGAGATCGCGCGGGAGGCCGTCGACTGGCTCGGGCGGTAGGTGCCCGGCCGACGGGCGGGAGGATCGCGTCTGGCCGGGACGGCCCTCGGGTAGTGCCGGGCCATGGATGCGAGAGCTGTGGGAGAAGCCGGGTTGCAGGGCTGGCGCGCGAAGCTGGCCGACGCCGTGGCGGCGCCGGTCGCCCGGCGGTCCGGGTTGTCCGACGAGCAGGTCCGCGCGGCGATCGGTGCGCTCTTCCTGGCGCTGTCGGTCCTCTACGTCGTCAACGCCGTCAAGCAACTGGCCGGCGCGCGCTGAGCACGGACGGCCCTCGGGAGGGCTCCGTGCGGTTGGCCGACGGCCGGACGCTCGCCTACGCGGAGTGGGGCGACCCCGCCGGCCGGCCGGTCCTGGGCTGCCACGGCTCGCCCAGCTCCCGGCTCGAGCGGCACGTCGAGGACCCGGGTGCATACGAGCGCTGGGGCGTGCGCCTGGTCGTCCCCGACCGCCCCGGCTTCGGCCGGTCCGACCCGCACCCGGGCCGGCGCGTCATGGACTGGCCGGACGACGTGCGGCAGCTGCTCGACCACCTGGGCATCGACCGGTTCGCCGTCCTCAGCCTGTCGGGGGGCGCCGCCTACGCGCTCGCCTGCGCGCACGTCTTCGGCGACCGGGTGGGCGCCGTCGGCGTGCTGGGCGGGGCGCCGCCGCCCGACGTCCCCTGGCCGTGGCCGCGCTGGGTGCCGGAGCGGCTCCGGGAGGCCGTGCACCGTCCCTCCCGGGCGGCGATGCTGCAGCCCGCCTTCGCCCCGCTCGCGATCCGGCCGGCACTCATCCCGAGGTACCTGCAGGTGCGGCTGAACGCCGCCGACCGGCGGGTCATCGGCCGGCCCGCGGTGCGGCACATCCTGGCCGAGACCTTCTCCGAGGGCCTGCGCAACGGGTCGGCCGCGCTCGCCGAGGACCGGGCGCTGCTGTTCCGGCCGTGGGGTTTCCCGCTGGCAGCCGTCCGCCAGCACGTGCACATCTGGCACGGGACGCAGGACTGGCAGGTCCCGGTCGCGCTCGGTCAGGTGCTCAGCGCGATGCTGCCGAACTCGACGGGTCACTGGTTCCCCGGCGAGGGGCACTTCCTGGTGTTCGACCACGCCGAGGAGATCTACGCGGCGCTGGACGCCTCACGGGAGGACCCCTGATCGCTGCCCCGGCCAGGGTGCGCGGAACCCCCGCGCGTGTGCTTGGCTGACGGCCGCTCGCTGCCGGCCCGAAGGGATCCGCGATGTCCGTGCTCTCCAGCTTCGCCGAGGCGCTGTCCACCGGAGCGATCGAGGTGGTGGACCTGACCGCCCCGCTGTCGTCGGACACCCCGGTGATCGCGCTGCCCGAGCAGTTCGCGCAGACGGCCTCCTTCCAGCTGGAGGAGCTCAGCCGCTACGACGACCGCGGCCCGGCCTGGTACTGGAACAACTTCCGGACCGGCGAGCACACCGGGACGCACTTCGACGCCCCCAACCACTGGGTCACCGGGAAGGGCGGCGACGACGTCGCGTCGGTGCCGGCGCAGCGGTTCGTCGCGCCGGCCGTCGTCCTGGACTTCTCCGCCGAGGCGGCCGCCGACCCCGACTTCCTGCTGGAGGTCGAGCACGTCCGCGCCTGGGAGGCCGAGCACGGCCCGCTGCCCGACGGCGGATGGCTGCTGTTCCGCACCGGGTGGGCCACGCGGTCGGCGTCGCAGCAGCAGTTCCTCAACGCCGACGAGACCGGCCCGCACACGCCAGGGCTCTCGCCGGCCTGCGCCCGCTGGCTGGCCGAGGAGACGCCGGTGATCGGTCTCGGGGTGGAGACCGTGGGCACCGACGCCGGCGGCGCCCACTCGTTCGACCCGCCGTTCCCGTGCCACTCCGCGTTGATGGGCAGCGGCAAGTACGGGCTGACCCAGCTGCAGAACCTCGACCGGCTGCCCGCGACCGGCGCGCTCGTCGTCGCCGCCCCGCTGCCCATCGTGTCGGGTTCCGGTTCGCCCCTGCGCGCAGTGGCCCTGGTCGAACGGGGATGAGCCGGACGGTCGCCGAGGTGGTCGGCGAGGTGCTCGTCCGGTCCGGCGTCGACGCCGTCTTCGGGGTGGTGGGATCGGGCAACTTCGCGGTGACCAACGCCATGGTCGCCGGGGGCGCCCGGTACGTGGCGGCCCGGCACGAGGGCGGAGCGGCCACGATGGCCGATGCCTATGCCCGCATGTCCGCACGGGTGGCCGCGCTCAGCGTCCACCAGGGCTGCGGCCTGACCAACGCGCTGACCGGGATCACCGAGGCGGCGAAGAGCCGGACGCCGCTGGTGGTCGTCACCGCGGAGGCGACCTCGCGCCGGTCCAACTTCTTCGTCGACCAGACGGCGCTGGCCTCGGCCGTCGGGGCGATGTCGATGCGGGTGGACACGGCGGAGGACGCGGCGGCCGTCGCCGCGGCCGCGGTGGTCACCGCCCGGGACCACCGGCGGGTCGTCGTCCTCAACCTGCCCCTGGACGTGCAGCAGCTGCCCGCCGACGCGGGGGAGCCGGTGCCGGTCGTGCCGTCGGTCGCGGTGCCTCCGGAGCACCTCGACCGGCTGGCGGACGCCCTCAGCGCGGCCCGGCGGCCGGTGTTCGTGGCCGGGCGCGGTGCCCGCGGCTCCCGAGCTGCGCTCGAGGCGCTCGCCGACCGGTGCGGCGCGCTGCTGGCGACGTCCGCGGTCGCCAAGGGGTTGTTCCGCGGCAGCCCCTGGGACCTCGACGTCTCGGGCGGCTTCGCCACCCCGCTGGCCGCGGAGCTGATCACCGGCGCCGACCTGGTCGTGGGCTGGGGGTGCGCGCTCAACATGTGGACGATGCGGCACGGCCGGCTGATCGCCGACGACGCCGTGGTGGTGCAGGTGGACGACGACCCCGGAGCGATCGGCGCCCAGCGCCCGGTGGACCTCGGGGTGGTCGGCGACGTCCGGTCCGTCGCCGAGACCGTCCTCGGCCTCGTCGGTGAGCAGGCGCCCGGCTACCGGACGGACGAGGTGCGGGCCGCCCTCACGACGCGCGGGCGCTGGCGGGACGAGCCGTTCGACGACGGCGGGGGAGCGGGGCTGGTCGACCCGCGGGCGCTCACGATCGCGCTGGACGACCTGCTGCCGGCCGAGCGCCTGGTCGCCGTCGACTCCGGCAACTTCATGGGCTACCCGAGCATGTTCCTGGACGTGCCCGACGAGTTCGGGTTCTGCTTCACGCAGGCGTTCCAGTCCGTCGGGCTGGGGCTGGCGACCGCGATCGGTGCCGCCGTCGCCAGGCCCGGCCGGCTGCCCGTCGCGGCCCTCGGCGACGGGGGAGCGCTCATGGGCGCCTCGGAGCTCGAGACCGTGGTTCGGCTCGGCCTCCCGATGGTGGTCGTCGTGTACGACGACGCCGCGTACGGCGCGGAGGTGCACCACTTCGGGCCGGACGGGCACCCGCTGGACACCGTCCGCTTCCCGGAGACCGACTTCGCCGCGATCGCCCGGGGCCACGGCTTCGCCGCGGTCACCGTGCGCAGCGTCGCGGACCTCGACGGCGTGCGGCAGTGGCTGGCCGGACCCCGGACGGCGCCGCTGCTCGTGGACGCGAAGGTGACCCGGGAGCAGCCCTCGTGGTGGCTCGAGGAGGCCTTCCGCGGGCACTGACCCGCTCAGCGCCAGGCGAACACCGGCTGCTCGAGGTGGTCGACCCGGGTGACCTCACCGCGGCACGCGATGCGGCAGAACTGGTGGATGACCGCCGCGGTCGGTGCGTGCAGGTGCCGGCCGAGCAGGGGCAGCGCGATGACCGGTGCCTCGGACTCGGGGATGCGGGTGAACGACGGGTCGACGTCGAGGTCGTCCAGTGGGATCTGCAGCACCTCGGCGACCTCCGCCTCGTCACCGACGAGCTCTCCCACCTCGCCCGCCCAGCACACGACCGGCGTCATCACGTAGCCGGACCGGGTCACGTAGTCGTCGAGCACCCCCAGGACGTCGGCCGGGTCCACGGTCAGGAGCACCTCCTCCCGCAGCTCGCGCAGCGCGCACCCGACGACGGTCTCGCCCGCGTCGAGGCGTCCGCCGGGCAGGGCCCACTGCCCGGCGTGCGCGCGGAGACCCGCGGCGCGGCGGGTGATCACCAGCGCCGGCCGGCCTCCGTGCACGGTCACGCACAGCGCGACGGCGGCCTGCTTCAGCTCGGGGCGGTGCGCCGGGCGCCTCGGGAAGTCCCGCAGGCGCCCGGCCACCGTCGAACGGTCGAGGGGCACGCGGCGTCAGACGGCGGAGTGGGAGACCGCGGTGGCCGGGACGTCCTCCTCCGCCGGCTGCGCGACCGTGTTGTCGGAGAACGCGGTCGCGCCGCCCGGCTGCCCGTCGCGGTTCGAGCGCTGCGCGGGCGGCCGCGGCGGCCCCTGGGGCAGGGCGGCCGGGTCGGCCTTGCCCCACTCGGACTCGACGTCGGTGATCAGCGCCTCGAGGTAGGAACGCAGCTGGACGCGGACCGCCGAGCCGAAGGCCTTGAGGTAGGCGACCTGCTCCTCGAGCTCCTCGACGCTCCGGCCGGGGACGTCGGCACCCGCGGGGGTCATCCGCGCCGCCGCCTCCTGGGCGCTCTGGATGATCGCGCCCGCGGTCTCCCGCGCCTGGCGGAGCTCCTCCTCGTAGACGGTGCGCGCCTCGCTGGTCATCTGGCGGCTGAACTCCTCGGCCTCCGCGACGTAGGCGTCCGCCGTCTGCTGCGCGGAGGAGAGGATGCGCACCGCCTGGTCGCTCGGCGCCTCGTGCACCGGGAGCCCCTCGACGTGGGCGCGCAACGCCCGCACCTCGTCGCGCAGCGCGGCCTTCTCGGCGATGTGCCGGGCCAGCTCCTCCGCCACGCGGCTCATCACGCGGTCGACCTCGGTGTCGACGTAGCCCGGCCGCATCATGGAGGCGCGGGTGAACCGCACGTTCTGGACGTCGGCCGGGTTCAGGCCGCGCTCCTCGTTCCCGGACTCGCTCTGGACGCTGCTCATTCCGTTACCTCTCCGTCAAGACTGGGCCCCGGTCGACTCGGGGCGAACACCTCGCTGTGGATGCGCTGGGGCGGCACGCCGTGCTCCCGGAGCCGGGCGACGGTGTCGTCCACCATCGGTCCCGGACCCGCGACGAAGACCTCGCGGCTGAGCCACGGGCCGTGCCGCATGACGACGTCACCCACGTCGCCCTGCTCCAGGGACGAGATCTTGTCCTCGGAGACGGCGAGGGTGACGGTCAGCCAGGGGTTCTCCTGCTCGAGCCGCTGCAGGGCCGCCCGGTCGTAGTGGTGGTCCTCGTTGCGTGCCCCGACGAAGAGGTCGACCCGCCGGGCCGGACCGCGGCGGGCCACCTGGTCGACGAGCGCCTTGAGCGGCGCGAGGCCCATCCCACCGGCGACCAGCAGCAGGTCCCGGTCGGAGTCGTCGTGGAGCGCGATGTGCCCGACCGGTGGCCCGAGCCGCACCACGTCACCCACGCCCACCCGGCGGACCAGGGCGGAGCTGACCGGCCCGCCGTCGCGGGCCTTGACGTGGATCTCCATGAGGCCGTCCGGGCGGGGCGCGTTGGCCGGGGAGTAGTAGCGCCACAGCCGCGGCCGGACCTCGGTCTCCAGCGAGAGCGACTGCCCCGCCAGGTAGTCGTACCGGGCGCGGGGCCGCAGCTGCAGGACGGCGACGTCGATGGCCCGGACCTCGTGGCCGACCACGTCGGCGTCCCACCACGCGGGTTGTTCCGCGGCCTCGTCGGCGGCGGCGACCATCACCTCGGCGACGAGGGTGTAGGCCTCGGTCCAGTCCTTGGCCAGCTCGGGGGACCACTGGTCGTCGAAGTGCTCGAGCGTGGCCAGCAGGCTGGCACCGACCGCCGGGTAGTGCGCGGCCAGGGTGCCGAACTTCCGGTGGTCGCGGCCGAGCTGCTGCAGGATCGGCACGAGCGCGTCCAGGTCGTCCACGCGGGCGACGACCTCACCGAGCGCGCTGAACAGCCGGTCGCGCTGGTGGGCCATGGAGACCGGGAACATCGCCCGCGTCTCGGGATGGCTCAGGAACAGGTGGGAGTAGAAGTACAGCGGTGCCTCGTCGCCGGTGGCCGCGGCCTTGGCGAAGTTGGCCCGCATCGCGGGGATGTCCACGCACGCCTCCTCGGGAGTGGGACGGTGGGAGAGGGAGCGTGCGTCAGGCGCTGTGGCGGCCGGTCCGCTCGGTGGCGCCCGGTGTCTGCTCGGTGGCGAGGTCCGCCTGCCACAGGTCGGGGCCGAAGACCTCGTACTGGATGTCGCGCGCCGGCACCCCGCGGTCGATGAGCGCGCTGCGCACCGACTGCATGAAGGGCAGCGGGCCGCAGAGGTAGAAGGTCGCGTCCTCGGGGAGCTTGACGTCGGTGAGGTCCATGACGCCGGCGTGGGCCTCCACCGGCAGGGTGCTGTCGGCCCTGCCCTCGTACCAGACGTGGACCGATCCGCCGGTGAGCGTCTCGAGGTCCTGGAGCACCTGGTGGCGCAGCGCGAACGAGGCCTCGTCGACGTCGGCGTGCAGCAGGGTGATCGGCAGGTGCGAGCCCGCGGCCGCGAGGTGGGACAGCATGCCCGCCATCGGGGTGATGCCGATCCCGGCGCTGGCGAACACGACCGGCCGCGAGTCGTCGAGGACGACGTCCCCGAACGGCAGCGACATCGTGAGCCGGTCGCCGACGCCGACGGTGTCGCAGAGCAGGGTGGAGACCTCGCCGGCGGGCTTGTCCCCGGCGCGCACCCGCTTGACGGAGAACTGGCGGTGCTCGCCGTCGTCCGCCTTGGTGAGGCTGTACTGCCGTGGCTGCCGGATCCCGTCGGGCATCGGCACCTGCACGGTCACGTACTGGCCCGGCAGCGACGTCTTCACCAGGCGGTCGTCGGTCCTCCGCATCCGGAAGGTGACGACGTCGTCGGTCTCCTGGACCTTCTCGGCGACCTCCCACTCGCGCCAGACCGTCTCCGGCCGCACGCCGTGGGCGCTGTACAGCCCGCGTTCCTGGTTGATCAGCGCGTAGGCCATCAGCCAGTAGACCTCGTCCCACGCGGCCGCGACCTCGGGGGTGACGGCGTCACCGAGCACGTCGACGATGGCCCAGAAGAGGTGCTCGTGGACGACGTCGTACTGCGCCGGCGTGATCCCGAGGGACGCGTGCTTGTGCGCGATCCGGGAGAGCAGGTGCTCCGGGAGCTGCTCGGGGACCTTCAACAACGAGCTGGCGAAGACCGCCACCGAGCCGGCCAGCGCCAGCTGCTGGGTCTTCTCCGCCTGGTTCCCGCGGTTGAAGACACCGTCCATCAGCTCGGGATGCTCCCCGAACAGGTGCGCGTAGAACCGGGTGGCGATCTCCTCGATGTTCGCCGCGACCGCTGGGAGCGTCGCCTCGATCACGGGACGGGATCGGTCGGAAAGCACGTGTCCTCCTTGCCAGTCGACTAGCCCCCCGCTGGCGCGGTCACGTTCCGCGTAACTCCGCTTACCCATCCGAACCTAGCTGAGGCATCCGAATTCCGCCCGGGCGTGTCCTGGATCGATCCCCCAGGGGGTCGTATAGCTCTGGACTTATATAAGCCGCGACTGTAGTCTCGCCTTGTGCACGCATTCGACGTCCTGGGGGACCCGGTCCGCCGGCGGATCCTCGAACTCCTGGTGGACGGCGAGCAGCCGTCCGGGGAGCTGGCTGCGGTGGTCCGGGCGGAGTTCGGCATCTCTCAGCCCGCCGTCTCCCAGCACCTGCGCGTGCTCCGGGAGAACGGGTTCGCCCAGGTGCGCGCCGAGGGGGCACGCCGCCTGTACGCCGTCGACGCGGCGCCGCTGCAGGAGGTCGACCTGTGGCTGCAGCGCTTCTCCCGGTTCTGGGGCCAGCACCTGGACGCACTGGCCACCGAGCTGGCCCGGGGCAGGCGTGGACGACGCACGAGCGCGGGAGGGGCGGCCGCACCGGCCGGCCCACCGCCGGACGAGGAGGAGGGCACGTGAACGACATCATCAGCGAGATCGGTGCGGCGCATCGCGGGGTGCGCCGGCAGCGGGCCGACGGCTCGGAGGAGGTCGTCGTCGTCATCCGGCGCAGCTACCCCGCCGACGTCGAGGACGTCTGGGACGCCGTCACCGACCCCGAGCGGCTGCGGCGCTGGTTCCTGCCGGTCAGCGGTGAGCTCCGCGTGGGCGGCTCCTTCCAGCTCGAGGGGAACGTCGGCGGGCAGATCCGGCAGTGCGAGGCGCCCCGGCACCTCAGCGTGACCTGGGGGATGGACGTCAGCGTCGTCGACGTCCGCCTGTCGTCGGAGGGGGACCGCACCGTCCTCGAGATCGAGCACTCGGTGCCCCTGGAGATCGCCGGCAGCGGCGCCGGCGCGCTCTACGTGGGGCCCGGATGGGACATCTCGGTGCGCGCGCTGGGGAACTTCCTCCGCGGGGAGGTCGACGACGACCCGACGGCCTGGGAGGGGACCGTGGCGGGCCAGCGCTGGTCCGCCGGGGCCATCGATGCGTGGGTGGCCGCCATCGCCGCGAGCGGCACCGCCACCGACGACGAGATCGGTGCGGCGGCCGGGGTCGCCCGAGCGCAGTTCACTCCCGACCTGGAGCCGGGGGAAGGCTGACCCGTGGTGGCGGCGGGGTGCTGTCGGCGACCACGGCACCGCGCTCGCCCATCGGCCGGTCGGGGCCGACGGTGGAGTCCTGGAGGGTCTGCCGCTCGGCCTCGGCGTTCACCGCCGCACCGAGGATCACCAGGAAGACGCTGATCCAGAGCCACAGCATGCTGATGGCCACCCCGGCCAGCGAGCCGTAGGTCTTCTCGTAGCTGCCCAGGCTCTGCACGTAGGCGAACAGGCCGACCGACGTGGCCAGCCAGAGGACCGTCGCGACGGCGGCACCGATGCTGGTCCACCGCCAGCGCGCCTGGCGCCGGTCGGGTGCGAACCGGTAGAGCACGGCGAGCACCGTCGCCATCAGCGTGGCCAGCGCCAGCCAGGTGAACGCCGGTCCGAGGGCGCGGAGCGGCCCGGGGGCCCGGTCGAGCGTGTCGGACAGGACCTCGGCCACCGCGATCGCGCCGCCGACCACGAGGGCGCCGCCGAGCACGAAGAGCAGCGCCAGCCCGCTCCGGCGGAGGAATCCGCGGGTCTCCGTCTCGTGGTAGGCGAGCGTGAGCGCGTCGATGAGATAGGTCGCCGCCGTCGTCGCGGTGTAGAGCGCGAGGACCAAACCGGTGATCCCGCGGACGGTGAGCACCTGCGTCGAGTTGGCCGTGATGGTGGTCAGCTGCTCGGCCACGAGCGGCTCGAGCTCGGGCGGAAGGGTGCGGGCGATCCCCGACAGCTGGTCGAGCGCCTCGTCGGGCGTGGTGACCGCGCCGTAGACCGAGACGGCGGTGACGAGCACCGGCGCGATGGAGAGCAGGGCGAAGAAGGAGATGCCCGCGCTCAGCACCATGAGCCGGTCGTTCAGCACGTGCCGCACGACCCGGCGGGCTATCCGGCCCCAGTGCCGGACCGGGATGTGGTGCGGCCACGACGCGTCGCTCGCGGGGCCGGCCGGGCCGGGGCGTGCGCGGACCTGCGACATGCCGGGTGGTGTTCCCACTCGGGCCCCGGCACACGCCCCGCAACCAGGCGGGTTCCTCGACTCTCGTGGTCCGACCGGCGCACGCGCCGCGCGGTGACGCTCCCGTGACGCCCCCGCCGCGACGCTGCACGGCACGGGCCGGTGTCGCGACCGGGGGGAGCCGATGGATCTCGAGCTGTTCTTCGAGGGGTTGGACGCCGACCTGCTCGACGCGGTCGTCGACGTCCGGGTGGCCGACCTCGCCGTGGCCGACGCGCCGGCCGACGGCCCTGGGGCGTCGTCGGGCGAGCTGAGGGTGTCGTCTGCCCGGCCGTCGGCCCGGATCTCGCTCGACCTGCCGGTCGGGGATGCCATGTACGAGCCGGGCCTGCTGGTCCGGGTGCGCGGCCGGACACCCGACGACGGCCGGATCGAGTTCTTCACCACCAGCGCGACGCCGGTGACGGCGCCGTCGAAAGGCCCCGTGCGGGTCCTCCTGTCACGGATCGCATGACACCGCAGCAGTACCGACGCAGGAAATGGGTGGGCAATGAGTACGCAGGACGACAGGCAGCTCGGCGTCGTCGACCACATGGCCGCCGGCCCGGTGAGCGGGAGCGGCTTCCTCACCGGCCCGGGGCTGTTCGAGCACCCGGTCCGGTACGCCGTCGTCGACGGCCGGGCCATCCACGACGGCTGCATCGACATGGGGCCGGTCGACGAGGTCGAGGCCCAGGCCGCCGAGGTGGCCGCCCGGCGGGAGGCCCGCCTCACGACCGCCTTCGCCGGCAGCGAGGACGGCGACGCACGGCTGACGGTGACGCCCTTCGGCATCGGGCTGCCGTCGGACTCCGCGTTCCTCTGGCCGGCCGGCCAGGTCGCCTATGCGATCGACGCGGGCCTGCCGAACCAGCAGCGGGTCACCGACGCGATCGCCCACCTGCAGCAGAACACCGGGATCCGCTTCACGCTGCGCACGGCGGCGAACGCGGGTTCCCTGCCCAACTGGATCCAGGTCGTCAGCAACGGCGCGGCCACGTCGAGCTCCTCGGCGATCGGCATGCGCGGCGGCCGGCAGGACCTGCGGCTCGCGGACGCGCACCCGTGGCCGATCCTCGTGCACGAGTTCCTGCACGCCCTGGGCGTCTACCACGAGCAGTCCCGGTCCGACCGCGACTCCTTCGTGGAGATCAAGTGGGACAACATCCAGGACGGCCCGCCGCCGGAGGGGGAGAACGACACCCGGCACAACTTCCAGACCAAGCCGGGTTCCACCGACTACTTCGGCTACGACTACGGCTCGCTCATGCACTACCACGCGACCGCCTTCGCGAAGGACACGTCGAAGCCGACGATCGTGCCCCGCCAGTCGGGCGTGACGATCGGCCAGCGCAACGGCATGAGCCCCGGCGACCGGCAGACGGTCGCGAAGATGTACGAGCGGTTCTTCGAGAAGGGCTACTCGGGTGTCTGGCGGGCCGGCAGCGGGCGCTACGCGCTGTGGGTCAACGACACCTGGGACGGCTTCGCCGCCAAGTGGCAGCAGTGGAGCGCCGACGGCCTGCGGCTCGTGGACGTGCACGTGCGGCCCGTGCGCGACGGCGCCCGGTACTCCGGGGTCTTCCTCCCCGGGAGCGGAGGCCACGCCCTCTGGGCGAACGCCAGCTGGAAGAGCTTCCAGGCGAAGTGGGACGAGTGGAGCCGGCAGGGCCTGCGGCTCATCGACATCCACGTGGCCAACGTCGGCGGTCAGGACCGGTACACCGGCGCCTTCCTCGCCGGCAGTGGCGGGCACGCGCTGTGGGTGGGCGCGAGCTGGGACAGCTTCCGCGCCCAGTGGGAGCAGTGGAGCACGCAGGGGCTGCGGTTGCACGACCTGCACGTGCACCAGGTCGCCGGTCAGGACCGCTACACCGGGGTCTTCCTTCCAGGCGGCGGCGGGCACGCGCTCTGGGTGAACGCCTCGTGGGCGAGCTTCGTGGCCAAGTGGCAGGAATGGGGCGGGCAGGGCCTGCGTCTGGTTGACCTCAACCAGCACCGCGTGGGCAACGAGATCCGGTTCTCCGGCGCTTTCCTGCCCGGGCAGGACGGCTACGCGCTGTGGGCCAACGTGACCTGGGAGAGCTTCCGGGCCAAGTGGGAGGAGCTGGCCGGCCAGGGCCTCCGCCTCGTCGACTTCGAGCAGGTCAACCCGGCGTCCGGGGCGCTCCTCGACGGTGCCGACGACCTCCCCGCGGGCGACGAGATCCCGGCCGCCTTCGGCGGGATCGTCTCGGCGGGAGTATCCGTGGCCGCCGAGGACGCGATGGCCGCGGACGGCCAGGGGGCGGCGGAGCTCGACGGTCCGGTCCGGACGTCGCACGAGGACACCGGGTCCGGCGGTGCCGAGCTGCCCAACGTCGTGATGCCCCGGACGGCCGCCGACGATCACGGTGGCGCCCTGACCGGCGCCGAGAACGGCGCGCCCGTCTCGGCCGGAGCGGGCGCCGGGGGCATGGTGCGGGACGACGGATGAGCTAGTTCTCCGACCCACGGAGGTGGTCGACGACGAGCCGCGGCACCGCGTCGTCGTCCGCCCCCGTGGACCGGTCGGGGAAGTCGAAGACCGCGATCATCAGCTGCATCGGGTAGGCCGGCGGGCGGGGGCAGCTCCGGACGACGGTGCCGTCGACGGAGAACTCCGCCCGCTCGGCGGTCCAGTCGACGGCGTAGGTGTGGAACTCCGCGACGTCGATCGGCAGCCGGACGCCGCGAAGTCCTCGGGGGCGTCCGGGTCGCGGAAGGCGTGCAGCCCCATGCCGACGGCCGCTGAGGTCCCGGGCTCGACGGCGTCGCCGAACACCTCGAAGACGCAGATCTCCGCGCACCGCTCCGGCACGTCCTCGAGGCCCACCAGCCACCACGCCGCCATGGAACGAGGGGTGAGCTGGGCCCGGGCCCGCATCTCCAGGCGGCCGTGGTCCGGGGTCCAGCCCCAGAAGGTCTCCTGCTCCTCGCAGACCACGGCGCCGGCCCGCCACGGCTGCTGGCCGACGGTGCTGCCCACCGGACCGGAGAAGTTGCCCGACTGGATCCCCGAGACCCGCAGCGGCGGCTCGTGCTCGCCTGGCAACCACAGCCCCTGGTCGGCCGGGATGGACAGGTGCAGGCAGCCGTCCCGGAGCTCGTAGGCGGCCGCCGTGGCCGCACGGGAGCTCCAGGCCGGCAGGTAGTGCGGCAGCCAGACGGACCGGTCGAGGTCCGGTCCGTCGAACTCGTCGGCGAAGCCGGGGCTGATCGGCAGCATGGCGACATCCTGGTGCGCGGTCAGGCCCTACGGGGCGTCGGCGGGCGCTTCGGCGGCCACCGCGCCGAACCGGGCGAGGAACAGCGCGCTCCCCACCGTGACCGCGAACCCGAGGGCTGCCAGCCAGCCCAGGCCCTCCGCGGGCCGGTCACCCACGGCCAACCCCAGCAGGGAGCCCAGCGTGGCCTCGGTGGCCACCATCGTCGTGGTCACCATGACGACGGTGCCCCGTTGCAGCGCCAGCGCACCGGCCAGCAGTCCGGCGGCGCTGGTCAGCCCGACGGCGTACGCGCTGGGATCGGTGAGCACCCCGGGCAGCGAGATGGGCCCCAGGACGCGGGCGGCGAGGGCGAGCAAGCCGAAGGAACTGCCGGCGAGCACGGCCACCAGCGCCGCGTTCAGCGGGGCGGGGCGGGTGCGGGCCGAGGCGACGGCCAGCACGGCCACCACCACGGCGGCGGCCAGCACCGCCCAGCGCACCGCGCCGGGCACCTCCGCGGGACCCTGCGGTCTCGCCGCGAGCGCCACCGCGACCAGCCCCAGCCCGACCCCGGCGAGGGCCTGCTGCTCCCGGCGCTGCAGGCGGGAGCCGAGGAAGACGGCGGCGAGCACGGCGGTCACCCCCAGGCTGGAGGCGCGCCCGGCCTGGACGACGAACAACGGCAGCGCCCGGATGGCGACGACGGACAGCAGGAACCCGGCCGCCACGAGGGCCAGCCCGCACAGGTAGCGCGGATCGATCGCCAGGCGTCCCAGGAGGCCGGTCAGGTCCGTCCGGCCCGACCGGGCGACGGCGGACGCCTGGAACACGGCCGACGCGCCGTAGCAGAGCGCCGCCCCGGAAATGGCCAGCACCGCGACCAGCACGCGTCCTCATTCCTTCGCGTAGCGACCGGCCGCCGGGCGCGGCGCGGTACCCCTGTGGGCAGGCCTGCCCCATCAGTCCCAGGTGTGCCGCGGATCGCGGGAGTTCCTGTACTCGCGTCCGCTGACGCCCCTACATTGCCCGACGTGACACAGCCGCGGGGGGACCTGCTCGAGGTGGTCGTCCGTCGTCTGCCGCTCTACACGCTGGCCGCCTTCCTCGTCGGGACCGTCGTCCTGTCGACGCTCGCGTGGGCGACCTACGCGACGGTGGGCCCGCCGATCAGCCACCAGTACCTCGACGGACCCGCCTGGCTGGACGTGTGGTTCCAGGGGGACTCGGGCTGGTACCACTCCATCGCTGCGGAGGGGTACTCCTACACACCCGGCCAGCAGTCGTCGATCGCGTTCTTCCCGGTCTTCCCGCTGCTGGTCCTCGCGGTCGGTCAGGTGCTCGGCGGGGACTACTCCACCGCCGCCGGCCTCGTGACGCTCGTCTGCGCGTCCGGCGCGCTCATGCTCTTCGCCGACTGGGTGCGCGCCCGGCTGGCACCGCGCACCGCCGTGGTCGCGGTGGCCGTGGCGCTGCTCTACCCCTACAGCTTCTTCCTCTACGGCAGCGGGTACAGCGACGCGTCCTTCCTGCTGACGACCCTCGGGGCGTTCGCACTGCTGGAGCGGCGGCACTACGTGCTCGCCGGGCTCGTGGGGGCCCTGGCGACGGCGGGCCGGCCGGTCGGGGTCGCGGTGGCCGCGGGGCTGGTCGTCCGCGCGGCCGAGCTGATCGCCGAGGAGCGATCCGCGCGCCGGGACGCCGCCGCCCTCGTCGGTAGCGGTGCGGGGACGGGCGCGCACGCGGAGCCCCCGGACGGCGTCGCGGTCCCGCCCCGTCCGCTCCCATCCCGTCCGCTCCCGCTCCGCGCGCTGGTCGACGCGGTTCCCCGGATGCGCTGGCGTGAGGCGTCGCTGCTCCTCTCCGGTGCCGGCCTGGTGGCGTGGATGAGCTACCTGGGGGTCCGCTTCGGTGACCCGGTCGCCTTCGCCACGGTCCAGGGTGCGCCGGGGTGGAACCAGGGAGCGGGCCCGTACACCTGGTTCAAGGTGCCGTTCATCGGCACGCTGCTGAAGGGCATCTGGCACGACGCCGTCCTGCTCGTCCCGCAGGCGCTGGCGTGCCTGGCGGCGGTCCTGCTGGTGCGCACGGTGTGGCGCCGGTTCGGCTGGGGCTACGCGGCGTACACCGTCATCGCCCTCGCGATCCCGATCATCGGCACCAAGGACTTCATGGGCTCCGGGCGCTACGTCCTCGCCGCCTTCCCCGTCCTCGCCGCGGCAGCAGTGGTGCTCACCGGTGACCGCCGGCCGCGCCGGCTGGTGCCGGTGGTGCTCGCAGTACTTCTGGTGGGGCTGTGCATCGCCACGGTCGCCTTCGTCAACGGCGTGGAGGTCTCATGATCCAGTCCAAGGTCGACCTGCTCTCGATCTTCTTCCCGATGTGGAACGAGGAGGACTACGTGGAGCGCGCCGTGCGCGCCGCGGAGGACGAGTGCCAGCGACTCATCGACATCGGTGAGATCGCCGCGTACGAGCTGCTCATCATCGACGACTGCTCGACCGACCGGACGGCGGAGATCGCCGACGCCCTCGCCGAGGCCGACCCCCGGATCCGCGTCGTGCACCACCCGGTCAACCGTGGCCTCGGTGGCAGCATCAAGACCGGCTTCGCCAACGTCCGCGGGGACGTCGTCCTCTACACCGACGCCGACCTGCCCTTCGAGATGCTCGAGCTGGGCCGCGCCCTGCGGGTGCTCCGGCACTACGAGGCGGACATGGTGAGCGCCTACCGCCTCGACCGCACCGGCGAGGGCCCCAGGCGCGCGGTCTACTCCTTCATCTACAACGCCCTGGTGCAGATGTCGTTCGGCACCCGGGTCCGAGACATCAACTTCGCGTTCAAGCTGGTGCGCCGGCACGTGCTGGACGTCGCCCAGCCGGTCAGCGAGGGATCGTTCATCGATGCCGAGCTGGTCATCCGGGCGCAGAAGCTCGGCTTCCACATCGTGCAGATCGGTGTGGACTACTTCCCCCGGTCGCGTGGGGTGTCGACGTTGTCGTCGCCGGCCGTGATCCGGCGGATGCTGAAGGAGATGCGTGAGCTGCGGTCCGAACTGGCCGGGATCGCGCCGATCGCCACCGCATCGATCGACCACGCGCCGAAGACAGAGTGAGCCGCCTGCTGGTGGTCAACGCCGACGACATGGGGCTGACCTCCGGGGTGTGCCGGGCGGTCCGGCGGGCTCACGACGGAGGCGTCGTGACCTCGACGTCGGTCCTCGCGGTCGGCACCGCGTTCGAGGAGGCGGCGGCGATCGTCCGCGACGCCGGCGACCTGGCCCTCGGCGCGCACCTGGCGATCGTGGGGGAGGACCGCCCACTGCTGTCGGCCGCCGAGGTGCCCACCCTCGTCGACCGTGAGGGCCGCTTCCCGCTGTCCTACCGGACCGTCGTCGCCCGGGGAGCGGCCGGACGTCTGGACCCGGCCGACGTCGCGCGGGAGTTCCGCGCCCAGCTGGAGCGGGTGCGCGGGATCGGCGTGCCGCTCACCCACCTCGACACGCACCAGCACACGCACCTGTGGCCGGCCGTGGCCGGCGTCGTCGTCGAGCTCGCGCGCGAGGCCGGCATCGGCGCGGTGCGCCTGCCCGGGAGTTCCCGCACCGGACCCCTCGGTGCCGGCGTGCGGCTGCTGGCCGGGCGACTGCGTCGTCGGCTCGGCCGCGCCGGGCTGGCCACGACCGACGGCTACGCGGGCCTCGACGAGGCCGGCGGCATGGACGGCGAGCGGTTCGCGGCGGCGCTGCAGCGGCTCACCGCGTCCGCCGCGACCACGGCCGAGATCAACGTGCACCCGGGCGAGGCCGGCGACCCCGGGCTCACCCGCTTCGCGTGGGACTACCGCTGGGCCGACGAGCTGATGATGCTGACGGACCCGGCCACCCGGGCGCTGGTCGAGGGCTCGGGTTGGCGGTTCGGTACGTTCGCCGACGTGGCAGGAACCCGGTGAGCCGTCGCCCGGACGCAGCGGGACGGCAGGCCCTCGGCGCCTACCGGGACGCACCCCGGGGCGATCGGCTGCACGTCTGGGTGCGTTGGCTGAGCTGCCCGTTCCCCCCGGTCGCCGACGTGCTGCCCTCGACGGGGCGGGTCCTGGAGATCGGCTGCGGGCACGGGTTGTTCAGCGCCTACGCCGCGCGGCGGTCCCCGGGACTGCAGGTCCTGGGCGTCGACATCGACGCCGAGAAGATCGCCGTGGCCGCGGCCTCCGCGCCGGTCGACGGCGGACGCCTGGAGTTCGCCGTGGGCCGGTCCGGCTCGGTGCCGGCCGGGCCGTGGGACGCCGTCGTCCTCGTGGACGTGCTGTACCTCCTGGACACCGCCTCCCAGCGGGCGCTGCTGGAGTCCGCCGCCGCGGCCCTGGCTCCGGGTGGGCTGCTCGTGGTCAAGGACATGGCCACCCGGCCCCGCTGGAAGGCCCGGTGGAACGCCGTCCAGGAGTCGCTGTCGGTACGCGTCCTCCGCATCACCGCGGGATCGCGCGAGTTCGCCTTCGTCGATCCCGAGGAACGGGCCGGCTGGCTCACCGGGAGCGGACTCCGCGACGTCCGGATGCGCCGGCTGGACCGGCACCGGATCCACCCCCACCACCTGCTGGTCGGGCAGGCGCCCGGCTGATCAGGAGGGGGACGCGTCCCCGACGACGCGGTCCCGGCCCTGCCGCTTGGCCAGGTACAGGTGGGCGTCGGCCCGGGCCAGCACCTCGGCGGGCTCGGAGTCGGTCAACCCTGGGGCGCACGCCGCACCGATGCTGACGGTGACCGGCAGGCCGGCGGTCAGGTCCGACCACGGGTGGGCGGCCATCGTCCGGCGGAGGTCCTCCAGCCGCGCGGTCGCCGCCGCGGGGTCGAGGCCCACCAGGACGAGCAGGAACTCCTCCCCGCCCATCCGGGCCACGAAACCGCCGTCGTCCCCGGTGCCGCCGGCCTCGCCGAGCAGCTCGGCGACCGTGCGCAGGACGCGGTCGCCGACCTCGTGGGAGCAGGTGTCGTTGATCCGCTTGAAGTGGTCGAGGTCGAGCAGGGCGACCGTGACCGTGCCGGCGGCGCCGGCGCCGCGGCCCAGCAGCCGGGGGAGCTGGTCGTCCACGTAGCGGCGGTTGTACAGGCCGGTGAGCGGATCACGCAGGGAGAGCTCGCGGTAGCGACGGGTCTGCCGGCGCGCCTCGTCCGTCTCGTACATCGCCTGCAGGGCCCGGGCGCGGGCGTCGCGCTCGGCGGACTGCAGGTCCATGAGCTCGTCGCAGTAGAGCTTGTGCTCGGCGTAAGCCGCGCGGAAGTCCCCGGCGGCGGCGTGCAGCTCGGCCTGCTCGCGCCGGGCGCGCACGCGGATGGCGGTGAGGCCGTAGGTGTCACACCGGCGCACGCACTCGTCCAGGGTCTGCTGGGCGCCGGTGAGGTGCCCCCGACGGCGTCGTACCTCGGCGAGGGTGAGCAGGAAGTCCGCGCCGGCGTCGCCGTCGAGCGACGCGTCGAGGGCCTCGGGTCGCTCGCCCGGCAGCATCGCGGCCTCGGCCTCGTCGAGGCGGCCCAGTTCCATGAGCGACCGGCCGACGGTGTCCAGCCGGCCCACCGCCAGCTCGGCGTCGTGCTGGTCGGTCAGCTCCTGGAGCCTGGTGCTCCAGAAGAGGGCCTCCTCGAACGCGCCGGCGACGGTCTCGCAGTAGGCGCGGTTGTTGAGGACCAACAGCTGGCGCTCGATGTCGCCGAGTGCCTCGGCCAGGCCGAGGACGTGGTCGTAGCGCTCCCGCGCGGCGACGTCGCCGCTGAGGCCCAGGCAGTCGGCGAGGCGGGCGAGGTGGTCGATGCGGGTCTCGGGCAGGGCCTCGTCGTCGAGCAGCTCCACCGAGCGGACGGCGTGCTCGAGCGCGAGGGACAGGTCGCCGAGTTCCTGGAACACCGACGCCAGGACGAAGTGCGTGCGCGCCCGGAGGTGGGTCGCGCCGTGCTCGGCGGCCCAGCGCTGGGTCTCCTGGGCCTGGCGACCGGCCTCGGCCACGTTGCCGCGGCGCCGGAGCAGATCGGCCTGCACCAGACGGGCGCGCAGCACGAGGTCGGTCAGCCCGAGCTCCTCAGCGGCGGCGAGCGCCTGCTCGGCCAGCGCGTCGACGTCCTCCCGGTCGAACCGGGACAGGATCTCCAGCTCCGCGACGGACGCTGCGAGCGCCCGGCCGCGACCGTCGACGTCGGGGAGCACGGCGCCGGCCCCGGCATCGTCGCGGGCGTGCGTGGAAGAGGTCACCCGTCCCCATCGACAGGACATACGTGCAGCTTGAGCGCTTGGCCGGGGTGATCTGCCACTCACGTCCCGCGACCGTCGTGCCCGCCGCCAAAGAGGCGAACCTGGTTCACTGGTGATTGAGCGCTTGACGGAAACGGGCCCGTCGACCGCACCGAACCGACCACGAGGACGGCCATGCATCTCGGTATCGACAGTTTCGTCTCGGCGGTGACCGACCCGGCATCCGGGCGGCTCATCGGACCCGAGGAGCGCATGGAGCACCTTCTGGAGGAGATCGAGCTCGCCGACCGGGTGGGCCTCTACTCCTTCGGCATCGGGGAGCACCACCGCAGCGAGTACTACGACTCCGCGCCGCCGGTCATCCTGGCGGCCGCCGCGGCACGCACGTCACGGATCCGGCTCGGCAGCGCCGTCGCGGTGCTGAGCGCCGCCGACCCCGTCCGCGTCTTCCAGCAGTTCGCCACGCTCGACCTGATCGCGAAGGGCCGGATCGACCTGGTCGTCGGCCGCGGCTCCTTCACCGAGGCGTTCCCGCTCTTCGGTCTCAGCCTCGCCGACTACGACGAGCTCTTCGCCGAGAAGCTCGACCTGCTGCTGCGGATCCGGGAGTCGGAGCACGTCACCTGGTCGGGGAAGCACCGTCCGCCGCTGACCGGGCAGGGCGTCTACCCGCGGCCGCTGCAGGACCCGCTGCCGATCTGGGTCGGCGTCGGCGGCACCCCGGAGTCGTTCGTGCGGGCGGGCCTGCTCGGGCTGCCGCTCATGGTGGCGATCATCGGCGGGCAGCCCCGCCAGTTCGGGCCGCTGATCGACCTCTACCGCCGTGCGGGGGCGCAGGCCGGCCATCCGCCCGAGCAGCTGCAGGTGGGACTGCACGTGTTCGGCTTCGTGGCCGGGAACACGCAGGAGGCGGCCGACACCATCTACCCGGGCTGGCACGAGATGTTCACCAAGGTCTCCCGCGAGCGCGGGTTCGCGCCGCCCAGCCGGGCGCAGTTCGACGCCACCAGCGGGCCGGACGGGGCCTTCTTCATGGGCGATCCGGACGCGGTGGCCGAGAAGCTGGTGCGCATCTCCGGTCAGCTGGGCGGTGTCGACCGGATCTCGCTGCAGATGACCAACCCGCGGCTGGCGCACGCCGACCTGCTCCGGGGGATCGAGCTGCTCGGTACCGAGGTCGCACCGAAGGTCGCCGCGGGCGCGTGAGGCCCGCCCGGCCGGGGCATGGGCGCCCGGAGGCGCGACGACGCGCCGCGTCCACGGAGGGGTGTGCCATGACCGGTTCCAGTGACTGGACCATCGACGGCCACGGCGGCCGCCTCGCCTGCCGGACGTGGGAGGGCGAGGGGGCACCGGCGTACGTGGTCCTGCTGGCGCACGGCTACGGCGAGCACGCGGGGCGGTACGAGCACGTCGCCCGTGCCCTCGTCGACGCCGGTGCCGTCGTCCACGCCGTGGACCACGTCGGTCACGGCAGGAGCGAGGGCGAGCGCGTGCTCGTCGCGGACTTCGAGCCGGTCGTGGACGACCTGCACGCCGTCGCCCGCCGGGCCCGCGAGCAGCATCCCGAGCTGCCGGTGGTGCTGGTCGGTCACTCGATGGGCGGCCTCATCGCGGCCCGGTACGCGCAGCGCTACGGGGACTCGCTGGCCGCGCTGGTGCTCTCCGGCCCCCTCGTCGGGGAGTGGGCGGCCGCGGGCCAGCTGCTGGCGCTCCCGGAGATGCCCGACGTCCCGCTGGACATCACGACGCTGTCCCGCGACCCGGAGGTGGGCCGGACCTACGACAGCGATCCGCTGGTGTGGCACGGCCCGTTCAAGCGGACCACCGTCGAGGCGATCGACCGCGCGCTGGCGGACGTGCGGCAGGGCCCGCCCCTGGACGGCCTGCCGGTGATGTGGGCCCACGGCGGCGACGACCAGCTCGTCCCGGTGTCCGGCTCGCGGGTCGGGATGGAGCACCTCCGCGGCGAGCACTACGTCGAGCGGATCTACCCGGGCGCCCGCCACGAGATCTTCAACGAGACCAACGCCGACGAGGTCCTCGCCGACGTCGTCGCGTTCGTCTCCGAGGTGCTCGCGCGCCGCGGTAGCTGACGGGCGGGTGCTCGCTCACCCCCCGGCCAGCAGGGCGCGGATCGCCTCGATCGAGTCGGCCTCCGCCGGCGTCTTGTCGGGGCGGTAGCGGAGCACCCGCGCGAACCGGAGCGCGACGCCGCCGGGATAGCGCGTGCTCCGCTGGGCGCCGTCCAGCGCGATCTCGACGACCAGCTCCGGCCGCAGCAGGACGCCCCAGTCGGGGCGCTCGCGGGCCAGCCCGGGGAACGTGGCCGTCTGCCACTTCAGCAGTTCGTCGGTCATCCCCTTGAAGGTCTTGCCGACCATCACCGGCTCGCCGCCGTCGGGATCCCGGGCGCCCAGGTGGATGTTGGACAGCTTCCCGGTGCGCCGTCCGTACCCCCACTCCGCGCCGAGGACGACGAGGTCGAGGGTGTGCACCGGCTTGACCTTCTGCCACGACCTGCCGCGGCGACCGGCCGCGTAGGGCGCGTCCAGCGCCTTGACGACGACGCCCTCGTGGCCCGCGGTCAGGGCGCCGTCCAGCACGTCGGCGGCCTGCTGCGCGGTGGGGGACCGGACCCCGGGCATGCGCAGCGGCGCGTGCTCCTCGTCGGCCAGCAGGCCGGCGAGCGCGTCGAGCCGGACGTGCAGGGGCTCGTCGATGAGGTCGCGGCCGTCGAGGTGCAGCAGGTCGAAAAGGAAGGGGCTGAGCAGGATCCCCTCGTCCGATGCGTCACTGCCGAACCGGCTCATCGTGTCCTGGAAGGCGCGCGGCCGGCCGTCGTCGTCCAGCGCGAGGGTCTCCCCGTCGAGGACGGCGGCGGAGCACGGCAGCGCCCGTACCCGCTCGACCAGCTCGGGCACGCCGTCGGTCACCTCGCGCAGGGTGCGGGTCCACACCCGCACGTCGTCGCCGTCGCGGTGGACCTGGATGCGGGCGCCGTCGAGCTTGTACTCGACCGTCACCCCGGTGCCGAGGTCGGTGAGCGCTGCGTCCAGCGAGGACCCGGGGCTGGCCAGCATCGGCCGGACCGGCCGCCCGACCTCCAGCCGCGTGGCGTCCAGCGCCGCGACGCCGCCGGTGAGCGCGGCGGCCGCGGTCTCGGGGAGCCGGCCGGAGAGCATGAACGCCCGGCGGACGGCCGCCGGGGGGACGTCGGCCGCCCGCGCGACCGCGTCGAGGACGACGCCCTCGAGCGCGCCCTGCCGCAGCTCGCCGGCCAGCAGGCGGACGAGGAACTGCTGCTCCTCGGCCGTCGCCGCGGACAGCAGCACCGTGAGCACGGCGTCGCGGCGCGCGGCAGAGCCGGCGCCCGACGTGGTCGCGAGCTCGGTGAGGGCGTCGTCGACCGCGGTGACGGTCAGGGAGGGTTCCGCCGCGGGTGGGCCGCTCAGCGTGGCGAGCGTGCGCCAGCCCACGCCGAGCCGGCCCTGGCGGACCTCGCCGGACAGCCACGCCGTCACGGGTCCGATCTCCTCGGCGGCCGCTGAGCGGAGCACCCCGGCGATGGTGCCCGCCTTCGCCGTGCGCGATCTGGTGGCAGCGACGGCGACGGAAGCGGTGACCACGTCGGCGAGCAGCACCCGGACATCGTGGCAGCCGCGTCGCGCTCCGGTGCGCCGGCGGGGAAGGATGGCGGCATGGCAGCACCGGCACGCGACCACGACCTCGTCGTCTTCGGGGCCACCGGCTTCGTGGGACGGCTGCTCGCCGCCTACCTCGCCGAGCACGCCCCGGCCGGGCTCCGCATCGGGCTGGCCGGGCGGTCCCGGGCGCGGCTGCTCGAGGTCCGGGCCGGCCTGCCGGCAGCGGCGCGGGAGTGGTCCGTGCTCGAGGCCGACTCCGGGGATCCGGCGTCCCTCACGGCGCTCGCGGAGTCGACCCGGGTCCTGGCCACGACGGTCGGCCCCTACGCCCGGTACGGACTGCCGGTGGTGGAGGCGTGCGCCGCGGCGGGCACCCACTACGCCGACCTCACCGGGGAGGTGTTGTTCGTCCGCGACGCGATCGACCGCGTCGACGCCGTCGCCCGGAGTACCGGCGCCCGGATCGTGCACGCCTGCGGGTACGACTCCATCCCCTCCGACCTGAGCGCGTTCCTGCTGGCCGAGCGGGCCCGGGCCGACGGCGCGGGTGGGCTGTGCGACGTGCAGCTGGTCGCCACGCTGAGCGGTGGCTTCAGCGGCGGGACGATCGACTCGATGCGCGCCCAGCTCGAGGCGCTGCAGGCGGACCCGTCGCTGCGCCGCGTGGCCGGGCACCCCTTCGCGCTGAGCCCCGACCGGGACGCCGAGCCGCGCACCCGCCAGCCCCGGGACGCCGGCCCGCCGGCGCGGACGGCGGACGGCCGGTGGACCGCGCCGTTCGTGATGGCCCCGTTCAACACCCGCATCGTCCGGCGGAGCAACGCGCTCCAGGGCTGGGCGTACGGGCGCGGCTTCAGCTACGGCGAGGTGATGGGCGTCGGGCGCGGTCCGGTGGGTGCCGTCACCGCCGCCGGGGTCACGGCCGGGCTGGCCGGGACGCTGGCCGCGATGGCCTTCGGGCCCACCCGCGCCGTCCTCGACCGCGTGCTGCCGGCACCCGGCACCGGGCCCAGCGAGTCCGTCAGGGAGAAGGGCTGGTTCCGGATGACCGTGGACGCGACCGCCGAGGACGGCCGCCGCTACCGGGCCGTCGCGTCGGGGACGGGCGACCCCGGATACGCCGCCACCGCCGTCATGCTGGGGGAGAGCGGCCTGGCACTCGTGCTCGACGGCGACCGGCTGCCCGACCGCGCCGGCTCCCTCACCCCGGCCACCGCGATGGGCGACGTGCTGGTCGAGCGGCTGCGCGCCGCGGGGCACACCTACGAGGTCACGCCGGCCTGAGATCTTTCTGTGTGATCGGCGTAACCGTTACGGCTGTTCCGCGTTCTCCTACCGACCCCACCTCGGATGGAGAAGCCCGTGCAGCGCATCGCCGCCTGTGTCCTCGCCGCCCTCGCCTTCGTGCTGCTCGGAGCGCCCGCCACGGCGTCGGCGCACGGGCCGATCCGCTACGTCGCCCTCGGTGACTCCTACAGCGCGGCGTCCGGCGTCCTGCCGCCCGACCTCACGGCGCCGCCGCAGTGCCTGCGGTCCACCAGCAACTACCCGCACGTCATCGCCGCGGCCATCGGAGCCCAGCTCACCGACGTGACCTGCGGCGGCGCCGACACGGGGGACTACACGGCCGAGCAGTACCCGGGGGTCGCGCCGCAGCTGGACGCGCTGGCGCCGGACACCCAGCTGGTCACCATGACCATCGGCGGGAACGACAGCAGCGTCTTCATCAACTCGATCCTCCAGTGCGGCGCCGCCGGCCTCTCCACCCTCGGCAAGGGCAGCCCCTGCAAGGACAGGTACGGGTCCTCCTTCGAGAACACGATCCGGAACGTCACCTACCCGTCCCTGGTGCGCACCCTCCAGGCCGTGCGGGCCGAGGCGCCCCGGGCCCGGGTCGCCATCCTGGGCTACCCCTGGATCATGCCGAGGACGGGCGGTTGCTTCGACCGGATGCCCGTCGCCGAGGGCGACGTCCCCTACCTGCGCAGCCTGCAGACGACGCTCAACGACGCCGTCCGGCGCGCGGCCGCGGCCACCGGCGTCACCTACGTCGACATGAACCGGGTGTCCGAGGGCCATGACGCGTGCGCGCCGATCGGGGTCCGCTGGGTCGAGCCCGTGCTCCAGGGCACGAACCCGGTGATCGTCCACCCGAACGCGCTCGGCGAGCAGGGCATGGCCGCCCAGGCGATGAAGGTCCTCCGCCTGCGCTGAGGCGCCTGCCGGTCCACAGCGGTTCGGTGGGCCGGACACAGCTCCGGCACAGGTCTGCCATCGACGCTCTCCGGAACGGCCGGGACGACCGGCCCTGGGGACGAGGAGCACCACGTGCGCAAGAAGCTGATCATCGCCACCACCGCGGGCGCGCTGACCCTGACCGGTCTCGCGGTCGCCGTGCCCGCTCTCGCCTCGCCCGGCGCGGGCGGCACGGCGGCGGTCGAACGGATCACCGAGGCGCTCTCCGGCCTCGTCGATGACGGGTCCCTGACGCAGGAGCAGGCCGACGAGGTCGCCGCGACGCTGAGCGAGGCCGGCATCGCCGGCCGCGGCGGCGGCCACCACGGCGGGGGGCCCGGCCTGGCCGCCGCCGCCGATGCCCTCGGCATGACCGAGGAGGAGCTCCGCACGGCCCTCGAGCAGGAGGGGACCACGCTCGCCGACGTGGCGGAGGAGCAGGGCGTCGACGTCGGCACCCTGGTCGACGCGCTCGTCGAGGCGCAGCAGGAGCGCATCGCCGAGGCCGTCGAGGACGGGCAGCTCACCCAGGAGGAGGCCGACGAGCGGCTGGCCGACCTGAAGGAGCGGATCACCGAGCGGGTGAACAGCGACACCCCGCCGGCCGGGCGCGGTCCCGGCGGGCGCGGCGACCGGGACGACGCCCCGGCCGACGAGGGCGACTGACCCGTCGGAATGCCGGGGGCGGGCCGGTGCGACAGGCTGACGGTCGCGCCGGCCGGCGCCCGTGCGTCCTGCTGTGCTGAGGAGATCCATGCCCGAGGTCGGAGTTCCCGGCGGTGCGAGCGCCCCCGAACTGCGTGCGCACCTGGCCACGCCTCCCGTCGGGACGGGCCCGTGGCCGGGCGTCGTCGTGATCCACGAGGCCTTCGGGCTCAACGACGACACCCGTGACCAGGCCGACCGGCTGGCCGCCGCCGGGTACCTGGCGCTCGCGCCCGACCTGTTCAGCGCCGGTGGCGCGCTCCGCTGCCTGAGGTCGACGTTCGGCGCGATGCTGCGTGGCCAGGGGGCGGCGTTCGGCGACCTGGAGGCGTCCCGGTCGTGGCTGGCCGGCCGTGCCGACTGCACGGGGCGCATCGGCGTCGTCGGCTTCTGCATGGGTGGCGGGTTCGCGCTGCAGGCCGCCACCCGCGGCTTCGACGCGGCCGCGCCGAACTACGGCCTCGTCCCGAGACGGGCGGAGGAGGTGCTGCAGGGGGCCTGTCCGGTGGTCGCGAGCTACGGCCGGCGGGACCTCGCGCTCCGCGGAGCGGCCGGACGGCTGGACGACGCGCTCACCGGGCTGGGGGTGCCGCACGACGTGAAGGAGTACCGCGACGCCGGGCACTCGTTCATGAACCGGCACGACAGCGGTCCCTTCGGCGTCCTCGAGCGGGTGGCCGGCTTCGACTACCACCAGCCGTCGGCCGAGGACGCGTGGGCGCGCATCCTGCGGTTCTTCGACCAGCACCTGCGGACGGCGGCCCCCGCGACCTGAGCGCCCCGGCTCACAGGCGCTTCCCAGCCGGGGTCGAGGTCCCTGGAAGGCGCCGGGCGGATCGTCGGGTGGTGGAACGCGGAGCGGTGCTGACGGCGCCGGTGCGGCCGGACGTCGATCCCCCCGTCCTGGTGGTGATCGGCGGGCTGCCCGGCAGTGGCAAGACGACGCTGCTGAAGCGCCTGCTCGCCGAGGGGGCCCCCGAAGTGACCGGCCTCGACTCGGAGTTCGTGGCCGAGCGCTTCCGACAGGCGGCGGCCGGTGTCCCGTACCGCTTCCTGCGCCCGTGGGTGCACGTCGTCCACCGCTGGCAGGTGGTGCGCCGCGTGCGCGGCGAGGGCCGGGTCGTCGTCCTGACCGACCCCTGGACCAGCGCGCGCTGGCGCGCCGTCGTCCTCCGCGCGGCGGCGTCCGCGGGCCGGCGCGTGCGCGTGGTGCAGCTCGACGTGACCCCGGAGCTCGCGGTCCAGGGGCAGTCGCTCCGCGGCCGGGGTCTCTCGGACCGCGCCATGCGCCGTCACGTCGCCCGGGCCCGGCGCCTCTCGGCGAGGCCGGGAGCCGGCGCGGTGGTGATCGACCGGGAGCACGCCGGACGGCTCACGCTCACCGAGGTCCTCGGCCGCTGAGCGCGGCCAGGCCGAGGGCACGCTCGAGCAGGCGGGAGCGGTAGGCCAGGCTCAGCACGGCGAACCACAGCACGAGCGCCGGCAGCACCGTCCGGAACACCGGGTCCGCTGCCTGGGTGAGCCCGAAGTAGTCGGAGAACCAGGGCACGAACAGCAGCCCGGAGAAGACCACGGCCAGCACGACGACCAGCACGGCCGGCCGCCGGTCGCCGTCCGGCCGCGTCCAGGCCGCGAAGAACCGGTGCGGCGGCTTGAGGAACAGGATGAGCAGGAAGGCGGCGTAGGAGACGAACGTCGACAGCGCGGTCTGGGCTCCGATCGTCGCCGCGGCGTCGGCGAAGCCGACGTCGTCCGAGGAGAGCCCCGTGTAGCTCTCGAAGTCGGCGAGCACCTCGGCGGGCGTGCCGGACCGGCTCAGCCCCTCGAAGAGGAACGTGTAGTGGTAGGCGTACAGGCCGACGCCACCGGCCGCCGTGATCACCGCCGCCGGGACGACGAAGCGGCCCAGGTTCGCCAACAGGTGCGGGTCGGGTGCGGTCGGGCGCGCCCATGACGTCAGGAACAGCGTGGGCACTCCGACGGTGAGCAGCGTGAGCCCGACGTTGGCGGGGGAGTACGGGAAACCGAGGCCGAGCATGGTGACCGCGAGGATGACCAGGCCCTGGGTGCCGACGCGGGCCAGGAAGACCTGCATCGACGTGCCGATCCCGTCGATGATCCGGCGTCCCTCGTGCTGTGCCGGCCGGAGTGCCCCCAGCGAGTCGTCCGTGAGCACGATGTCGGCGACGTCCCGGGCCACGGCGCTGCCGCTGGTCATCGCCACCCCGACGTGCGCCCGCTTGAGGGCCCGGGCGTCGTTGACGCCGTCGCCGATCATGGCGACGTAGCGGCCCTGCCGGCGCAGCGACTCGACCAGGCGTTCCTTCTGCTCCGGAGCGATCCGCCCGAAGACGGTCGTGCGCGCGACGAGCCGGTCGAACTCGGGGTCGGGCAGCCCCTCGAGGGCGGGACCGGCGACCGGCACGCCGGCGTCGATGCCGGCCTGCCGCGCGAGGGCGGCGACCGTCCGCGGGTCGTCCCCGGACACGACCTTGAGCCCGATGCCGTCCCGGGCGAACCCGGCGACGGTCTCGGGGATGTCGGGGCGCAGCTCGTCGGCGAGCGAGACCACGGCGACCGGCTCGAGGGCCGGGAGCCGCGGCCGTCCGTCGGCGTCGCGCACCGGGGCGTCGGCGTCCGCGCGGGCGACGACGAGGACCCGCAGCCCCTGGGCCGTCCGCTCGGTCACGGCCTCGTCGAGCGGTGGCCCGGCCAGGACCAGGGCCAGCCGGTCGGGTGCGCCGAGGACGTAGACGCCGTCGTCGGTGTGCAGGGCGCTCCACCGCAGCGTGGAGGAGAACGGGATCTCGTCGACGACCGGCCAGGCCTCTCCGGGCAGGGCGGCGGCCAGCGCGCCGGTGGTCAGGTTGGGGGCCGCCGCGCTCCGGGCCATCGACCCCAGCAGGCGTCCGGCCTCGGCCGCGTCCAGGGCACCCACGGGGTGGACCTCGGCGAGGGCCAGCCGGCCGGTGGTCAGCGTCCCGGTCTTGTCGGTGCAGACGAGGTCGACGTGACTGACCGACTCCACGGCGTTGACCTGCTGCACGAGTGCGCCCCGCTGGCTGCTCCGCGCCGCACCGACCGTGTAGGCGACGGCGACGAGGAAGAACAGCCCGTAGGGGACCAGCCCCGACAGCACCGCCGTGGTCTGCACGACCCGGACGAGCGTGAAGCCCTCGAGGGCGGCCTGGAACAGGATCGTCGCGCTCATCAGCGCGACGAGCAGCATCACCAGCCGGACGACGAACTCGATGCGGTCCTGCAGGGGCGTGCGGTCGGTGGTGGTCTCCCGCGCGTCGGCGGTCAGCCGACCGGCGTGGCTCGCGGCGCCGACGTCCCGCGCGAGCTGGTAGGCCTCGCCGCCGACGCAGAAGCTGCCGGACAGGAGGTCGTCGCCGGGCATCTTGAGCAGCGGCTCGGACTCACCGGTGAGCAGGGACTCGTCGACGTCCACCCGCCCGCCGTCGAGCACCGGTCCGTCGACGACGAGCTGGTCGCCCGGCCGCACGTGCAGCACGTCGCCGCGCACGATCTCCTCGGGCGTCACCTGGACGTCCCGGCCGTCGCGGACGACGGTGACCCTGCTGCGGCCCAGCAGCTGCAACCGGTCGAGCTTGCGCTTGGCCCGGATCTCCTGGACGGCGCTGATCCCCGCGTTGACCAGGCCGAGTCCGACGCTGGTGAAGGCATCGCTGTAGCGGCCGAGGGCGAGGAGCGCGGCGCCGATGACGAAGAGGATGACGTTGAAGAAGGAGAAGACGTTCGTGCGGACGATGCGTGTGTAGCTGCGGGACGACGCGCTGACGGCGACGTTCCCCTCACCGCGTCGGTGCCGGTCCGCCGCCTCGCGCCCGGTCAGCCCGAGGGCGACCTCGCTGCCGAGCGCTGTGCCCGACGCCTGCACGTCCATGCGACCCCCCCGTCAGCCGGCCCGGGCGGAACCGTGCGTCGCTCCGGAGTGCCCGGCGGGAGGGCCGGCTACCCGCTCGTCGGCGGTTCTCCCGCGCCGGTGCCGCCCGTCAGGCGGGTCGGCCGGCGACCGGGCTGCGGGCACCCGCCTTCTCCCTGGGCAGGGCGAGCGTGGCCACGACCGCGGCCGCCAGGACCGCCGAGCTCGCCGCGAAGGCCCACTGGTACGAGGCGACGTCGGTCAGCCAGCCCGCGATCAGCGGCCCGGCGATCGCCCCGAGGTCGGCCGCCATCTGGAACACCGCGACCACGCGTCCGCCCCGGGCGGGACTGATGTCGGCCACGAGCGCGGCAGGGGCGCTGGCCAGCAGCGAGGCGGCGAGCCCGAACACGGCCATGGACAGCAGGAACGCCCCGATCGCCGGCGGGAGCACCAGCACCAGCATCGACGCGGTGGCGAGAGTGCTCCCGAGCAGGAGCGCGGGCCGGCGGCCCCACTCGTCCACCAGTCGTCCGGAGCGCAGCAGTCCCAGGGCCTGGGCCAGCGAGCCGGCGAGCAGGCCGGCACCGGCCCACGCGACGGTCCGGCCCAGCTCCTCGGTCACGTAGAGCGGGACGAGGGAGTTGCGGACGCCGAACAGCACCCAGCCCACGCCGAGGTTGGCCACCAGCGCGGCGAGGTAGGCGCGGGAGCGGAAGGCGGCGGCGAGGCCGACCGGGCCGGCGCCCAGGTCGGGACCGGCCGCGGCCGGGTCGTCCGGAGCAGTCGGAGGCGGCGCCTTCAGGAGCAGCATCCCGACGGAGCCGGCCACCAGCAGGAACCCGGCGTAGAGGAAGAAGGGCAGCCGCGGGGAGAGCTCGGCCAGGAGCCCGCCGGCGGCGGGGCCGGCGATGCCGCCGAGGATGAAGCCGCCCTGCCACGTCGCGGCGGCCCGCCCACGGTGGGTCGGCGGGGCGACACGCAGGAGCAGGGACAGGGCCGCGACGGTGAACATCGCGCTGCCGACGCCGCCCGCGGCCCGGAGCGCCAGGAAGACGGGGAAGGAACCCGCCAGGCCGGCCAAGCCCGTCGTCACCGCCACGATGACCAGGCCGGCGGCCAGGACCAGCCGCTCGCCGAACCGCTCGACGAGCGAGCCCCCGCCGAACGCCGAGACGAAGCGGAAGAAGGCGAAGGCGCTCACGGCCAGCCCGACGGCCGTCGTCCCCACCCCGAAGGCCCGGGCGAACAGCGGGATGGCCGGGGCCACGATGCCGAACCCGAGCGCGACCACGAAGGCGATGACGGCCAGCACCCCGACGTCCCGGGGGAGGTCACCTCGCCCGAAGACCCGCACGAGCTCCGATCCTGGCACGCCTCGGGAGTGCGCCCGATCACCGGGGGGCAGGCGCCTCGTCAGCGCCCGTCCGGGCCTCCCGCGTCGAGGAGTGCCTCGAGCTGTGGGGCGCGGTGCAGCGCCAGGGGTCGGCCGGCGGTCCGCGCGGCGTCGAGGTGGTCCTCCACGAGTTCAAGCGCGGGCGTGGACAGGAAGACCGCCGAACCCGTGTCGATGCCGTCGATCCGCACCGGCTCGCGCCCGTAGCGCTGCAGGAAGCTGTCGACGGCTGCCACGTCCACGACGCCGGCCAGCACGAGCACCCGCCCGCCCGCGGTGTTGAGGAGGCGGACGATGCCGCGCCCCGCCGAACGCTGCGCTGCCGGCCGGGTCACGCTCTCAGTGTGCCGCCCGCGAGCGCGGCCGGAGCGCGGGCCGGGCGTCGACCGACGGGTCAGCCGTCGGCCACCTGGACGCGGCCGGGTGCGCCGTCGCCGAGGAACCCGGCGAGCTGCTCGCCCTCGGCCGCCACGTCCTCCCGCTCGGCTGCGGTGAGCCGGCGCAGCGGCTGGACCGTCACGGCGACGTCGCCCCGGGCATCGCCGGTCGCCGTCCAGGTGGCCGCCACGAAGCCGTCGACGAGGACGAACCGTGCGCCGGTCACGCTGAGGGCGCGGTGGTCGTCGTCGATCAGGCGGGTCCGGTCGTCGTAGCCGAGGACGGCGTTGTCGAATGCCGGCAGGAACCGCACGGGCACTGGCTCCTCCCGGTGGGGCAGGGGGCCGTCGGGCACGTCCAGCAGCCGCCGCCCGCGCTCGTCCCGGAACGTCCGCAGGCGGGGGAGGACGCGCTCGACGACCCCGGGGAGCCCGCTGAGGCCGCACCAGGCCCGGAGGTCGGAGCTCGACGCCGGCCCGTAGGCCGTCAGGTAGCGCAGGACCATGTGCTCGAGCACGGCGTGCGGGTCGTCCGGCGTCTGCACATCCCGTCCGAGCCAGGCCAGGACCGTCGTGTTGCGGGCCGGCGCCTGCACCCGCCACACGCCCCGCGGGGTCGTCTGCACGAGGGGGACCAGGCTCGACAGGGCGTCGCCGAGATCCCGGGCGGTGGCGCCCGGCCATCGCGGGGTCAGCAGACGCCCCACGTCGGGCAGGGTCCGGGGCTCCTCGGCGAAGAGCGGACCGCCCGCGTCGGCGAGCGCCTCCAGGTCGACCCCGGGCAGCCGGCGCCCGAGGACGCCGATCATGCGCGCCACCAGCATCGTGTGGTGGACCGGTCGCAGGGCCAGGCAGTCCTCCGCCGTCACCAGGTGGAGGGTGCGGCGCATGAGCTGCGTGCGGACGACGACGCGGCGCTCGAGCAGCTCGACGAGCTCCGCCGGGTCGAAGGCGGACAGCCGTGACCAGAGCCCGACGTAGGGCTCGTGGGGCTCCTGCGCCTGCAGGCCGAGGAGGTGCTCCACGACGGCGGGCACGGAGCGCCGCTCCCGTCGGTGCAGCAGCTGCCGCGCCAGGGTCGCCCGGTTCAGCGTCCGGCGGTCCAGAACCGCCGGCAGAGGGGCCATGACGCGGGTGTCTACCGCATCCGGGTTCGCAGCGGGGGTGTCAGGCGCCGATCGCGTCCCTGCGCACGAGGCGCAGGCGGCGCCGCTCGCGCTCGGACAGGCCTCCCCAGATGCCGAACCGCTCGTCGTTGGTCAGTGCGAACTCGAGGCACTCGGCGCGCACCGCGCAGCCAGTGCAGACGCGCTTGGCCTCCCGGGTGGAGCCGCCCTTCTCCGGGAAGAACGCCTCCGGGTCGGTCTCGGCGCAGAGCGCGTCCAGCCGCCAGCCGTCCTCGGACATCTCGATCACCGGGCGCGGCGAGGAGGGGAGGGGTTCCGCCACCGGGAGGGCGGAGGTGTCGGTCAGCAGGGTCAGGAACGGGCGGGAGAAGGAAGACACGGGAAGCTCCTCGGGGTGGTGCGGGGTCACTCGACGCAACGGAACGGCGCCGGGTGAATGCTCTCTGTGACGTTACGGAGGCCGAGGGGTTCCTGGCATCGGCACAATGCGAACGAAACGGGTGCGTCCGATTGGTGCTTTATGTCGACTCGCCGATACGGCGACACGGCGACACGGCGCTTTGTCGACATGACGCCCGCACGGCGTGGGCCTGCGCCGGCCGGTGGTGTCCGACCCCTCGGGAAGACTGACCCGGTGGACCGCGTCGTGCTCGTACGCCGCGGCGAGTCGACGATCGAGGCGACGATCGAGGCGACCGTCGAGGCACGGTCGTCCTCCGATGTCGGTACTGCTCCCTCGGTGGTGCGCATGACGACCGACGAGCTCCCTGGCTTCGTCCGGGAGCGCGAGGCCTCGCCCGTCCGCTGGGTCTGGGACGACACGACCCGGTGGTACCCGGGCCTCCTGGACGCCGGTGTTCGCGTCGAGCGCTGCTGGGACCTGCGGCTGAGTCACGCCCTGCTCCGCCGGACCCCGTTCGTGGACCAGCAGCTGCTCGCCGACGACCAGGCACGCGGCTGGGACGTGCTGGCACCGGTGACCGGCACCGACGCCGCGCTCTTCCCGCTGGCGGATCCGGCCGACCAGCTCGATCCGGCCGCAGAGGATCGACGCCAGCAGCGGGCACTCGCCGGCTCGACCGAGCGGAGCCGGCTCACCCTCCTGCTGGCGGCGGAGTCGTCGGGTGCCCTGGTGGCCGCCGAGATGACGCACGCAGGGCTGCCCTGGCGCGCCGAGGTGCACGAGGAGCTGCTCACGGACCTGCTGGGTCCGCGCCCGGCCGCCGGGTCCCGGCCTGCCGGGCTGGAGCGTCTGCTGGCCGTCGTCCGGGACGCGTTCGCAGCGCCGGCGCTGAACCCGGACTCGCCGGGTGAGGTGCTGCGCGCGCTTCAGGCCGCCGGCCTCCCCGTGGAGGACACGCGCTCGTGGACCCTGGAACAGCTCGACCACCCCGGCATCCCGGCGTTGCTCGAGTACAAGAAGCTGTCCCGCCTCGTGCAGGCCAACGGCTGGACCTGGTTGGACACCTGGGTGCGCGACGGTCGGTTCCGCCCCCGGTTCCTCCCCGGCGGCGTGGTGACCGGGCGCTGGGCCTCCACCGGCGGCGGCGCCCTCTCCATGCCCCTCCAGGTGCGCCCCGCGGCCGTCGCCGACGACGGCTGGCGGTTCGTCGTCGCCGACGTCGCCCAGCTGGAGCCGCGGGTGCTGGCGGGCATGAGCCGGGACGCCGCGATGGCCGAGGCCGCTCGGTCGACCGACCTGTACGCGGGCATGGTCGCCTCCGGGGCGGTCGCCAGCCGCGCCGATGCCAAGCTCGGCATGCTCGGCGCGATGTACGGCGGCACCCGGGGGGAGAGCGGCCGCATGATGCCGCGCCTGACCCGTCGCTACCCCCACGCCATCGGGCTGGTGGAGGAGGCGGCCCGGGCGGGGGAGCGGGGCGAGGTGGTGCACACGCTGCTCGGCCGCGGCTCCCCGGCGCCCTCGCGCGGGGACGGTTCGGACGCACCGGGCGAGCCGCCCGAGGAGCGGGGCTCGCCGGCCGACCGCGACCGCCACCGCCGCGCCTGGGGCCGCTTCACCCGCAACTTCGTCGTCCAGGGGACGGGTGCCGAATGGGCGCTCTGCTGGCTCGCGGACCTGCGCAACCGCCTCTGGCGGCTGGGCGGCACGGGCACCGTCGAGCAGCGCCCGCACCTGGTGTTCTTCCTGCACGACGAGGTGGTGGTGCACACGCCGGAGGAGCTGGCGCCCGCCGTCGTGGAGGAGGTGCGACGGTCGGCCGTGCAGGCCGGCCGGCTGCTGTTCGGCGACTTCCCGATCGACTTCCCGCTCGACGTCGCCGTCGTCCGGTCCTGGGCGGACGCGGACTGACCGGTCATCCTGTCCCGACCACGCGGAAGCCACGGGGAGGAGCGCGTCGATGCGCCTGCGCAACGGCCCGCACGGCTACGGCGCCGTCACCAAGGTCCTGCACTGGCTGACCGTGCTCGCGATCGTCGCGCAGTTCGCCATGGGTTGGGCCATGGACCTCGACGACGGGGCCGACCGGCAGGACGACCTGCTCGACGCCGAGGCCGACCGGCTGGCGGACGCCGCCGAGGGCCGGGGCGAGGCGGCCGAGGAACGGGCAGAGGCGGAGATCGAGGCTCGCGAGGACGCGCTGGACGCGGCGGAGGACGACGAGGCGTCCCGGCTGTTCACCGACGTCGTCACCGGCGACGCGTTCGGTGACGGGCTGTCCCTGCCGGAGGTGCACGTGCTGCTCGGGCTGCTGGTGCTGGCGCTCGGCGTCGTCCGCATCGTCTGGCGCCGCACGACCCCGCTGCCCCCGTGGGCCGAGCACCTGTCCGCGGGGGAGCGGCGGTTCGAGGGGCTCCTGGAGAAGGCGCTCCTGGCGCTGCTCGTCGTCGTCCCGGTGTCCGGGCTGCTGCTGGTGGGCGCCGGGACGGACTGGCTGCCCCTCCACGTGGCCGCGCAGATCGCGTTCCTCGCCGCGGTCGCCGGCCACGTCGGACTCGTGCTGCGGCACACCGTCCTGCGCCGGAACCGGCACCTGCTCCGGATGCTCTGACCCCGGCGGACGGTCAGCCGGCGCCGAGGAGGTGGCGCTCCAGCCAGTCGTTGCGGAAGGCGCCCCGAGGGTCGAGCCGCTCGGCGAGGGCCAGGAAATCGGCGTGCCGCTCGTACAAGGGGGCGACGGTGGCGGCGTCGGCCCGGAAGACCTTGCCCCAGTGCGGCCGGGCCCCGAAGGGCTCGAGCGCCCGCTCGAGGTCGAGCAGCACGTCACCGACCGGCCCGGGCTCCGGGCGCCAGGTGAAGTGCAGCGCCACGCTCTGCCGGCCGTGGGCGGTGCTCAGCCACAGGCGGTCCGCGGCGACGGTGCGGATCTCGCAGGTGAGCAGCAGCGGTGCGATCCGGTCCGCGAGCTCCCGGACGGCCTGGATCGCCGGCACCGCGGAGTCGTGCGGGACGAGGTACTCCGACTGCAGCTCGTCGCCCGCGCTCGGCGTGAAGCCCATGCGGAAGTGCGGCAGGCGGTCCGACCACAGGCCGGGCCGGCCCAGCTGCGGCGTGCACGGGGTGGGGTCGAGCCCGATGACGGGGTTCCGCTCGACCTCCGCGGGGGTGGCGCCGAACAGGTCGCCGTCCGGGACGGCGTCCCGGTCGGTCCGGCTCTTGACCCACACCATGTCCACGTCCGCGCCCCAGAGCGTGAAGAGGCTGACGCTGTACCCGGCCGCGGTGATCTCGTCGAAGTTCTCGAAGAGCGCGTCCCAGGCCAGGCCCTCGTACACCCGCTGCGCCACGTCGAAGGCCGGCTCGATGTCGAGGGTGAGGCGGGTGACGGCACCGAGGGCGCCCAGGCCGACCACCATGCCGTCGAAGTCGGCGTCGCCCCGCGCGACCTCGCGCAGCTCGCCGTCCGAGGTCACCAGCTGGAGCGCCGCGACGGCGGTGGCCAGGTTGCCGTTGCCGACGCCGGAGCCGTGGGTGGCCGTCGCCACCGCGCCGGCGACGGAGATGTGCGGGAGCGAGGCGAGGTTGTGGAGGGCGGCGCCCTCGTCGCGGAGGACGTCGACCAGCTCCCCGTACTTCAGTCCACCGCCGACCGTGACGGTCCCGGCGGCGAGGTCGACGTCGATGCCGGACGTCGCGGAGGACTCGGCCTGCACGGCCTCCAGCGACACCAACTCGGTGGAGTCGGCGATGTCGGTGAAGGAGTGCCGGGACCCCAGCACGCGGATGCGCTCCGCCCGCGAGACGAGCTCCTGCACCTGCTCGAGGGTCGTCGGCCGGTGCAGCTGCTGCGCCCGGTAGGTGTGGTTGCCCGCCCAGTTCGTCCCCACTGTCACGACCCGACGATACGGACGACCACCCGTCAGCCGAGCTGGTCCATCGCCTCCGCCCGGAACTGGGCGAGGAACTGGTCGCGGGTGATGCCGCGCCGCTCGGCCTCGCGCTCGCACAGCATGGCGATGACCAGCGACGACTGGCGGACGACGTCGGCCCGGGTGTCGTCGTCGAGGGAGCCGAGCACCTTCGTCCACGCCGCCCAGTCGCCGTCGCCGGCGGCCTCGGCCATCTCGAGCACCAGACCGAACCGGCGCAGCGACTCCAGGTTCGCCATGCGGCGTGCCTCCGTTCCGGCCGCCCGGTGCGGCACCTCGACCCCGACGGTAGCGACGGGCTCGGCGTCGGATGCCGCCGGTGCGTATCAGGACCGCGGTCCCGCCCCTCGTACCGGCGAGGCCCGCGTGGGACCTCGCGGATCGGGGTTCCGATGGACGGCATCTGGGCGTTCCTGGCGATGACGGTGCTGCTGTCGGTCTCGCCCGGCCCGGACGACGTCCTGGTGCTGCGCAGTGCGCTGCGCGGTGGGCCCCGTACGGGGCTGGCCACCGTCGGGGGAGTGGCGGTGGGCACGCTGGCCTGGGGGACGGCGGCGGCGTTCGGCGTCGCCGCCGTGGTCACCGGCTCTGACTCCACGGTCGAGGCGCTGCGGCTCGGGGGCGCCGGATACCTGGTGCTGCTCGGCGTCGTCCCCCTGGTCGCCGAGGCGCGCGGGCGGGCCCAGGCGCTCCTGCCGGTCGGCGCTGCGGCCCCGCCCGCGCCCACCGGACTGGGCCGGTCCTTCTCCGCAGGGCTCCTCAGCGACTTGCTCAACCCGAAGATCGGGCTCTTCTACCTCGCCGTCGTCCCGCAGTTCGTCCGCGAGGGTGCCCCGGTCCTGCAGTACTCGTTGCTGCTGTGCGCCATCGACGTCGGCGTCGCGGTGGTCTGGCTCTCGACCCTCGCCTGGCTCGCCTCGGCCGCGGCCGACTGGCTGATGCGGCCGGTCGTCGTCCTCTGGTCGCAGCGCTCCTTCAGCGTGGTCCTCGTCGTCCTGGGGGCGACGACGGCGCTGGGTGCCTGAGCGCGGCGTCCGAGGAACGCGGCGGAACCCCGGGGTGGCCGTACTCCTCGCGGACCAGGTCCAGCAGGGCCGGCAGGTCGGGCGGCGGGCTGTCCGCCCACCACGCCAGCCACACCGGGACCGGCGGGGCGTCGCGGACCAGCCGGTAGGCCACCCCGGGGCGCGGGTGCTGGGCGGCGGTGGCCTCGGCGGAGATCCCCACGGCCTGCCCCGCGGCGATCACGGTGAGCCAGTCCTCGATCCCGTGCACCGTGCGCGTGGCCGCGGGCGCCGTCGGCGGCGTCCAGAGCTGCTCGCTGGTGGTGCCGGTGCGGGCGTCGACGGCCACGGTGCGCCCCGCGAAGTCGGCGAGGGTCAGGCTGCGGCGGCGGGCGAGCGGATCGTCCGACGCCATGGCGGCGAAACGACGCTCGCTGCCGACGAGAGCCGTCCGGACGCGCGGGTCGTCGAGTTCGCGGCGCAGCACGCTGACGTCCGCCACGCCCTCGGTGAGCCCGGCCGTGCGGCTGCCCGACTGGACGAGCGTGAGCGCTGATCCCGGCCGGGCCGCGGACCAGCGCCGCTGGACGGTGGTCGTGTGCCGGCCCAGCGCCGACCAGGCATAGCCCACCCGGAGGTCACCACGGGACTGCTCGGCCGCCCGCCGGATCGCCGCGACCTCCTCGAGCACCCGACGGGCGTGCCCGACGACCTGCGCGCCCACTGCCGTGAGCGACACCTCGCGGGTGGTGCGGTGCAGGACACGGGCGCCCAGTGCGCGTTCGAGGGCCGCCACGGTGCGCGAGACGGAGGCCTGCGAGAACCCGAGTTCGTCGGCCGCGGCGGTGAACGAGCCGGTGTCCACGACGGCGAGCAGGGCGCGCAGCTGACGGACCTCCGGATCCATGCGCCCAGCGTATGGGCGGGTGCGCGTCCGGCATTTCCCCCGCCGTCCGACCGTGCTGATACTCGGCCGGGTGACCAGCCGCGTGACCAGCCGCGTGACCAGCCAGGTGACGAGTGGGGCGACCGTCCGGGAGGCCGTCCAGGCGCCCCGACCGTCCCTCGTCCGGGGCACCGGGATCATGCTCGCCAGCGCGCTGAGCAACCAGGTGGGCGCCGCCCTCGGCGCCCGCGCCTTCGGCACCATCGGCCCGGCGGGCGTCGTGGCCGTGCGCCAGCTGGTGGCCGCACTCGTGCTCCTGCCGCTGGCCCGCCCGCCGTTGCGGCGGATGACGTGGCCGCAGTGGTGGCCGGTGCTGCTGCTCGCCGTGGTCTTCGGCTGCATGAACCTGTCGCTGTACACCGCGATCGACCGGCTCGGTCTCGGTCTCGCCGTCACGCTGGAGTTCCTCGGGCCCCTGGCGGTCGCGCTCGCCGCGTCCCGGTCGCGGTCGGACCTCCTGCTGGCCGCCGCGGCCGCCGCGGGCGTCTACGTGCTCGTCCTCCCCGGGCCGTCGAGCGACTGGCCGGGCCTGGCGCTGGGCCTGGTGGCGGCCGCCTGCTGGGCGGGCTACATCGTCCTCAACCGCATCGCGGGGGCCCGGATGCCGGGGCTGCAGGCCCCCGCCGTGGCCGCCCTGCTCTGCGCACTGGGGTACCTGCCGGTCCTGGTCGTGCTCGTCCTCGACGGGCGGTTCACCGCGACGGCACTGGGCTACGCCGTGGTGGCGGGTGTGCTGGCGTCGGTGGTGCCCTATGCGGCGGACCTCACCGCCCTGCGTTTCGTCCCGGCGCGCTTCTTCGGCGTCTTCATGAGCGTGCACCCGGTGCTGGCGGCGCTGGTCGGCGTCGTCCTGCTCGGCCAGCTCCTGCATCCGCACGAGTGGCTCGGCATCGCGATGGTGGTGGCGACGAACGCGGTCGCGGTCACCCTGACCGGTGGCGCGGTGACCTCTCCGGTCGAGGTCGATCCCGCGGCGCCCATGCCGGCCGCGGATCAGCCCACCGCGCCTCAGCCCACTGCGCCTCAGCCCACTGCGCCTCAGCCCACTGCGCCTCAGCCCACTGCGCCTCAGCCCACTGCGCCTCAGCCCACGTAGCCCTGGCGCATGTCCTCGACGATCCGGGGGCGGTCCAGCGTCGACGGCGCGAGGACCTGCGGGCGCCGGTCGGCGGGGAAGACACCGGCGGCCTGCAGGCCGGCGTCGTCGAGGAAGCGCAGTGCCGGCGCCTGGGTGGACAGCACCAGCCCCGGCGGGTCCGTGCCGGCCTGCCCGAGCACGAACCCCCAGTCCCCGAAGCTCGGGACGAGGACGTGGTACGGCGACGTCCCGAAGCCGGCCGAGGCGAGCGTGGCGACCGTGCGCCAGTAGGCGGTGGGCGTCGAGTAGGGGCTGCCGGCCTGCACGACCACCAGCCCGTCGGGCGCCAGCGCGGCGGACACCAGCCCGTAGAACTCGGTGGAGTACAGCCGGCCGAGCACCGGCGTGTCCGGATCCGGCATGTCCACGACGACGGCGTCGAAGCCGCGCGCGTCCGGTGTGCGCAGCCATCGGAAGGCGTCCTCGACGACCACGTCGACGCGCGGATCGGCCAGTGCGTCGCCGTTCAGCGTCGCCAGGCGGCCCCGGGCGAGGTCGATCACTGCCGGGTCCAGCTCCACCTGCACGACCTCGCGGACCGATGGGTGGCGGAGCACCTCGCGTGCGGCCAGCCCGTCGCCACCGCCCAGGATCAGCACCCGGGCCGGGTCGCGCGCGAGCACCGGGTGCACCAGGGCCTCGGTGTAGCGGTGCTCGTCGACGCTGGAGAACTGCAGGTCGCCGTCCAGGTAGAGCCGGACGTCGCCGGCCCGCTCGGTGACCACGATCTCCTGGTAGGCCGAACGCTGGGCGGACACGATCGGGTCGTCGTAGAGCCGCTGCCGTGCCGTGACCTCGATGTCCTGCGCCCGCACGAGCAGCACTCCGAGCACGGCGGCCGCCGCGAGCAGGGCGGCGGTGGCGCCGCGCCTGGCCCGGGTGCTGAGCTGACGGCGCAGCAGGAACGCGGCGACGACGGCTGCCGCGACCAGGTTGATCATGCCGGTCAGTGCGGCGCCGCGGACCTGGCCGGCCAGGGGGAGCAGGACGAAGGGCCAGGCCAGACCACCCAGCAGCGCTCCGGCGTAGTCGGCGGCGTTGAGATCGGCGAGCAGTTTGCCCGACCCCTCGGCGTCGATGCCGCCGCGGCCGGCCTGCAGGAGCGTCATGAGCAACGGCACCTCGGCACCGACCAGGATGCCGATCACCGCGGTGGCCACCAGCAGCACGGCGCTGCTCGTGCCGTAGTAGGAGAAGGAGACGTACAGGGTGACGGCGCTGAGACCGCCGGCCACGCCGAGGGCGATCTCCACGGCGACGAAGGTGGTGGCCGCCCGGCCGAGGAAGGGCTTGACCAGCAGGGCTCCGGCCCCGAGCGCGGCGACGAAGCCGGCGACGATCAGCGAGGTCTGGGTGATGCCGCCCCCGGTGAGGCTGGCGGAGAGGGTGAGGAGGACCAGCTCGTAGATGAGCCCGCAGGCGGCGCAGACGGCGACGGCGGCCAGCAGCAGCGGCCGGGAGCGGACACCGGTCGCGTTCGGCCGGGCCGGTGCCGACCCCGGGGTCGTACCTGGGGCCGTCGCCGGGGTCTGACCGGTCGCCGTCGTCACGGGGATCAGGACAGCGCGGCGGCGTTCACCGCGCCGATGGCGACGAGGCTCACGCCGACGGCCCACGCCGACCCACTCATCCGCGGGGTGTTCACGATGTCGCGCAGGTGGCCGGGCACGAAGGCGTCGAGCAGGCGCAGCGCGGCTGCCTGCAGCACGACGCCCAGGAGCCCGTAGACGGCCGAGTCGACCAGGCCCTGTCCGAGGCTGTCGGCGCTGGTCATGATCGCGGTGACCACGATGATCGCCAGCGCGAGGTGGTTGGAGGCCAGGAGGATGGCCGCGTTCGGGTTGTGGTCGACGTAGACCTGGGTGCGCAGGTTGCCCGGGGTCAGCAGGTCCAGCGCCAGGAAGCCGAGCGCGAGCACGCCGAAGCCGATCAGGAAGAACAGCAGCGTCGCCACGACGCCCTGACCCAGCAGGTCGCCCTCGACGGTGCCGAAGTCCAGTGCCTGGTAGGTCGCGGTCACGTCGGGTCACTCCCAATGTCGGTGTCGGTGTCGGTGTCGGTGGGGGTCGGGGGGAGGGTGGCGGCCGGGCTCACTTGCCGTCCCCGGGACCGCCGTCGCCGCCGCCCCCCGCGGGGGAGCCGGGACGGAAGCCGGGTCCGAGGAAGATGAATGCACCGCTGCGGTAGCGGCCGTCGAGGTCCTCGACGCGCACGCTGCTCCCGCTCGTGGCCGGGCTGACGATGACGATGTCGTCGTCGTAGCGCAGGTACTCGTTGCCGCCGTCGGCCTGCCGTTCGACCGGGTCGACGGCGTCGACGATGGTCTCTGTGGTGGTCCCGACCGGGTCGGGGGAGGAGTACGTGGCGGTGTCACCGTCCGAGCTCTGCTGCTCGTAGGTGTCGCGGATGAAGCCGCGGGCGTCGTTGCCGCTGCCGCAGGCGGTGAGCGCCAGGGCGGTGACGGTGACGACGGCGACGCGCCGGGCCCTCACGGCGTCCACCTGCTGCAGGTCGTGACCATCTCGCCCGCGTCCGTGTCCGTAGAGGTGGCCGGGTACAGATGCCACGTGTCCCAGGTCCAGCCTCCCTCGGCCAGCGCGGTGCCGGTCATCGCGGTGAGTGCGCTGCCGGAGCCGGGGAAGGCACCGCACAGCCACGCGGGGTCCTCCAGGGCGAGGGCGCGCAGTCGGGCGGCGGTGGCGTCGAGCTCGGTGCGCGGCAGCACGGACACGGTGGAGGTCAGCTCGTAGCCGCCGGACCGGGTCCGGCGCGGGAGCGGCCGACCGCCGGCGGCGACCGCGTCGCAGGACACCTGCTCGGTGAGACGGTGCCCGGCGACGCTCGCCGTCACCACGTGGGAGGCGCCGAGCACACCCAGGACCAGGACGCCGCCGGCGCCGTCGTCCAACCGCAGTTCCGCGAGCGCCGTGGGGGCCGGGGCGTCGAGGACGAGTCCGAGCGCGCCCGCGGCGACGTCGCGCGGCTGCACCTCGAGCTGGTGCACCGTCATGCGTCGGGGGTGGAGTGGTAGACGGTGAGCTCCCCGCGGGTGACGGCGCGCCCCGTCGAGACCTCCCACGACTGGGTGGGCGCCCATCGCTCGAAGGCGATCAGCCCGGTCTTGTCGGCGGTCGCGTAGTCGGCGTAGTCCATCGAGCCCGACGGCGGCGTCCCCGTGGTGCCCTCGGCGGTGTAGGCGGCCCGGCCGCGCTCGATCTGGCGGTGGACGCGGTCGTCGAGGACGACGTCGCCGTCAGGGGTCAGGTTGGTGCCCTCGCGGCGCATCCACAGCGTCATCTCGAGGTCGCCCTCGTCGTCCTCGACGGTGAGCCAGCGTCGGCCGGTGGAGCCGTCGAGCAGGTGCTCCCGCCAGACCGTGCCACCCTCTTCCAGCACGATCGTCCCGCGGACGACGTGGTCGATCCCCGCGTAGGTGATGACGTCGCCGACGCCGATCTTGTGCGGGTCGTAGACGTCGGGCTCGTCCGCCAGCGGGTCGACCCGCCGCCGGGGTGCCCGCTGAGCCGCGAGGTTCCGCCGGCGCAGGACGAGGATGATCACGGCCAGCACGGCGAGGACCGCGACCACGGCGAGCAGCACTTCGGTCATGGGGCGGCCTCCTGTGCAGGTCGAGTGGGCCGGTCGACCGTATCGCGCCGCCCTACAGGAGGAGGTCGGCCAGCTCGCTCCACGACGACACGACCGTGTCCGCGCCCGTGGCCAGCAGCGCCGCCGAGCGCACCGCCCGGTCCTCCTCGGGGACGAAGAGCACGATCCCGATGGTCCGGTAGCCGGCCGCGACCGCCGAGCGGGCGCCGTTGAGGGAGTCCTCGACGGCGATGCCCTGCGCCCGGTCGATGCCGAGCTCCCGGCCCGCGTGCAGGTAGACCGCGGGGTCCGGCTTGCTGACCGGCTCGGGCAGCGAGTCCTCGGCGCTGAACCGCCGGTCGGCCGCGAACAGCGGGGCCAGCCCGGTCACCTCCAGGCAGGCGTCCATGCGCGAGCGGGCGCTGGAGGTGACGATCGCCAGCCCGAACCGCTCGGCCAGGCGGGTCAGCGGCTTCTGCACCTCCGGGTCCGGACGCAGCACCGTGCGCAGGTGCGCGGTGACGACGTCCTTCTCCTCCGCGATCCAGCGCTCGAGGTCGGACGGGACCGGCTCGCGCCCGAAGGCCCCGGCGAGCTCGGCCGCCGCGCCCCGGAAGTTCTTGCCGTTGGTCATCCGCTGGAGCTCCCGGGGACCGTACGGCCGGTCGGCACCGAGGGAGGCCAGGTACCGGTTGGTCACCCCTGCCGACGCCTCGTAGGCCGGCTCCTCGGACGGGAACAGCGTCCCGTCGGCGTCGCACAGCAGAACCGTCCCCGGCTGCACGTCCACGTGCCCGGTCACGCCGCGTCCTGCTGACCGGTCGCGAGGTAGCGCTCGATGACCTCGCGGGGGCCTTCCCGCTCCAGGGCCTCGAGGGCCAGCCGGACCGGCTCGGCGAACCGCGGGTCGCGGCCGATGTGGTCAAAGATGCTCATCTCCGACAGCAGCGGCCCGGGATCGATGCCCGCCTCGCGGGCGATGGGCACCAGATCGGGGCGGGGCCCCTCGATCGGGACCTCCTCGCCGGCGTAGTCATGGCCGCGGATGTAGCGCAGCCAGCCGGCGACGGCGAGGCACAGCAGGTCGTACGGACGGCCCTGGTCGATCGCCTCGCGGACCGAGGGGAGCAGGTAGGAGGGGATCTTGCTGGAGCCCCGCCGGCCCAGCCGGGCCAGCTGGTCGGCCATGCGGGGGTTGCTCAGCCGCTCGAGCAGCGTCACCTGGTAGGCCTCGATGTCCACCCCGGGCACCGGCGGGAGCAGGGGAGCGATCTCGTCGGCCATCAGCCGGGTGATGAAGGCGCAGAACACCGGGTCGGCCATCAGCTCGTCCGTCGTCCGCAGACCGGCGAGGTAGCCGAGGTAGCCGATGGCGGTGTGGCCCGCGTTGAGCAGCCGGGTCTTGAGGATCTCGTAGGGCCGCACGTCGTCCACGAACTGGACGCCGACCCGCTCGAGCGGCGGCCGACCGTTGCAGAAGGAGTCCTCGACCACCCACTGGCGGAAGGGCTCGGTGACGACGGGCCAGCCGTCGTCCACCCCGGTGTGGGCAGCGACGGCGTCGCGGTCCTCCGGGCTCGTGGACGGCGTGATCCGGTCGACCATGCTGCTCGGGAAGGCGACGTGCTCGTCGATCCAGTCGGCCAGCTCCCCGTCGCGCAACCGGGCGAAGGACACCACGGCCGTGCGGGCGGCGGCACCGTTGTTCTGCATGTTGTCGCAGGACAGGACGGTGAACGGCGGCAGCCCGGCGTCGCGCCGCCGGCACAGACCCTCGACGAGGTAGCCGAACACGGTGTCCGGGTTGCCCGGGTCCTCGAGGTCGCGCTCGATGTGGATGTCGTCGGCGTCGAACTCCCCGGAGTGGGCGTCGATCCGGTAGCCGGTGCCGGTGATCGTCAGCGACACCACGCGGGTGCTCTCGTCGGCGAGGGCGGCGAGCACCGCCTCCGGGTCGTCAGGCGCGTAGAGGTAGCGCGTCATGGCGCCCACCACCCGGGCCTCGTCGCCGTCGGGGGCCCGCTCGACGACGAGGTAGAGGCGATCCTGCGCCTCCAGCACCTCGCCGATCTCCCGGCTGTGCAGGCCCACGCCGACGACGCCCCATCCGGTCTCGCCGAGCCGGGCGAGCTCGTCGAGGTAGACGGCCTGGTGGGCACGGTGGAAGCCACCGACGCCGATGTGCACGATGCCGGGGCGGAGGGCGCCGCGATCGTAGTCCGGCGTGGAGATGTGCGACGGCAGCTGGTCGAGGGTCTGGTCGTTCAGGGCGAGCGTCCGGGCAGGGGCGTGCGTCATCGAGGGTCCTCAGCGGCGGGGAAGGACACGGGCGGCTGTTGGACCCGGTGTGTGCGGGAGCGTCATGCCCGCGCGGGCGGCTACTCGAACTCCGCACGGCGTGTCGCCGGAGAGGTTCCGGTCACGGTCGTCGGCGGTCGGGCCGGGCCACCCCCGTCCGGCCAGGCGGAGGAAGTCCTCGCGGGACCGCCCTGCGGGTAGCTTCTCCCCATGACGGCTGCGCAGGAGGACCGGCAGGACCGGAGCGACGCCCCGCCGCGCCTGGGCGACGTCATGAGCAGCGTCGCGCGGCACCTGCAGGCGGAGCACGGCGACGTCGAGGAGACCCTCCGGGCGATCACCGCGGCCGCCGTCCGCACCGTCCCGCACACCGACGAGTGCGGCGTCAGCTACGTCGTCGGACGCCGCACGATCGAGTCGCGGGCCGCGACGAGCGACCTGCCGCGCACCCTGGACGCGTCGCAGCAGGAGCGGGGCGAGGGCCCCTGCCTGGATGCGGCATGGGACCACGAGGTCGTCCGGGTCGACGACCTGCCGAACGAGGACCGCTGGCCCCAGTTCGCCCGCCGGGCCGCCGACCTGGGGGTCGGCAGCATGCTGTGCTTCCAGCTCTTCGTGGCCGGCGACCAGCTCGGTGCCCTGAACCTGTACTCCCGCACGAGGGGGGCGTTCGACGACGACAGCGTCGACATCGGCCTGGTCTTCGCCAGCCACGCCGCCGTCGCCCTCGCCGGCGCCGAGCACGAGGCGCACCTGCGCACGGGCATGCAGAACCGGGACGTGATCGGGCAGGCCAAGGGCATCCTGATGGAGCGGCACCGGCTCACCGCGGATCAGGCCTTCGGCGTCCTCGCCCGCGTCTCGCAGGAGCTGAACCGGAAGCTGCTGGACATCGCCCGCGAGCTCACCGACACGGGCTCGGTGCCCGAGAGCCGGCACCGGCGCGACTGAGCGGAGCCTCAGGCCGGTTCGGGCACGCCGCCGGGGTCGCCGCCCGGATCGTCCGGTGTCGCCTCGATGGGCGGCGGCGGGAGCGGCTCGGGCGCGTCCGGGAGCAGTTCGGACGGGTCGTCCGGCACGGGCTCGGTCGGATCGATCAGCGGGTCCGGCTCCGGCAGGGGGGTGACCATGCGGTGAGTCAACCAGGGCGGACGATCCGTCGGGAGTGCCTTCCGAGGGCCGGCTACCTCCGGGCGCCCTCCGGCCGGGCGGCCGGCAGGCGCACCGCCAGCACCGTCTCCCCGGGACGCAGCTCGATGCCGATGGCACCGTGGTGCCGGTCGACGATGCGACGGGAGATGTCCAGCCCGAGCCCGGTCCCCTCGCCGACGCCCTTGGTCGTGAAGAAGGGGTCGAAGGCGTGCCGCTGGGTCTCCGGTGTCATGCCCGCGCCGGTGTCGCCGATCTCCACGACCACATCGCCGTGCTCGAGGCGCGTCGTCACGCGCAGGGTCCCGGAGCCGTCCATCGCATCGAGGGCGTTGTCGATCAGCTGGGTCCACACCTGGTTCAGCTCGGCCGCGAGGGCCTCGATGCGGGGGACCTGCGGATCGTGGTCGCGGACGACGGCCACACCCGCGGGGATGCGGTAGGCGCGCATGGCGAGAGTGCTCTCCAGCCCCTCGGCCACATCTGTCAGCTGCATCGCCGCGCGGTCGAGCTGGGAGTAGCTCCGCATCGCGGCGACGAGGTCGGAGATGCGCCGCGTGGACTCCTTCACCTCCTCGAGCAGGCTCGTCGCGGACACCGTGCTCGCGACCCAGTCCAGGGCGGGGTCGAGACGGTCATCGCCCAGCGCCTCCGCCATCCGGTCGCACCACGCGACGTCGGCTCCGGCGGCGGCGAGCGCCGGGGCCAGCACCCACTGGCGTCCGACGCCGTGCCCGGTGAGCCAGTCGGACACCTCGTCCTCGCGATCCGCGGCGGCGAGCAGGCTCTCGGCCGGCCGTGGGCCCAGCTCGGCGCGCAGCGCGTCCAGCCGGGAGAACTGCTCGGCGGTGACAGGGGCGGCGGCCAGCCGCCGGAGGGCGGACAGCATCCCGTCGAACGCGCTCCCGAGCGCGTCGACGGCGCGGGTGGCCGCGGCCGCCGGATTGTTGAGCTCGTGGGCGAGTCCGGCGGCCAGCGTGCCGAGCGCCAGGAGAGCCTCCCGCTGCCGGGCCATCGCCTCGTAGTTCCGCGCCGAGCGGGACACCCCTTCGATCAGGGAGAGCCCGAGCGGGAAGCGGTCCGTCCAGAGCGCGAGCAGGGCGCCGGCGGGCACCCGCAGCATGCGTCCGGACGTCGTCGCCCGTCCGGTGGCGAGGTAGGCGCCGTGCTCGTCCCACGCGCGGAACCCGCCGGCCCACCTGCCGGGGACGTCCATGGCACCGAGCCGGGTCTCCTCGCGCCCGACGTGCCGCACCAGGTCGATGGCGCCGTCCAGGAGGACCCACCAGAACTCCGCCGGCTCGTTCTCCCGGAAGACCACGTCGCCGGGTTCGAAGCGGACCTCGGTGCCGCTGTCGAGCAGGGTGCGCAACTGGTCGTCCCCGGTCCGGGAGAAGAGGCCGATGCCCCGGAGGTCGTCGAGCTCCATGTCGCCTCCTCGCCCAGGGCGTGCTCCGGTTCTCCGGTCGCGGTTCCGTGATCATGCCGATGCTCCGGCCGCCGGGGAAGGTCCGCGACCGGCCCGGCGTCGCGTGTCAGGGCGGTGGGGCCAGGCATGTCCCCACCCGCGTCCCGCGGGACGGCGGCCCCGTCGTCGTCCTGGCCGACACGCCAGGTCAAGCCGACAGCTGCTCCGGGGAGGGGAGCGTGCGGGAGCCACGGCCGAACAGCGCGGCCAGCGCGGCGTCCGACGCCGCCAGCGCGCCCCGGTCGAACGTGCTGCTGCTGGCGACCAGCTCGGCGGCGCCGGTGCGCTCGAGGAGCTCGGCGAGCCGGCTCTCAACCTGGTCCGGAGTGCCGGCGACGGCACCGGCGGCCGTCTGGTCGAGGTACTGCTGCTGCCGCGGCGTGCGCGTGGCCCTCCGGACGACGGCCACCGGGTCGAGCGGGGGGAAGATCCCGGTGGTGCGCGCCTGCGCCATCGCCCACGCCTCGGGCAGCACCAGGTCCGCGGCCTCGGCGGCCGTGTCGGCGACGAGCACGTCGAGGCTGATCGCCACCCGAGGCGCCGGCTGCTGCGCCGAGGGCCGGAAGGACCGGCGGTAGCCGGCCAGTGCCGCGAGTCCCGGCTCCGGATCACCCGCGACACCCAGCAGCGGGCCACCCACCACGACCGGCAGGCCGAGGTCGGCGGCGACGTCGAGGCCGCGACCAGTGGCGAGCACGTGCAGTGGCACCGGACCGTCCGGCTGCGGGTGCAGGGTGATCTCGGCGTCGCCGGTGAGGTAGCAGCGCAGTTCGGCCAGGTCCGAGGCGAAATCGTGCTCGGTCTCGCGCAGTGCCCGGCGCACCGGCGCGGTGAAGCCCGAGGACCGGCCCAGTCCGAGGTCGATCCGGCCGGGCGCGAACGCCGACAGGGTGGCGAACTGCTCCGCGACGACGAGCGGCTGGTGGTGCGGCAGCATCACGCCGGCCGAGCCCAGCCGCATCGTCGTCGTCCGCCCTGCGATGGCCGCCAGCAGCACCGCCGGCGCGGCGCCGGCGACGCCGGGCACGCCGTGGTGCTCGGCGACCCAGAAGCGCTCGAACCCGAGCTGCTCGGCGGACACGGCTCGTCCGACGGTGCCGGCGAGGGCCGCGGAGTCGGCCTCGCCGGCCCGGGTGCGCGACCGGTCCAGCAGGGAGAGCCGCACCGCCGCATCCATCACAGGTGGTGCAGCGCCGGACGGCTGCGCGCTGTTCCGTCCGGCGTTCCCCCGGACATCTACCGCGCGGTGAGCCATCCCGACACGGTGGCGACGACCATGGCCAGCTGGATCCTCAGGACGTCGTCGGGCTTCGACAGGTCGACGCTCAGCATCTCCTCGATCTTGCGCAGCCGATAGGCCACCGTGTTGCGGTGCAGGTACATGCGCCGGCTGCACTCGTGCACGGACGTGCCGCTGGCCAGCCAGTTCTCCAGCGTCGCCAGCAGAGCTGATCTGCTGCTCGCGTTCGAGGTCGCCAGCGGTTCCAGGAGCGTGCGGGCGAAGTCGGTCAGCGCCTCGCCGGGGCCCGAGTCCAGCATGACCCCGTAGAGACCGAACTGGCCGATGTCCAGCAGGTCGGGGGAGTGCTCGGTCAGCAGTTCGGCGGCTCGCGCGAGCAGGAGGTACGTGCTGCGGTACGCCGCCACGCCGAGGACGTCGCGCCTGACCAGGACGTGCACGCGGCGGTCCGGGTACAGGGCCGCCGCTGCGTCGGTCAGGAGCGTCAGCATGGCGCCGTCGCCCGTGTCGACCGGTGTCGGCCCGGACGGCTCGGCGGCGCGCTGGGGGACCAGTGCCAGCAGCTTTCCGTCCATGATCCCGATCAGCGGCCGGGGTGACATGTGCACGAGCCGCGTCGTGAGGCGAGAGAGGTCTCGCGCCTGGGCGATGCGCTCGGGCCGCCGGCCCGCAGCTGTCGGCGTCGGAGTCAGGAGAGCTGCGAAGTGAGGTGCGCGGAGGTCGTGGCCGAGCGCTTCGGCCCGCGAGTGGAGCATGGGGGCCCGGATCTCCGCCGTGTCGGCCAGCAGCTCGGTCAGCAGGTCGCTCGCGATACGGGCCTCGATCTCGACCTGGTGCTGGGTGGCCTGCAGCTCGAGGGCCACGGGCAGCGTGATGTCAGCCGGGTCGGCCGACGACAGCAGGTCCAGGCCGGGGCCTGTGACGGTCAGCCATCCGCGCACGTGGTCGTGGACAGCGATGGGGGCGACCCAGGTCGGCGGACCGACAGAGCCGGCCCGCAGCACCCCCACCGTGCTCGTCGGCGGGCTCGTCTGCGCGGCCTCCGCCGCCGCGCGGAGGCGGGACAGCAGCTCCTCACGGTCGTCGGTGCCCCGTCCGGTGCTCGACCAGGCACTGACCCGCAGACCGGTGTCCCACATTGCGGCGGAGCCGTCGACCGCCTCGGCCACGGCCTCGACGATGCCGGCGACTCCTCGGCTGGCCAGCACGGCGTCGCAGAGCTCGACGTGCAGGCGCAGCAGCCGGGCGCGGCGTTCACCGTCAGCGGCCGCCTGTGCGCTCCGCAGCCGGAGCTGGTCGGCCTCCACGTTCTGGTCGTCACGACGGCGCGCCGCTTCCAGGGCGCCCGCCGTGTGCTCGGCCAGCAGTTCGATCAGACGCACGTCCTCAGGGGTGAAATCGCGAACGGTCCGGCTGTACGCCGTGATCGAGCCCAGGGCGACACCACCCAGCCCGTGCATGGGGGCAGCGAGCAGCGCGCGGTAGCCCTGCATCTTCGCCATGTCGGCCCACTGGGCACTGTCGGGATCGGCCAGGGCGTCGGACAGGGCGATGGCATGGCCGCCGAGCACAGCGCTGGTGCTCGGTGTCCGGAAGCTCCGGACCGACAAGGTGAGCGGTTCGGCGTTGTTCACCAGGTCGACGTACTGGGCGCTGAGGCCGTGCGAGCCACCGACCACCAGGCGGTCGCCGTCGGCCACCTGGAAGACGGCGGCGAACTCCGTCCCCAGCAGCCGGCATGCGTGGCGCGCCGCCAGGGCGAGCACATCCGGGACCGTGGCGTCCCGGTTGACGGCACGCAGCAGGTCGGCGCTGATCGACATGGCCGCGGCCCAGCGGTGATCGGGACCGGCCACCGGCGGCGCGACGGCGCCCGTCCCCCGAGGAGCGCGGCGGCCGGTCACGCGGGCCCCGGGTTGTCGGGATGCACTACGAGACCCGACATGTCTGTGCACATGGGCATCGCCGGAGACTAGCGACCGCGGGAGCGCCGGAGCGCCTCCGCCGTCGTCCGCTGACCATCGTTCAGCGCAGCGGCACGGCCGCGGGTCCGGGGACGACGTTGGCGTCGATCACGCCGACGTGCTCGACCTCGAGACGGACCTGGTCGCCGGCTCGGAGCCAGGGAAACTTCTCCTCCCCGTGCACGCGGGACAGCTCGAGGATGCAGCCGGTGCCCACGGTCCCGCTGCCGATGACGTCGCCCGGCCGCAGGGTGGTGCCCCGCGAGGCATAGGCCATGAGTTCGGCGAAGCTCCAGTAGATCGTGGAGAACGTGCCCCGGGAGTACTGCTCACCGTTCACCTGCGCCGTCATGGCCAAGTCGTAGGCGTTGCCGGCGCGGTAGGGCGCCAGCTCGTCCGGTGTGACGAGGTAACGGCTGAAGCTGGTCGCCCCGTCCTTGCCCTTGGCGGGCCCGAGCAGGCCGCGCATCTCCTGCTCCTGCAGGTCGCGCGCGCTCCAGTCGCACAGCACCATGTAGCCGGCGATGTGGCCCTCCGCCGTGGCCGGCTCCAGGTTGCTGCCGCCACGGCCGACGACCGCGGCGATCTCCAGCTCGTAGTCGAACCGCACGGACCCGGGGGAGACGGCGACGTCGTCGTGCGGGCCGTGCACCGCGGCCGGATTGGTGAAGTAGAACAGGGGGATCTCGTACCAGACCGGGTTGACGCTCTGGCCCAGGGCCTCGCTGCTCGTCCTGACGTGCTCCTCGAAGGCCATGAAGTCGCGGACGGACGGTGGCGAGGGGATCGGCGCGAGGAATCGGGCCCCCTCTTCCTCGACGACCTCGAACGGGTCGCGCACAGCGAGCTCGGCGGCTTCGGCCATCCGCTCCTCGAAGCCGTCGCCCAGCAACTCGAGCAAGCTGGAGACGTTCCGCAGCCCGTGCAGGCGGCCGTCGCGGGAGAGGGCCACGTGCTCGCGGCCGTCGGTGGGGGAGAGGTAGGTGGACCAGCGCATGGGAGTGCTCCTGTCGGTCAGGCGAGGCAGGTGAGGGGGCGGCCGCCGTTGTAGGCGACCATGTCCTGGAGTGCGGCCACGATGTCGATCGGGGCGCCCCGCTCGGCACCGTCCAGCTCCCGGTAGGCCCGGTGCAGGTTGCCGACGATGCGCTCGGCGTCGGTGAGCTCGGCATACGCGCCGAGGTCGGTCTCCCGGGCGGTCTCGAGCGGGGTGAGGCCGGCCGCCCGGCCCTTGGCCGCGACGTCGAGGACGAACCGCAGGTAGCCGGCGATGTCGTCGACGAGCTCCGGTCCGGAGACGGGTCCGTGGCCGGAGACGATCGTCTCGGCGCCCAGCGGCTGGACGACGGTCTCGAGGACCTCGAGCGCGCCGGCCACCGAGCCCATCAGCAGGAACGGTGTACCGCCGTTGAACAGCAGGTCGCCGCAGAACAGCACCGACCGCTCCGGGATCCAGACGATGGAGTCGTTGGTGGTGTGCGCGGGCGTTCCGACGTGGCGGACCTCGCACCGGAGGTCGTCGGCCCAGAGCGTGACCCCGCGGTCGTAGGTGAGGAAGGGAGGAGCCACCGCGACGTCCCCCCAGTCCACGTCGTCGAACAGTCCCAGGTTCGCCGGCGGGCCGGCGGCCAGCAGCTCCTCGCGGGTCCGGTCGTGGGCGACGATGGTGGCCCCGGCGAACAGGTAGTTGCCGTAGGTGTGGTCACCGTGGTGGTGCGTGTTCACCAGGGTCCGCACCGGTTGGTCGGAGATCCGGCTGATGGTCTCGAGGTAGGCGCGCGTGCGCCGTTCCGTGGACGTCGCGTCCACGCTGATCACGCCGGTGCGCGTGACCAGGAAGCCGGTGTTGTTGAGGTACCAGCTGCCGTCGGGCTGGAGGTAGGCGTAGATGCCGTCGCTGACCTCCTGCAGGGTCGCCGGCCCCGGCGGGAAGGGGCTGAGGGAGGTCGGGTGCATCGGTTCTCCTCGGGTGCTCGGGGAGCGCCGGTCTCCCGCTGATGACGGACGAGCTGCCGTGCGCCCGGACAGGCGCCGCGCGCCGCGCAGGCCTCCACGCCCGGGAGGCGGGAAGTGATGTGGGCGACAGCTCAGGACGGACGCTAGTGCGCTGACCCTGGGCATCGCTTTGGCAGCGTGCACGACAGACCTGGTGAATCCTGTTCACTGCGCCAACCGAGATGGCGCCATCAATCCGTACTGTCCGGTGTCATGCGTCACACGAGCCCACCGGGTCGGATCACATGACCGCCCCTCCGAGCGCCGCCTCGACGGGTCGGACGGACGACTCCGCGCAGCAGCGTCCCGTCCTGTCCATCCGGGATCTGTCGATCACTTTCAGCGGGCTCCGCGCCCTGGACGGCGTGAGCTTCGACGTGCCCACCGGCGGCGTCACCGCGGTGATCGGGCCGAACGGCGCGGGCAAGACCACGCTCTTCAACTGCATCAGCGGGATCTACCGCGGTGAGGGCGACATCGAGCTGGCGGGGGAGTCGCTCGAGGGCAAGTCGCCGCACGCCCGTGCGGCCCTCGGCATCGCGCGCACGTTCCAGACACCGACCCTGATCGAGGACGACACGGTCCTGGCCAACGTGATGCTGGGCGGGTTCTCGCAGACCCGCGCAGGGCTGCTTTCGCACATGGTGCTCACGCTGCGGTCCCGCCGCGAGGAGACCGACCTGCGCGAGCGCTCCGCCGAGGCGATGGACCTGATGGGCCTCCTGCCGCTCGCCGCCGCCAGGGCCGCGGACCTCCCGCACGGCCTGCGCCGGCGGGTCGAGCTGGCGCGGGCGCTCGTCGCCCAGCCGCGGCTCGTCCTGCTGGACGAGCCGGCGGCCGGCATCAGCCACACGGAGGCCCTGGAGTTCGCCGACCTGCTCACCGGGCTCGCCGAGCGCTCGGGAGCGACGCTGCTCCTCGTCGAGCACAGCGTGGCACTCGTGATGCGCGTCGCCCGGCGGATCGCCGTCCTCGACTTCGGGAAGCTCGTCGTCGAGGGCGAGCCCTCGCTCGTGCGGCAGGACCCCCGCGTGCTCGCCGCCTACCTCGGTGACGAGGCCGAGTCATGACCCTCCTGCAGCTCACCGGGGTGCGGGCCGCGTACGACGGCGTCCAGGCACTGCACGGCATGGACCTCGCGGTCACCGGGGGGGAGATGGTGGCCCTGCTGGGCGCCAACGGTGCCGGCAAGACCACGACGCTGCGGGCCATCTCGGGAACGGTCTCGGTGGAGGGCGCGGTCGTCTTCGACGAGCGGGACGTCACCGGCTGGGCGGCACACCGCGTCGCCCGGCTCGGCGTGGGCCACGTGCCGGAGGGCCGCGGCACCTTCGTCGACCTGACCGTCGAGGAGAACCTCACGCTGGGGACTCTCGCCCGCGGATCGCGGCTGCGTGGTCAGGTGAAGGAGGACCTCGCAGCGGTTCACGAGCTGTTCCCGATTCTGCGCGACTTCTCCCGGCGCCAGGCCGGCGCGCTCTCGGGTGGCCAGCAGCAGATGCTCGCGATCGCGCGCGCCATCCTCGGCCGTCCGCGGCTCCTGCTGGTCGACGAGCCGTCGCTCGGGCTCGCCCCGATGGTGACCACCGAGATCCTGCGCAGCCTCCGCGTCCTCCAGGCGGAGTGGCAGCTGGCCGTCCTGCTCGCGGAGCAGAACGCCCGGCGGGCTCTCGCGGTGGTCGACCGCGCCTACGTCCTCGAATCCGGCCGCGTCGTCGCGTCCGGCAGCGCCGCCGAACTGAGGGAGAACACTGCCGTGCAGGACGCGTACCTCGGCGCCGAGCAGACCGGCCGGCCGGCATGACCGAGCTCTGGCAGCAGGTCCTGTCCGGCCTGGGCAGCGGTTTCATCTACGCCAGCCTCGCCCTGGCCATCTGCCTCGTCTTCCAGGGCACCGGGGCGGTCAACTTCGCCCAGGGCGTGATGGCGACCGCGTCGGCCTACCTGGCGTGGAGCCTGGTGAGCAACGGGATGAACTTCTGGCTCGCCCTCGTGCTGGTCCTGGCGGCCAGCTTCGTCCTGGGGGCCCTGATCGAGCGGGTCTTCATCCGTCCGGTCGAAGGATCGAGCCCCCTCGTCATGCTCACCGTGACGGTCGCGCTGCTGATCGGGCTCCAGGCGGTCGTCGCGCTGATCTGGGGCGACGACCCGCAGCAGCTGCAGAGCCCCTTCGGTGGCGGCAGCGTCGAGGTGTTCGGCGCCCGGCTGACCGCCCAGCAGCTCGGGGCCGCGGCAGTCGTCCTGGTGACGCTGCTGCTGGCCGGCGCCTTCTTCCGGTTCACGACCCTCGGCCTGCGGATGCGGGCCGCCGCGCAGAACCCCGCCTCGGCCCGACTCCTCTCCATCGACGTGGGCCGGATGCTGGCGCTCGGCTGGGGGCTGGCCGCGACCGTCGGTGCGGTGGCCGGCGTCATCTTCGCGCCGACGCTGGGGGTGTCGCCCGCGATGATGGACAGCTCCCTCCTGCTGGCGCTGGCCGCCGCCACCCTGGGCGGGTTCGAGAGCCGCGGCGGCGCAGTCGTGGGCGGCCTCGTGCTCGGCGTCGCCGCCAACCTCGCCAGCCGCTACATCCCGGGCATCGGCTCGGACCTGCAGCTGGTCGTGCCGTTCGCGGTGATCTTCCTCGTCCTGCTGCTCCGCCCGCAGGGTTTGTTCGGCCGGGTCTCGAGCGTGCGGGCATGAGCGGCGCGCGGACCCCGGCCGTCGTCCGACCCCCGGCCGAGAGGGACAGCGAAATCACCGTGTCGACGTCGCACGCACTTCCACCCGCCCCGCGAGTCGGCCTGCGGACTGCCTGGTGGACGGCGGCTCTCGCCGTCGTCCTGCTGCTGGCCGCCCTCGCCCCGGCGAGCGTCATCAGCGACTTCCAGTTCTTCCAGCTCAACCGGGTGGTCACCTTCGCCATCGCGATCGGCGGACTGAACCTGCTGCTGGGCTGGGCAGGCACCATCTCGGCCGGCCACGGCGCGCTGTTCGGGATCGGCGCGTACACGACGGCGATCCTGGTGGCCGACCACGGCGTCCCGTGGCCGCTGGCGGTCCTGGCGTCGCTGGTGGTCGGCCTGGTGGTCGGGGCCCTGCTGGGTCTGCCGGCGTTGCGACTGGGTGGCATGAACCTCGGGCTCATCACTCTGGCCATCGCCTTGCTCCTGCCACCGCTGCTCACCCGGCTGGACTGGCTGACCGGCGGCCCCTTCGGGAAGACCACCCCGCGGGTGGAGGCCCCACCAGGCCTGCCCTTCTCGTCCCCGCAGTGGCTGTTCCTCGTCAACCTCGTCGTCCTGGCGGTCGTCTTCTGGCTGCTCTCCAACATGCTGCGCGGGCGGATGGGACGAGCCCTCGACGCCGCGGCGTCCTCGCGCGTCATGGCGGCGGCGCACGCCATCCCGACCAACCGGATCACCGTCGCGGTGTTCGCCGTGAGTGCGGCGGTGGCGGCCCTGGGCGGTGCCCTGTTCCACCTGACCACCCGCACGTCGACGCCGGACAGCTTCACCTTCCTGCTGTCGATCTCGCTGATCGCCGGCGCCGTCGTCGGCGGTAGCCGGTCGTTCGTCGGGGCGATCATCGGCGCCGCGTTCGTCGTCTTCGTCCCCGAGAGCCTCGGCGGGTTCGTCGATCCCGCGGCGGCGGGTCAGTGGCAACAGGTGGTCTACGCCGCGGCCCTGCTGCTCGTCATCTACTTCTTCCCCCGCGGACTGGCCGGACTGGTCAGGCAGGCGCGCAACCGGCTCGTCCGGCGCAGCTCAACCAACGCTCGATCACAGGAGGAACAGTCATGAGCCGGTCCACCAGACGCACGATCCCGCGGACGCGGGGGGTTGCCGCCATCACGTTGGTGGTGGCGATGTCGGCCACCGCCTGTGGCGGTTCCGACCGCCGCGAGGCGGAGAGCGGCGGTGGCGCGCAGGGGGTCACCGACGAGGCCATCAAGATCGGCGGCAGCTTCCCGTTCAGCGGGCCGTACGCCGTCTTCTCCAACGCGAGCCAGGCCATCGCCGCCTGCTTCGCCGCGGCCAACGAGGACGGCGGCGTCAACGGGCGCCAGATCGAGTACACCGCCGCCGACGATGCGTACGACCCCGCACGGCTGACCGCCAACGCCCGGGAGGCCGTCGAGCAGGAGCAGGTCGCGGCGTTCATCTCCTTCGGCGGCACCAACGTCGCCATCCAGCCCTACATGAACGAGAGCCAGGTCCCGCACATCGTCCTGGCCGGGAACGCGGAGTTCAGCCGCGTCGACGAATTCCCCTTCACGCACGCCTGGTGGCCGGACCTCAGCTGGGAGGCCGAGGCCGTCACCAGCTACGTCATGGACCACCCGGAGGAGTTCCCCGCGCCCGAGATCGGGCTGATCTCCCTGAACAACACGCTGGCCGACAGCCACATCGCGGGCATCGAGGCAGGTCTCGGCGGGGACGCCGCGACGGTCTTCCCGGAGGAGAACCGGCTGCGGGTCGAGCCCACGCTCGCCGACTGGACCTCGCAGCTCAACCAGCTGCAGGCCGCCGGAGTGAACGTCCTGTACATGAACCCCGGCACCGCGGGCCAGGCCAACGCGATCAAGTACATCGACGAGATCGGCTGGCCGGTGAAGGTCATCGTGTACTCGGGTGGCACCTCCATCAAGACCAACTTGGAGCCCGCCGGCCTGGACGCGGCCGAGGGCATCTACGGAGCAGCCTGGCTCAAGGACCCGTCCGACTCCCGATGGGCCGACGACGAGGGCATCCAGCGCTACCGCGAGGTCATCGAGCAGTACGGCGAGGGGGCGGACCCGGATCTCACCTTCACCGCCAACGGCTACGGGGCCTGCCAGGCGGTCCTGTCCGCGCTGGAGTCGATCGGCGACGAGGAGATCACCAGCGAGGCCTTCAACGAGGCCTGGATGGCGATCGACGGCGAGGAGAGCGACGTGCTGGTTCCCGGCGCCGACCTGATCGCGGGGGAGAGCGGCCGCCTGGTGCACGACTACCAGATGCTGCGTTTCGACGGCACCTCCTGGGAGGACGTCGGCGAGCTGATCGACGTCTACGAGTCCGGCATCACCGAGTAGTCCCGACCGCACACCCGCCTACAGCCAGGAGGACCGGGCGATGTCGCCTACGAGTTCAGCCGCAGCATCGTTCCGCGGCGCAGAGATCATCGAGGACTACATCGCCCGGTTCTCCAACTGGGGACGCTGGGGCGCCGAGGACCAGCGCGGCGCCATGAACCATGTCGGGCCGGAACAGGTGACCGCGGCGGCGCGGCTGGTCCGGCAGGGGAAGGTCATCTCGATGTCGCTTCCCTACGACCTGCACGGGCCGCAGTCGGGGGGGTTCCGGGCCAACCCGCTGAACATGATGACCGCCACCGGCACCGATCACCTGGCCGGTGCGCAGGATCCGCTGCCCGCCGGCTTCGGACCGGCGAAGGGCTTCGGTTTCGCCGACGACGTCCTCGTGATGCCCAACCAGGCAGGAACCCAGTGGGACGCGCTGGCGCACATCTTCTGGCACGGCAAGCTCTACAACGGTTTCGATGCCGCGACGGTGACCTCGGCCGGTGCCGGTCGCTGCGGCATCGAGAAGTACCAGCAGGACTTCGTCACGCGCGGCGTCCTTCTCGACGTCGCGCGGCATCTCGGTCGCGACAGCCTCGACCCGGGTCACGCGATCAGCCCCGACGAACTGGACGCCACCGCGGAGGCGCAGGGCGTCGAGATCCGCACAGGGGACACCGTGATCGTGCGGACGGGCCTGCTGGAGGCACGCCGGGGTGCCTGGGGTGATTTCGCCGGCGGCCCGGCACCGGGCCTGTCACTGCACGTCGCACCCTGGCTGCACGCCCACGACGTCGCCGCCGTCGCGTCGGACACGTGGGGATGCGAGGTGCGACCGAACGAGATCGACCTCTTCCAGCCGCTGCACGTCGTGGCCCTCGTGCACATGGGCATCCCGTTCGGCGAGATCTGGGACCTCCAGGCGATCGGTGAGGACTGTGCTGCTGACGGCGTCTACGAGTTCATGCTCTCCGCGGCTCCCCTCCCGATCACCGGTGGCGCCGGCTCACCGGTGAACGCCCTGGCCCTGAAGTAGCGGACGGGCCGACGGCCGACGGGACCTCGTGCCGGTGGTGGTCACGGCACGGGCTGGAGTCCGCGGTGCCCCACCCTTCGCCGGACGCCGGACCGTCGCACCACCACCGTGCACATGCGCGCGCCCCTCTGCGCGCCCGTCGGTCGAGGATTGGCCGGGGCGGGGCCGGGGGACAGTCGAGACATGACTGAACCGAACCCCGGGGTGGAGCAGCGGCTGGCGCAGGACCTCGACCCGGAGCGGCACGAGAAGCCGTCGGAGGGCGTGCCCCAGGATTTGCCCGAGGACGACGGCGGCGCCGCGGCACAGGACTGACCGCGCCGGTGACGGGTGGAACGGCCTTCGTCCTCGGTGGCGGGGGAGTGCTGGGCGCGGCCGAGGTCGGGATGCTGCAGGCCCTGTTCGAGCGCGGCGTCCTTCCCGACCTCATCGTCGGGACCTCGGTGGGGGCGATCAACGGGGCCTTCGTCGCAGCCGACCCGGGACCGGGCGCCGTCGACAGGCTGCGCGGCGTCTGGGAGCAGCTCGCCTCGGACCGGGTCTTCGCCGGTTCCGTGATCTCCCGCATCAGCACACTCGCGCGGACCCGGACCCACGTGCACGCACGCGAACCGCTGCGGGACCTGCTCGCGGCGCACCTGCCCGTGCGGACGTTCGCCGAGCTCCGCGTCCCGTTCCAGTGCGTCGCGGCGAGCATCGAGCGGGCGGCCGAGCACTGGTTCACCGACGGCCCGCTGATCGAGGCGGTGCTGGCCTCCTCCGCCGTGCCCGGGCTGCTGCCGCCGGTCGAGGTGGACGGCGAGCACTATCTGGACGGCGGCCTCGTGCACAGCATCCCGGTCGGCAGAGCGGTAGCGCTGGGCGCCGATACCGTCTACGTGCTGCACGTCGGGCGGATCGACCGCCCCCTGCGCCCGCCGACCCGACCGTGGGAGGTCGCGACAGTGGCCTTCGAGATCGCCCGCCGCCACCGGTTCGCCGCCGACATGGCCGGGCTCCCGCCAGGCGTCACGGTGCGCGTGCTGCCTGCCGGAGACCCGTCCCCGCCCGGCGCCGCCAACCTGCGCTACCGCGACTTCTCCGGTGTGCCCGCCCGCATCGAGCAGGCTCACCTGGCGGCCGGCGCCTACCTGGACAAGGCCGGGGTGGCCTGACGTGCTCCCGCCCCGCCGCGTCCGGCGGATCACCGGCCCGCTCCTGCTCGCCGCGCTGACGGCCGGGGTGGTCCTGCTGCCGGTGCTCCTGGTGGTGGCGGTCGTCGTCTCCGTGTGGTTGCCCGGGCGCTGGCGCGGCCTGCGGTTGCTGGCCTTCGCCCTGGCGTACCTGGGGGCGGAGGTGGCCGCGCTCGCGGCCGCCGCGCTGCTGTGGGTGCGCTTCGGGTTCGGGCGCCGGTGGGACACGCCGGCCGCACGAGCGGCGCACTACACCGTGCTGCGTCTGCTGCTCGACGCGCTGATGCGGATGGCCCAGCGGCTGTTCGCCCTGCGCCTGGTCACCGAGGGCGACTCCTGGTCACCGCTCGACGACGGGGTCCCCGGGTCGACGAACGCCATGGTCGTGCTCTCCCGCCATGCCGGCCCGGGCGACTCGTTCCTCCTCGTGCACACCCTGATGAACCGCGACCACCTGCGGCAGCCGAGGATCGTGCTCAAGGACGTGCTGCAGCTGGACCCGTTGATCGACGTCTACCTCAACCGGCTGCCCAACCACTTCGTCACGAGCGATCCGGCCGTCGCCGGACGAGGCTCCGAGGCTGCCATCGCGGACCTCGCCCGGGGGCTGGGCGACGAGGACGCGCTGCTCATCTTCCCGGAGGGGGCGAACTTCACCCCCGAGCGCCGGACCCGGGCCATCCAGCGACTGCGCGACCGGGGACTGCTGTCCGCGATGCGCCGCGCCGAGGCGATGCGGCACGTGCTGCCCCCACGCCCGGGCGGGGTGGTCGCGGCGCTGCGCGCCGCCCCGCACGCCGACGTCGTCTTCGTCGCGCACACCGGGCTGGAGCACCTCAGCACGGTGCGGGACGTCTGGCGGGGCCTGCCCATGGACAAGACGCTGCACCTGCGCTGGTGGTTCGTGCCGGCGGCGGAGGTGCCGCGGGACGAGGCACAGCAGACGGAGTGGCTGTACCGGTGGTGGGAGCGGATCGACGCGTGGATCGCCACCACCTCGGCGGCCGCGTCCACCGAGGAGAGCGCAGTGTGACCGGTCAGCCCGCGGGCGAGCCGTTCCGTCCGGTGAGCCGGGACCGCATGACGAGCCGCGCCGGCCTCAGCCGGCGGCCTCGCCGACAGCCGGAGTCATGGGAGCGGCGAGCCGGGCGCGCACCTCTTGGGCCCAGCGGCGGGTCAGGCGTGCGGACGCCCGTGTCTGCCGCGCGCGGGCGATGAGCGCCTCCAGGTCCGCGACGGTCGCCGGCGCACCGGAGGGCTCGTTCTCCAGGAAGCCAGCGAGCGGACGGAGCGGGCTCAGCGATTCGTCGAGGAGTGCGTCGTTCAGGGCCACCGCGAGGAAGAGGTCCTCGCGCGACGGCCACGTGCTCCGGCCGGCGATGTGCTCGGCGAGCTCGCCCGGGGTGCAGCTGCCGCCGACGGCCGTGTAACGGCTCCACAGCTCCGGGATCGGCAGCCCGACGAGCCGGGCAGTGAGCTCAAGATCCGGAATGGGCACGGCCACCTCCATCGACAGGTCGACGGTATCCCGAGCCCACGGACCCGGGGAGCCGGCGATCCTCGGACGACGGCGGACCGGGCGCCGTGCGTCCGGTGAGCTCCTCGGCGACACCGATCTCCCGGTCGGCGAACTGCTCGGCGTCGAGCGCACGGGCCTCCCGCCGGTCAGCCGCCGCGATCGCCTTCGGCACCCGGGCTGTGCCTCGCGGCAGGCCTGCGATGGTCGCGCGGTTCTCCGCCGGCCGCCTGCGCCAGGCGGCGGCCTCCTCGGCCGGTGGCTCCGCCGGGTCCGGCGCGGTCGCCGCCTCGTCCATGGGACGACGGTGTCACGTCCGGCCGCAGGCGTCACCTCCGGGCGTGCCGGCGTTGCTGCACACTCCTGATCCGCAACATCGCGACCCTGGCGGCGACGGTGCTGACATGCTGAGCTGTACACCGGTGCTCGGCCCGCTGGGAGGCGTACGCCATGGAGCCACAGGACGCCAGAGAAGCGGCAGAAGCGCGGGCCGAGGCAGCGGGACGGCGGACCCGGGAGATCTCCGACCGGCTCACCCGGCTGGCCGAGGGACAGCGGCCGAGCGAGACCGACCTGAAGGACGCTCAGCAGCGCGCCGACGACGCCCAGGAACGCGCGAAGAAGTCGCTGGACCGTGCGGTGATCGGGCACGAGCGCGCGGCGCTCAGTCACGAGCGGACGGCGGCGGTGCACGACGAGGCCCGCCGGCGTGGTTTCGGCGATGCGGCGGAGCACGCGCGGCTCGCGGAGCAGCACCGGCGTGATGCCGCGGCGGATCGCGAGGGGGCCGCGGCGGATCGGGCGCGCCGCGAGGCCGCCCATCCGCCGGCCGGCAGCGAGGCCGAGCCGGTATGACCGCCCTACCGGAACCGGCGGAGCCGGAGGAGGCGGCCGGTCCGTCGGAGTTGGCCGACCTCCTGCGCTCGCTGCCGGGCGGACGGGACGTGGCCGACCGGGTGATGGCCGAACTCGCCGCTGTCCAGGTGGCGCACGAGGAGCTGCGGACGGCGGAGGAGGAGATGCGGGCCCAGCAGGAGCAGATCACCCAGCTGCTGGTACAGCACGACACCGAGCGCAGGTGGCGGGGGCACATGGCCGCCCTCGTGCCCATCGGGCTGTGCGCCACCGACGGGACCGGGGCCCTGGTCGACGTGAACCAGGCGTTCGCCACGTTCCTGGGCACGAACCTGCCGCGCCTGCGCGGCAAGCCCCTGAGCGTCTTCCTGCTGCCGGAGGACGTCGCCGCCTTGAGGGCGGCTCTGAGGACGCTCGGCACGGGAGAGGTCTCCGAGACGAGGCTGACGGTCACGTTCAAACCGCGACACCTCCCGCCGGCCCCCGCGCAGCTGTTCGGGTTCACCGAGATCGCCGACCACCGCAGCTCGACGGCCCGCGTCCAGTGGGTCCTGGTGCCGGGAGATGCCGACCCGGCGACGGCGGCCTCCGTCGCGCCCGTCGGGGAGGCGTCACCTGCGCTCGAGCGGAACCCCGCGGCGGAAGCGTCCATCCCGGCCGAGGAGGTGATCGGACTTGCGTCCGCCCTCGCGGAGCTCTCCGCCCTCCCCACGGGTGAGCACGACCGGCACCGCCTCTTGGGCCGGATGGCCACGCTGGTGGGCGGCGCCGTGCCCGGGGGCGACTGGGTGAGCATCACCGTGGGCTCGCCGTTGGACCCGCAGCGCCTGGGCAGCGACTCGGCTGAGGCCCAGGACTTCGACGGTCGTCAGGTCCGGGCAGGAGAGGGGCCCTGCTGGGACGCCTACCGGTCCGGGACCGTGGTGCTCACCGACGACGTCACGTCCGACCCCCGGTGGCCGGCCCTCGCCCGTCTGGCGCAGCAGGGCGCGGTCCGCAGCGTCATCTCCGTCCCGGTGAGCGAGGAGGGGACGACGACCGGTGCCGTGAACGTGTACTCCGGTCGCACCGCGACGTTCGGCCCGGCGGGTCGACGCATCGCCGAGCTCGCCGGCGCGGCGGTCGCCGGCATCCTGCAGAACGTGTCGGAGCGGGAGGCCATGCAGGCGCTCGCCGCCAACCTCGAGCGCGCGCTGACCTCGCGCGCGGTGATCGACCAGGCCAAGGGGATGGTGATGGCCCGGCTCGGCGTCGACGCGGACGAGGCGTTCGCCCGGCTGGTGAAGCTGAGCTCGCGCCTGAACGTGAAGCTGCGCGACCTGGCCGGTCTGATCGTGGAAGGGCACGTGGACGAGCTGCTGCGCGCCGGGGAGCGCGGCCCGGGGCAGTGACGCCGCGGACGACCGATGGTCAGCCGTCCGTCGGGTCGATCAGCACGACCGCCCCGCTGCGCTGGTCGGGCAGCTGCGAGAAGGGGCTCACGGTCACCCGCACCCGGATCTGGCGCCCCCGCCGGTTGACCGCGTCGATCTCCACCGTCTCGTGCGGTTCCGCGGCGCCGGCCACCTGTCGTCGCAGCAGCGGCTGCAGGTCCGCGACGGGAAGGCCGATGTCGAGGCCCAGCAGGTGCTGTCCCTGTGCCTCGTCGGCCCGGACCCCCCACAGGTCCTCGGCAGCGGCGTTCCAGGCGAGGACGCGCAGCTCGGGGTCGACCACGACGACGCCCACCCGGAAACTGCCGAGCACGCCCCCCATGAAGCGGTTCAGGGCCGCGACCTCGTCGGTCGTGGTGCGTAGTTCCTCGTTCGTCGAATGGAGCTCGTCGTTCATCGACTGGAGCTCCTCGTTCATCGTCTCCAGTTCCTCGTTGGTCGACTGGAGCTCCTCGTTGGTGGTCTCCAGCTCCTCGACGGTGGACTGGAGTTCTTCGTTGGTGGTCTCCAGTTCCTCGTTGGTGGACTGGAGCTCCTCGTACGCGGTCTCCAGCTGCCGGTTGGCGTACTCCAGCTCCTGCCGGAGCCGGTTGTACTGGGTGACGTCCTCGAAGATGGCCGTGGTGCCGAGCAGCGTCCCGTCCTCCCGGTAGAGGGGGACGACCTGCACGTCGAACACGTCGGGCTCCTGCCCGGGACGACGGCGCTCGACGCCGCGCAGCTGCACCGTCGTCCGTGCCGCCTGCGCGTCGGCGAGCGCGGTGCGCAGCTCGACCGGCCGGTAGGAGACCTCGAGGTCCTGGATGGGGCGGCCGACGTCCCGCGCGTCCACGCCGAGCACCCGCTCGGCCTCCCGGTTCACCATGGCGAGCCGGCCGTCGGCGTCGAGGGCCAGCTGGGCCGCCGGTGACGCCAGCATCGCCTCCCGGCGCAGCCGGGACAGCTCGCCCTCGCCCACCCCGAAGCCGTCCGGCGCGAGGGCGAGCACGGCCCTCCGCGGTGCGGTGGGCTGCACCCCGCGGCGGCGGAAGAACCGCCGGCCGAGGTCCACGGGCGCGAAGAGCTGGCTGTGCGAGGGGAGCATCTCCGCCTTGCCCAGGAACAGCAGGCCCTCGGGGTTGAGCGCGAAGTGCAGCCGGCCCAGGATCCGGCTCTGCGTCTCGGCGTTGAAGTACATCAGGGTGTTGCGGCACAGCAGCAGGTCGACGTGGGAGATCGGCGCGTCCTGCACCAGGTCGTTCCGGCCGAAGATCACCGAGCGGCGCAGGTCCTTCCGGAAGCTGAACCGGCCGCCTTCCGGGGTGAAGTACTCCTCCACCTGCGCCGGGCTGAGACCCGCCAGCTCGCGCTCGGAGAAGGTCGCCGTCCGGGCGTGGGCCAGGGCCTCCTCGTCCACGTCGGTCGCGTAGACCTTCACCCGCTGCCGGAACTGCTCGGCGCCGAGCGTCTCGGCCAGCAGGATCGCGAGGCTGTAGGCCTCCTGGCCCGACGCGGACCCGGCGCTCCACACGCGGATCGTCGGGCCGGCGGAGGCCAGCAGGTCCGGCAGGAGCCGGTCCTTGAGGTGCTCCCACGATGTCCGGTCGCGGAAGAAGCTGGTCACGTTGATCAGCACGGTGTTGAACAGCGGCGCGAACTCCTCGGGGTGCACCTCGAGGAAGTCCTGGTACTCCGCCGTCGACTCGATGCCCACCTCGGCCATGCGGCGCCGCACCCGCCGCATCAGGCTGGGGCGCTTGTAGCCGGTGAAGTCGAACCCGCGGCGTTCGCGGAGGAAGATCAGCAACGCCTCGAAGGCCGGGTCCAGGCCCTGCACGCCGGTGTCCGTATCCGCGCCGTCCGGCGTGGTGACGTCCTCGTCGCGGAGCTCCGACTCCTCCTGCTCGGCCTCCTGTGGCTGGCTCACGCGGTCACGCCTCCTCGACGTCGTCGGGGAGGCCCTCCCCGTTCAGCTCACCCTTCAGCAGGAGCTGCCGCAGGACGACGGCAGCCTCCTGTGCCTCGTCGTGCCGCTGCTGGAACGTGCGCGCGCTGAGCCGGTGACCACGCTGCTCGGCCCGGTCACCCATCCGCAGGCTCAGTGCGGCGCGCTCCTCCAGCCCGCGCAGCGCCATCCACAGCGCACTCTCGAGCGCGTGGGACTGCTCGGCCGCGAGGGCGTCCGGGGACCAGGCGTGGCCGACCCGGCAGCGGAAGCGCTCCATCCCGCCCTCGGCGATGGAGAACAGCGCGCCGTGGCAGCTCGGGCACCCGAAACCGGAGGGGGTCCCGGGCCGGTCGTCGGCATTCAAGGCATCGCTGTCAAGGTTGGCCATGGCCGTCTCCGTGTCCATCAGACCGCTTGCCGGGGGCTCGGGCGCGAGGGAGATGTCCTCGCTCAGCAGTTCGCCCAGGAGGGCTCCCATGTCGTCGACCGGCACGACGTGCTCTGCGCCGCCCTCCTCGGCGGCGTGCCGCGGCATGCTGGGGTACATCGCGTCCGCGGGGTCCTGGGCGATGCCCGTCCCGCCGCGAGCGCGGACGGCGATCATGCCGGCGGCGCCGTCGTCCAGCGCGCCGGAGAGCACGATGGCCACCACCCGGCGGCCCGCCGAGCGGGCGGCGGAACGGAACAGGACGTCGACTGCCGGCCGGTGACTGTTCTCCCGCGGTCCCCGCGCGAGGACGATGTGGTCATCGGCCACGAGCAGGTGCCGGTCCGGTACGGCCACGCGCACGGTCCCCGGCTCGAGCGGGGCGCCGTCCACGGCCTGGGCGACCGGGAGGGCGCAGACGCGGTCGAGGATCTGCGGCAGTGCGCTGCGGGCCCCGGTGGGCAGGTGCAGGACGACGAGGACGGCCGCCGGCAGGTCGGCCGGGAGGGTGCGCAGGAGCTGGACCAGCGCCTCGACTCCGCCGGCCGAGGCACCGACCACCACGAGATCGCGCCGCGCCATACCGACTCCTCTTCGCCGCCGACCGTCAGCTGCAGCCGGTGGACCGGCGGCGTGCACCCAGACCGTAACGCCCCTGGGGTGCTGTCGACGACAGCCGTCCTGCCTGGTGCGGGCCCCGCACCCCTGCTACTTTCGGAACGGGTCGAAGCTCCGGCCCGGTAGCCCGCTCGGTGTTCGAGCGGCCTCCGGGAGCAGCCTCCCGGAACGTCCTCCAGAGGACCGCCCATGACGTCGTTGTCGTCCCGTCCCGCCCCGCCTGCCCCGGTCCCGGAACCCACCGCGTTCACGGTGCTCGTCCACCTCGCCCGCGGCCGGATCACCGTCCGCGGTGACCTCGACCGTGCGCACGTCTCCCAGCTCCTCGACGCAGTCGACGTCCTCTCCTGCTCCCACGCCGCGCAGTGGACCATCGACGCCGCCGGGATCACCTTCTTCGACGTCGCCGGGTTGCGCGGTCTGCTCCACGCCCGCGCGGTGGCGGAGCAGGCCGGGTGCACCCTGGTGGTGACCCGACCGGGCGGCATGCTGGCCCGGATGTTGGCCCTGGCCGAGGCGGGCACCGCCCAGCCGCGGCGCTGACGGGCCCCCGGCCGCCCTCGCCGGCCGGCGGTCAGATCGGCTCGACGACCTCCGCCTCACGCGGGACGCCCTCATCGACGACGAACGGCTCACCGCGGCGCGGCCACACCCGGTAGTCCCGGAACGTCATGGGCAACGCCGTCGCCTTCACGGCGTCCGCGCGGTCCATGACCTGCACGTGCACGTGGGGCTGCGTGGAGTTGCCCGAGTTACCGCAGCTCCCCAGCTCCTGGCCGGCCTCCACCACCTGTCCGGGGGTCACCTGGAGCGAGCCGGCGCGGAGGTGGGCGAGGAGGACGTAGCCGCCGTCCGCGCACTCGAGGACGACGTGGTTGCCCGCGATCGCGCCGGCACCGCCGCGCACCCGGGCCGCCTGGGTCAGGGCGTAGGGGATCAGCGCCGGCTGGGATCGCCGCGCCTCGTGATCGGGCTCGCCCTCGTGCACCGAGACGACCCGCCCCGCCGCGGGTGCGAGGATCGGTTGCCCGAAGGCGAGGAACCGGTCGACGGGTTCGGTGGACAGCACGGTCCGCCAGTCCCGCGTCGTGGCGGTGCGCCGCCCGCGGACCGCGACGAAGTCCATGGCGTAGGTGGTGGCGAACAGATCCGTGCCGTGGCTGGGCACTCGCCGGGCGGGGCTGTTCTGCGCGATCCAGGTGCCGCGGAACGGCAGGGCGAGCGCGACGGGGTCGGTCGTGCCCATCGCGCACCCTCCCGGGCCGTGGCCGGTGTTCCTGCCGACGACCATGATGCCGGTGGAGCAGACCGGCGCGGCGCGAGCCCCGGCAAGGACCCGGGGTCAGGCGGCGGTGCGCTCCCTGCTCCGGGTGGGGACGGAGGGCGCCTGCCCCGGTGTCGTCCGGCCGAGCCGACCCTGGAGGCGTTCCAGGTAGGCCCGGGCATGCTGATGCAGGGTGGCGGAGGACGGGACGACCGGTGCCGGCCCGGTCTCCAGCTCCGCCCGGAGGGCGTCGCGCCGGTGCTCGAGCTCGGCCGTCTCCGCGAGGAGGGCGGCACGTCGGGTGGCGGCATCCCGGTCGAGGCCCTCGCGGATCGCAGCCGCCTCGGCGTCCGCCCGCCGCCGCTGCTCGCGGGCGCCGTCCAGCATCCGCACGATCTCGGCACGGGCCTCGAGCCGGGCGGCCAGCGCCTCGGCGGCCGCCTGCTGCCTGATCCGGTCGGCCTGCTCGAGAGCGCGGGCCTCCACGGCCCGTGCCTCGTCGAGGAGGGCCGCCGCTTCGGCGCGTACGGCCTGCCCGGCCCGCTCCGCCTCGGCGGCGACGAGCTCCGCCTGCGCGGTCGTGTCGGCCAGCTGGACGGCGGCGCGGGCGGCCGTCCGCGCCGCCTCGGCCTCCGCCTCGGCGAGCACGCGTCGGGCGTCGCCGGTGACGACGGCTGCCTGGGCGCAGGCGACGGACCGGTGGTTGTCGGCCTCGGCCCGGATGTTCTGGGCCTCGTCCGCCGCGGCCGCGAGCATCGCGCCGATCCGCTTCGACACCCGGAGGAACTCACCGCCGGCCGCCGAGTGGGCGGCCAGCGTCCGGGCATCGGCGAGGGCCGCCTGCGTCTCGAGGTGGCGGGCCAGCAGGTGCTCGCGCTGGCGATCCGCGGCCGCGAGCTCGTCCTCGGCCCACCGCACGTACGTGTCGACCTGGAAGCGGTCGTAGCCGGCGACGGTGCGGCGGAACATCGGCCCGGCCTGGAACAGCGTGGGCAGGTCGCCGGAGAGGTTCGGACGCGCGCGGTCCGGTGAACCGGCGACCGCGTCCGGAGCCCCCGTCGCCTCGCCGTCGATGTGCAGTTCGTTGCTCAACCCAGCCGCCTTCCGACGCTCGTCGCTCCCACTGCAGGAAACGCTACGTTCCGTGGTGGCTCGATGACATGCCGTACTGCCTGGCCGTCACCCGGAGGAGCGGGGTGGGGCGGCCGACTCCCTTCCGCCCGGGCCGGGCGACGTCGGAGGAGATCTCGCTCCCGGGGGTGAGGGAGGGGCGCCGGGCGTTTCGGGGACCACGACGGAGGCGCACTCTCGTCGCATGACCCCCGCGACCACCCCGCCGGCTCCCGGCAGCATGACCGTCCCGTTCCTGTTCGGGTGGGAGGTCGTCCTGGTGGGGCTGGTCCTGCTGGTGGTGGTGGCCGTCGCGTTCCTCGCATTCGGTGCCCTGCGGGCCGGACGCGACGACCGGACGGAGTGGCAGGCCTGGCTGGACGCACGGTCGAGCCCGCGGCCCGACCCGGCGACCGACGGGCACGACCGGGTCGCTCCGCGGGGATGACCCCGCGCCGGGTCAGGCCGGGCTGCCCACCGGAGCCGCCGCACGAGCGGCGTCCATGCGGCCGGCCCGGGCGATGACCCGGCGGCAGCGCAGCTCCAGGAGCACGACCGCGACGCCGAAGAGCCGGAACTGCTTGTTCGTCGTCTGCCGGGTCATGTACCGCTGGTAGACCTGCTGGGCGATCACCGCGACGCGGAACAGGCCGAACACCTCGTACCAGGCCCAGTCGCGGTGGCTGACCCGCTGCCCGGTGCGGTCGGCGTAGTGGGCGACGACCTGCCGGCGGGTCATCATCCCCGGCAGGTGGGTGGGCTGGCGCCGGAAGGCCTGCATGAGCCGGCCGTCGTCGGCCTGCAGCCAGTAGCCCAGCGAGCCGGCGAGGTCCATCAGCGGGTCGCCCACGGTGGCCAGCTCCCAGTCCAGCAGGCCGATCGGGCGCATCGGGTCGTCCGGGTCGAGGACGACGTTGTCGAAGCGGAAGTCGTTGTGCACCAGGGTGTGCGGCCGGTCCGCCGGCTGGTTCTCCTCGAGCCAGCGCATGACCCGCTCGAAGCTCCCGACGTTCCAGGTGCGCGCCCGACGGTAGCGCTCGGTCCAGCCCTCGACCTGCCGCCGGACGTAGCCGGGACCCTTGCCGAGATCCGCCAGGCCAGAGGCGGCGACGTCCACCGAGTGCAGCTCGACCAGCAGGTCCACGACGTTCCGGCAGAGGTCGGCGACCTGCTCCTCGGTCAGCCGCATGCCGGGTGGCAGCTCCTTGCGCGGGATCGGACCGTCGATCCGCTGCATCACGTAGAACGGCGTGCCGATGACCGAGGCGTCCTCGCACAGCGCCACGGTCCGCGGCACGTAGGGCAGGACCCGGCCGAGCTCGGTCTGGATGCGGTGCTCGCGGGCCATGTCGTGCGCGCCCTTGTGGTGGGTGCCGCCGGGCGGGCGGCGCAGGATCAGGTCACCGTCGGGGTAGCGCAGCAGGTACGTCAGGTTCGAGACCCCGCCGGAGAACTGGCGCACCTCCGGCACCGCCGACACGTCGACGCCGGCGCGCGCCGGGTCGGCGGACGCCGCCAGCCACGCGGCCACCGCCGGGACGTCGAAGGCGTCCTCGGCCCGGACGTCCCGGGCGCCCGCGGTGTCCGGAGCCGTCACGCCAGCTTCCGGACGACGGACAGCGGCAGCACGCGCATGGCGAACCCGATCGGCACCCACGGCCAGGCCGGGACGTAGGCCTTCGCCCGGCGGGCCTCGATCGCGGCGACCATGCTCCGCACACCGGTCGCGGTGTCGACCATGAAGCGGGTCTTCTGCTGCACGTGCGCGTTCATCTCGGAGCGGATGTAGCCCGGGTAGACCACCGACACGTCCAGGCCGGGGATGCGCTCCGACCGCAGGCCCTCGGCGATCGCGGCGACGCCGGCCTTGGTGGCCGCGTAGGTCGTCATCGACCTCCGCATACCCCGCAGCGCCGACATGGAGGAGATCAGCACCAGGTGCCCGCGCTGCTGCCGGCGGAAGATCTCCAGCGCCGCCTCGGTCTGCGCCAGGGCGCCGACGAAGTTGGTCATCGCGGTCTCGCGGTTGGCGTCGGCCCGGCCGGTGCCCAGCGGTGCGCCCTTGCCCAGGCCCGCGTTGACGACCACCCGGTCGATGCTGCCGAAGGAGACCGCGAACCGGGCGAAGACGGCGGGGACGGCATCGGCGTCGGTGACGTCGAGGGCCGCCGTCTCGACCCGTCGTCCGGTCGCCGTCCGGATCTCGGTCGCGAGCGCGTCGAGCCGCTCGGTCCGCCGCGCGCACAGCGCGAGGTCGTAGCCCAGGGCGGCGAACTGGCGGGCCATCTCCTCGCCGAGGCCGGAGCTGGCCCCGGTGACGAGGACGGTGCGCGTGCTCACGCGTCGCTCTCCTGCCCGGCGCGGTGGATCCGGGCCCCCATGCCGCGCATCTGCCGGTCGTACAGCGGCCGGGCCAGGCGCTTGGTCCAGAACGCGAGGCGGGCGTTGCGGTCGGGGAGGACGAGGAACCGCTTCGCGTCGACCGCGGCCACCACCCGGTCGGCGATCTCGTCGGCGCCGAGCTTCGACCTCTCGATGAGCCGGGTCGCCACCGTGTTCATCAACGGGTCGTCGTCGCCCAGCGAGGCTGCCAGGTTCGTGCGGAAGAAGGTGGGGCAGACGACGGAGACGTCGATGCCCCACGGGCCCAGCTCCCAGCGCAGGCTCTCCGACAGCGCGACGACCGCGGCCTTGCCGGCGTCGTAGGAGGTCATCGCCGGCGGGTGCACGAGCCCGGCCGCGGACGCGACGTTGACGATGTGGCCCGCGCCCTGCTCCTTGAACAGCGGCACGAAGGTCCGGCAGCCGGTCACCGCGCCGAGCACGTTGATGTCGAGGACCCGTCGCCAGTGCTCGGCGCCCAGCCGGTCGATTCGCCCGCCGGCCGCGATGCCGGCGTTGTTCACCAGGACGTCGAGGCCACCGAGGTCGGCACGCACGCGTCCCAGGGCTGCTGCCCAGTCGTCCTCGGAGGTGATGTCCAGGCGCGCGTAGGTCGCGCCGGCCGGGACGTCCGCCGTCTCGGCCAGGTCGGTGACCAGGACGCGGTCGCCCCGGTCCGCGTACCGGGCGGCGAGGGCCGCGCCCAGCCCGGAGGCGCCCCCGGTGACCAGCACCCTGCGGCTCATCGGGCGCGGTCCGGCTGGGTTCCGACGGGCACGCCGCGGCGGGAGGTCATGCCGGCACGCTACGGAGGCGTCGCAGGTCCGCCGCGAGTGACCCGTGCGCGCGGTCGGGCGATGACTTCCCGGGATCCCGCCGGTCGGAGCTGCGAGGAGTCGGGAGAGGAGCGGTCATGGGCCGGGTCAGGCTGTACATGTCGATGTCGCTGGACGGGTTCATCAGCGGCCCCGACGACGGTCCCGAGCAACCGCTCGGGGTGCGTGGCGGACGCCTGTTCAACTGGCTCGACCATCGGCTGGAACCGGGGCCCAGCGGTCAGGTGTACGTGGAGGCGCTGGACACCGGCGCGGTGATCACCGGCCGGCGCACGTTCGAGCTCGCCGGACGATGGAACGGCGACCACCACGACCAGGTGCCGATCCTGGTCCTGACGCACGAGATCCCGGACGACGATCCGCCGGGGTCGGCGCGCTACGTCACCGACGCCGCGGAGGCCGCGACCCTGGCCAGAGCCGGTGCGGGGGAGCGCGACGTGATGGTGCACGGCGCCGGCGCCGCGCAGGCGCTGCTTCGGGCCGGGCTGCTCGACGAGCTGGAGATCCACCTGGTGCCCGTACTGCTCGGCGAGGGACGGCGGCTCTTCGACCACCTCGGTCCGGACCACGTCGAACTCCGGCTGACCCGCACTCTGCACGCCCCCGACGTCACCCACCTGCGCTACGCGGTGGAGGGACGCCCGGCTCGGCCGATCCGCCGGTAGGTGAGGTCGAGGTCGTCGTCCCAGGTGACCCCGTCGCGCGACAGCTCGCCGTGCCCGACGATCGTGTCCGGGCTCAGGGTGCCGGTGAACCGCTGCGAGAAGCCGGGGGTGTCGTTCCGGTAGCGCCACGTGCCGGCGGTGATCTCGACCTCGAACACCCGGTGCACGCCGCGGGGGTCGAAGTAGTGCATCACCGGCTTCCCGTCGAGGATCCCCGTGACCGTGAGCCCGTCGGGGATCTCCGGGTGGTCGTAGTGCGAGCGCTGGATCAGGAACGCCTGGTCCGGCAGCCACTCGAACACGGCGTGCCCGTGGACGACGGTGCCGGGCAACCCCGGGTGGGTCCCCTCGATCGACCACTCCCCGAGCAGGGGTCCCCACGGGTGGGGTCCGCCGGACCGACGCTGTGGCTGCGTGGGTGGCTCTGTGTGTGGCTGCATGGCGGCTCTCCTCGACGGGTGGCTGCTCCTAGGACGTGTCGAGCGGCGAGAACTCAGCGGGCGCCGGCTCAGGGCAGGGCGGCCCAGGGGTCCTCGCGCCGCCACACGGTGGGCAGGTGCAGGCCGATGCCCTGCTCGCCGGCGAGGCGGGTCAGCACCCGGAGGGTGACGTCGAGGTCGTCGCCGGCATAGGGCAGGGCCCGCAGCGGCCGGTCGAGGGGGCGGAAGAAGTCGTCCCAGTGGGTCAGGACGACCACCTTCGCGCCCACCGCCTCGACGGTGTACCGCCAGTAGTCCCGGAGGTACGGCTCGTCCAGCACGCCGAGCTGGCCGACGCCCAGGTAGGCGACATCGGCCGGGCAGCCGTCGAGTGCCCCGGGCACGAAGCCCGCGCTGCCCTGCACGAGCGCGGTGCGGCCGCTGTGGTGGCCGACCAGCAGCGACCACGCCTCGCCGCACCGGTAGGCGGCGGCTCGTACGGGTGGGACGACGGGCTCGGTGATCTCGCCGGGAAAGCGGTCGGGCGGGCAGTGGTCGGACACCACGGCGGTCACGGTGAAGCTGCCGAAGGTCATCGGCTCGTGCGGTCGCGCGACACGGATCCGTTCGGCCGGGAGACCGGCGCCGCGGCCCACGTTGGCCGCGGATGATCCGCCCACGAGCACGGCCCCGGTGCGCTGCGCGACGACAGCGGAGTCCAGGACGTGGTCGACGTGCGTGTGCACCGGCAGGACGGCGCGCAACCGATCGCCGAGATCCAGTCGCCCGAGGGCGGCGTCGATGCGCGCGTCGTCGGGGGCGATCGTCCGCAGCCCCACCCGCAGCAGCGACGGGCGGGAGAAGAACCCGTCGGTCATCAGCGCGTGCTCGCCGTCGTCGAACAGCAGGCTCGAGACGCCCAGGAAGGTGACGCCCACGGGCCCGGTCGCCGCCGGGACGTCGAACCGGTCGGCGTAGGCGGTCAGGTCGGGGCGGCCCCGCTTCAGGCGCACGGCCCCTCCTCGAGGATCTGCCGGACGTGCGCCAGCGCCGTGGCCAGCTCGCCGAAGCTGGTGCTCAACGGCGACAGCCCGACGCGCAGGCCCCGGGGAGGGCGGAAGTCGGGGATGACGCCGCGGCGCCACAGCTCCTCGACGACGGTCCTCATCGCGTCGTGCTCGAGAGTGACGTGCCCTCCTCGGACGGCGGCGTCCCGCGGTGAGGCGACGACGACGCCGAGCGGGGCGAGGACCTCGTCGGCCACCTGGATCGCGTACTCGGTGAGCCGCACCGATTTCTCGCGGACGGCGGGCATCCCGGCCCGCTCGATCAGCGCCAGCATGTCCTCGATCGGGATCATCGACAGGATCGGGGGAGTGCCGCTCAGGAAGCGGCGGATGCCGGTCGCCGGCACGTAGTCGGGCCCCATCGCGAACGGCTCGGCGTGCCCCATCCAGCCCGGGATCGGCTGGGTCAGCTCGTCCTGCAGCCGCCGGGCGACGTAGCCGAAGGCCGGTGCGCCCGGCCCGCCGTTGAGGAACTTGTAGGTGCAGCCGACGGCGAGGTCGACGTCGGCGGCGTCCAGCTCGGTCCCCACCACGCCGGCCGAGTGGCAGAGGTCCCAGAGGACCAGCGCTCCGGCCCGGTGCGCGGCGGCGGTGATACCGGGCAGGTCGGCGATGTAGGCCGACTTGTAGGCGACGTGGCTGAGCACGACGAGCGCGGTCCGGTCCCCGAGCAGCGCGTCCACCTCGTGCCTCTGCACGCCGGTCGCCGGGTCGGGTTCGATCCAGCGGATGGTGCGGCCGGTCTCCGCCGCGATCCGCGCGAGGACGAAGCGGTCGGTCGGGAAGTTCTCGGTGTCGGCGACGATCTCGGTGCGCTCGGGCCGGGCGTCGACCGCGGCGCGGATGAGCTTGTAGAGCATCACGGTGGTCGAGTCGCCGACCACCGTCTGTCCGGGCGCGGCACCCAGGACGGCGCGCCCGACCTGGTCGCCGACCGTCGTGGGGCGGTCCATCCACGACTCGTCCCAGGCGCGGATCAGCCGCTCGCCCCACTCGCCGTCCACGAATCCGGCGAGACGCTCGCGGGTGACCCGCAGCGGCCGGCCGAGGGAGTTGCCGTCCAGGTAGGCGAGCACCCCGTCGGGCAGCACGAACTCCGACCGGTGGGCGGCCAGCGGGTCGCGTCCGTCCAGCTCCGCGGCGAGGTCGACGAACTCCGATGGCAGCCGCACCTCGTCTTCGGGCACGGTGCCGTCCGTGGCCACACCGACGTCGACGGCACGGACCCCGTCCTCGATCGTCATGGCGCCTCCCTGGTCCGCTCCGGACGTTATCCGGCGTGTCGATCGGCCGTCGTCCCGGCAGGAAGGACGCCGGCCGCGGCGAGCAGCACCGCCGCGCCGGCCCAGAACGCGGTCTGGGTGCCGGCCTGGTCCGCGAGGACGCCGGTTGCCAGCGCGCCGACGGCCTGCCCGGCCGTCAGGGCGGTGAACAGGGTGGCCGTCCCGCGGCCCGCGGCGGCCGGCCGCAGGACACCGGCCCAGGCGATGAGCACTCCGCTGAGCGCGGTGTACGCGCCGCCGAACACCGCACCGGCGAGAGCTGCGCTCGGCGCCGAGCCGGGCGCGAGGGCGAGCACGGCGGTACCGGCGGCGGACAGCGTCGCGGTCAGGCCCCATGCGCGCCGGAGGCCGAGCACCCGGACGGCGTCGCCGCTGAGCGCCCCGAGCACGGCCGCCGCACCGAGCAGGCACCAGAGCACCGCGGTGGTCCGCTCGGGCAGGCCGCCGGTGGTGGTGATCAGGTCGCGTCCGAAGGTCCACACCGCCGCGCTGCCGGTCCCGGCGACGGCCGCGGCGAGGACAGGACGCCGCATCGGCGTCGCGGGGGAGTGCGCCGTGGCTGCCGGACGCTGGGCGACCGCGGGCCAGCGGGCGCGGCGGTCCACCGCCGCGGCGGTGAGCAGGGCGGCGGCAGCGGCGCCGACCCAGACCGGGCGCCAGGCCTGCGGCGCGGCCAGGACCGCGGCGCCGGTCAGCGCGACGCCGAGGCCGGTGCCCGCGTTGACCACCGCCTGCGCCCGGGCGGCCAGCGGGTGGCGCACCGTCGAGGCGATGGCGACGACCAGGGCCGGAGAGGCGGCGCCGGCGGCGCTGCCCGCCACGAGGACGCCCAGCGCCAGGGTCGGCGCGGACCAGGACAGCGCGACCAGGAGGGCCCCCGACGCCGCCAGACCGGCGGCCAGCCACAGGAGCACCCGGGCTCCCCGACGGGCGATCATCCGCTGGGCGGCCAGGGCAGCGGCGCAGTAGGCGGCGAAGCTGCCCGCTGCGATGGCGCCCGCTGCGCGCGGCGACAGCGAGAACTCCGCCGTCAGCCGAGGGAGCTGCAGGCCGTACCCGTAGCGGACCACCCCGTAGGTCACCGCGATCAGGCCCGCTCCCGAGGCCACCAGGGCCGGTGCCCCGGTCGTGGCCGTGCCGGACTGAAACGATCGCTTCACCATAGTGATCGTTACAGTAGGGGACGTGGTCGGGGACAGCGGGCGGGCACCGGCGCGCGAGCGTCTGCTGGACGCCGCCGAGGAGCTGTTCTTCGAGCGCGGCATCGCGGCGACCGGTGTCGACGCCGTCCTCCGGCGAGCCCGGGTGGCACCGGCGACGCTCTACGCGCACTTCCCGGGCAAGGACCACCTCGTCGCCGCCTACCTGCGCCGCCGGCACGAGCGGTGGCGCGCGGCGTGGGACGACGCGCTGCAGCGTTGCGGCGACGACCCCGACGCGCGCGCCCTGGCGGTCTTCGACGCCCTGGACGTGTTCCCGGGCCCCCAGGGGTCGACGCGGGGGTGTGCCTTCCTCGCCGCCGCCGTCGAGATCTGCGACTCCGGGCATCCGGCGCAGGAGTGGCTCGTCGCGGACACCCGGCTGCTCGACGACCGGTTGCGTGCGCTGGCCGCGGACGCCGGTGCTGCCGACCCGGACGCCCTCGCTGCCGAGCTCCTCCTCCTCTACGACGGCGCCCTCGCCGCGCGCACCCGTCACCGCCTCGTGCCCGGTGGGACGCCACCGCGGGCGCGCGCCCTGGCCGCCGCCGCGATCGCCCGGCACCGCTCCTGACCTGCCCCGGCGCCGGGCGGGGTACTACTGGCGCATGGGGAGCCGCGCGGAGGACCGGTCGGTGCTGAGTCGTCCCGCGCCGGCACCGGACGCCGTTCGGGCGTTCGGCACCGGCGACCAGGTGGCCGACGTCCGGTTCGCCGGGGGATCGGCGGCCGACCGGCCGGTGCTCGTCGTGGTGCACGGCGGGTTCTGGCGCCCGTCGTTCGACCGGGTGCACCTGAGGCCGCTGACCGAGGCCCTCGCGGCGGCCGGGTGGGCGTCGGTCATGCCGGAGTACCGGCGCGTTCCCGGCCGGCCGGACCTCGCCGTGCGAGACGTCCACGAGGCGGTACGGATGGTCGCCGGTATGCCGGAGTTCGCGAGCCGGCGGGTCGTCCTCGTCGGGCACTCGGCCGGAGGCCACCTGGTGCTGCAGGTCGCCGCAGCGCTCGAGGAGCCGGCCGGCGTGCTGGCGCTGGCTCCGGTCGCGGACCTCCGTCTGGCCCAGCAGCTGCGGCTGGACGGGAACGCGGTGCCGGCCTTCCTGGGGGAGGACGCCGACGCGCGCGCGGACCTCGATCCCGCGCGGCTGCCCGCACCCGCGTGCCCGGTCCGGATCGTGCACGGCATCGAGGACGGCATCGTGCCCCTGGAGGTGAGCGAGTCCTACCGGCGCTCCCACCCCGGGGCGGTGCTCACCCGCGTCGACGGCGGGCACTTCGCGCTGATCGATCCGCGCAGCGCAGCCTGGCCGGCGGTGCTGGGCGCCCTCGGCGACCTGGGCTGATCAGCCCCCGTCGGTCACCAGGGGGATTGACGTCGCGGATCACCACTCCGCGAACGAGCCGTCGGGATGGCGCCAGACCGGTCCGCGCCATGCGTGCCCGGTCTCAGCCGCCCGCCGGACGGCGGCCTCGTCGATCTCGATGCCGAGGCCGGGACCGGTGGGACGGGCGCACCACCCCTGGTCGAACGTGAACACGGTCGGGTCGACGAGGTAGTCGAGCAGGTCCGAGGTGGTGTTGTAGTGGATGCCCAGGCTCTGCTCCTGGATCAGCACGTTGGGTGTCGCGAAGTCCACCTGCAGGCACGCGGCGAGCGCGATCGGCCCGATCGGGCAGTGCGGCGCAAGGAGGACGTCGAACGTCTCCGCCAGGGCCGCGATCCGGCGGCACTCGGAGATGCCGCCCGCATGGGACACGTCCGGTTGGGCCACGGCGATCCCGGCCCGGAGGACGGGGAGGAACTCGGTGCGGCTGTAGAGGCGCTCGCCCGTGGCGATAGGGATGGTCGTGGCCCCGACGACGTCGCGGAGACGGTCGCCGGCGTACTCCGGGAGAACGGGCTCCTCCACGAACAGTGGTCGCAAGGGCTCGAGCTCCGCCACGACGCGACGCGCCATCGGCGTCGTGAACCGGCCGTGGAAGTCCAGGGCGAAGTCGCCGTCGGGCCCCATGGCCTCGCGGGCCGCGGCGGCCAGCCCGAGGGTGTGGTCGATCGCCGCCGACGTGTCAAGCAGGCCCATCCGGCCGGACGCGTTCAGCTTCACCGCGGTGAAACCCGCGGCCCGTTGCGCCGCGGCCCGATCGGCCACCTCCGCCGGCTCGTCGCCACCGATCCAGCTGTAGACCCGCACGCGGTCGCGCACGGGGCCACCGAGCAGCTGGTGGACCGGCGCGCCGTAGGTCCTGCCGGCGATGTCCCACAGCGCCTGGTCCAGCCCCGCGACGGCCGACGCGAGCACCGGCCCGCCGCGGTAGAAACCGGACCTGGTCATCACCTGCCAGTGGTCCTCGATCCGGAGCGGGTCACGACCCACGAGGAGGTCCGCCAGCTCCTGGACCGCCGCCTGGACGGTGGCGCTGCGTCCCTCGAGCGTCGCCTCGCCCCAGCCGCTGACGCCCTCGTCGGTGGACACCTTCACGAACAGCCAGCGGGGCGGTACCAGGAACGTCTCGATCTGCCTGATCCTCATCCGGCCGACCGTCCGGCGGGTCCGGCGCTTCCCGGGCCCCCCAGGAGGACAGCTGTGCGGCCGCTCTGCACGATGGCAGTGTGCTGCGGCCGGGCGGGTCCCGCCATCGCTCCGCGCACGACGGAGGCCGCCCCGGCGCCGTCGGACCGATGGAGGCGGTCATCCGATGAAACTGCTGCTGCCGGACTCGCTCCCACTCGACCCGACCCTGCCCGAGGGGGTCGAGGCGGTGACCTACGACGTCTCGGCCCCGGTCCCGGACGAGCACCTGGACGCCGAGGCGCTGGTGGTCTGGGGCAATGCGGTCGACGACCTCGCCACCGTCTCCGGCCGGATGCCAGGGCTGCGCTGGGTGCAGACCCTCGCGGCCGGGCCGGACGCCGTCCTCGCCGCGGGCTTCCCCGGCAGCGTGCTCCTCACCTCCGGCACCGGTCTGCACGACCGCCCCGTCACCGAGCACGCGCTGGCGCTGGTGCTCTCCCTGGTGCGCCGGCTGCCCGCCGCGACGGCGGCGCAGACCGCACACCGCTGGGCCGACGAACTGGGTGGCCTGCAGCCGCTGCACCCGGCCGGCGCGGTGACCACCCTGCTGGACGCCCGCGTCCTCGTCTGGGGCTTCGGCAACATCGGGCAGACCCTCGCCCCCCTGCTGCGCCGGCTGGGGGCCCGCGTCCGGGGGATCGGCCGCAGTGCGGGGGAGCGGTCGGGGTTCCCCGTGGTCACCGAGCACGACCTGGAGGCGGAGCTCGGCCCGACCGACGTCCTCGTCATGATCCTGCCCTCCACCGCGGGCACCCGGAACGCCCTGGACGCCGCCCGGCTGGCCGCTCTCCCGTCGCACGCCCTCGTGGTCAACGTCGGGAGGGGCTCCACCGTCGACGAGCCGGCGCTGGTCGCGGCGCTGGCGGAGGGGCGCATCGCGGGGGCCGCGCTCGACGTCACCGCCGTCGAGCCGTTGCCGGCCGACTCCCCGCTCTGGGACGCGCCGAACCTGCTCCTCACCCCGCACGCAGCCGGCGGCCGGCCGGTGGGTGCGGACGCGCTGATCTCGGCCAACCTGGCCGCGCTGCTGGCCGGTGAGGAGCTACGGAACCCGGTCGAGCGCTGACGCGGTCGGCGTTGCCGGGGGACGCGGCGGAACGGCGCCCGGACCGCCGAGCTGACACTCTGGGTGCACCCGTCCCACACCGGGACGACGACGCGAACGCCCGATGGACACGGGGGTGAGGGACATGGGGGCCGAGGAGCCGCTTCCGCCGGTCCGGACCGTCCGGCAGGTGCCGAGGTGGTCCGAGCTCCGGGAGCTCGTGCAGTTCCGGAGACCCCGGTTCGGCCGGACGGCACGACGTCTCGACGGCGCGCTCACCGTCCGCGACCTCCGTGCGGCGGCGCAGCGGACCACGCCGCGGGCGGTCTTCGACTACGTCGACGGCGCGGCCGAGGAGGAGATCACCGCGGCCCGCAACGTGGCGGCCTACCGGCGGGTCGTGTTCCGGCCGGACGCGCTGCGCTCGGTCGCCGATCCCGACACCGGCGTCGAGCTGCTCGGTCGGCGGCTGCCGCTGCCGCTCGTCTTCGGGCCCACCGGCTACACCCGGATGATGCACCACCACGGCGAGGCGGCCGTGGCGCGCGTTGCCCAGCACGTCGGGGTGCCGTACGCGCTGTCGACGGTGGGTTCCACGTCCATCGAGGACGTGCGCGCCGCCGCGCCCGGGGCCGAGCTGTGGTTCCAGGTCTACTACACGTCGGACCGGGCGATGAACGAGATGCTGCTCTCCCGGGCCGAGGCGCAGGGCTACTCCACCCTCGTGCTCACCGTCGACACCTCGGTGTCGGGCATGCGTCTCCGGGACGTCGTCAACGGCCTGACGATCCCGCCGACGCTCACGGCGAAGACCTTCCTCAACATGTCGCGCTTCCCGGGATGGTGGTTGCACAAGCTGACCACCCCGACCATCGGCTTCGCCTCGCTGGACGAGGTGGAGGGGAACCCCTCCCCGGCCGAGGTGGCGAGCATGCTCTTCGACCCCGGGCTGGACTTCACCTCGCTGGACTGGCTGCGTGCTCGATGGGCCGGCCCGATCCTGGTCAAGGGGGTGACGAACCCGGCGTCGGCCCGCGAGATCATGGACCACGGCGCCGACGGGGTGGTCGTGTCCAACCACGGCGGGCGGCAGCTGGACCGCACCCCCGCGACGCTGGACGTCCTCCCCGCCATCCGGGCGGCCGTGGGACCGCGGGCCACGGTGCTCATCGACGGCGGGATCCTGCACGGCCAGGACATCGTCGCCGCCCGCGCACTCGGTGCCGACGCCGCGATGATCGGCCGGGCGTACCTGTACGGGCTCATGGCCGGCGGCCAGGAGGGCGTGCTGCGCGCGTACCGGATCCTCGCCGAGGAGTACCAGCGCTCGATGCAGCTGCTGGGCGTGCGGCGCACCGAGGACCTGTCCGACCGGCACGTCGGCTTCACGCCGCACGGAACCGGCGGCTACCCGGACGTCTCGGGCTGATCACCGCGCCGGGGTTGCCGAGCGGCTCCCGACGTGGCAGGAATGACCCGCTCGCATGTGACCCTGGGCACAGGAGACGAGATGGCCACGACCCGTCAGTCGGAGGGGCGCCCCTCCTCCGTGGTGGACCGGTTCCCGACCAAGTACCTGGCCGCGCCCGCGGTCCGGGACATGCCGGAACCGCCGTCCAGCTTCCGCAAGGTCATCGGGCCCGGCATCATCGCCGCCGGCGTCGGCATGGCCAGCGGTGAGTTCATCCTCTACCCGTACATCGCCTCCCAGGTCGGGCTGGTGTTCGTCTGGGCCGCCTTCGTCGGCCTGGCGACCCAGTACTTCCTCAACATGGAGATCGAGCGGTACACGCTCGCCACCGGGGAGACCGCGCTCACCGGCTTCAGCCGCTACTGGCGGCACTGGGGCCTGGTGTTCGCGATGCTGGCGTACTTCGCGAACATCTGGCCCGGCTGGGCGACCAGCTCCGCCACGCTGGTGACCTACCTGGTCGGCGGCAGCGTGGTGCCGATCGCGATCGGCATGCTGCTGGCCATCGGCCTGATCCTGACGATGGCCCCGGTGGTGTACCAGGCCCTCGAGAAGATCCAGATGGTCAAGGTGGCGGCGGTGCTGCTGCTGATCGTCGTCGCCTCGTTCGCCGCCATCGGCGCGTCGACGTGGGCCGACACACCCCAGATCATCACCGAGGCCGGGCTGCCCGCCGAGGAGCTCGGATTCGCGCTGCTCATGGGAGCCCTGGCGTTCGCCGGGGCCGGGGGCGGTCAGAACCTGTGCCAGAGCAACTGGATCCGCGACAAGGGCTTCGGCATGGGCGCCTACGTGCCGCGGATCGTCAGCCCGGTGACCGGCCACCCCGAGGCCGCGCCGTCGACCGGCTTCGTGTTCGAGCCGACCCCCGACAACCTGGGCCGGTGGCGGCGCTGGTGGAGGTTCGCCAACACCGAGCAGCTGACCACCTTCGTGCTGATCAGCTTCCTCACCATCCTCTTCACCTCCCTCCTCGCCTATGCCACGGTCTTCGGCCAGGAGGGGTTGGCCAGCGACATCTCCTTCCTCGAGGCGGAGGGCGACGTCCTCAACGACACCGTCGGTGGCTGGTTCGGCACCTTCTTCTGGATCATCGGGGCCTTCTCGCTGTTCGCGGCGGCGCTCGGCATCGTCGACTACACCAGCCGCCTCGGCGCCGACGTCCTCAAGACCGCCTACCTGAAGGACGCGAACGAGAGCAAGATCTACTTCGGCCTGGTCTGGGGCCTGGTCCTCATCGGCGTCGTGGTGCTGCTGTCGGGGCTCGACCAGCCGCTCGTGCTGCTGGTCATCGCCGCCGTCACCGGTGGGCTGATGATGTTCATCTACTCGGCCCTACTGCTGCTGGTGAACCGGCGGACGCTGCCGAAGGAGATCCGGCCCGGCGCCGGGCGCATCGCGGCGCTGGTCTGGTCCTTCCTCCTCTTCGGCTTCCTGTTCGTCCTCACCTTCAACGAGCAGATCCGCAAGCTCTTCGGTGAGTGAGCCGACGGCGGACGCGGCACAGGTCCGGGTGGTCACCGCGGGTGAGACGATGGTGCTCGTCGTCCCCACCGCTCCGGGCCGGCTCCGTCATGCGGGGGCGGTGACGCTGTCCATCGGCGGTGCCGAGAGCAACGTCGCCATCGGTCTCTCGCGGCTCGGCGTCCCGGCCGCCTGGGTGAGCGCGGTGGGGGAGGACGAGCCGGGGGAGCTCGTCCTGCACCGGATCCGCGCCGAGGGCGTGGACACCAGGGCCGTGCGGCGGGTGCCCGACCGGCCCACCGGGCTGTACCTGCGCGAGGAGGTGGCCGGCGCCCACCGGGTGTACTACTACCGGCGCGGATCGGCGGCCTCGACGCTCGCGCCGGGCGCGTTCGACCCCGCGGTCCTCGGGGGTGCCGACTTCCTGCATCTCACCGGGATCACCGGCGCGCTGTCGCCCGAGGCGGCCGAGTTCCTGCCGTGGGCGGCGCGGACCGCCCGGGCGGCGGGTGTGCGGGTGAGCTACGACGTCAACTACCGGAGCCGGCTCTGGGACGCCGCGGCGGCGCGCGCGGCGAGCGAGGCGATGCTGCCGCACGTCGACGTCCTGCTCGTCGGCGACGAGGAGGCCCGGGCCCTGTGGGGCTGGGACGAGGACACCTGCCTGGACCACCTGGCCGACCGGGGCCCCGGGGAGGTCGTGCTGAAGCTCGGCGCCCGGGGCTGCGCGGCGGTCGTGGACGGGGAGCGGCTGAGCTCTCCCGGCTTCCCGGCGCGCCAGGTCGACCCGATCGGCGCCGGCGACGCCTTCGCCGCCGGCTATCTCGCCGCCCGGCTGTGGGACATGGACCCGGCGGAGCGCCTGCGGACGGCGAACGCCATGGGCGCCTACTGCGTGCAGAGCCTGGGCGACTACGAAGGGCTGCCCAGCCGCCGCGAGCTGACCTCGTTCCTCGACCGGACCGTCGACCTCGGGAGATGACCCACCCGATGACCATGCCCCCGGCCCCAGCGGCCAGCGTCCTGCAGGGTGTCTACGCCGCCAACGTGACGCCGTTCCGCGACGACGACCGGTTCAGCATCGACGTCGACGCCTACCTGGGTCACGTCCGGTGGCTGGCCGCATCCGGCGTCACCGGCGTGATCCCGTTCGGGACCAACGGCGAGGGGCCGTCGATCGCCACGCACGAGAAGCGCGCCGTGCTGGACGCACTCGTGCCGGCGGCGGGCTCCCTGCACGTGGTCCCCACGGTCGCCGAGGGGAACCTCCCCGACACCCTGGACCTGCTGGCCTATCTGGACGACCTCCCGGTGCGGGCGGTCCTGGTGCTGCCGCCCTACTACTTCAAGCCGGTGTCGGCCGAGGGGCTGCGGCTGTTCTACGACCGCGTCCTGGCCGCCACCCGCCACCCGGTGGTCATGTACCACATCCCGAAGTACGCGGTCCCGCTCCCGGTCGACCTCGTCACCGGCCTGCCCGCGTGGGGCGTGAAGGACTCGGGCGGCGAGGCCGGCTTTGCCGAGGCGGTCCATGGCGCGGGGAAGGGGGTGCTCGTCGGCACGGAGGACGACCTTCCGGGGCGGTTGCCGACCGCCCAGGGCTCGATCTCCGCGCTCGCCAACATCGTCCCCGAGCAGGTCGTCGCGCTCTACCGGCACGTCCGAGAGGGACGCCGGGCCGAGGCGGCCGCGCTGTCCGCGCACCTGCAGCAGGTCCGGGCGATGACGAAGGAGTACGTCTCCGCCGGGGTGCTCAAGCGCGTCGCCGAGGCGCGGCACGGCCACCCGATGGGCACCGTCCGGCCGCCGCTGGAGCCCCTGCCGCCGTCGTTCGACGCGGCCGCCGCGGCCGCGCGGGCCACGACGGCGCCGACCGGCTGAGGAGCACCGGCGTGCGCGTGCTCGTCACCGACGCGGAGTACGACGTGCTGGACATCGAGGAGGAGGTCCTCGCCGCCGCCGGCCACGAGCTGGTCACCGCCCGATGCCGGACCCCGGCGGACGTCATCGCGGCGGCACGCGACGTCGACGCCGTCCTCGTGCAGTACGCCCCCATCACGGCCGGCGTGCTCGAGGCGCTGCCGGGGCTGCGGCTGGTCAGCCGCTACGGCGTGGGCGTGGACGTCGTCGACCTCGAGGCCGCCAGGGCGCGAGGCGTCTGGGTGTGCAACGTGCCCGACTACGGGACCGTCGAGGTGGCGCTGCATGCGGTCGCGATGCTGCTGGCCCTGCTGCGCGGCCTCCCGGAGCACGCCCGGAACGTCCGGGCGGGACGGTGGGACTACCGGCTCGGCGGGCAGCTCCGGCGACCGGGGGAGCTGACCCTGGGGGTGGTCGGCCTCGGCCGGATCGGACGGATGACCATGGAGCGGGCGTCCCCGTGGTTCGGGACGTGCGTGGGGTACGACCCGCACCTGCCGGACGACGCCTGGCCCGCCGGCGTCGAACGGGTCGGGCTCGAGGAGCTGTTCACCCGCAGCAACGCGGTGACCCTGCACCTGCCGCTGACCGCGGAGACGCAGGGGCTGGTCGGGACCGACCTGCTGGAGCTCCTGCCGGCCGGGGCCTACCTCGTGAACACCGCCCGGGGCGCGCTGGTCGACGTCGACGCGGTGCTCGGGGCGCTGACCGGAGGTCGGCTCGGGGGCGTGGCCCTGGACGTGCTCCCCGAGGAACCGCCGCCGGCGGACCATGCCCTGCTGACGCACCCGCTCGCCCTGGTCACCCCGCACGTCGCGTGGTTCTCCGCGGAGTCCGAGCGGGAGCTGCGCCGCAAGGCGGCGCAGAACGTCGTCACGTGGGCGCGGACGGGGCGCCCCGACCACCCCGTCGTCGAGGGTCGCTGACGGTGGGGCCTCCGGGGGACGGCGGGGGATTGCCCGCCGCCGCCGGACGCACCAGGCTCGCCCGGGATCCGGCCGCGGAGCGGACCGCGTCGGGCGAAGACATCGGAGGGGGCGCGGTGCAGACCTACGACGTCAAGAAGGAGCGCAGGGACCTCTACGCCCCGAGACGGGGCGTCATCGAACTCGTCGACGTCCCGGAGATGGGCTTCCTCATGATCGACGGGCACGGCGACCCGAACACCTCCGTGGCCTACCGGGACGCGGTCGAGGCGCTGTACACGCTCTCCTACGCGGTCCGGGCGGTCGCGAAGGCGGAGCTGGGGACGGTGCACACGGTGGCGCCGCTCGAGGGGCTCTGGTCCGCAGCGGACCTCGACGTCTTCCGGACCCGGGACAAGAGCGCCTGGGACTGGACGATGATGATCGCCCAGCCGGACTGGATCACGGCCGACATCGTCGACCACGCCCTGGGCACCGTGCGGGAGAGGAAGCAGCTGCCCGCCGCGGGTCTCGTCCGCGTCGAGCGGTATGCCGAGGGGCCGAGCGCGCAAGTCCTGCACATCGGCTCCTACGACGACGAGGGCCCGGTGCTGGCACGCCTCCACGACGACTTCCTGCCGGCCAACGGTCTCGCCCCGGGAGGCCCGCACCACGAGATCTACCTCTCGGACGCGCGGCGCACCGAGCCCGCGAAGCTCCGGACCATCCTGCGGCAACCGGTCACGGCGGCCACCCGAGCGGCCACCACCGGCGCCAGGCGGCCGGTGCGCTAGCTGGCCTCCGGCGGTCGGCGCGGCCGCGACCTGCACGTCTGGACTCAACTCCCGGTCGTGCCGGCCGTAGTCAGACGTGCGCGCCGCGGGGGCGTCGATGGACGGAGAAGCGCAGCCATGAGGATCGCGACGAACATCGCCGCGCTGAACGCCTCCCGCATGCTGTCGCTGACCGACGCCTCCCGAGCCGACGCAGTTCGTCGGCTGTCCTCGGGGCAGCGCATCACGAGCGCCGCCGACGACGCGGCGGGGCTGGCCATCTCCGAGGGGCTGCGGTCCCAGGTCCGCGGGATGGCGCAGGCCGTCGACAACGTGCAGAACGGCATCAACGTCGTCCGGACGGCGGAGGGCGCGCTGCACGAGGTCTCGGCGGTGCTGCGTCGCATGCGGGACCTGGCCGTGCAGGCAGCCAGCACCGGCGTGATGGGTGCGGACCCGACACGGGCCGTCGGCGTGGAGTTCGAGCAGCTGAAGGCGGAGATCGAGCGGGTCGCGCGCACCACCGCGTTCAACGGCATGGCGCTGCTGGACGGGAGCTACGACGGGATCCTGCAGATCGGATCCGCCCCGGGTGACACCCTGCGGATCGCCATCGGGTCCGTCGGCGAGGGGATGGGCGCCGTCGATCTCGGGCTGTCCGCGGTCCACATCACCCGGTACCGGAGCGAGGAGACGGGTGAGTGGGGGAACGGCTGGGTCGGCGTCCAGGCGGGGCGCGTCCCGGCTGTCTCCGACGACGAGGGCACCCCGGCGCCCGGCACGCTGACCCTGCACGGCGGTGACTTCGTCACCGGCGAGTACGAGGCCGGCTTCCGCGCGTTGACGGGCTGGGTGCGGTACGGCGACGACCACCTCGACCTGTCCGCCGTCGACTACTCCGGCGCGGACACCGCGCAGGAGCACCTCGACGCGCTCAACGCGGCGGCGCAGGCGGCGCTCGGCCCCGGGTTCACCCCGTTCACCGCGACCGCGACGGGGCTGACCACGACCGGCGCGACCCCCGGTCCCGGCTCGACCGCGGAGGACGCGGTCGCCGTCAGCCCCCGGTACTACGTGCATGGCGGGATGGCCGCGGTGATCCGGGCGGTCGACGCGGCCATCGGGCGGGTGTCGGAGGTGCGGGCCGACCTCGGTGCCTACGAGAACCGGCTGGAGCACACCGTCCGGCGGCTGGGCGTGTCGATCGAGAACGGGACCGCCGCCGAGTCGCGCATCCGCGATGCGGACATGGCCGCCGAGATGGTCCTGCTCAGCCGGAGCCAGGTCCTCGCCGAAGCCGGTACGGCGATGCTGGCGCAGGCGAGCAAGGCGCGGGAGAACGTGCTCCGGTTGCTGGGCTCCCCCTGAGGCCCCGTGCCTAGCGGGAGCCGGCGAAGTCGGCGGGCGTGAAACGCCCGTCGGACAGCCGCTTCTCGATCTGCTCCAGGCTGCGGCCGGTGAGCTCGGGCATGCGCCGGTAGAGGAAGACGAAGCCGGCGACGTTGAACGCGGCGTACAACCAGAAGGTCTGGCCGGTGCCGATCGTGTCGATGATGCTCAGCAACGTCAGGGTGATGAGCAGGTTGGTGCCCCACAGCGACGCCGACTGCGCGGCGGCCCCGGCCTCGCGGGTGGCGAGCGGGTAGATCTCCGACCCGGTGAGCCACCCCATGAGCTGGATGCCGCCGGCGGTGAAGGCCATGAAGACGATCAGGGTGGCGACGATGTAGGGCACCTGCGCCTCCCCGTCGTTGCCGGTGACGAAGAAGGTGCCCAGCACGATCAGCGCCAGCGCGGCGCCCGGCAGGGTGAGCAGGGTCAGCCGCCGACGGCCGACGCGGTCGATGATCGCCAGCCCGATCAGCTGGGTGATCAGGTACGTGGCGCCCAGGGCGACCGACACCCGCAGTGCCGCGCTGTCGGAGAAGCCGTTGTCGGTCAGGATCGTCGGCGAGTAGTAGACGATCATCTCGATGCCCGAGAGCTGGGTGAAGATCGCCAGGCCGCACCCGACGATCAGCGCCGGGCGGACCCAGGGCTTCCGGAGCCCCCGCCAGCCGCTGGTGCTCGCCGAGCGCTCGGCCTCGACCAGTTCCTCGATGTCGCGCAGCTCGGGGGAGACGTCGGTGCCCTGCGGGCGCACGTCCTCCAGCGCCTGACGCGCGCGGTCGTCCTGGCCGGCCTTGACCAGCCAGCGGGGGCTGTCGGGCAGGCGCAGCATCAGCAGGAGCATCAGTGCGCTCGGTACCACGGCCGCGCCGATGGCGAGCCGCCAGTCGACGCGCTCCGTCGCGCCGACGATGGTGGCGATGAGGATGCCGACGCCGATGGCGATCTGGAAGAACAGCACCAGGCGGCCGCGGTACTTCGAGGGGGCCAGCTCCGCGACGTACACCGGGGCGGTCTGCGTGGCACCGCCGACGGCGAAGCCGAGCACGACCCGGGCCACCGACAGCGTCACCGGGTTCGGCGCCAGGGATGCCGCGAGCGAGCCGACGACGAACACCGCGGCGACGATCAGCAGCGTGGTGCGCCGACCCAGCCGCTCGCTGAGCCTGCTGCACACGAGGGCGCCGATCACCGCGCCCGCCAGGATCGAGGCCGCGATCACCTGCTCCCAGCCGCTGCCGATGCCGAACTCGTCACTGATCTGCAGCAGCGCCCCGGAGATGATCCCGGTGTCGTAGCCGTACAGGAGACCCGAGATCGCCGACACCAGGGCCACGACGACGACGGCACCGGTGAGCCCACCGCCGTCGTGCTGCTCCGCGTCGCCGGTGGTCGTGGTGGACGGACTGGGGGCCTGGCCCTCGGACGCGGTAATCGGATTCTCCCGGTGGGCGTGAACGTGCGGCGTCCGCCACCGTACGGCCGCCGGCAGGAGGTCGCCTGCCCGGACCGCGCATCCCCGCTGCTCAGGCGGGTACCTGCTCGTCGAGCCAGTCGAAGATCCGCTCGCCCCGCAGTCCCGACGCCACCGGTTCGCAGTGCGAGTCCGCCCCCTCCTCCGCGGTGAACGGCAGCAGGGTGACCGGGCAGGTGAGTGCCGCGGCCAGCCGCGCGGACTGACCCGGCCAGAACTGCTCGTGCTCGGGATCGGTGATCAGCACGGGACAGGCGACCGCGGCCAGCTGCTCGTCCGTCAGCGCGTACTCGCGGGCCGCGGTGAAGAAGTCGAAGGGCGAGGTGACGCCGTACGGGCGCATCCGCCAGCGCAGCAGGGTGCGCGTGGCAGGGGAGACCTTCAGCGCCCAGGCCATGTCCGCGTCGAAATTCTCCCGGTTCCCGGCGTCGAGGAGCTTGATCAGGAAGTGGGGCAGCTGGGCGAGCATGGTGGTGGAGACGTCGACGACCCCGGGATCGGCGACCGCGGCGGCGATGCGGTGCTCGAAGGCCGCCGCGCGGGGGACCCAGTAGCCGCCCTGACTGATGCCCATCACCGCGATCCGTGCCGGGTCGACGTCCGCCCGCTTCGTCAGGTGGTCGAGGACCGGCGTGAGCACGTTCTCCCAGTCGGGGCGGAACGGCAGCCCCTGACGCATCAGCGCGGCGTTCTGGCCGGGGCCGTCGTAGGTCATCGCGTTCCAGCCGCGGGCGAGCGCGTCGGCGATGCCGCGGCTCCACGCGCCGGTCACCGAGCCGTCGCTGCCGTTCGTGTGGACGAGGGTGCGTCGGGCACCGTCGGCCGAGGCCCGGCGGAAGAAGTAGCCGGGCAGGGTGGTGCCCTCGTAGGGGATCTCGAGGCGCTCGACGGCGATGTCGCCGATCTCCGCGGTGAGGTCCACGAAGCGGTCCCACGCATCGCGGTGCCGCTCCCACAGGTCTGCGAAGCCGCCTGTGGCGTCGGCCTTGTCGGACGCCTCGGAGTAGTAGCTCGAGGCACGCAGCCAGCGGGCGGCGGCGGTGCGGACGTGGCCGGCGGCCTCGGCCGCCCGCGCCTCGGCGGCGATCCGGTCGGCCGTGGCGCCCCACTGCTCGACCCAGGCCTTCGCCGAGCGGTTGGGGATGCGGTCGACGGTCGTCAGGACCTCGCCGATGTCGGCCGCCCGGGTGTAGGCGCTGCCGAGGACGTTCTCGACGGCGAACTGGAAGTCGTCGTCGGTGAAGAAGGCGTGCACGTCGGTCTCTCCGATCCCGGGAGGCGGTGTTCCCGCCAGCTGAGCGGACTGTGCAGGTGCCGGCTCCAATGCGTCTCCAACGGCGTCGCGGGATCCCGACCGCATGCGTCCGGAGCGCCGCTCGGGTCGGCCGGGCTCAGGCGGGCACCGGCCGCCCGGGCCCGTTCGGCCTCGACGGGTTCCAGCGAGCTGGTCACCTCGGGCGGGACCCTGGCCGTCGGCCCCGTCGCCGGCCGGCGCGGGCCGTTGCGCGGGGCCTGGAGGCGGGCGGCGCAGAACGACCGGACCGCCTCCCGGTGACGTCCGCCGCGGCCTCTGGGCCGGCAGCCCGGCGTCGTCGGCGAGGATGCGGCCGTGCAGCTCACGCAGCTCGCGGCCCGGTTCGAGGCCCAGCTCGTCGAGCAGCATCGCGCGGATCCCGGCGTAGCTGCGCAGAGCCTCCTCGGTACGGCCCAGGCGGTGCTGGGCGAGCATCCGCAGGACCCACAGCCGCTCGCGCAGCGGGGTGTGGGCCAGGCCCGGGGCGATCGCGAGGAGTGCCCGCTCCGGCGATCCGGAGGACAGCAGTGCCTCGGCCTGCATCTCGCGCAGCTGGTCGCGGACCTCGGTCATCCGGGCCACCGCCGGGACGGCCCAGGGCTCGTCGTCGAAGCCGGCGTAGGGCCGGCCCCGCCAGAGACGGAGCGCCCGCTCGGTCTGCCGGAGGGCGTCGATGGTGCGGCCGGCGGCGAGCAGGTTCCGCGCCTCGTCGGCCGCGGCGCCGAACGTCAGCGAGTCGATGGTCGCGGCATCGGCCACCAGCCGGTACCCGCCGAGGTCGTGGCGCAGCACCGTCGACGGGGCGCCGCGCTCCCGGTGGGGTTCCAGTGCCTTGCGCAGCCGCCAGATGTGCGAGTCGAGGGTCGAGGACGAGCGGGCCGGGGACTGCGCCCCCCACATCGCGTCGGACAGGGCGTCGACGCCGACGTGCTGTCCGGCGTTCACGAGCAACAGGGACAGCGCGGCGCCGAGCCGGGTGCCGGCCAGGCCGACCGGGATCCCGGAGCGTTCGACCTCGAGCGGGCCGAGGTCACGGATGTGCAGAGGACCGCCGGGGGGTTCCGACAGCACCGGGGCCTCCTACCGAGCCGTCCCCGTGACGTGGTGGAGGTGGGCGTCCCCACCTCGGTCGACGTGAGCGCCGCGAGGCCGCTCGGTCACCGGGTGTCCCGATGCGTCGTCGGACCCCTGCGTACCGCATCCGACGCGACGGCGGTAGGGGGCCGGCGGCGGCGCGCCACGGGGGACCAGGGCCCGTGGGACGACGCGGTCATCGTCCGGGACCGACCGGGCCTCCGGGTGACGGCTGGGGCGACGGCTCGGCGGCGCGGCGCGCGAGCGTGACCACGAGGGCCGGCAGCACCAGCACCGTCACCGCGCCGGCACCGACGAGCGCCGCGGCGTCCTCCGAGGTCAGCGTGCCGCTGCGGACGGCGATCTCGGTGAGCGCGACGAGCACCGGCAGCGCCGTCGCGCTCACCAGAGCGCACTGGCAGCGCTCGCGCCAGGCCAGCGCTCCGCGGTGGACCAGCAGGACCGGCCCGCCCCGGACGGCCAGGAGGAGGAGCAGGAACATGACCACCGCCAGCGGGGCCTCGCCGATCGCGTGCAGGTCGAGGCTCATGCCGGAGTAGACGAAGAACAACGGGACGAAGAAGCCGTAGCCCACGGCGTCGAGCTTCGACTCCAGCAGCGGGGCGGCGGTGCCCACCCAGTGCCGGAGCACCAGGCCGGCGAGGAAGGCGCCGAGCACCGCGTCGAGGTGGAACCGGTCGGTGACGGCGACGAGCGCCAGCAGCAGCAGGATCGTGCCGCGCAGCGTGATCTGGGCGGTCTCGTTCTGCCCCGCACGGACGACGTCGGCCAGGCGGCTGCCTTCACGCACGCCGTGCCGCAGCAGCCCCAGTGCGAGGGCGAGGACCGCCACCCCACCGAGGGCGACGACGGCGCTGGCGCGGCCCTGGCTGCCGAGGAAGACGGCGATCACCAGCACCGGCAACAGCTCACCGACGCCGCCGGTGGCCAGCAGGTACCGCCCGAGCCGGCCGCGGAGGAGACCCGCCTCCCGCAGGACCGGCAGCAGCGTCCCGAGGGCCGTGGTGGTGAGGCCCAGGGCGATCGGGAGGAAGGACTCCACCACCCCGGCGGCGCCGAGGAGGCCGACGACGCCGGCTGCGAGTCCGAAGGAGACCGCCCACGCCAGCAGCGCGCGCCGTCCGGCGTCCTCCCGGAACAGCCGCAGGTCGATCTCGTAGCCGGCCAGCAGGAAGACGAAGCCGAGCCCGACGTCGGCGAGCACCCGCACGTCGGCCGGCGTGCCCAGCGCCAGGACGTCGGGTCCGATCAGGATTCCGCCGGCCAGCAGCAGCACCACCTGCGGCACCGGAAGGCGGGGGAGCAGCCCGGCCAGCACCGCCGCGATCAGCGCGACCGCGGCGACGGCGGCGAGCGTGTCGATCGAGACGACGTCGTCCACCGCTCCTCCTCACGGCCCCCGCGGCCGGCGGCGTGCGGGCCATGCTGCCGTGCGGTGCTCCAAGCGGGCGCCAACGCGTCGCGGCAGCCGGAGGCGCCGGGCGCCCTGCGCCGGCGGTTGGAGTGCGCTTGGAGAGGGCGGGGGCAGCGTGAGGAGCATGAAGCCCGCTGCCTTCGTCTCCGGATTCCTGCCCTGGATCGCGTTCACCGTCGTGGCCCACCGGCCGGCGGCCGACGCGGTGGCCTGGGGCGCCGTGCTCGCGGTGGCGATGACCGTCGTGGCGCTCGCACTCGCGGGGCGAGGGCACGGACCGGTGACCCTCGACGCGGCCTCCCTCGTGCTGTTCGCCGTCGTCGCGGTGGCCGGTTTCATCGGTGGCCGTGACGTGGACGACTGGCTCTACACGTGGGGACGGCCGCTGGTCGGGGTGGTCCTCGGCCTGTTCGTCCTCGGGACCGCGTCGGTGCGGCCGTTCACGGAGGAGTACGCGCGGCAGTCGACCCCCCGTGAGTACTGGGGATCGCCGACCTTCCGCTCCGTCAACCGGGTCATCAGCGCGGCCTGGGGTGGCGGGCTCGTGGTGATCGGGTCGGCGGGAGTCCTGGTCACGGTGCTGGACGCGCACGCCACGAGCCGCGCGTCCGGTCACCTGCTCGAACTGGCGCTGAACTGGGTCGTGCCGATCGCCGTCCTGTGGGGCCTGGCGGAGTTCACCGGGCGATATCCCGACCGGGTGACCGCGCGACGACAGGCCGCCGTGCCGGCCGACGACCGCGCCCACCGGACTGCCTGACCCCAGCGCGCGAGCGCGTGCGCGCTCCGGCAACCGGGTGCGGCACCGTCGCCGCGTCACTCCGGGGCTGCCCCCGGTGTCGGCGACGGAGCCGGGAGGAGCGCGAGCCCGGTAGCCACGGCGCCGTAGACCAGGGCCGGACCGGTGTGCGGCAGCCGCTTGCCGGCCGCCGCCCGCGCCTCGCCGTGCCGGAAGGCCCAGCGTTCCGCGATGCGCGCGCCGCTGACGGCGCACGCGAGCGCAGCGCCCACGACGCCGAACACGACGACCTTGCTCCGGAGTGGCAGCGAGCCGAGTGTCACGCCGTCGGGGTCCTGCTGCTCGCGGGACCCGGCCCATGCTGCCCGTACCTCCGGCACGGCCGCGGCGGAGGAGATCGCGACCAGTCCCGCCTTGACCCAGCCGCGCGCCCGGCGGGACGTGACGAGATCCGGCGTGGCGTAGTACGCCGTCGTGGCCGTGCCCGCGACCAGGGCCGCAACGGTTCGTGACGGCTTCGGAGGAACGTTCATGCCGCCATCCTGCCGGAGGAGGCACGGGATCCGGGTCCGGCCAGGGTCGGGCCGCCGGGTGTCCGGACGCGGCCGGGTCGGGGCCGGCCGGGCCATGCCGAGGAGCAGTCGGTCGTTGGTTCCGTCCACCGCGACGGGCAGACTGCCGACGTGATCGACGGCGGCGAGGCGACGACGGAGCCCGATACGGACCCGGGTATCGCGCTGCCCACGCAACAGGACGCCCGCGACGACGGCCGGCCCGAGCAGGGTGCACCGCTGCTGATCCCCGGGGAGACCTGCTGGCGGGTCGAGCGGGCCACCCGCTTCGGGATCTTCGTCGACGCCGCCGGCTACTTCGCCACGTTGAAGCGTGCCGTGCTCCAGGCCGAACGACGGGTGCTCTTCATCGGCTGGGACTTCGACCCGCGGATCCGGCTCGATCCCCTCGGCGGCGGCCGGCCGGAGGACGATCGGCTGGGGGCCGTCCTCGAGACGGCGGTGCAGGCCGAGCCGCGGCTGGAGATCGGGGTCCTGCAGTGGGACCTCGGCATGCTGCGCGCGCTCGGTCGGGGCCTCAAGCCCATCGTGCTCCTCGACCGCCGCACGCCCGACCGGCTCACCTTCACCGTGGACACCCACCACCCGGTCGGCGGCGCGCACCACCAGAAGATCGTCGTGATCGACGACTGCCTGGTCTTCACCGGCGGCATCGACGTCACCGCCGACCGGTGGGACACCTCCGACCACACCGACGCCAACCCGCACCGGCGCCGCCCGGCGACCGGGCGCGTCCCGGGCCGGCTGACCGGGCCCTGGCACGACGCGACCAGCATCATGACGGGGCCCGCCGCACGGGCAGTTGCCGAGCTCGCGCGCGAGCGGTGGCAGAGCGGCACCGGGGAGCGGCTCGAGCCGATCCCCGAGTCGCGGGACTGCTGGCCCCAGGACGTCGAGCCCCTGCTCACCGACGTCGACGTCGCCATCTCCCGCACCCACCCCGAGCACGGCGGGACGAGCCTGGTGCACGAGGTCGAGCTGCTGTGGCTGGCCGCGATCGCCGCTGCCGTCCGGTCGATCTACGTGGAGAGCCAGTACTTCGCCAGCCGCCGCATCGCGGAGGCGATCGCCGAGCGGCTGCGCGAGCCGGACGGGCCGGAGGTCGTCGTGCTCAACCCGTGGACCGCCGACGGGTGGCTCTCCGAGAAGGCGATGGGAACCGCGCGGGCCCGGGTCCTGGAGATCGTCCGCGAGGCCGACGTCCACGACCGGTTCCGGCTCTACACCCCGGTGACGGAGCAGCGCGAGCACATCTACGTGCACGCCAAGGTGACCGTGATCGACGACCGTCTGCTGCGCCTGGGATCGAGCAACGTGAACAACCGCTCGATGGGCCTGGACACCGAGCTCGACGTGGCGGTGGAGGCGGTCGAGGGGCGACCGGGTGCCGACCGGCTGGCCGCGACCATCGTCGGCATCCGGGACCGCCTGCTCGCCGAGCACCTCGGCTGCGAGCCGGACGAGGTCGCCGCCGCGGTCGCCGACACCGGCTCGCTCGTGCGGGGCATCGAGCGACTGCGCCGGCCGACCGGTCGCTCGCTGGTGCCGTTCGAACCGCCCGAGCTGGGTCCGGCCGACCGGGCGCTCGCCGAGTCCGAGCTGATGGACCCGGAGAAGACGCCGAACCGCTGGCGACGGGTGGAGCGGTTCTTCGCCCGCCGCCGGAAGCCGCGGAACCGGACGCGCTCCTGACGGTCGAGCTACCGGGCGGCCTGTTCCCGGAGGGGCTGACGCCCGGAGTCCTGGTGCTCCTCCTGGTGGCGGCGCTCGCGGCCGGGTGGATCGACGCGGTCGTCGGTGGCGGCGGTCTCCTGCAGCTGCCGGCCCTGTTGCTCGTTCCCGGGATGAGCCCGGTGCAGGCCCTGGCGACGAACAAGCTGGCCTCGGTCTTCGGCACCACGACCAGCGCCGTCACCTACTACCGCCGGGTGCGCCCCGACCTGCGGACCGCGCTGCCGATGGCCGGCGTCGCCCTGGTGAGCAGCTTCGCCGGGGCGTCCGTCGCCGCGGCGCTGCCGGCCGAGGTGTTCAAGCCGGTCATCGTCGTGGCACTGGTGGCCATCGCGACGTTCACCGTGCTGCGCCCGGCACTGGGGGAGGTGACCGCGTTGCGGCACACCGGGCGGCGACACCACGGCGTCGCCGCGGCGGTGGGCGGCGGCATCGGCTTCTACGACGGCGTCCTGGGCCCCGGGACCGGTTCGTTCCTCGTCTTCGCCATGGTGTCGCTGCTGGGCTACGACTTCCTCAACGCCAGCGCCAAGGCCAAGATCGTCAACGTCGCCACCAACGTCGGGGCGTTGCTCTACTTCGCGCCCTACGGAGCGGTCTTCTGGGGCCTGGGGCTCGTCCTGGGTGCCGCCAACATGCTCGGCGGCTATCTCGGTGCCCGGACGGCGACCGCCCGGGGCAGCCGCTTCATCCGGGTCGTCTTCCTCGTGGTCGTGACGGCGTTGATCGGCCGGCTGGGCTGGGACGTGTGGGTGGAGAACATCCGGCCACTGCTGGGGTGAGGCGCCGTCGGCTCACGCTCCCGGCCCCTCCCCGGCACCGCGTGGCGGTGCCGACGTCATGGCGGCGTCGACCAGCCGGACGACCAGGTCCTCGTACGACACCCCCGCCGCCGCGAACATCATGGGCACCTGGGACCGGGCGGTCATCCCCGGCATCGTGTTGACCTCGTTGAGCACGGGGCCGTCGTCGGTGAGGAAGAAGTCGACGCGCGCGACCCCGGCGCAGCCGAGGGCGTCGAACATCCGCAGCGCCGCGCGCGTCAGTGCGGCGCACTCCGCGTCGCTCAGGTCGGCGGGCACGGTGAACCGTGCGGTGCCGTCGTACTTCGTGGCGGTGTCGAACAGCCCGTCGGCGTGGATCTCCAACGGCGGCGGCGCCCAGCAGCGCCCGTCGGCCTCCCGCAGGACGGCGACGTCGATCTCGCGGCCGCGGACCACCCGCTCGACCAGGATCCGGTCGTCGTGGCGGGCCGCGGCCCGAAGCGCCACCGCGAGCCGGCCGGCGTCGCGGGCGAGCCCCACGCCGTGGCTCGACCCGGCAGAGACCGGTTTGACGACGACCGGCTCGTCGAACTCGATGCCGGCCACGTCGCCCGCGTGCACCAGCCGTCCGGGGGCGGTGGGTATCCCGATCGCCTCGGCGACGAGCTTGGTGGCCCACTTGTCCATGCCGATCGCGCCGGCCCGCGTGCCCGAGCCGACCACCGGGGTGTGGGTGAGGGCGCACAGCGCGGCGAGCGTCCCGTCCTCGCCCAGCGGGCCGTGGATCGCCGGGAAGACCACGTCGGCCCGGGCGAGCAGCGGTAGGGCCGCGACCACGGAGTCGGCCGCGTTCGCGCCCAGCGGTTCCGCCTGGTGCCTCCATCGCCCGTCGCGGCCGACGGTGACGGCGGTGACCTCGATCCCGCGGCTGCGCAGCGCCTCCTCGACGCCCGCTGCCGATCCGAGGGAGACGTCGTGCTCGGCGTTCTGCCCGCCGCCGATGACCAGCACGTGCGGGGTCATGCGACCGTCCGTCGCACGCGGGGGCCGATGCCCGTGACGACGGTGTGCGGGATGGTCCCCGCCCAGCGGGCCCAGTCGTGGACGGTCGGTGCCGCGCCACCCCGTGGGCCGAACACCGTCGCGGTCGTGCCGAGCGGGAAGGCGTCCGCACCGGTGTCGATGACGATCTGGTCCATCGAGACCCGCCCGACGACCGGGTACCGCCGTCCCCGGATCTCCACCGAGGCCGCGGAAGCGATCTCCCGCGGGATCCCGTCGGCGTACCCGAGTGGCAGGACGCCGAGGTTGGTGGGCCTCGTGGTGACGAATGCTCCGTCGTAGCCCACCGGTGTCCCCGGACCGGCGGTCGTCCGGTGCACGATCGGGGCGGTCAGCCTCGACGCGCCGTGCAGGTCGGTCGTCCCCGACGGGTCGATGCCGACGAGGCCGGCGCCCACGCGGACCATCCCGAAATGGGTGGCCGGGTCCGTCAGCGTTCCGGAGGTGGCGGCCAGGTGGGTGAGCGGCGCGCCGAAGCCCGCCGCCGTGAGCGCTCGCCCGGCGCGCCTCAGCTGCACGACGGCTGCCTCGTTCGCCTCGGGTCGTGCCCGGTCGGCCGACGGGAGGTGTCCCATGAGGCCGACGACGCGGATCCTGCCCTGTCGCTGTGCCTGCTGGGCCCGCGCGATCAGTGCCTCCCATTCGGGTGGAGGGCACCCCTCCCGCGCCATGCCGGTGTCCATGTTCAGGTGGACCCGGACGCTGCGGCAGGCGTCCGGCAGCCATGCCTCCAGTTCGTCGACGGAGCCGACCGCGACGTCGATCCGGTCCACGGCGGCGGTCTCGGCGTCCACGCCGGAGGGGTGCAACCACGTCAGGATCGGCACGGTGAGCCCTGCCGCGCGCAGCGCGGACGCCTCGGCGACGTCCGTCGTCCCGAGCCAGTCCGCGCCGGCCTCGACCGCGGCGTGCGCGACCGCGCGGGCACCGTGCCCGTACCCGTCGGCCTTGACCACCGCCATGACCCGGGCGCGGGTCCGTCGCCGGACGATCGCGAGGTTCTCCGCCACCGCCGCGGGCAGCGTCTGCAGCGTCGGCGGGACGACGCCGCCGAGGTGAGGGCGCGACCGGGCCAGGGTGCCGGTCACTGCTGCGTCCTCGGGTCGTGGGTGGGGTCGGCGTACATCCGCGGGCACCCGTGGTCGATCGCCTGGGGACGCAGTTCGTAGTGCCAGGGCTCGTTCCGGTAGATCTGGCACAGCCCGTACCCGGCGCCGTGCTCCGACAGCCAGTCCGTGGCCTCGGCGGGCCCGAGATCGACCCCGTCCCCGGTCACGTGGGTGGACGTGTCCGGGGTGGAGACCCAGCGGGCTGCCTCCTCGGCCGAGCCGTACTCGGCGATGGCCTCGCGGAGGAGTTCCTCCTGGTACTCGGGGGAGCGCCAGCCGCTGTTGACGGTGAACCGGACGCCGTCGTCCTCCGCTGTGCGCGCGGCCTGGCGGAGGGCGGCCAGGAGCGCCGGATCGAGGTTGGCCACGGCGGGTACTCCGTCGTCGAAGACGGTCACGCCGGCCGGGACGACGCCGTCGTCGACCGTCAGGCCGCCGGGGACGGCCCGCCCGGGCGCACCCGGCGGGCCGTGCGCATCGGGGACGGTGCTCCGGGCCTCCGGTGGGTGCGGGCCGGGGGTGTCGCCGAGCGCGACGAGCGGCGACGCCGTCGAGGAGGACGGGGCGGTCACCGCCTGGTACCCGAGGATCGCTCCGACGATCGCCGCGATCGCCGCGGCCAGGACGACGACGGGGGTCGATCGGCGGTGGTGGGTCGTCGTCCGTTCCTGCGTGGTGTTGGACATGCCGACAGCGAAGCCAGCGGCGTGTTGTCACCCCGTACGCGCATTTCGATACGCCGGCGATATGCACCGGCGCTCTAGCCTCGGAGCCGTGCGCGTGCTGATCGTCGAGGACGAACCCTTCCTGGGTGAGGCCATCCGGGACGGGCTGCGTCTCGAGGCGATCGCGGCCGACCTCGCCGGCGACGGGGACACCGCACTGGAGCTGCTGGGCATCAACGCCTACGACATCGCCGTGCTCGACCGCGACATCCCCGGCCCCTCCGGTGACGAGATCGCCACGCGCATCGTCGCGTCCGGCAGCGGCATGCCGATCCTGATGCTCACCGCCGCCGACCGCCTCGACGACAAGGCCTCCGGGTTCGGGCTCGGCGCCGACGACTACCTCACCAAGCCGTTCGAGCTGCGGGAGCTCGTGCTCCGGCTCCGGGCACTGGACCGCAGGCGTGCGCACAACCGACCACCCGTGCGGGAGATCGCCGGTCTGCGGCTGGACCCGTTCCGCCGGGAGGTCTATCGCGAGGGCCGCTACGTCGCGCTCACCCGGAAGCAGTTCGCCGTGCTCGAGGTCCTCGTCGCCGCCGAGGGCGGTGTCGTCAGCGCCGAGGAGCTGCTGGAACGGGCGTGGGACGAGAACGCCGACCCCTTCACGAACGCGGTCCGCATCACCGTCTCGGCACTGCGCAAACGCCTCGGTGAGCCGGGGATCATCGGCACGGTGCCCGGCGTCGGGTACCGGATCGACACGGCCCCGGGCGCCGGGCGCGCGGAACCGGGCCGTGGATAGAGATGCAGGTGGATAGAGCAGCAGGTGGATAGAGCAGCGGGTGGATAGAGCAGCGGGTGGATAGAGCAGCAGGTGGATAGAGCAGCGGGTCCCAGTGCACGCCTACGGCTCACCCTCAGCTATGCCGGCTTCCTCCTGCTCGCCGGAGGCCTGCTCCTGGCGGTCGTGTGGGTGTTCCTGCTGCGGTACGTGCCCGACGGCGTGCTCAACGTCCCGTCGCGGCCCGGTAGCGGCCCCGCGCCCTTCATCCCGAGCCGGTCGGACCTCCAGCGTGCCTTCGCGCCGAGGGCTGCGGCCGCGATGGCGTTCCTGCTCGTGCTCGGTCTGGCGGGAGGCTGGATCCTCGCCGGCCGGATGCTCGCCCCGCTGACCCGCATCACGGACGCGACGCGGTTGGCCGCCGCCGGATCGCTGTCCCACCGGATCCGGCTACCGGGCCGGAGCGACGAGTTCCGGGAGCTGGCCGACGCCTTCGACGGCATGCTCGCCCGGCTGGAGGCGCAGGTCGCCGAGCAGCAGCGGTTCGCCGCCAACGCCTCCCACGAGCTGCGCACCCCGCTGGCGGTCACCCAGACGCTGCTCGACGTCGCGCGCAAGGACCCCGGCCGCGACACCGGCGAGCTCCTCGACCGCCTCTACACCGTGAACGCGCGGGCGATCGAGCTCACCGAAGCGCTGCTCCTGCTCAGCCGCGCGGATCAACGGTCCTTCATCCGGGAGGACGTCGACCTGTCCCTCCTCGCGGAGGAGGCCACCGAGACCCTGCTCCCGCTCGCGGAGGAGCGCGGCGTCACCATCACGACCTCCGGCGGCATCACCCCCGCCTGCGGGTCGCGCGCGCTCCTGCTGCAGATGATCACGAACCTGCTGCACAACGCGATCGTCCACAACGTCCGCGAGGACGGCGCCGTGTGGATCAGGACCGGCGTCCGACCCGGCGCCGCGGTGCTCACCGTCGAGAACACCGGCGCGACGCTGACGCCCGGGCTGGTCTCGACGCTCGCCGAGCCCTTCCAGCGCGGCACCGAACGCATCCGCGGCGACCATGCGGGCGTCGGGCTCGGCCTGGCGATCGTCAAGAGCATCGTGCAGGCGCACGACGGGGAGCTCACGATCGCTCCGCGCCGAGGCGGCGGGCTCCGCATCACGGTCGAGCTGCCCTCGGCGGGCGGCCGGGGAACCGCTCCGTAGCCGTGGTGGCACGGCGCCGGCTCCGCCGATCGCTTGCGCCCCCGAGAAGTCGGGTCGGCCACCGGGACGCGGTCCGGTCTCCCGGCTCCGGTCCCCGGCCGGTTCGCCCTGCCCGCACGGCGCGAACGGGGCACCATCGCTTCGATCGACGGAGGTCCCTCCCTGTTCCTACGGGCCCGGCGAAGGAGTCGCGATGACTGAGCAGGAGCACGGCGGATTCATCCGGACGCTCGGCCGGTGGGACGTGCTGGCGGTGGCCTTCGGCGCCATGATCGGCTTCGGCTGGATCGTCCTCACGGGCGGCTTCCTCGAGGGCGCCGGCACGCTCGGGGCCGCCCTCGCCTTCGTCATCGGCGGAGTTGTGGTCGCCCTGGTCGGCCTGACCTACGCCGAGCTGGTCTCCGCGATGCCCCACGTGGGTGGAGAGCACAACTACGCCCTCCGTGCGCTGGGCAGCCGACCGGCGTTCGTGACCTCGTGGGCGCTGGTCCTCGGGTACGTCTCCGTCGTCGCGTTCGAGGCGGTCGCCCTGCCGCAGACCATGCTCTACCTCTTCCCCGACATGCTGGCCGGGCGGCTGTGGACCGTTGCCGACTACGACGTGTACGCCAGCTGGGTCGCGATCGGCGTGGGCGCGGCCGTGGTGATGACCGCGTTGAACTACGTCGGAGTCCGGCCGGCAGCGGTCTTCCAGACCGTGGCGGTCCTGTTCCTGCTCGGGGTCGGGCTCGCCCTGGTCGTGGGGAGCTTCGTCGGCGGTGACACCGCGAACATGCAACCGCTGTTCACCGGGGGCCTGGCCGGCCTGATCACGGTGCTGGTCGCGACGCCGTTCCTGTTCGTGGGGTTCGACGTCATCCCGCAGTCGGCGGAGGAGATCGACATGTCCTACCGCCGGATCGGTCAGCTGCTCCTGGTCTCCGTCGCACTGGCCGTCGGCTGGTACGTGATGATCATGCTGACGGTCGGCTCGTCGCTGCCCGCCGGCGAGCTCGCCGCCTCGGACCTGGCCGCCGCCGACGGCATGACGGCACTGTGGGGCAGCGGCCTGATGGGTGACGTCCTGGTGATCGGCGGCATCGCGGGCATCCTGACCTCGTGGAACGGCTTCCTCATCGGGGCGAGCCGACTCCTCTACGCGCTGGGTCAGTCCGGCATGGTGCCCGCCTGGTTCGGGCGGTTGCACCCACGCTTCCGGACGCCCGGCAACGCGCTCCTGTTCATCGGAGCGCTGTCGGTGATCGCGCCGTTCTTCGGACGGCAGACCCTGGTCTGGATGGTCGACGCCGGCGGGTTCAGCATCGTCGTCGCCTACGTCATGGTCGCGGTGAGCTTCGTCGTGCTCCGGCGCCGGGAACCGGACATGGACCGCCCCTTCCGCGCGCCGGGGGGCCAGACGACCGGCGTCCTCGCGGCCGTGCTGGCCATCGGCCTCGGTGTCCTCTTCCTGCCCGGGATGCCGGCGGCGCTGATCTGGCCCTACGAATGGCTGGTCCTGGCGGCCTGGTGGGCACTGGGGCTGTTCTTCCTGCTGCGCCTGCCCTCGGTCGGCCCGGGGCCGGATGCCGAGGCCCGCATCCTGGCCGCGCGCGGCCGGTGACGCCGGGGGAGTTCAGCGCGGGGAGACGCGGAAGACCGGCCAGCCGATCTCGGTGCGCCAGGCGCCCGGGTCGGCCGTGTCGCGCGGGCCCACCAGGTAGGTCTCGCGCACCGGGCCGGCCACGGCGAGCGCGTTGCCCACCACCCAGGAACCCAGCTCGCCGTAGGTGACGTCGATGTCGTGGTGCTCGCCGACGTGGGTGGTGACGGCCAGTTCGGCGGCCGGGAGGGTCACCGGGTGCACGCGGCCGCTGCGCGGGGGGCGTGCCGTCGGCCGGTACACGAGCACGTGCCCCCGGCCGTCCTCGAACAGGGCGTTGTCGTACAGCCCGCCCGGCGCGCCGGTCGGTTCGTCGACGACGGCGTCCAGCTCGGCCATGGCGCCGGCGTACCAGGCGAGGACCTGGTCGTGCGCCACGTCGTCCTCCACCGCGGCCACCGTCGTCGCCGGGACCGCGCGCAGCTCGACGGCCAACCGCGCCGGCTCGGGTCGCAGCAGGCGGCGCAGCGAGGCCACCGCGGAACGGGTGCGGTCCAGCTCCACCTCGAGACGGCGCAGGTGGTCGGCGACGAGGCCGGCACGGGCCCGCGGGTCGGGGGAGCGCAGGATGCGCTGCACGTCGGGCAGGGGGACGTCGAGCTCGCGCAGGCGGTGGATGACCTGGGCGGTCGGGATCTGGTCCGCGCTGTAGTAGCGGTAGCCGGTCACGTCGTCCACGGTCGCCGGCTCGAGCAGGCCGGCGTCGTGGTAGCGGCGCAGCGTGCGCACGCTGAGGTGGGTCAGCCGGGAGAACTCGCCGATCGCCAGCACCCCCGCACCCTGCACCCTCCCCCCGGGGGAAGGTCCAGATCTTGACCCTCCCGCGCCGGGAGGCCGCACCGTGGAGCCATGACCACACCGACCAGCATCCAGCCGGATCAGCTGCCCGCCACCATCCGCGGCTTCCTCACCGCGCACGTGACCCGGAACGCCGACACCGCCCTCCGCGCCTTCACCCCGACCGCTGTGGTCGTCGACGACGGCACCACCTACCGGGGGTCCGAGGAGGTCTGGCGGTTCCTCACCGAGTCGGGAACCGAGTTCAGCTACACCACCCAGCTCGTCGGAGCCGAGCGCGTCGACGAGGCGCACTGGGTCGCCGTGAACCGCCTGGAGGGCGACTTCCCCGGAGGCGTCGTCGAGCTCCGCTACCGCTTCGCCCTGGACGGCGACCTCATCGCCGAGCTCGTCATCGCGCCATGACGACGAGGGGCCGCGAGCAGTCACCCCTCGCCGCTCGGCAGGCTGTGCCAGGTGTCGTAGGCGACGGCGGCCGCGCCCTCGGTGTCCCCGGCGGCGCAGAGCCGGATGAGCTCCTCGTGCTGGGTGACCGACACGGCGCCACGGGAGCCGAACCGCATCCGTTCGGCGCGACGCACCGTGGGCGTGAACTGCTCGAGCACCGTCGCGACCGCGCGATTTCCGGAGAGGCGCACCAGCACGCCGTGCAGCTCGTCGTCGACGCGGACGGCGGCCTCCACGTCGCCGGACCCGACGGCGGCGGCGAACCGGCGGTTGGCGTCGCGCATGGCATCCAGGTCCGCCTCGGTGACCACGGGCACGGCCTCGCGGACCGCGAGCTCGTGCATCGCCGCGACGACGTCCCGGGCGTCCCGGACCTCGCGGACGTCGAGCGGGCTCACGACCGTCGACCGGCCCGGGTGGGCCAGGACCAGCCCGCTCTGTGCGAGGCGCAGCAGCGCCTCGCGGACCGGTGTCCGGCTGACCCCGAGCCAGGCGGCCAGCTCGAGGTCCTTGAGCTGTTCGCCGGGGGCGAAGGTGCCGTCGACGATCGCGTCCCGGAGGTGGCGGTAGACGTCGTCGCGGAGCAGACCGCGGTCCAGCCCGGGGTCCGTCGGGGGGATCGGCATGTGGGGCCTCTCGGGGCGGGAACCGGGTGCTCGCTGCGGAACGAAGAAGGGCGGAAAGAAGTCTTCCGGACCACCTATTCAGCATGCAATATATCGCATACCAGCAGCGTTGGCGGGGGACGGCGCACCTGGAGCCCAACGGACGGGCGAAGGAATCGTCCGCAACCCAGAGAGGACCGACCCATGACCAGCAGCACGCTCGACTCCCGCACCGGCACGACCAAGCCCACGGTGGTGCTCGTGCACGGCGCCTTCGCCGACTCGTCGAGCTGGAACGACGTGATCGCGCGGCTCCGGCAGGACGACTATCCGGTGATCGGGGTGGCCAACCCGCTCCGCTCGCTGCACGGCGACGCAAGGTTCCTGCGCGACGTCCTGGACGGCGTCGACGGGCCGATCGTCCTCGCCGGCCACTCCTACGGCGGCAGCGTGATGAGCGAGGCAGCCGACGGGCACCCGCAGGTCAAGGCGCTGGTGTACGTCGCCAGCTTCCTCCTCGACGAGGGGGAGAGCACCGGCGAGCTGGCCGGGAAGTTCCCCGGCAACGAGCTGGGGTCGGCGCTGCGCCCGGTGACCGTCCGCGGTCCCGGCGGGCAGTCCGTCGACGACCTCTACATCGAGCAGGAGAAGTTCCGGGCGATCTTCGCCGCGGACGTGCCGGCGGACGTCGCCGAGCTGATGGCCGTCACGCAGCGGCCGATCATCGGGGACGCGCTGGCCGACAAGGCGACCGCGGCGGCCTGGAAGACCATCCCGTCCTGGACGCTCGTCACGCTCCAGGACCTGGCCGTCCCGGCCGAGGCCCAGCGCTTCATGGCCGAGCGGGCCTCGTCGACCGTCGTCGAGGTCGACGCCTCCCACGCCGTGACGGTCTCCCGGCCCGACGTCGTCGCGCGGCTCATCGACGACGCCGCACGCGCGACGGCCGCCTGACCCAGGACGGGCCGGGTCCGCTCCGTCGTCTGGGCAGGGCAGCGGAGCGGCCCGGCGCCGACCCGGAGCAACCGTGCAGACCATCGATCTGATCGGCGTCTTCGCCTTCGGGGTCTCCGGAGCCCTGATGGCCGTCCGCCGCGACTTCGACGTGGTGGGCATCGCCATCCTGGCGGTGGTCACCGCGCTCGGCGGCGGGATCGTCCGCGACCTCGTGCTCGGCGACACGCCACCTCCGGCCTTCACCCGGTGGGAGTACCTGGTCGTGGCGCTGGCAGCAGCGGCGGTCACCGCCGTCGGGCACCGCGTGTTCACCCGGCTCGCACGGCCCCTGCTGGTCTTCGACGCGGCCGGCCTGGGGCTCTTCTGCGTGGCCGGTACGGAGAAGGCGCTCGACCACGGGCTCGCACCCGTGGCGGCGGCCTGCCTCGGGGTCACGACCGCCGTGGGCGGCGGCGTGCTGCGGGACGTCATCGCGCGCGAGGTCCCTGCTCTGGTCCGCGCGGACTCGGAGCTCTACGCGCTGCCGGCGGTGGCCGGAGCGCTCGTCGTCGGCATCGCCCCGACCGTCGATGCCGACAGCACGGCGCTGCCTGGGCGTCGCCGCCGCCGTCTTCGTCGTCCGCGTGCTCGCCCTGCGGCGCCACTGGCGCGGTCCGCGGGCACGAAGGCGGCGGTCCCCGGTCGGCCCGCCCCCGGTGGACCGACCCCCGACTCACTGACGGAACGAGAGGACACGAAGACATGACGAGCGACGAGAGGTACGACGTGGTGGTCGTCGGCGGGGGCGCCGCCGGCCTGGGCGGGGCGCTGGCCCTTGCCCGGGCGCGGCGCAGCGTGCTGGTGGTGGACGCCGGCACCCCGCGCAACGCCCCCGCAGGGCACGTGCACAACGTGCTCGGCCGCGAGGGGACGCCACCCGCAGAGCTCGTGGCGATCGGTCGCCGCGAGGTGGAGGGCTACGGGGGCACCGTGGTGGACGGCTGGGTCTCCGCGCTGAGCCGGGGGGAGGGCGACTTCCGCGTCGACCTGGCCGACGGGCGGTCGGTCCGGGCGCGCCGGCTGCTGGTGGCGACCGGCCTGACCGACGAGCTGCCCGACGTCCCGGGCGTGGCCGAGCTGTGGGGGAGGAGCGTCCTGCACTGCCCGTACTGCCACGGCTGGGAGGTGCGCGACCGGGCCATCGGCGTGCTGGGCTCCGGACCGCAGAGCACCGTCCAGGCCCTGCTCTGGCGGCAGTGGAGCGAGGATGTCGTCCTCTTCCCGCACACGGGCTCGCTGCCGACTCCGGAACAGCAGGAGCAGCTCGCGGCCCAGGGGGTGCGCGTGATCGAGGGCGCGGTCGCCGCGCTCGACATCACCGACGGGGCGCTCTCCGGCGTCCGGCTGACCTCGGGCCAGGTGATCGCCCGCGAGGCCCTCGTGGTGGCGCCGCGGTTCACCACCAATGCCGGACTGCTCGGCGGACTGGGCATCCAGCCGGTCGACCAGGTGGTGCACGGTGCCGTCCGCGGTACCCGGATCCCCGCCGACCCGACCGGCCTGACGGAGGTGCCCGGTGTCTGGGTGGCCGGCAACGTCGCCGACGTGACGGCCCAGGTCATGGCCTCGGCGGCGCAGGGGATGGCCGCCGCGACGGCGATCAACGTCGACCTGGTGTTCGCCGACGCCCAGGCCGCTGTCCAGCTGGGGCGGAGTCGGCAGAAGGCGTCGTAGGACGCGGTCGCGCGGCCGGGGAGCCCCGGCCGCGCGGCCCCCGCCCCACGTCCCAGGCCGGTGTCGTCCGTGCCGGGGTCGCGTGCCGGGGTCGCGAGCCGGGGTCGCGAGCCGGGAGGAGGGAGGACATGCTCGTGGTGCCGCCACCGGGACGTCGAACCGTGCGCCCGGACCACAGAGGGAGGGCCTACGTGAGGATCACCGCTGCCGTCGTCGAGGAACTGCACGGCCCGTTCGTCGTGCGGGAGGTCGACCTCGACGAGCCCGGTCCCGGCGACGTGCTGGTCAAGGTCGCCGCCACCGGCTTCTGCCACACCGACGGCATCGCCCGGGACGGCGACCTGCCCTTCCCGCTGCCCGGTGTGCTCGGCCACGAGGGATCCGGCACGGTGGTGGCGGTCGGCGACGGCGTCACCGGGGTCAGCGAGGGACAGGACGTCGTCCTCGGCTGGCCGTCGTGCGGAGCCTGCCGCAACTGCCAGGCAGGCGAGCCGCGCTATTGCCTGCGGATGGGGGAGCTGGTCGCCGGGGGACGCCGCCTCGACGGGTCGTCGGCACTGCGCGGCACCGATGGTTCCCCGCTGGCCAGCCACTTCTTCGGGCAGTCGTCGTTCGGCACCTACGCGATGGCCACCGCCGCCTCGCTGGTCCCGGTACCGGCGGGGCTGCCGGTGGAACTCATGGGTCCGGTTGCCTGCGGGCTGGCGACCGGCGCCGGGGCGGTCTTCAACACGCTGCGGCCCGAGCCGGGGAGCTCGATCGTCGTCTACGGCGCCGGCACCGTCGGCCTGGCCGCGGTGATGGCCGCCCGCAACTCGGCGGCGACCACGATCATCGCCGTGGACCGGCACGCCGCGAGGCTGCGGCTGGCCGAGGGACTGGGCGCGACGCACACCATCGACGCGACCAGCGCCGACCCGGTGCAGGCCGTGAACGACATCTGCGGCGGCCCCGCTGACGCGTCGCTGGACTGCACCGGCATCGTCTCGGTCATCCGCCAGGCGATCGACTCGGTGGGCATGCTCGGGACGGCTCTGCTCATCGGCGGTGCCCCCGCGGGGGCGGAGTTCAGCGCCGACCACCTGACCACGCTGTGGGGCAAGACCATCCGCGGCACCCTGGGTGGCAGTGGCCACGGCCAGCAGCTGATCGCCGCCCTGATGGACCTGCATGCCCAGGGGCGGTTCCCGTTCGACCAGCTGGTCCAGTTCTTCCCGCTGGACCGCATCGAGGACGCCGTCGAGGCCTCGTACAGCGGAGCGGTGGTCAAGCCCATCCTGACCATGCCGCACTGACCCCCGCCCTCGCCCCGACACTGGCTGGGGCGGGTCGGCGCGATCGACGGCCGCGCCCGGCCGGGCAGAGCGACCGGCATGACCGTCAGGACCGGGGCAGGCGGGCGAGGATCTCGGCGGTCGTCGCGTGCAGGACGCCCATCCGGGCCGCCTCCTCCAGGTGCAGCGGCTCCACACCCGAGATCGCGTCCTGGGCGATCAACGTCCGGTAGTCGTGCTCGCTGGCCCCGTACACGGTCGCCCGCGGACAGTTGGCGTAGTTGCAGCCGGCGACCACGACGGTGCTGACGCCGAGCGCACGCAGGTGGGCGTCCAGCGGCGTGCGGTGGAAGGCCCCCCAGCGCGGCTTCCACATCGCCCACTCCCGGGGGCCCAGGGGTTGCAACTGTCCGGCCAGCAGGTCGCGTGGCGACAGTCGGGCGTCCGGCGCAGGCCGCAGCTGGGGGGCGAGCTGCGACCCTGCGGAACCCGGGCGCACCACGGGGGCCCCGGAAGCGACGAGCGAGCGGCGCGGCAGGTCGACGTCGTCGCCCTCGTAGAGCCGGACGACGTGCACCACCGGGCGCGCGGCATCCCGGAAGCCACGCACGAGGCGCGAGATGGTCGGCACGACGGCGCTGGTGCCGGCAATGGGGCTGCTGCCCCCGTCGAGGAAGTCGACCTGCGTGTCGATCACCAGCAGCGCGGACCGTTCCGGCTCCGGGGCGATGTGCGGGTCGACGTCGGCCGGCCAGTGGGACACCACCGCACCTCCCGTTGAGCGGGCGACGTCTGCCGGAGGTCACCGAGGAACGATGCGGTTCCGTAGCCTTGACCTGCACCGACCCGGCCATCATGATGCCGCACGTGACGCAGATCACCACGCCCACCGCTGTCGGTCCACGCTCGGACGCACCCAGGCCGGGGGCCGCACGATGAGGCTGGTGTCCTTCCACGGGGACGGGGGGCTGCGGCTCGGTGTCGAGACGGAGGCGGGGGTCGCCGACGTCACCGAGGCCGCGGGGGACGGCAGCCGCGCGTCGGTCCGGTCGCTCGCCGGCGCAGGGCCCGAGGCCCTGCTGCGGGTGCGACAGGCGGCCGAGTCCACCTCCGACGTCGTCGCCGTGGAGCAGTTGCGGCTCGCACCCGCGGTGCCCGACGCCGGCAAGATCATCTGTGTCGGCCTGAACTACCGCAAGCACGCCGCGGAAGGCGGCATGCCGGTACCCGAGCGCCCCATCTACTTCGCCAAGTACGCGAACAGCCTTGCTGCCTCCGGGGAGGCGGTGGTCATCCCCGCCGTCGCGGAGAAGGCCGACTACGAGGTCGAGCTGGTGGCCGTGATCGGACGGCGCGCCCGGAAGGTGAGCGAGGACCGCGCGCTGGAGCACGTCTTCGGGTACGCGACCGGCAACGACCTGTCCGCGCGCGACCTGCAGATGCGCAGTTCGCAGTGGATGTACGGCAAGGCGATCGACGGCTTCGCCCCGCTGGGGCCGTACGTGGTCACCAGCGACGAGGTCCCCGACCCGCAGGCCCTCGACCTGCGGTGCTCGGTCAACGGCGACCTGCGCCAGGACTCCAACACCAGGGACATGGTCTTCTCCGTCGCCGAACTGGTCAGCGACCTCTCCCAGATCATGACCCTGGAGCCGGGGGACGTCGTCTACACCGGCACGCCGGAGGGCGTGATCCTCGGGATGCCCGAGCAGGTCTGGCTGCAGCCGGGCGACGAGGTGGTGTGCGAGATCCAGGGCCTGGGGCGCCTGGTCACCCCGTTGGTCGCCGACCCCGGCTGAGCGCTGTCCCGCTCCGCGGCCGCCGGCAAGCAGCACCGCCGTAGACCAGGGGGCACCACACCCGCACCATCGAGGAGGGCTCGTGGAACCGTCGATCCTGTCGCTGCTGCCGCCGCTCGTGACCATCGTCCTGGCGATCGCCACCCGCCGGATCCTGATCTCCCTCGGCGTCGGCATCGTGCTCGGTGCCCTGATGTACGCCGAGTGGGACGTCCTGGGCGCCCTGGAGTTCGTCTGGGAGGCTGCCTCGGGCCTCATCGTCGCCGAGGGTGAGATCGCCGAGGAGGTCTACATCCTCGTCGCCGTCGTCCTCATCGGCGTCCTCACCTCGCTGATCTACGTGTCCGGTGGTCTGCTGGCCTTCGCCGCATGGGCCGTGCGCCGGGTGCGCACCCGCAGTCAGGCGCAGTTCGTGCCGGTCGTCACCGGCATCGTGATCTTCTTCGACGACGCGTTCAGCAGCCTGGTCGGTGGCACGGTCAGCCGCTCGATCACCGACCAGCACCGGGTGTCCCGCGCCAAGCTCTCCTACCTGGTGGACTCGACGGCCGCCCCGGTGATCATCCTGGTGCCCATCTCCGGCTGGGCGGCGTTCATCGCCGCGACCATGACCGGCATCCTCGACGAGAACGAGGTCGGCGGGCTCAGCGGATACGAGGCCTACCTGCAGTCGATCCCGGCGATGCTCTACCCGATCACCGCCCTGCTGCTGGTCGTCGCGGTGGCGTGGTTCAGCATCGACATCGGCCCCATGCGCCGGCACGAGCGGACCGCCATCGAGCAGAACGTGCTGTTCGACGCCGCGCACGGCCTCCCGCCCGGCGAGACGGACCGAGACCTGCCGGTGCGCGAGGACGGCCGCGTCCGCGACCTGGTGTGGCCCATCGTCACCCTGATCGCGGTCACGGTGGCCGGCGCACTGTGGATCGGCATCGCCGGGGCCGAGGGCTCGCTGGCGCCCATGGACATCCTGGCCGCCACCGACGTCATCCTGGCGCTCTTCTACGGCACCATCGTGGCCTGTCTGGTGGCCGCTGCGATGCTGCTGGTCCGGCGGACACCGGGCCGCGTGATCGGCAAGGCCGCGGTGTCCGGGGTTCGGTCGATGTTCTTCGCGGCCGCGGTGCTCTTCCTCGCGTGGATCACCGCCGAGGTCATCGGGGAGCTCGGCATCGGCGAATACCTGGCCGGCGTGATCGACGAGGCCCTGCCGCTGGCCCTGCTGCCGGTCATCCTCTTCGTGCTTGCCTCCTTCATCGCCTTCTCCATCGGCAGCACGTTCGGGACCTTCGGTCTCCTGCTGCCGATCGCGGCCGAGATCGCGCTCTCCCTGGACAGCGCGCTGCTCATCCCGGTCTTCGGAGCGGTGCTCGCCGGCGCGATCTTCGGCGACCACACGTCGCCGCTGTCGGACACCACGATCCTGTCCTCGATCGGGTCCGGGGTGCACCTCATCGACCACGTGACCACCCAGTTGCCGTATGCCCTGGTGGCCGCCGCGGCTTCGGCGGTCGGCTACCTGGTCTCTGGCCTCACGGAGAGCACCGGCCTCGGACTGCTGGCTGCGGTCGTGGCCCTCGCGGTGGCTGTCCTCCTGCTCAAGGGGCACAGCGCCGCACGGGGTGCGGAGCCGCAGAGTGCGCCGCAGATGGGCGGCGTCCAGGGCTGAGGGGGCACCGGGTGGTCGGCCGTCCGGACCGGCTCACCGATCCTCCCGCTCCCCGCTGCCGCGGCGCACCAGACCGCTCTCGTACGCGCGGATGACGATGTGCACCCGGTCGCGCAGACCGAGCTTGGCCAGGATCCGGCCGACATGGGTCTTGACCGTCGGCTCGGCGAGGAACAGGCGTGCCGCGATCTCGCCGTTCGTGGCGCCGTGGGCGATCTCGACCATGACGGCACGCTCGCGTTCGGTCAGGGCAGCGAGCGCGTCGTCCTCGCCCAGCGGGGTGGGCAGGTCCGCGGCGACGTGCTCGAGGAGGCGGCGGGTCGTCGAGGGCGCGATGACCGCGTCCCCGGCGTGCACCGTCCGGATGGCGGCGAGCACGTCCTCGGCCGGGGCGTCCTTGAGCAGGAACCCGCCGGCCCCGGCCCGCAGGGCGGCGAAGGCGTGCTCGTCGAGGTCGAAGGTGGTGAGCACGACGACCTTCGGTCCCTCCGGGTGCCGGCGGAGCAGCTCCCGGGTCGCGGCCACCCCGTCGAGCTTCGGCATGCGGACGTCCATCAGGACGACGTCGCAGGTGGTCCCCGCGACGACGTCCAGGGCCTGCGCCCCGTCGGCCGCTTCGCCCACCACGCGCATGTCGTCCTGCGCGTCGACGATCATGGCCAGACCGGTGCGGATCATCGCCTGGTCGTCGACGAGGACGACCCGGATCTCGGGGGCGCTCACCGGCGCCCGCCACGGGCGCGGCCCGCTCCCGCGGTCGGGATCTCGCCGACGACCGAGAAGCCGCCCGACTCCGCCGGGCCCACGCTCAACCGGCCACCGACCAGGTGCAGTCGCTCCCGCATCCCGGTCAGCCCCCGGCCTCCGGCAGGGACGCCGTCCGTGGCACGGGGCGGCGTTCCCTGGTCGGTCACCTGCAGGCGGAGCGCCTGCCGGTCCCAGGTGAGGACGACCTCCGCCTCGACGTCGGGGCCGGCGTGCTTGACGACGTTCGTGAGCGCCTCCTGCACGAGCCGGTAGGCGGCCAGGTGCGCCGCCCGGTCCAGCGGCCGCGGGTCGCCGTCGATCCGGAGGGTCACCGGCTGGCCCGACGCGCGGATCTGCCGCACCAGCTCGGGCAGGTCGTCGATGGTGGGTTGCGGGGCCGCGGCGGCCGGGCCGGTGGCCGGGTCCAGCACGCCCAGCAGGGACCGCATGTCGGTCAGGGCCGTCCGGCCCGTCTCGGCGATCGTGGCCAGCGCCGTGGCCGCGGCGGCCGGATCCGTCGCCGCGACGTACCGGCCGCCTTCGGCCTGCCGCACCATGACCGTCACCGAGTGCGCCACGACGTCGTGCATCTCCCGGGCGATCCGGGCCCGCTCGTCCGCCGCGGCCTGTCTGTCCCGTTGCTCACGGTCGGCCTCGGCCCGCCGGGCCCGTTCCGCGAGGGCGGCGAGCTGGTCGGCCCGGACCCGGCGGAAGCGCCCCAGCGCCCACGCGGCCGTCACCGCGCCCAGCACCGCGACGGCCAGGAGGAGCAGCTCGCCGGCCCCGTCGGTACCGAGTGCCGTCGTGGGACCGGGGACGGTGGCCACCCGGACCGTGACCAGCAGCCCGCCGACGAGCCCGACCAGGAGCGACAGCTCCGGCCACCGCTGCCGGCCGTAGGCGCTGATCGAGTACGCGCCGATCAGGTAGGCGAGGCTCGACGGCAGCAGGACGGCGGGATAGGTGGTGGCGGGCGCGTCGTCGCCGGACAGGAACGGGGCCAGGGCCAACCCCAGCTCGGCCGTCGCGAGCACCAGGAACGCGGGAACCGGCGCCGACCGGCGGAAAGCCACCGCGAGGTGCAGGCTGCCGAGCAGGCACCAGAGTGCGACCGTCCACCCGCGGTCGAGGCCGGCGGCCGCCACCATGGTCACCGAGACCGGTGCGACCAGGCCCGCGAGGACGGACGCGAGCAGCAGGTCGGTCACCCACTCCCGGCGGCGGACCCAGGCGTCCACCCGCTCCATGGCCGCCCGGTCCGCATGCACGGCTGGAGCCTAGGCAGCGGGGGAGGGCGGCGGATCAGACCACGGTCCCTGCCGTCTCGTCCCGCGGTATCGGAGGCCGGATCCTGCGGTCCGATGTGGTGGCAGGGTGCCGGCGGCCAGGTTCGGAGCATGACATCGAACCCCACCCGGCATCGCACCTTCCGGCCCGCGCCCCGGCGTCCGTTCCCCGGGGAACGCCGACCGTCGCCGCCCGCGCCCCGCATCGTCGTCGTCGGCGGTGGCTTCGTCGGACTCACCCTCGCCCGGCGGCTCGAGCGGCGACTGCGCCGTGGCGAGGCGGAGGTCGTCCTCGTCGACGCCTCGCCGTCCATGACCTACCAGCCGTTCCTCGCCGAGGTGGCCGGCGGCCGGATCGAAGCGCGGCACGTCGCCGTGCCGTTGCGGACGACGCTGCGGGGGACCCGTGTGCTCACCGGACGGGCGACGGCGGTGAACCACGACCAGCGGCGGCTGCACGTCACGCTGCCCGACGGGACGACCATGGGGCTCGACTACGACGAGCTCGTCCTCGCCCCCGGGTCGGTCAGCCGGACGCAGGCCGTGCCCGGGCTCGCCGGGCACGCGATCGGCTTCACCACCCTCGCCGATGCCCTGCGGCTGCGGGACGCGGTGCTCACCCGCCTGGCCCTGGCCGCCGACACCGAGGACGTCGAACGGCGACGGGCGGCCCTGGCCTTCGTCGTCGTCGGCGGCGGCTACACGGGCGTGGAGGCAATGGCGGAGCTGCAGGACCTCGCCCGCTCGACGGCCCGCCGGTACCCGGGCCTGGACACCGGCGAGCTGCGCTTCGAGCTCGTCGAGACCGACGCCGAGATCATGCCGGAGTTGCCGTCGCGCCTCGGGGCCTACACCCGTGCCCGCCTGGCCGGCAGCGGGATCACCGTGCGTTTGAAGACGCAGGTCACCTCGATGGTCGACGGCCTGGTGGAGCTCTCCGACGGCGAGCGGTTCCGCGCCGACACGGTCGTGTGGGCAGCCGGCGTCCGGGGCAACCCGCTCCTCGCGCGGATCGGCCTGCCGGTCGATCCCCGGGGCAGGCTGCGCACCCGCCCGACCCTGCAGGTGGACGGGGTGGCGCACCTGTGGGCCGCCGGCGACGGCGCGGCCGTACCCGACCTCGCCGCAGCCGGGCCGGCGGACGTCTCGGCTCCGATGTGCGGCGCGACCGCCCAGCACGCGGTGCGGCAGGCGAAGGTGCTGGCGCGGAACCTCCTCGCCACGCTGCGCGGCCGGGACCTGGTCGAGTACCGGCACCGGGACGCCGGCTCGGTGGCCGGCCTGGGACTGCACCGCGGGGTCGCCCGCATCTACGGGGTGCCGCTGCGCGGGCTGCCCGCCTGGCTGCTGCACCGCGTCTACCACCTGGCGATGATGCCGACCTGGGGGCGCAAGGAGCGGATCGTGCTGGACTGGACCGCGGCACTCCTCGGCCGCCGCGATCTGACGGCAGCGGACCTGGTGCCGGGCGGCCTCGCCGCACGCACCGACGCCCGCGCGGAGGTGCCGGCATGACCGCGCCGGTGTCGCCCACGGCGACCTCCCGGATCGCCGTCTCGACGGCGGCCTGGGCGCTGTCCTGTGCCGCGCTGGGCCTGTGGTGGCTGCTGGAGCCGGGCGCCTACGTCCTCGACGACGTCACGAACGAGCCGACGTCGCTGATGATGGTGCTCTCCCCGGCAGCCGGATCCCTGCTGTTCCTCGTGCTCGGCCTCCTGGGCGCAGGACTGGCCGTCTCGCTGGTGCAGGCGGGAACGGGCAGCGCCGGTCGGCGGGCGCTCGCGGCGGGCGGGGCCGGGTTCGCGGTGTTCTTCGGCGTGGTCGTCCCCGACCTGCAGGTGCTCAGCCTGCTCGGCTACGCGCTGGCGATCCTCGGGGGTCCGATCCTCGTCGCGATCCTCCTGGCCGGATCACGTCGGCACCGGCGGAACCACCTGGTCCTGGCGCTGATGGCCGCGGTCGTCGGCATCGGTGTCGGAACGGGGCAGATCGGGGCGCCGACGGTCGAGCTGTTCCGCAACATCCGCGACGGGCTGGCCACCGTGGGGCCGCGCCCGCTGGTGCTCGCGTTCATGCTCGCCGGCGGCCTGCTCTTCGCCGCCACGACCGTGACCGCTGTGCACTCAGCGGACGGACACGGCGACTCCCCGGAGCGGCTGCGGCGGTGGGGCCGGCGCGCCACCATCCTGGCCGCGGTGTGCCCGCTGCCCTACGCCCTCCTCCGGATGACCTGGCTGACGCCGTGGCCGCAGGGGCTGGGGGAGGGGCACGAGGAGATGCTCGACGACGGCGTCCGGGTGTTCGGCGTCTCCCTGGGCCTCGCCGCGGTCGGCGGTGCCTGGCTGACCCTCGGCTTGATCTCCCGCTGGGGCGAGGTGTGGCCGGCCTGGCTGCCCGGGCTCCGCGGCCGGCCGGTCCCCGTGCTCGCCGCGGTCGTGCCCGCCTCCGTGGTGGCCCTGGCGCTCAGCGCCGCGTCCGTCAGCCTGGTCGTGATGTCGCTGCAGAACGACGTGCTGTGGCTGCTCCTCATGCTCCCGGCACCGATCTGGGGTCCGGCTCTGGGCCTCGCCACGTATGCCTACTACCGGCGCCGCACCGCTCCGACCGGAGATCCGCGGGCCCTGAGCCGGCAGCCGGCGCCGGACGCCCGGGTCACCTGAGTCGCCGGACCGCCGGTCGCCCACCGTCCGTCCCGGCCCCGCCGGCACCGTCGACCGGCACAGGGGGCGCCGTCGGGTGGTCGCTGGCAGGGTGGAGGGCATGGTGGATGCCTCTCCCGTCGTCGTGGTGACCGGCGCGAACGGTCTGGTGGGCACCGCGGTGTGCCGGGCGCTCGTCGAGCGGTCGGCGCAGGTGCGGGCCGTCGTCCGCCGCGCCGGCAGCGCGCCTGCGCTCGACGGGGTCACCGAGCACGTCGGGAACTTCGCCGACGAGTCCCTCGCCCGCACGGTGACCCAGGGCGCCGACGCGGTGGTCACGACCGTCCACCCGATGGGCTCCCCCCGGGAGGTGCAGCACCGGGTGGGCGTCGAGGGCACGCCGGTCCTCGCCCGCGCCGCCCGGGACGCCGGAGTCGCCCGCCTCGTGCACGTGTCCACGGCCGGGGTGTACGACCGGTCGGCCGGCGTCGGCGACGTGGCCGAGGACGGTGCCCTCGTGCCCGAGGGGAGCGACGACTACGCCGACACCAAGAACGCCACCGACGCCGCGCTGGCGCAGGTGGGCGGGCTGACGACCGTGCTGGTCCGACCGCCGGCGGTCATGGGCGCCGGTGAGACCTCGATCTGGAACTCGCTGCGACCGCAGGACGTCCGCGGCGGTGGGCTCCGGGTGAACCCGGCGAAGACCTGGGGCTGGGTGCACGTCGACGACCTGGCGGCCCTGATCGCCGACGTCGCCACGGGCGCGGTCGCGACGGCCGACGATCCGGAGCGGGGTCCCGTGGCCGGGAGCACGACCGCGGTCATCGTCGCTGGTGAGCCTGCGACGTGGCGGGACTACCTGGGCACGGTGACCGACGCGCTGGGTGTCGAGCCCGAGTGGTCGGACGAGCCGGTCTGGACCGGGCAGCTGCGCTCGGACCGCGCGAGGGGCTGGGGCTGGGCGCCGCGGGTGAGCCTCGCGCAGGCGATGGACGAGCTCCGGCAGGGCCTGACGACTCGCGGCTGACAGCGTCGGGGTCTCCCCGAGGCCCGGTCCCGGTCGGCGGCCCGGCCGTGGGCGCTGACCGGGCGTCCGTCAGCGAGGACCGGGTCCGCGGTCGGGGTCGGGGCCGGCACGCAGGGCGTTCGCGGGTCGCCGTCGGTCCTCGAAGAGGTAGCCACTGACGAGTTGCTCGGCGGTGGAGGAGGTGGCGGAGAACCCGGTGACCGCCGGGACGAGGTGCCTTGCCGCTCCGCCCGCAGCAAGAACGTTGTGAGTTCGCAAACGTTTCACGTCCCGGACAGTTGCAAGGCCGTTAGTATCTCCGGGTGCCCCATCGACCTGACGAGCTCGACGACGTGCTCGTGGACTTCGTGACGCGGCTGATGAGCGGAGGCGAGTCCGACGGGCTCGACGCGCTGATCGGGAGCGACCTGTCGTTCTCGCAGGCACGCACGCTGTTCCTGCTGGCCAAGACGGCCGAGTCGATGCCCATCCACGCCATCGCCGAGGGCCTCGGTCTCTCGGTGGCTGCTGCGGGACGCAACGTCGACCAGCTCCTCGGTCTGCACATGGTCGAGCGGCGGGAGAGCACGAGCGACCGGCGGGTCAAGCTCGTGTCGCTGACGTCGACCGGCGAGCAGCTCGTGGCCCAGCACGTCGAGGCCAAGCGCGAGTCGGTCAAGGCGTTCACGCGCGCCCTTCCCCCGGAGCAGCGCGATCAGCTGCACCGGGCACTCACGGACATCCTCGCGGGCGGCGTCCTCCGCCCACGTACAGACCAGGAGAACTGCCTGTGACCAGCCAAGCCCCGCCGACCGGGCCGGCGTACCCCGAGAAGATCGACGGAGCGGTCCTCAAGATCGCCGGTGTCGTCGTCCTCGGCGCCATCATGTCGATCCTCGACATCACGGTGGTCAGCGTCGCGCTGCCGACCTTCCAGGACGTCTTCGACGCCACCTACGCGACGGTCGCCTGGACCATGACGGCGTACACGCTGGCTCTCGCCACCGTCATCCCGCTCACCGGCTGGGCCGCGGACCGCTTCGGGACGAAGCGCCTCTACCTCGCGGCCCTGTTCCTCTTCACCGCCGGGTCCGTGCTGTGCGCGATCGCCACCTCGGTCGAGATGCTCATCGCCTTCCGCGTCCTGCAGGGTCTCGGCGGCGGCATGCTCATGCCGCTGGGCATGACGATCCTGACCCGCGCGGCAGGCCCCGACCGCATCGGCCGACTCATGGCCGTGCTCGGCATCCCCATGCTGCTCGGCCCCATCACCGGCCCGATCCTCGGCGGCTGGCTCATCGACATCGCCTCGTGGCACTGGATCTTCCTGATCAACCTGCCCATCGGGATCGCCGCTCTCGTGTACTCGCTGCGGGTGCTTCCCAAGGACGAGCCGAGCACCACGGAGCCGTTCGACTTCCTGGGCATGCTGCTGCTGTCGCCCGGCCTCGCCCTCTTCCTGTTCGGCGTCTCCTCGATCGCCGAGGGCGGCGAGGGTGCTTCCTTCGGCCCGAGGGTGTGGATCTCGGGCACTCTCGGCGTGCTGCTGATCATCACCTTCGTCCTCCACGCCCTGCGGGCGGAGAAGCCGCTGATCGATCTGCGCCTGTTCAAGAACCGCCGCCTCACGATCGCCACGGTGTCGATGTTCGTCTTCGTCATCGCGTTCATGGGTGCCGGCCTGCTGTTCCCGTCCTACTTCCTGCAGGTGCGCGGGGAGACGACGCTGATGGCCGGTCTGCTGATCGCCCCGCAGGGCCTGGGCGCCATGGTGACGATGCCCATCGCCGGCATCCTCGCCGACAAGGTGCCGATCGGTCGCACCGTGCCGGTCGCCCTGCTGGTGATGGCGAGTGGGTTCTTCGTCTTCACGCAGGTCGGCGCCGACACGTCCTACCTGGTGCTGTGCAGCGCGCTGTTCGTGATGGGTCTCGGCATGGGCGGCACGATGATGCCGATCATGACCTCGGCGCTGAAGTCGCTGACCAACTCCGAGGTCGCCCGCGGCTCGACGCTGGTCAACATCGTCCAGCAGATCGGTGGGTCCATCGGTACCGCCGTGCTGGCCGTGGTCCTGACCAACCAGCTCACGTCCACGCCGTCGGGCCCGGTGGAGCCGCTGGAGTTCATGGCCGACGGCTTCGGGGCGACGTTCACCGTCGCGTTCGTCCTGATCCTCCTCGCGCTGATCCCGGTCGCGTTCCTTCCCCGCAAGAAGGAGCGGTCGCACCTGCTCGACGACGAGGACGGCGCGACCGCGACGCCGGTGATGATGCACTGACCCAGCGGCACGACGCAGCGACGGCCCCATCGGTTTCCCGGTGGGGCCGTCACCGCATCCGGCGTGCCTCCGCACGGGGCCCGTCGCAGGTCATCCGCCCTGTGCGACGTACCCCGCCGGCGGGTGGACGTCGTCCTCCCGGACCAGCCCCTGCACCAGCAGCCCGAGGCAGCTGACCAGCGCGCCCAGTGCCACCGGGGTGACCAGCAGGACGGCAGCGACCACCTCGGCGAGGCCACCGGTGAACAGGCCGCGCAGCAGGTCGTCGAATGCCGACCACCACACGAAGGCCCCACCGGCGAGCAGTGCCAGGCCGCCGACCACGGTGACGCCGCCGTAGATGGCCATCCACGTGGGGGTCCCGGGCCGGGATACGCCGCGGAGCGAGTCGGCGAAGGCGGCGCGGGCCCGGGGCGCGAGGTCGGGTTCGTCGAGGTAGTCGGCCAGCGCCACGTGCCCGTCGAGCTCGAGCACGGGAAGGAGGTTGGTGACGAGGTCGAGGAGGACCAGCACGGCCAGCCGCCACGCCACACCCGTGACCAGGACCCACGAGCTGAGCTGCGCCACGGTGGCGAGGACGCTGATGCTGACCACGTCCACCGCGAGCCCGGCCAGCGCCTGGACGACCCGCGCGCGGCGCGGCAGGGCCATCGCCTCGGTGGAGTCGACGTAGAACGAGACCGCGCCCCAGTAGAAGCCGAAGCCGGCACGGCGGGGACGGCGCCCGTAGTGCACCAGCGCGACCGCGTGGGCCAGCTCGTGCAGGGCGCTGAGCAGCAGACCGACGACCAGGCCCACCACCGCGTCCACCAGGGGACGGTCGCTCACCGTGGGGCCCGCGGGCTGGCCCTGGAGCAGCGAGACGAACCCGGCGAGCACGACCGCCACCAGCAGGACCCGTCCGGGCGCCGACCCCAGCAGCGGTACCAGGTGCCGGTCGATCCAGCGGGCGGGACGCTCGATGCCGGTGACCTCCAGCCCTGACCTCGTGAGCACGACGCGCCGGCTCGCGGGGCCGGTGGGGTTCGGCCGGGCCCCTCCCGCGCCGTCGGTCAGCACGCCGGCGGCGACCAGTTCACCCACCAGCCGTTCGCCGGCCGGGAGGCCGAGCCGTGCAGCGAGCGTGGGGTGGTCCGGTTCGTCCTCGAGGAACTCCGGTAGCCGGCAGGCGCGGGGGTGGTCCAGGAGCGCGGCGTCCCCGTCGGGAACGGAGATCACCAGACCTCGCTTGCTCGCGCGCCAGACGACGCCCTCGGCGAGTCGCACAGCGGCCCTCCTGCGGATCGGTCCGGGCGTGGCCGACGCCGCGAGCACCGGAACGGGCCGGATGCTCGCGGCGCCTCGAAACGGCTCGGTCCCGAGACGCGGCTCAGGGACGAGCCATCAACGCCAGGATCGGGCGCGAGCGAGTCGACGAAGACGACGCAGCATGTTCCACCCCTCTCACCACCAGGGCGCGCGAGACGCTCCGTCGGGTCCGGCGGAGCCGGGCGGGAGCGTATCCAGCCGACCGCCGCGAAGACAGCAGATACGCAGGAGGGAAGACGTTCCACGCCGATCGGGTGAGGGTCGGCCTGCTGGGGGGACCCGGTCGGGGCGCCCGGGCGCCGTGGCGTGGATGTCCGGCGGAGTCACCCGCCGGTACCGAGTCCCGCGCATGTCGATCCCGTCGTGCGCGCGCGACGAGGAAGCCGAAGCCGATCGCCTCCAGCTCGGCGCGGAGCTGCTCCGATCCGTGGGGGCGGTGATCCAGGATCCGGAGCACGACCCCGATGGCGCCGGCTGCTCCACACATGTCGGCAACCGGCGCCCGAGCAGGTGCGGCCTGGGACGGGGTGCCGGCTGCTCAGGTGCGTGCTCTGTGGCCCAGTGCCTGTACGACGCCGGCGGCGATCTGCAGGTCCTCCCGGGCGCGGACCACCAGCGTGCGCACCCGGGAGTCCGCCCCGGTGATGTCGGCGTCGGGGTTGTCCCCGTCGATGGACCTGACCGCGTCGTTGCGGTCCGGGTCGACGGCGACGCCGAGGTGCGCCAGCCGTTCCGCCGCACCGGACCGGATCGCCGGCGCACGCTCACCGACGCCGCCGGTGAAGACGAGGGTGTCCAACCCGCCGAGGGCCACGGTCATCCCGGCGACGTGGGTCGCCAGGCTGTGCAGGTACACGTCCAGCGCCAGACGGGCCCGCTCGTCGCTGCGGGTCAGGATCTGGCGCATGTCGGCGGTGCCGGCCAGCGCGAGCAGTCCGGAGGCGTGCTCGAGGGCGTCGGCGACCTCGGCCGGGCGCAGACCTTCGTGCTCCTCGAGCCACAGCAGCAGGCCGGGGTCGATCGAGCCGCTGCGGGTGGCCATGACCAGGCCGGCCAGCGGGGTGAAGCCCATGGTGGTGTCGACGCTGCGCCCGTCCAGGACAGCGGCCAGCGACGCGCCGGCGCCGAGATGGCAGGTGATCACCCGCCGGGCGCCGGGGACCAGCTGCCCGGCCCGGGACGACGCCCAGCTGTGGGACAGGCCGTGGAATCCGTAGCGGCGCACGCCCCAGCGTTTCCGCCACTCCTGCGGGAGCGCGAATGTGGACGCAGCTGCGGGCAGGGTGGTGTGGAACGCGGTGTCGAAACAGGCGACGTGCGGCACGTCCGGCAGCAGCTCCTGCGCCGCGGCCAGCCCGTCCAGCGACTTGGGCTGGTGCAGCGGCGCCAGTTCCACCAGGTCCCGCAACTGCTGTTCCACGGCGGCGTCGAGGACGACCGGGTCGACCAGGTCCGGGCCGCCGTGCACGATCCGGTGCCCGACGGCGTCCACCTCGGGTGGGCGGTCGGGCAGCCCGTCGTAGGACGTGACCGCGCGCCCGTCCTGGACGAGGTCGACCTTCAACGAGCTGGAGCCGGCGTTGACGACCAGGACCCGCAGGCCGGCGGTCATCGGTCCGACGAACCGCTCCGTGCGGCGAGGCCGGTCACCCGCCCCACGTCCAGTCGCGGACCTCGGGCATGTCCTCCAGGTGCTCGCGCACGTAGCCGGCGTGCCTCGCCAGCTGGTCCCGGCAGAACCGGGCCAGCTCCTCGCCGCGCTCGGGCACCCGCCGGGACCGGCGCAGCGCCTCCAGCACCAGGTGGTAGCGGCTCATCCGGTTCAACACCACCATGTCGAAGGGGGTGGTCGTCGTCCCCTGCTCCTCGAAGCCCCGGACGTGGAAGCGGCCGGGATTGGTGCGGCCGTGCAGCAGCTGGTGCACCGCCCGCGGATAGCCGTGGAAGGCGACGATCACGTCGGTGTCCCGGGTGAAGAGCTCGAGGAACCGGTCCTCCGAGAAGCCGTGCGGATGGTCGTCCTGGGGGAGGAGCGCCATCAGGTCGATGACGTTCACCACCCGGACCCGCAGGTAGGGCACCCACTGCCGCAGCAGCTCGGCGGCGGCGAGGGTCTCCATGGTGGGCACGTCGCCGGCCGACGCGAGCACGATGTCGGGCTCCCCCCGGACGTCGACGCCGCCGTCCTCGCCCTCGGTGCCGGCCCACGACCACACGGAGGCCCCGGCCGCGGCGTGCGCGGCGGCCTCCTCCAGCGTCAGGTACTGCAGGTGCGGCTGCTTGTCGGCGATCAGCAGGTTGACGTGGTCGGTGCTGCGCAGGCAGTGGTCGGCGACCGACAGCAGGGTGTTGGCGTCCGGCGGCAGCCAGACCCGCACGACGTCGGGTGACAGCGGGATCACCGTGTCCAGCAGCCCGGGGCCCTGGTGGCTGAACCCGTTGTGGTCGTTGCGCCAGCAGGTGCTGGTCAGCAGGATCGTCAGCGAGGAGACCGGCGCCCGCCACGGCAGGGTCGCCGCATGCTGCAGCCACTTGACGTGCTGGATCACCATCGAGGCGCTGACCATCGCGAACGCCTCGTACGTGGCGAACACGCCGTGCCGGCCCGACAGCAGGTAAGCCTCCAGCCAGCCCTGGCACAGGTGCTCCGACAGGACCTCCATCACCCGGCCGTGCGGGGACAGGTGCTCATCGGTGGGCAGCGCCTCGGCCTGCAGGCAGCGGTCGGTGACCTCGAAGACCGCCTGCAGCCGGTTGCTCGCCGTCTCGTCCGGACAGAACAGCCGGAAGGTGCCGCCGCCGTCCGCGGTGGTGGTCCGGGCGTAGACGTCGCGCAGCAGCTCCCCGAGCGGGTGCGTGGTCTGGTGGAACGTGGTGCCGGGGGAGGGCACGTCGACGGCGTAGGTCTCCAGCGGCGGGAGGTCCAGCGGGGTGCGCCGCCGGCCGCCGTTGGCGTAGGGGGTCGCGCCCATCCGCAGGTCGCCGTCCGGGGCCAGCGCAGCGAGTTCGGGCACCAGCGCGCCGTCGTCGGTGAACAGCGTCTCCGGGGAGTAGGAGCGCATCCAGTCCTCGAGCAGCGCGAGGTGCGCGTCGTCGGTCTGGACGCCGGACAGCGGCACCTGATGGGCGCGGAAGGTCCCCTGGACCTGCACACCGTCCACCTCGTCCGGTCCGGTCCAGCCCTTCGGCGTGCGCAGCACGATCGCCGGCCAGCCCGGCCGCAGGTCCTCGCCGCCGTGGCGGGCGGCGGCCTGGATCTCCCGGATCCGGTCGTGCGCGGTGCGCAGTGCCGCCTCGAGGTCGCGGAACACCTGACGGGGATCGTCACCGGCGACGAAGACCGGCGCCCAGCCCTGACTGGTCAGGTAGCCGGCGACCTCGTCGTCGCTGGACCGGCCCCACACGGTCGGGCTGCTGATCTTGTAGCCGTTGAGATGCAGCACCGGGAGCACGGCGCCGTCGCGGCGCGCGTCGAGGAATGCCGGGATCTTCCACGAGCCGGACAGCGGTCCGGTCTCGGCCTCCCCGTCCCCGACGACGCAGGCGACCAGCAGGTCCGGGGAGTCGAACGCGGCACCGGCAGCGTGCACGAGCGCGTAGCCGAGCTCCCCGCCCTCGTGGATGCTGCCGGGGGTCTGCACGCTGACGTGGCTGGGGATCCCGCCCGGGCTGGAGAACTGGCGGAAGAGCCGCAGCACGCCCTCGGCGTCCTGGCTCACCGCCGGGTAGACCTCGCTGTACGTGCCCTCGAGGTAGGTGCCCGCGACGAGCGCCGGACCGCCGTGCCCGGGGCCGGCGATGTAGACGCACGGCGTGCCCGTGCGCCGGATCAACCGGTTCAGCTGCACGTAGAGCGCCGACAACCCGGGACTGGTGCCCCAGTGGCCGAGCAGCCGCGGTTTGACGTCGCTGTGCTGCAGCGGCCGGCGGAGCAGGGCGTTGTCCCGCAGGTAGATCTGCCCGACCGTCAGGTAGTTGGCCGCGGCCCACCACCGCAGGTCCAGTTCGAGGTCGTCCGCGGAGTACTCCGTGAGCTCGGCCGTGCCCTCCCGCATCGCCATGGACCGACCCTGCCGCATCCAGGTGAACACCGCACAGCCCTGGGGTGGCCGGCGACCACGACCCGGCGGGCCCAACCCGCCGCCCGGGGCCGCCGCCCGGCTACCTCGTTCTGGGCGGTCGTCGGCAGGGTCGCAGAGTTCCGGGCGGACGGCTCGGAGCGTCGCCCGAACGGCGGTTCAGCCGATAGCGTCGGGTCAGGGCGGCCGTGGTGCCCGGGTGTGATCGGCGCAGCGGGAAGGAGCACGGGCATGCCCGAGGGTCGACGGCCGACAGGGCGCCCGACGACCCGGCCGGGCCCCCCGCCGGTCCGGGCCGCCGGGCGGGACCGTGAGCCGGGTCCGGTGTCAGAGCCGCGGACCGTGGCGCCCGGGACAGGCGGCGCCGGCGAGGTGCGGGAGCCCGGCGCCCCGGTGCCGGACACGACCGGGCGGCAACGGCGGACCGCGGGGCGGGTCGCGGCGGCGGATCGCCTCCGCCCGTGGTGGGGAGTCACGCTGCCGGCCGCGTGGGGCGCGCTCCTGCTGGTGTCGCTGTCGCTGACGCCGTCGCTGCTGCCGCGGGACGGCCCGGTCCAGGGCGTGGTCAGCGGGATCACCGCCGCGCTGGGCCATGCCCTGGGGCTGGCTGTGGCCGCGGGCTGGCGTGCCTTCGCCGACCGGGATGCCCGGCCGGCACGGCGGGCCGCGTGGTGGGGACTGGCCCTGGGCGGGGGTGTCCTGCTGCTCGTCGCGCTCGTGCTGGGACGGCGCTGGCAGGGACAACTGCGCGCGCTCATGGGGGTGCCGGGCGAGCCGCTGTGGCGCTGGCTGCTGTGGCCGGTCGTCGCCCTGGTGGTCTACGCCGTCCTCATCGCGGTGTGCCGGACGGTGTACGTGCTGGCCGGCCGGACGGGGCGGCTGCTGTCCCGGTGGATGGGGCGGCGGGCGGCCCGTGCCCTGGGGGCGCTGACCGTGGGCGCCGCCGTCCTCCTCCTGGTGACCGACGTCGGCGTCAACGCCTTCGTGACCACCGCCGACAACGCCTTCTCGCTGGCCGACGGGACCACGCCCGACGGCGTCCGGCGGCCGGACAGCGCCCAGCGATCCGGTGGTCCGGGATCGCTGGTCGACTGGGACGAGCTCGGGCGGGAGGGGCGGGTCTTCGTCGACCGCGGTCCGTCGCGGGCGGACATCGCGGCGTTCACCGGGGGCCCGTCCCCGGAGCCCCTCCGGGCCTACGCGGGCCTGGGCTCCAGCGACGACGTCGAGGAGCGGGCGCGGGTGGCGGTGGCAGAGCTCGACCGCACCGGCGGATTCCGGCGTGACCGGCTGCTGGTCGCCACGACGACCGGCAGCGGATGGCTGGACGGGAACTGGATGTCGGCCTTCGAGTACCTGTCCGGCGGCGACTCGGCGATCGTGTCGATGCAGTACTCGTACCTGCCCTCGCCGTTGTCCTACCTGTTCGACCAGACACGGGCGCGCGCGGCGGGCCGGGAGCTGTTCGACGCCGTGTACGAGCGGTGGAGCGCGCTGCCGCCGGAGGACCGGCCGGAGCTGTACGTGTTCGGCGAGAGCCTGGGCTCCTTCGGGGCGGAGGCGGCGTTCAGCGGGGAACACGACCTGCGCAACCGCCTGTCCGGGGCGGTGTTCGTCGGGCCGCCCGAGTTCAACGTGCTGTACGGCGAGTTCCGCGACGACCGCGACCCGGGCAGTCCGGCCGTCGAGCCGGTCTACCGGGACGGGCGCACGGTGCGCTTCAGCACCGATCCCGACACCGGGGCCCCGCCGCGGGGGGAACCCTGGTCGGGCACCCGGGTGCTGTACGTGCAGCACGCATCCGACCCGGTGTCGGTGTGGACCCCCGACCTGCTGGTCGAGCGCCCGGACTGGCTGGCCGAGCCGCCCCAGGCGGACGTGCTGGAGGAGATGGTGTGGCTGCCGCTCGTCACCTTCTGGCAGGTCACCCTGGACATGCCCTTCGCCGCGGACGCCCCACCCGGGCACGGGCACCACTACAGCGCCGAGGCCGTCGACTCCTGGGTGACGGTCCTGCGACCGATCGGCTGGACCGACGCCGACTCCGACCGGCTGGAGCACCACCTGCGGAACTGACGAGGTCCCCGGTCCGGCGCCTGGCACGCCGCTGCGCCCGGCGGCCCGAGTCGGCATGCTCTGTCGCGTGGACGGGCAGAGCGCGAGCCGAGCGCCGGTCGTCGGCGAGGGAGCGATAGGCCCTCCCACGCCGGCGGACCGGCCGGTCACCGGGCCGGCCGGGCTCTCGGTGGCCGAGGTCGCCGAACGGGTCGCGGCCGGGCTGACGAACGCCACGACGGTCCGGACCAGCCGGACGGTCGGCCAGATCGTCCGGGCGAACGTCCTCACCTTCTTCAACGGCCTGCTCACGGCGCTGTGGGTGGTCGCCGTCGCCACCGGGCGCTGGCAGAACGCCCTCTTCGGCGGGGTCGTCATCGCCAACGCGGGGATCGGCATCGTGCAGGAGTTGCGCGCGAAACGGACGCTCGACCGGCTGGCGGTGCTCAACGCCCCGCGGGCGCGCGTGGTCAGGGAAGGCGTCGTCACCGAGCTCGACGTGGCCGAACTCGTGCTCGACGACCTGCTGGAGATCCGTGCAGGGGACCAGGTCCCGGCCGACGCCCTGGTCCGTTCCTCGGTCGGCCTGACCGTGGACGAGTCGCTGCTCACCGGGGAGTCCGAGCCCGTGACGAAGGCGGCCGGCGATCCGGTGCGGTCGGGGTCGGTCGTCGTCGCCGGTAGCGCGCGGGCGCAGACCACCGCCGTGGGGGACGACGCGTACGCCGCCCGGCTGGCCACCGAGGCCCGGCGGTTCACCACGACCTACTCGGAAATGGTGGCCGCGACGAACCGCCTGCTGCGCTGGATCGCCGTCGTCCTGGTGGTGGTGAGCCCCGCGGTGCTCTGGAGCCAGTTCCGCAGCGAGGACAACGAGGGGTGGGCCGACGCAGTCACCGGCACGGTCGCCGCGCTGGTCGGGATGGTCCCCGAAGGACTGGTCCTGCTGACGACGCTCGCCTTCATGGTGGCGTCGCTGACGCTGGTCCGGCAGCAGACGCTCGTGCAGGAGCTGCCCGCCGTCGAGGGGCTGGCGCGGGTGGACGTCGTCTGCCTGGACAAGACCGGCACCCTCACCCACGGCGACGTCCGTTTCGACCGGCTCGACCTGCTCGACGGCGCTGATGCCGACGGCGTGCGGAAGGCCCTGGGCGCCCTGGCCGGTGCCGACGCCGCGAACGCCACCGCGGCCGCGATAACCGCTGCCTTCCCGCCCGCTGCAGGGGCGACGGTGGTCGGTGCGGTCCCGTTCTCCTCGGCCCGCAAGTGGTCCGCGGTGAGCCTGGCGGATGCCGGCACCTGGCTGCTCGGGGCGCCCGAGATGGTGCTGGCCGGAGCCGCCACCGGGGCGGCGGGGACGGCGCGCCACCGGGCCGATCAGCTGGCCGCGGAGGGGCGGCGGGTGCTCCTCCTGGCGTCGTCGCCGCACCCGCCTCCGGGTTCGGGGGAGGACGTCGGCCTCCCGCAGGACCTGCGGCCCGTCGCGCTCGTCGTCCTGGCCGAGCGGATCCGGGAGGACGCCGCCGAGGTGCTGGGCTACTTCACCGAGCAGGGTGTCGCGCTGAAGGTGATCTCCGGCGACAACCCGCGCACCGTGGGCGCCGTCGCGGCCGCCGTCGGCGTGCCCGGTGTGTCCGGGGCGGTCGACGCCGTGGACGCGCGCACCCTCCCCGAGGACGACGACGCGCTGGCCGCGGTCGTGGAGACTGCGAGCGTCTTCGGGCGGGTCACGCCGCACCAGAAGCGGGCCATGGTCCGGGCACTTCAGCGACGGGGCCACGTCGTGGCGATGACCGGCGACGGCGTGAACGACGCGCTGGCGCTCAAGGACGCCGACATCGGAGTGGCCATGGGCAACGGGTCGCCGGCCACGCGCGCCGTCGCCCAGTTGGTGCTGCTCGACGGCCGCTTCGCCCACCTGCCGGCCGCGGTCGCGGAGGGGCGGCGGGTGATCGCCAACATCGAGCGGGCGGCCAGCCTCTTCCTCGTCAAGAACGTCTACTCGCTGGTGCTGGCGCTGGTCACCGTCGTCACCGTGGCGGCCTACCCGCTGGAGCCGGTGCAGCTGACGCTGATCTCGACGGTGACGATCGGGGTCCCCGGCTTCTTCCTCGCCCTGTTGCCCAACCGGCGGCGGTACGTGCCCGGTTTCCTCCGCCGGGTGCTCTGCTTCGCGGTGCCGGTAGGGGTGCTGACGGGCATCGCCGCCTACGCCGGATACGCGCTGACCCGGTGGCTCGTCCCGGGGGCGGGCGTGCCGGCTGCGCGTACCGCGGCCACGCTCGTCGTCCTCGCCCTCGCCCTCTGGACGCTCCTCGTGCTGGCCCGCCCGCTGGACGGTGTCAAGGCGGCACTCGTCGCCACCATGGCCGCCGTCGTGGTGCTCGTGCTCGCCCTTCCGGCTCTGGCCGAGGACGTCGTATTGCTGCAGGTGTCGGCGGCGGTGCTGGGGATCGCGGCGGCGCTGGCCGTGCCGGCGGCGGTCCTGGTGGAGCTGGCCGGCCGGTGGGCACTCGCCGCGGCACGGCCGGACGCGGCGGGCAGGGACGGTTGAGCCGTTGTGCCGGAGGCCCGTGCCCGCCGACGGATCCGCCTGCAGGAGCCGAGTCGACCGCAGCGACGCCGTCTCGTCGATCACCACGAAGTGGACGAGCGCCCCGGGCGCGCGGTCGACAGCGTGCGCCGGCCGCTGGTCCGCTCAGTTCGCCGTGACCGCTGTCTGCGTGCTCACCGCCTGCACCACGTCCTCGATGGCGGCGACGCTGAAGGCGGAGTCGGAGGCGTCGAGGAGCAGGGACGAGCGCGTGGCCGATACGGGCCGGTGGCTGCCCGCGGAGTCGCCGTCGTCACGTTCCCGTCCGCGCAGATCCTGGACGTGATTGGTCCGCAGGAGGTCTTCTCCAGCGCCAGCCGCCTGCTGCCGGCCGCGGAGTACTCCACGCAGGTGGTGAGTACGTCGGGCGGTCCGGTGCTGGGCCAGCTCGGGTCTGTCGTTCGGCACCACGGCGCTCGCCGATGTCGTGGCGCCGGTCGACACGCTCGTGGTGGCCGGCGGTCGGGACATGGACGAGGCAACTGCGGACGAGGAACTGGTGGCGCACGTCCGGCGGCTGGCGGACAGCGCGCGACGGGTCACCTCGGTCTGCTCCGGCGCCTTCGTCCTGGCAGCAGCCGGCTTGCTGGACTTGCGTCGGGCGACCACCCACTGGGCGGAGTACCAGCAGCTGGCGACCGCCCACCCGCAGGTGTCGGTCGACAATGACGCGATCTACGTGCGCGACGGCGACGTCTGGACCTCCGCCGGCGTGACGGCGGGCATCGACCTGGCACTGGCCCTCGTCGCCGACGACCACGCTGCGGGGGCAGCGGCGGCGGTCGCCCGCCACCTGGTGTCTACCTGCGGCGGTCCGGCGGGCAGGCGCAGTTCTCCACGCTGCTCGCCGCCCAGGCGGCCGAGAGCGAACCGGTGCGGGAGCTGCTGGCGTGGCTGCCGACCACCTGACCGCAGACCTGTCCGTGCCCGCCCCGGCCCACCGCGTGCGACCTGTCCGAGCGACAGTTCAGCCGGGTGTTCAAGGCCGAGGTCGGCGTGACACCGAGCGAGCACGTGGAGGGGGTGCGCCTCGAGGCGGCCTGCCGGCTCCTCGAGACCACCAGCCACGCCGTCGACCACATCGCCCGGATCTGCGGCTTCCGGGTGCCGGAGACGATGAACCGCTCGTTCCGTCGTCGGTTGAACACGACCCCGGGAGACCACCGCCGCCACTTCGGCTCCCTCGCCGAGCAGTAGACGTCGCCGTCATCGACGGACCCGCGGGGCCGACGTCGACTTCGCCGGGACCCGCGTCATCCTCCGTGCGGTCGTCACCACCCGACCCGCAGGTCCGCGAGGATGACGACGGCGAGGAGGGCGGCAGCGACGACATCGACGGTGGCGCAGAACGGCGGCCACCACCGGGTGTTCGCCACGAACCCTGTCCGGTGCTGCCAGAGGTCCTTGAGACCGTGCCCGGCCAGCCCTGCGACGAGCAGCCAACCCGACCCGGTCACCCCCGCCGCTGCGACGACGACGAAAGCCGATGCGACGCAGGTCTCGACGGCGATGACCTTGGTCCGCCCGTCGGCGACGCCGAACCCGAGGTAGACCGCGGCGATGAGCACGAGGCCAAGCGCGTAGACGGTTGCCGGCTCGATCCAGAAGAAGGCGAGAGGCGACGCAGCCTGCAGGCAGCCCCCCAGGACTCCCCAGCCCACCGGCGTGCGAAGGGCGGTGAGCGGGCCGAGCCGGCCGAGGTGGCCGCCGGCCGAGCGACGTGCGGAGGCCCGAGCGGCCCCTCGCCGCGCCGAACCGCCCGCGGCGGGTTCCGTCCTCGTGGGTTGCGCAGGCGTCGTCGGCACGGAGCGATCCTGGGTCAGCCGCATCCACGGCGCCAGGACGAGATATTGACGGTCTCGGCCAGGCAGACTCCGTGCGCGTCGAGGGGAGCAGGTGAACGCCACGGCGCTCCGTCCGCGTTGCCGGTCCTGCTGGTTCTGTGGTGCGGCCCCACCCGAGGGTGGCACTGCAGCGCGACCGGAGGCAGCAGGCGGCAGCGGCGAGCGCATGCGCCGACGACTCCGGAAACGACGAAACCCACGGCCTGGGAGCCGTGGGGGTCCAATTCGAAGTGTCCGAGGGGGGACTTGAACCCCCACGCCCGATAAAGGGCACTAGCACCTCAAGCTAGCGCGTCTGCCATTCCGCCACCCGGACGAGTGCCTGACCAGACTACCGGAGCGGCTGCGGCGTTCGAAGCACCCCCCGGCGTTCAGGTCGCGGCGACCGACACCCGACCGCGGCCGGCCCGCTTGGCGTCGTAGAGCGCGGCGTCGGCAGCCGTGTACAGCCCGCGCCGATCGCTGGAGTGCTGCGGCACATGGGCCACGCCCACGCTGATCGACAGCGCCAGGAGCGTCCCGTCGGCCAGGGTCATCGGCGCGGAACGGACGGCGTCGAGCAGATCCTTGGCCCGGTACTCGGCGATCGTGCGGTCGCAGCCGGGCATGAGCACGGCGAGCTCGTCGCCGCCCAGGCGCGACAGCACGGCGTCCTCGGCCCGGACGCGGCCGCGCAGGACGGTCGCGAGGTGCACCAGGACGTCGTCGCCGACGGGGTGGCCGTGGGTGTCGTTGATCGACTTGAACGAGTCGACGTCGATGAGGACCAGGGCGGTCCCGCCCGGGACCGACCGGCTCATCGCCGTCTCGAGGGCACCGTCGAAGGCGCGACGGGTGGCCAGACCGGTCAGCGAGTCGACGGTGAGCTGCTCCTGCAGGGCGGCGACCAGCCGTTCCTGCGTCGTGTTCGCGCGGACCAGCATGACCGCCATGACGACGAGCACGGTGCCGAAGAAGACGAGGTCGGTCATCGCCGCGTCGAAGGGCAGCAGGAGCAGGAGGGCGACGCCGTCGCCGACCACCGCGGTCCCGGTCACCAGGACGACGGCGCCGCGCTCCAGGTGGGATGCCGCCCAGAGCACCGGGAAGGCGAGGAACGCCTGCGACGCGGCGGACGGGTCGTTCGTCAGCACGTTCAGGCCGCAGATCAGCAGCACGCCACCGACGGCGATCATCGTGTAGACGCCGATGCGGTTAAGCTTCTCGGCGGAGACCACCGCGACGGCGGCGGCGACCAGGAGCACGAAGGCGACGGCCGACCAGGCGGCCACCTTCGCCCACATGTTGTAGGGCAGGGGCTGGAAGGTGTTGAACGCGGCGAGCACGAGTGCCGCCACGACCAGGATCAGCACGCCGCTGCGGGCAGCCGACTCCGGCTCCCGCGCCCGCATGCTCGTCCCCGTCACACGAGGAGCATCGGTCGCCGCGCCCGCCAGGACGAGGGGCTCTCACTCCTCCGAGGGGCCCCTCTTGCACAGCGATGCGGACGTCCTCGTACCGCAATCAGACCGCGGATGCCCGGCCCGGACAGCGGACGTCGACGCAGCCGGATCGCAGGGCGGCGACTAGCGTCGGACGGCATGCCGATCGACTTGCCGGAGACCCTGTCCGGGCCGGTCGTCCCGAGCCCGTCGTCGCGGGCTGACGACGACGAATCACCGCTCGCCCCGTCGATCCCCTCGTTAGCGTCGCTGCGCGGTCGGCGGCAGGCGGATGCGATCGACCTGTTGTTCGCCGGGGCGCCCACCGGTCCGTCGGACGCAGCGCCCGCGGCGTCGAAGTCCCCGGCGCCGCGTCCGGCCCAGCCGCGGCCGGCCCAGTGGGGTGACCTGTGGGTCCTGGGCGTGCGCGTCGCCGGGTGGTGCCTCGACCGCTCGGTGGGGCGGGTACGGCGCCTGCTCGGCTGACCGCCGCCGCGACCCCGGTGGCAGGATCGCGGGCATGGCCGAGACCACCCCGCCCCGCCTCGCCGGAGCCCAGGACGAGGTCGCCGAGCTGCTCTCCGACCTGATCCGGATCGACACGACCAACACCGGCGACACCAGCACCAGCGCGGGTGAGCGCACTGCCGCGGAGTGGGTGGCGTGCAAGCTGGCCGACGTCGGCATCGAGTCGGAGATCCACGAGTCCGAGCGCGGCCGGGCCAGCCTCGTCGCGCGCATCCCCGGCGCCGACCGGAGCAGTCCCGCCCTGCTCGTCCACGGGCACCTCGACGTCGTCCCCGCCGATCCCTCCGAGTGGAGCGTGCACCCCTTCTCCGGCGAGGAGCGCGACGGCTACATCTGGGGCCGCGGCGCGGTGGACATGAAGGACATGGACGCCATGGTGCTGGCGCTGGTCCGCGACTGGGCCCGCACCGGCGTGCAGCCGCCGCGCGACATCGTGCTGGCCTTCCTCGCCGACGAGGAGGCCGGCGGGAAGCTCGGCGCCCGCTGGATGGTCGACGAGCACCCCGACCTGTTCGAGGGTTGCACCGAGGCGATCAGCGAGGTCGGCGGCTTCAGCATCACCGTCCGCGACGACCTGCGCCTCTACCTCGTGCAGACGGCGGAGAAGGGCCTGGCCTGGATGCGCCTCACCGCCCAGGGGAAGCCGGGCCACGGCTCGTTCGTGCACGACGACAACGCCGTCACCCGGCTCTGCCAGGCGGTCGCGCGCCTGGGCTCGGCCCGCCTGCCCACGGTCCTCACCCCGCCGATGCGGCAGTTCCTCGCGGAGGTGGAGGACGCCTACGGCATCGAGATCGACCCGGACGAGCCCGAGGAGGCGCTCGCCCGGCTGGGCAGCATCAGCCGGATGATCGGCGCGGCCCTGCGCAACACCGCGAACCCGACCATGGTCGACGCCGGCTACAAGGCGAACGTCATTCCGGGGACGGCGTCCGCGACCGTCGACGGCCGCTTCCTCTACGGCCAGCACGAGGAGTTCGAGCGCCAGCTCGCCGGGCTGATCGGCGAGGGCATCCAGCGCGAGTGGCTCGTCCACGACAGCGCGGTGGAGACGACGTTCGACGGCCCGCTCGTCGACCAGATGGTCGCCGCGCTCAAGGCCGAGGACGACGGCGCGCGCCCGGTGCCGTTCACCATGAGCGGCGGCACCGACGCCAAGAGCTTCCAGACCCTCGGCATGCGCTGCTTCGGCTTCTCGCCGCTGCGGCTGCCGCCGGACCTCGACTTCGCCTCCTTGTTCCACGGCATCGACGAGCGGGTGCCCGTCGAGTCGCTGAGGTTCGGCGTCCGGGTGCTGGACCGGTTCCTGCGCAACGCCTGAGACCGGGCGGGAGACGGCCGGGCGGGAGACGGCATGGTGTGATGCCGTGGTGACGACTCCCACACCCGCGCCCGGCTCCGTCGCTCTGATCACCGGTGGGACGGGGGGCTTCGGCCGCGCGCTCGCCACGAAGCTGCGGGGGCTCGAGGTCACCGTCGTCCTGACCGACCTCGACAGCGAGCGCAACCGGCAGGTCGCCGCCGACCTCGGTTGCCCGTTCCTGCCCCTCGACGTCACCGATCCGGCCGCCAACCAGGCCGTCGTCGCCCAGATCGAGGCCGAGCACGGACGGCTCGACGCCGCCTTCCTCAACGCCGGGATCTCCGCGGCCAAGTCCGACGACGCCCTGGACCTCGACGAGTTCATGAAGGTCGTGAACATCGACCTGTTCGGTGTCGTCTATGGCGCCCAGGCCGCGCGGCCGGCCATCAAGCGGGCCGGGGGAGGGGCGATCGTCGTGACGGCGTCCCTCGCCGGGCTCTCGCCGATGGCCGGAGACCCGGGGTACAGCGTGGCCAAGGGCGGGGCCATCGCGTTCGTCCGCTCCATGGCTCCCCGGCTGGCCGCCGAGGGGACGACGATCTCCGCCATCTGCCCCGGCTTCGCCGACACCGCGATCATCGACCGGATCCGCGACGAGTTCACCGCGGCCGGCTTCCCGGTGCTCACTGCCGAGGAGGTGGCCGACGCGATGGTGATGGCCTGGACGTCGGCCGAGCCGGGCGCCGCGTACGTGATCCAGCCCGGCGTGGGCGTGGTGCCCTACAAGTTCAAGGGCGTGCCGGCTGCGCGGACGGAGACCGGCGAGACCGCCGTCGTCCCCGAGGCACTGCGCCCGCCGTCCATGCGCTGAAAAAGGACCACCCTTCCCCCCACGCCTCGCACGCTCGGCACGGGCCCCTGAAGGGTGGCCGTAGGGTCGGGGCATGCGTGCATGGCGGGTACACGAGCTCGGTGATCCCTCGAAGGTGATGAGCCTGGACGAGGTCGACCAGCCCACCCCGGGCGAGGGTCAGGTGCTGGTCAAGGTGCGCGCGGCGGCGCTGAACTTCCCCGACGTCCTCATGGCCATGGGGATGTACCAGGAGAAGCCGCCGCTGCCGTACACGCCGGGCGTGGAGCTCTGCGGCGAGATCGTCGGGACCGGCCAGCGCGTGATCGGCTCACCGTCGGGCGGCCCGGGTGCCTTCGCCGAGTACGCGCTCATGGACGAGAACAACGCCTGGCCCGTGCCCGACTCGATGACCGACGAGAAGGCGGCGTCGCTCTACCTGACCTACCAGACCGGCTACGTCGGCCTGCACCGCCGCGCGCACATCCAGGCCGGCGACTGGGTGCTCGTGCACGCCGGTGCCGGGGGAGTGGGGACGGCGGCCATCCAGCTCGCCAAGGCAGCCGGGGCGAAGGTCATCGCGACGGCCGGCGGCGCCCGCAAGACCGAGGTGTGCACCCAGCTCGGCGCCGACCACGTCATCGACTACACGACCGAGGACTTCGTCCCGATCGTCAAGGAGGTCACCGGCGGGCACGGGGCGGACATCGTCTACGACCCGGTCGGCGGCGACGTCTTCGACAAGAGCACCAAGTGCATCGCGTTCGAGGGCCGGCTCGTCGTCGTCGGCTTCACCAGCGGGCGGATCCCCGAGGCGAGGGCCAACCACCTGCTGGTGAAGAACTACAGCGTCGTCGGCCTGCACTGGGGCCTGTACCGCAAGTACGAGCCCGCGATCTTCGGCCAGGTCCACGACGAGCTCGTGGCGCTGGTCGGGTCCGGCGCCGTCGACCCCCTGGTCGGCTCCGTGCATCCGCTGGACGAGGCGCCCCAGGCGCTGATGAAGCTGGCCTCCCGGGACACCGTGGGCAAGGTCGTCCTCGTCCCCTGAGGGTGCGCACCTAGCCTGGCGGGGTGACCGAGCTCCCGCTGATCGATGCGCGGGCGCACCTGCGAGCGGACTGCTCGCGGTGCGCCGGGCTGTGCTGCGTCGCCCCGGCGTTCGCGGCCTCGGCCGACTTCGCCATCGACAAGCCCGCCGGGGTGGCGTGCCCCAACCTGCGCGAGGACTTCCGCTGCGGCATCCATGCCCAGCTGCGGGAGCGTGGCTTCCCCGGCTGCACGGTGTTCGACTGTTTCGGCGCCGGACAGCGGATCACGCAGGACACGTTCGGTGGCCGGAGCTGGCGGGAGGCGCCGCAACTGGCCGCCGCCCAGTTCGCCGTCCTCCCGGTGGTCCGCCAGCTGCACGAGGCGCTCTGGTATCTCACCGAGGCGGAGTCGCTGAGCGGTGCGCCGGAGGTACGGGAGCTCCGGGAGCTGACCGAGCGGCTGGCGGGCGGCACGCCGGACGACCTCTCCGTTCTCGACGTCGGCGTCCACCGGGCGCGGGTGGGCGAGCTCCTGTCCCGGGTCAGCGAGGACGTCCGCGGACCCGGCCGTCCCGACCGGCGGGGCGCCGACCTGATGGGGCGGAACCTCCGCCGCGCGAAGCTCAGGGACGGGAGCCTGCGCGGTGCCTACCTGATCGGCGCCGACCTGCGGGGCGTCGACCTGGGGACGGCGGACCTGCTCGGCGCCGACCTGCGCGCCGCCGACGTCCGCGGCGCCGACCTCAGCCGCTGCCTGTTCCTCACCCAGCCGCAGGTGACCGCCGCGCGCGGCGACAGGTCCACCTGTCTTCCGGTTGCCGTGTCGGCGCCGCCGCACTGGGCGGACGGCGTCAGATGACCGGCAGCGGCAGGTAGGACAGGCGGGCGCGGCGGCGCAGGATCACCTTGCGCGTGCCGTCGGCGTGCAGCTGCAGCCGGGCCAGTTCCCACCCACCGGTGTCGGCCTGCAGGCTCAGCATGGTCGCCGCTGCGGACCGGGACGTGCCCGGCGGGATCCGCAGCGGCGCGTACTGGTAATCCGCGGCCGCCTCCATCAGCCCGATTGTGCACGGGCGGCGCCGCGAGGTCACGCGATCGTGGCCCGGCCGACATCTCCGGTCTGCCGCGGCCTCCGACCTTCGGCAGGATGGGGAGGACCCGCCAGCGCACGACGAGGGAGGACGACGTGACCGGACCCGGCATGCCGAGCGAGGCTTCCGACGCCGACCGCGCGGAGCAGGACGCGCTGCTCGACCCGCCCGCCGTCGGCTCGGCAGGAGAGGCCAGCACCCCTGGCGACGGCGTGCCCGAGGCGGACGCGCTGGAGCAGCAGCTGTCGGCGCGCCCCGGGGAGACCGGCAGCCCCGCCCGCCCGGTGGGTGACCTGGAGGCGAACGAAGCCGACGTCCTCGAGCAGGACGCGGACGTCCCCCTGGACGAGGACGACGTCCTGAGCTGACCCGTCCTGAGCCGACCCGTTCCCTCCGGACGCGGGAGGGATCGTCACCTCCTGGGCTGAGACCGCGCCTCGGCGGGCGATCCGGCGGAACTCGGACCGATCCCTACCGACGCCTCCTTCGTATGGTTAGGCTGCCCTAACTGATGGAGGAGGGGTGTCATGGCGACCTGTCCGAGCCGCCCGGCGCCGGAGCCGCAGCGCGATCTCGACCTGTTGCGCCCCGGCCCGGCAGAACGCGCCCGTACGGTCGCCGGCCGGCACGGTGCCACCGTCTGCGCCGCCGGTGTCGAGAGCAGCAGGGTGCTGGCCCACGCCGTCACCGACGCCGACCAGGTCCTGGTCGCCCTCCCTGCCGGCGGTGACCTCGTGGGCGCCGTCCGGGCCGCTCCCGGCGCCGACCTCTCCGCACTGGTCATGGTCTCCGACCACGCCCCGGTGCCCCTCCGGCGGCCGCTCCGCGCCCAGCTCTGGCTCTCCGGCTGGCTGACGCCGGTACCCGACCGGGACCAGCGGGCCGCCGTGCTCGCCTTCGCCGAGGCCCGGCCCGCCGAGGTGCTGCTGGACGTCGGGCGGTCGATCACCCTGCTCCGCCTCGACCTTGCCGAGGTCGTGCTGGGGGAGGGAGGCCCGGCGGTCGACGTCAGCCCGCTCGAGTTCCTGGCTGCCCGGCCCGACCCGCTCGCCGCCCTCGAGGCCGACCACCTGGCACACCTGGACGGCGACCATCCCGAGTTCCTGGCGCTCCTGAGCCGGCTGCTGCCGGCCGGTGCCCTGGGTCCGGCCGATGCCCTGCGGCCGCTGGGCCTCGACCGGTTCGGTTTCCGACTGCGGGTGGAGCGCCCCGGCGGGCACCAGGACGTGCGGGTGCCCTTCGGCCGGCCGCTGACCTGCCCGGGCGAGCTCGGACCGGCGATCGGCCGGCTCGCCTGCGCGGCGCGGAACCGGCTCCGACCCGCCTGACGCTCAGCCGGCGAGGTCGCCCAGCTCGGCGAGCAGGGCGGCCAGCCGGGTGCGCCGCGGCCGGACGTCGATCTCCCGCACCGCCCGGGCCAGGGCGGCGCCGCTGGCGTGCACGATCGACAGATGGCTCTGCGCCCGGGTCAGTGCGGTGTAGATCAACGGCCGCGACAGCATCCCGCCGGCCTCGGGCGGCACCACGACGACCACCCCCGGCCACTCGGAGCCCTGCGCGCGGTGGACGGTGATCGCCCAGCCGTGCCGCAGGTCCGACATCGCCTTGCCCGTCACCGTGACCGGCCCCGAGGCGAACGTGACGTCCAGGGAGCCGTCGCCGGTCTTGGTCACCACTCCCACCTCGCCGTTGGCGAACCCGGTGGGCTCCAGTTCCAGGTGGTTCGCCGTGGCGACCACGCGATCCCCGGCGTCGAAGCCCCAGACGGTGCCCTCGCCGGGGTTGAGGACGGCCTTCAGCGCCTTGTTCAGCTCGATCGTGCCGGCCGGCCCGCGATGCACGGGCGTCACGACCTGCACCGCGGCCGGGTCGATCCCCAGGGCCCGCGGGATCGAGTCGGTGACCAGCTGGACCACCCGCCGGGACGCCTCCGCGCTCCCCGTCGCCGGCACGACGACGACCTCGCGGTCGGGGGAGTCGACGGGCGGCAGCTCCCCGCCCCGGACGGCGGTGGCCAGCCGGGCGATCGCGCCGCCCTCGGCCTGCCGGTAGAGCGTGGTCAGCTCGGTGACCGGGACGGCACCGGAGTCGATGATGTCGCCCAGCACGTGCCCCGGCCCGATCGACGGCAGCTGCGCCGGGTCGCCGACCAGGAGCAGGTGGGTGCCGTCGGGGCAGGCCTCCAGGAGGGCCGCGGTCAGCTCGACGTCGAGCATCGAGGCCTCGTCGACGACGATGACGTCGGCGTCGAGCGGCCACTCCTCGTTCCGCGCGAACCCGCCGGTCATGCCCTGCGCGCCGAGCAGCCGGTGCACCGTCGTCGCCGGGTGGTCGGTGAGCTCCTCGAGGCGCTTGGCCGCCCGGCCGGTGGGGGCGGCCAGCGCGATGTCGCTGCCCTTGGCCCGCAGCAGCTTCACCACCGCCGCCACGGTCCGGCTCTTGCCGGTGCCGGGCCCGCCGGTCAGCAGGCTGACGCCAGACCCCAGGACCTGGGCGACGGCGGCCAGCTGCGCCTTGTCCAGGCCCTTGGCGACGCTGCGCACCGACGCGGGGTCGGCGATCCGTTCCGCCGAGGCGGCCAGCCGTGCGATGCCCTCCGCCACGGCCTCCTCGGCCATTCCGTACCGGGCCAGCGACAGCGACCGCAGCGCGGGATCGGGCTCGGCCTCCGGATCCTCCGGCTCGGGGGGTTCGTGCTCCAGCACGTCGCCGGACTCCACGGCCGCCACGATCGCGGCCGCCGGGTCGGCGATGCCCTCGGCCTGCAGCGCGGCGACCACCAGGTCGGCCGGCAGCACGGTGTGCCCGTCGCGGGTCGCCGTCCGCAGGGTGAGACCGACGATGGCGCGGCCACGGCGGCCGTCCTGCCGGTCCGCGCCCTTGAGGACGGCGATGGCCAGCCGGTCGGCGTCGCCGAGGGTGACGCCGGTGAGCGCGAGCAGCGCCCACGGGTCGTCGCGCAGCCGCCGGGCGGCGTCCGGGCCGAGCGTGTCGGCGACGCCCGCCGCCAGCTTGGCGTTCAGCCCCGCGCCCACGAGCAGCTCGACGACGTCGTAGGTGGGCTGCGCGGCCAGGAAGCTGGAGAAGAGCCGCTCGGCGCGCTGCCGCCCCACGAGCGGGATCTTCACCAGCCGGTCGGCCGAGACGTGGTCGGGGGAGGTGATGCCCGCCCCGGGGAGCTCCGCCGCCGTCCGCCGGCCCAGCCCCGGCCACAGGCCCGCCGCGCAGAACGCGGCGAAGACGGGGTCGCCCCCGGCCGCCGGGGTCTCAACCGCCGTCACGTGTCCGACCGGCGTTCGGGGTAGCTGAAGGCCGGCGCGGAGACGTCCTCCAGGGCGGTGCGGATGGCGGCCGGCAGGCGCACGCCCTCCGCGTCCAGGCTCGCCTGCAGCTGCTGGGCCGTGCGCGCGCCCACGATCGGCGCCACCACGCCCGGGCGATCGCGGACCCAGGCCAGCGCCACCGCCAGGGGAGTGGTGCCCAGACCCTCCGCGGCGGTGATCACGGCCTCCACGATCCGGTCCGCCTTCGCCGAGCGCAGACCGTCGATGAAGCCCTGCCACTGCGGGGAGGCGCCCCGGGACTCCGTGGGGGTGCTGTGCCGGTACTTCCCGGTGAGCAGGCCGCGTCCGAGCGGGGACCACGGCAGGACGCCGAGCCCCAGGGCCTCGGCCGCCGGGATCACCTCGCGCTCGACGCCGCGCTGGAGCAGGGAGTACTCGACCTGGGTGCTGACGAGGGGGGTGCGGCCCGGCCAGGCACGCTGCCAGGTCGCCGCCTGGGCGGTCTGCCAGCCGGTGAAGTTGCTGACGCCGACGTAGCGGGTGCGGCCCGAGGAGACGGCGGCGTCGCAGGCGGCGAGGGTCTCCTCCAGCGGCGTCGACTCGTCCCAGGCGTGCAGCTGCCACAGGTCGACGTGGTCCAGGCCCAGGCGCTCCAGCGACGCGTCCAGGGCGGCCAGCAGGTGCCCGCGGGACGCGCCGCGGCCCATGGGCCCCGGCGAGGTCCGGCCCACCGCCTTGGTGGCGACCAGCACGTCGGACCGCGGGACGACGTCGGTGAGCAGGTGGCCGAGGGTGCGCTCGCTCTCGCCGTCGCAGTACACGTCGGCTGTGTCGACGAGGGTGCCGCCGGCGTCCACGAAGGCCGTCAGCTGCATGGCGGCCTCGTCCTCGTCGGTGTCCCGGCCCCACGTCATCGTCCCCAGCGCCAACCGGGACACGACCAGACCGCTTCGTCCCAGCGCGCGCTGCTCCACGAGGTGCCAACCTACCGGCGAGGGCTGCCCGCCACCGGGGAGCACCCGGGCGCCCGGAGCGGCGCGTCGGGTCGCCGCGCCGCCCCGCCTAGGGTGACCGGTCGTGCCTGCCTGCCCCGCCCGCCGACCTGCCCGCACCCTCCCGACCGGGACACGCCGATGAGCTGGATCGAGGCCGTGGTCCTGGGCGTGGTGCAGGGGCTGACCGAGTTCCTGCCGATCTCCTCCAGCGCCCACCTGCGCCTGGTCGGCGAGCTGTTCGGCTGGGAGGACCCCGGCGCCGCCTTCACCGCGATCATCCAGATCGGCACCGAGGCCGCGGTCCTCCTGTACTTCCGGAAGGACATCGGGCGGATCATCGTCGCCTGGCTGGGATCGCTGGCCGGCCGGCGGAAGGGCGACCCCGACGCCCGGATGGGCTGGCTGATCATCGTCGGCAGCATCCCGATCGTCGTCCTCGGGCTGCTCTTCCAGGACGACATCGAGACGACGCTGCGCGACCTGCGGATCGTGGCGATCTGCCTCGTCCTGTTCTCGCTGATCCTGTTCTGGGCCGACCGGGTCGGGGCGAAGCAGCGGGAGCTCGCCGACCTCACCGTCCCGCACGGCATCGGCTTCGGGTTCGCGCAGGCGATGGCGCTGATCCCCGGCGTCTCGCGCTCCGGCGGGACGATCACCGCCGGGCTCTTCCTCGGCTACTCCCGGGCGGCGGCGGCCCGCTACTCGTTCCTGCTCGCCATCCCCGCCGTCCTGGGCTCCGGCGTCTTCCAGGCGTACGAGGCGCTCACCGGCGACGTCGCCGGCCAGGGCGTCGCCTGGGGGCCGACGATCCTGGCCACGGTCATCGGGTTCGCTGTCGGCCTCACGGTCATCGCCTGGCTGCTGCGCTACCTGGACCGGGGCAGCTTCACCCCGTTCGTCGTCTACCGGATCGTGCTCGGGCTGACCGTCCTCGCCCTGGTCGGCGCCGGGGTGCTCGACCCGACCTAGGCTCCTGCCTGTGACCACCGTGATCCTGCTCCGGCACGGCCGGACGACGGCCAACACCGGTGGCGTCCTGGCCGGCTGGACCCCGGGTGTGCAGCTCGACGAGACGGGCACGGCTCAGGTCACCGCGGCGGCGGAGCGGCTGGCGAAGGTGCCGCTCGCCGCCGTCGTGAGCAGCCCGCTGGAGCGCTGCCGGCAGACCTCGGCGGCCGTGGTCGCGGGGCGCGACCTCACCGTCGAGCCCGACGACCGGCTCGGCGAGGCGCGCTACGGCGACTGGACCGGCCGGACGATCAAGGAGCTGGCCAAGGAACCGCTCTGGAAGGTCGTCCAGCAGCACCCCTCGGCCGCCGTCTTCCCGGGACCGGAGGGGGAGGGGCTGGCCCAGACCCAGGCCCGCGCCGTGTCGGCGATCCGCAGCTGGAACGCCCGGCTGGGCCCCGACGCCGTCTGGCTGGCCTGCAGCCACGGCGATGTGATCAAGGCGATCCTGGCCGACGCGCTCGGCCTGCACCTCGACCAGTTCCAGCGCATCGTCGTCGACCCGGCCTCGATCTCGGTCGTCACGTACACCGACACGCGTCCCTTCGTCGTGCGGATGAACGACACCGGCGGCGACGTCTCCGCGCTCATCCCGCCGCCCCGCAAGCGGCGCCGCGGCAAGGCGTCCTCGGACGCAGTCGTCGGGGGCGGCGCAGGCACGACGGTCTGACCTCGGTGTCGTCGCGGCCGGCCGTCACCCGGCCCGCGTAACCTGGTCGCGTGCCCCGTCAGGTCCATCTCTTCGAGCGTCCGAGCCGTTTCGTCGCCGGCACCGTGGGCCAGCCCGGCGACCGCACCTTCTACCTGCAGGCCTCCGACGAGACCGGTCGCACGGTCAGCGTCGCCCTGGAGAAGAACCAGGTGCAGGTCCTCGCCGACCGCATGAACGAGCTGCTGGACGAGGTCGCCGGCCGCGCGAGCACGGTGATCCCCGAAGCGGCCGAGGTCGACGACCTCGAGCCGCTCACCGCTCCCGTCGACGAGGAGTTCCGGGTCGCCGCCATGGGGCTGGCCTGGGACGGCTCGGCCGAGGCGGTGGTCGTGGAGGCCGTCGCCGCGGGGGAGGAGCCCATCGACGAGGAGGCCATCCTCTCCGACAGCGACGAGGGTCCCGACGCCCTGCGCGTGACCATCACCCCGGTCGCCGCCCGTGCGTTCGTCGCCCGCGCGCGGCGCGTCATCGCCGCCGGCCGGCCCCCGTGCCCGCTGTGCTCCCTCCCGCTGGACCCGGCCGGGCACGTCTGCCCTCGGCAGAACGGCTACCGCCGCTGACCGGCGGCTCCCCATGAGCGAGCAACCGGTCGAGCCGGACCTGCGGCCCCCGGCGGACGACGACGAGGCGCGGCAGCTGCTGCGCGACGGCGTCATCGACCTCGAGGGCCGGATGCTGGACGCGTCGAACGTGACGCTGGTCGGCACCATCCGCACCGGCGAGCTGGTGGGAGAGTGCGTCTACAAGCCCGTGGCGGGCGAGCGGCCGCTCTGGGACTTCCCCGACGGCACGCTCGCCGGCCGGGAGATCTCCGCGTACCTGGTGTCGGAGGCGACCGGCTGGCGGGTGGTCCCGCCCACGGTGCTGCGCGACGGGCCGTTCGGGCCCGGGATGGTGCAGCTGTGGATCGACGGCGACGAGGACGTCGACCTGGCGGCGTTCGTGCGGCGTGACGACCCCGCACTGCGCCGCATGGCCGTCTTCGACGCGGTGGTGAACAACGCCGACCGCAAGGGCGGGCACATCATCCCGATGCCGGACGGCCACGTCTACGGCGTCGACCACGGCATCTGCTTCTCCGTCGACCCCAAGCTGCGCACCCTGCTGTGGCGGTGGGCCACCAAGCGGCTGACCGAGGAGGCCATGGCGGTACTGGAGCGCCTCGGCGAGGAGCTGCGGGGAGACCTGGGCGAGGAGCTGCACGAGCACCTGACCCGCACCGAGGTGCGCGCCACCCAGCGGCGGGTCGCGGAGCTGCTGCGCTCCGGCCGGCACCCCGAGCCCAGCGGCGAGTGGCCCGCCCTGCCCTGGCCGCCCTTCTGAGCCCGACGAGATCTGCACACTCGCCGCCATCAGCGCCCTGGAGCGGGCGAGTGTGCAGATCTCGTCGGTGCCGCGGTCCAGGATGCGATCCATGCCGCATCGCAGCCGCCTGTCGATCCTGTTGCTGGACCTGCCGCCGGAGCACCACGTCGCCGGCACCGACTTCTGGGCCGGGGCCACCGGACACCCCGCCGAACCCGACCACACCGACGAGGACTGGGCGTCGCTCGGCTCCTTCGCCGACGGCTGGCACGTCGAGATCCAGCGCACCGGCGAGGGGACGCAGCCGCGCTGGCACGTCGACATCGAGACCGACGACATCCCCGCCGAGGTCGCCCGCCTGGAAGCGCTCGGGGCGACGCGGCACCGGGACATGGGCTCGTTCTGGCAGATGCTCGACCCCGCCGGGCTCGTGTTCTGCGTCGTCGGCATCCAGACCGGTGAGGCCTTCGAGCGTTACGCGGTGAGCTGGCCGTGAGCACCACCCGGGTGAGCGCTCGGCTGCGGGCGCCGCGGGCCGCGGTGTACCGGGCGCTCACCGATCCGGCGCTGCTCGCCCGGTGGCGGTTCCCCGACGGCATGACCAGCGTCGTCGAGCCACAGGAGCACGGCGCGTTCCGCGTCACGCTGAGGTACGACGCTCCGGATGCGCAGGGCAAGACCACCGCGCACAGCGACGCCTACACGGCCCGCTTCACCCGGCTGGTCCGCGACGAGTTGGTGGTCGAGGTCGATGAATTCGACACCACCGACCCCGCGTTGGCCGGGCCGATGACCCTCACGGTCACGTTGCGCGACCACGACGGCGGCACCGAGCTGCTGGCCGTCCACGAGGGCGTCCCCGCCGCCATCGCACCGGAGGACAACGCGCTGGGCTGGCGGATGGCGCTCGACCGGCTCGCCGCCCTCCTGGCGGCCTGAGCTACTCCAGCTCCACGAGGCCGATCATCGCGGCGGCCTGCAGCCCGTCCCCGTCGACGGTGAGCACCTCCAGCGGAACCCGCCGCCAGGCCGCCAGCAGGAGGTCGCCGGCCGTGCCGGTGAGCGCGGCGATCGGGAACGGTCGCGTGCCGGGGAACAGCGTGCGCTCGGCGTCCGCGTCGACGGCGTGGAAGACGACCGGGTGCGCGTCCGGGGGAGGACCGCCCGGCAGGGCGCCGGGGACCATCACCTCCAGCCACTCGTCCAGCCCGTCGAGGCCGACGTCGGCCGGGATGGGCCGCACGTCACCGAGCACCTGCTCGACGTCCACGGTGTGCACGGTGGCCTCCTGCACCTGCCGGCGGAGCACGAAGGCGACGTCCTGCTGCGGCGCCCACGTCCACACCCGCTGGGCGGGGTCGGCACCGGCGAGGACCGTCTCCAGCTCCGCGTTCTGCGCGGCGATGAACCCGAGCAGCTCGTCGTCCGGCCGGCGCGCGGGCTCCACGTAGGTGCCCGGGTCGGGGGCCCGCGTGCGCACCACCCAGGACCAGAAGTGCTGGACCTCGGACAGGTGCCAGACGAGGTCGGCGAGCCGCCAGCCGGGGCACCCGGGGACCGGGGCCTGCCAGCCGTGCGCGAGCACGGACTCGGCGGCAGCGGCGGTGAAGCGCGCGTTGGTCTTCTCCAGCACCGGCAGGTACTCGTCCAGCTGCATGCATCCTCCTCGTGGCGCCGCCGCCCGGAACGCTAGGGGAGCGGGGCAGCGAACGGGGCGCTCGCGATGCGCGGCGAAAGATGGTCGGCGCCCCGAACTAGGCTCGCCCCGTGCTCTCCTGGCCCGCTCCGCTCCTGCCGACTCTGCCCGGGACCGGGCCCGCGCTCAAGGTCCACGACACCGCCCGCGGCGAGGTGGTGTCCACCAGCCCAGGTCCCACCGCCCGGATGTACGTCTGCGGCATCACGCCCTACGACGCCACCCACCTCGGGCACGCCGCCACCTACCTGGCGTTCGACCTCGTCAACCGGGTCTGGCGCGACGCCGGCCACGCGGTCCACTACGTCCAGAACGTCACCGACATCGACGACCCGCTGCTCGAGCGTGCCGCCCGCGACAACGAGGACTGGGTCGTCCTGGCCATGCGCGAGACGGCCCTGTTCCGCGAGGACATGACCGCGCTGCGCGTGCTGCCCCCCGAGGACTACGTCGGCGCGGTCGAGTCCATCCCGCGCATCGTCGCCCACGTCGAGGACCTGCTGGCCGAGGGGCTGGCCTACGTGCTGGACGACGGCACCGGCGACATCTACCACGACGTCGCCCAGGCGCCCGGCTTCGGCGGGGAGTCCCGGTACGACGAGACGACGATGCTGGGCTTCTTCGCCGAGCGCGGGGGAGATCCCGACCGCCCGGGGAAGCGCCAGCCGCTGGACCCGATGCTGTGGCGCGGGGAGCGCCCCGGCGAGCCGTCCTGGCCCGGTCCACCCGGCACGGCGGGCCGGCCGGGCTGGCACATCGAGTGCGCCACGATCGCGCTGGACACCATCGGCATGGGCTTCGACGTGCAGGGCGGCGGCAGCGACCTGGTCTTCCCGCACCACGAGTACTCCGCGGTCCACGCCGAGGCCCTGACGGCGACCAAGCCGTTCGCCCGCGCCTACGTGCACGCGGCGATGATCGGGCTCGACGGCGAGAAGATGAGCAAGAGCCGGGGCAACCTGGTCTTCGTCTCCAAGCTGCGGGGCGAGGGCGTCGACCCGATGGCGATCCGGCTGGCCCTGCTGTCCGGTCACTACCGCACCGACCGTGCCTGGACGGCGGACCTCCTCGCGACCGCGGAGGAACGGCTCGCCACGTGGCGCCGGGCCGTCGCGCTCGACGCCGGTGCTCCCGCCGCTCCGCTCTTGCTCGGCATGCGCGAGCGTCTCACCGACGACCTCGACAGCCCGGGCGCGATCGCGCTCGTCGACGCCTGGGCGCACCGCACCCTGACCGGCGGGGACGACGTCGAGGAGGAGTCGCCGCGGATCGTGTGCGACGCGATCGACGCCCTGCTCGGTGTGGCACTAGGCGACTGCGGATGAGCACACCCGGTCCCTTCCGGTTCACCGACCGGGCGGCACGGGAAGCTGCGGAGGACCAGCTGGCCCCGGCGGCCACCCGCGCTGTCGCCAGCCGGGGCCGCGTCCGGCCCGAACCCGAGGACCCGTTGCGCACCGCGTTCGAGCGGGACCGGGACCGGATCCTGCACGCCAAGGCCTTCCGCCGGCTCAAGCACAAGACCCAGGTCTTCCTGAATCCCGACGGCGACCACTTCGTCACCCGGCTCACCCACACCCTCCAGGTCACCCAGGTCGCGCGCTCGCTGGCCCGGGCGCTGGGCCTCAACGAGACGCTCGCCGAGGCGATCGCGCTGGCGCACGACGTCGGCCACTCGCCCTTCGGGCACCTGGGCGAGGACGCGCTGGAGCCCTACGTACCCGGCGGCTGGCACCACGCCGCCCAGGGCGTGCGGATCGTGGAGGTGCTCGAGCACCTCAACCTGACCTGGGAGGTGCGCGACGGGGTCCGGTCGCACAGCTGGAAGATCGACCCGCCGCCGTCGACGCGGGAGGGTGAGTGCGTCCGCTACGCGGACCGGATCGGCTACTTGTCCCACGATGCGCTGGACGCGATCCGGGCCGGCGTGATCGAGCTGGGAGACCTGCCGGTCGGTGCCCGTGACGCCTTCGGCGCACCGGGCAGCGAGATGGTGGGCAGGATGATCGCCGCCGTCGTCGAGGGATCGCTGTCGCCGGAGAACACGGCCGGCGCCGTGGTGATGGCGCCTGGTCCCCTCGTGGCGATGCACGAGCTGCGGGCGTTCATGTTCGAGCGCGTGTACGCCTCGGAGACCGCGGCGGGCCAGAAGCACGTCGCCATCGACGTGATCCGCCGGCTGGTCGACCACCACCTGGCACATCCGGAGCTGATCCCCGCGTCCTACCGGGACAGCGAGGCCGATGCGGTCACCCAGGTCGTCGACTACGTGTCGGGGATGACCGACCGCTTCGCGCTGGCCATGCACGACCGGCTCTTCGACGCCGACGCCACGTCGCAGATGACGCCGCTGTTGGGTTGATCTGTCGTGAGGAGTGGGGGCCCGGAGGGTCTCCGCGATCGAACGACGCAGCGGCTCAACGCGGCAGGGGACGGCACGTGGCCGCGGTGCGTCGCAGAGCGTCGCAGGGTGCTCAGCCTCCGGAGGCGCCGCGGCGGCGGAGGTAGCGCTCGAACTCCTTGGCGATCGAGTCGCCGTTGGCCTGCGACAGGTCGACCTCGGTTGCCCGCTCCTCGAGTGAGCGCACGTACTCGACGACCTCGTCGTCCTCGTTGGCCATCTCGTCGACGGTCTTCACCCAGTCCTCGGCCTGCTGCGGCAGAGCACCCAGCGGCACGGTGAGCTCGAGGACCTCCTCGACGCGCTGCAGCAGCGCCACCGTCGCCCGCGGCGACGGAGGCTGGGAGACGTAGTGCGGCACGGCCGCCCAGAAGCTGATGGCCGGGAGTCCGGCCTGCACGCAGGCGTCCTGGAAGACGCCGAGGATGCCGGTGGGCCCCTCGTAGCCGGAGGTCTCCAGGCCGAAGTTCCGGGCCGACTCGGCGTCGTAGGCGGAGCCGGTGACCGGCGTGGGCCGGGTGTGCGGCGTGTCGGCGAGCAGCGCGCCCAGCGCCACCACGATCGAGACGTCCAGCTCGGTCAGGATGGCGAGGAGCTCCTCGCAGAAGCCGCGCCAGCGCATGTTCGGCTCGATGCCGCGGATGAGGACGACGTCCCGCTCGCTGCCGGGCGGCCGGGCCACCGAGATCCGCGTCGTCGGCCATTCGATCCGGCGGCTCACCCCGCCGACGAGGGAGACCGTCGGGCGGTTCACCTGGAAGTCGTAGTAGTCCTCGGGGTCCAGCGCGGCCAGCGGCTTGGCGTCCCAGATCAGCTCGAGGTGCTCCACGGCGCCGGTCGCGGCGTCCCCGGCGTCGTTCCAGCCCTCGAACGCCACGACCACGAGCGGGTCGGTCAACTGGGGCAGATCGTCTGCGGGCGACTTCGGGTCGGTCACCCGTATCAGCCTACGTCGATGCCGGCGCCCCGCCCCGCGGGACGACTCTCGCGGGTGACTGCGGGCTCGCCTCCCGCCACGCGGGCGCGCGGGTGACAGAATGTCCGCGACATCGGGAGCGCCCAAGCCTGGGCCAGCCCGCCGGGGTGCCGGAGCTCCACATCCAGAGCCCGCAGACCCACAGCCAAGCGCCACTGGGGATCACCTGTGTCCGAGAATCCCATCCTCCGCCCGGACGCCACCGCTGAGCTGACCGCGCTGCTCCGGCAGCGCATCCTCGTGCTCGACGGCGCCATGGGCACCGCGATCCAGCGGAACCGTCCCGACGAGGCCGGCTACCGGGGCGAGCGGTTCGCCGACTGGCCGAGCGACGTGCAGGGCAACAACGACCTGCTGAGCATCACCGCGCCCGACATCATCACCTCGATCCACCGCGAGTACCTCGAGGCCGGGGCGGACCTCATCGAGACCAACACGTTCAACGCCACCACGATCTCGCTGTCGGACTACGGCATGCAGGAGCTCGCCTACGAGCTCAACGTGGCCTCCGCGCGCCTGGCGAGGCAGGAGTGCGACGCGATGACCGCGCGCACCCCCGAGAAGCCACGCTTCGTCGTCGGGGCGATCGGCCCGACCAGCCGGACGGCGTCCATCTCACCCGACGTGAACGACCCCGGCGCGCGCAACGTCACCTTCGACGAGCTGGTCGAGGCCTACCTCGAGCAGGCGAACGGGCTCGTCGACGGCGGGTCGGACGTGCTGCTCGTCGAGACGATCTTCGACACCCTCAACGCCAAGGCGGCGATCTTCGCCCTGGAGACGCTGTTCGAGCAGCGCGGGCGGCGCTGGCCGGTCATGGTGTCGGGCACGATCACCGACGCCTCCGGCCGCACCCTGTCGGGGCAGGTCACCGAGGCGTTCTGGCACTCCGTGCGGCACGTCGAGCCCCTCCTGGTCGGGCTGAACTGCGCGCTGGGCGCCAAGGAGATGCGGCCCTACCTGGCCGAGCTGTCCCGCATCGCCGACACGTTCGTCTCCTGCTACCCGAACGCCGGGCTGCCCAACGCCTTCGGCGAGTACGACGAATCGCCGGAGGAGACCGCCGGGATCCTCGCCGAGTTCGCCCAGAGCGGCTTCGTCAACCTCGTGGGCGGCTGCTGCGGCACGACCCCGGCCCACATCGGCGCGATCGCCCGGGTGGTCGACGGCGGGGCGCCCAGGACCCCCGTCGAGACGGCGCCGGCGCTCCGGCTGTCCGGCCTCGAGCCGGTGACGGTCACCGAGGACAGCCTCTTCGTCAACGTCGGCGAGCGCACGAACATCACCGGCTCGGCCCGCTTCCGCAACCTCATCAAGGCCGGCGACTACACGGCGGCGCTCGCGGTGGCGCGGCAGCAGGTCGAGGCCGGGGCACAGGTCATCGACATCAACATGGACGAGGGGATGATCGACGGCGTCGCCGCGATGGATCGCTTCACCAAGCTGATCGCGAGCGAGCCCGACATCTGCCGGGTGCCGACGATGATCGACTCGTCGAAGTGGGACGTGATCGAGGCGGGCCTGAAGAACGTCCAGGGCAAGGCGATCGTCAACTCGATCTCGCTGAAGAACGGCGAGGCGGAGTTCGTCGAGCACGCCCGGCTGTGCCGCAAGTACGGCGCGGCGGTCGTCGTGATGGCCTTCGACGAGGACGGCCAGGGGGACAACCTGGAGCGGCGCACGCAGATCTGCCGGCGCGCCTACGACATCCTCACGGAGCAGGTCGGCTTCCCGGCCGAGGACATCATCTTCGACCCGAACATCTTCGCCGTCGCGACCGGCATCGAGGAGCACGCGAACTACGGGCTGGACTTCATCGAGGCCACCCGCTGGATCAAGCAGAACCTGCCCGGCGCGCTCGTCTCCGGCGGCGTCTCGAACGTGTCGTTCTCCTTCCGCGGGAACAACCCGGTGCGCGAGGCCATCCACTCGGTCTTCCTGTACCACGCGATCGCGGCCGGACTGGACATGGCGATCGTCAACGCCGGCCAGCTCGAGGTCTACAGCGAGGTGCCGGAGCTGCTGCGCGAGCGCATCGAGGACGTCATCCTCAACCGCCGGCCCGACAGCACCGAGCGGCTGCTGGAGATCGCCGGCGACTTCGCCGGTGACGGCTCGGTCAAGGAGGTCGCCACCGAGGAGTGGCGGTCGCTGCCGCCGGGGGAGCGCATCACCCACGCCCTGGTGAAGGGCATCGACGCCTTCGTCGAGGACGACACCGAGGAGCTGCGGGCGCTCATCAGCGAGCGGGGCGGCCGGCCGATCGAGGTGATCGAGGGCCCGCTGATGGACGGCATGAACGTCGTCGGCGACCTGTTCGGCGCGGGGAAGATGTTCCTGCCGCAGGTGGTCAAGTCCGCGCGGGTGATGAAGAAGGCCGTCGCCTACCTGATCCCGTTCATCGAGGCGGAGAAGCAGCCCGGTGACGCCGAGCGCACCAACGGCAAGGTCGTCATGGCGACGGCGAAGGGCGACGTCCACGACATCGGCAAGAACATCGTCGGCGTCGTCCTCCAGTGCAACAACTACGACGTCGTCGACCTCGGTGTGATGGTGCCACCGCAGAAGATCCTGGATGCGGCCAAGCAGGAAGGGGCCGACATCATCGGCCTGTCCGGGCTGATCACGCCGTCGCTGGACGAGATGGTCACCCTGGCGTCGGAGATGGAGCGGCAGGGCTTCGACATCCCGCTGCTCATCGGCGGGGCCACCACCTCCCGCGCGCACACCGCGGTCAAGATCGCGCAGAAGTACCACGGGCCGGTCGTGTGGGTGAAGGACGCCTCGCGCTCGGTGCCGGTCGTCGCGGCGCTGCTCTCGGACGAACAGCGGCCCGCGCTGCTCGCCGAGACCGCGACCGAGTACGAGGCGCTGCGGGAGCGGCACGCCGCCCGTCAGGACAGCCGGACCATGCTCCCGATAGCCGCCGCCCGCGCCGCGGCCACGCCCATCGACTGGAGCAGCTACTCACCGCCGCGGCCGCGGATGCTGCTCCAGCAGGCGATGGACGTGTGCACCGGCCCTGCCTGCGACCACGTGCACCACGCGGCGACGCAGTTCGTGCGGACGTTCACCGACTACTCCCTGGAGGAGTTGCGCGGCTACATCGACTGGCAGCCGTTCTTCAACGCCTGGGAGATGCGGGGCCGGTTCCCCGACATCCTGCACAACCCCACCACCGGTGAGGCGGCCCGCCGGCTCTACAAGGACGCCCAGGTGATGCTCGACCAGATCACCGCGGAGAAGTGGCTGACCGCGAACGGCGTCTTCGGGCTGTTCCCGGCCAACCAGGTCGACGGCGACGACATCGAGGTCTACACCGACGAGTCGCGCTCCGCCGTCCGCACGACGCTGCACCAGTTGCGGCAGCAGACGGAGGGTCGGGACGGCTCGCCGCGCAAGTCGCTGGCCGACTACGTGGCGCCCAGGACGACGGGTCTGCGCGACTACGTCGGGGCGTTCGCGGTGACGGCCGGGCTGGGGTCGACCGAGCGGGTGATGGCGTTCAAGAAGGCGAACGACGACTACAGCGCCATCCTGCTGGAGTCGCTGGCCGACCGGCTGGCGGAGGCGTTCGCCGAGCGCCTGCACGAGCGCGTGCGCAAGGAGTTCTGGGCCTACGCACCCGACGAGCACCTCGATGCCGGCGGGCTCATCGCCGAGAAGTACCACGGCATCCGCCCGGCCCCGGGCTACCCGGCCTGCCCCGAGCACACCGAGAAGCAGACGATCTGGGAACTGCTGGACGTCGAGGCCAACGCCGGGATCCAGCTGACCGAGAGCATGGCCATGTGGCCCGGAGCGGCGGTCAGCGGGCTGTACTTCTCGCACCCCGAGTCGCGGTACTTCGTCCTCGGGCGCCTCGGCCGCGACCAGGTCGAGGACTATGCGGCGCGCAAGGGCTGGACGGTGGCCGAGGCGGAGAAGTGGCTCTCCCCGAATCTCGGCTACCGGACCGAGGACGAATGAAGGACCCCGGTGCCCCCCACCACTCGCTCGCGGCGGAGGCCCTGCACCGGGGCCATAGGCGCTTCCTGACTGTTGCGCGTCCCACTGTTCAGCAAGCTTCTCGGGCGCGTCGCGTGGCTTCGTAGTAGTTTCGTCATCTGTCCGCCGAGCCCTGCTCCTCGACCGAGGACCTCGGCCGGACACCGTCGAACCGGACGCGGCAGAGAGCTGCGACCGGACCGGGGACCCACGGTTCCTCTGGGGTGAATCCTGCGCGCGTCCTCTCGCCGCAGGTAGGGCAACTTCCGGCCCGAACCCGTCAGCTAACTCGGTAGGCGGCTGAGGAAGAACGGAGAGCCGCCCCCGGGCGCCCTTGAACATGCACATTGCACAGACGCACGCTGCACGGAACGACCCGGCACAGAACGACCCGGCACACACCGACCTCGTCGGCGACGACGACGGTTCCGGTGCGACGACGTCCTCCCACGGCACCCACGGCCGGCGTCGGATCTCCGCGCCGCACTCCCGCATCGCGTACTCGCTCGGCATCTCCATGGTCTGCGCCCTGGCCGCGGTGAACCTGCTGACCGGCGGCCCCCGGCAGGCGACCGCCGACGAGCAGTCGTCGGTCGCCGTGGCCGACGCCCTCGGGATCACCGGCTCCGGCATCGAGGTCTCCCCCTCGGAGGACGCCGCGGTGCTCGAGCAACTGGCCGCCAGCAGGGCCCAGCGCGACGGCGAGCAGGCCGCTGCCGCCGCCTCGCAGGCGCAGGCCGAGCAGGCCGCCGCCGAGGCGAAGGCCGCGGAGGAGGCCCGGCTCGCGGCCGAGGCCGCCGCAGCTGCCGAGGCGGCGGCGCAGGCCGAGGCCGCGGCCCAGGCCGAGGCAGCGGCCGCCGAAGAGGCAGCCACCGCTGCTGCGGCGACGGCGGTCAGCGTGATCGCCAAGATCAGCAACAGCTCCGGGCCGGTTCGGCCGCAGGCGCAGGAAGCCGCCAACAAGGTCGTCTCGAACGTGCCCGGCGCGGACGGGATCACCATCGGCGGCACCCGCGCCAGCGCGGCCGACCCGGGCGGGCACCCCTCCGGCCTCGCGCTGGACTACATGTGCAGCCCGTCGCTGGGCGACGCGATCGCCGAGTACCACATCGCCCACTGGGACGAGCTGGGCGTGGAGTACATCATCTGGCAGCAGCGGATGCTGAGCTCGCCGGGCGGGTCCTGGAAGATGATGGAGAACCGGGGCAGCCCCACGGCGAACCACATGGACCACGTCCACGTGAACTACCGCTGACCTGGTCGGGCGGGCGCCCGGCCGGGGCGCCCGCCCGATCGTCGTGGGGAGAGCGACCGTGCGCCTGCTGGTCACCGGCAGCGCCGGACATCTCGGCGAGGCGCTGGTGCGCACCCTGCGCGACGTCGGCCACGAGACGGTGGGGCTCGACCGGCTGGCCTCTCCGCACACCGACGTGGTCGCGTCGATCACCGACCGTGGGGCGGTCCGCTCGGCTCTCGCCGGTGCCGACGCCGTGCTGCACACCGCCACGCTGCACAAGCCGCACGTCGGGTCGCACTCCCGCCAGGAGTTCGTGGACACCAACGTGACCGGCACGCTGGCCCTCCTCGAGGAGGCCGTCGCCGCCGATGTCGGTGCGTTCGTCCAGACCAGCACCACCAGCGCCTTCGGCCGGGCGCTGACGCCCGGGGAGGGCGCTCCCGCGGCCTGGATCACCGAGGACGTCGTGCCGCGACCCAGGAACATCTACGGCGCGACGAAGGTGGCCGCTGAGGACCTGTGCGAGCTGGTGGCGCGCGATCACGGGCTGCCGTGCGTGGTCCTGCGGACGTCCCGCTTCTTCCCCGAGGCCGACGACAGCGAGCAGGTCCGCTCCGGGTATGCCGACGGGAACGCCAAGGTGAACGAGCTGCTGTACCGCCGCGTCGACCTCGCGGACGTCGTCGAGGCGCACCTGGCGGCGGTGCACCGGGCAGCGGCGATCGGGTTCGGCCGGTACGTCGTCAGCGCGACGACGCCGTTCACGCCCGACGACCTGCCGGAGCTCCGCACGGACGCGCCGGCCGTCGTCGAGCGGCTGTTCCCCGACCAGGCCGAGGTCTACGGCCGGCTCGGCTGGCGGATGTTCCCGGGCATCGACCGGGTCTACGACAACGCCCGGGCGCGGCGCGACCTGGGCTGGACGCCCCGGTACGACTTCCGCCACGCGCTGGACCTGCTCGCGGCGGGGGAGGAGCCCCGCAGCGCGCTCGCCCGCAGCGTCGGAGCCAAGGGCTACCACCCGGAGCCGACGGGCCCGTACACCACGCGCTGACGGATCGGGCCGACACGGCTGCCTACTGTGGGCGGCGATGGCTCAGCGACTCCCGGACACCGCGACGGCTCCTCCCACCACGCTGCGGGCGGTGCTCTTCGACATGGACGGCACCCTCGTGGAGACCGAGGAGTACTGGGGCGAGGCGATGTTCGAGCTCGCGGATCGGCTCGGCGGCCGCATGTCGGCCGAGGCCCGCGCACAGACGGTCGGCTCCACCATGCGGCGCTCGATGCAGGTGCTGCACGCCGACCTCGGCGTGACGCGCACCGAGGACCAGTTGCAGGCCGACGCGCGGTGGGTGGAGGACCGCACGGCGCAGTTGATGGGCGCCGGCATCTCCTGGCAGCCGGGCGCGCGGGACCTGCTGGTCGCCGTGCGGGCCGCGGGGCCGGCAACGGCCCTGGTGACGACGACACCGCGGCGCCTGGCCGAGATCGTGCTCGGCTCGATCCGTGCGGACCTCGGCGCCGACCCGTTCGACCTGACCATCTGCGGCGACGAGGTGCCCGCCCGCAAGCCGGACCCGGCGCCCTACCTGCAGGCCATGGCGGAGCTCGGCGTGGACCCGGCGGAGTCGGTGGTGATCGAGGACTCCGTGGCCGGCATCGCCTCCGGACTGGCCGCCGGCGCCGCCGTCCTCGGTGTGCCCGCCCTCCAGGAGGTGGCGCCGGCCCCGGGCCTCGTCCTGCGCGAGGGATTGCTGGGGGTGGGCGTCGCCGAGCTGGAGCAGGTCCTCGCGGCGGCGCGGCTCGGCCGGCGTCCCGCCTGACCACGCCCGCTCCCGTCCGCGTCCGGCTGGGAACGATCCGGCGCCGGGTGTCCCCGGCACGCCTCTAGCCTTCGGCCGTGCCTGAACTCCCCGAGCTCCCGGAGCCCGCGCCCACGACCGACGAGCGGGACCTGCTGCTGGCGTGGCTGGACCACCTGCGGACGTCGATCGTGCGCAAGGTGGCCGATCTCGACGAGCAGCAGTCCCGGTGGACGCCGGACGGTGCCCTCATCCCGCTGCTGGGGATCGTCAACCACCTGACCTGCGTCGAGTGGCGGTGGATGGACGGCATGATGCTCGGGCTTGCGACGTCGCGCAGCGAAGCGGAGTTCCGGCCCGGTCCGGAGCTCTTCGTGGCCGACGCCGTCGCCGCCTACCGGGAGCGTGCCCGGGCCACCGAGGAGCTGGTGCGCAGGCTCCCGCTCGACCGGAGGACCACGGACGGCAGCGGCCGCGACCTCCGCTGGGTGCTGCTGCACCTCATCGAGGAGACCGCCCGGCACGCCGGCCACGCCGACGCGACCCGCGAGCTGCTGGACGGCACCGTGGGATGACCGGGCGTCAGACGGCGACGCCGAGGAGGTCAGCCAGCGTGCGCCGACCGTGCGGAGTGATGGTCAGCGCTCGCGGCACCGCCGCATCCCGGAGGAACCATCCGTCCTCGAGACCTCTCCGCAGCAGGGCCGCGCCCGCTGCGCCGCCGAGATGGCTCCGTCGCTCCGTCCAGTCCAGGCAGGCCCGGACGGCCGGCCGCCGTCCCGGGGCCGACACCTCCGGCTCGGCGCACACCTCGGCGAACCAGGCCCGCCCGGCCGGGGTGAGCACGACGCCGTCGACGGTGCGGAGGAGCCCCGCGCGGGTCAGGCCCTCGAAGACGGCGACGCCCCATGCGCCGGCCAGGTGGTCGTAACAGGTGCGCGCCGCCGCCAGCCGACCCGTGGCCCGCGCCGTCCGCAGGGACGTGGGCCGCACCGGTACACCTACGACGGAGCCGAGGGTCTCGATCACCTCGGCGACCTCCGGGCCGGCCAGCCGCACGTAGCGGTGCCGTCCCTGGCGCTCGTCGGTGACCACACCCGCCGCCAGCAGGGCGCTGATGTGCTCGCTCGCGGTCGATCGGGCGACCTCCGCCGTCCGGGCCAGTTCCCCGGCGGTCCAGGCGCGACCGTCGAGCAGCGCGAGACACATGGCGGTCCGGCTGCGGTCGGCGAGCACACCGGCGAAGGCACTGATCGACTCGGCGGTCACGGGCACGTCCGGCATCCTGCCGCAGGTCGCTGACTGTTCGGTGCCGGCCGAACGGTCCGTGCGCCACGCTCGGCCGGTGGAACTCCTCTCCTCCGCCGTCCTCGACGACGAGCGCTACCGGATGCCCCCGGTGGTGGCCGGCCCGACCGGGCTCGCCTGGTTGCGCGGGCACGTGGCGCGATTCAGCGACGGCGAGGACCATGCCCGCCGACGCGCCCTCGTCGAGCAGATCCTGAGCGGCCTGGCGCTGGAGCCCTCGGCGGACCCGACCGCAGCGCTGGTGGCGGCGATGGGCCTGCCACCGGAGTGCGCCCGGGACGTCGCCCTCGCGGCCGGTGCCTACCAGCCGCACCTGCCGCAGTCGGCGGCGGCCGACGCCGCTGTCGACCGTCTGGTCGCCGTCTGCGGGTCGCGGGACGAGATGACCGCGGCCCGGATCTGCGTCCTCGTCCAGGCGCACGCCGCGACGGCGGCCCTGGTCAGCAACCTCCGTCGAGGATCGACGGCGCCACCGGTACCGACCACCCGCAGGGTGGGTCCGGACGGTGCCCTCGTCGAGGTCGACCTGTCCGACGCCCCGTTCGGCCGGGGGCGCCATGCCTGCCCGGGCGAGGCGATCGCCAGGGACCTGACCCGGGCAGTGACCCGATGACGCCCGCTCACGCTCGGGTGTTCCGCGACCTCCACGCCGGCCCCGGTCCGTTGCTGCTGCCGAACGCCTGGGACGTCGCGTCGGCGCTGGCGTTCGTGGCCGACGGAGCCCCCGCGGTGGGCACCACCAGCCTGGGGATCGCCGCCGCCGCCGGACGGGCGGACGCCACTCGGGCCGTCCGCTCGCTGACGATCGACCTGGCGCACCGGCTCGCCGGCCTTCCCGTCCCGGTGACCGTCGACCTGGAGGACGGCTTCTCCGACGACCCGGGGCAGGTCGCCGACCTGGTCGCGGCGCTGCCGGTCGCCGGCCTCAACCTGGAGGACAGCTCCGCCGGGAAGCTGGTGGCCCCCGCTGCCCATGCCGCCAAGGTGGCAGCGGTCAAGGAGCGGTGCCCGGACGTCTTCGTCAACGCGCGGGTGGACACGTTCTGGCTCGGCGAACGCGCCTCGGCGGAGGCGACGGTCGGTCGCGCGCTGCGCTACGTGGACGCCGGCGCCGACGGCGTGTTCGTCCCCGGCCCGCTCACCGAGGCCCAGGTCCGCGAGCTGACCGGTGCCCTCCCGGTGCCGGTCAACGTCCTCGCGACGCCGCAGCACACCGTGCCGCGTCTGGCCGAGCTCGGCGTGCGCCGGATCAGCACCGGTTCGCTGCTGTTCCGTGCCGCCCTCGACGAGGCGGTCGGCGTCGTCCGCCGGTTGCGGGCCGGCCGGCCGGCCCCGAGTGCCACCGCCTACCGCGACGTGGACGCCCGTACTGCCACCCTCGGCTGACGGTCAGTCGCGCTCGACGATCGGCAGCGTCTGCCAGCCCGCGGCGGCAGCGGCCTCGGCCGGGAACGGCGGGGGAGTGCCACCCCACTCGGGGCAGACCGCCTGGTGGTCGCACCACCCGCAGAGCCGGGTCTTGTTCGGGCGGAAGTCGCCGGTGGACACCGCCCGCTCGATCGCCGCCCAGATGGCCAGCAACGTGCGCTCGAAGCGGACCAGCTCGGCCTCGTCGGGCGCGTAGGTGAGCGTGTCGCCGTCGCCCAGGTAGATGAGCTTCAGCTGGGCGGCCACGACACCGCGGGTGCGCCAGAGGACCAGCGCGTAGAACTTCATCTGGAACAGCGCCTTGGCCTCGAATGCCTCGCGAGGCATGGAGCCGGTCTTGTAGTCCACGACCCGCAGGGCGCCGTTGGGCGCCACGTCGACGCGGTCGACGTATCCGCGCAGCAGCAGGCCGTCGGGCAGGGTCACCTCGACCAGCTGCTCGCGCCCCTCCGGCTGGATGCGGGTCGGGTCCTCCAGGGCGAAGTACTTCTCGACCAGCTTCCCGGCCGACGCCAGCCACGCCTCCACGGACTCGGGCGCGTTCGGATCGGTCTCGGCGCCGTCGTCCTGGGCGACCTGGAAGAGATCGGCGATGCCCGGCTCGTCGCGGAGGTCGGCCCAGGCCGGCTCGATCAGCTCCTGCGCCGCCTCGACCGTGCGGCCGGCCGGCGGGAGGTCGTAGAGCCGCTCGAGCACCGAGTGCACGAGGGTGCCCCGGACGGCGGCGAGGCTCTTGCGCTCGGGCAGCCGGTCGATGGTGCGGAAGCGGTAGAGCAGCGGGCACGTCTTGAAGTCGGCCGCGCGGCTCGGGGACAGCGACGGGCGGCGGGGGGCGGTCGCGGCGTCGTCGACCGTCTCCGCGGAGACCTCGTCAGCAGTGACCTCGGCAGCCGGTTCCGTGTGCAGGATCGCCGTCATGCACCCGAGGCTAGGTCGCGCCTCCGACAGTTCCGAGTCCCCGCGCCGCACCAGGGGGCAGGGTCACAGTTCTCCCGTCCGTACCCTCGTCGTACGTGGACACCCAGCAGGAGCCGACCGACGCCGCCCTTTCCGCGCCGGAGGCGGTCGACGGGACGCCCCGCGAGCCAGTGCTGGGCGCGTTCGTCGCCGGCGACCGGGTGCAGCTGACGGATCCGAAGGGCCGGCTGCACACCGTCGTCCTCGAGCCGGGCAAGCAGTTCCACACCCACCGGGGCGCGATCGAGCACGACCACCTCATCGGGGCTCCCGAGGGCTCGGTGGTCATGTCCACCGCGAACACCGGCTACCTCGCGCTCCGGCCGCTGCTGGCCGACTTCGTGCTCTCGATGCCCCGCGGCGCCCAGGTGATCTATCCCAAGGACGCCGCGCAGATCGTCGGCTTCGGTGACGTCGGCCCCGGCATGCGGGTGCTCGAGGCCGGCGCGGGGTCCGGGGCGCTCAGCTGCTCGCTGCTGCGCGCGGTCGGGTCCTCGGGGTCGCTCACCAGCTACGAGCGCCGCGAGGACTTCGCCGACGTCGCGCGCGGCAACGTCGGGGCGTTCTTCGGCGAGGTGCCGGACAACTGGTCGCTGCGGCTGGGCGACCTCGCCGACCACCCGGCCGAGGAGGTCGTCGACCGCGTCGTCCTGGACATGCTGGAGCCGTGGGCCGTCCTGCCGACGGTCGCCGCGGCGCTGCGGCCCGGCGGCGTCCTGGTCGGGTACGTGGCCACCACGACCCAGCTGTCCACCTACGTCGAGGCGCTGCGGGCCCAGGGCGTCTGGACCGAGCCGCACGCCTGGGAGTCGCTCCTGCGGCCCTGGCACGCCGTGGGCCTCGCCGTCCGCCCGGAGCACCGCATGGTCGCGCACACCGCGTTCCTTGTCACCTGCCGCAGGCTGGCGGAGGGGACCGTCGCGCCGATCCGGCAGCGTCGCGCGCAGAAGCACTGAGCCCCGCACGGGTTCGTGTGACAGGCCGGTCACGGCCTCCCGCGAGCCCACGGCGAAGTGTCCGGTCGCGTGTATAGATTTGCGTCTTGAACTCCCTCGGAGTGTGTGGAGGTGCGCGATGAGTCTGGGTCCCGACGAGATTCGAGCGCGGCGTGAACGAGACGTCGCGGCACTGCTCAGCCAGATCTCCTACCTCGAGGAAGAGATCGGCCTCCTCCGCCGGAAGGTGGCCGACAGCCCGCGGCAGGTGCGCCTGCTGGAGGAGCGGATCGCCGAGGCCGAGGGGCGTGCGGCGTTCCTGTCCGAGCGCAACGACAAGCTGGCGGGCACCCTGCGTGACGCCCGCGAGCAGCTGGTCTCCCTCAAGGAAGAGGTCGACCGGCTCGGCCAGCCGCCGTCGGGCTACGGGGTCTTCCTCACCCGCTTCGACGACGGCACCGTCGACGTGTTCACGGGTGGGCGCAAGCTCAGGGTGTCGGTCTCGCCGAACGTCGAGGTCGAGAGCCTGCGCACCGGCCAGGAGGTCATGCTCAACGAGGCGATGAACGTCGTCGAGGCGCGCGACTTCGAGCGCGCCGGCGACGTCGTCATGCTCAAGGAGCTGCTCGAGCCCGTCGACGGCGTGACGCCGCGCGCGCTGGTCATCGGGCACACCGACGAGGAGCGCGTGGTCTTCCTCGCCGACTCGCTGACCGGCCAGCCGCTGCGCGTCGGCGACTCGCTGCTGCTGGAGTCGCGGTCGGGCTACGTCTACGAGCGGATCCCGAAGAGCGAGGTCGAGGAGCTCGTCCTCGAAGAGGTCCCCGACATCGACTACAGCGACATCGGTGGCCTGTCGCGGCAGATCGAGCAGATCCGCGACGCCGTGGAACTGCCGTTCCTGCACGCCGACCTGTTCCGCACCTACGAGCTGCGCCCGCCCAAGGGCATCCTGCTGTACGGGCCGCCCGGGTGCGGCAAGACGCTGATCGCGAAGGCGGTCGCGAACTCGCTGGCCAAGAAGGTCGCGGCGATCCGCGGCGACGGCGACACGAGCCAGGGGAAGTCCTACTTCCTCAACATCAAGGGCCCGGAGCTGCTGAACAAGTACGTCGGCGAGACCGAGCGGCACATCCGCCTGGTCTTCCAGCGGGCGCGGGAGAAGGCCAGCGAGGGCACGCCGGTCATCGTGTTCTTCGACGAGATGGACTCGATCTTCCGCACCCGTGGATCGGGGGTGTCCTCCGACGTCGAGTCGACGATCGTGCCGCAGCTGCTGAGCGAGATCGACGGCGTCGAGGGCCTGGAGAACGTCATCGTCATCGGTGCCTCCAACCGCGAGGACATGATCGACCCGGCGATCCTCCGGCCCGGCCGGCTGGACGTGAAGATCAAGATCGAGCGTCCGGACGCGGAGGCCGCGCGCGACATCTTCAGCAAGTACCTGACGACGACGCTGCCGATCAGCCCGGACGACCTCGCCGAGCACGGCGGCAGCCGTGAGGCGACGATCGCCGGGATGATCCAGCGCACCGTCGAGCGCATGTACACCGAGAGCGAGGAGAACCGCTTCCTCGAGGTCACCTACGCCAACGGTGACAAGGAGGTCCTGTACTTCAAGGATTTCAACTCCGGCGCCATGCTGCAGAACATCGTCGACCGGGCGAAGAAGATGGCGATCAAGGAGCACCTGGAGACCGGCACGTCCGGTCTGCGGGTGAGCCACCTGACGGCCGCCTGCCTCGACGAGTTCAAGGAGAACGAGGACCTGCCCAACACGACCAACCCCGACGACTGGGCGCGGATCTCGGGCAAGAAGGGCGAGCGGATCGTGTACATCCGCACGCTCATCAGCGGCAAGGGCAACGAGTCCGGCCGCGCGATCGACACGGCGACGAACACCGGCCAGTACCTGTAGCGACGTCGTCGCGGCGGAGGAACCCGGTCCCGGTGGGGCCGGGTGCCTTCCCGCGCCCGGCGGGCGCTACGTGGCGTCCCCGGCGATGGCCCGCAGCGCCTGCATGTGCCGGGCATAAGCCTGCCGGCCGTCCGCGGTGAGGGAGAGCCAGGTGCGCGGGCGCTTGCCCACGTAGCCCTTCCGCATCCGCACGTAGCCCGCTGCCTCGAGCTGCGTCGCCTGCTTGGACAGCGCCGAGTCGGAGATCTCGATGATGTCCCGGACGTGACCGAACTCGGCCTCGTCGACCCCGGCGAGGGCCGCGACGATGCTGAACCGCACCGGCGAGTGGATGACGGCGTCCAGCTGGTGACGGGCGTGGCGGCCTGCGGTCGCGGTCACGTGCGTCGCCGTGCGATGACGACGGCCGCGAGCAGGCTGGGGGCGGCGACGAGGACTGCGCCCCCGAGCACCATCGGCACGGTGTTGGGGCTGGTCTGGGCCTGGAGATTGAGCCAGGGCAGCACGACCCCGAGCGCCAGGACGAACGATGCGCCGATCCCCGTGCGGGACCAGAAGCGGGCCCGGAGGGGCACGGTGCGGGCGGCGCGCTCCACCACGACGGCCTCGGCGACGAAGATCGCCAGCACGACGCAGGAGAGCACCACCTGAGCCGCCCCCGTCACCACGTTCTGGGTCGTCATGTGCACGGCGGCGGTCAGCCCGAAGACCGCGGTCCCTGTCGCGTGGATCCTCCGGTCGCGGGCGAGGTGCAGCGACCGGCCACCGACGGCGGCGAGCTGCTCGCGTGCCTGCTCGGGGGTCAGCAGCGGGTGCTCGGTGCTCATGGGATCTCCTGTTCGACGAGGGCCCGACCAGTACAGCAAGTAGTTGCCAGCCTGGCAAGTACATGACGGCACGACATCCGGTGGCGAAGGAACCGGCACGCGAGGGAGCCCGGCACAGTCGCCCCGGCGGATCGGCCCGCCGTCCGGGCGCCGCCTAGGGTTGGGTCATGAGCGTGCGGCGGGTCATGGGCACCGAGGTCGAGTACGGCATCTCGGTGCCGGGGCAGCCGACGGCGAACCCGACGACGCTGTCCAGCCAGGTGGTGAACGCCTGGTCGGTGGCCGAGGCCCCGACGCCGCGCCGTCCGCGCTGGGACTTCGAGGAGGAGTCGCCGCTGCGCGACGCCCGTGGCTTCGACCTCTCGCCGGCGCAGGCGCTGGACCACAACGACCTCGACGAGGACACCGGGATGGCCAACGTCATCCTGACCAACGGGGCCCGGCTGTACGTCGACCACGCGCATCCGGAGTACTCGACGCCGGAGGTCACCAACCCGCGCGACATCGTCCTCTGGGACAAGGCGGGGGAGCAGGTGATGGCCGAGGCGGCCCGCCGCGCCGCCCGCATCCCCGGCCAGCCGACGATCCAGCTGTACAAGAACAACACCGACGGCAAGGGCGCCTCCTACGGGGCGCACGAGAACTACCTGATGGACCGCAGGACGCCGTTCATCGACATCATCCGTGGTCTCGTGCCGTTCTTCGTCACGCGGCAGGTGTTCGCCGGAGCCGGACGGGTGGGGATCGGCACAGAAGGCCGGACGCAGGGCTTCCAGCTGTCCTCGCGGGCGGACTTCTTCGAGGTCGAGGTGGGCCTGGAGACGACGCTCAAGCGGCCGATCATCAACACCCGCGACGAGCCGCACGCCGACGCGGACAAGTACCGCCGGCTGCACGTGATCATCGGCGACGCGAACCTGGCGGAGCTGTCGACCTATCTCAAGGTCGGGACGACGTCGCTGGTCCTGGCGATGGTCGAGGCGCGGGCACTGCCGGGGGACCTCGCCCTCGAGGAGCCGGTCGAGGCGCTCCAGGCGATCAGCCACGACCCGACGCTCACCCACCTGGTGCGACTGCGCGACGGCCGGCGGATGACGGCCCTCGACCTCCAGCGGATCTACCTGGAGCAGGCCGAGAAGTTCGTGGCCACCCAGGGGGAGTCCGACGAGCAGACCGCCGACGTGCTGCGGCGCTGGGCCGAGGTGCTCGAGGACCTGTCGATCGACCCGATGCGCTGCGCGGACCGGCTGGACTGGCCGGCGAAGCTCCGGCTGCTCGAGGGCTACCGCACGCGTGACGGGCTCTCGTGGGGGGACTCGCGGCTGCACCTGGTCGACCTGCAGTACTCCGACATCCGGCCGGACAAGGGGCTCTACAACCGTCTGGTGGCGCGCGGGTCGATGCAGCGGCTGCTCAACGACGACGAGGTGACCCGGGCGATGGTCAACCCGCCGGTGGACACCCGCGCGTTCTTCCGCGGTGAGTGCCTGCGGCGCTACCCGGCCCAGGTGGCCGCGGCGTCGTGGGACTCGGTGGTCTTCGACCTGGGCCGGGAGAACCTCGTGCGCATCCCGACGATGGAGCCGCTGCGGGGCACCCGGGAGCACGTGGGAGCCCTGTTCGAGTCGACGTCGACGGCGCAGGAGCTTGTCGACACCATCACCGGATCGTGACCTCCAGCCCGTCCGACTGACCGTGGATGTCACCGGCGGCGGGTAGCTTTCAGGCAGCAGTAGTTCCGTAGAACCGGAGGGCAAGCCATGGCCACCAGGGACACCGGCGGACAGCAGAAGGCGACGCGTTCGCGCGAGGAGACCGACGAGGTCGAGGCCTCGGTCGACACCGAGGTCGCCGAACGTCACAAGGAAATGACGGAAGACGTCGATTCTCTCCTCGACGAAATTGACGAGGTATTGGAGGAGAATAGCGAGGAATTCGTGAGGCAATATGTACAAAAGGGGGGCCAGTGAATAATCTCGTGCAAAATCGGCACAATGGCTCTCAAGTATTGCAAGGACTGTGACGACTATCGCCCCCTAGCGCACTTCTCGCGGAATGCTAGGACGAGGGACGGCCTCGCCTTCTACTGTCGTGAGCACCTGGCCGAGCGCGCCCTTCGCAGCCGCGAGGCCCGGCGGACTCGCCCGCGTGTGCAACGGCGTCCGGCGGAAGAGGTCGCTGTCCCCGACGGACACAAGTGGTGCGGTGACTGCGATCGCGTCCTGCCGGTCGACGACTTCGTCCGAACCGTCGCGTCGGCCACCGGCTTCGGCTCCTATTGCAAGCCTTGTCACAACGCGAGAGGAAAGCGCGCGAAGGACAAGGTCGGCGGTTCTCGTACGTACCACCTGACCCGTCGTTATGGAATCACGGCCGCGGAGGCCGATCACATGCTCCGCAATCAAGGCGGACTATGCGCGATCTGTCGGGCCGCCCCGGCGGTGCATGTCGATCATGACCACGCGACGGGTGCAGTCCGAGCCCTGCTGTGCTTCAACTGCAACGGCGGGCTGGGGCAGTTCAAGGACGATCCGGACGTGTTGCGCGCCGCGGCCGAGTACGTCCGGTTCCACACCCTGAGTCAGCGCGTGATCGCTCTCGCAGCCGCTGCCGGCCTCGGCCCGGTCCGACCCGTCCGGCCGGGGGAGCCGCCGGTAGGGTCGCAACGACGCCCAGGAGCCCCCGGCACGAGCACGCGGAGCACCGGGCGGAGCAGCGGTGCACGCCGGCAGACGCAGGCGGGAGAGGCGGATGGGTGAGCGAGCAGTCGATCGGTCGGAGCGGGTTCCCGCCCGCCTACCTGGACCGGGTGGGCTCGTCGTTCACCGACTTCCTCGCCACCGCGGCGCCTGATCTCCTGCCGGGCCGCCGTCCCGTGCCGACGCTTCCCGTGGGAGACATCGCGCCGCACGGCACGACGATCGTCGCCGTCACCTACGAGGGCGGCGTCCTCATGGGCGGCGACCGTCGCGCCACCATGGGCAACCTGATCTCCAGCCGGGACATCGAGAAGGTCTACCCGGCCGACTCGTACAGCGCGATCGGCATCGCCGGCGCCGCGGGCATCGCCATCGAGATGGTGAAGCTGTACCAGGTCGAGCTCGAGCACTACGAGAAGATCGAGGGGCTCACGATGTCCCTCGACGGCAAGGCGAACCGCCTCGCCCAGATGATCCGCGGCAATCTCGGCGCCGCCATGCAGGGCCTCGCCGTCGTCCCGCTGTTCGCCGGCTTCGACCTCGACGCCGCGGCGGGCACCCCGCCCGGCCGGATCTTCAGCTACGACGTCACCGGCGGGAACTACGAGGAGCGCGGGTACGCGGCCGTCGGATCCGGCTCCCTCTTCGCCAAGAACAGCCTCAAGAAGACCTGGCGCAGCGGCCTGCCCGCCGACGCCGCCACCCGCACGGTCGTGGAGGCCCTCTACGACGCCGCCGACGACGACTCGGCCACCGGTGGCCCGGACCCGGTGCGCCGGCTCTACCCGATCGTCTACCGCGTCGACGCCGAGGGTGCCGTCCGCCTCACCGAGGCGGAGATCGCCGCCGTCGCCGACACCATCGTCACCGAGCGCGCGGCCGCCGACCGCCAGAACATGGACCGGGAGGCCTGAGCACCATGACCATGCCGTACTACGCCTCTCCCGAGCAGCTCATGCGGGACCGCTCGGAGTACGCCCGCAAGGGCATCTCCCGCGGCCGCAGCGTCGCCGTCCTCACCTACGCCGACGGCGTCCTGTTCATCGCCGAGAACCCCAGCTCCACCCTGCACAAGGTCGGCGAGCTCTACGACCGCATCGGCTTCGCCGCCGTCGGCCGCTACAGCGAGTTCGAGAGCCTCCGGGTGGCCGGCGTCCGCCTGGCCGACGTCCGCGGCTACTCCTACAACCGCCGCGACGTCACCGGCCGGGTCATCGCCAACGCCTACGCCCAGACCCTCGGCGAGATCTTCACCCAGCAGACCAAGCCGTTCGAGGTCGAGCTCTGCGTCGCCGAGGTCGGCGACCGCCCCGAGAACGACCAGCTGTACCGGCTCACCTTCGACGGCTCCATCGTCGACGAGCCCAAGTTCGTCGTCATGGGTGGCCAGGCCGAGGCCGTCACCGGCAACCTGCGCGAGCACTTCCACGAGGGCATGGGGCTCTCCGACGCCCTCGAGGTCGGCGTCCGCGCGCTGTCGGCGGTCAGCCCCGTCACGGCCGGCGCCACCAACGGCGGCCCCACCCGCCTGACCGGCGCCCAGCTGGAGGTCGCGGTCCTCGACCGTCGCCGTCCCAAGCGCGCCTTCCGGCGTGTCACCGGATCCGCCCTGCGCCGGCTGCTCGGCGACGAGCCGACGCCCGACGTCACCGAGGACGCGCCGCCGCACCCGCACGCGCCGAGCGTCCCGGAGCCGGGCACCCCGGCCGGCCTGGGGGACCCGGCCAACCCGGACACCGCCGGCGGCGCCGAGCACGGCGGCACGCACCGCGACGACGAGGGCTGACCTCGTGCCGTCCTACCGCGTCAACCAGGACGCCGTGAAGCAAGCACGCCAGCTCATCGACGACGGGAAGGTCGACGTCGAGACCGAGTGGTCCGACGCCGCGCCGTCGGCCGACGAGGGGAACGCCGAGATCGAGGAGCACGGCTACGAGGGCTACGGGGCGTGGCACCTGGCTGTCGACCCGGACGCGTCGGAGGAGACGAAGGGCCGCTACAAGTTCCCCTACGGCGACTTCGCCAAGGTCAACCGGGCGGCCCTCATCCACGGCAAGCAGCGCGCGGCCCAGAACGACCACGATGCGATCGAGAAGGCGTTCGACGAACTCCTGCAGCGGCTGGACGCCAAAGACTCCTGACGGGGACAGGCTTCACCGGCTCGTGACCGGCGATGTGGCCCGCGACGCGCCTTCTGTCGCTCCCGGCGCCTAGTCTCGGATCGTGGACCGACGGATCTTCGGGATCGAGACCGAGTACGGCGTCACGTGCACCTTCAAGGGCCAGCGCCGGCTGTCGCCGGACGAGGTCGCCCGCTACCTGTTCCGGCGGGTGGTCTCCTGGGGCCGCAGCTCCAACGTCTTCCTCCGCAACGGCTCCCGGCTGTACCTCGACGTCGGCAGCCACCCGGAGTACGCCACCGCCGAGTGCGACGACCTCACCGAGCTGGTCGTCCACGACAAGGCCGGCGAGCGGATCCTCGAGGGGCTGCTCGTCGACGCCGAGCAGCGCCTCGCCGAGGAGGGCGTCACCGGCGACATCTACCTGTTCAAGAACAACACCGACTCCGCGGGCAACAGCTACGGCTGCCACGAGAACTACCTCGTCGGGCGGCACGGCGAGTTCAGCCGCCTGGCCGACGTCCTGATCCCGTTCCTCGTCTCCCGCCAGATCGTGGTGGGCGCCGGCAAGGTCCTGCAGACCCCGCGCGGGGCCATCTACTGCGTCAGCCAGCGCGCCGAGCACATCTGGGAGGGCGTCTCCAGCGCCACCACGCGCTCCCGGCCGATCATCAACACGCGCGACGAGCCGCACGCCGACGCGGAGCGCTACCGGCGGCTGCACGTCATCGTCGGCGACTCGAACATGAGCGAGACGACGACGCTGCTCAAGGTCACCATGACCGACCTGGTGCTGCGGATGATCGAGGCGGGCACCCCGATCAAGGACATGACGCTGGAGAACCCGATCCGGGCCATCCGCGAGATCAGCCACGACATGACCGGACGACGCAAGGTCCGCCTGGCCAACGGCAAGGAGATGTCGGCGCTCGAGATCCAGTCCGAGTACCACTCCCGGGCCATGGAGTTCGTCGACCGCGAGGGCTGCAGCCCGGTGCACCGGCAGATGCTGGAGTTGTGGGGACGGGTGCTCAAGGCCGTCGACTCCGAGGACCTCTCCCTCATCGACCGCGAGATCGACTGGGCGATCAAGTTCAGCCTGCTGGAGCGCTACCGCGCCAAGCGCGACCTGCCCCTCAGCTCGCCGCGGATCGCGCAGATGGACCTCGCCTACCACGACATCAGCCGGCGCCGGGGCCTGTACTACCTGCTCGAGCGGGCCGGTCAGGTCGAGCGCGTGGCGCACGAGCCGCGCATCTTCGAGGCGAAGAACGTGCCGCCGCAGACGACGCGGGCCCGGCTGCGCGGCGAGTTCATCCGCAAGGCCCAGGAGAAGCGCCGGGACTTCACCGTCGACTGGGTCCACCTCAAGCTCAACGACCAGGCCCAGCGCACCGTGCTGTGCAAGGACCCGTTCAAGGCCGTCGACGACCGGGTGGAGAAGCTCATCGCCTCGATGTGAGGCGTCAGGGCTCCTCGACGGCGGAGATCCGGTACTTGCGGACGTCGGCGGAGACGATCTCCGGGAGGTCCGGTCCGGCGTCGTCCGGGTCACCGGAGCTGCGGAAGCGCTGGAGGTCCTCGTCGGACTCCCAGCGCTCGAGGACGACGATGCGCTCCGGATCGAGCGGGTCGGCCGCCTGCACGAAGTCGAGGCAGCCCGGCGCCTGTCGCGCCTGCGCGGTCACCTCCGCAACGGCGGCCAGGTAGCGATCCCGGTCGACGGACGCCACCCGGAGCTCGCCCGCGACGACGATCACGACGCTTCGGGCACCGGCACCTGGAGGGCCGCGAACCGGCCCGCCGCCGCGGCGGCCAGGAAGTACGCGCGCTCCTCGGGGTAACCCCGGCCCATGGTGCGCAGCGGCACGGGGGAGAGGACGAGCGCGTCGTCCAGCCCGTCGGTGTCCACCCAGACGACGGGATTGCGCGCGGGCTGACCGGCGAGGTCCTGGTCGACCTGTCCGCCGAGCTCCGAGGTGAGGCCTCGAGGGGCGACCAGGGTGACTCCGCCCAGCGCGACCCGGCCGAACGCCGTCAGCGAGTGGTGGGAGACGCCACGGTGCCGCGTCCGCTCGTCCGCGTCCGAGATCCGCAGCGCACCGATCGCCGCCCCGCCCAGCACCGTCACCGCGTTGCAGGCCTCGCCGGCGGCCACTCCCGAGAAGCCCCAGGGCGTCCCGGTGCCGAGATTGCCGGGCCCCTGGGTGACGATCGCCAGATCAGCGCCCAGCACGTGCCGCGCCGCCAGCAGCCCCGTGTGGACCGTGACGGCTTCCAGGTCACCGCCGAACGCCTGCCCGACCGTGATCACGCCGACGAAGGACTTCGACAGGGCGTCCAGCGTCCGGGAGAACGCCGCCGGGAGTGCCCCGCCGTCGGTCATCACGTAGGCGACCTTCAGGTCGGGGTCGGTGGCGAGCATCCCGATGAGGATCGCCGGCAGGGCCGAGTGGAGGTCGGCGACGACGACCGGCATGCCGCCGAGGTCGTCGGCCTCGGTCATCAGGCCGTGGTGCTCGGTGCCCTGCTCGTCGACGCCGCTCACCGTGACCTGCAGCGGCGTGTACCGGGCCTTCACCAGGTGGCCGGGCCCCTCCGGGTCCGGCGGCAGCCGGTCGGGGACGGCGACGACCAGGGCGACCCCGCCGGTACCGAGGCCCTGCGCGAGCGCCGTGGTGTTCAGCAGCACCTCGTCGCCGACCTGCGGGATGCCGACCAGTGACGGGTAGGCGAGCGCCGGCAGCCGGCCCTCGTCGGGGACGTCGACGGTGAGCTGGACGGAGTCGCGGCCCCGGCGACCGGTCTCCGTGACCCGCCCCCGGCGCCAGCGGATGCGCGAGGGCAGGGGAGGGGCCGAGGAGAAGGGCATGCCAGGAGGCTAGCCAGCGCGGCCGACACCGGCGCACCGGAGCCGCGGCGGCTGACTAGCCTGAGCGGCATGGCGGCCAAGCGGGCAGAACGACTGGTGAACCTGGTCATCGCCCTGCTCAGCACGCGGCAGTACGTGACGGCCGCCCGGATCCGCGCGATCGTCCCCGGTTACGAGGCCGACGACGGCTCGGAACGGGCCGACGAGGCCTTCAAGCGGATGTTCGAGCGCGACAAGGCCGAGCTCCGGGAGATGGGCGTCCCGCTGGAGACCGGCCGCACCAGCGCCTTCGACACCGAGGACGGCTACCGGATCGCCCGGGCGGACTACGAGCTGCCCGAGATCCGGCTGACGGGGGAGGAGGCCGCGGCGGTCGGCCTGGCGCTGCGGCTCTGGGAGTCCGCGCAGCTCGCCGGGCCGGCGCACAGCGCCCTGGTGAAGCTCAAGGCCGCCGGCATCGACGTCGACAGCTCGCGCACGATCCCGCTGCAGCCACGTCTGGACGCCGGTGAGCCGGCTTTCGAACCCGTGTACGCGGCGGCCCGCGACCGCCGTCGGCTGGAGTTCGGCTACCAGCGCCCCGACGAGGACACCCCGGCCGCGCGCCGCGTGCAGCCCTGGGGCGTGGTGGCCTGGCACGGCCGGTGGTACCTCGTCGGTCAGGACCTCGACCGGGCCGCGCCCCGCGTCTTCCGGCTCTCCCGGGTCGTCGGCACGCCGAAGGCGGTGGGTCCTCCCGCCGCCTTCGAGCCGCCCGAGGGGCTCGACCTCGCCGAGGTCGTCGCCGGTCAGGTGACCGGCGACGAGCAGCTCGTCGTCGTCCGCGCCCGCCCGGGGACGGCCATCGGCCTGCGCCGGCACGCCACGCCGCTGGGGACGGCCGACGACGGCCGTGGCGGCACCGAGGACCGCCTCCAGCTGCGGACGACCGAGCCCTCCGGTCTCGCCGACCAGCTGGCGGCCTACGGCGCCGGCATCCTGGTGGAGGCCCCGCCGGAGATGCGCGACGCCGTGATCGCCCGGCTGACCCGGCTCGCCACGATGGGGGAGTCCGCATGAGTGTCACCGGCACGACCGACCGCATGACACGGCTGCTGGCCCTGATCCCGTACCTGACCGCGCGCGAGGACGGCGTGGCCGTGGCCGAGGCCGCCCGCGACTTCGGTGTGCCCGAGCGGCAGCTGCGCAGCGACCTGGAACTGCTCTGGATGTGCGGTCTGCCGGGCTACGGGCCGGGTGACCTCATCGACCTCTCCTTCGAGGGCGACCGGGTGCGGGTGACCTTCCCGGCCGGGATGGTCCGCCCGCTCCGGTTGTCCACGGACGAGGCGGTCGCCCTGCTCGTGGCCCTGAAGACGCTGCTGGAGCTGCCGGGCCTCGCCGAGCGCGACGCGGTGGGCCGCGCCCTGGCCAAGGTCTCGGCCGTCGCCGGGCACGCAGCCGACCGGGTCACGCCGGTGGCGGTCAGCGTCGACGCCCGGGAGGAGGCCCTCGCCGTCGTCCGGGACGGCCTGGAGCGCAAGCGCGCGCTGCACCTGCACTACTACGTGCCGACGCGGGACGAGCGGACCGAGCGCACGGTGGACCCGATGCGGCTGCTGCTCGTCGACGGCAAGTGGTACCTGGAGGCCTGGTGCCGCCGGGCGGAGGGGGTGCGCCTGTTCCGGCTCGACCGGGTGGACGACGTCGTGGTCCTCGACGAGCGCGCGGCACCCCCGCCGCAGGCGCACGAGCGGGACGTCGACAACGGCGTCTACCAGCCGGACCCCGAGTCGCCGGCCGTGCGCCTCCGGCTCTCCCGCAGCGCCCGCTGGGTGGCCGACTACTACCCGGTGGACACCGTGGAGCCCGTCGACGACCCGCCGGGCGGTCTGGCGGTGACGGTGCGGACGCAGGACCTGGCGTGGGCCCGGCGGCTGGTCGCCTCGCTGGGCGGCGAGGCGCAGGTGGACGAGCCGGCCGAGCTCGCCGCGCAGGTGGTCGCCGACGCCCGGGCAGCGCTGGCGCGGTACGGCGCCGCACCCACCGGCTAGGGTCGGCCCGTGCTCTTCTGGGTCGTGCTCGGCGTGGTGCTCCTGCTCGCGCTCGTCGTGCTCGGGGTCGTCGGCTACGTCGTGCTCGGCGCGTTCGGCCGGCTCGACCGGGAACTCGCCGCGGCCGAGCGGGACGTCCGCCCGCTGCTCGACCAGGCTCAGGCGACCTCCGCCCGGGCCGCGGAGATCGGCGACCGCTCGGCGAACCGCGGCTGAACCATCGGTGACACCGGGCCACCCATCCGTGGAGAGGGCCGGGAACGAAGGCCTCTCGGCGTAGCATCGCCGCAGACCCCACCCCTGGAGGACCAGTGAATCTCGGCCCGCTGGAGATCGCCCTGATCGTCCTGGCGATCCTGCTGCTCTTCGGCTACAAGAAGCTGCCGGACGCGTCCCGCTCCCTCGGTCGCTCCCTGCGCATCTTCAAGGGCGAGATGAAGGGCATGAAGGACGACGACGTCCGCACGCGGGACGCCGCCCAGACCTCGGCCACCCCGGTCCGCGGCGAGATCGTCGCGCCCGCCTCCCCGGCGACCCCGGCCGACGGCGACCTGGCCGCACAGCTGCACGAGGAGGCCCGCGTCGCCGAGGCGCGCGCGGCCGAGCTCCGGGCGCGCGCCGAGCAGACCCGCGCGGCCGACGGCTCCCGCTGACCCACCCGCACCAGGCAGGACGACGGTGAGCGGTCCCCGGCTGCGACGGCGCCGCGCCTCGCGCGACGCCGCGGCGACCATGTCCCTGGTCGCCCATCTCACCGAGCTGCGCAACCGGATCTTCAAGGCGCTGCTGGCGCTGCTCGTCGCCACCGCGATCTCGTTCTGGTGGTACGAGCACGGCCTGGGCGAGTTCATCCGCGCCCCCTACTGCGGCCTCGACGAGGAACTGCGCTACGGCGGCACGGACTCCGGCGGCTGCGGCCTGCTGATCACCGACGTCTTCGGCGGCGTGTTCATCCGCCTGAAGGTCGCGTTCCTCGCCGGCGCGGTGCTGTCGGCGCCCTTCTGGCTGTACCAGCTCTGGGCGTTCGTCACCCCGGGGCTCAAGCGCCAGGAGAAGCGCTACGGGATCGGCTTCGTCGCCGTCTCCTCGCTGCTGTTCGCGCTCGGCGCCTTCCTGGCCTACGTCTCCCTGGCCAAGGGCCTGGAGCTGCTGCTCACGCTGGCCGGCGACGGCGTCGTCATCGCGCTCACCGCCCAGGACTACATCGGGTTCGTGCTCTCGCTGCTGGTCGCGTTCGGGGTCAGCTTCGAGGTCCCGCTGATCGCGATCGCGCTGAACCTGGTCGGCGTGCTCAGCCATGAGGTGCTCGCCCGGAGCCGGCGCTGGATCTTCTTCCTGACCATCGTGTTCGCCGCGTTCGTGACGCCGACCCAGGACCCCTTCACCATGCTGCTCATGGCCGGGCCGATGATCGTGCTGTTCGAGCTGGCCATCCAGATCGCCCGCGTCGTCGACAAGCGGCGGGCGAAGCGGGAGGCGATCGAGGGCTTCCACGACATCGGCGACGACGAGGCGTCGCCGCTGGACGCCACGCCGTCGCCCCTCGACGACGCGTCGCCGGCCCCGCGCGGCTGAGCGTGAGCTCCCCGGCGGCCGATGTCGCCGTCCTCGTCAGCCCGGCCGCCGGTCGGGGCCGCGGCACCGCACTGGCCGGCGCCGTGCTGGGCGCCTTCCGGGACGCCGGGTTCGCGCCCGGGCTGCTGCCCGCCACCACCGGCGCCCAGGCGGAGCGCCAGGCGGGCGAGGCGGTGGCCGCCGGTACCCGGGCGGTCGTCGCCGTCGGGGGCGACGGCACCGTGCACGCCGCGCTGCAGGCCGTCGCCGGCACGACCACACCGTTGGCCCTCGTCCCGGCCGGCACCGGCAACGACCTCGTCCGTGCCCTCGGCGGGCCGACCGACCCGATGGCGGCCGCCCGTGCCGCCGCGGAGGACCTGGAGGCCGGTACCGTCCGCACCGTCGACGCCGGGCGCACCGGCGACCGCTGGTGGGCGACGGTCCTGTGCTGCGGGTTCGACTCCGCCGTCAGCGACCGGGCCAACCGGATGCGCTGGCCGAGGGGCCGCCGCCGGTACGACGTCGCGGTCCTCGCGGAGCTGGCCCGGCTCCGGCCGCGCGAGCTGACCCTCGTGCTCGACGGCGAGTCGCAGACCCTGCCGATCACGATGGTCGCCGTCGGCAACACCGCCTGGTACGGCGGTGGACTCCGGATCTGCCCGGGTGCCGATCCCACCGACGGGGTGTTCGACGTGACCGTCGTGGGCGCGACCAGCCGCCTCGAGCTGATGCGCACCAAGCCGCGGCTGACCGAGGGCACGCACGTGGACCACCCGTCGGTGTCGGTCTTCCGTGCGTCCCGCGTGCGGCTGTCCAGCCCCGGCGTCACCACCTATGCCGACGGCGAGCCGGTCGCCCCGTTGCCCGCTGTCGCGGAGTGCGTCCCGGGTGCGCTGACCGTGATCGGTACCCACCGGACCTGAGCCCGACGGCCTGTCTGCAGGGGGGCGGGAACGTCCTTACTGTGGAGGCATGTCCAGCCCCGCTGAGCGGTACGCGGCTGCCCGGCGGCGGACCGCGCACCCCACGCTGTCGGACTTCACCGCCGAACTGGGCTTCTCGCTCGACCCCTTCCAGGTGGAGGCCTGCGAGGCCCTCGACGAGGGGTCCGGCGTCCTGGTCTGCGCGCCGACCGGAGCCGGCAAGACGGTCGTGGGTGAGTTCGCCATCCACAAGGCCCTCGCCGAGGGCCGCAAGGCGTTCTACACGACGCCGATCAAGGCGCTGTCCAACCAGAAGTACGCCGACCTGGTCGAGCGGTACGGCGAGAAGAACGTCGGCCTGCTCACCGGGGACAACGCGGTCAACGGCGGGGCGCCCGTGGTGGTGATGACCACCGAGGTGCTGCGCAACATGCTCTACGCCGACTCCCCGGCCATCGACGGCCTCGGCTACGTCGTCATGGACGAGGTGCACTACCTCGCCGACCGGTTCCGCGGCGCGGTGTGGGAGGAGGTGATCATCCACCTCCCGCAGTCGGTCACCCTCGTCTCGCTGTCGGCCACGGTGAGCAATGCCGAGGAGTTCGGGGACTGGCTGGTCACGGTCCGCGGGCACACGACGGTGGTGGTCAGCGAGGTCCGCCCCGTCCCGCTCTGGCAGCACATGCTGGTCGGCAACCGGGTGTTCGACCTGTTCTCCCTGCGCCCCGCCGCGCACGCGGGGGAGCAGGGGGAGAACCCACGCGAGCTGTCCACCCGCGAGCGCGGATCGTCCGTCGTCGACCCCGAGCTGGTCCGTTACGTGCGCGAGCACGAGCGGCGGCTCGACTCCTGGCACGGCGGCGGGCCGGGGAACTCCCGCCGCGAGTCCTTCGCCAGGCCGCGCTACCGCGCGCCGTCGCGGCCCGACGTCGTGACCCGGCTGGACGCCGCCGGTCTGCTGCCGGCGATCACCTTCGTCTTCAGCCGCAACGGCTGCGACGCCGCCGTCCACTCGTGCCTGATGGCGGGCCTGCGGCTCACCGACGAGGCCGAACGGGCCGAGATCGCCGAGATCATCGACCGGCGCACCGGCTCCCTGCCGGAGGAGGACCTGCACGTCCTGGGCTTCTGGGAGTGGCGCGAAGGCCTGCTGGCCGGCCTCGCCGCGCACCACGCGGGACTGGTGCCCGCGTTCAAGGAGACGGTCGAGGAGTGCTTCGTCCGCGGCCTGGTGAAGGCCGTGTTCGCGACGGAGACCCTCGCCCTGGGCATCAACATGCCCGCGCGCAGCGTCGTCCTCGAGCGGTTGACGAAGTGGAACGGAGAGGCGCACGTCGACGTCACGCCGGGGGAGTACACGCAGCTCACCGGCCGCGCCGGGCGCCGGGGCATCGACGTCGAGGGCCACGCGGTGGTCGTCTGGGCGCCGGGGATGGATCCCTCCGTCGTCGCCGGCCTGGCCAGCACCCGCACGTTCCCGCTGCGCTCGTCGTTCCGGCCCAGCTACAACATGGCGGTCAACCTGGTCAGCTCGTTCGGTCGGGCCCGGGCGCGCGAGCTCCTGGCGCAGTCGTTCGCCCAGTTCCAGGCCGACCGGTCGGTGGTGGGGCTCGCCCGGGCCGCCGCCCGGCACGAGCAGGACGCGGAGCGGAACGCCGCGGACATGCACTCCGACCGGGGGGACGTCGCCGCGTACGCCCGGATCCGGCGGGAGATCGCCGACCGGGAGAAGGAGCTGTCCCGGGACTCGCAGGCCAAGCGGCGCATGGCGGCCGCCGAGGCGCTGGCCGCCCTGCGCCCCGGCGACGTCATCCGGGTGCCGTCGGGCCGGCGGCAGGGGCTGGCCGTCGTCATCGACGCCGGGATCACCGACCTGGCGGATCCCCGTCCGCTCGTGGTGACCGAGGACAAGTGGTCCGGCCGGCTGGGCTCCGTCGACTTCCCGACGCCCGTCAACGCCCTCGCCCGGGTCAAGGTGCCCAAGAACTTCAACCACCGCAGCCCGCACGCCCGGCGGGACCTGGCCTCCACCCTGCGCAACGCCCGCGTGGAGAACGACCTGGGGGCGCGGCGGATCAAGAACCGGTCCGCCGCGGCCGACGACCCGGTGCTCGCCGACCTGCGCCAGGCGCTGCGCAACCACCCGGTGCACCAGCTGCCCGACCGCGAGGAGCGGGTGCGGGTCGCCGAGCGTTGGCTGCGGTCGGTCCAGGAGGCCGACGCCCTGCACCGGAAGATGACCGATCGGACCGGCTCGCTGGCCCGCCAGTTCGACGCGACCTGCGACGTCCTCGAGGAGCTGGGCTACCTGGTGCCGGAGGCGGTCCCGTTGGTCCCGGCCGACACCGCGGAGGTCGGCGCGCTGGACGACGTCCCCGTGGTCACCGACGACGGACGCCGGCTGGCCAGGATCTGGTCGGAGGCCGACCTGCTGGTCGCCGAGTGCCTCCGCTCCGGCGCGTGGCGCGGGTTGAACCCGGCCGAGCTGGCCGCCGCCGCGTCCACCGCGGTCTTCGAAGCCCGACGGGACAACCCTGCCCTGCCCGCGGTGCCGGCCGGGAAGGTGGCCGCCGCGATCGCCGAGATGCGCCGGATCAGGGCCCGGCTGCACGACGTCGAGGCCGACCACGGCGTGCGGGTGACCCGCGACCTCGATCTCGGCTTCGCCTGGGCGGCCTACCGGTGGGCCGACGGGCAGAGCCTGGACCGGGTCCTGGCCGGCGCCGAGCAGGCCGGCACCGAGCTCTCCGGCGGCGACTTCGTGCGGTGGATGCGCCAGCTCGTGGACCTGCTCGACCAGCTGGCGAAGGTGGCCGAGGAACCGGTCGCCGGGGTGGTCCGGGCCGCCGTGGCCCGGGTGCGCCGCGGTGTGGTGGCCGTGGCCGTCGGCGGCTGACGGGCGGGTCGGGGCGGGCCGCGAGGCGTCGTCGTAGGGCAGAATTCCACCGCCCCTGGCCGCAGGGGGAGGACGCCGGACCGGGGAGCGACCATGACCAACCCGCCGCAGGGCAGCGACGAGCCGGGCCGCCCCGGGGAGCGTCCGGATGCCGATCGCCACCCCACCCAGCCGGTGATCCCGTACGGCCAGCCGCAGCAGCAGCCCCCACCCCAGCCCTACGGCCAGCCCGCCCCCGGGCAGCAGCCGCAGTACGGCCCGCCGCAGCAGTCCGGCCAGCAGCCCTACGGGCAGCAGCCGCAGTACGGCCCGCCCCAGCAGGCCGGTCAGCAGCCCTACGGCGCGCCCCAGCAGTATGGCCCTCCGCCGCAGTACGGGCAGCCGCCGTACGGGCAGCAGGGCCCGTACGGGCAGCCGCCCTACGGCGGGCCGGGCGCCCCCTACGGGCAGCCCGCGCCCGCGAAGAAGTCCCGGGTGGGACTCATCGCCGCGGTGACGGTCGGCCTGCTCGTCCTGATCGGCGTCGGCGTGGTCCTGGCCATGACCATGTCGTCGACGGTGCTCGACCGGAACGCCGTCCAGCGCGACGTCGCCGCGCAGTTCGAGGAGCGGGAGGGGGTGGCCGTCGAGCTGGAGTGCGCCCAGGAGATGAAGGTCGAGTCCGACGCCACCTACGAGTGCACCGGCACGACGGCGGACGGCGAGGACGTGACGCTGCAGATCGCCATCACCGACGAGGACACCGCCGCGTACACGTGGACCGAGCCCTGATCGTCAGCCCACCGCGTCCGCGGGCCAGCCGAGGGCCGCTCCCAGCCGCTTGAGCGACGACTCGAGCCCGTGCCGCTCGGCCAGTTCCCCCAGGGCCCGCGGATCCGTCGGGGTCCGGGGGAGCGTGCCCTCGACCGGCGGCAGGTCGATCGTCTTCGCGACGGCCACGACCACGGGCGCGGCGTCGAGGTAGTCGGCGGCCGCGTGCATCTTCTTCAGGACGGCGGCGGTCAGCGGTGGCTTCGCGACGACGGTCCGCGCCACGGCGGCGCGGATCCCCGCGAGGTCGCCGAACTCGTTGATCAGCGCGGCCGCCGTCTTGGCGCCGACGCCGGACACCCCGGGCAGCCCGTCGCTGGGGTCCCCCCGCAGCACCGCGAAGTCGGCGTAGGCCCGGCCCGGGATGCCGTACTTGGCCGCCACCGCCGCCTCGTCGACGAACTCGATGTCGGTGATCCCGCGGGCGGTGTAGAGCACCCGGATGCCGCGGGCGTCGTCGACCAGCTGGAACAGGTCGCGGTCGCCGGTGACCACGTCGACCGGCCCGCGGGCGCGGGTCGCGAGCGTGCCGATGACGTCGTCGGCCTCGTAGCCGGGGGCACCGACGCGGTGGATGCCGGCCGCGGCGAGGACCTCGACGAGGATCGGCACCTGCGGGCTGAGCTCGTCGGGCACCTCCTCCCCGCCGGCGGGCGCGACGCGGTGCGCCTTGTAGGACGGCAGCGCCTCGACACGGAAGGCCGGCCGCCAGTCGTCGTCCCAGCAGGCGACGAGCCGGTCGGGCCCGTGCGTGGTGAGCAGCCGGGCCGTCATGTCGAGGAATCCGCGGACGGCGTTGATCGGCCGGCCGTCCGGCGTGCTCACGCTGGTGGGCACGCCGTAGAAGGCCCGGAAGTAGAGGCTGGCCGCGTCCAGCAGCATCGTCGTCACGGAGGCGGACGGTAGCGGTCTGGAAACGATTGCGGAGAACGGCGGTGCCCGTGGCTACTCTGCGCGGGTGGGAACCGCGACTGCACCGGCCGGAACCGGCCCTCTCGTGACGATCGACCGGGTGCACGCCGCCCGAGAGATCGCGGCCGAGACCGGCGTCGACCTGATGGTGCTGACCCCCGGGTCCGACCTGCGCTACCTGGTGGGCTACAACGCGCACCCGCTGGAGCGGCTGACCGCCCTGGCGGTCCCCGCGCGCGGCGAGGCCTTCCTGGTGGTGCCGCGCCTGGAGGCGCCGATGGTCGCGGCGAGCCCCGCCGGCAGCCTGGGGCTCGACGTGCTGGCCTGGGACGAGACCGACGACCCCTTCGCGATGCTGGCCGGCGCCGCCACGGCGCGGCTGGGGCGCGCGCCTGGCCGGGTGGCCGTCGGCGCGCGCAGCTGGGCCGAGCACGCCCTGGGCGTGCAGTGCGCGGTGGCCGGGTCCGAGCTCGGCCTGGCCAGCCCCGTCATCGACCGGCTGCGCATGGTCAAGTCGGCGGCGGAGGTCGAGGAGCTCGCCGTCGCCGGTGCGGCGATCGACCGGGTGCACGCCCACATGGGGGAGTGGCTCCGCGTCGGGCGCACCGAGGCCGAAGTGGGCGCGGACATCGCGGCGGCGATCCTGGACGAGGGCCACGTGAGCGTCGACTTCGTGATCGTCGGCTCGGGCCCGAACGGGGCGAGCCCGCACCACGAGCTGTCCGACCGCACGATCGAGGCCGGGGACGTCGTCGTCGTCGACCTCGGGGGCGGCATCCCCACGGGCTACCGCTCCGACTGCACCCGCACCTACACCGTGGGCGGCCCGCCGAGTGCCGACGTCGCCGAGTGGTACGCGGTCCTGCAGGCCGCCCAGTCGGCATCGGTCGCCGCCGTCCGCCCCGGCGTGACCGCGGAGGCGATCGACGAGGCGGCCAGGACCGTCATCGCCGACGCCGGCTGGGGTGAGCACTTCATCCACCGGACCGGCCACGGCATCGGTCTGGACACCCACGAGGCGCCCTACATCGTCGCCGGCAACGACATCCCGCTCGTCCCGGGCATGGCCTTCTCGGTGGAGCCGGGCATCTACCTGGCCGGGCGCTGCGGTGCCCGCATCGAGGACATCGTCGTGTGCACCGAGGACGGCGTCCGCGTACTCAACGAGGGCCCGCGTGAGCTCGTCGAACTCCCCGGCTGAGCCCGGCGGGGTCACCCCCGCCGTGGACGTCGACCGCGCCCTGCTCGCGGCCCTCGCCCGCGACGGCCGCGCCAGCTACACCGACCTGGCCGAGAAGGTGGGGCTCTCGGTGTCCGCCGTCCACCAGCGGGTGCGCCGGCTCGAGCAGCGCGGGCTGATCACCGGCTACCGCGCCACCCTGGACGCGAAGGCGCTCGGGCTGCCGCTCACCGCGTTCGTCTCCATCACGCCGATCGACGTCGCCCAGCCCGACGACGCACCCGCCCGGCTGGCGCACCTGTCCGCCATCGAGGAGTGCCACTCGGTGGCGGGGATGGAGAGCTACATCCTCAAGGTGCGGGTGGCGTCCCCGGACCTGCTCGAGACCCTGCTGCAGGACATCCGGGCGGCGGCCAACGTCACCACGAGGACGACGGTCGTGCTGTCCACGTTCTACGAGGACCGCCCGCCCGTCTGATGGCCGGCGGTCCTGCGGTCAGCTCCTGTTCAGCTCTTCGGCGAGCATCACGATGATGCCGCTGGGGCCGCGGACGTAGGAGAGCTTGTAGACGTCCCCGTACGTCGCCACGCCGCGCAGCGGGTGGCAGCCGTGCCACCCGCTGCGATCGCCAGCGCCTCGTCGATGTCGTCCACGGAGAACGCGACGCGGTGCATCCCGATCTCGTTGGGCTGGGTCGGGTTCGTCTCGATCGCGTCCGGGTGGATGTACTCGAAGAGCTCGAGGCGACCGTTGCCGTCCGGCGTCTGGAGCATGGCGATCTTGGCGTGGTTGCCGTCGAGGCCGACGGCGGTGTCGGTCCACTCTCCACTGACCGTGTCACGACCGAGGACGGTCAGGCCGAGGTCGGTGAAGAAGGCGATCGTCTCGTCGAGGTCGCGGACGGCGATGCCGACGTTCTCGAGCTTGATGGACATGACTCCTGCTTCCTGTGTCTCGTGCTGTTCGTGGCGCGGGCCGTGGTCGGCAAGGCCAGTAGCCGGGTCGATGGCTCGGTCCCGAGCCGCAACCAGTACCTGTGGTGCGGAGCCGTCGCGCTGATCTCGACATCCTGGCTCGTGCGCCGGGGACGTTGCGGTGACCGTGTCCGAGCGCGCCGATCCCGCCTCGCACGCACTGAGGGGACGAGTCGGCGGTACCACCTGCCGGAAATGTGGGCGAGCACCATGGACATGCGTTCGAACATGTGTTCGCATGGACGTCATGCGATGGGATGCGCAGCGACTCGACCTCGAGGAGCCCACGACGCTGCCCGGCATGCCGAGCATCCGCGGGCTGCTGCGGAGCGTCCAGGTGCCGGAGTTCCCTGGGTTGACGTTCCACGAGGTGCGCGCGAAGAGCGCCCTGAACCACGTGCCGGGCGAATCGGCGATGCCGTTTCCATGGACCATCAATCCGTACCGCGGATGCAGTCATTCCTGCGTGTACTGCCTGAGCGGGGACACCCGGATCCTGATGGCGGACGGAAGCCAACGGAATCTCTCGGACCTACGTGTCGGCGACCGCATCGTCGGGACCGAGAAGCGCGGGACGTATCGCCACTACGTCGAGACCGAGGTCCTGGCTCATTGGTCGACGGTGAAGCCCGCGCACCGGGTCATCCTCCGCGACGGGACGGAGATCGTGGCCAGCGGGGATCATCGATTTCTCACCGGCCGCGGCTGGAAGCACGTCACCGGGTCGATGAGCGGTGCGGGCCAACGGCCCTACCTCACAACCAACGACAGCCTTCTAGGCTTCGGGAGGACCGTGGGCGCGCTCGACGCGTGCGACGACTACCGTCGCGGTTACCTCACCGGAATGGTGCGGGGAGACGCCGACCTCAAGGTGTATCGCTACGCCCGTTCCGGACGGAAGCACGGCGACGTCCACCGGTTCCGACTGGCACTCGCCGATCGCGAGGGCCTACATCGAACGCACGCCGACCTGACGCAGGAGGGCGTGACCACTGACTGGTTCGACTTCACGCCGGCCACCGAGAGGCGCCGGGCGATGACGGCCATCCGAACCTCGGCCGCGGCCTCGGTCGCCCGGATCATGCGCCTCACCGAATGGCCTGGAGAGACCACCACGGCATGGCAGCGGGGATTCTTGGCCGGGATCTTCGACGCCGGAGGTTCCCGCAGCCAGGGTGTCCTGCGGATCAGCAACGCAGACGACGAGATCCTTCGCCGGACCGGGGAAGCATTCGCGGCGTTCGGCTTCGACGCGGTGCTGGAGGACACTGGCCTGACCAACCGCGTACGGACGGTCCGCCTACGCGGAGGACTGCGAGAGCACCTGCGGTTCGTCCACCTGGTCGATCCGGCCGTCCGGAAATGCACCGTCGACGGAATGGCCGTCAAGAGCGACGCCGATCTCCGGGTCGTGTGTATCGAGGATCTCGGCCGCGAGATGCCGATGTTCGACATCACCACCGGCACCGGGGACTTCGTCGCGAACGGGGTGATCAGCCACAACTGCTTCGCCAGGAAGACGCACGAATGGCTGGAGATGGACTCCGGGCGCGATTTCGACTCGCAGGTGGTCGTCAAGACCAACCTCGCCGACGTCCTGCGCCGCGAGCTGTCGCGACCGTCCTGGAAGCACGAGCACGTGGCACTCGGTACGAACACCGACCCGTACCAGCGGGCCGAGGGTCGGTACAAGCTCATGCCGGGCGTCATCCGGGCGCTGGCCGACTCCGGGACGCCGTTCTCCATCCTGACGAAAGGCACCCTGCTGCGCAGGGACATCCCGCTTCTCGTCGAGGCGGCCGGTCAGGTCCCGCTCGGGCTCGGCGTCTCCCTGGCGATATGGGACGACGAGCTGCACAACGGACTGGAGCCGGGCGTCCCGACCCCGAAGGCCCGCCTCGACCTGGTCCGGGCGCTCGCCGATGCCGGGCTGCCCTGTGGTGTCTTCCTCGCGCCGGTGCTGCCCGCCCTGACAGACGGCGTCGACGATCTCGACGCTGCCCTGGGAGCGATCGCTGCGGCGGGGGCCACCGGGGTCACGGTGATCCCGCTGCACCTGCGCCCCGGTGCCCGCGAGTGGTTCATGGCGTGGCTGGCGCGGGAGCACCCCGAACTCGTCCCGCGCTACCAGCAGCTCTACGCGCGGCGCGCGTACGTGCCGGCCGAGTACCGCACCTGGCTGGCGCAGCGGGTCGCGCCGTTGTTGACGAAGCACAGCCTGGACCGGCACAGCGGCGGCACGGCCCGGAAGGTGGTCGACCCCGTCATCACCAGCGGCGTCCCGGGCGACCCGGAGGTGGGCTTCCCGGACGGCAGCCTGCCCACCGGTGGCATGCCGGGGGTTCGGCCGAAGAGCGAGTTGGCCTCGGTCCTGCGTGCCGGTACGGCCCCGGACGAGGGCGATCAGCTCACCCTGCTCTGACGGACCGTCGTGTCGGCCAGACGGGCCGATCGGGCGACGGCACGGGTCGCCCGCACGACACCGCGCGGCGAGACAGGGGGAGCCCCCGCGGCGAGCGCCAGCCGCCGGTAGGAGTCGTAGGACAGGTCGCGGTACGCCACCGCCAGCTCGTCCGCCCAGGCGGCACGGGACGGCGGGGCGGTCGCCCGCAGGTGCTGCGCGGTCCGGACGGCGTGCTTGGCGAAGGTCGTCTGCAGCGCCTGGTTGGACAACCGTCCCCCGATGCGCGAGTCGAAGCCCGGCCCTCGCCGCAGCGCGGGGAGCACCCACGGGCTCTCGGCGAGCGCCGGGAACCGGGACCGCACCGACTCCCAGGCGTGCCAGGCGGTGAGGGCCCCGGGTACCGACCACTCGCCGTCGTCGGTCGACACGATCAGCCGTCGAGCGGTGGCACGCACCTGATCCCGGCGCAGCGACCGGAACGCCCCCACCGGCGCCGGCCAGCCCAACGCCATCGCGCACCAGGCGACGGTCCTCAGGTGCTCGGGATCCTCGTTGCGGATCCGGGTGAGCGGCCGCAGGTCGAGCTCCGGCGGATCGGGTTCCGGCGTGGCCACCCGCGGCAGCGCCACCCCGCCGTACCGCAGGACCTTCGTGTACAGCGCCACCGTCGCCGGCTTCCAGCCGCGGGCCGCCGTCAACGGATCGAGGCCGGTCTCGCTCAGCTGCTCGGGGCCCAGCCCCAGCTCCAGTGCGGCCTCGCACAGGCGCCGCCACTGGACCTCGTAACCCGGTGGGGCGTCCAACCGGCGCCAGGCACGCGCCGCCGGAGGAGCCGGCATGTCGGGCAGCGGCTGCTGCCACCCACCTCGCATGTCGCAATACTACCGTTATGCCCAACAAGAACGCGCCCGAACTTTGTGGGCACCTGCCGACGCCGAGTGCCGGCGCCCTCCGGGCGCCGCGGCAGCAATGGCGAACCCCGCCGTGGGCGACGCAGGGTGACCAGGGGGAGTGGCGGGACCACAGGTCCCGTCATGCACCTCGATGTTGGGCATAACGGTGCAGCACTGTCCGCTGCCCCGATGGAGTGGCGTCGTCGTCACCTCGGCCGACCCGTGGGGAAGGAAGGCGATCATGGACGACGTGCGGACGGTCGGGGTCGAGGAAGAACTGCTCGTGGTCGACGACACCGGGCGACCCGTCGCCTGGGGACCTGCCGCGCTCCAGGTCGCCTCCCGGCGCGGTGAGGGCGAGACCCCGCAGGAGCACGAGCAGGCGGAGCGGGCCGACGACGACGGATCGACCGCACACCTGATGCCGGAGCTCAAGGCCCAGCAGCTCGAGCTCGGGACCCCGGTCTGCTCCACGCTCCCCGAGGTGGCACAACAGCTCCGGCACTGGCGGGCCCGCGCGGAGTCGGCTGCGGCGTCGACCGGAGGCCACGTGGCGGCGCTCGCCACCTCACCGCTCGCCGTCGACCCGGTGCCGACCGCCGGGGACCGCTACGCCCGCATGCTCGACGCCTTCGGGGTCACCGCACGCGAGATGCTCACCTGCGGCTGCCACGTGCACGTCTCCGTCGCCGACGACGAGGAGGGCGTCGCCGTCCTCGACCGCATCCGCGGGTGGCTGCCCGTGCTGACGGCGCTCACGGCGAACTCGCCGTTCTGGCAGGGCGAGGACACCGGCTACGCCAGCTACCGCTCGCAGGCCTGGCGCCGTTGGCCGTCGGCCGGGCCGAACGAGGTCTTCGGGGACGCCGCCGCCTACCACCGCCTCGTCGAGCAGGTGCTGGCCACCGACACGGTCCTCGACGACGGCATGGTCTATTTCGACGCCCGGCTGTCGGCCACCTGGCCCACCGTCGAGATCCGCACGGCCGACGTCGCCCTCCGGGTCGAGGACGCCGTCACCCTCGCCGGGCTCGTCCGGGGACTGGTCGAGACCGCGGCGCAGCACGCCCGCGCCGGGAACCCGCCACCCGACGTGCCGGCTGCCGTGCTGCGGATGGCCGCCTGGCGGGCCGGCCGCTCCGGGCTGACCGGCGACCTGGTCCATCCGCTCACCGGCCGCCCGGCTCCGGCGAACGACGTCGTCGACGCACTCCTGGCGCACGTCCGGCCCGCCCTGGCCGACGCCGGCGACGAGCTCCGGGTGACCGAGGGGGTGCGGGAGATCCGGCACCGGGGGACCGGGGCCGACCTCCAGCGCCGGGTCCACCGGGAGACCGGCGATCTGACTGCCGTCGTGCGCGCGGCGGTGGCGCTGACGACCGAGCCGCCCGAGCGCTCCGCTCGGGCGACGCACAGCGCGACGGGCTAGATTCCGATCATGTACACCGCGAGCTGGCGCGACGTCGTCCGCCGTGACCTGTTCGGCCCGTCCCCGGACCCGCGGGACAAGCCCTACCGCGTCATCGACCGCATCGTCCTGCTGGTGTTCAAGGCGTTCGGCTTCCGCTTCGACGTCCGCGGCTCGGAGCACGTGCCCCTCAGCGGCGGCGCGATCATCTCCAGCAACCACGTGAGCTTCTTCGACTTCATGTTCCTGGGCCTCGGCGCCCTCCCGCGGTTCCGTCTGGTCCGGTTCATGGCGAAGGCCGCCGTGTTCCACCACTGGCTCTCCGGCCCCTTCATGCGGGCCATGCAGCACATCCCGGTCGACCGCAAGGCCGGGACCGCCGCCTTCGAGTCCGCGGTGCGGGCGCTCAAGGACGGCGAGGTCGTCGGCGTGTTCCCCGAGGCGACGATCAGCACCAGCTTCACCGTCAAGGACCTCAAGGCCGGGGTCGCCCGGATGGCCGTGGACGCCGGCGTACCGATCATCCCGGCCGCGGTCTGGGGCGGGCAGCGCATCGCCACCAAGGGCCACAAGGTGCAGTGGCGCAGGGGCGTCCAGGTGACCGTTCTCCTCGGCGAGCCGCTCGTGCCGGAGCCGGGGGAGCGGCCGCAGGCCCTGCTCCGCCGCACGCGGACCGCGATGGAGGCGCTGCTCGACGAGGCCCAGCGCAGCTATCCGCAGCAGCCGGCCGGGCCGGACGACCGGTGGTGGCTGCCCGCGCACCTCGGCGGCACGGCACCGACGCCCGAGGAGGCGTCCGTGAGCGACTCACTCCGTGCCGCGGGCAAGGAAGTGACCGCGGAGCGACCGCACCCGGTGAAGCGGCTGACCGCGCGGCTCCGTCGCCGGCGCTGACCTCGAACCCGTCGGCGACCGGCCGCGGTCAGGCCGGTAGGTCGGCCACCGACGCGGCCCGCGAGCCGGCCGCGCGCGCTTCCGCCGCGACCGGGTCGCTGTCCCGCTCCGCCCACCAGGCCCGGCCGCTCTCCGGCAGCGTCGAGATCGGGTCGTAGTACGTGTACCGGCGGTCGAGCGCGGCCTCGTCGGTGCGCTCGATGCCGGTGCGGTAGTTCTTCGTCCAGTAGCTGATGCCGCGCTCGCGGTCGTACTCGGCGACCTGGTGCACCCAGCGCTTGCCGACGTAGGGGACGTCGCAGACGATCCGCGGCGTCGCGAAGCCCGGCAGGTAGCCCATGATGTCGTGCTGCAGCGTCTGGGCCTGGGCCAGCGACACCCGCCAGTGCTCGGCGCTCGGGATCATGTCGCACATGTAGAAGTAGTACGGCGTGATCGAGGCGCCGTCCTGGAGCGCGAAGCAGAGGTCGAGCAGCTGCCCGGCGGTCGCGTTGACGCCCTCGAGCAGCACGCCCTGGTTGCGCACGTCGCGCACACCGGCCGCGAGCATCGCCTGCGCCGCCTCGGCCACCAGCGGGGTCACCGACTGGGCGGAGTTCACGTGGGTGTGCACGGCGAGGGACACGCCGCGCTCGCGGGCGGTGGTCCCGAGCCGGCCCATGCCCGCGACGACGTCGTCCTGCAGCCAGTGCTGCGGGAGACCCATCAGCGCCTTCGAGGCCAGCCGGATGTCGCGGACCGACTCGATCTCCAGCAGGCCGGCGACGAACGCCTCGAGGTTCTTGAACGGCAGGTTGGCGACGTCGCCACCGGAGACCACGACGTCGCGGACGCCGGGGGTCCGGCGCAGGTAGTCGAGCATCGCCGTCTGCCGGTCGACCGGCTTGAGCTCGAATTTCAGCTTCGGGACGGCCGGCGTCGAGTTGCCCACGAGGTCCATCCGGGTGCAGTGGCCGCAGTACTGCGGGCAGGTCGACAGCAGCTCGGCGAGGACCTTGGTCGGGTACCGGTGGGTCAGCCCCTCCACGGCCCACATCTCGTGCTCGTGCAGCGAGTCGCGCGCGGCGTAGGGGTGGCTGGCGGCTGCGCCGGGCAGCCGGTCGGAAGCCACGGGGAGCATGTACCGGCGCACCGGGTCCGCCAGCATCGCCGCGGTCGAGGGCACCTCCGCGGGCACCATCGTGTTGAGCATCTGCGGCGGCAGCAGCAGCGACATGGTCGCCCGGCCGGCCTGGTCGGCCTCGACGTCGGCGTAGAAGGACTCGTCGAGCAGCTCGCCGTAGACCCCCCGCAGCTGCCGGAGGTTCTTCACGCAGTTGACGCGCTGCCACTGGGCGCTGCGCCACTGCTCGTCGGTGACGTCCGCGAAACCGGGGAGCCGCCGCCAGTCGGGCTCGACGAGCTCACGTGCGACGTACTCGTAGGGCTGTTCGAGCACGGTGCCGCCTCCTGGGTCCGGTCACGCTTCTCCGCAACACGGGTGAGCCTACGGGAGGATCTTCGGCAGAACGTGTCGCACGCGATAGGTTCTTCTGCATCGAACGGGTGAGGCGGGAGAGTCACGTGGGTGGATCGGTCGAGCGGGCCCTCGGGGTGCACCGCGTCCTGGAACCGCGGGACGTGCTGCCGCAGGCGGCGTTGCGTCTGGACGCCGAACCGGCCGTCGGTCCCGACGAGGTGCGGATCGCGGTGCAGCGGCTCAACCTCGACGCCGCGTCGTTCCGCCAGCTCTCGGAGTCCTGCCACGGCGACGGCGACGCCGTCCGCGCGGCCGTCCTGGAGATCGTCGCCAGCCGCGGGAAGATGCAGAACCCGGTGACGGGCTCGGGCGGGATGCTGATCGGTGTCGTCGACGCCGTCGGCCCGGAGTCGCCGCTCGGTCTGGCCGTGGGGCAGCGGGTCGCCACCCTGGTGTCGCTGACCCTCACCCCGCTGCGGATCACCGACGGCCTGACCGGCTGGGACGGCCGCAGCGAGCAGGTGCCGGCCACCGGCACCGCGATCCTCTTCGCCCGGTCGATCGCCGCGGTGCTGCCCGACGACCTGCCCGATCCCGTGTCCCTCGCCGTGCTGGACGTCTGCGGCGCGCCGGCCGCGACCGCCCGCGTGGTGGCGCGGACCGGGGCGCGGTCGGTCGCGGTGCTGGGTGCCGCGGGGAAGTCGGGCTGCCTGTCGCTCGCCGCCGCCCGTGCCGCCGGCGCCTCGCAGCTCACCGGACTGGTCCGGGACGACGCCGAGGCCGCCGCGCTGCGCGCCACCGGACTGGCGGACCGCGTCGTGGTCGCCGACGCGACGGACCCGCTCGCCGTGGCGGCGGCGGTCGGCGCCCCGGCCGACCTCACCGTCGTGTGCGTCGACGTGGCCGGCGCCGAGCACGGGGCCGTCCTGGCGACGGCGGACGGCGGCACCGTGGTCTTCTTCTCCATGGCCACGTCCTTCTCGGCGGCGGCACTGGGCGCGGAGGGGATGGCGGCGGACGTGACGATGCTGGTCGGCAACGGCTACACGCCCGGGCATGCGGCCCTGGCGCTCGACCTCTACCGGCGCACGCCGGGCGTGCGTGCGCTCATCGATCCCCGGGTGCACCTGTGAGCGGGCTTGCGAGCGCACCGAAGGCGGAGCAGCCGAGGGTCAGGCAGCTGACGAGCGCCAGCGAGGAGGCGGAGTGAGCCTCCTGATCACCGACGTGACCGTCGGGGACCGTCCGGGGCGTGCGGTGTCCGTGGTCGACGGCCGCATCGCCTGGCTCGGCGACGCCGCGGACGCCCCGGCGGGGGACCGGGTCATCGCCGGTGCCGGGGCGCTGGTGACGCCGTCCTTCGTCGACGCGCACGTGCACGCCACGGCGACCGGCCTCGCGCTGACCGGCCTCGACCTCCACTCGAGCCTGAGTGTGGCCGATGCGCTGGCCGCTCTCCGCGCGCACGTCGGACGCACGCCGACCGGCATCGTGCTCGGCACCGGCTGGGACGAGACGGGCTGGCCGGAGGGGCGCGGGCTGACCCGCCACGACCTCGACGCCCTCGTGGGGGACCGGCCCGCTTACCTGGCGCGGGTCGACGTGCACTCGGCGACGGTCTCCACGGCCCTGCTCGACCGCATCCCCGGCATCACCGGCCTACCGGGGTACGACCCCGACGGGCAGCTGCGGATCGACGCCCACCACGCTGCCCGCCAGGCGGCCTACGGAGCGGTCGGAGCCGACCAGCGCCGGGCGGCGCAGCGCGCCACCCGCGCAGCCGCCGCGGCGCTGGGCATCGGCAGCCTGCACGAGATGAGCGGCCCGGAGATCGCCGGCGCCGACGACCTGGCCGGCCTCCTGGCCGTGGCGGCGGAGGAGCCGGGCCCCCTGGTGACCGGCTACTGGGGCGAGCTCGCCGAGCGCGGCGGGCTCGACGTCGTGCGCGAGCTCGGCCTCGCCGGTGCCGGCGGCGACCTGTTCTGCGACGGCGCCTTCGGATCGCACACCGCCGCACTGAGCGCCCCCTACGCCGACCGGCCGGACACCTCCGGCGCACTCCGCTTCGAGACCGCCTCCCTCGTCGACCACGTCCGCGCGTGCACGCAGGCATCGATCCAGGCGGGGTTCCACTGCATCGGCGACGCCGCGGTGGGGCAGGTGCTCGACGCGGTCGGCGCCGTGGTCGACCAGCTCGGCGTCGCCGCCGTCCGCGCCTGCCGCCACCGGCTCGAGCACCTGGAGATGTGCGACGACGCCGTGCTGGACCGGATGCGGGCCTGGGGCATGGTCGCCAGCGTGCAGCCGGCGTTCGACGCCGCCTGGGGCGGCGACGCGGGCATGTACGTCGAGCGGCTCGGCCTGGACCGGGCCCTGGCCACGAACCCCTTCGCCGATCTCGCCGACGCCGGCGTGCCGCTCGCCCTCGGCAGCGACGCACCGGTGACCCCGCTGGACCCGTGGGGCGGCGTGCACGCCGCCGTGGACCACCGGACGCCGGGCTCCGGGCTGCGCCCCTTCGACGCGTTCGACGCGCACACCCACGGCGGCTGGTACGCCGCCCGGGCCGAGCACCCCGTCGGACCGCTGGCCGTCGGCGCCCCCGCGCACCTGGCGCTCTGGGCCACCGAACAGACCCTCTCCGCCGTCCTGTCGCAGCGCGCGGTGCCGTCGTGCCGCGGCCTGCTCGTCGACGGCGAGCCGATCGGAGACCTCGCGTGAGCACCCTCGACCTCGACCCGACGCTGGTGGCCCGCGCCCGCGAGCTGGCCGCCCGAGCCGCGCAGCCGGTGATCGACCTGGCCTCCCGGCACACCACCGTGTCGGTCGAGCGGGCGGTGCTCCGGCTCGCCGGCCTGACGGGCACCGACCCGGTGACGGGGGAGGGGAGGCTGGAGGACCGGGTGCCCTGGGCCAACCGGGTCGTCGACGCCGTCCGCGACCAGGTGGGCCTGGAGTCGGGCGCGGCCCTGCCGGTCTGGCACGCCCTCGCCCCCGGCAGGACGCTGCAGCAGCTCGCCGAGGACGTCGGCGCCGGGACGGCACGCTTCGAGATCCCCACCGGCGCGGACGCCGACCGGGCACGCGTGGCCGCCCGGGACGCCGCCGCCGCGGGCATCGCGCGGATCGACGCCAACCGCCGGCGGCGGGAGGAACTGGTCGCCACCCACGGAGACCCGCCCCGCCGTCCCTGGATCTACCTGATCGTGGCGACCGGGGACATCCACGAGGACATCCCGCAGGCCCAGGCGGCCGCCCGGGCCGGGGCCGACGTCATCGCCGTCATCCGCTCGACCGGGCAGTCGCTGCTGGACTACGTGCCCGAGGGCGCCACCCGCACCGGCTACGCGGGCACCTACGCCACCCAGGAGAACTTCCGGCTCATGCGGGCCGCCTTGGACGACGTCAGCGCGGAGCTCGGCCGCTACGTCCGGCTGACCAACTACGCGTCGGGGCTCTGCATGCCGGAGATCGCCGTCCTGGCCGGGCTGGAGCGGCTGGACATGATGCTCAACGACGCCATGTACGGGATCCTCTTCCGCGACATCAATCCGCGGCGCACCTTCGTCGACCAGCGGTTCAGCCGGATGGTGCACGCCCGTGCCGGGATCATCATCAACACCGGCGAGGACAACTACCTCACCACCGCCGACGCCGTCGACGAGGCGCACACCGTCACGGTCAGCCAGCTGCTCAACGAGACGCTGGCCAAGGAGGCCGGCCTCGAGGACTGGCAGCTGGGCCTCGGGCACGCCTTCGAGATCGACCCCGGCGTCCCCGAGTCGTTCCGGCTGGAGCTGGCGCACGCCCTGCTCGCGCGGGGGCTCTTCCCGGACGCGCCGCTGAAGTGGATGCCGCCCACCAAGCACATGACCGGCGACGTGTTCCGCGGCTACCTGCTCGACGGCTTCTTCAACCTCGCCGGGGCGCTCACCGGCCAGGGCATCCTGCTGGTCGGGATGATGACCGAGGCCGTCGTCACCCCGTGGCTGTCCGACCGCGACCTGGCGCTGCGCAACGTCCGCTACGTGCTGAACTCCGCAGGGAACCTCGCGGAGGACTTCGCACCCCCACCGGGCGGTTTCATCGACCGGCGGGCGCACACCGTGCTCAGCGAGGCCGTGGGTCTGCTGGAGAAGATCGCCGACCACCCGGAGGGCCTGATCCAGGCGATCGCCGACGGCACCTTCGGCATCACGAAGCGCCCGGCCGACGGCGGCAAGGGCCTGGACGGCGTCGTCGCCACCGGGCCCGACGCCTACAACCCCGCCCTGGAGCTGCTGGAGGAGGGGGTCTCCCGTGCCTGAGCAGGGCCATAGTGGCCACAAGGGCCCCGCGGGGATCGTGCGGCCGTACGGGGACACCACGGGCGACGGGATGGTGCAGACCTCCTTCACCCTGCCTGTGCCCGCCGGTCCGAAGGCCGAGGGCGCCGCGCTGCAGCTGGCGGACAAGATGGGCATCCGGCCGGCGATGGTCGTGCACAGCCACGCCATCGACAGCGGCTACACCTTCTTCGTCGTGTACGGCAGCGTCCAGCACCTGGTCGACCTCGACGCCGTCGTCGTCGAGGAGCGGGCCTACCCGCTGCTGTCGTCGTCGGAGATCAACGCCGCGATCCGCACCGGGCTGAACCGCAAGCTGGTCGTCCTGGGCGCGTGCATCGGCACCGACGCCCACACGGTCGGCATCGACGCGATCCTCAACGTCAAGGGCTTCGCCGGGGAGAAGGGCCTGGAGTACCTGCGCGAGATGGCCGTGACGAATCTCGGCGCGCAAGTGACGGTGCCCGAGCTCGTCGCCAGGGCGCGCGCCGCCCGTGCCGACGCCGTCCTGGTCTCGCAGGTGGTCACCCAGAAGGACGCGCACCTGCGCAACACCCGGGAGCTCGCCGCCGCCTTCCGCGAGGCGATGGGGGAGTCGCGCCCGCTGCTGGTCGTGGGTGGCCCGCGCTTCGACCCGGCGATGGCGACCGACCTCGGTGTCGACAAGGTCTTCGGCCGGGGGACGACCCCCGGAGAGGTGGCCAGCTACCTGGTCCACGCACTGGTGAAGGAGCCCGCATGACCGAGCCCGACCCCCGCGATGACTCCCGTCTGGGGCTGACCGTCACCCACCGCCGGTACGTCCCGTACGCCCACGCCCACTACGGCGGCGCCCTGGTCGACGGCGCCTACACGCTCGGCCTCTTCGGCGACGTGGCCACCGAGGTCGCGATCGTGATGGACGGCGACGAGGGCCTGCTGGCCGGCTACTCGGAGGTGTCCTTCCTCGGTCCGGTCCGTGCCGGCGACGTCCTGGAGGCCACCTGCGAGGTGGTCCGGATCGGCCGCCGCAGCCGCGAACTGCGCTGCACGGCCCGGGTCGTGGCGCGGGCCGAGCCGGAGCGCGGGCCGTCGGCCGCGGCGGTCCTCGACCCGCCCCTCCCGGTGGTGGAGGCGACGGCGACGCTCGTCGTCCCGACCCCTTGACGGCGCGATAACGATTCAGTCACAGTAGCTCCCGCAGTCACCGCAGGTACACGCGCAGCAGCGTGCAGTTCCTACAGTCGCTGCAGTTCCATTCGGGGGCACCGTGATGCGCTCCTCCGGATCGAGCCGCGACGCCCTCCGGTCATCCCGGGTCGAGGGAGCGCGCGGCCCGGGTCGGAGACGTGCGGATCGGCCACTCCGGCGGGGCCTGCTCGGATCCGCGTCATCAGACAACGGTCGAGCCGATCGCGACCAGCGACCGGCCGTCCGGCCCGAAGATGCGGAGACGGCGCGGAGCACCTGCTGGCCCGCCGACCCGGATGGATGACGGACCGGCGGCAAACGTGCGCCGGATGGGATGCTGGGTCAGGACCGCAGCCGACGGCGCGGCGGTCCGGACCCCGTCCGACCGGCTCGGGGGAGTGACCGGTACCCGGGTGACCACCCCGGGCGCCGGAGCCGTTCCGGGAGGCTGTGGGTGTCGGCAGGGGCAGGGGCGCCGGCAGGAGCAGGGGAGCCGGCGGTCGGCACGCTGCCGCGGCCGAACCCGCCGACCACGTGGGCCGCCCGGCCCGCGGCCCGGTCCCGATGGCCCTGGCGCACCCTCCTCGCGGTGGCCGGAGGGCTCGTCCTCGTCCTGGCGTTCCCGGGCTACGACCTGGTGGGCCTGGCGGTCCTCGGCCCGGCCGCGCTGGCCCTCGCCGTGCACGGCCAGCGACTGCGCTCCGGACTGTGGCTGGGGCTCGCGTTCGGTCTCGCGTTCTTCGTCCCGCTGCTGTCCTGGACGGGCATCTACGTCGGCTCCTTCCCGTGGCTGGCGCTCGCCGGCTGGGAGGCCGTGCACCTCGCCCTGCTGGGCGGCGCCACCGCCCTCACCTCCCGGCTGCGCCTCTGGCCGGTCTGGACGGCGGCCCTGTGGGTGGCCGACGAGGCCCTGCGCGGGCGGTTCGTCCTGGACGGCTTCCCGTGGGGCCGGCTCGGCTTCAGCCAGACCGAGGGACCGCTGCTGGCCCTCGCCGCGTACGGCGGCGTCCCGTTGGTCACCTTCGCCGTCGCCCTCGTCGGCGCGCTGCTGGCCGCAGCCGTGCTCGCCCTCCTCCGGGCCCGGCGAGAGGCTGGAACGACCGCGCTGCAGGTGCCCGCCGCGAGCCTGCGAGCGGTGGGGGGCAGCGTGGTCCTTCTCCTGGCCGTGCCGCTCGTGGGCATGCTCGCGTGGCTCCCGCTGCCCGGCAGCTCGCTCACCGCGGGCGGACCCGCCTCGACGGTGGCCGTGATCCAGGGCGACGTGCCCCGCGCCGGGCTGGACTTCAACGCCCAGCGGCGGGCGGTCCTCGACAACCACGTGCAGCGGACCCTCGAGCTCGCGGAGGCCGTCGCGGCGGGGAAGGAGCCGCAGCCCGACGTCGTCGTGTGGCCGGAGAACAGCTCCGACATCGACCCGTACACGAACGCCGATGCCGCGCGCCAGATCGACCGGGCGGCCAGCGCCGTCAGCGCGCCGATCCTGGTCGGCGCCGTCGTCGAGGGGCCGGGGGAGAACCTCAGCAACACCGCGATCGTCTGGGACCCCGAGGAGGGGCCGGGCGACACCTACGTCAAACGGCACCCGGTCCCGCTGGCCGAGTACGTGCCCGCACGCGACTTCTTCCGGTTCTTCAGCGACAAGGTCGACCTCGTCCGGCGGGACTTCATCGCCGGCGACGAGGTCGGCGTGCTGGACATCGGCGGCACCCGGCTCGGCGACCTCATCTGCTTCGAGGTCGTCTACGACGGCCTGGTGCACGACGTCGTCGACGACGGCGCCGGGATGATCGTGGTCCAGACGAACAACGCGACCTTCGGGTACACCGACGAGAGCGCCCAGCAGCTGGCCATGAGCCGGCTGCGGGCCGTGGAGTTCGGGCGGACCGTCGTCGTGGCGGCGACCAGCGGCATCTCGGCCATCGTGGCGCCCGACGGCTCGATCACCGAGTCCTCGCAGCTCTTCACCCCCGACGTCTTCGTCGAAGACATCGCCCAGCGGAGCTCCGCCACCGTCGCCCAGCGGATCGGCGCCGCGCCCGAGTGGGCCCTGACGGCGGTGGGGGCCGGGGCGCTCGTCGTCGCCCTCGGCCTGCGGCGGCGGGCGGCGCGGTGACCGACCGGGTGCTGGTCGTCGTCCCGACCTTCAACGAGGTGGAGAACCTCGAGGCGATCCTCGACCGGCTGCACGCGAGCGTTCCCGAGGCGCACGCCCTGGTCGTCGACGACGGGTCGCCGGACGGCACCGGTGAGCTCGCCGAGAAGCTCGCCGCGGCCGACGACCGCGTCCACGTCCTGCGCCGCACCGCCAAGCTGGGTCTCGGCCGGGCGTACGTCGCCGGCTTCGCGTGGGGACGGGAGCGCGGCTACGACGTGCTGGTCGAGATGGACGCGGACGGCTCGCACGCCCCCGAGCAACTGCCCGACCTGCTGGCCGCCCTGGGCACGGCCGACCTGGCCCTGGGGTCGCGCTACGTGCCCGGGGGAGCGGTGACGGACTGGCCGGCGCACCGCCTGCTCCTGTCGCGCATGGGCAACCGCTACACCCGCTGGGCGCTGCGGCTGCCGCTGAGCGACGCCACCGGCGGGTACCGGGCGGCGCGCGCGGAGCTGATCGACCGGCTGCCCTTCGGCGACGTCGCCAGTCAGGGGTACTGCTTCCAGGTCGACTGGGCCTGGCGGGCGGTCCGGGCGGGGGCGACCGTCGTGGAGGTGCCGATCACGTTCACCGAACGTGCCTTCGGCAGGAGCAAGATGAGCGGCTGGATCGTTAGGGAGGCATTGGTACGGGTCACCGTGTGGGGCCTGCGGGACCGGCTGGCCGACTGGCTGCCGGGCCGCGTGCGCCGTCCGGTACCGGCGCGAGCCGGCCGCAGAGAGGCAGAACAGCATGAGTGACACCGTGGGGCGCCGGATCCGGATGGTCGCCGGGCTGCTGGTACTGGCCGAGCTGGTCGTCTACGTGCTCGTGGCGCAGTGGATCGGCGTCGGCTGGACGATCCTGGCCACGCTGGCGACCAGCGTGCTCGGCTGGGTGCTGCTGGCCCGCCAGGGCACCAAGGCGCTCGCCGACCTCCGCGAGCGAGCCCGCACCCGCCGCTCGCCCGGGACGGAACTGGGCAACGCGGGGCTGGTCGCCGCCGGGGGCCTGCTCATGGTCCTGCCCGGCTTCATCGGCGATGTGGTGGGCCTGCTCTGCCTGCTGCCGGGCACGCGGAACCTGGTGCGCGGCGCCCTCACCCGGCTCGTGGTCGCCCGTCTGCCGGATGCCCTCCGGCCTCCGGTGCGGGTGGAGAGCGTCCGGACCGCCGAGGTGCCCCGCGCCGCTGACGACGTCCCGCCCCACGGCTCCGGCAGCACCCGCCTGGTCATCGAGGGCGAGGTCGTGCGCGGCCCCGACGGGCGCCCGCTGACCTGACGGCGGACGCAGAACGGCCCCGGTGGATCGCTCCACCGGGGCCGTTCGGGTACTGCTGTGGGTCAGCTGGCGCGGGTCCGCCGGCCGCGGAGCACGTCGAGGCGCTCGGCGAGCACCTCTTCGAGGTCCTCCACGGAACGACGCTCGAGCAGCATGTCCCAGTGGGTGCGCGGGGGCTTGACCTTCTTGGGTGCCGGCTCAGCGCCGCCGACCAGCTTCGCCGCCGAACCGTCGAACTTGCACTCCCAGGTGTCGGGGAGCTCGGCGTCGTCGGCGAAGGGCACCGTGAACAGGTGACCAGACGCGCAGCGGTACTCGGCGTACTGCCGGTCGATCGGTGCGGTGTTCCGCTCCGTCTCGTAGCTGACGCTGCCCAATCGGCTGCCGCGCAGGGAACGCTCGCCCATGGCACACCGTCCTCTCGTTCGTGGTGTCGGTCGCGACTCGATGTCCAGCTGCCGGGGGCCATACCCACGGATCAAGGAGTCACTGAGATGAACGACAGAAATCACGGAAGGATTCCGTCGAACCAGTGAGGAATCATCGCATGGGGGCAGATCAGGCGCCCGGGTGCCCCTCGGAGGGGTGAGCCCCGCGATGCCCGGGCCGTCAGGACAGCGCCAACTGGCCCGGTCCGGCCGGGGTGGGGCCCAGTTCACCGCGCACGTAGTGCCTCCGGCAGAGCACCTGGTAGCGGACGGCGGGGGAGGCCGAACCGCTCCCGGGCAGCTCGGCCGGTGCCGTGTCGGCGACCACGACGGTCTCGCCCGACCGCACCATCGCCCCGTCGACCACCCGGGCGTTGAGCAGCCCGGGGAGGCCGCACCAGCACAGGACCTCCACCTGCACCCGCTGCACGTCGTCGGCGACCTCCAGCAGCCGCTGGGTGCCCGGGAACAGCCGGGTGCGGAAGTCGGTGGTGAGCCCGAACGCGTAGACGTCGACGTGCCACTCGTCGACCAGCTGGGCGAGCTGGTCGACCTGCGCGGAGGTGAGGAACTGGGCCTCGTCGACGATCAGGTAGTCCACCCGCACACCCGCCCGCCAGCGGTCGCGGACCAGCCGGCGCAGGTCCGTGTCCTCGCCGATCTCGGTCGCCTCCCGGGAGAGGCCCACCCGCGAGCTGATCTGCGGCGCGGCCGAGCGGTCTCCCTGGGTCACCAGCAGCCCGTGCCGCCCCTGCCGGCTGTGGTTGTGGTCCACCTGCAGCGCGAGGGTCGACTTCCCGCAGTCCATCGGGCCGTGGAAGAACCGCAGGTGCGCCGGTGCCGGATGGCGCCGCCGGTCGCCGGACGCCGGCACGGAGGAGAGGCCGGGCACGGGGGAGGGGGCATCCGCGGGATCCTGGGCGGACACGGTCACAGGCGCTCCGGTGGGGTGTTGCCGGCCGCCACGACGGCGCGTCGCAGCGGCAGCGCGGCCAGGGCGATGAACCCGGCCACGAAGAAGACGACGAGGCTGACGATCGCCAGCCGGTAGGACCCGGTCAGCTGGTAGGTGAGCCCGAAGGCCAGCGGCCCGAGCCAGCTGGTGCCACGGTCGCTGATCTCGTAGAAGCCGTAGTACTCGGCCTCCTTGCCCGCCGGGATGAGCTGGCTGAACAGCGACCGGGAGAGCGCCTGGGTGCCGCCCTGCACGAGGCCGATGACCGCCGCCAGGGCGTAGAACTGGGCGACCGCCCCGGTCTGCAGGAAGAACGCGGCGAACAGCACCCCGATCCAGGCCACCAGCGCGCCGAGGATCACCCGCTTCGCGCCGTAGCGGCCGGCCATCCGGCCGAGCCCCAGCGCCCCGAAGATGGCGACGACCTGCACCATGAGGATGGCGCCGGTGAGCACGTCCTGGCTGAGGTCCAGCTCCTCGGTGGCGTAGGTCGCCGACAGCGAGATGACGGTCTGCACGCCGTCGTTGAAGAGCAGGTAGGCGCCGAGGAACCACAGGGTCAGCGGGAACGCGCGCATGTCCCGGAACGTGGACGCCAGCTGCCGGAAGCTGCTGCCCGACCGGGCCACGGACGCCGCGACGGGCCGGTTGCGCAGGCGGGAGACGGAGAACAGCGTGAACGCTCCCCACCACAGGCCGGCGGTGGCCAGGCAGATGCGCACGGCCTCCCCGGTGGTCAGGCCCAGGTCCTCCGCGGCGACCACGAGCCCCAGGTGGACGGCGAGCAGCAGCGCGCCGCCGACGTAGCCGAAGGCCCATCCCTTGCTCGACACGGCGTCGCGGTCGTCGGGCCCGGCCAGGTCGGGCAGCCACGAGTAGTAGACGACGGTGGCGGCACCGAAGGCGATGTTGGCCACGACGAACAGCACGGCGCCCAGCAGCCAGCGGCCGTCGCCGACGAAGAACATGGCCGTGGTGGCCAGGGCGCCGAGGATCGCGAAGCCGGTGAGCATCTCGCGCTTGCGGCCGGTGCGGTCGGCGACGGCGCCGGTCAGCGGGAGCACGAGCACCTGCAGGATCACCGACGCCGACAGCACGTAGGAGAACCAGCTGCCGGCCGCGATCGACAGCCCCAGGAAGGACAGCCGCTCGTCGGGTCCGGCGGCGTCCCGGGCGATCGCGGTGAGGTACGGGCCGAGGAAGACCGTCGTCACCGAGGTGTTGAAGACCGACATCGCCCAGTCGTAGGAGTACCACCCGAACCGCTCGCGCTTCACGGCGCTGTCGTCGGTCGGGCCGCCGGGAGGGTCGGCGGCCCCGGCTCCGGTGGCGGGCGTCGCGGTGGTCACGGGCGCAGGTTCCCAGCCGCCGGACGGCCGGTCCAGCACCGAGCCGGGACGGTCACGGAATGTCCTCCGGAACCACACCACCGGGGTACGCGGCCACGGCCGTCGTCGGCCGGGTCGGGTCGTCGAACGCCGGCCGGTCCCGCTCACCCGCCCGCAGCGGCACGAGCCCGCGGGTGATCGCGGCCGCGATGCGGTAGCGCGCCCGGTTGGCGTCGCCGACCCGGCCCATCTGCAGGTCGTCCAGCCGCACCGGCGTCCCGAGGTGCACCTGCAGCCGGGGACGCCGCAGCACCGCCCGCGCCGCGGTGCGCAGCTTCCCCCAGTCGTTGCCGTACTGGAGGACCTCGTGCGCCCCCCACTGGCTGACGGGGATGACCGGGACACCCAGGCCGAGGGCGAGGCGCGCCATGCCGGTCCGGCCCCGCTCCGGCCACGCGTCCGGCGCCAGGCCGACCCGCCCCTCGGGGTAGGCGACGACGTGCCCACCGGAGACGAGGGCGACCTCGGTGACCCGTACCGCGTGGCGGGCGAGCTCCGTGCCTCGCTCGACCCGGATGGCGCCGGTCCGTTCCAGCAGCGGGCCGACCACGGGCGCGGAGAGGATCCCGCCGGTCGCCATGATGCGTGGCGTCACGCCGGCCTTGTGCAGGGCGACCGCGACGACGAACGGGTCGAAGTCGCCGATGTGGTTGGCGGCCAGGAGCAAGGGCCCGTCCCGGAGCCCGTCCTCGACGCCGCCGGTGACCTCGACCCGACCGAAGATGCCCACGAGCCACGAGAAACGGCGCAGCACGAACAGCCAGAACCACCAGGGTGGTGCCGCCGCGATGGCCAGCTCCCGGGCGAACCAGTCGGGGTCGTCCGACCGGAGCAGTCGGGCGAGGTCCTCGGGCAGGGCCGGTGGGCGCGGGTGCCAGGTGCGCAGTCGCTCGCCGAGGCTCACCGCGGGGACCACTGGCCGCGCTTCTCCAGCAGCTCCCGGAGCATGGCCGGCCGGTCCGTCATGACGCCGTCGACGCCGAGATCCAGCATCCGGGAGGCCTCCGGCTCGGTGTCGACCGTCCACACGTGCACCTGCAGCCCGCGCGCATGGGCGGCGGCGAGGAACCGCTCGTCGACCAGGGCCCGCCCGCCCAGCTGGAGCGGCACCTGCGCGCACCCGGCCTGGATGCGCACCAGCCCCGCTGCCCTGGGGGAGTAGGAGGACAGCCGGAGCGCCGCCACCCCGCGCGGGCCGAGGGACGTGCACACCGACGGGCCGAACAGCCGCCGGGCCGCGGCGATGCGGGCGTCGGAGAACGACCCGAGGCAGATGCGGTCGGCGACCCCCAGCCGCCGGACCGTGCGCACCAACGGCGCCAGCACGCCGGCGGCCTTGATGTCGAGGTTGAACCGCACGTCGGGCCAGGCGCCGAGCAGGTCCTCCAGGCGCAGGATCGGCTCGCGGCCCCCGATGCGGGCCTGCGAGACCTCGGCCCAGGACAGGTGCTCCACCCGCCCCGTCAGGTCGGTGACCCGCTCGAGGGTGGGGTCGTGGAAGACGACGAGGACGCCGTCGGCGGTGACCCGGACGTCGGTCTCCAGGTACCGGTACCCGAGGTCCACGCACGCCTGGAAGGCCGGCATCGTGTTCTCGAGGTGCTCGATGGCGCCGCCGCGGTGCGCCATCGCCAACGGCGTGGGCCCGTCGAGATAGGCGTAATGCGCGGCGGGCACGCCGTCCACGCTAGTGGCACCCCCCGACGCCGGCGCGGGGCCCCGGATCCCGCCGGGGAGAGCCGTGATCAGCTGCGGAGCACCGCGTCGGCCATGCGCTCGACGATGGTCGTCAGCACCGGCCGGGGCGTGGCGAGGTTGAGCCGCACGTGCCCGGCGCCCGGTGCCCCGCACTCGGGTCCGTCCACCATGGCCACGCCTGCCTGCTGGAGGAAGAACGCGCCCGGCGACGCGGGCAGGTCCAGGGCGCGGCAGTCGAGCCAGGCCAGGTACGTGCCCTCGGGCGGGGTCCAGCGGACGCCGGGGAGCCGCTCCGTGAGCAGCGCGCCGAGGTGCTCCCGGTTGCCGTCCAGGTACGCCAGGACGCCGTCCAGCCAGGGGCCGCCGTCGTCGTAGGCGGCCGTGCTGGCCAGCACGCCGGGCGTCGAGGCACCGTGCGTGGCCAGGAAGCCGACCCGCTCCCAGTGGGCGGCGTCCTCGTCGTTGCTCAGGAGCAGCTGCGCCGCCTTGAGGCCCGGCAGGTTCCACGCCTTCGACGCCGACGTGGCCGTCACCGTGTGCCGGGCCGTCGCCGCCGACAAGGAGGCGTAGGGGCGGTGGGCCGCCCCCGGGAGCACCAGCGGGGCGTGGATCTCGTCGGCGAAGACCCGGACGCCGGCCGCCTCGACCACGTCCGCGAGGGCCAGCTGCTCCTCGGCGCCGAACACCCGCCCGAGCGGGTTGTGCGGGTTCACGTGCACGAACAGCTGCCCGCCGCGACCGAAGGCGGCGGCGGTCGCGTCCAGGTCGTAGGCCATCCGGCCGTGCCGCTCGACCATGGGGACCTGGATGAGCTCCCGGCCCATCAGCCCCGGGACGGCCAGGAACGGCATGTACGCGGGCGTGGGGAGCACGACCGCGCCACCGGGCGGGGTGAAGTGCTCGATGGCGGCCTGGAGACCCGCGACGACGTCGGCGAGCGGCGTGATGCGGTGCGGAGGCACCTCCCAGCCGTACCGTCGCCGCTGCCACCCGGAGCAGGCCCGGGCCATGTCCTCGGCGGCCTCGCTGGTCAGGTAGCCCAGCCGGCCGCGGTCGACGGCCTCGTGGAGCGCCGTGGTGACCGCCGGTGCGGTACCGAAGTCCATCTCGGCGACGAAGGCCCCGATCGCCGGCCCGTAGCGCGTCCACTTCAGGCTGCCGGCGGCCCGCAGCGAGTCCTCGGAGAGGGCGTCGAAGCCGAGCGGGGAGTCGGTGTCGTCCATGTGATGCGCCTTCCGTCGTCGCGGATCGAGCGTTCACCGCCCGTTCGCTGTGGCGTGTCCCCGGGAGCTGTCGTCCCGGGCGTCTACCGTGCGAAGACGTGGCAGAACGACACGCAGCAGGCACGCTCACCGAGACGCCGATGTCGCCGATCCCGAACCGGGGGAGCGACGAGCAACGGCGCTGCGGATGGTGCCGCCGGGTCCTGCCGTCCCAGGGATCCGTCGGCCGGCCCCGCCTGTACTGCGGGCAGGCCTGTCGTCAGCGCGCGTACGAGCAGCGCTCCGCCACGGCGAAGGCCGGCCTGCCCGGCGACGTCGTCCTGGTGTCGCGCAACGAGCTGGACGGGCTGCAGGACCGGCTGTACCAGCTCCGCTGCGCGCTCGAGGACGCCCAGACCCTGCTGACCGAGAAGCCGACCAAGGCCGAACTGGAACGGCAGCTCGCCGAGCTGGTGCGCTCCACGGGTCGGCTGGACCGGCTCTGGGTCAGCGAGCGCGCCGGCTGACCCGGATCAGTCCGGGTCCTGCTGGTCGTCGCCGTCGTCCTCGTCGTTCGGCTCCTGGTTGCTGTTGTCCGGCAGGTTCTCGCGGTCCGACTCCTCGTCGCTGACGTCGCTGCCGCCGGAGTTCTCGCTGTCGTCGGTCGTTCCGTCGTTCTGCCCCTGGCCGGCCGACTCGCAGGCGGTCATCGTGACGCCACCGCCGAAGAGCGCCAAGGCGGTGAACAGAGTGGCGATCGGGCGTCGGAGTTGCATGACCCGACCCTACGAACACTCGGCCGTCGGCGCCCGTCGAGCCGCCCACATCACCGTCATTACGTCACCGTGACGTAATGACGGTGATGTGGGCGGACCAGGGAGGCGGGAACCGGTGGCGCCCTGAGCGTCGACGGGCGACCAGGACGGCGCCGAACGTCCGAACCAAGATCAACCAATGCAAGATCAACTCGGACAAGATCAACTCATGGGGGAGTCGTCCACCGGAGTGGCGGGGTCTGCGACCGTCAGGGTCGGTCGCCGAACTCCCGCATCACGCTGGAGGTCCCGCGTCGCGCTGTGGCTGCCAGGTGCGCCGTCCTGGCGGCGGCCGCGCGGGCCGGCGCAGCGCGTCGACATCGCGCACAGGTGGAGGATGGTCGAACGGGACGGTGACTGATGATCATGGCCCGGGACGAGCCCCTTCCGACGCTCGTCCGCGTGCGCCGATAATGCACATTATGTCAACTCATCGTTCGTCGGCGGGCAGCGCGGCCCCTCCCCGGCGACTCAGCCGGTGAACGAGACGTCCGCGGTCGCGGCGACCCGTGCGGTTCGGCCGGGCGCCGCCTGGTAGCCCCAGTAGAGGTTCGTGTGCGCGACGACCTGCTCGGGCGCCGGTGCTCCCCAGGCGCTCTGGTCCTCCGTCGTGTGCGCGTCGCCGACCAGCGTGACGTCGTAGCCCCGGGTGAACGCGCCGTGGATGGTCGACCGGATGCACGCGTCGCTCTGCGCGCCCGCGACGACCAGGTGGCCCACTCCTGCCTGCGCCAGCGTCTGCTCCAGGTCGGTGCCCTCGAAGGAGTCGCCGAAGTTCTTGTGCACCAGCGGCTCGCCGGGATCCGGGTCGAGCTCGGGGACCAGTTCCCAGCCGGCGCTCCCCTGCTCGAGGTGCTCGTCGGAGTGCTGGACCCAGACGACCGGCACGCGGTGCGCCCGCGCCCGGCCCACCAGCGTGCCGATGTTGGCCACCACGTCGTCGCGTCGGTGGGCTCCGCCCACCACGTCGTTCTGCACGTCGATGACCAGGAGCGCGGTGTTCGGACGATCGGAGATCGTGGTCATGCCGGCAGCCTAGGAGCAGCCACCGCCCGTGTGCGGACAGGCCGCAGACTGGTGCCCATGCCGCGCACCTGGTCCCACGTCGGCCGCTGCTGGACCAACGGCGAGCCCTTCCTGGCGCTCGACGCCGATCTCCTCGGCGAGTGGTTCGGCATGAGCGGCGGCGCCTACGAGCGGCTCGTCCCGGACCTCTCCTACGAGAAGACCAGCGTTCCCATCGGGCGCGGCTCGGCGGCGCTCGTCCTCACCGACGGGGACGTCGGTGACGAGGGCTGGCTCGAGGTCTTCCGCGACGACGACGGCGCGATCGCGATCATCCAGGCCGGTGGACCCGACTACCCCGGCATCCTCGGCGCCGCGCTCGCCCATCCCACCGACGACGACGAGGACGGCGACTCCCTGTCGGTACCGACCGGGCGTCTCGCGCTGATCAGCGCCGCGCTCGACGGCTGGGGCCCGGACGGCGCTCCCCTGGCGCCCGAGTCCTCGGGCCCGGCCCCGACGTCGTCCGAGTACGACGCAGCGGCCGACGACGCCGGCGGTCCGCTCCTGCGCGTCCTGCCCGGGACCTACCGGTTGTCCATCCGCTGGATGGTGGAGCTCGACGACGAGTCGGCCTTCGCCCGCTGGCTCCTCACCCCGGCCTGACTCCGGGCCGGGCGCCGCTCCCCTGCAGCGCCCGGCCTTTCGTCACGGCTTTCGTCAGCCGATCTCGCTGCGCTCGATGCGTAGCCAGCCCGCCACCATCGGCAGCGCTCCCCACAGCGCCACCGAGGTCCCGACCTGGAGCCAGCCCTGGCCGTCGAGGGCACCCTCGTACATCGGCACCGTCGTCGAGGTCAGGTCCAGCCAGTCGCGGACCCAGTCCAGCGCCCCGACCGCGTTCACCAGGATCGTGACCACGGTCGGCAGCACGAAGTACAGGACGATCGCCAGGGGCGAGCTGAGCAGCAGCATGCCGAACGCCACCCCGACCAGCACCGTGATCACCTGCACGATCACCACCTGGCCCACCTGGGCGGCCGACAGCGACCAGTCAGCCGCGTTCTCGGTGAACAGGGGCGTGAGCAGTGTTCCCAGCGCGGCGGCCACGGACGCGGCGGCGACCCCCAGCACGGCGAGGACCGAGGCGGCCAGCACCTTCGCCGTGAGCACGCGCGACCGGACGGGGACCAGCGTGAAGGTCGTCATCGCGGTCCGCTGCGACCACTCGCTGGTGACGAGCAGGATGCCGAGCACCGGCAGCAGCACGCCCACCGGAAGCTGCGTCGTCGCGAAGTAGCCGGCGAAGGTCCGGTTCGGGCCGTCGTCGAAGAACAGCTGCAGCAGGACGACGGCCAGCGAGGCGAGCCCGATGACGACCAGCAGCCAGAAGCCCGCCCGGGTGTCGTAGGACTTCCGCAGTTCGACCCGGGTGAGGGTCGCCAGCGACGGGGCGGCCGGCTCGGCCGCCGCCCGCCGATCGGGCGTCGCGGGAAGGGTGGTGGTGGTCATGCCCGGGCCTCCTGGACCTGCTGTGCGGCCGGGACGGTCCCCGCCGGTGAGCCTGCGGTGAGCGAGCGGAACAGCTCCTCGAGCCCCTCTCCCCCGGCGGGGCGCAGTTCGCGGAGCACCACTCCTGCGGCTGCGGCCGCCTCGCCGACGGCGTCCGCGGTCGCGTCGGTTACCAGCGCGTCGCCGGATCCGCCTCCCACGGCGATGCCGGCCGCCGCGAGGGCCGCCGCGAGGGCGGCGCGGTCCCGGGCCCGCACGAGCGTTCCGCTACCGGCCAACAGCTCCTGGGTGGTGCCGGCGGCCACGATGCGGCCGCCCGCGATCACGACGAGCTGGTCGGCGACCGCCTCCACCTCGCGGAGGAGGTGCGAGGAGAGGAGCACGGTGCCGCCACGGTCGGCGAAGCCCCGGAGCAGACCGCGCATCCAGAAGATGCCCTCGGGGTCCAGGCCGTTGGCCGGCTCGTCGAGGACGAGCACCTGCGGGTCGCCCAGCAGCGCCGTCGCCAGGCCGAGCCGCTGTCGCATGCCCAGGGAGTACTGCCGCAGCCGCTTGTCCGCGGGCCGCCCGGCGAGACCCACCTGCTCCAGCACCTCGTCCACGCGGGTGCGGGGTACGCCGAGCACCGCCGCGGACAGCCGGAGGGACTCCCGTCCCGTGCGTCCCGCGTGCTGAGCGCCGGCGTCGAGGAGGACCCCGACCGTGCGGCCGGCGTTGGGCAGGTCGCGGAACCGCCGGCCGCCGACCACCGCGCTGCCGCTCGTGGGGGTGGTGAGTCCGCACAGGGCCCGCAGCGTCGTGGACTTGCCGGCGCCGTTCGGCCCGAGGAAGCCGGTCACGGTGCCGGGCGGACAGGAGAAGGAGACGTCGGAGACGGCCACTTGGGCGCCGTACCGCTTGGTGAGGGAGTCGACCGAGATCATGGGCCGACCCTGGCGGCGACGGCCGGGCCCGCGCATCGGCCGGGCGGCCCTGCTCCACCGACTTCGGTATCCCCGCCCCGGGGATGGATCTCGACCTTGGTCGGTATCGATCGGCCGCCCGCGCTCGTAGCCTGCTGAGGTGAGCACCGCCATACGCCCCGTCAGTCCGCCACCCGGGGTGGAGCACCCCTCGCTGGTGCCGGCGTTGCTGCTGGCCGACTCGCTGTCCGGGGACCCCGCCGGCGGCGAGGCCCGCCCGGGCGGACCGGTCCGCCGAAGCGTGCGCGACTGGCTCGTCGACGGAGTGCTCTTCGTCGTCGCGGTCCTGTTCGGTCTGCTCGTCGTCGCCGAGGCCTGGAGCCGGCCGGACCCGCCGACCGACGGCCTGCTGTTCCTGGACCTGGTGGTCGGCTCGCTGGGCTGCGTCGCCCTGTGGGGACGGCGGCGCTGGCCCGTGGGCGTCGCGCTGCTGCTGGCACTCATCGGCACCTTCTCCGACATGGCCGGCGCCGCGGTGCTCATCACCCTCTTCACCGTCGCCGTCCACCGGCCCTGGCGGACGGTGGCGCTGGTGGCCGCGCTCAACGCGGCGGCCGCCGGCGTCTACGTCTTCCTCCGGCCGGACCCGGACCTCCCGGTCCCCGTCGTCGGGGCACTCCTGGTCGTGCTGACCGCCGCCGTCGTCGCCTGGGGCATGTTCGTCCGCGCGCGGCGGCAGCTCGTGCACTCGCTGCGCGAGCGGGCGGTCCGCGCCGAGGAGGAGCAGCGGCTCCGGGTGGACCAGGCCCGGCAGCTGGAGCGCACCCGCATCGCGCGCGAGATGCACGACGTCCTGGCGCACCGGCTGTCGCTGCTGAGCATGCACGCGGGCGCCCTGGAGTTCCGTCCGGACGCCCCACCGGCGGAGGTGGCCCGGGCCGCCGGCGTGGTCCGAGCCAGCGCCCGCCAGGCGCTGGAGGACCTGCGCGAGGTCGTCGGGGTGCTGCGGGACACCGCCGAGACGGGCGCCGAACGGCCGCAGCCCACCCTGAGCGACGTGCCCGCGCTGATCGAGGAGAACCGCCGGGCCGGCCTGCGGGTGCGGGCGGAGTACCGGGTCGCCGACCTGGCCTCCGCGCCGGCATCGGTCGGCCGGACCGCCTACCGCGTGGTGCAGGAGGGTCTCACCAACGCCCGCAAGCACGCCCCCGGCGCCGTCGCGACGGTCACCGTCACCGGCGGCCCGGGCGACGGGGTGACGGTGTGCGTCGCCAACCCCGCCGGCCTGGGTCAGGAACCGGACGTCGCGCTACCGGGCGCCGGGACGGGCCTGGTCGGCCTGCTGGAGCGGGTCGGGCTCGCCGGCGGCCATCTCGAGCACGGCTGGACGGCGGACAGCGACTTCCGGCTGCGGGTGTGGCTGCCCTGGGCGGCCGACGGAGCAGCAGCGTGACCGCACCGGTGCGCGTGCTCGTGGTGGACGACGACCCGCTCGTCCGGGCCGCCCTGGCCATGGTGCTGGGCGGCGCGGAGGGGCTGGTCCTGGTCGGGGAGGCCACCGACGGCGACGAGGTGGCCGCGGCGGTGTCCGCGACCGCGCCGGACGTCGTCCTCATGGACATCCGCATGCCGCGCACCGACGGTCTGACGGCGACCGAGGAGCTCCGCTCGCGGCCGGGTGCTCCGGAGGTCATCGTGCTGACCACGTTCGACGCCGATGCCTCCGTGCTGCGTGCCCTGCGGGCCGGCGCCAGCGGGTTCCTGCTCAAGGACACCCCGCCCGCGGCGATCGTGGCGGCCGTCCACCGGGTCGTCGCCGGGGAGCCCATGCTCTCCCCCACCGTGACCCGCCAGCTCATGAGCCACGTCGCATCGGCCGACGCTGCGACCGGGGCCGACGACGGCGCCGCCCAGGCCCTCTCCCTGCTGGCCCGACTCAGCGAGCGCGAACGGGAGGTGGCCCTCGCCGTGGGCCGGGGGCTGTCCAACGCCCAGATCGCCGCGGAGCTCTACATGAGTGTCGCAACGGTCAAGGCGCACGTCTCCCGCCTGCTCACCAAGCTCGAGGCGGCGAACCGGGTACAGGTGGCGCTGCTCGTCCACGACGCCGGCCTCCTCTGACACCGATGAGTTCCCGGGGGCGTCGGCGTCCTCAGGAGGGAACCGCTCCCCCAGAACTGGAGGCACCATGCCGTCGACCATCCGGCCGATCATCGTCAGCGAGGACCTGGAGCGGCTGCGCGCCTTCTACACCGGCCTCTTCGACGCCCACGAGGTCGTGCGGATGCCGGAGGACGGACCGGCCTTCTACGTGGGCCTGGCGTGGGAGGACGCGGAGCTGGGGCTGACGACGGGCTCCGGTGCGCCGCCCGGGAAGCCCGGCCGCATGCTGCTGAGCATCGAGGTGGCCGACGTCGAGGCGCTGCTGCCCACGGTCGAGGAGCTGGGTGGTTCACCCGGCGGCGGGGCCAACGACATGCCGTGGGGGCAGCGAGTCGCGCACATCACCGACCCGGACGGCAATGCGGTCAACCTGACGCAGCAACTCTGATCAGCGGGCCGGACGGTCCTCGTCGTCCGGTACGCGCGAGAAGGTGGCCAGGGAGCCGTTCTTCGCGAAGGCCGCCCAGAGGTTGGATCCGACGACCGCTACGCCGGCGACGCACCACAGGATCAGGAAGGCCAGTCCCCCGCCGTCCTGTGCGGCCCCGCCGTCCAGCATGCGGACGAGCCCGAACACCAGGATGGCCGCGCCGATCACGGCGCCGAGGACCGCGACGGGCTTGCTGGGCCGGTACCGGTAGTTGCTCACCGGGCGATGCTGGCACGGCGGCCCGTCGGAACCCGCGGTCCCACTCGATCGTGGAGGCGTTTCCGCTGGTGCTGCCGGGTAGCGGAGCTCGCATGACCGATCAGCGACCCGACACCGACGAGCGAGGCGAGCCGGCCGGCACGCCCTCCCCCGGCCCGGACGACCTCATCCAGAAGCCCGCGACGCCGGGCAGCGACGACGACGGTCCGACCGCCGTCCCGGGCGCCTACGAGGCCGACGACGCCGAGCAGGAGCGCGGAAAGGCGGTCAAGCCCGGCAACTGACCCGTCAGCGGCCGGAGACCGCGACCCGCAGGCCGAGCGCGATGAGCACCGAGCCGCTCACGGCCTCCAGCCGGGTGCGGATGCGCGGCCGTCGGAACCACGCACCCGCGCGCGCCACACCGGCGGCGAGCGCGAGGTAGAGCCCCGTCTCCAGGGTCACCTGCAGCAGCCCGAGCACCGCCGTGGTGGCGAAGACCGGTCCGTCGGCCGGGACGAACTGCGGATAGAACGCGATCATGAAGACTGCGGCCTTCGGGTTGGCCAGCTGCACCACGACGCCCTCGCCGAACGCCGACCACCAGCGCCGTCGGCCCGGAGGCGGGGCCGGTCCGGGCTCGATCCGGCCCCCTCTCCCCCGCCACGCCGCCCGCAGCGCCCGGAGGCCGAGGACGAACAGCACCGCGGCACCCACGATCCGCAGCACCAGGTAGGCGACCTCCGACGCCGCCACCAGCGCCGCGAAGCCCGCTCCGGCGAGGAGCGCCCAGACGTACAGCCCGGCCTCGAGCCCGAGCACCGTCGGCACGGCGCCACGCAGACCCCGCAGGGCGGCACGGCGGACGATCAGCGCCATCGCCGGCCCGGGCGAGGCGGAGATCAGCAGCACGGCCAGCAGGAACGCCGGCAGGGAGACGAGCAGGTCCACACCCGCAGATTGGCACTCCGCTCCCCCGCCGTCGAGCGACTATGACCGGTCGCGGAAGCGCCGTCCCTCGAGCCACCAGCCCAGCCGCGCGGTGATCCACGGCAGCAGGGCGTAGGTCATGATCGGCGTCAGGGTGAGGGTCACGGCCGCCACCCGCAGGACCACCGGGACGTCGTCCAGCAGCCGGCCCAGGGTGAGCGTCGCCAGCAGGTTGAGCGGGAAGAAGACCAGCCAGATGGTCGTCGCCTGCTTCCAGCGGGGCGGCGCCGGCCGGGTCACCGGAGCGCTCACCTCCGCCGCGACCGGGGCGTCGAACCACCCCTCGATGCCGGTGCGCCGCTCGGTGCGGGTCACCTCGGCCAGGCCCTGTCCCGAGCGCAGCCACCACTGCCGTTCCGGCGAGGAGTCCCACGCGGCCAGCGACCGCTGGTCGGCGAAGCGGCAGAGCATGTGCCACTCGTCGGCGTCCCCGCGCGGACGCACCCAGCCGCCCCCCAGGAATCCCGGGAAGCCCTCCGCCATGCTCAGCCCGGCGCGGATCCAGGCGGTCATCTCCCGCGCGTGACCGGGATCCGCGCGTCGCGTGAACGACACCGTGACCGGGAGGTCCTGCGGCAGGACGGGGGTCGGGGTGCTCACCGCTCCAGGATCGCGGCCCGCGGGCTCCCCGTCGTCCCCGATCGGGTGTGAGTCCGGCCGCAGTGCGACACGCTCCGCTCCCCCGGGTTCCCCAGGCAGGTGCGGTTGACTCGGTGCCGTGGACGTCGTCGGCCGGTTCTGGACCCGCGTCACGGTCACCGTCCCCGACCTGTCCCTCACCGTCCTGCTGCTCACCGCGGCGGTCGCCCTGGTGCTGATCCTGCACCCGGTCACCTGGCGGGCCACCCGGCACGCGGTGACGATCGCGCACGAGGGGGCGCACGGGCTGGTCGCCCTGGCGGCCGGCCGGCGACTGGCGGGCATCCGGCTGCACTCGGACACCTCCGGGGTCACCGTCTCCGCGGGACGGCCCACCGGGCTCGGCATGGTGCTCACCTGTGCCGCCGGCTACACCGGACCCGCGCTCTTCGGCCTGGGTGCGGCGGCCCTGCTCGACGCCGGGCACGCGATCGGTCTGCTCTGGGTCCTGCTGCTCCTGCTGGCGCTGCTGCTGGCGCAGATCCGCAACTGGTACGGGCTGTGGTCGGTGCTGGTCACCGGCCTGCTCGTCCTCGCCGCGACCTGGTGGCTGCCGCCCGAGGGCCAGGCCGTGTTCGCCGCCGGGGCGACCTGGTTCCTGCTGCTCGCCGCACCGAAGACGGTCCTGGAGCTGCAGGCCAAACGCCGCCGCCGCGGCGGCGCACCGGACTCCGACGCCGACCAGCTCGCCCGCCTCACCCCGTTCCCGGGGCTGTTCTGGGTGGGCGTCTTCCTGCTGGTCGACGTCGGGGCGCTCGTGCTCGGTGCCCGCTTGTTATTCCTCTGACCGGCCCTCCTGCAGGGGCCCGCCGCGAGCTCGCGAGTGGCGGGGGGCAGGGGGGTCCTTCCGCTACTTCCGGGCGCGGCGGCGCGGTCCGAGGCCCACCGGCTGACGGACCGGCTCGACCTGCGGGGGCGGCGGGATCTCCAGCACCAGGTCGGAGTGGTCCACGGTCACCTGACGGCCGTGGTGGCGGATGTCGAGCGGTTCGCCGTCCTCCAGCCGGTAGGTGGCGCACTCGTGCGTGACCGTCACCGTCAGCTTGCGGCCCCGGTAGACGACGCGGAAGCGCATGCGGGTGATCCGCTCCGGCAGCCGCGGGCCGAAGGTGAGCTCACCGTTGTGGTCGCGCATTCCGCCGAACCCGGCGACCGCGACCGTCCAGCCCCCCGCCAGCGACGCGATGTGCAGCCCGTGCCCGCTGTTGTGGTGCAGGTTCTGCAGGTCGGTGAGCGCCGCCTCGGCCCAGTAGTCGTAGGCCAGCTGCAGGTGGCCGGTCTCGGCCGCGACGACGGCCTGCTGGCTCGCCGACAGCGACGAGTCCCGCGTCGTCCGCTCCTCGTAGTAGGCGAAGTTGGCGATCTTCTCCTCGAGGGTGAACGCATCGCCCCGCAGGTGCAGGGCCATGACCAGGTCGGCCTGCTTCACCACCTGCTTGCGGTAGATCTCGAAGTACGGGTAGTGCAGCAGCAGGGGGTAGTTCTCCATCGGCGTGTTCGCGAAGTCCCACTCCTCGTGGTGGGTGAACGCGTCGGACTGCATGTGCACGCCGCGCTGGGTGTCGTAGGGCACGGCCATCAGCGAGGCGGCCCGCAGCCAGACCTCCACCTCGTCGCCGGTGACGTCCAGGCGGCCCGCGACGTCCGGCTGCCGCTTGACCGCCTCGGCGGCCTCGCGCAGGTTCCGCTGCGCCATGAGGTTCGTGTAGACGTTGTTGTCGACGACCGCGGTGTACTCGTCGGGCCCGGTGACGCCGTCGATGCGGAAGCCGTGCTCGGTGTCGAAGTGCCCGAGCGACGCCCACAGCCGGGCGGTCTCGATGAGCAGCTCCGCACCGAAGTCGCGGTCGAAGTCGTCGTCGAGGGTGGCGTTCCAGTAGCGGACGACGGCATCGGCGATGTCGGCGTTGATGTGGAAGGCCGCCGTGCCCGCCGGCCAGTAGCCCGACGTCTCCTCGCCGCGGATGGTCCGCCAGGGGAAGGCCGCTCCCCGGCGGCCCAGTTCCCGCGCCCGCGCCCGCGCCATCTCCAGCGTCGAGTGCCGCCACCGGAGCGCGTCGCGGACCGCGTGCGGTGCGGTGTAGGTCAGCACCGGCAGGACGTAGGTCTCGGTGTCCCAGAAGGTGTGCCCGTCGTAGCCGGGACCGGTGAGCCCCTTCGCGGGGATCGGCTGCCGCTCGGCGCGCAGCCCGGACTGCAGGACGTGGAACATGCCCACGCGCACGGCCTGCTGCAGCTCGTCGTCGCCCTCGATCTCGACGTCGGCCTCGTCCCAGTGCTGGTCCAGGATCTCCCGCTGCTCGCGGGCGAGACGGTCCCAGCCGGCCAGCTTCGCCGTCGCCAGGGCGGCCTCCACCTGGTCGCGCAGGGCCGCGCCGGACCGGCGGGAGGACCAGCCGTAGGCGAGGAACTTGACCAGCTTCAGGCTGCCGCCCTGCGGGATCCGCGCGGCGAGCGTGTAGCGCGCGAGGTCGCCGGAGGCCTCGATGTCCTCGGTGCTGCTGTCGGGGATCTCGATGACGTGGTCCATGCCGGCCGCCATGCGCAGCTTGCTGCGCTTGGTCTGGTGCACGAGGACCGCACGCCGGCCGCGCCCGACCGCCTGCTCGCACGTCAGAGGCTTGGCCAGGGCCGCGGCCGCCCGCGGGTCGTCGTCCCCGTCGCTGTGCACCGCCTCGTTGGCGAGCAGGTCCGACTGCAGGGCGACGTAGAGGTCGCCCAGGTCGTCGGTGAGCTCGACCTTGTACTCGATCGCGGCGATGGAGCGGCGCGCGAGCGACACCAGGCGGGTGCTGGTGACCCGGACCGTCCGGCCACCCGGCGAGCGCCACTCGGTGGACCGGCGCAGCACGCCGGCCCGCAGGTCCAGGGTGCGCGTGTGGTCGATGATCTCGCCGTACTCGAGGTCCAGCGGCGAGTCCTTCACCAGCAGCCGGATCAGCTTGCCGTCGGTGACGTTGACCATCGTCTGGCCCTGCTCCGGGAAGCCGTAGCCGGCCTCCGCGTAGGGCAGCGGGCGCTCCTCGAAGAAGCCGTTGAGGTACGTGCCGGGGACGACGACGGGCTCGCCCTCGTCGAACGATCCGCGCATCCCGATGTGGCCGTTGGTCAGTGCGAACACGGACTCGTGCACCGCGAGCGAGGCGTGATCGAGCCCGACCTCGGTGAGCGACCAGGGCTCGATGGGGAAGGTCGCGCGGCCCTCCGTCATGCCCGGTCCCCCAGCAGCTCCGCGAGGTCCTGGACGACGACGTCCGCACCCTCGGCCGCCAGCGCGTCGGCCTGGCCGACGCGGTCGACGCCCACGACGTAGCCGAAGCCGCCGGCCCGGCCGGCGGCCACCCCCGACAGCGCGTCCTCGAAGACCACCGCGGCCTCCGGTCCCACCCCCAGCAGGCGCGCGCCGGCGAGGAAGGTGTCGGGCTCGGGCTTGCCCCGCAGGCCGTCCCGCGCGGCGACGACACCGTCGACGCGGACGTCGATCAGGTCGGCGAAGCCACCGGCGGCGATCACCTTCTCGCCGTTCGCGGACGCGGTCACGACCGCGGTCGGGATGCCGGCCTCCTTGACGGCGCGCAGGTAGTCGACCGAGCCGGGGTAGACCTCGACACCGTGCTCGTCGAGCTCGCGCAGGACCATGTCGTTCTTCCGCGTCGAGAGGGCCTGCACCGTCGCGGCGTCCGGCGGGTCACCGGCAGCGCCCTCGGGCAGCGTGATCCCGCGGCTGGCGAGGAAGCCGCGCACCCCGTCGGCCCGGTGCTTGCCGTCGACGAAGCTGTTGTAGTCGAGCTGGCTGAACTCGGGCTGGTCGGGGTGGTCGCGGCGGAGGAACTCGTCGAAGGTCCGCTTCCAGGCGGCGAAGTGGACCGTCGCCGTCCGGGTGAGGACGCCGTCGAGGTCGAAGAGGCACACGCGGATCGAGTCCGGGAGGCCGAGGGGTCCGGGAACGGGCACGCGCGCGACGCTACCGGCGGGACGCATCGTCCACGTGTCGGAACCGCTGCAGGCGTGCAACGCCGATCGCCGAGGAGCGCGCCCGGGGCTGCGTGCCTAGGGTCGCGGCGGGAGCCGCACCGTGCGAACCGAGCCCGTCCGAGAAGAGGAGAGCCCGCCATGGCCGACCGGCCGCTGACCTACGACCCCTACGAGCACCTGCCCAGCGTGCCGTCGTTCACCGTCACCAGCAGCGACTGCGCCGACGGGGCGACGCTGGCGATGCCGCACGTCAGCGGGGTCATGGGTGCCGGTGGCGAGGACCGCTCCCCCCAGCTGAGCTGGTCGGGCTTCCCCGAGGGGACGAAGAGCTTCGCCGTCACCGTGTTCGACCCCGACGCGCCCACGGCCAGCGGCTTCTGGCATTGGGCGGTGGCCAACATCCCGGCGTCGGTCACCGAGCTGTCCAGCGGCGCCGGCGACAAGGACGCGCCCACCCTGCCGCAGGGTGCCCTCCAGCTGCGCAACGACAGCGGCTTCGCCGGCTACGTCGGGGCCGCTCCCCCGTCGGGCCACGGTGCCCACCGGTACTTCGTGGTCGTGCACGCCGTCGACACCGAGGCCCTCGACGTCACCGCCGACACCACGCCTGCGGTACTCGGGTTCAACCTGTTCTTCCACACGCTGGCCAGGGCCACCATGGTGGTGACCTACGAGGAGGACTGATCGCCATCGCGCGCGCACGCCGCGTCAGGGCCACGGAAACGGTCCATGAACGGTGAAGCATCCCCCCGTTCCAGGGGGACGATGGGGACATGGCGTCCGCCAGCGCTCCCCCGGTCGGCCGCGCCCGTGCGGTGCGCCGGCGGGTGCTGCTGTCGCTGAGTCTGCTCTCGCTGGTCGTAGCCGGGACGCTGCTACCGCACGACCGGCGGGCGGCGGCGGGCGGTCCGCCCGCCGCCCAGGTCGTCCCGGCGGTGGTGGCGGCCTATCCCCCGCTCGGGACGCTCGCGGTGGTGGTCGCGAAGCAGCAGGTCCCGGTCGACGGGCTGTCCGTCCGGGCGGCGGAGGCGCGGAGTGCCCGGCTGGCCGCCTCCACCGCCGGTAACGCGGCGGCCGACCGGCCCTTCCCCACGGCGTCCATGGTGAAGCTGTTCATGGCGGAGGACATCCTGCACCGCGCGCGCGCCGGCAGGCTCGTGCTGCGCCCCGACGACCCGGCGCTCCTGCGGGAGATGATCCGCAGCTCCGACGATCCGGCCGCCTCGGAGCTGTGGGTCCGCTACGGCGGCGGGCAGATGGTCATCGACGTCGCCCGGCGCTACCGGCTCACCGGCACCGCTCCGCCGCAGGTGCCCGGTCGATGGGGCGAGGCGACGACGACGGCGAGGGACCTCGCCAGGTTCCTGGCGACCCTGCCCTCGGCAGCCCATCCCGACGACGCCGGCGCCCTGCTGGGGTGGATGCGCGAGGCCACGCCGCTGGCCGCCGACGGCTTCGACCAGCGCTTCGGGGTCCTCGGGACGGCGCCGCCGCAGACGGCGGTCAAGCAGGGCTGGATGTGCTGCGTCGGCGGCAACCGGCACCTGCACTCGGTGGGGATCGTCGGGCACCGCGTCGTCGTGCTGCTCAGCGAGGTGCCCCGCGGGACGGGCTACGACGACGCGTGCGGCGCACTGACCGCTGCGGCGTCCGCCGTCCCGGCACCCGCCGGGCCCTGAACCCGGCTCAGCAGGAGGGGCTGCGGTCGGCGACGGCGGAGGTCGCCAGGCGGGCGAAACCCACGCGCTCGTACACCCGGGCGACGTCGTCGTCGCCCGCGGCGAGGAAGACCGTGTCGGCGGTCTCGGTCGCGTGCGCGGCGAGCGCCGAGGCCAGGCCGGCGCCCAGACCCCGGCCCCGCAGCCGCGGCGAGGTCGCCACACCGACGATCTCGCTGACCTCGGTGCCGTCGACGTCCACCGGCTGGTGGGAGCCGACGGCGACCGCCTCGCCGTCGTCGACCGCCACCATCATCACGGTGCGCCCCGAGGCGATCCGCTCGCGCAGCGCCCGGGTGCGCGCCCGAGCCGTCTCGGAGGTGTCGAGCGGCACGTCGTGCACGTCGGCGGGGCCGCCGGGATGGGCGAAGGCCGTGGCCGCCACCCGCTGGTAGTGCGGCAGCTCCGGGTCGTCGGCGCCGACGACGTAGAGCCGCACCCCGACGGGCAGGAGCAGTTCGACCGGGTCGACCGCGACCAGCAGCGGCAGCTCCTCCACCGTCAGCCCGGCCGCCCGGGCCGCCGCGGCGGTCCCGGGCGAGCGCTCGGGCACCCACTCCAGGGCAGCGGGCAGTCCTGCCTCCTCCTGGAGGGCCGCAGCCGCGCGCACGTCGTCGGCCGTCACCGGCCCGCCGTCCCGGCGGGGCCGTGCGGGATAGGGCCACGCCGGGTCACCGATGGGGACGTCGAGTGCGCCCACCGCCTCGATCCGCGCGTCCGGGAGCGGAGCGGCGGCGAAGTAGCGCTCGATGCACTCGAGCAGCCCCGGTCGGGTCGGCACAGCGAAACCCTAGACGCGCGGGGGCTCTGCGTCCGCCTGCCGTCCGTCCGGAGGGCCTCCCCCACCCGCCCGGGTGACCCGGAGGAACGGGAGCGGCCGACCGGACGGCACGATGGGCGCGTGACGGCCGGTCCGAGCAGCTCCATCTCGCCCTACGCGGTGTTCGACCGCGCCTCGTGGCGCGCGCTCGCCGCCGGGTCGCGGCTGCCCATGGACGAGGCCGAGCTGCGCGAGCTGGCCAGCCTGGGTGACCGCATCGACCTGGACGAGGTGTCCACGGTCTACCTGCCGCTCGCCGAGCTGCTCGGCCTGCACGTCGCCGCCAGCCGCCGGCTCTGGGCCGCGCAGAGCGAGTTCCTCGGCAACACCACCGCCAAGGTCCCCTTCGTCATCGCGGTGGCCGGCAGCGTCGCCGTCGGCAAGAGCACCACCTCGCGTCTGCTGCAGCACCTGCTGGCGGCCGCACCCGGGGCGCCCCGGGTCGACCTGGTGACCACCGACGGCTTCCTGCTGCCCAACGCCGTCCTGGAGGCGCGCGGGCTGCTCGGCCGGAAGGGCTTCCCGGAGAGCTACGACCGTCGTGCGCTGGTCCGCTTCCTCGCCGACGTGAAGTCCGGCCGCGACGAGGTGTCCGCGCCGGTGTACGACCACCAGGCCTACGACATCGTCCCGGGAGCGCGGCAGGCCGTGGACCGGCCGGACATCCTGGTCCTGGAGGGGCTCAACGTGCTGCAGGCCGGGGGCCGCGCCGACGGGACGGCGCCCCAGGTGTTCCTCTCGGACTTCTTCGACTTCTCCGTCTACGTCGACGCTGCCGAGGGCGACATCCAGCGCTGGTACGTCGAGCGGTTCCTCGCGCTGCGCCGGACCGCCTTCCGCGACACGACCGCCTACTTCCACCGGTTCGCCGAGCTGACCGACGACCAGGCCCGCGAGACGGCGCTCGGCATCTGGGGTGCCGTCAACGGCCCCAATCTGCGGAGCAACATCGCGCCCACCCGGTCGCGGGCCCGGCTGGTCCTGCAGAAGTCGGCAGACCACTCCGTGCGCCGGGTCCTGCTCCGCAAACTCTGACCGCCCGGGGATCGGACACGCCGCCCGCGAGCTGGGCGGACGCCGCTCCGGCCGCGGACGTATGGCAGGACCTGCCGACTCGTTGGGGTGATCTGGTGACCCACTTCACTCCGGGATGCTCCAGTTCGCCCGCACACTTGCCGAATCCAGTGAGTAGACGAGCGCGTTGCGTGACTACGGAGCGGCTCGTGGATACCGGACGAAGAGGAAACACCATGTGCCACCACCCCAGGCCCTGTCCCGAGGTCACCAGCGACGCGCGTGACCTCGCCGCCGTCGTCAGCAGCCACCCCGAGCAGGGCTGGCGCCTGCTGTGCAACGGCGTCGTCCTCTTCGACGACGACGGCGAGCTGCTGCCGGATGGCAGCGCCGTCCCCGACCACCACACCTGGCTCGCCCCCGCCTGAGGCTTCAGGCCGTCCCGGCCTCCCGCGCGGCCTGCTCCAGCCGGTCGCGGTAGCGCGCCCACCAGTCCTGGTCGGCGCCGTCGGGGAGGTTGTCGTTGCCGGGTCGCAGGCCGGCGGCGCCGTCGATCAGCTCCCGCACCACGTCGGCGTGACCGGCGTGCCGGTCGGTCTCGGCGATGACGTGGACGAGCACGCGGTGCAGCGTCACCGAGGCGCGGTCGCCGGGCCACCAGGGCACCCGCCCCGGAGCATCCAGCGGGAGCGCCGCGATCGTGGCGTCCGCATGTGCCCACGCGCCGCGGTACATCCCCACGATCTCGTCGCGTGACTCCGCCGCGGTCGCCCACATGTCCCAGTTGGGGTCCGAGCCGTCGTCCTCGATCCAGCCGACCGCCTCGGGCACCGGCCGGCCGAACGTCTCCCCGAAGTAGCCGAGCTCCACATGGGCCAGGTGCTTGACCAGGCCCAGGAGGTTCGTGCCCGTCGCCGTCATCGGCCGCCGGACGTCGTACTCCGACAACCCCTCGAGTTTCCAGAGCAGCGCGTCGCGGGCGCTCTGGAGATAGCGCTGCAGGTCGGCCTTGGCGTCCGGGCTCGTCATGGTCGACACCCTGCCAGCCTCCCCCGACGCTTCCGCAGCGGCGCTCAGGCCTGGGCGCCCACCACGTCGGCCGTCGTCCCCATGTCGTCCGGGGCGCCCTGGCCGCGGCTGGGCACCGAGCCGTCCACCGCCGGCGCGTGCGTCCCGAAGTCGTGCTCCTCGAACGCCTCGGGCGGCGGGCACGCGCACACGAGGTTGCGGTCGCCATAGGCCTGGTCGATCCGTCGGACGGGGCTGAGGTAGCTGCGGCCCTGCAGACCGCGGACCGGGTACACCGCGGTGGTGCGCGGGTAGGGCCGCTCCCACTCCCCCGCCAGCATGGCCAGCGTGTGCGGGGCGTTGCGCAGCGGGTTGTCGGTCGTGTCGTACTCGCCGGTCGCCACCTTCTCGATCTCGGCGCGGATGGTCACCATCGCCTCGACGAACCGGTCGAGCTCGGCCTTGCCCTCGCTCTCGGTGGGCTCGACCATCAGCGTGCCGGCCACCGGGAAGCTCATCGTCGGGGCGTGGAAGCCGAAGTCGATCAGCCGCTTGGCGATGTCGTCGTTGGTCACGCCCGTCGCCTTGGTGAGCGGCCGGATGTCGAGGATGCACTCGTGGGCGACCAGCCCACCGGCGCCGGTGTAGAGCACCGGGAAGGAGTCGCGCAGGCGCACGGCCAGGTAGTTCGCCGCGAGGATGGCGTGCTCGGTGGCCTTCAGCAGGCCGTCGGGGCCCATGAGCCGGACGTAGGCCCACGAGATCGGCAGGATGCCCGCGGAGCCCCAGGGTGCGCCGGACACGACCGGGCCGGAGCTGCCGGTGTCGACGAGGGGGTGGCCGGGCAGGAACGGCACCAGGTGCTCGCGGACGCCGATCGGCCCGACCCCCGGGCCGCCGCCACCGTGCGGGATGCAGAACGTCTTGTGCAGGTTCAGGTGGCTGACGTCGGAGCCGAACCGCCCCGGCTTCGCCAGCCCCACCATGGCGTTGAGGTTCGCGCCGTCGACGTAGACCTGGCCACCGGCGTCGTGCACGGCCCCGCAGATCTCCTGGATGTCGACCTCGAAGACGCCGTGCGTCGACGGGTAGGTCAGCATGATCGCGGCCAGTCGGTCGGCGTGCTGGGCGACCTTCGCCCGGAGGTCGGCGACGTCGACGTTGCCCGCCTCGTCGCAGGCCACCACGACCACGCGCATCCCTGCCATGACGGCGCTGGCGGCGTTGGTGCCGTGCGCCGAGCTCGGGATCAGGCAGACGTCGCGCTGGTCGTCGCCGCGCGAGCGGTGGTACCCGCGGATGGCCAGCAGTCCGGCGAACTCGCCCTGCGACCCGGCGTTGGGCTGCACGCTGACCTTGGCGTAGCCGGTGACCTCGGCCAGCGCCGAGCACAGCTCGTCGATCAGTTGCGCGTAGCCGCGCGCCTGCTCGGCCGGCACGAACGGGTGCAGGCCGGCGAACTCCGGCCAGGTGATGGCCGCCATCTCGGTCGCGGCGTTGAGCTTCATGGTGCAGGACCCCAGCGGGATCATCGTCCGGTCGAGCGCGAGGTCCTTGTCGCTCAGGGCCCGCAGGTAGCGCAGCATCGCCGTCTCCGACCGGTGCGCGGAGAAGACGGGGTGGGTCAGGAACTGCGTGCGGCGCCGGAGGTCGGCCGGCAGCGCGTCCGCGCCCTCGTCGTCCAGTGCCGCGTCGTCCACGGGAACGCCGAAGGACTCGGCGACGGCCCGGAGGACCGCGGGGGTGGTCGTCTCGTCGCACGCCACCTGCACGGTGTCGGCGTCGACCTGCCAGAGGTTGATCCGGCGCTCCGCCGCCGCCGCGACCACCTCGGCCGCGCGGCCGGGGACGGCCACCCGGAGCGTGTCGAAGAACTGCCCGTGGACGATCCCCAGACCGCCGGACCGGAGCCAGCCGGCCAGCACGGTGGCGCTCCGGTGCACCCGGGCGGCGATGGCCGCCAGCCCCTCGGGCCCGTGGTAGACCGCGTAGGCACCGGCCATGACGGCCAGCAGGACCTGGGCGGTGCAGATGTTGCTGGTCGCCTTCTCGCGGCGGATGTGCTGCTCGCGGGTCTGCAGCGCCAGCCGGTAGGCGACGTCGCCGTCGGCGTCCACGGAGACGCCGACCAGGCGACCGGGCAGCTGGCGGGCGAGTCCCTCGCGGACCGACAGGTAGCCGGCGTGCGGACCGCCGTAGCCCATCGGGACGCCGAAGCGCTGGGTGGTGCCGCAGGCGACGTCGGCGCCCCACTCCCCCGGCGCCTCCAGCAGCGTGAGCGCGAGCAGGTCGGCGGCCACGACCACCGCGGCGCCGGACTCGTGCGCGGCGGCGGCCAGCGCCCGGTGGTCTCGGACGGCGCCGCTGGCACCCGGGTAGGAGAGCAGCACACCGAAGGCACCGGCCTCGGGCAGGTCGGTCGGCCAGCCGGCCGACAGATCGGCGACGTGCAGGCGGATGCCGAGCGGTTCCGCGCGGGTCCGCAGGACGCCCAGCGTCTGCGGGAGGGTGTCGGCGTCGACGACGAAGACGGCGTCGGCCTTCGCGCGCCCGGCCCGGCGGACCAGGGTCATCGCCTCCGCGACCGCGGTCGCCTCGTCGAGCATCGAGGCGCCCGAGACGTCGAGGCCGGTCAGGTCGGCGACCATCGTCTGGAAGTTGATCAGCGCCTCGAGCCGGCCCTGGCTGATCTCCGGCTGGTAGGGCGTGTAGGCGGTGTACCAGGCGGGGTTCTCGAGGACCGTCCGCTGGATGACCGGCGGGGTGAAGGTGCCGTAGTACCCCAACCCGATCATCGAGGTGTGGACGTCGTTGGCGGCGGCCCGCTCGCGCAACGCGGTCAGGACCGCGGCCTCGTCCTGGGCTGCGGGAAGGTTCAGCGGGGTCCGGTCGCGGACGCCCTCGGGGACACAGGCGTCGACGAGGGACTCCAGCGTCTTGTGGCCCACCACCTCGAGCATCGCCGCCGTCTCCGCCTCCCGCGGCCCGATGTGCCGGGCGGCGAACCCACCGGAGGGGTTCAGGGAGGTCAAGGACGGGAGCGACCCGGTCAGCGGCGGGAGGGTCTCCCCCACCGGCCTGCCCGCGGTCTCAGCACGGTCTGCCACTGCATGAACGCTACAACACTGTCGTCCTTCCGGACGACACCGATCAGCAGCCGTACCCCATGACGTGGCGCCGCTGCATCACGCCTGCGCGGACCCCTCCGGGGCCCACTCAGCGTGTTCGAGCAATGCTCAGACCGCGGCGCGGCGGCGGCGGCGGAGCGAGAGCTCGTCGTCCGCCGCGTGCACGGGGCCGCCGTCGAGGCGTTCGGCAGGCAGCTCGGCCAGTTCGCCGGAGAGCTCGCGCAGCGCGCCCGAGACGGCGATGCCGAACACACCCTGGCCGCCGGCCAGGAGGTCGACGACCTCCTCGGCCGACGTGCACTCGTACACGGTGGCGCCGTCGGAGAAGAGCGTGACGTTCGCGAGGTCCTTGATCCCCCGCGTCCGCAGGTGGTCGACGGCCTTGCGGATGTTCTGCAGCGAGACACCGGTGTCGAGCAGCCGCTTGACGACCTTCAGGACCAGGATGTCGCGGAAGGAGTACAGCCGCTGTGTGCCCGAACCCGTGGCGCTGCGCACCGACGGGGCCACGAGACCCGTACGGGCCCAGTAGTCCAGCTGGCGGTAGGTGATCCCTGCAGCGGCACACGCCGTCGGGCCGCGGTAACCCACGAGGTCGGTGTCGACCTCGTCGTACGGCGGGGCCCCGACTGCGGCATCGCTGAACAGCTGACCCTGGGAGCCGTCCCTCTGGTCGCTCACTCCAGCGTCCTCCTCTGGTCCCGCCCCGCTCACGCGGTCCGGGTCGACGGCTCGCACCCGAGGGGGCGACTGCACCCACTGACCGCGGATGTCACACCGTTGTTGTTCGCCGACCGTAAGCCGGGCCAGGGGTGGGGTCAACTGAGCGGGACGGCGTGTCGGCCCGCTCATCATTTCGAGTGGAGGACACCCGGGGAGCTGCCGATCATCAGAACTTGCCAGAGATGTGACCGGTGGGACGGGTGAGGTGATTCCTCACCTCACGCAGGACCGCCCGAGCCGGAGCCGGCTCCGAAGTCCTCGGGCGAGATCTGGTCGAGGAACTCGCGGAACTTCTCGACCTCGTCCTCCTGCTCGTCGGGGATCTCGATCCCCACCTCGTCGAGCAGGTCGTCGGCCCCGTAGATCGGGGCGCCGGTGCGGACGGCGAGGGCGACGGCGTCCGACGGCCGCGCGCTGACCACGCGCTCGTCGCCGAAGACGAGCTCGGCGATGTAGATGCCGTCGCGCATCTCGGTGATGTTCACGGCCTCGAGGGTCGCGCCCAGCGCGGTGACCACCTCGCGGAGCAGGTCGTGCGTCATGGGCCGGGCCGGCCGGACGCCCTGCTGCTCGAAGGCGATCGCGGCGGCCTCGACGGCGCCGATCCAGATCGGCAGGTACCGCTCCCCCTGCGTCTCCTTGAGCAGCAGGATGGGCTGGTTCCCGGGCAGCTCGACGCGGACACCGACGACTCGAAGCTCCTGCACGGTGCGACTCCTCGGCTGCGGCCCGGGGGAAGTGGGCGGCTCGTTCTGGTCAGGCGGCGGTCGGACGCCGTGGACGGTCGGGAACGCCGGGCGGCCCCGTTCCGCGGCTTCTGTTCTGCCGCGTTCACGGTACGCCCGACTCAGGGACGCAGGAGATCCCGGAGGCGTGCTTCCAGGAGGGCGGTGTGCAGCTGGGCGGACAGCGTCGCGAGTTCGCGCAGCTTCTCCGTGGCGCGGGTCCGGGCCTCCTCGGAGCGGGCGCGCAGCACCGGGGCGACCAGCTGCTCGACGAGCCCGGCCTCGCGCTCCACCCCGCTGCGGTAGACCCGCAGGTGCCGGGGCTCGATGCCGTGCCGGGCCAGCCCGGCGGCGGCGCGCGCGACCGGGAGGTCCCCGGCCGGGTGCCGACCGTCGGCGTCCGTGGCGAGCAGGCCGAACTGCACCAGGTCGGCCAGCTGCTCGGGCTCGAGGCCCGCCGCCCGGGCGAACTGCTCCGCGGTCAGCGGGGGCACCCCGGCCACGCCGTCGCCGTCGCCGTCGCTGTCGACGGCGGGTGGCGGCGGGGTCGAGCCGCCGGTCGCGGCGGGCAGGGGTTCACCGCGGTCGAGGGCCTCGAGGTGCTCCTTGATGACGCGCAGCGGCAGGTACTGGTCGCGCTGGGCGGCCAGGACGTACCGCAGCCGGCTCACGTCGGCGCGCGAGAACTTCCGGTACCCCGACGGCGTCCGCTGCGGGTGCACCAGGTCCTCGGACTCCAGGTACCGGATCTTGCTGATCGTCACGTCGGGGAAGTCGTCGCGAAGAACAGCCAGCACCTCGCCGATGGTCAGACGAGGCGTGCGCTGATCGGCGGCGTCCCCGAGCGCGCTCTCGCGCTCGGGCACGCTCACTAGCGAGCGGCCGGCTCGCCGGTGCGGGGGCCGGTCAGGTAGACGAGGCGGAACTTGCCGATCTGCACCTCGTCACCCCCGGCGAGACTGGCGACGTCGACCGGCTCGCGGTTGACGTAGGTGCCGTTGAGGCTGCCGACGTCGTGCACCGAGAAGCCGCCGCCCTCACGGTGGAACTCCACGTGCCGCCGGCTGACGGTGACGTCGTCGAGGAAGATGTCGCTGTCGGGGTGGCGGCCCGCCGTGGTGACGTCCTGGTCGAGGAGGAAGCGGCTGCCCGCGTTCGGTCCACGCTTGACGACCAGCAGGGCCGAGCCCGCCGGGAGCGACTCGACCGCGCCCGCGTGGGCATCGGCCGCCGACTCGGTGATCTCGGGCTGCTCGGCCGAGTCCTCCCCGCCGACCTTGGGGATCACGCTCGTCGACTCACCGACCCGCTCCTGGGCGAGGGCCGAGCCGCACTGCGCGCAGAAGCGACTGCCCTCGGGGTTCTCGTGGCCACATCGAGTGCAGTGCACGTCTGTCTCCTCCTGTGCGAGGGGCCCCGCCGCGGGCCTCGGAACGGGCCGCGAGCGGCCGGCGGACGACGAGCCGGACGGTCCGTCGTGGGTCGGCCGCCGCGGAGGCGGCGGACCGTGGTCATGGAACCAGCCGGTCGACCCGAGGGTCAACCGGACGTTCAGGGTGTGGGACCGCGGTCCCCGTGCTGGTCACCGGGGTTCCGGCGCTCCCACGAGATCCGCTCCCACGAGATCATAGTGATCGCCGCGCCGCCATGGCCGGACGGCGGGGCCGTCACGAGCCGTCGACCACGGCCTGGTAGGCGTCGGCGTCCAGCAGGCCGCCGATGGGGTCGCCGCCCTCGCCCGGCACGCTGATGTCGATCAGCCAGCCCGCGCCGTACGGATCGGCGTTGATCGTCTCGGGAGCGTCCGTGAGCGCGTCGTTCACGGCGGCCACGACGCCGGCGACCGGCGCGTAGATGTCGGACACGGACTTGGTGGACTCCACCTCCCCGACCGGCGTGCCGGGGGCCACCTCGTCGCCCACGGCGGGCAGCTGCACGAAGACGATGTCGCCGAGGGCGTCCTGCGCGTGGTCGGTGATGCCCACCCGGACGACCGTGGAGGTGCCGTCGGTGCCCTGGACCAGCGCCCACTCGTGCTGGTCGGTGTAGCGGCGGTCGTCAGGCGTTGCCATGTGGGGCGTCTCCAGGCGTCGTGGTGGGGGCACCGAGGTCCTTTGTCAGTCGTCGGTGTCGGGCGAAGCGTATTGAGGCGTGTCGAGGGGTCGCAACGCGTCCACCACGACGAGGTCGGACGGCTCGATGTCGACCGTTGCCCCCTGCCGGGTCAGATCCTGCACCACGCCGCCCGGGATGTTGAGGGCGGTCTGCATGCTCTCCGGCGCGCCGATGACGACGAACTCGTAGGGGGCGGTGATCGGCCGGCCGTCGACCATGAGCTCCCCCGGCCGGCCGGTGATCGCGGAGGAGACGCCGACCCGGACGTCGTCGATCTGCATCGTCTCCGCACCGGCTCCCCGGAGCTCCTGGATCGCGTCGACGACGTCGCTGACCCGCACGTCGTCGCCGGGGTCGCGGATGGTCATGGTGAGGCCGGGGCCCTGCGCGGCGATGGTCCCGTTGAGGATGCCGATCGCCTCCGCCCGGGCCCGGGCCTCGTCCAGGGCGGCGGCGGACTGGCTGTCGGAGTTGGTGAGCTGCTGCAGGGCGTTGCGCTGGTCGGCGATCTGCTCGCGCAGGCGCTCCTCGCGGGCGTCGAGGTCGTCCAGGATCCGGACCAGGTCCTCCTCGCGGGCGCCGGCGTACTCCTGGTCGTCGCCCACGCTGCGCACCTGCACGGCGAACGCGAAGCCCAGCAGCAGGGTCAGGACGCCGATCAGCGCGGCAGCGAGCGGATCGCGGGTGCGGCGCGGCTTCGCGGCCGGCCCGGGAACCGGCACCGCGTCGGTGGCCGCCGGTTCCGGCTCGACGTCCTCGGGAAGGGTCGCGTCGACGACGGCGGCGTCGGACACCGGGGCGTCCGCCGCCTCCGCAGCCGGCTGCTCCGGTTCCGCGGGGGCCTCGACGGGCTCGTCCGCCTCGCCCGCCGGGGCCTCCCCCGGCTCCTCGCCGCGGTTGCCGGGCCCGAAGGGGTGCGGGACGACGACCTGGTCGTCCGACGGCTCCGGCCCCGTCACGGGCGGCTGGTCGCCGCTCATGCGCGGAACACGTGCCGTCGGATGGCGGCGGCATTGCCGAAGATGCGGATGCCGAGGACGACCACGACCGCCGTCGACAGCTGCGCACCGACGCCGAGCTGGTCACCCAGGAACACGATCAGTGCCGCGACGACCACGTTGGAGACGAAGGAGATGACGAAGACCTTCGCGTCGAAGATGCCGTCCAGCCGCGCCCGGAAACCGCCGAACACCGCGTCGAGGGCGGCGACGACGGCGATGGGCAGGTAGGGCTGCAGCCACAGCGGCACGGTCGGGTCGAAGAAGAGGCCGAGGAGGACGCCCGCCGCGAGTCCGAGGATCGGGATCACGGGGTCAGCCTCCAGGCACGGGGTCGGGGGTGGGGGCCGGCGGGTCGCTGCCCTCCGGTACTGACGAGCGCAGTTCGGGGATGCTCGCCGCGGGGACCGTCAGCTCGTCCTCCTCGGCGTAGTCGAACCGCAGCCCGAAGGTCTGGGAGATCACCGCGAGCGCGTTGACCTCCGGGCTGGTGAGGAACCGGGTGGCCAGGGTGTTCGCGTCGCCCAGCGCCCTGATCTCGTACGGGTTGGTGACCGGCCGGAAGTCGACGAGGACCGCCTCGCCGGCGAACCGGATGGCGGTCGTGGGACCGAGCCGCTGGCCGTTGATGCTGACCGCCTCCGCCCCGGCCGCCCAGAGCGCGTTGACGACCAGCTGCAGGTCGCCGTCGCGCACCCGGCCGCGCGGGTCCGACTCCTGCGTGCCGCCGCCCACGGGGTCCTCGTCGGCGGTCGGGTCGGCATTGGCCAGGGTCACGAGGAGACCGGGCCCGGTGAGGGGCACCGCGGCCGCGCCCAGCTCGGCCCGGGCCAGGGCGTCGCCGGCCCGCTGGCCGACGGCGCTGGCCGCGAGGAGCTCGTCGCGGGTGCTGGTGACCTCGGTCCGGAGCGTCTCGAGCTGGGCGGCGAGGTCGTCGGTGACGTCCGAGCCCTGCTGGATGTCGTCGACCAGCGCGGCGCGGACCTGCTGGCGGCCCTGGACGGTCGCCGCGGCCTGGTCGTAGGTGACGGCCAGCAGGAGCCCCGCCACGACCATCGTCAGCGCGACCGTCACCCGACCGCGCAGGCGGGGCCGGGTCCTGCCGCCCGCTCTCCGGGCAGCCGCTGCCTGGGCGTAGGCGGGGTCGAGCGTCTCGTCGAGCACGGCGTCGAGGAGCGAGGCGCCCATCGAGCGCCGTCCGCCGCCCCGCGGAGGTGCGGTCACCGCGCCGGCCGGGACGCGGCCGCCCGCTCGGCCCGCACGATGCCCACCACCTGGATCAGGTAGAAGACCCCGGCCAGGACGTAGAGCGCGGTGCCCCAGATCGTGAAGGCCCAGGCGAACGGCTCGATGACCGTGGCGAGCCAGCCGGTGCCGTCGGCCAGCAGCAGGCCGGGGAAGGCGTACAGCAGGAGCAGGGTGGCGGCCTTGCCCAGGTAGTGCACCTGCAGCGGCGGGTACCCGTAGCGGCGCAGCACGAGGAGCATGACGGCGAGGACCACCTCACGGCCCACCAGCACGGCGACCAGCCAGATCGGCACGATCTCGCGGAGCGCCAGCGCCACCAGCGTGCTGACGATGTACAGCCGGTCGGCGGCCGGGTCGAGGAGAGCACCCAGCTTGCTGCTCTGGTCCAGCCAGCGGGCGAGCTTGCCGTCGAGCCAGTCGGTGAAGCCGGAGACCATGAGGATGGCCACGGCCCAGCCGTCGGCCTCGGGCCCCAGCAGCAGCCAGAGGAAGACCGGCACACCCAGCAGCCGGAGCGCCGACAGCGCGTTCGGCCACGTCCACACGCGGTCGGGCAGGCTCTCGCGGTCCGTCACCGGAGGCGACCCGGCGGTCGGCAGCGACCCTGGCGGCGGAACCGGGATGGCCGCCGACGGACCGTTGGACGACGTCACTGCTTCCCCACCTCGCCCGACAGCCCGCTGCACACCGCCCACGAGGCTAGTGGACGGACACAGCTGCCCCGTTCAGGCCGACACGGCGAGGTTCGCCGGCGCCGGCTCGTAGCCCAGAGGACGGCGGGCGAAGCTGCCCGTGCCGTGGGTGACCGATCGGAGCACGCCGGGATAGGTCAGCAGCTCCACCTCGGGCACCTCGGCGCGCACCGTCGTCCGGTCCCGTGCCGGATCGGCCTCGCTGCCGGTGACCCGGGCCCGGCGTCCCGACAGGTCGCTCATGACCGCACCGACGTACTCCCCCGGCACGACGACGTCGACCTCGCACCACGGCTCGAGCAGCCGCGTGCCGACGGCGGCAGCCAGCTCCCGCAGGGCCAGGGCGCCGGCGGCCTGGAAGGCGGCGTCGGAGGAGTCGACGGAGTGGGCCTTGCCGTCGACGAGGGTGAGGCGGACGTCGACCAGGGGGCGGTCGCCGGTGATGCCCCGCTCGGCCTGGCTGCGGATGCCCTTCTCCACGCTGCCGTGGAACTGGCTCGGGACGGTGCCACCGACGATCCGCTGCTCGAACACGATCCCGGAACCCGGCGCTCCGGGCTCGGCGTCGACCACGACGACGGCGTACTGGCCGTGCCCCCCGGACTGCTTGACGTGCCGGCCGGTGACCCGGGCCGCGCCGGCCAGCGTCTCCACCATCGGGACGCGGACGGGGACGGTGGTGACGGCGACGCCGTGCCGGGTGCGCAGCCGCTCCAGCAGGACCTCGGCGTGCGCGTCGCCGACGCACCACAGCAGGAGCTGGCCGGTGTCGGGCCGGCGGTCCAGGCGCACGGTGGGGTCCTCGGCGACCAGCCGCGCCAGCGCCGTCGCCAGCCGGTCCTCGTCCGACCGTGACGCGGCCTCGAGGGCCACCGGCAGCTGTGGCGTGGGCAGGTCCCACGGCGGGACCAGCCGCGGGTCGTCCGGGGAGGAGAGCGTGTCGCCGGTCTCCGCGCTGGCCAGCCGGGCCACCGCGCAGATGTCACCGGCCGGGCAGGAGGCGACGGTCCGCAGGGCCGCACCCAGGGGTGAGGAGAGCGCGCCGATCCGCTCGTCCACGTCGTGGTCGGGGTGCCCGCGCTCGGTCATCCCGTGTCCGGAGACGTGCACCGGGACGTCGGGGCGGAGGGTTCCGGAGAAGACCCGCACGAGGCTGACGCGGCCCACGTAGGGGTCGGTCGTCGTCTTCACGACCTCGGCGACCAGCGGGCCGTCGGGGTCGCACTCCAGCGAGGAGGTCGCCGACCCCTCGGGCCGGGAGACCGGCGGGCAGCCGTGCTCCATCGGGCAGGGGAAGCCGCTGACGATCAGCTCGAGCAGGTCGGCGATGCCCACGCCGGTCAGCGGGGCCGCGCAGAGCACCGGGTGGAAGTGCCCGCGGGCGACCGCCGTCTCCAGGTCCGCGATGAGGTCGGCCTGGACGAGCTGGTCGCCGGCAAGGTAGCGCTCCATGAGCGCCTCGTCCTCGCTCTCGCCGATGATGCCTTCGATCAGCTCGGACCGGAGGCGGTCGGCGTCGGGGGCGTCGACGTCGGGCTCGAGCAGGTTCACCAGCCCGCGGACCGACCCGTCGGCGGCGCGGTCGACCAGGTGGACCGGGTAGACGCCCTCTCCGAGCAGCAGCTGGCAGAGCCGGACGGCGTCGTCGACGTCGGCACGGGCCCGGTCCAGCTGGGTGACGACGACGGCCCGCGGCATGCCGACCGCCGCGCACTCCTCCCACAGCTGCACGGTCGCCGCATCGACACCGTTGACCGCTGACACGACGAACAGCGCGGCGTCCGCCGCGCGCAGGCCGGCCCGGAGGTCACCGACGAAGTCGGGCGACCCGGGGGTGTCGAGCAGCGTGATGCGGTGCCCGGCGTGCTCGACGGTCGCCACGCCGAGGGACACCGACCGCTGCTGCCGGACCTCCACCTCCTCGGTGTCGAGGGCGGTGGTGCCGTCCTCGACGCGTCCAGCCCGCGGCAGGGCGCCTGCCGCCACCAGGAGGGCCTCGGCGAGGGTGGTCTTGCCCGCCCCGGCGTGGCCGACGAGGGCCACGTTGCGCACCTTCTCCGCCGGCCGCGGGGCCGGCGCCGTCCCGGTGTCCTTCGCCATCGGCCGGGGCTCAGCCGCGCGCGGCTCCGGCACGGACCACCGAGGCGGTGCCGGCCGGGTAGAAGAGGGCGGTGTGCCCGTCGGGTTCCCACCGCACCCGGTAGGGCGGTCCTCCCCCGGGCTCGGCGCACTCGATGACCTCGCCGACCCGTTCGGGCTCGCCCTGGTGGGTGGACCGCACGAGGATCCGGTCTCCGACATGAGCTTCCACGGCGGCCTCCTGGAGGTTCGACTGTGGTGTGCCTCACAGCCTGCCCGTCCGGTGGAGCCCGATCAAGAGTCCTCGGGACGCCGGCCCCGCGGAGTGCCGCGTGCTGCGGCACGGGCCTCCAGCGTGCGGGCGCCGCGCCGGTGCACCGCCCAGCCGACCGCGATCAGCAGCACGCCGGAGGCCAGGAAGCCGAGGTCCCAGCTCAGCGGCGCGCCCAGGTCGTCCCGGACGTGGTGGACGCCGAGCAGCTGGTGGTCGATCAGGCCCTCCACGAGGTTGAAGATCCCCCAGCCGGTGAGGACCAGGCCGACGTGGAACGGGTAGCTCGGCGCCAGTCGCCCCTGCCGCCACGCCCTGATCGAGGTGATCGACGCGGCCACCACGCACAGCCAGGTGGCCAGGTGGAAGAAGCCGTCGGCGACCGTGTTGACCTCCAGCCCGGCCAGCGTCGTCGGGGGCGTCTCCGCGCTCACCATGTGGTGCCATTGCAGGATCTGGTGCAGCACGATGCCGTCGACGAAGCCACCGAGCCCGAGACCGAACAGCAGCCCCGATGTCCGCGGTGGCAAGTCCCGCCGCGCCGTCGTCCACTGCTCCGCCGTCGCCATGCGGCCGGGACTACCCCGCTGCCGGGCCGGGCACCCGCTCGCGCATCCTGGGGGCATGAGCCCGAGCGACCACGCGGCCGGCCGCGACCAGGAGACCGGGCGGGCACACGCCGTGCTCGCCGAGACGGCGGACCTGCCGGCGCCGTGGGCAGCGATCTGCGGAGCATCGGTCGGCGTCGTGCAGGGCAGGTGGAACGGCCCGCGGGGCCTCGGCTCCGCCGACCCCTGCCCGGACTGCGTCCGCCTGTCGCAGGGGTGACGTCGGCTCCGGCGGTCGTGGCCGCCCGTTCGTCTTCCCTGCGGACGACCCATCGGTGTTGGGGATAACGGTTCACGCCCGACGGGTCTCGACGAGCTGGATCAGCGCTGCGCGATCGCCGCAGCCACCGTCCCGAGCGAGTTGGTCGCCAGGTGGAGCAGCACCGGTGCGAGCAGGCTGCCGCTGCGCAGGCGCAGCCAGGTGAACAGGAGCCCCGCCACCGCCGTCCCGGCGCAGACCAGCACCACCGCCCCGACGCGGGCCGGACCGTCCGCCAGGTCGTCGGCGACCAGCTCGTTGGCGGCCAGGCCGCCGAGCGTCGGTCTGATGTGCCAGAGGCCGAAGGCCGCGGCAGCGATGAGCGCCGCCCGGCGCACCGGCACCATCCGGGCCAGCGCCGCGACGAGCACCCCCCGGAAGGCCACCTCCTCCCAGACGACCGTGCCGAACGGCACCCGGACGAGGACCCGGACGGCGAGCTCGCCGAGATCGATGCCGGCGCTGCGGTCGTCGGCCAGCAGCGGACGCAGCGCCGGTACCGCCAGCGCCACGGCGTACCCGGCGGCGACGAGGGCCAGGGCGGCACCGCCCCACCGGAGCCCCGGGCGGAGCCGGCGCCGGGCCATGCCGAGCTCGTCCCAGGACAGGCCGGATGCCCGCGCCACCGCGAGCAGCACGGCGGTCGCCAGGGCGTTGACGAGCGGATAGGACGCCGGATGCCCCGGAGTCCGGGTGATGACGACGTTGTTCCACAGCAGCAGGACGACGAGCAGGACGGCGACCGCGAGAACGGGCAGCGGGCGAGGAACGGGCCGGGCCTGCGGATCGGGCACCACGGCAGGCTGCCAGACGCGCAGGAGCCGGGCCCGCCGCCGGGCGGACTCCCCGGGCGGGAGCAGCCCGGCGTCGGGCGGGCGGTCCTCTTGCTCGGAGAGGGAGCATGGCCGTCCGCGGTGCCCGGGCAGGTCCCGGGCCGGCGATCCCCGCCCGGCGGTTCCCGTCATGGCGCCCACTCCGTCCGGCCGGCCGGGGGCCGACGTCCTGCCCAGACCGTCGGGCACGGATCGGGTCGCTCGCCTCGCCCGTGCCGGATGAGCCCTCTCCTGCGTCCACGCAGATCCCATCCCGGGCCGGCTGGGCCCACCCGTTGACACGGGCGCGGCCAGGCCCAATAGTTTACCGAGTGGTTCACCGTCAGTTCGCGGCCCTGGGGGACCCGACCCGCCTGGCCATCGTCGAGCGGCTCGCCCGCGGGCCGACCTCCGCCGGGGACCTCGCGGCGCCCACCGCGATGACGCTGCCGGCCGTCCTCAAGCACGTCCGCGTGCTGGAGGAGGCGGGGCTCGTGACGACCGCCAAACGCGGCCGCGTCCGCGAGTGCCGGCTGCGCGACGACGCGCTCGTCGACGTCGCCGCCTGGACCGCACAGCAGCAGGCGCTCTGGTCGACCCGGCTCGACGCGCTCGGCAGCCTCCTGGAGGACACGTGACCACCGCCCCGCTCCTGTCGTTCGACCTCGAACGCACCTACCCGGTACCCCCAGAGCGGGTCTGGGCCGCCTGGACCCGTGCCGACCTGCTGCAGCGGTGGGTCTGCCCGCACCCGGACTGGCGCGTGGCGACGTGCTCGGTCGATCCCCGCCAGGGTGGGGGCTACCGGGTGCGGTTCGGCCCCCGGCCGGACGGCGACGCCTACCGCGAGACGGCGACGTTCGCCGTGTTCGAGCCCGTGGAGCGCCTCGTGCTCGACGTGCTCACCTCGGGCGAGGACACCGCCCAGAGCTCCCGCTGCACCGTCCTCCTCCTGCCGGTCGAGGGCGGGACCCGGCTCGAGCTCCGGGTCGAGGGGAAGTCGGGGCCGCAGACGGCCGAGCACATGCGGATCGGCTGGCAGTGGTGCCTCGAGGGCATCGCCGAGCAGCTCGACGTCGCAGCCTGATCACCACCCGTCCCGAGCCACACCTCCGGAGGAGCCATGACCGCCCCCGTCCCCCGCACCCGCGTGCGTCGCGTCGCGCCGATGCCGTTCCGCAGGAGCGGATCGAGCCACCCGTGCTGAGGCAGGTCGCCGACGGCGTCCTCGTCCACCGGAGCGAGCTGCTCCGGAACAACACCGTCGTGGTGCAGGGCCGGGCCGGCGTCCTGCTCGTCGACCCCGGGATCACCGGCGCCGAGATGACCTGCCTCGCGAACGACCTCCGCGGGCTGGGGCAGGAAGTCGTGGCGGGCTTCGCGACCCATCCCGACTGGGACCACGTGCTCTGGCACGCCGCGTTCGGCGCCGCGCCCCGCTACGGCACGGCCCGCTGCGCGGTGTTCCTGCGGGATCTGCTGTCGCACGCGGACTGGCCGGCCCGCGTCGCCGAGGGGTTGCCGCCGGAGATCGCCGACGACATCCCGCTGGGCGGGTTCGGCCTCGTCACCGGCCTGCCCGCCGGAACCGCACGCATCCCCTGGGACGGCCCCGAGGTCCGGATCATCGAGCATCCTGCGCACGCCGAGGGGCACGCGGCGCTGGTGATCGGGGGACGGGAGATCGAGGGACAGCACGTCCTCGTCGCCGGCGACATGCTCTCCGACGTCCTGGTGCCGTTCCCCGACCTGGACGCCGCGGACCCCATCGAGGACTACCTCGAGGGGCTGCGGCGGCTCGAGGCTGTGGCGGGCGACGTCGAGGTCCTCGTCCCCGGTCACGGGTCGGTGGGCGGGCCGGATCAGGTGCGCGCACGGATCGAGCTGGATCGCGCATACGTGCAGGCCCTGGGCGACGGCCGGGCTCCCGAGGATCCGCGGACCGGGCCGTCGGCCACGTTCGGCAGGGGTTGGCTCCCCGGCGTGCAGGCCTGGCAGGTGGAGCAGCTCGCCCGCACGAGAGCGCAGGACCGGACGCTCGACTAGAGAACCGTGCGACGGGCCGACGCTCCGACCGGCAGGCCGCTCAGACCGCTGGTAGCGACGTCCACACGAACTTCCGGCCGCCTTCGACGAACCAGCCGTGCGCGCTCGAGAGGCTCGCGACGATGTGGAGGCCCATGCCACCCAGCGCAGGGTCCCGGCCGACGGCCGGCTCGGGAGCCGCGGCCGAGGCTTGATCGCCTACTTCCACCACCCACTCACGGGCGGATCGCCGGACCTCGGCCGTGACCGGCGGGTTGCCGTGCCGGAGGCCGTTGGCGAGGAGCTCATCGAGGAGGAGGGGCAGGACTTCCTCCAACTCCGGCTGCCGGTGTCCTGGCAACCTGGCCAGGCCCTCCCGCAGTTCGCTGCGGATCCGGGGCAGGTCGGCCACCGTCTTCGGAGCCCAGTGCCACAACGCCTTGCCCGACGGAGATGGCCGCGGGGGCCACGGCCCGGCGCGTTCGATCGTCATCGCCCCCAGCATGTCGGGCACCGACTGTTTCAGCGCTCGCCCGTGCGAGGCTAGGTGACACCACCGAGGACCGCCGACCATGTCCCGGTGTCGAGACTCCGCGGCGCCCCTGCCCGCTGTCCGGGCCGGACCGCCACGATGGCGACGTCGTCCTCCCCCGCCTCCGGGACCATGGCGCCCAGGACCGCGTCGCACAGCGTCTCCAGGTCCGCTCGGGCGTGCGTCTCGACCGCCCGGAGCAGGCGGGCCAGGCCCTGGTCGAGGTCCTGTCCGCGCCGCTCGACCAGCCCGTCGGTGTAGAAGAGCAGCGTCGAGCCGGCGGGCACCGTCATGTGAGCGGTGGTGCGACGGGTGGCGGGATCGACGCCGAGCAGGAGGTCCGCCTTGCCGTCGGCCGGCTCGAGGGCCCTGGCCCGTCCGGCGGCGTCGAGCAGGACCGGGGGCGGGTGGCCGGCGTTCGACCAGGACATCCGGGCTCCGCCCGCATCGCTCGTGACCGACAGTTGGGCGAGGACGGCGGTGGCCATCGTGTCCAACTGCAGGCCTTGGATGGCCTCGTCGACGGAGCCGAGCAGTTGGCTCGGTGTCTCCGCGGCGGTGAAGCAGATGCCACGGACCACCCCCCGGAGCTGCCCCATGGCCGCGGCGGCGTGCGTGTCGTGCCCCACGACGTCCCCGATGACGAGGACGAGGTTCCCGTTGCGCTGCCGGAAGGCGTCGTACCAGTCCCCACCGACCTGTGCCTGCTCCGCGGCCGCGACGTAGCGGACGGCGATGTCGGCGAAGTCGACCTCCGGCGGTTCCGTGAGCAGACTCTGCTGGAGCTCGGTCGCCAGGTGCCGCTGTCCCGAGTACAGCTGCGCGTTGTCCAGCGCGATGCCGGCCCGACGGCCGATCTCGATCGCCAGCGCGCGATCGGCCTCGACGAACGGCGGGCTGTCGCTCCCGTTGACCAGGAGCAGGGAGCCGAGGACGCCGGCCCGGCCCGGGACCGGGACCGCTATCAGGCTGACGGCGCCGAGCTTCTGGACGAGGACGCGCAGCCGGTCGTCAGGGACGTGCCCGGCGAGCTCGTCGTCGCCGACGTCCGGGAGCAGCACGGTCTCCCCGGCGGCGGCCCGGCGACCCGGTTCGGTCATCACCCCGTGGCGGGACTTCAGCTCCTCGACCTGGCGCGCGACCGGCGCTGCGGCCGGATCCCCGTGGCGGACCAGGACGCCACCCGGTTGGTCGCGGACGTCCCAGAGCTGGATGCTCGTCCAGTCCGCGAAGGAGGGCACCAGGACGTCGGCCAGCCGGGATCGCGTCTCGACGGGGTCGAGGGAGGCCATGAGCGACTCGGACACACGCCCGAGGAGCTCCAGCTGCGCCACCAGACGGTCCCGGTCCCGCTCGGCGCGACGTTGAGCGGTCACGTCGACGGCGAGCAGCAGCACGACGGCCCGACCCTGGTCGGTCTGGCTGCTGATGGCGCTGAGCTCGACGTCCACCCGCCCGGCCAGGCGCATCTGCAGCGGTACGCCGGACGCGCCCCCCGGCGCCTCACGGCCCGCCGACGTGGTGACCGACCGGACGAGTGCACCGGACCCGGGGACGACGTCCTCCACGGGGCGCCCGCTCGTCGCCGGCCGGAGACCGAACAGGTCCTCCGCCCGGCGGTTCCACCCGACCAGGTCCCCGGCGGCGTCGGTGACCAGCACGGCGAGCGGCGCGTGCTCCAGCAGCGCGCCGACGGCCGTGACGCCCGCGGGTGACGTCTCGTCGTTCCGGCCCGCCGAGCGCGCCACGGCCGCGAGCACGGCGCTGTGCTGCCGCCGCTGGACCGTTGCGGCGCGGAGGCTCTCCAACCGACCGGGCAGGTCGACGTCGTCGACGGCGAGCACCAGGACGTCCAACGGCACCCCGGGGGCGAAGTCGATCTCCCGCCGGACGGCGCGCGAGTCGTGCGCCAGCACGGCCACGGCCGCGTCGGGGACGAGGCGGTGGGCCCGCTGCACCGCCGCAACGGAGGAGCCGGAGAGCGACCCGATCACCACGAGGTCCACGTGGGTGTCCGTCGTCCCGGAACGGTCGGCCAGCTCCTCGAGCGACACGCGGATACGGCCCGGGAGGTCATCGAGGAGCGCCACCTCCTCGGCCGAGACGTCGACGAGGAGGCAGCAGCCGAGGCGGCCCGCGCCGGTCAATCGCCCAGCAAGGGCAGACCGAGGGCCGCTCGCCCCGTCCATGTCCGGAGGATGTCGGTCGTCGGGCTCATCACGTCCGCGGCACGCGCGTCACGCAGGTGCCGCTCCAGCGGGGAACGGTCCCGGTAGCCGATACCGCCCACCAGCGTCATGGCCTCGTTGGTGACCTCGACCGCGCACTGCGCCACCTCCGCCTTCGCCGACGTCAGTCCCAGCAACGCAGACGGACCTCCGGCGTCGCCCTCCTCGGCTGCCCAGTGGACGAGGCGGCGGGTGCGCTCCACCTGGGCCCACAGGACGCCCAGCCGGTGCTGCAGGATCGGTTCGGTGGCCAGCCGGCGACCGGTGTGGGCGTGCGCGCGGCGCCCCAGGTGCGCCGTCGCCTCGTCGAGGGATGCCTGTGCGACGCCGAGGTACCCGCCCGCCATCGCCATCAGGAAGTAGGGGGCGACGACCTCGAACACGTACCAGATCTGGTCGCCCTCGGCACCGAGCAGGTGGTCGACCCCGAGGTGGACGCCGTCCAGGCGGGCCCGCCGGGAGGAGTTCCCGCGCATACCGATGCCGTTCCAGGCGTCGGTCCACGTCAGGCCGTCGGAGTCACCGGGCACGAGAACGCACGAGAACTGGCCGACCGGCGCCTCCGGGTCCGCCGCCACGGTGCTGACGACGTAGGAGTCGGCTTCCCCGCCATTGGTGACGAAGGACTTCTCCCCGTCGACCCGCATGCCCGTGTCGATCTGGGTCATGGTGGTCTGGGGCAGCCAGAACGCGGCTCCCGTCCCCGGCTCGGACAGCGCCAGTGTGGTGAGGTGCTCCCCCGCCACGATGGCGTCCAGGAACTCCTTGCGCTGGCGATCGGTCGGCTTGGCGGCGATGACCGCCGTCGCGACGCTGTGCATGCCGAAACACAGCGCGGTGGATGCGCAGACGCGGCCGAGGACCTCCCCGACGGCCGCAACCCCGCTCAATCCCAGCCCGGCGCCGCCCAGCGCGCGGGGCGCAGCCATGCCGCCGAGCCCCGAGGCCTGCAGAGCCCGCAGCGCCTCGGCCGGCCAGACACCCGAATCGGTGCGGTCGACCAGCGGCCGGGCCACGTTCTCAGCCACGTCGGCGGCCCGCTCCACTGCCTCCGCGACACTCACCGGCGGCGCAGTCATGGTGGCCACCATAGGCGAGCAGCCGCACTGCGGTCGCGCCCCAGTGAGCCGCCGCACCTTCCTGGCCTGGGGCCTCGCCGAGCCGCTCCACGATCGCGATCGACCGCCGCGATGCGGTCGATCCTCGCCATGGGGACTCCTCGAAGCGTCCGTCCGGGGTCGTGCGGCTCGATCACACTGCTCCACGCGATGGCCGACCGCATGTCGGTCAGCGGCGATGTGATGGCGCCACCCAACGCCTTGAGCGCCTGTCGCGTGGGCAGCGCACCCGTGTGACCGCTCGGCTGTCCTGCGCATGCAGCCGCATGGTGGTGATGGGCGGCGGCTGGGTAGCTGACACCGGTGACCGACGACAGGAAGAACCCGGCGGCCGACATCGCCTACATATCGGAGGTCCGGGTCGAGCGCCTCGGTGGACCGCTGCGCGCGGCCCACCTGCCAGGCGACGAGGAACCGACCGTCTATGGAATGCACGGGGCCATTGCCGAGCACTACGGGATGGAGCCGGGCACGGCCCCCAGTCATGCCAGCACGATCGATCACCTGGTCGGCGCCGCTCTCGGTTAGCTGACCGGGACGTTCGCCGGCGCCCTCGCGGCCCGGCGGATCGACCCCACCGGTCTGGTGGGGCATGCGCGCGGTGAGGTGGAACTGGAAGGCAAGGTGCTGGTGGTGAAGCGCATCAAGGTCACCTACAGCGGCCTGAGCATCGCCGCCGAGGACACAGAGAAGGTGCAACGGGTGCTGGCGTTCCACGCCGATGGCTGCCCGGTGGCCCGCAGCCTGAAAGGTGCCATCGACATCACCACGCAGCTTGGCTGAACGGTTCGCCGTCCGGCACGTGACCGATCCTCGATCCAGGGAGCACCGTGGCCGATTCCCCTTCCGTCGTCGTGTTCGACGTCAACGAGACGCTCTCCGACATGGCGCCCATGGCACAGCGGTTCGCGGACGTCGGTGCGCCGGAGCACCTGGCGAAGCTGTGGTTCGCCATGGTCCTGCGCGACGGGTTCGCCCTGATCGCTGCCGGCTCGCAGCAGCCGTTCGCGAAGCTCGCGGCAGGCGCTCTGCGGACGCTCTTCAGCGGCCTGGATGTGGAACGGAACAGCGACGCAGCGGTCGACCACATCATGTCCGGCTTCGGTGAGCTTCCGGTACACGCAGACGTCGCCGACGGCGCGAGGAGCCTGCAGGACGCCGGACTGCGACTGATCACCTTGAGCAACGGCTCCAGCCAGGTGGCCGACCAGCTGCTGACCCGGGCGGGCATCCGCGACTGCTTCGACCGGCTCCTGTCGGTCGAGGACGCCCCAGGGTGGAAACCCGCGCGCGGAGCGTACGAGTACGCCGCCGGGGCCTGTGGGGCGGAACCTCCCGACATGCTGCTCGTGGCCGTGCACCCCTGGGACATCCACGGGGCCGCACGTACCGGCATGCAGACGGTGTGGATCAACCGCACCGACGCCCCGTATCCCGACTACTTCACGCCACCCACGCACACCGTCTCGGCGCTCACCGAGATCGTCGGCCTCCTGGCCTGACCCGACGCGCGACCTCAGTCGCGAGTCGGTGTGGAGCCGGTTACCCCACCGATGCCCGGAGTCCTTCGGACGCCAGCGGTGACGGCTGCGGCGTCTGGCGGGGACCCACGGTGGGGCCTGGTCAACCAGGACATCGGGTTCCTCCGTCGCTGCGCGGACCCCGGCGGCCCCACTCGCTGCTACCGCATCAGCGTCGCGACCGCCTCCGGCAGCCCCACCAGGTCAGGGATCTCCAGCCCCGGCAGCGGACCGTCGGGGTCCACCGAGTGACCCGGGCGCTGCACACGCACCACGACGATGCCCGCCTCGAGTGCTCCGCGCGTATCACGCGCGGACGCCGGCACGTGCACGTCGACACCCGCCTGCGCCGCTCTCCGGTAGATCGCCGGATGCGGCTTGTAGGCGTGGAGCCGCTCACTGGTCAGCACGTCGACCGCTTCCACGAGCGGCGCCACCCGCGTCCGGGCGAAGACCGCGTCGTCCACGTTGGACAGCACGCCCACCCGGTGAGCGGTCCGCAGGCGGTCCCAGGCGGTCGTGACGTCCGGCCAGAGCGGCCAGTCGGCCACGCTCTCCAGCAGCCGCCGGGCATCAGCGTCAGCATCTCCGCGAAGACCGAGCTCCCGGTACGTCGCGCTCAGCGCGCGTCGCGAGTGCTCTGCGAACGGCACCCATTCGACGGTGTCCTTCTGCGACGCCTTGTTGCGCGCGTCCCACGCGTCGTAGGCCTCCGCCGCGTCCACCGGCCACCCGCGCCGGCCACCGATGTCGTCCAGGGCCGCCGTCCCGCCCGCCCGCGAATCCAGCAGCGCGCTGAACAGATCAAGGGTCACGAAGGCCATGAGCCATCGTGCCGTGGCGCTGCGCTGCCGTCAGCGGGCGGTCGCCGTACGGCGAACACCGCAGTGCCCTAGGGGGTCGCGGCGATCAGGTCGACGACGACCCGGGCGAGCGCGGGGCCGACGTCCTCCTGCAGGAAGTGCCCCCCGCCGGCGAGCGTGGTGTGCGGCATGCCGTCCGCTCCCGGTATCCGCTTCTGGAACACCCGGTCACCGCCGCCGGTGATGGGGTCGCCGTCGGAGAAGGCGGTGAGGAACGGCTTGTCGAAGCCGGTGAGCACCTCCCAGGCTGCGCGATTGGCCACGGAGGCCGGGTCGTCCGCCCGCGTGGGCACCAGGCTGGGGAACACCCGGGCGCCCGCCTTGTACGAGTCGTCGGGAAACGGCGCGTCGTAGGCGGCCACGACGTCAGCCGGAAGGTCGGTCAGCGTGCCGTTCTGCACCACCCGGCCGGCGTCGAACCGCTCGGCGGTGGCGGCGAAGCGCTGCCAGGTCAGGAACGCCTCGCTCATCGGGTGATCGCCGGTGGGCAGGCCGGTGTTGGCCGCCACTACGCGGGTGAACCGGTCGGGGTGCTCGGCGACCAGGCGCAGGCCCAGCAGGCCTCCCCAGTCCTGGCAGACCAGCGTGACCTCGCGCAGGTCCAGGCGGTCGAACAGCGCTTGCCGCAGCCACCCGACGTGGCGGGCGTAGCTGTAGTCCGACTGCCGCGCCGGCTTGTCCGACCGCCCGAAACCGACCAGGTCCGGGACGACGACGCGCAGCCCCGCGGCGGCCAGCACCGGGATCATCTGCCGGTAGAGGAAGGACCAGGACGGCTCGCCGTGCAGCAGCAGGACCGTCTCGCCGTCGGCGGACCCCTCCTCCACGTAGGCGATCCGCAGGCTGCCGCCGTCGAGGTCGTCGACCTCGACGTACCGCGGCGGGTACGGGAAGTCCGGCAGATCGGCGAACCGCTCGTCGGGCGTACGCAGGGTCTCCATGGCCCGACGCTATTGCCGGCCGCCCGACCGGTGAAGACCACCGCGGTGTCCGGGTCGCAGCCAGGACCCGCCGACCGCGACATCGACGTCGGCCCACCTGGAGCGCGGAAGCCATGGACCGGCTCGACCGGGCGCGATGCTGCGGCCACGCGAGAGGCGGGCCGACCGACTCGGTCGACCCGCCTCTGAACTGCGTTTCGCTGTCGGGCTGACAGGATTTGAACCTGCGACCCCTTGACCCCCAGTCAAGTGCGCTACCAAGCTGCGCTACAGCCCGCGAGCCGAACATCTGCCGGGCTGTACCCGGACCGCGTGTCGACCGCCTGAGCAGGTTACCGCACCGGTCGGTGACCTCCGGCGCCCCCTCGACGGCCTCGCCGCCCACCGCGCGGAAAGGCGGTGACAGCCCGCCGAGCCCCTCGCTAGCGTCGACGGCACGGGGTTCCACCGCGTAGTCGAGCGCGGCACCAGCAGTGCAGTGCCGGAGGTCTCCGCCATGGGCAGGTCGTTCGCATCCCGGGTCAGCCACCCGAAGCTGAAGTGGGTCGTCCTCGTCCTCTGGCTGGTGCTGGCGGGGGCCGCCGCTCCCCTGGCGGCCGGCCTCACCGACCAGCAGGACAACGAGATCTCCTCGTGGCTGCCCGGCGACGCCGAGTCGACCCTCGCGCTCGAGCGGCAGATCGCGCTCGGCTCCGACCCCGACGTCGTCCCCGCCGTGGTCGTCTACGAGCGGGCCGACGGCCTCACACCGGCCGATCTGGAGGCCATCGAGCAGGACGCCGCGGCCTTCGGCCGGACCGACGGCCTGGACGGCGAGGTGGTCGGGCCGATCCCGTCCGAGGACGGGCAGGCGGCCCAGCTCATCGTGCCGCTCAACGGCGGCGCGGACGGCTGGGAGGCCATCGCGCCCCTCGCCGAGGACCTGCGCGCCGAGGCGGCGGACGCACCCGACGGGCTCGACGTCTACGTCGCCGGTCCGGCCGGCCAGGCGGCCGACTCGCAGGAGGCCTTCGAGGGCATCGACGGCACGCTGCTGTTCGCCGCGCTCGGCGTCGTCATCGTGATCCTGCTGTTCACCTACCGCAGCCCCGTGCTGTGGATCCTGCCCATCTTCTCCGCGGTCGTCGCGCTCTACTGCTCGCAGGCGCTCATCTACCTGCTCGCCCGCTACGCCGACCTCACGGTCAACGCGCAGAGCGCGAGCATCCTCACCGTCCTCGTGGTGGGCGCCGGCACCGACTACGCGCTGCTGCTCGTCGCCCGGTACCGCGAGGAGCTGCGGCTGCACGCCGACCGGCACGAGGCCATGACCGAGGCGGTCCACCGCGCCGGGCCCGCTGTCCTCGCCAGCGGCGGCACGGTGATCCTCGGCATGCTGTGCCTGCTGGCCGCGGACATGAACTCGACCCGCGGCCTGGGTCCGGTGGCCGCGATCGGCGTGGGCGTCACCCTCGTCGTCCTCATGACCCTGCTGCCCGCCCTGCTGGTCATCTGCGGGCGCTGGGTGTTCTGGCCGGTGCGCCCGGCGCTGGGCACCCCCGAGCCGAGCGCGACCGGCCTGTGGTCCCGGGTCGGCTCGCTGATCCGGCCGCGCCCGCGGGCGGTCTGGGCGGTCACGACCGGGCTCCTGCTGGTGGCCTGCCTGGGCCTGTTCAGCCTCAACTCCAAGGGCCTCACCCAGGCCGACTCCTTCCGCGGGACGCCCGAGTCGGTGGCCGGCGAGGAGGTGGCGCTCGAGCACTTCCCGGCCGCCGCCGGCAACCCCGTGTACGTCCTGAGCACCGCCGACACGGCCGACGACGTCGTGAGCGCCGTGGCCGCGAACGACGGCGTCGGCGAGGTGGAGGAGCCTCAGCTGACCGGGGACGACGCGCTGATCGAGGCGTCGCTCGCCGACGCCGGCGACAGCGACGCCGCCTTCGACACCATCCGTTCCCTGCGCGCGGAGCTGGACGACGTCGGCGACGGCGCGGCGCTGGTCGGCGGGAACACCGCCATCAACCTCGACATCCAGACCGCGAGCCAGCGGGACAACCGCGTGATCATCCCGCTGATCATGCTCGTGGTGCTGGCCGTGCTGGGGGTGCTGCTGCGGGCCCTGGTCGCACCGCTCATCCTCGTCGCCACCGTGGTGCTGTCCTTCGGTGCCGCGCTGGGCATCAGCGCGCTGATCTTCGACTGGGCGCTCGACGTGAGTGCCACCGACAGCGCCTTCCCGCTGTTCGTCTTCGTGTTCCTCGTGGCGCTGGGGATCGACTACAACATCTTCCTGATGACCCGGGTCCGCGAGGAGGCCCACGACCACGGAACCCGGCGCGCGGCCCTCATCGCGCTGGCGGCGACGGGCGGGGTCATCACGTCGGCCGGCCTCGTCCTGGCAGCCACGTTCGCCGTCCTGGGCACGCTGCCGCTGACCTTCCTCACGCAACTGGGCATCGCGGTCGCGCTCGGGGTGCTGCTGGACACCATCGTCGTCCGCTCGGTGCTGGTCACCGCGCTGAACCTGGACGTCGGCCGCTGGATGTGGTGGCCGAGCAGGCTGGCGCAGCGCGGCGACGAACCGTTGTCGACGAGCGACGGGGACGACGGCGCCCGCGTGCCCGCTCCGCGCGGGACCACGGACGTCACCCAGGAGGTCCGCCCCGGGAGCTGAGCGGCGTCAGCCCTTGGGCCGGTCGCTCCCCCGGCCCTCGCGCACCTTGATCGAGACCTCGATCGGCGTGCCCTCGAAGCCCCAGCGCTCGCGGATCTTGCGCTCGAGGAAACGGCGATAGCCGCCTTCCAGGAAGCCGGTCGAGAACACCACGAACCGCGGCGGCCGGATGTCGGCCTGCGTCACGTACTTGATCTTCGGTGCCCGCCCCCCGCGCGCCGGCGGCGGCGTCTCCTGGACCAGGGCCCGGACGAACGTGTTCAGCTCCGACGTGGGCACCCGCGACTCCCACGAGGCGAGGGCCGCACGGAGGTGGTCGGCGAGCTTGTTCACACCGCGGCCGGTGCTGGCCGAGATGTTCACCCGGCTCGCCCACTTGACCCGGGCGAGCTCGCGCTCGATCTCCTTCTCCAGCTGGAAGTGCCGGTCCTCGTCGAGGGTGTCCCACTTGTTGATCGCGATGACGAGGGCGCGGCCGGCGTCGACGACCTGGCTGATCACCCGCTGGTCCTGCTCGCTGATGACCTCGTCCGCGGCCAGCAGGACGACGGCGACCTCCGCGGCCTGGATCGCGGCCTCCGTGCGCAGGCTGGCGTAGTACTCCATGCCGCTGGCGGTGTTCACCTTGCGGCGCAGGCCGGCCGTGTCGACGAAGCGCCACTCCTCGCCGCCCAGGGTGACGAGGGAGTCGACCGGGTCCACCGTCGTCCCCGCCACGGAGTCGACGACGGAGCGCTCCTCCTTGGCCAGCCGGTTGATGAGGCTCGACTTCCCGACGTTGGGCCGGCCGACCAGCGCCACCCGGCGCGGGCCGCCCTCCAGCTCCTGTTCGCGGGGCGCGTCCGGCATCGCCTCGAGGACGAGGTCGAGCAGGTCGCCGCTGGAGCGGCCGTGCAGGGCGCTGACCGCCTGCGGCTCCCCCATGCCGAGGGACCACAGCTCGGCGGCGTTGGCCTCGCTGCGCTCGTCGTCGACCTTGTTGGCCACGAGGATCACCGGCCGGTCGCTGCGCCGGAGGATGCGGGCGGCGGCGAGATCGGTGTCGGTGGCGCCGACCTGGCTGTCGACGACGAAGACGATGACGTCGGCGGTCTTCATGGCGTACTCGGCCTGGCGGGTGATCGCCGCGCCGAGGCCGGTGGCCTTGGGCTCCCAGCCACCGGTGTCGACGACGGTGAACCTCTTGCCGTTCCAGAGCGCCTCGTAGCTGATCCGGTCCCGCGTCACGCCCGGGACGTCCTGGACGACGGCGGCGCGGCGGCCGAGGAACCGGTTGACCAGCGTGGACTTGCCGACGTTGGGCCGGCCGACGATCGCGACGACGGGCAACGGCCCGCTCTGCTCCTCGCTCATGCCCGCTCCCCCGCTCCGACCGCCGACGCCGCCAGCTCCACGATGCGCGCGATCACGCCCTGCTGGTCCAGCTCGGTGCTGTCCACCACGACGGAGTCCTCCGCCGGGCGCAGCGGGCTGTCGGCCCGGCTGCTGTCGTACTCGTCGCGACGGCGCAGGTCCGCGGCCAGCGCGGCGACCTCCGACGCGTCGGTGATGCCCAGCTGACCCGCCCGCCGCTCGGCCCGCACCTCGGGCGCCGCGGTCAGGTAGACCTTCAGGGTGGCGTCGGGCAGGACGACGGTGCCGATGTCGCGGCCCTCGACCACGACGGCGTCGGCCGCCGCGACGAGCGATCGCTGCTGGTCGACCAGCTGCCGCCGGACCGCCGGAACCGCGGAGACGGCGGAGACGGCGCGGGTCACCTCGGCGCCGCGGATGCGGGCGGCGACGTCCACGCCGTCGACGAGCACCACCTCCGCGGCGGACTCGGTACCGACCTCGATGCGGGCCGCGGCCACGGTGCGCGCGACCGCGTCGGCGTCCTCCGGGTCGACGGCCGCGTCCAGCACGGCGACGGTGGCCGCCCGGTACATGGCGCCGGTGTCGAGGTAGGCCGCGCCCAGACGGGCCGCGACCCCGCGGGCCACGGTGGACTTGCCGGTGCCCGAGGGTCCGTCGAGGGTGATCTGCCCCCGGAAGCTGCCGGTCACTGGGCGATCGCCCAGCCCAGTGGTGTCCGCTCGCTGGCGCTCGCTCACTGGGCTATGTCCCGTCGCAGGGCGGTCGCGCCGCGCAGGTACACGTGCTGCACGTCCGACCGCGGCTTCGTCGTCTCGACGTGGGCCATCAGGCGCAGCACCCGCGGGAGGGCGTGCGGGACGCCGATCTCGGTGGCGCACATCAGCGGCACGTCGCCCATGCCCAGCTCCCGGGCGGCGAGCGCGGGGAACTCCGACACCAGGTCCGGCGTGGCCGTGAACAGGATGCTGATGACGTCGTCGTGTCCCAGGTCGTTGCGCTCCAGCACCGCGCTGACGAGTTCACGGGTGGCCTCGAGCACCTGCTCCCGGTCGTCGGCGTCGACCTGCGTCGCGCCCCGGATGGCTCGGACGGCCATGCACTACTCCTCGATCGATCCACGCACCCGGATCGCCGGGGCGCTGTCGAGTCTAGGGAGGCCCCGCCACCGGGCTCGTGGCGGAGCCGGATCCGGCCCGGGACCGCTACCGTCCCGCCATGACTGGGCACCGGCACGAGGTCGTGGACCGGTACGGGCACTACAACGCCGTCTGCAACCGGCACGCGTTCGGCGAACTGGCGCCGTTCCTCGCCGACGTCGTGCTGGTGAACGGTGCGGAGCGCACGGCGCAGCAGTACATCGACGACCTGTTCGTCGTCTCCCGCGCCTTCCCCGACTACCGCTGGGAGATCCAGCGCACGGTGTTCGAGCACCCGTGGCTGGCCGTCCACTTCCGCGACACCGGTACCCACCTCGGGACCTGGCGCGGCGTGGCGGCGACCGGCCGGGCGGTCACGACCGACGAGTTCTCGATGTACCGCTTCGCCGGCGACCGCATCACCGAGGTCTGGGTGACCGCGGACAACGCCCGCCTCCCCTGAGCCGACCCCGCGGCGCCCGCGGATCAGCCGCCGAGGCGCTCACCGGTGCCGACGTCGAACAGGTGCACGTGACCCGCCCGTGGGGCCACGTGGAGCACCTCGCCCTTGCCCGGCGGACGGCGGCCGTCGACCCGGGCGGTGATCTGGTGCTCCCCGTCGCCCAGCTTCGTGCGGCCGTAGACGTAGGCATCGGCGCCGAGCTCCTCCACGACGTCGACCTCGACCGCCGGTCCGTGCTCGGCGAGCTCGAGGTCCTCGGGCCGGACCCCCAGCACCACCGACGAGTTCCCCGCCCGCCCGAGCACGTCCCGCGCCACCGGGTGGACGACGTCGCCGAAGGCGACGCCGCCGTCGACCACCGGCAGGGTGAACAGGTTCATCGCCGGTGAGCCGATGAAGCCCGCGACGAAGACGTTGCTCGGGCGGTCGTAGAGCTCGCGCGGCTTGCCGACCTGCATGAGCAGGCCGTCCTTGAGCACGCAGACGCGATCGCCCATGGTCATGGCCTCGACCTGGTCGTGGGTGACGTAGACGGTGGTGACGCCCAGGCGGCGCTGCAGCTGGGCGATCTGGGTGCGGGTCTGCACCCGCAGCTTGGCGTCGAGGTTGGACAGCGGCTCGTCCATGCAGAACACCTGCGGCTGGCGCACGATCGCCCGGCCCATCGCGACCCGCTGCCGCTGCCCGCCCGACAGCGCCTTGGGCTTGCGGTCCAGATAGGGCTCCAGGTCCAGCAGCGTCGCGGCCTCGTGCACCCGGCTGCTGATCTCGGACTTGTTCAGCCCGGCGATCTTCAGCGCGAAACCCATGTTGTCGGCCACGGTCATGTGCGGGTACAGCGCATAGTTCTGGAACACCATCGCGATGTCCCGGTCCTTGGGCGGCACACCGGTGACGTCGCGGTCACCGATCAGGATGCGCCCCTCGGTGACGTCCTCCAGGCCGGCGAGCATCCGCAACGACGTCGACTTGCCGCACCCGGACGGCCCGACGAGGACGAGGAACTCCCCGTCCTCCACCTGCAGGTCCAGCTCGTCCACCGCCGGCCGCTCGGCACCGGGGTAGACGCAGCTCGTGCGGTCGTAGGTGACCGAGGCCATGGGTTTCCTCTCCAGCGGGACGGGCCGGCTACTTGCCGGCGCCGGCGGTCAGGCCGCTGAGCAGGTAGCGCCGGCCGACCAGGTACAGGACGAAGATCGGGACCACCGACAGCGTCACGGCGGCCAGCAGCGCGGGCACGTTCGTGCCGAACTGCCCCTGGTAGTCCCAGAGGCCGAGGGTGAGCACGCGCGTCCCGACGGACTGGGTGAGCACGAGGGGGAACAGGAAGCCGTTCCACGCGGTGAGCGAGGTGAACACCGCGACGGTGGTGATGGCCGGCTTGGCCAGCGGGAGCACCAGGTGGCGCAGCGCCGCGAACGGGCCGGCGCCGTCGAGGGTCTGCGCCTCGTACAGCTCCCGGGGGATGTCGCGCAGGCTGTTGGTCATCACCAGCAACGCGACGGGCATCGCGAAGGCCGCCGTCGGCAGGATGACCGCGAGCAGGGTGTCGTACAGGTGCAACTGCGTGATCATCAGGTACACCGGGATGATCGCCGCCTGCGCGGGGATGGCCAGCCCGACGAGCATGAGCGAGAAGCCCCGCTGCACGCCCCGCCCGGCGTTGCGGGCCACGGCGTAGCCGGCCGGCACGGTCAGCCCGACGACGATCGCGACCGTCACGACGGTGACGATCACCGTGTTCAGCAGGTAGGTCGGGAAGTCGCCGGTGAGGACCGTCTCGTAGTTCTCGAGCGTCGGGCTCGGCGGCGGGGCCAGCGGGTTGTCGGAGAGGTAGTCCGAACGGGTACGGAAGCTCGCCGCGACGAGGAAGTACAGCGGGACGGCGACCAGGGCCAGCCAGATCGTCGCCAGCACGCCGGCCAGCACGTTGGGCCGGCCGCGATGGCCGCCGGCTCGCGGGCGTCGCCGGCGGCGTCCGTCCTGCAGCATGTCGGGCACCGGCGCCAAGGGCGCCGGAGTCGCCTGGGTCGTCGTCACACGCCCTCCTGCTGGCTCTGCATCTTCCGGAATCCGGTCGCGCGGGTGACCGCGAGGGAGAGTCCCGCGCCGAGGAGGAGCAGCAGCACCGAGATGGCGCTCGCGTAGCCGAACTCGAACCCGCTGAACCCGGTGATGTACATGTGCAGCGGCAGCACGCGGGTCGCGGTGCCCGGGCCTCCACCGGTGAGGATGAGGATCGTGTCGAAGGTCGTCACCGAGCCCACGAGCATGAGCACCGTCGAGGTGATGATCGTGTACTTGAGCAGCGGCAGGGTGATGGTGAAGAACTGCCGGTAGCGACCGGCCCCGTCCAGGGTCGCCGCCTCGTAGAGGCTCTCGGGCACCTGCCGCGCGGCCGCTTGGTACAGCAGCGTGTGGAACGGCACGTACTGCCAGCTGATCACCCAGACGACGGTGTAGACGACCAGCTCGGTGTCCCCGAGGAAGTTGAACCCACCGAGCACCGGCAGCGACTGAGTGACGCCGAAGTTCGGGTCCAGCACCGACGACCAGAGCAGGGCGATGGCCGCCGTCGACAGCAGGAGCGGCAGGAAGAACAGCGAGCTGAGGATCGCCCGGTTCCGCTGCCGTCCGGCCGCCCAGACCCCGATCAGCATCGCGATCGGGGTCTGGACGAGCCAGGTGAGCACCATGAACACCAGCGTCAGCCAGAGCGAGTCCCAGGCCCGGCCGTCCTCGATCAGCCGGGTCCAGTTCTCCGTCCCGGACAGCTCGGGGGTACCGAAGCCGTCCCAGGACGTGAAGCTGAGGTAGACGACCAGGACCATCGGCAGCACGGCGAATGCACCGAAGAACACCAGCGCCGGCGCCAGGTACCAGCCCGAGGGCCGGTCCTGCCGGGTCACCGTCGTGCGTGCCGTTCCCGCCCGGGTCCTGGTCTTCTCCGCCGTGATGGTCATGGTGCGCGCTGTCCGGGGCCGGTCAGAGAGCCGACATGGCGTCGACGAACCCCTGCGGCGTCTGGGCACCGAGGAACAACTGCTCCAGCTGGGTCAGCATCTCGGTGGCCTCGTCGGCCGGGAGGTCCTGGTCCCAGGACAGCTGGAAGTTGCCCGCGTCGACCGTCGCGTCGTAGATGAACGTGGCGTAGTCGCCGTTCTCCGTCTCGGCCAGCTGGTCGCGGACGCCCTGCACCGGCGGCACGTCACCGGCCTCGATGAGGTCGGAGATGTACTGGTCGTCGGTCAGCGCGGTCGTCAGGAACTCCCGTGCCGCCTCCTTGTTGCCCGACGAGCTGGTGAGCGAGTAGAAGTTCGACACGTTCCCCACCAGGTTCGACGGGTCGCCCGCGCCACCCTCGATGGCCGGGAAGGTCGTCCACCCCAGGTCACCGGACTCGACGAAGTCGGGGCTGTCGTTGAGCTGGTTGGTGTACTCCCACGATCCCATGAGGTGGAACGCGGCGTCGCCCTGCGCGAGGATCGTGGACGCACCGCCGACGTCGTAGCCGACGGAGGCGAACTCGGTACCGAAGGCGCCCCGGTCGATGAGGTCGCGCAGCATCGTCAGCGACTCGAGGACCGCCGGGTCCTCCCACGCGCCCTCCTCGCCGTCGCGGATGGCCTGGAAGACCTCCGGGCCGCCGACGCGGTCGAGGATGTACTCGATCCACATCAGCTCGGTCCACGGCTGGGTGCCGGCCAGCGCGACCGGCGTGACACCCGCGCCCTTGAGCGTGTCGACGGCGGCGAGCAGGTCGTCCCACGTCTCCGGCACCGCGACGCCCGCGGACTCGAGGACGGCGTTGTTGTAGAAGAGCATGACCGGCTGCATGCCGCGCATGGGCAGGCCGTAGGTCTTGCCGTCGAGCTCCGCGCCGGCCAGCACGCTGGGCAGGAAGGCGTCGCGGAGCTCGGGGTTCTCGTCGAGCAGCGGCGTGAGGTCCTCGACCTGGTCGGCGTCCACCGACTCCTTGAGGTTGCCGCCGCCCCAGTTGAAGAACAGGTCGGGGGCGTTGGGCGAGCCCAGCGCGACACGGAGCCGCTGCTTGTAGGGGTCGTTGCCGAAGGTGGCCAGCTCGGCCTCGCCGGCGTCCGAGCTCTCGTTGAAGCGCTCGATGGAGGCTTCCTCGATGGGGTTGAGGGCCGCGTCCTCCAGTGCCCAGACCTGGACGGCGTCGCTGTCACCGCCGCCCCCGCCGCTGGGTCCGGAGGAACCGCAGGCGACCAATGTGCCTGCCATGACGAGAGCGCCGGCCTGCCAGGCCGCACGGGTCAGACGCCGGGAGGACATCCCCACCGCCACCTTCCTGTTTCGTCGTTGGAACCGAAAGTTTCGAGCAGTTGCGAGAATGTAAGCCGGGTCACCTTGGGTGTCAACGCACCCCGTCACGCGGCGCGTACGTCATCGTTGACAGGTGCCGGGCGCCGCGGTCTACGGTCCCCGTCAGGGTGGATGAGCTGGTGCGTTTTCGAAAGTTTCGATAACGTGACGTGATCTTCGGAGTGGTAGGGACCACTCCCCCCGCGGGTACCGCGGGCGGACGGGAACCGGAACAGGAGGACGGCGATGGCGTCTCAGCAGCTCGGTCGGCCCACGTTGGCCAGCATCGCGGCGGCGGCCGGCGTCTCCCTGCCGACCGTGTCCAAGGTCGTGAACGGACGCCAGGACGTCTCACCCGCCACCCGGGCGCACGTCCTCCAACTCCTCGAGGAGCACCACTACGTCCCCCTGGCGCGGAAGAACGCCGAGCCGCTGACCCCGCTCGTCGACGTCGTCTTCACCGCGCTGGACAGCCCGTGGGCCGTCGAGATCCTGCGCGGCGTCACCGAGAGCGGTCTCGACGTCGTCGTCAACACCCTGGCCCGGTCCCCGGGGGCCGACTGGGTCCAGTCGCTCATCGCCGGCGGCCGACAGGGCGCACTGGTCGTCACCTCGCACCTCACGGCCGCCGACCAGCGCCGGCTCGGGCAGTCGCACCTGCCCGTGGTGGTCATCGACCCGGTGGACATGCCGGGGCAGGACGTGCCGAGCGTCGGTGCGACCAACTGGGCCGGCGGGCTGTCGGCCACCGAGCACCTCGTGGAGCTCGGCCACCGCCGGATCGCCGTCGTCGGCGGTCCCGAGGACTTCCTGTGCAGCCGGGCCCGCATCGACGGCTACCGCGCCGCGCTCGAGCGGGCCGGGATCGGGGTCGACCCGGCCCTGGTGCGGCACGGCAACTTCCACCACGAGGGCGGGTACGACCAGGCCCGGGCACTGCTGGAGCTGCCGGACCCGCCCACGGCGATCTTCGCCGGGAGCGACGAGCAGGCGTTCGGCGTCATGGAGGCCGCCCGGCAGGCCGGCCTCTCGGTGCCGCTCGACCTGAGCGTGGTCGGCTTCGACGACCTGCCCATGGCCCGCTGGTCCTCGCCGCCGCTGACCACCGTCCGGCAGCCGCTGGCCGACATGGGCCGGATGGCGGGACGGATCCTGCACCAGCTGATCGACGGCCAGCCGCTCGACACCCAGCGCGTCGAGCTCGCGACCCACCTGGTTCCCCGGGCCTCGACCGCACGCCCCCGCTGACCGCACCCTCTCCCTGGAGCACCTGTCGTGATCGAGTCCGTGGCCAGCGCCGCCAGCTCCGACGTCCCCGAGCCGGTGGACCCCGCCTCGTCCGCCGTGTGGCGCGACCCGTCCCGGCCGCTGCCGGAACGGGTCCGGGCCCTGCTGGCGGTGATGACCACGGAGGAGAAGGTCGCCCAGCTCTACGGCGTGTGGACGGCGATCGGTGACGGCGAGGAGGTCGCCCCCAACCAGCACGACTTCGCCGAGCCGCTGCCACCGTGGGACGAGCTGACCAAGCCCGGGCTCGGCCAGCTCACCCGGATGTTCGGCACCGTCCCGGTGGAGCCGGAGACGGGGGCACGCGTGCTGGCCCAGACGCAGCGCGACCTGGTCGCCGGCTCCCGCCTGGGCATCCCGGCGATGGCGCACGAGGAGTGCCTCACCGGGTTCGCGGCCTGGCAGGCCACCGTCTTCCCCACTCCGCTGGCCTGGGGAGCGTCCTTCGACCCGGGCACCGTCGAGGCGATGGCGCACGGCATCGGGGAGCTGATGCGGTCCGTCGGCGTCCACCAGGGCCTGTCCCCCGTCCTCGACGTCACCTTCGACTACCGCTGGGGCCGCACCGAGGAGACGATCGGCGAGGACCCGTACCTCGTCTCGATCCTGGGCTCGGCCTACACACGGGGACTGGAGCGGGCCGGGATCGTCGCCACGCTCAAGCACTTCGCCGGCTACTCGGCCTCGGCTGCCGGCCGCAACCACGCCCCGGTCCACCTCGGCCCGCGCGAGTTCGCCGACGTCGTCCTGCCCCCGTTCGAGGCTGCGCTCCGCGACGGCGGTGCGCGCTCGGTCATGAACTCCTACGCCGCCGTGGACGGCGTGCCGCCGGCCGCCGACCCAGCCCTGCTCACCGACCTGCTCCGCGGCCGCCTCGGCTTCGAGGGCGTCGTCGTCGCCGACTACTTCGCCGTCTCCTTCCTGGAGACGACGCAGGGACAGGCGGGCTCGCCGGGCGAGGCCGCCGCGCTGGCGCTCACCGCCGGCATCGACGTGGAACTGCCGACGGTCCGGTGCTACGGCGAGCCGCTGCTCGAGCTGGTCCGGTCCGGTCGCGTGCCGATGGCCGTCGTGGACCGCTCGGTGGAGCGCGTGCTGCTGCAGAAGGCCGAGCTCGGCCTCCTCGACCCCGACTGGGACCCGGAGCCGCCGGCCCTCCGCGCCGGCGGGCCGATCGACTTCGACCCACCGCCGATGCGCGAGCTTGCCCGGTCGCTCGCCGAGCGGTCCGTCGTCCTGCTGGACAACCGGTCGGGGATGCTGCCGCTGGCCCACCCGGCGCGGGTGGCGGTCGTGGGTCCGTGCGCCGACGACGTCCTCTCGCTCATGGGCTGCTATGCCTTCCCCAACCACGCCGGTGCGCACCACCCGGGGATGCCGGTGGGCGTCGAGATGGCCACGGTGCTGGAGGCGGTGCGCGCGGAGTTCCCGGGGGCCGTCGTGGACACCGCCCTCGGCTGCCCGGTGCAGGAGGTCGATCCCAGCGGGATCGCCGACGCGGTGCGGACGGCGCGGGAGGCCGACGTCTGCCTGGCGGTGCTGGGCGACCGAGCGGGCCTCTTCGGGCGCGGCACCTCGGGCGAGGGGTGCGACGCCGACGACCTGCGCCTCCCCGGCTCGCAGGCAGCGCTGCTGGACGCCCTCCTCGACTCGGGCACCCCGGTGGTCGTGGTGCTGCTGGCCGGCCGGCCCTACGCGCTGGGCGACGTCGTGGCCCGGGCCGCCGCGGTCGTGCAGGCCTTCTTCCCCGGCGAGGAGGGGGCCGGCGCCGTCGCCGGCGTCCTGAGCGGACGGGTGAACCCGTCCGGCCGCCTACCGGTCCAGGTGCCCCGTTCCCCCGGTGGCCAGCCCGGCACCTACCTGGGCGCGGCCCTGGCCCGCCGCAGCGACATCAGCACCGCCGACCCGACACCGGCGTTCCCCTTCGGGCACGGCCTGAGCTACACCGCGTTCGCGTACGCCGACCTCCGCGTCGACGACCGGCCGGTGGGCGACGAGCCGGTGCCGGTGCCGACCGACGGCGCCCTGACCCTCTCCTGCACGGTGACGAACACCGGGTTCCGGGCCGGAGCCGAGGTCGTCCAGCTGTACCTGGAGGATCCGGTCGCCAGCGTCGTCCGCCCCGTGCGCCAGCTGGTGGGCTTCGCACGCGTCGACCTGGCGCCCGGCGGCTCGGCGGACGTCCGCTTCTCGGTGCACACCGACCGCGCGTCGTTCACCGGCCGCGACCTCCGCCGGGTGGTGGAGGCGGGCGACCTCGTCCTGCGGGTCGGCTCCTCGAGCGAGGACCTGCGGCTCGACGCGCGCGTCGTGCTCACCGGACCCGACCGGCTGGTGGGCGCCGACCGGGTGCTGACCACCCCGGCGGAGGTCACCCTCCACTGATGGAGTCGCAGAGGGGGAGTTCTAGAGGCCGACCAGCTCCTGGAGCGCGCCGACCTCTTCGCGGCTGAGCCGGCGGATCGTGCCCGAGCGCATGGCCCGCAGCTCGATCGGCCCGACGGCGGTGCGGGTCAGCCGCGAGACGGGCAGCCCGACGTGCGCGAGCAGCCGACGGACGATGTGCTTGCGGCCCTCGTGCAGCACCACCTCGACCACGGACTGCCCGGCGTGGGTGTCCACGACCCGGAACGAGTCGGCCTTCACCGGGCCGTCGTCCAGCTCGACACCACCGCGCAGGCGGCGGGCCATGTCCCGCGGCACCGACCCCGACACCTGGGCCAGGTAGGTCTTGCGGACCCCGTAGGACGGGTGGGCCAGACGGTGCGCCAGCTCGCCGTCGGTGGTGAGGATCAGCAGGCCCTCGGTGTCCTGGTCCAGGCGTCCGACGTGGACCAGCCCCTTGGCCAGGTCGCCCACCATGTCCCCCACGGTCGGGCGGTTGCGGTCGTCGCTCATGGCGGTGATCACGCCCGGAGGCTTGTTCATCGCGTAGGTGACCCGGTCCTCGCGGATCTCGATCCGCACGCCGTCGACGGCGATCTTGTCGCGACCAGGGTGGACCCGCATGCCCTGCACGGCGACCTGCCTGCCGTTCACGCTGATCCGGCCGGCCTCGATCATGTCCTCGCACACCCGCCGGGAGCCGACGCCCGCCCGGGCCAGGACCTTCTGCAGGCGCTCGCCCTCGCGGTCGTCGTCGGCGTCGTCCGCCGGCCGGTCACCGGGGTGGACCGGGGCGAGCTCCATGTCCTCCGACCAGCCGTCGCCGGCTGCGGTCGAGGTCTCGTCGGTGGGGTCCAGGTCGTCCGGTACGGCGTTCATCACCGCCCAGTCTCCCACCGCGACGACGCGGCTCCCCCGCCGGAGTGACACCCACCTGCTGGGGCCGACGCATGCAGCAGGCTGGACGCGTGAACAGAACACGCAGGATCGGGCTGGGAATCGCCGCCGTGGCCACCCTCCTCTGGCTGCTCTTCCTCGTCGCGGTGCTCACCGGGGACCCGGCCGACGGCGCCGACATCGGCGCGGGCCTGGCGGCGCTGCTCGCGCTGTCGCTGTCCCTGGGCGCGTCGCTCGTGCTGCTGCTCTCCCTCCGCTCCGGGCGGTCCTCGTCGAGCGCGCCGGCTCCGCCGCGCCGGGCCTCCGAACGCGCCGCCGCCGCGCTGGCGGGCGTCTCCATGGCCGGTCTGCTGGCCTTCCTGCTGCTCGATCCCTACGCGGAGTCCGACGTCCTCCGCCGGGCCGCGCTGGCCGTCGGGGTCGGGGCGTTCCTGCTCTCGTCGGCGACGTTCGCGTTCACGACGCGCGCCGGTCACGCCTCCGCGTGACCGCTCGCGCGCGCCCGACGGGCAGCCGGTAGGACGGTCGCGTCCGGTGGGATCGGAGACAGGAGGTGGGGACGTGATCGGAGGTCGTCGACCGCCGGCGGACGCGGCAGCCGTGCGCGCCTGGCAGCGGACCGGTCTCGCCTTCGGGATCCCGGGCGCCGTGCTGCTGGCCGCAGCGCTGGTCGTGCGCCTGATCCACGGACGCGCGGGCTGGAGCTACCTCGCGCCGGCGTTGCTCGGGCTGTTCGCGGGCCTGGTCGCCGTCGTCTACCTGCGCCGGGTGTGGTCGGAGGCCGCGCACGTCCGGACGCCGCTGACACCGTGGGGCGTCCGGTCGTCGTCGGCCTTCCTGGTCCTCTGGGGCCTGGGCGTCCTGCTCAACGGGAGTCCACCGCTGGTCGTGCAGGTGCCGTCCTGGGTGCGGACGCTCCTGGCCGTGGGCATGCTCCTCGCCCTCGGCGTGACCGTCGTCGTCGCCGCGCTCGAGCGCCGGGCCGAGTCGCCCTCGCCCACCCCCTGAGCGTCAGCTGTCGGGGTGCTCGTCGAGCATCGCGGCGGTCTCCGGCAGGAACGGCGCGAGCTCGGGCAGGTCCGCGAGGGTCTCCAGTCCGAGCCGCTCCAGGAACAGCGGCGTCGTGGCGTACAGACCCCCGCCGCTGTCGGGATCGCTGCCCACCTCGTGCACGAGGCCCCGGGTGAGCAGCGTGCGCATGACGCCGTCCACGCCGACGCCGCGGATCGCCGAGACGCGGGCGCGGGTCACCGGCTGGCGGTACGCGATCACGGCGAGGGTCTCCAGCGCGGCCTGCGTCAGCCGGCTCCGCTGCCCGTCGACCAGGTAGCGCTCCACGACGGGTGCGTGCTCCTCCCGGGTGTAGAGCCGCCACCCCTCCCCCACCCTGCGGAGCGCGATGCCGGCCCGCCGCTGCTCGTAGCCGTCGGCCAGACCGGCGAGCCCGGTGCGCACCTGCTCGCGGGAACAGCGCAACGCGGCGGCGAGGGTCTCCTCGTCGACCGGGTCGTCCATGACGAACAGCAGCGCCTCCAGACCGCCGTGCAGCTCCTCGGGGGCGAGCAGCTCCAGCTGCTCCGCGGCCGGCTCGTCGGGCGCCGGCTCCCCGGCCGGGACGTCGGCCGGCGTCGGGTCCTGCCCGGCCGGCTCGTCGTCCGGGTCGGGCTCCTGCGGGACGGGCGCCGGCTCCGGCGGGGCCTCGACCGGCTGGTCGGCGACCCGCGCGGCCAGCTCCGCCGCGACGGCGTCCCACGTACCCGGCTCCTCCTGCCCACGGCTCTCCGCGAGCTCCCGGGTGGCGGCCAGCTCGGCGGCGAGGGCGTCCCAGGAGATGGGGGCCCGGTCGTCGGGTCCTGCCGGCTCGTCGCTCACCCGTACTCCTCGTCCACGTCCGCTGCTGCGTCGGCAGCATCCCCGACGGCGCCGTCGACGTCGTCGCTGTGCCGGTCGTCCGGCACGGAGCCGCCGGTCCACCGGACGTGCAGCTCCCCCAGCGGTGTCAGCTGCTCGAACACCACCCGTTGCTGCCGGTACAGCTCCAGCAGCGCCAGGAAGCGGGCCACCACCTCGAGGGTGTGCCCGCAGTCGGCGGTGAGCGCCCGGAAGGTCGCCGTCCCGGACCGGACCAGGTGGTTGCGGATGGCGAGCAGCTGCTCGGAGACGCTCACCGGTGGAGCGTGCAGATGGGACACGCTCACCACCTCCGGCGCCTTGGGCGCCAGCACCCGAGCGGCCAGCCGGGCGAACGCCTCGGGGCTCAGGTCGAGGACGACCTCGGGGGCCAGGTCGGCGAACCGCGGCTCCAGCGCGGCCGCCCGGGGGTAGCGCTGCGCGGCCTCGGCCTCGCGCTCCCGCAGGAAGCGCGCCGCCTGCTTGTAGGCCTTGTACTGCAGGAGCCGGGCGAACAGCAGGTCGCGCGCCTCGAGCAGCTCGAGGTCGTCCTCGTCCTCCACGTCGGCGGCCGGGAGCAGCCGCGCGGCCTTCAGGTCGAGCAGTGTGGACGCGATGACCAGGAACTCGCTGGCCTGGTCGAGGTCCAGCTGGTCGCCGAGGGCCCGGAGGTGCGCGATGAACTCGTCGGTGACCCGCGACAGGGCGATCTCGGTGACGTCGAGCTTGTGCTTGCCGATCAGCTGGAGGAGCAGGTCGAACGGGCCCTCGAAGTTCGTCAGCTTCACCGTGAAACGCGACGGCGCGGCGTCGGAGGCGATGGGTGCCTCCGACGCCGCGCCGGTCTCACTGCTCACGGACGCCGAGCTTATGGCTCTCCTACTTGGCGCGGAGTCGGTGCACCAGGACGGAGTCCTCGCCGCGCTCGCCGAGGTCGGCCAGGAGGACCGAGATGGCCTCGCGCACGATCCGGCCGCGGTCGACCGCGACACCGTGCTGGCCGCGCAGGGTGAGCCGCGCGGACTCCAGGGCGAGGAGCTCGTCCTGGGAGATGTACACGGTGATCTTCTCGTCGTGTTTGGTGCGGTCGGTCCGCCGGACCGGTCGTCCGCGGGTGGGCACGTGCGGCTGCAGGGTGGCCACCGGCTGGGCGGAACGGAACCCGGCGAGGTCGTCGTCGTGCACCGCACCGCCGGGGACCAGGGTGAGGGGCGCGCTCGCGACCTCCTCCGGCTGCCGTGCGGCACCGCGCAGGGCGGGCGAGCTGGCGGTGGCGCTCAGGCTGGGCAGCTCGGTGACCTCGGGGGCCGAGGCGGTCGAGTCGGTGCGACGGAACAGCTCCGAGGCACCGGGCAGAACTGGCCGGCGGGTCATAGAGCCAGCACCTCCTTGGCGAGGTCGCGGTACGCCGAGGCGCCCGACGACGTGGGGGCCCACGTGGTGATCGGCTGACCGGCGACCGTGGTCTCCGGGAACCGCACGGTGCGCTGGATGACGGTCTGGAACACGACGTCGTCGAAGGCCTCGACGACGCGGCTGAACACCTCGCGGCAGTGCACCGTCCGCGAGTCGTACATCGTCGCGAGGATCCCGGAGATCTCCAGCGACGGGTTGAGCCGTTCCTTGACCTTGTCGATGGTGTCGACGAGCAGGGCCACGCCGCGGAGGGAGAAGAACTCGCACTCCAGCGGGATGATCACGCCCTGGGCCGCCGTCAGCGCGTTGACCGTCAGCAGCCCCAGCGAGGGCTGGCAGTCGATGAGGATGTAGTCGTAGTCGTCGCGCACGTCGGCCAGCACCCGCAGCAGGGTCTGCTCACGCGCGACCTCGCTGACCAGCTGGACCTCGGCGGCCGACAGGTCGATGTTGCTCGGCACGAGGTCCAGGCCCGGGATGTCGGTGGGCACGCGGACGTCGGCCAGCGTGGTCTTCCGCTCCATGAGGGCGTTGTAGATCGTCCGGTCCATGTTCTGGGCGGGGATGCCCAGGCCGACCGAGAGCGCGCCCTGCGGGTCCAGGTCGATGAGCAGCACGCGCCGGCCGTACTCGGTCAGCGCCGCACCCAGGTTGATGGTCGACGTGGTCTTGCCGACGCCGCCCTTCTGGTTGCACATCGCGATGATGCGGGCCGGCCCGTGCTCCGTGAGGGGCTTGGGCTCGGGCAGGGGGCGCTGTCGTGCCTTCGCCGGGTCCTGACGCGAGATCGCCCCCATCTCGGGGCCGCTGTCGTGCGGGCGCGCGACGGCAGAGGCCGCGTCCGCTCGGGTAGCCATGGGTCTGTTGCCTCCACCTCGTGCCCGATCCCGGTCGTTCCGGGTGCGGTCAGCCGTCCTGTCCGCTCGGGTGATGGAGACGCTACGAAGGGTGGCGGAGGTTCCCAAGGCGGCACGCCGGACCACTTGTCGACATGGCGCTAAATGACAACGTGTGTGACTGCTCAACCGGAACGCGCTCCAGAAACTGCCAAGAAGCACGGCAGCCCGGTGTCAGGTGAGCGCCCTCGGGTGACTGGTCGCGTAGACCTCGCGGAGTCGGTCCACGGTCACCAGCGTGTAGACCTGCGTCGTCGTGACCGACGCGTGCCCGAGCAGTTCCTGGACGACCCGGACGTCGGCGCCGCCGTCGAGCAGATGGGTGGCGAAGGAGTGCCGCAGCGTGTGCGGGGAGACGGTCGCGGGATCCAGGCCGGCGCGCTCGGCGGCCGAGCGCAGGATCGACCACGCGCTCTGCCGGGACAGCGGACCACCCCGCGCGTTGAGGAACAGCACCCCGCCGCGGACACCACCGCGGGCGCCGGCCGCCAGGGCCGGACGGGCCCGGACGAGGTAGTCCTCCACCGCCCGCAGCGCATAGCTGCCGACGGGAACGACGCGCTCCTTGCCACCCTTGCCCGCCAGCCGCACCGCCGCCTGCCCGCGATCGAGGTCGTCGACGGCGAGACCGACCGCCTCGGAGATGCGGGCGCCGGTGCCGTAGAGCACCTCCAGCAGGGCGCGGTCGCGCAGTCCCCGCGGGCCCTCGACCGACCCGGCCGCCTCGATCAGGGCCACCACGGACTCCACCGGGACCGCCTTCGGCAGGCGCCGGGCCGGCGTCGGCGGGCGGACCTCGTGGGCGACGTCGTCCGGCACCAGCCCGTCGAGCAGGGCGAACCGGTGCAGGCCGCGCACGGCCACGACCGCGCGGGCCGCCGACGTCGCCGACAGCGGCGGATGGTCCACGTCCCCCACCCGGCCACCCTCGCGCAGGGCGGAGAGGAACCCGGACACGTCGGACCCGGCGACCTCGCGCAGCCCGCGGACGCCCGCGGCGGTCAGGTACTCCGTGTACCGGCGCAGGTCCCGCCGGTAGGAGGCGATCGTGTTGGCCGCCAGTCCGCGCTCGACCGTGAGGTGGTCCAGGTAGCCGGTGACCACGCGCTCCAGCGCGGGACCGGCGTCCAGCGCGCTCGTCAGAGCAGGACCTCCTCGAGCGGCACGGCGGTCATCCCGTGGGCGTCGGCGACCTCCGGGAGGACTACCTGACCGGCGACCACGTTGACACCGTGCGCCAGCGGGCGGTTGCCCCGGACCGCCGCCGCGGTGCCCTCGGTGGCCAGCGCCATGACGTAGGGCAGCGTCACGTTGGTCAGCGCGTGGGTCGAGGTGTTCGGCACGGCGCCGGGCATGTTGGCCACGCAGTAGAGGACGGAGTCGTGCACCCGGAACGTCGGGTCGTCGTGCGTCGTCGGCCGCGTGTCCTCGAAGCAGCCGCCCTGGTCGACCGCGATGTCGACGAGCACCGACCCGGGCTTCAGCCGCGACACCAGCTCGTTGCTGATCAGCGTGGGCGCCTTGGCGCCCGGCACCAGCACCGCGCCGATGACCAGGTCGGCGTCGAGGACCGCCCGCTCGACCTCGTAGGCGTTCGACGCCACCGTCTGCAGGTGTCCCTGGTAGATCCGGTCCGCGGCGCGGAGCTTGTCGATGTCCCGGTCCAGGACGACGACCTCGGCCTGCATCCCGAGCGCGATCGCGGCCGCGTTCATCCCCGAGACCCCGGCGCCGATGACGACGACCTTGGCGGCGTAGACCCCGGACACGCCACCCAGCAGGACACCCCGCCCGCCGTGGGCCCGCTCGAGGCTGTGGGCGCCCACCTGCGGGGCCATCCGGCCGGCCACCTCGGACATGGGCGCCAGCAGCGGGAGCGCGCCGTCTGCGGTCTGGACGGTCTCGTAGGCGATGGCGGTCGTCCCGGAGGCCACGAGCGCGTCGGTGCACTCCTTCGACGCCGCGAGGTGCAGGTAGGTGAAGAGCGTCTGGTCCGCCCGGAGGCGGCCGTACTCCTCGGCGACGGGCTCCTTGACCTTGAGCAGCAGATCGGCGTCGGCCCACACGTCGTCCGCCGAGGCGACGATCCGCGCGCCGGCGGCGGTGTAGTCGCCGTCCGGGATCGAGGACCCTTCCCCCGCCGCCTGCTCCACGAGCACCTCGTGCCCGGCCCGGACCAGCTCGGTCACACCGGCCGGGGTGAGCGCCACCCGGTACTCACGGTTCTTGACCTCTCGGGGGACCCCGACCCGCATCTTCGACTCCCTGGCGTCCGGCGGTGGGCTCCCCCGAGGTGACGGTGGGCCGACCCGCGACGTGGGCGGCCCGGTCGGGGCGCGCCTCGGCCGGAGTCTAGGCACGGCGCCGGCACCGCACCCCGCACGCCGCCGCCACGGCGCCCCGCCGGCGCCCCTCCTCCGCCCCTCCTGCGCGCGCGGCCGGCGGCCCGGAGGATGCAGCGATGCAGCTCTACGCCCAGCACCCCGCCCAGCGCACCCGCCAGCTGCTGGCCGACGTGGGCCTGCTCGCCTGGGCCCTGCTGTGGGTGCTCGTCGCCCGCACGGTCCACGGCGCCGTCCTGGTGCTGGCCGAGCCCGGCCGGGCGGTGGAGGACCTGGGCGAGTCCGTGGCCGGGAACATGGGATCCGCGGCCGGTGTCGCCGAGGACGTCCCCGTCGTCGGTGACGAGCTGTCAACGCCCTTCGACGCGCTGGCCGATGCGGGCGGCTCGGTCACCGGCGCCGGTCAGGCCGCGCAGGACGCCGTGGGCACGCTGGCCACGGTGCTCGCCGTCGTCCTCGTGGTGCTGCCCGTCGGCTGGCTCGTGCTGCGCTGGCTCCCGTGGCGGCTGCGCTGGGCCCGGGAGGCCGCCGCCGCGCAGAGCCTGCTGCGGGGCACCCCGGACCTGTACGTCCTCGCCGCCCGGGCCCTGGCGACGGCGCCTCTCCCCCGCCTCGCCGCGCTGCCGGCCGGCACCGGGGCCGCCTGGCAGGCCGGCGACCCGGCCGCCGTCCGCGCCCTCGCGGCCGTCGAGCTGGACCGCCTGGGGCTCCGGCTACCGGGCTGACAGCGGGCCGGAGCGGCGGATCTCAGGCAGATGCCCGCCCCTCGACCATGTCCAGGTAGTGCTGATTCGCCATCACGCCCAGCACGTTGCCGAACGGGTCGACGACCGACGCGGTGACGTACCCGGGCCCGCGCTCGATGGGTTCCTGGTGCACCGTCGCACCGAGGGCGAGCAGCCGGTCGAAGGCCGCCCGGGCGTCGTCCACCGCCCAGTAGGTGACGACGCCGCCCCCGGCCGGGCCGGTGGCCGCGGGCGCGTACCGCCGGTCGAGGATGCCCAGCTCGTGCTGGAGGTCGCCGAGGCGGAACTCGACGTAGGCCGGCGGCCCCTCCTCGGGGCGGACGAAGTACGGGTCCGCGCCGGCCACCTCGGCGTACCAGCGAACGGCGGCCGGCACGTCGTCGGCGAAGTAGGTGACGGTGGTGAGTCCTCGCAACATGGCAGTCCCTCTCGAAGCGGTTGTAGCTCCCATGCTGGCGGCTAAAGTGCTCACCAACTGAGCACTTTCCGCGCCCGGATCGAGGGTCGTCGTGCGTGCTGACCGCCTCGTCGCCACCGTCCTGCTCCTGCAGGCCCGCGGCCGGGTGACCGCGGCCGAGCTCGCCCGCGAGCTGGAGGTGTCCCTCGCGACCGCGCGCCGCGACCTCGAGGCGCTGTCCACCGCCGGAGTCCCGGTGTACCCCCAGGCCGGGCGCGGCGGCGGATGGTCGCTGGTGGGCGGCGCGCGAACCGACCTCACCGGCCTCTCGGCCAGGGAGGCGCAGGCGCTGTTCCTGATCGTCGGGCCGGCGGCCTCGGTCTCCGACGAGGCCCGGACGGCGCTGCGCAAGCTGGTGCGGGCCCTGCCCCAGACCTTCCGCGCCGACGCGGAGGCCGCCGCGACCGCCACCATGAGCGACCCGACGCGGTGGGGCGAGCGGGACCGCGACCGGCCCGTGGTCGTCGACCTGCTGCAGACGGCCGTCGTCCGGCGCCAGAAGGTCCGCATCACCTACGTCGACGCCGCCCGACGACCGTCCGAGCGCGTCGTCGACCCGTGGGGGCTCGTGGACAAGGACGAGACCTGGTACCTGGTCGCGGGGACCAACAAGGGGCAGCGGACTTTCCGGGTCGACCGCATCCGCACGGCCGAGCCGACCGGCGAGCAGGCCGAGCGGCCCGACGACTTCGCCCTGGCGGGGGCCTGGCGCGACGTCGTCGGAGAGGTCGAGCAGCGGCGCTCGCGCACGGAGGCGACCGTGCTCGTCGACACCCGCTTCGTGCACGTCCTGCAGGACCAGTTCGGGCGGCACTGCGAGCCGGACGGCGAGCACGAGGACGGCCGGGCCCGCGTCCGGCTGGGCGCCCCGACCGCGCTCGACATCGCCCGCACGCTCGCGGGCTGGGGCACCGGGGTCGAGGTGCTCGAGCCGTCGGCGGTCCGGTCCGAACTGGCCCGGATCGGTGCCGAGCTCAGCGCCCGGTACCGCTCCTGAACCGCAGGTCAGTCGGCCGGGCGCAAGCGCCGGGAGCCGCTGCGGGCCTGCGCCGCGGCCAGCACCCCGGCGACCGCCGAGGAGTTGCGGATGTCGCCGTCGAACACCCGCTGGACGGCGTCGGCGAGCGGCACGCGTTCGACGGTCATGTCCGCCTCCTCGTGCTCGACGACGAAACCGTCGGGGCGGGCGACGTCGGTGAGCTCCTCCGCGAGGTAGACCTCCACCAGTTCGTCGCTGAAGCCCGGCGAGTTGTAGACGCTCACCAGCAGGGACCAGCGCCCTGCGGCCAACTGAACCTCCTCGGCGAGCTCGCGCTGGGCGGTGCGCAGCGGCGGCTCGCCGTCGGCGTCGCGCAGCCCGGCCGGCAGCTCCCAGAGGTGGCGGCCGACGGGGTGGCGGTACTGGCGCAGCAGCACCACGCGGTCCTGGTCGTCCAGCGCCACCACGGCCACGGCACCGGGGTGGGTCACGATCTCCCGGACGCTGTCCCCACCGCCGGGCATGCTCACGGTGTCGCGGCGCAGCGAGATGACCCGGCCCTCGAACAGCGTCTCGCTGTCGAGCACCCGGAACTCGTGCGGGGCCGGCTCTCCGCTGTCCCCCATCAGATGCCGACCTTCTCCGCCTCGTCGAACGTGACGGGCAGGCGCGCCGCCTCCTGGTAGTCGATCGACGCCTGCACGAACGCCGCGAACAGCGGGTGCGGTCGCGTGGGGCGGCTCTTGAGCTCCGGGTGGGCCTGGGTGCCGACGTAGAAGGGGTGCGCCTCGCGGGGCAGCTCGGCGAACTCCACCAGCAGGCCGTCGGGCGAGGTGCCGGAGAACACGAGGCCGGCATCGGAGAGCCGGTCGCGGTAGGCGTTGGCGACCTCGTAGCGGTGCCGGTGCCGCTCGGTGATCTCGGTCGACCCGTAGGCGGCCGCGGCGACCGAGCCCTTCTGCAGGCTCGCCGGGTAGCTGCCCAGACGCATCGTGCCGCCGAGGTCGCGCTCGCCCGCGATGACGTCCACCTGGCTGGCCATGGTCGCGATGACGGCGTCGGGCGTCTCCGGGTCGAACTCGGCCGAGTTGGCGTGCTCGAGACCGGACACGTTGCGCGCGTACTCGATGACCATGCACTGCAGGCCGAGGCACAGACCGAGGGTGGGGATGCCGTTGGTCCGGGTGTACTTCAGCGCCCCGAGCTTGCCCTCGATGCCGCGGACGCCGAAGCCACCGGGAATGCAGACGCCGTCGACGCCGGCCAGCGCCTTCTCGGCACCCTCCGGGGTCGAGCAGTCGTCGGAGGGCACCCACCGGATCTGGACCCGGCTGCGGTGGGCGAAGCCACCGGCGCGCAGCGCCTCCGTGACGGACAGGTAGGCGTCGGGCAGGTCGATGTACTTGCCGACCAGCGCGATGGTGACGGTCTCCTTGGGCGCGTGCACCCGGTCCAGCAGGTCGCCCCACACGGTCCAGTCGACGTCGCGGAAGGGCAGCCCCAGCCGGCGGACGACGTAGGCGTCCAGGCCCTCGCGGTGCAGCACCTTGGGGATGTCGTAGATCGACGGCGCGTCGGGGCAGGACACCACGCCCTCGACGTCGGTGTCGCACATCAGGCTGATCTTCCGCTTGAGCCCCTCGGAGATCTCCCGGTCCGACCGGCACACGAGCGCGTCGGGCTGGATGCCGATGCTGCGCAGCTGGGCTACCGAGTGCTGCGTCGGCTTGGTCTTCAGCTCGCCCGACGGCGCGATGTAGGGGATCAGCGAGATGTGCAGGAAGAAGCAGTTGTCCCGGCCGATCTCGTGCCGCACCTGGCGGGCGGCCTCGAGGAAGGGCAGCGACTCGATGTCGCCGACGGTCCCGCCGATCTCGGTGATGACGACATCAACCCGGTCATGGCCGCCCCGCTCGGGCCCCCCGGCGCCGGCCAGGATCCGCGACTTGATCTCGTTGGTGATGTGCGGGATGACCTGCACGGTGTCGCCCAGGTACTCACCGCGCCGCTCCTTGGCGATCACGTTCGAGTAGACCTGCCCGGTGGTGACGTTGGCCCGGCCGGAGAGGTCGATGTCCAGGAACCGCTCGTAGTGCCCGACGTCCAGGTCGGTCTCGGCACCGTCCTCGGTGACGAAGACCTCGCCGTGCTGGAACGGGTTCATCGTCCCGGGGTCGACGTTGAGGTAGGGATCCAGCTTCTGCATGGTGACCCGGAGGCCACGGCTGGAGAGCAGGGCGCCCAGCGAGCTCGCTGTCAGTCCCTTGCCGAGAGAGGACACAACGCCGCCGGTGACGAAGACGAACTTCGTCGGCTGGGAGTTGTGCAGCAGGCCCCGGGTCGAGAGGGACGGCGATGAGAGGGATTCAGGCGTTCCCGACGGTCGATCCACGGGAGACGACCGTAACACGCTCGGCGCCCTCGACCGGCCCGGAGTGGGGAGCGCCACCCGCCGTCTCCCCCGAACCGGTACCGCTGGGGCCCGCTCCGGCCGCCAGCCAGACGAGCAGCGGCACCAGCAGCGCCGCGGCCGCCGCGGGCAGCGCGACACCGGAGTCGTTCACCGCGGCCCCGAGGGCGAGGCTGAGGGCGCCGGCGAGCAGGCCGGCCCGCAGGACGGCGACGTCGGCGGGCGGCAGCCCCGCGCGCCCGCGGAGCAGCCCGCCGGGCCGCAGCAGCCAGACGCCCGCCACCAGGGCGACCGGCAGCATCCAGGCGAGCGGACTGCCCAGCAGGATGTCGACGTTGGCCTGGGCCTTGCGGCTGACGACCGTCCATGCCTCACCGGTGAGCACCTGCTCGACGAACCGGCCCAGGTGGCTGCGGTCGTCGGCCGGACCGCTCCAGTCCAGGACGGCGACAGTCCCGACGGCCAGCACCGCCAGGGCGAGGATGGCGGCGAACCGCAGCACCGTCACCCGGACGCGGGCGAGCAGCATCGCCAGGAGCAGGAAGCCGGGCATGGCCGACAGCACGCCGCCGAAGTCCCGGCCGAGCGCCGGCGCCCCGATGACCGCGACGGTGAGCAGGCCGATGCCGACGACGGTGGCGCCGGTGACGAGCCGGGTGCGCGCCGGTGCGGCCCGCCGGCCGACGGCCGTCGCCACGGCCGCGGTGACCAGCAGGGCGCTGACCGACAGGAGGCCGAAGCTGAGGTTGCCGTAACCGGTGAACCGGCCGGCGACGACGGCGTCGTAGCCCAGGAAGCCGTTGATCTCCAGCGTGGACCCGGTGAGGACGTCGAGCAGCAGCGTCGCGAGCGTGACCGCGAGGACGACCAGAGGCGGCCCCACCGGGTGCCGGCGCCACGGCCCGGCGAGCGCGAGGGCGACGACGGCCAGGGCGGCGACGACGACGGCGGTGACGAGCGTGGCTCCCGGCGCGCCCGTCCGCTCCCACGGGACGAGCCCACCGAGGTAGGTCGCGACCGGCAGGGCGGCGGCGGCCAGGGCCAGGGTGCGCAGCAGGGCCCGGGTCCGGGTGCCGGGCGCCGCGCCGACCGGCCGGCGCTGCCACCCTCCGAGCACGACCACGCCCGCCGCGACGACGACCGCCGACACGGCGACGAGGACCCAGAAGAACGCGCCGACGTTGCGGTGGTGCACGGTGGCGGCGGTGTTGAGGTCCCGCAGCTCCTGGACGGCGGCCGACAACTCCGGCCGCTCGCCGTCCGAGCGCATCGGCTGCCCGTTCATCGACGACGGCCGGTCCAGCCCGAGGGCCCGCAGCGCCGTGGGGGCCAGGTCGATGAGCTGGACGTAGGGAGCCCGCCCGGTGCTCGCCGAGCTCAGCCAGGCGTCGTCGCCGAACCCGGGGCCGGCGGCCATGCCGACGTGCAGCTGTGGCCGGCCGTCGTTCACCTCCGAGATGCCGGCGAGCAGGAGCAGCGTCTCCCCCGGCAGCGCGTCGACCGCGGCACGGAGCTCGCCCACGGCGCGGTCGATGCGCAGCAGCGCGGCGGCGCGGGGCGCGGGGTCGGTGCCGTCGTCGGTCTTCTCCGCGCCCGGCTGGCCGGCATCGGTCAGCTGGTTCAGCGTGACGAGCGACAGGCGGCAGGCCGCGAGCACTTCGGCCAGCTCGACGGGGTCGGACGGCAGGTCGTCGACGCGGGTGAGGGCGACGTCGGGCACCGCCGCCGCGAGCGTCGCCGCCCGTCCGGAGACGGTCGCGCACCCGACCGCCGACGCGAGGGCACCGGGCTCGGCGCCGAAGCGCCGCGTGCCCTCGTCCTCCGCCGTGCGGGCCGCGGTCGCCTCGGGGTCGACGAGCGCGACGCTGGCCGCGCGCTCCTGCAGCCCGCAGTAGGACAGCGAGGTGTCCAGCTGCGGCTCCGGGGCCGGTGCGCCGTCCTGCCCCGGCGGCTGGGTGGCGGGCGGCGCCTCCTCGTCGGGCAGCGGCACGGTGGGCAGGGGAACCGGCGGGAGGCCTTCGTCGGGCCCGGGCACGCGTGCCCGGTTGCCGGCGCCCAGGGTGGCCCAGCCGTCGAGGACGCAGGTCGTCCCCCGGGCGGCGCGCACCGAGACGGCGCCGATCGCCGATTCCCCGGCCAGTGCCCAGAGCTCCGGCGTCCCCTCGGGGTCGACGTCCCTCCAGGTGAGGCCCGGCACGCCGACCACCAGGACGCTGTCCGCCGACGGGTCGCCCGCGCCTTCCTCGGCCGCGGCGAGCGGTCCTGCCGCGCCGAGCAGCAGCGCGAGCAGGACCGCGAGGAGCACGGCGGCGCGGCCGGCGGGTCTCATGCGGCGCCTCCGGGGGCGCCGAGCAGCTCGCGGTAGACCGCGGCGATCTGCCGGCCCGCGGCCTCCTCGTCCGGCCATCCCGCGGCCTGCAGCGGGCCGGCCGCGGCCAGCTGGTCGGCGCGGGCGGGGTCGTCGAGGACCGCCACGACGGCGTCGGCCAGGGCTCCGGCGTCGCCCACCGGGACGAACGCCGCGGCGTCGCCGAACAGCTCGGGCATGCCCCCGGCTCGGGTGGCGACCAGCGGGGTGCCGGCGCGGAGCGCCTCCTGACCGGTGAACGGGCTGCCCTCCCAGCGCGAGGGCAGGACGCAGAGGTCGGCGGCACCGAGCAGGTCGGCCACGTCGGACCGTCGGCCCAGGAGGAGCACCGGGAGCCGCTCCGCGCGGATCCGCCCGGCCAGCTGCTCCTCGAGCGGTCCGTCGCCGGCGATCGCGACCAGCGGGGCGGGCCGGAGCCGGCCGTCGGACTCCCACCGGGCGACGGCGTCGAGGAGTACGTCGTAGCCCTTCTGCGGGTGCAGGCGCCCGACGGCGACGACGAGGGGCCGGCCCGCGTCCAGGCCGAGCTCCTCGCGCACCTCGTCGCGCGAGCGGGCCGCCGGTGCCAGCGCGGGGGCGAGCGCGGGGACGACGCGGACGTCGCGGGCGCCCAGCCGCCGGGCGTTGTCCGCGAGGTCGCCGGAGACGGCCAGGACCATGTCGGCCGCGCGGATGGTGCGGCCCTCGAGCGCCCGGAGCAGCCGCTGCTTCGGGCCCGAGTTCTCCTGGAGGGCGTTGTGCAGGGTCAGGACCAGGGGCCGGGCCGGGGCGCCGGAGGCGCGGCGGGCGACGGCGGCCACCAGCCCGGCCCGCAGCCCGTGGGCGTGCAGCAGGTCGGCGCCCTCGAGGGCGCCGCGGAGCTGGAGGACAGCGCGGCCGTCGGCGAAGGGGTCGAGCCCGGAGGAGATCCCCACCGGGCGGAAGTCGGCGCCCGTCGCGGTGAAGCCGAACAGCTGCTCGGTGGCGGGTGCACCGCAGACCCGCACCGAGGCACCGGCGGCACGGATGGCGGGCACGATCGTCCGGATGTGGCTGCCCACGCCACCGGCGCTCGTGGCGAGCACCTCGACGATGCGGCGACCGCGCAGGGGCGACTGCTCAGTCACCGTGCACCTCCTGTCGGTCCGCTGCGCCCCGGACGGCGCCCGTGGCCGTCGGGTCCGTGGTCTCCGGCGCACGGAGTGCGCGCCACGCCTGGGCCAGGGGGCGTCGTGCCGTTCCCATGATGACCGCCAGTGCGACGACCAGCAGGATCGCCGCTCCGGCCAGACCGCCGACGACGGCCGTGAGCACGTCGTCGGGAACGGGGTCGGCGTCCAGCGCGCGCACGGCGAACAGACCGGCCGCAGTTCCCAGCGCCGCCCCGGCCAGCACGGGCACGCCGGCCCGGCCGGCCCCGGCCAGGGCGTCCCGCCCCGCCGTGCGGGCGACCACCGCGAGGAGGCCGAGCCCGGCGACGGTGACCCCCACGCTGTGGCCCGCGCCGAGCGCGAGCGCACGGTCGTCGGCCGGCAGCACCCGCGCCAGGACGACGTCGGTGACGACCGCCAGGAGCCAGCCACCCACGACACAGACCGTGGGCGACCTCCAGAGGCCGCGCGCGTACAGCGCCCGGGTCAGCAGGGCCACGAGCGCGTAGCCGGGCAGGCCGGGCGCGAAGGCGATGATCGTGTCCCGGAGGGCGGCGACCACCGGCGCCTCCTGGCTCGCCAGGAAGACGCGGGCCATGGGCCCCGCGACCGCGACCAGCAGGCCCGCCGCCACCGCGGACGCGGCCACCACCAGCACGGCGACGGGCGCCAGTGCCCGCCGGAAGCCCGGCTCGTCCCCGGCGTCGGCCCGCTCGGCCAGGCCGGGGTAGGCGGAGGTGGCCAGCGGGACGGCGAGCGCCGCCCACGGGACGAGGAACAACGTCAGGCCGGCCGCGTAGACGACCTGCGTGCCGTCCGGGCCGTCGGCGGCGAGCCGGATGGCCACGGCGGCGACCAGCTGCTGGCCGGCCAGCGTGAGGATCCCCGCCAGGGCGAGCCGGCGGACCCGCGGCGCGGCGCCCACCGGGAAGCGCAGCGTCGGACGGAGACCGAGCCGCAGACCCCGCAGGGGGACGAGCAGGCTCAGGCTGAGCGCCACCACACCGAGCGTCGTCCCCACCGACAGGACCAGCTCCGCCGGGCGGGACAGGTCGTCGACGTCCGGAGCGCCCCCGATGGCGGCGAAGGTCAGGTAGGCGCCGGCCACCACCAGGCTGGAGAGCAACGGCGCTATGGCCGGGCCGGCGAACCGTCGGTGGGCCTGCAGGATGCCGGTCAGCACGATGCCGATGCCGTAGAGCACCACCTGCGGGGCGAACACCAGCAGGAACCGGGCGGCCACGGCGATCTCGGCCTCGTTCCCGCCGCCACCGAGCAGGAGCCGCGCGATCGGCTCGGCCAGCAGGGCGATCGCCACCGCCAGCGGCGTCAGGACCAGCAGCGTCCAGCCCAGCAGCGCCGACGCCGTCCGGCGCACCTGGTCGGTGTTCCCCGCTGCGATGCCACCGGCCAGCATCGGGACGACGAGACTGGCCAACGCACCGCCGGCGACGACCTCGAAGACGATGTTGGGGACGGTGTTCGCCGCCTGGTACGTGTCGCCCGTGCTGTTCGCGCCGACGGTGTTGGTGAAGACGAGCGTGCGTCCGAAGCCGGCGAGCCGGGCGAGCAGCGTCAGGACGGCGATGAGCGCGGCGGCGCCGGCGACGCCCTGCGCGACCGAGCGGCGGCTCACGACGTGCGGCGGCCGAGGAGGTCCAGTTCGCGCAGTCCCGGCGTCGCCTCGATGACCTTCGTGAAGCTGACCTTCTCGCTGGCGAGGGTGAGCCCTACGACGCCGGCGAGCAGCACGGACCGGGAGGCGCGGGCCGGGATGGCGGCCAGGCGCAGCCCGAGCAGGGCGCCGAGCGCGTTGGCCCCGGCGTCCCCGAGCATCACCTGCTCGCCGAGGTCGGCCGGCAGCACTGCCAGCGTCGCGCCGAGCGGGCCGGCGACCAGGGCACCGGCCGGGCCGCCGATCCCGGCGGCGGCCGCGAGGACGCCGGCCTTGCCCGCGCGACCGGGCCGCAGGTCGAGCAGGTTGACCAGGTTCGCCGTCCCGGCCACGAGCCCGGTCGTCAGGACGCCGTCGACCAGCGCGCCCGGTCCCGTGCCGCGGCGGGTGAGGACGGCGGCGACGGCGGCAGCCGCGCCGATGCCGGCGACCTTCACGGCGCCGGCCGAGACCCGCCCGGCCCGCAGGGCGGCGAAGTGCCCGGCGAGCCCCTTGTCGCGCGCCTGTTCGGGGCGTGCTCCGGCGAGGTCGTCGTAGGCGCCCACCGCACCGGAGACGGCGCCGACGACGGCGGCGGCGGCACGAGTCCCCGCGGGGGCGCCGAGGACGGCGGACGCGGTGGCGGAGAGGGCCAGCGCAGGGCCGCCCAGCAGGGTGACCGGGCGCCCGGCGTAGTTCGTCCGGCGCCACGCCGCGCCGGCGGGCCGTGCGGTCAGCGCCCCCGCGCCGGCCAGTGCCGCGCGCGCGGCGCCAGCACCCGCCAGCGCGAGCCGCACCTTCCGGCCGGCCGTGCTCCCGGCGCCGGCCGTCATGGCGCGGCGGCGGGCACCGGCGGCACCGGCTGGGTGTCCTCGCCGGTGCCGTACTTGCCGGAGGTGCCCTCGCTCTCGGAGCCCAGCGCCAGCACGGTGCTGATCCGGCCTGCGGCGCTGCCCACGTTGTCCACCGTCGAGATCGCGGCCGACAGCTCGGGATCGGCGCGGATGACGCCCACCAGACCGGCCTCGCCGGCGGACGCGGCGTCGCCCGCCACGACGGCACCCGAGCCCGCCGTGTCGAGGGCGGACACGAGGTCGACCAGGGTGGCGTTGCGCTCCTCGGCGTCGTCCCCGGAGAAGGCACCGGTGGTCAGGACGACCGCGTAGTCCGACGGCGTCACGGTGTCGGTGTCGAGGGACAGCACGTCGAGCGATGACAGCCCCGAGACCACCGAGGACACGGCGGCGGCGTCCGGCGCCGGCAGGCCGGGCCGGGTCATGAGGACCTGACCGACGAGGCCGGCGACCAGCTGACCGGCGTCGTCGGTGGGCGAGAGCTCGATGCCCGGCGGCAGCCCGCCGCCGGTGGCGTAGTTCTGCAGGCTGGAGGCGGTGGCCTGGTCGCTGTACTCCGGTCGCAGCGAGATGGTGCCTCCGACCGTGCCGCCGGCCTCGGTGATCAGCGCGGTCACCTGCTCGACGACCTCGGGGGTCACGTCCTCGTTGGTGCGCACCAGCAGGACGCTGCGGCCGGCCAGCGTGCCGGCGACCAGGGGCCCGGCGACGGCCTGCTCGAAGGCCTCGGTGGTGTCCAGCTGCGCCTGCAGCTGCTGCGTGCGGTCCTCGAGGGCGCGCTTGTCCTGCTCGAGGTCGGCCACCTGGTTCTCGATGTCGGCGAGGATCGGCTCGTTGAGCGCGGTGGTGCCGATGATGATCCCGAGGGCGACCGCCAGGAAGACGGCGATCAGCGAGACCAAGTGGTAGCGGAAGTCGATCACGAGAAGAGGTTCTCCAACCAGAACACGAAGCTGTTCCATTGGTCGAGCAGGAGGTCGAGGTAGACCCGGCCGGCCGCGGACACGGCCAGCGCGGAGCCGATGGCCAGGAAGGCGGCGAGGACCAGGATCACCAGGGCAGCGGTGGAGATCCGGCTCTTGTAGAGGCGGCTCACGCCCTTGGCGTCGACGAGCTTGCCGCCCAGCCGCAGCCGGGTGAGGAACGTGGAGGCCATCCCGCCACGCCCCTTGTCGAGGAACTCCACGAGGGTCGCGTGCGTGCCGACGGCCACGATGAGCGTGGCGCCTTTCTCGTCGGCGAGCAGCATCGCGATGTCCTCGCTGGTGGCCGATGCCGGGAAGGTGATCGCCTCGACGCCGAGGTCCTGCACCCGCGCGAGGCCGGGCGCCCGGCCGTCGGCGTAGGCGTGCACGACCACCTCGGCGCCGCAGGTCAGCGAGTCGTCGCTGACGGAGTCCATGTCGCCGACGATCATGTCCGGCTGGTAACCCATCTCGCGCAGCGCGTCCGCCCCGCCGTCGACGCCGATGAGCACCGGCCGGTAGTCGCGGATGTAGGGACGGAGGGCCTGCAGGTCCTCCTTGTAGTCGTAGCCGCGGACGACGACCAGCACGTGCCGGCCCTCGATCTGCGTCGTGACGTCGGGGACGCCCACGCCGTCGAGCAGGAGCGCGCGCTCCCGCTTCATGTACTCCATCGTGTTGGTGGCGAAGGCCTCGAGCTGGGTGGACAGGCCCGCCTTGGCCTCGGCCATCGCCATGGCGACCGAGGGACGGTCGTGCAGCTTGCCCTCGGCGACGACCTGGTCGTCGTCGGTGAGCAGCTGGTTGCCCTCGAGGCGGACGTGCGCGCCCTCCTTGACCCGGCCGAAGACGTCCTTGCCGACCTCGTCGAGCAGCGGGATGCCGGCGGTGATGAGGATCTCCGGGCCCAGGTTGGGATAGCGGCCGGAGATGCTGGCGCCCGCGTTGACCACCGCGGCGACCTTGCGACCCACCAGCGCGTCGGCGGCGACGCGGTCGATGTCCACGTGGTCGATGACCGCGATGTCGCCGGGCTGCAGCCGCTTCGTGAGGTTCTTCGTGCGGCGGTCCAGGCGGACGGTGCCGGAGGTGCCGGGCCCGGCGTCCTGTCCCCGGCCGCGCCGAAGGGTGCCGATGCGCATGCCACCGATGCTTTCACGCTGACCTGGGAGGCCCGTCCTCCGACGCGCCTCGGCGACCTCTCAGTTACGCACCGTGTCCGACACCACGGTGGCAACGACACGCCCGCTCCGAGCCGGTCGTCACGTGAGCGGGATCGTTACCGAGCCGTGACTAACGTTGCGGCTGTGACTGGAGTGGCCCACGCCCTGCCCCGTACGACCCCCGCCCCGGCCTCCCCCGCCGAGGGCGACACCCCCGAGGGCAGCACCGCCGCGACCCCGGCCGGGGCCGTGATCAGGGCAGTTCCGTCGGTGCGCCCCGACGTGCCGGCCGAGCCCGCGGGGCGGCGGGGCCGCAAGGGCGGCGAGCCCGGCGCGCGGGAGCGGCGCCGCCAGGAGACGCGGGAGAAGATCGTCGATGCCGCGGCCGAGTTGTTCGCCGAGCGGGGCTTCGACGCCGTCAGCGTGATGGAGATCGCCCGCCGGGCCGGGGTGGTCGAGAAGACGGTGTTCAACCACTTCCCGGTCAAGGAGGGGCTGGTCTTCGACGCCGACCCGCCGATGCGGGCAGCCCTCCTGGACGCGGTGCGCCGCCGTCCGGCCGGCGAGTCGGTGTCCGCCGCCGCGGGGAGCTTCGTCGTCGGCGCGGTGAGCCTGCTCGGCTCCCCGGAGGCGGCGACGGGCGTGGCGCAGATGGCCCGGGTGATCCGCGGCAGCCGCACGCTCCAGGTGCGGGAGCGGGAGATCCTCGGGGAGCTCACCGACGCGCTGGCCGGGCTGATCGCGGAGGAGACCGGCGCCCGCCCCGGCCAGGTGGAGCCGTGGCTGGCCGCGCACGCCGTCCTGGGTCTCTACGCGTCGCTGCTCGAGCTGGCGCGCGACCGGGTGCTGGCCGGTGTCGGCGGGCTGGAGCTCTCGGCGGAACTGCGCCGCCAGGGGCGGCGCGGCCTGTCGCTGCTGCAGTTCGGCCTGGCCGGGTACGCCAAGCGCCGGTGACCCAGCGGCGCTGACGCCTCAGACGGCGATCTGGAGCGCCCGCAGGAGCTGCTCCGCGCGGTCGCCGGGCACATCGGGGTTCCGGGTGAACAGGGCGATGGCAACCATGTACTGGTCGTCCCCGGCCCAGCCCCGGCCCTCGGCGCACAGCCGGCGGATGTGGTCGCGGACCTTGGGCTCGCTGCTGTAGGTGCCGTAGTCCAGGCCCATGGCGAGGAAGTTGACGACGCGGTAGCCGAGGTCCTCGGCGGTGCGGACGGTCTCCAGCGGGTCGGAGTAGCTCGCGACGGCAGTGATGACGTTGTCGTAGCCGGCCTTCAGCAGCCGCAGGACGAGATCGTTGCCGCGCACGCCGCCCCACAGCTCGGGCATGACGATGTCGCCGTCGGGTGCGGGGATGTAGGGCGGGTTCGAGATGACCGTCGACACCGGCGGGCCGCCCGCTGCGTCAGCCTGGTCGAAGAAGTCGCCCGGCTCGACGGTGTACCGGTCCGCCACGCCGCGGTCGGCGATGTTCGCGCGCGCGGCCTCGACCGAGGTGGCGCTGATGTCGTAGCCGGCCACGCGCAGGCCGGGCAGTGCGCGCACGACGTCACTGATGGCCGTGGCGTCCCCGCTGCCGAGCTCGACGACGCCCTCCTCCTCCCAGCGCAGCCGGGAGCGGTACTGCTCGAGCAGCATGCACACCGAGAAGCCGTAGTGGGCGGACTCGTCGGTGGAGGAGAAGCAGGTCACGCCCGATCGCCTACCCCGCGGCCGGAGCCGGCACTCCCGTGCTCATCCTTCCGTGGCAGGCGCCACTCCCCCGTCGGCGGTCAGCCGCGGGCGGCGGCGGCGACGGCCAGCAGCTCCCGGGCGTGCGCCTGGCCGGTGCCGCTGTCGGTGAGCCCGGACAGCATCCGGGCCAGCTCCCGCACGCGGTCCTCCCCGTCCACGGCGCGGATGTCCGTGGCGGTCACGCCCGCAGCGGTGTCGGGCGACTTGTCCACGACCAGGTGCGTGTCGGCGAAGGCCGCCACCTGCGCCAGATGGGTGACGACGACGACCTGGTGGTCGCGGGCCAGCTGCGCCAGGCGGCGGCCGATCTCACCGGCGGCCTGACCGCCGACGCCGGCGTCCACCTCGTCGAAGACCATGACCGGCACCGGGTCCGCGCCCGCGAACACGACCTCGATGGCCAGCATGACGCGGGAGAGCTCACCACCCGACGCGCCCTTGTGCACCGGCCGCGGCGGGGCGCCCGGGTGCGGCGCCAGGAGCAGTGCCACCTCGTCGATGCCCTCGGCGCCCGGCTGGTCGGGGTGGCTGTCGATGGCGAACGAGACGCGGGCGCTCTTCATGGCCAGGCCCGCCAGCTCGGCACCGACCTCGGCGGCGAACCCGTCCGCAGCGGCACGGCGCCCGGCCGACACCTGCGCCCCGAGGTCGTCGACCTCCGCCCTGGCGGCGTCGCGCGCCTTCCCGAGCGCCTCCAGCGCCTCGTCGGAGACGTCCAACTGGGCGAGGCGGCCGGCAGCGTCCTCGGCCCAGGCCAGCACCCCGGCCAGCCCCTCCCCGGGGGCTGCGTACTTGCGCACCAGGCCGGTGATGACCGAGCGCCGGTCCATCACCTCGGCCAGCCGGCCGGGATCGGCGTCGAGGTCGGCGACGTACCCGGCGAGCTGCCCCGCGACGTCGGAGACCACGGCGACGGCGTCGGCGAGGTCCTGCGCGAGGAGGACGAGAGTGGGGTCGTCGGAGGCGGCGAGAGCGCGTTCGGCGATGGCCAGCGCGGCGGTGGCGTCCTGCGGCAGGTCGGCCCCGCCGAGGTCCCCGGTGACGTCGCCGACCAGGGCCATGCGTGCCTGGTCGGCCGCGGCGCGCAGCGCATCCGCGTCGGCCAGCCGCTTGGCCTGGGTGTCGAGGGCCTCGTCCTCACCGGGCTCGGGGCCGACGGCCTCGATCTCCTCCAGCCCGTGCCGCAGGACGTCGGCGGCCTGGGCGAGCTCGCGTGCCTGGGTGTGGCGCCGCTCCAGGTCGGCGGCCAGCTGCCGCCAGCGCTGGTGCGCCTCGCGGTAGCGGTCCAGGAGTGCGAGGTGGCCGGCGCCGGCGTACCGGTCCAGGGCCCGGCGCTGCTCGGCCGGGCGGGACAGCCGCTGCTGGTCGGTCTGCCCGTGCACGGCGAGCAGCCCCTCGGACAGCTCGGAGACGACGCCGACGGGGACGCTGCGGCCACCGAGGAACGCCCGGGACCGGCCCTCTGCGCTGACCGTGCGGGCGAGGATGAGGCTGCCGTCGTCGTCGGGGTCCGCGCCCGCGTCGGCCGCCCGCTCCCAGGCCGGCGAGTCCGGCGGGAGGACCAGGCGACCCTCGACGCCGGCCTTGCCGCTCGCCCGCACGCGACCGGGGTCGGCGCGCCCGCCGAACAGCAGGGTCAGGCCGGTCACGACCATCGTCTTCCCGGCGCCGGTCTCACCCGTGACGACCGTCAGCCCGCTGCCGAGCTCGAGGGTGGCGTCGTCGATGGAACCCAGCCCGCGGATGCGCAGCTCGGTCAGCCGGCCCGGGTGCTGGTCGGCGGCCGCGGCGACAGGCCGGTCAGTCGTCGTGCGAGCCGGCACCGGTCACCTCCGTCGAGGGGGCGCCGTTGCCGGTCACGACGTCGCGGGTGAGCACGTTGCGGCTGGTGAAGAGCTCGTGCCCCGGGCCGGCGTGCCGCGCGTCGCGGAAGCCGCGGACCGGCAGGCCGAACTTGGCGACCAGCCGGTCACCGAAGGTGGAGGCGTGCACGCGGGCGATGCGCACCGGGCGGTCGGCCCGGCGGACGTCGACCCGACCGCCGTCGGGCACTTCCAGGACGCGCCTGCCGTCGGCCGACACCCGCGACCGGTTGCCGTCGGCCGGCACGGCGACGGTGAGGACCGAGTTCGGCGAGGTGACCAGCGGCCGGGCGAACAGCGCATGGGCGTTGCTGGGCACCAGGAGCAGTGCCTCGACGTCGGGCCAGACGACGGGGCCGCCGGCGGAGAACGCGTAGGCCGTCGAGCCGGTGGGGGTGGCGCAGAGGACACCGTCGCAGCCGAAGCTGGTGAGCGGGCGGCCGTCGATGGCCAGGACGACGTCGAGCACCCGCGAGCGCTGCGCCTTCTCCACCGAGACCTCGTTGAGCGCCCAGGTGCCGCTGACCACCTGGCCGCTGCCGTCGAGGACGTCGACGGCCAGGGCGAGCCGTTCCTCGACGGAGTACTCGCAGCGCTCGATGGCCAGCAGGGTCTCCTCCACCGCCTCGGGCTCGGTCTCGGCGAGGAAGCCGACGCGGCCGAGGTTGACGCCCATGAGGGCGGCATCGGTGTAGCGGGCGAGCTCGGCGGCACGCAGGAAGGTGCCGTCACCACCGAAGACCATGACGATCTCCGCGCCGGCGGCCGCCGAGGAGTCGGTCTTCACGACCTCGGCGTCGGCGATGTCGAGGTCCCCCGCCTCGTCGTCCAGCAGGCGCACCACGATCCCGGCCGCGCTGAGCCGGGCGGCCGAGGTCCGCGCGAGGTCGACGATGTCGCGCCGTCCGGTGTGCACCGTGAGCAGGACGCGGCGTGGCTCCTCCTGTGGCGCGGACGTGGACTCGCTCGGCTGGCTCACGGTGTCTCCTCGCTGGCGCTCGTCGTCTGCGTTCGCAGCTGCTCTGTCCCTGCGCGAGCTCGCGGGCTCGCTCCCGTCGGTCCTTCCTGGACCGCTCGACGGATGTCGTCCTCCTGCGGTGGTGGCGCGGCACGGCGCAGCCAGAGGAAGAACTCCACGTTCCCCGCGGGGCCGGGCAGCGGACTGGCCACCACGCCGGCGGTGCCCCAGCCCAGCGCGGCGGCCGCGGTACCCACCTCGAGGACCGCCTGCACCCGGTGCTCGGGGTCGCGCACCACGCCACCGGCGCCCAGGCGCTCCCTGCCCACCTCGAACTGCGGTTTGACCATCGGCAGCAGGTCGGCGTCATCGGTGGCGCAGGCGGTGAGCGCGGGCAGCACGAGCCGTAGGGAGATGAAGGACAGGTCGGCGACGACGACGTCCACCGGCCCGTCGATGGCCTCCGGGGTCAGGGTGCGGACGTTGGTCCGCTCGTGCACCCGCACGCGCTCGTCGGTGCGCAGCGACCAGGCCAGCTCGCCGTACCCGACGTCGACGGCGACCACCTCGGCGACGCCGCGGCTGAGCAGGACCTCGGTGAAGCCGCCGGTCGAGGCGCCCGCGTCGAGGGCGCGGCGCCCCTCGAGTGCGACGGGGAAGGCCTCCAGGGCTCCCAGCAGCTTGTGCGCGCCGCGGGAGACCCAGCTGGGCTGGTCCGGGTCCGTCCTGACGACGACGGGGGTGCCTGCCTCGACGCCGGTGGCCGGCTTGGTGGCCGCCTGCCCCGAGATGGCGACCCGGCCCTCGGCGATCAGGGCCACCGCGTGCTCGCGGGACCGTGCCAGGCCCCGCCGCACGAGCTCCGCGTCGAGCCGGCTGCGGCGGGGCATCAGAGCTGGTCGATCGTGCCGAGCTCGCGCTCGAGCCGGGCGTGCTCGGTCTCGTAGACCGCCACGTGCTCGGCGACGGGGCGCTCGTCGAGGCCGGCGAAGGGGTCCTGCGCGGGCGCGGCGGGGTCCTGCGTCGGCGCGAGGGGCCCCGGGGCCGCAGCGGCCTCGCCCGGTCGCGGGCCGGGCCGCGGAGGGCCCGGGACCGGTGACGGCGGCGTGGGCTCGGTCAACGTGTCGCCCTCCGCTGTCGTGAGGACCGGTGCGGCGCGGGAGGTCCCGGGCTACACGGTCGGCTGGTTCGTTCGGCTGGTCCGGTTCGCCCGCGAGGTTACCGGCCGGGGCGGACGGGCACGGTCGGACGGACGGGCGATAGCGTCCCAGGGTCCGACCGCACACCTGCCAGGCTTGGAGGACCGCCCGCGTGGCGACGATGGATCAGTGCATGACGGCCCTGCAGGGCATCCTCGGCAAGCTCGCGTCGAACCCCGCCGCCGAGGGCCTGGACCGCAGCCTCTCCTGCCGGCTGACCGACCTCGACCAGGTCGTCCTCGGGCGGCTCGGCTCGGGCGCGGTCCGCGACCTGCACGCGGTCCCGGACGGAGCGGCGGTCCCGAAGGCCGACATCCGCCTCACGATGACCAGCGACGACCTCGTCGCCCTGACGGATGGGCAGCTGCACTTCGGGCAGGCGTGGGCGACGGGGCGGGTGAAGCTCGAGGCGGGCCTGCGCGACCTGCTGCGGCTGCGCAAGCTGCTCTGACCCGTCTGCAGCGGCGCCCACTGCAGACCCCCCCCGCTCCGGCCCCTGTCGTGGCCCGCTGCGGTCAGGCCGCCCTGTCGGACGCGGACGCCAGGTCCCAGCGGGCCAGCGCCTCCTCCGCCGGTGCGCCGACGCCGAGGATGCGAGCAGGTGCCGCGCTGTCGGGATGCCGCGACCAGTGGGCGACGCAGAGCGCGCGAAGCCCGTCGAGGCCGTCGCCGTCGCCCCCGTCGGCGGCCTCCAGGACCAGCACGTCGTGGCCCTCCCCCGCACGGGCCGTCCATCGTCCGCAGCTCCACTGCGAGCCGTCGGTGGTGACGGCGGGGTGTGCCTGCAGCAGGCCGGCGGCGTCCTGGGACAGCAGGTCGGGGCGGTGCTGCGGACCGGCGGCGAGCAGGACGCCGGGATCGGTGACGCCAGTGAGGACGAGCAGGCTGTCGGCGCCGGCCCGCCGGGCGCCCTCGATGTCGGTGTCGAGCCGGTCACCGACCACCAGCGGGCGTCGTGCACCGGTCCGGCGGACGCACTCCGCGTGCATGGCGGGGTCGGGCTTGCCGGTGATCAACGGCTGCCGGCCGGTGACGCCGCGGACGACGCCCACCATCGCGCCGTTGCCCGGCAGGGGCCCCCGCGGCGAGGGGATCGTGGCGTCGGCATTGGTGGCGACGTGCCGGGCGCCGTTGCGGACGGCGACCACCGCCTCCGCGAGCTGCGCCCAGCCCACCTCGCGCCCGTAGCCCTGGACTACGGCGGCGGGTTCCTCCTCGGCGCTCCCCACGACGGTGAGACCCGCTGCGGTGAGCGCAGCGGCGACCCCGGGCCCGCCGACCGGGAGGACGTTCGCGCCGGGACCCAGGAGGTCCGCGACCACCGTGGCGGCAGCCTGGGAACTGGTGATGACGTCGTCGGACGCGGCCGGCACGCCGAGTTCGGTGAGGTGGGCGGCCACCTCCTCGGGCGTGCGGGCGGCGTTGTTCGTGACGAAGCCCAGCCGCATGCCCGCCGCGCGCGCTCCGGACAGCGCGTCCGGCACGCCGGGGACGGCGTCCGGACCGACGTAGACGACGCCGTCGAGGTCCAGCAGGGCGACGTCGTAGATCTCCGCCGGCGGTGCGCTGCTGCCCGCCGTGAGGGGGCCGGCTCGGAGTGGGCCGGGGGCACCCGGAGTCGGAGTGCTCACGTGGGCTCGGCCGCCTGCCGCGCCCGCACGCCCCGCAACGCACGCGTGTAGTGACCGACGTCGGGCCGCATCGCGACGGCCAGGGCAAGGTGCTCGGCGGCGAGCCTCAGCTCCCCCGCCCGGCTGGCCGCCAGTCCGAGCCCGAAATGGGCGTAGTCGTCGGTCGGGCTGACCGCGGTGAGTGCGGTGAAACTGATGACTGCCTCCTGGAAACGACCTGCGTCGTACTGTGCGCGCGCCAGCGCCTCGAGGATGCTCCGCGACTCCGGCTCCGCGGTGGCGGCACGGCCGAGCAGGGTCGCCGCCGCCGCCGGATTGCCGTCCCGCAGCAACTGGACCCCGCGCTGGAACCACTCGTACACGTCACCGTCCGGAGAACTGTCCGGCATCGCCGCCCCTCTCCTCCGCACCGACGGTGCCCGACCGGTCCGGCGCTCGTCGGGCCGGTCGGGACGGCTCCCGCCGGACACGAGCAGAGCGCTCCTACGATCGACTCCGTGCCCGAATCGTCGTCGTCCCGGTCGTCCTCGTCGGCGACGGGACTCGACGTCCGTCCCTTCCGTGCCCTGACCTACCGGCAGCAGGACCCCGGGCACCTCGCCCGTGTCAGCTCGCCAGCGTACGACCTGGTGACGCCCTCCGGCCGTGAGCGGCTGGCCGGCACCGATCCGCACAACGTCGTGCGGCTGATCCTTCCGCGCGTGGACGGCACGACCGGCGGTCCGCCGCGCAGCTCCGCCGAGCTCGCGGCTGCGACCCTGCGCCGCTGGCAGGACGACGGCGTCCTGGTCCGTGACGCCGAGCCGGCGCTGTGGCTGTACGAGCTGCGTCCTGCGGGCTCCCCGCCGACCGCAGGCTGGCTCGGGGCGGTCGCGCTCCCCCCGGCCGGTTCCACTGCGGTCCTCCCCCACGAGAACACGTACCCGGGCGCCGTCGAGGGCCGACGGGAACTGCTCGCCGCCACCGGGACGGACCTCGAGCCGATCGTGCTCGCTCACGATCCGGAACCGGAGGTGGCGGCGCTGACCGATCAGGTCCGGAACGGTCCCCCCACGATGACGGTGGACGACGGGGACGGGGTCGCCCACCGTCTCTGGCGGGTGACCGACCCCCGACTGCTCGACCGGCTGGCCACCGTCCTGGCGCGGACGGAAGCGGTCATCGCCGACGGCCATCACCGCTTCGCGGCCGCACGCGCGAACCAGCGCTCCAGCCCCGCTACCTCCGGCAGCGACAGCGTGCTGGCGCTGGTGACGCCGATGGGGCCCGGCGGCCTCCGGGTCGATCCGATCCACCGCGTGGTCCCCGACCTGGATCTGGACACGGCCGTCCGGACCGCCGCCGGAGGGTTCCGCGTGACCGAGCTGCCCACAGGGGGCCTGCCGCCCGCCGATGCGGTGCGTCGCTGGATCGCCACGCCTGAGGCGACCGGCATGCTGCTCAGCGACGGGGAGCGCCTCGTGCAGCTCAGCGAGCCCACCGCGGAGGTCCGGGCAACCGTGCCGTCGGAGGCCCCTGCGGCCTGGCGGCGTCTGGACGTGGTGCTGGCGCACCTAGGCCTGATGGCGGGCGCGTGGCAGCGCCCCGACGACCCGGATTCGGTGCTCATCGCGCACAGCGTGGACGAGGCGCTCCAGACAGCGTCCGACCGTGCCGGGGTCGCCGTCCTCCTGCGGGCGCCCTCGCCGAGCGACGTCGCTGCGGTGGCCAGGGCGGGTGCGCGGATGCCACGCAAGTCGACGCTCTTCGTGCCGAAGCCGCGGACGGGACTGGTGCTGCGACCGCTGGCCGACTGACCGAGACCGGGGCTCATGCCGTCCGCTCGGCCGCACCAGCCGCCGCCCGCGGGACCTTGCGGCCCTTGCGGCAGTTGACCTCGCACACCGAGGCGGTCCCGCTCCCGGTCCGCCAGAATCTCCGCTGCAGGGCTCCCTCGACCTCCACGACGTCGCCCGGTTGCCACAACGCCGCCCGGCGCTGCAGCCCGCGGTCGTAGGTGATGCAGGTCAGTACGTCGACCGACTGGCCCCGTGCCCGGGGCTCGGGCCGGCGCACGACCAACCGGAAGGTCAGCAGCGGGTCTCCGCTGGGCAGGGTCCTGAGCTCCGCGGGGGCGGACAGCCGCCCACGGAGCACCACATCGTTCCGATCTATGACAGCGACGCTCATGGAAGGAGCCTGCTGCCCTGAGGGCCGTGCGCACGTCGCCCGGCGTCATCTGTGGACGCCGCCGGGCGATGTGGACGAATCGACCCCGATCGTCGGCGGTCAGTGCTCGCGCGTGTCCTCGTCGCCGGTCTCACCGAGGAGTTCGGCGACCTCGGCCTCGACGTCCTCGTCGAAGCTGCGGCCGAGCCCGTGCTCGTCCTCCGGCAACGGCGTGACGACCTCGGGAGCGACGGGCGGTTCGGCCTGCTCGTCCTCATCGGCGTCGCCGTCCAGCGGCTGCGCGCCGTCGAGCTGCTCCTCGACGAGCTCGTCCTCGAGGTCGGTGAACTCGATACCGAGGCGGTCGACGGCGCCGGTCACGTCGTCGGTATCCGCTCCGGCGATGGCAACGAGCCACTCCATGGCCATCTCGCCGTCCCCCTGCATCTCCAGCAGGTCCGCGTAGGCGGCGGCGATGCGCAGGCGGCCGGTGTCCCCCGGCTGGAGGGAGGCCGGGTCGGGCCGGTCGCCCAGCGCAGCCTCGAGGACGAGCCGTGCTGCCGCGTCCTCGCCGAGGTCCAGCCGGGCTCCCGACTCCACGATCCTCAGCTCGGCCGTCTCCTCGGGATCGGGCGAGTCGGCGAGCGCCTCGGCGACCAGCCGGAGCGCGACCTCCGGACGGCTGAGGGCGCGCTCGCAGTCGGCGAGAACAGCGCGGTAGCTCTCGTCACCGCTCATCCGACGGTAGGCGCGCAGCTCGCGGGCCGCTTCGGCGTAGTCCTCTGCGTGGTAGGCAGCGACACCCACAGCCTCCCGAACCGCCGCTACCCGCGAGGCACGGTCACGAGCGGCGCGGGCATGCGCCAGAGCGGCGGCGGGGTCGTCCTCGACCAGGGTGCCGGCGGCGACGAGGTGACTCGCGACCCGCTCGACGTTGCGTGGGTCCAGTCCCCGGAGGGCGGTGCGCACGGCCGGGTCCAGGTCGCGGGCGTCCACCCAGTCAGGGATCTCCGGCCCGGGCGGCAGCGGCGGACGGCGCTCCTCACCGGCCGCAGGACGTGCCGTTCCTCGCGCAGGCCCACGGCGGTCGTCGGACGGACGGCGCTCACGCCACGTGCCGCGATCACCTCCGGCACTTCCGGAGCGCTGCGGCCGGTCCGTGGCCGGACGATCGCCGCCACCGGGGCGACGGTCCTGCCACTGCGGACGTTCACCCTCCGGCCGGCCCTGAGCACGCTCCTGCCACTGGCCGGCGGCGTTGCGCGAGCCGGTGGTGCGCTGCGGCCGCTCCGTGCGTGGCCGGCGCTCCTGCGAGCCGTCGCCCCCGGCCCACGGGGTCTGGGCGCGCTCCGGGCGGTCACCGGCGGGGCGGTCGCCCTGCGGACGGCGGTCCTGCCACTGCGGCCGGTCACCCGAGGGACGCCCACCAGCGGGGCGGTCACCCTGCGGACGGCGGTCCTGCCACTGCGGCCGATCACCCGAGGGACGTCCACCGGCGGGGCGCTCACCCGAGGGACGTCCACCGGCGGGGCGCTCACCCTGCGGACGGCGGTCCTGCCACTGCGGCCGATCACCGGAAGGACGCCCACCGGCAGGACGGTCGCCCTGCGGACGGCGGTCCTGCCACTGCGGCCGATCACCGGAAGGACGCCCACCGGCAGGACGGTCGCCCTGCGGACGGCGGTCCTGCCACTGCGGCCGATCACCGGAAGGACGCCCACCGGCAGGACGGTCGCCCTGCGGACGGCGGTCCTGCCACTGCGGCCGATCACCGGAAGGACGCCCACCGGCAGGACGGTCGCCCTGCGGACGGCGGTCCTGCCACTGCGGCCGATCACCGGAAGGACGCCCACCGGCAGGACGGTCGCCCTGCGGACGGCGGTCCTGCCACTGCGGCCGATCACCCGAGGGACGCCCACCGGCAGGCCGATCACCGGAAGGACGCCCACCCGCAGGGCGCTCGCCCTGCGGACGGCGGTCCTGCCACTGCGGCCGATCACCCGAGGGACGCCCACCCGCAGGACGTTCCCCCTGCGGACGGCGGTCCTGCCACTGCGGCCGATCACCCGGGGGACGCCCGCCCTGAGGGCGCCGCTCCAGCGAACCGGGCCTTTCGTCACGAGACGATTCCCCGCGCGTACCCGCGGGACGGCCAGCACCGGTGCCGCGGCGAGGCGCTCCGCCGGACGCACCCCCACCGGTGCGACTGGCCGGACCACCTCGGGAGCCACCGGCGCTTGCCCTGCCGGCGGATCCCTTGTTCGCTCCCGAGCCGCGGTCGTCCCGCGCTCCACCGGAGCCGCGTCGCGGTGATGTCATGAGTGAGCAGTACCTCTTCGATTGGCGGCGCTCATCGGCAGAACGCCGACGGCAGAACCGGACACAAACACGCGAACGGGGGTCAGAGCCTGTGGCTCTGACCCCCGTTCGGTAATGGTTGTCCGGCGGCGTCCTACTCTCCCACCCCGTCTCCAGGGCAGTACCATCGGCGCTGAGAGGCTTAGCTTCCGGGTTCGGAATGTTGCCG